>NKIH01000001.1 GCA_002255925.1 Burkholderiales bacterium PBB6 | reverse complement strand
AGAACAACATGTCCATGAGCGTAGGGTCGTCCGACGACGACATGATGGTGGAGATGAACACCACGCCGTTGATCGACGTGATGCTGGTGCTGCTGATCATGTTCATCATCACCATCCCGCCGCAGACGCACGCGGTGAAGCTGAACATGCCGGTGAACTCGAACAGCGCACCGCCGCCGAAGCCGCCCGAGATCGTCCGCATCGATGTGGACTTCGACGGCACCATCGGCTGGAACGGCGAGATCGTGCCAACGCGCGCCGAGCTGCAAGCCAAGCTGTACCGCACGGCGCAGCTGCCGGATCAGCCTGAAGTGCACCTGCGGCCGAACAAGCTGGTGACGTACAAGTACGTGGCCATGGTGATGGCTGAGGCGCAGCGCCTGGGCGTCACCAAGATCGGCATCGTGGGCAATGAGCAGTTCATGAACTGATCGCCCACAGCGGTTACAACCGGTTTACCCGGGTATAAATCGGGGATCGACCGTCATGGGTTCGATCCCCGATTGTTTTCAGCGCCACCCTTACCCAGAATTCGAGCTATGAACACCCTGCGCACTCTCTCCGCCGCCCTGCTGATGGCCGGTGTCCTGATGTCCGCCAACGCACAAAGCGTTCGCCCCGAAATCGGCAAGCCGCTGCAACAGGCTGGCGAACTGCTCAAGGCCGGCAAGGCCAAGGAGGCCCTGTCCAAGGTTCGTGAAGCCGATGCCGTGGGCGGCAAGTCTGCCCAGGAACAGCTGATGATCGACCGGATGCGCGGCGCAGCGGCACAGCGCGCTGGCGACAACGGCACCGCCATCCAGGCGTTTGAGGCGGTGTTCAACTCCGGCAAACTGTCGGGTGCCGAGCAGGCGCAGGTCGCCGAGTCGCTGGCCTTTGCGTATTCGCAGACCAAGGACTTCGCCAAGTCCGGCCAATGGGCCCAGAAGGCCGTCGCAGCCGGCAGCAACAGCGCGCAGCTGAAACAGCTGCAGGCCTACCTGCAATCCCAGAGCGGCGATTACTCCGCCATCGCGCGTGACTCGGCTGCCGCCGTGAGCGCCGCCGAGCAAGCCGGCAAGCGCCCGGACGAAGGTGACCTGCTGCGCTTGGCGGATGCCTACCAGCGCACCAACAACGGTGCCGGCCAAAGTGCCACGCTGGAAAAGCTGCTGGCCTACTACGGCAAGAAGGAATACTGGTCGGCCGCGCTGGGCCGCCTGCCGCGCAAGCCCGGTTTTTCAGACCGTTTCGCTCTCGACATCATGCGTCTGAAGCTGGCCACGGGCAACCTGACCAAGGCTGAGGAATACATGGAGATGACCCAGCTGGCACTCCAGGCCGGCTTGGCCGGCGAAGGCAAGTTGATCGTGGAAAAGGGCTTCACTGCGGGCGTGCTCGGCACCGGCGCACCGGCTGAAGCCGATCGCCACAAGCGCCTGCGTGACCTGGCCACCAAGCAAGATGCCGAAGTGCGCGCCAATGTCGACAAGATGGTCGGCGAAGCCAAGGATGGCAACGCGCTGGTGCAAGCCGGCGTGGTTCTGGCTTCCATCGGCCAGGCTGACAAGGGCATCGCCCTGATCGAACAAGGCATCGCCAAGGGCAACCTGAAGCGGCCGGAAGACGCCAAGCTGCGCCTGGGCCAGGCTCTGGCACATGCCGGCAAGTCGAAGGCCAAGGCACAGCAGGTGCTGCGGAGCGTTCAGGGCAACGACGGCGCTGCCGACATCGGCCGCCTGAGCGCACTGCTCGTCAACCAGTGACCCCCGCAAGCCGTCGATGAGCACCCCGGCCCTGCCCTCCTTCGTCACGGCGTTGGAGCACGGGCTCTACGCCATCGACACCGGCTTTCAGCGACCAGCTTTCGACGCCGCCTTTCTGGTGGTAGATGCTGGTCGTTGTGCTTTCATAGACACCGGCACGCGCCTGGCCGTGCCAAGGCTGTTGGCGGCTCTGCAGGCGCTCGAACTGGCGCCTGAACAGGTGGACTGGATCATCCCGACCCACGTGCACCTGGACCATGCGGGTGGCGTCGGTGATCTGCTGACGCACCTGCCCAATGCCAAGGTGCTGGTGCACCCACGCGGGGCACGTCACCTGCAAGATCCGACCATGCTCTGGCAAGGCGCCCTCGCGGTGTACGGCGAGGCGGAGATGCAGCAGTCTTACGGCGGCATCACACCCGTTCCGGCTGACCGCTTGATGTCCAGCCATGACGGCCTTCAGATTCCCGTTGGTGCTCGTCAACTCACGTTGATCGACACACCCGGCCACGCCCGCCATCACCACTGCATCTGGTGCCCTGTTTCCCGCAGCTGGTTCACTGGCGACACCTTCGGCCTGTCGTACCGGGAATTTGATCTGAACGGACTGGCCTGGATCATTCCGACCACCACGCCCGTTCAGTTCGAACCCGACGCATTGAAAGCCTCGATCACCCGGCTGCTGGCCGCGCAGCCAGACCATGTCTGCCTGACGCACTACGGCCAGCTCGGCGATGTGGCAAGGCTGGGCGCATCCTTGCTGGAGCAGATCGACGAGATGGTGGCGCAGGCCCGCATCGTCAACAACACAGCCAAGGAAGACCGGCATCAGGCCCTGCGCGACATGCTGGCGCGCATCTGGTTGCGCCGCCTGCGTGAGCATGGGCACACCGCTGATGAGGCCACGCTGCTGCACCTGCTGGCCATGGACATCGAGCTGAATGCCCAGGGGCTCGGCATCTGGTTGGACCGGACTTGATCCAACCCCTTCCCGAACAAGCATGAACATGCCCACCGCATCTGCATCTGCATCTGCACCAGCCACCGCACCCCACTTCGGCCTGGCCGGACGGACCTTCGTGATCACCGGCGCGGCCCAGGGCATCGGCGAGGCCTGCGCCAGGCGGCTGGCACGGGAGGGCTGCCATCTGGCGCTCTGGGACGTCGATGCAACCAAGCTTACCCAGCTCGCAGCAGCGTTGAATGCAGACGGCGCAACAGCCGTGGCCGTGCCGTGTGATGTCAGCCTCGCCGCCAACGTGAACGCCGCCATGACCGCGACCGTGGCGCAACTGGGTGCCGTGCACGGCCTGGTCAACAACGCCGGCATTTTCCGGGCGGCTGACTTTCTCGACATCACCGAAGCTGATTGGGATGCGGTGATGAACGTGAACCTGAAGGGCAGCTTCCTGGTCGGGCAAGCCGTGGCCAGGCACATGGTGGCGCAGCAAACGCCTGGCGCCATCGTCAACATGTCGTCGGTGAACGGCACATTGGCCATCGCCAGCATCGCCAGCTACAACGCCAGCAAGGGCGGCATCAACCAGCTCACCCGTGCAATGGCCTTGGGGCTGGCCGATCACGGCATCCGCGTGAATGCGGTGGCACCCGGCACCATTGCCACCGAACTGGCTGAGAAGGCGGTGCTGACCAGCCCGGAGGCGCGCCAGCGCATTCTTGGCCGCACGCCGATGAAGCGGCTGGGCACACCCGCGGAGGTGGCCGACGTGGTCGCCTTCCTGCTCAGCGACGCTGCCGCCTACATGACGGGCGAAATCGTCCACGTCGACGGCGGCCGCATGGCCCTGAACTACACCGTGCCCGTCTGAAGGCGGACCGAGGCGCTCTGCGGCCGGGCAAGGCAGAAACGGTCAGAGCCGCCTCGAGCAGATCGCTCACTCTGAAGCAGGTGCCTTGCGGCCACCTGCAAAGGTCCAACTACCATCAGTTGCGCTCGATACGCGCCCAGGCCGAGTGGTTGTGGATGGACTCGAAGTTCTCGACATCCACCACATAGCGGCCGATACGCGCATCGGCGTTCAGGCGCAGGGCCACATCACGCACGAGGTCTTCCACGAATTTCGGGTTCTCGTAGGCGTGTTCGGTGATCCACTTTTCGTCAGCCCGCTTGAGCATCGGCCAGATTTCGCTGGAGGCCGACTCTTCCGCAAAGCGCACCAGTTCCTGCCACTCGATGGGCGCACCCAGCGGGTCCTTCAACTCCACGCGGATCGTGACGAGCGAGCGCTGGTTGTGCGCACCGTAGTCAGAAATCTCCTTGGAGCACGGGCACAGGCTCTTCACCGGCACACCCACCTCGGCCCAGATCGACGTGCGACCGGCCTTGCGCTCGGCAACCCAGGCACCGCCGTAGTCGAGCAGGCTTTGCAGGCCAGACACCGGCGCGCGCTTGCGCAGGAAGAAGTTGAAACGCGCCTCGATACGGCCTTCGTCGGCGTGCAGCTTTTCCAGCATCACGTCGAGTTCGCCCCGCAGGTGCGCAGCATCCATCGGGGTGGACTGTGCATCCAGCCACGCCACGAAGCGCGACATGTGGGTGCCCTTCTTCTCGGCAGGCAGCGCCACGTCAAGGTTCCACAAAGCGGCGGTCGATTGCTCGGCACCCGCCACGCGCAGCGTCAGCGGATAACGAACATCCTTGACCCCGACGCGCTGAATGGCCACGTGGCGCTCATCGCGTTCGTTTTGCGTGTCGGGAATGTGCAGGGCGTCGGTCAGGTGGTTCATGGGCAAAGGCAATACATCTCAGACCGACAGGATCGCAGCTATGGAATGCGCTGTGGTTGGAAAGGTTAAATGACGGCGATCAACAAATTTCAAGCCGCAGCCGGGCTGACCACGCTCAGCGGTGCGCCGAATCGCTTGAGCACCGACTGCTCGATGCCCGCAGCGTCGAGGCCGCACAGCGCCATCAGCTTGCCATGATCACCGTGCTCGATGAACTCATCGGGCAGGCCGAGCGTGAGCACCGGCACATTGAGACCATGCCGGGACAGGGCCTCCAGCACGGCACCGCCGGCGCCACCGGGCAGGCAACCATCTTCGACCGTGACGATGGCGGCGTGGCTGCGAGCCAGCTCCAGCATCAAGGCTTCGTCAAGCGGCTTCACGAAACGCATATTGGCCACGGTGGCGTCGAGCTTTTCAGCCGCCTGCAGCGCCGGGTACAGCAAGCTGCCGAAGGCCAGGATGGCAATGCGCTGTCCCTTGCGCCGCACCTCACCCTTGCCCCAGGGCAACTCATCCAGCTCAGACACCACTGGCACACCCACGCCAGCGCCGCGCGGATACCGCACGGCCACCGGATGCTGCTGGCGATAGGCGGACGTCAGCGCGCGGCGGCACTCGCGCTCGTCGGCAGGCGCCAGCACGCTCATGTTCGGCACACAGCGCAGGTAGGCGATGTCGTAGGCGCCGGCGTGCGTGGCACCGTCAGCGCCCACCAGGCCTGCGCGGTCCACCGCAAACACGACCGGCAGGTTCTGCAAAGCCACGTCGTGGATCAGTTGGTCATAGCCGCGCTGCAGGAAGGTCGAATAGATCGCGACCACAGGCTTCAGGCCTTCGCAGGCCAGGCCAGCGGCAAAGGTCACCGCGTGCTGCTCGGCAATGCCCACGTCGTGATAACGCGTCGGGAACCGCTGCTCGAACTCCACCATGCCCGAGCCTTCACGCATGGCGGGCGTGATGCCGACCAGGCGGTTGTCAGCTTCAGCCATGTCGCACAACCATTGGCCAAAGACCTGCGTGAAGGTCTGCTTGGGTGCACTGGCGGGCTTCTTCAGGCCGACGGCGGGGTCAAACTTGCCAGGGCCGTGATAGTTGATCGGGTCAGCCTCGGCCAACTCATAGCCGTAGCCCTTCTTGGTCACCACATGCAGGAACTGCGGGCCCTTGGCGTTGCGCAGGTTCTCGAGCGTCGGCACCAGGGAATCGAGGTCGTGGCCATCGATCGGGCCGACATAGTTGAAGCCAAACTCCTCGAAGATCGTGCCGGGCACGACCATGCCCTTGGTGTGCTCTTCAAACCGCTTGGCAAACTCGTACAGCGGCGTATTGCGCAGCACCGACTTCGCGCCTTCGCGTGCAGTCGCGTAGAACTTGCCGCTCATCAAGCGGGCCAGGTAGCGGTTGAGCGCACCCACCGGCGGCGAGATCGACATGTCGTTGTCGTTCAGGATCACCAGCATGTCGGGCAAGCCAGCCCCGCCCGCATAACCACCATGGTTCAGGGCTTCAAAAGCCATGCCGCCGGTCAGGGCGCCGTCACCGATCACGGCCACGGCCCTGCGGTTTTCGCCCTTCAGACGGGCGCCGTGGGCCATGCCCAGCGCAGCGGAAATCGATGTCGACGAGTGACCAGTGCCAAACGTGTCGTACTGGCTCTCGGCACGCCGCGGAAAGCCGCTGATGCCGCCCAGCTGCTTGAGCGTCGCCATGGCTTCGCGACGACCCGTCAGGATCTTGTGCGGATAGCTCTGGTGGCCCACGTCCCAGACCACACGGTCATAAGGCGTGTTGAACACATGGTGCAGTGCAATCGTCAGCTCGACCGTGCCGAGGTTCGATGACAAGTGACCGCCCGTGCGGCTGACCGATTCGAGCAGGAAACTGCGCAGCTCGTCAGCCAGCAACTTCAGCTGCGCACGGCTCAGCGGCCGCAGGTCTGCCGGGCTGTTGATGCTTTCGAGCAAGGCGCGCTGCACAGGCGCGCCGGTCTCCTCACCCCGATTGGCTTGGTGGCTCATGGTGTGTTCTCAGCTGTTGCGGTCGACCACCCGGTCAGCCAGCCAAGTCAGACAGGCCGTCCGGGACAGTTGTGCCGCTGCCAATGCGGCATGGGCCTCGCTGCGCAGACGGCAGGCGTAGGCACGTGATTCTTCCAGACCCAGCATGGAGACATAGGTCGGCTTGTTGTTGTCCTGGTCCTTGCCCGCCGTCTTGCCGAGCGTCTCGGAGGCTTCGGTCACGTCCAGAATGTCATCGACCACCTGGAAGGCCAGCCCCAAGGCCGCGCCGTAGCGAGACAACTGCTGCCAGATCTCCAGAGTGGTGGCACCGCAGGCGGCGCCCATCAGCACGCTGGCTTCCAGCAGGGCGCCGGTCTTGCGGCGATGCATGTCGCGCAGCGTGGCTTCATCGAGCGGACGCCCGACACTGGCCAAGTCGATGGCCTGGCCACCGGCCATGCCGGCATGGCCCGCCGAGCGCGCCAGCAAAGACACCAGCCGCGCCTGCAGGGCCGCCGGCATGCCTTCATCGGGCGTGAGCACGTCGAAGGCCAGCGCCTGCATGGCATCACCGGCCAGCATGGCCTGCGCCTCGCCAAACTTCACATGCACCGTGGGCTTGCCCCGGCGCAGCGCGTCGTCGTCCATGCAGGGCATGTCGTCGTGCACCAGCGAGTAGGCGTGAATCAGCTCCACCGCCACCGCGGCGCGCATCGCTGCCGCCTCATCACCACCCACCGCTTCACAGGCCGCCATCACCAGCAAAGGCCGCAGGCGTTTGCCGCCGTCGAGCACGGCATAGCGCATCGCCAGCCCCAGGCCGGCCGGCGCATCCGCCGGCACCAGCTCTTCAAGGGCGGCCTCAACGGCCTTCAGTTGTGTAGCGATCCAATCGTCAAATTCACCAGCATTCATGCGTTGTTCGTCCAGGGCTTGAGCTGCCCTTCCTCCAGGACCTTCACTTGTTCTTCCACGCTCTGCAAACGGCCACGGCAAAACTCCAGCAACATGGCACCACGACGATAACCACCCAGCAATTGGTCCAGCGGCAACTGCCCTGCTTCCATTTCCTGGACAAGCCGATCCAACTCGGCCAGCGCTTCTTCGTAGCTAGCAGGTTCCTGGGCAACATCGGTCCGTGAAGGCGCTCGGGGCATTTCAGATCATGGAAAGTTGATCGGGAATTGTAGTCAGTGAGCGAGCCAACTCACTGACTCACACCCCTAGTCAGGCAGGAATCAGATGGGAATTCGGCACAGTCGACGCATTCGCGGATCATTCACGGCTTTCAACCACCGGCCGCAGTCAATGCTGGTAGAATCCCGCCCTTCGCCCTCACACGGCGGTGCGTGAATTGCCCGATGCAGCACGCGCCGATGTCAGGGTGTTTCACCGTCAGGTTGACGCCGCCCCGTCGGCGCCAACCAATTGTCAAGATCCCACCCGCGGGGCCACCGGGTGGGGGGTTAACAGACATGTTTTTTGGAGATCCTGGGGATCATGTCGGACCTGAGCATCACGCTGGAAGCTCTGGAGCGCGCGCGCTCTCAACTATCCGTTTCTACCTATTTTGATGAGGACTTGCTTCGAAGGGAGCAGGAACTCATCTTTCAGCACGGACCGCGCTATCTGGCGCATGAGTTGTCCGTTCCTGAACTTGGTGACTACCACGCCCTCGCGCATGAGGGCGAGGGGCGCATGCTCGTGCGTACCCGCAACGGCGTGGAACTGGTGTCCAACGTCTGCCGGCATCGCCAAGCCGTGATGCTGCGTGGCCGCGGCAACACCAAGAGCAGCATCGTCTGCCCGCTGCACCGCTGGACCTACGACCTGCAGGGCCAGCTGATCGGCGCGCCCCACTTCGACCACGACCCGTGCCTGCACCTGAACAACTACAAGGTGAAGACGTGGAACGGGATGGTGTTCGAGGACAACGGCCGCGACATTGCCGGCGATCTGGCCAACCTGGGCCCGCGCGCTGACCTCGACTTTTCCGGCTACGTGCTGGACCACGTCGAGCGCCACACCTGCAACTACAACTGGAAGACCTTCATCGAGGTCTACCTTGAGGACTACCACGTCGGCCCGTTCCACCCTGGCCTCGGCCAGTTTGTGACCTGCGACGACCTGAAGTGGGAATTCGGCAAGCACCACTCGGTGCAGACCGTGGGCGTGCTGAACAACCTGGAGCGTGCCGGCTCGCCGGTGTATGAGCGCTGGCGCGACCAGGTGATGCGCGTGAACGGCGGCGTGCCGCCCAAGCAAGGCGCGGTGTGGCTGACCTACTACCCGAACATCATGATCGAGTGGTACCCGCACGTGCTGACCGTGTCGACGCTGTACCCGAAGGGGCCGCAGGAAACGCTGAACGTGGTGGAGTTCTACTACCCGGAAGAGATCGCTGCCTTCGAGCGTGAGTTCGTGGAGGCGCAGCGCGCGGCCTACATGGAAACCTGCATCGAGGACGACGAGATCGGTGAGCGCATGGACGCCGGCCGCAAGGCCTTGTTCGAGCGCGGCGACGATGAAGCCGGCCCGTATCAGAGCCCGATGGAAGACGGCATGAAGCACTTCCACCAGTGGTACCGCCAGACCATGGGCATGGACCGCTCGAACCGCTGAGCTGTTCTCAGCGGCATCGTTCAATCAGGCACCGGGCCCGCTCGGCTGGGTGGGAAACAAGCGCCGCCACAGCAGCACCAGACGGCCCGGGTGATGCAAGGTGTAGGCCTTGCGTGCGTACTTGGGCACGTGCCAGATGGCCGTGGTGCCTGCGTGGAACGTGGCGGTGTCACCAGGCTCGATCACGAATTGCCGGCCCAGGTAGGTCACTTCCACACGCCCTTCGAGCAGGTGCACGGTTTCGTCCAGGCCAAAACGCCACTCGAAGGTCGTCGGGCCATCGCAGGCCCACAAGCCGGTGATGGTCTGACCGTCCGGCGAGCGCACGGTTTCCGTCGAACGAAAGTTGGGTTGTCCGTCGCGCACCCAGGCTGGGTCCACCGAAAACGCGGTGAGCGGCTTTTCAACCGCCATCAACGAGGCCGCAGGGCTGGTGACCAGGTAGTGGCCCGCCTCCCAAACCGTCACGCCCCCCAAGGCCAGTGCGGCGCCCAGCAGAGCGGCTTTCAACGACTTTTTCATGGGCCCAATTTTAAGGAGCCCCAACCGCTTTCCGCCGTCTGCCAAACCACATTGCAGCCTCCAAGCTTCGCTGCGGCGTGAGATTGACACGGGGCAAGTCCATCGCAATCCGACCGATCGGGCGAGCCTGCCCGGCGTATGCTGCCCGTCATCTGTTCAGTACCGAGTAATTCCAGCCGTGGACCAGCACTTCCTCACGCCGCTTTTTTCGCCTCGCTCCATCGTCGTCTTTGCAGGCGACCCCGACGCCGCTGCTCAGGCGCCGTCGCTGGCGCGGGCCTTGATCGGCGAGTTGACGCACAACGGTTTTGAAGGGCCTGTCACCTGGCTGGACACCGCCATGACAGGCACCTTGTCGGAGCTGGCCCATACCCGGGCTGATCTGGCCATCATCGCCTTGCCGCACGACCAGATCGAATCCGCACTGGAAATCGCCGGTCGCATTCGTTGCCGCGCCGGCCTCGTGCTGTCGGCCAACCTGCCGGCCACCACCTGCGCGCGCTTGCACGCCATCGCCAAGCAATACGGCGTGCAGCTGCTGGGCCCCAACAGCCTGGGCTTTCAGCGTCCGCAACTCAAGCTCAACGCCAGCGCGGCCGGCCCGCTGGCAGCACCCGGCCCGCTCGCGCTGGTGTCGCAGTCCGGCGCGCTGACGGCGTCGATCCTCGACTGGGCCAAGGTCAACGGCGTCGGCTTCTCGGCGGTGGTTTCGCTCGGCGCCAACACCGCGGTCGACCTGGCCCAGGTGCTTGATTTCCTCGCCAACGACGGCTCCACCCAAAGCATCTTGGTTTACATGGAAGGCATCACGCACGCCCGGCGCTTCATGAGCGCCCTGCGGGCTGCCGCCTCGATCAAGCCGGTGGTGGTGATGAAGGCCGGGCGCAAACCGGCCGGCAGCCATGCGGCGCTGACGCACTCCGCCGCCATCGTCGGGGCAGACGATGTGTTCGAGGCCGCCCTGCGCCGCGCTGGCGTGGTGCGCGTGCGCTCGTTCACGCAGCTGTTCTCCGCCGCCAAATGCCTGGCCTCGCGCTACAAGCCGGTGGGCAAGCGGCTGGCTATCGTCACCAATGGCGGCGGCCCGGGTGTGCTGGCTGCCGACTGGGCGAATGAGATTGGCCTGGAAGTGGCGCGCCTGACCGACACCACCCGCGCCGGCCTGACGCCAAAGTTGTCGGCCCACGCCCAGTTGCACCAGGTGATCGACCTTGGCGAAGATGCGACGGCCGATCAATACCGCGCAGCCCTGGAGGCCTGCGGGCCTGATACCAACGTCGACGGCGTGCTGGTCATCCATTCACCCAAGCCCTGCAGCGACCCGGGCGGTGACCCGGTCAGCATCGCCCAGGCCGTGGTGGACGGCACCGCCAAACTCGGCAAGCCCGTCGTGGCCTGCTGGATGGGCGATCAAACCGTGCGCGGCGCCCGCGACGTGCTGGCCGCACGCCCGGTGCCCAGCTTCCGCACCCCGGAAGCGGCGGTGGATGCCTTCGGCAACATTGCCAGCTTCTATCAGAACCAGCAGCTGCTGCAACAAACGCCACCGCCGCTGTCGGCCCTGGCCACGCCCGACACCGAAGGCGCGCGCCTGTTGATCGAAGGCGTGCTGACCGAACGCCGCCGGGTGCTGACCGAGATGGAGTCCAAGGCCCTGCTGGCGGCCTTCCACATTCCGGTGACCCGCACGATGCTGGCGCGCTCACCGAACGAAGCCATGCTGATTGCCAGCCAGCTGGGTTACCCGGTGGCGCTGAAGATCGATTCGCCCGACATCAGCCACAAGTCGGACGTGCAAGGCGTGGCCCTGAACGTGATGTCGGCCATGCAGGTGCGCGACACCTACAACGACATGCTGGCCAAGGTGGGCAAGGTCAAGCCGGGCGCGCGCATCAACGGCGTCACCATCCAGCCGATGAGCGGCAAGGCCCGGGGCCGAGAGCTCTACATCGGCTTGTCGACTGACGACCCGTTCGGCCCGGTGATCACCTTTGGCGCCGGCGGCACGATGATCGAGCTGATCGCCGACCGGGCGATGGAGCTGCCGCCGCTGAACCAGTTCCTGGCCCGCCGCCTGATCGAGCGCGCACGCGTCGCCGAAACCCTTGACCACTGGCGCGGCGCACCACCCGTGCAGATGGAAGCGCTGGAGCAGGTGCTGCTGCGCGTGTCGGAGATGGTGTGCGCCCTGCCGCAGCTGCGCGAGATGGACATCAACCCCATCATCGTCGACGAGGACGGTGCCGTGGCCGTGGACGCCCGCGTGGTGATCGAGCACGCCGGACCACAAACCCAGGCCTACAGCCACCTGGCCATCCTGCCCTACCCGGCTGGCCTGGAGCGCGAATGGCCGATGAAGGGCGGTGACCTGTACACCATCCGCCCTGTGCAACCTGATGACGCCCAGATGCTGCAAAGCTTGGTGCGCGGCCTGTCGCCTGAGAGCCGCTACTTCCGCTTCGTGAGCTCGATGCAGGAGATGCCGGCGCGCATGCTGGCGCGCTACACGCTGATCGACTACGACCGCGAGATGGCGCTGGTGGCGGTGCACCGCACCCGGCAAGTGCAGGACGACGGCAGCTTTACCGAGACCGAACAGATCATTGGCGTGTCGCGCTACATCACCAACCCCGACCAGACGACCTGCGAGTTTTCGCTGGTGGTGGCCGATGCCTTCGGCGGCCAGGGGCTGGGCTCGCGCCTGATGCTGTCGATCATGGACGTGGCGCGCAGCAAGGGCCTGCAAACCGTGGAAGGCCTGGTGCTGACGAACAACGACAGCATGTTGCGGCTGATGCGCAGCCTGGGCTTCAGCGTGGCTCCCTACACTGACGATCCAGATTTCCGACTCTGCACCAAGCCGCTTTGAGGGTTCTCCCCCGCTGCCTGCGAGCCGGCAACGGGACTACGATCGGCCCGACGTGCAATTGCCGCTCGCGGAGGACCCCATGTTCGAAGAAATCGACGAAGGTGCTCGTGCAGGAATCTGGGTCCCGCTGGCCCTGCTCTCCCTGCTGCTGATTGGTGTGCTTGGCGGCCTGGCCGTGCAGAAACACTTCTCGAAGGCCGAGGCGGGTACCAGTGCCGCCCGAACGGCCGTGTCCAACACCGCCGCCAAAGCCCCCGCATCTCCCTGAAGCGCTGCTTGCGGGCAGAATCAAGGGCCCCATGAAGGCCACCTCCGGGTGGCCTTTTGGCGTTTAAGCGCCGGGCACTTCCTTTTCACCCAGAACCAGCAGCATCACGGCATGGCCGGCATCCACATCACCGACATCGAATCCGCCATCAACTGGTGGCGCCAGCGCCAACCGTCCACCGATGGGCTGACCGCCTGCCCCGAGGTGCGTGCGCTGGGAGAGGTGTACGCGCTGATGGTGTACTACCGCGAAACCGAAGCCGACCTGGACAGCATGCCGGCAGATGCCCGCGACGCCTGGCTGCGCTGGTACGACGGCACGCCCGACGCGCCCTGCATCGCCATCTGCTCCACCGCGCAGGGCGACCCGATCTGCAAGGGCTGCGGCCGCACCGAAGACGAAGTGCAGGACTGGCCGCTGTTCACGCCGGCCGAGAAGCGGCAGGTCTGGCGCCGCATCACGCTGGACGCCACCGCCTGGCGCTTCAACCGCTACGCCGAACGGGTGCGTGGGTCCGCCCACGGCCAGACGCCTGACACTGGGACCAGCCGTTGAAGTCGCTGGTTCAGGACGCCCGGCGCATCTTGCCGCTGGCCTGGCCGGTGCTGTTCGGTCAGCTGGCGGTGCTGGCCTTCGGCACGGTTGATACCGTGCTGGTCGCTCGCCACTCTCAAGCCGATCTGGCCGCGTTCGCCGTGGGTGCGGCGGCCTACATCACCGTGTTCGTCGGCCTGATGGGCGTGGTGCTGGCGGTGTCGCCCAGCGTCGGGCAGTTGTTCGGCGCCAAGCGCCTGGAGGCGGCGGGCGAGCAGTTCCACCAGGGCTTGTGGCTGGCCGCCGGTTTGTCGGTGCTGGGCAGCACCTTGCTGGTCTTTCCGCAGCCCTTCTTGTGGATGGCGCGCAGCACCCCCGACGTGGCCGCCGGTGTGCGTGGCTACCTGCTGGCCCTGGCGGTGTCGCTGCCGGCATCGCTGCTGTTCACGGCGTTCCGGGCCTTCAACACCGCCGTGTCTCGCCCGAAGGTGGTGATGTGGCTGCAAGTGGGTGGGCTGTGCGTGAAGGTGCCGTTGTCGATGGCCCTGGTGTCGGGTGTGCCGGCTTGGGGCATTCCTGAGCTCGGCGTCACGGGCTGCGGCGTGGCCACGGCCTGCGCCATGTGGGCGCAGTGGCTGTGCGCCATCGTGGTGCTGCGCAAGGACAGCTTCTACGAGCAGTTCCAGCTCTGGCATGCGGGTCTGCAGGCGCCACGGCAAGCTGCCTTGATGGACCTGCTTCGTCTGGGTATTCCGATGGGTGCCGCCATCCTGATCGAGGTCAGCGCGTTCAGCTTCATGGCGCTGTTCATCGCGCGCATCGGCACGGTCTCGGTGGCGGGCCACCAGATCGCCATGAACCTGGTCTCGATGATGTTCATGCTGCCGCTGGCACTGGCCAATGCCACGAGCACGCTGGTGGCGCAGCGCATCGGCGCGAATGATCTGGCCGACGCGCGCCGACTGGGCTGGCATGGCGTATGGATCGGCACCGGCCTGGCGACGCTGGTGGCCACGGCGGTGGTGGCCGCCCGCGCACCCATCATCGGCCTCTACACGCGCGACGCCGCCACGGCCGCCGCAGCCCTGCCACTGCTGGCCTGGCTGGGCATCTTCCACGTCAGCGACGCCCTGCAAACCATCAGCGCCTTCGTGCTGCGCGCCTGGCGCATTGCCACCGTGCCGATGGTGATTTACGCCGGGGCCTTGTGGGGCGTTGGCCTGGGGGGCGGTTACTGGCTGGCCTTCAACGTCAGTGGGCAGGTGCCCGCTGCACTGCAAGGCGCGCCCGGCTTCTGGGCCGCAGCCACGGCCGGCCTGCTGGTGGCCGGTGTGGGCCTGGCGGGCTTCAAGCGCTGGGTGCTGCGGCGGCCGGGCGTGTTGTCGGCAAGCTGATCACGAAGCAGCTGCCACCACCGGGCCGCTCTTCACAGCGCACCTGCCCGCCGTGGCGCTCGGCAATCTGGCGCACCAGCGCCAGGCCCAGGCCCACGCCGCCTTCACGCTCGGCATGGCCGGGCATGCGGTAAAACGGCTCGAAGATGCGCTCGCGCTCGTCCACCGGCACACCGGGGCCTTGGTCGCAGATGCGCACCAGCACCTCACCGGCAGCGCCCCTTGACACGCTGGCCTCGATGCCCTCGCCGGCATAGCGGCGGGCGTTTTCCAGCAGGTTGCGCACGGCGCGGCGCAGCAGGCGGTCACTGCCCTGCACCGTCAGCGCTTCGCCCTGGGCGGTGGCACCAACGCGCGACGCTTCTTCGGCCAGCAGCCCCAGCAGGTCCACCGGCTCGGACAACTCCATCGGCGCATCCGCCTGCAGGCGGCTCGACAACAGCACCTCTTCCACCAGCGCATCGAGCTCGGCGATGTTGGTGTTGATCTCCAGCTGCAGCTTGGTCACCAACGCGGGCGGCGCATCGTCCAGCATGGCCACGGCCATCTTCAAACGGGCCAGCGGCGAACGCAGCTCGTGGCTGGCGTTCGCCAACAACGCGTGGTTGGACTGGATCAGTGCGGCAATGCGGTCAGCGGCCCGGTTGAAGCTGGCCGCCACCGCCGCCACCTCATCGCGCCCGGTGGCATCCACCCGGTGCTCCAGCACGCCCGAGCCAAATCGCTCAACGCCCTGCTTGAGCTTTTCCAGCCGCCGGGTGATGCCGCGCACCACCGGGTACGCACCACCCGCCACGGCCAGAAACAGCAAGGCGAGCAGCGCTGCCAGGCCCACGCCGGCCGGCCACTCGCGGGGGAACATCATGGGCCCCATCAAGGTCCGAGGCGGACGGTCCATCCGCTCGAAGCGCTGCAGCACTTCCGGGCGGCCTGAGGCCCCGGGCGGGCGCTCCATCGGCGCACCGCGGTCGATCGGCCCCCGGCCAGGCCCTGCGTCAGGGCCTGCACGGCCAGTCGGCCCACCAGGACCACCGGGCCCACCACGGCCAAATTCATCATTGAAGCCCCGGCCAAACACCGGCCGCATCATCCACAACACGCGGCCGTCACTCATCTTGAATGACGTGGCGGTGGAGCCTTCGTCGGCCGTGTGCTCACGGCGCAGGTAGCTGTCGGACGCGGCCACGCGCTGGCCGATGTTGTTGTCGAGCGCCAGCGGCAAGCGCAGGCGGCGCGACCAATCCTGGATCGCCTTTGCCTGCACGTCTGCGGGCGCCTCGGCCTCCGGCAGCGAGTTCTGGATCAGATCGCCCCAGCTCGCCAACCGCTCCAGCAACTGGGCCTCGGCCTGCGCCCGCTCTTCCTTGATGTGGCGCTCAACCACCCACCCCGTCACTGAAGCGAACAGGGCCAGGGCCACCACCACCGTGAGCCAGATGCGCAGGTAAAGCGATTTCACTCCACGTCCTGCTTGCGGGCGAACACATAGCCCGTGCCACGCACCGTCAGCACCCGCTTGGGGTTCTTCGGGTCGTCTTCAATCACCGATCGGATGCGCGAGATGTGTACGTCGATCGAGCGATCGAAAGCATCCACCGGGTGGCCTTTGAGCGCGTCCATGATCTGGTCGCGGCTCAGCACCCGGCCGGGGCTTTGCGCCAGCACCACCAGCAGCTCAAGCTGGTGGCCAGTGAGATCACAGCGCTGGCCATCCAGGCGGGCTTCACGCGCGCCCATGTCGATCTCCAGGCGGCCGAATTGCAGCACGTCATCACCGGCCGGCTCGGGCGCCGAGCGGCGCAGCAAGGCCTTCACACGGGCCAGCAATTCGCGGGGCTCAAACGGCTTGGGCAGGTAGTCGTCAGCACCAATTTCCAGGCCGATGATGCGGTCCATCGGCTCGCCCCGGGCCGTCAGCATCAGCAGCGGCAGGCGGCGGGTGCGCGCATCTGAGCGCAACTCGCGGGTCAAGTCGAGCCCGTCGCCATCGGGCAGCATCAGGTCGAGCACCAGGGCGTCGTACTGGCCGGCGCGCAGGCGCTCACGGCCGCTGGCCAGTGAGCCTGCCGTGTCCACATCAAAACCGTGAGCCCGCAGGTAGTCGCCCACCATGCCGGTCAGGCGTGCATCGTCGTCAATCAGCAGGACTTTGGCTGGCAGCATCTCAACGGCGGCAGCGGCGCTGGCCACGGCCCAGCGCCCCATGCGGGCCCCTTGCGAGTAAATCGTCATCGTAACGTTCCTTCAGGTAGGCGTTACGGCATCGTCGGGGTCGCGCGTCAACTGGGCTTGGCGGCCCCGTAAAGTTATGTGAACGGCGCCGCTGGGTGACGGACAATCGGGCCATGGCCAAACCTGCTCCCCGTCTCACCCCCGATCAAATCGCCCGGGTCATTGCCACCGCTTGGGATGACCGCCCGCCCTTCTACCAGGTCATGCTGCAGCACGGCGTGTCTCACGGCCAACTGGTTCAGCTGCTCAAGCGCGAACTCACGCCCAACGCCTTCAAGCTGTGGAAACAGCGCACCGAAGGCGGCCCTGCCGGCGCACCGGTGGCCAAGCGGCCGCGTGGGCGCTGACTGGCGCACCAGTCGATGCATTGAAGGATGTGGTGGCTGGGCATTGAGCCCGGCAGTCACATCTGAACGGACAAAACAAAAAGCCCAAGCGATTGCTCGCTTGGGCTTTTTTTTGGCGGAGAGGGAGGGATTCGAACCCTCGGTACGGGGATACCGTACGCCTGATTTCGAGTCAGGTACATTCGACCACTCTGCCACCTCTCCTGAAAAGGTGCACCCGTGTGGTCACTGGGTGAAGCCTTGCATTCTAGCCTAAGTTTCCGGGGTTTTGTCAAACCTCTGCGCAACTTCTTGATCGTCACGCATCAAGGCCAGCAGTTCGGCGGCGGCAGGGGCCGGGCTGACGCCTGAATCGTCCAGGATGCTGTCGGCCAGAGCCCGCTTGTTCTGGTGCAGGCTCAGGATGCGTTCTTCCAGCGTGCCCTGGTGCACCAGTCGGTACACCGTGACTGGCCGCTGCTGGCCTATGCGGTGGGCGCGGCCGCTGGCCTGGTCTTCGGCGGCCGGGTTCCACCACGGGTCGGCAATCACCACATAGTCGGCCACGGTCAGGTTCAGGCCGAAACCACCCGCCTTCAAGCTGATCAGGAACAGGCTGCCCTCACCGTTCTGGAAGGCTTGCACGCGCCGGGTGCGCTCGGCTGCCGGCGTGCTGCCGTCGAGGTACTGGTAGGTGATGCCGGCGTCGTCCAGCGGCTCACGCAGCAAACCGAGGAAGTCGACGAACTGGCTGAACACCAGCGCCTTGTGGCCGTTGGCCACCAGCTCGGCGGCCAGTTCACCAAAGGCCTGCACCTTCGCACCCCGCTGCCCCAGCGCCGGGCTGACCAGGCGCGGGTCACATGCCGCACGCCGCAAGCGGGTCAAGCCGGCCAGGATGTTGAGGTGGGCCTGGCCCGGTGCATCGCCCTTGAGCGAGCGCTCCGCGGCGATCAGCGCCTCGCGGCGCAGCGCTTCGTAGTGCGCGCGCTCCGACTCATCGCTTTGCACCTGCAGCACCAGCTCGGTTCGCGGCGGCAGGTCTTGCAGCACCTGTGCCTTGGTGCGGCGCAGGATGAACGGCGCGATCAGGCGGCGCAGTGTTCGCCGCGCCGTGCGGTCATCCTGTCGCTCGATCAGCGCGGCAAAGCGTTCATTGAACCGCGGCAAGGTGCCCAGCAGACCGGGGTTGCAGGCCTGCATGATCGACCAGAGCTCGCCCAGGCGGTTCTCGATCGGCGTGCCCGACAGCGCCAGCCGGAAATCTGCGTGCAGCTCAAACACCGCCTGGCTGCGCTTGGCAGCGGCGTTCTTGATGGCCTGCGCTTCGTCGAGCACCAGCGTGTGCCAGGTGCGCGAGGCGAACGCCGCCGCGTCGATCTGCAGCATCGGGTACGACACCAGCACCACGTCACCGGGGCCCAGATCTTCCAGCGCAGCGGCCCGGTCACCAGGGCCGCCCGCGTCGGCGTACATGGCCATGCGCAAGGACGGCGCGAAACGACCGCCCTCGGCCTGCCAGTTGCCCAGCAATGAAGTGGGCGCCACCACCAGCGTGGGGCCACCGGCGGCACGCGCCAGCATCACGGCCAGTGCCTGCAAGGTTTTGCCCAGGCCCATGTCGTCGGCCAGGCAAGCGCCCAGGCCAGCATGGGCCAGGCGCATCGCCCACTCGAAACCTTCTTCCTGGTACGGCCGCAATTCAGCCTGCAAGGTCGACGGCAAGGCCGGCACCACGCGGCGCGCGCTGTCCAGGCGCTCCAGCCGCAGGGCGAAGCCGGCGTCATGCTCCACCTGCGCGCCCTCACCCACCTGCTGCAGCCACGGCGCGGCCACGCCGGGCAGCCGCAACTCGTCCAGGGTCTGGTTGGCCTTGCCGTGGGTGGCGGCCAGCGTGGAAATTTCCGCCAGCCGCTCGCGCAGCTCTTCGGTCAGGGCGACGAACCGGCCTTCGCCCAGCGGCATGAAGCGGCTGCCGCCCTTGCCGGCAAATTCCAGCAGTTGCTGCAGGCTGAGCACCAGCGATTCATCCACCTTCAACTCGCCCTGCAGGCCCAGCCAGTCTTGCTTGGTGCGCACCTTGAGCGTGAGGTCGCCCAGCGCAGCGCGCTCCACCCGCACGGGCCGGCCTTGCGGCCAATCGAGCGCGGCCACGGCGTGGTGCTGGTGCAGCACCTCCAGCAAAGCCAGCGCCTCGTCGGGCGTGTCCACCAGCCATTCGCAGGGCGCTGCCGGGCCGCGCAATTCGAGCATCGGGCACAGCGCCAGCAAGTCGTCCACATGACGCCGCTCCAGCGCCAGGTCACGCTGCACCGACAACAGCTCACCACCCAGCGTCATCACCAGGTGCGCGCGGCCGTTGCCCGGCACCAGGCGTGGCCCGTCGGTGGCGTGCTCAGCGCCGTAGGGTGCGGCCACCAGCCGCAGTTGCAGGCCGGCACCCACCGGCGCCAATTCGGCCCGCAAGCGATGCTCTGCAGCCACCTCGCGGGCATGGCCCTGGCCACCGGCGGCACCGGCTTCGTCCGCCTGAATGCGGAACTGGCTGCCCAGCGCGGCCAGCACCTGCTGCAGTTGCTCGGCGCCATGACGCGGCACGGTCAGGCCTTCGGTGCCCAGCAGCTGGGCCACCTTGCGCTGCGCCGCGTTCAGGCGCACCAGCCGGGCCCGGCCAGCGCCTTCACGCACCACGGTGATGGCACGCAGCGCGTCCAACTCTTTCTGCTGCGCCGGGCTGGCGCCCCAGCGCGGCGTGGCGTCTTCGGCCGGCACGTGCATGGCGGGCACCATGCGCACGCGCAGCAGGCCGGCGTCGTCATGCACTTCCAGCTCAGGGCCGGCTTCTTGCAGGTCGATGAATTGCTCCAGCGCATCAGCCATCACCAGACACGGGTGTGCCACCAGCGCGCCAATGGCTGCTGCCAGATCCAGCCGCGGCTGTCGGCCCAGGGTGTCTTGCCGGATGCAGCGCGCAACTGCGGCATCGGCCGCGGTCAGCGCTTCGGCAGTGCGCATCAGGCGTTGCAGCGGCACGGGCTTGGGCTTGCCCCAGCCGCGCGCGCCTTGGGTTTGTTCGGTGGCTTCGATTTCGTCGACGCCGCCTCGGTCGTCCAGGCTCAGCACCCACACCAGACGGGTCGGGTTCTGCGCGGTGGCGGCGGGCTGGGCTTCTTGCGCCACGGCGGCCTGCAGCGCGCTCAGCGCCACCTGCCAGCGCTCTTGACGCGCAGGCACGAAGAAGCCGGCCGGTGCGCCCTCACCGGCCATCACCAGCATGGCGGCATCGAGCTGCGCCACCAGGCCGTCCAGGCCGGCAGCTTGCAGACTTTCTTTCAGGCGGCGGGCGTTGTCAGCGTCGTGGGCACCCATCGGCTCGGGCAACACGCCTTCCTTGAGCCAGGCCCGCATCAGCCAGCGCCAGAAGTCGAGCGGCGACACCGTCTGGCGCCAGCCGCCCGGCGGCAGAAAGGGTTGCGGATCACGTGGCTTGTCGCCCAAGCGTTGCTGCACGGCCAGCGCCACAAAGCCCCACGGGCTGTCGAGCACCGGCTCACGCTTGCCGCCTTCAGCCAGGCAGTACTTCAGCGCCTGCTGCCAGCGCGCCGGCTCGGGGCGCGCCAGGCTGCTCAAGGCATGCCACAGGGCGATGTTGTCGGGCAGCAGACGGCGGCGCAAGCCGGTGGCCTTGCGCAGCGCTGGCAAGGCGGCGTCGAAGCCGGCATCGGCGGCGTCCCAGTCGGCGCGCCGGGCGCTGGCCGCGGCCAGAAAGGCTTGAATGCGCGACGGCCAGGCCACCGCGTCGTCAGGCGCATCGGCCTGCTGCGCCAGGGCTTGCAGCGGCTCCAGCGTGGCGGCCACGCCGTCCACACGGTCCATCAACAGCAGCGCTTCGGCCCACAGCCAACGCAGCGGCGCGGAGGCGGCACTCACATCGGCGCGCAGGCGGTGTTCAACCAGCGCCAGCAGGGGCAGGCCCGGCGGCAAGCGCCAGCCCGCACACAGCGCTGCCAGGCCAAGCTGCAGCTGCACGGTCTGCAAGGCCGGGTGCAGGCGCTCGAACAAGGCCTCGTCCAGCACGTCGCCGATGGCCAGATCAAGCAGCTCGTCAACGGGGGCCGATTGCCACGGCAGGCAGGCGGCCAGCCGCTGGATCTGCTCGGGCGATGCGCCGCCCAAGGCGTCCAGCCGCAGCCGCGCAAGCGCTGCTTCGTGGTGCGGCATCGGGCTGCCTTCGCGGTAGCCGTCGGCCTGCGCCAGGGCCTGTCGCAAGGCGCGCAAGGGGTGTCGCGCGTGCAGGTCCAGCAAGGCTGAGGGCAACACGGCCGGGGCGATGCGCCAGTAGCCGGGACGGCGCTCGGCCTCTTCCAGCCAACCCGCCGCGTTCAGTCGGCCGAGAGCGTCGCGCAGCAATTCATGGCTGGGGCGCTGCTGGCCCGCAGGCAGCAGCGCCGGGTGCAGCAGCAGGTCATGCAGCCAGCGCGTGGTGCGGTAGGTGCCGCCCAGCGCCAGCGCCGCCAGCAGCATGCGCTCATCAGGGCGCAGCGCGGCCAGCGGCAGGCCGGTCATGCCGGCGCTTGGCCGCGTTCCAGCAGCTGCAACACGGCATCGGCAGCCGCGCGGCTGAGGTCATTGCACACCGTCGGGTCAGACAGGTCGGCGCCCGCGTCGGCATCCACCTCACCGCCCAGCAGGGCGATGGGCACCAGCGCCGGGCCGATCTGTGCGTCGTCGAACAGCGGCGCCCAGGCCTCGGGGTCGAGGTCGGTTGCCTGCAGGAAGCCGGTGCACCAGTCGGAGGCGTCAGCCAGTTCTTCGTCGCCTTGCTCGGCGACGCTGAACACCGGCTGCCAGTCGTCCGGCGAATCGCGCAGCGTGCAGGCCAGCGCCTGCAGGTGGCGCAGCACCATCACCACCGTGCGCTTGCGCTTCTGGTTGCTGGCGAACGGCGCCGGGCCGTCGCCTTCCGGGTCACCACCCCAGATGGCGGGCAGCCAGTCGGCGGTCGGCAGGGTGTCGAGCACCTTGGACGGGCCGATCAGCAAGGCGGTGAGGTAGCCGTCCATGCCGTCCAGCGACATGGCGCCGTCCACCGGCAGACTGAGCAGCAGCTCGTCGAGCGCTTGCAGCTCGTCGTTGCTCAGCGGGGTGTTCGGGGATTGGCGGTCGAACTGAGGGTATTGCATGGGGTTCAGGCCTTCAGCAGCTCAAGGCCGCCCAGGTAGGGCCGCAGAGCGGCCGGAATGCGGATCGAGCCATCGGGCTGCTGGTGGTTTTCGAGCACGGCCACCAGCGCGCGGCCCACGGCCAGGCCCGAGCCATTGAGGGTGTGGACCATCTCGGTCTTGCCCTGGGCGTTCTTGTAGCGGGTCAGCATGCGGCGGGCCTGGAAGGCTTCGCAGTTCGAGCACGAGCTGATCTCGCGGAACGTGTTCTGCGCCGGCACCCACACTTCCAGGTCATAGGTCTTGGCAGCGCCAAAGCCCATGTCGCCGGTGCACAGGGTGAGGACGCGGTAAGGCAGCTCCAGCTTCTGCAGGATGGCCTCGGCATGGCCGACCATGTCTTCCAGCGCGGCGTCGCTTTGATCAGCCGCGACGATCTGCACCATCTCGACCTTGTCGAACTGGTGCTGGCGGATCAGACCGCGGGTGTCGCGGCCAGCCGAGCCCGCTTCCGAGCGGAAGCACGGGCTGTGCGCGGTGAGCTTGATCGGCAGCTGATCGGCCGCCAGGATCTGCTCACGCACGCTGTTGGTCAGCGAGATTTCCGAGGTGCTGATCAGGTACTGCTCGGCTTGCTGATCGTCACCGCCGCGCAGCACCCAGAACATGTCCTCCTTGAACTTCGGCAGCTGGCCCGTGCCTTCCAGCACTTCGCGGTTGACGATGTAGGGCGTGTAGCACTCGGTGTAGCCGTGTTCGGTGGTCTGCACGTCGAGCATGAACTGCGCGAGCGCACGGTGCAGGCGGGCCGCCGGGCCCTTCATGAAGGTGAAGCGCGAGCCCGAGAGCTTCGCGCCGGTCTCGAAATCGAGGCCCAGCGGAGCGCCCAGATCAACGTGGTCCTTCACGGTGAAGTCGAAGCTGCGCGGCGTGCCCCAGCGGCGCACTTCCACGTTGCCGCTTTCGTCGGCGCCCACGGGCACGCCTTCCTGCGGCAGGTTCGGGATGCTCATCAGCATGCTGGCGAGTTCGCTCTGGATGGCTTCGAGGCGCTCGGCGCCCGCCTTCTGCGCATCACCGATGCCGCCGACTTCCGCCATCTCGGCCGAGGCGTCTTCGCCCTTGCCCTTCTTCATGCCGATCTGCTTGGACAGGGCATTGCGCCGGGCCTGCAGCTCTTCGGTGCGCATCTGCAGCGCCTTGCGCTCGCCTTCCAGGGCCGTGAAGCGGTCCACGTCCAGGAAGGGTTGGGGGTTCTTGCGGGTTTCAAGGCGTGCCACCACGGCGGCCAGGTCGCGACGCAGCAAGGTCAGATCCAGCATGCTCAACTTTCGAAAAATCAGTTCAGGAATTCAGCCCCGCGCACCAGCGGCGACCAGGGGCCATTCAGAGAGCGGCAGGGCTTGCACAGCCCTGCCGCGGGCCGTGACACTCAGTTGCCGGATCGGCGGGCGGCGAATTCAGCCATCGACTTGTCACCCAGGCCCATCGGCAGCGGAAACTCGATGGTCTCTTCCACACCCGGCATGCGGCGGATGCCCACGGCGCCCAGCGCACGCAGCCGCTCGATGACTTGCTGCACGAGCACGTCAGGGGCCGAGGCGCCAGCGGTCAGGCCCACGCGCGGGCGGCCTTCAAACCATTCGGCCTGCAGATCTTCGGCCGAATCAACCATCCACGACGGCGTGCCCAGCCGCTCCGCCAGTTCGCGCAGGCGGTTGCTGTTCGAGCTGGTGGGGCTGCCCACCACGATCACCACGTCCACCTGCGGCGCCAGCACCTTGATGGCGTCCTGGCGGTTCTGGGTGGCGTAGCAGATGTCCTGCTTCTTCGGCTCACGAACCTGCGGGAAGCGGGCCTTCACGGCCGTCAGGATTTCCGCGGCGTCGTCCACGCTGAGCGTGGTCTGGGTGACCACCGCCAGCCGGTCCGGGCGCGTCACCGGCGCGTGGGCCACATCGGCCACGTCTTCCACCAGGAAGATGCCCTCGTGGAGCTGGCCCATCGTGCCCTCCACTTCCGGGTGGCCCTTGTGGCCGATCATGATGAACTCATAGCCCTCTTTCGAGAGCTTGGCCACTTCCACGTGCACCTTGGTGACCAGCGGGCAGGTGGCGTCAAAGACATTGAAGCCACGCTCCGCCGCCTCGGCCTGCACGGCCTTCGACACGCCATGCGCCGAGAAAATCAGCGTGGCGCCCGGCGGCACGTCGGAGAGCTCTTCGATGAAGATCGCGCCCTTGGACTTCAGGTCGTTGACCACGTACGTGTTGTGCACGATCTCGTGGCGCACGTAGATGGGCCGGCCGAACTTGACCAGCGCGCGCTCGACGATCTCGATGGCGCGGTCAACGCCGGCGCAAAAGCCGCGCGGCTCGGCCAGCAGAATTTCGCCCTGGGCTTGAATGTCACTCATCACAGCACCCCGATCACCTGAACCTCGAAGGTCACCGGCTGGCCGGCCAACGGGTGGTTGAAATCAAACTCCAGCCAGCCATCGCCCACGGCACGCACCACACCAGCGAAGCGGCCAGCGCCGTCGGGCGTGGGGAACTCCACCACGTCGCCGACGTTGTATTCGGCCTCGCGGTCGCCCATCTGGTCGAGCACGCTGCGCTTCAGGCGCTGGATCATGTCCGGGTTGCGGTCACCAAACGCTTCGCCCGGTGCGAGGTCGAAGCTGGTGCGCACGCCCTCTTCCAGGCCGAGCAAACGGGCCTCGATGGCAGGGGCGAGCTGGCCCGCACCCAGGGTCAAGGTGGCGGGCTTGTCGTTGAAGGTGGTGACCACATCGGCCCCATCTGGACCGGCAAGGCGGTAGTGCAGGGTCAAGAAGGACCCCGTCTGAATGGTGTTCACAGAACGATGCCTAGGCTGCTACTCTGACCTTGATTTTACGGGTCGGCCCACGCAGGCCGGAGCACCAGCCGGTGCGCCACTCGAAATTCAGGGAGAAACATGAGCCTCAAAGACCTTCCGGCGGCCCTGCGGCCCCGGGAAAAGCTGTTGACGCACGGCCCCGCCGCCCTGGCGGACGCCGAATTGCTGGCCCTGCTGCTGCGCACCGGCATGAAGGGCAAAGGCGTGCTGGCCCTGGCCGACGAGCTGCTGACCCAGTTCCACGGTTATGCCGGGCTGCTGCACCGGCAGGCCGATGACTTCCGGCAGATCAAAGGCCTGGGGCCGGCCAAGCGGGCCGAGCTGGCCGCCGTGATCGAGATGGCCCGGCGCGCGCTGGCCCAGCAGCTTGAGCGTGGCCCGGTGTTTGATTCGCCCGCACGGGTGAAGGAATTCGTGGCGCTGCGCCTGGGCGGACAGGAGCGCGAGGTGTTCGGCGTGATCTACCTCGACAGCCAGCACCGCATGCTGGAATGGCGCGAGCTGTTCCACGGCACCCTGACGCAAACCAGCGTGTATCCGCGTGAAGTAGTGCGGCAGGCCATGGCGCTGAACGCGGGCGCCGTCATCCTGGCCCACAACCACCCGTCCGGCCTGGCCGAGCCCTCCCGGGCCGACGAGCACCTGACGCAGGCCCTGAAAGGCGCATTGGCCATGGTCGATGTGCGAGTACTTGACCACCTGGTGGTGGGCGCCGGTTGCGTGGTGAGCCTGGCCGAGCGCGGCTTGATGTGAAGCGGCACAATCGGCGCCTTGCCGAGCCCGCCCCGTGAAAAAGCCTCCCCTCCACAGCCTTGCCGACCTGGGCGCCCTGCGCGACGACATTCGCCGTCAGCAGGCGCTGGAAGCCGAGCGCCGTGCGCTGGCGGCGGCCGAAGCAGCCCGGCTGGCGCGTGAGCAGCAGCTGTTCAGCCTGACCGTGGGCGCAGTGCGGCCGGTCAAGGTGGCGCCCATCGCCAACATACAGCGCCCGCAACCCACGCCAGAGCCGCGCCAGCGCATCGCCGATGAATTGGCGGCGCTGCACGAGGCGTTGTCGGACGAGGTCGATGTGGAATCGCTGCTGCTGACCGACGACGGCTTGAGTTTTCGCCGGCCGGAGGTGAGCCTGGATGTGGTGGCCAAGCTGCGCAAGGGCCATTGGTCGATCCAGCAACAGCTGGACCTGCACGGCCTGCGGCGCGATGAAGCGCGTGAGGCGCTCTCTGAATTCATTCGCCTGACCCACCAGCAGGGCCAACGCTGCCTGCGTGTGGTGCACGGCAAGGGCCACGGCTCACCCGGCAAAGAGCCCGTGCTGAAAGCCAAGGTGCAGCGCTGGCTGGCGCAGCGGCAAGAGGTGATGGCGTTTGCCCAGGCGGCCGGGCCGCAAGGTGGCGCGGGCGCGCTGATCGTGCTGCTGGCGGGGCGCACGCGCTGAGGCGCACTCAGCCCTCGTCCAGCCCCCGGCTGCGGCCATTGCCTTGGCGGCCCACCCTGCCCGGCCCGGCCGGCGGCAGCACCAGGTCGTCCGGCCACGGCGCCAGGCCCAGCAGGCCCCGCACATCGGCGCGCAGCAAGGCCACCAGCGGCTGTACATCAGGCATTTGGCCAGCGGCCAGCTCCCGTGCCGCCTCTGCAGCCAACGCCACCTGGGGCAGATCACCAAACAGCAGCACCTCGGCCAGGGCTTCTTCCATCTGGCGGCTGTCCGCAGCGGCAGCCGGCGTGAACGAGCCCGCCAGCGCGCGGCATGCGCCCAGCAAGGCCCGCAGTCGCTCCTGCTTCTGGCGGGCCTCGGCCTGCCGGTCACCGCGCAGGCGATTCAGCGCCCACAGCCGCACGGCCAGCACCACCAACGCCACGGTCAGCGACAGGCCGATCGTCACGCCCACGGTGGTTGGATCCAGTTCTTTCAACATGGGCGTTGAATGTAGGCCTTCAGCGCATTCACGAACACATCGGCCGAAGCCTGCCAGCTGAACTGGGCGGCCTGGGCCGGCCCGCGGGCCGCCAATTCACGCGCCAGATCGGGCTCACGCAGCAGCCGCAAGACCTGGGCGGCGATGTCGGCCGGGCGGCTCGGGTCGGCCACCAGCGCCACGTCACCCGCCACTTCGGCAAGTGCAGTGCCCGTGCTGGTGACCACCGGCACGCCGCTGGCCATCGCCTCGGCCACTGGCATGCCGAAGCCCTCGGCAAAGCTCGGGTACACCACGGCGCGGGCATGGCGCAACAACGCCGGCAAGGCCTGATCGCCCACCCGGTCGAGAAAGCGCACCTGTCCGTCCAGGCCCAGGCGCTGCACCTCGGCTTGCACTTGCTCGAAGACAGCGGCGTCGCGCTGGCCGACGATCACCAGCGACAAACGCTCGGCCGCCGGCAGCAAGGCATAGGCGCGCAGCAGGCCGAGGTGGTTCTTGCGCGGCTCGATGCGGCCCACGGTGAGCAGGTAGCCACCGGGCGCCAGGCCCAGGGCCGCCAGCTCAGCTTCGCCACCCGGTGCCGGGTGAAAGCGCTGCAGGTTCACGCCATTGCCGGTCACGGCCACGCGCTCGGCGGGCCAGTCGTAGTGCCGGGCAATTTCGCCGCGCGAGAACTGGCTGACCGTGAACATCAGGCGTGATTGCCGCACGGTGCGGCGCGCCGTCCAGCGGGCCATGCGCACGAAGCCCGGCGTGAAGAACTGCGGATGGGTTTCGTAAAGCGTGTCGTGGATCGTGCAGGCCAGCGGCCCGGCTGGCCACACCGGGCCCCGGTACTGCACATGCAGCAAATCGAGCCGGTGGCTGCGCTGGGCTGCCGCCAACTGCCAACCCAGGCGCCACAAGCCGTTGCGGTGCGGCATGGCCTCGCACTGCACATTGGGCGCGCGGAAGGCCTCGGCTTCGTTGCGCAAGGCCTCGGGGTTGGCGAGCAAAAACACGAAGTCCACCTCGGGCAGGCGCGGAATCACCTCCCGGTACAAGCCCAGCAGGTGGGAGCGACTGCCCTGGAACAGGCCGTCGACCGTGTGGGCATCGACCCCGAGGCGAAAACGAGCGGGTGCGTTCATGCCGCGCCCGTGGGCGGCTCTTCCGGCCGTGCCGATGGCGTCACCGGCCCGGCGCCATCCAGAATCACGCGCGGTCGGGCCCACATCACCAGCGCACCGTCCGGCACATCGAAGGTCACCAGCGCGCCCGGCCCCACCTTCACGCCATTGCCCACGCGCACCGGGCCCAGCACGCGCGCACCGAACGCCAGGTTCACGTCGTCACCCGACACGGAATAACCGGGGCCGCCGCCGATGTCCTCAGGCCCGAAGCCACCACCAAAGCCGCCGCTGCCCTGGATGATCATGCGGGCGCCCACCTTGCCGAAGATGTAGACGCCCGTGGCGTGCGCAATCAAGGCCGAGTGGCCAATCTGCGAGTTGGGCGGCAATTCAGCCCGCGTCAGGTACATCGCGAACAAGGAGATCAGCCGGGCCGCCCAGCGCCAGTTGTTCAACAGGCACCAGCGCGAAATACGGTGCCAGAGCAGCGCCTGGAAGCCAGGCAGCAGCGAGAAGTAGAGGCGGTGACTGAAGGAATCCGGCCGCTGGAGGTGGCGGCAGAGACGGTCGAGGTCCGTGCGGATCAACGCGCGGGTATCGCGCCAGCGGCGCTCGTCGTAATGGCGGTCCAGCGATGACGCAGCGGTCTTGGCCGCCGGGGGCGCAGCGGGCTGTGAGGCTTCAGGATGGGAGGTGGTCATGGGATGAGGCTCCGGCCGCGGTCAGGTGGTGAGGATGCGCCAGGCGCGACGCATCAGGTCGCGGCTCGAATCGGCCTTGGTGCGCAGGCCGGGCTTGAGCCAGCCGCCGATGCCGAACAGGCACCAGCGCAGGCCGAAGCCGGCCCAGGTGACCAGGTCGTAGAGCGCCAGGCCGCGTCCGCCGCGCATCTGGCGGTAAAACTGTCGTGGCCCCTTCAGCGACGAGAGCAGCACCTCGCCCTGCTGCTGCTTCATGCTCTCGCCCTGGAAGTGCACGATGGTGGCGCGTGGTGTGTAGATCACCGCACCGCCGGCCATCTTCAGGCGGTGGCACAGCTCCATGTCCTCGCCGTACATGAAGTAGTCGGGGTTGAAGAGCTTGCCCTGCAGGGCGCTGGCCCGCAGCATCATGCAGGCGCCACTCACCCAGTCGACAGCCATGTCGTCGGCCACGTCGCGGTCGAGGTAGAGCGGCATCGGCCGCCAGCGGGCGGGCAGCAGGCGGTCAAGAAAGAAGTAGTGGTTCACCAGGTTGGCCAGGCGCGGGTAGGCGCCACCAGTCCAGCGCTGCAAGGTGCCGTCGCCGTTCAGCAGGCGGCAGCCCATCACGCTCACGCCGGGCTGCGCATCCATCAACGTGCGCATGCGGGCCACGGCGCCGTCCAGCACCAGCGTGTCGGGGTTGAGCAGCAGCACATGGCGGCCGGTGCACAGTGGCAAGGCCTGGTTGTTGGCGCGGCCAAAACCCAGGTTGTCGGCATTGGCCAGCAAGGTGACTTCCGGGAACTCGGCCGCGACCATCGCGGCACTGCCGTCAGCCGAAGCGTTGTCGACGACGATGACCTGCATGCGTTCCGCAGGCATGCCGCTGGCGTCGCGCAGCGATTGCAGGCAGCCCCGCAGCAGCTCGCGCACGTTCCAGTTCACGATGATGATGGACACATCGATGGTCATCGTGTGGTCTCCCGGTGGTTGGGTGTAGGGGCAAGGGTCAGGGTGTTCATCTGCTGGCCAGTTGGCGCCCGTGGGGGCTGGCGGCCAGCAGTTCCTCGTAAAAGGCTTCCTGGGCCGCAGCGGCGGAATCCCAGTTGTATCGGCGGGCGTGCTCACGCATGGCGTGGCCGCGCGCCACCAGATCGTCGTCAGACCAGTGCTGCACATCGCGCAGCGCGGCCGCATAGGCATCCACGTCGAACGGCGGCACCAGCGGGCAGCCCGGCGCCGCCACTTCGCTCATCGGCTGCTTGTTCCACAGCACCACGGGCTTGCCGGCGGCGTTGGCTTCAGCGATCGTCATGCCGAAGGTTTCGTAGCGCGACGGCATGGCCAGGCAGCGGCATTCATCCAGCAGCGCGAGCCGTTGCTCGGCGTTGTAGACGCCATAGATGCGCACCTTGCCCACCAGGCCGGTGCGCTCCAGTTCGCGCTGCAGCGCCTCGGGCTCCTGCACCTTGCCGGCCAGCGTCAGGGGCTCGCGTTCGGCTTCAGGCAAACGCGCCCAGGCTTGCAGCAGCAAATCAACGCCCTTTGCGCCCACCTCGATGCGGCCCATGAACAAGATGCCGCGGCCGGCGCGTATCGGTTGCTCGAACAGCGCATCGTCCACGCCGTTCGGAATGACGCGGGCCTTGACGCTGGCGTGCCGCTCTTCCATGAAGGCCTGCATCGACGGTGTCAGCACCACGAGGTTCTGGTACAGCCGCACGCCGTATTCCTCGCCCCAGTGAAAAGGCAGCTTCAGCCAGCGGGTGTATTCGCGAGCACTGAACCATTGCACCGATCCCACCATCGGCCGATCACGGCGGCGGAACAGCGGTGTCAGCGTCGCGGAACACGGCGGCATGAAGTCTTCGACCAGCAGGTCATGCGGGTAGCGGCGCACCGCCCAGGGCAGTGACGCCAGAAACGTCAGGTGGTGCGAGGAGCCGTGGTCGCGCACCTTGCGGCCCAGGCGCACATAGCGGATGCCGTCGCGCCAGAGCTCGGGCGTGCTGCCCGGAAAGGTCGGCGTGAGCACAGTCACTTCATGGCGGCGCGCCAGGCGGCGGCAGATTTCCCAGGTGCGCACAGGCCCACCACCGGAAATCGGGTTGTCCATGTCGTCGGGGTCGAGGTGCAGGATGCGCATGGTGTTGGCTCTCAAGCCTGCCGACGACGAAGGGTGGTCCAGCCAGCGCGCCAGTCCTGCAGCAGCCCGCGGTGCACCAGCCCCACCACGGCCGCGGCCAGCAGCCAGGCACCGCAGCCCGCCAACGCCCGCCACACGATGCCCGTCGACCAGACCAGTTCCATCGCGAGCACGCCGGCAGCGAGCGCAGCCAGCTGGCGCAGGTAGTCGCGCCACAGTCCACCCAGGTCCAGCGCGGTGGCTGCCCAGCGCAGGCGGTAGGCCACACGAATCACCGGCGTCAAGGTCACGGCGATGGCCACGCCGCGCGGGCCCCACAAGGGCACCAGACAGAACAGGCCGATCACCAGCCAGACCAGCGACAGCGCCAGCGCACGGAAGTCGTGGGCCTGTGCACGCGCCGCCAGCATGGTGGTCGACAGCACCTGATCGGCCGTCATGAACACGGCACCGAAGATCAACCAGCGCAGCACGTCACTGGCCGCCGACATGCCGGGCGCGTACAGCACGCCGATGATCAGCTCGGAGCAGGCCGATACCACCAGCGCCACCAGCATGCCCGCGCCCAAGCTGGCCCGCAGCGCGCCCGTGAGCAGGCGGCCGAACTGGTCGCGGTCGCTGGCAAACAGCCGGGCGAGCGCGGGCATCATCGTCAGGGCCGCCACCGTGGGCAGCATCAAGGCCGCGTCATACAGGCGCGAGGCCGCAGCGTAGATGGCCACCTCATGCAGGCCTTGAAGCCGAGACAACACGATCACGTCGAGCCGCGAAGTGAAGCCCGCGAGCAGGGCAATGCCCAGGTACATCGGCACCTCGTGCCAATGGCGGTACCAGATGGCGAGCTGGCAATCGCGCCAGCGCGGTCGGGGCAGCTCAGGCAGCAGCGCATAGGCCAGGCCCACCGCAAATCGCAGCAGCGTGATCACCGCAAAGATGCCCGTGAGGCCGCCGCCCAACTGCAGCACCAGCAAGGCGCCGCCAAATCGCAGGAAGGCCTCGGCGCCCTGCACACGGGCGATGTCGGCCATGCGTTCGCGACCAAGCAGCGTCACCTCGGCCACCTGGATCCACGCGGTGGGCAGCATGGCCAGCGCAATCAGCCAGAACGACGCGTGCAGTTCTGCGCCGTAGGTCGTCTGGCCGATCACGCCGATGCCCACGCCCAGCACCACCGCCACCGGCAGCGCAAACGCCACGCCGTTGCTGAGCTCGACCTGGATGTTTTCATGCTCGGCCGCAGCCCGGCGGATGAAGGCCGGCGACAGGCCCAGCAGCGGCAGCAACTGCAGCAGCAGGAAGATGTTCATGAGCAGCGAGAAGCCGCCCAGGCTGTTGCTGTCGAGCCGGTGCGACAAGACCCAGAACAAACCGAAGTTCAGCGCGGCCATCGCCAGGCGCAAGCCCATCGCCGAGCCCAGCATGCCCATCAAACTTTGCTGTTTCATGCGGCGCCCCCACGCGGCGCAGGCCGCTGCCGAAGCACCACCGCCTGCAACACACCTGCCGTCAGCCACAGCATGAAGACGCGGGTCTCGGCGTAAAAATTGTCGGCGGTGAGGAACAGCAGCTGCCCGACCAGCGAGCCGCTCAGGCCGATGGCCAGGGCCAGCGAAGCCGGATCACCACGCCAGCGGCGCAGTGGCCATGGCAAGACAATCATGCAGGCCAGCAGACCGAGGAAAAAGAACATCGCAGGCACACCCAGCTCAGCCGCAAGCAGCAGGTAATGGTTGTGCACCACCAGCGTCCGCAGCTGCTTCTGGTAGTCCTCTGACACCTGTGCAAACTGCGGCCCGACAACCTGGCTGGAGGCGCGGTTGTATTCACCGAAGCCCACGCCGAGCCAAGGCCGGTCGGTGATCATCGTCATCGCCTGGCCGTTGAGCAGCCCGCGCGACTCCAGCGAGCGGTCATCCGGCGCGGTCAGCCGCAGCACGGCTTGCGGATACAGGATCACCACCATCACCACAGCCGCCACCGCGGCGGCCACCAGCCGCCACACGGCGCGCATCGGCATCAGCCGGCAGCGCACCAAGCCCACCACCACGACCAGCCCGCCCACCACCAGCGCCACCCAGCCGCTGCGCGACAGGGTCAGCACCTGCATCACCCCGGCCACCAGCAGTGTTGCCACCGTGACCCACCAGACCCGTACAGGCAGCCAGGTGCGGCCGACCAGCGCCAGCGCCATCAGGGGCGGCAGCAGCAAGGACAAATGATGTGCCAGCGAATTCGGGTGGCCAAAAAACCCGGTTGGCCGGAACGCCAGGCCTTCGCCGCCAAAGGTGAGCGCGGCCACTTCGGTCAAGCCCTTGGCGCCCGGCAAGGGCAAGGCCTGGCGGGTGAGCAATTGCGCCCCCACGTACACCGCTTCGATCAAGAGCACGGCCACACTGGCCTGCAAGGCGATGCGCAAGGCGCCCGGGGATTGCAAGGCATGCGAGGCGACGTAGAACCCCAGCACGGCCAGCGCGTAGGCCACGCCGCTGGCCACCGCCAGCTCACCCTGGGCGGAGCCCAACGAGCGCAGCAGCAGGTAGCCGGCCCAGCCCAAAGCAGCCATGTCCAGCCCGGTCAATGGTGGCCAGCGGCCCGCCACCAGGCGCCGGCTGGCCGCCCACCAAAACGCCAGCAGCAGCAACACGGCGTGCGCAGGCGTGAGGTAAAGGCCGGGCGAGTAGTACTGCCCCTCCGGCGCCACGATGGCCTTGCTGATGTCCACCGGCGCCAGAAAAAACAGCCCGGCCACCAGCCACAGCTGCACCTGCCGCGTCCACAGCACCCAGGCACCACCGGCCAGCGCCACCAACGCGGCGCCGAGCTGCAGCGTGCTGCCCCCGGCCACCGCCATGGCCACCGCCAGCGCACCGATGCACAGCATCGCCACCCCGATCAGCATGGCACCGGGCTGCAGACCGCGGGGGGCGTCGTGCTCGGTGTGGGCGCTCATCGCGGGGGTGCTCATGGAACGTGGCAGAGGCAAAGGCAGGGGCATCAGGTGCCGCGCAGCCAGCCGGGCACGCTGGCCTGGCGGTTGAGCACCACACCGGCCACGCGCTCGGGCGCCACATTCGCCGCCTGCATGGCCTTCGACAGCGCACGGTCGGTGGTGCGCTGGCTGTTCACCACCAGCAAGATCTGATCAACCTGCGGCACCAGCGCGCCACACGCCGCCAAGCTCGGGCCATCCACCAGCACCAGCGCGCGGTGGGCACGCAGCGCCTGCACGGCCTGGGCCACCGCATCGATGCGGAACAGCGCAACGTCAGACGACGCCGCCAAGGCACCGCCGCCGGCAGGCAGCTCCCACAAGCCGTCGGTGTCGGTGCCGGCGGGCACCTGGCCGCTTTCCAGCAGCTCGCGCCAGCCCGGCCCCGCCGGTGCGCTCACCTCAGGCTGCAGGCTCACCAGGCCGACGCGTCCGGGCGTCTGCACCGCCAGGGCGCGGGCCAGGGCGCGAGCCACCAGCGACTTGCCTTCACCGTCTGCAGCGCTGCTGACCAGCACCACGCAGGGCTCGTCGCCGACACGCTCGCGCAGGGCAAGCGCGGTGCGCTGGATCATCAAGGAGTCAAGCTTGGACATGGAGGTGGCCATTCGGGTTATCGGCTGCGCGCGCCCAGCAACTGCTGGCGTTCGGCATCACTCAATCGGGGCAGGCTGCCCAGCACGGTCAGGCCGCCGGGCAGGCGCGCCAGCTCGATGGCACCGTGCAGGCGGCGGTCCGTCATCTCGCGCCAGCCGGCCACCAGCAGGCCCAGCAGCAGGCCGGCCAGTGGTGCCAGCATGGCCAGCGAGCCGCGCTTGCGGCCCTCTTCCGGCAGCGGCAGTTGCGGCGCATCAACCACCACGCGGCTGTCGGCCTCGGTGGGGTTCAGCTTCAGGTACAGGTCGATCTGGTCGTACTTCTTCTGCAGCTCCACATAGCGGTCCTGGGCCAGTGCGCGCTCGCGTTCCAGGCGGGCCATCTGCGCCCCCACCCGCACGCCTTCGCGCACGCCCTGGCTCAAGCGCTGCCGCGCCTGGTTGAGCCGCTCACGCAGGCTGCGCACGTTGTCGGCATCGTCGGTGTAGAGCTGGCGCATTTCTTCCAGGCGCGCCTGCATTTCCAGCGTCTGCGAGCGCAGCAGCGACACCGCCTGGCTGTGGCCGGCCGTGCCGCCCTCCATGCCCAGGTCAATGCGCAGGCTGGCATTGCCGATCGGCGGGGTGATGTCGCGCGGCGCGGCTGACACACCATCCAGCGCACCGGCCGTCAAGGCGCCCTGCCCGCTGGCCGACATCGCCAGATCGACCATGCGTTGCTCCACCTGGGCCAGCTCGGAGCGGGCATCGGTGAGCTTGGTTTCAATCAGGCGCGAGGTGGATTCACCGAGGCGGCGGTTCTGCTGGGCGCCCACACGCAGGTAGTTTTCCAGCAACGCGGCGAGCGCGCGCGGGGCCAGTTCACGATCGGCGCATTCAAGGCGAAGCTCCAGCACATTCGACGCGGTCTCGGCGGTCTTGGAGCGCTGCGGCGCCACGCTGACGCTCTCGAGGAAGATGTCGACCAGGGCATTCATGCGCACCGGGTCGGTGGGCAATGGTGCCCGGCCGAGCCAGCGGTTCAGCGTGGTGCGCACCTGGTTCATCGGCGTGCGCGCCAGCTGGTCTTCGGTGATGTTCAAACGCTCGATGACGGACGCGATGCTGGTGCGGGACAGCATCAGTTCCATCTCGGTCTCCATCTTGCGGTTCACCGGATCCTGCAAGGGCGATTCGCGGTAAGCAGTGATGCCCGACAGGAACGATGGCGTGCCTTGCTGTTCGGTTTGCACCCAGACCCGGGCGGCCGACGTGTAGAGCGGCACCTGGGCCTTGATGAAAGCCAGCGCCAGCACGGTGGTCAGGCCGGTGCAGGCCAGCACCCAGACGCCCTGGCGCCAGATCACGGCCGGCCAGTCGCGCGGCACAGCGGCCGATTCGCCGCTGAACAAGGGGGCTGCCTGGACAGCCTGTTGGTAAGAAACGGACATGCCGGGTCGACCTCAGTTGGTGGCGTTGGGGCGCAGGCTGTAGCCAAAGCCGACGGAGCTGTTTTTCAGCGGCGGGAACAGGTTGAACACATAGAGGTTCAGACGGTCCGCCAGCGAAGCCGGTTCACTCTTGGGCAGCAGCACCACGTCAAAGGGCTGCAGCACGATGTCGCGGTCAGGCGACTTCAGGTAGTCGTCGGCCAGCGCCGGGTGCAGCACCTGGGCGGTGTTGTCTGGTGCGCGGCGCAGCAGCACCAGCTGGCCCATGTCGCCCGTGGGCAGCTGGCCACCGGCTTCCACCAGTGCCTGCAGCAGCGACATGCCGGGCCGGAACGGCAGCACACCGGGCTTGCCCACCTCACCGCCCACGAACACCTGCTGCACCGCAAAGCCGCGCGCCACCACCACCGGCTGCAACTGCGCCAGACCGGCGCGGCCGGTGCCGCCCGGCACCCGCACGTTCTGGGTGGTGACGCTGCGCACGATGACCGACAGATCGGGCTGCTTGAGGTAGCGGGCATAGCGCTGGCGCAACTGCCCCTGCAGCTCTTCCGGGCTCAGCCCCTGAGCCAGCAAGGTGCCGACCATCTGCACCTGGATGCGACCGTCCGGCCGCAGCTTCAGCACCTCATTGAGCTGCGGGTACCAGGGAAACTTCAGCTCGATTTCATCATTGGGCTGCAGCAGGTATTCGCGCTGGCCGGGTGCGCCGTCCAGCGCCTGCAGCCGTTCACGCAGCTCGGTTTGCAAATCATCGGGCGTGCGGCCCTGCGCATGCAAGGTGCCGACCAGCGCCAGGCTGATCTTGCCGTCGGGGCGCACCTTCAGGCTCTGGTCGAGCTGCGGTGCATCGGGCACGCGGATGTCGATTTCGTCGCCCACCGACAAGGTGTAGCGCAGGGGCTCAGGCGCCGGGTTGGGCGCTGCGGCCGGTGCGCTGGCTGCCACCGCTTGCGGCGGCAGGTTCAGCAAGGGCACGCTCTGGCTGGGCGGCTGGGCCGGTGCATGGCTGCACGCCACCAGCACGCCGGCCACGGTGCCGGCCCAGGCAGCCGTCCACAGCCCACGGGCCAGGCGTTGGAGCCCGGTGGCACGCGGGGAGTGGGCCTCCAGGGCAGCCCCCACGGCTGCCACCACATCAGCAGCCCGGTCTTGCACAACAGCTTGATTCACGAATCTGCCCCTTGGTTGCCTTCAGGCCGGCCAGTCCAGGCCGGCAGAGATACGTGCGCCTGACCGATCGCCCGCGCATGCCAGGCCGCCAACACCTGCTCGTAACTTTCCAGCACCCGCGGCCAGGCGAAGGTGGTGGCCGCCCGCTGGCGGTTGTGCGCAGCCAATTGCGCACGGCGGGCCGGATTGTTCAACAAATCATCGAGTTCTTCGGCCGCCTGCTCAGGGCCGTTGAAATACGCAGCGCCCTCGCCCACCACCCAGCGGTTGAAGCGGTTGTCGTGGGCCAGCACGGCGTTGCCCGCACCCATCGCTTCCAGCAACGACGGGTTGGTGCCGCCCACGCGGTGGCCGTGCACATACAGCAGGCTGTGCAGCCGCAGGGCCGCCACGCGTTCGGGTTCGTAGATGCCACCGACAAACTGCACCTCGTCACTCGCCGCAGCTAGCACCTCGGCATGGAAGGGAATGACGTCCGGGTGGTAATTGCCCAGCACCACCAGCTTCACGCCGCGTCGGCGCGCGGAGAAGGCCTGCACGATGTCCAGCACCGAGTTTTCAGGCTCGGGGCGAGCGATCAAGGTGACATAGCCGCCGGGTTGCAGGCCGTAGGCAGACAGCACGCCCACATCACCGTCGTCGATGCGGTCGGTGCCATACGGAATCATGCTGATGCGCGACATCGACACCCGCGTCGACAGGTGTCGGGCGATGTGCGGATGGTCGGCCAGCAAGTGGTCGGCCAGCAGGCAGCCGCCCCAATCGTTGAGGTACAGCCAGGCCCGCGCAAGGCGGCCCCACTTGGCCCGCGACCACTCGATGCCGTCCATGTTGATGACCTGCTTGACGCCGGCCAGCCGCAGGCGCGCACCGAACAGCGCAGTGTTGTAGCCCAGGGTCAAGACCAGCGGCGCACGTTCCTTGATGACATGGCGAATGCAGGCCCAGTCGAAGCGCATGCTGTTGACCGCCGTATCAGGCCCGACGCCGATGTGCACCAAGCGCACGCCCTGCCACCAGGTGACGTGCGGCTCGCCGATCTCGTCGACCTGGCAATACACGGTGATGTCCCAGCCGCGAGACACCAGCCACGGCGCCAGCCGGGCCGCAAAGGTCTCGAAGCCGCCGTGCGCCGCCGGAATGCCGCGGATGCCCAGCACCGACAACTGCCGGCGTCCGCTGCCCGCACGCCCGTCGGACGGTCGGTGTTGACTTCGTTGTTCATCGCGCATGGGTCACCACCACTGTCGTCATTGCATTGATGGCGCCGACACTGGCATGCCAGGGGGCGGACGTTCCAGGCCAGGGCGTGAAGCGCACAGTGCGTGCCGTGCCCGGTGCCAGATGAAAACCTTCGACGGACGGGCTCCAGCCCTCCGCCTCGAAATACACCGCGCGTGCGGCTCCCCGACTGCCCACCGTGACCAGCCAGCTGCCGTCGTCTAGTGGCGCAGCCACCGCGTGCAGGCCCGGATCGCCCGCATGGCCCAGCGGCCGCGGCGCCTCGTCATCAGGCAGGTCGATGAAGTGCACCCGCTCGGCGATCAGCTCGCCCGATTCGCCCAGCCACCGCAGATGCAGACCGTGCGCCGGTGGCGGGCCGAACCGGAAGGCCCAGTTCACATCCAGGAAGCCGAGCAGCAGGCTGCTGACACCCAGGCTGATGCCGCCGCGTGCAGGCACGGACAAGGTCTGCTGGCCCTCCGCCACGGTCACGCCAGCATCGCGCCAGAGGCGCCATTGCAAGCTGCCGTGGCGGGGCTCGGCACCGTCGTTCACGGCATGGATGTGAAGGCCGTTCATGCCCTCGTCCGTCACGCCCAGGTGCTGCGGCTGGCACACATCGGCCAGCGCATGAAAGGCTTGCTTGGGATCACCGGCATCGTCAATCAGGCCCCAACCGGCGCCGGGACGCAGATCCCGCAGGAACCACACCAGCGCACCGCTGCAGGCCGAGCCCCGCCGGCGCCACTGTGAATAACAACGGGTGATGAGTTCCGCACCGACGGCCCGGCCCAGCTGCAGATGGCGCGCGGGCTGGCTGCGACGCAGGGCCTCGACCGACTCGCCGTACAGCCGCTCCACATAGTGGTCGCGGATGTCGTCGAAATCCCAGCCTGCGCCCAGGTCGCGCGGCACGCCCGCCTTCCAGGCAGGGCTGTGCACCGGTGGTGTGGTGCCGCCGGCTGAGGCACGCAACCGCGCCATGCCGCGCTCGCCCGGCACCTGCGCCAGGGCCAGGCATTCGGTCGCGAAGCGCAGCCCGCTCTGGGTGGCGTCGCGGGTGCCACGGCGGTAGGCGCCCACGCCGTAATACGACGTGGTGCCGGCAGACGGCTGGAACGGGTAGGCACCGCCGATGGAACTGCCAGGCCAGTACGGCACGCCGGGCAATTCATGGGTGATGCGCTCGCGCAGCTGTTCATGGAACAAGGCCGGCTGCCAGAGGCTGGCATCAGCGCCCCACATGGCCGCCTGCTGCGCCACTTCAGAATTGCCGCAGACAACAGCCAGGCAAGGCCGACCGCGCCAGATGGACAACTGCGTGTCGAGCTCTGCCGCCACTTGCGCCTGGAAGGCCGCGTCCGTGGCGGGGTAGTCCATGTTGGCGAACATCAGGTCTTGCCAGACCATCACGCCGTGCGCATCGCAGGCGTCAAAAAAAGCTACACCCTCGTACAGCGTGGCGCCACTCAGGCGCAGCATGTTGATGCCGGCTGCACGCAAGCGCTGCAACTCGGCATCGAGCTGGGTAGGGCTGGCCTGCAGGCTGCGCGCATCCATCGGCGTCCAGCAGGCACCGCGGGCAAACACCGGCACGCCGTTGACTTCTATGCCGAAGCCATCCTCCTGCGTCAGCAAGGCCACACGTCGAAAACCGGTGTGCCCCAGCGGCGAATGGCGAAGCTCGCCACCGGCTGAACGCCAGGCCAGCGCCAGTGCGTAGCGCACCGGCTCGCCGTGGGTGTGGGGCCACCAAGCTTGGGCGCCGGGCACCTCGGTGCGCAGCTGCCACCGGCCCTGGTTGAGCATCAGCGGGAACTGCCACGGCTCATCGCGGCCGGTCACTGACAAGTGCACTTCAGTGGCACCCTCGGGCAAGTGGAGACCCAGCGACAGCTGGCCCACACCCGCCTCAGACAGACCGGCATCGAGCTGCAATGCGCTGGGCGCGTCGGCATCTGCAGGCGACAGCCACACCGCACCAGTCAAGCCCACCGGCGGCCAGGCCGGTGACCAGCCCGGCGTGCGGCCGAGCAGGCTGGTGCGCCACCAGCGCAGGCCCGTGTGCGCCACCATCGGGGCACGCCAGCGCGCCCGTGGTTTGCGCTGCTGCGCCAGCAGGGGCGACAAGGCCTCCACACGAATCAGCAGTTCATTACCCGATGGGCGCCACTGCTTGGAGGCCACCACCCGTTGGTGCCGCACGAACATGCTGCTGCTGCTCAACTGCAGCTCACCGTTCAGCCAGACCGAGGCCTGCGTGGCCAGGCCGTCCAGCCCCAGGCGCAGGGCGCGGTCGAGTTCGGCAGGCGTCAGGTCGAAGCGGCAGCGGTACCACCAGGTCCGGCCGTCCAGGTCAGCCGCCACCGCGTCATCGGCAGACAGCGCCAAGGCCTGTGCCACGGTGGCAGGCGCATCCAGCACTTGCCAGTCGGCTGCAGCTGGCGCTTCACCCGACGCCAGACACCACCCGTCCGTCAGGAGACGTCCTTGTGAGTGGGGTGGTGGCAGCGGCGTGTGATTGACCATGAGGTGTCGCGGTCAGGCGTCCGTCAAGCGCGCCACGGCGGCCGTGATGGCCGAGATGCTGGCGAACACGGCACGCGTCAGCATGTGGTCGGGAAACTCGACATCAAACTCGGCCTCGAGCGCCAGCATCACATTGACACTGGCGTGGGAGGTCATGCCGGCCTGGTACAGGTCAGCGGTGTCGTCGAGCGTCAGGGCGTCGTGCGACAGGCGGGCCTGCTGGGCCAGCACTTGGCGAACACGTTGGGCGATGTCTTGTGAATTGGTCATGGTCAAAGCAACCCTGCCTGAAAATTCAGCAGGTTTTGGTCAGTGGATGGAAGGGGCGCCCGCAGGCTCTGGCCTGGATCGGAGGACTGGCACCTTCTGACTGGCGCCGGGTGGGCGCCACAAAAACGTCATCAGGATTCAGCACGTTGAGGGTGGCAGTGTTCAAGCGTCGACCTTCGCGGCGGGTACAACCGGCGGCCCGTCGGGCTTGGCACATTTTCTTACAATTTGGCTCTCAATGAGTCAATGATAGGCACGCCCTGCCCACCTTGGCAGCCCCTAATTGACATTAGTGGCACACCGGCGACGCCCCTAGGAAAAATTGACGCCTGAACGTTTCAAGGCGTTGGCCATGCGCTGCAGTCGCCGCCAGACCAGCAGCGGCAATTCGTGGCCGCCATCAAACGGCAGCCAATCACAGTGCGCGCCTTGCGCCGTGAGCCAGTCACACAAGGCCGCGCCGGCGGCCGGGTTCGGCGCCACATCATGGTTGCCGTGCGCCACCAGCACGGGCATGTCAGCCAGCAGCGGAACACGGGTCGGCCAGTCCGCCACCGCCACACGAGAGCTGGACATCCAGGCCAGTGCATCGGGCCGCGGCGCATCGGGCCAGTGCGCCAGCGCTTCCGCCAGCAACATGCCGCCCTGCGAGAACCCAGCCACCATCCACGGCAAGGTCTGGTCAGGCGCACCGAAGATGTCCCACCACGGCCGCAGGCTGGCCAAGGCCGCCGCGCGCCCCTCGGGCTGGTGGCTCGCAAAGTCATCAACGGGCGTGCCCAGTTCGTCATAGGGCGGCCACCAGGAATGCCGCCCCTGGCCATGCTGCACCGGCCCGGCGGGCACGCACCACAACACCGGCGCACGCAAGGCCTGCAGCAGCGGCACCACGTCTTCCGGTGCCATTTCGCGGCCATGCAGCCACAGCACTGCGGCTTTTGGCGCTACATCAGCTTGTACAAGCGCACACCCCCCCCAATTGGCAAGGCGGCTTTTGAGGGTGGTGATTGCGTCCATATGGGAAACTGAAAGTAACACGACGGGCGTCGTTTCAAGACGCCCTTCCCTGTTCAGGTTTGAACACCACGATAGCGCAAGCCCCTGTCCGAGCAGCCCGATGCAAGGCTCACGGACCGGCCAGATGCAGCCAACGGACACCGCCATGGATACCGCCGCCACCCCCTTCCCCGTCATGCTCGACGGCGTCCGCCAGCTCGCTCGAGAGACGGCCGCCACCCATGCCGCCGACGTGGACCGCGAGGCCCGTTTTCCGCAGGAAACCGTCGACGCGCTCCGCCGCGTGCGGGCGCTGTCAGCCCCAGTGCCGCGCCAGTACGGCGGGGCCGGCTGCACGATGGCTGAGCTGACGCAACTCGTCAGCCAGCTGTCGCAGCACTGCGGCGCCAGCGCCATGGTGCTGGCCATGCACTACATCCAGGTCGGCTGCATCACGCGCCACGGCAAGGACGACCCCTATTTCCAGGAGGTGATGCGCGAGCTGGTCGAGCGGCAGCTGCTGCTGGGCTCGATGACCTCGGAGGTGGGCACCTGGGGCGACACCCGCAGCAGCATCTGCGCACTCAAGCAGGCGGATGAACGCTTTGAGTTGCAGAAGGCCGCCACCACCGGCTCGTACTGTGCGCAGGCCGACGGCATCCTGGTCACCACCCGCCGCGCCGACGACGCCGCCGCGGGCGATCAATTGCTGGTGCTGGTGCGCCGCGAAGATTGCACGCTGACGCAGATGTCCACCTGGGACACGCTGGGCATGCGCGGCACCTGCAGCCCGGGCTTCGACCTGAAGGCCTCCGCCCATGTGCAGCAGGTGCTGCCGGAAGGCTACCCGGCCATCTCCGCGCTGACGATGGTGCCGTATTCGCACATCCTCTGGGCGTCGCTGTGGTGGGGCCTGGCTTTCGGCGCTTATGCGCAAGCCGCCGCCTATGTGCGCAGTCTGGCGCGCAAGTCGCCCGGTGTGGTGCCGCCGGTGGCCACCGAGCTGGCCAAGCTGAACGTGGAGCTGCAGACCATGCGCTACCACTGGCAGGGTCTGGCCCAGGAGTTCGATGCCCAGGTGGCCGCCGGCACCGATTCGGAAGCCTTCACCCGCGTCGACTGGGCCCTGAAGATGAACAACCTGAAGACCGCCTGCTCCGAAGCTGCACCGCGCATCGTGCAGGGCGCCCTGCAGATCGTCGGCATCCAGGGCTACAAGAACGATTCGGCCTACAGCATGGGCCGCGCGCACCGTGACGCCATGTCGGCATCGCTGATGATTTCAAACGGCCGTATCGCCGCCCGCAGCGCATCGCTGCTGCTGGTCCACAAGGCCGACTGAACCATGACGAACCACACCACTGACGCCTACGATCCGCACGCCTTCCATGATGAGCTGGCGGCGCACGGCCTGATCTTGCCCACGGGCATTCGCGGCGCCTACGGCCGCGGGCCGGTGTTCGAGGACATCCTCGAACGCTTTGATGCGCTGGTCATGAACGGCGCAGCAGACGACGGCGCCGAAGCGATGACCTTCCCGCCCGTGGTGGCCCGCACCATGATCGAGAAGATGGGTTATCTCGACAACTTCCCGCAGCTCATCGGCAGCATCCACAGCTTCTTCGGCGCCGGACTGCAAGCGCGCGAGATGGCCGACCTCGCCCGTGCCGGCGAGCGCTGGGAGAGCTTTCTCGACATCACCGACCTGATGCTGCTGCCTGCGGCCTGCTACCCGGTCTACCCGATGTTCAGTGGCCTGCTGCCCGAGGGCGGCCGCCTCGTCACCACCCGCAACTGGTGCTTCCGGCATGAGCCGTCTGATGAGCCGACGCGGCTGCAATCCTTCCGCATGCGTGAGTTCATTCGCGTGGGCGCGCCGGACGCCGTGGAAGCCTGGCGCGACAGCTGGCTGGAGCGCGGTCTGGCCCTGTTGCGCAGCCTGGGGCTGCCGGCCGACAGCGACGTGGCGAACGACCCGTTTTTTGGTCGTGCCGGCAAGATGATGGCCACCAGCCAGCGTGAGCAACGCCTGAAGTTCGAGATCGTGGTGCCGGTGGTGTCAGCCACCGAGCCCACCGCTGTGTGCTCGTTCAACTGGCACCAGGAGCACTTCACCGGCAAGTTCGGCATCAGCCGCGCTGACGGCAGCACGGCCCACACCGCCTGCCTCGGCTTCGGCCTGGAGCGCGTGGTGCTGGCCCTGCTCAAGACCCACGGCTGCGACGTGAACCAATGGCCCGCCGAGGTGCGTGCCCAACTCTGGTCATGAGCGGCGCGCCACCAACCACCCCGCAGGCCGGGGTGGCCAGCGCATGGCCCGGCCCGAGCCCACTGCACCAGTTGCCGCATGCCCTGCATGCGAGCGGCGCCATCTGGCCCGAGAAAAACTGCTACACCGACCTGTGGATCGGCGTGCTGCACGGCCTGGCGCTCGAGCCATTGGCCGTGATGGGCGCCAGCGCCTTGGTGGATTTTGAAGGCGACCAGTGGACCTTCTTCAAGCCCTCGCATGACCTGCTGCGGGAGCGTCATGGCCTCGACGTGCAGGAGCTGACGATCTGGCGCCCGCTGCTGGACCACGCCCTGGAACACCTGGCCGCCGGCAAGCTGCTGAGCGTCGAAGCAGACGCCTTCTGGCTGCCGGACGTGGCGGGCACCGACTACCGGCAGAACCACACCAAAACCACGATCGTGCTGGTGTCGGTGGATGCCGCCGCCAAGCGCCTGGTTTACTTCCACAACGCCGGCTGCTTCGAGCTCACGGGGGACGACTTCGACGGCACCTTCGGCCTGACGCCGCGGCCGGCCGATGCCGTGGCCCTGCCGCTGTTCGCCGAGTTCATCCGCCTCGACCGCACGCGCCAGCGGCCAGCGGCCGAGCTGCATGCGCTGGCGCGTGCCGAGTTGCCCGGCCTGCTGGCGCGCCGCCCGGTGCACAACCCGGTCCAGCGCTTTGCTGAGCGCTTCCTGCAAGAGCTGCCCGCCCTGCGCGAACAAGGCCTGCCGCACTACCACGCGTGGGCCTTTGCAGGCACCCGCCAGATGGGCTCGGCCTTCGAGCTGACCGCCCGCTGGATCGCCTGGTGGTCAGGCGATCAGCGCGACGAAGAGTTGAGCTGCGCCATCGCCGCGTTTGAGCAGTTGTCGGCCCAGGCCAAGACTTTCATCCTGAAGGGCGCGCGCATGGTCAACAGCAGTCGGCCGGCCGAGCCTGGCGCGCTGTTTTTCGACATGGCGTCGGCGTGGGACGAAGGTTGGGGTGCGCTGGCGGCCTGGCAGCAGCGCCAGTAACCACCACAAAAAGGGCGCGACAAGGCGGCCTCAATCGGCCCGGTTGCGCATCCAGTCGGCGGTGTCGAAGAACGACTTTTCCAGGCGTTCAGCCAGTGCGGGTTCCACCTCGCACTCGCGCATCGCCTGGTACATGCAGGCCAGCCACTGGTCGCGCTCCACCCGGCCGATGGAAAACGGCAGGTGGCGGGCGCGCAGGCGCGGATGGCCAAAGCGCTGCACGAAGTGGTCCGGGCCACCCAGCCAGCCGCACAGGAACCAGAACAGCTTGTCGCGGGCATCGTCCAGCGTGCTGCCGTGCACCTCGCGCAGCACCGCCAGCGAGGGCTCCAGATCCATCAGGTCGTAGAACCGGTCCACCAGCGCGCGCACGCCGGGCTCGCCGCCCATGCGCTCGAACGGGGTGGCAACGGGCTCGGCGGGGGCAGCGTCAGGTGTGGTGTGTTCGGTCATCAGCGGGTCAAAGGCGGGCGGCCGCAGCCACCACAGCCTGGGCAGCCGCACTGCCCGGGAAGCAGTCGATCAGCAATTGTCGCCGCTTCACGGCATCGCGCACCGCGCTGTCCACCGGCACTTCGGCCACGAACTCCAGCTTGACCGGGCTGTCGAGCCCCGGGCTGACGTACCGGTCGACCACCTGCTGCAACTGACCACGGATGGTGCGGCCTTCGCCGGTGCGGCTGGATTGATTGACGAGCAGGCGCAGGTCGCGTCGGCCCTGCGTCGTGGCCAGCACCTTGATGGTGGCGTAGGCGTCGGTCAGCGAAGTCGGCTCGGGCGTGGCCACGACCAGCACTTCATCGGCCAGCGACACGGTGTAGAGCACCACGTCAGAAATGCCGGCGCCGGTGTCCAGCAGGATGCGGTCGAACCGCGGCCGGACCTGCTCGATCACGCCCAGCAGCTGGTCGCGTACCTCGGGCGTCAGCCGCGAGTACTCGACCATGCCGGAGCCGGCCAGCAGCACCGAAAAGCCTCCGGGCGCCGGCAGGATGGCCTCTTCCAGCTTGTTCTTGCCGGTGAAGACGTCATGCAAGGTGATCTTGGGAAAGAGGTTCAGCACCACGTCGAGGTTGGCCAGGCCCAGGTCGGCATCCAGCACCAGCACACGCTCGCCTTGACGAGCCAATGCGGCAGCCAGATTGGCCGAGATGAAGGTCTTGCCAACGCCGCCCTTGCCGCTGGTGATGGCGGTGATCCGGGCTTGTTTGCTGGTAGCGGTGGCGTTCATTCGGTGTCCCCGGACAGGGTGTTGCCAAACAACAGACCCTTTTCTTCGGCGCTGACCAACGAGACGGGCGTGGGCTCCAGGCAAGTGCGGTTGCGGCCTTCGGATTTGGCGCGATAGAGCTGCAGGTCGGCCCGCTCACACCACAAGCTGGGTGATGAGCGAACCCATTGCGGCGCAAAGGCACCGCCCACGCTGACCGTCACACCCAGATGCTGGGTCGGCGTCAGCGAAATAATCTTTGATTCAATCTTGGCGCGGATACGCTCGGCCACGGTCTGCCCGAACGCCGGCGGGCAATTCGGCAGGATCACGGCGAATTCTTCACCACCCACGCGGGCCGGCAAGTCCATCGGACGCACGCAGTCGGCCAGGCCCTCGGCGACGATCCGGATGACCTGGTCACCCACGACGTGGCCGTAGGTGTCGTTCACCCGCTTGAAGTGGTCGATGTCGAGGATCAGCAGCAGCGCCGGCTCACCGGAGCGCGCAACGCGGTCAATTTCCCGGGCCAGCGCGGCCTCGAAGCTGCGGCGATTCGCCAGGCCAGTCAGGGCGTCACGGCTGGAGAGGTCGCACAGGGCATCGATCAGCCCCTGCAGCCACGCCACGCTGCCGGGCGCACCCGGAGGCGGTTTGTGCCCGGATTGCACCAGCAATTGCAACGCCTGATCCAGCTTCAACGAAGCTGGATCTGATGGGCGGATGTCAAGTGAACGAGGCACGTTTTGCGACTTTTTTGGGTGTCGACGCAGTCTAGCAGCGCACCCCCGCCACCCATAGGCAGGAAAAGGCCAGGTTACGCCCCTCAACTTCAGTCGTGATCAATACGGCCGAAAAGGAAGATGGCGGACCAACGGCGCTGAATGCGCCTTCCGCTGTCTGTGCCCGTTGCCGCCACGAAAAAACAAACGATGAATCAACTTCTCGACCCCTCCTCGCGCGGCGCCTCCGCCGATGCGGAGACCATCGACCACGAATTCACGTTCGCTTCGGCAGACTTTGAGCGCGTGCGCCAATTGATCTACCAGCGTGCGGGCATCAGCCTGCACGAGGGCAAGCGCGCCATGGTGTACAGCCGCCTGTCGCGCCGCCTGCGCGAAACCGGACACCGCAGCTTCAAGGACTACCTGGCCTGGCTGGAGCGCGCCTCCGGCGCCGACGGCGACCAGGAGTGGCAGGAGTTCATCAACTGCCTGACCACGAACCTCACGTCCTTCTTCCGTGAAGATCACCACTTCCACGCGCTGGCCGAAGCCCTGAAGGCGCCGGGGGTGAGCAAGTCGCCCCGCATCTGGTGCAACGCGGCCTCGACCGGTGAAGAGCCGTATTCGATCGTGATGGTGCTGGCCGAGGTGCTGGGGGAGCGCTCAGGCGCCAAGCTGATGGCCAGCGACATCGATACCAAGGTGCTGGCCACGGCGCGGCGCGGCGTGTATTCGGCCGACGCTCGCGGGCTGTCACCGGAGCGCCTGCGCCGGCACTTCCTGCGCGGCACCGGCCCGAACTCGGGCAGCATCCGCGTCAAGCCCGAGCTGGGCCAGATGGTCGACTTCAAGCCGTTCAACCTGATGACCCCGCACTGGTCGATGGGCGAGCCCTTCGACATGGTGTTCTGCCGCAACGTGATGATCTATTTCGATCACGACACCCAGCGCAAGGTGCTGGAGCGCATTCATGGCGTGATGAAGCCCGGCAGCCTGCTGTTTGTCGGCCACTCCGAGAACTTCACGGATTCGCGCGATTTGTTCCACCTGCGCGGCAAGACGATCTACCAGCGTGTCTGAGGCCTTCTGCCCAACCGCCCCCCGACCGACACCGACCCCATTCCTGTTTGCGACTGACGGACACCCGCTCATGGCCACACTCTCTTCGACCCCGACCCCCGGCGCCCGCGGCAACCTGCCCCCGCCCGGACTCCTGGCGGCAGGCACCGGCAACCGGACAGCCCGACTCGACAAATTGAAAGCGCAGACCCGCAAGCCGGGCGAAGCGTCGTTCTTCTTCTACGACGCGCACTTCAAGAACGAAGCGGTGAAGATCCTGCCGGGCGAGTACTTCGTGGACAACGAAGACCTGCTGGTGATGACCACGCTGGGCTCGTGCATTGCCGCCTGCCTGTGGGACCGCCAGGCCAAGGTCGGCGGCATGAACCACTTCATGCTGCCCGAAGGCACCGGTGAATCCGGCCGCTACGGCACGTATGCGATGGAATTGCTGATCAATGAAATGATGAAGCGCGGGGCCTCGCGTCTGACGATGGAGGCCAAGATCTTCGGCGGTGGCGCTGTCATCAGCGGCATGAACACCATCAACGTCGGCGAACGCAACACCAAGTTCGTCACCGAGTTCCTGGCCACGGAACGCATTCCCATCGTTTCCAAGGATGTGCTGGACATCTACCCGCGCAAGGTCTGCTTCCTGCCCTTCAGCGGCAAGGCCATGGTGAAGCGCCTGGCGCCGACCAATGCCGAGGCCCTGGTGGCACAAGACCGCGTGGCAGCCCAACGCGCCGCACCGGCTTCGACCGGTGGTGGTTCGGTGGACCTGTTCTGACGCACAAGACAATCGAGGAGACGCTTATGCCCAAGACCCGTGTGGTCGTGGTCGACGATTCGGCGCTGGTGCGCAGCCTGCTGGCCGAAATCATCAACCGACAAACCGACATGGAATGCATCGGCTCAGCGGCGGACCCGTTCGCTGCGCGCGAGATGATCCGCAACCTGAACCCGGACGTCATCACGCTGGACGTGGAGATGCCGCGCATGGACGGCCTGGACTTCCTGGCCAAGCTGATGCGCCTGCGCCCGATGCCGGTGGTGATGGTGTCCACGCTGACCGAGCGCGGTGCCGAAGTCACGCTGAAGGCGCTGGAGCTGGGTGCGGTGGACTTTGTCGCCAAGCCCAAGATCGGCGTGGCGGACGGCCTGAAACAGCTGGCCGAAGAAATCACCGACAAGGTGCGCATCGCATCGAAGGCCCACATCAAGCGCACGCAGGCGCCCGCCCCGGCGGCGCCCGGTGCAGCGCCGGTGGCGCCGCGGCCGATGCTGGCCAGTGCGGGCCGACTGTCGACCGAGAAGATCATCTTCATCGGCGCCTCCACGGGCGGCACCGAAGCCACCAAGGAAGTGCTGATCAACCTGCCGCCGGACGCGCCGGCCGTGGTCATCACCCAGCACATGCCGCCGGGCTTCACGCGCAGCTATGCCGCGCGGCTGGACGGCCTGTGCAAGATCCGGGTGAAGGAAGCCACCGACGGTGAGCGCATCCTGCCCGGTCATGCCTACATTGCGCCAGGTGGCCTGCACCTGAGCGTGGAGCGTTCGGGCGCCAACTACATCGCCCGCGTGCGTGACGGCGAACCGGTGAACCGCCACAAGCCGTCGGTGGAAGTGCTGTTCGAATCAGCGGCGCGGGTGGCCGGCCCGAATGCCTTCGGCATCATGCTCACGGGCATGGGCGCCGATGGGGCGAAGGCCATGAAGGTCATGCGCGATGCCGGCAGCTACAACTACTGCCAGGACGAAGCCAGCTGCGTGGTGTTCGGCATGCCGCGCGAGGCCATCAACCATGGCGCGGCCAATGAAGTGCTGCCGCTCGGGCAGATCGCCCCGCACCTGATGGACAAGCTGCGCCAGACCCACGGGGCCTCGCTCAACCGCGTCTGATCTTCAGAGGAAGATTTCCTGCAGATTGCTCAGGAAATCAAAGCCTCGCGCCGTGGGCCGCCAGACGCGGCCCATCGGCGTTTCCGCGATCTCCAGCAAGCCCTTGTCCTGCGCCTCTTGCAGGCCCTGGGCCACGGCTGACGGCGGCAAGCCGGTGCGCTCGGCAAACAGCGCGGCTTCAATGCCGTCGCGCAGCCGCAAGGTATTGAGCATGAACTCGAAGGGCAGTGCCTTGCGCGTCACCTCGTGCTCGTTCGACACGGCCTTGCCCGCCAGCGCCTCACGCATGTAGGCCGCCGGCTCGCGCCAGCGCACCTGGCGCACCACCCGGTGCGGGAAGCTCAGCTTGCCATGCGCCCCGGCGCCAATGCCGAGGTAATCACCAAACTGCCAGTAGTTCAGGTTGTGCGCGCAGCGGTGCCCGGGCCGCGCATAGGCCGACACCTCGTAGCGCTGCAAACCGGCCTGCCCGGTCATGTCTGCCACCAGGTCGAGCATGTCGGAGCCGGTGTCGTCGTCGGGCACTTCAGGCGGGTTGTTCGCGAACGCGGTGTTCGGCTCGATCGTCAGGTGATAGAGCGACAGGTGCGGCGGCGAAAACGACAGTGCGGTGCGCAGGTCTTGCGCCAGCTCGTCGATGGTCTGCCCCGGCAGGGCGTACATCAGATCGAGGTTGAAGGTGTCGAAGCTGGCGGCGGCTTCCTGCACGGCGGCCAGCGCCTGCTCGCGGTCATGCACGCGGCCCAGGGCCTGCAGCTTGGCATCGTCAAAGCTCTGCACGCCGATGGACAGTCGAGTCACGCCCGCAGCCCGGTAGGCGCGGAAGCGGTCTTTCTCGAAGGTGCCGGGGTTGGCCTCCATCGTGATCTCGCAGCCGGGCTGCATCGGCAGCAACTGGCGCAGATCGCTGATGAGCCGGCCGATCGACTCGGGCGAAAACAGGCTGGGCGTGCCACCACCGATGAACACCGAATGCACGCTGCGGCCCCAGACCATGGGCAGACTGGCTTCGAGGTCAGCGCGCAAGGCGTCGAGGTAGCGCTGCTCGGGCATCGCCCCCGCACCTTCGGCCACCAAGGGCGGCAGGCGGCCAGCGACCGGCGCGTCGGCGGCTTCAGGCTGCCGCCACTCGTGCGAGTTGAAGTCGCAGTAGGGGCACTTCTTCAGGCACCAGGGCAGGTGCACATACACCGACAACGGCGGCGGCGCACCCAGCTGCAAGGTGCCCGGGCGCAGGTATCGGTCGGTCAGCGACATCGTCATCGGCAGGTGTCCGCGGCGCTCAAGCCAGGTGCCACGCGCTGCGCATCAACTGCAGCAGTTGCGCGGCGGCCAGCGCACGGTGGCTGTGCGCGTTCTTCACGTCCGGCGACAGACGGGCCACGCTGCTGTGCAGCGCAGGAATGAACATCAGCGGGTCATAACCAAAACCGCCCTCACCGTCCGGTGCGGTCAGGATCTCGCCATGCCAGCGACCGAAGGCGATCAGCGGTTCCGGGTCATCAGCTGAACGCACGGCCACCAGGGCGCTGACAAAGCTGGCGCGGCGGTCCGAGGCACCACCCAGGCGCGCCAGCAGCAAGGCGTTGTTGGCAGCGTCCTGGCCCTGGCGGACAGCTTCGCGCTCAGCGCCAGCGGCGGGCGCATACGGTGCGTAAACGGCGCTCTGCACACCCGGGTGGCCGCCCAGCGCTGAAACGCACAAGCCGGAGTCATCAGACAAGGCCGGCAAACCGGTGGCTTGCGCCGCGTGCCGGGCCTTGGCCAGGGCGTTCTCGACGAAGGTGATGTGCGGCTCTTCCGCTTCACTCACGCCCAGCGCGCCTTGATTGACCAGCTCGATGTGAAGGGGCGACAGCAAGGCCGTCAGCTCCTTCAGCTTCTTCGCGTTGTTCGACGCCAGCACCAGCTTCATCACATGTCTCCAGCAGCGTGGGTACTCAGGCCGGCAGCGGCGCCGACAGCGCCGCCTTCTGCAGCGCCACCAGGTCGGTGATGCCGTCGGTGGCCAGTTGCAGCAGCTGGTTCATCTCTTCGCGGCTGAAGGTCGCGCCTTCGGCCGTGCCCTGGATTTCGATGAAACCACCCGCGCCGGTCATCACCACGTTCATGTCGGTGTCGCAGGCCGAGTCTTCGATGTATTCGAGGTCCAGCAACGGCGTGCCGTTGACGATGCCCACCGACACCGCAGCCACATGCTCGCGGATCGGCGAGGCCGCCAGCAGGCTCTTCGACAGCAGCACGTTGACGGCGTCCTGGGCCGCCACGAAGGCGCCGGTGATGGCCGCCGTGCGGGTGCCGCCGTCTGCTTGCAGCACGTCGCAGTCGAGGGTGATGGTGCGCTCGCCGAGTGCAGCCAAATCAAACACCGCGCGCAGCGAGCGGCCGATCAGGCGCTGGATTTCCTGGGTGCGGCCGGTCTGCTTGCCCTTGGCGGCTTCACGGCCGCTGCGGGTGTGGGTGGCGCGCGGCAGCATGCCGTACTCCGCCGTCACCCAGCCTTCGCCGCTGCCCTTCTTGTGCGGCGGCACGCGCTCTTCCACCGAGGCGGTGCACAGCACGCGGGTTTCGCCAAACTCGATCAGGACCGAGCCTTCGGCGTGGCGCGTGTAGCCACGGGTGATGCGCACCGGGCGCAGGGCATTGGCGGCGCGGCCGCTGGAGCGTTCAAAAGTCGTCATGGTGGTGTCTCTTGGAAAAGGCGTTGAAAGTTGATGGACCGGGTGCACCGCGCTTGCCGATGGCGCGTGGCGATGCCCGGCGGGCAAAACAGATGGCGGCGCTTGAAGCGCGGTTCAGAGACCGGTGCCCGGGCAGGCTGTCCGGTACGCGGCACGGCCGCAGCGCCGGACGACGAACGCGCCGCACCGCCCACTGCGCCCTCAGGTTCAGGGCCGCTTCTTGGACGAGCGCTGGATCGCCTCGTTGATTTCGCGGATCGATCGCTCGATCTCGGCTTCGTCCAGGTCGCCGGGCATGCCGTCCGCCAGACTGGCCTGGATGGTGGACGCAAACACGTCCTCTCCCAGCGTGCGGGTGGAGATGCCCGTGGTGCTGTCGCGGTCTTCAGCGGCTTCCCATTCCACCGCCAGCACCGTGACGTTGTCACCGTGGCTGCCGCCGTTGCGCAAGGCCTGCTCAACCAGCTCGGGCACGGCGTCCGAGATCGGGCGCACGGCCAGCATCTCGATGATTTCGTCGTCCGACACCGTGCTCCACAAACCGTCCGAGCACACCACGATACGGTCGCCCGATTGCAGCGCGATCGGACCAGCGGCATCGACCACCGGCTTGCCGGGGCTGCCCAGGCAGGTGAACAGCACCGAGCGGTTGAAACGCGCGTCGATGGGCACCACGTGGGCCAGGGTTTCCTGGAGTTCGGTGTACGAGTGGTCGCGGGTGCGGGCGACCAGCTTGCCGCCGCGCACGAGGTACAGGCGGGAATCACCGCAATGCGCCCAGTAGGCCGTGCGGCCCTGGATGACGCAGGCCACGATGGTGGTTCGCGGCGTGTCGACCAGCGACTTTTCCGTGGCGTAGCGCAGCAACTGGTGGTGGCCGGCCAGGATGGCGTCCTGCAAGAAGCGCTGCGGGCTCTTCAGCGCCGGCTTGGCTTCACGCTGGAAGGCGGCGGCCAGGCACTGCAGCGCGAGCTGCGCAGCCACCTCACCCTCAGGGTGGCCACCCATGCCGTCGGCCAGGGCAAACAAGCCCGAATCCCGCGTGTAGCAATAGCCCATGCGGTCTTCGTTCTTTTCGCGGCCGCCCTTGCGGCTGACTTGGTAGACAGAGAACCTCATGATGTGCGTCGCTGCTGCTGCTGCGGGTCGGCGCTCAGGTGCGCGCCCCGGATTTCAGGTTTTCGATCTGCAACTTCAGGCGTTCAGTGAAGCTGAGGGAGGTGTAGCGGCGCTCGGTTTCACGCGAGAGCTCTTTCTGCAAGGCGAACACCGACTGCGGGCGCGACAGCGGATCCAGCGACATGCACCACTCGGTCACCTCGATGAGGTTGTCAGAGTAGGTATTGCGCATGCGCGAGAGCGACAGCGGCAGGCGGTCCTTGTCGATGCGCTGCGGCGCGTCCGTGGGCGGATAGCCCTGCATGCAGGCGTAGATGCAGGCGCCGATCGCGTAGATGTCGGTCCACGGGCCGAGCGAGCCGTCGCGGCGGTACATCTCGGGGGCCGCAAAGCCCGGCGTGTACATCGGCCGGATGAAGTTGCCTTCCTTGGACAGCACTTCGCGCGCCGCACCGAAGTCGAGCATCACGGCCTTGTTTTCATTCGTGATGAAGATGTTGGCCGGCTTGATGTCGAGGTGCAGCATCTTGTGCTGGTGGACGATGCGCAAACCGCGCAGGATCTCGTCGAACAGGCTGCGGATGGTGGACTCGCGGAAGACCTTTTCGCGCTTGAGGTCGCGCGCCGTGACGATGAAGTCCTGCAGCGTGTCGCCTTGCAGGTAGTTCATCACCATGTAAACAGTTTCATTTTCCCGGAAGAAATTCAGCACCGACACCACACTCGGGTGGGCGATCTGGGCCAGCGAGCGGCCTTCTTCGAAAAAACTTTTCAGCCCGAGGCGGTACAGCGGCTGCTTCTCGGGCTTGACCCGCGGAATCAACTCTCCCGGGGCGCGTTCGGCGAGCGAAGCGGGGAGGTATTCCTTCAGGGCAACCAAGTGTCGGGTTTCGTCTTCAGCGAGGTAAACAACGCCGAATCCGCCGGCTGCCAGCTTCTTGATGATCTGGTAACCACCGACCACGGTGCCCGCGGGCAACGGGGCTGGTTTGGGCTTTGACATAATCGGGTTTTTGCTTCCTGCAAAAGCTTCATGCCAGTTTACAGCATGACCGGGTTCGCCAGCGCCAGCGCTGCCCCGGTCGCCCTCGGTGAAACCGCTCAGCCCGGCCTCACGTTCGAGTTCCGCTCGGTCAACAGCCGGTTCCTTGACATCGCCTTCCGTCTGCCCGACGAACTGCGCCACATGGAGCCCGCCGTGCGCGAGTTGCTGGTGGCCGGCCTGCGGCGCGGCAAAGTGGAGGTGCGCGCCTCGTTCAGCCGCGTGGTGGACGACACGGTGCCTCAACCGACGTCCGAGCAGCTCAACCGCCTGGCCCGGCTCGAAGCCTCGATCAGCGGCTGGATGCCCAAGGCCCGTCCACTCTCGGTCAACGAGGTGCTGCACTGGTGCAAGGGTGGCCAGGGCGCCGGCGCCACCAGCATGGACGAGCTGGCCCTGGAAGCCGCCCGCGAAGGCATCAACGGCCTGAAGGAAGCCCGGGCTCGCGAAGGCGACCGTCTGGTGCAGATCCTGATGGAGCGCGTGGTGGGCCTGCGTGCGCTGGCCGGCCAGGCCGCGCCGCTGGTGCCGGCCGTCGTGAAGAAGCAGCAGCAGCGCTTCCTGGAACGCTGGAACGATGCGCTGGAGCAAGCCGGCGCAGGCGCCACGGTCTCGGCAGAAGCCGCCCGCGACCGCGCCCTCGGCGAAGCCGCGGCGTTTGCCATCCGCATCGATGTGGCCGAGGAGCTGTCGCGCCTCAGCGCTCACCTCGACGAGATCGAGCGCCTGCTCAAGAGCGGCGGCGAACTGGGCAAGCGCCTGGATTTCCTGATCCAGGAACTGCATCGCGAAGCCAACACCCTGGGCTCGAAATCGGCAGCCCTGGAGCTGACGGGCATCTCGGTCGACATGAAGGTGTTGATCGAGCAGATGCGCGAGCAAGTGCAGAACCTCGAATAAGGCGAGCTGACGATGGAAACCCCAGGCAATCTGTTCGTGGTGGCCGCGCCGAGCGGCGCGGGCAAGTCCAGCCTCGTGAAGGCGCTGCTGGAACTCGACTCGCACCTGCGCGTCTCGGTCTCTCACACCACCCGCGCACCCCGTGGGCAGGAGCGGGACGGCCGCGAGTACCACTTCGTCGGCCGCCCGGCCTTCGACGCGATGGTCGCGGCGAACGAGTTCTTCGAGTGGGCGGAAGTGCATGGCAACCGCTACGGCACCTCCCGCATCGGCATCGAAGCCCGGCTGATGGCCGGTGAAGACGTGGTGCTGGAGATCGATTGGCAAGGCGCACTGCAGATCAAGCAGCTGTTCCCCTACGCCGTGCTGATCTTCATCCTGCCGCCGAGCTGGCAGGAGCTGGAGCAGCGGCTGCGGCGACGCGGCGAGGACGGCGAGGACGTCATTGCCGTGCGGATGCAGAACGCCCGCGAGGAGGTGGCACAAGCCCGCCACTTCGACTACGTTATAATCAACGGCTTGTTCGAGACGGCGCTGTTTGATTTGAAAACCGTCGTGCACTCGCAGCGGCTCAAGTACGCCGCTCAGCGCCGTGTCAAATCCACGGTCTTCCACGCGTTGGATCTGGCCTGACAGCCCCGTCCACTTCGAACGTTTTAAAGGATAGCCCCATGGCCCGCATCACCGTTGAAGACTGCCTGAACAAGATCCCCAACCGCTTCCAGCTGGTGTTGGCCGCTACCTACCGCGCCCGCATGCTGAGCCAGGGCCACACCCCGAAGGTGGAATCGAAGAACAAGCCGGGCGTGACTGCCCTGCGCGAAATCGCCGCTGGCGAAGTCGGCATCGAAATGCTGCGCAAGGTCCCGACGACCTGAACGCGCACCTGGCCGCAGCATGCTGCGGTCAAGTCACCCCAGCGGGCGCCCATGTGGCGCCCGTTTTCATTGGTGGGGCGCACCCCAGAGTATTTGCAGGGCCTTCGGCATCATCGGCCGTTGCCCCTGCGCTTCTTCGGCTAAATTCGGGCCATGGGTATTCGATCGTTTGCTGCCGAATTGCTGCCCTCTGCGTTGCAGAGTCGGCCCCGTGCGCCCGCTGCGGGCGCCACCCTGAGCAGCCCCGAGGCCACCACTTTCGCCGAGTTGGCCGACAAGCTCGGCTATCTGTCGAAGGCCGACCTCAAGACCATCCGCGACGCCTACAAGTTTGCCGACGAGGCCCATCTGGGCCAGTTCCGCGCCAGTGGCGAGCCCTACATCACGCACCCCATCGCCGTCGCCGGCCTGGTGGCCGACTGGCGCCTGGACGCCCAGGCCATCATGGCCGCGCTGATGCACGACGCGATGGAAGACTGCGGCATCACCAAGAGCGAGCTGATCGAGCGCTTCGGCGCCCCGACCGCCGAGTTGGTGGACGGCCTGACCAAGCTCGACAAGCTGCAGTTCTCGACCCGCGAAGAGGGCCAGGCTGAATCGTTCCGCAAGATGCTTCTGGCGATGTCGCGCGATGTGCGCGTCATCCTGGTGAAGCTGGCCGACCGGCTGCACAACATGCGCACGATGAGTGCCATGGCGATGAACAAGCGGGCCCGCATCGCCCGCGAAACCCTCGAAATCTACGCACCCATCGCCCACCGGCTGGGCCTGAACCAGACCTACCGCGAACTGCAGGAGCTGTCGTTCTCCTACATCCATCCCTGGCGCCATGCCGCGCTGGAGAAGGCCGTGCAGCGGGCACGCGGCTACCGCCGGGACATCGTCTCGCGGGTGCAGGAGGACGTGGTCAAGGCGTTCGGCCAGTCGAAGATGAAGGTCGACGTCTCCGGCCGCGAGAAGACGGTTTACTCGATCTACCGGAAGATGCGCGAGAAGCACTCCGGCTTTGCGCAGGTCAACGACATCTTCGGTTTCCGCATCCAGGTCAGCACCCTACCCGACTGCTACCTGGCACTGGGCGTGCTGCACCAGCTCTACAAGCCGGTGCCGGGCCGCTTCAAGGATTACATCGCCATCCCGAAGCCGAACGGCTACCAGTCGCTGCACACGACGCTGGTGAGCCCGCTGGGCACCTCGGTCGAATTCCAGATCCGCACCGAAGACATGCATGCGGTGGCCGAGGCCGGCATCGCCGCGCACTGGCTCTACAAGGTCGGCGCCAAGGGCATGAACCCGAACGAGGTGGCGCAGCGGCTGGGGGCCATGTGGCTGAAGTCGCTGCTCGACATCCAGGACGAAACCCGCGACGCCAGCGAGTTTCTGGAGCACGTCAAGATCGACCTCGTGCCGGACGCGGTGTATGTGTTCACGCCACGCAGCAAGATCCTGGCCCTGCCCCGGGGCGCCACGCCGGTCGACTTCGCCTACGCCATCCACTCTGACGTCGGCGACCGCTGCGTGGCGGTGAAGATCAACGGCGAGCCCGCCACGCTGCGAGCCACCCTGCGCTCGGGCGATGTGGTGGAGGTGCTGACCTCACCAAACGCCAGACCAAATCCGGCGTGGCTGAACTTTGTTCGCACCGGCCGCGCCCGCTCGAAGATCCGCCATTACCTGAAAAACCTGGAACTGGAAGAAAGCCAGGCGCTGGGCGAAAAGATGCTGCGCCAGGCGCTGCGCGCCGAAGGCATGCGCATGCCTGACCTGACCAACGAAGTGCTGGTTCCCGGCAACCCCTGGACCTCGCTGCTGCGCTGGAGCGGCAACCGCACGCCGGGTGAGCTGCTGATCGACATCGGCCTGGGCAAGAAGATCGCCACGATCGTGGCCAAGCGCATGGCGCAGTCGCTGCGCGAGCAGGGCCAGAAGCCCGATGCCGTGACGCTGAGCATGGGCCGCTACGCCGCTCCTGAAGACACCCCCACGCAAGGCCTGGTGGTCATCGACGGCGCTGAAGGCGCATCCATCACGCTGGCCACCTGCTGCCGCCCCATCCCCGGCGACGCCATCGTGGGCTACCTGGGCCGCGGCGAAGGCCTGGTGGTGCACACCGGCGAATGCCCGACCGGCAAGCGCCTCTATGAGCGCGACCGTGAACGCTGGATGCAGGTGGAATGGTCGGAAGAACCCACGCGCGCCTTCGAGACCGCCATCACCGTGCTGTTGAAAAACGGCAAGGGCGTGCTGGCGCAGGTGGCGCAATCGGTGAGCAGCGCCGAGGCCGACATCACCCACATCGACATGGGTGACGAAGTGCCGGGCGAAACCGCCGAGCTGAAGCTGCTGGTCAGCGTGCGCGACCGCCTGCACCTCGCGGAGGTGCTGCGCACACTGAAGCGCAACGTCACCGTGCTTCGGGTGCAGCGGGCGCGGGGTAACGCACCTCGATGACTTCCAGCACCTCGAGGCCGCCGGGGGTCCGCAAGGTCACCTCGTCGCCCTCGCGGGACTTGAGCAGGGCACGGGCGATCGGTGAGATCCAGCTCACCTCACCCGCCAGGTGATCCACCTCGTCGATGCCCATGATGGTGATGGTGCGCGCCACGCCTTGCGAGGTGGCGTAGGTCACCGTGGCGCCGAAGAAGATCTGGTCGCTGCCGTGGTGCAGTGAAGGATCAGCCACCTCGGCGATGTCCAGCCGCTTGGTCAGGAAGCGGATGCGGCGGTCAATTTCGCGCAGGCGCTTCTTGCCGTAGATGTAGTCGCCGTTCTCAGAGCGGTCGCCGTTCGACGCTGCCCAGTGCACGATCTCGACGATCTTCGGCCGCTCTTCATCAATCAGCTGCAACAGCTCGGCCCGCAGGGCGTGGTAGCCCTTGGGCGTGAGGTAGTTCTTGGTGCCGGCGGGAATGGGCGGCAGGCCGCCCTGCTCGTCCTCGTCGTCGCCGTCAGACTCCTTGGTGAAGGCCTTGCTCACGGCGCCAGCCTCACGGGTATTGCCCGGCTGCCTCGCGCAGGCGCTGGGCCACCAGGCGGGCCAGCGCCACCGGCGCCACCACCTTGACCTGGTCGCCGTGGCGCAGGATGTCCATCGCCAGCTCGGTGGCATCGGCAAACGGCAGCTTCATTTCCAGCGAGCCGTCAGCCAGCGTCTTGAGCTGCTGGTTGGCATGCCACTCTTCCTGCGCCACCCATTGCGCGGCAGCTGCGGTGAAACGCAGCGTGGCCGTCTGCAGGGCCTTGCCGGTGAAGATGCCGTAGCCGCCATCCAGTTCGGCCTCCACGGTCTTCAGCGCGACGTCCTTGGCGCGTTGCTCCTGCACATGCGCCTCGCGCACGGCGTCGAGGGCGAAGCGGCGCAGGCCCTCGCTGGTGTGGCACCAGGCATCGAGGTACCAGGTGTTGCGGTAGTGCACCAGGCGCTGCGGCGACAGCGTGCGCTGCGACTCGGCCTGCCGGGTGCGGGTGAAGTAGACGATGTCCAGGCGACGGCGCTTGAGCAGCGCACTGCCCACCGCCTCGAACCAACGCCCGGCTACCGGACGACGCGCCGGGCTGCTGATCTTCACGCGGCGCATCAGTTCGCGCGATTCGGTCTGGCTGGCCCCGAGCATGCCGTTGAGCTTGTCGAGCAGCGGTTGCAGATGGCGGCCCAGCACACCACCGGCGTCCAGCCCTTCGATCAGCTGGTGCATGGTCAGCAGCGCGTGGATTTCCGACTCACTGAACCACACACCCGGCAATTCATGCGAGGTGCCACCGCTGCCCGCCTCGCCATCAAAGCGATAGACGTTGTCGAAACGGTCATAGACGATGGGGGCGTCCATGCGCTCGCGCAAGTACTGGAGGTCGCGCTTCAGGGTGGCGCGTGACACCTCCAGCTCGTCGAGCAGGGTGTCGAAACTGACACCGCCGCGGCTCTTGATCAGCAACTCGATGCGATAGAAGCGTTCTGTGCGATTCATGGAAAGGGCTCATGAAGTGAGCCAGCAGCATATCGCAAACCCCAGTCAAAAATACTGTGGATCCGTCCAGCAGGCTCACGCCATGAGCCCACCGAGCCAGACACTGAGGTCATCGGATGCGGCATGGGGCCGCCTCCACCACGGCGGGCCCTCCGCCGACGTTCATTGTTCAGGAGCTCGCCATGGCACAAGCCTCTTTCGCCTTCGATGACGCCGGTGTGGCGGCGTCGCCCGTCACCAGCAGCACGCCGCAACAAGGCCCCGGCCGACACGGTCGTCACCCACTGGCTGCCGCCGCCTGGGCTTCGGCAGACGACAGTGAGCCTGATGAAGCCTGGCAGATCGGCTGGGAACATGCCCGCCACGGCCTGGTGCCGCCGCCAGCGCACCTGCTGCCCGGCCACCCGGTGCGCCAGGGCTGGGACGCCGGTCGCCTTTGCTTCAGGCAACGCACCCGCACCGCCAACCACGCGGTGCACGCCTGGCTGAGCCTGCGCCTGTCGACCTGGCAGCAAGGCCGCGCCTTCGAGCCGGTGCAGGTCACGCCGCACTACCTGTCGCAGCTGATGCAAGGCCGCTGCCCGGTGCTGCGCCAGGCCGTGAACGACGGCACGCCGACGGCGGCCGTGGGCGTGGTGGATGCCGTGAACAGCAGCGCCGGTGTGGCTGCCGGCAACCTCGCGATGCTGAGCACCGCCGCCTGGGCTGCGCGCGCCAACCGCCGTTGGGACGAAGCCCGCCTGATGGCCGTGGTGGCCGAGGCGCACCCGGATGGTGAAGCCGAAGGCCTGACCAGCCCGCAATGGGCGCGTCTGGCCGCGCTGCTGTCTTATGTGACGCCGCTGCCGCACGCCGTGGCGGCCGGCATCCCGATGCGTGTGCTGCCCACCAACCGGCTGCGCCTGCTGAACCCGATCCAGGGCCTGCAGGCCTTGATCACGCTGCAACTCACCCACGCTGACTGGAGTGAGCGCGCCGCACAACTGGCCACCCTGCTGCCCGAAACCCAAACCGAGCTGCGCAGCGACTTCCATCTGTTTTTCCACAGCCTGCTGCCGCGCGCCTGGGACGGCGGCCGCCCCGCCGATGCCCGCGCGCTGCGCGAACGCCTCGAAGACGCGTGGGCGCAACCGCAGGTGATCCGCCGCTGGCAGCGTTTCGCCAGCCGGCTGAACGCCGAGCAGGCCGAGCAACTCGTGACCCGGGCGGTCAAGCTGGGCCTGGCCGGCAAGGAGAGCATGGTGCAACTGCACGGCGCCGCACAGGCCACCGAAGGCTGGGCGCTGGAAACCGGCGGCTATGGCCGCGGCAGCGTCACGCGTACGTGATGCTGCTGGCCAGCTCCGGCGTGTCGAGGTGCGGCAGGTGGTTGAAGCTGAGCAGGTTGAACTGCCGGGGCGTGACGATGAGCTCACTGACGGCGCTGTTGCGGATGCGCAGGTTCAGCGCCACGATGGCTTCAGGCGCCAGGCCCAGCACCCAGCCCATGGCGGTTGAGATGGGGCCGCCGCTGGACACCAGCAGCACGTCGCCCGGCAGCTGCTGCGCGTGGGTCAGTGCGGCCACGATGCCGGCCTGAAACTCGGTGAACGGCGGCATGCCCGCGGGCTGCACCGATCCGGCCATCCAGGCCAGCAGCCCCTCACGCAGCAAGCGGAAGTGCCGGCGAATGATGTCGGGGCTGTCCGGGCGAGGCAATTCACCCGGGTGCACGGCACGCACCACGGCTTCGCTGTCGTATTCGTTCAGCCCCTCGAACACCTGGGACTCGGGCAGGCCGCCCAGGCCGCGCGCAATGCCATCGCGGGTCTGGGCATGGCGCTTCAAGGAGCCGGTCATCACCGCATCAAACCGGTGGCCACGGCGCTTGAAATACTCGCCCAGCAATTCGCTCTGGCGATGCCCCAGTTCGCTCAGCTGGTCGTAATCGGCCGCGCCGAAAGAGGCTTGCCCGTGGCGCACAAGTGTGAGGGTTCCCATGCGCTGGATTGTGGGCGGCGCCGCCCGGCTTGGCTGTCTCGGCGGTGACGTTGGCGCCACCCGCTCAAGGCCAGCCCACGCTGCGCAGGAAGGCGTCCACCGCGGCGGTGTAAGCCCCCGACTCACCGAGATCGGCATTGATGCTGCGGTGCGAGAGGTTCTGCGGCAGCACGGTGCTGCGCGCGCCAGCGGTCTTGAGCCGGCCATCGAACGACTGCGCCTGCGGGCAGGATGAGCTGCGGCGGCTGGAGCACACCAGCAGCATCGGCGCTGGCACGCCGGTCAGCCGGTGCAGCGGCGAGGCCTGCCGCCAGTACGCCTGGTCCGTGCCAAAGGCTTCGTCATAGAGACGCGCATGGCTGGCCGACATGGTCTCCACCACATCATGCGTGGCGGTGTCGAGCACCACCGTGCCCAGCCAGGGCCGGGCGCCCTCAGCCTTGGCAACGGCGGGGTCTGCTGAATTGAGTGCCACGAGGTGGGCGCCCGCCGAGTGGCCCATCAACACCACGCGGGCAGGGTCAGCGCCCCAGCTGGCGGCCTGGCGCTGGGTCCAGGCCAGGGCCTTGGCCACCTCGGCGGCCTGGCGCACGGGGTCGGTGCCAGGCAGCATCGGGTAGTTCACCGAGACCAACACCACGCCTTTCGTCACCCAGTGCGCCACCTTGTTGTCGACCACGGACCCCGCCGCCTTGTCGCCGTGCTTCCAGCCGCCACCGTGCACCATGAACAGCAGTGGCGCACCGGCAGCCGGGGTGCCGGCGGGGAAGCTGGCCGGGCGATAGACATCGAGCTTGCGGTCGGGGCCGTCGCCCCAGGCCAGGTTCGATAGCCGAGTGACACCAGCCGGCAGGCCGCGCTGAAAGCCGGTGCGCTCAGTGGTTTCACCAGCCATCTCATCGGCCCCCTGCGCGGCGGCCTGGCGCTCAGCGGCGCGGCGCTCCAGCGCGTCTTTCAAGGGCCCGGCTTGCGCCGGCCCGGCGTGCAGGCAGGTCAGCGCGACCAGCAGCAGGCTCGCCACCGAAACCACCTTCAACACCTCTCTGCTGCGCGACCCCGCAGTCGGAGGCAAGAGACCAGGCAAACAAGACAACTGGAACATGGGCGTGCTTCGCTGATGACAGAGGTGCCCGCATTCTGCGGTGCGCCCGCGCTGCCGCACAGACCCCTGAACGCACGTCAACCCAGCCGGCCCGACGCGCGTTATCCGCCGACTTTGTGGCCGCGCGCTGCACCGGCGGCCGCCCAGTGCGCCACCGTGTCCGCATGCTGCGGCATCGAGGTCACCATCTGGCCGATCGCCTGCTGCAGCCGGGCAAAGTGCTGCCGCAAGGGCGCCTCGGGCACCCGGTGCGCCAGCGGGTCGAACGAGGTCGGCCGCAAGCCATGGCCCTCGTAGATCGACAACCAGGACGGCTCCAGAAAACCGTCCGGGTCACGCACGCTGACACGCCCTGTGGCGCGGAACAGCTCGATCTGTTCCGCCAGGGCCGGTGGCACCGGCATCGCGGCGCAATAGCGCCAGAACTCGGTGTCGGTGCGCTGGGTCAGTTTGTAGTGCAGGATGATGAAGTCGCGCACCGCCTCGAACTGGATGGTCGTCTTGCGGTTGAATTCGGCGGCCAGGGCGGGCTGGCAATCGCGGTCCGGCAATAGGTGGATCAAGCGGCCGACGGCATCGAGGATGAGGTGGATGCTGGTGGATTCCAGCGGCTCCAGAAAACCGGCTGACAAGCCGATGGCCACCACATTGCGCACCCAGCTCTTGCGCCGCATGCCGGTAGTGAAGCGGATGGTGCGGGGCTCGCCGATGGCGGCGCTGTCGAGGCCGTCCAGCAAGGCCGCGGCGGCAGCGTCGTCGCTGGTGAAACCGCTGCTGTAGACATGCCCGTTGCCGGTGCGGTGCTGCAAGGGGATGCGCCAGGTCCAGCCCGCCGACTTGGCCGCCGACACGGTGAACGGCAGCAGCGGCCCCGAACGCTCAGACGGCACTGCCTGCGCGCTGTTGCAGGGCAGCATCGCGCTCCAGTCGTCGAAGCCGGCTTTCATCACGCCCTCGATCAGCAAGGCACGCAGGCCCGAGCAATCGATGAAGAGATCTCCTTCCACGCGGCGGCCATCGGCCAGCCGAACTGCCTGCACGAAGCCGGTGCCGCCGTCCACCTCCACATCGACGATCGTGCCCTCCATGCGCTGCGCACCGTGGCGGGTGGCCACATCACGCAGGTAGGCGGCGTACAGGCCGGCATCAAAGTGATAAGCATGGCCATAGGCGTTGCTCGGTGACGGCCGATCGCCCGAGGGCGGCACGAAGCGGTGCTGCCGGGCCATCACGCTGGCCACCGACCATGATTCGAGCGGCGGCATGCCGCCCGCCCGTTGCAGCCGCAGCCACTGGATGTAGGCGGATCGGCCTTCGATCGGCGGGCCGAAATCGCCGAAGCCATGGAAGAAACGGTGGCCCAGGCGGCCCCAGTCCTTGAACTCGATGCCAAGCTTGAAGGTGGCCTTGGTGTGGCTCAGGAAATGCGCCTCGTCCACACCCAGCGCCTGATTGAACTGGCGCAATGTCGGCAAGGTGGCCTCACCCACCCCGATGGTGCCGATCTGGTCAGACTCGACCAGCACCACCTCGCAGCCCGGCGCACCTGTGGGGCCGCACAAGAGCTGCGCCAGTGGCGCGGCCGTCATCCAGCCTGCCGTGCCGCCCCCGACGATGACGACGCGGCGCAAGGCCTTGGGCGACACGGCCGCCGTCATCGCGGCGCCCGCGCCAAGCGCAGCATCAACACGTCCTGCGCCGGCAAGCTCACGCTCAGTGGCTGAGCGGTCGTGCCGCGCTGCGCCGGCTGCCACAGGTTCTGCCAGCGGTAGCCCACGCCGGTGAAGTCAGCGCTGCGGCCGGTGACGCTGTCGGTCACGGCCAGCTTGGCCCAGTCCAGGCGCGCCGCATGGGGCTGCTTGTTGCGGTTGAGCAGCATCACCACCCAGTCGCCATTGGCCATCGGGCGCCACCACTGCTCCACACCGTCTTCCGCCGTGTGGCGCCAGCCCGGCACCCCCAGCGCATCCTGGTTCACGGCGATGACAGGCCGGTGGCCAAGGATGGACAAGGTTTCAGCGTCCATGCGGCGCAGGTCATTGCCGGCGATGAGCGGCGAGGCCAGCATCGCCCAGATCGAGAAGTGCGCGCGCGCCTGGTGGGCCGGCATGCCATTGCCCACCTCCAGCATGTCGGCGTCATTCCAGCGGCCGGGCCCCGCATAGGCGCGCAGATGGGCCTGCATGTCCATGATCTGCAGCACGCCGAAGGCCTTCCAGTCGCCGTGGTCCTCGATGCAGTCGAAACAGTTGAAGATGTCGCCGGTGGTGCGCCAGCTGTGGCCCACCTTGGACGCCCATTCCCACGGCTTGCTGTTGCCCCATTCGCACAGGCTGAACAGGATCGGCCGGCCACTCTGTCGCAACGCCTCGCTCATCGTCAGATACGCGCCCTCGGCCTTCAGGCCGTCGGTGAAGCACCAGTCGTATTTCAGGTAATCCACGCCCCATTCCGCGTAGGTGCGGGCGTCCTGGAACTCATAACCTCGGCTGCCCGGTCGCTCGCCACAGGTCTTCCAGCCCGCGTCGGAATACAGGCCAAACTTCAGGCCGCGCGCGTGCACATAGTCGGCCAGCGCCTTCATGCCGCCGGGGAAGCGCACCGGGTCCGGTCGCATGAACCCCTGCGCATCGCGCGTGCCCTGCCAGCAGTCGTCGATGTTGATGTACTGGTAGCCCGCGTCACGCAGGCCGCTGGACACCATCGCATCGGCCGTCTCGCGAATGAGCTGCTCGTTCACGTCACACGCGAACTTGTTCCAGCTGTTCCAGCCCATCTGGGGCGTCAGGGCCAGGCCCTCGGCCTTCTGCGCGTGCGCCGGCGCGTGCAGCGCCATGGTCGTCATCAACGCGGCCATCAAGTACAACATCGCCCGGTGCCAGCCAAACCACTCGCGCACGAGGCGCTGCTTCATCCCGTCAAGACTCACGCTGTCACTCCATGGCGCCAGACCAGGATCCAGCGCAGATCAATTTGTTTAGTAAACGAACAAATTGTGCGTTGGGTGGAATCGCGCCGTCAATCCACGTGGCATCGTCGATTACCCTTGGCTGCAGCCGATGGGTCAGCAGCGACAGGCCAATTCCCAGCACAATGGCGTTTCATAAACAAGCGGGCGATGTCGAACTCATGACGGGCAAAAGTGTGACGATCCGCGACCTCGCGCAGGCCGCGAAAGTGTCGATCGGCACGGTGTCGCGGGCGCTGAAAGGCCAACCCGGCCTGTCAGACGCCACCCGCACCGCGGTGCTGGAGGTGGCCCAGCAACTGGGCTACGACGTGGCCAAGCTGCGCGCGGCCAAACCACGTCGCATCGTGTTCCTCTACCACCGGCACCTGTTCCCGCTGGCCGACAACCAGTTCTATTCGATGGTGCTGCAAGGCGCCGAAGACGCCTGCCGCGATGTCGACGCGTCACTGAGCCTGCTCTCGGTGGCCCCGGGTGATGACGTGGCCACAGGCATCCGCCGGCATGAGGCCGACGCGCTGATCGGCATGGGCTACTTCGACCACGACACCGTGTCGGCCATGCGCGCCTGCGAGCTGCCGATGGTGCTGGTGGACCACTTTCATCCAGGCGCACGCTGCATCAACGACGACAACCTGCACGGCGCACGCGCCATCACGCAGCTGCTGCTGGACGGTGGTGCGCAGCGCCCCGCCATGATCATCGGACCCCGCGCCCACCACTCGGTCGGCCTGCGGGCCAAGGGCTTCCGGCATGCGCTGTTCGAGGCCGGCCGCCTGGCCGATCCGGACCTCGAAGTGACGATGGACGAATCGCTGCAGTACGAGGACTCGGCCCGCGAAGCCATGCGCCAGCTGCTGACCCTGCCCCAGCGCCCGGACGCCGTGTTTGCCTACAACGACACCACGGCACTGGCGGCCATCAGCGTGTGTGAAGCCGCCGGCCTGCGCGTGCCGCAAGACCTGCAGGTGGCCGGCTATGACGACATTGCCGCCGCCGCCCGCAGCCAGCCCGGCCTGACCACCGTGCGGGTGGACAAGGGCGCGCTGGGGCGCGCCGCGGTGCTGGCCCTGATGGAAGGCGACACCCAGCCCGGCGACACCTTGCAGCCGGTGGAGCTGGTGGTGCGTGAGAGCACGCATCCAGCCGACACGCCAAAACACACGCCCGCACACAGCCTGACGCCAGACCAGCGCCAGAAAAAGCCGCGCGCCGGCCGCTGACGCTCAGCGCTGCGGTGGCTTCACGCCGAGGGCGGCCAGCACGTCCTGGCACGCACCCATGGTGTGATAGTCGGTCTTGCCGGCAGGGCTCTTCTCGTCGGTGAGCTTGCTGTTGTCGGGTGCCAGGATGCGGAACCAGGCGCCATGCTCATGGTCCACGAAATGCGTCCAGGCATAGGCCCAGAGGCGGTCGTACCAGCGCCAGTAGGTGTCGTCACCGGTGCGCACCGCCAGCCAGGCGGCCGCGGCCAGGCTTTCGGCCTGCACCCAGAAATACTTGTCGCAATCGCACACGCTGCCGCCAGGGGCGAAGCCGTACACCAGCCCGCCGTGCACCGGGTCCCAGCCCCGTGCCATCGCCACTGAAAACAGATGGCGCGCCGTCCGCAGCAACCAGGCCGGCGCCGCGTCACCCAGCCTGCGCTCCAGTTGCAGCAGCAGCTTGGCCCACTCCGTCAGGTGGCCCGTCTGGAAACCCCAGGGCCGGAAGATGTTGGTCTTGTCGTCGCGGTTGTAGTCCCAGTCGGGAGTCCAGTCGACGCGGTAGTGCTCCCATACCAGCCCGTCGGCCTGCGCCGCCAGCCGCTGCGTGACCGACTCGGCCAGCACCAGCGCCCTGGCCAGGTAACGCGCTTCGCCGGTGGCCGCATGGGCCGCCAGCATCGCTTCGCAGGCGTGCATGTTGGCGTTCTGGCCGCGATAGCTGCCCACTTGCCAGTCGGCGGTGGCTTCGTCCGCATACAGGCCGTGCGCGGGCTCCCAGAAACGCTGCTCCATCAAGTCGAACGTCGCCGCCACACCCGCCAGGGCACCGGGCACGCCGGCCTCAGTCGCATGGGCATGGGCCAGCAGCACGAAGGCCAGGCCGTAGCAATGGTTGGTGCCGTCCTGCACGCTCGCATGCCTGCCGTCCCAGTCCAGCTGCCAGGCGTAGCCCCCTTGCGGCTGGGCATGGGCCTGCTGCACGAAGTGAAGGGCATGCGCCACGTCGGCGGCCGGCGCGTCAAACCAGCGCCAGGCCAGGGCCTGGTTGAAGACGAAGCGCGTGCTGCTGACCAGGTGACGGGTACGGCGGTCGTAGACCGTGCCGTCGTCCTTGAAGAAGTGGAAGAAACCACCTTGGGCGTCACGGGCGCGCGGCTCATAAAACGCCAGCGTCTGACGCATGTGGGCCAGCAGCGCGGCCGGTTGCCGGAAGTCAGGACAAGCCGGCACGGTGGCAGGGGAAGCGCTCATCTCAATACCTCGGTGCGCAGGAAATTCAACAACTCATCGGCCATCTGCGCGTGCACATCAATGCGCGGATGTGCCCAGGCGAAAGCCTCGAAACGATAGGTCCAGACCTGCGTGTCGCCTTCTGCCCGCAAGATGGACGCCGTGTCCGCCAGGGTCTTCAGCAGCGCAGGCTGCTCTTTCCAGGCCGACATGCCGCCGATCATCAGGACCAGCTTCGCCTGCGGGTGGCGCTGCCGCAAGCTGCGCACGAACGACAGGTAACGAACCCCGAAATCACTGGCAAAAGGCTGCCCCAGCGAGGCCGGCAGACCATGGTCATTCTGACCCAGGTTGACCAGCACCACCTCGGGTTTGGGCACATCCGCCGGCGCCACCGGCGCGTCCAGCCGCGGTGCCACGCGCGACCACACCTGCGGCATCAGCAGCTCACCCCAGGTGCGGGTGATGCCGATGCCGCTGACGGCGTGGCCCTGGTAATCGGCGCCCAGCGCCGCCGCGGTCAAGGCCCCGTAGGCCCGGGTGCCGTCGTGGGTGGACAGGTCGTCGTACTGGTCATCGCCGATGTCGCCATTGCAGGCACCGGCGGTGATCGAATCACCGTAGAACACCAGGCGGAGGGGGCGCTGCGGCGGCGCGGGCAACAAGGTGCCGGCGGCGTCGAGCCACAGGCCGTTGAAGATCGATTCGGCCATCGCGCCTTCGGTGCGCTTGACCAGCCGAAGCTCATGCGAGCCCGCCCCCAGCGGCCGCGGCCATTGCCACTGGCGGGCCTCGTTGCCACGGCCTGCGCCACCCACGGAAAAGCTCAGCCGCTCACCGTCGACTTCCAGCGTGTAGTGGCTGGTGCCGCCATGGCGAGGTGTCAGCCGCAAGGCCAGCGTCGAGCCAGTGAAGCGGGCCCGCACCTCGGATCCACTCCAGGCCAGGCCGCGGGCGGACGCATCGCCCGCCGGCGCGGCATCCACACGCCCGGTCCACTGCAGGCGGGCATCGCTGGCCGGCCACCAGCGCCAGCGCGCGGCGTCGGGTGTGGTGTCGAGCCTGGCAGGCAAGGCCGCCAAGTCTTCAGGCAGCTGGGCACGCACCTCCGGTGGGTACACCCCGGCCCCCATCACGGCCAGCAGGCTGGCGGGCCGGCCACTGCCCTGCCATTCATCAGCACGCATGCGCACATGCAGCAGGTGCGCGCCAGGTGGCAGCCCCTGGGCCACCACGCTGTAATGCCAGCCGAAGTAGCCTTTGCGCTCAGGCACATGGCCACGCAGCAGCACCACCGGGCGGTCGTCGACCCAGGCTTCGAGGTTGCGGAAGTGTTCGCTCTCGGCATGGAACACGGCCACCTCGGTGCCCCACACCAGGAACGACGCGCTGGCACCCTCGGCGGTGGTCTGCCAGCCCGGCGTTTGTGCGGGCCATTCAGGGTGCACCGGGCCGCCACGCTCGAAACCTTGCTGGCGCGATGGGCGCAAGGCCTCGCCCTGCCACAGGCGCACATGCTGGTGGGCCAGGCTGTGCAGGGGTTTGGGCAGCGGCACGGCCTTGTCGTTGGCCTTGTCGTTGGCTTTGTCATCCACCCTGTCTTTGGCCTCAACCACGCGGGCCGATGCCGCCTGCAGGTGCTCGATCACCAGCCGCGCGATCAGGTCATGGCCGCGCTGGTTCGGATGCACGGGCTCGTCGTACAGCTGCTGCCAATCGGCAACACCCGTGCTGGCAAGTTGCGCCATGGCACCGCCCACATCGATGCTGCTCAGGCCGTAGTGCGCGGCCAAAGTGCGCTGCACATCGCCCGCATCACGACCCTGGTTGTGCTGACGCGTCACCATCACGGGCAGCACCGCCGGGCGGCCTGGTGCGGCCAGCAGCTGGCGCAACAGGCCTTCATAACTGCTGCCGCGCACATGCGCATCCAGCCACTCGTCGTTGACACCCAACTCCACCAGCACCAGGTCTGGCGATTCGGCCAGCACCTGGGCCTGCACGCGTTGCACGGCCACCGCAGAGTCGGTGCCACTCAGGCCTGCATTGATGAAGCGCACCTGACCGCGTGTCTTCAACCAGGCGCCGACCTGCGCCGCCCAGCCGCGCTCACGCGGCGGATTGGCGGCGTAGCCAGTGGTGATGGAGCCCCCGATGGCCACCACGGTGATGGGCCGGCCCGCGGCCAGCGCCTGCAGCGTGGCGGTCAGACGCTGGTCGACCACCGGCGCCGTGCGCTGCACGCCACCTGCGGCAGGCAATACCGACGCCGTGGCCGCCTGCCCCGCCGCGGCCTCAGGCACCAGGCCCACCGCCAAGCCCGCCCCCACCAACAACCCAGTCGCCATGCCCATCACCTTTCGCCACCCCGTGCTCACCCCTGCATCCGCGCCGCGCAGCCTACGCATGAGCCAGCCGCTCCATCATTTCAACGCAGGCCCGCACATGGTGGTACGGGCATTCCCAAGGGCCTGCCCTCGGGATGCTGTCGACCGGGTGCAGCTGCTCGTCCAGGGTCTTGAGCCAGTCGCCACCCAGCGGGTCGACATGGTGCTTGTCGATGTGCCGCCACACCCGCCATGCCGCGCGCTGAAAGCGCGGGTCGCCCGTCAGCTGCCAGGCGTCCCAGAAGCCGACCATGGCCTCGGCCTGACACCACCAGTGGCGCCGCGCATCGGTGACGCGCCCATCAAACAGGCCAGCCCCCAGCACGCTGCCGTCTTCCGCCACACCGCCTTGCAGCACGGCATCGGCCACCTGCGGCACCAGCGCATCAACGCGACGGCTCAGGCCGTCATCGGCCAGCACCTCGCAGGCGCGCCGCAGCAGCCAGGCCGCCTCGATGTCATGCCCCCAAGACACCTGCGTCGTCATCGGCTGCCAGTCGATGGAGAAGAACAGGCCGAAGCAGCGCTGCCCGGGCAACCAGAGGCGGTCGAGGAAGATCTCGATCAGCTCACGCAGGCGCGTGGCCACCACGGGTTGCCGGTGGCAGCGCAACAGTTCGGTGAAGGCTTCCAGCACATGCAGCAGGGTGTTCATCGACCGCGCGGCGGGTGGCTCGTCCGCCGACAGCGTTGCATCGGGCAAGGGTTGCCAGTCACGGGTACAGGCCTCCATGTAGCCGCCTGCCAGGCCGTCGCGGGCATGGGTGTCGAGCAGGTCGAACAAACGCAGCGCGTCTTGTGCGGCGGGTGTGACGGCGGCCAGCGGCAGGCCTTGGGCCGCACAGTCGGCCGCGTGCTGGGCCATCAAGGCGTAGATGGCAAAGGCCTGCGCATAGGTCTGCTTGTGGTCGGCCACCGGCTGACCATCCGCATTCACTGACCAGAACACGCCGCCATGCACCGGGTCGGTCAGCGTGCCGCGCACCCAGGCCAGGGCGCGCTCGGCGGCCAGATCAAGCGTCGGGTTGCGCCCCAGGCGGCGCTGGGCCGTGGTGAAGGTCCACAGCAGCCGGGTGCCCAGCACGGCGGTGCGCGGTGCGTCCAGCACGGCACCGTCGTTGGCGCGCCCGCCCAGCACGCGCCCATCGGCATCAAAGATCGACGCCTGCCACCAGGGCAGCACGTTGTGCGCAAGTTCGCGTTGCAGGCGCTGGGCCCAGGCGGTCTGGATCTCGGAAGCAGGCATCGACAGCAGTGAATGGTGTAGTGGTTGGTGTGGTGATGGGTGCACGGAGCGGCGTGCGGACAAACCGGGCAGCCTGGGCATGTGGCTCAGCCCGATCAAGCGTGTGCGGCCATGACGATGGCCACCAGATCACGCTGGAAAGCAGGCACGGCCAGCACCAGCGTGCCGCCGCGACACACCGCGGGCGTGGGCAGCGGCGCCAGTGCATGGCCGGTGGCCGGGTCCAGCCAGCGCACCCGCACCGGTCCGTCCGGCAGCGCCAGGCCGTCCAGCACCACGCGGTGCTGTTTCAGCAAGGGGTAACGCGGCGTCCAGGGCTGGGCCGGGTGCTTGCCGCCCGTTTCCTGGCGCCAGGCCCGGCGCAGCGCCAAGGCATCGTGCAGATGGGCACGCACCCACACCAGCGCGCTGCGCGCACCCACCATCGCCAGCGCGCGGGCGTCAGGGCTCGCAGCCATCGGTGGCGCACCCGAAACCGGCGCACCACCGGCGGGCATCTGCGGGCTCATCAGCTGAGCCTGTTGCGGCGGATGGGGGCGATGGGCAGACAGCCGCAAGCCGCTGCCATGCAGCTGCTCAAGGAAGCGTGACACCCCGCGATAGGCGCTCCAGCGGCGCTGCGGGTCGACCATCTTGTCCCACCACCAGTACCAGGCCGTGCTGGCATAGCCCAGAAACAGCGGCGCCCACAGGCCGTTGTGCAGGTGCACGGCATCGGCTTCGAACGGCCGCGGCGTGGCGATGTCGTATTCGGTTTCCAGACCCAGCTCGCCGGGCACCCACGGTTTGTGGGCCAGGCCGTCAGCCTCCCAGGCCCGTGCCGATGCGGCGTAGTGGTCGATCGGGTCGTTCAGCGTGTAGTCATGCTGCTGCACGAAGTCCAGCTGTGGCATCTGCCAGGTGGCGGCGTCGCCGCGGTCGGCCCAGCTGGTGGTGCGCAGGCGGCGATAAGGGTCGTGGCGGTCCAGCACCCGGCTCATGCGGGCGATCCAGGGGCGCAGCTCCGCCGCGCGGATCGGCGTCCAGGTAACCTCGTTCCACCACTCCCAGCTGTGCAGCGCCGGGCTGTGAGACCAGCGCGCCGCGATGTAGCGCACGCGCCGCTCGAACAGCCGCTGCGCAACCTCGTCTGTGACGAAGGTGTCGGGCGTGGCCAGCGGGCCGCCCAGCCGCTGGTTGTACGGGTTGCGGGCCCATTCGCTGTCGGCCTTTTCCGAAAAGGCGCCATGGTTGACAAGGCACAGCATCAGCTTGATGCCGAGTGACTCTGCCAGCGCAAACACCTCGTCCAGCAGTTCCGCCTGCGTCATGCGCCGCGCGTAGTTGCCCAGGCCCGTGTCCACCCACTCGATGCCGAAGCTCCAGCTGGCCATCCACAGCCGGGCAAAGTTGCCGCCATGGGCTGCCAGCCGGGTGAACCAGCGGCGGTAATCAGCCAGGGTGTCGTCGCTCATGCCCCAGCAGATGTTCAGGCCGACCGGCACATGGGGCGCGCCGTCTTCAAAGGCGAAGTAGCGCGGGTTGCTGGCGTCCAGGCTGATGTGGTGGTGTCGCGGCACCCGTGCAACATCCACCGCAGGCACCCGTCCCAAATCTTGCGGTGCGCCGCCGCCGATGCGCGCCTGAACGGTGCCCTGCCAGCGGCCCGGCACGGTGGGGAACAGGCGCAGCAACCAGCGGCCACCCTGGCGCGCGTCGTTGTGCCAGAAGGCAGTAGCCCGCAGGCGCACACCACCCGGCCCTTCAAAGTCGCACCAGACATCGTGCTGATCGGGGTCGAACCACGCAGCCGGGCTCACCGACGACGGCGTGGGCCGCGACCACTCCAGCCACCCACCGGCATGTCGCACCGGGCCGGCCCAGGGCAGCTCAGGCGCCACGCCGGGCTGGGCCAACGGGCCGCCAACAGCCGGGCCTGCACCGAGTGCGCTGGCACCCAGCACGGCGTTCGCAACGCTCATCGCCGCACCCATCAGGGCGCGGCGGGGCATCAGGGGCGGGTTCAACGCATCGGTCATGAGGCTTCGTGCAGGGCCAGCGGGCGCAGCGGCCATCGGCCTGCGCGCTGGTGAACACCCCGAGTGTAGTTTAGTAAACAGACAGTATGATTTTGAAAATCACGGCTGACAAGTTCGGGCTTTTACTGGCTTGCACACACTCAATCGGCCGTCACCCACTGATTTGTTTAGTAAAAATGACGCATTCGTTTGTCTCGCAGCCACACAGCCCGCTCGCCACACGCAGCATGGCGCTGCACACCGGCTGGCAATTGGCCGAGGTGCCAGCCGCGGCTGAGCCCGCCCACATCGGTGCCCTGCCCGCCTCGGCCTGGCTGCCCGCCGCCGTGCCCGGCACCACCCAGGGTGCGCTGATGGCCGCCGGCCTGCTGCCCGACGTGGCGCGCGGCACCCAGGAAACCGACGTGCAATGGGTGGGTGAGCGCACCTGGGCCTGGCGCCTGCGTTTCGACGTGCCGGGCATCGACACCCTCGCACCGCATGAAGAGCTGGTGTTTGATGGCCTGGACACCGTGTGCAGCGCCTGGCTCAACGGCCAGCTGCTGTTCACCAGCAGCAACATGTTCGTGCCGCTGCGGGCTGACATCCGGGCCTTGCTCCAACCCAGCGGCAATGAGTTGCTCTTGCGGTTCGACCCGCCACTGGCTGCCGCCCGCGCGCTGGAAGCCACCCAGGGCCAACGCCGCCTGTGGAACGGCGACAGTGCCCGGCTGCACCTGCGCAAGGCGCAGTACCACTTCGGCTGGGACTGGGGCCCGGTGCTGCTCACCAGCGGGCCCTGGCAGCCCGTGCGCCGCGAGAGCTGGCATGTGCGCCTGGCGGAGGTGCACCCGCAAACCGAGGTGGACGTGGCGGCCCGGCGTGCGCAGGTGCGCGTGAGCACGCAGCTGCTGGGCAACCTGGCCGGCCTGACCCTGAGCCACACGCTGCGCGGCCCGGACGGCGCGCTGGTGGCCCACATCGACTGCGATGCCAGCGCCCAGGTCAACGCACATCTGGTGATTGAGGCGGCCCAGCTCTGGTGGCCACGCGGCCTGGGCGATCAGCCCTTGTATGAGCTGCACACCTGCGTACACCAGGCCGGCAGCGTGGTGGCCCAGGACACCCGCCGCATCGGCCTGCGCACCGTGGCGCTGGTGCAGGCACCGGTTGAAGGCGAGGCCGGCACCAGCTTCTGCTTCGAGGTGAACGGGCAGGAGGTGTTCATTGGCGGCGCCAACTGGATTCCCGATGACAACCTGCTGGAGCGCGTCACGCCAGCGCGGGTGCGCGCCCGCGTCGCCCAGGCCGCTGCCGGCCACATGAACATGCTGCGCGTGTGGGGCGGCGGCATCTATGAGTCAGAGGCGTTTTATGACGCCTGCGACGAACTCGGCCTGCTCGTCTGGCAAGACTTCCTGTTCGCTTGCGGCATGTACCCGGCCAACCCGGCCTTTGAAGCCACCGTGATGGCCGAAGCGGCCGCCGCCGTGAAACGCCTGCGGCACCGCGCCAGCCTCGCCATCTGGTGCGGCAACAACGAAGACTATGCGGTGGCCGAATCGGTGGGCGCCCACGGGCCGGGCATCGCCCCGGGCCAGTTCGATGCGCGCCTGCTGTATGAGCAGCGCCTGCCGGCCCTGTGCGCCGAGCTGCACCCGGGCAGCATCTACTGGCCCGGCAGCCCGTGGACGCCCGGTGGCGACGGTGGGCCGCTGTCGTCAGACCCCACCGCGGGAGATCGCCACAGCTGGGAGGTGTGGCACCAGCAGATGCTGCCCTACCAGCGCTATGAAGAGGTGCAGGGCCGCTTCGTGAGCGAGTTCGGCATGCAATCCCATGCCAGCCTGGCGGTGCTGCATGAGGCACTGCCAAAGGCCGAGCGCTACCCGGAAAGCCGCACGCTGATGTGGCACAACAAGGCCGGCTCCGGCGAGCCTGACGGCCACCGCCGGCTGGCCGTCTACATGGCTGACAACCTGCGCAGCGTCACCACGCTGGCCGAGCATGTGTACGCCACGCAGTTCATCCAGGCCGAGGCCATGCGCTGCGCCTACCAGGCCTTCCGGCGACGCTGGCAGAAACCCGGCGCGCGGGCCGTGGGCGGTGCGCTGGTCTGGCAACTGAACGACTGCTGGCCAGCCGTCAGCTGGGCCATCATCGACAGCGGCGGGCACCTGAAGCCGGCCTGGCACAGCATCCGGCGGGCGCTGGCGCCGCTGGCTGTAGCCCTGCGGCTGCAAGCGGGTCAGGCCCGCCTCACCGTGATGAACGCCGGCCCGGCGCGCGCCCTGACGCTGGCGCTGCACCTGCACACGCTGGACGGCGTGCGCGTGTGGAGCGACAAGGTGCTGTTGAACGCCGAGGCCAATGCGAGCACCGAGCGGCTGGTGAGCCTGCCTGAGTCACACCTGCCGGTGATGGGCGAACTGCTGGCGAGTGATGCTGACCTACACAACGACCTCCACAACAACAGCCACACCGACACCACCCCCATCCTGGCCCGCGACTGCGCCTGGTCCGAGCCCTTCAAGTTCCACACCCTGCCCGCCGCCAGCCCGCGCTTCGAGCTGTTGAGCGACAGCCTGTTGCGCGTGCAATCCAACGTGCCGGTGAAGGGCCTGTGGATGGAAGCCGAGGGCGTGGCGTTCGACGACAACTTCATCGACCTGGCGCCCGGCAGCGCGGTGTTGGTGCCTTGGCAAAACACGCCCGGCCATCAGGGCCTCGGCACCGTGCGTTGGCGGGCGCTGGAGCAAGGTGAACGGCACACGGCCACGACCCGCGCTGGCCACGAAACCGGAGCCTGACGCGCTGGTTTGGCAACAACCCGGGTTTTCACCTGATTTATTTCGTTCGTCGAACAAACTATTCTTCAGTCATTCCGAATCAACGCCCTTCCGGGGATACCGAACGTGCTCATCGATCTGGCAGACGCCACTGGCCACCAACAACTGCTCAAGCGCATCAACCGGATGGCGCTGGTTCGACACCTGTGCGTGAACCCGGCGTTGTCGCGTGCCGATCTGGCCACCGCAGTGGGCCTGACCAAGTCCACCGTCAGCATGCTGGTGCGCGAGCTGATCGACGAAGGCTGGCTGCAGGAACGTGAAGTGGTGGTGACGGGCGACCGTGGCCGCCGCCCCACCCCGCTGTTCATCGACCCCACCCGCATGCTGCTGCTGGGCGCCGAAGTGGGTGTGGGCGTCATCCGCATCGTGGCCACCTCGCTCACCGGTGATGTGCTGGCCACGCACCAGATCGAGATGGACGCCCGCCCCGCTGCGCCCGAAGCCATCCGCCAGCTGGCGCAGGGCCTGAGCCAGCTGCACCAGCAGCTGCAGGGCGAAGGCCGCCAGGTCATCGGCATCGGTGTGGGCCTGCCCGGGGGTGTGGATGAAGCCACCGGCGTGCTGCGCTTCGCGCCCAACCTGGGCTGGCGTGATCTGGCCATCGGCCCCCTGCTGGCGGCCGAGCTAGCCAGCACCGCCCTCAACGCCGTGCCGCTGTACCTGCAGAACGAAGCGGATGTGGCGGCCGTGGGCGAGATGGAATTCAATGCCACCGAGCGTGGTGACCCGCTGATCTACGTCAGCATCAACGAAGGCGTCGGCGCGGGCGTCATCGTCGATGACCGCCTGCTGACCGGGCACCGCGGCTTCGCGGGTGAAGTCGGCCACATCGTGCTGCAGATCGACGGCCCGCGCTGCTCCTGCGGCCGCCTGGGTTGCGCCGAAGCGCTGATCGGCCTCTCAGCCATGTCGCCCACCCGCGCCGAAGGCTCGCAGACGCGCACGATGACCGAGCTGAAGCAGCGCCTGCAGGTGCGCGACACCCTCACCATCGCCGCCGTTCACCGCGCCGGCAACTACCTGGGCGTGCTGCTGCACAACCTGTGCGCGGCGTATGACCCGGCCTGCATCGTGCTCGGCGGCACCGGCGTCACGCTGGGCGACGACTTCACCGAGCCCGCCCTGCAGACGCTGGCCGGCTATGCCGAAGCCGCGAAGCTGCCGCCGCCGAACGTGCGCATCTCGCGCTTCGGTGCAGACGCCGTGGCCGTGGGCGCCGCCGCGCTGGCCCGCTACCGCCTGACCCGCCCCTTGATCGCACCGAACGCCGTGGCGCGGGGGCAGGCATGAGCTTTCTCGGCATCGACCTCGGCACCTCGGAAGTCAAGCTGCTGCTGCTCGACGGCAGCGGCCACACCGTGGGGCAGGCCGGCGCGCCGCTGACGGTGTCGCGGCCGCAGGCGCTGTGGTCCGAGCAGGCCCCGCAAGACTGGTGGCAAGCCACCGAAGCGGCGGTCGCCCAGTTGCGTCAGGCTCACCCGCGCGTTTGGGCTGAGCTGCGTGGCATCGGCCTGTCAGGCCAGATGCACGGCGCCGTGCTGCTGGACGCCCAAGACGAGGTGCTGCGCCCGGCCATCCTGTGGAACGACGGCCGCAGCCATGCCGAATGCGACGAGCTCACTGCCCTTGAGCCGCGCCTGCACAGCATCGCCGGCAACCTGGCGATGCCCGGCTTCACCGCGCCGAAACTGCTGTGGGTGCGGCGCCATGAGCCGGCCGCGTTCGCGCAGGTGCGCAGCGTGCTGCTGCCCAAGGACTACCTGCGGCTGCTGCTGACGGGCGACAAGGTGAGCGAGCCTTCGGATGCCGCCGGCACCCTGTGGCTTGACGTGGCCGCGCGTGATTGGTCAGAGCCGCTGCTGGCCGCCTGCCACCTGAGCCGCGCCCACATGCCGCGGCTGGTGGAAAGCACCGAAGTGAGCGGCGTGCTGCGCCCCGCACTGGCCCGCGCCTGGGGCCTGCCCGAGGGCGTGGTGGTGGCTGGCGGCGCCGGTGACAACGCCGCCAGCGCCATCGGCATCGGCGCCGTGCAACCCGGTGACGGTTTCATCTCGCTCGGCACCTCGGGCGTGCTGTTTGTCGTCAACGACACCTACCGCCCCAACCCAGCGTCGGCCGTGCACGCCTTCTGCCATGCCCAACCCGGCCGCTGGCACCAGATGAGCGTGATGCTCTCGGCCGCCAGTTGCCTGAAGTGGGCTGTGGGCCTGACCGGCGCTGGCAGCGAAGCCCACCTGCTGAGCGAAGTGGCCGAGCTGAGCATGGCAGAGCGCCTGCAGGCGCCGCTGTTCCTGCCTTACCTGGCCGGTGAACGCACGCCCCACAACAACCCGTTCGCCCAAGGCCACCTGGCTGGCCTGGGCCATGCAACCACCCGCGCCCATGTGGGCTACGCCGTGCTGGAAGGCGTGGCGTTTGGCCTGGCCGATGGCCTGGCCGCCCTGCAGGCCGCGGGTACCGAAGTGAGCCAGTTGTCGCTGGTGGGCGGTGGCGCCCGCAGCGGGCTCTGGGCCCAGTTGATCGCCGATGCGCTCGGCGTGGACATCGTGCTGCACACCGGCTCCGAAGCCGGCGGTGCCCTCGGCGCCGCCCGCCTCGGCTGGCTCGCTGCGGGTGGTGCCCCCGACCTCGTCTGCGCCCGCCCGCCCGTCATGGCCCGTCACCAGCCGGATGAGTCCGTGCATGCACCGCTGGCGGAACGCCTGCAGCGCTTCCGCACGCTCTACCGCCAACTCCATCAAGGCTGAAACCACGTCCGGCCATCGGCTGACGCACACCCCACATCATGACCAAGAGCTACTTCGAAGACATCGCGCCCGTGACCTACCAAGGCGCCGGCAGCACCGACCCGCTGAGTTTCCGCCACTACGACAAGGACCGCGTGGTGCTGGGCAAGCGCATGGAAGACCACCTGCGTTTTGCCGCCTGCTACTGGCACACCTTCTGCTGGAACGGCCTCGATCCGTTTGGCGGCGGCACCTTCCTGCGTCCGTGGTTCGAAGGCGGCTCGCCGATGGAGCTGGCCCACCAGAAGGCCGACGCCGCGTTTGATTTCTTCTCGCGTCTGGGCGCGCCTTACTACTGCTTCCACGACCGCGACGTGGCACCCGAAGGCAGCACCCCGCGCGAGAGCCGCGAGAACTTCCTGCGCATGGTCGACGTGCTGGGCGCCCAGCAGCAACGCACCGGCATGAAGCTGCTGTGGGGCACCGCCAACCTGTTCAGCCACCGCCGCTTCATGTCGGGCGCCGCCAGCAACCCTGATCCCGCCATCTTCGGCCTGGCCGCGGTGCAGGTGCGTGACGCGATGAACGCCACCCTGGCCCTGGGCGGCGAGAACTACGTGCTGTGGGGTGGCCGCGAAGGCTACGAAACCCTGCTGAACACGAACCTCGGCCAGGAGCTCGACCAGCTCGGCCGCTTCCTGACCATGGCGGTGGAGCACAAGCACAAGATCGGCTTCAAGGGCACGATCCTGATCGAGCCGAAGCCGCGCGAGCCCAGCAAGCACCAGTACGACTTCGACACCGCCACCGTCTACGGCTTCCTCGTGCGCTATGGCCTCGAGAAGGAAGTGAAGGTCAACATCGAGGCCAACCACGCCACGCTGTCGGGCCACAGCTTCGAGCACGAGATCGCCACCGCCGGCGCGCTCGGCCTGCTCGGCAGCCTCGACATGAACCGCGGAGATCCGCAACTGGGCTGGGACACCGACCAGTTCCCGAACAACGTGCCCGAGACCGCGATCGCGCTCTACCACGTGCTGCAGGCCGGTGGCCTGGGCTCGGGTGGCCTGAACTTCGACTCCAAGGTCCGCCGCCAGTCGATCGACCCGGCTGACCTGTTCCACGGCCACATCGGCGGCATGGACGTGTGCGCACGCGCCCTGCTGGTGGCCGAACAAATGATTCTCGACGGCCAGTTGCAGCAGGCGCTTGACGCCCGCTACGCCGGCTGGAAAACCCCTGCCGGCCAGGACATCCTGGAAGGCCGCGTCACGCTCGACCAGCTGGCAGACCTTGCCCTGGCGACCAACGTTGATGTTGCCCCAGCCTCCGGCCGGCAGGAGTACCTCGAGAACATGGTCAACCGCTTCACAGGAGCCTGATCGAAACCCACCCCGCCGGGCACGGCGCTCCACAAGTGCCGGCCCGGCCAGAAGCCCACGTCCGCCCACGGACATGCCTTCCCACCCTTCTGTTCAAAGAGAAAAACGAGATGAGACAATTTCAGAAGACCGCCGTGTCGATCGCGGCAGCCCATGTGGCCCTGTGCTGGAGCGCAGTGGCCATGGCCCAGTCAGCCCCCGCGCCGGCCCCGGCCGCGTCGGCGGCTGCCGCTGATGGCAACACCGTCGTCGTGACCGGCCAGCGTGCGGCCCTGCAATCGGCCCAGAAGATCAAGCGCAACGCCGAGGAAGTCGTCGACTCCATCGTCGCCGAAGACATCGGCAAGTTGCCGGATCGCTCCGTCACCGAAGTGCTGCAGCGCGTGGTGGGCGTGACCATCGACCGCACGATGAGCAAGGGCGACCCCGAGCACTACTCGGTGGAAGGCTCCGGCGTCAGCATCCGCGGCTTGCCGTATGTGCGCTCCGAGCTGAACGGCCGCGATTCGTTCTCGGCCAACGGTGGCCGCTCGCTGAGCTTCGAAGACGTGCCGCCGGAATTGATGTCGGGCGTGGACGTGTACAAGAACCCGTCGGCTGAACAGATCGAAGGCGCCATCGGCGGCCTGGTGAACCTGCGCACCGCCATGCCGTTCGACTTCAAGGAGTTCAAGGGCGTGGTGTCGGTGGACTCCACCTACAACAAGCTCAACGGCAAGAACTCGCCGTCCGGCTCGCTGCTGCTGTCGAACGTGTGGGACACCGACCTGGGCAAGTTCGGCGCGCTGTTTGACGTGGCCCGCTCGAAGAGCGCCACCCGCACCGACGGCATCCAGGTCGACGCCTATTACCAGCGCACCCCGACGGACCCGAACTGGATTCCGAAGGCCGTGGGCTGGCGCACGATGGAGTACGAGCGTGACCGCCAGGGCATCTACGGTGCCTTGCAGTGGAAGAAGGACACGCTGCAATCGTCGCTGACCGCGTTCGAGTCGAAGTACAAGTTCAACTGGGCTGAAAACGCCCTGTTCGGCCAGGCCAACCCGTACAACACCACGGTGGATGCGGGCGCGACCTACGGCCCCACCGGCGCGCTGCTGACCGGCACCATCCGTGATGCGGTGGACGGCGGCATCAGCTTCGACGCCGACACCCGTTACGCCAAGCGTGACTCCAGCACCCGCGAGCTGGCCTGGAACACCGTGTGGACGCCGAACGACCGCTGGCGCTTCACCTCCGACTTCCAGTTCATCCGCGCCAAGACGCAGGGCTTCGACTCCACCGTGGCCACCGGCCTGCAGATGGCCAAGGAGAACCTGGACCTGAGCGGCCCGACCCCGCGCATCGTCTTCGACGCCGCCGACCTGGCCGCCCTGGCCAACCCGGCGAACTACTACTGGGCCTTCACCATGGACCACGCTGACAAGAGCGTGGCCAACCAGAAGGCCTGGAAGGGCGACGTGCAGTACAAGTTCGACGATCCGGTGCTGGTGGATCTGCGCTTCGGCCTGCGCCTGACCGACCGCGACGCCAAGACCCAGAACTCCAACCCGAGCTACAACTGGGCGACCATCACCCACCCGTGGCAGAAGAGCTGGGACGTGAACGAGCTGGCCTACCTGTCGAACTTCGGCACCGACCTCGTCCGCCTGCACACGTTCGACAACTTCATGAACGGCAACGCCACGGTCGCGCCGGTCATCGTGCCGAACACCGCCGTGGCCGCCGGTTATCCGAACAGCTACGACACGCTGCACGGCTACTACGAGACCCTGTGCGCGCAGGCCGTGGCCAACCAGGGCTATGGCTGCTTCAACCACTACAAGCCGTCGACCTTCGGCACCGACCCGTCGGGCGACAACGACCAGCGTGAACGCACGCAAGCCGCCTATGCGCAGCTGCGCTTCGGCTTCGACGACTGGAAGTTCCCGGTCGACGGCCACGTCGGTCTGCGCCTGGTGCACACGGCCAACAAGGCCCACGGCTACTTCCTGCTGTCCAACGCCACGATCAACCCGCCCGCCGGTGGTTCGGTCAGCGGCAGCGTGCCGACCTTCGGCACCACGGCAGCGGCCATCAGCCACGACAACAGCTACACCAACGTGCTGCCGTCGCTGAACCTGAAGATGAAGGCGGATGAGCAGCTGCAGTTCCGCATGGCCTGGGCCCAGGCCATCTCGCGGCCTGACTTCTCGATGCTGCAGGACTACACCGAGATGAAGGTGAGCACCACGCAGCACACCGAGGGCAACACCCTGGTGATCGACAGCGTGAACTTCACCGGCAAGGCCACCGGCAACCCGCTGCTCAAGCCGATCCGCGCGAACCAGCTGGACCTGACGGCCGAGTGGTACTTCGCGAAGAACGGCTCGCTGACCTTCGCCGCCTTCAACAAGCAGCTGAAGGACATCATCGTCAACCAGACGGCCAGCATCGCGATGTCGGACTCGACGGGCACGAACTACAACTTCACGCTGACCTCCCCGGTCAATGGCGCGAAGGGTTTCGCCCGCGGTTTCGAGGTGGCCTACCAGCAGTACTTCGACACGCTGCCGGGCTGGCTGGCGGGCTTCGGCGTGCAGGCCAACTACACCTACGTGAACAGCAAGCAGACGCGTTACAACAGCGTGTTCTCCGAGTACTGCACGGGGGGCAGCGGCAACGCCGACAACCTGAACCTGAACATCAACGGCTGTGACACCAACGGCAAGTCGTTCAGTGGCCTGCCGCTGAACAACGTGTCGCGGGACACCATCAACCTGGCGCTGCTGTATGACCGCGGCCCGCTGTCGGCCCGCATCGCCTACAGCTGGCGCTCGAAGTACCTGTACGGCACGAACATGCCTGGCACCCAGGGCTCCGATGGCCTGGACACCAACCCGGCGAGCGCGAACTACGGCCAGCACAACCTGGCCTGGGGCATGCCGCTGTGGGCGGACGCTTTCGGCCAGATCGACGCCGGTGTGTCGTACAAGTTTGATGATCGCCTGACGGTGTCTCTGGAAGGCCAGAACCTGAACAACGCGACGTACAAGCAGATGATGCAGCAGTCGGTCGGCATGATGGGCCGCTCCTGGTATGCATCCGGCCCGCGCTACACGCTGCGCGCCAGCTACTCGTTCTGACGAGTTCGCCTGCGCCAGGCCGCCAGGCCTGGCGCAGGCCTTTCCCCGACCCCCCCCTTCATTCACCTCGTTGCCCGTTGCGGCAGCGTTGCAGCACCATGCGCCCACGTCACCTCACCCGCCTCACCCTGCCCCGCCTGCTGATCTGCGCTGCCCTGCTGGGCAGCCAGGCGATCGCCGCTGCCGCAGGCGCGGGCGCAGCCCTGCCGGCGCTGGCCGAGCGTGACGGTCGCCATGCCTTGATCGTTGATGGCGCGCCCTACCTGATGCTGGGCGCCCAGGTTCACAACTCCAGCAACTACCCCGAAGCCCTGAAGCAGGTCTGGCCGGCCGTGCGCGACATCGGCGCCAACACCGTGTCGGTGCCCGTGGCCTGGGAACAGGTTGAGCCGGTTGAAGGCCGCTTCGACTTCAGCTTCGTCGACACCCTGCTGCGCGAAGCCCGCCAGCACAAGGTGCGCGTGGTGCTGCTGTGGTTCGGCACCTGGAAGAACACCAGCCCGCAGTACACCCCGGCCTGGGTCAAGACCAACAACCAGCGTTTCCCGCGCATGGTGGACGCCCAGGGCCAGCCCACCTACTGCCTCTCGCCCTTTGGCGACAACACCCGTGAGGCCGACAAGCGGGCCTTCGTCGCGCTGATGAGCCACCTCGCGAAGGTCGACCGCGAACAACGCACCGTGCTGATGGTGCAGGTGGAAAACGAAGTCGGCACCTACGGCCATGTGCGTGATTTCGGCGCCAAGGCGCAGGCCGCCTTCGAGCGTGACGTGCCCGCCGCCGTGCTGCAGCGCAAGAAGTCGCCGGTGGCCGGTGCCGCACAGGGTTCCTGGCGCGCGGTGTATGGCCCGTATGCCGACGAATACTTCCATGCCTGGGCCATCGCGAGCTACATCGAAGACCTCGCCCGGGCCGGCCGTGCCGTGCACAACCTGCCGATGTACGTGAACAACGCGCTGCGTGATCCGCTGGCGCCGATGGCCCCATGGAACAACAACTTTGCCAGCGGCGGCCCCACCTTTGACGTGATCGACATCTACAAGGCCGCGGCACCCCACATCGACCTGGTCGGCCCTGACATCTACAGCCCGGAATCAGCCCAGGTCGAAGGCACGTTGAAAGAGTTCCAGCGCACTGGCAACCCGCTGTTCGTGCCGGAGATCGGCAACGCGCCGGCCTATGCCCGCTACCTCTACGCCATCTTCGGCCGGGGCAGCCTGGGCGCAGTGCCCTTCGGCATCGACTACGCCGACTACTCGAACTTCCCGCTCGGCGCCAAGCTGACCGACGCACGCATGGTGGCGCCCTTCGCGCCCATCTACAAGGTGTTCGGCGGCCTGCAACGCCAGTGGGCGCAATGGGCTTTTGAAGGTCGCACCCACGGCCTGGCCGAGGGCGACGACCACGCACCGCAGACCCTGCCGATGCAGGGCTGGAAGGCCACGGTGAGTTTTGGCGAATGGCAGTTCGGCGAGCGCGGCTTCTTCCCGGCCACCACCGATCGCCCGGCCCATGCCGACAAGCCCGTGGGCGGTGTGGCCGTGGCCCAGATCGGCCCCGACGAGTTTGTGCTGGTGGGCCAGTACGCTCGTGTCCGCATCGACACGCTGGAGCCCAGCGCGCCGGGCAAGGGCGTGGTGATGCTGAGCGCCGAAGAAGGCCACTACACGCCCGATGGCCGCTGGGTGCGCCTGCGCAACTGGAACGGCGACCAGACCGACTACGGCCTGAACCTCACCGGCAAGCCGGTGGTGCTGAAGGTGCGGATGGGCCGGTACTGACCAGCACCCGCCACAGCGCCCCGCAGTCAACAAGCGACCAACCGCCCGCCACCATGACCACCCGCCGCGACTTCCACCGCGCCTCGATCGGCGCACTGGCCTGCCTGCCCGGCTCTTCGATCCATGCGCTCGGCGCCCTGGGTCGGCTCGCGCCACTGACAGGCGCGGCCGGTGCGGCTGCCTTGGTCACAGCGACTTCAGCCAGCCACGCAGCCACCGGCACCGGCCCTTACCAGTGGCGCAGCGTGCCGTTCGGCGGCGCGGGCTTCGTCAACGGCTTCGTCTTTCATCCGCGTGAGGCCGGCCTGTTGTATGCCCGCACCGACATCGGCGGTCTGTACCGCTTCGATGCCGTCGGTCAGCGCTGGCTGCCGCTGCTGGACCACCTCGGCCGCGATGACGCCGACCTGATGGGCGTGCTCAGCATCGCCCTCGACCCGGGCAACCCGGACCGCGTCTACGCCGCCTGCGGCACCTACACCGGCGAGTGGGCCCGCAAGGCCGCGCTGCTGACGTCCAGCGACCGCGGCCTCACCTGGCGCACCACCGAGCTGGGCATCAAGCTCGGCGGCAACGAAGCCGGCCGTGGCACCGGTGAGCGCCTGCAGGTGGACCCGACCGACCCCCGCGTGCTGTGGCTGGGCACCACCCGCGACGGTCTGATGAAAAGCACGGACAGCGGCTTGAGCTTCAAGCGCGTGTCCTTCCCCGGCCAGCATGTCTCGCTGGTGTTGATCGACCCGAGCACCGGCAGCGGCAACGCCCCGGTGCTCTGGGTGGGTTGCACAGACCAGCCAGGCCTGTTTGTCTCGCGTGATGGCGGTGCCAGCTTCAGCCGCGAGACCGCCACGCCCGCCCAGGTGCCGCAACGCGCCGCCCTCGGCCCGCAGGGCGACCTGTACATCAGCTTCACGGCCGGTGGCCCGGGCGAGGTGCCCAACCCCGGTTACGCCCGCACGGGCAGCGTGTGGCGCCGCACCCCGGCCGGCGCATGGACGGAGATCTCGCCGATCAAGGCCGGCGCGCAACCGCTGGGCTTCGGCTACTCAGGCGTGGCGGTCGATGCCCGCGCACCCGGGCGCCTCGTGGTGTCCACCCTCGAGCGCTGGGGCGCCGGCGATGAGCTGTTCCTGTCAACCGACCACGGCGCCAGCTGGACGCCGCTGGCTGCCCGCTCCCGCATGGACAGCAGCGGCTGGCCCTGGCTCGACAACTTCCAGCAGGGCCGCCGGCGCATGGGTCACTGGATGGCCGACGTCCAGATCGACCCGTTCAACGGCGAGCGCGCGGTGTACGGCACCGGCTACGGCGTGTGGATGACCGGCAACCTCGGCGCGCCGCAGGTGCAATGGGCCTTCACGGTGAAGAACCTGGAGGAAACCGCGGCGCTGGAGATCAAGAGCCCGTCGGGCGGCGCGGCCTTGCTGGCGGCCATGGGCGACCACGCCGGCGGCGCCTGGGACGACCTCGACAACACGCCGCGCACCGGCCTGTTCGCCCCCACCTCGGAAACCAACCGCTCAGTCGACTTCGCCTGGCTGAACCCGGGCGTGGTGGCACGCACGTCGGATGCCGCGGCCACCGGCGGTTATCTGTCACTCGACGGCGGCGCCAGCTGGTCGCCCTTCGGCCCGTCGCCCCGCGCCACCAAGACCCCGCAGGGCTGGACCGCACCGGCCGGCCGCGTGGCGGTGTCGGCCAAAGGCGGCTTTTTGGTCTGGGCGCCTGAGCGGCAAGCGGCGATGTGGTCGCGTGACCGCGGGCGCAGCTGGCAGCTGTGCGAAGGCTGGCCCACCGACCGGGAGAGCACGTTGGAGCCCGTGGCCGACCGCCATGTCGAAGGCGTCTTCCATGTGTTCGACCGCGCCAACGGCACGATCCTGAGCAGCGTGGACGGCGGCCGGAGTTTTCAGATCGTGGTCAAGGGCCTGGCCAAGCTGCAAGCCTGGCAGACCGCGCAGCTGGTGGCGGCCCCCGGTGCCGCGCGCCACTTGTGGCTGGCCCTGCCCCAGGGCCTGCTGCACCTGCCCGGCGCCGAGCAGGCGCCCAGGGCCGCCAGGCTCATCACCGAGGCCTGGCTGGTCAGCGTGGGCAAGGGTGCGCCCGGCTCGGCCCACCACAGCGTGTTCGTGTGGGGCAAGGCCAACCTCGGCGGCCAGGTCAGCGACGGCCTGTTCCGCTCGGACGATGGCGGCAGCACCTTCGTGCGTGTGGATGACCCGCGCCACCGCTACGGCCGCCTGCTGTCCATCTGTGCTGACCCGCTGGAACACGGCACGGTCTTCATCGCACCGCATGGCCGCGGCGTGCTGGTGGGCCGCCCGGCATGAAGCAGCTGCTCGCCGCCGTCGCCCTGGCCTGCGCCCTGCCCTTGCTGGCGGGCCCGGCCAGCGCGGCCCCAGAGATGACGCTGCACTACCGGCAGCCCGCACCGCTGAGCCACGACGGCTGGGAGCGCGAGGCCCTGCCCATCGGCAACGGCCGCCTGGGCGCGATGCTGTTCAGCCAGCTCGCCCATGACCGCGTGCAGTTCAACGACATCACGCTGTGGACTGGCGACAGCCGCACCATCGGCGCCTACCAGCCCTTTGGTGATCTGTTCATCGACCTGGACGGCCACACCGGCACCGCGAGCGAATACCGCCGCGAGCTCGACATTGCCGCCGGCCGCCACCTGCTGCGCTACACGCTGGGCGGCGTGCAGTACCAGCGCGAAGCCTTCGCCAGCCATCCGGCCCAGGTCATCGTGCTGCGCCTGAGCGCCAGCGCGAAGGGCCAGTACACCGGCCGCCTGCGCCTGACCGACATGCACGGCGCGCACATCCGCGCAGCCGGCCAGCGCCTGTACGCCACCGGCTCGCTCGCCGGCTGGGTGCTGCCGCAGGCGACCGGCGAGGCGCCCTCCGGCAACGTCATGGCCTATGCCAGCCAGGTGGAGGTGCGCCACGAAGGCGGCAGCGTCAAGGTGGACGGCGACAGCCTCGTCTTCAGTGGCTGCGACGCGCTGACGCTGATCCTCGGCGCCGGCACCAGCTACAGCCCCGATGCCGCCACCGGCTACAACGGCGCCCACCCGCTGCCCCGCGTGACGGCCCGAGTGAGCACCGCCGCCGCGCGCAGCGTCGATGCGCTGCGTGCCGAGCACCAGCGCGATCACGCGGCCCTGTTCGGCCGCGTCAGCCTGAACCTGGGCAGCACGGCGGCGCAGCGGCGCCAGCTGCCCACCGATGAGCGCATTGCGGCCTACACCCGCGACGGCGCCGACCCCGAACTCGAAGCCCTGCATGCCCAGTACGGCCGCTACCTGCTGATCGCCAGCTCACGCGATGCCCTGCCGGCCAATCTGCAGGGCCTGTGGAACGACAGCACCACGCCGCCGTGGAACGCCGATTACCACACCAACATCAACCTGCAGATGAACTACTGGCCGGCCGAGGTCGGCAACCTCGCCGAGCTGGCCCGGCCGCTGCATGGCTTCATCCTCAGCCAGCTGCCGCGTTACCGCCAGGCGGTGGCTGACGCGGCGGCCTGGTCGCTGGCCCACCCGGGGCAGCAACGCCCGGGCATCACGCCGTGGGACATGAACACGCCGATGCCCGAGGACAGCTTCCTCGATGCCCGCGGCCGCCCGCTGCGTGGCTGGGCCGTGCGCACCGAATCGAATGTCTTCGGCGCCACCGGCTACCTGTGGAACAAGACCGGCAACGCCTGGTACGCCCGCCACTTCTGGGAGCACTACGCCTACACGCAAGACCGCCGCTACCTGCGCGAGGTGGCCTGGCCGATGATGCGCGAGGTCTGCGAGTTCTGGCTCGGCCACCTCAAGGCCCTGCCGGACGGCCGGCTGGTGGCGCCGATGGGCTGGTCGCCCGAACATGGCCCGGTGGCCGACGGCGTGAGCTACGACCAGCAGATCGTCTGGGACCTTTTCAACAACAGCGTCGAAGTGCTCGATGTGCTGGGCACCGACCGTGCGTTGCGCCAGCGCCTGGCCGCCGCCCGTGACCGCCTGGCCGGCCCGCGCGTCGGCCGCTGGGGCCAGTTGCTGGAATGGCTGGACGAGCTGGACGACCCGGTGCTCGACACCCCGAAAGACACGCACCGGCATGTCTCGCACCTGTTCGGCCTGTACCCGGGCCGGCAAATCTCTGTGGCGGCCACGCCCGCCCTGGCTGCAGCGGCACGCACCACCCTGAACGCCCGTGGCGACGCCGGCACCGGCTGGGGCATGGCCTGGAAGATGGCCTTCTGGGCCCGCCTGCAGGACGGCGACCGCGCCCACCGCATGCTGCGCGGCCTGCTGGCCACGCCGGGCGCCCGGGCGGCCGAACAAGACGGCCAGGGCAGCGAAGCCAACAACGCCGGCGGCACCTACCCGAACCTGTTTGATGCCCACCCGCCGTTCCAGATCGACGGCAATTTCGGCGCCACTGCCGCCGTGGCCGAGATGCTGCTGCAGTCGCACAACGGCGAGCTGCACCTGCTGCCCGCCCTGCCCGCGGCCTGGCCCGACGGCGAGGTGCGCGGCCTGCGTGCACGCGGTGGCTTCGAGGTGGACATGGCCTGGGCCCGGGGCCGCCTGACCAGCGCCACCATCCGCGCAGCGCAAGGCACGGGCGGCGGGCGCGTGCGCTACGGCAGCCGCACCGTGAACCTCCAGTTGAAACCCGGCCAGGCGCGCAGCCTGGACGCCACCTTGACCGTGCTGCGATGACAGCCCTGCCCACCATGACGCCGACCCCGCACCCGCCACGTTCGAACAAGGCCGCACGCCGCAGCCACCTGCCCGCACGGCAGTGGCCAGCCCTGGCCGCTGCCGTGCTCCTGAATCTCGGCCTGAACCTCGGTCTCAGCGCCGCCGTGCACGCCGCCGAACCCCCGGCCATCAACCTCATCGGCCCCTGGACCGTGACCGACTTCGAAGGCCGCACCGCCCTGACCGGCGCGCAGGTGGTGGTGCCCAAGCCGGCCCAGCCGCGTGTGCCCGCCAGCCGGGTGACGGCCACCCAGGCCAGCGGCACGGTGGGCCTGCAATTCAAGGACAGCTGGATCGCCCAGCTGCGCCTGGAAGACGGCCCGCCGCTGGACCTTCGGCCCTACCTGGCCGAAGGCACGTTGGAGATGGACATCGACGTGCGCGAAATGGCCAACGGCGGTCTGAAGTTCAAGATGAACTGCGCCAGCGAGCACTGCGAACGCAAGGTGCCCTGGCTGCCTGAAGCCCGCGCGGTAGCCGGCAAAGGCTGGCGCCATGTGGCTCTGGCGCTGCGCTGCTTCGTGCGTGAGGGCGACGACTTCAGCCGCGTCCCCGTGCCCTTCACCCTCGAAGGCACGGGCACCGGCGAGGTGGCGCTGCGCCAGGTGCACATCGTGGCGCGCGGCCAGGCCAATGCCGCCTGCCCCGACTACCGCACCCAGTCGGTCACCCCCATGCCGCTGCAGGAATCGTGGGCCATGAACTGGTGGATGCCGCGCCACGAGAAAAAGCTCACCGAGATCCGCGCGCACCGCGCTGCCGGCCGCGAAGTGAAGCTGGTGTTCATCGGCGACTCCATCACCGAAGGCTGGGAAAACGCCGGCCAGGCCGCCTGGCAGGCCCACTTCGCGCGGCACAACGCCGTGGCGCTGGGCTACGGCGGCGACCGCACCGAGAACGTGCTGTGGCGGCTGCAGAACGGCGAGCTCGACGGCATGACGCCCCAGGTCATCGTGCTGATGATCGGCACCAACAACACCGGCGACCGCCAGGAAGACCCGCGCACCACCGCCGCCGGCATTCGCCGCCTGCTGACGGAAATCCAGACCCGGCAACCGGCCACCCAGGTGCTGCTGCTCGCCATCTACCCGCGTGAGCAGCAGGCCGGCGGCCCGCTGCGCGCCATCAATGATCAGGTGAATGCCCTGATCGCACCGATGGCCGACGGACGGCGCGTGCATTTCCTCAACATCAACCGGCACCTGATGCAGGCCGATGGCTCGCTCAGCGCCGACGTGATGCCCGACTGGCTGCACCTCAGCCCGGCAGGCTACGAGCGGGTGGCGCAAGCCATCGAACCCGTGATCGAGCAACTGCTGGCCCGCTGAGCCCTGCCCTGTTTTTTGACAAAACCTGAACCCTGACCCTGAACCCGCCATGAGCACCATCACCTACGCCAGCCCCTTCCCGCAAGACTTCGTGTTTGGCGTGGCCGCCGCTTCCGCACAGATCGAGGGCGCCGCCTTCACCGACGGCAAGGGCGAGTCCATCTGGGACCGCTTCGCCCGCACGCCGGGCAAGGTGGCCCACGGCGACAACCTCGACATCGCCTGCGACCACTACAACCGCTTCGACGAAGACTTCGCCCTGATGGCCTCGCTGGGCGTGAAGCACTACCGCCTGTCCATCGCCTGGCCGCGCATCTACCCGAACGGTGACGGCGAGATCAACCAGGCCGGCATCGCCTTCTACCAGCGCCTGCTGGCCAGCATGGAACGCCACGGCATCACGCCGTGGGTGACGCTGTTCCACTGGGACCTGCCGCAATCGCTGGAAGACCGTGGTGGCTGGACCAGCCGCGCCACCGTCGATGCCTTCGCCCAGTACGCCCGCACCGTCGTGGCCGCGCTGGCGCCGGTGGTGAAGAACTGGATCACGCTCAACGAGATCCGCTGCTTCACGCTGCTGGCCTATGGCTGGGGCACCAAGGCCCCGGGCCGCAAGGAAAGCGGCGCGGTGGTGAACCAGACCTACCACCATGCCCTGCTGTGCCACGGCCATGCCGTGAAGGCGGTGCGCGAGCTCGGCGGCGCGGGTGCCCGCGTGGGCCTGACCGACAACTGCGACGTGGCCGTGCCGGTGACCGAAACCCCGGCCGACATCGCCGCGACCAAGGCCTGGTTCGCCGAGCGCAATGCGCACATCCTCGGCGCGATGCACGGCAAGGGCTACTCGCAGGCCTACCTGGCGCGCGTGGGCGCCGATGCGCCGCAGGTGCAGGCCGGTGACTTCGACCTGATCAGCCTGCCGACCGACTTCCTCGGCCTGAACATCTACACCGCCACCTACGTGCGCGCGCCCAAGGACAACAGCGGTGCGGCCTTCGAAGCCCTGCCGCTGCCGGTGAACTACCCGCGCGCCGACAGCTACTGGCTGAACCTGATTCCACAGGCGATCTACTGGGCGCCACGCATGTGCCAGGAGCTGTATGGCCACAGCTCGATCTTCATCACCGAGAACGGCTGCGGCTACGACACCGAACCCGTGGTGAACGGCGAGGTGCTCGACCTGCACCGCCGCGACTACCTGCGCAACCACCTGCGCGAAGTGCACCGTGCGATCTCGGACGGCGTGCCCATCCACGGCTACTTCCTGTGGTCGTTCATCGACAACTACGAGTGGGAAGACGGCTACGAGCGCCGTTTCGGTATCGTGCACTGCGATTTCGACACCCTGGTGCGCACGCCCAAGCTCTCGGCCCGCTACTTTGCGGAAGTGATGCGGCTGCGCACCATCCTCTGACCCTCTTCGACGCCCGCCCTTGCCCGATGTCTGATCAAGCCAAGCCCCGCAAAGCCCGGCACGCCGCCACCCTGGCCGATGTCGGCCGGGAGGCCGGTGTTTCTGCCATGGCCGCCTCGACGGTGCTCAATGGTGCACGCACCTCCACCCGCATCTCCGACGAGACGCGGCAACGCATTCTGGCGGCGGCCGACAAGCTGCAATACCGCCCGAACGCCACCGCGCGCGGCCTGGCCGAGCGCCGGCTCAACACCATCGGGCTGGCCACCACGCTGTCGGGCAACGAGCTGAACCAGTACTTCCTCGAAGTCTTCAACGGCGTCATCGAAGCTGCCGCCGCAGCCGGGCAGAACACCACCGTGTTCGCCATGCCCGACTGGCAGCAGGTGGGCAGCCGCCTGCCGGCCATCTGCGATGGGCGAATCGACGGCCTCATCCTGCTGGCCCCCCTGATCAACCCCGACGACGCGGCGCAGTTGCCCGACCACACGCCGTTCGTGGCGATCCACGCCAACCATGCGATGCCGGGGGTGGGCAATGTGGCGTCTGACGAGGAAGCCGGGGCGCATGCGATGGTGGCGCACATGCTGAGCCTGGGCCACCGCCGCGTGCTGCACCTGGCCGGCCCGAACACCAGCAGCGGCGCCCAACGCCGGATCGACGGTTTCCGGCGGGCGCATGCCGAGGCGGGCCTGACGGTCAACCCGGGGCAGATCCTGCACAGCGACTACTCCGCCTCGTCCGGCCGCCGCGTGCTCACCGAATGGCTGGCGCGCCACCGCGGCCAGCCGATGCCCGAGGCCATCTTCGCGGCCAACGACGCCGTGGCGCTGGGCTGCATCGACATCCTGGCCGGTATGGGCCTGCGGGTGCCGCAGGACGTGTCGGTGGTGGGTTTCGACGACACGCTGCTGGCCCGCACCACCCGCCTGGCCACGGTGCGGCAACCGCTGCGCGACATGGGCCACCAGGCGGTGTCGCTGCTGATGCAGGCCATTGAAGCCAAGCACCGCGGCCAGCCTGCACGCCAGACCACCGAGGTGCTGCTGCCGACCGAGCTGGTGCCCGGTCAAACCTTGTCTGCGCCGCCGGCAGACACGGTGCTGATTCCCTGACCGACCCGACAGAGTTCCACACGACGCCGAGACAAGCGTTCCGAGACAAGCCAGCTGCCGCGTCAACCCCGCGCTGCTTTAGCGATAAATACAAAGGCCTTCCTGATGTCCACCCTCACCGCCGCCGCCGCCCGCACGGGCACCGCCCCGGACCGCATTCCGGACCGCGTGCCGATGCCACAGAAGATCGGCTACGGCCTGGGCTCGTTCCTGGACATGTGGGGGCACTGGCTCTATCAGTCGCTGGCCTTCCATGTCTTCAACGTCTTCCTGGGTATGTCGCCGGGGCTGATCTCGACGGCGCTGGGCATCAAGATCTTCATCGACGCCGCCTCGGACGCCTTCTTCGGCTGGCTGTCTGACAACACGCGCACCCGCTGGGGCCGTCGGCGGCCGTTCATCCTCGTGGGCGGTGTGCTGGCCGGCATCGGCCTGCCGCTGATGTTTGCCGTGGGCCGGGGCTGGAGCGATCAGGCGTACTTCGTCTTCATCCTGATCTCGATGGCCGTGTACGTGCCGGTGATGAGCTGCTTCAACATGCCCTGGGCCAGCCTGGGCTCGGAGATGACGCCCGACTATCACGAGCGCACCAGCGTGATGTCGATCAAGAACGCCATCCAGAAGCTGCCGGAACTGGCGATGTTCGTGGCCGCGCAGTTCACCACCATGGCGATCTTCAACGACGCCAACGGCAAGCCCGACATCCTGCTCGGCGCACAGGTGTACTGCAGCATCCTGGGCGCCATCATGGTGGCGCTGTCGCTGGCCATCTTCTTCCTGGTGCGCGAGCGCTATTACGAGACCCTGGTCGTCAAGCGCCACGACAAGGTGCCGTTCAAGGACACCCTCTACCGCACCCTGGCCAACGGCCCCTTCCGCATCCTGCTGGGCACCATGCTGGCCTATGCCATGGCCACGGCCCTGGTGGGCATGCTGGGCTACTACACGACGCTGTATTACGTCTGCAAGGGCGACGTGGCGCTGGGCACGCAATGGAACTCGGCCATGGGCCTGGCCGGCATGGTGATGGGTCTGGCCGGCATTCCGTTTGCCGGCTGGGTGGCGCGCCGCTGGGGCAAGCGCAATGCGCTGGCCACGGTGCTGAGCCTGGCCATCTGTGCCTTCATCGGTGACTGGTTCTTCTACAACCCCGAGCTGCCGATGCTGCAGCTGCTGGCCAGCGGCAGCGTGGCCTTCACCGGCGCGGGCTTCTGGACGATCTACGGCTCGGCCATGGCCGACGTCATCGACCACGACGAGCTGGAAACCGGGCAGCGCCGCGAAGGCTCGTTCGCCGCCTGCCAGTCGTGGATCACCAAGGTCGGCCTGGCGCTGGGCAATGGCGCCTCCGGCTGGATCCTGCAGTTCACCGGCTTCGACGCCAAGCTGCCGGTGCAAGGCGAAGACGCCCTGACCATGATCCGCGTGCTGCTGACCGGCATCCCGGTGGTGGGCCTGCTGATCGCACTGGTCGTGATCCTGCGCTTCCAGCTGACCGAAAAGCGCCTGACGGAAATCCGCCTCGCGCTCGAGGCCCGCCGCGGCCAGGTCTGAACCAGCGCCTGACCACCGCCAAGCAACCCCTGCGCATTCCTCCCATGCACAAGCTCCAACAACAGGCCTGGGCCGCCGCTGCGGCGCTGGCCCTGGTGACGCTGGTCGCCACGACGTCCGCCGTGGCCGCCACCACCCCCGCGCCCCGCGTGATCAAGCTGGATATCTCAAAGGCCACCACGCCGGTGGACCGGTCCTTCGATCTTTCAGTCGGCGCCGATTACCCCGGCACGCTGATCCGCGATGACAGCCAGGCGCACCTGAAGCTGGCCGTGAAGGAACTGGGCTTCCGCACCGTGCGCTTTCACGCCATCTTCCACGACGTGCTGGGCACGGTCCGCGAGAGCAACGGCAAGCTAGTGCATGACTTCAGCGGCATCGACCGCCTGTACGACAAGCTGCTAGCGGCAGGCGTGCGCCCCTTCGTGGAACTGGGCTTCACGCCCGAGGCCATGGCCACCTCGAAGCAGTCGATCTTCTACTGGAAGGGCAACACCTCGCACCCCGAGCCGAAAGCCTGGCGGGCGCTGGTGAATGACTTCGTGCGGCATCTGCAGGCCCGTTACGGCGCCGAGGAAGTGCGCAGCTGGTACTTCGAGGTGTGGAACGAGCCCAACCTCGATGGCTTCTGGGAGCGCGCCGACCAGGCGGCCTACTTCCAGCTTTATGCCGACACCGCCCGCACCATCAAGGCCATCGACCCGGCCCTGCGCGTGGGCGGCCCGTCCACCGCTGGCGCCGACTGGGTCGAGCCCTTCCTGGCCTACGCCAGGACCAAACAGGTGCCGGTGGACTTCGTGACCACCCACAGCTACGGCGTGGACGGCGGCTTTCTCGATGAAAAGGGCGTGGAAGACACCCAGCTGTCGCCATCGCCGGATTCGATCGTGGGGGATGTGCGCCGGGTGCGCCAGCAGATCAGCGCATCGGCCTTCCCGGGCCTGCCGCTGTTCTTCACCGAGTGGAGCACCAGCTACAACCCGCGCGACAAGGTGCATGACAGCTACATCAGCGCACCGTGGATCCTGACCAAGCTCAAGCAGACGCAGGGCCTGGCGCAGGGCATGAGCTACTGGACCTACACCGACCTGTTCGAGGAGCCCGGCCCGCCCAACGCCACCTTCCACGGCGGCTTCGGCCTGCTGACCCGCGAGGGTGTGCGCAAGCCGGCCTGGTTCGCCTGGAAGTACCTCAACGAGGTGAAGGGCCTGGAAGTGCCGTCCACCGACGGCTACACCATTGCCGCCACCGAAGGCCGCCACACCCGCGTGCTGGTGTGGGACTGGCAAACCCCGGACCAGAAGATGAGCAACCGGCCGTTCTACGGCAAGCCGGTGCCCAGCGTGCCGGCCGCACCGGTGCAGCTCTCGCTCAGCCAGCTCCAGCCCGGCACGTGGCGCATCACCGTTCGCCGCACCGGCCATGAAGCCAACGATGCCTACACCGCCTGGCTGAAGATGGGCTCACCGGCCGACGCGAACGCCGGGCAGATCCGCCGCCTGCATGCGCTGACCACCGACCGCCCCGAAACCACCCGCGTGGTTCGGGTGGGCCCGGCCGGCCAGCTGGACTGGAAGCTGCCGATGCGCAGCAACGACATCGCGCTCGTCACCTTCGAGCGCCTCGGCAGCCGCTGACGGCGCCCTCACCCACCCGCAAGCCACCATGCTCCCAACCCCCCATGCTGCGCTGACTCGGTCAGCCCTGGCAGCCCTCTCCACGCTGGTGCTGCTGGCTGCTGCGCCCTGCGAGGCTGCCACCACACCGCCCAACACACCCACCAGCACACCGGCCGAAGCCTCGCTGACGCTGCTGACCGAAGCCGCCGGCCCGCGCATCGAGCCCACGGTGTATGGCCACTTTGTCGAGCACCTGGGCACCGGGGTGTACGGCGGCCTGTGGGTGGGCCCGCAGTCGCGCATCCCGAACACCCGCGGCTGGCGCAATGACGTGCTGGGCGCCTTGCGCCGCCTGAAGGTGCCGGTGATCCGCTGGCCGGGCGGCTGCTTCGCCGATGACTATGACTGGCGCGACGGCATCGGCGCGCCGTCCAGACGGCCGGTCCGGCTGAACAAGGTCTGGGGCAATGTGCCCGATGACAACCGGGTGGGCACCCACGAGTTCATGGACCTGGCCGAGCAGCTGGGCACCGAGGTCTACATCGCCGGGAACATGGGCTCGATGCCGCCACGGGCCATGGCGCAGTGGCTGGAGTACATGACCTCGGACAGCCCGTCTGCCCTGGCGAACGAGCGCCGCCGCAACGGCCGCGACAAGCCGTGGAAGGTGCGCTATTTCGGCGTCGGCAATGAGAGCTGGGGTTGCGGCGGCCACATGCGGCCCGAGTACGCGGCCGACCTGCACCGGCAGTACGCCACCTTCCTGCGGGCGCCGGTGGTGCGTGTGGCCTCGGGCGATGGCGAAGGCAACGAGCGCGTCACCGAGGTGATGATGCAGATGGCCCGCGACGACATGGACGCGATCAGCCTGCACCACTACACCGTGCCCGGCCCGTGGGAGCAGAAGGGCCTGGCGGCAGGCTTTGACCGCCAGCGCTGGGCCAAGACCCTGCAGGAGGTGACCACCGGCCTGGAAGAGCACGTCGCCAAGACCATCGCCATCATGAACCGGCACGACCCGGCCGGCCGCGTGGCTTTGTATGTCGATGAATGGGGCATGTGGCATGACCAGGAACCCGGCAGCACCCCTGGCTTCCTCTACCAGCAGAACACGCTGCGCGACGCGGTGGTGGGCGCCCTCACCTTCAACGTGTTTCACCGGCACACCGACCGCGTGAAGATGGCCAATCTGGCGCAGATGGTGAACGTGCTGCAGGCCCTGGTGCTGACTGACGGGCCGCGCATGTTGCTGACCCCGACCTACCACCTGTTCGACCTGTACCTGCCCTTCCAGGGTGCGACGCCGTTGAAGTTGACGCTGCAGACACCCCGCTACACCGAAGGCGACATCAGCCTGCCGGCGGTGGACGTGACGGCCGCGCGCGCCGCCGATGGCAGCACCCACCTGGCGCTGGTGAACCTGGACCCCACCCGGCCCGCCAGCGTGCACACCGGGCTGCAGCAAGCCGCCACGGGCCGTGTGCTGACCGCCCCGGCCATGGACAGCCACAACACCTTCGACCGCCCCGGCCACGTGCAACCCGCGCCCTACGCCGCCCACCCCGGGCCGCAGGGCCTGACGCTCGACCTGCCGCCCCGCGCCATCGTGGTGGTGCGCCTGGCCACGCCCTGACACACCACGCCCCCACCTTTTCGAAAGCGCCCATGAACCAGAACAAACGCACCTTCACGACCCGCCTGCTGACCCTGGCCGGCGGTGCAGCCAGCGCCGGCCCGCTCGCTGCCATCTCCGCGCTCGCCACCACGAGCGGCGCCGCTCAAGCCCAGTCCAAGGCTGGCGCCATGCGCGAGCTGACCAGCACCCAGCTGGCACGCCAGATGGGCACCGGCTGGAACCTGGGCAACTCGCTGGAAGCCATCGGCGGCGAAACCGCCTGGGGCAATCCGCGCGTGACCCAGGCTTTCATCGACGCCGTCAAGGCCGCCGGCTTCAAGACCATCCGCATCCCGGTGGCCTGGCACGACCATGCCGACGCCCAAGACCGCATCCGCCCCGAGTGGCTGGCCCGCGTGAGCGAGGTGGTGGGCTATGCCCGCAAGGCAGGCCTGTACGTGATGATCAACATGCACTGGGACGGCGGCTGGATGCAGCCGACCTTCGCCGCCCAGGACATGGCCAATGCCCGGCTGGTGACGCTGTGGAAGCAGATCGCCACGCACTTCCGCGACCACGACGACTTCCTGCTGTTCGCCGGAACCAACGAGGTGATGGTGGATGGTGACTGGGGCACGCCCAAGCCCGAGAACGTGAAGGTGCAGAACGGCTTCAACCAGCTGTTCATCGACACCGTGCGCGCCACCGGCGGCAACAACGCCACGCGGCATCTGGTGGTGCAGGGGTTCAACACCAACATCGAGCACACGCTGAACTTCGTGGTGCTGCCGAAAGACAGCGCCCGCGAGCGGCTGATGATGGAAGTGCACTTCTACGACCCGTATGAATTTGCGCTCGATGACAAGAGCAGCGTGTGGCAATGGGGCGCTGGCGCCACCGACAAGGCGGCCGTGGCCAACTGGGGTGACGAAGCCCATGTCAGCCAGCAGTTCGCGCGGATGAAGGCGCGGTTCGCCGACCGCGGCGTGCCGGTGATCCTGGGCGAGTTCGGCGTGATTGCCCGCACCACCCGCGCCGGCTCAGAAAAGTACCGCGAGGCCTGGAACGGCCATGTGGCACGCGCCGCCATCGCCAACGGCACGGTGCCGGTGTACTGGGACAACGGCGGCACGGGCGAGCACGGCATGGGCGTCTTTGACCGCCACACCGGCCGCCAGGCCTACCCCGGCGTCATCAAGGCCATCGTCAGCGCTGACCGCTGACCGCTGACCGCTGAACAGACAACACGCACATCACACAAGGAGACCACCCATGCAACGCAGAACCCTGACGACATTCGCCCTGGCCGCCAGCCTGGCCACCAGCCTGCTGGCCCAGTCCGCTCTTGCCCAGGACAAGGGCCTGGTCGGCATTTCAATGCCGACGAAGAGCGCGGCCCGCTGGATCACCGACGGCGACAACATGGTCAAGGTGTTCCGTGAGCGCGGCTACAAGGTCGACCTGCAATACGCGGACGACGACATCCCGAACCAGCTGGCCCAGATCGAGAACATGATCACCAAGGGCGCCAAGGTGCTGGTGATCGCCTCCATCGACGGAAGCACCTTGTCGGGCACCCTGCAGAAGGCGGCCGACAAGAAGGTCAAGGTCATCGCCTATGACCGGCTGATCCGCGGCACGAAGAACGTCGACTACTACACCACCTTCGACAACTTCCAGGTCGGCGTACTGCAGGCCACCTCGATCGTGGACCGGCTGGGCCTGAAGGCCGGCAAGGGCCCGTTCAACATCGAGCTGTTTGGTGGCTCGCCCGACGACAACAACGCCTTCTTCTTCTACGACGGTGCGATGAGCGTGCTCAAGCCTTTCATCGACAGCGGCAAGCTGGTGGTGCGCAGCAAGCAACTGGGCATGGAGAAGGTGGGCACGCTGCGCTGGGACCCATCGCTGGCACAGGCCCGCATGGACAACCTGCTGTCGGCCTACTACGGCAAGGAACGCCTGCATGCGGTGCTGTCGCCGTATGACGGCATCTCGATCGGCGTGCTGTCGTCACTCAAGGGCGTGGGCTATTGCAGCAAGCAGCAGCCCTGCCCGGTGGTGTCGGGCCAGGACGCGGAGATTCCGTCGGTGAAGTCGATGATCAAGGGCGAGCAGGCCGCCAGCGTGTTCAAGGACACGCGTGAGCTGGCCCGCGTCACGGTGAACATGGTGGACGCGCTGATGAGCGGCCGCCAGCCCGAGGTGAACGACACCAAGACCTACAACAACGGCGCCCGCATCGTGCCCGCCTACCTGCTCAAGCCGGTGGCGGTGGACGGCAGCAACTGGAAGCCGGTGCTGGTGGACAGCGGCTTCTACAAGGAAAGCCAGGTTCGATGACCGCAGCATCGGCATCGGCATCGGCATCGGCACTGCTGGAGATGCGGCACATCTCCAAGCAGTTTCACGGCGTGAAGGCGCTGGCGGATGTGAACCTGGTGGTCGGCCACGGCGAGATCCATGCCGTGGTGGGTGAAAACGGCGCCGGCAAGAGCACGCTGATGAAGGTGCTTTCCGGCGTCTACCCGCATCCCGAATACGGCGGCGACATCGTCTATGACGGCCAGGTGCAACGCTTCGAGGGCATCCGCGACAGCGAGCGCCACGGCATCATCATCATCCACCAGGAACTGGCGCTGGTGCCGCTGCTGAGCATCACGCAGAACCTGTTCCTCGGCCATGAGCCCGCGGGCTTCGGCGTGATCGACGAGATCACGGCGCATCAACGGGCGCGTGCGCTGTTGCAGCGCGTGGGCCTGGCTGAAACGCCCGACACGCTGGTGGGCACGCTGGGCGTGGGCAAGCAACAGCTGGTGGAGATTGCCAAGGCACTGGCCAAGGAAGTGCGGCTGCTGATTCTTGACGAGCCCACCGCCAGCCTGAACGACAAGGACAGCGACGCGCTGCTGCACCTGCTGCTGGAGCTGAAGGCGCAGGGCGTGTCGTGCATCCTGATCTCGCACAAGCTCAACGAGATCGCCAAGGTGGCCGACGCCATCACGGTGCTGCGCGACGGCAGCACCATCACCACGCTGGCCACCCGGCCGGGCGATCCGGTGAGCGAAGACAGCATCATCCGCGCGATGGTCGGGCGTGACATGGCCAGTCGGTATCCGCTGCGCACGCCCGCTCCGGGCGAGGTGCTCTTTGAGCTGCGGGACTGGCGCGCCTGCCACCCCGCTGATGCGCAGCGCGAGGTGGTGAAGGGCGTGAACCTGGCGGTGCGCCGCGGCGAGATCGTCGGCATTGCCGGGTTGATGGGCGCAGGCCGCACCGAGCTGGCGATGAGCGTGTTCGGCCGCTCCTGGGGCCAGCGCATCAGCGGTGAAGCGCTGCTGAACGGCCAGCCGGTGGATGTGTCGAGCGTGCAGAAGGCGCAAGCGGCAGGCCTGGCCTACGTGACCGAAGACCGCAAGTCGCTCGGCCTGGTGCTGAACGAATCGATTGCCTTCAACACCACGCTGGCGAACCTGGCCGGGGTGTCGGCCCGCGGGGTGCTGAGCGACGGCGCCGAGTTCCAGGTGGCGGGTGATTTTGCGCAGCGCCTGGCCACGCGCTGTGCCGGCGTCAGCCAGAGCGTGCTGCATCTGTCAGGCGGCAACCAGCAGAAGGTGGTGCTGGCCAAGTGGCTGTTCTGCGCGCCGTCGCTGCTCATCCTGGATGAGCCGACGCGCGGCATTGATGTCGGTGCGAAGTTCGAGATCTATTCGCTGATGGCGCAGCTGGCGGCCGAGGGCCTGTCGATCCTGATGATCTCGTCGGAGATGCCCGAACTGCTGGGCATGTGCGACCGGCTGTACGTGATGAACGAAGGCGCCATGGTGGCGGAGATGGATGTCGCCGAGGCGTCCCAGGAAAAGATCATGCGGGCCATCGTGCGCGCGGGAGTTTGAGTGGTGAATGACGTGTCCAAACAGCCGGCGGCGTCCGGCGAATTTTTCAAGCGGCACCTGCGCGAGTACGGCATGCTGTTGTCGCTGGCGGCCATCATGCTGTTTTTCCAGGTGGCCACCGACGGCACGCTGCTGCAGCCGCTGAACCTGACCAACCTGGTGCTGCAGAACAGCTACATCGTCATCATGGCGCTGGGCATGCTGCTGGTCATCGTGGCGGGCCACATCGATCTGTCGGTGGGCTCGGTGTGCGGCTTCATCGGCGCGCTGGCTGCGGTGTTGATGGTCGAGCACGGCTGGCATTTCCTGCCGGCCTCGCTGGTGTGCCTGGTGGTGGGCGGCCTCATCGGCGCCGCGCAGGGGGCGGTCGTGGCCTGGCTGCGCATCCCCTCTTTCATCGTCACGCTGGCCGGCATGCTGGTGTTCAAGGGCCTGGCCCTGGCGTTGCTGCAGGGCCAATCGGTCGGCCCCTTCCCCGAAGACTTCCAGTTGCTCAGCGCCGGCTTTCTGCCGGACCCACTGGCCGGCGAGGAATTGCGCGTCACATCATGCCTGCTGGGCCTGGCGCTGGCCGTGGCGATGCTGGCCACCGCCTGGCGCAAGCGCAGCCAGCACCTGCAACACGGCATGCCGGTGGAGCCGTCGCTGGTGTTTGCCGCGCGCCATGCGCTGTTCGCCGCCGCCGTGCTGGCGCTGAGCTGGCAGCTGGCCACCTACAAGGGCTGGCCGAATGTGCTGGTGGTGATGCTGGTGCTGATGGTGGCCTACGACTTCCTGGCCAGCCGCACCGTGATCGGCCGGCGCATCTATGCGCTGGGTGGCAACGAGAAGGCCGCCCGCCTGTCTGGCGTGCGCACCGAACGGCTGGTCTTCCTGTCGTTCATCAACATGGGCGTGCTGGCGGCGCTGGCCGGGCTGGTGTTTGCAGCCCGCCTGAACACCGCGACGCCCAAGGCCGGCCTCGGCTTCGAGCTGGACGTGATCGCCGCCTGCTTCATCGGCGGTGCGTCGGCCTCGGGCGGTGTGGGCAAGGTCACCGGCGCCGTGATCGGCGCGCTGGTGATGGGCGTGATGAACAACGGCATGTCCATCCTCGGCATCGGCATCGACTACCAGCAGGTCATCAAGGGTCTGGTGCTGCTGGGCGCCGTGTGCGTCGATGTCTTCAACAAGCAGAAGGCTTGAAGGCTTGAATCCCTGAATGCCTGAAGGCCCGCGGGTCTTCAGGCTTCAGGGCTCGCCCTGCTCGCTCTGCGGGAAGGGCGCAAAGAAAGCCAGCACCACCGGCACCACCGACAGTGCCAGCACCAGGCTGAAGAAGGTGGTGTAGCGCTGCCCGCAGGCAGCGAACACCCAGGCACTGACGGTGCCGGTGGACCACTTGGTCAGGGCCATCACGCCGGTAGCGTAGGCGTAGTGGGTCATCTTGAACGGCCCCGGCGCCACCTGCTGCATCATGTAGAGCATCAGGCCCACCGAGCCCATGCCGAAGCCGAACTTCTCGATGGCCACCAGCACGCCGATCCAGGCCATGTCGGTGGGCAGCTGCTGGCTCAGCAACCAGTAGGTGACGTGCGGCAGATTCAACACCAGGCTGAGCAGCACCAGCGTGCGAGGCAGGCTCCACCGGGCCACCATGAAGCCACCCAGGAACGCGCCCGCGATGAAAGCCAGCGTGCCAGCAGTGCCGTTGAGAAAGCCCATCGACTCATTGCTCAGCCCCAGCCCACCCGCGCTGCGGGCATCGAGCAGGAACAGCGGGCCGAACTTCTCGATGAAGCCTTCGCCGAAGCGGTAGAAGAAGATCACCGCCAGCATCATCCAGATCTGCGGCTTGGCGAAGAAGCTGACCCAGGCTTCCTTCAGCGCCGTGCCTGACGCCGCCAGACCCTGGCCTTGCAGCGCAGACGGCGCACCCGCCGGCAGCGTGCGCCAGTGCCATGCGGCGAACAGGCCCATCATCGCGGCGGTGGCGAGCATGACGCTCATCCAGCACTGCACCCAGCTCCAGCCCAGCTGGTTGTGCAGCCAGCCCGTCAGCGACACCAGCAGGCCCGAGCCCACCACCGCACCGAGGTTCCAGCACATGCCTTGCAGGCCGGCGTAACGCGCCTGGTCCTTCAGCGGCATGGTGGTGATGAAGATGCCGTCGGCGACGATGTCTTGCGTGGCCGAGGCAAACCCGGTGATCCAGAAGAAGGCCAGCGAGGCCTGGAAGAAGCTGTCGAGCGGCAGGCAGAAGGCCACCGCGCCGAGCGAAGCCATCATCACCAGCTGCGTGCACAGGGCCCACCAGCGCTTGGTCTGGAAGGGCTCCAGCAAGGGCGACCACAAGGGCTTGAGCACCCAGGGCAGGTACATCTGCGAGGTGTAGAGCGCGATGTCCTCGTTGGACACGCCGAGGTTCTTGTAGAGGATGGCAGCCACCACCCCCACCATCACGTTCGGCAGGCCCATGGCCAGGTAGAGGCTGGGGACCCAGGTCAAAGGGTGGCGGTTGGCAGACTTCATGGCGGGGTGGGTGTGGTGGCCTGGCGGCTTGAGCGCCGGGTGTGCGCGGGCTGACCGGGCGTCAGCACCTGCAGGGCCGTGGCGACATACACCAGCGGGGCATTCCAGTTGATGGCGACTTCGTTGCTGGCATAGCTGCAGACGTGGTCGAGGTAGGCCTTGGCCGGCGCGGCCGAGGCGTAGGACACAGGGCAGTCCTTCGCGTCGTCGCGGCCCGGGTTGGGCCCGGCGACGATGAAGCCGGGCACCGGGGCGGCCACGCCGTCACCTTCGGAGATGCGGTGGTGCGGGTGCAGCGGCGAGCGCGTGCCCTGCCCGGTCACCATCGCCAGGGCCATCGGGTTGCGGCCCAGCACGTAGTCCAGCAGGGCCTGTGCGGCGGCCAGCTGGCGGTCGTCGCCCGTCAGGCGGTAGCCCTGCAGCAGCACCATCGCCTGATTCAGTGCCACGGCATTGCTGCCCCAGACGAAGTCTTCGGAGACGATGCTCAGGCGCCATGCAGAGGCCTGCCAGCGCGCGGTCAGGCTGCGCGCCAGATCAGTGACATGGCGCTCGATGCCCAGCTGTTCGGCGGCCGGCGTGAGGTGCGCACGGTGATGCGCCAGCGAGATCCAGGCCAGGCCATTCACGTCGCCCCAGCCGGGCACACCCATGGCTGGCGCAAGGCTACGCAGGGCGCCGAGGTACTGCTCATCGCGGGTGGTGATGTAGAGCTCGGCGGCGGCCCAGGCGTGCTCGTCCGAGAGCTTGCCGTCGCCATACTCACCTGTCACCACATCCGCGGGCTGGCGGTAGACCACATCAGGGTGGGCCTGCGCCCACTGCCAGGCCGACCGGGACGCCACCAGCATGCGCGCCGACAGGCCCGGCCGCTGCGCTTCGAATTTCGCCATCACCCGGCTGGCCACCGCCATCACCGCGGCGAAGTCCAGCGTGCCCGCGGTGCTCTTCTGCACCACATAGCGCTCGGCCTTGGAGAGGTGCGGCAACTGCATGCCGTCAAAGCGCAGATCGGTGAGCTTGTGATAGACCCCGCCGTCGGCCGGATCCTGCATCGTCAGCATCCAGTCGAGGTTCCAGAGGGCCTCGTTGAGCACATCGGGGATGCCGTTGCCGGTCTCCGGAATGCCGACGCCACGGGCCTTGAAGAAGGCCGGGAAATGCTCCCAGGCGGCCAGCAAGGTGTAGGTGCTGATGCCGGAGTTGACGATGTACTTGTTGTAGTCGCCCGCGTCATACCAGCCCTTCGGGCTGCTGATGACCGTGCCCGCGGGGCGGCCGGGGCTGGCCGCCGAGGCATGCACCAGCACGCGGTTGTCAGGATGGCCGGCCGGGCGCGCCCAGGGGCCGGCATGCTGCGGCAACAGAGCCGTGCCGGCGCGGTTGAAATAGAAGGCCTTGAGGCTGGCATCGACCAGGGCCTCATAGGCCTTCGGATGGATGGTGAAGGTCTGGCGGGCTGCTGGCTGCTGCTGCGACGTGGTGGGCGCAGACCAGCGCAGCTCATAGCGGCCCGGCGCTTGCACCGCGGACAGGTCGGCCAGGCGCACCTGGTCACCCGACGGGGCCCAGAGCGCTGCGGCGGTCGCGTCGCCCTTGAGCACCACCATTCCGGTGTCGGTACGCCGCACCTCGAAGTGCTCGCCGGAGGCAGCCGGCAGCACGGCCCATTTGGACGCGCCCGGCAGAAAACCGAGCTGGTTCATCAGGGCCACCGGGGCCGGGGAAGGCACTGGCGCGGGCGGTGCGGCAGCGGGCGGTGCAGCAGCAGGCCCTGCTGGCGCCGCGACCGGCGTTTCACCTGCGGCCAGCCAGCCGGTGCCGGCAGCCATGGCCACCAGCACCACGGCCTGACCGAGGCTGTTGAGGTTGAACGTGCGGCTCATGGTGATGGGGGCCGGCGGTGCATCAGGCGGTCCAGGCCAGCGAGGTGGCACGGGTTACCGAGCTGCGCCGGCCATCCACCTCGATGCACCAGTCGACCAGTGCGCCGCTGGTGATGTGCGCTTCAAAGCGCTGGCCCTGGCGGCTCACCTCGCCCACGGCGGCGATGGTGCCGTCCATGGCCACCACGGTGAAGGCAGCCGTGGCGCCATCGGCCAGCTCGAACACACGCAGCGTCACGCCCGTGGTGTAGTCGTAGTCGGGTCGCTCGGTTTCAGCGCCCCAGGGCAGCACGGTGTTCGGCGCCACGTACAGCGGCAGGCTCAGGAAGTCGTGTTGCTCACGGTGCCACTGTCCGCCGGCCTTGCGCTCACCGGTCAGCAGGTGCGTCCAGCGGCCGCCGGCTGCGGTGGCTGGCAGGTAAAAATCCACCTCGCCGGATTCGGTGAACACGGGCGCCACCAGCAGGTGCTCACCGAGCTGGTACTGGCGGTCGAGCGTGGTGCAGGCCGGATCGCCCGGGTACTCCAGCACCATCGAGCGCATCATGGGCACGCCCGTCTGCGTGGCCTCGACGGCCTTGGTGTACAGGTACGGCATCAGCTGGTGCTTCAGGCGGGTGAACTTGCCCAGCACGTCGCAGCTTTCTTCGTCGACCAGCCAGGGCACGCGGTAGAAGCTGCTGCCATGCAGGCGGCTGTGCGACGACAGCAGGCCGAACTGGATCCAGCGCTTGTAGACAGCCGGCGGCGGGCTGCCCTCGAAGCCGCCGATGTCGTGGCTCCAGAAGGCGAAACCGCAGCTGGTGAGCGAGAGGCCGCCGCGCAGGCTTTCCGCCATCGATTCGAAGTTCGACCAGCAGTCACCGCCCCAGTGCACAGGGATGCGCTGGCCCGACGCGTAGGTGGAGCGGGCGAACACGACGGCTTCGGCATCACCGCGCACCTCGCGCAGCACGTCGAACACCACCTCGTTGTACTGCAGTGCATAGAGGTTGTGCATCTCCACCGGATCGGCGCCGTTGAAGTAGGTGACGTCCTGGTCGGGAATGCGCTCGCCGAAGTCGGTCTTGAAGCAATCGACGCCCATCGCCAGCAGGCGGCGCAGGTGACCCTGGTACCAGGCCACGGCGGCCGGGTTGGTGAAGTCGACGATGGCCATGCCCGGCTGCCAGAGATCGGTCTGGAAGGTGTGGCCGTTGGTGCGCTTGATGAAGTAACCCTCGCGGGCGGCCTCTGCGAACAACGGCGACTTCTGTGCGATGTACGGATTGACCCAGAGGCTGATCTTCAAGCCCTTGGCATGCAGGCGGGCGAGCATCGCTTCGGGTTCGGGGAAGCCGCGCGGGTCCCAGGCGAAATCGCACCACTGGAATTCACGCATCCAGAAGCAGTCGAAGTGGAAGACGCTCAGCGGCAGATCGCGGCGCTTCATCTCGTCGATGAAATGGGTGGCGGTGGCTTCGTCGTACTGCGTGGTGAACGAGGTGGTCAGCCACAGGCCGAAGGTCCAGGCGGGTGGCAGCGGGGCGCGGCCGGTCAGGGCGGTCAGGCGTTGCAGCACGTCCTTCTGGGTCGGCCCGGCGATCACGCAGTAGTCGAGGCTTTCGCCTTCGCGGCTGAACTGCACGCGGGTGGTCTTTTCAGAAGCCACCTCGAACGAGACCGGACCGGCCTCGTTCACCAACACGCCGTAGCCGCGGTTGGTGATGTAGAACGGGATGCTCTTGTAGGCCTGCTCGCAGGCGGTGCCGCCGTCCTTGTTGATGTTCTCGACGACCTGGCCGTTCTTGACCCACGGCGTGAACCGCTCACCGAGGCCATAAACCGTTTCGCCGACAGCCAGCGTGAGCTGCTCATGCACGAAGTTGCCCTTGGGGCCCCACTGCACATAGCCCAGGCTGCGCCAGTCGCTGCGGGTGAGCACACGCGTGCCTTCGCGGAAGGTGATCTGCCAGCCTTCGCCTTTGCGCACGTCGACGCTGATGGCGCCCGATGTGAGCGTGACGTGGCTGTCGGTTTCAACCACCTGCACTTCCGGTGTGCCGGCACCTGGCATCGGCACATGCAGGCGCGGGGGCTGCGAGGCGCTGTAGTGCTCGACGCTGACCCGGATCACGCCTTCGATCGGCGATTGCAGGGTCACGGTGAGGGTCGGGCCCTGCAGGGTGTCGCCACGGTGCTTGATGGGGCGCGAGGTGGCGAGCACGACGATGCGGTCGGCGTGGGCCTCCACGGCGTAGGCCTCGCTGGCGTAGTGGGCGGCTGCGCCGGGTTGAAGCAGCCACTGGCCGTCAGTGAATTTCATGGGTTGGGTCTCTGAGGTTTGAGGAGTGGGCGTGGCGATGTGCGGGCTTGTCGCGGTGCTCAGGTCGCGCTGCAGCGGGCTTCAGCCGGCTTGATGGCGATCCGGCGCTTGCACATCGGATGATTTATCGTTAAATTGGCGAAAATTCGAGAATAGCAAATGGGCTCAGCACCAGCGGTGGCTGTTGGGCGCAGCCGTGCCTGTTTGGGGCCGATATTTGAAACGTGCGAAGCGTAATCGAATTACAGCGCGCGACATACGGGCGAGAACCCTGAGTCTGGCTGAAACCGGGATAGGCCGGCATACCTGAAAGAGCAGATGCCAGAACGACAAAAGGGTCAGCATTTTCATGCTGACCCTCGTCTATTTGGTGCGGCTGGCAGGATTCGAACCCACGACCCCTTGGTTCGTAGCCAAGTACTCTATCCAACTGAGCTACAGCCGCAATGGCTCTTCGGCTCGCACTTTGCGGAACGTCCCGAAGAACGAATCAGTATTCCGTTGACGAATACTGATTCGGTTTTATTTGGTGCGGCTGGCAGGATTCGAACCCACGACCCCTTGGTTCGTAGCCAAGTACTCTATCCAACTGAGCTACAGCCGCGCTGAGCCTCGCAGTATAGCATGGGTTTTTACTTCATGCCAACTATTTGCAAGGAACTTGAATATGCCCTCAATCGATCATGGCCGCGCGCTGGTCGTAAGCGGCCGCCCGATCCTCGTGCCCCTCTTCGCGCGCCAGCCCGGCCAGGCAGCGCAGCGCCTGGCGACGCACGGCAGCCGGCAGCGACGCGGCTGAGGCGGTCTGCTCCAGCGGCCTGCGGGCCTTGCCCCACAGCTGACGATCAGCAAAGGCCATGGCGGCCGCAGCCACCAGCGCCGGCTCATGGCCGAACTGCGCCAGCGCGGCCTCGATGCGCGGCAGCCAATCGCTGCCCAGGCCCGGTGCGCAATCCACCAGCGCCATGGCCAGCTGCAAGCGCTCGTCGGCCTCGCTGCGGCCGATCTGCTCCCACAGCGGCTGCAGCCATTGCCGGCCCAGCGCCACATTGCCCAAGGCCTGCGCGCGGCGGGCGGCACGTGCCACCACGAAGGCATCACGCCGCACGCTGTTATCAAGCCGCTCCCAGACCTGCTGCAGTTGCTGGTCGTCATGGGCGTCGTTGAGCGCTTCGATGGCGAGTGAACGCAGCAGCGATTGCGCGGCCATCGGCGAAAACGCCTGGTGCTTGGCCAGCAGGCGCGCGGTCTGCAGTGCCTCCAGCGGCTGGCGCAGTTGCCGCGTGGCCTGAAGACGCAAGCGCAAGGCCTGCGTGCGGCGCCCCACCCCGGCGGGCAGCGCCTGCAACTCACGCATCGCGCGGGTGGCGTCCCGGTCATCCAGCGCCCACTCGGCGCTCAACAGCAAGGCGCCCTCGGCCACGCTCGGGCCGGTCGACTTGCGGCTTTGCGCCAAGGCCAGCGCAAGCTGCAACCGGTCGTCGCGGCCGCGGCGGTCTTGCAGGCGATGCAAGCCGTTCGCGGCAATCAATTGCGCCAGTGCGGTGAACTGCAGATCGTCATGCAGCACTTCGGCCTCGGCCTGCAGCAGCAGCGCGCGCTCCGCCGCACGCTGGGCCCGCGCATACCGGGCCGCCAGCAGTTCGGCCAGCGCTTCACGCAGCGCCGAATGAGCGGCCCGCTCACGCTTGAGTGCGCGCCATTCGCGCGCCCGCACCGGCAGGCTCAGCAAGGCATTGATGGCCTGCAAACCCGAAAACAGCAGGAACACCAGCGCCAGCAGGCTGATGAGGAACAGGTTGAGCGACATATCCAGCCGCGTCGACCCGTAAAAGAACGACACCAGCGCGTCATTGCGCCCCAACACCGTGGCGGCCACGACGGCCCCCACGAACACCAGAATCAACCACACCACCGACCGCATGTGCGCCTTCCCGCCGGGCCTCAGCGGCCCGCGTTGGCAGCCGCCAGGGCCGCCAGGGTTTCATCGGGGCGGGGCAATTGCACCTGCCGGCTCTGGGCGGCCACCTGCTGAACCAGGTCTTGGGCCATCACCACCCGCCGCGAGCTGCGGTCGAAGTAGCGGTCGAGCGCCACATGGGCCTGCTGCAGATCGGTCTGGGCCTGGTCGAACTGCCGCGACAGCAAAGCCAGCCGCGCATTCAGCAAGCGCAGCTTGAGGTTCTCACGCAGGAAGAAGCCCTGGTCGGGCGACACCAGCATGGCCTCGGGTTGGTCGATGTTGGTCACGCGCACCAGCGAGCGAGCTTCCTGCCAGACGTCTGCGGACACGCGGTCCCAGAATGCCGACGCAGCGCCCAGCCAGCTGGCCACCATGCCTTGAGGCGCAGCATCAGCCGACGAGGCCGACTTGGCAGCCGTTGCCGCCACGGGCTTGGGCGCGGGCAAGGGGCGGCGCTCGGGTGTGGTCAGCAAGGGCAGCTCATCGACCAGACGCACGGCTTCATCAAGCCGGATGGACAAGCCGGGCAAGTCGGCCGCGGCCACACTGCGGGCGCGGTCCAGGTCACGGGCGACCGCGCGGCGCACACGCTCCAGGCGCGGCTGGTTGTAGCGCGCCAGGCGCTCTTCCACCTGCTTGAGCGCAGCCACCGTGGGCTCAGGGCTGCCGGTGATGGCGGCCTGCTGTTGGGCCACGCGCAAACCGGCCTCCACATCAGACAGCACGTTTTCATCGCGGGAACGCGACAAAGACTGGATGAGTTCTTCAACTTGCGTGCGCTGCAAGGCCGATTCGGCCACGCGCGCTTCCAGCAAGGCTTGCTTGGCGACCACCTCGGCGGAGGCTTCCTGCGCCTGGCGGGCCATCAGCCGGGCCTCGGTGGATTGATCCTGGCTGGACTGCTGGCGGCGCACCAGCTCCTGCTCCAGCGATTTGACGCGCTGCTGGGTGGTCCACACCAAGGCCAGGCTGACGACGCTCAAGGCCGTGAGCGCCACGGCCCCCAGCACCCAGATCTGACCTCGCGCACCGGGCGTCACCACGGCGTGCACGGCCGGGGAAGGCGCGGGAGGTGGTGACACAGGGGGCGTGGGTGGTGGCGATGGCGGAACAGGCGCTGCCGCCCCCGCATCGAACACAGGGGCTGCCGGCGGCACCAGAGGCTGGCTTGCGGGCAGGTCGGAAGGGGTGTTGTCAGAAGCGCTCACCATGTCGCTTCGATTGTATAGAGCGCACCCACAAAGGGCGTCATGCCCCGCCAACAGGCAGGTCGGGCGCAGCAGCGGCGCCACACTGGTGCCGCAAAGCACTCGTATCCGGGGCTGTCGCCTGCAGTGCCGTCATCGCTTCCACCACCGCGTCCACGGTGGGCCGCACATCCAGCACGCAACCCATTCCCAGTGCCTGCGCACGCTCGGCAATGCGCGGGTGCGATGCCACTGCTACCCCGGACGCCCAAGACACTCCGGGCAACAACGCTTCGAGGTGGTCCACCGCCTCCGAACTGCTGAGCAGCCAGACAGCCTGCGGCCCCATGGCGTGCAGGCCCTGCAGGTGATGCAACAAAGCGTCGCTGGCTGCGGGCGATGAGCGGGCATAGGCCTGCACCCACTGCACGTCGGCACCCGCTGCACGGGCCGTGGTGCTGAACCAGTCACGGCCGCCCTCGCCCCGCACCACCCACAAGCGGCGGCCGGGCCAGGGCTGCTGACACACCTGCGCCCACAGCGTTTCAGAATCAAACTGGGCCGAGGCCAGCGGCGGCGCCACGATGAGCGCCTGCGGCACACCCGCCTCCAGCAAGGCCGCCACCGTGCCGGGACCGGTTGCCAGCGCCTGCACACCCCCCGGCCAACGCCAATGGGCCGGCCGGCAAGCGAAGAACTGCGCCGCCGCGTTCGGGCTGACAAACATGACGCTGTCAGGGGCCCGCAAACCGGCCATCACGCCCTGCACTGCCGCCGGATCAGGCGCCGGGGCGATCACCAGCAGCGGACAAGCCACCGCCTGCACACCCCGGGCACGCAGTTTGCTGACCCAGGCCGAGGCCTGCGGTTCAGGCCTTGTCACGATGGCCAGCAACACGCGCCGCTCCCCTTCCTGCCGGGCTTCGATGTCCGTGGGTTCACTCACGGGGTGGCCCTGCGTGCTGCGCGCTTCAGAGAGCAGCGCTGCCGGCCAGGTAGGCGTCACCGCCCAACGCCCGCAGCGCGTCGGCTGCCGCCTGGCCCAGGGCTTCCGCTTCCGCCGTGGTGCTCACCAAGCCCTGCTGGTGCCCCTTCAACAAGGGCTGCGAAGGATCACCGGCGTGGCCGAGCGCCACGTCCAGGTGCAACACACCCGCAGCATCAATCACCGCATGCGCAGCCAGCGGCACGCTGCAGCTGCCGCCCAATGCGCGCGACACCGCCCGCTCGGCATGGGTGGCCAGCCAGGTGGGCTGGTGCACGAAAGCTTGCAGGGCCGCGGCCAGCGCCACCTGCCCGGTGCGCACCTCCAGGCCCAGCGCGCCCTGACCGGCGCACGGAATCATCTGGTCCACCTCGAACACCGAACGGATGCGGTTGGCCAGGCCCAGTCGCTTCAGGCCGGCGGCTGCCAGCACGATGGCGTCGTAGCCGCCTTCATCAAGCTTGCGCAGGCGGGTGTCGAGGTTGCCGCGCAGGGGCTCGATGCGCAGGTCCGGCCGACGGGCCTTCAACTGCACCACGCGGCGCAGGCTGGAGGTGCCCACGCACGCCCCCTGCGGCAATGCATTGAGGTTGTCGTAGTGGTTCGAAACAAACGCGTCGCGCGGGTCTTCGCGCTCCATCACCGCCACCAGCGAGAAGCCTTCCGGCAACTCCATCGGCACGTCCTTCAGCGAATGCACGGCCAGGTGCGCCTGGCCGCTCTCCAGCGCCAATTCCAGCTCCTTCACGAACAGGCCCTTGCCGCCCACCTTCGACAGGCTGCGGTCCAGGATCTGGTCACCGCGGGTCGTCATGCCCAGCAAGTCGGCGCGCAGGCCGAGGTCAGCCAACAGGCGGTCACGCACATGCTCGGCTTGCCACAGGGCAAGTCGGCTTTCGCGGGTGGCAATGATCACGGGCTGAGCGAGAGAAGCGGCGTTCACGGCGGTCTGAGGATTCATGGTGGCCGAATTATCCCCTCCCGGGCCGAACCTGATACGATTGCCGATTGGTAATCGGGTTACATCATCTGGAGCCATTATGTCGCGCGCCACCACATCGCAGTCCTCGTCACCGGCCAAGCCCGGCAAGCGGGCCTCGGCCCCTGCTAAATCAAAGTCCGTCAGCGACGCAGCGGAGAAGAACAAACCGCTCGTTGAAGATATCCGGTTACTCGGACGGATTCTGGGTGACGTGATCCGCGAACAGGAAGGCCGCGATGCCTTCGAGCTGATCGAACGCGTGCGCCAGCTCTCGGTGGCCTACCGCCTGAAGAAGGACGCCTCCGCCGGCCGCGTGCTGGACCGTCTGCTGAAGAACCTCTCGGCCGACCAGACCGTCAGCGTGATCCGGGCGTTCAGCTACTTCTCGCACCTGGCCAACATCGCCGAAGACCGCCACCATGTGCGCCGCCGTGCCGTGCATGACGCCGAAGGCACGACGCAGGAGGGTTCGCTGGCCCACTGCTTCGACAAGCTGGCCCGGGCCGACCACCGCGCCGCCGACATCGCAGCCGCGCTCGACCAGGCCTTCATCTCGCCGGTGCTCACCGCCCACCCCACCGAAGTGCAGCGCAAGAGCATCCTGGATGCCGAGCGCGCCGTGGCCGAGCTGGTGAGCCAGCGCGACGAACTGCGTGGTGCCCGTGAACTGCAGGACAACGAGGAACTGATCCGCGCCCGCGTGACCCAGCTCTGGCAGACGCGCATGCTGCGCTACACCAAGCTGACGGTGGCCGACGAGATCGAGAACGCACTGTCGTATTACCAGTCGACCTTCCTGCGCCAGATTCCGCGCATGTACCGCGACGTGGAAGAAGCCTTGCCGGGCCACCAGGTGAGCAACTTCTTCCGCATGGGCAACTGGATCGGCGGCGACCGCGACGGCAATCCGAACGTGACCGCCAGCACGCTGAAGATGGCCCTGTCGCGCCAGGCTGAAACCGCGCTGCGCCACTACCTGACGGAAGTGCACACGCTGGGTGCCGAGCTGTCCATCTCGGCCATGCTGGCCCCGGTCTCGACCGAGATGCAGGCCCTGGCCGAGGCCTCGCCCGACCGCAACCCGCACCGCGAAGACGAGCCCTATCGCCGCGCCCTGATCGGCGTGTATGCCCGACTGGCCGCCACGCTGCATGAGCTGACCGGCACCGAGGCGCTGCGCCACGCCGTGGCACCGCAGAACCCCTACACCGCGCCTGAGCAGTTCCTGGCTGACCTGCAGGTGATCGAGCGCTCGCTGCGCTCCCACCATGCCCAGGCACTGGTGGGCCCGCGCCTGGCCCCGCTGATGCGCGCGGTGCAGGTGTTCGGTTTCCACCTCGCCACGGTGGACCTGCGCCAGAGTTCCGACCAGCACGAGGCCGTGGTGGCCGAGCTGCTGCGCGTGGCCCGCATCGAAGCCGACTACAGCGCCCTTGATGAAAACAGCCGCCGCGACTTGCTGGTGCGTCTGCTGAACGACGCCCGCAACCTGCGTGTGCGCGGTGCCGATTACTCGGCTCTGGCCCAGGGCGAGCTGGCCATCTTTGAGGCCGCCCTGCAAGGCCGCCAGAACTACGGTGTCGAGGCCATCCGCCACTACATCATCTCGCACACGGAAGACGTGAGCGACCTGCTGGAAGTGCTGCTGCTGCAGAAGGAATGCGGCCTGATGCGGGGCGTGCTGGCCGAGGGCGCCACGGCCGATCTGATCGTCTCGCCGCTGTTCGAAACCATTGCCGACCTGCGCAACGCCGGCCGCATCATGGAAGAGTTCTACGCCCTGCCCGGCGTGGCCGCCCTGGTGGCCCGCGGCGGTGGCGAGCAGGACGTGATGCTGGGCTACTCCGACAGCAACAAGGACGGCGGCTTCTTCACCAGCAACTGGGAGCTCTACCGCGCCGAGATCGCGCTGGTGGACATGTTCGCCAGCCTGCGTGAGCAGCACGGCATTCGACTGCGCCTGTTCCACGGCCGTGGCGGCACGGTGGGCCGCGGCGGTGGCCCGAGCTACCAGGCCATCCTGGCCCAGCCCCCGGGCACCGTGAACGGACAGATCCGCCTGACTGAGCAGGGCGAGGTGATTGCCTCGAAGTACGCCCACCCCGAAATCGGCCGGCGCAACCTGGAAACCCTGGTGGCAGCCACGCTGGAAGCCACGCTGCTGCACCCGACCAAGGCGCCGCCCAAGTCCTTCCTGGAAGCCGCTGAAGTGCTGAGCGCCGGCTCGATGGCCGCCTACCGCGACCTGGTGTACGACACCCCGGGCTTCACCGATTACTTCTTCTCGGCCACGCCGATCCGCGAAATCGCCGAGCTGAACATCGGCTCGCGTCCGGCCTCGCGCAAGGCCACCCGCGCGATTGAAGACCTGCGCGCCATTCCCTGGGGCTTCTCATGGGGCCAGTGCCGCGTGGCGCTGCCGGGCTGGTGCGGCTTCGGCTCGGCCGTGGAAGCCTTCCTGGGTGACGAGGGCAAGGGCCGCGCCCAACGCCTGGAGTTGCTGCAGAAAATGTTCCGCCAGTGGCCGTTCTTCCGCACGCTGCTGTCGAACCTGGACATGGTGCTGGCCAAAAGCGACTTGCGCATCGCCGCGCGCTATGTGGAGCTGGTCGAGGACAAGCGCCTGGGCAAGAAGATCTTCACCGCCATCCGCGAAGAATGGGAGCGTACGCACGCAGCGCTGGCGCTGATCACCGGCGAGGACGACCGCCTGCAATCGAACCCGAGCCTGGCGCGCTCCATCGAGCACCGCTTCCCCTACCTCGACCCCATCAACCACCTGCAGGTGGAACTGATGCGCCGCTACCGCAAGAAGCGTGAAGGCGACCCGGTGAATGAGCGTCTGCAGCGCGGCATTCACCTGTCGATCAACGGCATCGCGGCGGGGCTGCGCAACACGGGCTGAGGCTTCGGGCGCGCTGCTTCTGCAGCAGCGGCAAACACAGGGCCGACACCTTGCGGGGTGCCGGCCCTGTGTTCATGGTGCCGCTGCCTTGTCGCGGGACTGGCGAGACTGGCGCGCCACATCAGCCACGGTTTGCCCGGAGCGACGCAGGTGGTCATCGAGCGTCCGGCGTGCCACGCCCAATTCGGACGACTGCGCCATCTCGCCGAAGTAGCGCACCGCGGCCACGGTGGCGCGGCAGCCCTGCCCATCGGACGGATGCTCCAGCTCCCCGGAGCGCTGCCGAACCGCCCAATCCAGCGCATCCAGCTCGTCGGCCTTGGTGGTGAATTCGCTGGAGCCCAAGCCCGTGCGCTTGACCAGCGCCAGCGCCAGACGGCTCTGCAGCAGGGTGTCTGAATCCGCCAGCAACCGCGCCCCCAGGAGGTGGCAGGTTTGCCGCCGGTTGCTGTCGGCCATGTGTTCGTCACGGCACAGGCCCATGGCGGTCATGTGGCCCGATCCCATCATGTCGAGTACGGCCACACCAAAAGCGCGGGCAGCCATGTCGGCCTGCAAATCACGGTGGGTGTCGTTCGTCGGCACCTGCGCCAGCACGCGTCGCATCAGCTCGCTGGCCACGCCGCCGCTCTTCGTCGCCGTGGCTGCCTGGTAAAGCGCGTTGTCCACGGCCGCCTTGTCGTCACGCTGCTGCGCCCGCTCCACCAGCGCCAGCCAAGGCACGGCATTGTGCGGATCCAGCGAAGCCCAGCGCTCCAGCGAGAGGTTGTTGCAGGCCTCCGTGGCAGCCACCGAACCCTTGACCAGTTCCCGGCAACCCAGCGTCGCCATTTCATACACGTAGGGCGATCGAGAACGATCGGCGAGCGCCGCGAGACGCTGCACCACCGCGTCCGTATTCACGCGCTCGCGTGACATCTGCTTGTCGGTCCACTTCTGCAGGCAGGCAGGGTTGTCAGTGCACGCCGAGGTGGGCAGGTCATCCATGAACGGCGTGATCGACAGCAGCGCAGCGGTGGCCTGATCACTCACATCCGGGCTGGCAGCCAACGCATTCACCACATCGTCACGCAGACGCCGGCTGGCCTTGACCAAGGCGGTCTCGGGCATGTCGGGTGCAGCTCCCGGCCCGCAGGGATCGTCCGCCGGCACTGCAACCCTCGGGCTCGCTTGAGGGGCTGACGCGCGCTCGTCTGCGGCCACCGAAGTCTCAGGCGCGATGCCCAATCTGGCCAACACCACGCCGCCCCATGAGCTTGCGCGGGGGCCGACGTCGCGCAACAGCAGCCAGCCGACCACCACCAGCGCCACGGCCAACCCAGCCATGACACGCCAATCCGCGCGCCCCGCAAGCAACCGCCCGCGCAGCCCGCCCCGCTGCCTCAAAGGCCTTCCTCCGCCAGCGCCTGGCGCACGGCGGCCAGTTGGCGGCGTGAGACGGCCAGCCAGTCGTCGGTCGGTGCCAGGCGCACCGCCCAGGCGTCCGGGCCATCGTCGCCGTCGTCCGACGGCATGGCGCGCCGCTCCAGCGCGCGCACGGCCGCCTTGGCCACCAGCGCGTTGCGGTGGATGCGCACCACTGCTTCGCCCAGGCGCTGCTCCAGGTCAGACAACGCGTCGTCGAGCACGTAGCTGTGGCGGGTGGTGCGCAGCGTCACGTATTTCATCTCGGCGCGCAGGTACACCACCTCGTCCACCGGAATGCGCAGCACCCGGCCGCGGTCGCTCACCACCAGCATCGCCGGTTCTGCCGCAGCGGCCGGTGAGGCGGCCACAGGTACCTGGCGGCCCAGCCGGGTGGAAGCCCGCGTGAGGGCGTCCTGCAGGCGGCTGAGGCGCACAGGCTTGGTCAGGTAATCCACCGCGTCCAGCTCGAAGGCCTGCAAGGCATGTTCGGCGTGGGCAGTGATGAAAATGACAGCGCTGGGCTGCGGGGCTTCGCGCAGGCGCCGGGCCAGCGCCAGGCCGTCCATGCCGGGCATGTGGATGTCCATCAGCACCACGTCCACTGGCTGCCTGCTCAGCAGGTGCAGCGCTTCGGTGGCGCTGCCCGCGGTGGCCACCACCTCGGCGCCGGGCCAGGCGCCGTCGTCAATCAGGCGCTTCATGCGCAGGTTCGCCAGCGGCTCGTCATCCACCAGCATCAGGCGCAGTGTGTCCACGCTCATGTCGTCTCCCTCAAGCCGGCACGCCGATGCTGACGCGCCAGCGCCCATCTTCGATCAATCCACTGCGGAAATCGGCATCCAGATCATGCAGCAAACGTAACCGTTGGCGAACGCTCGCAAGCCCGATGCCGTGGCCATGGCGGGTCGGGCCCTCGGGGACGGAGTTGGTGACGGAAATGAGCACGCGGTCGCGCCGGCGGCGGGTGCGCACCTCGATGCGACCGCCCTTGTCGCTGGGCTCCACCCCGTGCCGCACCGCGTTTTCCACCAAAGGCTGCAGGGCCAGGATGGGCAGAATGGCGTGGGCGGCGGCGGGGTCGAGGTCCCAGTCCACCTCCAGGCGGCTGCCAAAACGCAGTTGCTCGATCGCCAGATAGCGCTGGCTCAGGGTCACCTCGGCCGCCACGGTGGTCGGCTGGTCGAGCTGGCCGAGACCGGCGCGGAACAAGTCCGACAGGTTCTGCAGCAGCTCTTCGGCGCGGTCAGGGTCGAGCTGCACCAGCGTGATGGCGCTGTTGAGCGTGTTGAACAGGAAGTGCGGCCGGATGCGGGTTTGCAAATCGGCCAGGCGGGCGGCGGCGGCGGCAGGCATGCGCGCCCGCTGGCGCCAGCGCTCCACCTGCCACAAGGCCCAGCCCCAGGCCGCGCCGCACAGCGTGGGTGGCAGCGCGCCGGTATCACCCGGCGCCAGGCCCGCCCGGTGCAGCGGCCACCACACCAGTGCGGTGATGGCTGCAGCGCTGGTGGCCGCCGCGGCGCCCTGCACCATCGGTGCCGCACGGGCCATGGGCGCCCACTGCGCCAGAAGCACGCACATGCACAGCAGCCAGGCCAGGCAAGCCGGCACCGCCAGCGTGGCACCCTCGGCCAGCCACTGGCCCCACACCGCAGGGCCGGGCGCCACCCAGCACAGGGCCAGCGCCATCGGCACATGCACGCCCAGCAGCGCACGCACCACCGGGCCACTGGCGCAGAAGGTCAGCGGCCCGGTGGTCTCGGGGTCGGGCTGGGTCAGCGCATCGCGCAGGTCGCTCCAGACACTGCTCGGGCCGGGATCTTTGGAGGCCATCACAAGAGCCATTCTGTCCGCCCCGAGCGGCCAGCGGCAAGCAGGCCGCCTAAAATCAGGGTTTCGCCCGCCTTCCAAGGCGGCCATGCAGCCTTTCTCCCAACGTCTGCCCCGCGCATGAGCACCAACCAACTCGACAAGAAGTCCCAGGCCTGGTCGGCCCTGTTTTCAGAACCGATGAGCGAGCTGGTCAAGCGCTACACATCCAGCGTCTTCTTCGACAAGCGCATGTGGGCCGCCGACATCGAAGGCAGCCTGGCCCATGCGGCGATGCTGTCGGCGCAAGGCATCATCGGCGCGCAAGACCTCGCCGACATTCAGCGCGGCATGGCACAGATCCGCGCCGAGATCAAATCCGGCCAGTTCGAGTGGAAGCTGGAACTCGAAGACGTGCACCTGAACATCGAGGCGCGCCTGACGCAACTGGTGGGTGACGCCGGCAAGCGCCTGCACACCGGCCGCAGCCGCAACGACCAGGTCGCAACAGACGTGCGCCTGTGGCTGCGCAGCGAGATCGACCAGATCGATGTGCTGCTGGCCAACATGCAGCGCGCGCTGCTGGCCGCCGCCGCCGACCACACCGAAACCGTGATGCCCGGCTTCACCCACATGCAGGTGGCCCAGCCGGTGAGCTTTGCCCACCACATGCTGGCCTATGTGGAAATGTTTGCCCGTGACGCCGAGCGCCTGGCCGACGTGCGCAAGCGCGTAAACCGCCTGCCACTCGGCGCCGCTGCGCTGGCCGGCACCAGCTACCCGCTGGACCGCGAAGCCGTGGCCCGCGCACTGGGCTTCGACGGCGTCTGCCAGAACAGCCTGGACGCCGTGAGCGACCGCGATTTCGCGATCGAGTTCACCAGCTTCAGCACGCTGGTGATGATCCACGTGTCGCGTCTGGCGGAAGAAATCGTGCTGTGGATGAGCCAGAATTTCGGCTTCATCAACCTGTCGGACCGCTACTGCACCGGCTCGTCGATCATGCCGCAGAAGCGCAACCCCGACGTGGCTGAACTGGCCCGCGGCAAGAGCGGCCGGGTGGTGGGCCACCTGATGGGCCTGATCACCTTGATGAAGGGCCAGCCGCTGACCTACAACAAGGACAACCAGGAAGACAAGGAACCGCTGTTCGACACCGTGGACACGGTGAAGGACACGCTGCGCATCATGGCCGAGATGATCGGCGGTGAAGTGGCCGCCGACGGCAGCCGCAGCGGCGGTCTGGTGGTGAAGGCCGACGCCATGGAGCGCGCCGCGCTGCGCGGCTATGCCACCGCCACCGACCTGGCCGACTACCTGGTGAAGAAGGGCCTGCCCTTCCGCGATGCCCACGAGGTGGTGGCGCACGCCGTGAAGGAAGGCCTGAAGCTGGGCGTGGACCTGGCCGAGCTGCCGCTGGCCACGCTGCAGGGCTTCCATGCGTCGATCACCGACGATGTGTTCGAGGTGCTGACGCTGCGCGGCTCGCTCAACGCCCGCAATGTGCTGGGCGGCACGGCGCCGTCGCAGGCGCGGGCGCAGATCGCGCGGCACCAGGCACGGCTGGCTTGATGCTTCCAAGGCGCCGCTGAACGGCGCGCCGGCAGAAGCACGGAATGACAAAGGGCCCCATCGGGGCCCTTTGCGTTTGCAGGTCTGAATGACCTCAGTTGTCGAAGGCGATGCGCGTGGCCATCACGCGGCTGCCGTCGGCCGACAGGGTGCCCTTGATCTCGACCTTGGCATTGGCCAGCAGGTTGGCTGCCGTGCCATTGACGTAGACCACGCTGCCGCTCCAGTCCACCACCGCGTCGCGCAACACCAGGGTCTTGGCAGTCGTGTCGACACTGGTGATGCGGCCCTTGAGCTCGAACTCCTGGCCGCCACCGTTGTCGTCGCCGCCGCTGTCGCTCGGGCCGCCCTTGACTTCCAGCTTGGTGGCCACCAGCACGCCGTTCTGCATGCGGCCCTCCACCTCCACCCGAACGCCGGCTGCGATCACGCTGCCAGCGGGGGTGATGGCGGCGCCAGACGCATTCACTGTCAGGCCGCCCACCACCATCGCGGCATTGCTGGTGTAGCTCGACACCACGCTCTCGATCTCCACCTCCGAGCCATCGCTCGGCTTGCGCTCGGTGCGGCCGCCTGAGCCCACCACCCAGCGGCCTTGCGCGTCCGGCGTGGTTGCCACCTTCACACGCAGGATCGCGCCGTTCGCCACGTCAGCCGGCAAGGCGCCGCTGCTGTAGACGAAGGTCGCACCGCCGATGCGGAAGGTGCGTGCGGTGGTGTCGAGCTGGCTCAGCGCACCGCGCACCACATAGGTCGTGGCGGTGCTCTTGGGCTCGATGCGGCGCGCCGCGTAGGTGCCCGACACCGGGTCGTGGATGGCGTACACCTCGACCACGCTGTTCAGCGCCACACCGGCCTGCCCGCCCGTGATGCGGCTGTCGAAGGTGGTGGACGCCGTGATGTTCACCGTCTGGCCCAGCACCGTCAGGGTGCCGGCGGTCAGGTCGCTGGCGCTGACCGGGCCAACCACTTCGCTGGTGACCTTCACCGCGGTGGCCACGGCCGTCAGCGTGCTGGTGTTGATGCCCTTGCTGTCAATCTGCACGGTCATGCCCAGCTTCAGGTCAGCAGCCGTCAGGGTGGCGCCGTCTTCGTTGGTCACTTTCAGGTCGGTGGCGGTGTCGTCGTACTCCACCCCGTTGACGATGATCGAGCCGTAACCCGAGATCGGGCCCTGGGTGTAGGCGAAGGTGCCCGTGCCCTGGCCACCAACACCACCGCCCCCGCCACCACCGCAGGCATGCAACATCGCAGCCAGCAACAGCGTCGAGAACCAGCGCCACAGCGGGGTGCGGCCTGCAACAGCCGAAGTGCGGAAAAAGGGCATGCGGGTCATGTCAGCTTTCGTCGGCAGGCTGGTCGCCGGGGGCGGCGTTTTCCTGGGCCTGGTTGAAACTGTAAAGGCCGATCAGCACACGCTGTCGTTCGGCCTCCGGACGTTGTTCGCGGTCGGCGCTGATCAGGCGCTCGAGCGCAGGCACCAGGTGGTCAAACACCGCGCGCCACTGGCCCACGATGAGCTTGCGCACCGCGTCCATCGACGCGTCGGTCAGCCCGTCGGCCACGATGGCCTGGTCAAAATGCTGGCGACCATTGCCCAGCACGTTGGCCACCGCGCCACTCAGGTGGTCGCCGATGTTGGAGCCGAGGATCTGGTACGAGCGCACCACGTCGCCACTGGCCACGAAGGCATCAGGCACGGCCTCGACCTGGTCGCCACTTTCTGACAGGCGCGCATAGCCCAGCCGCAGCATGTCGTCCAGCAGGCTGCGCGGGTGCACATCGCTGGTGATTTCACGGGCGAGGGACTCGAAGCTCAAGCTCACGCCCTGGCGTGGCAAGGGGCTGGGCTGGCCGAGGTGGTCGCGGTAGCGCGGATCGCTCAGCCAGTGGGCGTACACCTCCACGGCCAGCGGGCGGCGGGGCGGCCGAACGTCTGAGCGGGTGTCCACCAGCCGCGTCACTTCGCGACGGTTGATGCCCGTGGCGGTAGAGATTCGGCTGACCAGCCGATGCGGCAAGGCATCGGGCTTGGCCTGCAGCGCTGCTTCGCGGGCGGCTTGAATCATCGCGCGCTTGAGCGCCTCTTCCACCTCACCAAACGCAACGCCCCGGGCCACCACGAGGCGGGCCAGGGGCAACATCAACGCTTGGACAGCACCCATCAGGGCCTGCTGTTCAGCATGCTCGGGGGTGGAGGAATCGGCAGGCTGCGACATGTACTTCTGAACCTGTGGGCATCATAACGGTGACACCTGACCGGGCCCTGGCGCCGCCAGAGCGGCAACGCCAGGGGGCCATGGGCCGGGTTCAGTCTTCCCGGCTGATGCGCGAGGCGGTGAGCGTGCTGCGGTCCGCCGACAGCGAGCCCTTCACTTCCACCGTGGCGCCATTGGCCAGCTGGGCTTCGGTGATGCCGCGCCACAGGGTGACGCTGGCGTAGCTGACCTTCAGCGTGCGCAGGGTGAAGGTCTTGGCGGTGGTGTCCAGGCCGCTGATGGCGCCGTGCAACTCGTAGTCCTCACCGCGGCCGTCGTGGCTTTCGTCTTCCACGCTGACCTTGGTGGCCACCAGCACCCCGTTCACGACCGGGCCTTCCACTTCGACACGGGCACCCAGCACCACGCCGGTCTGGCCGTCTGGGAAGCTGGCGTTGGTGGCATCCACCGCCAGGCCGTCGACACTGAACGCGGTGACCGAGGTGAACGCGGTGATCAGGCCGTGCACTTCCGACTCGCTGTGGTTGCCCACCTTGCGCTCCGCCGACTTGAGGGCCGTGGCCACCCACTGGCCATTGACGGCCGTGGTTTGCAGGCTGGCGCGCACATTGCTGCCGTTGGCCAGGCCGGTGGGCACGGTGGCCACGCCGGCGTAGTTGATGACAGCGTTGCCGATGCGGAAGGTCTTGGCGGTGGTGTCGAGCGAGGCCACGGTGCCGCGCACCTGGTAGGCGGTGGCGCCGGTCTCGGCTTCGATGCGGGTGGCCACATAAACGGCGCGGGCGGTGTCGAGGCGGGCATGCACCTCCAGCACCATGCCGGTGGTGATGGCGCTGAGGCCGCCCGACAGGCCGTCGGAGAACACCGTGGTGGTGGCCACTTCCACCGTCTGGCCCAGCACCGTCAGCTGGTTGCTGGCGGCGTTGATGGCTTCCACCGGGCCCAGCAGTGCACTGCCAAAGCGGATGATGCTGGCGCTGGCGCGCTGGGTGGTGCGGTTGAGCGAGCCGCTCTCGATTTCCACCTGCGTGCCGAGCTTGAGTTCGTCACGGCCATGGCGCACGCCGTCGTCGTCGAGCACATCAGCGCTGCTGTCGTCGAAGCGCACACCGTTCACGATGATCGAGCCGAAGCCGGAGATGGCACCTGCCGTGTAAGCGCTGGCCGTGGCGTTGCCGCCGGTGTTGCTGCCCGCCGTGGTGGCATCACCGCCGCCACCGCCGCCACAGGCAACCAGGACCGCGAGGGCGCACAGGCACAAGCCGGCACCCGCCCAGCGCAGGCTGGGGCCAAAGCGGCTGTTGAGGGTAGTGCGGGCACGAAGCGTCGTTGAATTGAACATGGAAACCTCCAGAGACAAGCAAGGGCCAGACAGCAAGCCTGACCGTGGTTGAACTGGACCGTGCCGGGTGCCAGTGACGGGTAGGAAGGACAACAAGGGCATCTGGATAGATGCTTTGCTGCCTTCAGCGTGGCCTCACTATAAATGTGCTTTGCGCACATTTCAAGCGAAAACTGCATTGGAAAGCAGGTTTGTTTTCGCGATGGTCGGGCTGATAATCCATCCAGTAGTTGCCACCATGACACGCCGCCGCCTCATCGCCCACCTCGACATGGACGCCTTTTATGCGTCGGTCGAACTGCTGCGTTACCCCGATCTGCGGGGCCAGGCGGTGGTGATCGGCGGCGGGCGGCGCCACCAGCCACAAACCCAGGCCGACGGCACCCGCACCTATGCGCGCCTGGGTGACTACACCGGCCGCGGCGTCATCACCACCTCTACTTATGAGGCGCGGGCGCTGGGCGTGTTTTCAGGCATGGGCCTGATGAAGGCCGCGGCCAAGGCGCCCGATGCTGTGCTGCTGCCCACCGACTTCGACCAGTACCGCCACTACTCGCGGGCCTTCAAGGCGGCGGTCGCCGAGCTGGCGCCGGTGATCGAAGACCGCGGCATCGACGAGATCTACATCGACCTGACCGACGTGCCCGGCGCGCAAGACACCGTCGGCCACGACCCGCTCGGCGGCGTGCGCGCCATCGCCCGCGACATCAAGAACAACGTGAAGCGGCGAACCGGCCTGAGCTGCTCGATCGGCGTGACGCCGAACAAGCTGCTCTCCAAGGTGGCGAGCGACCTCGACAAGCCCGACGGCCTGACCATGCTGATGGTCGACGACATCACCAGCCGCTTCTGGCCGCTGCCGGTGCGGCGCATCAACGGCATCGGCCCGAAGGCCGGTGCGCGCCTGGCCACGCTGGGCATTGAAACCATTGGCCAGCTGGCCGCGATGGAACCCTTGTGGCTGATGGAACGCTTCGGCGCCCACTACGGCGCCTGGCTGCACCGCGCCGCCCATGCGCAGGATGACCGGCCGGTGGTGACCGAGAGCGAGCCCGTGTCGATGAGCCGCGAAACCACCTTCGAGCGCGACCTGCATGCCGTGCGCGACCGCGCCCAGCTCAGCCAGATCTTCACCGAGCTGTGCGTGCGCGTCGGCGACGACCTGCAGCGCAAGGGCTACGTGGGCCGCACCGTGGGCATCAAGCTGCGGTTCGATGATTTCAAGACGGTGACGCGCGACCTGACGCTGCCCGCGCCCACGGCGGACGGCACGCAGATCAGGCTGGCTGCCGGACAGTGCCTGAAGCGCGTCGACCTGAGCCGGCGCCTGCGCCTGCTGGGCGTGCGGGTGGCCGGCCTGACGCGGGCGGATGCACCGGTGCTGGCGCCGGCACGCTCGGGGGCGCGAACCAGGCCGAAGGCGGCCGGGAGCTCACCAACGAGCCACAGCACCGGCACAGGCTCCCCCAGCCACGCGCTGCTGGCCCGAGAGCCGGACCTGTTCGACGAGGAACCCGCGATGGACAACCTGGAAGCGATGAACGGCAGCGACCTGGCCCAAGGCCCCGTGACGCCCTGAGCCCCTTCAGCGCCGTGTCGGCAGGCGCCAGAGCCACAAGGCCACGCAGGCGCAGCTGATGGCCGGCGCCCAGCGCCACACCGACGGAATGACCCACCAGGCCCAGAGGCAGCTGCAGGTCATCATCACCGTGGCCAGTTGCTTGGCACGCAGCGGCACGGCCCGGGTGGCGCGCCAGTCACGCACCATCGGCCCCAGCCGCGGGTGGTGAATCAGCCAGTGCTCCCAGCGCGCACTGCCGCGCGAGAAGCAGAAGGCAGCCAGCAACACGAACGGCGTGGTGGGCAGCAGCGGCAGAAACGCCCCCACCACACCCAGCAACAAGGCCAGCCAGCCCGCCACCAGCCACAACACGCGCTGCCAGGCATGCCGCGCGGTTCGGGGCGCCATGGCGGTGGTGTTTTCTGTGGATGTGGGCACAAACATGCCGACATTCTGCCCGCCCGCATCCACCTTGATGCAGCGCAAATGGCCGCCTTGTCACGCCTTCAAGAATCGCTGCGGCGCAATACCGCGCCCGCGCCTGGCCCGACAGCATGGCGACCGCGCCAAAACAAGATGCCACGGCTTGATAGAGTGCGGCCACGATGGCTGTACTCCCTGACCACCTCGACCCCAACGCCGCCCCGCTGACCTCGCCCGCGCTGCGCCTGCCCAGCATGGACGGTCTGCGTGCGTTTGAGGCCGCCGTTCGACTGGGCACCTTCGAGCGCGCAGCGGATGAATTGCACGTGACTGCCAGCGCGGTTGGCAAGCGCATCAACGCGCTGGAAGAGTTGCTGGGCGTGGTGCTGCTGCAGCGCGGTGCCAAGGCCCTGGTGCCCACGCCGATCGGCAAGGAATATCTGCAGCAGGTGCGTGCCGCCCTCGGCTTGCTGGCCGCCATGCCGCTGCACCGCCGCAGCGCCCAGCAGCGCCAGCGGGTGCAGCTGTGCGCGCCGCCCACCTTCGCCCGGCTGGTGCTGGTGCCCGCCCTGCCCGCCTTCGCGCAGGCGCACCCCGATGTCGAACTTGAGATTTTGCTGTCGTCACCCTTCATCGACGGCCCTGCCAGCGACGCCACCCTGGAAGTGCGCCACAGCCCGCTGGCCGGCGCGGCGCCTGAGCGGGTGCTGATGCACGACCACCTGATTCCCCTGGCCAGCCCCGCCTTGCTGGCCGAGCTGGGCCCGCAGCAGCCGCACCTGCACAGCCCGGAAGACATCGCCCGCTGGCCCTTGCTGCGCACGCCGGTCGAGCCCTGGGCGCCGTGGTTCCGCGCCTGCGGATTGAGCTGGCCCGAGCCCGACCAGGGCCCGCGCCTGATCGACCTCGGCCTGACGCTTGAAGCGGCGCTGCAGGCCCAGGGCGTGGTACTGGCCCGGCCCAGCCTGGCGCGACAGGCGCTGCGCTCGGGCGCCCTGGTGCCGGTGATGGGCGCCGGCCAGACACCGCTGGCGCGCCCGGACACCGCCTACCTGCTCAGCACCTGTGCCGATCACCCGCTGGCGCACGCCACGGCCCAGTGGCTGCGCGAAGCCTGCGCCCACGCCGCCGCGGAAGGACTGGCGCTCGTTTCCGGCAAGGCCTGAATAAGTTTCCGGCCAATCGGCGGGCGGCGCAGCTAGCATCGGCTGCACAAAAATGCCTGGAGACAACCGGATGCCCGTGATCACCAACATCGAAGACCTGCGCGTGCTGGCCAAAAAGCGCGTGCCGCGCATGTTCTACGACTACGCCGATTCGGGCTCGTGGACCGAGAGCACCTACCGCGCCAACGAGGCCGATTTCCAGAAGATCAAGCTGCGCCAGCGCGTGGCCGTGAACATGGAAAACCGCAGCACCGCGGTGAAGATGGTCGGCATCGACAGCCGCATGCCGGTGGCCATCGCCCCGACCGGCCTGACGGGCATGCAGCACGCCGACGGCGAAATCCTGGCCGCACGCGCTGCCGAGAAATTCGGCGTGCCCTTCACGCTGTCGACGATGAGCATCTGCTCGATCGAAGACATCGCCGCGCACACCCAGGCGCCCTTCTGGTTCCAGCTCTATGTGATGAAGGACCGCGACTTCGTCGAGCGCCTGATCGACCGCGCCAAGGCCGCGAAGTGCAGCGCGCTGATGCTGACGCTGGACCTGCAGATCCTCGGCCAGCGCCACAAGGACCTGAAAAACGGTTTGTCGGCGCCCCCGAAGCCCACGCTGGCCAACATCATCAACCTGATGACCAAGCCGCGCTGGTGCCTGGGCATGCTGGGCACGCCACGCCGCAGCTTCGGCAACATCGTCGGCCATGCCAAGGGCGTGGGTGATTTGTCTTCGCTCAGCTCCTGGACGGCCGAGCAGTTCGACCCGGGCCTGAGCTGGAACGACGTGGAATGGATCAAGAAGCGCTGGGGCGGCAAGCTGATCATCAAGGGCGTGATGGACCTGGAAGACGCCCGCCTGGCTGCGCAGTCCGGCGCTGACGCCGTGATCATCAGCAACCACGGCGGCCGGCAACTCGACGGCGCCCCGTCGTCCATCGAAGCCCTGCCGTCGATCGCCGACGCCGTGGGCCAGGACATCGAGGTCTGGATGGACGGCGGCATCCGCTCCGGCCAGGACGTGCTCAAGGCCTGGGCCCTGGGCGCCCGCGGCACCCTGATCGGGCGGTCGTTCCTGTACGGCCTGGGCGCCATGGGCGAGGCCGGCGTGACCAAGGCCCTGGAAATCATCCACAAGGAACTTGATCTGACGATGGCGTTCTGCGGCCACACCCGGCTCGACAACGTCGACCGCCGGATCCTCCTGCCCGGAACCTTTCCGCAGTAAGTGACGCTTGGCGCTTCATAAGGCGCCAAAGCAGCCGATAAGACCGGGAACCCGGTTTGTGCGGCCAACGTGGCTTCCCCGGGAATGGACGCCATGCCCGTGGAAGCCCCTTCAACCCGCCTGCCCCACCCCGCCCTTCGCCGGCCGGCCGCGGCGCAGCGGTGGCCGGGCGCGCTGGCTCGGCGCTGGCAGCAACTGCTTTCCCTGTTTCTGCTGAGCCTGCTGCTGGCGCTGCCCGCCATCAGCCACGCCATGCCCGCCCGCGAGGCGGTGGCCATGGACTATTTCGAAGACCCGGCCGGCCAGATGACGGCCGACCAGATCCGCCAATTGCCGGCGTCTGCCTGGCAATCCACCGGCAACCACAACGCCAAGTTTGGCTACACCCGCAGCGTGTTCTGGTTCCGCGCCAACCTGACGCACGATGGCCATGGTTCAACGCGGCGGCTGCTGGAGATTGGCTACCCGGTGCTTGACAGCATTGATCTGTGGCTTTCAGCCGTTCCAGACAACGGCAGCGAGCAGGCTCAGCAACACCAGCATCTCGGTGACAAGCTGGCCTTCGCCGACCGCCCCATTCGCCACCGCAATTTCGTGGTGCCCGTGACGCTGCAAGCCGGTGGCACGCTGGCGCTGCTGGCTCGGGTGGAGACGAGCAGTTCGATGCAGTTCCCGCTGGAGCTCTGGGACCCCGACGCCTTCGCCAGCCACGACCAGGACACCATGCTGCTGCATGGCGGCTACATCGGGGTGATGGGCGGCCTGCTCATCTACAACCTGATCCTGCTGATCACGGTGCGCGAGAAGGTCTATGCGCTGTATGTGGCCTGGGTCGCCGCCATCGGCACCTTCCTGACCACGCTCACCGGCCTGAGCTTCCAGTACCTGTGGCCCGAAGCCACCGCCTGGAACGACACCGCGCTGGTGGTGCTGCTCGGCCTCTCAGGGGCCACCGGCTGCGCGTTTGCGGCCACGTTCATGAAGTTGCAGCCGCTGCCCGCCTGGCGCCTGAGCGCCGTGCGCGCGCTGGTGGTCATGAACCTGGTGGCAACAGCCGCCGCATTCGTGCTGCCCTATTCGGTGGGCATCAAGTTCTCCATCGTGTCAGCCGTGCTGGCCATTGGCCTGGTCACGGTGCTGGCGGCGCTGCGGGCCAATGAAGGCTACAAGCCGGGCCAGATCTTCCTGCTGGCCTTTGGCTGCGTGCTGGCCGGCGGTGCCATCCTGGCCGCCAACAAGTTCGGCCTGATCGAGCGCAACCTGCTGACCGAACATGCCGCCCAGATCGGCAGTGCCATCGAGGTGCTGCTGATCTCGCTCGGCCTGGCCGCCCGCCTGAACGAAGAACGGTCGCTGCGCGAATCCGCCCAGGCTGCCGCGCTGCGGGTGCAGCATGAAGCCCGCGAGCAGCTGGAAAGCCGCGTACGGGAACGCACCATCGAGCTGGAGGCCGTGAACCGCAAGCTGTCGCAGCTCAGCATGACCGACGGCCTGACCGCCATCCCGAACCGGCGCTACCTCGACGACGTGCTGGCCCGCGAGCTGGAGCAGGCCACGGTGGCCGGCAAATCACTCTCGGTGGCCTTGGTCGATGTGGACCACTTCAAGATGTTCAACGACACCCACGGCCATCTGGCGGGCGATCTTTGCCTGCAAACCGTGGCGCGTGAGCTGCAGGCCCAGGCCCTGCGCACGGACGATCTGGTGGCCCGTTACGGCGGCGAGGAGTTCTGCGTGGTCATGCCCGGCGCTGGCCCGGACGGCGCCATCGCGGTGGCCGAGCGCATGCGTGCGGCCGTGCAGGCGCTGGCGGTGGACACCGGCTACGGCGCGGTCGGCATCACGGTGAGCATCGGCGTGTGCAGCCTCGTGCCCAACCACCCGGACGATCTGGCTTCCTTGCTGAAGACCGCTGACGAGGCGCTCTACCGCGCCAAGCGCGCCGGCCGCAACCGGGTGGTGCTGAACGCCGGCCTGGTGGTGCCCACCACGGAATCCCTGACCGAATTGGCGATCTCGCCGATGCGTTGACGCAGGCGTCAGCAGGCACGCCCCGGGCTTCCCTACAATGAAAGCGCCATTCAACGTGCCGCCCCTGGCAAGGCGTGTGCGGCAGTCCGCCACCTCTCTCTTGCAATGAAACGCTCAGATACCCGACACCTGTTGCGCCAGATGCTGGACAAGGTGACCACCGCCACCACGCCGGCCGACGCTCAGGCGTCGGAGCTCTCGCGCACCCAGTTGAAGGTGCTGATCGACCAGAAGCGCCGCAATGACGCGGTGCGCAAACGCGAATTCGACCTGCTGCGCTCGGTGCGCCGTGAAGGCTTGTCGTCGGAGCATTTCGCCTGGCTGGATGAGCACACCCGCCCCACCGACAACGCCGAAGCCTGGCCGGAACAAGTGGTAAAGGCCGGCGTGCTGGCCAAGATCGACGCGATCGAGCGCCAGATGGCCTCGCGCCACGGCCTGGCCGGCCTGCTGGCCAAGGCCGGGCGCCCCGGCCTGTCACAAGCCCAAGCACCGGCCGCGGCCTTTGCCAACACGGTGCCGATGAAGCTGCGTGGCGAGCGCCGCGCCGCCGCCTTTCGCCAGGCCTTCCGACCCGCCCCGCCGCCTTCAGCAGCAGGCGAGGCCAACAGCGTGCCCGCCACCGATTGGGGCGCACGCAGCAGCGCCCTGCAAGCGCATGAGCGGCCGATGGACGCCGAGCTGTCGCTGCCCGTCATGGCGTTTGCCAATGCCGAATTTGGCGCCTGCGAGCAAGCCCTGCTGCATCTGCTGGAGCCGGGCGGCCCGCGTGAGGGCCAGGCCGACACCTGGGCCATCCTGCTCGACTTCTACCGGGCCACCGGCCAGCAGCAGCGCTTCGAGCAGCGCGCCGAGGCCTTCGCCCACCGCTTCGGCGAATCACCACCCGACTGGCGCTCGCTGCCCGGCCTGATCGCCGAACAGCAGGTGCGCCCGGAGCTGCGCCCGGACGGCCAGGCGGTGGGCTGGATCTGCCCGCCCTCGCTCGACCCGAACGCCGTGGCCCACCTGGCCTCGCATGCCGTGCAGCTGCCGCCGCCGTGGCTGATCGACTGGTCGCCGCTGCTGACGGTCGACGCCGAAGGCGCGGCTGCACTGCTGCGTCTGCTCAACCAGTGGGCGGAGCAGGCGGTGCCGATGCACTGGTTGGCCACTCAGCACCTGCTGCGGGTGCTCAATGACATCGCCCCCGTGGGCGTGGCCGACGTCGACCCGGTGTTCTGGCTGGCCCAGCTACGGGTGCTGCACCTGCTCAAGCGAGCCGACCTGCTGGATACCCTGGGCATTGATTACTGTGTGACTTACGAGTTGTCACCACCGGCCTGGCCGGAGCCGCAGTGCAGCATCCGCGAACTGAACGACGGCCACCACACCGAAGCCGCCACCCTGTCCATCCTCGGCGACGCCCAGAGCACCTTGGCCGCCACCTCGATGGAAGCCGGCGCGCCGATGCTCGTCACGCTGGCCTTGTCGGGCCAGCTGGTGGGTGATCAGCAGCGCATGCTCGATGACATGTCGATACGTGTGGAACGTGCGGAAATGGTGGAGTTGCGTTGCGACATGCTGGTGCGGGTCGACTTCGTGGCGGGCAGCGACCTGCTGAACTGGGTGGTGGCCCAGCGCCAGGCCGGGCGTGACCTCGCCTTCACCCAGGTTCACCGCCTGATTGACCTGCTGTTCCAGGCCATCGGCATGCACGAGCACACCGACATCCGCGTCCGGCTCGACTGAGCCACCGGCCGGCCCCGGCCACCCACGCGAATTCCGCAACGGGCACGCCGTTTCCGCACACATCTGCAGCGCGGCTGGTCTTGTGGCGCGCGGCGCGCACCCTGCACAGGCATCCTGAGAGCGCTTTCAGGAAACGCCGTGCCACGCATCACCCTCGACCCCCACCGCATCGCCAGTCATCCCGTGCTCAACACGGCCGATGACAGCCTGCACGCCACCCGGATCACCGGCGTGATCATCCGGGACAGCCTGGAGGACAGCCAGCTCTGCGCCCTGCCGCTCGGGCTGCCCTGGCGAGAACGGCTGTCGAAACGGTTGCCGCGGCGGGCCAGCGTGCGCCGCCTCATCATCGCGCTGGACGCGCGCAGCATCGCGCACGCCGACGACGAGGACGTGGAGGAACTGCTGGCCGCGCGCGTACTGGCGCGCCGCGTGGTGATCGAGCTGCACCATGTCGTGCATTGCACTGACCTGGTGGCCGTGCTGGCGTTCGGGCAGCGCTGCGAGGAATGCGGTTTCGAGCTGGGGTTGTCGTTCCGGCCGGCCGATGATCTGTCGGCCATCAAGGCACTGATGATGGTGTTCAAGCCGCACCACATCGACCTGCACTGCGCGCTGGTGAAGCAGGTGGACGACCCGCTGTTCGAGGCCCAGTGGCGCGCGCTGGAAGAACTGTCGCGGCGCATGGGCGTGCTGATGATGGGCAGCCAGGTGACCAGCGTGAATGAGCTGGCGCAGGTGCGGCGCGCGGGCATCGCCTTTGTCAGTGCGTTGCCCTCGCCGCGCCAGATCGGCGCTGCCAACCGCAGCGTGCTGGTGGAGCCGAACAGCACTGGCTGGGCCACGTCGCGCATCGTGGCAGCCGTGCAGCAGGGCTGGGAGTTCCAGCGGACGCCCGCCGAGCATTTTTCGCTGCTGCGGCGCTTCGGCCGGGCGCTGGTGGCGCTGAGCGTGGCCGGGGTGGTGGCCATGGCCTGGCGCCCGCTGCGGGCAGAGCCCGTGGCGGCGCCGCCCGCAAGCTCAGCGGCTGTCCAACCCTGAGCGCACGGCGCTCGGCGCCAGGCCAAACACCTTCTTGAAATCCCGGGCGAAGGAGCCCCCGCTCTGGTAGCCCAGCGCGTGAGCCAGTTCCTGCAGCGGCAGGTCGGTGGTGCGCACCCGGTGCATGGCGATGCCCATGCGGCGGTCACGCATCAGCTCCAGCAGGCTCTTGTCCTCGAACTTGCGCACCGCCTGCTCCAGCGTGCGGCGACTGACGTGCACGCTGCGAGCCACGCTGTCCACGTCCATCGGCCGGAAGTCGTTGGCGGCCAGCAGGTCCAGCGCGCGCTGCAGAAAGCCCGGCCGCGCGGTCAACGGCGCCGGCTGCATCGCCACCGGGTCCGGCGGCGGGCCGAAGGTGGCCAGGTCTTCCGCATCGGTGAACCACGACACCGAATTGCGCAGGGCCGAGGCATGCAGCTGGATGAAGGCGTCATAGCACTCGGCCGCCTGGGCGGCGCGGCCCTGCTCCTGGGCCAGTTGCGCCATGGTGAACAGCAGGACGGGCAACCAGTGGTCGGCCTGATGGCGGCGCGCCAGCTCCAGCCCCTGGCCCAGCACGCGCAGGGCCGCCTCCGGCACGCCCTGGTCACGCAGCACGCCGGCGAAGTGCCATTGCAGCGCCACCTGGAAGGCGGCGGGCGCGCCCGCCCAGGACAGCCGCAGTTCGTCGAACACGGCGCGCGCACTGGCCAGGTCACCGTCGCGGCCGTTCATCACCATGCCGAGCATCTGCACCTGCTGGCGCGCCAGCATGCCCTGCGCGCAGGCCGAGGCCGCGGTCAGGCTCTGCCGGGCCTTGTCCAGGCACAGGCCCGCCAGCACCGTGTCGGGTGGGTGGTCGGCCGACAGATCGAGGGTGTAGACGCTGCGGCGCGCCAGCGCCCGCTCATACTGCTGCAGGTGCAGCTGGCACAAGCCCAGCCACAACTCGCACTGGCGGTCGGTGGCCTGCGCCGCGCCGGTCAGGTAGGGGCGGATGTAGCGCTGGGCCCAGATGTCGGCATCGTCAAACTGCAGCAGCGCCATCTGGGCCTGCACGCCGGTGTGGGCCACATCGGCCCGCTCCGACATCGACAGCAGCCCCATCATCAGCGTGTGGCGCACCACGGCCACGCAGGCCGTCATGGCGCCACGTTCGCGCAGGGCCACGGCAATCATCTGCAGACAGCGCGCCTCTTCCTGCCAGCGCTGGTTGCTGCGAAAGACCCGCCGGGCCAGCCGCAGGTCATCGAGTGCCGCGGGGGCGCTCACCAGGCCCGCCACGCGCCCGTACACGGCCAGCAGGCCACGCGCCCGCATCACGGTGCCGCGCTCCAGCCGTATTTCCTGCAGCAGGCTCAACAACTCGCCTTCTGCCCTCGCCGCATCCTCCACCCCGTCGGCCTGAAGCCGCTCCGCCACGCACGCCCAAGCCTGCAACTGCTGCTCTGCACTCATTGGTTCTTGTCCCATCGACTGTGGCCGTCGCCGGGCTCTGCTGGCTCATGCTGACGGGCGGGGAAGGCCCGGAGGCGGGACATCGCTGTCTCGCCGGCACGCACTTTACCGCAATGCAGATTTTTTCATTTTGCGCCGTGCAAGTAGTAGCCGCAGACTCGTCACTGATGTAACGGTTTGCCAATGTGCGAAGTACACAAATGCACCCGTCGGGCGGCGTTCACAGCAGGCGCCGGGCAGGCCCCCAGCCCGGCCATCACGGCCAGACGCGTGTGCCAACGGTTACGTGCGGCGGCTCAAGATTGCCGGCTGCGTGGCCGGCGCAGCAACCCGGCTCAGCGGGCGGCGCCGCGGCCACGGGCCACGCGCTGCAGCAACTCCAGCAACATGGCCTGCTCGGCCGCGCTGAGGTTCTTGAGCGCTTCGGCTTCCATGCTGAGCGCGATCTTGCGGGCGCGCGTCGTCAGGGCCTGGCCCTCGGGCGTGAGGCGGATGAGCTGGGCGCGGCGGTCGCGTTCCGAGCGTTCACGGCGCACCCAGCCCTGCTCCGCCATGCGGTCGAGGATCATCGCGAGGTTGGGCGGCGCCACGTCAATGGCCGCGCCCAGCTGCTTCTGGTTGACCTCGGGGTTGGTGTCCACCAGCACCAAGATGGAGAACTCCACCGCCTTGAGCTTCAGGGCGCCGAGGTGTTTCTGGAAGGCCTTTTTCAGCAGCACCGAGGCCAGCGTGCTGGCATAGCCCACCAGGTGACTCAGGCCGGACTGGTCAAGCGCGGCTGCAGGCGCGGAGGCGGACTTGGCGGCAGGCGCCACCGGGGCGGCAGAAGACAGGGACTTCGAAGCTGGCATGGGCCGCAATGATAGGAGACGACTCAGCCCGCGACGGCGTCGGGCAGGAACTCGATCGGATGGCGCGCCGCAGCCACCTCGCTCAGCCAGCGCGGCACCTCACCGGCCAGGTGGGTGAACTGGAAGCGCGCCGTGGCCTGCTTGGCCTGCAACAACGAAGCATCGCCCTCGCCGGCGGCCAGTGCCTTGGCTGCCACCGCGTCCATGCGGGCCCAGGCGCAGGCCAGCAGCGCTTCGCCCAGGGCCATCAGCCAGGCATCTGCCGCGCGGAACGGCAGCTCGCCATCGTTGGCGGCATCGGCTTTCAGCTGGGTTGCCGCCTCGCCAACCAACTGCAGGCTGTTGCGTGCAGCGGGGGCATGCACACTGCCCTCGCACTGGGCCGAAGCCCATGCCAGCAACGAGGCCAGCCGCGCGCCGCCGTCGACCAGCACCTTGCGCAGCAGCAGGTCTTGCGCCTGGATCTGGTTGGTGCCCTCGTAGATCATCGACACGCGGCTGTCGCGCACCACCTGCTCGATGCCCCAGTCACGCAGATAACCATGGCCGCCCCACACGCCCAGCGCTTCATCAGCACCGTGGTGACCCAGGTCGGTGAGCAGCGCCTTGATGACCGGCGTGAGCAGCGCGGCGCGGTGGCCGGCGTCGTCACGCATGGCGGCATCGGTGTGGCCGTGCTGCTCGTCCAGCGCCTGCGCGGCCCAGGCGGCCAGCACGCGGCCGGCTTCGGTGCGGGCCTTCAGGCGCCACAACGTGCGGCGCACAGCCGGGTGAAAACTCACCGGGTCGACGCCCGCTGCAGGCACCTCGGCCGGCCGTGCGGGCGCCCGCGATTGCAGCCGCTCTTGCGCATACCGCAGCGCGTTCTGGGTGGCCACTTCCAGGTGGCCAAGGCCTTGCAGGCCCACATGCAGGCGCGCCGAGTTCATCATCAAAAACATCGCGGCCAGGCCGCGGTGCGGCTCACCCAGCATCCAGCCGGTGGCGCCATCAAAGCGCATCACGCAGGTGGCGCTGCTCTTGATGCCCATCTTGTGTTCGATGCCGTCGCAGTGCACGCCGTTGCGGCTGCCGTCGGGCAGCAGCTTCGGGCAGACAAACAGCGTCAGGCCGCGGGTGCCCACCGGCGCCGGTCCGTGGGCCGAGTCATCCAGCCGGGCCAGCACCAGGTGCACGATGTTCGGCGTGAGGTCATGCTCGCCACCCGAGATGAAGATCTTGGTGCCTGAGAGCGCATAGGCCGGCTCGGCGCTGCCAGCGGTGCCAGGCAGCGGCACGGCGCGGGTGCGGATGAGCCCAAGGTCACTGCCGGCCTGCGGCTCGGTCAGGCACATGGTGGACAACCATTCGCCGCTCACCACCTTCGGCAGGTAGCGCTCACGCAAAGTGTCCGTGGCGTGGGCATACAGGCAATCCATCGCGCCCTGCAGCAGGCCGGGGTACATGGTCCAGCCATGGTTGGCCGAGGCCAGCATCTCGTTCAGCGCTGCGTTCAGCAGGTGCGGCAGGCCCTGCCCGCCGGCATCCTCCGGCGCCGCGAGTGCGGGCCAGCCACCATCCACGAAGGCCTGGTAGGCCTGGGCATAACCATCCGGCGTGCGCACCTCACCAGCCGTCCACTGGCAGCCCTGCACATCGCCGGGGCCGTTCAACGGGGCCAGCACTTCCGCGGTGAACTTGCCGGCTTCGGCCAGCACCAGCGCGGCCGTGTCAGCGTCGCAGTGTGCCAGGGCCGGCATCGCGGCCCAGGCGGCGGGCGCCTGCAACACATCGTCGATCACGAAGCGCCAATCGCGCAGCGGGGGGCTGTAGTGCCACATCGGGAAAAGGCTTTCGGGAGGGGGCCACCAGGCCCGAAGGCCGGTGGCCGAGCTCAGTGCTTCTTGGCGCCGAGGTAGGTGTCGATCACGCGGGAGTCGGTGGCCAGCGCGCTGGCCGGGCCTTCCAGCGCCACGGCGCCGGTCTCCAGCACGTAGCCGTGGTCGGCCACTTCGAGCGCAGCCCGCGCGTTCTGCTCGATCAGCAGGATGCTCACGCCGGTCGAGCGCAGCTGGGTGATGGTGCGGAAGATGTCCTTCACCACCAGCGGCGCCAGGCCCAGGCTGGGCTCATCGAGCATCAGCACCTTGGGCCGGCTCATCAGGGCGCGGCCCACGGCCAGCATCTGGCGCTCGCCGCCCGACAAGGTGCCGGCCAGCTGCACGCGCCGCTCTTTCAGGCGCGGGAAGATGGTGTAGACCTCATCGAGCGTGCTGCGCCACTGAGGCACGCGCTGGCGCATCGGCTTGAAGCCGCCCAGCACCAGGTTGTCTTCGACCGACATGGTGCCGAACAGCTCGCGCTTTTCAGGCACCAGCGCCAGGCCCGCCATCACGCGGTCTTCAAGCGTGCTGTCGCTGATGTCCTGGCCGTCGAACATCACCCGCCCACGGGACGGCAGCACGCCCATCAACGCATTCAGCGTGGTGGATTTGCCGGCGCCGTTGGGGCCGATGACGGTGACGACCGAGCCGCGCGGCAGCTCCAGGCTGAGGCCCGAGAGCACCTCGGCCTTGCCGTAGCCCGCGTGCAGGCCCTGTACCGAAAGAATGGATTGGCTCATGTCAGTGTTCCGTGCCCAGGTAGGCCGCCCGCACTTCGGGGCTGGCTTGCACTTGCGCGGGCGTGCCGCTGATCAGCTTGGTGCCGAACTCCATCACGGTGATGTGATCGACCAGGCCCATGACGAAGTCCATGTCGTGCTCCACCAGCAGGATGGACAGCCCTTCGGCCTTCAGCTGCCGCAGCACATCGGCCAGCGCCTGCTTTTCCTTCAGGCGCAAGCCGGCGGCGGGCTCGTCCAGCAGCAGCAGCGAGGGGTCGGTGCACAGCGCGCGCGCAATCTCCATCAGGCGTTGCGGCCCGAGCGCCAGGTTGCCGGCCAGCTCGTGCAGCTTGTCCGCCATGCCGATGCGCTGCAGTTGCGCCTCGGCTTCGGCGAACAGGCGGCGCTCTTCTTCGCGGTCCAGGCGCAACATGGCCTTCAAGGCGCCGCTGGAGGTACGCAGGTAGCCACCCAGCGCCACGTTTTCCAGCACCGTCATCTCGGGGATCATCTTCACGTGCTGGAAGGTGCGGCTCATGCCTGCGCGGGCGATCTGCCGCGACGACAAGCCGGCCACGTTGCGGCCCCGGAAGTTCACCTGGCCGCTCGTCAGCCCCAGCACGCCCGAAACCAGGTTGAAGGTGGTCGACTTGCCGGCGCCGTTCGGGCCGATCAGGCCCATGATGTCGCCCGCGCGGATGGTGAAGCTGATGTCGTTCACCGCCACCAGGCCACCAAACTGCTTGCGCACCTTGTTGACGTCGAGCAGCACCTCACCGGCCACCGGCTTGCTGCGGCTGGGCAGCGGCGCAGCGCCTACCCAGTCGCGCTCACGCTGTTGTGCCGGCAGCAGCCTTTTCACGAAGGTCCAGAGGCCGTCCGGCACGTACTTCAGCACGCCGATCAACACCAGGCCGAAGACGATGGTTTCGAAGTTGCCGCTGCTGCCGATCAGTGCCGGCAGGATCACCTGCAACTGGTCTTCCAGCAGCTTGACCACGGCTGCACCGGTGAAGGCGCCCCACACATGGCCCACGCCGCCGACCACCGCCATGAACAGGAACTCGATGCCCTTGGCGAGGCTGAATGGCGACGGATTGACCGTGCGCTGGAAGTGCGCAAACAGCCAGCCCGACAGCGCCGCCAGCACAGCCGCCAGCACGAAGGCCACCATCTTGTAGCGGAAGGTGGAGATGCCCATGGCCTCGGCCATCGTGGTGCCGTTCTTCAGCGCGCGAATGGCCCGGCCCGGACGCGAATCCAGCAGGTGCATCACCGCAATCGCCGCGCCAAGTGCGGTAACCCAGATCAGCACGTACATCGAGCGGCCGCTGGCCAGCGACATGTCGCCGATGCTCAGAGCCGGCACGCCCAGGATGCCGTCGTACTTGCCGAGGAACTCCATGTTGGCCATGGTGTAGTTCAGCGCCAGGCCCCAGCAGATGGTGGCCAGCGGCAGGTAGTGGCCCGACATGCGCAGCGTGAGCACGCCCAGCACCAGCGCCACCAGCACGGCGAGCGCCACACCCACCAGCAACGCCAGCCAGGGCGAGACCTGCATCGCGGTGGTCAGCCAGGCCGTGGTGTAGGCGCCGACGCCCACAAACGCCGCCTGGCCGAAGCTGGTGAGCCCGGCCACGCCGGTCAGCACCACCAGGCCCAGCGCCACCAGCGCATACAGGCCGATGTAGTTCAGCTGGGTGATCCAGAACTCGGGCACCGGCAGGGCCGGCACCAGCAACATGGCCGCGCACAGCAGCGGCAGGATGAACTTGGAAAGGTTGCGCATCTCAGTGCTCTTCCACATGGGGGTCGCGCAGCGAGCGCCACAACAACACCGGCAGGATCGCGCCGAACACGATCACTTCCTTGAAGGCGCTGGCCCAGAACGAGCCGAAGCTCTCCAGCAGGCCGACACCCAGTGCGCCCACCAGCGCCAGCGGATAGCTGGACAGGCCGGCGAACACCGCTGCCACGAAGCCCTTGAGGCCGATCAGGAAACCGGAGTCATAAAAGATGGTGGTGGTCGGCCCGATCAGCAGGCCCGACAAGGCACCGATGAAAGCGGCCATCGTGAAGCTGAGGCGGCCGGCACCGGTGGACGAAATGCCCATCAGCCGCGCACCCAGGCGGTTCACCGCCGTGGCGCGCAGGGCCTTGCCCCAGAGCGAGCGCTCGAAGAACAGCCACAGCATCACGATCAGCGCCATTGACACGCCGAAGACGATCAGCGTCTGGCCCGACAGGGTGAGCGGGCCCCAGGCGAAGCGCTCGTCCCAGAACGGCGGGTTGCGGAAGCCTTCAGCGCCGAAGGCATACAGGCCCAGGCCGGTCAGCACGAAGTGCACGCCCACCGAGACGATGAGCAGCACCAGCACGCTGGCATCAGCCAGCGATTCATAGGCCAGTCGGTAGATCAGGCCACCCAGCGGGGTGACCAGCGCCAGCGTCAGCACGGCCTGCACCCCCAGCGGGAACTGCTGCGGAGCCGCCCAGCGCACCACCAGCGCGGCCACCACGGGCCAGGCCAGCACGCCCAGCACGGCCCGCAGCGTGTGCCGCAAGGGCCGGTGCGCGCGCCAGCCCGCCACCGCCTCCTGCAGCGCGGCCAGGCCGGCCAGCACCAGCACCAGCCACACGGTGCCTGGTACGGTGCCGGCCTGCATCATGGCCAGCGTGAGTGCCCCGAAGGCCACGAACTCGCCCTGCGGGATGAAGATCACCCGCGTCACGGCGAACAACAGCACCGTGGCCAGGGCCAGCAGCGCGTACACCGCGCCGTTGGTCACTCCGTCCAGGGCCAGGATGCTGGCAATTGAAAAGTCCATGGGCCTGTCTACCTCTGGTTCAAGAACACGGGCGCTTCAGGGGGTGGATCACTCCACCTTCCAGTCGCCATTCACCACCTTGAGGATGACACCAGTTTCGGTGGTGAAACCCCAGTGGTTGTCCTTGGTGTAGTTCAGCACGCCTTGCGATACCGGCGTGCGGCCCATCGTTTCAAACGCCTCACGCAGCGCGGCACGGAACGCCGGGGTGCCCGGGCGGGCCTTCTTCAGCGCCATCGGCACGGCCTTTTCCAGCACCACCACGGCGTCGAACGCATGGGCGCCGAACTGGTTGCGGCTGCCCTTGCCATACGCGGCTTCGTACTTGTTGACGTAGTCCTGTGCCAGCGCCTTCGACGGGTGGCCAGCGGCCAGTTGCTCAGGCACCACGGCCGGGCCGGACACCACGAACGAGCCTTCCACGTCCTTGCCGCCAACGCGCATCAAATCGCGCGAGGCTGCGGCGTGCGTCTGGTAGATGCGGCCCTTGTAGCCGCGCTCGATCAGCGCCTTGTGCGGCATCGCGGCACCGCTGCCCGAGGCCACCACCAGCATCGCGTCCGGGTTGGCCGAGACCAGCTTCAGCGCCTGCGCGGTGACGCTGGTGTCCGAGCGTGCGAAGCGCTCGGTGGCGACGATCTTCGGGCCGCCCAGCAGTGCGGATTGGTCCTGGAAGTCCTTCAGCCAGCTTTCGCCGTAGGCATCGGTGTAGCCCAGGAAGCCCAGCGTCTTCACGTTGAGCTTCTTCATGTGTTCGATCAGCGCATGCGCCATCACCGCATTGCCCTGGGGCAGGCGGAACGACCACGCGTCCTTGCCGGCCACCAGCACGCCGGGCGACAGCATCAGCTGCGGCGTCTGGGTTTCAAAGGCCACGTCGGCCATCGGAATCACCACCGGGGTGGCGGCCGAGCCCATGATCACGTCGACCTTGTCTTCCGTCACGAAACGACGGGCGTTCTGCACACCGCGCGTCGGGTCGGTGGCGTCATCCAGCACGATGACCTTGAGCTTCTCGCCGGCGATCGAGGTCGGCCAGAGCTTGATGTAGTTCTGCACCGGCAGGCCCAGGCCCGACGCAGGGCCGGTCAGCGGCAGGCTGACGCCGATGGTCAGATCGGCCAGGGCGGCCGTGGCAGCCAGCCCCAGCACGGCAGCGGTCATCAGGCTGCGAACAAACGGACGGGAGGGTCGGGTCATGGGAGTCTCCAAACGTGTTGTGTCTCGAACGGGGGAAGGAACTCAAACAGGGTCAGCGCGGCGCCATGCGCAGGGCGCCATCCAGGCGCACCACTTCGCCGTTCAGGTGGCCGTTGGCCACCATGTGGGCGGCCAGTGCGGCAAATTCGGCCGGCAGGCCCAGGCGCTTCGGGAACGGAATCGAGGACGCCAGCGACTGTTGCACCTCGGCGGGCAACTCCTGCAGCAGCGGCGTGGCGAACAGCCCCGGCGCAATGGTGTTGACCCGGATGCCCCACTGGGCCAGGTCACGCGCCAGCGGCAGCGTCATGCCGGCCACACCGGCCTTCGAGGCCGCATAGGCTTCCTGGCCCACCTGGCCGTCGAACGCCGCCACCGAGGCGGTGTTGACGATCACGCCGCGCTCGCCGTCGTCCAGCCCGTCCAGGCGGGCCATGCGGGCCGCGGCCAGGCGGATGACGTTGTAGGTGCCCACCAGGTTGATGCGGACCACGCGCTCGAAATCAGCCAGCGGCGCGGGGGAGCCGTCACGGGCAATCACCCGCTTGGCGGTGCCGATGCCGGCGATGTTCATCAGGATGCGGGCCGGGCCGTGCGCCGCTTCCGCTGCATCAAGCGCCGCGGTCACGTCATCGGCATTGGTGATGTCGCAGGTGCAGGCGATGCCGCCGATCTCTGCAGCCACGCGCGCCGCACCGGCCGCGTTCACGTCGAGCACCGCCACGCGGGCGCCCAGGCGGGCCAGTTCGCGCGCCACGGCTTCACCGAGGCCGGAGCCTCCGCCCGTCACCAGGGCGGCTTGTCCTTGTACGTTCATGGATTTTCCCTCGGGGTCAGCGGGTTTGCGGCAGGATGACGTAGGGGTCGCTGGCGGCGCCCTCGTACAGCGCCTCCACCAGCGCGGCGCGCACGGCCAGCACCGCACGCTGGTTGATCGAGCCCTTGTCGGTCACCTCGCCCTGGTCGATGGACGGCGGCTCGGCCAGCAAGTGCATGCGGGTTGGCCGGTTGGCGCTGCCCGTGCCTGCCGCCCAGAGGCGGTTGGCCAGGCCCTGGAAAAATGCGCGCACCGGTGCGGCGTGCAGCACCTCGGGCAGCGGCGTGCCGGCGGGCAGGCCCGCCAGCTGGCGGCATTCGTCCGCCCGCGGGAAGATCAGCAGGCCGATCTCATCGCGGTTCAAGCCCGTCACCACCACGTCCTGCACGCAGGGGTCACCCTCGGCGATCACGCGGGCGCGCAGCGGGCCGACGCTCACGAAGGTGCCGGTGGACAGCTTGAAGTCTTCGGCCAGCCGGCCATCAAAGCGCAGGCCGCGCTGCGGGTTGGCGGGGTCCACCCACACCACCGCATCGCCGGTCTTGTAGAAGCCTTCTTCGTCGAACGCGTCGGCGGTGGCTTCCGGCGCGCGCCAGTAGCCGGGCATCACGTGCGGGCCACGGAAGCGGATCTCGACCTTGCCATGCAGGCCGCCATCGGCTTCGGGCACCAGCTTCACTTCCACGCCTGGCGCAGGCAAACCGATGTCGCCCGAGCGCACATCGGTGTTCACCGCGAAGGTGCACGAAGGCGCGGTTTCGGTCATGCCCAGGCCGGTGATGATGCGCACGCGCTCACCGGTGGCCGCTTCACCGTGGGCATCGAGCTGGTCCCACACGGCCTGGCTCAGGCCGGCGCCTGCAAACATGAAGGCCTTGCAGTTGGCGAACAGGCGGTCACGCAGCACCGTGTCGGTGGACATGGCCCGCGCGATTTCCTCGAAGCCCTTGGGCACGTTGAAGTACACGGTGGGCGAAATCTCGCGCAGGTTGCGCAGCGTTTCCTGGATGCCCTTGGGCGTGGGCTTGCCCTCGTCGATGTACAGCGTGCCGCCGTTGTAGAGCGCGATGCCGACGTTGTGGTTGCCACCAAAGGTATGGTTCCAGGGCAGCCAGTCGACCAGCACCGGCGGCTCGTCGGCCAGGAAGGCCATGGTCTGGCGAATCATCTGCAGATTCGCGCACATCATGCGGTGGGTATTCACCACGCCCTTGGGCGCCTTGGTCGAGCCAGACGTGAACAGGAACTTGGCGATGGTGTCGGGGCCGACGGCCGCATGCGCTGCCGCGCCCGCCTCGCCCGGCACAGTGGCCAGCAGGTCAGCAAACGGGGTGACGGTGCGGTCGTCCATGGCGCCGCTGGTCAACACCACCTCGGTGGTGGCGGGCACCACCGCAGCAATGGCGCGGCCGTACGCCGCATTGGCTGCAAACACGAGGCCCGGCGTGACGGTGCCCAGAATGTGGCGCAGCTTGCCGTAGTCTTGTGAGACAAGGCTGTAGGCCGGCGAGACCGGTACCACCGGCACACCCGCCCACAAGGCGCCCAGCACCAGCGTGAGGTGCTCCAGGTCGTTGTCAGACAGGATGGCCACCGGGCGGTCCGGCCCCAGGCCGCGCACGGCCAGCGCCTGGCCCACGGCTTGGGCGCGCTGCAGCATCTGGGCATAGCTGATGTGCTGCCAGTCGCCGCCCTGGTGGCGCTTGGCCACGAAGCTGCGGTCAGGCGCTTCAGCGGCCCATTGCTCCAGCGGGTCAGTCAGCCGCGCCGGGAACCAGCCCAGCGGCTCGGCCGAGCGCAGCACCTGGGCGCCATCGGCGCGGCGTTCCAGCGCCGCCTCCACGCAGCCGCCCACCCGGGCATCGCGCCAACGCGCGCCTCTTGCGGCGCTCATGACTTCACCACCTTGCTGGCGCGGCCTTCCAGGAAAGCGCGCAGGCGGGTCTGGGCTTCCGGCGTGCTCTCGGCCACCGCTGCCATCAGGGCCTCGGTGAACAGGCCCTCGGATTGCGACTGGTCAGCGATGCGCGGCAGTGCGTGCATCACGGCGAAATTCGACATCGGTGCGTTGGTGGCGATGCGGTGCGCCAGCGCCAGGCCACGGGCCAGGCCTTCGCCATCCGCAGCGCGGTAGTTCACCAGCGCCATCTGCTGCGCCTCGTCGGCGTCAAACACGCGGCCGGTCAGCATCAGGTCGCTCATGCGGGCCACACCGATCAGGCGCGGGATGCGGGCCGAGCCACCGCCGCCCACGAAGATGCCGCGCTGGCCTTCGGGCAGGCCGAAGTAGGCCGAGTCTTCGGCGACGCGCACATGGCAGGCGCTGGCCAGCTCCAGCCCGCCGCCCACCACCGCGCCGTGCAGCACGGCCACCACCGGCACGCGGCCGAATTGCACCGCGTCAAACGCGGCATGCCACATGCGGGAGTGCAGCACCGCACCACCAATGTCACGCTCCACCAGTTCAGACAGATCGAGGCCGGCGCAGAAGTGCGCGCCCTCGCCGCTCACCACCACGGCGCGGATCTCTTCCGGCAGGTTGATGAAGGCCGTGTGGATCTGCTGGATCAGGCTGTCGCTGATGGCGTTGCGCTTGACGGGCCGATCGAGGCGCAGGTGCAGCACCGGCCCCTGGGTTTCGATCTTCAGCAAGTCCAGGGTGGCAAGCACCCCGGTGGCGGCAACAAAAGGCAGGGCGGCGTGATCTGACATGGTCGGGACCTCAGGCGGTTGCAGTGTCTATTTACTTATTACATTGAACTAAATTGCCACCTTCCCGGACAGACAGAACAAACCCTATGAGGCCTTACCCTAGGTCTGCATTTGCAGAGTAGACAGCGCCATGCCCCCACCAACTTCGGCCACTTGCCGACCGGGCATTTAGTTCTCATAATTAAATAAATTCCACCCATCGCAAGCCGAGATCCCATGAACACCTCTGAGCTCATTGCCATCGACATCCACACCCATGCCGAGGTGTCCTGCCGCAATCCGTTTGACAGCTACGGCGAGGAATACGACCGCGCGGCGGACAAGTACTTCGGCTCCAGCCTGCGCCCCACCATCGAGGAGACGGTGGCCTACTACCGCGAGCGCAAGATCGGCCTGGTGATGTTCACGGTGGACAGCGAATCGCAGCTGGGCCGGCGCCGCATCCCGAACGAAGAGATCTGCGACGCGGCGCAGAAGAACAGCGACATGATGGTGGCCTTCGCCAGCATCGACCCGCACAAGGGCAAGATGGGTGCGCGTGAAGCCCGCCGGCTGATCGAGGAGCACGGCGTCAAGGGCTTCAAGTTCCACCCGACCGTGCAGGGCTTCCTGCCCTACGACCGCATGGCCTGGCCGCTGTATGAGGTGATCGCCGAGTACAAGCTGCCCGCCATCTTCCACAGCGGGCATTCGGGCATCGGCTCAGGCATGCGCTGCGGTGGCGGCCTGCGGCTGCAGAACAGCAATCCGATGCTGCTGGAAGACGTGGCGATCGACTTCCCCGACATCCAGATCGTGATTGCCCACCCCAGCTGGCCGTGGCAGGACGAGGCGCTGAGCCTGGCGCTGCACAAGCCGAACATCTGGATCGACCTGAGCGGCTGGAGCCCGAAGTACTTCCCGCAGCAGCTGGTGCAGTACGCCAACACCCTGCTGAAAGACCGCATGCTGTTCGGCAGCGACTACCCGCTGATCACGCCCGAGCGCTGGATGAAGGACTTCGACGAGGCCGGCTTCAAGGACAAGGTCAAGCCGCTCATCCTGAAGGAAAACGCGATGCGCCTGCTGGGCTTCAGTGCAGCCCATCCCACAGCAGCTTGATGCCGGTGAGGCCCATGCCGAGGTGGAACAGCCGGTAGAACCAGACCGGGTTGATGTGCCGCACCACCTTCAGCCCGATCCACACCCCGACCGGCGCCAGCGGTGCCAGCACCAGTGAGGTAAGCAGGTTGCGGGTGTCGATCAGGCCCAGCCAGGCATAGGGCACCCACTTCGACGCATTGATGACCGCAAACAGCACGGCCGTGGTGGCCGTGAACACCACCGGCGCCAGCCGCTGCGGCAGCAGGTAAAAGCCCACCGGCGGCCCGCCCGCATGGGCCACGAAGCTGGTGAAGCCCGCCGTGGTGCCCAGCATAAAACCGAGCCAGCGCGGCGGCGGCGGGGCATCTGCCCTGGGCGGAAACACCAGCCGGATCGCCAGGAAAGCCAGCGTCACGGCACCCACCACGCCCGCCACCACCTTGGCCGACAGCAACCCGAAGAGCACCGTGCCGATGACGGTGCCCAGCAAGCCAGCGGGCACCAGCAGGCCCAGCAGCGGCCTGTCAGCCTGGCGGATCAGTGCCATCAGGCCCATGGCGTCCATGATGGCCAGCAGCGGCAGCATCACGGCCGCCGCCTGCGGCACGGGCACAGCCAGGGCCATCAGCGGCACCGCCAGCGCACCGAACCCCGCGCCGAAGCCGCTCTTGGAAATGCCCATCAGCAGCACCGCCGGGATGGCGACAAGGTAAAAGGCCGGGTCAGTGATCAAGTTGCTCATCGCGGCGACAATTCTCGAATGTTCCAGCCATCACAAAACGACGTCCGCCGCTTCTTCTGCGAAACCCTCGCGAAGCAGCGCAGCGGCCAGCCCATGGCCCCGATTGAAGTTCTGGCCGCCGGCTGGATCGACGAACACCCGGAATACCACGGCGACCTGAGCGACGTGGAAGCCGCGCTGGCCGAGGTCTACACGGTGGACGACGGCCGCACCAACCCGTTCCTGCATCTGTCGATGCACCTGACCATCAGCGAGCAGGTGTCGATCGACCAGCCGCGTGGCATCCGCCAGGCGGTGGAGTTGCTGGCCGCCAAGCGCAATTCGCTGCACGACGCCCAGCACGAGGTGATGGAATGCCTCGGCGAGATGATCTGGGCCTCTCAGCGCAGCGGGCAGCCACCCGACGGCCACGCCTACCTCGACGCGGTTCGCCGCCGCGCCACGCGCTGAGCGCAGCGGGCGGCGGCGATTCCAAGGTCACTTCACCGTGATCCAGGAGGCTTCCAGCCAGTTGTCGGCGCGGTGTGCCACGTCCACATTGCTGCGGGCGGCCCACGGAATGAATTGGCGGTGCAAGGGGATGTGGTGCACCTGGGCGTTGTGCTCGCGGAAGACCCCCTTCACCAGCGCCTCGCGCTTCTTCGGGTCGGTTTCCACGGTAGACGCAGCCGCCATGGCGTCCAGCTTGTCGTCCTTGTAGTTGCCGCGGTTGTACTCGCCCACGCCGTTGGTGCCACGGTTGCGGTAGATCGGGGTGAAGGTGGTTTCAGCGTCCGTCACCGCGCCGCCCCAGCCGAACATGTACAGGCTGGTGTCCATCTTCTCGGTCTTGGGGAAGTAGGTGGCGCGCGGCATGGCATTGACCCGCACCGTCACGTCGATCTTCTTCCACATCGCGGCCAGCGCGATGCAGATTTCCTCGTCGTTGATGTAGCGGTTGTTCGGGCAGTCCAGCGTCACCTCGAAGCCGTTCGGGTAACCCGCCTCGGCCATCAGCGCCTTGGCCTTGCTCACGTCAAACGGCAGGCGCGTGTCGAGTTCCTTGTCGAAGTAATAAGCCTTCGGTGAGGGCACCAGCACCGCCGTGGGCGCCGACTGGTTGTTCATCAACTTCGTCTTGATCGTCTCGATGTCGATCGCCTGGTAGAGCGCCTTGCGCACGCGCAGGTCCTTGAACGGGTTCTTGCCGTCGGGCGACTTGCCGTAGAGCAGCGTGTCGCGGGCCTGGTCCATGCCGATGTAGATGACACGGTTCTCCGGGCCGTCGATGACCTTCACGCCCGAGGTGGTGCGCAGGCGGGCCACGTCACGCGGGGCCGGGTCGAGCACGAAGTCGATCTCGCCCGAGATCAGGGCGGCCAGGCGGGTGGCGTCGTTGGAGATCTGGTTGTAGACGATCTCCTGCACATTGCCTTCGAACTTGCCCCACCACGCCGGGTTGCGCTTGTAGGTGGTCTTCACGCCGGGCTGGCGGCTGACCAGCACATACGGGCCGGTGCCATTGGCATTGAGCGAGGCGTAGGTTTCTTCCTTGTCCTTGAAGCTCAGGGGCTTGAGCACCCTGTTCTTCTCGGACCAACCCTTGCTCATGATGAAGATGCTGTTGAGGTGCTCCATGAAGACCGGGTTCGGCTTGCTCATGACGAACTCCACCGTCATCGCATCGATCTTCTTCACCTCGCCGAGCGCGGTGGCATAAGCCGCCACCTGCGAGGTCGGGCTCTTGGCGCGTTCAACCGAGAACACCACGTCATCGGCGGTGAACGGCGAGCCGTCGTGGAACTTCACACCCGGGCGCAGCTTGAAGCGCCAGCTCAGCGGGCCGGTGGACTGCCAGCTGGTGGCCAGGCCGGGCACGATTTCCAGTTGCCGGTCCCGCAGCACCAGCGTCTCATAGACCTGACCATTCATCATGTTGGTCATGCTCTCGTTCTGCGAGTGCGGGTCCATGGTCTGCGGGTCACCCTGGCTGGCCCAGCGCAGGGTTTGCGCCTGGGCGCCAGCGGCCATCGGGGTCAGGCTCAAGCCGACGGCCAGCGCGGCGGCCAGCGTGCGGGGCAGGAAACGACGGTTCATGCGGGCTCCATCCATGTGTGTCTGAATGGGCGCAGTGTATGCAAGGTTCGAGCCTGCGGTATCTGCTGCGTGCATAAGCACCTGCAGCGATGCGCCATCCCGGGCTTGAACGGCCCGAAGCGCACCTGCAAACTCAGGCGGCCGGGTAGCCTTCTTCCGCCAGCGCCGCCTTGAAGGCAGCTTCCGGCAGTGCCGAACTGATCTTCACCTGGTGCGTGGGCAAATCGATCTGCAGGGTGGCGGCAGCGTCCACCGCCTGCACGGTGGCCGTCACGCTCTTCACGCAGTGGCCGCAGGTCATGTCCGGGAGGGTCAGCTCGATCATGGGGGCATCCTTCTTTGAGATGCATCAAGTATCGCCCCGGGTTGCCCGGCGAGACCTGCGCCAGATCATGGAGCAGCCCGGTACAGTGAGCCCATGATCCTTCTCCCCATTGGCGGCATGACCTGCGCCAGCTGTGCTGGCCGGGTTGAGCGCGCCCTGCTCAAGGTGCCCGGCGTGGCACAGGCCCAGGTCAACCTGGCGGCTGAAACCGTGCGTGTGGATGCCGCCGACGGCTTGACCCTGGGCACCCTGATGGCCGCCGTCGACAAGGCCGGCTACAGCGTGCCGCAGGCCACGACCCTGCTCAATGTGCAGGGCATGACCTGCGCCAGCTGCAGCGGCCGGGTGGAACGCGCGCTGCGCAAGGTCGAAGGCGTGGTGGAGGCGTCCGTCAACCTGGCCACCCACCAGGCCACGGTGCAGCATGTGGTGCTCACCGACCTGCCCTCGCAGCTGCTGGCCGCCGTGCACAAGGCAGGCTACGACGCGCAGCCCGCGAATGCGGAAGACCTGGTCGGTGGTGAGGCCGCCACATCAGCCGCCTGGCCGCCCTCGGAGGGTGCGCAGGTGGCGCTGGCCGCCGCCTTGAGTGCCCCGCTGGTGCTGCCCATGCTGGGTGACCTGATCGGCCGGCACTGGATGCTGCCGGCCCTGTGGCAGGGCCTGCTGGCCACGGTGGTGCTGCTGGCGTTTGGCGGGCGCTTCTTCGTGGCCGGTTTCAAGGCCGTGCGTGCGGGCAGCGCCAACATGGATGTGCTGGTGGCCATCGGCACCGGTGCGGCCTGGGGCCTGTCGGTGGCCCTGTGGGCCCGGGAGCCCCACGGCATGCCGCACCTGTATTTCGAGAGCGCCGCCGTGGTCGTCACGCTGGTGCGTTTTGGCAAGTGGCTGGAGGCCCGCGCCAAGCGGCAAACCCTCGCCGCCTTGCAAGCGCTGCAGGCCCTGCGACCGGCCGATGCCACGCTGTGGCGCGACGGGCAGGAAAGCCGCGTGCCGGTATCGAACCTGTCATTGAACGACCTGGTGCGCGTGAAGCCGGGTGAGCGGCTGCCTGTGGACGGCCTCGTGACGGAGGGCCGCAGCCATGTGGATGAATCGCTGGTGACGGGCGAGAGCCTGCCGGTGGTGCGCGAACCCGGTGATGCGGTGATCGGTGGTTCGGTGAATGCCGAAGGCCTGCTGACCGTGCGGGTGACGGCGCTGGGCGCTGAATCTCAGATCGCGCGCATCGTTCGGCTGGTGGCGTCGGCCCAGGGCGCCAAGGCGCCGATCCAGCAGCAGGTGGACAAGGTCGCAGCGGTGTTCGTGCCGGCGGTGCTGGTGCTGGCGCTGGCCACGCTGGGCGGCTGGTGGTGGCACGGCGCGGGCTTGGCCACGGCGCTGATCCACGCTGTGAGCGTGCTGGTGATTGCCTGCCCGTGCGCGCTGGGCCTGGCCACCCCCGCCACGCTGATGGTGGCCAGTGGTCTGGCAGCCCGCCGAGGCATTCTGGTGCGTGATGCCAGCGCGCTGGAGCGCCTGCGCGACGCCCGCGTGGTGGCCTTCGACAAGACCGGCACGCTGACCGAAGGCAAGCCGCAGCTGATGCACATCGATGCGGCAGAAGGCCTGGGCACGCACGCGGTGCTGGCCTGGTCGGCCGCGCTGCAGGCGGGCAGCGAGCATCCGCTGGCGCGGGCGGTGTTGAATGCCGCAACAGCAGCCGCAACCGCAACCGCCGCCACAACAGCATCCGCAACAGCAAACCCTCCGACCGACCCCGCCGCGCCGGTCGCCACCCAACTGCAGGCCGTGCCCGGCCGCGGCATCACCGGCCTGATCGGCAGCACTGCCGAGCACGCCGGCGGCTGGGCGGCCTTGGGCAGTGCACGCTGGATGGACGAGCTGGCAGTGGACCGCAGCCCGCTGAACGACGTGGCGCAAGCCCATGCCCAGCAGGGCTTGACCGTCTCCTGGCTGGCCGCCCTGCCCGCTCCGGGCACGCCGGGTCAGCCGCAGTTGCTGGGTTGCCTGGCCTTTGGTGACAGCCCGCGGGCCAACGCCGCGGCCACGGTGGCCGCCCTCGGCAAGGACGGTCTGCGCTGCGTGCTGATCAGCGGCGACAACCCGGGCGCCGCCGGCCACCTGGCCAGCCTGGTGGGCATCACCGAGGTGCATGCCGAGGTTCGCCCCGACGCCAAGGCCGCGCTGGTGGAGCAACTGAAGGTCGGCCTGCCGCCTGGCAGCGCCGTGCTGATGGTGGGCGACGGCATCAACGACGCGCCTGCGCTGGCCGCCGCCGATGTGGGCCTGGCCATGGCCCATGCCGATGGCGGCACCGACATCGCGATGCACACCGCCGGCATGACGCTGCTGCGCGGTGATCCATGGAGCGTGGTGGAGGCGCTGTCGCTGGCGCGCGCCACGGGCCGGAAGATCCGCACCAACCTGTTCTGGGCCTTCGCCTACAACGTGGTCGGGCTGCCGCTGGCCGCCTTCGGCTTGCTCAGCCCGATGGTGGCCGGTGGCGCCATGGCCTTGTCCAGCGTGTGCGTGGTGGGCAACGCCCTGTGGCTCAAGCGCTGGCGGCCGCCAACGCCTTGAGGCCGCCGTTCAGCGGCGGGCGGGTGCGGCGTCGCCGGCCCACAGCTCGTCGAGGTGCTTGAAGCCCCAGGTCTCTGGGTTCTCACGGCCGATGATCTTGTCCGCCGTGCGCGACAGGTCCATCAACTGGGGCGGCAGCGGCATCTGCGACTTGGTCGAGAAGAACGCCTTGACGAGCGGCGCCACCAGGCTCTGCGGGTTCTGCTCAACCACCACCGCCAGCTTTCCCGATTGCAGCCGCACCAGCGAGCCCGTCGGGTAGATGCCCAGGCTCTTCACGAAGGCCTTGAAGATCGCCGGATCGAAATGGCCGTTCCACGACGCCATGCGCGCAATCGACTCCGCCGGATCCCAGCCCGCCTTGTACGGGCGGTTGGAGGTGATGGCGTCATACACATCGCACACGGCCCCCATGCGGGCCAGCAGGCTGATCTGGTCAGCTGTCTGGCGGTGCGGGTAGCCCGAGCCGTCCATCTTTTCGTGGTGGTGCAGGCACACCTCCAGCGCCGCCTCGGTGACCGCCGTGCCCTCCTGCAGCATTTCGTGGCCGCGCTCCGGGTGGGTCTTCATGATGGCGAACTCGTCCTCGGTCAGCTTGCCCGGCTTGTTCAGCACATCCAGCGGCATCGCGGCCTTGCCCAGGTCATGCAGCAGGCCGGCCATGCCGGCCTCGCGGCACTCTTCGCTGGTCAGGCCCAGTTCCCGGCCGAGCGAGACCATCAGCGCGCACACCGCCACGGAGTGCATGTAGCTGTAGTCGTCCTGGGTCTTCAGCCGCGCCAGGCTGACCAGCGCGCCCGGGTTGCGAAACACCGAATCTGAAATCTCCTCGACCAGCGGCAGGCACTGCTCGGCGTCCACGGCCTTGCCCATGCGGGCCTCGGCGAACATCGAGACCACCTTGGAGCGGCCCTGCTTGCACACGGCCGCGGCCTGGCTGAGCTCGTCCTGCAAGGAGCGGGTGGGCGCGGGCGGGGGCGTGGCCGCCACCGGCACCGACGTGGCGGTGGCCGACATGCGGGACGGTGCCCGCACCGCCTTCGATGCAGCCGGCATGGGCGCGATGGACGGGCGCTCGGCTGCCACGGCTAGCACGGGGTCAGCGACCACGGCAACGTCGCCACCGACCGTCTCCATGTCACGGCGCAGCGTGGGCAGCGCGTCCTTCACCTCGGCCACATCCAGGCCCTTGGTCACATCGATCCAGACGCCAGACAGACCACTGGCATGGAGCTTGGCCAGGTCTTCACGATCGCGGATCACGAACTTCGACTTCCAGAAGGGGTGGTCGATCCACGCCCCTTCCAGGGCATGCAGGTGCATGCCCAGTCGGACTTGATCTACGGGAATCTTTTTGAGCATTGCAGGGCGCCGGCCATCGCCGCCTCCGTCGGGTTCCCTGGTTTATCGGCGAATGCGGGCCTTGCTTGAGCGACCGGCTCTGCGGGGAGAGCATGAAAAAAGCCGCTGACAAAGGCAGCGGCTTTTGCGGCACAGGCACCCGAAGGCGCCTGTCAGGGGCTTACAAGATTCAACGGAACTTCGACTGCGGAATGGTCTTGAGTTCGGTCGGCAGGCCGCTCAGGAAGGCAGCGATCTGCTTGATCTCGCCGTCCGACAGCGGCTTGGCCATGCCCACCATGGTGGCGTTGGAGCGACCGACCGACGGGGTGTTGGTCTGGTAGGCCTTCAGGGCCACGTAGAGGTAGTCGGCGTGCTGGCCGGCCAGGCGCGGATTGGCCGGGTCGGTCGTGTTGTTGAAGTTCACGCCGTGGCAGGCGGTGCAGGCCGTCAGCTTGTCCTTCAGCGAGGCCGGCAGTTCGGCAGCGGCCGGTGCAGCGGCGTTGGCCACCACGCCGTGGGCGCCGTAATAGGCGGCCAGGTCAGCGATGTCCTGGTCGGTCAGCGAAGCGGCGATGCCCTTCATCGTCGGGTGCTTGCGGTCGCCCTTGCGGTAGGCGTCAAGGGCCGAGGCGATGTACTTGGCGTTCTGGCCCGAGATCATCGGCACCTTGTAGACCTGCGGGAAGCTGGCCTGATAGCCCGGGATGCTGTGGCAGCCGATGCACATCGCGTTCTTTTTGGCGCCAGCCTGTGCATCGCCCTTGACCTCATCGGCACGTGCGGTGGACAAGGTGAACAGGGCAGCCAGGGCCAGCAGCAGGGAGGTCGCTTTTTTCATCGCTGTTGTCTTCGTCAGTGGGACGGTTTTGAGGGGGTAATGCAGGCGCGCGGCGGTATCAAACCCGACGGCAATTGCGATTTGTCAATGATTATAGGGGCGAGCTTATACTGACCCGAACCCCCTGAGCATCAACGATAGCCCTATGAAATTCAACGGTACTGACAACTACGTCGCGACCCAGGATCTGATGCTGGCCGTCAACGCCGCCATCACGCTGCAACGGCCGCTGCTGGTCAAGGGCGAGCCCGGCACCGGCAAGACCATGCTGGCCGAGGAAGCCTCCCGGGCGCTGGGCCTGCCGCTGCTCGAATGGCACATCAAGAGCACCACCAAGGCCCACCAGGGGCTGTATGAATACGACGCGGTGAGCCGGCTGCGCGACAGCCAGCTGAGCGGCGCGGAAGAATCGGCCAAGGTGCGCGACATCCGCAACTACATCGTCAAGGGCGTGCTGTGGCAGGCTTTCGAGTCAGAGACGCCGGTGGCGCTGCTGATCGACGAGATCGACAAGGCCGACATCGAGTTCCCGAACGATTTGCTGCGCGAAATCGACCGGATGGAGTTCCACTGCTATGAAACCCGGCAGACCATCCGCGCCAAGCACCGTCCGCTGGTGTTCATCACCTCGAACAACGAGAAGGAGCTGCCCGACGCTTTCCTGCGCCGCTGCTTCTTCCACTACATCAAGTTCCCCGAAGCCGACACCATGCGGCAGATCATCGACGTGCACTTCCCCGGCCTGAAGCAGGAGTTGCTGGCTGCGGCGATGAAAAGCTTCTATGACGTGCGCGGCCTGCCCGGCCTGAAGAAGAAGCCATCCACCTCCGAGCTGATCGACTGGCTCAAGCTGCTGGTGGCCGAAGACATTCCGGCCGAGGCCCTGCGCAGCACCGACGACAAGGTCAGCCTGCCGCCGCTGGTGGGCGCCCTGCTGAAGAACGAGCAGGACGTGACCCTGTTCGAGAAGCTGGTGTTCATGCAGCGCAACCACCGCTGAACCCGCGATGATCACCGTCACCCCTGTTGAGCTGACACGAGGGCCGATCCGCCTGGTGCCGATGCAGGCCTCACACGAAGCTGGCCTGAAGGCGGCAGCGGCTGATGGCGAGTTGTGGAACATCCGGGTCACCTCGGTGCCCGAGCCGCAGGCCACGGCCGCCTACATCGAGCTGGCCCTGGCCGGCCAGGCGGCGGGCCACCGGCTGCCTTTCGTGGTGCTCGACGCCCAGACCGGCGAGGTGCTGGGCAGCACCAGTTACCACGACATCGTGCCCGCCATTGACCGGCTGGAGATCGGCTGGACCTGGTACGCCCGCCGCGTGCAGCGCACCGCCGTGAACACCACCGCCAAGCTGCTGCTGCTGGAACACGCGTTCGAGACGCTTGGCGCCAAGCTGGTGGGCTGGCGCACCGACAACTTCAACCATGCCTCGCAGCGCGCCATCGAGCGCCTGGGTGCACACCGCGACGGCGTGCTGCGCCACCACGCGCTGCGCCGCGACGGCACCGTGCGCGACACGGTCATGTACAGCCTGCGCGCCGGTGAATGGCCGGAGGTGAAGGCCCAGCTGCTGTGGCACCTGAACCGCCCGCGTTGATGGCTCACTGACGCACCCAAGATTTCCTGAGAGGCCCCCATGGCGCAAAAACCGAACAAGTCAGCGCCCAAGGCGGCGCCTTCAGACACCCTGGACGTCGACCTGCTGTGGCAGATGCAGCGCGTGGGCGCGGCGAACCTGTCGCCAGACGGCGCGCAGGCCGTGTGCAGCGTCAGCACCCCGTCAATGGCGGACAACAAGAGCCGCACCGCGCTGTGGTTGTTGTCGACGCTGGGCGGTGAGCCGCGCCAGCTGACCCGCTGCGGCGACAAGGACAGCCAGCCGCAGTTTTCACCCAAAGGTGATCTGGTGGCCTTCCTCGCCAAGCGCGAAGACGGCGGCGTGAAGGACGAAACCACCCAGCTCTACGTCATCGCCCCTGACGGCGGCGAAGCCCGGCGCGCGGGCGTGGTGGCCACGGGCGTCGAGGCCTTCAAGTGGTTCCCGGACGGCCGGCGCGTGGCGCTGCTGTCGTGGGTCTGGCCGCATCTGAAAGGCACCGAGGCCCAGGCCAAGGCGCACACCGAACACAAGGCGCGCAAGGAAACCGGCGTGGCCACCAGCGAGGCCAACTACCGCTACTGGGACCACTTCATGCCCGTGGGCCGCGTGGTGCACCTGCATGTGCTGGATGTGCAGACGGGCGAGCTGACCAACCTGTTCGAGGGCACCCCGCTGCAGCTCTCGCGCACCGAGCCCGACAGCACCTGCTTCGACATCTCGCCCGACGGCAAGCGCATCGCGTTTTCGCACGATGTGAACCCGGACCAGCCGATCGACGGCCGCAACCGCATCAGCGTGATCGACGTGAAGACGCGGCGCACCAGCCTGCTGGCCAAGGCCGACGACTGGCACCTCACCGCGCCCGTGTGGCGTGGTGACGGCAAGCGCCTGGCCTGGCTGGCCGCCGAGGTGGGCCGCAAGCACACGCTGCTCAACCACCTGGCCGTGGGCGACGCCACCGGCAGCACCTGGAGCGTGGTGAGCAGCGAGTGGGACCACGAGGTGCAGGCCCCGCTGCAATGGGAAGAAGACGGCGAGGCCGTGCTGTTTGCGGCCGAGCAGCAGGGCCGCCGCCACCTGTGGCGCTTTGACCTGCCGGACTTGCGCGCCGAGGTCGTCGTCAAGGGCGGCTGGTTGCATGCCTTCCACAAGGTGGCGGGCACCCTCGTCACCCTGGCCGACAGCGCCAGCCACCCGCCGCAGCTGCGCGCCCATGAACCCGATGGCACGGCAGCCCGCATCGAGCATTTCAACGATGAGCTGCTGGCAATCCTGAACCTGGGCGACACCGAAGAAGTCTGGTTCACCGGCGCGCTGGGCGACGAGGTGCAGATGTGGCTGCACTATCCGCCCGGTTTCGACCGCAGCAGGAAGTACCCGGTGCTGCACACCATTCACGGCGGACCGCACACGGCGCCAGGGGACGTGTGGCACTGGCGCTGGAACAACAAAGTGTTCGCGGCGCAAGGCTATGTGGTGGCCAGCGTGAACTACCACGGCTCATCGAGCTTCGGCCATGCCTTCCTCGACAGCATCACCCACCGCTGGGGCGAACTGGAGCTGGAAGACGTGGAAGCCGCGACCGACTGGCTGTTGAAGAAGCGCTGGGTCGACAAGCGCCGCATCTTCGCCACCGGCGGCAGCTACGGCGGCTACATGGTGGCCTGGATGAACGGCCACGTGCCCGCCGGTCGCTACGCCGCCTACATCTGCCACGCCGGCTGCTACGACTGGCAGGCCATGTTTGCCGACGACGCCTGGAGCTGGCATGCGAAGGAGCTGGGCGCCTGGTACTGGGAAGACCCGGCGCGCATCGCCGCGCAGAGCCCGCACACCTACGCCGGCAACTTCAACACGCCCACGCTGGTGATCCACGGCGCGCTCGATTACCGGGTGCCGGACGCCCAGGGCCTGGCCTACTACAACACGCTGAAGGCCCGCGGCATCGACAGCCGCCTGCTGTGGTTCCCCGATGAAAACCACTGGGTGCTGAAGCCGCGCAACAGCGCGCAGTGGTACGGCGAGTTCTTCGCCTGGCTGCGCCGCCACGATGTGGCGACCAGCAAGGGCAAGGCGGGCAAATGAGCCTGCGGCGTGTGGCCTGCGCGTCAGGCCATGCGCAGGCGCGGCTGCTGGCCGAAGTGCTCGATGACCACCCGGTTGCGGCCTTCGGCCTTGGCGCGGTAGAGCGCGGCGTCGGCGCAGGCCTGCAGCTCGTCCAGACGCAGCGACTCACTCTCGGTGGCGGGCTGCACGGCGGCCCCCACGCTCACCGTGAAGCTGATCATCTCCAGGCCATGCGACACCTGGAGTTGCGACACCTCGTGCCGCACGCGCTCGGCCACCGCCGTGGCGCCGGGCACATCGGTGTCCAGCAGCAGGATGCCGAACTCCTCCCCGCCCAGCCGGGCCACCACATCGGTGGCCCGCGCCACGTGCTGCAGGGCGCGGCCCACGGCCACCAGCGCGGTGTCTCCGGCCGCATGGCCATGCAGGTCGTTGATGCGCTTGAAATGGTCGACATCGATCACCAGCAAGGCCAGCGGCCCGGGCCGGCGACGCAGGCGCTGCCGCTCGGTGCCCAGCGCCTGGTCCCAGGCACGGCGATTCAGCAAGCCGGTCAGTGAATCCTGCTGCGACAGTCGGTGCAGCTTCTTCAGCAGGCGGAAGGTGACCAGGTACAGCAGCGAAAACTGGAACAGGGTCGACAGCGCCAGCACGGTGAGCAGCAACATCTCGTTGCCTTGTGAATCGTCGGTCAGCCGCAAACCCACATGCACATCAAACCACCAGCCGTGCAGGCCCCGCGCCGCCAGACCCAGGCCCAGCGCAATCGGCGGCAAGGCCAGCACCCAGGCAGCGCGCACGCCAAACTCGTCGCGCAGGGCCGCCACCTGCTCTGCGCCCATGCGGCACAGCACCCAGGCCAGCGCGCATCCCATCAGCGCATGCCGCGCCACCAATTGCTCCGCCTGCGGGCCGATGGCCGCCGCGCACAAGAGGTAGCCGATCAGCACGCCCAGCTGCTCCATGTCGCGCGGGTCACGTTGCAGGAACAAGGCCAGTCCGCGGCGCACGCTCATGCAGGCCAGCAGCATGCTGGCGTTGCGCAGCGCCACCAGCAGGCCCTCCGACAGGCCCAGATCCAGCGCGTGCAGCAACAGGCTGCAGGCCAGCAAGAGGCAATAGCCCATCCAGTGCAGCGCAGCCATGCGCGGCAGCCGAAGCACCATCGCACCCACCCACCAGGCCGCGCCATAAAGCGCGTGCTGGGCGACGAGCAGGAGCAGCAGCAGGGTGGGTATGTTCATCGGGATGGCGACAAAAGCGGGCAGCACACGTCCGGCCCGGAGGCAGGCATGTCGCTCGTTGGTTCATCGGCCGCACCTCAAACAACTTGAGTGGGGCCTTGCCGACAGCCCCGCCGCAAGCCCGTCCGCCGCCGCGGGCCGTGAGGCTTTGTGCACAATGCGCAGGAACCCCCGGATGCACCCGCCATGCTGATCGACTTCTTCTACACCCTGCGCGCTGCCAAGTTGCCGGTTTCGGTCAAGGAATACCTGACCCTGCTGGAAGCGTTGAAGAAGGGCGTGATCGGCCACAGCGTCGACGATTTCTACTACCTGGCCCGGCTCACGCTGGTCAAGGACGAGGCTCATTTCGACAAGTTCGACCGGGCATTCGGCGCCTATTTCAAGGGCGTGGAGATGCTGACGGACTTCGGCAAGGAGATCCCGCTCGACTGGCTGCAGAAGATCCTCGAGAAGGAGCTCTCGCCCGAAGAGAAGGCCGCCATCGAGAAGATGGGCTGGGAAGAGCTGATGGAGACGCTGAAAAAGCGCCTCGAAGAGCAGAAGGAACGCCACGAAGGTGGCAACAAGTGGATCGGCACCGGCGGCACCAGCCCGCTCGGCCATGGTGGCTACAACCCGCAGGGCATCCGCATCGGCGGCCCGGGGCGCAACAAGAGCGCCGTGAAGGTGTGGGAGCAGCGGGCGTACCAGGATTACGACGATTCGCTGGAACTCGGCACCCGCAATATCAAGGTGGCGCTGCGCCGCCTGCGCCGCTTTGCCCGCGAAGGCTCTGACCTCGAACTCGACCTGGACGACACCATCCACGCCACGGCGGCCAACGCCGGCCTGCTCGACATCAAGATGGTGCCGGAGCGGCACAACAAGGTGAAGGTGCTGCTGCTGATGGACGTGGGCGGCACGATGGACGAGCACATCCACCGCGTCGAGGAGCTGTTCTCGGCAGCCAGCAGCGAGTTCAAGCACCTCGAGTTCTATTACTTCCACAACTGCGTCTATGACTTCATGTGGAAGAACAACCGTCGCCGCTACGCCGAGAAAAGCCCGACCTGGGACATCATCCGCAAGTACAACAAGGACTGGCGCCTGATCTTCGTCGGGGACGCCACCATGAGCCCCTACGAAATCTTGCAGCCCGGCGGCAGCGTTGAGTACAACAACGAAGAGCCCGGTGCGGAATGGCTGCAGCGCCTGACGAACGCGTTCCCGAAGTACGCCTGGATCAACCCGGAGCCGCAGGGCGTCTGGCAGTACCGGCAGAGCATCTCGATCGTCCAGCAACTGATGCAGCAGCGCATGTTCCCGCTGACGCTGCAGGGGCTGGAAGGTGCGATGCGCCTGCTGAGCAAATGAGCCAACGGTGGTGGGGCCGCTGGCTGGCTGGCTGCGCGGGTTTGCTGCTTGCCGGCTGCGCAAGCCTGGGGCTGGACGGGCCTGGCAATACTGACAGCGCCCAGAGCACGGCACCGGCCGTTGTGGCGGCATCGGCCTACGCAGCGGCATCTGCAGCGGCATCTGCAACAGCGGCGTCCTCATCGGCATCAGCGCCTGACGCCCCCCGCACCGACCGCCGCCTGGTGCCCACGCTGAAGATCGACGCGCCCGGCGATCTTCAAGACCTGCTGGCGCGCTACCTCGACCTCACCCGCGCCATGGCCCTGCCTGACGCCGGCAGCATCGGTGAAGTGGAATGGTCACGCCAGATCTCGGCGGCGCCTGCCCAGGCCCGCCAGCTGGCGCAGACGCTCGGCTACTTCAGCGCCCAGGCCCGCATTGATGCGCCCGACGACCAACCCACCCGCCTGACCCTGGTGGTGCAGCCCGGCCCGCAAAGCCGGGTGGGCCGTCTGACGCTGGAATTCCAGGGCGAGCTGGCTGATCTGGCCGACGCCAGCAACCCGCAAGCCGCCAGCCTGCGCAACGATGCACAGGCCGACTGGCCTCTGCCCGCCGGCGCGCCGTTCACCGCGGCAGCCTGGGGCGACGCCAAGACCGCGCTGGTCGGCCGGCTGCGCGCCAACGGCTACGCCGCCGCCAACTGGGCGGGTACGGGCGCGCAGGTCGACCCCGAGACCCAGCAGGTGCGTCTGTTCCTGGTGATGGACAGCGGCCCGCTCTACCGCGCAGGCCCGATCGACATTGACGGCCTGGCCGTGCACGACGCCGACCGGGTGCGCGGGCTGGCGGGTTTTCAGCCCGGCGATGCGCTGACCGAAACACTGATGCTGGACTACCAGGAACGGCTGCAGAAAACCGGCCTGTTCGACCAGGTCACAGTGACACTCGACCCCGACACCGCGCAGGCCGGCCAGGCCCATGTGCTGGTGCGGCTGAAGGAAGCGCCGCTGCAGGCCGCCACCTTCGCCATCGGCATCAGCACCAACACCGGGCCGCGCGCCACGCTGGAACACAGCCACCGCCGCCTGTTCGACCGCGCACTCACCGCCCGCAACAAGCTGGAATGGGGCCGCGACAAGCAGGCCTGGAACGGCGAGCTCAGCAGTCACCTCAGCCCGCAATTCGAGCGCGACCTGGTGGGCGTGTCGCTGGAGCGGCTTTACACCGACACCGACATGGTGATGTCCCAGCGCCTGCGCCTGGGCCGCAGCCGTGAAGCGCCGACCTATGAGCGCCTGACCTTCACCGAAGTGGAGCGCGCCCGCGAATGTGGCCGAGACAGCGGCGTGCTGGTGGACTGCGCAGACGTGACGGCCCTGTCACTGCAGCAGCACCATGTCTGGCGCGATCTCGACAACGCCCTGCTGCCCACGCGCGGCTACAGCCTGTCGATGCAGATGGGCGCCGGCGTGGCGCGCGGAACAGACTCGGCCCGCGGGCCGTTCCTGCGGCTCTATGGCCGCGCCACCGGCTACTGGCCGCTGGGCCAGAGCTGGTACAGCCAGGCCCGGCTGGAACTGGGCGGCGTGCTGATGCGCAGCGACATGCAGGTGCCGGATTCCCAGCGCTTCCGCGCCGGTGGTGATGATTCGGTGCGCGGCTATGGCTGGCGCACACTCGCCCCCATCAATGCCGACGGCAACACCACCGGCGGCAAGCTGCTGGTCACGGCCAGCGCCGAGATCGCGCGCCCGGTGTCGGCCAGCCTGCCGTCTGTCTGGTGGGCCGGCTTTGTGGACGCCGGCCGCGCGGCCGACGACGTTAAAGATTTGAAGCCCGCGCTGGGTTACGGCCTGGGCGTGCGCTGGCGCAGCCCGGTCGGCCCGCTCAAGCTCGACTGGGCCTGGGGCCGCGACCTGGGCAAGGCCCGACTGCACCTGAGTGTCGGCATCGCCTTCTGACCTTCTCCTGATGACCGACCCCACCCTGCCCGCTCCAGACACTGCTGCTCAGCCCACCCGCCGCCCCCGCGCTGGCCTGTGGCTGGGCCTGGGTGCGGGCAGCGTGCTGGCAGCGGGCATCGCTGCCGGCGGCTGGGCCTGGCACAGCGAAGCCGGCACACGCTGGCTGCTGGGCCAGGTGCCCGGCCTGAGCACGCAGGGCCTGGCTGGCGCCCTCGGCAGCGGCAGCATGCAGCTTGATGAGCTGCGGTGGCAAGGCGCTGCAGGTGACCTGAAACTCACCGGCCTGCGCTGGAGCGGCATGGCCTGGCTGTGGCGACCGCACACCGGCGCCTGGGCGGGCCTGCAGTTGCAAGCCTTGAATGTGCAAGCAGCGACTTGGCAAAGTGCGCCGTCCACCAGCCCCACCACCGCCCCCGCCGACCTGGCCTTGCCCGCGATTTTGAGCATCGAGCAGTTGCAGGTCGACCGGTTGCAGGTCGATGCACTGCCGCTGATCGAAGACCTGCGCGCCTCGGTGCACCTCGGCGCTGAAGGCGGCACGCGCCACCAGATCGACCGCCTGCAGGCCCGCACCGACCGCTACCAGCTGCAAGGCAGCGCCAGCATTGACGCCCAGGGCCCGATGGCCCTGGCCCTGAACGCCCAACTGCAAGGCAACACCGCCAACCGCCCCTGGCAGGCCAAGCTGGCCGGCCAAGGCCCGCTGCTGCACTGGCAAGCCACCGCCGACCTGAGCGGCGAGCCGGCACGCGCCGGCCAGCCCGCCCCGGCGCTGCAGGCCAAGGCCACGGTGATGCCGTTCGAGGCCTGGCCGCTGGGCGACCTGCAACTGAGCACCACGGCACTCGACCTCTCCAGCCTCGACGCCCGGGCGCCGGAAACCCGGCTGGACAGCGAGATCAGCCTGCAGGCGGCCGGCTTGAACCAGCCCGCCAAGGCGGTGATCACCCTGCGCAATGCCTTGCCCGGCAGTTGGGACCAGCACCGCGCCCCGATCAGCCGCGTGAAGGCCAAGGTGGCCGGCACGCCGATGCCGCTGAACCGACTGCAGCTGGACGAGCTGCTGCTGGAATTGGACGACGGCCGACAAGCCGCCGGGCGCGTCTCGGGCTCGGGCCAATGGCAGCGCGACAGTGCGACCGGCCTGGCGCTGGTGCTGCAGCAGGTGCAGCCGGCATTGCTGGACCGCCGCGCGCCGACGATGCAGCTCAGTGGCCCGGTGACGCTGGAACTGCTGCCCGCTGCAGGCACGGGTGAGCCCATCTTGAAGGTGAAGAGCCAGCTGGACGGACGCAGCACCTTCATCAGCCCGGGCGCGGCCCAGCACGACATCCAGCTGCGCATCGACGCCGAAGGCAACCGCCAGGGCTTGAAGCTCACCGACTTCACGGCACGGGCCGGTGCCGCGTCCACCCACTGGCAAGGCACGGTGCAGCGCGACGCGCAACGCTGGCGCTGGCAGCTCACGGGCGATCTCTCGCAGTTCGACCCTGCCGTCTGGTGGCCGGGTGAGGCGGGCAGCGCCTGGCGCAAAGGCCCGCACCGCCTGGACGCCCGCGTGGAAAGCGCGGCCAGCCTGCCCGCGGCCGCGCTGGAGCGCGCCGGCCTGCCGGACCTGGCCCAGGTGGCCGGCAACATCAACCTGACCATCGCCCCCAGCCAGCTGGCCGGGGTGCCGGTGCAGGCGCAGCTGCAGCTCACCGGCACCGGCGACGGCACGGCCCAGTGGAAAGGCAGCGGGAGCGTGGCGGACGCGCAATGGAGCTCCAGCGCCACGCTGGCCGCCGACACCCGCTGGTCGCTGGACGCCAAGGTACCGCGCATCGCCGGCCTGGCACCTGTGCTGGCCCTGGTGCCGCACAGTGCCGCGTGGATGCCGCAGAGCGGCCAGCTGCAATTGAACGCCAGCGGCCAGGGCGCGGCTGAGCAACACCGCTGGCAGCTGGACGGCCGGGTCGCCGAGCTGCGCAGCCCGCAGCTGGAATTGAAGGACGCCACCGTGTCGGCCCGCGGTGGCCTGACCGCCGACGCGCCCTTGCAGTTGAACCTGAAGGGCGGCGTTGCGAGTGGTGCCGGCTGGGCCTTGCGCAGCAGCCAGCTGGACGTGAGCGGCAGCCTGCGCAACCACCGCCTGTCGGCGCAGCTCGACAGCCCGGCCCGCCCACCCGCCTGGTTCGAGCAATGGCTGGGCACCAGCACGGGCAGTGGCAGCCGCCTGTCGGCCGCGCTGGAAGGCCGCTGGACACCGGCTGCCCAGGCGGTGCCCGCCACGTCGGCCAAGGGACCGGTCAGCCCGACGATCCAGCTGGCCGGCACCTGGCAAGGCCAGTTGACCCAGCTGCGTGGCGGTGCCGCTGATGGCACCGGCCAAGCCTGGGCCGAGGCCCGCGACATCGGTCTGGGCCTGAGCCTGGACGCGAACGGCCAGATCACCGACATGCGCCTCAACCCGGGGCGGCTGGCCCTGCCCGGCACCGGCCTGCGTTGGCAGCAGGCCCAGTGGCGCGCCCGGCCGGGCCAGCCCTTGCCGGAGCTGAACCTCGAGATGGAACTGGAGGCGTTCACGCTGGCCCCGTGGCTGGCGCGTGCGCAGCCCGAGCTGGGCTGGGCCGGTGACCTGACACTGGCGGGCAGCGTGCGGGTGCGCACCGGCCAACGCCTGGACGCCGACATCGTCTTCGAGCGGCGCAGCGGTGACCTCAGCGTGGCCGACGACAACCTCGACCCGCGCAGCCGCTCGCAACCTCTCGGCCTGACCGACCTGCGGCTGGGCCTGAGCGCGCACGATGGCGTCTGGCATTTCACACAAGGGTTGGCGGGCAAATCGCTCGGCGCCATCGGCGGCGTGGCCACGGTGCGCACCCGCGCCGATGCGCTGTGGCCCGAGGCCGCCGCGCCGCTGGACGGCAGCCTGCAGTTGCGTGTGGCCAACCTCGGCGCCTGGGGTGCCTGGGTGCCGCCGGGCTGGCGCCTGGGCGGCGAGGTGCGCAGCACGGCCAAGCTGGGCGGGCGCTTTGGCTCACCCGAATTCACCGGCACGGTCACCGGCGAGCGCATCAGTGCACGGCATGTGCTGAACGGCCTGCAGCTCAGTGATGGCGACATCTCCATTCAGCTCAATGGCGCCCACGCCATCGTCGAACGCTTCCGGTTCAAGGGCGGCGAAGGCCAGCTCGAGGTCACCGGCGACGCCCGCTTCGGCGAGCAACCCGGTGCGCAGCTGAACCTCAAAGCCGATCGGTTCCTGACGCTCGGCCGGGTCGACCGCCGCCTGGTGACCAGCGGCCAAGCCCAGCTCAAGCTGACCGCCGACCAGTTGCGCCTGGACGGCCAGCTCAAGGTCGACGAGGGCCTGATCGATTTCAGCCGCGGTGATGCGCCGGGCCTGGACGACGACGTGAGCATCGTCACGGCGCAGGCGGGCAGCACGGCCTCCGAGCCCGCCAACCGCGCCAACCCGCGTCCCACGGTGCTGGCGGTGACGCTCGATCTGGGCGAGCAACTGCGGGTGAAGGGCCGCGGCCTGGACACCCGCCTGCGCGGCCAGTTGAAGATCACCAACCCCGGCAACAAACTCGCCGTGCACGGCAATGTGCAAACCGACCGCGGCACATACGCCGCGTATGGCCAGAAGCTGGAAATCGAGCGCGGTGTGCTGAGCTTCGTCGGGCCGGTGGAAGACCCGCGGCTCGACATCTTCGCGGTGCGGCCGAACCTCGACATCAGTGTGGGCGTGGCCGTGACTGGCACGGCGCTGAACCCGCGCGTACGGCTGGCCAGCGACACCGACCTGAGCGACACCGACAAGCTGAGCTGGCTGGTGCTGGGCCGCGCCAGCGACGGCCTGGGCAGCGCCGACACCGCGCTGCTTCAGCGTGCCGCCATGGCCTTGCTGGCTGGTGAAGGTGAAGCGCCGACGGACGCCGTGCTCAAGGCCATCGGCCTGACCGACTTTTCACTGCGCCAGACCACCGACGGCGATGTGCGCGCCACCGTGGTCAGCGTGGGCAAGCAGCTCTCGCGCCGCTGGTATGTGGGCTATGAGCGCAGCGTGAATGCCACCAGCGGCACCTGGCAGCTGATCTACCGTGCCGCGCAGCGCTTCACGCTGCGTGCGCAGTCGGGCGACGACAGCGCGCTGGACCTGATCTGGACCTGGCGCTGGAACTGAGAACCCGCCGGCGGCATGCCAAAATGCACGTTGTCGTGCGGCTGTAGCTCAGTGGATAGAGCATCTCCCTCCTAAGGAGAGGGTCGCAGGTTCGATTCCTGCCAGCCGCACCACTGCTTCAGCGCGCCTTGCCCAGGTCCATCACCCAGTAATTGCCGTACTGGCTGGTGCTTGGAGCCGCCACGCAGGCCACGCCAATCTCGGTGTAGGCCGGGTTCAACAGGTTGGCGCAATGGCCGTCACTGGCCCGCCAACCGGCCATCACGCTCTCCACGCTCGAGTAACCGGCAGCGATGTTTTCACCCACCAGCTGCCAGCTGTAGCCAGCGGCCGTGACGCGGGTGCCCAGCGTGCGGCCGTCGAGGCTGGTGTGGGCAAAGTAGTTCTGCGTGGCCATGTCGGCGGCGTGGGCGTCAGAGGCCTTGGCCAGCAGGCCGTTCCAGGTCAGGGGCTTGGAGGCTGCAAAGTTGCCACTCGCGCCGCAACTGCCGCCGGTGGCGCGCAGCGCGTTCACACGGTCCAGCACCTGCTGCTGGAAATCAGCGAGATTGCACGTGCCGGTGCTGCTGGCTGCCGCGGTGCTGCCGCTGGACGAGGCGGCGGGGGAATCACCACCACCACCACCGCCGCCGCAGGCGCTCAACAGCGCCAGCAGGCCGACCATGACGCCGGACTTCACCCCGACAAAACCGGCTCGCGCCGACTGCTTGGCCGGCCAACGCGCGGCGCCATTCAAACTGCAAAACATCATGGCCGTGATGATACGGACGGCCACCAGATCAACGGGTATCGAGCTGTTTCAGCGCGCCCGCAAGGTGCGCGACAAGATGATCACCGGCACCAGCCCCACCGCCACGATCGCCAGCGACGGCAACGCAGCCTCGGCCAGGCGTTCATCGCGGGCGAACTGGTAAGCCACCACGGCCAGGGTGTCGCTGCCAAACGGGCGCAGCACCAGCGTGGCCGGCAGCTCTTTCATGGTGTCGACAAACACCAGCAGCGTGGCTGCCATCGACGACCGCGCCAGCAGCGGCATGTGCACCGTCAGCCAGGTGCGCCAGGTGCCGGCGCCCAGCAGGCGGGCTGATTCATCAATGCTCGGCGCGATGCGCGCATAACCGGCCTGCACCGATTGCAGCGCCACGCCGGAAAACCGCGCCAGGTAGGCATACACCACACCCACCAGCGTGCCCGTGACCAGCGCCGGCAAGGCCCACTGCGGCGCCACCTGCTGTACCAGCCCGGTCCACAACAAGATGCCGATGGCGACCACCGCGCCCGGCACCGCATAGCCCAGCGACACCAGCTGCCCTGCCCAGCGAATCGGGCGCGCCAGCCAGCCCTCGTTGCGGCGCAAGGCCAGCGCCAGCGCCAGCGCGAACAGCAGCGCCAGCACCGCAGCCAGCCCGGCCAGTCGGAAGCTGGACCACGACCATTCAACGAACCGCTGCAGGTAGCCGGGCTCGAACACCGGTGAATCACCCAGGCGCCATTCCTGCCACAGCAGGCGCAGCAGCCAGCCCACCGGCAGCAGGAAGCCCAGCAGCACCGGTACGCCGCACACGGCCCAGGCTGCCGCCACACCGCTGCCACGCAGCACCACCGGCCGCGCCGCGGTGCTGGCGCCGGGGCGCGCAGCCGCAAAGCGCAGTTGGCGCCGGGCGCGCTGCTCAGCCCACAACAAGGCCGCCACCAGCACCAGCAGCAGGCTGGCGAGCTGGGCCGCGGCCATGCGGTCGTCCATCACCAGCCAGGCCCGGTAGATGCCGGTGGTGAAGGTGGTCAGGCCGAAGTAGGAACCCACGCCGTAATCCGCCAGCGTTTCCATCAGGGCCAGCGCCATGCCGGCGGCCAGGGCCGGGCGCGCCATCGGCAGCGCCACTTCCAGCACGCGCCGGCGCATCGGCGCGCCCAGCAGGCGGGCGGCCTCCATCGTGGCGGCAGCGTGTTCACCCAACGCGGTGCGCACCAGCAGATACACATACGGGTACAGGCTGACGGTGAACAACAACACCGCGCCCCAGACATGGCGAATGTCGGGCCACAGCGCGCCCTCGGCACCCGTCCAGGCGCGCAAGGCCACCTGCACCGGGCCGCTGAACTGCAGCGCGTCGGTGTAGGCGTAGGCCAGCACATAGGCCGGCAGCGCCAGCGGCAGCAACAGCGCCCATTCCAGCCAGCGCCGCCCCGGGAATTCAAACAAGGTAACCGCCGCCGCCGTGGCACCGCCCACGACGGCCACACCCACGGCCACGGCCGCCACCAGCCAGAGCGACTGGGCGGCATAGGCCGGCAGCACCGTCGTCCACTGGTGTTGCAGGGTCGCCCAGGAGGTGGCGTCCAGCGCCACCCAGGCACCGAGCACGCCGATGACCGGCAGGGCCAAGAGAGCGGCCAGCAGCAGAATCACGAACCTCATGCCACTGCCCCAACCACTGTTCCCAACGATGCGCAGCGCATCCAGATACGAACAATCCTCATTTTCATTTGGCTAGTATCATAGTCGGATGTTCCTGCAACTTGACCGCGTGACCGTGTCCTACGGCACGTCGCCGGGCCAGCGGCCCGCCGTTGATGCCGCTTCGCTGAGCTTGTCGCCCGGCCAGATCGGCGTGCTCATCGGGCCGTCGGGCTGCGGAAAAACCTCGCTGCTGCGCGCCGTGGCCGGGCTGGAGCCCACCGCCGCCGGCACCATCACCCTCGCCGGCCAGCCCTTGAGCGGCGGCCCGCAAGGCGTGCATGTGGCACCCGAAGATCGCGGCATCGGCATGGTCTTTCAGGATTACGCCCTGTTCCCGCACCTGAGCGTGGCTGACAACGTGGGCTTCGGGCTGCGGCACCTGCCGCGCACCGAGCGCCAGCGCCGGGTGGCTGACATGCTGGAGCTGGTGGGCCTGGCCCACACCGCCAAGCGCGCGCCGCACCAGCTCTCGGGCGGGCAGCAGCAACGCATCGCGCTGGCACGCGCCCTCGCCCGCCAGCCGCGCCTCTTGCTGCTGGATGAGCCCTTCTCCAGCCTCGACGTCGACCTGCGCGAGCGCTTGGCCCACGACGTGCGCGCCATCCTCAAGCAGATCAATGCCACCGCGCTGTTCGTCACCCACGACCAGCTGGAAGCCTTTGCCATCGGCGACCTGATCGGCGTCATGTCGAACGGCCAGCTGCAGCAATGGGACGAGGCTTATGCGCTGTACCACCGGCCGGCCACCCGCTTCGTGGCCGGTTTCATCGGCCACGGGGTGTTCCTGCCCGGCCAGGTGGTGGCCGGCAACGACGGCCCGAGCGTGCGCACGCCGCTGGGCGATCTGACCGACCACGACGAGTGCCCGCTGCCCGGCGCCTTCACCGACGACCGCTGTGATGTGCTGCTGCGCGCCGATGACATCGTCCATGACGACGACGCGCAGGTGAAAGCCCGCATCGAGCGCAAGGCGTTCCGCGGCTCGGAGTTCCTCTACACGCTGCGGCTGGCCACCGGCGAGCAGGTCCAGGTGCTGGTGCCCTCGCACCATGACCACGCGATCGGCGAGTGGATCGGCATCCGCCCGCAGGTCGATCACGTCGTCACTTTCCCGCGGGAAGTGCACGAAGCGACTGAAGGTGAGCACCCCCTCACGAAAATAGCCTGATAAAGGCAGCAACTTTACGGGTCAGCGCGAATCACAGCCTCAGGTGGCAGCCCTATACTGCCGATCAGTTACAGGCGCAAGATGCGGCAAGAGGCAAAACACATGGGTGCCAAACTTAAAGTGGCTGGTCTGCTGACCCTCGGGGCAGTGGCAGGTGCATTGACGACGATCCAGTTCCAGGCGATCGCGCGGAGCGCCTACAGCCCGCTGCCGCTGGAAGAGATGCAGCAGCTCGCGGCGGTCTTCGGCATGGTCAAGAACGACTATGTCGAGCCGGTGGACGAGAAGAAGCTGATCACAGACGCCATCGGCGGCATGGTGGCCGGCCTGGACCCGCACTCGCAGTACTTCGACAAGAAGACCTTCAAGGAATTCCGTGAAGGCACGACCGGCAAGTTCGTCGGCGTGGGCATCGAGATCGGCATGGAAGACGGCCTGGTCAAGGTGGTCTCCCCGATCGAAGGCAGCCCGGCCTTCCGTGCCGGCCTGAAGAGCGGCGACCTGATCACCAAGATCGACGACACCGCCGTCAAGGGCCTGACGATGGACCAGGCCGTCAAGCGCATGCGCGGCGAGCCGAACACCAAGGTCGCCCTGACGATCTTCCGCAAGGCCGAGAACCGCAGCTTCCCCGTCACCATCACCCGCGAAGAAATCCGCGTGCAGAGCGTGCGGGCCAAGATGGTCGAGCCGGGCTACGCCTGGATCCGCGTCAGCCAGTTCCAGGACCGCACGGTCGACGACTTCTCGCGCAAGCTCGAAGAGCTCTACAAGCAGGACCCGAACATCAAGGGCCTGGTGCTGGACCTGCGCAATGACCCGGGCGGCCTGCTGGAAGGCGCTGTGGCCGTGGCCGCCGCGTTCCTGCCTTCGGATGCCGTGGTGGTGAGCACCAACGGCCAGATCCCTGATTCCAAGGCCACCTACCGCGCCAGCCCCGACAACTACCTGCGCCGCGGCGGCAACGACCCGCTCAAGCGCCTGCCGGCCGCACTGAAGAACGTGCCGATGATCGTGCTGGTGAATGAAGGCTCGGCTTCGGCCAGCGAAATCGTCGCCGGCGCGCTGCAAGACCACAAGCGCGCCACGCTGATGGGCGCGCAGACCTTCGGCAAGGGCTCGGTGCAGACCGTGCGTCCGCTGACCGTGGACACCGCGCTGAAGATCACCACGGCGCGCTACTACACGCCGTCGGGCAAGTCGATCCAGGCCAAGGGCATCGTGCCCGACATCTGGCTCGACGAAACCGCCGAGGGCAACGTCTTCGCCGCGCTGCGCACCCGCGAAGCCGACCTGGAAAAGCACCTGGGCAACGTCGACGAGAAGAAGGACGAAGCCCGCGAGAAGGCCCGCGAGGAAGCCCGCAAGAAGCTCGAAGAGCAGATTGCCAAGGACAAGGACAGCATCAAGCCGCTGCCCGAGTTCGGCAGCGCCGAGGACTTCCAGCTGGCCCAGGCGCTGAACCGCCTGAAGGGCAAGCAGGTGATGGTCAGCAAGACCATGAACGAGCGCAAGGCCGACGCCGGCACCACGCAATAACGCCTGGCCTCGCCAACCCTCTGCACACACCGGGCCGCCTCATCAGCGGCCCGCTTCATTTCATGACCGACGACGAGCTGCTGCGCTATTCGCGCCACATCCTGCTGGACGACATCGGCATCGAGGGCCAGGCCCGGCTGCTCGCCAGCCATGCGCTGGTGATCGGTGCGGGCGGGCTGGGCTCGCCGGTGTCGCTGTACCTGGGCACCGCCGGTGTGGGCCGCCTCACGCTCGTCGACCACGACACGGTTGACGTGACCAACCTGCAGCGCCAGATCGCCCACACACTCGACCGCGTCGGTGTGTCGAAAGCCGAATCGGCGCGCCAGGCCATCCACGCCATCAACCCGGCCGCGGATGTGCGCTGCGTGCTGCAACGCGCCGACGCCGCCTGGCTGGACGAGGCCGTGGCCGATGCCGATGTGGTGATCGACTGCACCGACAACTTCCAGACGCGCCACGCCATCAACGCGGCCTGCGTGAAGCACCACAAGCCGCTGGTGGCGGGCGCGGCCATCGGCTTCGACGGGCAGATCTCGGTGTACGACACGCGGGATGCCAGCAAGCCCTGTTACGCCTGCGTGTTCCCGCCGGAAAGTACCTTCGAGGAAGTGCGCTGCGCAACGATGGGCGTGTTTGCGCCGCTGGTGGGCATCATCGGCTCTATGCAGGCGGCCGAGGCGCTCAAGCTGCTGACCGGCGTGGGCAGCTCACTCGCGGGCCGGCTGCAGATGCTGGACGCCCGCGGCATGCACTGGGACGACATCCAGCTGCCGCGCCAGGCCCATTGCCCGGTGTGCGCCAGCCTGCGCTGAGGCGCCGGCGCGCCCCGCTTGGCGTTAAGCTGGACGTCTCGCAACCTCCACCCTGTTGTCCATGAGCGCACCCCGGCCCCTGACTGCACGCAACTTCCCTTCCGCCGTGGAGGAAGCCCAGAACACCGCGCGGCCGCTGCCGCGCTACGACGGTCCGGACAGCAACTACCAGCTGGCCTTCACCGACACCGATTTCCTGCTGCGCGACGAGCTTCGTCCGGTGCGCATGCAGCTGGAGCTGCTCAAGCCCGAGCTGGCTCAGAAGGCGCTGGGCATCGAAAGCACGATCGTCATCTTCGGCAGCGCGCGCATTCCGGCGCCCGACGTGGCAGCGCAGCGCCTGGCTGAAGCGGAAGCCGCGGGTGAGGCCATCCCCATCCGCCGCGCCCGCACCCAGCAGGCCATGAGCGTGTATTACGACGAGGCCCGCAAGTTCGCGGCCATCGTCACCGAGCGCACCGCCAAGCTGCCGACGCCGGTGGTGGTGGTCACGGGCGGTGGCCCCGGCATCATGGAAGCGGGCAACCGCGGCGCGTTCGAAGCTGGCGGGCGCAGCATCGGGCTGAACATCGTGCTGCCGCACGAGCAGGCGCCCAACCCGTACATCACGCCGGCGCTGTGCTTCCAGTTCCACTACTTCGCGCTGCGCAAGATGCACTTCCTGATGCGCTCGGTGGCGCTGGTGTGCTTCCCCGGCGGTTTTGGCACCCTCGACGAGCTGTTCGAGACCATGACGCTGATCCAGACCGGCAAGTGCCGGCGCCGGCCCATCCTGCTGTTCGGGCGCGAGTTCTGGACCAAGCTGATCAACTTCGACCACCTGATCGACACCGGCATGATCCACGCCGACGACGTCAACCTGTTCCGCTTCGTCGAGACGGCTGACGAGGCCTGGCAGGTGCTGGCGCAGGACTACGGCCTGGACGCCCCGGCCGACTTTGAAGGCCAGTACGCCGACGATTGAGGTGCGCCACGCCCGCTGCAGCCGATTTTCCTTCGGCGCGGCGGGGCCTTTGCCGCAGGCGATGCGGCCCGCTTGCCCTGACAATCACGTCCATGCAGAAACAAGTCTCCCTCATCGGCGCACCCACCGACATCGGTGCCGGCGCACGTGGCGCCAGCATGGGGCCAGAAGCCCTGCGCGTGGCCAACATCGGCCCGATCCTGGAAAGCCATGGCGTGCAAGTGCTCGACCGGGGCAATCTTGCAGGCCCGTCCAACCCCTGGCAGCCCCCGGTGGAGGGCTACCGCCACCTGCCCGAAGTGGCCGAGTGGAACCGCTTGGTGCATGACGCCGTGTATGCCGAGCTGAGCGCCGGCCGCATGCCCATCCTGCTCGGCGGCGACCACTGCCTGGGCCTGGGCTCGATCAGCGCCGTGGCGCGCCACTGCCGCGACACCGGCAAGAAGCTGCGCATCCTCTGGCTGGATGCCCACGCCGACTTCAACACCAGCGCCCTCACGCCCAGCGGCAACATCCACGGCATGCCGGTGGCCTGCCTGTGCGGCCACGGCCCGAAGGAGCTGATCGAGATCGGCGGCCTGGTGCCTGCCATCAGCCCGAAGTGGGTGCGCCAGATCGGCATCCGCAGCGTGGACGCCGGCGAAAAGCGCTTCGTGCATGAGCAAGGCCTGGAGGTCTTCGACATGCGCTACATCGACGAGATGGGCATGCGCCACGCGATGGAGCTGGCCCTGGCCACGATGGATGCCAACACCCACCTGCACGTGAGCTTCGACGTCGACTTCCTCGACCCCGACATCGCCCCCGGCGTGGGCACTACCGTGCCCGGCGGCCCGACCTACCGCGAAGCCCAGCTGTGCATGGAAATGATCGCCGACACCGGCCTCATGGCCAGCCTGGACGTGATGGAGCTGAACCCGGCCATCGACATCCGCAACAAGACCGCCGAAGTGGCGGTGGACCTGATCGAGAGCTTGTTCGGCAAGAGCACGCTGATGCGCAAATGAAGCACGCCGTTCAGCTTTCCACAGCCTCGCGACTGACAGCGCTGGGCGCAATGGGTGCACTGGGCGCACTCGCACTCAGCCTGGCCGCTTGCGGCGGCGGTGGCAGTGACAGCGGCAGTGGCAACACCAGCAGCTACAACATCCGCGCGCCGTGGCTCAGCCTGACCACCGGCACGGTGCAGCGCACGCTGACCACCACCTTCCAGGGCCAGACCTTCACGCTCGGCATACGCTACGCGCCAGGCGCCGGCACCAGTTACCCGCCCAGCACGGTGCTGGCACGCGAGCAGCGCGAAACCCTCACGCTGATCGGCCCGAACGTGCAGCAGACCGGCATCAACCGCGTCTACTTCAATGCCAGCACCGGCGACGTGCTGGGCCAGGTCGATGACAGCGGTGATGTGTCGGTGTGCTCGTCCGTCACCACCGTCGGCACCCCGCCCGAGTACGCGGCCGTGGGCAACAGCGGCCTGGTGGCCAGCGGCTCGATCCTGGCCAGCTGCACCGCAGGCGCGGCGGCCACGGGCAGCTTCAGCATCCGCTGGTCACTCGAAACCATGGCTGGCGGTGGCGTGGGCTGGTGCCTGACAAGCAGCAGCACGCTGCCTGATGAGGCCACCACCGACAAGCGCTGCTTCCAGATCGCCACCAACGGCGCGCTGGGCACCGCGGCCACGGTGGATGTGAGCACCACCAGCGCTGGCCAGACCACCACGCTGAACTTCACGACGCCCTGACGGGGATCCGACGCGGCACCTGCTGGGGTGCCGTCATGGACGTTGTTGTGGGTGCCCGTGCTGGTAAACACACCGCCCATGTTGCTGGCGAAATGCGCGCGGGGGCTGCGGCTCCGGCGCACCGGCAGCAAACAAGCCCCGGCGGGCCTGCCGGGCGGCCGCCTCTTCAGCGGCATAGGGGCCGGGGTCGCCTTTGTAGCGGTAACTCCAGGCCAGGCCTTGCAACACCAGGTCGCGGCCAACGTCGTGGCCGCCCAGGTGCACGCGCGCCAGCAGCCGGCCGTGCACATCGTCGCCCAGCGGCGTGAGCTCCACCACCTCGTTCAGCACCCGCGCTCGCAAGGCCTGCGTGGCGGCGTCACCCCCAGCCTGACACCCCTCGGGCGCGTCAATGCCCTGCAGGCGCACCAGCTGCGGCTTGCCCGGTGGCGCGGTGATGTGCAGGCGCTGCACCCAGACGGTGTCGCCGTCGGCCACACGCTGTACCCGGGCAGGCCAGGCGTGGCTGGCGGCGGGCCACACCAACGCGGCCATCACGACGAAGAACGCCGGGGTGAGCGTCAAGCGCCGTGCCACACCGTGCGCACCAGCCAGGCCGCGAAGGCCACGAACAGCAGCGCCCAGATCAGCAGCACCAGCAGCAGGCCCCACCAGAGTTTGGGCAAAGTTTCGGTCTGCGCTTCGGCGGCTTGCATGCACGCTGCCCACAGCGGGCGGGGCGTGAGGCGCACCACCAGCGCCACGCCCAGCGGCACCAGCAGCATGTCATCGAGCTGGCCCAGCACCGGGATGAAATCAGGTATCAGGTCGATCGGGCTGAGCGCGTAGCCCAGCACCAGCCAAGCCACCAGCTTCGGGGCCAGCGGCGTCTCGGGGTGACGCGCCAGTTTCCACAGCGCCATCAGGTAGGCGGCGAGGCGGGCGGTATTGGCCATGCGCCAGAAACGGGTGAGACGACTCATGGCCGGATTGTTCCACGCCGGGGGTGGCGCGCTGCCGGTCAGGCGCTGACGATCCAGCCTTCAAGCGGGTCGACGGCCGCAGGCAAGCCCCAATCACGGCGCCCACCAGCCCAGGCCGCCTGCAGCAGGCAGAGCAGCGCGTCGAGGCGGTCTCCGCTGGCGTCGGCCACCAGGTCGTCGCGCTGGGCGTGGCTCAGCCGGATGCGCAGGCCCAGCCGGGTACGGCCCTGCTCCAGCGCTTCCAGCAGGTCCTTGCGGGCAATCAGGCGCTCGGGCGTCTGCTTGGCGCGGTCATCGCTCTTGTAGCTGCGGTTGCCCAGCACCTCGCGCGCCAGCAGGCCGGGGTAGGCCTCCAGCGCCACGCGTTGCGGCGCCTCTGTGGGTGCGGGCATCAAGCCGGGCATCCAGGCGTTGGCGGCGCGCAGCAAGGGCACACCGGCGTGCAGCATCCAGGCCACCGGCGGATTGACCCACTTCATGCTGGGGGATGAGCCTGCGGGGCCGTCACAGGTGCGGTGGGCGAACTTGCCGCCCACCGGCCGGGCAGCGCAGAAGCCGACGAACTGCTCGCGGATCTGCGGCCGGCTCAGGGCGGCGTAGTGGTCCATCAAGGCGGGCCAGGTGGTGGGCCAGCCCAGCGTCTCCACCAGCTCGCGCGGCAAGCCGAACGGCAAGTCGAAGCCGCCGAGCCAGGCGGGGGTGTGCTTCAGATAGTCGCCAAACGCAGCCAGGCTGTCGAAGGCCTGCAGGCCATCCAGCCGCACAACGCTGCCTGAGCGCACGCCCTGCGCCACCACCACCGGTTTGCGTTTGGTGGGTGCGCTCGAAAAATCGACGCCGATCAGCGGCAGGGTCACGGGCACGTCCGCGGAAGCGTTGGCGGTGTCGACGGCGGGTGCGGCTTTGCCAACTGCCTTGACGCCCGTCTTGCTGGCCGCTTTGCGGGCAGGCTTTTGGGCAGTGAGGCCGCTGTTCGGGCCGTCAGATGATCGCGTAGGCATGGCTGCAATTGTGGCCAGCCGGGCGCCGCCGTGCCCGCGACGGGGCTTCCGGCGAAAATGGCGGGCTGTCATCCCCGCTGTGCTCCCTTGCTGAACTCTCTCCTGTCTCGCCGCGCGCTGCGCCTGGCCGCCGTTCCTCTGCTCATCGCCCTGGCCCTGTGGGGCGCCAGCATCTGGGCCCAGCAGCGCCTGGCCACCGCCGTGCGCGATGCCCTCGGCCCGCGCGCCAGCGTCGGCAGCATCGAGGTCGCGTCGTTCGGCATCACCGTGCGGCAGTTGCGGGTGGCCGCTGTGCCAGGCTGGCCGGCTGAAGAAGAGCTCAGCGCCGAAGCGGTGCACATCCGGCCCTCGTGGCGCAGCGTGCTGGGCGGCTCGTGGCGCCTGGCCCGGGTGAAGGTGGAGGGAGCGCGCCTGGTGATGCTGCGCAACCGCCAGGGCAAGCTGCTGGTGGTGCCTGGCTTGATGGCAAAGACGTCGGCAACTGCGTCGGCAACGACATCAGCAACTGCGTCCGCAACTGCGTCGGCAAAAGCCACCCTGCCCCCTGAGCCCGCAGCAGCGAGCGGCACCCGGCTGGTCATCGACCGCATCGACATCGTGGACGGCCGGCTGGACCTGTTCGACGACTCCTTCCGCCCTGCCCTGCCCAAGCCCCACCACCTGACGTTCGCCGAAGTGCAGGCTACGCTCAAGCACCTGACGCTCACCGCGCTGGACGAGCCGATGCAGATCGACATGGCGGCCAAGGTGCTGGGCGCAGGCCGTGACGGGCAGCTGCGCTTGTCTGGTGACCTGACCCCCGCCAGCCTGGACGCCGACCTGGACATTGCCCTGCAGGACGTGGACATGCGCCTGCTGCAGCCCTGGCTGTTGAAGGCCGCCGACGGCGGTGTGCGCGCCGGCCGGCTGGATCTGCAGCTGCAGGCCCGGGTGGCCGGGCGCCGGCTGGAAGCACCCGGGCGCATCACCCTGACCGGGCTGCAACTGGCCAGCGGGCCGGGGCTGTGGAACCAGGTGGGGGGTGTTTCGCGCGATGCGGCGCTGGCCACCTTGAGCCGGGATGGCCGCATCCAGCTCGATTTCACGCTGCAGGGCCGGCTGGACGACCCGACGTTTTCGCTCAACGACAGCCTGGCCAAGCGCTTTGCCACCGGCCTGGCCGAGGCGGTGGGCGTGAGCGTGGGTGGCGTGGTGGAAGGTGTGGGCCGCACCGTGCGCAGCCTGTTTGGCCGCTGAACCGCGGCGGCGGCGGGTGGCCTTCCAGCAGGAAGTCACACCGGGCAGCCGGGCCGCAATCAGGGTTATCTGCAAGCCGGGCCGATACCGGGGACAATAGCGGTCTAGCGCCGGACGACATGCCAAGCATCTCGCCCGGCGCTGCCGTTTTCCCCGCGCGGGTGCCTGACCTGCCGCGCAACGCCCTAGCCGAGCCCGCCACCGTGTCCAACACCCTCGCCCCGTCACGCCCTGCAGCTGCCAAGCCCAAGGCCCTGAGCGCCTACCGCCCGTTCTGGGCCAAGCGCTTCGGCACCGCGCCGTTCCTGCCCATGAGCCGGGAGGAAATGACGCAACTGGGCTGGGACAGCTGCGACATCATCATCGTCACCGGTGATGCCTACGTTGACCACCCGAGCTTTGGCATGGCCGTGATCGGCCGCACGCTGGAGGCCCAGGGCTTCCGCGTGGGCATCATCGCGCAGCCGGACTGGAACTCGGCCGACGCCTTCCAGGCGCTGGGCAAGCCCAACCTGTTCTTTGGCGTGGCGGCCGGCAACATGGACTCGATGATCAACCGGTACACCGCCGACCGGAAGATCCGCAGCGACGATGCCTACACGCCGGGCAATGTGGGCGGCAAGCGCCCTGACCGCGCCACGCTGGTCTACACCCAGCGCTGCAAGGAAGCCTTCAAGGATGTGCCGGTGGTGATCGGCGGCATCGAGGCCTCGCTGCGCCGCATCGCCCACTACGACTACTGGAGCGACAAGGTCCGCCGCTCGATCCTGATCGACGCCAAGGCCGACCTGCTGCTGTACGGCAACGCCGAGCGCGCCATCGTGGAAGTGGCCCACCGGCTGGCACAGAAGAAGTCGATCGAGAGCATCACCGATGTGCGCGGCACGGCCTTCATGCGCAAGCCGAACGACCCCGCGCTGGACGGCTGGTATGAAGTTGATTCGTCGGAAGTGGACGCGCCGGGCAAGGTCGACAAGCTGCTGAACCCATACCTGACGCTGGAAGAGCAGGCCGAGGACAACGGCGCCACCTGCAGCAAGTCGGGCGGGGAGGTGCCGGCCGGCGCTGCGGCCCTGCCGGACGGCAGCAAGCCGGTGATGATCGTGCGCCAGCCCGTGACCCGCCAGGGCACCCGCGCGATTCAAACCCCGCGTGAAGTGACCGTGGTGCGCCTGCCGGCCTACGAGCAGGTCAAGAGCGACCCCGTGCTGTATGCCCACGCCAACCGCGTGCTGCACCTGGAAACCAACCCGGGCAACGCCCGCGCGCTGGTGCAGCGCCACGGCGAAGGCCACATCGCCCGCGACGTGTGGATCAACCCGCCACCGCTGCCGCTGAGCACCGAAGAGATGGACCTGGTGTTCGACCTGCCCTATGCGCGGTCGCCGCACCCGGCCTATGCCGACAAGAACGGCAGCCACGATGGCGAGACCAAGATCCCGGCCTGGGAAATGATCCGCTTCTCGGTGAACATCATGCGCGGCTGCTTCGGTGGCTGCACCTTCTGCTCGATCACCGAGCACGAAGGCCGCATCATCCAGAGCCGCTCGGAAGACTCGGTCATCCGCGAGGTGGAAGACATCCGCGACAAGGTCAAGGGCTTCACCGGCGTCATCTCTGACCTCGGCGGCCCGACGGCCAACATGTACCGCATCGGTTGCAAGTCGCCCGAGATCGAAGCCGCCTGCCGCAAGCCGAGCTGCGTCTATCCGGGCATCTGCTCGAACCTGAATACCGACCACACGCCGCTGATCAACATGTACCGCCGGGCCCGCAGCCTGCGCGGCATCAAGAAGATCCTGATCGGCTCGGGCCTGCGTTACGACCTGGCCGTGCAAAGCCCGGAGTACGTGAAGGAGCTGGTCACGCACCACGTGGGCGGCTACCTGAAGATCGCGCCGGAGCACACCGAAGGTGGCCCGCTGTCGAAGATGATGAAGCCGGGCATTGGCACTTACGACCGCTTCAAGGCGATGTTCGAGAAGTTCAGTGCGGAAGCCGGCAAGAAGCAGTTCCTGATCCCGTACTTCATCGCCGCCCACCCGGGCACCAGCGACGAAGACATGATGAACCTGGCGATCTGGCTGAAGCACAACGGCTTCCGCGCCGATCAGGTACAGACCTTCTACCCGTCGCCCATGGCCACGGCCACGGCGATGTACCACTCGGGCCACAACCCGTTGAAGGGCATCAGCCGCGACGCGCGCAAGGGTGAGCGCGTGGACATCGTCAAGGGCGAAAAGCGCCGGCGCCTGCACAAGGCCTTCCTGCGCTACCACGACGCCAACAACTGGCCGCTGCTGCGCGAAGCCCTGAAGGCCATGGGCCGGGCCGACCTGATCGGCAACGGCAAGCACCACCTGATCCCGACCTGGCAACCCGCCACCGACGGCAGCTACCAGAGCGCACGACGCGCCAATTCCACGGCGGCCCCGACCACGGGCAAGTCGGTGGTGAAGCCTTCGGCCAAGGCTGGGCAACCGGTGGCCGGGCGGATGCTGACGCAGCACACCGGCCTGCCACCGCGCGACAACGGCAGCCGACCGGCCCGCCCGGGCAGTGCCAAGCCGAGTGCACGCGTGGTGGGCAAGCCGGTGGGCGGTCGCAAGACCGGGCGCTGAGGCGAGCATGTGGGCAGGGGCTCGTGCTACCCGGGAAACACCTCCTCAATGAGCAAAGATTTCGTTGGCCGCCCGCGTTGAAACACCGGGCGTCAGGGGTAGGATTCAGGCATGACGCTGCGGGATCGTGCATGCCTGCAAGACCCGCGTTTTGTCCTGAATCACCGACGTAGGAGACTCCATGTCCAAATTCGCTCTGCCCCGTATCGGCGCCGCCCTGTCTGCCCTGGTGATGGGCGTGGCCCTGGCCACCGCTGTGCCCGCTGAAGCCCGTACCGCTCACCACCCGGCCAAGGCCTCGGTGGCCAAGGCGGGTGGCAAGCACGCCAAGGCTGGCAAGCATGCCAAGGCCGGCAAGCACACCAAGGGCGCCAAGCACGCGAAGCGCACCAAGGCCAAGATGGCCTGATCGCCCGACTCACCTCACAGCGCTGCCCGCCATGTCGAATCCGGTCCTGGTTGATGTGCAACGCGGTGGGGTGACCGAATCCTTCCACCAGGGCGCTTGTGCCGTGGTGGACGCCACCGGGACGGTGGTCCACGCGCTGGGCAACATTGAGCGCGCGATCTTTCCGCGCTCGGCCGTGAAGGTGCTGCAGGCGCTGCCGCTGATCACCAGCGGCGCGGCTGATCTGTTCCAGCTGACCGACACCGAACTGGCCCTGGCTTGCGCCTCACACAATGGCGAGCCCGCGCACGCAGCCACCGCCGCCGGCATGTTGGCCAAGGCCGGCGTGGACGCCACCGCCCTGGGCTGCGGCAGCCACTGGCCCAGCCATGACCGCAGCAGCCGCGAACTGGCCCGCAGTGGCGGCGACCCAACCGCGCTGCACAACAACTGCTCCGGCAAACACGCCGGCTTGGTCTGCCTGGGCTGCCTGCTGGCCCGCGAACAGGGCCTGGATGCCCGCGGATTTCTGTCAGGCTACGTGCAACCCGATCATCCGGTGATGCAGCAGGTGACCCACGCGCTGGCCACTGCCACCAGCACCGACCTGCGCCAGGCCCCCGTCGGCGTGGACGGCTGCTCGATCCCCACCTTCGGCATGCCGCTGCGCCAGCTGGCACTCGGCTTTGCCCGCGTGGCCACCGGCCAGGGGCTGAGTGCCGACCACGCCCGCGCCGCCGCCCGGCTGCGCAAGGCCGTGGCCAGCGCACCCTTCATGGTGGCGGGCACCGACCGCTTCGATACCGACGTGATGGCCCATTTCGGCGAACGCGTGTTCTGCAAGGTGGGCGCCGAAGGCGTGTACTGCGCCGCCCTGCCTGAGCTCGGTTGGGGTGTGGCCATCAAGATGGACGACGGCAACAACGCCCGCGCGGTCGAGGTGGTGATGGCCCATCTGCTGGCTACCTGGGTGGCGCGCAGTGAAGCCGACCACGCCGTGCTGGCGCCCCGCACCACGGTGCACATGCGCAACTGGAATGGCATAGAGGTGGGCACCTTGCAGCCGTCGGCTGAGTTGCTCGCCGCCACACGGACCTGAAAGCGCAACTAAAGCCAATTTAGTCCGTGTTCCAGATCACCTTGGCGTGGTTTGGGATGCACGATCCCCCTGATGGATGGTGGGCGCTGACCATCGAAGCCACCAAAATGGCTTTCGAAGCCAACCAACAAGTATCAAGGAGACCGGCATGAACCGACGCCAAGCGCATTATCTGGCGCCGCTATTTGCAACGGCGCTGTGCGCCCTGGCCCTGCAAGTGGCCCCCGTGCACGCAGCGCCCACGAGCACCACCTTCGAGCCGACTGCCCAATTGCAAGGCTCGACCTTGCAGCTCAATGGCACGGGCACGCGCTTTCGCGTGATGTTCAAGGTGTACGACATGGCGCTGTACACGCCGCAGAAGGTGAACACCGCCGACGCCCTGGTGAACCAGCCCGGCCCGAAGCGCCTGCGCTTCACCGCCCTGCGCGAGATTCCGGGCACCGACCTGGGCCTGGCTTTCATCAAGGGCCTGCAAGCCAACTCGGCCAAAGACCTGGTGCAACGCCACACCATGTCGTCCACCCGCCTGATCGAGATCTTCTCGGGCAAGCCCAAGCTGGTGCCCGGCGACACCTTCGCCATGGATTTCATCCCCGGCAAGGGCACGCAGTTCTACATCTCCGGCCAACCCCAGGGTGCCCCGGTCGGCGACGCCGAGTTCTTCGCCATGGTGCTGCGCATCTGGGTTGGCCCGCAGCCGGTCGACCAAGCGCTGCGGGATGGCTTGCTGGGTGTGGAAACGCGAAGTGCTTACTGAGCGCGTTTCAAGCGTGTGATACCGGGCGCGGTGTGCGGCGCTTCAACGTCGCCACTACAGTCTTGTTGCAGGCCTGCTGCAGCCCGCTCGCTCTGCGTGCCGCCGACGCCATACACTTTGGTAGAGCGTTTGGGCTCGACGAAGAAGGAAAAAAGCGTGCAGATCAGTTGGCGACGGTTGGGCTACCTGGGTTTCATGATTCCGTTTGCCGCCTGGGGATTGGCGTGTGTCCTGTTCGGCCACAACAATTTCAAGGCGATCCGCATCGCCTTTCTGCTCGCGGCAGCGGCCGTCTGGCTCCTGGGCACAAAGCTCAACGGGGACGAGACCGACGCTGACGGCAAAGCGCCCCACCTGACCTTCGGCCTGCCCATGCAATGGGGTGGCCTGTTGGCCTCGACAGCCGGCTTTGTGCTCACGCTCCTGTAGCCTGGCCGAAGTCACCCGTCGCACTTCAGCGAGAGCGCTGAACATCCGTCTGGGCGAGAGGCAACCCAGCCATCACCATGATCAATACATCGTCCATCGTCACTGCGGTTTTGAGCATGGTGATCGCTTTCGCCAGCACCTCGGTTGCAGCGGCGAACAAATGCATGATCGACGGCACGGTCACGTTCCAGCAGGCGCCGTGTCCGGCTGAGGAAGCAGGTCCGCGCCCCAGCATCCAGCAATTGAATGCTGAGGCGAAGAAGCGGGCTGCGACTGCATCTGCATCTGTTCCCGCTTCCGTTTCTGCTGCAGCGCCGGCTCCGGCATCACCGCCGGTCAAGGCCCGCCCGGCAGCACCCGCCGGGCCGAGCGCTTTCCACTGCGACGGTCGGCGGTTCTGCTCGCAGATGACCTCATGCGCCGAGGCCAAGTACTTCCTCGCCCACTGCCCTGCCGTGGTGATGGACGGCAATGGCGACGGCGTGCCTTGTGAGCAGCAGTGGTGCCGCTGGGGACATCTCAAGGACTGAGTGGTCGAGACTGCGCGCAGCAGCCCCTCCTCCTCAAACGCTTCTCAAGCGCCCCTCCACCGGCCTTCCAAACTCAGGCCGGCACCCACAGCGCCGGCAAGCCGGGCTGGGCGCGCAACAAACTCGTCAGCGCACCTTCACGCACCAGCGCAGCGGCGGCTTCAATGTCCGGTGCCAGGTAGCGGTCGGTGGGCATGGCGGCGCAGCGTTCGCGCAGCAGGGCGTGGGCCTGCTCCAGCACGGCTGAGCTCTTCAGCGGCCGCAGGAACTCGATGCCCTGAGCCGCAGCCAGCCACTCGATGCCGATGATGTGCGCCACATTGGCGATCATGGGTTGCAGGCGGCGCGCAGCGAAGGTGGCCATCGAGACATGGTCTTCCTGGTTCGCGCTGGTCGGCAGGCTGTCGACGCTGGCCGGGTGCGCCAGCGACTTGTTCTCGCTGGCGAGAGCAGCTGCGGTGACGTGGGCGATCATGAAGCCGCTGTTCAGGCCCGCGTCGCTGCTGAGGAACGGCGGCAGGCGTGACACGCTGGCGTCGATCATCATGGCGATGCGGCGCTCGGCAATCGCGCCCACTTCAGCAATGGCCACGGCCATCGCGTCGGCGGCCAGGGCCACGGGTTCCGCATGGAAGTTGCCGCCGGAAATCATCGCGCCGTCTTCGAAGAAGACCAGCGGGTTGTCGGTCACGGCATTGGCTTCGCGGCACAGCACCAGCGCGGCATGGCGCAACTGGTCGAGGCACGCACCCACCACCTGCGGCTGGCAGCGCAGGCAGTACGGGTCTTGCACCCGGTCGTCGCCTTCTTCGTGCGAGGCGCGAATGGCGCTGCCGGCCAGCAGGCTGCGGTACACCTGCGCCACATCGATCTGGCCGGGCTGGCCGCGCAGCGCATGGATGCGCGGATCAAACGGGCCGTCAGAGCCACGGGCTGCGTCAACGGTGAGCGCACCCACCACCAGCGCCGCCTCCAGCACCGGCTCGAAGGCCAGGAAGCCGTGCAGCGCCAGCGCCGCCGAGGTTTGCGTGCCGTTGATCAGCGCCAGGCCTTCCTTGGCTTCCAGCGCCAGCGGTGCGATACCGGCCGCAGCCAGCACGGGGCCGGCGGGTTGGCGCTGGCCGTCCACCATGAACTCGCCCTCGCCCAGCAGCGCCAGCGTCATGTGTGACAGCGGTGCCAGGTCACCCGAGGCGCCCACCGAGCCCTTGGACGGCACGCAGGGCACCAGGCCCGCGTTGAGCACGGCCAGCAGGGTGTCAATCACGACTTCACGCACGCCGGAGTAGGCGCGCGCCAGGCTGGCTGCCTTCATGGCCAGCATCAGACGCACCACTTCCGGCGCCAACGGCTCACCCACGCCCACCGAGTGCGAGCGGATCAGGTTCAGCTGCAACTTGGCCAGGTCGGCCGCGCTGATGCGCTGGTTGGCCAGCTTGCCGAAGCCGGTGTTCACGCCGTACACGGGCGCGTCACCGGCGGCAGCGGCCTGCACCACCGCAGCACTGGCGCGGATGTTGGGGCGGGCGGCGGGGTCGAGCGTCAGCACCACACGGCCGGCGTGGATGGCCTGGAGCTGATCCAGCGTCAATGCGCCGGGGGTGAGGGTCAAGGGAGTCTTGGTCGTCATGGTGAATTCCAGAAAATGCGGTTCGAGGCCAAAGGCCGCTCAGGCGCCGGTGTTGAGCATGGGCAGGTTCAGGCCCTGCTCGCGGGCGCACTGACGGGCGATCTCGTAGCCAGCGTCGGCATGGCGCATCACGCCGGTGGCCGGGTCGTTCCACAGCACGCGCTCGACACGGCGGGCCGCCTCATCGGTGCCATCACACACGATGACCACGCCCGAGTGCTGCGAGTAGCCCATGCCCACGCCGCCGCCGTGGTGCAAGCTCACCCACGTAGCGCCGCCTGCCGTGTTGAGCAGGGCGTTCAGCAACGGCCAGTCGCTGACGGCGTCGGAGCCGTCGAGCATGCTTTCGGTTTCGCGGTTGGGGCTGGCCACCGAGCCGCTGTCGAGGTGGTCACGGCCGATCACGATGGGGGCCTTCAGCTCACCGTTCTTCACCATCTCGTTGAAGGCCAGGCCGGCGCGCTGACGCTCACCCAGGCCGATCCAGCAGATGCGTGCCGGCAGGCCCTGGAAGGCGATGCGCTCACCGGCCATGTCGAGCCAGCGGTGCAGGTGGGCGTCTTCGGGGAAGAGCTCCTTCATCTTGGCGTCGGTCTTGCGGATGTCTTCCGGATCACCGCTCAGCGCGACCCAGCGGAACGGGCCCTTGCCGCGGCAGAACAGCGGGCGGATGTAGGCGGGCACGAAGCCGGGGAAATCAAACGCGTTGGTCACGCCTTCATCCAACGCCACCTGGCGGATGTTGTTGCCGTAGTCCACCGTGGGAATGCCCAGCGCCTGGAAGTCGAGCATGGCTTGCACGTGCACGGCGCAGCCCTGGGCCGCGGCCTTGCGCAGCGCGGCATGCTGGCTGTCATCGGCCTGTGCGGCGCGCCACTGCTCCACGCTCCAGCCCGGCGGCAGGTAGCCCCACACCAGGTCGTGGGCGCTGGTCTGGTCGGTCACCATGTCGGGGCGCAGGCCGCCGGCACGGGCACGCGCGACGAGTTGCGGCAGCACCTCGGCGGCATTGCCCAGCAGGCCGATGGAGATGGCCTTGCCTTCGGCGGTGTAGCGGGCGATGCGGGCCAGCGCGTCATCGATGTCGGTGGCCTGCTCATCGAGGTAGCGACTGCGCAGGCGGAAGTCGATGCGGCTCTGCTGGCACTCGATGTTCAGCGAACAGGCACCTGCGAAAGTGGCGGCCAGCGGCTGCGCGCCACCCATGCCGCCCAGGCCTGCCGTCAGGATCCAGCGGCCGGTCATTGAGCCACCGAAATGTTGCTTGGCGGCCTCGACGAACGTCTCATAGGTGCCCTGCACGATGCCCTGGCTGCCGATGTAGATCCAGCTGCCGGCCGTCATCTGGCCGTACATCATCAGACCCTTGCGGTCCAGCTCGTGGAAGTGCTCCCAGGTGGCCCACTTCGGCACCAGGTTCGAGTTGGCGATCAGCACGCGCGGCGCGTCGGCATGGGTGCGGAACACGCCCACCGGCTTGCCCGACTGCACCAGCAGCGTTTCGTCATCACCCAGCGTCTTCAAGGTGCTCAGGATCTGCTCGAAGCAGTCCCAGTTGCGCGCGGCCTTGCCGATGCCGCCATACACCACCAGCGCCTCGGGGTTCTCGGCCACGGCCGGATCCAGGTTGTTCTGGAGCATGCGGTAGGCGGCCTCGGTAAGCCAGCTGCGGCAGCTGAGCGTGGTGCCCGTGGGCGACGAGACAGGACGAGGTTGGGCAGAGGTGGACATGGGGATCTCCAGCAGGTTGTTCGGGCTGCACTCTACTTGTCTAGACAAGCAAAGGCAAGTAGCATCGCACCCATGTCAACCCTGAGCCGAGACGGCCTGGCGCCCTACGCCCAGGTCAAGCAGCACCTGAAAGACCGACTGGTGGCCGGTGAGTGGGCGGCCGGCGAATTGATGCCGTCCGAGGCTGAACTGGTGGCCCTGTTCGGCGTCAGCCGCATGACCGTGAACCGCGCGCTGAAAGAGCTGCAGGCCGACGGCCTGGTCGACCGCGTGCAGGGCGTGGGCACGTTCGCGGCGCAGCTGCACAAGGTGTCGGCCACGCTCACGCTGCGCGACGTGCACGACGAGATCGCCGCCCGCGGCCACGAGCACACGGCCCGCGTGCTGATGCAGCGCGCCGAGCCCGCCACCGACGCCGTGGCCACGGCGCTGGGCCTGGTGGCCGGCACGCCTGTGTTCCACAGCCGCATCGTGCACCTGGAAAACGGCGTGCCGCTGCAGTTGGAAGACCGCCATGTGAACCCGGCGGTGGCGCCCGATTACCTCTCGCAAGACTTCGAGCGCATCACGCCCACGCACTACCTGTTCGAGCACACCGCGCTGTGGCGGGCGCGCTATTCGATCGAATCCGCCGCGGCCAGCGCGGCCGATGCCAAGGCCCTGAACATCCTGCGCGACGACCCCTGCCTGGTGGTGGTGCGCCGCACCTGGACGCGCGACGCAGCCATCACCCAAGCCCGCCTGATTCACCCGGGTTCGCGGTACCAGCTGGAAGGCTCGTTCACCCCATGACCGCGCCCATCAGCCCTTCCAGACTCACGCTGGTGAGCCTGGCCGACTGCCCGCCCCAACCCTGGCGCAACGGCGGCGGCGAAACCCGCGAGTTGCTGCGCTGGCCCGATGGCGACGACTGGCTGGTGCGGGTGAGCGTGGCCGACATCACGCGCGACGGGCCGTTCTCGGCCTTCCCCGGCGTGCAGCGCTGGTTCGCGGTGCTGGAGGGCCACGGCGTGGTGCTGGGTGAAGCAGCCGATGCGCACACCCTGACCACCCGCAGCGCGCCCTGGCCCTTCGACGGCGCCAGCGCCCCGGCCTGCGCGCTGGTGCAGGGCGCTACGCGGGACCTGAACCTGATGCTGCGGCCGGCGCCCGGTGGGCACGGCGGGGCGGGCATGGTGCGCGTTGAGGCCACACCTGCTGCACCGCCTGTTGATGCCGCCAGCACCCCGGCCACGCCCCGCTGGCGCGGCATCTACACCCACACCCCGCTGGTCTTGCACCGCAGCGCTTGCGAACCCATCACCCTGCCCGCGGGCACGCTGGCCTGGGCCGTGGATGACGCCAGCGAGTGGCAGGTGCAAGTCACCGAGCCACCCGCCGGGCAACCTACCCAGCCACTGGCCGCCTGGTGGCTGCATCAGTGAACAAGCCGCCGCTGACACGCCAAGACTGAGCACCGAATACCAAGCCTCCTTCATGAAAACACGCACCCTGTGGCGCGGCGCCAGCATCGCCGCCATGACACCCGACCGCCCCTGGGGCTGGATCGAGGACGGCGCGCTGCTCACCGACGGCGACCGCATCGAATGGATCGGGCGGGCCGATGACCTGCCCGCCGGCCTGGACGCGCACATCGAGCACCGGCTGTCGGGTGGCGTCATCACGCCCGGGTTGATCGACGCCCACACCCACCTGGTGTACGGCGGCCACCGCGCCCGGGAGTTCGAGCTGCGGCTGCAGGGCGCCAGCTACGAAGACATTGCCCGCGCCGGCGGCGGCATCCGCTCCACCGTCACGGCCACCCGCGGCGCCACCGAGGTGGAGCTGTTGCGCGACGCCACCCGCCGCGCCCGCTGCCTGATCGCCGAAGGCGTGACCACCATCGAGATCAAGTCGGGCTACGGCTTGAGCTTCGCCGATGAAGCCCGCTGCCTGCGCGTGGCGCGCCGCATTGGTGAACAACTGCCGCTGACAGTGCGCACCACCGCCCTCGCCGCCCACGCCGTGCCGCCCGAGTTTGAAGGCCGCGCGGATGACTACATCGACGCCGTGTGCGGCTGGCTGCCCGGCTGGCATGCGCAGGGCCTGGTGGATGCGGTAGACGGTTTCTGTGAGTCGATCGCCTTCTCGCCGGCGCAGATCGAGCGTGTCTTCAATGCCGCCCGCGCGCTGGGCCTGCCGGTGAAGCTGCATGCCGAGCAATTGACGGACAGCGGCGGCGCTCTACTGGCCGCCCGCCACGGCGCCTTGAGCGCCGACCACCTTGAACACCTCGGCCCCGACGGCGTGCAGGCGATGGCCCAGGCCGGCACCGTGGCCATGCTGCTGCCCGGCGCCTACTACTTCCTGCGCGACACCCACCTGCCCCCGGTGCAGGCCCTGCGCGATGCCGGTGTGCCGATGGCCGTGGCGACAGACCACAACCCCGGCAGCTCGCCCACGCTGTCGCCGCTGCTGATGCTGAACATGGCCTGCACCCTGTTCCGCCTGACGCCGGAAGAGGCCCTGGCCGGCATGACCCGCCATGCCGCGCAGGCGCTCGGTTTGAGCCAAACCCATGGGCAGCTCACCCCGGGCCGCCGCGCCGACTTCGCGCTCTGGCACATTGATCACCCGAACGAATTGGCTTACCGCTTTGGCCACAACCCCTGCGCACAGGTGGTGTGGGGCGGCCGCCCCGGAAAGGAACAACCGGAATGACCCACCGACCACCCGTGCTGCAGCGTGGGACCACGCCGCTTTTGATCAGCCTGCCGCATTGCGGCACCGAGTTGCCTGACGACATCGCCCGGCACATGGTGCCGCGCGCCAAGGCCGTCGAAGACACCGACTGGCTGATGGCGCCGCTGTATGCGTTTGCGCGCGAGATGGGTGCCGGGCTGCTGGTGCCAGCCTACTCCCGCTACGTGATCGACCTGAACCGGCCGCCCGACAACGCGCCGATGTACCCGGGTGCGAACAACACCGAGCTGTGCCCGACCCGCTTCTTCACCGGCGAAGACATCTACCTGCCTGGGCTAGCCCCCGACGCGGCCGAGGTCGAGCGCCGCCGTGCGCTGTATTGGCAGCCCTACCACGACCTGCTGCACGACGAGCTCAACCGGCTGAAGGCACAGCATGGCCATGCTGTGCTGTTTGATGGCCACAGCATCCGCTCGGTGCTGCCGTGGCTGTTTGAAGGCCAGCTGCCTGACCTGAACCTCGGCACCGTCACCGGCACCAGCTGCGCGACCAGCCTGCGCGATGCGCTGGGCGATGTGCTGGCCGGCCAGCAGCATTTCACCCAGGTGGTGGATGGCCGCTTCAAGGGCGGCTACATCACCCGCCGGCATGGCCAGCCGGCCCAAGGCATCCATGCCGTGCAACTGGAAATGTGCTGGCGCTGCTACCTCGACGAAAGCGTCACGCCGACGCGCGAGACGCAATTGCAGCCCGAGCACATCGCGCAGATCCAGCCCGTGCTGCAAGCGCTGGTTCAGGTGATGCGCGACTGGCGTCCGCAGGCCGCGCAGCCATGAGCAGCACGCGCTCCTTGAACCACCAGCGCCTGTGGGCCGACCTGGCCTGGCTGCCCGACGGCTGGCAGCGCCACGTGCTGCTGGAAATCGACAGCGCCGGCCGCTGGCGCAGCGTGCAGGCCGGTGTGCCCTGCCCGGCCGATGCCCTGCGGCTCAATGGCCCGGCCTTGCCCGGCCTGGTGAATGCCCACAGCCATGCGCACCAGCGCGCCTTCGCAGGTCTGGCGGAGCATGTGGACCAGCCGGGCGACAACTTCTGGAGCTGGCGGGACCGCATGTACCGCGTCGCAGACAGCATCACCCCGGCCAGCCTGCACGCGATTGCCACGCAGCTGTACGGCGAAATGCTGGAGGGCGGCTACACCCAGGTCTGCGAGTTCCACTACCTGGCGCACACGGCTGATGAGCCAGCAGCGGAGCAGGCTCACGCCTTGAGCCAGGCCCTGGTGGATGCCGCTGGCGACGTGGGCATCGGCCTGACGCTGCTGCCGGTGCTCTACGAGCGCGCCGGCTTCACCCAACCCGCCCTGCGCCCGGACCAGCAACGCTTCCACCGCGACGCCGAAGCGGTGATGGCGGCGCAGCGCCATGTCGCGGCGCAAGGCCACATCACGCTGAATGCCGGTGTGGCGGTGCATTCGCTGCGCGCGGCGCGACCGGCCTCCTTGCACCGCCTGCGGGCGCTGTGCGAGGGGCAAGACCTGCCCATCCACATCCATGTGGCAGAGCAAACCGCCGAGGTGGATGACTGCCTGCAAGCCACCGGGCAGCGGCCGGTGCAGTGGCTGGCAGCAGAGGGGCTGCTGGATGCGCGCTGGCAGCTCGTGCACGCCACCCACGTCAACCCGGAAGAGATCGAGGCCACAGGCCGCGCGGGCAGCGGCGTGGTGATCTGCCCGACCACCGAAGCCAACCTGGGCGACGGCTTGACCGACCTGCCCGGCTGGCTGCGCGCCGGCACGCCGTTGAGCGTGGGCTCAGACAGCCAGGTGACGCGCTGCTGGCGCGAGGAGCTGCGCTGGCTGGAATACGGGCAGCGGCTGCAATGGCGGCAACGCAATGTGGCCATGAGCCACCCGCCCGCGGCTGGCGCCACGGCCACCCGGCTGTGGCAGGCCGTGCTGGCCGGCGGTGCCGCAGCGGCAGGTCAGACGAGCTGGGGCTTTCAGGCAGGTGCGCGCGCCGACTTGCTGGTGGCCCCGGCCACCGACGCAGCGCTGGCCGGCATCCCAACCAGCCGCACGCTGGACGCGCTGGTGTTCTCCAGCCCCGGCCAGGCCTGGAGCGACGTGATGGTGGCGGGCCGATGGGCGCTGCGCGACGGCGAGCGGCCGGGCAAGGTACAACATCAGGCCCGGTTCACCGAGGTGATGCGCAGCTTGTGGGGTGAGTGAAGCCGGGGGCAATGCCCCGGGTTTCAATGCCCTCAAGCCTGCTTGAGGCGGTCCAGCATCCAACGCTCGCACTCGTCGGCGGGCATCGGACGGCCATGCAGGAAGCCCTGCATCTCGTCACAGCCCAGCCCGCTCAGGCGCTCATGCTGGGCCTCGGTTTCCACGCCTTCGGCCAGCACGTTCAGGCGCAGCTTGTGGGCCATGGCGATGATGGCTTCGACGATGGCGACGTCGTCTTGCGTCGCGCCGGGTGCCACGCCGTCTTCATCCACATCGGCCAGATGCTGGATGAAGCTGCGGTCGATCTTCAGGCGCTGCAGCGGCAGCTGTCGCAGGTAGGCGAAGTTCGTGTAGCCGGTGCCAAAATCGTCGATCGAGATGCGCACGCCGATCGCCCTCAGGCGGCGCAGCAGCGCCAGCGCCTGCTCAGGCTCCTGCATCACGCTGGACTCGGTGATTTCCAGCTCCAGGCTGGCCGGCGGCAAACCACCGGCCTCCAGCGCGTTGAGCACGGTCACGTCCAGGCCGGGGCGCTGCAACTGGCGCGGTGACAGGTTCACCGCCATGCACAGGTCGGGGTGGCCACTCGCGCGCCAGCGACGCAACTGCCGACAAGCCTCACCCAGCACCCATTCACCGATGTCGAGGATCAGGCCGGTCTCTTCGGCCAGCGGAATGAACTGGTCCGGCGCGATCAGGCCTTCCACAGGGTGCATCCAGCGCACCAGCGCCTCCACACCGCTCACCTGTCCGTTGTCGACCCGCAGTTTCGGCTGGTAGTGCAGCCGCAGCTCGTCGCGCGCAATGGCGCCGCGCAGGTCGTTTTCCAGGCGCAGCCGCTGGTGCGCGCGGGCGTCCATCTCGGGGCTGAAGAAGCGGTAGGCGTTGCGACCGGCGTCCTTGGCCTTGTAGAGCGCGGTGTCGGCGTACTTCAGCAGGGTTTCGGCGTCGGTGCCGTCACGCGGGTACATGCTCACACCCAGGCTGCAGGTCACGTACAGGTCCTGATGCCCGATGCGGAATGTAGCCGCCAGCGCCGCCATCAGTTTGTCGGCCACGTGCGCGGGGTCAGCCACGCCTTCCACCTGCGGCAGCACCACCACGAACTCATCGCCGCCAAGGCGTGCCACCGTGTCGTCTTCGCGCAGCACACCGCGCAGCCGCTGCGACACCTGCTTGAGCAGCTCGTCACCCTGCAGGTGGCCGAGGGTGTCGTTGATGGTCTTGAAACGGTCCAGGTCCATGAACAACACAGCCAGCTGGCCCTGATGCCGCTGCGCGTGGGCCAGCGCCAGGCCCAGGCGGTCCATCAGCAAGGTGCGGTTGGGCAGGCCGGTGAGTGGGTCGTGGTACGCTAGGTGCTCGATGCGCGCTTCTTGCTGCTTGCGCTCGGTGATGTCCTGCACGATGCCGGCGCGGCGGTACGGCAGGCCGGCTTCGTCGAACACCGGGTAGCTGCGCATCAGCACATGGCGCAGGGCGCCGTCGGGGCGCACCACGCGGTACTCGGCTTCAAAGCGCTCGTCGGTGTTGATGGCCTGCACGGCGGCCTGCATGCGCACCTGGTCGTGCGGGTGAATGGGCGCCATCCAGGCCACCCAGTCGTCATACAGCACCTCGCAAGGCAGGCCCCAGATGCGCTCGAACGCGGGGCTGACATACAGCAGCTTGCGCCGCAGCGGGTCGTTCAGGAAGAACACGTCACCGATGCCTTCGGCCATCTGGCGGAAGCGCGCCTGGCTCTCACGCAGGGCACCGCGCTCACGCTCCAGTTCGACCCGGAAAAACGCGCTCTCGATGGCCACCGGCAGGCGGCGCAGCATGTCTTCGTGCTTGACGAGGTAGTCGGTGGCGCCCAGCTTGAGCGTCTGCACCGCGCTGTCTTCGTCGCCCTGGCCGGTGATGATGATGACGGGCAAGTCGAGGCCGCGGTCTTGCCGAACCACCTTCACCAGCTCCAGCGCATTCATGCCGGGCAGCAGGTAGTCGAGCAGCAGCACATCGGGCGCCGTGGCCGCACGGGCATTCGGGGGCAGGCGGTTCAGCACTTCATCGGCCGAGCCCACCGCTTCCAGCCGGATGTTCGGCGCGTAGCGGTTGAGGTGGCGCATCAGCAGATCCACATCGGTGTGGGTGCGCTCGGCATACAGCACGCGAATCGGCCGCGCGTGGCGCGCGCTGGCCAGGCGATGCCGCCCCATGGCCAGATCCAGCAACACGGGCAGGCGGTCGAGGTAGTTGCCGTGCTTGACGATGTAGTCGTCGGCACCGCCGCGCAGGGCGGCCACCACCGTGGCTTCATCGCCAGAGCCGGTCAGCATCACCACCGGCATGGGCAGCGCCTGGTCGCGCACCTGGCGCAGCAACTCCAGCCCGCTGCCGTCAGGCAGGTTCATGTCGCACAGCAGCAGGTCCGGCAGCACGTCGGCTTTCAGGCGCTCGCTGGCGGTGGCCACGTCGGCCACATTCATCAGCTCGATGTGTGGCGCCAGACGACCCAGGTGGCGACGTGTCAGGTCGGCGTCCTGGTCATTGTCTTCAACGTAGAGAACCTTCATGGGTGGGGGGAGGCAATGCGGGGTTGGCCCACCACCTCAACCACGCCTGGATGCGCAGCCGGCGCTGGCCGGAAAGCACATCAGACCATCAGGGGTCTTGCGGGTTTTGGTTGAGCACGCACCAATACAGGTCAATCTGCGCAGCCACTTCGATGAACTTCTCGAATTCGACCGGCTTGACGATGTACGAATTGACGCCCAGGCCGTAGGCGGTCTGGACATCGGCGTCCTCGCGGGACGTGGTGAGCACCACGACCGGAATGCGACTGAAAGTGGGGTGTGCCTTGAGCTTGCGCAAGACGTCCAGGCCAGGCACGCGCGGCAGCTTCAGGTCGAGCAGGATGACCACGGGCAGCGGCTCACCGGCCTCCCAGCGGGCCAGCCAGTTCAGGGCCTCTTCGCCATCGCGCGCCACTTCCAGCGGGTTCGCGATGTTGCGTTTGGCAAATGCCCTGCGCGTGAGGTCGACATCCATCGGGTTGTCTTCGACCAGCAGGATCGGACGGTTACCACTCATTCGTAGATCCAGCGGGCGTTGGCGCCCGGTTGTTAGCGCACAAGAATACCCCGAAAGCCTCAAGAAGTGACGACTGGCTGGCCGACTCCCCCAAGAGCCCGAGACGCCAACACACTATCCCGGCAACTCCACCACGAAAGTGGCGCCCTGGCCAGGTTCGCTGTGGGCCCGCACCCGCCCTTTCATGCGCTCCACCGCCTTGCGGACGATGGCCAAGCCCACGCCGGTGCCGGGGTAATCCTCGGCACGGTGCAGGCGCTGGAAGATCTCGAAGATGCGGTCGTGGTAGCGCATGTCGAAGCCGGGGCCGTTGTCGCTGACGGTGATGCGGCAGCCGGTTTCGTGCACCTCGCAGGCCACGCGGATGACACGTTCTTCGCGGCCCGCGGTGAACTTGATCGCGTTGTCGAGCAGGTTGCGCATCACCAGCCCGAGGCCGTCGCGCTCGGCCACGGCGTGCTGCGCTTCCAGCGTCAATGACAGCGTCACGCCCTGCTCGTCGAGTTCGCGCCGCCGCTCGGCCACCCACTGCTGGATGTGCGTCGACGGGTTCAGCGGCGCCAGCGTGGGCCGGCTGCGCTCGACCCGCGAATAAGCCAGCAGGTCATCGATCAGCCGCCCCATGTGCACCGTGGCCTTGCGGATGGTCTCGATGAAGGAGCGGCCTTCCGCATTCAGGTCGCTGGCGTGGTCGGCCTCCAGCAGCCGGCTGTAGCCGTCGATGCCGCGCAGAGGCGCTTTCAGGTCATGCGAAACCGAATAAGTGAAGGCCTCCATCTCGCGGTGTCGCGCCTCCAGCTCGGCAGTGCGCTCGGCCACACGGGCTTCCAGCTCGGCGTTCACCCGGCGAATCTCGTCGTCCACCCGTTTGCGGCTGGTGATCTCATGCATGAACCCGTGCCACTCGATGACCCCGTCATCGGCTTTCACGGGCATCGCATGCAGCTCCACCCAGATCTCGCCGTACTTCGGGTGCTGCACCCGGAATTCCTCGCGGAACGCCTTCATCGTTTGCGCTGAGGCGGTGAAGGCCTGGCGCATGCGGGACCGGTCTGCGGCATGCACCACATCACGGATGTCGTGGAGCCCCTGGCCGATGCCGTAAGCCGAGCCAATGCGCGGATTGGCGATGTGCACCGACCCGCGGCCGTTGGAGTCAAGGCGGTAGCTGATGAGCACACCGGGGGCGGTGGCCACCAGGCGGGCGACCTGCTGCTCGGCCTGCTGGCGCGCATGCTCGGCCTCCTTGGCGGCCCGCGCCAGGGTGATGTCTTCAGCCATGCCCACCAGGTGAGACAGGCCGCCGCGAGCGTCCAGCACCGGCTTGCCGCGGTCACGCACCCAGATCATGCTGCCGTCGGGACGCACCACGCGGTACTCGGCCTCGAACGGGCGTTCAAGCGTGGTGCCGAAATACGCATCAGCCACGGCCTGCCGATCATCCGGATGAATGCAGTCCATCCAGCTGACCTGCTGGTCATACAGCGCCTGCACGGGCAGGCCCCAGACCCGCTCGAACGCCGGGCTGACGTACAGCGTGCGGCCATCGGACGGGCGGCTCATCCAGATCACGTCCTGGCTGGCCTCGGCGAACAGGCGGAAGCGGGACTCGCTTTCGCGCAGCGCCTGCATGGCTTCGACGCGCCCGGTGATATCGGCAAACGTCACGACGACGCCGTCGGTGCTGCCGTCCTCGCGCACCGGCAAGGGCTCTGCATTGGCCTGCGCCCAGCGCAGGCCATGGGCGGTGTGCACACCGATGGTCATGCCCGTCACCGGCTGGCCGGTGCGCAGAGCGCGCACGGCAGGGCGGTCTGATGGCGGCACCGGCCGGCCATCTTCATGCAGCAGCAGGTGCAAGTCGTCGTCGGCGCGGTGCCGGGCCTGCTGAACCTGGCTGCGGCCAAAAAACGCCAGTGCGGCGGGGTTGGCCTCCACGAGCTCGAGTGAGGCGTCATAGCGCAACACGCCCGCCGGCAGGTTGTCGAGCATGCGGCTGCCCGCCCAGTCGCCCAGGCGGGTGGCGGGCTGCACGAGCAGCGCCACGATGTGTTGATGGGCAGGCGGCTTGCCCTGGGCCCCGGCGGCGGTGATCGGCGCCTCGGGCAGGAACCTCGGGCCGATCTGCATGTGCGCCAGCAACTCGCCTGCGGACTCCGTGCCCGGCTGGCGGCCCTGCAACTTGCTCAGGCCGTCGGCTTGAGCCTGCAGCAGATCGGCCAATGGCCGGCCCACCACCGCCTCTTCAGCAAGCCCCCACAGGGCGAGCGCCGCCGGGTTGGCGGCCAGCACCTGGTCGTCATCGTCCAGCAGCAGTTGCGGCGAGGGCGAGAACTGCCAGCCGGCCGAAGCGGCCGGTGCTGGATTCACTTCGGACACGGACATCTGGAACCACCCCACCCATCGCCATCTTGATGGCCGATTCTGCCGTGCCTGCGCACATTCGTGCAGCGGCAAGGCACAGGGCAGAGTGGGGATGTTGCTTCAGCGAACGCGGCAGTTGGCCTTGCCGGTGAGCACGGTCGCACCGGCGGCGTCATGCAGCTCGGCCGTCACGGCACCACCGACGATGAAGTTGACGGGGATGGCCGTGGCGCCCTTGCGGATATCGCGGCGCTGGCTGGAGAAGTCGATCTGGACTTCGTTGGCCACGGTGTTTTCGGTGCTGCTGACCACGCGGTCGCTGCCCGACATCAGTACGGCGGTGTAGGCGCCCGTGGGAACACCCATCCCGTCAACCGAAGCGGTGGAGCGGTCGGCACGGGTTTCGCAGCGCACGCGCAGCGATTGCGCCTGGGCGGTGGCGGCCAGCACGCTGAACAGCAGGGCGGACAGGACGGCGGTCTGGGTGGTGGTGAAGCGGTTCATGACATTCTCCTGATAGGGCATCTTGAGGTGCCGCCAACCCCGGTACTTGCGGTACACGGGGCTGGCGGTGGGAGGTGTCAGCCACGCGGCACCGTCGCTGACACACCACAAGAACGCAACGCGCGTGCCAGCAATGTGCAAATGGCACATTTATTTGCAAGCCATTGATTTCAATGAACTTTTCAGGCCCCAATGGTTGACGACCTCCCGCAGTGAGACCGTCACTGGGGCAACATCACCACCACTGGGGGAATTGCCCCACCCAACCCGCCGGGCCCTCCCCCACGGCCGGCGTGTCGCATGGAATACTTTCACCCATGTCCGAGATGAGACCCGACCCACTGGCCCCGGCCGGCCACGCTGAGCCCCACGACCCCCTGCGTGAGTCCATGCCGCCGCTGAAGCTGTTGTTCAGCCTGCAGGGCCGCATCGGGCGCGGGCTGTTCTGGCGCGTGGGCGTGCTGGGCCTGCTGCTGGTGGGACTGGTGCTGACCGCGCTGGTGAACATTGCCGGCTACCACGGCGAGAAGGCCGATGGCATCGTCAACCTGCTGCTGGTGTGGCCGGCGGTGGCGGTATCGGCCAAGCGTTGGCATGACCAGGACAAATCAGGCTGGTGGGTGCTCATCACCCTGATTCCGGTGATCGGCTGGATCTGGACGCTGGTGGCCAACGGCTGCCGCGCCGGCACACCCGGCCCGAACCAATACGGGCCCGCGCCGCAGTAAGGCGCCGCCCCGGGGCGAGCAGCGGCTCAGTACCGCCCGTTCAGCCCCGCCAGGCGCAGGTAGGAATGCGCCAGCCACGCCACGAAGGCGCGGCGCAGGAAAGCCCACGGGCCCCGCGCCAGTGACGGCTTGGTGACCTGCCGTGACGCAGCGACCGCTTGCTCAAACGCCGCCCCCATCGCCCCGGCCAGTTCGGCATCACGCACGGCCAGGTTGGCTTCCAGGTTCAGCAGCAGCGAGAGCGGATCCACGTTCGAGCTGCCCAGCGTCGCCCAGCGCCGATCCACCACCACCATCTTGGCGTGCAGGAAGGCGGGCATGTACTCGAACACCTCCACGCCGCGGCCCAGCAGCTCGTCATACAGCACCTCGGCGGCCAGGCCCGCAAGGCGGTAGTCCAGCTTGCCTTGCAGCAGCAGACGCACCTTCACGCCACGCTGCGCCGCCTGCCCCAGCGCACGCCGGAACGCCCGGCCGGGGTAGAAGTACGGCGTCACCAGGTCCACCGACTGGCGGGCTGAGCGAATCGCCTCGATCAGGCTGCGCTCGATCGAGCGGCGCTGCCGCAGGTTGTCGCGCACCAGAAATGCGGCCTCCACGGGCTCAACGTCGCCAACGGGCACCGCACGGGCAGGCTGGATACGCAGTTGCTTGAGCAGGCGCTTTGCACGGTGCAGTGGCTCGGTGCTGCGGGCCAGCGCCAGCACCTCCTGGCGCCAGTCACGGCCGAAGGCGGCGCGGGTCCAGATGGCACGCACCGTCTGCTCGATCGGCGCGACCACCGGGCCACGCACCTGCAGGGCGAAGTCAAACCGTGGCTGTTCGGTCCAGCCATGGTGCAGGTCGTGGCGGTCGTCGATCAGGTTGATGCCGCCGACAAACGCGACGTCGCCATCCACCACGCACAGCTTCTGGTGCAGGCGCCGCAACTGCCCCGGCTGCAGCCAGTTCCACCAGCGGGTGAGCGGCCGAAACACCACCAGCCCCACCGGATGCGGCGACAGCCACGCCTGCAACTGGCTCAAGCTGCGGTGCGAACCGAAGCCATCCACCACCAGCCGCACGCGCACGCCGCGCAGAGACGCCGCGATCAGGCTGTCCACGATGCCGCGAGCGGCGTCATCGGTCTCGAAGATATAGGTGGCCAGCCAGATCTCATGCCGCGCAGCAGCCATGGCCCGCCGCAGCGCGGGGAACAACTGGTCGCCCCCCTGCAGCAAGGTCACGTCATTGCCACCCAGCCAGACCGGCCGTGGGTGCAGGTACCAGGCCGCCGGATGCGGCCGGGCCTCGTCTTCTTGCGGCAGGGCGGGCCGCTGCTCGCTCATGCGGGCTCCAGCTCCACCACCAATGGCAGGTGATCGGACATGCGCGCCCAGGCCGCGCCGCGCGGCACCAGGGTGCTGACGCAGCGCCAGCCGCGCACGTAGACCCGGTCGAGTGCAAACACCGGCACCCGAGACGGAAACGTCACGCGGTCAGCCGTTCGGCCAGACGGCGACAACGCGCGCTGCAAGCCCAGCCCCTGCATCGGTGCATCCAGCTTCTCGCCCCAGTCGTTGAAATCACCGGCCACCAGCAGCGGGGCATCAGCAGGCACCTCGCGCTCCAGCATCTCTGCGAGGCGCTGCACCTGGCGCACCCGGCTGGCGTGGATCAGGCCGAAATGCGCCACCACCACATGCACCGTCATGCCCTGCCAGATGACCGGCACATGCAGCAAACCGCGCTGCTCGAAACGGTGGTCCGACACATCGTGGTGCCCGATCTCGCCCATCGGCCAGCGTGACAGCAGCGCATTGCCATGCTCGCCATGCCGGGTGATGGCGTTGGTGCGATAGGCCGAGGCATAACCTTCTGGCGCGAGGAATTCCGCCTGGCCCTGAGCCGGCCAACCCAACGGGCTGCGCGCGAACTGTCGCGCTTCCAGCGCATGGAACAACCGCACTTCCTGCAGGCAGACCACGTCAGCATCGAGCGCCTCGATGCCGAGGCCAAGGTTGTGGATCTCCAGCCGCTTGGCCGGCCCCAGCCCGCGCACACCCTTGTGGATGTTGTAGGTGCCCACCCGGAAGGTGTGGCTGCTGAACCGGGTGCTGAACTGCGTGGTGGGCGCGGTGCCCGCCCGCAGATGCGGCCGCTGGATCGTCATGCCGATGCGCCGGGTGCAACGGCGGTGGCGTACCGCGGCAGTTGCAGGATGGCCTCGGCGTTCGACGGCGAGAAGCAGCGGTCAGCCGCTTCGCGCCAGGGCAGCCACACGGCCGCGGTGTGCTCACGCGGGGCCAGCGTCACCGGGGTGCCTGCCGGCACGCACAGGCCAAACACCTGCTCGGTGTTGTGCGTCACGCCCGGTGGGTAACGGTGCCGCCAGCGCGGGTAGATCTCGTAGACGTTGGCCAACTGCCAGTCTTGCAAGGCGGCGTCCGGCACCTCGGGCGTGCCCACCTGGATGCCGGTTTCTTCGGCCACCTCACGCATGGCCGCCAGGCGCGAGGCTTCGTCCACGGCATCCTTCGAGCCCGTCACGCTTTGCCAGAAGCCGGGCACGTCGGCGCGCTCGATCAGCAGCACATCCAGCGCCGGGGTGTAGATCACCACCAGCACCGATTCAGGAATCTTCAGGGGCTTGGCCTGCACGGGTTCGCTCATGCTGTGATGCTATCGCGCTGGCCGAGCCTGGGGCGCAGGCGAAAAAAAAGGCCCCGAAGGGCCTTTCCTGCATCACAGCGGTCGCATCAAGCGGCCGGTTGCGTGTTGCGCAGGCGGATGTGCAGCTCGCGCAGCTGCTTCTCGTCGACGTTGCTCGGTGCGCCGGTCAGCAGGCACTGGGCACGTTGCGTCTTCGGGAAGGCGATCACGTCGCGGATGGAATCGGCCTTGGTCATCAGGGTGATCAGGCGGTCCAGGCCGAAGGCCAGGCCACCGTGCGGCGGGGCGCCGTACTGCAGCGCGTCCAGCAGGAAGCCGAACTTCACCTGGGCGTCTTCCTTGTTGATGTTCAACGCCGAGAACACCTTGCTCTGGATTTCAGCGCGGTGGATACGGATGGAGCCGCCACCCAGTTCCCAGCCGTTCAGCACCATGTCGTAGGCCTTGGCGATGCAGGCACCCGGATCGGTGTCCATCAGGTCTTCATGGCCGTCCTTCGGCGCAGTGAACGGATGGTGCACGGCGTTCCAGCGGCCTTCGTCCTCGTCCTGCTCGAACATCGGGAAGTCGACCACCCACAGCGGGGCCCACTTGTCCTCGAACAGGCCCTTGGAGCGGCCAAATTCGCTGTGACCGATCTTCACGCGCAGCGCGCCGATGGCGTCGTTGACGACCTTGGCCTTGTCGGCACCGAAGAACAGCAGGTCGCCGTTGCAGGCGCCGGTACGGGCCAGGATCTGCTCGATCGCGGCGTCGTGCAGGTTCTTGACGATCGGCGACTGCAGGCCTTCGCGGCCCTTGGCCACGTCGTTGACCTTGACCCAGGCCAGACCCTTGGCGCCGTAGATCTTGACGAACTCGGTGTAGCCGTCGATCTCGCCACGCGACATGTCGGCACCACCTGGCACGCGCAGGGCCACCACGCGGCCACCCTTGGTGGTGGCGGGGGTGGAGAAGACCTTGAAGTCGACGTCCTTCATGACTTCGGTCAGCTCGGTGAACTCGAGCTTGACGCGCAGGTCCGGCTTGTCCGAGCCGTACTTGAACATCGCGTCAGCGTAGGTCATCTGCGGGTACACCGGCAGCTCCACGCCCATGGCGTTGCGGAACACCGTGCGGATCATGCCCTCGAACATCGCGCGGATCTCTTCTTCGGTCAGGAAGGAGGTCTCGATGTCGATCTGGGTGAATTCCGGCTGGCGGTCAGCGCGCAGGTCTTCGTCGCGGAAGCACTTGGTGATCTGGTAGTAGCGGTCGAAGCCGGCCACCATCAGCAGCTGCTTGAACAGCTGCGGGCTTTGCGGCAGTGCGAAGAACTGGCCGTCATGCACGCGCGAAGGCACCAGGTAGTCGCGGGCACCTTCCGGCGTCGACTTGGTCAGCATCGGGGTTTCGATGTCGACGAAGCCGTTGGCGTCGAGGAACTTGCGGACTTCCATGGCCACGCGGTAGCGCAGCATCAGGTTCTTCTGCATGGCCGGACGACGCAGGTCGAGCACGCGGTGCGTCAGGCGCACGGTCTCGCTCAGGTTGTCGTCGTCAAGCTGGAACGGCGGCGTCACCGACGGATTCAGCACTTCCAGCTCATGGCACAGCACTTCGATCTTGCCGGACACGAGGTTGCTGTTTTCAGTGCCGGCCGGACGGGCGCGCACCAGGCCCACCACCTTCAGGCAGAACTCGTTGCGCACGCCTTCGGCGACCTTGAACATGTCGGCGCGGTCGGGGTCGCAGACGATCTGGACCAGGCCTTCGCGGTCACGCAGGTCGATGAAGATCACACCGCCGTGGTCACGGCGACGATGGGCCCAGCCCATCAGGGTCACGGTCTGGCCCATCAGCGTTTCGCTGACCTGGCCGCAATAAGTCGTTCTCATGGATGCACTCCGGTGCTTCGGTACAAGGGGGATGCGCGCCGGTCGTGCCGGAGCGCCATGATCTTCAGGGGCTGACAGGGGTGGGGCCAAGCCCTCAGGACTGAACGCCGGGCAGCGCGGTGTTCAGCCCGCCCGATTGGGGTCGGCCTCCTCCGGCCGGGTGATGGCACCCGCCGGGGGCGCCACCACGCCCATCGAAATGATGTACTTCAAGGCCTCGTCGACGCTCATGCCCAGCGGGCGCACCGCGTCGCGCGGCATCATCAGGAAAAAGCCGGACGTCGGATTCGGCGTGGTCGGCACATACAGGCTGACATGCTCACCCTGCAGGTGCGCCGCGACCTCGCCACTGGGCTTGCCCGTGACGAAAGCGATCGTCCAGGAGCCGGCATGCGGGTACTGCACCAGCACGGCTTCGCGGAAGGCGTTGCCACTGCTGGAGAACAGCGTGTCCGACACCTGCTTCACCGAGCTGTAGATCGACTTGACGATGGGGATGCGGTTCATCAGCGCGTCCCACTGGCGCAGGAACCACTGACCGAAGATATTGGTCACGAACACGCCCGTGGCCAGCATCGCCAGCACCACCACCAGCACGCTCAGGCCCGGCACATGGCGCAGGCGCTCCAGGCCGTCATAGGCGCTGTGCGGCAGGATGGCCTGCGTGGCCGACAGGACAGCCGCGAACAAGCTGTCGAGCAGACCCAGCACCGACAGCAGCACCCAGACCGTGATGGCCAGCGGCAACCAGGACAGCAAACCAGCGATCAGATATTTTTTCACGGTGCGTCCGAGGTCAAAACGAGAGGCGTCAGTGGCAGGCACAAGAACCGCCGCAACCGCCGGCGGCACTGTCGCCACCTGAACTGGCCGAGGCCGAGGGAGCGCTGTCGCTGGCCGGCGCAGGGGCCGGTGCTGCGCTGGCGGCAGTGGATGCCGTCGCGCCGGCTGCGGCTGCCGCAGGCGCTGCAGCACCACCGCTGCCACCACGGAAGTCGGTCACGTACCAGCCCGAGCCCTTGAGCTGGAAGCCGGCGGCGGTGACCTGTTTCTGGAACTGCTCCGCGCCGCAGACCGGGCAGGTGGTCAGCGGGGCATCAGACATCTTTCGCAGCACATCACGCGCATGGCCGCAGGCGGCGCAGCGATAGGCGTAGATAGGCATGGGGAACCTCGGGGGAAAAACGTCGAATTATAGGGCGGGCGCCTCTTCCGGGTGTCCGCGGTGATCACGCGCCGGCCGCCTCGTCGGGCAAACCTGCCACATGCTGCTTGTGTTCGTGCCGGTTGGTCAGCCATTGAGGCGCCAGCGAGCCCAACACCATGCCCACCAGCGCAGCCAGCAGGCCGGCCAGCTGGCCCGGGAACACCTCGGCCAGCGACGTGACCTGCGGGAAGAACAGCAGCCAGACACCAATGCCGGCACCCAGCGACAGCACCGCACCTTGGGTGGTGGCGCGCTTCCAGTACAGGCCCACGGCCAGCGGCACGAACGCGCCGACCAGCGTCACCTGGTAGGCCGATGACACCAGGTCGTAGATCGGCGTGCCCTTCATGGCGATGGCGTAGGCGAGCACAAGGGCCGCGAAGATGACGATCGTCACCCGCATGGCCAGCAGCTGTTCGCGGTCCTTCATGTCGCCCCGCAGGTTCTTCAGGATGTTCTCGACGAAGCTGGTGGACGGCGCCAGCAGCGTGGCCGACGAGGTGCTCTTGATGGCCGACAGCAACGCGCCGAAGAACAGGATCTGCATGATCAGCGGCATCTTCGTCAGCACGAAGGTGGGCAGCAGGCGCTGGTAGTCGTCCTTGGCGATGTCCAGGGCCTCCTGGCCCATCACCACCACGGCCGCGGCCACGATGAACATCGGCACGAAGGCGAACAGGATGTAGCTGACACCGCCGATGACCGCACCGTTGCGGGCCGTCTTTTCATCCTTGGCCGACATCACGCGCTGGAACACGTCCTGCTGCGGGATGCTGCCGAACATCATCGTCACGGCCGCGCCGATGAACATGGCCATCTCGGTGAAGGTGGGCTCGGGCAGGAAGCGCCAGAGGTCTTTGGCATGCGTCAGGGCAATGACCTTGTCGGTGCCGCCGGCCAGGTCCGCCGAGAACACGGCGATCACGCTCAGGCCGATGACCAGCACGATCATCTGGATGAAGTCGGTCCAGGCCACGGCCAGGAAACCACCCACCACCACATACACCAGCACCGCCAGGGTGCCGACGATCATGCCGGCGGTTTCGCTCATCGCGCCGTTGGTCAGCACCGAGAACACCAGGCCGAGTGCGGTGATCTGCGCGGCCACCCAGCCGAGGTAGCTCAGGATGATGGCCGAGGAGCAGAACACCTCGACGCCCTTGCCGTAACGCTGGCGGTAGAAGTCGCCGATGGTCAGCAGGTTCTGGCGGTACAGCTTGGTGGCGAAAAACAGGCCAACCAGGATCAGGCAGGTGCCGGCGCCAAACGGGTCTTCCACGATCGCGCCCAGACCGCTCTGCACGAACTTGGCCGGGATGCCCATCACGGTCTCGGCACCGAACCAGGTGGCGAAGGTGGTGGTGATCACCATGGCCAGCGGCAGGCTGCGGCCGGCGATGGCGAAGTCACTCGTGTTCTTGATGCGGGTGCCGGCCCAGACGCCCAGGCCCAGGGTGCCCAGCAGGTACAGCACGACAAAAACGATCAGGGTGTTGTTCATGGCAAGTTCAACAGAAGGCGCCCGGCAGTGCACACCGGGGGGTGAACTGCCTCGAAGGCGCGCATTATCACGGCGCCGGTCAGCCCCACCAAGGGGCGGAAACCTCTAAAAAGTGCCGTGGCTGAAGTAGCGAAGCAGCCAGCGTGCCACCACCACGCCCGCGAGGAAGCCGGTGGCCCCCCAGAGCAGGCCCGCCAGCAGGCGGTTGGTGCGGCGTTGCTCACGCACCAGCGCCGCCAGCAGCGGGCGCTGATCGGGCTGCTGCGACTGCAACTGGCGGTGCAACAGGCGCGGCAGCTCAGGCAGCAGCTTGGCGTACAGCGGCGCCTCGTCCTTCACGCGGCGCAGCAGCGCGCGCCAGCCCACCTGCTCGTTCATCCAGCGCTCCAGGAAGGGCTTGGCGGTGGACCACAGATCGAGATCGGGGTCGAGCTCGCGGCCCAGGCCCTCGACGTTCAGCAGCGTCTTCTGCAGCAGCACCAGCTGCGGCTGCACTTCCACGTTGAAGCGTCGCGAGGTCTGGAACAGGCGCAGCAGCACCTGGCCGAGCGAGATGTCTTTCAGCGGCCGATCAAAGTGCGGCTCGCAGGTGGCGCGGATGGCCTGCTCCAGCTGCTCGATGCGGGTATCGGCCGGCACCCAGCCAGACTCCACATGCAGCTCGGCCACGCGCTTGTAATCGCGCCGGAAAAACGCGATGAAGTTCTGCGCCAGGTATTCCTTGTCGACCTCGGTGAGCGTGCCGATGATGCCGAAATCCAGCGCGATGTAGCGGCCGAAGGTCTCGGGCGCCAGGCTGACCTGGATGTTGCCCGGGTGCATGTCGGCGTGGAAGAACCCGTCGCGGAACACCTGGGTGAAGAAGATGGTGACGCCGTCACGCGCCAGCTTCTTGATGTCGATGCCGGCGTCGCGCAGGCGCTGCACCTGGCTGATGGGCACGCCCTTCATGCGCTCCATCACGATGACGTTGGAGGTGCACAGGTCCCAGTGCATCTCGGGCACGATGATCAGCGGCAGATCGGCCATGTTGCGGCGCAGCTGCGCGGCGTTGGCGGCTTCGCGCACCAGGTCGAGTTCGTCATGCAGGTACATGTCGAATTCGGCGACCACCTCGCGCGGGCGCAGCCGCTTGCCGTCAGCCGACAGGCGCTCCACCCAGCGTGCCAGCGTGTGCAGCAGCGCGATGTCTTCGTCGATGACGCGCAACATGCCCGGGCGCAGCACCTTGATGGCCACCTCGCGGCCGTCCTTCAGCGTGGCGAAATGCACCTGGGCGATGGACGCGCTGGCCACCGGCTGCGCATCGAAGCTGCCAAACAGCTCAGCCACCGGCTTGCCCAGCGCCTGCTCGATCATGCGCTGCGACTGCTCGGCCGGGAACGGCGGGACGCGGTCCTGCAGCCGCGCCAGCTCGGTCGCGATGTCCGGCGGAATCAGATCGCGCCGGGTGGACAACACCTGGCCGAACTTGATGAAGATCGGGCCGAGCGCTTCCAGCGCCAGCCGCAGCCGCACGCCGCGCGGCTCGTCATAGCTGCGCCCGCGCGACACCACCCAGGCCAGGGCCATGATCCAGCGGTGCTTGAAACCGGACAGCACCAGCTCGTCGACCCCGTAACGCAGCAGGGTGACGACGATGCGCAGCAGACGCAGCAGGTAACGCATGGACGTGGGTGCCTCAGCCGCGGCGCAGCACGCCGGCCGCACCCTGGGCCACGGCCCGCAGGGCGGCGCCTGCGGTGTCGCCCACGCGGCTCAGGCCATCGGCCACGGCCGGGCCGAAGACGCGCTCCAGATCGGCCGCAATGTCCCAGCGCACATTGGCCAGCACCCAGTTCACGTCAGCCGCCAGGCCCACATCACCTTCGATGCGCACGGTGGGCAGCTCGCCCGACACCAGGCGGCGCGCGGCCGCGAAGGGCTCGGAGGCATCCACCCGCAGGCGCAGATCCGCCTCGGGCGTGGCCGCAGCGGTGGTTTCAGCACCCTGCGCTGCGCCTTCATCGAGCGATTCAAACAAGCCGGCCGGCGTGATGCGCAGGGCCAGCGGCGGCGGCGGCGGCAGCGGGATCGTCCAGCCCTCGACCTCGACGCGCAAGACACGGCCGGCGTGGGCCTTCAGGCGCTCGGGCGCCACCGGGGCGGCGCTCAGCACATGGTTGGCGAGCAGCACGAAACGGGCGGTGGCAGCCGGCAGAACCAGCTGGGACAAGGCGGTGATGGGATCAGGCATTCACCGATTGTAGAAGCCGGGCGCTCAGCCCGGGCCCCTCAGCACTTGATACCCACATGCAGGGCCACGACCCCGCCAGTCAGGTTGTGAACGTCCACATGGCCGAAGCCGGCGGTCTTCATCATGCCCTTCAGCGTGGCCTGGTCCGGGTGCATGCGGATCGACTCGGCGAGGTAGCGGTAGCTCTCGGCGTCACCAGCCACCAGCTGCCCCAGCTTGGGCAGGATGTTGAACGAATACCAGTCGTAGGGCTTGCGCAGCGGCTTGGCCACCTGCGAGAACTCCAGCACCAGCAGCCGGCCACCCGGGCGCAGCACGCGGCACATCTCGGCCAGCGCCACGTCCTTGTGGGTCATGTTGCGCAGGCCGAAGGCCACGCTCACCAGGTCGAAGTAGCCGGTCTTGAAGGGCAGCTTCTCGGCGTCACACAGCGTGGTGGGCAGCGCCAGGCCTTCGTCGATCAGGCGGTCGCGGCCGGTGCTGAGCATGGCCTCGTTGATGTCGGTGTGCACCACTTGCCCGGAAGGGCCGACCTGGCGGGCGAACGCGCGCGACAGATCACCCGTGCCACCCGCAATGTCGAGCGCCTTGTCACCGGCCTTCAGGTTGGCCACGGCCAGCGTGTAGGCCTTCCAGGCGCGGTGCATGCCCATCGACATCAGGTCGTTCATGACGTCGTACTTCGACGCCACGGAATCGAACACGCCCTTGACCTTGCCGGCCTTCACCGATTCATCGACAGTCTCGAAGCCGAAGTGGGTTTGCGACATGGCTGGGTTTCCTCGGGTCTGGATCAGTGGTTGTGGCTGCTGCAGGCGGAACCGGCCTTCTCGGGCATCGGCGCGTCGCGGTCAACACCGGCGTCGACCAGGCGCTGCTCGTAGGCGGCCCAGAGCGCGGCCTGCTGCGAGCCCAGCTTGTAGAGGTGCGGCCAGGTGAAGATGCCCGAATTGTGGCCATCGTCGAACGTCGGCTGGATGCCGTAGTTGCCCACCGCCTCCACGCCGTCGATGCCGACATGGCGCTTGCCGGTCTGCAGCACTTCCTGGCCCGGGCCGTGGCCCTGCACTTCGGCCGACGGCGAATACACGCGCATCAGCTCGAACGGAATGTTGAACGTCTGTCCGTCGTCAAAACCGACCTCCAGCACGCGGGTAGCCTGGTGCAAGGTCAGCGAAACAGGATGGGGCGTGGCGCTCATGGCGATTCCTTGCTTGAAACGGGGCAAACGATGGGGGCGGGTCAGGCGGTCAGTGCCGCGACGATGCGGGCATCAACTTCCACCAGCGGAGCGATGAGGCGATCAACCGCCGCGGGCACCGGCGTGCGCTGGGCGGTACCCCAGACCGGCTGCGGAAAGTGGCTGTCCCAGTCAAACCGGGCAATCACATGCCAGTGCAGGTGCGGCACCATGTTGCCAAAGGCGGCCAGGTTGATCTTGGTGGGCTGCAGCGACGTGCGCAGCACCCCTTCAACGGTGTTCACCGTGTCCATCAGGTGCTGGCGATCGGCGGCCGTCAGGTCGCTCATCTCGGCCACATGGGCCTGCCAGATCACCCGGTAGAAGGCCGGGAACTCCGGCGCATCGAGCACGCGCACCACCCGCAGCAGCCGGTCCTGGCACACCAGCGACCAGGCCGGGGTGGCCTGGTGCGCACAGAGTTCACAGGTGGAAACGGCAACACCCGTCATCAGACCAGCACCCGTTCAATGCCACCGGCGTTGGCGCGGGCCACGTACTGCTCCATCCAGCCTTCGCCGAGGATCTTGCGGGCCATCTCGACCACGATGTAGTCGGCTTCCAGCAGGCCGTTGTTCAGGTCGTCGCCATAACGGCTCAGGCCTTGCAGGCAGCTCGGGCAGCTGGTCAGGATCTTCAGATCCTGGGTGGCGCTGACGGCACCGGTGGCACGCAGCTCGGTCTCGGCCTTGCGCATTTCCTCTTCCTTGCGGAAGCGGACCTGCGTCGAGATGTCAGGGCGGGTCACGCCCAGCGTGCCCGACTCACCGCAGCAGCGCTCGCTCTTGATCACGGCGTCGCCCACCAGGGCCTTCACCGTCTTCATCGGCTCCTGCAGCTTCATCGGGCTGTGGCAGGGGTCGTGGTAGAGGTAACCACCGGCCGAGCCGTCGAGCTTGATGCCCTTTTCGAGCAGGTACTCGTGGATGTCGATGATGCGGCAGCCCGGGAAGATCTCTTCGAACTTGTAGCCCTGCAGCTGGTCATAGCACGTGCCGCAGCTGACCACCACCGTCTTGATGTCGAGGTAGTTCAGCGTGTTGGCCACGCGGTGGAACAGCACCCGGTTGTCGGTGATGATCTTCTCGGCCTTGTCGAACTGGCCCGAGCCGCGTTGCGGATAACCGCAGCACAGGTAGCCCGGCGGCAGCACGGTCTGCACGCCGGCCTGCCACAGCATGGCCTGCGTGGCCAGGCCGACCTGGCTGAACAGACGCTCGGAGCCGCAGCCCGGAAAATAGAACACCGCTTCCGTTTCCTGCGTGGTCGTCGCCGGGTTGCGGATGATCGGCACGTAATCCTTGTCTTCAATGTCCAGCAAGGCGCGTGCGGTCTTCTTCGGAAGCCCGCCCGGCATCTTCTTGTTGATGAAGTGGATCACCTGTTCCTTGAGCGGCGCCGCACCCACCGTCGACGGCGGTGCGCTGGTCTGCTTGCGGGCAGCCAGCTTCAGCACGTCATGGGCCATGCGCTGCACCTTCATGCCCACGCCCACCATGGCCGACCGGGCCAGCTTGATGGTCTGCGGGTTGGTGGCGTTGAGCATCAGCATGGCCGCGGCATTGCCCGGCCGGAAGCTCTTCTGGCCCATCTTGCGCAACAGGTTGCGCATGTTCATCGACACTTCGCCGAAGTCGATCTTCACCGGGCACGGGCTCAGGCACTTGTGGCAGACCGTGCAGTGGTCGGCCACGTCCTCGAACTCTTCCCAGTGCTTGATCGACACGCCGCGGCGCGTCTGCTCTTCGTAGAGGAAGGCCTCCACCAGCAGCGACGTGGCCAGGATCTTGTTGCGGGGCGAATACAGCAGGTTGGCGCGCGGCACATGGGTGGCGCACACCGGCTTGCACTTGCCGCAACGCAGGCAGTCCTTCACCGAGTTGGCGATCTCGCCGATGTCGCTCTGCTGCATGATCAGCGACTCATGCCCCATCAGGCCGAAGCTCGGCGTGTAGGCATGGCTGAGGTCGGCGGCGTGCACGTCATCGCCCAGGCCGGTCAGGGCCGCGCCGCGCAGCAGCTTGCCCTTGTTGAAGCGGCCTTCCGGATCAACCTTGGCCTTGTAGGCCACGAAGTTGGCCAGTTCGTCGTCGGTCAGGAACTCCAGCTTGGTGATGCCGATGCCGTGCTCACCCGAGATCACGCCGTTCAGCGAACGCGCCAGCACCATGATGCGGGCCACCGCTTCATGGGCGGTCTGCAGCATCTCGTAGTTGTCGGAGTTGACCGGGATGTTGGTGTGCACATTGCCGTCGCCGGCATGCATGTGCAGCGCCACCCACACGCGGCCCCGCAGCACTTCCTTGTGGATGCGCTTGCACTCGTCGAGCACCGGGATGAACGCCGCGCCGGCAAACACCGACTGCAGCGGCTTGAAGATCTGCGTCTTCCACGAGGCGCGCAGGCTGTGGTCCTGCAGCTGGTCGAAGAAGCTGCGGGCCGCCTCGGCCTGCACCACATCGAGGCCGTCCTTCCAGCCTTGCCACTGCGCGCGCACGTCGCGGATCAGCGTCAGGGCCTGCTGGACACGGTCTTCCAGCAGCTCGGCGCTCGGAATCTCGTTGGCGTCGTCGGTCTTGCCCAGCGGCAAGCTGCCTTCGGCGAACAGCAGCTCCAGCCGGTCGGCCAGAGCGATCTTGTTGCGCAGGCTGAGCTCGATGTTGATGCGCTCGATGCCCAGGGTGTATTCACCCATGCGCTCCAGCGGAATCACCACGTCCTCGTTCACCTTGAACGCGTTGGTGTGTTTGCTGATGGCCGCGGTGCGCTTGCGGTCCAGCCAGAACTTCTTGCGCGCATCGGCCGAGACGGCCACGAAGCCCTCGCCCGAGCGACCGTTGGCCAGGCGGATGACTTCGCTGGTGGCACGTGCCACCTGGTCGGCGTCATCACCCACGATATCGCCGATCAGCACCATCTTCGGGAAGCCGCCGCGCTTGCTCTTGGTGGTGTAACCCACCGCCTTCAGGTAGCGGTCGTCCAGATGCTCGAGACCGGCCAGGATCGCGCCGCCGGGCTTCTTCATCTCGGCGAACATGAAGTCCTTGATCTCGACGATCGAGGGCACGCAGTCCTTCGGATTGCCGAAGAACTCCAGGCACACCGTGCGGACGTGGTCAGGCATGCGGTGGACGACCCAGCGCGCGCTGGTGATCAGGCCGTCGCAGCCTTCCTTCTGGATCCCGGGCAAGCCGGCCAGGAACTTGTCGGTGACGTCCTTGCCCAGGCCTTCCTTGCGGAAGACACGGCCCGGAATGTCGAGGCGCTCGGTGCGCTCCAGCTTGCGGCCGGTGGCATCGAAGTAGCGCAGCTCGAAGCTGGCCATTTCCACATCATGGATCTTGCCCATGTTGTGTTTCAGGCGGGTCACCTCCAGCCACTTGGCTTCGGGCGTCACCATGCGCCAGCTGGCCAGGTTGTCGAGCGCGGTGCCCCACAACACGGCCTTCTTGCCACCGGCATTCATCGCGATGTTGCCGCCAATGCAGCTGGCTTCCGCCGAGGTCGGGTCGACCGCGAACACGTAGCCGGCCCGCTCGGCGGCATCGGCCACCCGCTGGGTGACCACGCCGGCGCCGGTCCACACCGTGGCGATCTTGTCAGGCAGTCCGGGCAGCTCGACGAACTCGACCTCGGTCATCTGTTCGAGCTTTTCGGTGTTGATGACCGCGCTCTTCCAGGTCAGCGGCACCGCGCCGCCGGTGTAGCCCGTGCCACCCCCACGCGGGATGATGGTCAGGCCAAGCTCGACGCAGGCGGCCACCAGGCCGGCCATTTCGGCTTCGGTGTCCGGCGTCAGCACGACAAACGGGTATTCCACGCGCCAGTCGGTGGCGTCGGTCACGTGCGACACGCGCGACAGGCCGTCGAACTTGATGTTGTCCTTCGGCGTGTGCTTGCCCAGCAGCTTGCGGCAGCGCTGGCGCAGGGCAGACACGTCATCAAACCGGCGGGCGAAGCGGTCGACGGTGGCACGGGCGGCCACCAGCAGCTCGCCGACATTGGCGTCGCGGGCGGCATCAGCTTCCGGGGTGCGGCGCTTCTCGACTTCACCCAGGCGGTGGTGCAGCGCCTCGATCAGCAGGGCCCGGCGTTTCGGGTTGTCCAGCAGGTCGTCTTCGAGGTACGGGTTGCGCTGGACCACCCAGATGTCGCCCAGCACTTCGTACAGCATGCGGGCGGAACGGCCGGTGCGGCGCTCCTCGCGCAGGCGGTTCAACAGCTCCCACGCACGCTCACCCAGCAGGCGAAGCACGATTTCGCGGTCGGACAGCGAGGTGTAGTTGTACGGAATTTCGCGCAGGCGCGGCGCGCTGGCGTCGGGATGGGCCACGGGGGCGGTGACGGCGATCGGAAGCGGTGCGTTCATGGCGGGCAGGTGTGGCGCAACGGCCACCTGGCCGCAGGCCCCTGTCTAGGGCACGTTGGGGCTGAATCGTACCGCAGCGCAGCAAACCCCCCAGTTCGCAGGGGGGTGCGTGAAAGAGGGTGATTGTCGCCTGCGCGCCAGCGTCGAAGGGGTTTCCCCGCTTGCCCGGGGTTGACCGTCATGTGACAAAACCGTTTTGTCACAAAAGACAGCCACACTGTTGAGTTGTCATGAAACTGATCTCGGAGCCCGTATGAACTTCAAGAAACTGGCCCTGGCGGCCTCGCTCGGCGGCCTGCTCGCGGCCCCTGCGCTGGCCCAGACGGCAGCAGCCCCGGTGGAGGTGCAATGGTGGCACTCCATGGGCGGCGCCCTTGGCGAATGGGTGAATGACCTGGCCAAGGACTTCAACGCCAGCCAGAAGGAATACAAGATCGTGCCCACCTTCAAGGGCAGCTATGACGAATCGATGACCGCCGCGATTGCCGCCTTCCGCGCCGGCAACGCACCGCACATCCTGCAGGTGTTCGAAGTGGGCACCGCCACGATGATGGCCAGCAAGGGCGCCATCCGCCCGGTGGCCGAAGTGATGAAGGAAGCCGGCCAGAAGTTCGACGCCTCGGCCTACGTGCCCGCGGTCGCCGGTTACTACACGGCCCCCAACGGCCAGATGCTGAGCTTCCCGTTCAACAGCTCGACGCCTGTCTTCCACTACAACAAGGACGCCTTCAAGGCCGCCGGCCTCGACCCGAACAAGCCGCCCACCACCTGGCCCGAAGTGGCCCTGGCAGCGGCCAAGCTGAAGGCCACCGGCCACAAGTGCCCGTTCACCACCAGCTGGGTGAGCTGGACGCAGCTGGAATCGTTCTCGGCCTGGCACAACACGCTGTTCGCCACCAAGAACAACGGTTTTGGCGGCCTCGACACGCGCCTGGCCTTCAACACGCCGCTGCACGTGCGCCACATCGAGAACCTGGGCAACATGGCCAAGCAGGGCCTGTTCATCTACAAGGGCCGTGGCAATGCGGCTGACGCCACCTTCGTCTCGGGCGAGTGCGCCATGATGACCGGCTCGTCGGGCCTCTACGGCAACGTGAAGCGCAATGCCAAGTTCGCCGCCGGCATCGGCACCCTGCCCTACTACCCGGACGTGCCGGGCTCGCCGCAGAACACCGTCATCGGCGGCGCCAGCCTCTGGGTGATGAGCGGCAAGAAGGCCCCGGAGTACAAGGGCGTGGCCACGTTCTTCTCGTACCTGTCGCAGGCTGAAGTGGCGGCCAAGAGCCATCAGCGCACCGGCTACCTGCCGGTCACCAAGGCCTCGTTCGAGCTGACCGACAAGTCCGGCTTCTACAAGGAGAACCCGGGCACCGACGTGTCGGTGAACCAGATGATCCGCAAGACGACCGAGAAGTCGCGGGGTGTTCGCCTGGGCAACTTCGTGCAGATCCGCACCATCATCGACGAGGAACTCGAAGGCGTGTGGGCCGGCAAGAAGGCCCCTAAGGAAGCGCTCGACGCCGCCATCCAGCGTGGTGACGAACAGCTGGTGCGCTTCGAGAAGAGCGCCAAGCTGTAAAGTCGCGACCCTTTGCAAAGGCGTGCCGGCACATCCGGCGCGCCTGACCTGTCGCAGTGACGGGGCGTCTCCGAGATCCGGAGCGCCCCGTCGGTGTTTGGAGTGACGATGGAAAAACGTGTGCTGTTCCGCTCACGATGGCTGCCCTGGGTGCTGATCGCGCCGCAGATGGCCATCGTGCTGGTCTTCTTCTTCTGGCCCGCTGGCCAGGCGCTCTGGCAGAGCGCGCTGCAGCAGGATGCCTTTGGCACCAATGTCGAGTTCGTCGGGCTCGAGAACTTCCGTCGTCTGTGGGCCGACACCAGCTACCTCGTCTCGTTCAAGACCACCGCGGTGTTTTCGCTGCTGGTGGCGGTGAGCGGGCTCAGCCTGTCGCTCATGCTGGCCGTGATGGCCGACCGCGTGGTCAAGGGCGCACGTTTCTACAAGACGCTGCTGGTGTGGCCGTATGCCGTGGCACCGGCGGTGGCGGGCGTGCTGTGGATGTTCATGTTCGCACCGGGCCTGGGCGTGGTGAGCCATGCCCTCGGCCTGATGGGCATCGAATGGAACCACCTGCTCAACAGCAGCCACGCCATGACGCTGATCGTGCTGGCCGCCGTCTGGAAGCAGATCTCCTACAACTTCCTGTTCTTCCTGGCGGGCCTGCAGGCCATTCCGAAATCGCTGATCGAGGCCGCAGCCATCGACGGCGCCGGCCCCTGGAAACGCTTCTGGACGGTGCAGTTCCCGCTGCTGTCGCCCACCGCGTTTTTCCTGCTGGTCATCAACATCGTCTACGCGTTCTTCGACACCTTCGCGATCGTCGACGCAGCCACCCAGGGCGGCCCGGGCAAAGACACCGCCATCCTGGTCTACAAGGTCTACTACGACGGCTTCAAGGCGCTGGACATGGGCGGCTCGGCAGCCCAGTCGGTGGTGCTGATGGTCATCGTGGTGGCCCTCACGGTGGTGCAGTTCCGCTTCGTTGAACGCCGCGTGCAGTACTGAGGACACCCCATGATTGAACGACGTCCCGTGGCCACCTTCGTGGCCCACCTGGTGCTGATGATCGGCGTGCTGATCGTGGCCTTCCCGGTCTGGCTGACCTTCGTGGCCTCGACCCACACCGCGCAGGAAATCGCGCAGAGCCACCCGCTGTCGCTGCTGCCCGGCGCGCACGCACTGGAGTCTTACCGCACCGCGCTGTTCGGCGGCACCACCAGCATGGGCAGCCAGATTCCCGCTGCCGCCCCGATGATGCTGACCAGCCTCATCAGCGCGCTGGTGATCTCGCTCGGCAAGATCGCGATTTCGCTGCTCTCGGCCTTCGCCATCGTCTACTTCCGCTTCCCCTTCCGCAGCGTGGTGTTCTGGATGATCTTCATCACCCTGATGCTGCCGGTGGAGGTGCGCATCGGCCCGACCTATGAGGTGGTGTCGCACCTGGGCATGCTCAACAGCTACGCCGGCCTGACCGTGCCGCTGATCGCCTCGGCCACCGCCACCTTCCTGTTCCGCCAGTTCTTCCTGACGGTGCCGGACGAGCTGGTGGAAGCCGCGCGCATCGACGGCGCCGGCCCGCTGCGCTTCTTCAAGGACGTGCTGCTGCCGCTGTCGACCACCAGCATCGCGGCGCTGTTCGTCATCCAGTTCATCTACGGCTGGAACCAGTACCTGTGGCCGCTGCTGGTGACCACCGATGAGTCGATGTACCCGGTGGTGATGGGCATCAAGCGGCTGATTGCCGGTGAGGCCTACACCGAATGGAACGTGGTCATGGCCACCGCGATGCTGGCCATGCTGCCGCCGGCCCTGGTGGTCATCGTGATGCAGAAATGGTTCGTCAAGGGCCTGGTCGATTCAGAAAAATAAGCAAAGGACACTGTCAGACATGGCTCAGATTTCACTGCGCGCCGTTGAAAAAACCTACGGCTCCGGCGCTGGCAAGAACAAGGTGATCCACGGCGTGAACGCCGAGATCGCCGACGGCGAATTCATCGTGATCGTCGGCCCCTCGGGCTGCGGCAAGAGCACGCTGCTGCGCATGGTGGCCGGGCTGGAAAGCATCACCGGCGGCGAGATCGCCATCGGCAGCCGGGTCGTGAACGACCTCGAACCGGCCGAGCGCGACATCGCGATGGTGTTCCAGAACTACGCGCTCTACCCGCACATGAGCGTCTACGACAACATGGCCTACGGCCTGAAGATCGCCGGACGTCCGAAGGAAGACATCGAAGCCCGCGTGCAGAAGGCCGCGCGCATCCTGGAGCTCGGTGCCCTGCTCGACCGCAAGCCGCGGCAGCTCTCGGGCGGCCAGCGCCAGCGCGTGGCCATGGGCCGCGCCATCGTGCGCCAGCCCCAGGTATTCCTGTTCGACGAGCCCTTGTCGAACCTCGATGCCAAGCTGCGCGCCCAGACCCGCCTGGAGATCCAGAAGCTGCATGCCGAGCTGGGCGTCACCTCTCTCTTCGTGACCCACGACCAGGTCGAGGCCATGACGCTGGCCCAGCGCATGATCGTGATGAACGGTGGCCGCATGGAGCAGATCGGCACCCCGGAAACCGTGTACGCCAAACCGGCCACCACCTTCGTGGCCAGCTTCATCGGCTCACCCCCGATGAACCTGATGACCGGCACGGCTGAAGCCGGCGCCTTCCGCATCGGTGAGCTCAGCCTGCCCCTGCCGGCAGCAGCCCCGCGCACCGGCGCCCTGGTGCTGGGCGTGCGGCCGGAGCATGCCGAGGTGTCCACCCAGGGCTGGCCGCTGAAGGTGCATCTGGTGGAAATGCTGGGCGCCGAGCGCCTGGTGCACGGCCTGCTGGGCGGCGCCGCGTTCACGCTGCGCATCAACAGCACCGAGCCGGCACCACGCGCGGGCGACACCGTGTTCCTGCAAGTGGCCGCCCATCACCTGCACTGGTTCGACCCGCAAACCCAGGCCCGCGTGGAGGCATGACATGAGCGCGCCCACCTGGCTGCTGGATGCTGAGAGCTGGCCTCTGCCGCTGTGGATTGCCCACCGCGGCGCTGGCAAGCTGGCGCCTGAAAACACCCTCGCCGCTTTCCGCGAAGGTGCGCGCCATGGCTACCGGGCGTTCGAGTGCGATGTGAAGCTGTCGGCCGACGACGTGCCCTTCCTGCTGCACGACGCCACGCTGGAGCGCACGACGCCCGAGCGCGGCATCGCGTCGCAGCGCTCGTGGTCGGAGCTCTCGCGCATCGACGCCGGGGGCTGGCACAGCCGCTCGTTCGCCGGTGAGCCGCTGCCGAGCCTGGTGGCCATCGCGGCCTGGTTGCAGCGCAACGGCCACGGGCTGGATCTGGAGATCAAGCCCACGCCGGGTGACGAGGAACGCACAGGCCAGCTGGTGGCGGCGGAAGTAGCCCGGCTGTGGGCCGGCCAAGCTCGCCCGCCGCTGCTCAGCTCGTTCCGCCCGGAGGCGCTGCGAGGCGCTCAAACCACCGCCCCGCAGCTGCCACGGGCGCTGCTGCTCGACAGCCTGTGGAGCGGTTGGTGGGACGTGGTGCAGTCACTCGGCTGCGTGGCCGTGATCACGAACTACGGCCTGATGGACGCGGCGCTGATCCAGCGCCTGCACGACGCTGGCCTGCGCGCGCTGGTCTACACGGTCAACGACCCGGCCGAAGCCACGCGCCTGCTGGCCCTGGGCATCGACGGCATCATCACCGACGCCGTGGACCGACTGGCGCCGGTGGAAGCTGAGCAGGGATTGCTGGACTGAGCGTGACGCGGTTGCGTCAGGTCGTTGGGTCAGGTCGTTGGGTCAGGTCGTGGCGTCACGTTGTGGCGTCGTCCACCACCTGCGTGCCGCTGACACTCACCGCCTTCGGCAGCACCTTCACCGCGCGGATCACCGGCCAGCGCCAGGCCACCACCGCCAGCAAGCTGCAGCTGATGCCGGCAAAGGCCAGCGAGGCGCGCAGGTCCACATGCTCACCCAGCCAGCCGCCGATCATTGCGCCGGGGCCGGCGGGCAGCAGGATGAGCCAGCGCATGGTGCTGGTCATCCGGCCCAGCAAGGGCTCGGGCGTCACCGCCTGCCGCAGCGAGATGAAGTTGATGAAGATGAGCACGGCACCGAAGCCGAAGAAGCTCAACATCACCGCAAACGCGGCCACACCCACCGCCCCGCCCGGCATCACCGCCAGCACCAGCCAGCCGATGGCCGTGGTGGCCAGGCCCAGCACCAGGCAGGGGCCGGGCCCCAGGCGGGTGCTGATGCGGTCGCCCAGGATGCTGGCCAGCACCGTGCCGGCCCCGAGCGCCACATAACTCAGGCCCACCGCATGCTCGCTCATGCCCAGCGTGCGGGTAGCATACAGAATCTGCACCACGATGGCCGACTGGTGGCACATCTGCCAGATGCCCACGCAGGTGGCCAAGGCGATCAGCAAGCGCTGGCTGCGCACAAAGGCCAGGCCCTGTTTCAGGTCCGCCCAGAACCGGCCTGACGGCGCGGACGGCCGCTGCTCATTCACCTTCACGCCCCGCAGGATGGCGGCCGAGCCCAGCAGCATCACGGCGTCCACCAGCAAGGCCACCGGCGCACCCAGCACACGAATCAACGCACCGGCCACGCCGGGCCCGGCCACTTCGGCGCCGGAGCTGGCCAGCGCGTTTTTGGCATGCGCTTCCACCAGCCGCTCCCGCGGCACCACCTGGGTCAACACGATCTGCGCGGCCGAGCCCGCGGTGGTGTGCACCGCCCCGATGAAAAAACCCACCGCGTACAGCCAGCCCATGCCGAGCCAGCCCAGCGCCCAGGCCACCGGCACCGAGGCCACGGCCACCGCCAGCACGATCTCGCCGGCCACATACACCGGCAGCTTGCGCACCCGGTCAAGCCAGACGCCCGAGGGCAGCGAAAACAGCACGAAGGGCAGCAGCTCCATCGTGGTCAGCAGGCCCATCTGGGTGGGGCTGGCGTTCAGCAGCACGGCAGCGGTCAGCGGCAGCGCGAGCATGGTCACCTGCCCCCCGAACGAGCTGATCAGGATCGAGGTCCACAGACGCCGGTACACGACGTCGCGCAACAAATCGTCGGGCGCCAGCGTCATGCGGGCGCGCCATTGTTTCCACCAGAGCCTCATGGGCCGCTCACCTGCCGTTCCGGGTAAAGAACGCGTCGGACACTGCGGCCCGGATCAGGCCTCCAACGCAGCCAGGCATGCTATCAGGCACGCCCTGATGGTCAGCGGGTTGTGGCGCTGCCACACTCCAGTGGAAAGCGCTTTCGCCAATTCATAATTGGTTACATGCAGGACCCCTCCTCTTCCGCCGGCACCCAGCAGTTCTTCACCGAGCAGATCGTGGGCTTGCCCATCCGCATCACGCTCGGGCGCCGGCTGGCCAAGGCCGATCAACCGACGCGTGGGGTGCTGGTGAGCGGCGTCAGCGGCCGCGTGGAAGTGATGCAGCTGGCCGCCCTCTCCTTGCTGGCCGATGACCCGGCGCAAGCCCTGGCCGGCCGGCCGGTGAACGGGCCCGCCCTGCTGCGTGCACGGCGCGGCTGGCTCATCGGCGGCCTGCTGCTGTGGTCGGTGCTGCTGTGGGGCGCCTTCCACGTTCTGGAACACGGTTTCCCATGACACATTGGCACAACGACGACCCGCTGGACGCCAGCCACGACACCCTGGTCATCGACCCGGTGAAGATGAACATCGTCAACCGCATTGCCGAAGGCAGCGCGGTGGATGGCGACCTGCGCTTTGACGGCGGCCTGCTGCTGCAGGGCACGCTGCGCGGCATGGGTGAGATCACCGGCCGGCTGGTCATCTGGCACACCGGCCAGTTGCAGGGCCGCTTCAAGGTGCTGGGCGATCTGTACGTGCTCGGCCACCTCGGTGGCGTGGCCGACGACATCGACCGCGACACCCTGATCGAGTGCCAGGGCACGGCCTATGTGGCCAGCACCGGTGTGTCCACCGGCACCCTGCTGGCCGCCCGGTTGCGCATGTACGATGGTGCGGTCCTTCAGGGCCCCTTCAAGACCCTCCGGCCCGAGCAATCGGTGCCGGTGCTGCAAGCGGCTCGCAACAGCTGAGCCACTCCCTCCCGCATTTCAAGCAGTGGCTGTATCGCATGGATTCCAATCCCTACGCTTCCGACCCGTCTGACGACGAGGCCGTGTCCGATGATCTTTCGGCCGACGCGCCCGAGGTGATGATGGGCCAGAGCATGCCCGAGCCCCACCAGCTGCCCACGCTGCAGCCCGCCATGCAGGCGATGCCGGTGGCGGTGCCCGAGGGTCCGATCCGCCATTCCACGCTGGCCGATGGCCTGTCGTTCAGCGGCACCGCGGCGATCGCCGGATCGATCACCGTGGCGGGCGAGGTGCAGGGCGATCTGCGCGTGTCCGAAGCGGTGGACGGGCATGTCACCGTCACCGAAACCGGCACCGTGGTGGGCGACATCACGGCGCGCAACATCTCGGTGCTGGGCCAGACGGTGGGTCTGCTCGATGCGGGTGGCGGCCGGGTGTCGCTGCACAGCACGGCCAGCGTGTCGGGCCGCATCCGATACACGCACCTGCAGGTCAATGGCGCCGATCTGAACGCGCAGCTCGAGCGCGTCCGCACGGATGGCGACCAGCGCCACTGAACATCGCCCGCTGACCAGCCAGGAACTGCTGCATGCAGCGATGCACCGTTCGCAGCAGCGAGGCCGGCAGGTCGCCCGCAGGCGCCTGGCCGGGCGCTGGCTGCTGTGGTGCGCCGGCCGCGTGCTGCGCTGGGGCTGGCTGCCCGCCCTGGCCGTGGCCTTGTGGCTGCATGGCGGCACCGTGCTGGCTGAGCTGATGCCCGAGACAGCACCCAGTCCGGCTCCGGCGATGAAGACGCCTGCCATGGTGGCCGCACCAGCGTCCGCTGCCACGTCGGCCTCAGCCCCGTCTGCTGCAGCGCAGGCGGCCAGTGCTGCCGACACCCCGATTCACCTGCGTCTGGACGCTGACAATGCGCCGGCGCCCGTTCCCCGAACCAAGTCCCTGAAGGAGATGTCCCCATGAACTTCAACGACGGCAACCGCGTCACCGCCCGCCTGGTGCCCACGGAGCAACTCAATGCCATCTCCAGCCTGATCGCTGAAGGCGCCGAATTCGAAGGCTCGTTCAGCTCGCGCCAGGACCTGGGCCTGAAGATCGACGGCGTGCTCAAGGGCGACATCAGCTTCGCCCAGGGCGGCACCGTGCACATCGGCCCGACCGGCGTGGTGGAAGGCACCACCATCGAGGCCGACCACGTGCTGCTCGAAGGCAAGGTGCGCGGCACCATCGTGGCCCGCAAGACGCTGGAAATCACCGGCTCGGCCACGCTGCTGGGCGACGCGCTGTATGACGCGCTGCTGGACGTGCACCCGCGCGCCCGACTGCGCGGCAAGGTGGAATACCGCGGCGATGTGGATGCCGACGCCGATCTGGGCAACAACGGCAGCTACTGATCGGCCGGCCTCAGGCCAAGAAAAAAGCCGGGGCACCGCAGTTCGCGGCGCGCCCGGCTTGTTCAGGCCCGGTCAGGCCTGATGTGACCGTGAGGTCTCAGGACCGATAGTCGGCGTTGATGCTGACGTAGTCGTGCGACAGATCGCAGGTCCACACCGTGGCACTCGCGGCGCCGCGGTTCAGGTTCACCTTCACGGTGATTTCTGACTGCTTCATCACGCGCTGGCCGTCTTCCTCGCGGTAAGCCGGGTTGCGGCCACCTTGGGTGACCACATGCACGTCGTCGAGGTGCATCTCGATCAGGTTCTGGTCGAGGTCGCCGATGCCGGCATAACCCACCGCCGCCAGGATGCGGCCCAGGTTGGGGTCACTGGCGAAGAAGGCGGTTTTCACCAGCGGCGAATGGGCAATGGCGTAGGCCGCCAGCTTGCATTCGTCTTCGGTGCGGCCACCGTCGATCTGCACGGTGATGAACTTGGTGGCGCCTTCGCCGTCACGCACGATGGCTTGCGCCAGCTCACGCGACACGGCCAGCACGGCCGCGCTCAGGGCCTGGCCCTCGGCACTGTCCAGCGAGGTGATCTCGGCATGGCCAGCCTGGCGGGTGGCGATCAGCACGAAGGAATCGTTGGTCGAGGTGTCGCCGTCGATGGTGATGCGGTTGAACGAGGCGTCGGCCGCGCGCGTCACCAGCGGCTGCAGCAGGCTCGGGGCCAGCACCGCGTCGGTGGCCACGAAGCCCAGCATCGTCGCCATGTTCGGGCGGATCATGCCCGCGCCCTTGGAGATGCCGGTGACCGTGACCGTGACGCCACCGATCTGCACCTGGCGCGAAGCGGCCTTGGGCAGGGTGTCGGTGGTCATGATGCCTTCAGCGGCACGCGCCCAGTGGGCCGGCTGGCGGTCAGCCAGCGCGGCTGGCAAGCCCGCCTCGATGCGCTCGACCGGCAGCGTTTCCATGATCACGCCGGTCGAGAACGGCAGCACCTGCTCAGGCGCCACGCCCAGCAGGCCGGCCAGCGACGTGCAGGTGCGGCGCGCCCGCGCCAGGCCGTCAGCGCCGGTACCGGCGTTGGCATTGCCCGTGTTGATCACGATGGCCCGCACGGCCGCGCCACCGGCCAGGTGCTCACGGCAGACCTGCACCGGGGCGGCGCAGTAGCGGTTCCTGGTGAACACACCGGCCACGGCCGAGCCTTCGGCCAGCGACACCACGACCACGTCCTTGCGGTTGGCCTTGCGGACACCCGCCTCGGCGATGCCGAGCGTGACGCCGGGCACCGGGAACAGGGATTGCGGATCGGGGGCTTGCAGATTCACGGGCATGTCAGAGACCTCAGGGCAGAAGCAACAACGATAGGCGTTGAGGGTGGCGGCCGTGTGACGGCCGTAAGGGGTCAGCCGCGCGGCTTGCGGCCCTTCGGGGGCGGCGGGGGCGGCTCGGCACTTTCCGGGGCGGCGGAGAACAGGCGGGCAGCGCGGCCCTTCAGCTCCAGCAACTCCGACGGCGTGACCGAATACTTCTGGCCGACCACATCCACCTCGATGCGGAATTCAACTTCCTTCTTGCCGTTGGACAGCATGCCGCAGGTGAATTCGTAGTCTTCGTCTTCGGCGGGGAAACCGTCGTACGGCGGATCGTTGTTGTCGGACAGCTTGACATCACGGATCTCGCCGCTGGCCAGGTCCAGGATGCCGGTCGATTCAATCACCTCGTCGGCCAGTTCATCCACGATCTTGATGGGCAGCTTCAAATCCACGAGCGTCTTTCAGGCAATGAGAAAAGGGGGCGGATTGTAGTCCGCCCCCTGCATGGCTGGCTTCAGGCCGCCCTTCAGGCAGCGTCGGTTTTGCCCAGTTGCACCGGCGTGCTGTGCCAAATGTCATGGGCGTACTCGGCAATCGTGCGGTCCGCCGAGAAAAAGCCCATGCCCGCCACGTTGAGCACGGCCTTGCGGGTCCAGGCGTCGGCGTTGCGGTACAGCGCGTCGACCTGGTCCTGGGTGTCGATGTAGCTGCGGTAGTCGGCCAGCAGCAGGTAGTTGTCGCCCCAGTTCACCAGCGTGTCGAAGATCTGCTGGTAACGGTCGGGCTCGCCCGGGCTGAAGACACCGCTGCGCACGGCTTCCAGCACGCTGGCCAGCTCGGCGTCGTTTTCGAGGTAGCGGCGCGGCTGGTAACCGCCGGCCTTCAGGTCGGCCACTTCCGGCGTGGTCAGGCCGAAGATGAAGAAGTTGTCGGCGCCGACGTGGTCGCGCATTTCCACATTCGCGCCGTCCAGCGTGCCGATGGTCATCGCGCCGTTGATGGCGAACTTCATGTTGCCGGTGCCCGAGGCTTCGGTGCCGGCGGTGGAGATCTGCTCGCTCAAGTCGGCCGCCGGAATGATGATTTCCGCCAGGCTCACGCTGTAGTTCGGAATGAACACGACCTTGAGCTTGTCGCCGACGCGCGGGTCGTTGTTGATCACCGCCGCCACGTCATTGATCAGGCGGATGACCTGCTTGGCCATGTGATAAGCCGACGCCGCCTTGCCGGCGAACACCACGACGCGCGGCGTCCACACCGCATCGGGGTTGGCGATGATGCGCTGGTAGCGGGTGATGACGTGCAGCACGTTGAGCAGCTGGCGCTTGTACTCGTGGATGCGCTTGACCTGCACATCGAACAGCGCGTCGCAGTTCAGCGTCACGCCCAGCTGCTTCTGCACCAGCGCGGCCAGGCGCTCCTTGTTCTGCCGCTTGACCTTGCGGAACGCACCCAGGAAGCCCGGCAGCTCGATCGCGCCCTTCAGGCCTTGCAGCTGGTCGAGCTGGCGGCGCCAGCCGGTGCCGATGCGGGCATCCAGCAGCGCACTCAGGCCCGGGTTGGCATGGGCCAGCCAGCGGCGCGGCGTGACGCCGTTGGTCTTGTTGTTGAAGCGTTCAGGCCAGAGCCGCGCGAAGTCGGCAAAGATCGACTGCTGCATCAGGTCCGAGTGCAGCGCCGACACGCCGTTGATCGAGTGGCTGGCCACCACCGCCAGGTAGGCCATGCGCACGCGGCGCTCACCCGACTCATCGATCAGCGACAGGCGGCGCATCAGGTCGACGTCTTGCCCGTGGGTGCGGGTGAGCTCGCCGAGGAAGTGCGCGTTGATGTCGAAGATGATGCGCAGGTGGCGCGGCAGCACGCGGCCGAACATGTCGATCGGCCAGGTCTCCAGCGCCTCGTGCATCAGCGTGTGGTTGGTGTAGCTGAAGACCTTCTGGCAGAGCGTCCAGGCCTTGGCCCAGGGCAGGCGGTGCTCATCGAGCAGCACGCGCATCAGCTCGGGAATGGCCAGCACCGGGTGGGTGTCGTTGAGGTGGATGCTGACCTTGTCGGCGAGCTGATCAAACTCGGTGTGGGTGCGCAGGTAGCGGCGCACCAGGTCTTGCACGCTGGCGCTGACGAAGAAGTATTCCTGGCGCAGGCGCAGCTCGCGGCCCGACGGCGTGGAGTCGTCCGGGTACAGCACGCGCGACACGTTTTCGCTGTGGTTCTTGCTCTCCACCGCGCCGAAATAATTGCCCTGGTTGAAGGCCCGCAGGTTCATTTCCTCGGTGGCCTTGGCGCTCCACAGGCGCAGGGTGTTGGTGGCTTCGGTGCCGTAACCCGGCACGATGCTGTCGTAGGCCATGGCCAGCACATCGTCGGTGTCCACCCAGCGCACCACGGCCGTCGGTCCGGTACCCACCTCTTCCACCCGGCCGCCGAAGCGCACGCGGTAGGTCACTTCCGGCCGCGGAAATTCCCAGGGGTTGCCGTGGGTCAGCCAGTAATCGGGCGCCTCCACCTGACGGCCGTCCTTGATGATCTGGCGGAACATGCCGTAGTCATAGCGAATGCCGTAACCGAAGCCGGGCACGCCCAGCGTGGCCATCGAATCGAGGAAGCAGGCCGCCAGTCGGCCCAGACCGCCGTTACCCAGCGCTGCATCGGGCTCCAGGTCAAACAGCTGGTCAACATCGACCTCCAGCTCGCTCAAGGCCTGCTTGAGCGTGGTCATCAGGTCCAGCGCCAGCACCGCGTTGCCGAAGGTGCGCCCCATCAGGAATTCCATCGAGAGGTAGTACACGCGCTTGACGTCCTGCGCGTACTGGGCCCGGGTCGTCGTCATCCAGCGGCCGACGAGGTGGTCGCGCACGGCGTAAGCGGCGGCCTGCATCCAGTCCTCCGGGCGGGCCGACGACGGGTCCTTGCCGATCTGGTACATCAGCTTGTTGGCGATGGCGCGCTTGAAAGCGGGCACGTCCTTGGCCAGGGCGTCATGCGCATTGGCGAATTGGGTCAGGTCCATGTCGGGCTTCCTTCGGGTTCAGTCAAGTCATCAAAAACGGGTGCGGCGCCGGCTCATTGCGGCAAGGCCAGGCGGTACAGGTCGCGGTAGGCCTCGGCGGCCACGCGCCAGTCGTGGCGGCGGGCCATGCCGGCGCGCATCACGGCCGTCCAGGCCTTCGGGCGCTTGTAGAGGGCCAGCGCGCGGCGCACGGCGGCATCAAACGCGGCATCGGTGAACTCCTCGAACACGAAGCCGGTGGCGGTGTCGTCTTCGAGGTTCTCGAGCGCGCTGTCGGTCACGGTGTCGGCCAGGCCGCCCACGCGGCGCACCAGCGGCAAGGTGCCATAGGCCAGGCCGTACAACTGGGTCAAGCCGCAAGGCTCGAAGCGGGAGGGCACGAGGATGACGTCAGCGCCCGCCACCAGCTGGTGGGCGAATGGCTCGTCATACCCGATGCGCACCGCCACCGACGCCGGGTGGCTGGCCGCCAACGCGCGGAAGCGGGCTTCCATGTGGGCGTCGCCGCTGCCCAGCACGGCCAGCTGGGCGCCGCGCGCCACCATCGCCTGCACACCGTTCAGCACCAGCGGCAGGCCCTTCTGCTCCGTCAGCCGGCTGACCACGCAGAACAGCGGCGCCTTGGGGTCAAGCGCCAGGCTGAGGCGCGTCTGCAGATCGGCCTTGCAGCGGGCCTTGCCGGCGAGCCGGCTGGCGTCGTAGCGGGTGTTGATCAGGGTATCGGAAGCCGGGCTCCAGACAGCCGGGTCCACGCCGTTCAGGATGCCGTGCAGCACGTTGGCCCGGCCCGCCAGCAGGCCGTCCAGGCCCATGCCCTGTTCCGGCTGCTGAATCTCGCGGGCGTAGGTCGGGCTGACCGTGCTGAGCCGGTCCGCGAAGTACAAGCCGGCCTTCATGAAGTTGAGCTGGCCCCAGGCTTCCACGCCGTTCACGCCCCAGAAGCTGGCGGGCAGGCCGAGCTGGGCAAAACAGGCGGCATCAAACTGGCCCTGGTAGGCGAGGTTGTGGATGGTGTAGACACTGCCCACCGGCGCCGCAGTGGCGCGCAGGCAGGCCGGCACCAGCCCGGCGTGCCAGTCGTGCGCATTCACCACGGCCGGGCGCCAGGCGGTGTCGGCGCCCAGCGCCAGCGCCGCAGCGGCCCAGCCCAGTGCGGCGAAGCGCAGGTGGTTGTCGGGCCAGGCCTGGCCCGCAGCATCGGCATACGGGCCGCCGGGGCGCTGGTACAGCGCGGGCGCGTCCAGCACGTAGGCAGTAACGCCCGCGGCCGGCAGCTCACCCCGCAACAGCCGCCCGCCGGGCACCTGGCCGTGGCCCGGCAGCTCCACCAGGCACTCGGCGTTCTGCAGGCCTTGCAGGATGGCGTCGAAGCCGGGCAGCAGCACCCGGGCATCGACGCCCACACCCGCCAGCGCGGCCGGCAAGGCACCGGCCACATCGGCCAGCCCGCCGGTTTTCAGCAGCGGGAAGATCTCGGCACAGACCTGCAGGACCCGCATCGTCAAAGCGCCTTCAGCATGTCGCGGGTGACCAGCACCACGCCGTTCGGGCTGCGGTGGAAACGCTGCGCGTCCAGCACCGGGTCTTCGCCGATCACCAGGCCATCGGGCAGCTTGCAGCGGCGGTCGATGACGGCATTGCGGATGCGGCAGTTGCGGTTGATCTGCACATCCGGCAACACCACGGTGCGCTCGATCTGGCTGTAGGAGCGCACCAGCACGTTCGAGAACAGCACCGAGTCTTTCACCGTGGCGCCCGAGACGATGCAGCCACCCGACACCAGGCTGTTGATGGCCTGACCAACGCGGCCTTCCGCCTCGTCGTCGTGCACGAACTTGGCGGGTGGCAGCTGCTCCTGGTAGGTCCAGATCGGCCAGTCCCGGTCGTACATGTTCAGCTCGGGCGTGACGGTGGCCAAGTCGAGGTTGGCCGCCCAGTAGGCGTCCACCGTGCCCACATCGCGCCAGTAGGCCCGCGAGTACGGCGGGTTGGCGATGGCCGACATCGAGAACGGATGCGCCGAGGCCTGCTGCTCGGACACGGCCTTCGGGATCAGGTTCTTGCCGAAGTCGTGCTCCGATTCCGGATCGGCCGCGTCCTCTTCCAGCAGGCGATACAGGTACTCGGCCGAGAAGATGTAGATGCCCATGCTGGCCAGCGACATCGCCGGGTTGCCCGGCATGGCTGGCGGGTCAGCCGGCTTCTCGACGAACTGGGTGATGTGGCGGTGTTCGTTGATCGCCATCACGCCGAAGCCCATGGCCTCTTCACGGCTGACCTCGATGCAGCCCACCGTGACACCGCGGCCGCTGGCCACGTGGTCGGCCAGCATCACCGCGTAGTCCATCTTGTAGATGTGATCACCGGCCAGCACCACGATGTATTCGGGCGGCGTGGAGTTGCGGATGATGTCGAGGTTCTGCCAGATCGCGTCGGCGGTGCCGCGGTACCAGTCGTCTTCGTTCAGGCGCTGCTGGGCCGGCAGCAAGTCGATGAACTCGTTCATCTCGTTGCGCATGAAGCTCCAGCCGCGCTGCAGGTGGCGCAGCAGCGAATGCGACTTGTACTGGGTGATGACGCCGATGCGGCGCATGCCCGAGTTGATGCAGTTGCTGAGCGCGAAATCGATGATGCGGAACTTGCCGCCGAAGTGCACGGCCGGCTTGGCGCGGCGATCAGTGAGCGACTTGAGGCGCGAGCCGCGACCGCCGGCCAGTACGAGGGCCAGGGTCTTGCGGGCGAGGTGACGGTTGTTCACGCTGTGCTTGATGTCCATGGAAAGAGTCTCCGAGCTTTCTCTTTTTTGCATTGACTGGCGGCGCGGACGCAGCCATCCTGATTTAGCAACTTCGAGGCCCAACCGCTGGCCCCGGGCTCGATCTTGCACCTGAAACCGCGTTGTAACTCGACCCCGGCCTACGTGAAACCACGCATCGGCGCTGCGCCTGCGCCGGTGGCATCACCCTTGCAGGTACAAGCCCCAACAACACCGACAGGTGGAGCACCCGCCCTGGCACCGGCGCCGGGCAGATGCGCCACCCTGGAGAGCCCCGATGGAACTGACCTCCCGCGAAAAAGACAAGCTGCTCATCTTCACGGCCGCACTGCTGGCTGAGCGCCGCCTGGCCCGTGGCCTGCGCCTGAACTACCCCGAATCGGTGGCCCTGATCACCGCCGCCATCATGGAAGGCGCCCGTGACGGCAAGACCGTGGCGGCGCTGATGAGTGACGGCAAGACCGTGCTGACGCGCAGCCAGGTGATGGACGGCGTGGCCGAGATGATTCCCGAAATCCAGGTGGAAGCCACGTTCCCCGATGGCACCAAGCTGGTGACTGTGCACCAACCCATCGCCTGACCACGCACAAACCCCGGCACGGCGCACCAAGCGTGTGCATTTGCCTCAGATCGCTTTCCTCGCGTCACTCCTGAAGGACCCGACATGACCTCCTCGCTCTCGACCTCCTCCACCCGCCTGTTCGTGCGTGCGGGCGCTGCCCTGTGCCTGGGCGCTCTGCCGCTGCTGGCTTCGGCGCACGGCACGGATGCCGCACATGCGCACACCGGCTTCGCAGAAGGCCTGGCCCACCCCTACACCGGCCTGGACCACCTGGCCGCCATGCTGGCCGTGGGCCTGTGGAGCGGCAGCGGTGCCAGCCGCCGGGCCTGGGCGGTACCGCTGTCTTTCGTGGGTTTGATGCTGGCGGGCGTGCTGCTGGCGGCCGGTGGCCTGGCGCTGCCGGCCATCGAGCCGATGATTGCCGCGTCGCTGCTGGCGCTGGGCCTGCTGCTGGCCGCACGCCAGCAATTGCCGGCCCCGGTGGCGGCCGCGCTGGTGGGCGGCTTCGCGCTGTTCCATGGCGCCGCACACGGGATGGAGCTGGGCGCCAGTGCCGCCGCCGTCACCGGCATGCTGCTCGGCACGGCCAGCCTGCACCTGATGGGCTGGCTGGCGGGCCGCTCGCTGCAGCAGCGCCACGGCTGGGTCACCCGCGCGGCCGGCTTGGGCGTGGCGGTGTTCGGCAGCGCCCTGCTGCTGGCCTGAACCGGAGCACGCGATGATTCCCGGCGAACTCTTCACCGACGAGGGCGAGATTGAACTCAACCCGGGCCGGCCTGTGCTGACCCTGGTGGTTGAAAACGCCAGCGACCGCCCGATCCAGGTCGGCTCGCACTACCACTTTGCCGAGACCAACGCCGGTCTGCGCTTCGACCGCGCGGCTGCACATGGCAAGCGCCTGCACATTGCCAGCGGTACCGCCGTGCGCTTCGAGCCTGGCCAGCAACGCACGGTGAACCTGATCGATCTGGCCGGTGACCGCGTGGTCTACGGCTTTCGCGCCCTGGTCCAAGGAAAACTCTGATGAGCACGATCAGCAAACGCGCCTATGCCGAGATGTTCGGCCCCACCGTGGGCGACCGGCTGCGGCTGGCCGACACCGAACTCATCCTCGAGGTGGAGCAAGACCTGACGCTGCGCGCCGGCGGCTACGGCGAGGAAGTGAAGTTCGGCGGCGGCAAGACCATCCGCGACGGCATGGGCCAGAGCCAGCGCAGCAACGGCCCGCTGCCCGGTGACGCCTGCGACTGCGTCATCACCAATGCCACCATCCTCGACCACTGGGGCGTGGTCAAGGCCGACATCGGCCTGAAGGGCCAGCGCATCGTGGCCATCGGCAAGGCCGGCAACCCCGACGTGCAGCCGGGCATCGACATCGTCATCGGCCCGGGCACCGAGATCATCGCCGCCGAAGGCATGATCGTCACGGCCGGCGCCATCGACACGCACATCCACTTCATCTGCCCGCAGCAGATCGAGGAAGCGCTGTATTCGGGCGTCACCACCATGATCGGCGGTGGCACCGGGCCGGCCACCGGCACCTTCGCCACCACCTGCACGCCCGGCCCCGAGAACATCGCCCGCATGCTGCAGGCGGCCGATGCGTTCGCGATGAACATCGGCTTTCTCGGCAAGGGCAACGCCAGCCAGCCGCACGCGCTGCGCCAGCAGGTGGAAGCCGGCGTGATCGGCCTGAAGCTGCACGAGGACTGGGGCACCACGCCCGCGGCCATCGACTGCTGCTTGAGCGTGGCCGAAGAGACCGACACGCAGGTGGCCATCCACACCGACACGCTGAACGAATCGGGCTTTGTCGAAGACACCATCGCCGCCTTCAAGGGCCGCACCATCCACAGCTTCCACACCGAAGGCGCGGGGGGCGGCCACGCGCCCGACATCATGAAGGTGGTGGGCGAGGCCAATGTGCTGCCCTCGTCGACCAACCCGACGCGCCCGTACACGGTGAACACGCTGGACGAGCACCTCGACATGCTGATGGTGTGCCACCACCTCGACGCGTCGATTGCCGAAGACCTGGCCTTCGCCGAAAGCCGCATCCGCCGCGAGACCATCGCTGCCGAAGACATCCTGCATGACCTTGGCGCCATCAGCATGTTCAGCTCCGATTCGCAGGCCATGGGCCGCGTGGGCGAAGTCATCATCCGCTGCTGGCAGACCGCCCACAAGATGAAGGTGCAGCGCGGCAAGCTGCCCGATGACCCGGCGCGCAGCGACAACGCACGCCTGAAGCGCTACATCGCCAAGCTCACCATCAACCCGGCGCTGGCTCATGGCATCAGCCATGAGGTGGGCAGCATCGAGGTGGGCAAATGGGCCGACCTGGTGTTCTGGAAACCCGCGTTTTTTGGCGTGAAGCCCAGCCTCGTGCTCAAGGGCGGCTTCATTGCCGCGGCGGCGATGGGCGATCCCAACGCCAGCATCCCGACGCCGCAGCCGGTGCACTACCGGCCGATGTTCGGCAGCTTCGGTGGCGCCATCGCACGCACCTCGCTGACCTTCGTGAGCCAGGCCGGCATGGCGGCGCAGGTGGGCCAGCAGTTCGGTCTGCACAAGCGCCTGTCTGCGGTGCGCGGCTGCCGCACCGTCAACAAGGCGGCGATGGTGCACAACCACTATGCGCCGCACATGGAGATCGACGCCCAGACCTACCAGGTGCGCGCCGATGGCCAGTTGCTGACCTGCGAGCCCGCCAGCGCGCTGCCGATGGCACAGCGCTATTTCCTCTTCTGAGCGGCCTGACCCGGCCCGGCCTTACCATCGGCGCATGCTGACGATCCAGAAACTCATTCCGCGCGGCCAGGGCCTGGCCGCTGTGTTGCTCAAGCGCGCCGCCACGGTCGAACTCGACTGGGACGTGCGCCAGAAGAGCCGCTTTGATGCCACCGATAGCCAGGGCCGGCACCTGGGCGTCTTCCTGCCCCGCGGCACCGTGGTGCGGGGGGGCGACGTGCTGGTGGCGGAAGACGGCTCGCTGGTGGCCGTGAAAGCGGCGCCGCAGCCGGTGCTGGAGGTGCGTACCTGCACCGAGCACGGCAGCCCGTTTGACCTGCTGCGCGCCGCCTACCACCTCGGCAACCGGCATGTGCCCCTGGCCCTGCAACCCGGCCACCTGACGCTGGAGCCCGACCACGTGCTGGCCGACATGCTGCGCCAGATGCACTTGATCGTCACCGAGACCTCGGCCGCCTTCGAGCCCGAGAGCGGGGCGTATGCGGCGGGTGGGCACGGGCATGGTCACGACCACAGCCATGACCACGGTCACGGACATGCCCACGCGGCCCCGGCTGCCCCGGCGGCGCATGTGCACGGCCCGGGTTGTGGGCATGACCACGGGCACGATCACGCACATGACCACGCGCACAGCCCTGCCGCCGCACCCGTGCGTGGCAAGCCGCTGGGCATCCCGGTGGCGGCTGCTCCGGCGCCGCATGTGCATGGCCCGGGTTGTGGGCATGACCACGGCCACGACCACGGTCACAAGCACGACCACTGACCTGATTCCCCGCCTCCATGCCTCGTGTGCGTTCAGCGCCGGCGCCCTTGCCGGCTTCCACCCTGCTGCAGTTGATGTGGCTGGCGTCGCCGGCGCTGCCGGTGGGCGGCTTCAGCTATTCGGAAGTGCTGGAGGCGGCGGTGGAGGCCGGCCTGGTGACGCAGGAAGCCCAGGCCAGCGCCTGGCTGAACGACCAGCTGCACCTGGCACTGGGCCGCGCCGATCTGGGTGTGGTGGCGCGGGCCGTGGGCGCCTGGCAGCGCGCTGATCTGGCCCGCATCACCGAGTTGAATGACTGGGTGCGTGAAACCCGCGAATCGAGCGAGCTGCGCCAGCAGGCCGAGCAGATGGGCCGGTCGCTGCACGACTGGCTGCGCCAGCGCAACCCCGGCGATGCGCGGGTGGCGCACCTCGGCGCCTTGTCACCGGCCCCCACCTGGCCAGTGTCCTTCGCCCTGGCCACCGTGTTCGCCGGCGCCCCGCTGCGCGAAGCGCTGTTGACCCACTGCTTCGGCTGGGCCGAGAACATGGTGCAGGCCGCCATCAAATCTGTGCCGCTGGGCCAGAGCGCCGGCCAGCGCATGCTGGCCTCCTTGACGCAGGCCATCCCGGCCGTGGTGGAGGCCGCCATGCGCCAGACCGACAGCCAGCGCCAGGCCTTCACGCCGATGCTGGCGATTCTGTCGGCCCGCCACGAAGCGCAATATTCCCGCCTGTTCCGGTCTTGAAGGCAGGCTTTGCCGCGCGCAAACCGCGAGCAAAGCGCGAGCAACAAGTCAGCAACGCGCACTTCGCACGATGGATACCTTCTGAAGAGGAATCCACCATGCGCACACCAGAACAGACTACAAACGCCGGTCACGCGACCCAGCACGAAGCCCATGACCACGCTCATGATGGCGGCCTGCAAGCTGACCTGGCCACCCTGGCCCGGCACCGCGCCAGCCGCCGTCGCTGGCTGGGCCTGCTGACCGCCGGTGGCGTGGCACCGCTGGCCCTGCTGGCCTGCGGCGGTGGCGGCAGTGACGCTGGCACCACCACGACAACTTCCAGCGGAAGCACAACGACAGGCGGCTCCACCAGCAGCGGCACCTGCTCGGTGATCCCCGAAGAGACCGCCGGCCCCTACCCCGGCGACGGCTCGAACAGCGTGAACGGCAGCGTGGCCAATGCGCTGTCGCTCAGCGGCATCGTGCGCTCGGACATCACCTCCAGCATCGGCGGCGCCACCGGCACGGCCACCGGCGTGCCGCTGACCATCAGCCTGACGCTCGTGAACACCGGCAACAGCTGCGCGTCACTCGAGGGCTATGCCATCTACCTCTGGCATTGCGACCGCAGCGGCAAATACTCGATGTACTCCAGCGGCATCACCGACCAGAACTACCTGCGCGGCGTTCAGGCCACCAACGCCAGCGGCCAGGTCACTTTCACCACCATCGTGCCGGGCTGCTACGACGGCCGCATGACCCACATGCACTTCGAGGTCTATCCGAGCCTGCGCACGGCCAGCATCGCCAGCAACAAGATCAAGACCTCGCAGCTGACCTTCCCGATGGACATGCTGAACACGGTGTACGCCCAGTCCGGCTACGAGACGAGCGTGAGCAACTTGGCCAAGATCAGCTACAGCACCGACAACGTCTTCAGCGACGGCGTGAGCACCCAGACCACCACCGTCAGCGGTTCGGTGGCGGCTGGCTACAGCGCCACGCTGCAGGTGGGCATCTCGGTCTGAGGTTGCAAAGGTGCATGGTGTTGGAGCGATGCAGGCATGTTCCGTGCATGTCGTATGCTCGATTCATTGAACCTGCCAAGAGCTGAAGCACCATGCCCGCACCCTCTCCCGCCCGTCGTACCAAGCCTCTGCCCGCGCTGCGCGTGGGGGTGGGCGGCCCCGTGGGCTCCGGCAAGACCACGCTGGTCGAAATGCTCTGCAAGACCATGCGTGAGCGCTGGGACCTGGTGGTCGTGACGAACGACATCTACACGAAGGAAGACCAGCGCCTGCTGACGATCTCCGGCGCGCTGGAGCCCGACCGCATCATGGGCGTGGAAACCGGCGGCTGCCCGCACACCGCCATCCGCGAAGACGCGTCGATCAATCTGGAAGCCGTCGACCGCATGCTCGACAAGTACCCGGACGCCGACATCGTGTTCATCGAATCGGGTGGCGACAACCTGGCGGCGACCTTCAGCCCGGAGCTGAGCGACCTGACGATCTACGTGATCGACGTGGCGGCCGGCGAAAAGATTCCGCGCAAGGGCGGCCCGGGCATCACCAAGAGCGATCTGTTCATCATCAACAAGACCGACCTGGCACCGCACGTCGGTGCTGATCTGGCGGTGATGGAAGCCGATACCAAGCGCATGCGGCCGAACCGGCCCTTCGTGATGACCAACCTCAAGACCCGCGAAGGCCTGGCCGAGGTGGTGCGCTTCATCGAAACCAAAGGCCTGCTGACGACCTGAGGCTCGGGGCGTCAAGCGGGCTTGTTCGGCGGGTGGATGGGCCGCTCAGCGACACGCTCAATGGCCCGCTCCCCCGCACGCTCAAGCGCCTGCCGGCGCGCGATGACCGCCGCCGCCGCCACCAGCATCTCCACCTTCACGCCGTCCAGCGGCTGGCTGAGGCGGCACTTCAGGCTGCGGCTGTCGCGCTGGTTGCCGTCCAGCTCGGCGATGTGTGCCGGCAGCGAGGCGCCCTGGTAGAACTGCAGGTTGATGTGCGCCTTGTGCGGCACCAGCGCCGCCATCAGTTCGTCGTCCACCGTGAACACGAGGTTGCCCCAGCGGATCGACTCGGCCACATCCGGCACGGCCCCCCGCACCGCCGCCTGCAACTCGATCGCCATCGGCCGCTGGGCCGGCGACAGAAAGTCGAACCAGGCGGCCACGAGGGCCTTGGGACGAGCGGCAGAACGCATGGGGGCCTCTTTCCGGTGTTCAGGCGAGTGCGGCTGTCACAGCTGTTTCGCCTCGAAGGTATTGCACTGGTTGATCTGGCCGCTGTCCATCCCGCGACGGAACCAGGCCACCCGCTGGGCGCTGCTGCCGTGGGTGAAGCTCTCAGGCACCACGCGGCCCTGGGACTGCTGCTGCAGCGCGTCGTCGCCGATGCGCGAGGCCGCATTCAAGGCCTCTTCCAGATCACCGGATTCGAGGATGTTGCGCCGCTGGTTGGCGTCGTGCGCCCAGATGCCGGCGAAACAGTCGGCCTGCAACTCCAGGCGCACCGACAGCGCATTGGCCTGGGTCTTCGAGACCCGCCCGCGCATCTGGTCCACCTTGTCCGAGATGCCCATCAGGTGCTGCACGTGGTGCCCCACCTCGTGGGCGATGACATAGGCCTGCGCGAAGTCGCCGGGCGCGCCCAGCTGGCGGCGCAGCGTGTCGTAGAAGGCCAGATCGATGTAGACCTTGCTGTCGCCGGGGCAGTAGAACGGCCCCATCGCCGCTTCGCCATTGCCGCAGGCGGTGCGTGTCTGACCCGTGAAGAGCACCAGCACCGGTTTGCGGTATTGCCCGTTTTGAGCCTGGAACTGTGCGGCCCACACGTCTTCGGTGCTGGCCAGCACGGTGCGCACGAACTGCGTCATCTCATCGTTGCGGGGTGCCTTGGCCGTGGCGGGCGCGTGCTGGGTGGCCACCGGGCCGGCAGCTTCACCGCCACCACTGAGCAGGCCGATCACCGTCATCGGGTTCACGCCCAGCAGCCAGCTGGCGATCAGGGCCACGGCAATGCCGCCCAGGCCGATGCCGCGTCCGCCGATGGGCAAACCGCCACCGCCGCCGCCCATGCCGCCGCCACCACCGTCGTCCCGACGATCTTCAACTTCGTCGCTCTGCCGCTCACCTTGCCAACGCATGCTGCCCCCTTGTGTCTGTGAATGCAGCCATTGTCCGGCCGCAAGCTGACGCAGCGCTGCGAAGCGCCTCGGGCAGCCCGTGTTCAGTGGCCGTTGTCGTGCAATTCGTCCCGGCGGTGGTAGGTCTGGAACAACTCCAGCGCCAGACGGCGCAGCGGGTCGTGAGCGCTGCCGTGCGCGGTGGCGATGCGCTCGTAGGCGTAGAGGCGGTCGTAGCACATGCGGGCCACCTGCACGGCGTGGCCGTCCAGGGCCATCAGCGAGCGGAAGTGCAGCAAGGCACCCATGTCCAGATCGGCAGCGGCAGGCCAGGCCCGCGCAGTCTGCCGGTCGCCCGTGGCATTGCCAGCCTCCACCGTGCCGAGCACGGGAGGCTGCCAGGCGCGAATGACGGGCTGGGATGCAATGTGGGGGTGGGGAACCATGGCGCCTCCTTGTGGCATCCGGACCATCCGGATGCGCTCATGGTGCGCCGCCCACCTGCCGGGCTAAAGCGTGAAAAGGCAGGCCTTCCCGGCTTGCTTCAGGTCTTGGGCAGCGTCACGCCGCGTTGGCCCTGGTACTTGCCGCCGCGGTCCTTGTAGCTGGTCTCGCAGACCTCGTCGCTCTCGAAGAACAGCACCTGGGCGCAGCCTTCACCGGCGTAGATCTTGGCCGGCAGCGGCGTGGTGTTGCTGAATTCCAGCGTCACGTAGCCTTCCCACTCGGGCTCGAACGGGGTGACGTTGACGATGATGCCGCAGCGCGCATAGGTGCTCTTGCCCAGGCAGATCGTCAGGACACTGCGCGGAATGCGGAAGTACTCGACGGTGCGGGCCAGCACAAAGCTGTTCGGCGGGATGATGCAGACATCGCTCTCGATGTCGACAAAGCTCTTCTCGTCGAAGTTCTTCGGGTCCACCACCGTGGAGTGGATGTTGGTGAAGACCTTGAATTCGCGTGCACAGCGAATGTCGTAGCCGTAGCTGCTGGTGCCGTAGCTGACGATCTTCTGGCCGTCGGCCGACTGCCGCACCTGGCCGGGCTCGAACGGCTCGATCATGCCGTGCTGCTCGGCCATGCGGCGGATCCACTTGTCGCTCTTGATGCTCATCGGGTTTCCTTGGAGTCCCCGCATTTTAGAAGCCTGTCAGCATGGCGCTCACATGAATGACTCCTCTCGCCCCTCTATTCTCGTCATGGGCACCGGCAGCGTCGGTGGCTTTGTGGGCGGTGGCCTCGCTGCGGCGGGTGCCAACGTCAGCTTCGTGGCCCGGCCCCGCATGCTCAGCGCACTGCGCCAGCACGGCCTGCACCTGACCGACCTGGACGGCCGCGACACCCGCCTGCCACCCAGCGTGTTGCAACTGCACAGCCACCTCCCCGAAGGCCTGCAGCCCGCGCTGGTGCTGCTCTGCGTGAAGAGCGGCGCCACGGCCGAAGCCGCTGGCGAGTTGGCCCGGATGCTGCCAGCGGGCACGCCCGTGCTCTCGCTGCAGAACGGGATCGGCAATGCCGCGCTCGGTGCCCGCGTGGCGCCTGAGCTGGCGTGGCTGCCGGGCATGGTGCCCTACAACATCGCCGAGCTGGGCCCCGGGCGCCTGCACCGTGGCACCGCCGGTCAGCTGGCCGCCCAGCGGCACCCGGTGCTGGAGGCGCTGCGGCCCACCTTCGAGCAGGCCGGCCTGCCGCTGCGGCTGTTTGACGACCTCGCCCCGGTGCAATGGGCCAAGCTGCTGATGAACCTGAACAACCCGGTGAATGCGCTGTCGGGCCTGCCGCTGCGGGCGCAACTGCTGGACCGCGGCTACCGCCGGGTGCTGGCCGCGCTGCAGCAGGAGGCCCTGGGCGTGCTGGCCGCGGCCGGCATCGAGCCCGCGCAGCTGGGCCCGGTGCCCCCGGCGCGCATGCCCGCCCTGCTTCGCCTGCCCACGGCGGTGTTCCGCCTGCTGGCGGCGCGCATGCTGCGCATCGACGACAAGGCCCGCTCCAGCATGGCCGACGACGTGGCTCTGGGCAAACCCACCGAAATCGACGCCATCTGCGGCGCGGTGGTCGAGCTGGCGCAGTCCAAGGGCGGGCAGGCGCCGCTGGCCGCGGGCATCACCACGCTGGTCAAGGGCCTGGGCAGCGGGGCGCCTGTGCAGAGTTCGCGTGAACTGCTGCGCGCGCTGGGCCTGACCTGAAACCCGGACTGGCGCTACGATGGGGCCCTGACGTTCAAACCCGCCGCGCTCCGGTTCGTACCCACCACCATGCCGTCCACGTTTCGTCCTGCCCGTACCCTGCTGGCCCTGTACGCCAGTGACCGGCGCGATGCGCGCAACATCACCACCCACCTGGTCGGCATTCCGCTCACGGTGCTGGCACTGGGCATGTTGCTGGCCAAACCCACCATGTTGACGCTGGACAGCCCGATCGGCCCTTGGCCCGTCAGCCCGGCGGCGGTGTTGTGGGCACTGTCGAGCCTCTGGTACGTGACGCGCGGCGAATGGCGCCTGGGCGTGCTGGTGAGCCTGATGAATGCGGCGCTGCTGGGCCTGGGTGCTGCCTTGGTGGGCGCCAGCGCCGCAGGCGGGCTGGGTGCCAGCGCCGCGGTGCTGGCCCTGGGGCTGGGCCTGCAGCGCATCGGCCGCTACTACGAGGGCCACCGCCCACGGCAACTGCGCGGCCTGGCTGCGCACCTCACCGGCCCGCTGTTTGCGCTGGCTGAAGTGCTGTTTGCCACCGGCCACGCCCGCGCCTTGCGCCAGCATGTGGTGCAGCACGCCGGCCCGACCCGGCTGCGCGACCTGACGCTGCCCGCGCACTGAGCCGCTGAATCACCGCCGCCCGAATTGCTGCGGGTGGTGCGGCGTCAATCAGCGGAGGTTTTCACATCCGACGCCAGCAGGCCAAAAAACGCGATGTCGTAGGTGCGGCCCTTGGCCGTCCAGCGCTGCCGCAGCAAGCCTTCCTGGGTGAATCCAAGCCGGCGGATCAGGACCATCGAGGCCGCATTGGCGGGGTTCACCTCGGCCTCCAGGCGACGCAAGCCAAGCGGCCCGAACGCGTGCGCCACCAGCGCCTCGCAGGCCTCGAACATCCAGCCGCCATGCCAGTGCGCCTGGCCCAGCACGTAACCCAGCTCGGCACGGCCACTGGGCTCATCCAGCTTGAACAGCAGGCAGGCGCCGATCACCTGGCCCGTGTCGCGGCGTTGCAGCACCAGCTGCAGGGTGTCGCCGGCCTGCTCGCGCTGCCGCACCCGCTCTGCCCATGCGGTCGCGTCGTCCATGCCCGCCCAGGAGGGATAGGGCAGGTGGTGGGTGACGGCGTCATCGCCATTCACCACCAGCAGATCGGGCAGGTCGTCGGCGTGCAGTGACCGCACCAGCAGGCGCGGCGTGACGATCGGGGCATCGAGCATGAACGGCATGCGGCGATGGTAAGCGGCGCCGCGCACTGTGTCGTGCCCGCCACGCGCCGGGTAACCCACCGTCACTGGCCCACGCACGCCGCGCTAGCACGCTTAGCATCAGCGCACTACAACCTCGGATGAGCTGCACCATGACCGTTCTTCGCCGCACCCTGTTGCCCCTGGGCCTGGGCCTGCTCGCCCTGCTGGGCGGCTGCAGCCAGATCGACACTGGCAATGTGGGCGTCGAACGCACGCTCGGCAAGGTCAGCCCCGAAGCGCTGGCGCCGGGTCTGTACTTCACGCTGTTCAAGACGGTGGACGAGTTCACCGCGAAGGAAGTGAACTTCGCGCTCAACGACCTGACGCCGAAGAGCCGCGACAACCTGACCATGAAAGACGTCGACATCGACGTCTACTTCAAGACCAACCCCGGCGCCATTCCGGGCCTGTACGTGAAGTACCAGGGCGATGTCGTGAAGCACAAGGACATGGTGAGTGGTGGCACCGGCGATCTGGTGATCGCCTACAGCCGCGTCTCGCGGGAAGCGCGCGAGGCCGTCTACAAGGCCATCGCCACGCTGGACGCCACCACCATGCACACCAAACGTTCCGAGCTGGCCGAGCTGATCCGCAGCGGCCTGCAGAGCGAGCTCGACAGCAACGACAAGAGCGCCTTCGTCATCACCGCCGTCAATGTGCGCAACCTGCTGACCGACCCGGCGATCGAGGCCGCCATCCGCCAGCGGGCCGAGACCGACCAGGCGATCGAGCGCAAGCGCAAGGAGATCGAGCTGGCCAAGGCCGAGGCCGAGCGGCTGGTGGTGCAGGCGGAAGGGGAAGCGCGGGCCAACCAGATCATCAGCGCCTCGCTCACGCCGGCCCTGAAAGAGCTGCGACTGGCCGAAATTCACCGTGACGCGGCCATCGCCGTGGCGGGCAAGGCGGGCAACACCGTGCTGCTGAATGGCGGCTCGACACCGATGGTGAATGTGGGCCGTTGAGCCCCGTTTAAACAGGGAAGGCGCGGCAGCGAACAACCTGGCGCGGCCCGAGGCGCCTAAAATCAGGAGTTCCGGATGCGCGGCACTCGCCGGCCACCAACCCTGACCCTGTTGCCCATGACTCGCAAACTCTTCGTCACCACCGCCCTGCCCTACGCCAATGCGCCCTTCCACATCGGGCACATGATGGAGTACATCCAGGCGGACATCTGGGTGCGGGCGCAGCGCATGAAGGGCGCGCAGGTTCACTTCGTCTGCGCTGACGATGCCCACGGCGCGCCGATCATGATCGCAGCCGAAAAGGCCGGCAAGACGCCGCAGGAGTTCGTCGGCGAAGTGGCCGCTGGCCGCAAGCGCTACCTCGACGGCTTCAACATCGGCTTCGACAACTGGCACTCCACCGACGGCGAAGAGAACCACGCCCTGGCCAAGGAGATCTACCTGGCCCTGCGCAAGAACGAGCTGATCAGCGTCAAGACGATCGAGCAGTTCTACGACCCGCAGAAGGGCATGTTCCTGCCCGACCGCTTCATCAAGGGCGAGTGCCCGAAGTGCGGCACGAAGGACCAGTACGGCGACTCGTGTGAATCGTGCGGCGCCGTGTACGCGCCGACCGAGCTGAAGAACCCGTTCTCGGCGCTCTCGGGCGCGGTGCCGGTGCTGAAGACCTCCGACCACTATTTCTTCAAGCTGTCCGACCCGCGCTGCGTCGAGTTCCTTGAAGAGTGGACGCATGCGCCGGGTCGCCTGCAGCCTGAAGTGCTCAACAAGATCAAGGAATGGTTCACCAAGGATGACGACGGCAACGGCGGCCTCGGCGACTGGGACATCAGCCGCGACGCGCCGTACTTCGGCATCGAGATCCCGGATGCACCGGGCAAGTACTTCTACGTCTGGCTGGACGCGCCGATCGGCTACCTGGCCTCGCTGAAGAACTACTTCGGCAAGATCGGCCAGGACTTCGACGCCTTCTTCGCCGATCCGTCGGTGGAGCAGGTGCACTTCATCGGCAAGGACATCACCTACTTCCACACCCTGTTCTGGCCGGCGATGCTGCACTTCAGCGGCCGCAAGACGCCGGACAAGGTGAACGTGCACGGCTTCATCACCGTCAATGGCGGCGAGAAGATGAGCAAGAGCCGCGGCACCGGCATTTCGCCGCTGAAGTACCTCGACCTCGGCCTGCACCCGGAATGGCTGCGCTATTACATCGCCGCCAAGCTCAACAGCCACGTCGAAGACATCGACTTCAACCCCGACGACTTCGTGGCGCGGGTGAACTCGGACCTGGTCGGCAAGTACATCAACATCGCCAGCCGTGCCGCAGGCTTCCTGTCGAAGCGCTTCGGCGGCCACCTGAGCGCCGACCTCGGCGTGGAAGGCCGCAGCCTGCTCGACACCCTGCGCGCCCACCAGGCCGCGGTGGAAGAGCTGTATGAAGAGCGTGAGTTCGGCAAGGCCCTGCGTGAAATCATGGGCCTGGCCGACAAGGTCAACGAGTATGTCGACCAGCACAAGCCGTGGGACCTGGCCAAGAAGGAAGGCGCCGAGGCGCAACTGCACGATGTGTGCAGCACCTGCATCGAAGCCTTCCGCCTGCTGACCATCTACCTCAAGCCGGTGCTGCCGGCCCTGGCCGCACAGGTCGAAGCCTTCCTGAACGTGCCGCCGCTGAATTTTGCAGATGCAGCGCGCGCCCTGGGCGGCCACACCATCGGCAACTACCAGCACCTGATGCAGCGTGTGGACGCCAAGCTGCTGGAAGAGCTGCTGACGCCGCCGGCCGCGCCGAAGGTGGTGCCGGGTGGCGAAGACCTCGCGCCCGAGATCAAGATCGACGACTTCACCAAGGTTGATCTGCGCATCGCGAAGATCGTCAAGGCCGAACATGTCGAGGGCTCGGACAAGCTGCTGCGCCTGACGCTGGATGTGGGCGAGGGCCGCCTGCGCAACGTGTTCTCGGGCATCAAGAGCGCCTATCAACCCGAAGCGCTGGAAGGCAAGCTGACGGTGATGGTGGCCAACCTGGCCCCGCGCAAGATGAAGTTCGGCATCAGCGAAGGCATGGTGCTCGCCGCCAGCCACGCCGACGAGAAGGCCAACCCCGGCATCTTCGTGCTGGAGCCCTTCCCGGGCGCACAACCCGGCATGCGGGTGCGCTGACCCCATGGCTGATACCGGGGGCTGGCGAGCAAGGTTGCAACCCTTTCGCCCCCGGCTGCTGAGCTCTCTGCGGGGCTATGACCGCGGGCAATTTCTGGCGGACGCCGGTGCGGGCCTGACGGTCGGCGTGGTGGCACTGCCACTGGCCATGGCGTTTGCAATCGCCAGTGGCGTGGCGCCTGAGGCGGGCCTCTTCACCGCCATCATCGCGGGCTTCCTGATCTCGGCCCTCGGCGGCTCGAACGTGCAGATCGGCGGGCCGGCCGGTGCGTTCATCGTCATCGTCTACGGCATCGTCGAGCGCTACGGCCTGCCCAATCTGCTGATCGCCACCTCGCTGGCCGGGGTGCTGCTGTTCCTGATGGGCTGGCTGAAACTCGGCGCGCTGGTGCGCTACATCCCGGTGTCCATCGTCATCGGGTTCACGAACGGCATCGCGGTGCTGATCGGCCTGTCGCAGGTGAAAGACCTGCTGGGGCTCCAGATCGCGAAGATGCCGGCCGACTTCTTCACCCAGCTGCATCTGCTGAGTGCCAACCTCGGCAGCTTCAACCCCTGGGCGCTGGCCCTGGGGCTGGCCTGCCTGGCCGTGGTGGTGGTGTGGCCCAAGAGTTATGCGATGCCGGCGCAGGGCGCGAGCCCGGCTGACCGGCTGCGCCGCGGCGCCAGCATGCTGCCGGGCACGGTGGTGGCCCTGGCCGGCGCCACGCTGGCGACGGTGCTGCTGGGCTTGCCGGTGGAAACCATCGGATCGCGGTTCGGTGGCATTCCGCAAACGCTGCCCTCGTTCAACCTGCCTGATTTTTCATGGGGCACGGCCAAGCAGCTGGTGATCCCGACCCTCACCATCGCCCTGCTTGGGGCGATTGAATCGCTGCTGTGTGCCCGGGTGGCTGACAACATGGCCAGCACCCTGCCCCGGCATGATCCAAACCAGGAACTGATGGCCCAGGGCGTGGCCAACCTCGTGACGCCGTTTTTTGGTGGCATTCCGGCCACCGGCACCATTGCCCGCACCGTGACGAACGTGCGCGCCGGGGGGCGCACCCCGGTGGCGGGCATCGTGCATGCCGGCGTGCTGCTGCTCGTGGTGCTGCTGGCCGCACCGCTGGCGCTGCATGTGCCGCTCGCCGCCTTGGCGGGCATCCTGCTGTTCGTGGCGTGGAACATGGGCGAGTGGCGCGAATTTGCCCGGCTCAAGCACTTCCTGATGCCCTACCGCACCGTGCTGGTCGGCACCTTCGTGCTCACCGTGGTGTTCGACCTGACGGTGGCCGTGGAGATGGGCCTGGTGGCCGCCTGCGGCTTCTTCATCTACCGCATGAGCACGCTGTTCACGGTGCTGGCCCAAACCCCGCCCGACCTGCCCGATGGCGTGCAGGTGTTCGAGCTGTTTGGCTCGCTGTTTTTTGGGGCCGTGGGCAAGGTGGAAGCGCTGCCGGAGGCCGTGGTGCCGGGCACGCACGCCGTGGTGCTCGACATGCACCGGCTGATCTCGATGGACACGTCAGGTCTGGATGCGCTGGTGCACCTGCAGCATGCGCTGCACCTGCGCGGCGTGGCGCTTCAGCTGGCCGCCGTGAACGCACAGCCGCTGAGCCTGATGCAGCGCTCAGGCTTTGCCGATGCGCTGGGGCAAGACCACATCGCAGCCGATGTGGACGCGGCGCTGGCGGTGATCAGGCGCTCGGCCGCTGCGCCGCGCACCAGCCCAGCACACCCAGCACCCATTGGTTGAAGGCGGCTGAGCGCACCAGCCGACCGGCCGCGCGGGTTTGCGCGGCACCGGCCACGTCCAGCGGGGCGAGCCACAGGATCAACGATTCCGCCAAACCCGATTCAGCGGCATGGCGGCTGAGCAGACTGTGCAGCCGCCCGAGGCCGGCCACCAGCGCCTGGGTGTGGGCCTGGGGCTCTGCCACTGGAGCCGCGGCTTGACCAGTGGCCAGGTCCGAATGGAAGTCAGCCAAACCAGCGGCAACCACGGCCGCATTGCGCAGCGCCGCATGCAGGCACGCCGACACGGCCTCATGGCCCGGCTGCCCGGCGATGGCGGCCGGCGGCAGCTGCGGCGGCGAGGCCTGCAGCCCCTGCGCCAGCAGGTTGCCGCGCTCCGCCTTGCTGCGCACATCCAGCCACAGCCCGTGCCGTTGCACCCAGTCGGCCGCGGTGGTCAGCAGCCCGGCCACGTCGCCTTGCAGCAGTTCCATCTCCAGCTCGCACACGGCCTGTGCGCGCCCGCCGCCGCGTATCTCGCCGTCGTCAAATGCCAGCTCGACCACGGTGCTGCCGGGCGCCACCGTCAACGGAGCGTGGTCGCGCCGGATGTTGGTCTCGAACACCACGCCCAGGCCGAGGGTGTTGTCGGTCCGGGCAGCCTCATTCATGGCGTCATCGGTGCAACCCAGGGCGCGTGCCAGCGCAGGCAAGGCCGGGGTGCCCGCGTGGCGCGCCAGGCGCAAGGCCGGCGGGTCGCCATCGGCCGGGTCCACCGGGGCGTTGTGCTCCAGGCGCTGCAGCAGGTCTACGCCCTGGGCTTTCAGGGTCTGCACCCACACCGGACCTTCGCGCCGCAAGCGCAAGGCGGCGCGGGCCCGTGCCAGGTGTTGCTCGGGCGTGTCCACATAGCGGGCTTGCAGGCGGGTGCAGGCAGCGCCAGCGTGCGCCTTCACCTCGGCCTGTACGGCGTGGCGGGCGGCGGCCGGCACCTGGAATTTCAATTCGATCTCGATCAAGCCGGGCACTCCGTGGTCGGGTTTCACGCCAGGGGCCGGCGCGGACGCGCAAATCCTACCTGCCGCCAGGGGGCGGGCGCTAAAATCAGCATCCGATTCAATGTCACTACGGCCTGCACCCAGGCCCGTCGCCCGCCATGCCGCTGTTCTGGAAGCCCTACAAGTCCGAAGCCACCGAGTTCATCGAGTCGCTGAAGTCGGCCAAGCCGTCGCTGGAAGCTGAACAGCGCGCCGGCCGCGCCCTGCTGTGGGACAAGGCGCAAGACCGCGAAGCCGCTGGCGAATTCGCTGCAGCCCGCGTGGCGCAGCAGCCTTACGTCTACCAGACCAAGGCCAAGTAAGGCCCCGCGTGAGCGACCACCTGCCGGCCGAGCCCGGCCCGGCAGAAGCCCTCGCGGTGGAGTTGCCGCCGGCCCCGACCGGCGCCGACGCCGTCACCCCCCAGGCCATTGATGGCGTCGTGATGGCGCGGCTGTATGGCGAGCCGTTGTTCGCCATGCCGAACGACCTCTACATCCCGCCCGATGCGCTGGAGGTGTTTCTCGAGGCGTTCCAGGGCCCGCTCGACTTGCTGCTCTACCTGATCCGCAAGCAGAACTTCAACATCCTCGACATCCCGATGGCGGATGTCACGCGGCAGTACCTGCGCTACGTCGACCAGATCCGCAAGCACAACCTCGAACTGGCGGCCGACTATCTGCTGATGGCGGCCATGCTCATCGAGATCAAGTCGCGGATGCTGCTGCCGCCCAAGAAGACCGACGAAGGCCAGGAAGCGGAAGACCCGCGGGCTGAGCTGGTGCGACGCCTGCTGGAGTACGAGCAGATGAAGCTGGCCGCCGCCCGGATCGACCAGATGCCGGTGCTGGGCCGCGATTACCTGCGCGCGCAGGTGACCATCGAGCAGGCGATCGCGCCGCGCTTCCCGGACGTGGAAGTGGCCGACATCCGCGACGCCTGGGCCGACATCATGCGGCGCGCCAAGCTGCACCAGCATCACCGCATCACGCGGGAACAGCTATCGGTGCGCGAGTACATGGGCATGGTGCTGCGGCGCCTGCAGGGCGAGCGCTTCGTCGAGTTCCGCGACATGTTCGACGTGACGCGCGGCCACTCGGTGATGGTGGTGACCTTCATCGCCATGCTGGAGCTGGCCCGCGAACGCCTGCTGGAACTGACCCAGGCCGAGGCCTTCGCGCCGATCTACGTTCGCCTGGCTTACCAGCCCAGCTGAACGTTGCGGGCTGCCCTGCCTGACCGGCAGCACAGCCCGACGGATGCTCAATACGTGGGCGGACGCGGCGTCATCGCGGCGCCTGCGGCGGTGGCCGCGGCCCGGCGACGCTGCTGGGTGAGTTGCCCGACCGCCAGCACCGCCTGCGTGCGCGAGTTCACATTCAAACCCCGCAACACGGCCTGCACGTGGTCCTTCACGGTTTCCACCGACAGGCCCATGCGACGCGCGATGTCCTTGTTCGGCTTGCCCTGCAGCAGCAAGGTCAGCACGTCGTGCTGGCGCGGGGTCAGGCCCAGTTCCTCGAACGAGGGCATGGTCTGGTACGGGTCTTCGTAGGGCAGCGGCGCCGGAGAAGCCACGCGGGCATCTTCCTCGACCTGCGGGTCATCGCCGGCCGTCATCGTGGGCACGAAGATGCCGCCGGCCATCACCAGGCGCAGCGCCTCGGCCAACTCCTGGGTCGACATGCGCTTGGGCAGGAAGCCCATCGCGCCGAGGTCGATCGAGCGGATCACGTCACTGGAGCGGTCAGAGGCCGACACCACCACCACCGGCAAGGCCGGCCAGGCGCTGCGCAGCTCGGCCAGCAGGTCGAAGCCGTTGGCTTCGCCGAGCTGCAGGTCCAGCAGCACGAGGTCAAAACTGGCGTCGCGCTGCAGCGCATCGCGCGCTTCCTTGGCGGTGCCCAGTGCCGTCACGGCCACACCCGGGCGGATGCTTTCCATCATCGCCTTGAGCGCGGAAAGGATCAGCGGATGGTCGTCTACCAGCAAAACTTTCATGATTCCCTGTGGCCGATCACCATCGCAGCAATGGGCCGACCCTTGTTATGAGTGTGGGCGGCGATGTTACCTGCACGGACCTTCACAAAATTGACAGGCTTACACGTAGCGCCGCGACACCGACTCAGCGACGCACACCGGCTTGTCACTGCCTTCACGCTCGATGGTGACTTCAATCGTGAGCTGTGCACCACCGGACACCGGCTCAAATGACAGCAAACGGAAGTGCCCGCGCAAACGGCTGTTCACCGGCACCGGCGCAGGGAAGCGCACCTTGTTCAGCCCGTAGTTGACACCCATGTGGCTGTCGTCGATGTCGAACCCGCTGCCAAACATCCACGGCAGCAGCGACAAGGTGAGGAAGCCGTGCGCCACCGTGCTGCCAAAAGGGCCTGCCGCGGCCCGCGCCTCATCAAGGTGGATCCACTGGTGATCACCGGTGGCGTCGGCAAAGCGCTGGATGCGGTCCTGGTCGATCACGATCCAGTCACTGGCGCCGAGGGATTGCCCCACCAGCGCTTGCAGGTCAGACAGATGGGCGTATCGGGTCGTCATGCGTCACATATCCATCGGGTCAGGGGCGCCCACTGGGCGCGGTCGCGCTCGACACGGCCGGGCGCGACGTCCCACAGCGTCAAGCCGTGGGCCGCCAGATGAATATAGTTCTGGGTGTCGCGCAGCTGCGTCACCAAGGGGACAGGCAGGCCGCTGACGAACTCGGTCAGGCGGTCGGCCGCGATGGTGTGGTCTTTCACCCGCATGCCCACCAGGCCTGTGCGCTTCAGGTGGCCCTGGCCAGCCTGCGCCAGCTCATCGATGAAGGCGTGGGTGGCCTGCATGTCGAACAAGCTGGCCTGCAAGGGCACCAGCACGACAGGGTCGAGTGCCAGCACCGCCGCAAGACGCTTGCCGCGCAGGCCTGCCGGGGTGTCGATGACGATGTGGCTCACGCCCTTCGGCGGCTTGAGCTTGTCGCCGTCGCTCAAGTCCCAACCCTGGATGACCGGCACCGTGGCCGGCCGGATGCCCAGCCACTGCCGGGATGAATGCTGCCGGTCCAGATCACCGAGCATCACGTGGTGGCCCTGGTGGGCCAGCCAGCCCGCCACGTTGGTGGCCAGCGTGCTTTTGCCCACACCGCCCTTCGGGTTGGCAACGACGATCACGCGCATCAGGCACTCCTCACTACAAGTCTGGGTTTTCGCAGGTATGGTAGCCGGATGTCTGAGATTCTCGTCCTCGGCGCCCACCCACATCTGGAGCGCTCCCGCGTCAACCGCAGCCTGCTGAAAGCTGCGGCTGCCCTGCCGCCCGGTCGTGTGCAGGTGCATGACCTGTACGCCCGCTACCCCGATTTCCATATCGACGTGGCCGCCGAGCAAGCGGCGCTGGCCGCGGCCAAACTGGTGGTCTGGGTGTTCCCGATGCACTGGTACAGCCAGCCGCCGCTGCTGAAGCTCTGGCTGGACGAGGTGGTGAGCTTCGGCTGGGGCTACGGGCCCGGTGGCGACGCCCTGCGGGGCAAAGACCTCTGGCTGGTGGTGAGCACCGGCGGCACCGACGAGGCCTACACCCCGGGCGGCCACCACCGCCACTTTGTGGATGCCTTCTGGCCGCCGCATGAACAAACCGCCGCCCTGTGCGGCATGCGCTTCTTGCCGCCCCTGGTGCTGCACGGGGCCCACCAGGTGAGCGAGACGGAGATGGCGGGCCACCGCGAGGTGTTCGTCGAGCGCCTCTCCAGTTATCCGGCTTGGCCCGAGATCAGCGAGCTGCCGGCCTGCCCGGGATGCCACGTGCCGGCCGATGAGCGGCCGGAGGAGAGCCACTGATGGATGCGATCGCAACGCAGGCCGCAGCCAGCCAGGCCGTGGCCCACGCTTCCACCGGGGGCGGCTGGCTGACGATGAGCCTGGTGTACCTCGGCGCCGCCGTGCTGGCGGTGCCGCTGGCGCGGCTGGCCGGGCTCGGCGCCATCATCGGCTACCTGGCGGCGGGCATCGCCATCGGGCCGTGGGGCCTGAAGCTGGTGACTGATCCACAAACCATGCTGCACTTCGCCGAATTCGGCGTGGTGCTGATGCTGTTCCTGGTTGGCCTGGAGCTGGAGCCCAAACGGCTGTGGGCCCTGCGCCGTCCGATTTTTGGCTGGGGCAGCGCCCAACTGCTCGGCTCCACCGCACTGATGACCGGCGCCGCGATCGCCGCCGGGGTGGATTGGCGCCTGGCGCTGGCGGCGTCGCTGGCCCTGGCGCTGTCGTCCACCGCCATTGGCCTGGGCGTGCTGGCTGAGCGCAACCTGATGTCGACCACGTCCGGCCAGAGCGTGCTGAGCGTGGCACTGCTGCAGGACATGGCGGCCATTCCCATCCTCGCGCTGCTGCCCTTGCTCGCCACAGACAGTGCCACGGGCGCGGTGCACCCGGGCGGCGGCTGGTGGGGCGCAGCCAAGGCGATCGGGGTGATCGCGGCCATCGTGCTGGGTGGACGCCTGCTGTTGCGGCCGGCGCTGCGCTGGATTGCCCGGAGCGACACGCCGGAGATCTTCACCGCAGCCTCTTTGCTGCTGGTGGTGGCCACCGCCGCGCTGATGGAGGCGGTTGGGCTGTCAATGGCCCTGGGCGCTTTCCTCGCCGGTGTGCTGCTGGCCGAGAGTGAATACCGGCGGCAACTGGAAACCGACATCGAGCCCTTCAAGGGCCTGCTGCTCGGGCTCTTTTTCATCGCCGTGGGCATGAGCATCGACTTCGCCGTGGTGCTGGCCCGGCCGGGGCTGGTGGCGCTGCTGGTGGTGGGCTTTCTGGTGATCAAGGCCGGCGTGTTGTGGGCGATGGCCCGCACCATGCCCATCCCGCTGGCCGAGCGGCCGGTGTTTGTCATCCTGCTGGCCCAGGGCGGTGAGTTCGCCTTCGTGGTGAGCCAGGCGGCCACCCAGGCCGGCGCGATGGACGCGGCCACCGCCTCGATGCTGGTGGCCGTGGTGGCGCTGTCGATGCTGTTCACGCCGCTGCTGCTGGTGATGGCGGACTGGTGGTCGGCGCATTGCCAGGTTCGCGACGGCGGCGGGCCGGCGCTGGAGGAAATCAACGAGCAGCAGGAAGCGCCGGTGATCATCGCCGGCTTCGGGCGCTACGGTCAGATCGTCGGCCGCCTGCTGTACGCCAACGGCATTCAAGCCACCGTGCTGGAACACGACGCCGGCCAGGTGGAAAGCCTGCGGCGCTTTGGCTGGCGCGTGTTTTATGGCGACGCGACGCGGCTCGATCTGCTCAAGGTGGCGGGCGCTGGAAAAGCCAAGGTGCTGGTGGTGGCCATCGACGACATGGCGCAGAACCTGGCGGTGGTCGACCTGGCGCGTGAGCACTTCCCGAACCTGCAACTGGTGGTGCGCGCCCGCAATGCGCAGCACTGGTATGAGCTGCAGCGCCGGGGCGTGACGATGGTCGAGCGCGAGACGCTGGACGCGGCCCTGATGAGCGGCCGCAGCACGCTGGAGCAGTTGGGCTTCAGGCCGCACCAGGCGCGCAACTTGGCGCTGCGCTTCCGGCAGCACAACGTGGAAATGCTGGAAAAACTCGCGCCGCATTACGGCGACGAGCAGCGCCTCGTGGCGATGGCCAAAGCCGGCCGGCAGCAGCTGGAAGACCTGTTTGCGCAGGAACGCGCCGAGCAGAAAGCGAAGATGGGCAGCAAGGGCTGGCAGCCGGAGCGGCCTTCAGGCGACTGAGCGCCCCCCAGGCGGTGCATGGCTGCAGGTTGAAGCAGCCACGCCTTGCTCGTTGATGCTGGTCAGTCCGTCAGTCCGTCAGTCAGGCAGCGGCAGAGGCGTTGTCGGCGGCGCTGGCAGCGGCCGCCTGCGCGCAGGCCTCATCAAACACTTCGCGGGCGCAGTCGTGGCAGCAGCCGCAGCAGGAAGCCACGCGGGTCTGATCCTTCAGGACTTCGAAGTCACGGATGGCGTGGACCTGCACGGCCTTGCGGATGTCGCGGTCACTGACCCGGTTGCACAGACAGACGATCATGGAAGTTCAGCCCGGTGCCAGCACAAAGGGCACCATGACTGAAGCTTAATGCAAATGCGACTGCTTCTCAATAAGAAACAGAAACCCTGCGATTCAATCAGGGTTTTGGCATCCGCCCGCTACTGGCGTTCTTCAGCTGCTGGCGTCACCCACCTGGGTCTGCAGCCAGTTCTGCTCACCCAGCTGCGCCACCAGACCGATCTCGGTTTCGAGGTGGTCGATGTGCTCTTCGGTGTCGTCGAGGATCTCCAGCAGCACATCGCGCGAGACGTAATCGCGCACGCTTTCGCAGTGGGCAATCGCCTCCTTCAGCAAGGGGTGCGAAGCGGTCTCGATCTTCAGATCGCAGTGCAGCACTTCCACCGCGTTCTCGCCGATGTAGAGCTTGCCGAGGTCTTGCAGGTTCGGCAGGCCATCGAGCATCAGCACACGCTCGATCAGCTTGTCGGCGTGCTTCATTTCCTCGATCGACTCTTCGTACTCGTGCTTGGCAAGGCGCATCAAACCCCAGTTCTTCAGCATGCGGGCATGCAGGAAATACTGGTTGATGGCGGTGAGTTCGTTCTTCAACTGGGCGTTGAGAAACGCGATGACTTGGGCGTCACCCTTCATGGCTGGCTCCTGGTTGTGCGGCGTTGCCAGCCATTGTGCGCAAAACCCGGCCGAGCCGCGAGGCCCCGGTTTGCAAAGTTCAACGCGGCAGGTCGGGGTGCTCGGCCATCGCCTGGGTGCCGGTCATGATCATGCGGACCATGATCACCAGCTGCTCGGTCAGCGCCGGCAGTTGATCACGCGGCATGTCCATCGCCGAGGTGCCCATCGCGAACACCAGCCGGGTGATGGCCTTGGCCGTGAGCCCGGGCTCATGCAGGCCGGTGCCGCGCATCTGGGCCACGCGGATCAAGTCGCCCTGCAACTCTTCCTCGAAAAAGTTCAGCTGCCGATCAACCGCCTGCTTGAAGGCATCCGAGCCCACCGAGCCCTCGCGCAGCAGGATGTGCAGGAACTTGTCGTCCGACTGCAGCTGATCCATGAAGGCCTCGACCGAGCCGCGCACCACGCTGCGGCCCGACACCGCGCGCAGGCGCGCCTGGCCAATGATGCGGCGCAGCGATTCACCCGCCAGCTCGATCAAGGCCACCGCCAGTTCGTCGACGTCGCGAAACTGGCGGTAAAAGCTGTTGGGGGCGATGCCGGCCTCGCGGGCGATCTCGCGCAGGCTGAGCGACGACACGCTGCGGTGCGGCCCAAGCAGCGTCAGCGCCGCCCGGATGATGTCCTCGCGCGAGATGTGCGCCTTGCGACCCGGCCCGGAGACGGCGGTCGACAGCGACGCCGACGCAGGCGTCTCGGCGAGCGTCTCAACGGGAGAGGGTGTGGGCAGGGCCGTGGTCATGATCTGCATCAGGAAAGCCATGATAGCTTCCTCTAATTAATATACAAGTGTCTAGACATTTGTATTGACACACGTAAAATCGCACCGAAGCTGTTTGCCGGAGTGCCCGTTTGTCTTCGTCCCTGTCCCGATTGCCGATGGAGGCCACCGCCTTACCGGCCCCGCTGTTCCACCGCCTGGCGAATGCCGTGGTGGACCCGGCCGTGTTCGACTACTGGGCCGGATTGATCAACCCGCTCTGGCGCTGGGCTGAACCGGTGGCCCGCGTGGTGGACCGTCGGCCCGCCGGCGGTGGCGCCATCACCCTGACGCTGCAGGCCAACCGGCATGTGGGCACCTTCCTGCCTGGGCAGCACGTGAATGTCGGCGCGGAAATCAACGGCCGCCTCATCACCCGCAGCTACAGCCTGACCGGCCTGCCGCGCGCGGACCGCCGGCTGGAGATCACGGTGCAGCCGGTGCAGGGTGGACTGATGTCTACCCACCTGTGCGAGCCCGCCCGCGTTGGCGACGTGCTGCGCGTGTCACCCGCGTTTGGCGACATGGTGCTGCCCGCCACGACCGCCTGGGCGCCCGGTGACAGGCTGGTGTTTCTGGCCGCCGGCAGCGGCATCACGCCCTTCGTCGGCATGGCGCGCGCCTTGGCAGCCCAAGGCATGCCCGTGGCGCTCGACGTGATCGTGTGGGCCCGCAGCACCGAGCAGCTGATGCGCGTGGACGACCTGCGCGCCCTGGCCGCCCAGCACCCTCGCCTGCGTGTGCAGGTGGTGCTGACCGGCCCGGTGCGCGCAGATGTTCAAGCCGGCCAGCCAGCGCCGCATGGGCGGCTCAGCGCCGAGCTGTTGCCCAAGCTGCTGCCAGCCTTGCACGAACAGTCCGACGAAACCGGCCAGGCCCCGGCCAACTGGTCGAACACCACCGTGTTGGCCTGCGGCCCAGCCGGCTTCGTGACCACCGCCCGCACCCTGCTGCAGCCGCTGGCCCGCAGCTTCCACGCCGAAGCCTTCACGCCGCAAGTGCTGGCCGATGCCCCGGCCGCCGACGCACCGCCCGTGCAGGTGCAGCTGCTGCGCAGCGGCCGCACGCTCAGCATCTCGCCCGGTGAGGCGCTGCTGCCTGCCCTGGAAGCCCAAGGCATCACGCCGCCTTCCGGTTGCCGCATGGGCATCTGCCGCACCTGCATCTGCACGCGGGTGTCTGGCACCACGCTGGCCAGTGACACCGGCGAGCGCGACGCCGAGCCCGGCGTGCCGCTGCGCCTGTGCGTGAGCCACGCCTGCACCGATCTTTCGCTTGACCTCTGACCTGCCCCTCGCATGAACGACGACCACCTGCAGCGCTTCGGCGCCGAAATCGAAGCCCTGCGCGAGCGCACCGTGGCGAGCCTGGGCGCCCAGGACGCCCGCTACATCCGCCGCATCCAGGCCGCCGTGCGCTGGAGTGAACTGCTGGGCCGTGCCCTGCTGCTGATCGGTGCCTTCCTGCCCGGCGCGTGGTTCTGGTCGTTCTGGGGCGTTGGTGCCCTGACGCTCGGCATCTCGAAGATCCTCGACAACATGGAACTGGGCCACAACGTCATTCACGGCCAGTACGACTGGATGGGTGATCCGCACCTGCGCGGCGCCGTGTTCGAGTGGGACATCGCCGGCACCAGCGCCAACTGGCGCAAGACCCACAACTTCCGGCACCACACGTACACCAATGTGCACGGCATGGACGACGACATCGGCTATGGCGTGCTGCGCCTGTTCCCCGAGCAGAAATGGACACCCGCCGCGCTGTTCCAGCCGCTGTATGCCGTGATCTTCGCGCTGTACTTCCAGTGGGGCGTGGCCATCCAGGACATCCGCCTGGGCCGCTGGTTCAAGAGCCAGCGCCACCGCGACATGATCAAGCAGGAAGCCGTGCCGGTGCTGCGCAAGATGCGCCGCCAGCTGATCAAGGATTACCTCGTGTGGCCCGCGCTGGCCGGCCCGGGTTTCCTGGCGGTGGCGGCCGGCAATCTGGTGGCGAATGGCCTGCGCAACCTGTGGACCTACACCATCATCTTCTGCGGCCACTTCACGACCAACGCGCACACCTTCCCGAAGCACAGCGTGCGCAACGAAACCCGCGCGCACTGGTACTACCGGCAGATCCTGGGCTCGTCGAACATCGCGGGCGGCAAGCTGCTGAACGTCTTGTCAGGCAACTTGAGCCACCAGATCGAGCACCACCTGTTCCCGGACGTGCCGGCGAACCGCTACGCCGACATGGCCGTCACCGTGCGCGACATCTGCCGCCGCTATGGCGTGGCCTACAACACCGGCTCGCTGCCGCGCCAGTTTGGCCAGGTGGTGTGGCGCATCCTGCGGCACAGCTTCCCGAGCCAGCCGACTGAACAAGGCCTGGCCGGCATGGGCGCCGGGGCGCGCTGATCAGGCAGTCATTCAAACCGCCGCTCAAGCGGCTGTTCAGCCAGCTGAGTGCTGCGCCAGCGCCGCGTCGTACAACGCCTGCAGCAGCGCCGACACATCGTCCAGGGTGTGCGCGGCGCTGAGCGCAATGCGCAACCGCGCCGTGCCCGCAGGCACCGTGGGCGGGCGGATGGCCGGCACCCAGATGCCACGCGCCTGCAGGGCCGCCATCACGCCCAGTGCGTCGGCATTGCTGCCCACCACCAGCGGCTGGATCGGCGTGGCCGAAGGCATCAGCGTCCATCCCGCCGCGTCGATGGCCGGATGTGCGCCCGGCATCAAGCCCGCACGCAGCACGGTGATCAACGCATCCAGGTGGGCGCGACGGCCATCGCCGCCCTCCCCCAGGCACTCACGCAAGCCAGCCCGAACCGCCTCGGCCAGCAAAGCCGGCGCGGCCGTGGCGTAGGTGTAGCTGCGGGTCTTCTGCAGCAGCCATTCCACCAGCGTGTCGGGCCCGGCCACGAAGGCACCAGCCACGCCCAGCGCCTTGCCCAGCGTGGCCATGTAGAGCACACGCTTCGATGCCTGCGGCCCGGTCAAGCCGGCAGCCGCCAGTGCGCCCCGACCCTGCGGGCCGAGCACGCCAAAACCGTGGGCGTCGTCGAGCAGCAGCAGCGCGTCGTGCGCCTCGCACAGCGCCAGCAGGCCGCGAATATCGGCCACATTGCCGTCCATGCTGAACACCGCATCGCTGATGACCAGCTTGCGGCGCGCCGTGCTGGCGGCCAGCTTGTTCGCAAGATCATTCAAGTCTGCATGCGCGTAGCGGTGGATGGTGGCGCGTGACAGGCGCGCGCCATCGATCAGACAGGCATGGTTCAGGGCATCGGAAAACAGCGCATCGCCCTCGCCCACCAGGGCCGGCACGATGCTGGCATTGGTGGCGAAGCCGGCGTAGAAATACAGCGCACGGGGCAGTTGCACGGCTTCAGCGAGTTCAAGCTCCAGCGCCGCATTCGCCACGCTGTGCCCGCTGACCATCGGCGATGCCCCAGCGCCCACGCCGTAGGCATCCACCGCCGCATGCACGGCCGCGCGCAAGGCAGCGTCTTGGGCCAGACCGAGGTAATCGTTGCTGCAGAACGCCAGCATCGGCGTGCCGTCCACCAGCAGGTGGGCGCCGTGCTGAGGCTGCACAGCGCGCCGACGCCGGCGCAGTTGCTGTGTGTCGAGCGCGCTCAGGCGCTCTTCAAACTCATGCAGCCAGCTCACGGCGCCACCTCTGGCAGGGCCAGTTGGATGGTGGCAGCGTCAGGTTGGGGCTGCCACGGCACCACGCCCAGCAAGGGCGCGCCCAGCCGGGCTTGCAGGGTCTGGATGTTCTCGTCGAGGCAGGCCATGTCGGGGTCGATCACATTCGCCACCCAGCCGGCCAGCGTCAAGCCATCGGCCCGCACCGCTTCGGCGGTCAGCAGCGCGTGGTTGAGGCAGCCCAGGCGCATGCCCACCACCATCACCACGGGCGCCTGCAGGGCGCGCGCCAGGTCGGCCAGCGTTTCACTGTCGTTGAGCGGCACGCGCCAGCCGCCAGCGCCTTCCACCAGCACGGCGTCGGCATGCGTGCAGAGCGCCTCGAAGGCACTCACCAGCTCGGCCACCTGCACCGGGCGCTGGGCGCGCCGTGCTGCCAGATGTGGCGACAACGGATCCGGCAAAGCCACGGGGTTGTCCAGCTCGGCGGGCACCTGCACGGTGGAGGCGGCGCGCAGTTGCAGCACGTCCTCGCTCACCATGCAGCCGTCGTGCAACACCAGGCCGGCCGCGACCGGCTTCATGCCCACCACGCGGGCATGGCGGGTAGCCAGCGCATGCAGCAAGGCGGCGCTGATGAAGGTCTTGCCCACACCGGTGTCAGTGCCGGTCACGAACCATCGGGGCGTACGTTCAGACGGCATCCATCACCCCTTGGGTCACGGCGTCACCGCCCTGCTCTTGCGCCAGGGTGTCGTTCAGCGCGGCCAGCGCGCCGGTGGCCAGGTGGGCCATCTCGGCCTCGTTCATCACGTAGGGCGGCATGGCATACAGCGTGTGGCCGATGGGCCGCAGCACCAGGCCCCGGGCCAGCGCGGCACGGCTGTAACGCCGGGCGAAATCAGGCAGGCTGCTGGCCACGTCCCACGCGAAGATCATGCCCTGCTGCCGCGCATGGCGCACCCGCGCATGGGCGCTCAAGGGCTCGAACAGCGCAGCCAGCTGCGCGGCGCTGGCCTGATTCGCCACCAGCGCGTTGGTCTCATCAAACAAGTCAAGCGTGGCAAGTGCCGCCCGGCACGCCAGCGGGTTGCCGGTGTAGCTGTGCGAATGCAGAAAGCCACGTGCCACTTCGTCGTCGTAGAAAGCGCCGTACACAACGTCGGTGCACAGCACCACGCTCAGGGGCAATGTGCCGCCGGTCAGGCCCTTCGAGAGGCACAAGAAGTCGGGCTGGATGCCAGCCTGCTGGTGCGCAAACAGGCTGCCGGTGCGGCCGAAGCCCACGGCGATTTCATCCAGCACCAGGTGCACCTGCCACTGGCTGCAGGCCGCACGCAACCGCTGCAGGTAGACCGGGTGGTGCATGGCCATGCCTGAGGCGCACTGCACCAGCGGCTCCACGATGATGGCCGCGGTGGTGGCGTGGTGCTCAGCCAACCAGCGCTCCGCCGCATCAGCCGCCAGGTGGGCCACATCCGCTGCGGTTTGATCGCCCGTTGCGGCACGGGCATCCGGGCTGGGCACGGTGTGGGCCAGGCGCACCAGCGGCGCGTAGGCCTCGCGGAACAGGGCGATGTCGGTCACGGCCAACGCGCCCACGGTTTCACCGTGATAACCCCCGGCCACGCTGACAAAACCGTTCTTGGCGGGCTGCCCGGCATTGCGCCAATGGTGCGCGCTCATCTTCAGCGCGATCTCGGTGGCAGACGCGCCATCGCTGCCATAAAAGGCATGGCCCAGGCCGGTGAGCGCGGCCAGCCGCTCAGACAACTCCACCACCGGCGCATGGGTGAAGCCGGCCAGCATGACGTGGTCAAGGCGCTGCAGCTGGTCGGTCAACGCGGCGCGGATGGCCGGGTGGTTGTGGCCGAACAGGTTGACCCACCAGGAGCTGATGGCGTCCAGGTAGCGGCCACCTTCGGCGTCATGCAGCCAGACACCCTCGGCTCGGGTCACCGGAATCAGCGGCACGTCGGCGCCTTCGGGCGCATGCAGCTTCATCTGGGTACACGGGTGCCACACCGCCGCCAGGCTGCGGCGGCGCCAGTCGGCGTTGCTGCTCATGGTTGAGCCACTCAAACCGACAGCGGCAGGATGTCCGGGTCACCCGCCTGCGGGCCGGCCGGCGCGTGGCGCACTTCCGTGATGCGGTTGGCCGCGTCCGGGAACACCAGCTGCGGCACGCAGTCGTCGAGCTTGTCCTCGTGCACCAGGCCAAACGCCGCAATGATGACGAGATCACCCACGCTGGCCCGACGGGCAGCCGAGCCATTGAGCGAGATGATGCCGCTGCCGCGCGGCGCCTTGATGGCGTAGGTGATGAAGCGTTCGCCGTTGTTCACGTTCCAGATGTGGATCTGCTCATTGGGCCGCAGGTTGGCGGCGTCGAGCAGGTCTTCATCAATGCCGCACGAGCCTTCGTAATGCAGTTCGCAATGCGTGACGGTGGCGCGGTGGATCTTGGACTTCAGCAGGGTACGGAACATGACTCAGACAACTTCAGGAAACGGATCGGCAAGGCAGGCAAATGCGCGTTGATCAGGCGGCGTGGCTGTGGCGGGCGTGCAGGCCCAGGCGCTCCAGCAACTCGCGGTCACGGTCGACTTCAGGGTTGCCGGTGGTCAGCAGCTTGTCGCCGTAGAAGATCGAGTTGGCACCCGCCAGGAAACACAGGGCCTGGATGGCTTCCCCCATCTGCTGGCGACCGGCCGACAGGCGAACGCGCGCCTTCGGCATGGTGATGCGGGCCACGGCGATGGTGCGCACGAACTCGAACGGGTCCAGCTTGTCGGTGCCCGCCAGCGGCGTGCCTTCCACCTGCACCAGCTCATTGATCGGCACCGATTCCGGATACGGCTCGAGGTTGGCGATCTGGGCGACCAAGCCGGCGCGCTCGCGGCGGCTTTCGCCCATGCCGACGATGCCGCCACAGCACACCGACATGCCGGCCTTGCGCACGTTGTCCAGCGTGTCGAGGCGGTCCTGGTAATCGCGGGTCGAGATGATGCGGCCGTAGGTTTCAGGTGCGGTGTCGAGGTTGTGGTTGTAGTAGTCCAGGCCGGCGTCCTTGAGCTCCTTGGCCTGGTTTTCGTTCAGCATGCCCAGCGTGCAGCAGGCCTCCAGGCCCAGCGACTTCACCTCGCGGATCAGCTCGGCCACCTTCTCCACATCGCGGTCCTTCGGCGCACGCCAGGCGGCGCCCATGCAGAAGCGGGTGGCACCGGCGCCCTTGGCGGCCAGCGCGGCTTCACGCACGGCGTCCACTTCCATCATCTTCGTGGCGTCGACGCCGGTGTCGTAGTGCACCGACTGCGGGCAGTAGCCGCAATCTTCCGGGCAGCCGCCGGTCTTGATCGACAGCAGCGTGGCCAGCTCGACCTCGGTCGGATTGAAATGCTCGCGGTGCACGGTCTGCGCACGGTGCATCAGCTCCGGGAACGGCAGGTCGAACAAGGCTTCGATGTCAGCGACAGACCAACGCTCAGCAGGCGCCGACTGGGCCGCGCGCGGCTTGTGGATCTGGATGGGCTGTGCGGCCACTGCGGTGTTGTCTTGCATGCTCATGGCAGTTCTCCGGCGTTCAAAGTTCGAGGTTGTCGATCAGGCGCGTGGCGCCCAGTCGGGCTGCACCCAGCGCCACGAGGGGCTCGCCGGCGGCACGCTCGGCGTCGGTGGGTGGCAGCAGGTCGGTGCGACGACGCAGCGTCAGGTAATCAGGCGCCCAGCCGCGCTGGCGCAGCTCTTCCGCGGCAGCGGCTTCCATGCCGGCCAGGGTTTGCTTGGGGTCACGCGCGGCATCGGCCAGGTGCTGCAGTGCCTTCGACAGCGCCACGGCTTCCAGGCGCTCATCCGTGCCCAGGTAGCCATTGCGCGACGACAGGGCCAGGCCGTCATCGGCCCGCACCGTCGGCGCGCCGATCACCTGCACCGGCATCGCGAATTGCTCGGCCATGCCCTTGATGACCTTGAGCTGCTGGTAATCCTTCTGCCCGAACACGGCCACCGCCGGCTGCACGCACTGAAACAGCTTCATCACCACGGTGCACACGCCCGTGAAGAAGCCGGGGCGGAACTCGCCTTCCAGCAAATCGGCCAGGCCGGCCGGCGGCGTCACCTTGTAGGTCTGCTTGACGGGATAGAGCTCAGCCTCGGACGGCGCAAACACGATGTCGCAGCCGGCCGGGGCCAGCAGCTCGCAGTCGCGGGCCAGCGTGCGGGGGTACTGGTCAAAATCCTCATGCGGCAGGAACTGCAGACGGTTCACGAAGATGCTGACCACCACTGGCCCGCCCAGGCGCGCGGCTTCGCGCACCAGCGAGAGGTGCCCCTCGTGCAGGTTGCCCATCGTGGGAACGAAGGCCGTGTTGGGCTGGCCCGCGAGCGCTTCACGCAGCTCGGCCAGGGTGTGAATGACGCGCATGGGCGCTCTCCTGCAATTGGGTAGATGGTCCACGCCGCCCGTCCGCGGGGCTGGCGCCGGGCCGATCAACGCACGGTTTCAGTAGCCGTGCTGGGTCTCGTCCGGGAAGCTGCCGTCCTTGACGGCGGCAACAAAGGCCTGCATCGCCTGGGCAATCGACAGACCCGGCGCATCGGCCTCGGTGCCGGGCACGCGGGTGAAGTCACGCACGAAGCGCGGGCGCTTGCCCGAGGTGATGCCCAGCAGGTCATGCATCACCAGCACCTGGCCGGCGGTACCAGCGCCAGCACCGATGCCGATGGTGATCATGCGCGGATGCGCCAGCGTGATGTCACGGGCCAACGCCGACGGCACCAGCTCCAGCACGATCATGTCGGCGCCGGCCTCGGCCAGCGCTGCGGCCTCGGCCTTCAGGATGGCCGCGGCCGCATCGTCACGGCCCTGCACGCGGAAGCCGCCGAGGGCGTGCACGCGCTGGGGCGTCAGGCCGATATGGGCACACACGGGAATGCCGCGCTCGACCAGGAAGCGCACGGTCTCGACCATCGGGCCGGCACCTTCGAGCTTGACCATCTGGGCACCTGCGCGCATCAGGGCGACGGCAGATGCCAGTGCCTGCTGCGGGCTGGCTTCATACGAGCCAAACGGCATGTCGGCCACCAGCCAGGCGCTGCGGCGGCCTTGCCGAACGCACTGGGTGTGATACGCCATGTGCTCCAGCGTGACCGGCAACGTGCTGGTCTCGCCCTGGATCACATTGCCGAGAGAGTCGCCGACCAGCAGCACGTCCACCCCGGCGTCGTCGATGATCCTCGCGAACGTGGCGTCATAGGCGGTCAGCATGGTGACCTTCTCGCCGCGCGCAACCATGTCACGGAGTCGGGGCAAGCTCACGCTGGCGCGGGTGGCGACAGCTGGCGTGGAGGCGGAATGAACGCTCATGGTGTGGGCATTTTCGGCTACAGGGTGGGCAAGGTGCTGCAGCGCAGCACGGGCGGCATTCTGCCTGTGTTGCCTGACCTTGCCCTTCCCGGGCTGTCAGAAGCCTCGGCCCATGACTGGCCAACCTGCTGTTGAACGACTCGCCGGGACAGCACGCGGCACGGCGCGCCGGGGCCAAAGCGCCTAGAAAGCGACCACCCGCATCGGGATGCCGTTCTGCTGCAGCAGGCGCGCCAAGGCTTGCGCTTCCTGTTCAGACTTCAACGGCCACAGCGTGAGCGCCTGCCCACCGGGGGCGGGCAGCAGCTCGAGTTGAAGGTGCTCGCCCTCGCGGCCGAGCGCCTGGCGCAGCCGGCGGCGCATGGCCACCAGCGGCGCCGGGTCGGCGTAGGCGCCCGTGACCAGCGCGAACTTTCCCGCAGGCGCCGCCGACTTGGTCGCCGCAGCGGGCGGAGCCGTGCGGGCCGCCGTGCGGGGCTCTTCCGCCTCGGCCTTGGCAGCAGGTGCGGGCGTGCCGGGCAAGGCGTGCAAGGGCCGCTTGGCGTAGCGGCCCTGCGGCCGGGCGGGGCGCTCTGCCTCACCGTCAGGCGATTCGGCCTGCGCGGCCATGGCCGCCTTGTCAGGCTTGATGACCGGATCGATCCGCTCTTGCGGCTCTGCGGTGGCCTTGCCGGCGGCTTGGGCATCGTCGTGAGCAGATGCCTTGGCTGCAGCTGGGGTCTTGTCTGCGGCGTCGGCTGGCTTGTCGTGTTCAGACTCGGCCGCTGATGCTGCGCCATCCGATGCAGCGGCGGCTGACGCAGCTGACGCGGCTTCGGCAGCCGCCGCAGCCGCCGCAGACGCCGCCTCGGCCTGTTTCAGCGCAGCCGCCTTGGCCTCAGCCGCCGCCACCGCAGAGGCCGCTGCCGCAGCCGATGCTGCCGAGGCCGCCTCCGCCGCAGCGGTGGCGGCGGCTGCCGCGGTGCGGGCCTGCCAGGTGTGCCAGCCAAAGAGCGCCGCGCCAAGCACCAGCGCCACGCCCGCCACCAAGCCACCCACCTTGGGCAGCGACCAAGCAGGCCGGCCACCCACGGGCATCACGCCACCAGGCGGCACACGGCCCACCAGGGCCCGCAGCGGGTTCTTGCCTTCGCCCGGGTAGGCGGCGGTCATCAGGTAGCGCCAATGCACGGCCTGGTCGGGCAAGGCATGGCTGATGTCACGCGTGGGCCAAGTGCCCGGGCCGGGGCGCTCATCAAACCCGTGTGCGTTGACAAAGGCTTCAAGGCGCTTGGCCTTGAGGCCAGGCACCAGTTGCTCAGGGGTGAACAGCGGCTGTGCAGGCCCTTGCGGCCCGCTGGCGTAGGCAAAGCGCACGAGACCCACACCGTCGATCTGCTCGGCCTTCAGGCGGCGCCGGAACCAGCGCTTGTTGTGCCACGCCACCAGGCCCGCCAGCAGCGGTCCGCTGGCGTCATCACCGTGCTCGGCGTGGCCGCCTTCAGCATGCGCTTCGCCCTCGCCGCCGGCCTTGCCGCTGGCAGCGGCAATCGCAGCAGCGGCTTCTTCGGCCGGCGTGCCGGGCAGCTGGTTCACGGGGGATGGCGGCGCAGCCGGGCGACCAGACTGGGCCGTGGCGGTGGCCGCGGCGATGTCGGCCATGTCCAGCACTGGGATATTCATGCCGGGCGGCGGAGATGCCGGCGAAGGCGGCGGAACCTCGGCGGCAAAGGCCTCGGCGAACGCGTCGGCGGCGGCGTCGATGTCGTCAGCCATGCGCGATGCCCGATGCCGGAACGGCCATGCTGCGGCCCCACCCTGACAAGCTCAGGGGCTGCATGGCGTGGCCACCAAGGGCCACGGGAGGGGGTTCAAGACAGAGGTCCACCCTCGGCATATCGGCCGAGGGGCAGACTTCTGTAGGTTCAGCGCAGCTCGAGCGAGCCGCGCAGGGCGCGCACGGCGCCCGCACCAACCGAGGCGCCGAAGCGCTTGGCCAGGCGTTCCGCCACGTTGTCCTGCGGGGTGTAGTCGATCACCTCTTCGGCCTTGATGACCTCGCGGGCCACGAAATCAAGGTTGCCGAACTCGTCGGCCAGGCCCATCTTGACGGCCTCTTCACCGTTCCAGAACAGGCCCGAGAACGTGTCAGGCGTTTCCTTCAGGCGCTCGCCACGGCCTTCCTTGACCACCTTGATGAACTGCTGGTGGATCTGGTCGATCATGGCCTTGGCCAAGGCGGTCTGGCGCTCATTGGCGGGCGAATACGGATCTAGCATGCCCTTGTTGCTGCCGGCGGTGAGCAGGCGGCGCTCGACGCCCAGCTTCTCCATCAGGCCCGTGAAGCCGAAGCCGTCCATCAACACGCCGATGGAGCCGACCACGCTGGCCTTGTCGACATAGATTTCGTCGGCAGCCACGGCGATGTAGTAGGCGCCGGATGCGCACATTTCCTCGACGACGGCGTACACCTTCTTCTTGTGCAACACCTTCAGGCGACGGATTTCATCGTTGATGATGCCGGCCTGCACCGGGCTGCCGCCGGGCGAGTTGATGCGCAGCACCACGGCCTGCGCGCCTTCGTCCTGGAAAGCGGATTTCAGCGATGCGACCAGGTTTTCAGCGCTGGCTTCGCTGTCAGCGGCGATTTCACCGCGCACTTCCACCAGCGCCGTGTGCGGGCCGCTCGGCGCATTCGGATGATTGCCGCGCTGCGTGAACCCCGACCAGACCAGCGCCAGCACCAGGCCAAACCAGCCCAGACGCAGGGCCAGACGCCAGCGGCGGTCGCTGCGGCGCTCGCGCAGCAACTCGCCCGACACCTCGCGCACCAGGGTTTCGAGGCTGTTGAGCTGGCTTTGTGACGCAGAGGCGGCTGCAGGCGCCGACGCGGTTGCGGCAGTGGATGCCGCAGTGTTTGCATCAGCCGTGGTCTGGGCCACCGCCTCAGGCGTAGGCGCCGGGGTGGGCACTGGCGGGTTGGTGGAGTTGTCTTGTACGTCGCTCATGGTGGGGTCAGGCTGAAATCAAAGAACGGGAAGCCGTGCGGTGCGGGCGATCAGGCCGGCGCCACGGGCTGGATGTCGTTGTCGGGCGACCAGAACACCTGGCCGTCCACCTCGTGCATCTTCACGGGGTGGAGGCGCTTGCCGCGGCATGGTCCACCCACGCACACGCCGTTGGCGGGCTCGTAGGCGGCGCCGTGGATGGCACAGATGATCCAGCGCTTGTCCTGGTCAAGGAACTGGCCGGCCTGCCAATCCATTTCGGTGGGCACGTGGGCGCAGCGGTTGAGGTAACCCACCACTTTCCCGTCAAAGCGCATCGCAAAGGCCCGGGCCGGCTGGCGCCAGAGCTGCACATCGAACACCTGCGCCAGGCCGCGCTCAGCCAGGTCGCTGGCGGCGCACAGCGGCTGGGGCTCCAGGTTCAAGGCGGGGCCGGTCGGCTCAGGCATGCTCGGCCAGCCAGTCGTGCAGTTCCGCCACCGAGTGCGCCACGAACAGGGGCTGGCAGGCGGCGAAGCCCGACGGGTCATGCGCGCCATAACTGACCGCCACCGACGGCACACCGGCGTTCAGCGCCATCTGCAGGTCGTGGGTGGTGTCGCCGATCATCAGCGTGCGTTGCGGCTCGGCGCCAAATTCGCGCATCAGCTCGTACAGCATCCGCGGATCAGGCTTGGACGCCGTTTCATCTGCCGTGCGGCTGCCGTCGAACATGCCCTTGAGCTCGGTGCTGGCCAGCGCCTCGTTCAGGCCCAGCCGGCTCTTGCCGGTCGCCACGGTCAGCCAGTGGTGGCGGGCCTTGAGGGCATGCAGCATGGGCAGCACGCCGTTGAACAGGCTCAAGTCATGCTGGCTCGCGGTGTAGTGGGCGCGGTAACGCTGGCCCAGCTCCGGGTAACGCTCGACCGGCAGGCCGGGCACCGCGTGTTTCAGCGCTTCATGCAGGCCCATGCCGATGACGTAGGCGGCCTGGCTGTCGCCGGGCACAGGCTCTCCCAGATCGGCCGCTGCCGCCTGGATGGCCCGCACGATCAGCGCGGTGGAATCGAACAGCGTGCCATCCCAATCGAAGGCAATCAGGTCAAAACGGCGGGGTATGGGCATGTCAACGCGGTGAAAGATGAGCCAGCAGTGTCTCGCATTCGGCGGGCAGGGGTGCGGCGAGCTCGATGCGCTCCCCGCTGGCAGGATGGTCGAAGGCCAGCCGGCGGGCATGCAGGAACATGCGCTCGAATTTGACGCCGCAGGCATGGCGGCCGGCCGCCAGCGTCTTGTTCAGGCTGAAGTCGCCATATTTGTCGTCACCCACGATGGCGTGGCCTTCATGGAGCAGGTGCACCCGGATCTGGTGGGTCCGGCCGGTCTTGATGGTGACATCGAGCAGGGTGAAGCCATCAAATTCACGCTGGATGCGCACCAGCGAGATCGAGCGGCGGCCGTCTTCGTTGTCTTCCGGCACGGCGCGCACCCGCCGCTCACCGTCGGGCGTCAGGTATTTGTGCAGCGCCACGTCCACCACTTTCTTGGCGGGCGACCAGTCACCGATCACCAGCGCGGCGTAGGTTTTGCCGGTTTCGCGGGCACGAAACTGGTCTTGCAGGTTGGTCAGCGCGCTGCGCTTCTTGGCGACCATCAGCAAGCCGGAGGTTTCCTTGTCCAGCCGGTGCACCAGTTCCAGGAACTTGGCCTGCGGCCGGGCACGCCGCAATTGCTCGATCACGCCGAAGCTCACGCCGCTGCCGCCGTGCACGGCCACGCCAGCGGGCTTGTCGATCACCAGCACATGGTCGTCTTCAAACAACACCGGAAACTCGCGCGGCGGCACCAGGGCCTGGGCTGCTTCCGTGTCAGCCACGCTGGCGGAGACGCGCACCGGCGGCACGCGCACCACGTCGCCCAACTCCAGCCGGGTGTCGGCGGCCGCCCGCCCCTTGTTCACCCGCACCTCTCCGGCGCGGATGATCCGGTAGACGTGCGTCTTGGGCACGCCCTTGAGTTCGCGGATCAGGAAGTTGTCGAGGCGCTGACCGGCCGAGCCGTCATCCACCGTGACCAGCCGCACCTGCGGCGCCACCACTTCGGCGGGCACCGGTGGCACGTTCTGCACGGCGCGGACCGGCTTGGCGGCCACCTTGGCCGCCGGCTTGATCGGCACGCGAATGCCCTTGGGTGGCGCGCCGCGCGTGGCTTTTTGTCCGGCGGCCCCGCGGGCGGCAGTCGCCCGGGTTTTCGCCTTTATAATGGTCTGAGCCACGTTTGAACGGTAAGTACTTGATTTTTCAGAGTTTACCCGGGTAGTTGCCGTGCTACCGTGGTGATGCGCGCTGAAGTTGCGCGCATTTATAGGTGATGCAACGCTGTCTGAATGCAGGAATGGTGGGTCCCGATGTGACTCGCGGCCAGCAGACGGACCGTGGCAGAGAAATATCGGATGTGCCGCCTTGCCTCGTGCAAGGACTTCCAACAAGGTTTTTTGGCCGGATGTTCAGTGCCCCATGGGATTGTCTGAACATCCAGCCAGCGTCGAAGCAGTTCGCCCAGTTCCTCCCGCATGCTGTTGTCTTGCTCCCCCCACCCGCTGACGAAAGGCCCCGGCTCATGGCCGGCGCGGCCTGGTGGCGGCTGGGCGCAACCCCAGGCGCCCGGCGCCCGGTTGCAGCAGATCTGCCTGCACGTTCTGGCCGAGAGCACTTCGCCGCACGCGCCAACGCTGTGATGCTCAGTCCGCCAAGAGCGGCCGTAGCCACAGTCCAGGGCGATTCCTTCTCCGGCCTCATTCCTTGTTTCTCGTGCATCGGTTGAGGCGTCGCCCGGATCTTTCCCGGATTCGGTGACGTCTTCGTGAACGCACGCGGCGGCCACCGGGCTGTCTCGTGCGCACTGAGGAGTGCACATGAAACGCATGCTGATCAATGCGACGCAGCCGGAAGAGCGGCGTCTGGCGATTGTTGACGGGCAAAAGCTGCTCGACTTCGAGACCGAAATCGAAGGTCGCGAACAACGCAAGGGCAATATCTACAAGGCCGTGGTGACACGCGTCGAGCCCTCGCTGGAAGCCTGCTTCGTCGATTACGGCGAAGACCGCCACGGCTTCCTGCCGTTCAAGGAAATCTCGAAGCAGTATTTCAAGGAAGGCGCCAGCGTCCGCGACGCCAAGATTTCCGACGTCATCTCGAATGGCCAGGAACTGCTGGTCCAGGTCGAAAAGGAAGAACGCGGCAACAAGGGCGCTGCCCTGACGACCTTCGTGTCGCTGGCCGGCCGTTACCTGGTGCTGATGCCCAACAACCCACGTGGCGGTGGCGTCAGCCGCCGCATCGAGGGTGAGCAGCGCGAAGAGCTGAAGGAAAACCTCGACCAGCTCGAGTACCCGAAGGGCATGAGCCTGATCGCCCGCACCGCTGGCATCGGCCGCTCGGCTGCCGAGCTGCAGTGGGACCTGAACTACATGCTCAAGCTCTGGGACGCCATCGACGGCGCAGCCAAGGGCGGCAAGGGTGCCTACCTGATCTATCAGGAATCGTCGCTGGTGATCCGTGCGATCCGCGATTACTTCACTGCCGACGTCGGTGAAATCCTGATCGATACCGACGACATCTTTGAACAAGCGCAGCAGTTCATGAACCACGTGATGCCGGAATCGGCCGCACGTGTGAAGCGCTACCGCGACGACGCCCCGCTGTTCTCGCGTTTCCAGATCGAACACCAGATCGAAACCGCGTTCTCGCGCACGGTGAACCTGCCTTCGGGCGGCGCCATCGTGATCGACCACACCGAAGCGCTGGTGTCGATCGACGTGAACTCGGCCCGCGCCACGCGCGGCAGCGACATCGAGGAAACCGCCACCCGCACCAACCTGGAAGCCGCCGACGAAATCGCACGCCAGTGCCGTCTGCGTGACCTGGGCGGCCTGCTGGTGGTCGACTTCATCGACATGGAAGACAGCAAGAACCGCCGCGAGGTGGAACAGCGTCTGAAGGACGCGCTGCGTTTCGACCGTGCCCGCGTGCAGTTCAGCACCATCTCGAAGTTCGGCCTGCTCGAACTGAGCCGCCAGCGCCTGCGCCCTGCGCTGAGCGAAGGCAGCCACATCACCTGCCCGCGCTGCAACGGCACCGGCCACATCCGCGACACCGAATCTTCCGCGCTGCAGATCCTGCGCATCATCCAGGAAGAGTCGATGAAGGAAAACACCGCCGCCGTGCATGTGCAGGTGCCGGTGGAAGTGACCTCGTTCCTGCTGAACGAGAAGCGCACTGAAATCACCAAGATCGAGCTGAAGCAGCGCACCACCGTGCTGCTGGTGCCGAACAAGCACCTGGAAACGCCGAACTACAAGCTGGAACGCCTGCGCCACGACGACCCGCGTCTGGAAAACCTGCAGGCCAGCTACACGATGATCGAGGAGCCGGAAGAAGAAGTCGGCATCACGCGTCGTGAAAAGATGAAGGCCAAGCAGGAGCCGGTCATCAAGGGTGTGCTGCCCGACCAGCCGGCCCCGGTGGCCCCGCCGGCCCCCGTGGTGGCTGCCCCTGTGGCTGCTGCACCGGCCCCCGTGGCCGCCAAGCCGGTTGCTGCTGCCGCCGCGCCTGCTGTGAAGAGCGGCGGCGGTTTCTTCGGTTGGCTGAAGTCGCTGTTTGGCGGCGCTGAGGCACCGGCACCCGCACCTGCTGCCCCGAAGGAAGCTGCGACCACCAAGGAACGCGGTGAAAGCACCGGCCGTGACGGCCAGCGCGATGGCAAGGGTGGCCGCCAAGGCCAGTCGGGCCGCCGTGGCGAGCGCAGCGAACGTGGTCAGCGCGATGGCGCACGCACCGAAGGCCGTTCGGGCAACCGCAACGAGCCGCGTGCTGAAGGCGCGCGCACCGAAGGTCAGGCCGAAGGCCGCCGTGACGGTCGCCGCGATGGCCGCCGTGATGGCCGTAACGAGGCCCGCAACGAAGCGCGCACCGACGGCAACAGCCGCGGTGGTGATCAGCGTCGCGGCAATGGCTCGGAGCGCAACGAAGAAGTTGAGAGCACCCAGCCGCTGGCCACGGAAAACCAGCGCCGTCCGCGTCGCCAGGACAGCGAGGCCGCTCCGGTGGCAGCCGCTGAACTGCAAGTCGCGAACGGCTTGGTCGACCTGCCGGAAGGCACCGACCCCGCCACGACGGAAGCCGGCAGCGATGCCGACCGTGAGGGCCGCCGTCGTCGTCGCCGCCGCGGTGGTCGTGGTCGTGAAGATGGCCGCGCAGAAGGCACCGAAGCCGGCGCAGAAGGCAATGACGCGCCCGACGCAGAAGCCGCTCCGGTGGCTGAAGTGGCCGCCGACGCTGCCAACCCCGCCGAGGCAGCCGACAACGCTGACGGCACCGACGGTGGCCGCCGCCGCCGTGGTGGCCGTGGCCGTGACCGCCAGCGCCGTGACGACGACACCGTGAAGAACGGTGATGCCGCCGCGCCGACTGAAGCCAATGGCCAGGAAGCCCCTGCCTTTGGCGACAGCCCGGCCCCGACGGCCGAGCAGGCCGCTGATGCCGCCGCCTACGCTGCAGCTCCGCTGGTGGGGATGGGCGCCAACACCGTGGAAGCCGCTCCGGTGGTTGCCGTGGCTGCCGAAGCTGCTGTCCCTGTGGCTGTCCCTGTGGCTGCCCCTGTCGCTGCGCCGGCCGCACCGTTCGTGCTGTCGCTCGACGAGCTGCACAGCATCGCTGAAGGCGCAGGCCTGGCATGGGTCAACTCTGACGCTGCCAAGATCGCTGCCGCCCAGGCCGCCATCGCTGCCGAGCCGAAGCCGGTGCACGTGCCGCGTGAACGCCCGCCGGTGGTGGTCATCGACGAAGGCCCGCTGGTGCTGGTCGAGACCCGCAAGGACCTCAGCCAGGTCAGCCTGCCGTTCGATCGCCCCCAGGCCTGATCGCAGGCTCGCCGAGGCCTGTCAAAGGTCTCGGCCCAATAAAAAAGCCGCCTCAGTGGGCGGCTTTTTTGTGGGCGAATCGCGCCGGCGAGTGATCAGCCGTGCAGGCGCTCCAGCGCACGGATGTACGGCGCGTGGTGCATCAACTCGTCCCAGAACAGGGGCTCGGTCTGGGGCAGCAGCGCCAGGCGGCGACGCTCGCTATGGCCATTCGCGGCCCAGCGGCCACGCACGCGGGCCTTCTCCAGACCGTCGAGCAGCTCATCCACCGCGCTGCCGCCGTCGACCTGCGACTGGTTGCACAGCAGCACCATGTCGCAGCCAGCGGTCAGCGCGGCAATGCCCGCCTCCACCGCCGTCACAGACTGGCCGTCAATGAAGCGGGCGCCTTCCATGCTCAGGTCGTCGCTGAAGATGGCGCCGGTGAAGCCCAGCTGCATGCGCAGCACGTCCTGCAGCCACAAGCTCGAAAAGCCGGCCGGCCGGCTGTCCACCTTGGGGTAGATGACGTGCGCCGGCATGACGCTGCTGAGCGAGGTGCTGAGCCATTCGTACGGACGCGCGTCATCGGCCAGGATGGCCTTGCGCGAACGCTTGTCCACCGGCACCGCCACATGGCTGTCGGCCGCCACATGCCCGTGGCCAGGGAAATGCTTGCCGCAGTTGGCCATGCCGGCCTGCAGCAGGCCTTGCATCAGGCTCTTGGCGAGCAGCGTGGAGACACGTGCGTCGCGATGAAAGGCGCGGTCGCCGATCACCGAGCTTGAGCCGTGGTCCAGATCCAGCACCGGCGTGAAGCTCAGGTCGATGCCGCAAGCGCGCAACTCACTGGCCAGCACATAGCCTGCGGCGGTGGCGGCGTCGGTGGCCTGCATCGCGTCGTTCATCCACATGTCGCCGTAAAAGCGCATGGGCGGCAGGTGGGTGAAGCCGTCGGTGCGGAAGCGCTGGACGCGGCCACCTTCGTGGTCCACGCAGACCAGCAGGTCCGGGCGAATGGATTTGATTTCAGCAACCAGCTGCGTGATCTGCGCGCGGCTTTGCCAATGGCGACCGAACAGGATCAGCCCGCCCGTCATCGGGTGGGCCAGGCGGCGGCGGTCATTGGCGTCCAGGGCGGGGCCGGCGATATCGAGAATGACAGGCGAATGCGTGGTCATGGTGCAGGGGCTGATTCAACAACGACGAAGCTGACCACGTAGTCAGTCTCGTCACTCAGGGTGACGTGGGCTTGCCAGTGGCGCGCTGCAAACCACTCGGCCAAGGGGCCGTTGAGCTGGATGTAGGGCTGGCCACTGGCGTGGTTCAGGATTTCACAGGAGCGCCACGTCATGGGCATGTGGATGCCCAGGCCGATGGCCTTGGAAAACGATTCCTTGGCGGAGAAGCGGCTGCCGAGGTAGGCCAGGCCGCGCTCGGCCGAGCGCTCACGGCGGGCGTGATAGACCGCCAACTCATGCGGGCCAAGCACCTTCTGTGCGAAGCGCTCGCCGCGCCGCTCGACCGTCTCGGCAATGCGCCGAAGGTCGCAGACGTCGGTGCCAATGCCAGCGATCATGCGGTGGCGGGTCCTTGGGCAGCGTGGATGCAGCGCAGGTATTCGCGCGTGGTCTGCGCATAGCCCATCTCGAGCGCATCGGCGATCAGCGCATGGCCGATCGACACTTCCGCCACACCGGGCACTTCGCGCAGGAAAGGCGTGAGGTTCTCGCGGTTCAGGTCGTGCCCGGCATTCACGCCGAGGCCGACTGCCAGTGCCGCGCGGGCGGTGGCCGCGAACTGCGCGCGCACGGCCTGCTCGTCGGGCGTACCCATCGCGCTGGCGTAGGTCTCGGTGTACAGCTCCACCCGGTCCGCACCCAGCTCGCGCACCAGCGCCATCGCTTCCGGCAGCGGGTCCATGAACAGGCTGACGCGTACGCCGAGGGCATGGCATTCGTCGATCAGCGGCTTGAGCACGGCCGCATCAGCGGGCAGCACCCAACCGTGGTCAGAGGTGAACTGACCCACCGTGTCCGGCACGAAGGTGGCCTGGTGCGGGCGCACCGTGCGCACAAACTCCATCAGGTTGTGCAGCGGATTGCCTTCGATGTTGTATTCCACCGCGGGCCAGTCGCGCTTCAGCATCGCCGCCAGCTCATGCACATCGGTGCCGCGGATGTGTCGCTCGTCCGGCCGCGGATGCACGGTGATGCCTTGTGCGCCGGCCTGCAGGACCTGCTCGGCGGCACGCAGCACGCTGGGAATGCCCAGATGACGGGTGTTGCGCAGCAGAGCCACCTTGTTGATATTGACCGACAGCGCGGTCGTGGCGTGGCCGACATGCACGGCTTCGGGGGCCATCAAGGGATTCATGGTTCAGCTGGCTGGATGAGTGGTGGGATCGACCTGCTCGGCGGGCCCGTCGGCCAGGCCGATGAACTGTTGGGCACCGAGCATGACGTCACGGGTCCGCAGGCGTGGCGTCCCCAGATGATAGTGAAGCAATCCGCGCAAGGTGGCCTTGAGGGCGTTGCGCTCGTTGGCGCACGCCGTTTGCAGTTCGCTCAGCGCCCCGCCGTCCAGCGTCTGCTGCAGTTGCAGCAGCAGGCCGCCACTCAGGCTGGCCTCGCCTTCGCGGGCGGCGCTGAGGCCGCTGTCCGCACGCAGCAGGTACTGGCGCTGAGGCTGCACCGACGCCAGCGTGGCGGTGACGGTGTCCAGTTCGGGCAGGAGGCCGATCTCGCGCAGCAGCACGATCTCGAAGGCGCGCAGCGCGGCCTGCGTCAGCGTGTCGTCGCCAGCGGCGAGCGCGGGCAGTGACGCGGCGTAAGCGTCAAACAGCACAGGGTGCGGATCGTGACGAGCCAGCAGCTTCATCAGCAGCTCGTTCAGGTAGAAGCCGGCGAACAGCGCGGCGGCGGGCAACATCGGCGCGCCACCGGCCCATTCGGCGCTGCGCAGGTTGAGCACCTCGGAGGGCTCTTCCTTGGCCGGCCGGCCCAGCACCACCGTCATGCCCTGGAAAGGCAGCAGCACGGGCCGCAGCTGCGAATACGGGCGCTTGGCGCCCTTGGCGGCCACCGTCAGCCGGCCCTGTTCACGGGTGAACAGGTCGAGGATCAGGCTGGTTTCGCTCCAGTCGTAGCGGTGCAGCACATAGGCCGCACTGGCAGCCGCTGGGCGCCGCGGGCTCACTCGTAGCCGTAGGAGCGCAGGTGCTCCTCGCTGTCGGCCCAGCCAGAACGCACCTTGACCCACAGCTCGAGGAAGATCCGCGCTTCCATCAGCTTTTCCATCTCCTGGCGGGCTTCGCTGCCGATGCGCTTGAGGCGCTCGCCACCGCCACCGATGATCATGCCCTTGTGGGCGTCGCGCTCCACCACGATGGACGCGCTGATGCGGCGGCGCGTGCCGCCGTCTTCCTCTTCCCACTTGTCGATGACCACGGTGGAGGTGTAGGGCAGCTCATCACCGGTCAGGCGGAACAGCTTTTCACGAATGATTTCGCTGGCCATGAACTTCTCGCTGCGGTCGGTCAGCGTGTCTTCTTCATAGAACCAGTCCTGCTCGGGCAGGTAAGGCTTGAGGATGCCGAACAGGCGATCCACATCCGACTTCTTCTGCGCCGACATCGGCACGAATTCGGTGAAGGGATGGCGGGCCTGCATCTTCTGCAGCCACGGCAGCAGGTCGCTGCGGCGGTGGATTTCGTCGAGCTTGTTGGCGATCAGCACCAGCGGCTTGCCCTCGGGCATCAGCGACAGCACCTTCTCGTCGTCGCTGCCGAAGCGGCCAGCTTCCACCAGGAACAGCACCACGTCGACATCGCTCAGCGTGCTTTGCACGGTGCGGTTCAGGGTGCGGTTCAGCGGGTTGGCGTGCTTCATCTGGAAGCCGGGCGTGTCAACGAACACGAACTGGGCTTCTTCGACCGTGCGCATGCCGGTGATGCGGTGGCGCGTGGTCTGCGCCTTCTTCGAGGTGATGCTGATCTTCTGACCGACCAACGCGTTCATCAGCGTGGACTTGCCCACGTTGGGGCGTCCGACGATCGCGATCAGGCCGCAGCGTTGGGCCACGCCGTCGTCGTCAGAGGCGTCGTCGGGGGTCAGGTCGTCAGGGGTGGTGTCCACAGAGGTATTGTCCGGCAATCGCACGGGTTGTGCGCAAGTAAAAAAGCAGACGCGGTGGCCAGCCCCAGAGGGCCCGCTGACCGCGGTTGACTCAGTCGCGCAGGCGGGCCGCGATGGTCGATTCAGGAAGGGCCTGCAGCTGCAGCAGCACCTTGCGCGCGGCCTCTTGTTCAGCGGCCCGGCGTGAACGCCCGTCGCCGGTGTCGGTCACAGCAAGCGCCGGCACGTCACAAGCCACATCGAAGGTCTGGGCATGGGCCTGGCCACGAACGCCGGCGATGCGGTAGGTGGGCACCGACAGTCGACGCGCCTGCAGCCATTCCTGCAGCTCGGTCTTGGCATCCTTGCGCCAGCTTTCGGCCGTGGTGCCGGTGATCATCTCGCCAAACAGCATCTGCACGAGGGCGTTGGCCGGCTCGGTGCCGCCGTCCAGGTACATCGCACCCAGCAGCGCCTCGAGCGCATCCGCAAGGATGGAGGCGCGCTGCGCCCCACCCGCCTTGGCTTCACCTTCCGAGAGCCGGATGACCTCGGGCAAACCGAGCATCAGGGCAGCCTTGTGCAGCGAGTCTTCGCGCACGAGGTGGGCTCGCACGCGCGTCAGGTCGCCTTCGTCAGAGCCGGCAAATCGATCGAACAGCAGGCGCGACACCGACAGGCTGAGCACCGAGTCACCGAGAAACTCGAGGCGCTCGTTGTGGTCAGCGCCGAAGCTGCGGTGCGTCAAGGCACGCTTGAGCAGATCGGGACGCACGAAGCGGTATCCGATGCGCTCCTGGAGAGTGACTAGACGCTGTTCCATCGATGGCTGGTCAGATTCAGCGTGAACCGCCGCGGTACTTGATCAGGAGGTAGACCGGCGGAAACAGGTCGACTTCCTTCTCATAGGCAAAGCGCACACGGAATTTGTCGCCCACGGCCTCGATCTCGAGGTCGCTGCCATTCAGGGTGGTGATGGCGTATTCGACGTCGCGCTGGCGGTCAAAGGCACGGCGAATTTCGGGCACCGACGACGGGTTCTCGGCCATGATCTTGTCGATCGACTTCTGCACCGTGAGGTACTCGTTCACGGTCGGGAAGACGCGCATGATCATGAGCGCGGCAAACGCCACCGCGACAGCGGTGAACAGCAGCCCGAACATCGAGAGGCCGCGTTGTGCGTGGTGTGCCGGAGACCGAACGATCATGACTTTCCCTTTCCGTGAATCGCGTGAGAGTGCACTCAGTGGAACCCGCCGATACGGCCCGGGTTGCTGAAGTTCATCCAGACGAAGAAGGCCTTGCCGACCAGATTCTTGTCAGGAACAAAACCCCAGTATCGCGAATCTTCCGAGTTGTCCCGGTTGTCGCCCATCACGAAATAGTGACCGGCTGGAACCTTGCACACAACACCCTCGATAGTGTGGCGGCATTGATCCTTGAAGGGGAACGGATAGGTCTGGGCCGGGTTGAATGGCAGCGGCGTCGGGAAGCGCTGGATGCGGTGATCGATCTCGCCGAGCTTCTCGTTGAAGCGCGCCATGTAGCGCATGCTCTCGTCGTCGTAATCATCGCCAGCCGGGGTGGTGGGCACCGGCACACCGTTGATGCGCAGCTGCTGGTTCAGGTACGAGACCTCGTCGCCCGGCAGGCCAACCACGCGCTTGATGTAGTCCATGCGCGGGTCAACGGGGTAGCGGAAGACCACCACGTCGCCACGCGCCGGGTCATGGTTCGGAATGACCTTGACGTTCACGACCGGCAGGCGAACGCCGTAGTGAAACTTGTTCACCAGGATCAGGTCGCCGATCTGCAGCGTCGGGATCATCGAGCCGGACGGGATCTTGAACGGCTCGAACAGGAACGAGCGCATCACGAACACGATGATGATCACCGGGAACAGGCCGGCGGTCCAATCGAGCCACCAGGGCTGCATCAGCAGCTTCTCGCGGGCTTCCGTGATGTCGCCGTCGACCTTCTCGATGCCCAGCTTCGCCAGCTCAGCCCGACGCTGTGCGTCTTGCTGCTCAAGGTTGCGGGCAGCCGCCTCACGGGCAGGCGCGAAGCGGAAACGCTCGGCCAGCCAGTACAGCAACGTGACGAAGGAGAGGATGAAGAGCAGCAACGAGAAGTTGCCGATCCAGGCATTCAGGTACCAACCGCCAAGATAGACGATCAGGGCGCCGTACAGGGCGGCGGTGAGTGCGCTCATAAAGGGTTCAATCGTCCACTTGAAGAATTGCCAGGAACGCTTCCTGAGGCACCTCGACCGAGCCGATCTGCTTCATGCGCTTCTTGCCGGCCTTCTGCTTCTCGAGCAGCTTGCGTTTACGGGAGATGTCACCGCCATAACATTTTGCCAGCACGTTCTTGCGCAGGGCCTTGATGTTCTCGCGGGCAATGATGTTGGCGCCGATGGCCGCCTGGATTGCCACGTCGTACATCTGACGCGGGATCTGCTCACGCATCTTGGCGGCGACGGCACGGCCACGGTACTGGCTCTGCGCACGGTGCACGATGATCGACAGGGCGTCCACGCGGTCGCCATTGATCATCAGGTCGACCTTGACCACGTCGGACGCGCGGTACTCCTTGAACTCGTAGTCCATGGAGGCATAACCGCGCGACACGCTCTTGAGCTTGTCGAAGAAGTCGAGCACGATTTCAGCCAGCGGCATCTCGTACGTCAGCATCACCTGACGGCCGTGATAGGCCATGTTCAGCTGCACGCCGCGCTTCTGGTTGGCCAGCGTCATCACGGTGCCGACATAGTCCTGCGGCATGTAGAGATGCACGGTGACGATGGGCTCGCGGATCTCGTTGATGCGGCCCAGCTCGGGCATCTTCGAGGGGTTCTCGACCAGCACGATTTCGCCGCCGTTCAGCTCCACCTCGTACACCACGCTCGGCGCGGTGGTGATCAGGTCCTGGTCGAACTCGCGCTCCAGTCGCTCCTGCACGATTTCCATGTGCAGCAAGCCGAGGAAGCCGCAGCGGAAGCCGAAGCCCAGAGCCTGGGACACCTCGGGCTCGTAGCGCAGCGAGCTGTCGTTCAGCTTGAGCTTCTCGAGCGCATCACGCAGCTGGTCGTATTCGCTGGCTTCGGTTGGATACAGACCCGCAAACACCTGCGGCTGGATTTCCTTGAAGCCCGGCAGGGCTTCGGTGGCCGGGCCGGCGTTGTTGGGCAGCTTCTTTTCCAGGGTGATGGTGTCACCCACCTTGGCCGCCTGCAGCTCCTTGATGCCGGCGATGATGAAACCCACCTCACCCGCCTTCAGAGATTCGCGGCTTTCGCTCTTCGGCGTGAACACGCCCAGGTGCTCGGCCGGGTAGATGGCGTTGGTGGCCATCATGCGGATGCGCTCACCCTTCTTCAGCTCGCCATCGACCACGCGGACCAGCATCACCACGCCGACGTAGTTGTCGAACCAGGCGTCGATGATCATCGCGCGGGGAGGAGCATTGGGGTCGCCCTTCGGGGCCGGCATGCGCTCGATCACGGCTTCGAGGATTTCATCGATGCCCATGCCGGTCTTGGCCGAGCACGGAATGCCGTCGCTCGCGTCAATGCCGATGACGTCTTCGATTTCTTCCTTGGCGCGCTCGGGGTCTGCCTGCGGCAGGTCCATCTTGTTGAGCACCGCCACCACCTCGACACCCAGGTCGAGCGCGGTGTAGCAGTTCGCCACCGTCTGCGCTTCCACGCCCTGGCTGGCGTCGACCACCAGCAGCGCGCCTTCGCAGGCCGACAGGGACCGGCTGACTTCGTACGAGAAGTCCACGTGTCCGGGGGTGTCGATCAGGTTGAGGTTGTAGATCTGGCCGTTGCGGGCCTTGTATTGCAAGGCGGCCGTCTGGGCCTTGATGGTGATGCCGCGCTCGCGTTCGATGTCCATCGAGTCGAGCACCTGCGCTTCCATTTCACGGTCGCTCAGGCCACCGCAGCGCTGGATGATGCGGTCAGCCAGGGTGCTTTTGCCGTGGTCAATGTGGGCAATGATCGAGAAATTGCGAATGTGGTCCATGCGGTTCGGAAACAGTGCGGTGCGCTGCCGTTGCAGTGCGATCGCGAGCGGCGTTGAGCCTGGCCTTGTCAGCGCCCTGGCAGCCCGTGAACGGACGGACGGCGGCCTTGCGGCCTGGGGCTGAAGCGTCTGACAAGCCGCTCATGGCACCCGGATGCACCTCTGGGCGCCACCGGTTGAAGGAGCGGATCGCAGTTAAAAAAAAGGCACGTCCAAGAGGAGACGCGCCTTCCAACAAAACGTTTGGCAACTGCATGTTGGGCTTTCATTGTAGCCAAAACACGCTTTGCGCATGCAGCCTCCTGGCGCGGCGGAGGGTCGTTGCAGGGTGCCAACAGGCATTGTTGTCCACAAGTTATCAACAATTCGACTGCGTCTGCGCGGCCAACCTGCAAGCACCGTCGCACTGTGCGCCCAAGACATTGGAAATGCTTGGCGGAAGGCTGTCATTGTATCGCCAGCACATCACAATCAGGTCATTCGGCCGAACAAGTAAGCAGTCACCAACACCTAATTTCTTCTCGCCCGGCGCCTCGGCAAACAGCCCCGAGGCCAAAACCGGGGCCAGCTATCCCACCATGCAAAAAGACCCGCTGAAATAGTCAGTCAGCGGGTCTTGCGGGCAAGCGCCGGCCAACGGCGCCGCCACCTTACTTGGCGGGTTGCAGGACCAGGTAATCCACCCAATCGCCGCGGCGAACCAGCATGGTCACCCGGCGGCTCTTGTCGACCTTGGCCACCACCGCGTTGAACTGCTTCACATCGGCGATGTCGCTGTTGTCGATGGCCAGGATGACATCACCCGCCTTCAGGCCCGCACGCGCGGCCGGGCCGTCAGCGCCCTCCACACGCACGCCACCCTTGACGCGCAATTCCCGCTTCTGGGCCTCAGACAGCTCAGCCACCGTCAAGCCCAGCACGCTGCGCGCTGCGGTGGATGCAGGCGCATCCGCCTTGGCAGCAGCCGCTACCTTGGCGTCGGGCTCCAGCTCAGCCACCACCACCACCACGTCGCGGTAGTTGCCCTTGCGAAAGATCTGCAGCGTGGTCTTGGCGCCGGGCTTCACGGCACCGATGGCGCGTTGCAGGTCGCCGGGTTTTTCAACCACGCGGCCGTCCACCTTGGTGACGATGTCACCAGCCTCCAGGCCCGCCTTCTCGGCCGGGCTGGCAGCTTCGATGCCACGCAGCAAGGCGCCGGTCACCTTGCCCAGGCCGATGCTGTCAGCCACTTCCTTGGTGACGGCGTCGATGCGCACACCGATGCGGCCGCGAATGACCCGGCCGCTGGCGCGCAACTGGTCAGCCACACGTACCGCCTCGTCGATCGGAATGGCGAACGAGATGCCGGCGTAACCGCCGGACGGGCTGTAGATCTGGGAGTTGATGCCCACGACCTCGCCACGCATGTTCAACAGCGGCCCACCCGAGTTGCCCGGGTTGATGGCCACGTCGGTCTGGATGAAGGGCAGAAAATCACCGGTGTCGCGCTGCTTGGCGCTGACGATGCCGGCAGTGACGGTGTTGTCGAGGCCGAACGGCGAGCCGATCGCCATGACCCACTCCCCCACCTTCAGGCGGCTCACATCACCGACCTTCACGGCGGGCAGGCCCGTGGCATCGATCTTGACGACGGCCACATCGGTGCGCTTGTCAGCACCAATCACGCGGGCCTTGAACTCCCGCTTGTCGGTGAGCGTGACGATCAACTCATCCGCACCTTCAACCACATGGGCGTTGGTCATGATCAGGCCATCAGCGGTCAGCACGAAGCCCGAGCCAACACCGCGGCGCTGGGGCGCATCGTCGTCTCCGCCGTTGTTTCCTCCTCGCGGCGTGCGCCCGCCGGGCACGGGAATGCCGAAGCGCTTGAAGAACTCTTCGAGGCCAGGGTCGATCTGGCTGTTGCCGGCGGCCGGCTTGGCTTTTTCAGAGGTGCGGATGTTGACCACCGACGGCCCGGCCTGTTCCACCAGCTCGGTGAAATCAGGCAGACCACGTACCTGGGCAGTGGCCGGGGCGTGCGGCAAGGCCGTCAGCAAGACGCCGGCACTCATCATCGCCACCAGGGCGCCGCGGCGCAGATTCAATGCACTCGTGAGCGCAGGGAACTTCATGAAAACTCCTTCTCGTTGGCCGTGTGCATTCGCAACCTTGTCAGGCAGCCGCCAGCCACTGATCACCGACGAACAACTCGACGAGATCAGCGCTTGCGCTGCTCCAGCGCGGCTACGAAGCGCTTCAAGGTCTCCAGTGGCACGTCGCCGAGGGCCGTGAGCCACACGTCATCGCGCCGGACACTGAAGGTGTGCGTGGCGCCCACCACCGAAGTACCTTCGGCTTGGTGTCGCTGCGGAGAAAAAGGTTCGATGAACAATGACACATGGGTCAGGCCATCGGAGTAGATGACTTGCAGGACCACGGGCGCGCCCGCCTGGCCGGCCGGGTCGAGCGAGCGTTTGGCGCACTGCATTTCCCGGAAGCCTGCAGGCACTGCACCCATCTGCCAACCTTCGGCGGCAAGCGAGCTCGGCGCCATCTGCGGGCGCAGCACCTTGTAGCCGTCCAGCTTGCGCAGCGGGCCCGTCACGAGCTCCGGCTGGGGCTTCACGTTGATGCTGAGCTCAGTGAAGGCCGCCGACTCGAGTGTCTGCCCGTTGGTACCCACTGTGTCTGAACGCAGCAGCAGGCCCGTCTGGCGATCCGCCCACAGGCGCTGGCTGAATCGCAGGTTGTCTTTCGCCTTCAGCAGCACCACGTCGGCGTCACGACCCGCAACACGGTCGACACCCAGCACGCGCAACTCATACAGCTCGAGTACTCGGCGCTCACCCGCCGAGAGCAGCGCCGGGAACGTGGCTCGCGCGTCACGTTGCTCAACCACGGCCACCTTGGCGCGCGGCCACACGGTGTGCACCGTGTCGTTGTGGCGCAGCAGGCTGCGGGGCTCGCCGTCCATCGCTTCAACGCGCTCGTACTGCTGGTTGCCTTCGCAGAAGTGCGCCACTCGCGAGGCCGACATCGATGCGCTGTTGGAGAACACCAGCGTGCCTTGGTAATTGCGCGTCGACGCAGCCTCATGCGTGCGCATGAGCCAGGCGCGCGCGTCCAGCGGTGCCTCGGGCGTCGAAGCACCCGGATTCTGGGTTTGGGTCTGTGCTTGAACCAGTCCGGCCGATGCCGACAAGGCGACGCAAGCCGCCTGCAGCAGCAAAGGCTGCCAGCGCAGGCGCGCACCTAGACGCAGCGAGCGCCCCAGATGCGCGAACGCACGTGACGTGGTCATGCCAGGCAGTGGCATCAGCGGCCGTCCGGTGTGACCGCAACCTGCCGCAGGGCGGCTGGCGATGCCAGTGCAGCGCCTTGGGCGAACTGTCGGTGGGCGCTCAGGTAACGATCCAGCTCGGCATTGCGGACGATCTGCACCGACGACGCTGCAGGCGCTGTGGCCGCCGTGCCTGCCTGAGCCATCACGTCACCGGTGGGCGCCGGGTCACCCAGGCGCAGCACCATCGCAACGCCGGCCACCGCCATGCAAGCCGCTCCGACCGCGGCCGGACGGAACCAGCGGCGCTGGGTATCGCCCACAGCCGCAGGCATCGGCACGGCCGGCTGCGCAGGCAGCTCAATGCTCTTGGACGCCGGCATCGGCGCGAACACCACGGGCTCGTCGGCCAGGCGGCCGCGCAGGCGTTGAAGAAACGCGCTGTCGTGATCCGCCGGACTGGCCAGATCATCAGACCGAAGCACGTCGCCAATCAGCGCGTAGGTGTGCCAGTCAGCCCGCAATTCAGGCTCAGCCGCCCACTCGCGCGTCAGCGCAGCCAGCGCAGCGGCATCCAGGTCGCCATCGTGCAAGGCAGAGAGGTCCTGCAGCAGGCGCTCCGGGGTTCTTGACGGCTCAGACATGGTCACTCCAGAAGTTCGGCACGGAAAGGTGGCTCACCAGCGCTCTCCATCACGGGTATCCAACAAAGGGCGCAACTTCACTGCGATCGCCTCTCGGGCCCGAAAGATCCGTGAGCGCACGGTGCCGATCGGGCAATTCATCACATCCGATATCTCTTCATAGCTCAGACCCTCGATTTCCCGAAGGGTGATGGCCTGACGCAGATCTTCCGACAACGCGTTGATCGCCGCATTCACGGTTGCAGCAATTTCCTTGCTCGCGAGCAAGGCTTCCGGCGTTGCAGTGTCGGTTGGTTCCTTTCCGGGACGAGAAGTTTCGTCGTCGTCATCGGAACTTGCAAAGGCCGCCTCGGTGATCAGCGGATCACGCTTGAGGTCCATCAAGGCCTTCTTCGCCGTGTTCACCGCGATGCGGTAAAGCCAGGTGTAGAAGGCGCTGTCGCCCCGGAACTGCGGCAGGGCGCGATAGGCCCGGATGAAGGTTTCCTGGGCGATGTCCTGCACGAGGTCGGTGTCACGCACCATCCGGCCGATCAGGCGCTCGATGCGGCGCTGGTACTTGATGACCAGCATTTCGAACGCCTTCTGGTCGCCCAGCTTCACGCGCTCGACCAGACCGGCATCAGCGTCAGGCTGTTGAATCATCGGGCGAGTTGGCCGGTGAAAGGCTGTCGGGCATGCAGCGCGACGCGCAGGGCATGCCATGCAGCCAGGTGGCCAGGCTTCGACGACAAGGCAATGCAGCGCAGCGTGTTTGTATCGTCGGCACGCCAGCTCAGCAACAGGTGCTGGCCGAGATCAACCAGCAGTGCGGGCGTGCCGCGTTCAGCGGTGACTTCAGCTGCGGTTTGAGTTGCGGCTTCAATGACTGGAGCCCCGTCAACTCGGGTGGTCAACAGCTGCCAGGCGCCCTCGCTCCAGCGCAGCACCGGCGAGGTGGCCTCTTGATTTTCACGACCAGCAACAGCGCGCCACAATGAACGACAGGCCGGCCACATGGCAAGCACACACAGCGGCGCCAGGATGATCGACGGCCATTGCGCTTCAGCAGCCAGCCACTGGCCGCCCCACAGCAGCACATTGAGCAGCGCCACGATCACGGCACCTAGGGCCAACCCGTGAAAGACGCTGAATGCGCTCACAGGGTAGCTGGCTGGGGGTGCAACGCGCATGCGGCGCGGCAAGCGCTGGAAATCAGACCCGACGGAACACCAGGGTTCCGTTGGTGCCGCCGAAGCCGAAGTTGTTCTTCACGGCGATGTCGATCTTCATGTCCCGCGCCGTGTTGGCGCAGTAATCCAGATCGCACTCGGGATCTTGATTGAAGATGTTGATCGTCGGAGGCGAGACCTGGTTCTTCAGCGCCAGCACCGAGAACACCGACTCGACGCCACCCGCGCCGCCCAGGAGATGGCCGGTCATCGACTTGGTCGAATTGACCACCAACTGCTTGGCGTGATCACCAAATGCCAGCTTGATGGCGTTGGTTTCGTTCAGGTCACCCAGCGGGGTCGACGTGCCGTGGGCGTTCAGGTATTGCACCTGGTCGGCGTTGATGCCGGCATTGCGCAGGGCAGCCTTCATCGAACGCTTCGGGCCGTCCACGTTCGGCGCGGTCATGTGGTACGCATCGGCACCCATGCCGAAGCCGATCAGCTCGGCGTAGATCTTCGCGCCGCGCTTCTTGGCGTGTTCGTATTCTTCGAGGACCAGCACACCGGCGCCTTCGCCGAGGACAAAACCGTCGCGGTCCTTGTCCCACGGCCGCGAGGCGGTGGCGGGGTCTTCATTGCGGGTCGACAAAGCCCGGGCGGAGGCAAAGCCACCCACCCCGAGCATCGACACGGTGGCTTCAGCGCCGCCGGCGATCATCACGTCGGCGTCGCCATACTCGATCATCCGGCCAGCTTCACCGATGCAATGCAGACCGGTGGTGCAGGCGGTGACAATGGCCATGTTCGGGCCCTTGAAACCATAGCGGATCGAGATGTGCCCGGAGATCATGTTGATGATCGAGGCGGGCACAAAGAAGGGGGAAATCCGCCGCGGACCGCGTTCAACCACGGTGCGTGCGGTGGATTCGATTTCGGGCAGACCCCCGATGCCTGAACCAACCATGCAGCCGATGCGCTCGGCTTGCTCTTCGGTCAGGGCATCGCCTGTTGGCAGACCCGCATCCTGAACAGCCTGGACCGCAGCGGCCAGACCGAAATGGATGAAAGTGTCCATCGCCTTGGCTTCCTTGCCGGGGATGTACTCCTCGACCTTGAAGTCCTTGACCTCGCCGGCAAACTGGCAGGTTAACGCAGAAGCGTCGAACCTGGTGATGGCGCCAATGCCGGAACGTCCTGCAAGCAGGTTGTTCCAGCCTTCGGTGACCGTATTGCCAACGGGGCTGATCAGCCCCAGGCCGGTGATGACTACTCGACGACGGGTCATGCGTTCAGTATGGATCGTTACTGCCCAATGGGCGTTCAGGCCTTGGCGTGGCCCTTGGCGTAGTCGATTGCCAACTGCACCGTGGTGATCTTCTCGGCTTCTTCGTCCGGAATTTCGATGCCAAACTCGTCTTCCAGGGCCATCACCAATTCAACGGTGTCCAGGGAATCGGCACCCAGATCAGCCACGAAGGCCTTTTCGTTGGTGACGTCGGCTTCGGGAACGCCCAGTTGCTCGGCAATGATCTTCTTGACGCGTGCTTCGATATCGCTCATGACTCCTCCAGGAGGGATTGCGTAAAACGGGCCGGATTCTACGCTGGCAACACGCCAGCACTTTTTCCGGCCATGGGATCAGTTCATGAACATGCCGCCATTGACGTGCAGCTCGGAACCGGTGATGTAGCCCGCTTCGGGCGAGGCTAGGAAGACCACCGCATGGGCGATCTCCCCGGGCTGCCCAAGTCGCTGCAGCGGAATCTGCTGAAGCAACGCGGCCTTTTGGGCCTCGGGCAGTGTTTCGGTCATGTCGGTGGCGATGAAGCCAGGGGCGACACAATTGATAGTGATGTTGCGGCTGCCCAGCTCTCGAGCCAGGGCGCGGGTCATGCCCGCCACGCCGGCCTTGGCGGCAGCATAGTTGGCCTGGCCCGGATTGCCGGAGGCACCCACCACGGACGTGATGTTGATGATGCGGCCATAACGCTGCTTCATCATCGGACGCATCACGGCGCGCGACATGCGGAAGACGGCCTTCAGATTGGTGTCGAGCACCGCATCCCAGTCGTCATCCTTCATGCGCATGGCCAGGGTGTCGCGGGTGATGCCGGCGTTGTTCACCAGCACGTGCAGCGCGCCATGTTCCTTGACGATGGCCTCGATGGCCGCGTCCACGCCTGCGGCGTCATTGACGTTCAGCGTCAGGCCCTTGCTGCCCGGGAAAGCGGCCAGCGATTCGGTGATGGACGCGGCGCCAGCATCACTGGTGGCCGTGCCGATGACCTTGTAGCCTTGAGCGGCCAGACCCAGTGCGATCGAACGGCCGATGCCGCGCGAGGCACCAGTGACCAATGCGATCTGTGCGGGGGTGCTGCTTGCTTCGCTCATGCGAGGATTCCTTTGACTTCGGCCAGCGAGGCCGGATCGAAAATGGTGGCGCTGACCGCTTCCGCGTCGATGCGCTTGACCATGCCGGCAAGCACCTTGCCCGGGCCACACTCGATGATGTGGGTCAGGCCACGGGCACGCAAGGCCTGTACCACCTCCACCCAACGGACCGGGCCGAACGCCTGACGATACAGCGCATCGCGGATGGCGTCTGGTTCATTCGCCACAGACACGTCGATGTTGTTGACCACCGGAATGACCGGCGCCAACAGTTGAATATGTGCAAGGCGCAGCTTCAGGCGCTCGGCAGCCGGCTTCATCAGGCTGGAGTGAAACGGGGCCGACACCGGCAGCAGCAACGCGCGCTTGGCGCCCTTGGCCTTGAGCAGCTCGCAGCCCTTGTCGACGCCAGCCTTCGTGCCTGCGATGACGGTCTGCCTGGGATCATTGAAATTAACCGCCTCGACGGCCTCGCCCGAGGCTGCAGCGGCTTCAAGGCAGGTGGCACGCACCGTGTCGGCATCCAGGCCGAGGATGGCCGCCATGGCGCCCACGCCCACTGGCACGGCTTCCTGCATGGCTTGCGCGCGCAGTCGCACCAGCGGCAACGCGTCGGCCAGGCTCAACGAACCGGCAGCCACGAGGGCCGTGTATTCACCGAGCGAGTGGCCAGCCACCGCCGACGGCGTCAGGCCCGTTTCGGCAATCCAGGCGCGGTAGCAGGCAATGCCCGCCGTCAGCATCACCGGCTGGGTGTTGGTGGTCAGGTCGAGCTGTTCCTTCGGGCCCAGCTTGATCAGGGCCGCCAGGTCTTCACCGAGGGCAGCGGAGGCTTCAGCCAGCGTGTCGCGCACGGCCGGGTGGTCGCCCCAGGCGTCGAGCATGCCAACGGCTTGTGAGCCCTGGCCAGGAAATACAAATGCAAATGCCGTCATGGTCAATGTCTTTCGATGCGCGCGGTAAGGGACGGTGGCTCAGAGATCGAGCAGCACGGCGCCCCAGGTGAAACCACCGCCAACACCTTCGAGCATGACGGTGTCGCCGCGCTGGATCTGGCCGCCACGGACCGCGTGGTCCAGGGCCAGCGGGATGGAGGCCGCGGAGGTGTTGCCGTGTTGGTCCACGGTCACCACCACACGCTCGGCCGGCAACTTCAGCTTGCGGGCGGTGCCCTGCATGATGCGGATGTTGGCCTGGTGAGGCACCAGCCAGTCGATGTCGGCCGGGGTGCGGCCCGCGGCGTCGAGCACTTCGCGGGCAACTTCATCCAGCACGCCCACGGCCAACTTGAACACGGCCTGGCCGTCCATCTTGAGCAAAGGCAGGCCGATCACCTCGCCGCCAGACACATGGCCGGGCACGCACAGCAGGTCGCGGTAGCGGCCATCGGCATGCAGCTTGGTGGCCAGGATGCCCGGCTCATCTGACGCTTCGAGCACCACGGCACCCGCGCCATCGCCAAACAGCACGCAGGTGGTGCGGTCGTTGAAATCGAGGATGCGGGAGAAGACTTCGGCGCCGATCACCAGCGCCTTGGTGGCCGAGCCAGCGCGGATCATCGCGTCAGCGACCGTCAGCGCGTAGACGAAACCGGAGCACACCGCCTGAACGTCAAAGGCCGGGCAACCGGCGATGCCAAGCTTGTGCTGCACCATCGTTGCGGTCGACGGGAACACCATGTCGGGCGTGGAGGTCGCAACGATGATCAGATCGATGGCGCCGGGCTCACAACCGGCCGCTGCCAGGGCCTGGCGTGCGGCCTCGGTCCCCAGGTCACTCGACGTGACATCAGGCGCCGCGAAGTGCCGGGCACGGATGCCCGTGCGCTCGACGATCCATTCGTCAGACGTCTCAAGGCCGCGCTCGGCCAACTGGGTGGCCAGTTCAGCGTTGGTCACACGGCGCTCAGGCAGCTTGCTGCCGGTGCCGGTGATGCGGGAGTAACGAGGATGGGACAAACGCAGGCTTCGAAAAATTCAGGCAGCGGGCCTGACCGGCACATCGCCCGGGTTGGCGGGCATCGCCTGCAGGGTTTCCACGATGCGGTCGTGCACCTGGTCCAACAAGCGGTTGCGGGCGGCATCATAAGCCCGAGCCAGCGCCCGGCCGAATGAATACGCATCAGCGGAGCCGTGGCTCTTGAACACCAGACCCTGCAGTCCGAGCAGCGCCGCGCCGTTGTAACCGCGCGGGTCCACACGTGCGCGGAAGCGCTTCAGAACAGGCATCGCCACGATCGCCGCAAGCTTCGTCCACCACGTCCGGGTGAACTCTTCGCGGATGAATCGGCTCATGGTCGATGCCAGACCTTCGGTGGTTTTCAAAGCGACATTGCCGACGAAGCCGTCACATACGACCACGTCTACAGTGCCCTTGAAGATGTCATTACCCTCGACATTGCCGAAGTAATTGAGGTGTCCGTCAGCCCCGGCAGAGCGCAGCAGATCGCCTGCGCGCTTGATCACTTCGCTGCCCTTGATGACCTCGGATCCGATGTTCAACAGGCCCACGGAGGGCTCGGATTTGCCATCAATGGCAGACACCAGCGCGCTGCCCATGACGGCAAATTGCAACAGATGCTCGGCCGTGCAGTCGACGTTGGCACCCAGATCCAGCATGGTCGTGAAGGTGCCCTGCTCATTCGGGATGACAGAGGCGATCGCGGGGCGATCAATGCCCTCCAGCGTCTTCAGCAGGTAGCGGGCCAGTGCCATCAGCGCACCGGTGTTGCCGGCCGATACACACACATCTGCGAGCGCAGGGCCCGTGGCGGTCGCCTTCAGCTTCGAGATGGCCACGCGCATCGACGAGTCCTTCTTGCGGCGCAGTGCAATCTCGACCGGATCGTCCATGGCCACGATTTCCGTGGTGGCGACGATCGTGCAGCGTGGCCAGCTGGCGGCAGGCGCCAGCGCGTCGGCCATGCCCACCAGCAGCAAGTCGACGTCAGGATGGCTGTCCAGGAAGGCCCGGCAGGCGGGCAATGTGATGGACGGGCCATGGTCGCCCCCCATGCAATCGACGGCGATGCGCACGCGATCCATGGGCTTCAGAGGTGTGGAATGTGACACGGCGGTGAGCTAGATCTTCAGCCAGACAAATTGGCGCACGCCAGCGAAAACGCCCGCGGACACCGACCGGATTCCAGTCGACATGCGCGGGGCGATTTTTGTGCAGACCCGGACCATGAACATGGCACCGGGATTGGCGGCGTGTACAGGGCAGGCATCAAGCCACCCCGATCACGAGCCAGAGATCAGGCGTCCGCCTTGGTCTTCAGCACCTTGCGACCACGGTAGAAACCGGTCGGGCTGATGTGGTGACGCAGGTGGATTTCACCGGTGGTCGGCTCAATGCCGGTACCCGGGGTCACCAGCGCGTTGTGCGAACGGTGCATGCCACGCTTGGAGGGCGACTTCTTGTTTTGCTGAACGGCCATGGAATTCTCCTGGGACGCCGGGGTCCCGGCGAATAAACAGTGTGTGGGCGGCGAGGCCACCCATGCACCTTGAAACTGACAAAGCCCGAGGTGTGCGGCTGCAGGTTTTGGCTTGCACACTCCGCTGCCGCATTCGCTGCAGCCGCAAGCTTCGAGCCAAACCCAGGCACACCCGGAAAAGCCCGCTAGTATAACACGGGCCAGCCGCTTGAGGAAAGCGCTGAGTTCAGCGCTTCTTGAAAGCCGCCAAGGCTGCGAACGGATTCGGCTTGTCGTCTTCCACCGGCAAGTCGTCTTCCGGCACCGGCAGCGGTTCGGGGCACACCTCGTGGCGCGGCACCAGCGGCAGCGCCAGCAGCAACTCGTCTTCGGTCAGCTCGCGCAGATCCATCACCCGCTCAAGCACCAGCACGTCGTCTTCCATCTCGGCATCCAGCAACTCGGCCTGCGCCTCGTCAGGCACCAGGCGGATCCAGCGATCGACCTCGACGGGCTCCATCACGGCACCCAGACACCGCTGGCAGCACAGCGCCACCACGGACGTGGCCTGCAGATGCAGCCACAGTTCGGGCTCACCGCCGGACACGGGGCGGTACTCGGCCGACAGTTGCCAGTCGATGGCGTCAGGCGCCTGGCCAGTGGCCACGGTCGATTCATTCAGGCGCTGCAAGTCAGCCAGCGGCCACTGGCCCGTCAGCAGCACACCGGAGGCTGCCAGCGAGGCCACGTCGGCGCGGCAGGGGTCTATGGATCTCGGATTCATACGCCAAGTGTACGAGCCCGCCACCTGGCCGGCACACACCACGCCGCCGGCGATGGGACAATTGGGGGATGAGTTCTCGCCCGACCCTGATCCTTGGCTCCACGTCGCGCTATCGCCGCGAACTGCTGGAGCGCCTTCGCCTGCCTTTCATCACCGTCTCACCCCAAGTGGACGAAACCCCGCTGCCCGGCGAGGCACCCGCCGCCCTCGCCTGCCGACTGGCACTGGCCAAAGCCCAAGCCGTGGCCGAGCAGCACCCGGGCGCGATCGTCATTGGCTCTGATCAAGTGGCCGACGTGGACGGCGAGCCCATCGGCAAGCCCGGCACCCATGAGCGCGCTGTGGCCCAGCTGCAGCGCATGAGCGGCCGCACGATCACCTTCCAGACCGCAGTGGCCGTGGTGCGCGCCGACACCCGGTTCGCGCAAACCTTGCTGGCGCCGGTGCATGTGCGCTTTCGCACCCTGAGCGATGCGGAGATCGAGTTCTACCTGCGCACCGAAGAGCCTTACGACTGCGCCGGCAGTGCCAAGTGCGAAACGCTGGGCATCACGCTGCTGGACGCCATCGATTCCGATGACCCGACTGCGCTGATCGGGCTTCCGCTGATCCGCACCAGCCAGTTGCTGCGCGCGGCCGGGCTGAACCCGCTTGACGGGGTGGCGCCTTGAGCACGGTACGAGGCAAGCTGGTGCTGGTGCCCAATGCGCTGGACCTGGGCACCCAGCCGGAGCCCATCGAGCAGGTGTTGAGCCATGGCGTGCTGACACGCGCGGCAGGCATTCAACACTGGGCCGTGGAGAACGCCAAATCAACCCGCGCCTTTCTGAAGCGCGTGGATGCCGTGACGCCCTTGAGCCAGCCGCTGCAAAGCCTGGATGTGAAGGAATTGCCACGCCCGCGCAAGGGTGCCGGCGACACCACCGACCCGCGCGATTGGCAAGCACTGCTGGCACCGGCCCTGGCTGGCCACGACGTGGGTTTGCTGTCTGAGGCAGGCCTGCCCGCCGTGGCGGACCCCGGCGCCACGCTGGTGGCCGCAGCACACGCGGCCGGCATCATCGTCGAACCCCTGCCCGGCGCCAGCTCACTGACGCTGGCCTTGGCCGCGAGCGGGCTCAACGGCCAGCGATTCGCGTTCGAGGGCTACCTGCCCCAGCAGGCCGATGTGCGTGCGCAGCGCGTGCGAGAGCTGGAAACGCGCTCACGGCGCGAAGGCCAGACGCAATTGGTGATCGAGACGCCCTACCGGAACACGGCGCTGTTCCAGGCCTTGGTGCAGATTCTGAGTCCGGGCACGCAACTCAGCGTGGCTTGCGGACTGACCTCACCGGGCGGCTGGTGCAAGACCCAGCGCGTCGAGCGCTGGCGCACTGCGCCGATGAGTCTGCCGGATCAGTTGCCGGCCGTGTTCATGTGGCTGGCGTCCTGAGGGAAGCGCAAGAGCAAGGCGCCGACGGCCACACCCGCCGCATCGGCGACCCAATCGAGCACGGAGGCCTCTCGCCAGGTCGTGAACGATTGCGCCACCTCGATGCCGGCCCCAAAGGCCAGCAATACAGCTACCAGGCGCCACGGTGTCAAACGAGGGACCCGTGAGCCCAGCGCCCACAACGCAATGAAGGCTGACGCGTGCCGCAGCTTGTCGGCCTGCGGGAACCAGTCGGGCCCGCCACCGCCCGGCAGCAGTGCGATCACGAGGATGCAGCCCATCGCTGCAGCAAACACCGCGACGGCCCAGCGACGCCAGAGCGCGCCGCGCGTCGGGGTGTCAATCACGCCTTGGGGCCGCCGCCCAGCAGGCTGGCGAGCTTGCGCTTGGCGCGAATGTTGGGCGAGACGCGCGCTGGCGCCGAAGCAGAAGCCGGCATCGACTTCTCCCAGGCCGCCGGAGAGTCGCTGACGCTGGCTTCGTAAGGCTTGTCGAAGAACGGATCCCGGCTCTGGCGCGGCTCATGGCGACGCGGGGCCGGCGCGCTGCGAAGTGCAGACTCCGCAAACGCGCGCGGCGCTGCTTCAGGTGCGCGGCGCGGCTCGGGGTCAGCGTCATACGAGCGCGGGGCGCGACGAGGACGGTCATCTTCCAGCTCGACGGCGCCGAGCTCAATCGTCTTCTTGATCAGCTTTTCAATGTCGCCGACCAGGCGCGCATCATCACGGGTGACCATGGTGACGGCGATGCCCGACGCACCAGCGCGGCCCGTGCGGCCAATGCGGTGCACATAGTCTTCTGCGTTGAACGGCACGTCGAAGTTGAAGACGGCTGGCAGATCAGCGATATCGAGGCCACGCGCAGCCACGTCGGTGGCCACCAACAGGTCCACTTCGCCGGCCTTGAAGGCAGCCAAAGACTTCAAGCGCTCATCTTGCGACTTGTCGCCGTGCAACGCCGCGGTGCGCAGGCCGTCGCGCTCGAACGAACGCGCCAGGCGCGCCGCGCCCAGCTTGGAGTTCACGAAGATGATGGCCTGCTTGATCTCGCGGTCGCGCAGCATCTTCAGGATGATGCGGCGCTTGTCGTCATCCACGCAACTGATGAACAACTGCTCCACCGTCGAAGCCGTGGCGTTCGGACGGGCGACCTCGATCAGCTCGGGGTCTTGCAGGTAGCTGCCCGCCAGTCGCTTGATTTCAGGCGAGAAGGTGGCCGAGAACAGCAAGGTCTGGCGATTGCCCTTGGGCAGGTAGCTCAGGATGCGCTGCAGGTCCGGCAAGAAGCCGATGTCCAGCATGCGGTCGGCTTCGTCAAGCACCACATACTCAACCTGGTTGAGCACGCAATTCTTGGCTTCGATGTGGTCCAGCAGACGGCCGGGCGTGGCGATCAGGATCTCGACGCCAGCCTTCAGCTCCAGCGTCTGGGGCTTCATGTCGACGCCACCAAACACCACGGCAGCGCGCAGGTTCGTGTGCTTCGCGTAGGCCTTGACGTTGTTGGCGACCTGGTCGGCCAACTCACGGGTAGGCGCCAGCACCACGGCGCGCACCGGGTGGCGCGCCGGCGACGTGCTGGAGTTCTCGTGCCGCATCATCTTCTGCAGCAAGGGGATGGAAAACGCAGCCGTCTTGCCGGTGCCGGTCTGGGCTGCGCCCATCACGTCGCGGCCACTGAGCACCACGGGAATCGCCTTCGCCTGGATGGGCGTCATGGTGGCGTAACCCTGATCGTCCACAGCCCGCAGGAGCTTGGCGTCCAGCGGCAAAGTGTCAAAACGGGCGGGAATCGGCGCCTGCTCGGCATCAGCCGTGGGCGCGAGGGTTTCGGTGGTCATCACCGCGCATTATCGCTTGGTCCGCCGTTTGCTGCTTCGACAGACTCCGGGCTTTCCAAGATCAATTCGACAAATCAAGGCCGCGTGAGGCGATGCGCCTATGGTGAACGCTTCTTTTCAAGGCCTGGCGAGGCCGACATGATGGCCGGCTGCGTCGCGCAAAAGACAGGCCGCGGCACCAACGGATTGCTGCGCATTGCCCTGCCATAACCTCAAATTCAGGCCAACCCGCTGCTTGGTCAATGCGCTCATTTGGCGGTCATGACCGGGCGATAGAATCACTGCAGTAGTTCTTTCATAGACGAACCGTGGGCCACACCCACTCATCCATGCATTCCCATCGATATTCCGTCTTGCACAGCTTGAGTCAGGTCGCTTTGCTGATTGGTCTGGCTTTCGTGGCCCCGCTCAGCATGGCCCAATCGGACAATCCCATTGGCGACGCCGCAAGCCGTACGAACCTGCAAAACAGCACCGACGGCACGACCAACGGAAGTTACCGACTGAAGCGCAGTACCTCGGGGGCCAACCGCAGCGCAACCGAAGCTGACGTGATCGAGGTCGTTGAACCCAAAGCCGTTTACAGCCCGGGCGAATTCGAGACTTACGTGCAACGCCAAGCGGAGGCCACCGGCGGCGTGGTCACGCCGATCCGCCGGTTCGGTGCCGAGCTGGTCAGCGACACACGCAGCAGCGCGGTTCAAGACCCCTCGCCACTTGTGCCCAACGACTATGTCGTCAAACCGGGCGATGAAATCAGCGTGACCCTGTGGGGCTCGGTGGACGCCGATCTGCAGGTGATCGTCGACCGTTCAGGCCGGATCGTGCTGCCCCGCGTGGGCTCCATTCCCGTGGCGGGCGTACGCAGCGGTGAGCTGACCGAGCTCATCAGCCGCCGCGTGGCGCAGGTGTTCAAGAATTTCCAGATCAGCGTGAGCATGGGGCGGCTGCGCTCGGTGCGCGTGTTCGTTTCGGGCTTTGTTCAACGGCCGGGCAGCCTGTCGGTCAACAGCTTGTCCAGCGTGCTGCATGTGGTGATGCGCGCTGGCGGCCCGACCGCGGCGGGCAGCTTCCGCAACATCACGCTGCGTCGCAACGGCAAGGTCGTGAGCGGCTTTGACCTTTACAACCTGCTGCTCAACGGCGACCGGAGCGCGGACCAGGTGGTGCAGGCCGACGACGTGATCCACATCGGCCCTGTCGGCCCGCAGGTAGGCTTGATTGGCAGCATCAATCAACCTGCCGTGTTTGAACTCAAGCCCAACGAAACCGTGGCGGACCTGCTGGCCATGGGCGGCGGCTTCAGCGCCGTCGCAGACCGCACCCGTGTGGCGGTTGAGCGCCTGGCAGACCGTTCTACCGGCCGCGTCGCAGAGTTGAAGCTGGACGGTGCCGGTCAGCGCAGTACCTTGGCTGCTGGCGATGTAGTGCGGGTGTTCAGCGCCGTTACCGCAGCCCTGCCTCTGAATCTGCAAAACAAGCGCATCCGCGTTGAAGGCGAAGTGGCGCGGCCTGGCGATTACGTGCTTGCACCCAACAGCACGCTGGCCGACGCCATTCAAGCTGCAGGTGGCCTGACGCCTGCGGCTTTTGTGTACGGCACCGAGTTCACCCGCCAGAGCGTGCGGCGGACCCAGCAGGAAAACTTCGACCGGGCCTTGCGTGACCTGGAAACCGAGTTGACCAAGAACGTGAGTACACGCCGCGCAACAACCGCAGGCGACATCGCGAATCAGGGCGCCAACGAAGCGGCGAACGCACGACTGATTGAGCGACTGCGCCAAGCCAAGCCCACGGGCCGAATCGTGCTGGAAGTGGCCGAAAACGAAACCCGGATGCCAGTGATTCCGATCGAAGACGGCGACCAGGTCAATGTGCCTGCACGAGCCAGCACCGTTGGCGTGTTTGGCAGCGTCTACAACGCTGGCAGCTACCTCTTCAATGGCGACAAGACCATGGCGGACTACCTGAAGCTGGCTGGCGGCCCTGCCCGCGGTGCCGATGCTGAAAGCGTGTTTGTGATTCGTGCCAACGGCACGGTGGTCAGCGCACGTCAATCGGGCTCCACGTTCTTCCGGGAAAGCCGCTTCGCCAACGTGACAGCCCTGCCAGGCGACACCTTGTTTGTGCCTGAAGAGCTGGACAAGACCACCTTCATCCAGGACGCCAAGGACTGGACCCAGATCCTGTACCAGTTCGGCTTGGGGCTGGCTGGTATCAAGTCGCTGGGGTTGTGAAAATGATTGAAGAAATCAAGCCGCCCTCAGATGCAGAGGGCTTGGGTGAACTGTTTGCACCCATCGCGCACTCGTGGCGCTACGTCTTGCTGGCGCCAGTTGTGGCCGGCGCGGTAGCCTACGCCGGTACTTTCCTCATTGCACCAACCTTCACGGCACGAACCACTTTCCTGCCCCCTCAACAGCAGGGAAGTGGCAATGGTGCCCTGGCATCCCTGGGTGCATTGGCCAGCTTGGCTGGCGCAGGCGGGGCGATTCGCACGCCGGCAGACCAGTATGTCGCCTTCCTGCAAAGCACAACAATCGCTGACCGGCTCATTGACCAGTTCAAGCTGAAGGACGCTTACCAAGTTGAATATTACGAGCAAGCGAGAAAATCGCTTACCAAACTCTCCAGTATCCAGGTCGGTAAAAAGGACGGATTGATATCCGTCGAAGTTGAAGATACGGACAAACAGCGCTCCGCTGACATGGCGAATGCCTATGTCGTCGAATTGCGAAGGATGGTGTCCGAGCTTGCAGTCACCGAGGCTCAGCAGCGACGGGTGTTCTTCGAACGCCAGTTGAACGCCACCAAGGACAAACTCACAAGCGCACAAATCGCACTTGAAGGCACCGGCATCGATCCAGGGGCGATAAAGTCGGAGCCCAAGGCCGTTGCAGAGCAGTTTGCCAAACTCAGCGCCGAACTGACTGCCGCAGAAGTAAAACTGGGGGTAATGGCTGGGTCGTTGACCCCTGCCGCCCCGGAGTTGGTCAACCAGTCACGCATGGTTGCGGGCCTGAAACAGCAACTGTCACGCCTGCAGAGCGCACCGAGCGGTCGCGAGAGCAATCGCAATGACTACATTGGTCGGTACCGAGATTACAAGTATCAAGAGACGCTCTTTGAACTTCTATCACGGCAGTATGAACTGGCCCGTGTCGACGAAGCTCGCGAGGGTGCGCTGGTTCAAGTTGTTGATCCAGCGATTGTTCCGGAGCGCAAATCCAAGCCTCGCCGATCAATCATTGCCATCAGCGCTGCCATTGGCGGGCTTCTGACCTGCATGCTGGTGCTCATGACCCGAAGCCGCTGGTCAAAGACAAGAAACAGCCGCAACGGCGCCCGATCCACTGCCTGAGAGAACTGAACCGGAGGCATAAGCCCTCAAGCCTCCGGTGTTTCAGCAGATGTCACGACCAGGAATTTCGGAGCCTGGAACCGGACGATTCGCCAGTAGAGCCAGACGTATACACCTGCGAAGCAGAGCAGCGCGAAGATTTGAGCCGCCGGGGTACGCCAGAAAAGCAGCGCAGTGCCAACCGCCGCTGCACACAACGCCCACAAATATGGCGAGGTGTATGAATTGCGCCGAGTCAAAGCATCGGGCGTTCTAACGCCGAATCCGACTCGCATCAGGCGCTTGTATACCAACATGTGAAGATGCACACCGTCTGGCACGCCTGGCGACATATTCCTGAGAAACAGCTTTCTGTAGATTGAAAACAGAGTCTCAAATACCGGATATGCACAGACGAGCAGGGGGAACGATGCCGCGAGCTCTGGGTGGCGAGAGAGCAACAAGACTGCCAACTCGGCCAGCATGAAACCGAGGAAATAAGCGCCACCATCCCCAAGGAAAATTTTCCCCATGGGGAAGTTGAAAACAAAAAATCCGGCAATTGACCCGATCAACAGCACACAGACGATGAGCAGGTCTTGATCACCAAGGCAATAGCTGACGAAGCCGAATGCCGCCAACATCATCGCCACACACGCAGCCGCAAGCCCGTTGAACCCATCAATGATGTTGACGGCATTCGTCAGGCCCGTCACAGCAAAGACAGTCAGTGCCGCCGCGATGAGCGGAACGGACAGCGCCCAATCCAAACCCGGAATTCCGACCGGACCAAGCTTCGCATCCAGCAGATAGGCAGCTACCGCGGCAGAAAGCGCGGTGAAGGCAAGGCGCCGCCGAGGACTGACGTTCTTGGTCAAGTCCTCAGCCACCCCCGAGAAAAAAGTCGGCGCTGCAGCGATCAACAGACCGCCGAGCAAATTGGCCGCAGACGATTGCCCGCTCACAATCAGAAAGACCCAGGCGACAAGCACCCCGCTCAAGATCCCGCCACCGCCCACGCGAGGCACTGGCACCGCATGGAATTTTTGCGGGCCAGAAAGATCGTTGTCATGCGAATGCGCGCTTCGGCTGGCAGCCACGATCACGAGGTAGGTTGCAACCAGACTTGCGCACAACGAAACAAAAAATAGGGACATACAAACTTTGGTTAGTTCAACAGCCACAGTCAACTGATTCGTTGCGACGGATGATCTTGCTGTACAGAAAAACGCAACTAGAGTTTACCTTCACATCGATGTGAAGGCCGAGCGTCTCATCTCTGATTTGGTCCTACAATTGGGGGAACGTTCATCGCATGAACAGCCCCTTGCGCAACAACCCCACCATGGGAACAGACGACTACTACCTGGTGCTGAAAGCCCTTGATGAGCACCCTGAGTCATCACAGCGGGGCTTGTCGGCAACCCTTGGCTTGAGCCTAGGCAAGACCCACTACTTGGTACGAGCCCTGGCGGAGAAGGGGTGGATCAAAATCGAGAACTTCCGCCGAAGCGACAACAAGCTGTCGTACGGCTACGCATTAACGCCGGAAGGCATTTTGCAACGTTGGCGGTTGACCCGCGAGTTCCTGAGCCGCAAGGAGTCGGAGTTCGAGAAGCTGCAGGCCGACATCGAGCGACTTCGTCAAGAGCTGGATCGATCGCATCCAGACACCCCTTCGAATTGTTAACAAATCGCTCCCGATCCGGGAACGCACTCACAGTCACTTCATCATGCACATCTTGATTACCGGCGGCGCCGGCTTCATCGGTTCCTGGCTTGTCGACTCACTGCTGCTGCAAGGTCACTCCGTGACCGTGGTCGACAATCTCAGCCCGCAAATTCACGGCCAGGTTCCTCGCCCTGAAGCTGCGTGGCTCGACGGCAGGGATGGCGTGAACTTCGTTCGGGCGGACATCCGCGATGCCGTCCGGATGGACGAAGCCCTCGCGAACGTCGAGGCTGTGGTGCATCTTGCGGCGGAAACCGGGACCGGCCAATCGATGTACCAGATTGCACACTACTACGAGGTGAACCAGCAAGCCACCGCTTGGTTGTTTGAAGCGATAGCAACGCGCCATCGTCACATCAAGAAGCTGGTGCACGCATCGAGCCGCTCGATCTATGGCGAAGGGGCCTATCGGCTGGGTGACCAACTGGTGGTTCCAGCACCACGTGACCCCGCGCGCCTTCAGGCGGGACAGTTCGAGCCCCTGGGCTCAAAGGGCGAAGCACTTCATCTCATCGCTACACCGGAGGAGTCACCTCCCTTCCCAGCGTCGATTTACGCAGCCACCAAGCTGGCTAACGAAGCCACCGCACGCATCTGCGCGGAGGCGTACGGTCTTCAGGTCGCCGCACTCCGTTTCCAGAATGTCTACGGCGAGCGCCAGTCACTGCGCAACCCCTACACAGGCATCCTGTCGATCTTCTCGAACCGCATGCGGCAGAACCTGCCCATCAACATTTTCGAGGATGGACTGGAAAGTCGGGATTTTGTCCACGTCAGTGACGTTGTCCGCTCGATCGAACTCGCGCTATTCCGCGAAGCGCCGGGTTATCTGGTTGCGAATATCGGCGCAGGCGTTCCTACCACCGTGATGCAAGTGGCGAGCGAGCTCAAGCAACTGCTGGGCAGCACGTCCGAGCTGAACATCAGCGGTGACTTCCGCGCCGGCGACATCCGCCATTGCTATGCCGACCTGACCCGTGCACGCGAGTTGCTCGGGTTTGAGCCCAAGGTATCGCTGAGAGAGGGCTTGGGGCGTTTCGTCAACTGGGTTCTGACGCAGCCAGTACTGGCAGATCAGTCGCAGAAGGCACAGGCGGAGTTGGCTCGGCTGGGGCTGGGGCGAAGCGCGGGCTAAACCTGTGCGACGTCTCGCCAGCAACGCGGCAGCCAACGCTGCCAATGGCCTGACCACGGCTGCCTATCAGGTACTGCTCACGGGGCTTGTATCGCGCCAGAGCGCGCCGGAGGAATTCTCGGCTTGGTCCCTGGCTTTCTCCGTCGCGGCCATGGCACCGCTGCTGTCGTGCAACATGTCGATGGCTCTGACCCGACGACTCTCGCACCACATCCACGGGCAGACCAACATCGATGGCAACGGCCAATCTGTGATGGTGGCAGGTCGCGAACTACTCAAGCGCATCACGGCGATTGGAGTGCTTCTGGCCGTAGTCATCGGCCTTGTCGGGGCTTGGCTTTATGCAGATCGTTTCGCGGTCAATCAAGTGACGCTGGGCTTGCTGTTCGCAATCAGCTTTGCGGGAGCACTCTGGATCGTGCCGGCTCAACTCGATCAAGGCTACTTTCAGACCAAGGCACAGAACTGGCAGATCACATGGGCCGGCATCGTAGCCCGCTTGAGCTCACTTGCTGTTTTCTGGCTCAGCAGCAACTTAGCCCACTGGAGTCTGACTGCTTGCATCGTGGCGGCAAGCGGAGCGCTTTGGTTGGGCACATGGACAATATCGCGCCACCGACCGCCACTGCCGGCCACACTGACATCGCCGTTGGAACATGTGGAAGTTCGTGAATTGACCGGTTTGCTGAAGAGCTTCTCGACGATGAGTATCGGGACGGCTGCAATCCAAGCCAGCACCATCCCACTGATTTCATTCCTGTCCCCCAGTGGCGCAGCCTCCGCATTTGCAGGCTTCACAATCTGTTCGATTCTGGTCGGCGGCATGGCTGCTGTCGGCAATGCGGCAATCGCGCCGATCGCCAAACTGGTGGCCGGCGGCGAACAGGATGCAGCGCGACGCCTTGCGGCCCGTGGTTCGGTCGTGTTGTGGGCAATCTTTGTCGCGTGCGCCCTGGTTGCCTGGATGAGCATGGATCTGCTGTTACCTCACTGGCTTTCCAAGGGAGCAGCCGACCCGGGGTTGGCCGGGCACTACTTTGTCTTTTTCGCGAGCCAGCAGGCAATCCGATCGGCCGGCATCACCTTTTCAGGTCTGGTGTCGATGAGTTGCCCTCCTCGTCAGATAGTGATCGCCCCACTGGCCGAGGGCTTCGGGGGCTTGATCAGCATGCTTCTGCTTGGATTGGCTTGGCCAGGAGGGCTGTATTTTCTCGCTGGCTTGCCAGCAGCGGCAGCCTTGGGCCTCTGCATACTGGGAAGACAATCGGCAAGCTTGGGGCATCGTGCAGCGGTTCGGGAAACTGTCACTATCCTCTGCACAATCGTCGTGACGTCTGCGATGACCGTCGCAGCCATCACTGGACAGGAATCATGAAAATCCCTAGCCTCACCACGATTTGGCGCCTGATATTTTCTCAGCTCATCCTTCGTTGGCGACTCGGCTCTCTGGGCCGCCGCAGCATCATCTACAAGCCGCTGATGATCAGTGGATCCCGCAGAATCCACCTGGGAGATCACACGTCTATACGCGAGTTTGCACGACTTGAAACGCTCGACAGGCCTGATTTAGGATTTGCTGGCACGATTCGCATCGGTAATCGCGTCAATATTGAGCAGGGAGTCCACATCGTCGCCCATTGCGACATTCAAATCGACGATCAGGTTTCCGTTGCCCCCTATTGCGTCATATTGGATGTCGCACATCCAGCCGACGACCCTGTGGCCATCAAGATTGGCGCGATGCTCACGAATCATCCGACAAAAGTTCACATTGGGGCCGGTACTCTGCTAGGGGCGCACTGCACTATACTTCCGAACGTCACCATAGGAAAAGGGTGCATCATCGGCGCGAATTCGGTCGTAAACCGCGACATCCCAGAATATTCGATCGCGGCCGGAGCCCCGGCGCGCGTCATTTCGAGTTTCGACCTCGAGGCTCGAAAATGGATACGCGAGCCCAAAACGAACAGTAAAAATCATTCAGGCAATTCGGCATGAATGAACCGTGCATAGTTTTCTGGCGCAAAATAAGTTGAATTAAGATGGCGACCTTCGTCAAACATAGGCAATTGGTCGCAACTCGCAGCAAATGATCGGAATCTGACTCTCAAACGCGCCGATCGGTCATGCTTCAATCAATGAATTTACAAAAATGACACCTGCGCTCATCGGAATTGTCACCGTCACATATAACTCTGCTGGATTCCTCGCTGAATTCGTCGACTCTTGTGCTGCACAGGACGAATCCCGCTTCAAGGTCTACTGCATCGACAACGACTCACGAGACAGCACCGCTGCCGAGTTGTCCAAGATCTCGGACCCGCGCTGGGTGGTGACACTCAACCCCAAGAATGTCGGTGTGGCCGAAGGCAACAACCAAGGCATCGTCCAGGCTCTGCGCGACGGTTGCGAATGGGTGCTTCTGCTCAATAACGACACCACCTTCGAACCTGGGTTTATTCGAAAACTCGTGCAGGCCTGCCAGCGCCGGGATTGGCGAGTGGTAGTGCCCAAGATTCACTTCGACCAGCCGGCAGGCCATATCTGGTACGGCGGCGGCGGATTCAACCCACGCCGTGGCCATACAGGTTTCCACACGGGACTGGGCGAGCAAGATGCCGGCCAGTTCGACACCGAGAAGACCGTCGACTATTCGCCAACGTGCGCCATGCTGGTTCACCGCAGCGTATTCCGGCAGGTAGGCCTGATGGACGAAACCTACTTCGTGTACTTCGACGACACAGACTTTTGCTGGCGCCTGCGACAAGCGAGTGTGCCGATCGGCTACACCGCGGCCACATCACTGGTGCATAAAGTCGGCGGATCGACCGGAGGAACCACCTCGCCATTCACGGCGCGCATCACTGCCCGCAACCGGCTGTACTTCCTGCGCAAACATTTCGGTGCGGCGTCGGCATTGGCCTGGACACCAGTCTTCCTGCTCTACTATCTGGCCCGTTATGGCTTGCGATGGAATGGCGCGTGCCTCAAAGCCAGCCTCGACGGCAGCTTCAACTACCGCGACTTGACCTGCAAAGAGCCCGCTCTTCCTCCAGACGCCTGATGCACGACATGTCCGCTCCTCGCGAAGACATCGCAGCCGACACCACACTCGCGGCCCGTTCAAAACCGGCCGCGCTTGATGCATTGGCGGTGCTCCCGTGGCTGGCAATTCCTTACGACAGCCTCACCTACCTGCTGGGCGCAGACGCCAACACCACATCGCAGACCCTGCCGCTGACCGCGCTGTTGTCTGTGCCCTACCTCATCCTGCAAGGTCCTCGCCTCCGGTCTACCGCGTCCAGCAGGCAGGTGATTCTCTGGATCTGCGCGGCGTGGCTCACCATGATGGTTCTAGCCATGGTGAATTCGGTGGCCGAGTCGGTGTTCTACTTGCCCGCCGATGACGCCATGCGCATGCCGACTGCGATGCGTCAGGGCCTCAGCATGGCGCTGGGTATCGCAAGCCTCGTCATGTTTCAAGACGCCCTGCTCCGGCTCGGTCTGCAACATTGCATGCGTTGGGTGATGGTGGGCGCAGTACCCGGCCTGATGCTCGGCATGGGTCAGGTGCTGATGGGCGCTGACCGGGTTCAGGGCATGTCGTCAGAGCCGTCGCACATGGCTGACATGCTCGTCTTCTCTTTCTTACCCGCTTGCATGCTGGCCCCCCTGCGCAAGCGCACCCGGCAGATCGCCGTCGTGGCTGGCCTGGCCTTGCTGCTGGCAACGTTGTCAACCACCGGCTTCCTGAAGGCCCTCTTCATCGTTGGCGCTTTTTTTGCTGCGCGCGGCCAACTCGGTCGTGGCCTGATGTGGGTTGCCTTGGCCATTGCGATCAGCTACGCCCTGTTGAGCTTGTATCCCGACAACTACGTATTCCTCATCCTCAGCTTCATGAGTGCGATGTACGAGCAAACCGGTGAGCTCGGGACCGGCAGCTTCATCGATCGCTTCTTCGGCTTCGTCGGACCTCTGAGCCAACTCACCAATTGGCATGGATGGCTGGGTTTTGGATTCGGCGGAGATACCGTCTACTTCGACAGCCTTTTCAGCCCGGAAACCGCCGATGCGATCCGCGAGGTCAAAGGCGAGATTGCCGCTATCAGTTCCTTGCAAGGCAAGATGCTGATGTACGGAGGTGTCGCTGGCTATGCGATTTACCTTGCCGCCTGGCGCCGAGCTTTTTTGAGCACACCCCGTGGCCATCTGGCACGCGTGATGTTGCCCGCGCTTTTCGCTGCATCGCTGTTCAGCCTGGGCCCCACCTTTCTTCCCTATCTCTGGATCTGGCTCGCCATCGCGGCCACCTCGGGCAACCAGCCAGACTTCACCCACCACGTCGAATGACCCGTCCACGTCTTCTTTTCTGCACTTCACGTTTCCCGTATCCGGTCATCGGTGGGGACCGCCTGCGGGTCTTCAATCTGATCAGGCAACTGAGCAAGCGCTACGACGTCACCCTGCTCGCGCTGGGGGAAGCTTCGGCCGAAGACCAAACCGCCTTGATCGAGCGCAGTGGCGCCCTCAGCGTCGAGTGCGTTCCGCACGGCCGCATCACTGCGCTGCGCGGCAGCCTGCGGGCGTTGCTGACCGGGTTGCCCTTGCAGGTCGGCTACTACGACTCACCTGCGCTGGCCAAGCGTGTCGACGAAGAGCTGCCAAATCACCAGATAGCGATCTTCCACCTCATCCGCACGTCATCCATGTGGAGGGGCCAGGCAAAGGTGCCAGCCGTCCTCGAGATGTGCGATGCGATCTCGGAGAACTTCGCCCAGACGGCTCGGGAAGGTCCTTGGTGGTCGCCCTGGCGTCTGGTCAGTGCGCTGGAGGCGCCCCGCACGGCAAGCTTCGAGCGCAATGAGAGCAAGCGTTTCGACCTCGTCAGTCTGCATACCCACAAGGACGCACGTCTGGTGGGTATCCCCGATGAGCGTTTGCTGGTGTCCACACAAGGTGTGGATCTGACGAGGCTGGCATTTCGTGCGCCGTCGACGCGCCATGGACGCGCTATCGCCTTGATCGGCAAGATGGACTTCTTCCCGAACTGGCATGGTGCAGAGTGGTTCGCCCGCGAAGTACTCCCAAAGCTTCCAGACGATATTCGCCTGAAAGTCGTCGGCGACTGCTCGCCCAAGATCCGTGCACGGCTCGAGGCCCTGCCGCGCGTCGAAGTCACTGGCCGTGTCGACTCTCTCGCGGAAGCCTGTGATGACGCCTTCGCCGCCATTGCGCCAATGCAGGTCGCAACCGGCATCCAGAACAAGGTGCTCGAATACTTCGCGATGGGTTTACCGACCGTCGTCTCGCCATCGGTGGCATCCGGTCTTCTGCCTACAGCAGAGGGCGGATACATGGCGGCAGGCAACGCCGCCGAATGGGCCATCGCGCTCGCGCGGATCGCCGAGGATCCGGCGGCATACGACGCCATGGCGAACCTGGCCCGGAGCTATGCCATCCGGGAGCACGCCTGGGACCAAATCGGCGACGACTACGTGAAGCGTCTCGAACACCTGCATCAAACCCACGCGCACGCTGCCCAACAGACAACTCCTGCTGGATCCTTGTCATGAAAGTTCACGCCAAATCTCCCCTTCGCCTCGGCTTGGCCGGCGGCGGCACCGACGTCGCACCCTATAGCGACCTGTACGGTGGCATGGTGCTCAATGCCACCATCAGTCTCTATACGCACTGCGAGATCGTATTGCGCACGGAGGGTCCGATCCGTTTCGAAGCCTCGGACTTCAATGAGCGGCTGGAGCTCCCGCTTGACAGCGTCCTGGCTCTCGATGAGGGCCTGGTGCTGCACCGTGCCGTCTACAACCGCATCGTGCGCCAGTTCAACGGCGGGCGCCCCTTGCCAGTCGACGTACTGACCTACTCGGACGCCCCCCCGGGCAGCGGCGTCGGCTCATCGTCAGCACTCGTGGTCTGCATGCTGACGGCCTACTGCGAACTGCTGAAGTTGCCACTCGGTGAGTATGACGTCGCTCACCTGGCCTTCGAGATCGAACGCATCGACTGCGCGATGGCCGGCGGCAAGCAGGACCAGTACGCCGCAGCTTTCGGCGGCTTCAACTTCATGGAGTTCGGCCAGGGTGACCGGGTCATCGTCAATCCACTCCGTCTGCGCCGAGAACTGGCCAACGAGCTGGAAAGCCGGTTGTTGCTGTATTTCACGGGTCGATCGCGCTCGTCGGCCAAAATCATCGAACAGCAGATCGCGTCCACCCAGGCGCCCCGCAGCGATGCCATGGAAGCCATGCATGAGATCCGCAAGGCAGCCGTGGACATGAAGGAGGCCCTGTTGCGTGGCGAAATTGACCGCGTGCTCGATATCCTCAGCGCATCCTGGTTGGCCAAGAAGCGGGCCGCGACGGGCATCTCCAATGCCTCGATCGATGCGGTGGCCAACACGGCCATGGAGGCCGGCGCACGTGGCCTGAAAATTTCCGGGGCCGGCGGTGGTGGATTCATGATGATTGCCGTCGATCCGCCGAACCGGCACGCCGTCATCCGTGCGCTCGACCCCCTGGGTGGGCGCTTCTTTTCGTTTGGTTTCGTCAGTGAAGGAGTTGAATCTTGGACTTGCAAGCAGATTGGCTGAAGGCCGGCATCGCCGATTCGATCGCCGTCAAGCAGCGGCTGCTGGCCGATGATGCCGCCTTGGCAAGCATCCTGGCCGTTGCCGAAGTACTCGCCGAGGCCAGCCGCCGAGGCAACCGTGTGATCTTTGCCGGCAACGGTGGCAGTGCCGCCGACGCTCAACATCTGGCGGCTGAGTTCGTCAGCCGCTTCGAGTTCGACCGCCCGGGCCTGCCGGCGCTGTCGCTGTCCACCGACACGTCGATGATCACCGCCATCGGCAACGACTACGGCTACGAGCGCCTGTTCCTGCGACAGCTGCAGGCACAAGCCCGGCCGGGCGATGTGTTTGTCGGACTGACCACTTCGGGCCGATCAGCCAACGTCCTGGCGGCGTTCAAGGCTTGCAAGGAGCTTGGCGTGACTTCGGTCGCCCTGTGCGGTACCGGTGGCGAGCTGGAGGCTGTCTGCGACCACGTGCTGCGGGTGCCCTCTTCGTCGACCCCGCGCATCCAGGAATCCCACATCCTGATCGGACACATGCTGTGCGGATACGTTGAGCTGAAGATGTTCGGCCACCTCAAGCCAGATTGAACAGTGGCATGAGCACGAATACCCCCGCCAGCATCGCTTCGTCGACCCCCTGCATCATCCTGGCAGGCGGCTTGGGCACACGGCTGCGCGAAGCCGTGCCCGACCGTCCGAAATGCCTGGCGCCAGTCGGCGACCGCAGCTTCCTGGAAATCCAGCTGGCCCTGCTGGCGGCCCAGGGTGTCACCGACTTCGTGCTGTCTCTTGGCCATCTGGCCGACCAGGTACAGGCCGAGGCTGTGCGTCTTGGCGATCGCTTCAGCATCCGTTGCGTGATCGAGCCTCAGCCTCTGGGCACCGGTGGGGCCATCGCCTTCGCCATGACCGCCAGCGGCCTGACGGAAGCCCTCGTCACCAACGGTGACACCTTCCTCGGCGGCGACCTGCGCGCCATGTGCCTGCCATTGCTGATCGAGTCCGGCGAGCGCGCCCGTATGGCCGTTATCGAGGTCGAAGATCGGCACCGCTACGGCGGTGTACAAATCCATGCCGGCTACGTTCGAGGCTTTGCCGAGAAGGGTCAGTCGGGCCCCGGCCCCATCAATGCGGGTCTGTACCGCTTGTCTGCCGAGGTGTTTGCCGACGCGGCGCCCGGCGAGGCCTTCTCGTTCGAGACCCGCATCCTCCCGTCGCTGGCCAGCACAGGGCAACTTCGTGCTCAAGCGCTCGACGGAGCCTTCACCGACATTGGCGTCCCGGACGACTACTACCGTTTCTGTGCAGAACATGGATGAGCCAGGCCAAGGCCGCCCAGCGGCCTTCATCGACCGCGACGGCGTGATCAACGTCGAACGGGACTATGTCCACCGCATCGAGGATTTCGAATTGCTGCCGGGAGCGATTCCGGGGCTGCGGACCTTGCAGCAGGCGGGATATGCACTTGTCGTGGTGACCAACCAGGCGGGCATTGCACGCGGCTACTACACCGAGGCTGATTTCGAACGCTTGACCGCGCACATGCGTCACCTGCTGCAAGCCGAAGGCATCCAGCTGACAGCCGTCTACCACTGCCCGCACCACCCGAGTGCGGGACTGGGTGAATTGCGTGTCGACTGCGAATGCCGCAAGCCCGCGCCGGGCATGCTGCTACGCGCCAGCCGCGAACTGGGCCTGTCCCTGACAACATCCGTGCTGGTTGGCGACAAAGGCAGCGACATCGAGGCCGGCAGGCGTGCTGGTCTGGCCCGGTGCGTACTCGTGCGCTCGGGCCACGCTCCGGGCGGTGACGCCATGGCAGCGGCAGATGCCACGCTGGATGACCTGGCTCAGGCCGCCGCTTGGCTCACCGGGGCTCATCCGCCTCGCCCTCATCACCCGGCTGCGCCGCTGTCGGTTGACGCACCCCTCCAGGACCGCCCGTGAAGCTTCATCCTCCCCCTCTGGCCACAATCGTGCTGGTTCTTGGCACGGTGTGTCTGCCAGCCCATGCCTACTTCGATCCCAACACAGGCGGCCTGCTCTACCAGATCGCTTTTCCGATCATCGTGGCCGTGGGAGCCGGTTGGCGCTACATCAAGACCGGGCTCATGGCGCTCTTTCAACGGACCGAGAAGCCTGGAGCCGATGAGGCGACCAAGGAAAACGGCAACGGACCGCAACCACCCGCACGCTGAGGTAACCGGATTTGTCGCAGCCAACAGCGCCCTCGCCATCAGACACCCACCCGGTTCAGGTACCGTCCTGGTCCTCCAGCCTGTGGTACTTGCTTTCTGTTGCGCTGGGTGTGGTCGCCCCGCTCGAACTCCTGCCGCACCTGCCAGCCATCAGCAACTATGCGCACCTTGCTGAGGCGCTGACCATGGCTGGCGAGTTTGCACTGGTCGTGCTGCTCGCTTGTCTGGCGGCTACGCCCCTGAGCGCCGCAACCGGCTTGGTGTTGGGCGTTTTGCGCCGCAGGGGTGCATCCTCGGGGCTGGCAGACGGGCTGCGACTCCATGCCGCGCTGCTGCTTGGCATCAGCCTGGTGCATGGCACCAAGGTCTGGTTGGTCCAATCAGGGTTGCCAGGACATCACCTGGCCCAGGGAAACGGCGCGGTCTGGGCGGGCGCGGCGCTCATGCTGACAGCGCTGGTATTCATGCGCACCAGGCGTGGCGGTGCTGCGGTGGTGCCCCCATGGATGCGCCTGTCAGCTGTCTTGATGGCTGTACTGATACTGCAAGCTTGGCTGCAGCCGTGGATACACGGGCCTGCGAAGGCCGTCGCGCCAGCACTTAACAACACAGCCGACAACCGCCCGGACGTGATCCTAGTCACCATCGATACGTTTTCGGCCAAGCATGCATCACTCTACGGTTATGGGCGTGCGACAACGCCCAAGCTGGATGCTTTGGCCACCACGGCGACTGTCTTCGACCGGTTCTACGCCAACGGCAACTTCACGACCGCCGGCGTCGCGTCATTCACCGGGGGGGTGCGCCCGTGGACCCACCGCGCCTTTCTGGCACCAAGCCACGTGGCCGCCGGCTTGCCACAGCAATCATTGGTGGCGCGATTCCATGACGCCGGCTACCGCACGCTGGCGGTTTCCAGCAACCCCTGGGCCGCCCCTACCAACCTGGACATGAATCCATGGCTGGATGCACAGGCCGAGTCTCAGCCCTGGAAGCGCCTGTGTCCCTGGGACCCCGACAACCTGCTGCCGCAACTGGCTGGGCCGAAAACTCGGGCGCTGCTGGCTACCCAAGGCTGGTACGCCGCCCCGCGCAACGCCTTGCTGCAAGCCCTGCTGAAACATGGTGTCTGCCCGCCCTCCGGTCATTTCGACCCCACGGATGCGTTCCAGCATGCGCTTCAGTTGCTGGACACACGAGCTTCCGACGACAAGCGTCCAACTTTGCTGTGGGTGCACCTCACACCACCGCATGACCCGTATGCGCCGCCGCCACCGTTCGTGGGAACGTTCGACTCCTCCAGCCAAGCCCGGACGCTGCTCGACTCATCCCCGGCCTACCACTACAACACGAGCGCCCTGCCGAACGATCTGCGCGCACGCCTGGAGGCTCGGTACGACGAGGCCCTGCTCTACACCGACGCCGCCTTCGGTGACTTTGTCGAGACATTGCGGCAGCGCGGACAACTCGATCGCGCCGCACTTGTCGTCAGCGCAGACCATGGTGAGAGCTTCCGCAACGACTACGGTGCACATGGGGGACCGGAATTGTTCGACGAGGTCCTGCACATTCCGCTGGTCATCAAGCTGCCAGGTCAAATCCAGGGCCGACGCGTTGCACAGGTCACCGAGCAGGCGGACCTGCTGCCGACGCTGACCAGCATCGCCGGGCTCACCATGCCTCCAGGCCTTGAAGGCCGATCCCTGATGCCGCTGCTCGAAAGCCGCGCGCTTCCAGAGGTGCCAGCCTTCGCGATGAGCTTCGAACGCCAGCGCCCGGATGCTGCGCTCGAGCGAGGCACGGTCGTCATCATCGATGGCCACTGGAAACTACACCAGATCGTGGGAACACCAGACCCGCTGACACCTCAGCCCAAGTCAACCCGCTTGTTCAATCTCGCGACCGACCCACTCGAGCGTACGGACGTCTCGGGACTGCATCCCGACATCGTTCAACGTCTGCGTGGCGTCATTGACGCGAAGGTGCAGGCGCACCGGCTGCCGCCCAGCCACACGCCATGAGTCCCCCGGCGCTCGAAACACGCCTGCTCGGGCCGTTGGCGCCCGCCCTGTTGACCTGGCTTCGTGAAGGCGTGGCCTACCCCGGCCCGGGGCGCGCGCGGTTGTGGCAGTACCGCTGGGCCAGTCTGACCTTCCGCTTCAACCTGAGCATGCAGCGACGCTTGCAGCCCGCGAGCCCGCCCGGCCCAGACCCATTGCTGGTGCTGGGCGCCTGGCGCTCTGGCACCACCTTTCTGCATGAGCTGCTGGCCAGCCAGCCAGGCTTCGTCACGCCACGCACCTGGCAATGCATGGCCCCGTCGACCTTCGGTTTGACCGGCGCCCCATCACGTGGCGTCGTACAAGCGCGGCCGATGGATGACTTCACCATCGCTGCAGACTCGCCGCAGGAGGATGAATTTGCACTGCTGGCCCTTGGCGGCCCCAGCCTCTACCGCGCCTTCCTCGATCCCCGCCGGCTGGAATCACTGGCTCCACTGCTGGATGGTGACGCCTGGACGTCACCCTGGCCTGCCGAAACCGATTGGCTCGAATTCCTTGGGCGCGTGGGCGGGCAGGCTGGCGATCACGCCTCTCGCCTGCTCCTGAAATCGCCGAATCACAGCTACCGTCTGCCAGCCTTGCAACGCCAGTTTCCGCGGATGCAGGGGATCTGGATCACCCGGGATCCGCGAGCCATCTGGCAATCCAACCGCAGGCTCTGGCCGACGATGGCCAAGCTCTATGGTCTGGCACCCATGGACGAGGCAGCCCTGGATCGCTTCCTGGTAAGGATGATCGCCTGCACAGCGAAAGCGCTCAACCGCTGGTGCGACGCCCTCCCGCCAGAGCGGTTGGTCGTGCTGTCGCTGGAACAACTGAAAGTCGCGCCAGAGTCCTTGACCACTCAGGCCCTTGCGCGGCTGAGCTCAGCCCCGCCAGATGCCGATGGCTTGGCACGACTGCATGCTGCTGCGGCCGCACGAGCACATGTCCGCACGGCCGCGGAGCGAGGTGAGTTGAGCGTGAACAATGAGCGCCAAGGTGAATTGGCACAGGCGCTTGAGGCTTTGGCCGAGGCGCAGCGCCGTGCATTGGCCTCGCACGGTTTGGGCGCCTGAAGGCGCCCATCCAGCTCAATCCGACGAGGTTGGCTGGTATTCGGGCACTCGCTCACGCAGCACGCCGCGCATCACCTCGTCAGGCATGACGCTGCCGCGCGCGGCGACATCCGCCAACCACGCAAGCGTCGTGCCCTGCGCCGCACGACCATCCAGCCTCGCGATACGCAAACGCTCCACGCCGGTCGGCAAGGTCGCGTCCGCATCCGCCAGCAACTCCTCAAACAACTTCTCCCCCGGCCTCAGCCCCGTGAACCGGATCCCGATGTCCTCCTCGGTGCGACCGGCCAGCCGGATCATCGTCCTCGCCAGGTCCACAATCTTCACCGGCTCCCCCATGTCCAGCACCAGCACCTGCCCGCTTTCACCGATGGTGGCGGCCTGGATCACCAGGCGCGCGGCTTCGGGAATGGTCATGAAGTAGCGAATGATGTCGGGGTGGGTCACCGTGATCGGGCCGCCCCTGGCGATCTGTTCCTTGAATTTCGGGATCACGCTGCCGCTGGACCCAAGCACGTTGCCGAAGCGCACCGCCATGAACCGGGTGCCCGGGTGCTCGGCGGCCATGGCCGAGATCACCATTTCAGCCGCACGTTTGGTGGCACCCATCACATTCGTGGGGTTCACCGCCTTGTCGGTGCTGATGAGCACGAAGCGCTCGACCCCGGTTTCCGCTGCAGCCAGCGCCGCGTGGTACGTGCCCAGCGTGTTGTTGCGCAGCGCGGCCCAGGCGTTGTCTTCTTCCATCAGCGGCACGTGCTTGTAGGCAGCTGCGTGGAAGACCACCTGCGGGCGCTGGCGCTTGAAGATGATGCGCAGCGCGTCGAGGTCCTTGACGTCACCAATGAGCTTGGTCAGGGGCAGCCCGGGGTGGCGCTCGCTCAGTTCCTGCTCGATCGTGTAGAGGTTGAACTCCGACAGCTCGACGATGACCAGCCGCGCCGGGTTGAAGCGCGCCACTTGCCGGCACAGCTCACTGCCGATGCTGCCGCCGCCTCCGGTGATGAGCACCACCTTGCCGGTCAGCGCTTCGCTGATGCCGGCCTCGTCCAGTTGCACCGGCTCACGCCCGAGCAGGTCTTCGGGCTCGATGTCACGCACCCGGGTCACGCCCGCATTGCCTTCGCGCAGCTCGTCAGCGGAAGGAACGGTCAGCACGGGCAGGCCGGTTTCGCCAGCCAACTCCACCGCACGGCGCCGCCTTGCCGCGCTGACGGAGGGCAGCGCAATGATCAGGTGCGTGGCATCGCCCAGCACACCTTTGTCGCGCACGGCGTCCAGGGGGCCGAGCACCGGCACGCCGGCGATGCGGGCACCGTGCTTGGCCGTGTCGTCGTCCAGCAAGCCCACCACCAGCCAGCCTTGCTGGTGAATGCCCGCCACCAGGCGGCGGGCCGCCTCGCCTGCCCCCATCACGACCGCGCGGCGGATATCGGCATCGCTCCCAGCCGCCCGGGCGCGGGCATGTTCATGCAGCATGCGATAGCCGATGCGCACCACGCACACCGCCATCAAGGCGACAAAGGGGTGCAGCGCCAGCACCGCACGCGGCACGCCATACAGCTGCAGGCCCATCACGCCGGCCGCACACACCAGGCCAGCACCGAAGCAGGCCAGCGTCAGGCGTCGCACTTCGCCAAAGCCGGAAAAGCGCCACAGGCTTTGCGGCAGCTTCAGCAAGGCGAAAGCGCTCAGGTAAACAGCCACCACACCCAACAGCACCAGTCCGTCGTACGGCGGGCGCTCATGCAACCAACGCTCGAAGCCGAGGCGGAACAGATACGTCGCCTGCCACGCCAGCACGATGGCGAGCGCGTCGACGGCCGAGGCCGCCCACGGGCGGTAGCGCCGCGCCAGTGTCAGCGCTCGCTGCACCAGCGCTTCGAGTGAGCGCATCACGCCGCAGGCTGCCCGAACCCGTTCGGGTTCTGCTGCTGCCAGCGCCAGCTGTCGGTGCACATCTGATCAAGCCCGCGCGTGGCCACCCAGCCCAGCTTGGCCTTGGCGGTGGCGGGGTCGGCGTAGCAGGCGGCCACATCGCCCGGGCGACGCGGCACCAGGTCATAAGGCACCGGGCGGCCGCTGGCACGCTCGTAGGCCGCCACCACGTCCAGCACGCTGTAGCCCTGGCCCGTGCCCAGGTTCACGGTGAAGCTAGGTTCGCCGCGCAGCAGCGCAGTCAACGCAGCCACGTGGCCATCGGCCAGGTCCACCACATGGATGTAGTCGCGCACGCCGGTGCCGTCGGCGGTGTCGTAGTCGCTGCCAAACACCTGCAGACGAGCGCGGCGGCCCACGGCCACCTGCGCCACGTAGGGCATCAGGTTGTTCGGGATGCCGCTCGGGTCTTCGCCGATCTGGCCGCTCTCATGGGCGCCAACCGGGTTGAAATAACGCAGGCAGCCAATCTGCCATTCGGCATCAGATGCGCCCACGTCTGCCAGGATCTGCTCCCCCATCAGCTTGGTGGCGCCATACGGGTTGGTGGTGCTGGTGCGGGCATCTTCGCGGATCGGCAGCACGTCGGGCTGGCCGTACACCGTTGCCGACGAGCTGAAGACGATGCGCTTGACGCCATGCCGGCGCATCGCCTGGCAGGTGTTCAGCAGGCCACCGAGGTTGTTCTGGAAATACTCCAGCGGCTTGGCAGTGGATTCGCCCACGGCCTTGAACGCGGCGAAGTGCACCACGGCGTCGATGCGGCGCGAGGCGAACAGCGCGTCCATCGCCACCGGATCACACACATTGAGCTGAACGAAGTCGGGCTGCTGGCCCGACAGGGCTTCGAGCCGCTTCAGCACTTCTGGCGAGCTGTTCGAAAAATCGTCCACCCCCACCACCTGAAAACCAGCCGCCAACAGCGAAAGCCAGGTGTGCGAGCCGATGTAGCCAGTCGCGCCGGTCAGAAGTACGGTTGCCAAGGTGTGTTCCCTGAAGGTGGTTGGATCGAGAGATTTTAAGTGGGGCGCAGCGGTTGGATGGCCGCATGCCACCCCCTGAATTCAGCCGCGCAACAAGACGCGAACTGTGCGCAGCAGCACACCCACATCGCGCAGCAGCGAGGCCTGCGCCGCATAGTGCGCCGCAGCGGCCAGCTTGGCCGGCAGGATGACCTCGACATACTCGCGCTCGGGGTCGGCGGCAGCCGCCAGTTGCTCGCCCTCGTTGCGGAAGGCCAGCGAGGCGGGGTCGGTGATGCCGGGGCGCACGCTCAGCACCACGGCCCGCAGGTGGGCCGGGTACAGCGCCACGTAGCGCGGCACTTCCGGGCGCGGGCCCACCAGGCTCATGCTGCCCACCAGCACGTCGATCAGCTGCGGCAGCTCATCCAGTCGGCGGGCACGCAGCCAGTGGCCGACGCGGGTGATGCGCTGGTCGTCGCCCACGGTCAACTGGCCGGCGCGCTCGGCATCCACCCGCATCGTGCGGAACTTGTGGATGCGGAACAGGCGCCCGCCCCGGCCCACGCGCTCTTGCCTGAAGAACACCGGGCCCGGGCTGTCGAGCTTGATGGCCAGTGCTAGGCACAGCCCGGGCACCGCCAGCACCAGCAGCCCCAGCAAGGCCACCAGCACATCAAAGGCACGTTTGGCCATCAGCGGTGTCAGGCCCGGCCGAGTGCGCGCCGCGCCGCCGCGGCCACGCGCAGCACGTCGTCGCGGCTCATGCGGGTGTAAAGCGGCAGGCTCACCATGCGCTCGAACGCATGCTGGCTGTGCGGGAAGTCTTCGGCGCGCAGGCCATAGGTCTCGCGCCAGTAGGGGTGCAGGTGCAGCGGGATGTAGTGCACGCTGCAGCCGATGCCTTCGGCGTACAGCGCCTCGATGAAGGCGTCACGCGTGATGGGCGCGTCATCGCTCAGGCGCACCACATACAGGTGCCACGAATGCAGATCACCCGCGGCCGGCTCGGGCGGCAGCACCAGCGGCAGGCCAGCCAGCGCCTCGGCGTAATCGGCCGCCAGCGCCACACGCTTGGCCTGGAAGCCACGCGCACGACCGAGTTGATGCAGGCCGAGCCCCGCGGCAATGTCGGTCAGGTTGTACTTGAAGCCGGGCGCGACGATTTCATAGAACCAGCTCGGCACCTTGGCGGTGAAGCGGTCAAACGCATCGCGGTTGATGCCGTGCAGGCGCATCACGCGGGCACGATCGGCAATCGCCGGATCTCGCGTCACCAGCATGCCGCCTTCACCGGTGGTGATGGTCTTGTTGGCGTAGAAGCTGAACACGGTCACGTCGCTGCCCAGCGTGCCAATGAGCTGGCCATGGTGGGTGGTGGGCAGCGCGTGCGCAGCGTCTTCCACCACCTTCAAGCCGTGCTGGCGGGCCAGGGCCAGCAGCGCGGTCATGTCGGCAGCCAGGCCGGCGTAATGCACCGGGATGACGCACTTGGTGCGCGGCGTGATGGCCGCGGCCACGGCCGCCACGTCGATGTTCAGGGTGCGCGGGTCGATGTCGACCAGCTTGACGTCGGCCCCGAGGTAGCGCACCACCTCGGCGGTGGCGGTGAACGTGTGGGTGGTGGTGATGACCTCATCGCCCGGGCCGATGCCCAGGGCTTCCAGGGCCAGGTGCAGGCCGGCCGTGGCCGAGTTGACGGCGATGCTCTGCAGCGACGGGTCACCCAGGAATTCGGTGAAGGCCTGCTCGAAGCGGCGCGCCTTCGGGCCGGTGGTCACCCAGCCTGACCGCAGCGTGTCGACCACTTCATTGATCTCTTCCTCACCGATCTCGGGCAGGGCGAAGGGCAGAAATGGCAGGTCGGCAGCAGCGGTCATGGTTCAGGAAATGTCGGTTCAGCGCGCAGGTGGCGCGGCACAGCGCAGATTGTCCACCGGAACGCCGCCCTCAGGGCGAGGCGCCAGGCCCTGCACCCGCCACGCGGCAGGCCTGCAGAAAGCGCTCGGCCAGCACCGGGTAGGTGTGTTCAGCCAACACAAAGGCGCGGCCCCGCTCACCCATCGCGCGGCGCTCGTCGGGGGTGGCCTGCAGCAGCGTGTTCAGGCCGCTCACCACGGCCTCGGCACTCTCGGGCGGCACGGTCACACCACAGCCCGCTTCGGCCACCGGGTCGTTGCCCGCCTCCACCGCATGCAGCACCGGGCAGCCCGCCATCAGGTAGTCCATCAACTTGTTGGGCGCAATGCCAAAGCGGTAGATGGGCACGCGCTGCCAGCCGATGTAGGCCAGGTCGATCGCCGCGAGGAACGACGGGATCTGCGCCTTCGGAATCGGGCCGAGCCAATGCACGTTCGCGAGCTTCTCGTCAGCGATGCGTTGCACCAGCCGGGCGCGCTCATGGCCGTCACCCACCATCACCACGCTTACCGGGGCGCTCCGCATGCTGGCGGCGGCGTCGAGCAGCATGTCCAGCGCGTTCGGCAAGCCCATCGAGCCGGCATAGCCCAGCACGGTGTGGCCGGCTTTCCGGGCCTGGGCGATGGCCTGCGCCACCTCGGGCTTCAGCGGCTCGGGTTGCTGCTGCCAGTCGTCGGGCGAAATGCCGTTGGGCACGATGGTCAGCTTGCGCAGGTCCAGCCCGCGCGAGGCCATGTGCGCATGCACCTTGGGCAACATCGAGATCACGACATCGGCGCAGCGGTAGGCGGTTTTTTCAGCCCAGCCGCACAGCAACGCAAACGGGTGCCAGGGCGACATGCCCGAGAGTTCGATGGGCGACAACGGCCACAGGTCATGCACCTCGAACACCAGCGTGGCGCCAGCCAGCCGGGCCAGGCGGCGCGCCACCCAGATGTCCATCGGGTAGGTGCTGGAAGCGATCACCACATCGGGCTTGTGCGCCGCCACCAGCGCCGGGGCTTGCTGCCAGACCTGCCTCAGGAACGCCGCGATGTTCTTCACCCGGCCGAGGCCATTGCCCTGGTAGGCCGGCGTCTTGAACCACCGGTAGTCAATGCCGTCGACCACCTCGCTGGAAGCCGCGGGCTGGCGGCTGCGCACATGCGAAAAATCAGCGCCCACCATGGTCACCTGGTGGCCGGCGCGCACCCATTCACGGGCCAGGTAGTAGGGCCGGTATTCCATGCCCAGTGCGGGCGAGCCGGCGTAGTGGTTCAGGTAGAGGATGTTCATGAAGCGCGCTGCCCGCCCAGTTGCTCCAGGCGTTCCACATACGTCGCCACGCTGCGCGGGAACAGGGCGTGCTCGCCCACCCAGTCGTGCAGTTGGCGGCTCACTGCATCGGCCCGGCTGGCCAGTGGTGCCAGGCGCTGCCGATCTGGCCATTCGCCATCGGCCAGGATGATGCCGTTCTCGCCGTCCACCACCAGCTCGCGGTTGGCGGGCAGATCAGACAGCACGGGCATCGCGCCATAGGCCATGGCTTCAAGCACCGACACCGACACCGAATCGCTCGTCGGCAAGCTCAGGTACCAGCGGGCGCGGGCATACCAGCCGGCCTGCGTTTCAGCGTCCAGCCGGCCCGTGAAGGTGACACGGCCGAGCAGGTCCGGCTGCGCGGCGCGGGCTTCCAGGGCGGCGCGTTCGCTGCCGTCGTGGGCCACCACCAGCCGCGCTTCGGGCCAGCCCCGGCTGAGCGCCGCAAACACCTCCAGCACCCGACCGGGCGCGTACAGGCGCTCCAAGCCGCGGTTGGCAAAAAACAGGTGTTCATCGCGCGTGGCCGGCAGTTCAGGCAAGGCTTCCAGCCCGAACGGAAAGGTCATCACCTCGCCCGCGCCCAGGGCCAACATGCGGCCCGTCATGTGGCGGGAATCGCTGGTGCACAGCGTGCAGGCGCGCAGCACACGGCGGGTGAGCCAGCGCAGCACGCGGCTGCGCTCAGGCGCCACCAGCACGTCCGAGCCCCAGGCAGAGCCAGCGATGCGGGCCCGCACACCACCCCAACGCACCGCCAGCCAGGCCAGCGTGCCATGCGACGTGAGGTAGTGCGGCGCCAGCCAGTCCGGCTGCACCTGGCGCAGCCAGCGCACCAGCGTCGGCAGGGCTTTCAACAAGCCGGCGTTGCCGCCTTCAAAACGGGGGTTCGTGCCCAGCGCCAATCGCCGCTCGGGCGGCAGCACGGCATCAAAGCCCGGCAAAAAGCCGCGGCTGGACACCGCCCACAACTCTACCCGGGGCGCCAGCGCGCGCGCCCATTTCAGCAGGTGCGGGCTGTCGCCATCGCCGATAAGCACCAGGCGCATCACAGCGGCCCGCCGGTGCCCGCCCAGGCTTCATACAGAGGGCGCAGCTCGGGGTGGCGCACCAGCAGCGCTTCGTCGGCGCGCCGGCTGTCGCCCACCACGCGGGCGGGCTGGCCTTCGAGGATCACGAAATCCGGGTACTCGCCGCGCACGAAGCTGCCGGCACACACCAGCGTGCCCTTGCCCAGCCGGGTATTGGCCTCGATCAGGCTGTGCGGGCCGATGAAGCTGTACGCGCCGATCTCCACCGGGCCGCTGATCCAGCCCGGCCGCGTGCCCACCATGCCGGTCGGCCAGTTGGCGAAGGCGTCGCCCAGCAGGCGCTGCGATCGGTGGGACGAATGCGTGACGATGCTGCAATGGCTGGTCACTTGCACGCCCTCGCCGAGGGTGATGCCACCGCTGGCCTCGATGAAGTTGAACGGGCCGATGAAAACGTGATCGCCCAGCTCCAGCCGGTCTTCATGCTCGATGCAGGCCGACGGCGAGATGCGCGTGTGCGGCAGCAATCGCCCCTGGCTGCGCTCGCCGAACAGCACGCGGTGATGCAGCGCGCGCACCCAACGGCGGCGCCAGCGGTTGATGAGGGCTCGCAAGGCGGTTTTCACGGTGCAGATTGTTCCATTGGATCGGGCACGGGGTCGGTGCTCACCGGCCATCGGGCCAGTGCCAGCATGTAATAGCCGAAATAGCCGGTCATGGCCACCGACACGGCCCAGCCCGCGCCCTGCAGGCCGCCCCAGGCCATGCCGGCCACCAGCGCGCCCACGAACAGCACTTGGCCAAACAACGCGAGCTTCAGCGCCCAGGCCTGCGCTTGCCAGGCCATGGTCACCACCGCCAGCGGCGCGGCCATGAAGTGCAGGCCAATGTAGAGCGACAGGGCCCGGGCCAGTGAGCCGGCTTCACGCCAGGCCTCCCCGAACAGCCAGGCAAACAGCCAGGGGCCGAGTGTCCACAACACCAGCACCAGCGGCGCCGCGCCCAATGCCAACAAGCCGATGAGTTGCCGCACCGCCTGCCGCCCCGCCAGCGTGGCCCGGCCACCGCCCGCAGCCAGCTTCGGATACAGTGCCTGCGACACCGCACTGCCCACCAGCGTGGCCGGTGCCTTCAGGTAGCGCAGGCCCAGGCCCCAGAAGCCTGCAGCGGCCGGGCCGAGCGTGGCAGCGATCAAGGCCACGCTGGCGGTGTCTTGCAGGGCGCCGGCAAAGGCATGCGGGGTGTTGAGCAGCGGAAAGTCGCGGTACTTGCGCACCAGCGCCCGCCAATCCACCAGATCGGCCGATCCCCATGCCAGCGGCAGCCGCAGCCAGACCGTGGCCAGCAGCGCAGCGGCGATGGGCGCGGCGATCAAGCCCGGCACTCCGGCACCCGCCCAGCCCGCGGCCACCTGCGCCAGCGCCGCACCGCCGTACTGCAGCACCCGTGCCACCGCCAGCGCCTGGAAGCGCTGGGCCCGAGTGGCCCACATCGTGGCCAGCGACACCGCACCGGCCGCGGCCACCGCCGCCGGCAGCCATGCCACCCAGGCAGCCACGCCCGCCAGCCACCAGCCCACGGCCCCCAGCGCGCTCAGAGCCACCGTGCCTGCCAGCACGCGCAGGCACAGCGCGCGCAGGGCCTGCGCTTCCGGCCCGTCAGCGGCCAGCGGCAAGGCAAATTCAAAACGCGCACAGGCCACCACCGCCAGGTTGGCCGCCACCGCAGCAAACAGGTGGAACAAACCAAACTCAGCCGGTGAAAACAGGCGCGTCAGCAAGGGCACGAGCAGCAAGGGCAAGGCTTGCGCCATCGCGCCCCCCACCAGCAGCGTGAAGGTGGCCCGGGCCAGGCCTTGCAGGGGCTTGCCGCTCACGGTGGGGGTGGAGGTCGGCTTCAGGCGCCCACCACGCTGCGCAACGCCGCCACCACCTGGTCCTGGTCGGCTTCGGTCAGGTCGGCGCTCATCGGCAGGCTCATCACGCGGGCAGCCACCTGCTCACTCACCGGGCAGCCGTTGACGGGCGCAAAGCGCTCATAGGCCAGCTGCTGGTGCATCGGGCGCGGGTAATGCACGGCCGTGGGCACACCCATTTCCTTCAGCGCCGCCTGCACCTCGGTGCGGCCCTCCACCATCACGGTGAACTGGCCCCACACGCAGTCACGGTCCGGCCGCACGGCCAGCAGTTGCAGCTTGAGGCCGGCCAGCAACTCGCGGTAACGCTCCCCCAGCGCATGGCGACGCGCCAGCTCCCACTCGAAGCGCGGCAGCTTGGCCAGCACCACGGCGCATTGCAGGGTGTCCATGCGCCCCCCCACGCCCACGCGGGTGTGGGTGTAGCGGGCGCTCTGGCCGTGCACGCGAATCTCGCGGGCCGCCTGCGCCAGCGCATCGTCGTCGGTGAACAGCGCGCCGCCGTCGCCATAACAACCCAGCGGCTTGCTCGGGAAGAAACTCGTCGCGCCGAAGGTCGACAGCGCACAGCTGCGCCGCCCCTGGTAGCTGGCGCCGAAGCTTTGTGCGGCGTCTTCGATCACCGGCAGGCCATGGCGTGCGGCCACCGCATTGATGGCGTCCATATCGGCCACCTGGCCGTACAGGCTCACCGGCATCACGGCGCGGGTGCGTGGCGTGATGGCCGCCTCGATCAGCGCGGCGTTGATGTTGCAGGTGTCCGGCTCCACATCCACGAACACGGGCACGCCCCCCAGCAGCACGATCACCTCGGCCGTGGCCGCAAAGGTGAAGGGGCTGGTGATGACCTCGTCACCGGGCTGCAGGTCCAGGGCCATCAGCGCGATCAGGAGCGCCTCGGTGCCGCTGGACACGGTGATGCAGTGCCGGCTGCCGGTGAACTGCGCCAGCGCGCCTTCGAGCTCGGTCACCTCGGGGCCCATGATGTACTGGCCGTGGTCCAGCACACGCTGGATACGGCTGTCGATCTGGCTCTTGAGGGCCGCGTACTGGGCTTGGAGGTCCGTGAACTGCATGCCGTGATTGTCGCCAACTTTGGGATGGACGCAGGCATGGCTGGCTGCAGGTCGGTAAAGCGCCGCCGCGGCCCTCAAAACTGAGGCGATGATGCTGGCCCCGGAACCCGCTTGATGACGCCCGCATGCCCGATCTGATCGTTCACACCTACGGCCCCGCCTGGAACACCATCGACCTCAGCCCCTTCAGCGTGAAGCTGCAAACCTGGCTGCGTCTGGCCCGGTTGCCGTTCACCACCCGGCTGTCCATTCCTTCGCGCATGCCCCAGGGCAAGCTGCCAGTGCTCGACATGGACGGCCAGCGGTTGCCCGACTCCACCGCCATCATCAACGCGCTGCGGGAGCGCCACGGCGACCCGCTCGGTGACTGGCAGCGCACGCCTGAGCAGCGCGCCCTCGCCCGCGCCGTGCAGTCGATGCTGGAAACGGATCTCTACTTCACGGCTGTGTGGTGGCGCTGGACGCCGCCCGGCAACCAGGCGCTGCTGCGCGCCGAGATGGCGCACTACTTCCAGGGCCTGGGCGTGCCGAAGCTGTTGGCACCGCTGGCCTTTGCCCAGGCGCGCAAAGGCATCCAGAAGCAGTTGCAGGCCCAGGGCGCGGGCCGCAAATCTCCGGAAGAGCTCACGGCCAACAGCGAGCAGATCATGTCTGCGCTGCGCGACTGTCTGGGCGATCAACCGTTTCTGCTGGGCGATGCGCCAGCGACGATCGACGCCACCGGCTTTGCCTTCCTGCACACCTTGCTGAACACGCCGCTCGACATCCCGCTGAAGACGCGCGTGCTGGCCATGCCGACGCTGGTGGCCTATCACCAGCGCATGCTGGCCCTGTGCTGGCCGGAACGGGTGGCTTGAGCTGAATCAGCCCGGGCGGCTGTCAGCCCGCCTGCAGCGTCAGCCGGCCCGCCACCAGGCGGTAACGCTCACCGGTGGCCGGGCACGCAGCTTCGGCGCCGTCAACGGCCCGCACGGGCAGCGCCAGCTTCTCGCCATGACGGCTCATCCAGCCCGTCTGGCGCGCAGGCACACCGGTGACCAGCGCAAAGTCAGGCACATCACGCGTGACCACGGCGCCCGCGCCCACAAAGGCCCAGGCCCCCACCGTGGCGCCGCACACGATGGTCGCATTGGCGCCCAGCGTGGCACCGCGCCGGATGGTGGTGCGGCGGTACTCCGCCTTGCGGGGCACGGCGGCACGCGGGTTGTGCACATTGGTGAACACCACGCTCGGGCCGCAGAACACATCATCTTCCAGCGTCACCGCGTCGTAGACCGACACGTTGTTCTGGATCTTCACGTTGTGGCCGATCACCACGTCATTGGCAATGAACACGTTCTGCCCGAACGAGCAGCGATCGCCAACACGCGCCCCGGCACACACATGGCTGAAATGCCAGACCTTGGTGTCTTCACCCAGCTGTGCGCCGGTGTCGACGATGGCGGTGTCGTGGGCCCAGGCTTGCATGGTGCTCAGGCCTGACGCTGGCGAATGAACGGGTGGGCATCAGCGCCCGCCGCCACCGGCCGCGCCGAGCGGATCACGTTGACGGTTTCCACGCAGTGGCGGGCATCAGCCAGGCCATAACCGCGGCCCGCCAGGATCTCCTGGTAGCTCACGGTGTGCAGGTCGGTGAAGCCCTCGGAGAACTCCAGCTGCTCGCCGCCGATGTCGATGTTGCGGAAGGTGGGCTTCTTGCCCTTCACGCCGTCCGGCAGGTCATTCGCGTCGATCGACAGGAACCAACGCACCCGAGCGCGCTCGTATTCCAGATAGCCCGCGGCGCTCTGCTCGGCGTTGTGGTGCACCACGTTGGTCTGCAGCTGGCCGAAGATGAAGTGCAGCATGTCGAAGAAGTGCACGCCGATGTTGGTGGCCACACCGAAGGACTTGCGGGGGTCGCCCTTCCAGCTCTCGGCGTACCACTTGCCGCGCGAGGTGATGTAGGTCAGCTCGACGTCGAACTTGGTATTGGCCGGGGCGGCGGCCACCTTCTCGCGCAGCTTCAGGATGGCGTCGTGGTGGCGCAGTTGCAGGATGTTGTGCACCCGGCCGCCGGTTTCGCGCTCGACCAGCGCCAGCTCATCGAGCAACTCGGGCGTGGGCACCAGCGGCTTCTCGCAGATCACGTCTGCACCCAAGCGCAAGCCCGCCGCGATGTGGGCGTGGTGCAGGTGGTTGGGGCTGCACACCGACACATAGTGCAGCTGCGTGGCCGGCTGGCGCTTGAGCTGGTGGGCAAATTCCTGGAAGCGCTCGAACTGGGTGAAGAACTCGGCCTGCGGCGCGATGCTGTCGATGATGCCGACCGAGTCGTTTATGTCATAGGCCACGGCCAGGTGGTGCCCGGTGTCCTTGATGGCGCGCATATGGCGCGGGGCGATGTAGCCGGCAGCGCCGATCAGTGCAAAGTTCTTCATGCGGGACTCAGGTTGCAATTCGGGGCTCAGAGGCGGAACACGGTGGTGCCGGCGGCGGCCAGTTCATCGCGCTGGAACAGCGCTTTCACGTCGGCCACCACGGGCTTGCTGCCGCGCACCAGGGCGCGCACATCGGCCACGCTGAGGGCGCGGTATTCGCGGTGGGCCACGGCCACCACCAGCGCATCGAACGGGGCTTCAGCGGCAGGGTCGGCCAGCGTGATGCCGCATTCATGCAGCACCTCGGCCGGGTCGGCATGCGGGTCCATCACCACCACGGTGGTGCCGTGGTCGCGCAGCTCGTTCACCAGGTCGATCACCTTGGAGTTGCGGATGTCCGGGCAGTTTTCTTTGAAGGTCAGGCCCAGCACGCCAACGCGGCAGCGCGGCACGTCCAGCCCGTTCTGCAGCATCAGCTTCACGGTGTTGCGGGCCACGTAGCGGCCCATGTTGTCGTTGATGCGCCGGCCGGCCAGGATGACCTGCGGGATGTAGCCGTGCTGCTCGGCCTTGTAGGTCAGGTAATACGGGTCAACGCCGATGCAGTGCCCGCCCACCAGGCCCGGCCGGAAGGGCAGGAAGTTCCACTTGGTGCCGGCCGCGGCCAGCACCTCGCCGGTGTCGATGCCCAGGCGGGCGAACACCACCGAAAGCTCGTTCATCAGCGCGATGTTCAGGTCGCGCTGGGTGTTCTCGATGACCTTGGCGGCCTCGGCCACCTTGATGCTGGCCGCACGGTGCACGCCGGCGGTCACCACCGAGGCATACACCTCGGCCACGATATCGAGCGTGGCGGCGTCGCAGCCCGAGACGATCTTGCGGATGGTCTCGAAGCGGTGCTCGCGGTCACCCGGGTTGATGCGCTCGGGGCTGTAGCCGCTGAAAAAATCGACGCCGTGCTTCAGGCCGGACACCTGCTCCAGCACCGGCACGCAGTCTTCCTCGGTGGCGCCGGGGTAAACGGTGGATTCGTACACCACGATGTCGCCGCGCTTGAGCGCCTTGCCGACGGTGCGGGAAGCCGCGATCAGCGGTGACAAATCAGGCTTGTTGGCGCTGTCCACGGGCGTGGGCACGGCCACGATGAAGAAGTCGGCAGCGCGCAGGTCGTCGATCTGGTCGGTATAGAGTACCTGCACGCGGGCCAGGTCTTCAGTACTCACCTCGTCGGTGCGGTCGTGGCCGGCGCGCAGCTCGGCGATCCGGGCGGCATTGATGTCAAACCCGACGATGGGCGCATGGCGACCAAATGCCACGGCCACAGGCAGGCCCACATAACCCAGACCAACAACGGCAACTTTGCGATGCATGAGAGTGGCTGCGGCGCGCCGCCCGTCCACACGCGGGCTGCCTGCACCTCAGCAATCAAAACGGCAATTTTAGTTCTGCCCTCTGCTGCCCCGGCACAGACGCTTAAAATCGCGGGTTCCCACCGGGGGGAAGCGCCTGACAGCCGCAGCCGCCCGACCCTGGTACCGCCACAGCGCCGTACCGCCAAGAACTACCGCCCAGCACCCCTGAGCCAACGCCATGAGCCAAGACCACACCGCACCCGCCGCGACCGACGACAACCAGCTGATTGCCGAACGCCGCGAAAAACTGGCTGTGATGCGCGAACAGGCCAAGGCCGCGGGCCAGGCCGTGTTCCCGAACGACTTCAAGCCGCAGCACCGCGCTGCCGATCTGCACCCCGCCTACGGTGAGCTGCCGAACGAAGAGCTCGAGCCCAAGGCCGTGACGGTCAGCGTGGCTGGCCGCATGATGCTCAAGCGCGTGATGGGCAAGGCCTGCTTCGCCACCGTGCAGGACGCCACGGGCCGCATCCAGCTCTACATCACGCAGGACAACGTCGGCCCCGACGTGCTGGCCGCGTTCAAGCACTGGGACCTGGGCGACATCATTGCCTGCGAAGGCACGCTGTTCCGCACCAAGACCGGCGAGCTGTCGATCAAGGCCACGATGGTGCGCATGCTGACCAAGAGCCTGCGCCCGCTGCCCGACAAGTTCCACGGCATGACCGACCAGGAGCAGAAGTACCGCCAGCGGTATGTCGACCTGATGATGGACGAGACGGCCCGCACCCGTTTCATCGCCCGCAGCAAGGGCGTGGCCTCGATCCGCAACTTCATGGTCGAGCACGGCTTCCTGGAAGTGGAAACGCCGATGCTGCACCCGATTCCCGGCGGCGCAAATGCCCGTCCGTTTGTCACGCACCACAACGCACTCGACCAGGAAATGTTCTTGCGCATCGCGCCCGAGCTGTACCTGAAGCGACTGGTGGTGGGCGGCTTCGAGCGCGTTTTCGAGATCAACCGCAACTTCCGCAACGAAGGCGTGAGCGTCCGGCACAACCCGGAATTCACGATGATGGAGTTCTACGCGGCCTACTGGAACCACCACGACCTGATGGACTTCACCGAAGCCGTGCTGCGCCATGCTGCGCGCTCGGCCACGGGCTCGGCCCGCGTGAGCTACGCCGGCCGTGAAGTGCACCTCGATGAGCCGTTCGCCCGCCTGTCGGTGCGTGATTCGCTGGTGGCCCACGCCGGCCTGAGCGAAGCCGAAGCCGATTCGGCAGAAGCCGTGCACGCCAAGCTCACCGCCCTGGGCGAAGAGCCGCCGAAGCACTGGAAGCTGGCGCAGCTGCAGTTCGGCCTGTTCGAAGCCGTGGTGGAAGAAAAGCTGTGGCAGCCGACGTTCATCATCGACTACCCCGTCGAAGTGAGCCCGCTGGCTCGCGCATCGGACACCAACCCGGCACTGACCGAACGCTTCGAGCTGTTCATCACCGGCCGCGAGTTCGGCAACGGCTTCTCGGAGCTGAACGACGCCGAAGACCAGGCCGCACGTTTCCTGGCCCAGGTCGAGAACAAGGAAGCCGGTGACGACGAGGCGATGTATTACGACGCCGACTTCATCCGCGCCCTCGAATACGGCATGCCCCCGACGGGCGGCTGCGGCATCGGCATTGACCGCCTGATGATGCTGCTGACCGACTCGCCGGCCATCCGTGACGTGATCCTGTTCCCGGCCCTGCGCCGCGAAAGCTGACCCCTTGCGGGTTTGACGGGGTGGCGCCCGGCCACGCTTGCCGCGAAAGTAGCTTCATGTCTGCCCTGCCCCACCCTGCCCCTGACCCCGTGCAACTCGACGAGCTGCACGGCCGCGTCTGGGCCGAGCTGACCCGGGCGGCGCGTGATCGCGGCCACGGCTGGCGGCAGGTGACGCTGGCCACGGTCGACCACGCCGGCGCGCCGGATGCACGCACCGTGATCCTGCGGGAGGCCGATGCATCGCAGCAGGTGCTGCGCTTCTACACGGACGCACGTTCACCGAAAGCCGGGCAGATTGAGCAGCAACCGCAGGGCCTGATCGTGGCCTGGTGCCCCGAGCTGGCTTGGCAGTTGCGGCTGCGGGTGCAGTTGTCGCTGCTGGCCAGTGGGCTGGCGGTGTCGTCGCGCTGGGCCTCGATGCAGCTCAGCCGTGCCGCGAATGACTACCTCGCCCCGCAGGCGCCGGGCTCCACGCTCGACGCTGCGGGCGCAGCCCACGAAGGCCCGCCGGCCGGCGAAAACCGAGGTCACTTCGCGGTGATCGAGGCGCGGGTGGTGTCGATCGACTGGTTGTCGCTGCAGCCCAGCGGGCATCGCCGCGCCCTGCTCGGCGCAGACGGTGCGCGCTGGCTGCAACCCTGATCTGAGACGAGCAGGGCTGCCCTGCTCAATCGGCGGCGTTGAACTTGGCCGGCCGCTTGTCGAGGAAGGCGGCCATGCCTTCGCGCTGATCGGCCGTGCCGAACATGGCGTGGAACAGGCGACGCTCGTACCAGAGCCCGTCGTTGAGCGAACCTTCAAACGCCCGGTTCACCGATTCCTTGGCAGCGAACAGCGCCAGCTGGCCCAGGCCGTTGATCTTCTCGGCGATGGCGATCACTTCGTCCATCAGCGTGGCGGCGGGCACCACGCGTGACACCAGGCCCCAGGCGTCGGCTTCGGCGGCGGTGATCCAGCGGTTCGTCAGCACCATGTCCATGGCCTTGGCCTTGCCGATGGCGCGCGGAAGACGCTGGGTGCCACCTGCGCCCGGAATCACGCCGATGGTGATCTCAGGCTGACCGAAGCGGGCGTTGTCGGCCGCCACGATCATGTCGCACATCATCGCCACTTCACAGCCACCGCCCAGCGCCACACCGGCCACGGCCGCGATGACGGGCTTGCGCACCTTGCGCATGGTTTCCCAGTTGCGGCTGATGTATTCGTGGCGATAGGTGTGGGCGAAGTCGTAGTCCTTCATGGCCGCGATGTCGGCGCCGGCCGCAAAGGCCTTTTCGCTGCCGGTGACCACGATGCAGCCAATGCCGTCGTCCGCATCAAAGGCCAGCAGCGCCTGGCCCAGCTCGTCCATCAGCTGGTCGTTCAACGCGTTCATCTGCTTGGGCCGGTTGAGCGTGATCAGGCCGGTCTTCAGGGCGCCTTCGCCGCGCACGTCGGTCAGGATGCATTCGTAGGTCATTGGCAAGTCTCCAGTGAGGCCCGATTCGGGTGCGGGCGATGTCGATATTCTGGGTCAGCGGGGCGCGGCCTGCTGCGGGCGCTGCTGCAATTGCAGGTCGAGCCAGGTTTCAGCGTCCTGGCGGATGCCGATGCGCACCGGCAGGTACTGCAGCGAGGGCGCGATCCACATTTCCACCGACAACTCGTTCGGCCGGCTGCCGGTCAATCGGGGCTTCAAATGGAAGGCCTCGACGGTGCCGAATGGCAGCGCCAGTTCCACCTTTTCCACCACGTCGTAAGTCCAGCGGCCCAGGCGGCGCGGCAGTGCCAGCGGAAATTCCACCGATTGCCCCACCTGCAGCTGCTGCGGCCGCGAGAGAAACAGCCAGGTCATCTGCACAAACTGGCTGGCGGTGTCTTGCACGCCGGCCGGGCGCTCCACGCTTTGTCCGTTGGCCAGGCGCACCACGTCGTTGTCGAACTGGACGGTCTCGGTGCGGGTGCCCCGGAAAGGGATGTCGGTCTGCTGGTCGTAGCGGCGCGGCACCAGCCCGGCTGCCGTGAGGGTGCCGTCGCTGAGCATGCGTCGCTCGAACACGGGGTCGACCTTCACGCCCAGGCGCACCTGGTAATGCGCCTCCTGGCGCAGCCACTCCACCTGGGCTGTGCCGAACAAAGGGCCGCGGAAGTTGCCTTCCAGCTTGTAGCGCAGGCGGGTGGAAGGCGGCCAGTCCATGGCCTGCGCCACCGGGGCCGAGGCGCCTGTCACCGCTGCCGTCGCCGTGGCGGCGGGTGGCAGGCCCGCCGGGGCATCCAGCGGGCCCGGCACGATGACGGGTGGCGGCGTGCTGGCGGCCTGCGCCACGGGGGGCACGATGACCGGCTCAGGCGCACCGAGTTCAGGCAGGGCCTCGCCGGCAGCGAGGCGGGGCAGCGTTGAGGCGGCGGCATCCGGCGACGACGCGGCCTTGGCCGGGCTGGAAGCCGGCTGCACGGCAGCCGCCACCGGCACAGGCGGTGTGGCTGCGGCCAGCACCGGCGGCGTGGTGGGCGCAAGCTCACGCACGAAGGCCACGTCGATGGCCTCGGGCACCGTGCTCGCATCGCCATCGCCGATCTGGCTGTCGAGCACCTGGTGGCCGACGCAGGCATGCGCCAGCAGCACCAGCAGCAGCGAGAGCCACCAGGCCACGCGGCGCGACGGGATCAGCCGGGAAGGGGTCACGTCTTCGCTTGCTTCAGCGGGTCAGGGCCATGGTGCAGCACGTTGTCACCGAAGACCGGCTGCACCCACGCCTCAGGTGCCGATCCAGGCCTTGCGCAGGGCTTGCGCAGGCGCCGGGGCGGCGTGGTTCAGTGTCAAGGTGCAGGTGGCTGCCAGCGGCGCCTCGGCCTGCGGCGTGATGCGCACGCTGCGCACCTTCTGCTGGCGGCTCAGCAGCACCTCGAAGGGCTGGTCAGGGGCCACCCACTGGCGGGCGTCCTCGAAGCGACGCACGCGCCAGCCTTCCACGGCCAGCAGCTCGTCGCCCGCGCTCAAGCCGGCCTCAGCCGCCGCGCTGCCCTGCAGCACCGACTTGACCACGATGCCGGTAACCGGGCCTTCGGACAGACGCAAGCCGAGACCCGCCGCCCAGGCCGCGTTGTCCGCGCCGATGTTCACGGCGTTGGCGGCCAGCGCATCGTTCAGCGGCAAGTCACCGCGGCCATGCACCCAGCCCAGCAGTTCCAGGCGCAGCATCGGGCCAGCCAAGGCTTCAACCTGAGCGAGGATGGCCGCCTCGGTGACACCGCCGTCCGGGCAGGCGGCCCACAAGCCGCGCATCACATCATCCAGCGAGGCCTCGCCGGTGGCGCGCAGCCGCAGGTCCAGCAGCAAGGCAATCAGCGAGCCCTTGGTGTAGTAGCTCACCGTGGCATTGGCCGTGTTTTCGTCCTGGCGGTAGTACTTCACCCAGGCATCAAAACTGGACTCGGCCACGCTTTGCACCGCGCGGCCCGGCGTGGCGGCCACACCGTTGATCGTGCGGGTCAGCAGCTTCAGGTAACGCGGGGCGTCGATCAGACCGGCGCGCACCAGGAACAGGTCGTCGTAGTAAGACGTGAAGCCCTCGAAGAACCACAGCAGCTCGGTGTAGTTTTCGCGGGTGTAGTCGTAGTTCAGGAACTCGGCGGGCTTGAGGCGCTTGACGTTCCAGGTGTGGAAATACTCGTGGCTGATCAGGCCCAGCAACGTGAGGTAACCCTCGGAGGCTTCCTTGGCCGGATCACCCTGGCGCGGCAGGTCGCGGCGGTTGGCGATCAGTGCGGTGCTGGCACGGTGCTCCAGGCCGCCGTAGCCCTCTTCCACCACGTTGAGCATGAAGACGTAGCGCTGGAACGGCGGCTTCTTGCGGCCGTGCCAGAAGCTGATCTGGGCCGCGCATATGCGCTTGGTGTCCGCCAGCAGGCGGGCGCCGTCAAAGCCCGGCCAGGCACCGGCCACCACGAACTCATGCGTCACGCCACCGGCGTCGAAGCTGCCGCGCCAGAAGCGGCCGAGCTCGAAGGGGTGGTCGGCCAGCTCGTCGTAATTGGCCGAGACAAAGGCGTTGCGGCCCTTGGCAGCGGCCGGCATGGCGGTGGCCACGTCCCAGCCCGTGGGCAGGCCGGCCAGCTGAACCGCATGCACGTCGGCTTCCCGGCCATGCACCCGCAGGCACAGGCTGGTGGGGTTGAAGAAGCCCCGCTCGTCGTCCAGCCAGGCCGTGCGCACCGAGTTGTCGAAGGCATAGACCTGGTACTGCAGCACCAGCGCCGTGCGGCCAGTGCAGTCGGCTTGCCAGGTGGTCTTGTCGAGCTGGGTCAGGGCGACAGGCGTCTGCCCCTGGCGGCCCGTCATGCCGCTCAGGTGGCGACCAAACTCGCGCACCATGTAGCTGCCGGGGATCCAAACCGGCAGGCTGACGGTCTGGTCGGCAGCCGGCGCCGGAATGGTCAGCGTGACCTGGTAGCGGTGACCGGTCAGGTCGACGGGCTCGATGCGGTAGAGGATGTCAGCCATGGGCGGGGGTGTCTTGTGGAGTGTCAGGTGCCGGCGGCACCGAAAAAGCAGGCCAGCGAGGCCACCAGCGTGAGGCGGAAACGCAGCGTCAGCCAGTGGGCCTGGCCGTTGGCCACGTACAGGCGGCGGTCCACCACGTAGCAGACGATGAGCATGGCGCCGAGCAAAGCCAGGCCAGCATAGGCGGGCATGATCACGCCCAGCCAGGCCACCAGCGGCGGCACCATGGCCCAGCGGAAAGAACGCGGACCAAGCCCATCGACCCGCATGGCCAGGCCCCAGTGCACGCCGCCCAGGAAGGCCACGATGGTGGCCGCGTAACCGGCCAGTGCCAGCGTCACGAAGGCGTGTGCGTCGGGGTTGTGCGCCACCAGCCAGACCAGCAGGGCGCCGAGCACGAACGGAATCAACCCGGCGTGGCCCAGGCGGCGAGCCAGTTGTGGCGGCTCGGCCGCGTGGGGCGAAGGGGTCAGGTGTAGGTCACTCATGGGCGCGCATTGTCGCTTCAGCGCCCGGCGTTCGGGGCGGCTGCGGCGAGAGACCGTGGCGCCAACCGGACGCTCAGGACTTGCGGGCCGCGACGAGTTGTTTCTCGATGCGGTCGGCCGGCCAGGCCCCCGGGGCGCGTGTGCCGTCTTCGAAGACCAGGGCCGGGGTGCCGTTGATCTTGTATTTGCGGGCGAATTCCTGGTTGCGCTCCAGCGCGGTGGCGTCACAGCCCTCGGCCGAGCGGGCCGGCACCGCGCCATCGATCATCCAGCTGCGCCAGGTCTTCATCGGCTCTTTCGCGCAGACGATGTTGCGCGACTTCAAGGCGGAGTCACCGCCGAGGATGGGCAGCACGAAGGTGTAGATGGTCACATCCTTCAGGGTCAGCAGGTCTTTTTCGAGGCGCTTGCAGTAGCCGCAGTTCGGGTCGGCAAACACCGCCATCTTGCGCAGGCCTGTACCCTGCTTCATGACCATCGCGTCCTTGAGCGGCAGGTTGGCGAAGTCGATCGCCGTGAGCTTTTCAACGCGCGCCTGCGTCAGGTTGACGCGGGCCTTGGTGTCAAAGATGGAGCCGTCGATCAGGAAGTTGCCGGTCTCGTCGGTGTAGAGCAGCTCGGCACCCATGCGCACTTCATACAGCCCAGCCACCGGCGTCTTGCTGATTTCGTCGATCTTCGGCAGGCTGGGCATGCGGTCGGCCAGCGTCTTGCGGATGGCGGCTTCGTCAGCCCATGCCGGGCTGGTCAGGGCCGCGGCCGTCAGCGACAGCAGGAAGGCGCGGTGCAGGCCGGACGGCCGGCGAAGGTGGTGAGACAGCATGAACATCCTGAGGTGAATGGCCCGCACGCAGAGCCGTGGAACGCGCTTTATACGTCAAGCGCCCGACCAACCAGCCAGCGCTTGAGGGGGGGCAGGTGTTCAACCAGACTCAGTCCGGCGTTGCGAAGTTCCCGAAGGCCGGGTGGATTCTGCGCAAACAGCTGCCACAGACCGTCGGTGGTGCGGGCCATCGCCCAGGTGGCGGCCCGGCGGCGGCGGGCATAACGCCTGAGCAGATCGTGGTCGCCGGTGCTGCGCCAGCTTTCGCGGCTGGCCAGCACATCGGTCAGGGCCATCACATCGGCCAGACCCAGGTTCAGGCCCTGGCCCGCCAGCGGGTGCACCACATGGGCGGCATCACCCACCAGCACCCAGCCGGGGCCGCACACCTCGCTGGCATGGCCCAGCGCCAGCGGCCACACCGCACGGTCACTGGCCAGGCGCAGGGTGCCCGCCGCGCCGCCCGTCATGGCGTTCAACACGGCTTCCAGCGCCTCGGGCTCGGCCGTCAGCCAGTTGCGTGCCTGCTCTTCCGGCTGCGACCAGACCAGCCCGAAGCTGTGGCCGACTTCCGGACGGTCGAAGGGCAATAGCGCCAGCACATCCGGCGAGCGGAACCACTGGTGCGCCACGCCGGCATGGGGCCGGTCGCTGACCAAGCGGGCTGCGAGCGCGCTGTGGCCATAGGCATGCCGCTCGAAGCGCACGCCCAATTGCTCACGGGCGGCCGAGGCCTTGCCTTCGGCGACCACGGTCAAGGGCGCAGGGGCAGGCTCTTCCTGCAACTCGACATTCGGGGCGAAGCGCGATGCGGCGTCGAGGGTGGCTTCCAGCGCAGCCGCGTCGACGATCCAGGCCAGGGCCGGCACGGCCTGCTGCCACGCCGACAAGGCCAGCTGCGCGCCGGGGGCATCACCCGCCACCCGCATGTCGTGCACTTCAGTGCGCGCGTCGGCGGGCAAGGCGTCCCACACCTTCAGGTCGGTGAGCAGCGCCACCGAGGCCGGGTTGAGCGCGTAGGCGCGCAGGTCAGGCTGGGCCGGCACCGCGGCTGATCGGGCCTGCAGCGCTACCCGCAGCCCCCGTCGGGCCAGGGCCAGGGCGAGGGTCCGGCTGACGATGCCGGTGCCAAGAATGCGCACATCCAGGTTGCTCATGCAGCCGATTGTAGGGAGCCGCCTTAAAATGCGCGGTTTGGTGCCCTTGCTGGCCCCACCGTTTCATTCCCGTCCCCAACAGCGAAAGTTCCCCATGAGCCTGAAGTGCGGCATCGTCGGTCTGCCCAACGTCGGCAAGTCCACCCTGTTCAATGCCCTGACCAAGGCTGGCATCGCTGCCGAGAACTATCCGTTCTGCACGATCGAGCCGAACGTCGGCGTGGTGGAAGTGCCTGACCCCCGCCTGGCTGCGCTGGCCGAGATCGTCAAACCTGAGCGCATCCTGCCGGCCATCGTCGAGTTCGTGGACATTGCCGGCCTGGTGGCGGGCGCGTCCAAGGGCGAAGGCCTGGGCAACCAGTTCCTGAGCCACATCCGCGAAACCGACGCGATCGTCAATGTGGTGCGCTGCTTCGAAGACGACAACGTGATCCACGTGTCGGGCAAGGTTGATCCGATCTCCGACATCGAGGTCATCCAGACCGAGCTGTGCCTGGCCGACCTGGGCACGGTGGAGAAGAGCCTGCACCGCTACAACAAGGCCGCGCGCTCGGGCAATGACAAGGAAGCCGCAGCGCTGGTGAAGGTGCTGGAGAAGTGCCAGGCCGCGCTGGACCAGGCGAAGCCTGTGCGCTCGATCGACTTCTCGAAGGACGAACTGGTCATCCTGAAGCCGCTGTGCCTGATCACGGCCAAGCCGGCCATGTTCGTCGGCAACGTCTCGGAAACCGGGTTCGAGAACAACCCCTTCCTGGAACGTCTGAAGGAATACGCCGCTGCCCAGAAGGGCTTCGTGGTGGCTATCTGCGCGAAGACCGAAGCCGAGCTGGCCGAGATGGAAGATGAAGATCGCGCGATGTTCCTGGCAGAAATGGGCCAGGACGAGCCGGGCCTGAACCGCCTGATCCGCGCAGCCTTCAAGCTGCTGGGCCTGCAGACCTACTTCACCGCAGGCGTGAAGGAAGTGCGCGCCTGGACCATCCATGTGGGCGACACCGCCCCGCAGGCCGCCGGCGTGATCCACACCGACTTCGAGCGTGGCTTCATCCGCGCCCAGACCATCGCCTTCGATGATTTCATCCAGTTCAAGGGTGAACAAGGGGCCAAGGACGCCGGCAAGATGCGCGCTGAAGGCAAGGAATACGTCGTCAAGGACGGCGACGTGCTGAACTTCCTGTTCAACGTCTGACGGCGGGAAACCGCCAAAAAGGTCGCTTCGGGGGCTTTTCCAGGGTTTAGCACTCCTCTTCGGAGAGTGCTAATATCTCTGGAACCTTTCGTCTTTCGGACACTCCGACTCGGCATGAACATCAAGACCACCCCCACCGCTGTTGCCCTGCGTGACCCGTGGGCCATGGTGCCGTCCATCGGCAACCTGGATGCCTACATCACGGCGGTCAACCGCATTCCTCTGCTCACCCCCGAGGAAGAATCCGAACTCGGCCGCAAGCTGCAGGCCGATGGTGATGTGCAGTCCGCCGGTCGGCTGGTGTTGTCGCACCTGCGCCTGGTGGTGTCGGTGTCGCGCCAGTACATGGGCTACGGCCTGCCGCAGGGCGACCTGATCCAGGAAGGCAATGTCGGCCTGATGAAGGCGGTCAAGCGCTTCGATCCGGGCCAGGGCGTGCGTCTGGTCAGCTACGCGCTGCACTGGATCAAGGCCGAGATCCACGAATACATCCTGAAGAACTGGCGCATGGTGAAGGTGGCGACCACCAAGTCCCAGCGCAAGCTGTTCTTCAACCTGCGCTCGATGAAGCAGGGTCTGAAGAGCAAGGCCGGTGACACCGAAACTTTCCGCAACACGCTGACGCCCGACGAAGTGGACGTGGTGGCGCAGCAGCTGAATGTGAAGCCGGAAGAAGTCATCGAGATGGAGACCCGGATGTCGGGCGGTGACGTGGCCCTGGAGCCGCAGACCGACGACGGCGAAGAGAGCTACGCGCCCATCGCCTACCTCGCCGATGACACCCATGAGCCCACCCGCGTACTGGAAGCCCGCAAGCGCGACCATCTCTCCAGCGACGGCATCACCCAGGCGCTGGCAGCACTGGACGACCGCAGCCGCCGCATCGTGGAAGAGCGCTGGCTGAAGGTGAACGACGACAGCTCGGGCGGCATGACGCTGCACGAACTGGCCTCGGAATACGGCGTCAGCGCCGAGCGCATCCGCCAGATCGAGGTGGCTGCGTTGAAGAAGATGCGCAAGGCGATCGAGACGGTCTGAGGGCCGGCGCTCGCGCCGCTGCCCGAGCAAGTGCTGCGGGCGGCAGACAAGACAAAGGCTCCCGCGGGAGCCTTTGTTGTTGGTGCCAGCTCAACGACCAGCCAGCAAGACCTTCACGTCGTTGACGAGGGCGTCAACCGGCGTGCCGTAGCGCTCGTACACACGCACCCGGCCTTCGGTGTCGAAGAGGTAAACCGCAGCGGAGTGGTCCATCGTGTAGTTGTTGGCGTCTGACTTGCCCGGCACCTTCGCGTAGAAGACCTTGAAAGATTTGGCCAGGTTCTTGATCTGTTCAGACTCGCCGCGCAGCGCGATGAAATCGCTGCCGAAGTTGGCGAGGTAGGGCTTGAGCACCGCGGCCGTGTCGCGCTCCGGATCTACCGTGACGAACACCGGCTGCAGCTTGGCGCCATCCGCCCCCAGTTGCTGCTTCACGGCAGCCAGCTCGGCCATCGTGATCGGGCACACATCGGGACATTGCACGTAGCCAAAGAAGACCGCCACGACCTTGCCTTTGAACTCGGCGAGCGTGCGCACCTTGCCGTCGACGTCGGGCAGCCCCAGCTCCTTGGCGTAATCCGCCCCGGTCAGATCGGTGCCCTTGAACGGACTGACGCCTGCAGCGCCCTGCCCGCCCGACTGGTCACAACCCGACAAGCCGGTGGTCATACCCAGCAGCGTGGTGGCGGCGCCTGCAAGAGCCAGCAAGGCGTGCCGGCGCGCGCGGCCTGGGTTCATTGGTGCATCCATGGGCTGACGTAGTGGTCCACCAGCAGGGCCGCGAACAACAGCGACAGGTGCAGGATGGAGAAGCGAAAGGTCTGACGCGCGAGGGCGTCCGAGTAGTTGCGCCAGAGGCGCCAGGCATAGGCCATGAAAGCCAGACCGAGCACCAGGGCGCTGACCAGGTAGATCCAGCCGCTCATGCCGTAGATGAACGGCAGCATGGTGCCGGCCAGCAGGATGATGGTGTAAAGAAATACATGCAGCCGTGTCAGCTCAGCGCCGTGGGTGACCGGCAGCATGGGCAAGCCGGATGCGCGGTACTCCTCGGCGCGGTAGAGCGCCAGCGCCCAGAAATGCGGCGGCGTCCACAGGAAGATGATCAGGCACAACAGCCAGGCCTCAGGCCCGGCATCGCCACGCACGGCGGCCCACCCGAGCACCGGCGGCATCGCACCAGACGCCCCGCCGATCACGATGTTCTGCGGGGTCAGCGGCTTCAGCACCACCGTGTAGATGATGGCGTAACCAACAAAGGTACCCAGCGTCAGCCACATGGTGAGCGGGTTCACCCAGATCCACAGTACGGCGCAACCGATGCTGCACAGCACGCCCGAGAACAGCAGCGTCTGGGCTTCAGGCAACTCGCCCTTGGCGGTCGGGCGCCAGGCGGTGCGCTTCATGCGGCGGTCGATCTCGCGCTCGATCAGGCAATTGAAGGCGGCTGCGGCGCCCGCCACCAGCCAGATGCCGGCGGTGGCTGCGACCAGGATGCGCCACGACGGCAGGCCGGGTGCGGCGAGCAGCATGCCGATGACGGCACAGAACACGATCAGCTGAACCACCCGGGGCTTGGTGAGCGCGTAATACTGGGACCAGCGCGAAGACGCTGGCGGGGTCGGGGCAAGGGTGGGAGTCATCAGGAAGCAACGATCAGGCAGTGCGAACCGATTGGAACGCACTTGCGGGGGAAATACTTGATTTGGGCAAGGTGGTTCGCTGGAGCGCGGCGACCAGCACCGCCACCAACGCTGCCGCGCCACCGGTGTGCAGCAAGGCGCCAATCAGAGGCCAGTGCAGCACCACATTGCCCAGGCCGGTGGCCAGCTGCAGCGTGCTCAAGCCCAGCAGCCAACCCGCCGTGCGCTTCATGGCGCCGCCGGAGCGCCAGCAGGCCAGCGCCAGCGACAACAAGGCCGCCAACACCACGACCGCCATCAGCCGGTGGGCCATGTGGATGGCCACCAGTGCGTTCGCAGGCAGGTACTCACCGCTACCGGCGCGGCCCAGTTCACGCAGGATGGTGAAGCCGTGGCCGGCATCCATGTCGGGCCACCATTGGCCATTGCAGGTCGGGAAACCGCGACATGCCAGTACGGCGTAGTTCGTGCTGACCCAGCCGCCAAGGGCGACCTGCACCACCAGCAGCCCCAGCACGAGCCAGAGGCCGCGGCGCAGCGCCGTCGATACCGCCACGGGCATGGCCAGGTAGCGCTCATGCTGCACCACCAGCAAGGCCAGCAGGGTGATGCCGCCCATCAGGTGCAGGGTGACGATGGCCGGATAGAGCTTCAACGTGACCGTGTACTTGCCGAACAGCCCTTGCACCAGCACCCAGGCCAGCGTGGCCAGCGGCCATTTCCAGCCTTGCGGCACCTGTGCCCGCCAGCGCCAGGACAAGGCGCAGGAAAGCAGGATCAACGCCCCCACCGTCATGGCGAGGTAGCGGTGGATCATCTCGATCCAGGCCTTGCTGAACGTCACCGGCCCGGTCGGCTGGGCGCTCTGCGCGGCATGGATTTCTTCATGCGCCGCCCAGGGCGTGGCTTCGGCGTAGCAGCCGGGCCAGTCAGGGCAACCGAGGCCGGAATCGCTCAGCCGGGTGAAGGCGCCGAAGACGATCAGGTCGAAGGTCAGAAACAGCGTCAATGCCGTGAGCGCGCGCAGGCGCGTGGCGGGCGGCGCGGTGCGCGTGCGCCACACCCACACCGACAGCGGCAGCAGGCTCAACACGCCGGCGAGCAGCAGGAGCTGCAGGCCGGTGAGCCAATGGTCGGCTGCGCTGACGTCTGGCATCACGAACCCCGACCTTCGCGGTCCCAGGACGACGAGGCGCGCAGCAAGCGCTCCAGGTCCTTGCGGAAGCGGGCCGGATCCAGATCCACCGGCGTGCGCATCATCCACTCGCCCATCGGGTCGACGAGGTAGATGTGATCTTCCAGCGCGCTGCCGGCTTCAGGCTTGAGCCAGTTGGCCAAGGCCTCACGCTGCACGCGCAGCACCGTCGCCGGCGTGCCCGAGCGCAAGGCTTCCTGGATGGGCGCGCGCACCGGCGCGTCGTCGGTCAGGAGCAGGACACGGTCGACGCGCTCCTTTTCGCGGCCCATCATTTCGCGCAGCTGTCGTTGAGCGAAAAGCAGCTTTTCGCAGCGTTCATCGCAAGCACCACCGGCCACCACCACCATCAGCCACTGCCCTTTCAGGGACAGGGGGGGCACGGCTTGGCCTGCCGCATCGGTGAGGGCCAGCGCTGCCGGGATACCTGCCGTCGGCTGGATCAGCTCCGCATAGTTGCTGCGGGCACTGGGCCGGACGACGTAATAGCTGAAGTAGGACGCGATCACCGGCGCAGCGCAGGCCAGCAAGACCAGCAGCATCGTCAGCCGGCCTTTGCGAGTCTGACCAACGGGCGCCAGCTCGGCGGCGGGCAAGGTGTGGACCGTCATCGAGACGGGATCATCATGAGGTGCGGACACGGCGTGGGCGGAGGAGTTGGAACCAGACATAAAGACCCGCGATCATCGCGCAGAAGACAAACCACTGGGCCGCATACCCGTAATGCTTGTGCACATCCACGGACACTTGCGGCCAATCACGCAACAGGCCGTCCGGCTGGTCGCCGGGGGCCACCAGTTGCTGGACGGAGAGCGGGCGCAAGCTCAGGCCCAGCGCCCTGGATCGCTCTTCAACATCGATGTTCTGCTGTATCGGGCCCGGCGCTTCCTGACCCAGCGAGGCCAGCCGGGACGGCGCCGCCTCGATGCGGGCCAGCACAGTCACCACCCCGACTTGGCTGGTGAAGGTTGGAACGCGGCTGCGGTCCTGGGCATCTCGCGGCAACCAGCCGCGTTGAACCAGCACCGCATCGCCACTGGCCAGCCGCAAGGGCGTGACCACGAAGAAGCCGGGCCGGCCGCGCATCTGGCGGTTGTCGAGGTAGACCGTGGCGCTGTCCAGCCATTCGCCCTGCAAGGTGATCTGGCGATGCAGCTGGCGGGATAGCCCGTCCTCGTCGCGCGCCAATTCCGCCTGGCTCAGCGGTGAGGCTTCAGCAGCTGTCTGGATGGCGGCCTGCAGGGCGAGCTTGGACTCGGCCCGGTCGAGCTGCCAAACGCCCAGCCTGGCCGTGACGAGGCAGGCGACCACAGCGGCCAGCAATACGAGCCGACGTCGCCCGGTGGTGGACAGGGTCATGGCAAAGCGCCCATCTCGAACAGGGTGGAATAATCAGGCGTCATGAAAATCATCATTGTGCTGGCCTTGATCGCCATCCTCTGCGCCCTTGCGGGTGCGGGCCTGTTCATGCTGCGCCGCGGCCAGGGCAAACAGGAGCAGAACTCGCGCATGGCGTGGGCCCTGGCGGTGCGCGTCGGCCTGTCGGTGACGCTGTTCCTGTTCATCCTGCTGTCCTGGTACATGGGCTGGATCCGACCGACCGGCTTGCCGATCGGCAGCTGATCGAGGCAGCAAAAACGCCGCACAAGGCGGCGTTCTCTTGGAAGCATGGGCCCCGCGTGGGCCCATCTGTTTTTTACATCCAGTAAACGACGATGTAGAGGCCGAGCCAGACCACGTCGACAAAGTGCCAGTACCAGGCAGCGCCTTCGAAACCGAAGTGACGGTCAGCCGTGAAGTGGCCCTTCGTCAGGCGCAGCGTGATGATCAGCAGCATCAGCATGCCGAGGAACACGTGAAAGCCGTGGAAGCCGGTGAGCATGTAGAAGGTCGAACCGTAGATGCCCGAGGTCAACTTCAGGTTCAGCTCGCTGTAGGCGTGCATGTACTCGTAAGCCTGGAAGCCCAGGAAGACCACACCCAGCAGCACCGTCACCCACATCCAGAAAATCGTCTTGGCGCGTTGGCCGGCGATCAGGGCGTGGTGAGCGATGGTCAGCGTGATGCCGGACGTCAGCAGGATGCCGGTGTTGATCGTCGGGATCGGCCACGGGCCCATCGTGGTGAACGGCTCGACCGTGCCTGCCGGCGAAGCGGTCAGGCCAGCCATGGCGCTCGGCCAGATAGCCTTGAAATCAGGCCAAAGCACCTGGTGATCCAGGTTGCCCAGCATCGGCAGCGAATGGTTGCGAGCCCAGTACAGCGCACCGAAGAACGCTGCGAAGAACATCACTTCCGAGAAGATGAACCAGCTCATGCTCCAGCGGAAGGAGACATCGATGCGATCGGAGTACTGGCCGTCCATGCTTTCGCTGATGGCGTCGCCGAACCACTGGTACAGCACCGTCAGCCAGATCACCATGCCCAGCAGCAGCGACCAGGCGCCCCAGCCGTGGCCGTTGACCCATTGACCGGCGCCAAGGATGACAAAGAACAGGCCGATGGCGGCCATCACCGGGTGGCGCGAAGGCCCCGGCACGAAGTAATAGGGCGTCGCCCCGTGGTTGCTTACTGCGGACATTGCTTGTCTCTCCTTGACACCAATTCGAATTGGCTCAGTAACTTGAACGCTGTATCTTGAATTCAACCGGGGGTGGTCATGCGGCCACGCCGCTGCCAACCACCCACTTCACCAGGACCACCAAGGTGCCCACGAACACCGCGGCGCCGAGCAGGCCCGCGATGACGAGATGCACCGGATTGATCTGGCTCACATCTTTTTCATAATCGGCGCCACGACGGACACCAAAAAACGACCAGGCAACTGCCTTCATCGTGCCCAGAAACGTGCCCTTGCGGGACGCTGCCTCACGCAGGTCGCCGGGCTCGCTCATGAGCGCTCCCCGGTGCCTGTGACAACGGCTGCGGCCTTGCCCGTAGGCGCCGCAGGCGTCTTGCCACCCACCTCGAAGAAGGTGTACGACAAGGTGATGGTGGTCACGTCGCGCGGCAGCTTCGGATCAATGTAGAACACCACAGGCCACTGCTTGCTTTCGCCGGGCTGCAGGGTGTATTCGTTGAAGCAGAAGCATTCGAGCTTGTTGAAGTGCGTCGACGCCTGGTGCGGTGCGTAGCTTGGGATGGCCTGCGCTGCCATGACACGGTTCTGCACATTGCGGAACTCGTACATCACGGTGGCCATTTCACCCGGGTGCACCACCACTGAACGCTGCGCGGGTTTGAACTCCCAAGGGCCGCGGGCGTTGGCGTCGAACTCGACCGTGATGCTGCGCGTGAGATCGACCTGCGTGTTCGCAGGCCGCTCACGCGTGCCACTCACGCCGCCGTTCTTCTGCTCAGACAGCGACAGCACGTTGATGCCCAGGGCCTCGCAGATGTGCTTGTACATGGGCACAAGCGCATAGCCGAAGCCGAACATCAGGGCCGTCACCACGAGCAGCTTCACCACCATCTGGTGGTTGTCGCGCCGGAGTCGCTCGATCAGGGTCATGGGGGGCTCAGTGGACGCCGCCAAGCAGCGCGATTTTCACCACGAAGCCGACACCCAGCACCACGGCCACCGAAGCCAGCACGAGTCCGAGCTTCAGGTTGGCCTTGCGTTGTTCAGGAGTCTGCGCCATGGCGGATTCAGCCGATCACCTTGGTGGCGGTGATGTCCAGCTTCGGCGGGTTCTCGAAGGTGTGGAACGGGGCCGGCGACGGCACTTCCCACTCCAGGCCTTCAGCACCTTCCCAAGGCTTCTGCGGGGCCTTCTCGCCCTTGCCGCGCATCATCGGGATGACCACGAACAGGAAGAAGTAGACCTGCATCAGACCGAAACCGAAGGCGCCAATGCTGGCGATCTGGTTGAAGTCGGTGAACTGCATCGGGTAGTCGGCATAACGACGGGGCATGCCGGCCAGACCCAGGAAGTGCATCGGGAAGAAGGTGACGTTGAAGAACACCAGCGAACCCCAGAAGTGGATGCGACCACGGGTTTCCGAATACATCACGCCCGTCCACTTCGGACCCCAGTAGTACACACCTGCGAACAGGGCGTACAGGGAGCCAGCCACCAGCACGTAGTGGAAGTGAGCCACGACGTAGTAGGTGTCCTGCAGCTGCTGGTCGATCGGGGCCATCGACAGAATCAGGCCAGTGAAGCCGCCCATCGAGAACACGAACAGGAAGCCGACGGCGAACAGCATCGGGGTTTCGAAGGTCATCGAACCGCGCCACATGGTCGCGATCCAGTTGAACACCTTCACGCCCGTGGGCACCGCGATCAGCATGGTCGCGTACATGAAGAACAGCTGACCCGTCACCGGCATGCCGGTCGTGTACATGTGGTGAGCCCACACGATGAACGACAGGATGGCGATCGAACCCGTGGCGTAAACCATCGAGGTGTAGCCGAACAGCTTCTTGCGGGCGAAAGCCGGGATGATGGCGCTCACGATGCCGAACGCCGGCAGGATCATGATGTACACCTCTGGGTGTCCGAAGAACCAGAAGATGTGCTGGTACATGATCGGGTCACCGCCGCCAGCCGGGTTGAAGAAGTTGGTGCCGAAATGGCGGTCCGTCAGCGTCATGGTGATGGCGCCGGCCAGCACGGGCATCACGGCGATCAGCAGGTAAGCCGTGATCAGCCAGGTCCATGCGAACAGCGGCATCTTCATCAGCGTCATGCCCGGAGCGCGCATGTTCAGGATGGTGACGATGATGTTGATCGAACCCATGATCGACGACGCGCCGAGGATGTGCATCGCGAAGATGCCGGCGTCCATCGAAGGGCCCATCTGCAGCGTCAGCGGGGCATACAGCGTCCAGCCGGCAGCGGGGGCGCCACCGGGCATGAAGAACGAGGACACCAGCATCAGCGCGGCAGGAATCATCAGCCAGAAGCTGAAGTTGTTCATGCGGGCGAAGGCCATGTCCGATGCACCGATCTGCAGCGGAATCATCCAGTTGGCGAAGCCCACGAACGCGGGCATCACGGCGCCGAACACCATGATCAGACCGTGCATGGTCGTGAACTGGTTGAACAACTCTGGGTTGAAGAACTGCAGGCCAGGCTGGAACAGCTCGGCGCGGATGCACAGCGCCAGGATGCCGCCAATCATCAGCATCGTGAAGCTGAACAGCAGGTACAGCGTACCGATGTCCTTGTGGTTGGTGGCGAACACCCAGCGGCGCCAGCCGTGAGGGTGGTCATGCGCGTGGTCGTGCGCGTGATCCCCGTGATGATCGAGAACTGCACTCATGAGGTTTCCTTTTCAGATATCCCGGGGATTCACTTGCGGGCGGCAACGACTTCCGACGGTTGCACCGTCTGGCCAGTCTTGTTGCTCCACGAGTTCTTGGTGTAGGTGATGACGGCCGCGATTTCGGTGTCCGACAGCTGCTTCCAGGCAGGCATCGCACCGTTGTTCTGGCCGTTCAGCAGCACTTGCACCTGAACCATCTTGTCGGCGTCCAGCACCTTGGTCGAGCCGTCCAGCGCCTTGATCGGGCCAGCGCCCTTGCCGTCCGGCTTGTGGCAGACCGCGCAGTTGGAGGTGTAGACCTTCTCGCCACGGGCTACCAGATCGGCTTGCGTCCAGACCTTGGTCGGGTCGTCGGCCTTGGCAGCCAATTCCTTCTTCTTGCCTTGCACCCAGGCACTGTAGTCTTCAGCCGACAGCACCTTCACGTGGATGGGCATGTAGGCGTGTTCCTTGCCGCACAGCTCGGCGCACTGGCCGTAGAAGTCGCCGGTCTGCTCAGCCTTGAACCAGGTGTCGCGCACGAAGCCGGGGATGGCATCTTGCTTCACGCCGAAGGCCGGGACCATCCAGGCGTGGATGACGTCGTTAGCGGTGGTGATGATGCGGACCTTCTTGCCAACCGGCACGACCAGCGGGTTGTCGACCTTCAGCAGGTAGTTGTCGCCCGACGGATGGCCGGAATTCGACATTTCGCGCTGTGCGGTGTCGAGCGTGGCCAGGAAGTTGATGCCCTCGCCTTCGCCCTTCAGGTAATCGTAGCCCCACTTCCACTGGTAGCCGGTGGCCTTGATGGTCAGGTCGGCGTTGGAGGTGTCCTTCTGCGCAACCACGGTCTTGGTGGCGGCGAAGCCCATCGCGGTCACGATGATGAAGGGTGCGATGGTCCAGGCGATTTCAACCGAGACACTTTCGTGGAAGTTGGCGGCCTTGGCGCCAACCGACTTCCGGTGCTTCAGGATCGAATAGAACATCACGCCGAACACGGCGACAAAAATCGCCAGGCAGACGATCATCATGCCGTAGTGCAGCGTCTGCACCTCGGCAGCGATCTTGGTGATCGGCGGGTGCAGATCGGTCTGGTTGACGGCGGGGCCGCCGGGCAGGCTTTCAACGGCAACGGCTGCAGCCGTCACCAGAGAAGCGGCCAGAGCCGCCGAGCCTTGCAGGAGCCGCTTGGGCAGCGAGGTGCTTGTCTTCATCGTTGTCGTCACTTCCATTCCAAACCCCAATGACCGGCGGCGCGCAAGGCGCCCCGCATCGATTCCGCGAGAGCAGAACGCCGATGCGGGCTCAGGTGGCGACCCACCAGAACCCGACGACCGTCTGCCGACAGTTCAATCAAGCCATGCACATCATGGCCATGGCGAACCCGCACTGATCGTGCGAGAAACGCATGTTCTTCCGTGTTTTGCCCAACGGCCAGCTTCACATGAAAGTGGCCATGGGCAATCCACAACAGTTCGTGGTCGCCAGAGCGCCGCGCAAACACCACCACGGCCACCGCCAGGCAAGCCAGCTCGATGCACGCAAACGGCAACACCATCGGCGCGCCGAGCCACCAGAAGGCGCCAGCAATCAGCACCGACACCAGACCCAGCGAGCCCAGCACGATGCACAGATCCCGCGGGCTCAGCGAGCAGTTGCGCTTCAGCAGCCAATGCGCATCGGCTTGCGAAAGATCAACCGCTTGAAGAGCGTCGTCGCCCCATGCCTGCGGCTGGCCCGAAGGGACCGGCAGCACGCTGGGAACTGGACACGCGGAGGGCATGGTGCAAGGGCTGGAAGTACACGATCACGCTACCTTGCAGGTATACCCGGAAAAATCGGGCATTCCCTGAAGCGGCTGTCGCAACCGTTACCTGATCCACATCAATCCCGAAATTCTATCCGACACTATTTGCGCGGGGTCGGCTTGCGCAACATCAATTTCATGTCAGCAAGGTCAATCCGCGTGTCGGCAGCCACGGCCGGCCCCTTGTCTGGCGCTCTGAACGCATGGCCATAAACCACTTCCACGTCCAGCACGATCCGACCGTCCGGCCCAGCTGTTTCAGCCAGTGCGGCACACAACTGCGCACGCCACCGCGGAGTGCGCAAACCCGCCGTGCGGGCGGGGTCGAGGTTCGCGCCGAGTGCACGCCACTCCGCCAGCAGCGCCTCCGGCGTGACATATGTCAATCTGAGCACCTCCTGATCCATCACCGGATCAGCGAAGCCGGCCTCCACCATCATGTCGCCCAGGTCATGCATGTCGACGAAGGGCACATGGGGCACGCCCCAGCCTCGGGCCCGGTAGATGTCGCGAATTTGCCGCAGTGAGCCAGGCCCCAAGGTGGAGAACATGACAAAACCTTCAGGCTGCAGCGCCTGGCGCCAGGTCTTGAGCAGCTCAGGAGGCGAGGCCGCCAGGTGCAGCCGCATGTTCGACCACAGCAGGCCGGCGCTGGCGGGCATCACCGCGCCGGCAGGCAGGCGCTCGGCCTCACCACCCTTCAGGGCTCGGGTCAGCTTGCCCAGCCAGCCCTCAGGCGACCGAACGGCGGCCGTCTCGTCGACCCGGCGAAAACGAGCCTTGGGACAGGCCGCCAGCAACGCGGGTGGCAAGGCGCCGGCGTCTTCCGACCAATCCAGCACCTGCTCGGGCTGGTCGCGAATGATCTGCAGGCGATCGGCCATGCGGGTGGCCACTTCACCGTGCAGCCACGGCAGATCCGCGTTGCGTTGGCGGCGTTGCATGAGGCGGCGCAAGGCGGCCGCATCGATGCGATCGGCGGGATTCTGAGACGTGGTCAAGGACATGGCGGGCAAGTATATGGACGAGCCACCCCACGCACATCAAGCCGACGACTTGACCCGCGGGACCGCAGGCATTGCTGCGGACGCGCCATGGCGACTCAAGGGTTGGCCAGCGCCCTGCGCGGTGTGCAGCACCTGGACGCGCGAGGGCCTGTGCCAGCCCTGCCGCACTCGATTTGCCGGCTGGAAGGCTCGCTGCACCACCTGCGGCCGGCCCGGCGTGCTGCGCTGCGGCGCCTGCCTGCAACGCCCGACGCAACAGGCGGCCTGCGTCGTGGCACTCGACTACCAGTTCCCCATCGACCAGCTGATCGGGCGCCTGAAGTTCCAGCAGGCGCCCGAGTGGGCGCCCTTGCTCGGCGCGCTGCTGGCGCAGGCCGTGTCGAGGTCAGGCACAGACCCGCTGCCAGACCTCATCACCGCCGTGCCGCTGTCAGCACAACGACTGGCACAGCGCGGCTACAACCAATCGTGGCTGCTGGCCCGCGAGGTGGCCCGGCGCGTGCACCGCCCCGCCCTGCCCCACTTGTTGCAGCGGTGGCGACACCTCGACCCGTTGAGTGGCGGCGCGAATCGCCAGGAGCGCGGTGACCTGCTGCAAGGCGCCTTCCTGCCCACACCCGCACAGCGCCACACGCTGGCAGGGCGCAGCGTGGCCCTGGTGGATGACGTGATGACCACCGGCGCAACCACCCGGGCGGCCGCCACCGCGCTGCTGGAAGGTGGCGCCTCTCAGGTGCACCTGTGGGTGCTGGCCCGCACGCCAGCACCTGATGAACTGCCCTGAACACGACCCGCCTCGGGCGCCACAAATCAACGCCGCCGGCCAGCGACAATGCAGCCATGTTTCGCATCGTGCTTGTCCACCCGGAAATCCCGCCCAACACGGGCAACATCATTCGCCTGACGGCCAACACGGGCTGCAGCCTGCACCTGATCGAGCCGCTGGGATTCTCCATGGACGACCGCCAGTTGCAGCGCGCCGGCCTGGACTATCACGAGTACGCGCCCGTGCAGCGGCATGCCGACTGGGAGAGCTTCCTGCAGAAGGAACAACCTGACCCCAGCCGGATGTTCGCCTTCACCACCCGCGGCAGCCGGCCACACACGGACATTGCCTGGTTGCCTCGCGACACGCTGGTGTTTGGGCAGGAGACCGCGGGGCTGCCACCCAGCCTGCGCGACGGCTTCCCGCTGGATCAGCGGGTGCGCCTGCCGATGCGCGAGGGCCAGCGCAGCCTGAACCTGAGCAACGCGGTCGCGGTGTCGGTGTTCGAGGCGTGGCGTCAGAACGGGTTTGGCGGAGCGGCCTGAGTCACCGGCGCCCGCGACGTCGAATTCAACCTCAGCTGAACTCCGAGCGCGCCTCGCGCTGCAGCAAGCGGCCCAAGGCCTCCCGGGCCGAGAGCTCGCCCGACAGCACGTCATGCACCGCCGCAGCGATCGGCATGTCCACCTCCAGGCTGCGCGCCTGTGCGGCCACGGTGGCAGCGCTGTAAACACCTTCCGCCACATGGCCGAGCCGGGCCAGCACGTCGGGCAGCGCCAGGCCTTCAGCCAGCAACAAGCCAACACGTCGGTTGCGCGACAGATCGCCTGTGGCCGTCAGCACGAGGTCGCCCAGGCCCGTCAGGCCCATGAAGGTGGCGGGTTGCGCGCCCATGGCCACGCCGAGCCGCGACATTTCAGCCAACCCGCGGGTGATGAGCGCCGCGCGGGCATTGAGGCCGAGCGCCAGGCCGTCGGCGATGCCGGTGGCGATCGCCATGACGTTCTTGACGGCGCCGCCCACCTCCACGCCCACCGGGTCCGGCGAGGTGTAGATGCGCAGCGGGCCGCCATGAAAGGCAGTCACGGCCATGTCGGCGAGGTCAGCATCAACACTGGCGGCCACCAGAGCGGTGGGCATGCCAGCCGCCACTTCCTGGGCAAAGCTCGGGCCCGACAACACACCGGCGCGCGCTTCAGGCAGCACCTGTGCGGCGATCTGGTGGCCCAGCAGGCCGGTGCCGGCCTCGAAGCCCTTGCACAGCCACAGCACACGGGCGTGGGCCGGCAGCAGCGACAGCGCCCCGCGCAGCCCCGCCATGGGCGTGGCCACGACATACAGCCCGTCAGGCCCGGCGGCATGCGCCAGCGCCTGAGGCAAATCGCTGCTGGCATTCAGGCCCGCAGGCCATTCTGAATCTGGCAGGTAGCGCGCACTGCGGCGCGCCGTCTGCATGTCTGCCGCTTGCGCGGCATCACGAGCCCACAACACCACGTCGTGACGACGGGCGGCAGCAATAGCGAGCGCGGTGCCCCAGGCACCGGCCCCCAACACGGTCAACTGCATGCGGGCTCGTTCAAGCTCAGTTGAGGGTCGCGCCTTCGGCACCTTCAACACCAGCGGCAGCGGCTGCCTGCTGGGCTTCATACATGGCCTGGAAGTTCACTTCGGCCAGCAGGATCGGCGGGAAGCCGGCACGGGTGCAGACGTCGGACACGATGGCGCGCAGGTACGGGTAGATCATCTGCGGGCAGACCACGCCGACGATGCCCTGGGCCTGTTCGTCCGGGATGTTGCGCATTTCGAAGATGCCGGCCTGCTTGGCTTCAACCAGGAACAGGGTGCGCTCACCGATCTTGGTGGTGACGGTGGCCGTCACGGTGACTTCAACGATGCCGTCAGCGACCGGCTCGGCGCCCATGGTCAGCTGGATGTCGACCTGGGGCTGTTCCTGCTCGAGCAGGATGGTGGGCGAATTCGGCTGCTCAAGCGACAGGTCCTTGAGGTACATGCGCTGCAACTGGAACACGGGAGTCAGGTCTTGCTCGGCCATGAGGGGCTTTCAGAAAAAAACAAAGCCCGCAACCGGGATGGTGCGGGCTGCGGGCCGCATTATGGCCCAGCGTCTGCGCCGGTCTCTGGCGCCAACGCGACGTGGTTGAAGCTTTGGTCAGGCCTGCAGCAAAGGCATCAGGCTGCCCTTCTGGTCGAGCGCCATCAGGTCGTCGCAACCACCCACGTGGGTGTCGCCGATGAAGATCTGGGGCACCGTGCGGCGGCCGGTCAGCTCGATCATGCGATCACGCTGGGCCGGGTCGGTGTCCACGCGGATTTCCTCGATGGCCTCCACGCCCCGCTGCTTCAGCAAAGACTTGGCCCGCACGCAGTAAGGGCAGACCTGGGTGGTGTACATCACGACTTTGTTCATGGCGGCACGCTTTGAAATTCAATGGGGCGATTGTCGCCAAGAGCGAAAAACCTCGCTCGGCACCGGGCAGGCCGGTGCGGCCTGCCTCGGCTGACTCAAGCCGCGCTGGTTTCGACCGGCAAGCCGGCTTCGCGCCAGGCGCGCATGCCACCAGCCAGCACCTGGGCGTTGGCATGGCCGGCCTTCTGCAGCGTGGCCACGGCGCGGGCAGCGCGGGCGCCCGATGCACAGACGACCACCAGCGGCAGGGTCTTGTTGGACGGCACTTCCTTGGCGCCTTCCAGCTTGGCCAGCGGCACATTGCGCGCACCGACCACGTGGCCCGCCGCGAATTCAGCCACCTCGCAGACGTCGATCACGACGGCCTTCTCGCGGTTGATCAGGCGCACGGCTTCCTGCGGCGAAACGCCACCGGCCGAGGCGCTTTCACGCAGCATGGGCCAGAACAACAGGCCACCGGACACCAGGGCGGCTGCAATCAGCAGCCAGTTTTCAATCAGGAAGTTCACAGAGATGTCCGAAGGCAAAGTACACGAAGGTACGGATTATAGAATTCGACGGTATTTCCTGCCCTGCAACCCTCACCCCCGGCGCGTCCCGTCGCGCCCTCAAGGCCATGTACAAGCTCGTGCTGATTCGCCATGGTGAATCGACCTGGAATCTCGAAAACCGCTTCACCGGCTGGACCGATGTGGAACTCACCGACACCGGCGTCGCCCAGGCCAAGTCGGCTGGTGCCCTGCTGAAGGCCGAAGGCTTTGAGTTCGACGTGGCCTACACCTCGGTGCTCAAGCGCGCCATTGCCACGCTCTGGTACTGCCTCGAATCGATGGAGCGGACCTGGGTGCCGGTGCTGAAGGACTGGCGTCTGAATGAGCGTCACTACGGCGGTCTGCAGGGCTTGAACAAGGGCGACATGGCCAAGCAGTACGGCGATGAGCAAGTGCTGATCTGGCGTCGCAGCTACGACACCCCGCCGCCCGCGCTGGATGCCAACGACCCGCGCGGCCAACGCCAGGACCTGCGTTACGCCAAACTCGATCCGTCGCAGGTGCCGCTGACCGAATGCCTGAAGGACACGGTGGCGCGCGTGATGCCCTGGTGGAACGAAGAGCTGGCGCCGGCCATCAAGTCCGGCAAGCGCGTGGTCATCGCCGCGCATGGCAATTCGATCCGCGCCCTGGTGAAGTACCTCGACAACATCGCCGATGCCGACATCGTGGGCGTAAACATCCCCAACGGCATTCCGCTGGTGTATGAGCTGGACGCCGACCTCAAGCCGATCCGCAGCTACTACCTGGGCGACGCCGAAGCCGCCGCGAAGGCCGCAGCAGCGGTTGCCGCACAGGGCAGCAAGAAAGCCTGATCAGGCCGATGCGCTGCTGGGCGCAGCATCCAGCACCTGCTGGATCTGCGCCTGCATGTGCGCAGCCAGCGCGCGCCGATCCGCGTGCGCGCTGCCGTGCGGCGGCAGGATGGTCAATTCCACGGCCAGGCCGCGCGCACTCACCACCCGCCAAATGCTCTGCACCAGCGTGGTGTCGTCGATGTACTGCGCCGACCAAGCAAAGACATGGCCAGGCTCGCTGTAACGCAGCGCCGCCGGAATGATCGGCGCCTCCACCGCGATCGCGGCCTGCAGCAGGTTGGCGTGAAACGGCAGCGTCTGCGCGCCAGCACCGGTGGTGCCCTCAGGGAACACGGCCACGGTTTCGCCACGCTGCAGCGCGGCCGCCATGTCGTGCACCATGCGCATGGCGTCGCGCTTGCGCTCACGCTCGATGAAGAGCGTGCCCACACCGGCGATCAGCCAACCCAGCAAGGGCCACTTGCGCACATCAGCTTTCGACACGAAGCGCGCCTGCGGACACGCCGCATGCAGCACCGCGATGTCGAGCCACGACACGTGGTTGGCGATCAGCAGCCCGCCCGCCTGCCGGGCCTGCCCGTGCACCGTGAGCGAAAGGCCGACCACCGCCAGCAACTTGCGGCTCCACCACTGCACCATGGCATGGCGCTGCGGCACGGTCATGCGCTCGAAGCGCAAGGCCATCAGGATCATGCCGTGGCCGAGGTGCACCAGCACCCGGGCCATGCGCCACATCGCCAGCAATACCCGCATCAAGAGACCTGGTAGGCCACCGTGCCGGCCACCAGGGTCGCACGCACGCGACCCGGCAGCGCCGTGCCCGTGATGCCGAAATCAAACGGCGTGTGCTTGCCCTGGCTCTTGAGCAGCTTGGGCTCGACCTGCCAGATGGCCTCGGGATCAAACACGCACAGGTCGGCCACGCCGCCTTCCACCACACGGCCGGCGCTTTGCGCGAGCGAGCCCAGCGCGTCGCCCAGCACCTGCACCGGCAGGCTGGTCACGCGGGCCAGGGTGGCGGCCATGGGCAGCTTGGTGTCTTCGCCCCACTTCAGCGCAAGGCTGAGCAGCAACTCCAGACCGGTGGCGCCGGGTTCAGCTTCGCCGAAGGGCAAGGTCTTGGCGTCTTCGTCCACCGGGGTGTGGTCAGACACCAGGGCGTCGATGGTGCCGTCAGCCAGCGCCGCGCGCAGCGCTTCGCGGTCAGCCTGCTGGCGCAGCGGCGGGTTCAGGCGCATGGCCGAGTTGAAGAAGCCGATGTCGACGTCGGTCAGGTGCAGCGAGTTGATGCTGACGTCCGCGGTGACCTTCAGGCCTTCGGCCTTGGCACGGCGCAGCAGCGACACGCCCGCCGCGCTGGACAGGCGGCACAGGTGCACCCGCGCACCCGTCACGCGCATCAGCTCAAAAATGGTGTGCAGGGCGATGGTTTCTGCAGCCACCGGCACGCCCGACAAACCCAGGCGAGTGGCCATGGCGCCGCTGGCCGCCACACCCTTGCCCAGGAAGGCATCAACCGGCCGGAGCCAGACGGTGTAGCCATAGGTGGCGGCGTATTGCATGGCGCGCTGCAGCACCAGCGTGTCCTTCACCGGCACTTCCGCCTGAGAGAAGCCGACGCAGCCGCTCTCGGTGAGCTCGGCCATTTCGGTCAGCGCCTCACCGGCCAGCCCGCGCGTCAAGGCGCCCAAAGGGAACAGGCGGCACAGGCTGAGCTTGCGGGCGCGGAACTTCAGCATGTCGACCAGGCCCGGCTCATCGAGGGTCGGGTCGGTGTCGGGCGGGCACACCAGGCTGGTCACGCCGCCGGCGGCTGCCGCGTTGAGTTCGGATTCGAGCATGCCTTCATGCTCATGGCCCGGCTCCCGCAGGCGGGCAGCCAGGTCTACCAGGCCGGGGGCGACGACGCAGCCCGTCGCGTCGATGACGCGGGCGCTGTCGAAATCACCGGGCACCCGGCCGATGGCCACGATGCGGCCGTTGGCGACGGCCACGTCGGCCACTTCGTCCCGGCCCGAAGCCGGGTCCACCACGCGTCCGTTGCGAATCAGGACCTTCATGCTTCATTCCCCGCAATGATGGACATCACCGCCATGCGGACGGCGATGCCGAAAGTGACCTGCGGCAGGATCACGCTGTGGGAGCCATCGGCCACCGACGAGTCGATTTCCACGCCGCGGTTGATCGGCCCCGGGTGCATCACGATGCAGTCGGGCTTGGCCAGCGCCAGCTTTTCGTCGGTCAGGCCGTAGCTCTTGAAGAACTCACCCGCGCTCGGCAGCATCGCGCCGCTCATGCGCTCGTTCTGCAGGCGCAGCATGATGATCACGTCGGCGCCGCGGATGCCTTCAGCCATGTCGTGGCAGACCCGCACGCCCATCTGCGCCAGGTCACCCGGCACCAGCGTCTTCGGGCCCACTGCGCGGATGTCGGGCACGCCCAGCGTGGTCAGGGCGTGGATGTCGGAGCGGGCCACGCGCGAGTGCACGATGTCGCCGACGATCGCCACGCTCAGCTGCGTGAAGTCCTTCTTGAAGTGCCGGATCGTGTACATGTCCAGCAGGCCCTGCGTCGGGTGGGCATGGCGGCCGTCACCGGCATTCACCACGTGCACATGCGGCGCGCAGTGCTGGGCGATCAGGTAGGGCGCGCCCGACTCGCTGTGACGCACCACGAACATGTCGGCGTGCATGGCCGACAGGTTGGAGATGGTGTCGATCAGGCTTTCACCCTTCGACGCGCTGGACTTGGCGATGTCGAGGTTGATCACGTCGGCCGACAGGCGCTTGGCCGCGATCTCGAAGGTGGTGCGGGTGCGGGTGCTGTTCTCGAAGAACAGGTTGAACACGCTCTTGCCGCGCAGCAGCGGCACCTTCTTCACCTCGCGGTCATTGACCGACAGGAAGGTGCCCGCGGTGTCGAGGATGTGCGTCAGCACAGCCTTCGGCAGCCCTTCGATGGACAGCAGGTGAATCAGCTCGCCGTGGCGGTTGAGTTGGGGGTTGCGTCGGGAGAGCATGACGTCAGTGCTCCTCGGTCAGGGTGAAAGTCAGGGCGCCGTCGGCGGCGCGGGCCAGCGACAGGCGTTGTTGGGCGGGCAGCGCCACGCGGGCGGCGGCGAACGAGGCCTGGATCGGCAGCTCGCGGCCACCGCGGTCCACCAGCACCGCCAGCGTCACGCTGGCCGGGCGGCCGTAGTCGTACAGCTCATTGATGACGGCGCGGATCGTGCGGCCCGTGAACAGCACGTCGTCCACCAGCAGGATGTGGCGGCCGTCGATGGAAAACGGCAGGCTGGTCGGATCGGCCGTGGCGGCCAGGCCGCGTGAGCCGAAGTCGTCGCGGTGCAGCGTGCTGGAGATCACGCCCGCAGCGCCCGGCAATTGCAAATCAGCCTGCAGCCGCTCAGCGAGCCAGGCACCGCCCGACCACACGCCGACCAGCGAGGTCTCGGGCTTGAGCAGCGGCCGCACGCCGTTCAGCAGCTCCTGGTACAGCGCTTGCGCGTCGAGGGTCAAGGTGCTCATGTGAAGTGCTCGCGGAAAAATTGTTCGAGGATCAGCACGGCCGAGGCCGCGTCGGCGTCTTGGGCGCCCGACGCGATGGCTTCGGTGGTGGTGTAGCGCTCATCCACCTCGTGCACCGTCAGGCGGAATCGCCCGTGCAACTGGCGGCCGAAGCGCTGCGCGCGGCGCGTATTGTCGTGTGGTGCGCCGTCGGGGTACCAGGGCACGCCGATGACCAGGGCCTCGGGCTGCCATTCCTTGATCAGCGCGTCGATCGCGGCAAAGCGCGCATCGCCCTCGGCCGCGATGGTGCGCAGGCCCTGGCCGCGCCGCATCAGCACATTGCCGGTGGCCACGCCCACGCGGCGGGTACCAAAATCAAAGGCCAGCAGGGTGGCGGAACTGGACAGACCCGGGGCAATTGGGCTGGCCACGCTCATGCGTGCCCCGCCTCTTGCGAGAGCATGCGCGGGTCGAACCCGAGCAAGGCCACCGCCCGCTGGTAACGCTGCTCGATCGGCGTGTCGAAGATGACTTCGGGCTGCGCGTCCACCGTCAGCCAGCCGTTGCGGCCGATCTCGTCTTCGAGTTGCCCGGCTGACCAGCCGCTGTAACCCAGCGTCACCAGCACCCGGCGCGGGCCGCTGCCCTCGGCCAGGGCCTCGAGCACGTCCTTGCTGGTGGTCATCGACAGACCGCCGGGCACGTTCAGGGTGGAGTGATAGGCCGCAGCGTCGTCGTCGGGCCGCTCATGCAGCACGAAACCACGCTCCGGCTGGACCGGGCCGCCCAGAAACACGGGCTGGCGGCCGAGCTGCTCACTGGCCAGCGGCAGGTCGATCTTGTCGAACAAGTCCTTCAGGGTGATGTCGCTGGGCCGGTTGATGACCAAGCCGAGCGCACCCTTGTCGTTGTGTTCGCAGAGATAGACCACGGCGCCGGTGAATTGTTCATCGGCCATGCCGGGCATCGCGATCAGGAATTGATGGGTGAGATTGATGCCGTCCGATGCCATGCGCCCATTCTATTTCAGGGGGGCGGCAGGCGCGCCAGGCAAGAACGGCCGATTCGTAAGACACTGCGCACCCATGCAAGCTTCCATCGATGCCGCACTGGTCTGGTTCCGGCGCGATCTACGCGCGGATGACCATGCCGCCCTGTATGCCGCCTGCCGCGCCGCCCGCCAGGTGTGGTGCGTGTTCGTCTTCGACTCGGCGATTCTGGACGCCCTGCCGCGCAAGGACCGCCGGGTCGAGTTCATCCGGGACAGCCTCGTTGACTTGGACGCGCAGCTCACCGCCCTGGGCCAGTCGCATGGCCGGGAGAACGTGCACCTGATCGTCCGCCACGGCTGGGCCACCCGTGAGATTCCGACGCTGGCCCGCGAGCTGGGCGTGCAGGCCGTATTTGCCAACCACGACGACGAGCCGGACGCGGTTTCGCGTGATGCGCAGGTGCGTGGCGCCTTGTCTGACGCCGGCGTGTCGCTGTACACCACCAAAGACCATGTGGTCTTCGAGCGTGATGAGGTGATGACCGGTGGCGGCACGCCCTACAGCGTGTTCACGCCCTACAAGAACGCCTGGCTGCGCAAGGTCAACGAGTTTTATCTGCGGGGCTGGCCGGTGGCACGTCACGCGTCCGCGCTGGCAGCCTGGCCCGAGCGGGCCGGAAAACCTGGCGTGCCAGCGCTCTCAGGCATCGGTTTCGAGCCGTCTGACCTGCACACCCTGAAGCTGCCCACCGGCAGCACCGGCGCGCGCGAATTGCTGGATGATTTCCTGCACCGCATCGACCACTACGAGGACGCGCGCAATTTCCCCGCCGTGAAGGGCCCGAGCTACCTCAGCACACACCTGAGGTTCGGCACGGTGTCGATCCGCACCTTGGCCCGGGAGGCCTTGCACCGCTCGCAAGGCGGCTCGCGTGGTGCCGAGGTCTGGCTGTCGGAGTTGATCTGGCGAGATTTTTATCACCAGATCCTGCACCACCATCCGCGCGTCGTCGGGCATTCGTTCAAGCCCGAGTACGACGCCGTGAAGTGGGAGCACGGCAAACATGGCGATGCGCTGTTCACCGCCTGGTGCGAGGGCCGCACCGGCTATCCGCTGGTCGACGCCGCGATGCTGCAGTTGCTGAAGACCGGCTACATGCACAACCGCCTGCGCATGATCAGCGCCAGCTTCCTGACCAAGGACCTGGGTATCGACTGGCGCCGCGGCGAAGCGTGGTTCGCACTGCACCTCAATGACTTTGACCTGGCCGCCAACAACGGCGGCTGGCAGTGGGCCGCCTCCACGGGTTGCGACGCGCAGCCCTACTTCCGGATCTTCAACCCCGTCACGCAGAGTGAGCGGTTTGATCCGGACGGCAAGTTCATCAGGCGTTACCTGCCGCAACTGGCCGGGCTGGGCCGCAAGGCCATCCACGCGCCGTGGCTGGCGAAGCCGCTGGAACTGGTGGAAGCCTCGGTCAAGCTGGGCATCGACTACCCGGAGCCGGTGGTGGACCACGATGCGGCCCGGCAATTGACGCTGGCGCGCTTTGCAGTTGCGCGTGAAGGCAAGGCCGGCGCCTGAGCGGGCGGCAAAGCCTTCAGAACAGCTCGACGTCGCTGTCGGGCTTGTCTTCTTCCAGGTCGCCGTCGCGCAGCAGCGTGGCGTGGTGGCGCACCTGGTCGCGGCCATTGCGCTTGGCGAAGTACACCGCCTTGTCAGCCCGCTCCACCGCGGCCGAAGGCGTGTCACCCGGGCGCACATCGGTGAAGCCGATGCTCACGGTCAGTTGCTGCACCTGCGGGAACGGGAACTGGCGCACGGCCTCGCGGAAGCGCTGCAGCGCCGACATCGCGCCCGCCTCTTCCGGGCAGCGCAGCAGCACCACGAACTCTTCGCCGCCAAAGCGGTAAAGCTGGTCATAGAAGCGGAAGCACTGGCGCATCACGCGCGAGAGCAACAACAGCACTTCGTCGCCGATGAGGTGGCCAAAGCGGTCATTCACGCTCTTGAAGTGGTCGATGTCGAGCAGGGCCAGCCACCAGCCGCCGGTGCTGGTGTCCTGCCGGCGCTCGTTGCCGTCGTCGTCACGGGCCTTGGGCAGTGCCGAGGCCTTGTAGAACGACTCGTCGAAGCTCTTGCGGTTGAACAGGCCCGTGAGCGAGTCACGTTCGCTGTAGTCGATCAGGCCCTGCACATGGCGCCAGACCCGCATGAACTTCATCAACTGCTCAAGCGTTTGGGCATCGAGTGCGGGCGCTCCGCACAGCTCCAGCACGCCCTGCGGCGTGTGGTCACCGGGCAGTGGCAGCAGCAGGGCCGGTGTGGGGTGCTGGGCGTAATGCGGCTCGGCGATGCTGGCGCAGTGGGCCCAGTCAGGACGATCGCCCTGGGTGGGCAAGGCACGCCAGTCCATCCACAGGGGCACGGCGTCGGGCGTCTGCCCTGCCGTGGTCTGTCGGAAGGTGGTCAGCCAGCGCAGGTCAGCCTCGTCACCAGACAGCCGGTGCAGGTGCGCCTGATCAACCGCCAGCCAGCGGGCCAGCACGGCCACCAGTTGCTGGTCGAGCAGGTCGCGGTCGCGCAGCCCGGTCAGGGCTGCGACACCGTCCAGGATGTCAAACGGCGACTGGGGCGCCTGCATAGTCGCGGACCAGCATCAACAGCTGGTCTTCGTCGTACGGCTTGCCGAGGTAATGCTGAACACCCAGTTCGGTTGCGTGATCACGGTGCTTCTGCGCGATGCGCGACGTGATCATCACCACCGGCAGGTCGGCCAGACGCGGGTCGTTGCGCAGATTGCGCACCAGGTCGAAGCCGTCCATGCGGGGCATTTCGATGTCGCACAGCATCACGGCCGGGCGCTCGTCGCTCAGACGATCCAGCGCATCCAGACCGTCCTTCGCCAGCACCACCCGGTAGCCTTCGCGCACCAGCAGACGCTGGGTCACGCGGCGCACCGTCAAGGAATCGTCGACCACCATCACCAGTGGCGCCACGGCTTCGGCCGGAGCCGTCGCTTCCTGTGCATCCGTCGGCAGTTCGGGCAAGCCGCTGGCCAGCTGGGCCAGCAACTGGTCGCGCACGGCCTGGCCGTACACGGCCGCCAGCGCCACCGGGTTGTAGATCAGCACGGTCTGGCCGGAAGGCATCAGCGACATGCCAGCCAGGCCAGGCAGGCGCGACAGCTGCGGGCCCAGGTTCTTCACAACCACTTCCTGGTTGCCCAGCACCTGCCCCACGTGCACGGCTACGTACTGCGCCGCGCTTCGCACGATCAGGACCTGCGCGGTGCGGCCTTCGACGGCACCCCGCAAACCTTGCTGCAGCAGGCTGCCCAACCAGAAGAACGGGATGTCGCGGTCGCCGTGGCGAAGCGCGCCGGTGCGGTAAGCCTGCTCAACCTCGGCCACCGGCACGCGGCGCACCAGCTCGATCAGGGTCGACGGCAGCGCCGTCATCTGCGTGCCGCACATCACCGGCACGACCTGCGTCACGGCGGTGGTCAGCGGCAGCACCATCTTGAACGAGGTGCCGCGGCCACTGCCGCTGGCGGTCTCGATGCGACCGCCCATGCCGGTCACTTCGGCACGCACCACGTCCATGCCCACGCCACGGCCGGCCAGCTCGGTCACCTTGTCGGCGGTCGAGAAGCCCGGCGTGAAGATCAGACCTGCCAGATCGGCTTCGGTCGGGCGGGCGTCGTCGTCCAGCAGGCCCATCTGACGGGCACGCTCGGCGATGCGCGAAAGATCGAGGCCACCGCCATCGTCACGCACCTCGATCTGCACTTCGTTGCCGCTTTGCTGCAGCAAGACGTCGATGGTGCCGGCAGCGTCCTTGCCGGTGGCTTCGCGCAGGCCCGGGGCTTCAATGCCGTGGGCCACGGCGTTGCGCAGCAGGTGTTCGAAGGCCGGCGCCATGCGGTCCAGCACGCTTCGGTCGAGTTCGATGCTGCCACCGCTCAGGTTCAGGCGAACCTGCTTGCCACTGTCCTTGGCGGACTGGCGCACCACGCGGTAGAGGCGGTCGGACAGGGTGTCGAACTCCACCATCCGGGCGCGCAGCAGGTCGTCCTGCAGGTCGCGGGTCAGACGGGTCTGCACCGCCAGCTGGTCTTCCGAGGCCTGCAGCGTCTGCGCCAGACCGCGCTGCACGGTGCCCACGTCATTGACCGATTCGGCCAGCATGCGGGTCAACTCCTGCACGCGGGTGAAGCGGTCCATTTCGAGCGGATCAAACGCCTGCTGAGACTGACGCGCAGCTTCCAGGCGCGTGGCCATCTGGGTTTCAGCCTGCAGCTCCAGGTCACGCAGCTGGCGGCGCAGACGCTCCAGGTTGTCCGTCAGGTCGCGCAGGCCCAGCTGCATCTGGCCGAGTTCACTGCCGATGCGCGCGCGGGCAATGCCCACCTCGCCGGCATGACTGACGAGGCGGTCGAGCAAGGTGCCGCGCACCCGCACGCTGGCGCCACTGCCTGCATCTTGTGCAAAGGCCGGCGCGGCCGCGGCAGTCGCCGAGCCATCGCCCACCAGCAGTGACCAATCCAGCGGAGTCCGATCAACCACGGTGCCGGGCGCCACAGCGGCGGTGGCAACGGCCGCTTGCGGCGCCGAAGCTGCCTCGGCAGGCGCGGCCACATCGGCGTCGGCGGCGGTGACCAAGGCGGCCGGAATGGCCGCCAATGCCGGCATCACATCGCTGGCCAACGGCGCAGACTGGCTCAGCACCTGGCCGAGTGCCGCCAGCGCGTCAGGCGCTGCCGAGCTGCCGTCCTGCACCGCTTCACCGCGGCGCAGGCGATCAAATTCATCCACCAGCGTGTCGGCGCCCGCTTGCAGGCGGGCCAGCAACACGGCGTCGGCGTGGCCACGGCTGGCCACCTGCTCGACCGCCGTTTCAAGTCGGTGGGCCATCTCGCCCAGGCGCATCGCGCCGGCCAGACGGGCACCGCCCTTGAGGGTGTGCAGGGCACGCATCACCATCACGCCCGAGCCCATGTCCGACGGGGTTTGCTCCCACAGACGCAGGTGTTCGGCCAGCGTCGGCAAGAGCTCCTGGCCTTCTTCCTTGAAGAACTCAAACAGCTCGGGGTCGATCGCATCAGCGACGTCGATGTCGTCGCCCAGGCCTTCCAGCGACGCCACATTGCGGCGCAGCTGCGGCGCGGCAACCACCGGCGCCTCCTCGGTCAGCGCGGAGTAGCTCAGGCCGCCCAGCTGGGTGGCTGGCATCTCGGCATGCTCGGAGGGCAAGTCGTCGCTGCCGGCCTCTTCAGGCGCCAGCAGCTGCTCATCGCCTTCGGCGGGCAGATCTTGGCCTGCCAGTGCTCCCAGCGCTTCCGTGTGGTTGCTGACCAGCGTCAGCGCCGCCGGGTGGCTGACATGCTGCGACTCCTGCGCTTCGTGCTCGTCGAAACGAGCCATCAACTCTTCAGGAACCGACTTGAGGAAACCAGCGGCGAACTGGTGCAGCAGGCGGCGGATTTCGTCGGCCGCGTCGAAGAACAACTGCGCCTCGGCAGGCTCACCAACACCGCGGCCGCGTGAGCGCTCGAGGGCATGCTCCAGCCGACGTGCCAGCCCGGACAGTGCCGTGTAGCCGACAGCTGCGGAATTGCCCGCCAGCGAATGTGCGAGGGCCAGCGCCGTTTCGCTCACCGGACGGTCCAGCTCCAGCTCCAGCTGCCACTCGGACAGCTCGACACACAGGCGTCGCGACTGCTCGTCGGCTTCGTTCAGATAGATGTTGAACAGGGCGATGGAAATCCGCAGCGGACCCACCACCTTGTAGCGCTCCGCATCGACCTCGTCGGGCGACGTGCCTTCCGGGATTTCAACCACCGGGTCCACGTCCAGATCGAGTTCAACGTCGATCTGCGGCGCACGCAATTCAGGCGGCACCACCTCGGTGGTGGGGGCCCAGTCGCTGGCCTCATTGGAGGCATCCGTGGAGGCCTCCGCAGCCAGCGCGTCAGGCTCAGCCAGCTCATCCGCGGCGTCGGTCGGCAGCGCATTGAGCACCGGCAAAGCGGCTTCGGTGACAGACTCAGCGGGTGCGGCGGCAGCTTCGGCGGTCGGTGCTTCCACAACCGCTTCCACCGGCTGTTCCTCAACGGCGTCCACCGATTCAACAGCGGAGGCTTCCAGCGCTTCACCGGCAGCAGCCTCGCCAAGATCCAGCGACGGCAAGTCCAGCGATGGCAGATCGAGCGCCGACAAGCGGCCCGGCACCGCCTCGAACGCGGATGCGTCGAGGTCAGCGGTTTCGATGTTGTCCTGGACCTCGAGGCCCTCGGTCAATGCCGGCAAGGCAAAACCCGCGACGTCCAGGTCCAGGCTCGACGCAGCAGCCTGCACCTCGGGCACCACGTCCAGCTCAGGCGCCGAATCCGGCTGCGACTCCGACTCCAGTGCAAACACCGGTGCCTTGCGCAGAGCATCGGCACGCGCCATCAAGTCATCCGGGCGAATGGCTGCATCGGCGTCCACTTCCAGTGCGTCAACCCAACCCGCCATCGTGGCGAGGGCCTCCGCCGTGAACTCGCGCGTCGGCGCATCGGCACGCGCCTGGGCATCTGCCAGACGGGCATTGAAGAGCTGCTCGCATGCCCACGCGCCTTCACCAAAGGCCTTGAGCCCGACCATGCGGGAGCTGCCCTTGAGCGTGTGGAAGGCGCGGCGCACGGCCGTCAGCGCACCCAGATCGCCTTCATCGGCCTGCAGCGCCTGCACGGCCTCGGCGGCCTGGCCAAATACTTCGCGCGCTTCTTCGAAGAAGATTTCGCGCATGTCGGCGTCGTCGTCCAGCGGCGCATGGGCGCTGTCTGGCGGCGGTGCGGGCCGCGCTGCGTCGGCAAAATCGTTCAGGGCTTGTGCGGCATCGGCACGGGCCAGTTCGCGCTCGTCGTCGTTGTCGGCGGCCTCGATGGCCCGGCGCGCCTGCGCCGCGGTTTCCGCCAGCGAAGGCAGGTCAGCCGCCATCGCCTGGTGGCTCAGGTCTTCCAGCGTGCGGCTCAGATCGGCCGACGAGATGTCTTCGTCGGTGGCAGTCTGCATCAGGCCGGCCACTTGCTCGGCCAGCTGTGCATCAGCGGCATCGGCCGCCGTGGCCGTGCGGGCACGGCCCATCACTGCGGCGAAACGGCCGGTGGCGGCATCAAACTGGAAGAGTGACTTGGCCAGCTGCGGCTGCACGCCCAGCATGTCGATCAGGAAGGACAAGGCACCGACGTTGTCAGCCAGGCGGCCCGCGAGGGCCTGCGCCTGGTCGGGCGCCGTCATCGCGGCATCGACGTCTTCGCGCATGCGGGCCAGGGCTTGCGTGGCCTGGTCCAGGCCCAGCACCGACATCACACCGCGCATCGCGGCCAGCTGGCCCGGCACCGGGATCAGCAATTCATGTTCTTCAGGGTTGCGGCTGAAGCGGTCCATCTGCGCTTCAACTTCGGCCAGCGACGAGCGCAGCTCCTGCACCACGCTGCCCATGGCCTGACGGTCCGACACATCGCGGTACAGCGCTTCCACCCACGGCTCGACAGGCTCGGACGGACGGCCCGCGGCCACCACGTCCAGGCGCTGGGCCAGCCGGACGATGCGGCGTTGCATGTCGGGCTGCTCAAGATCGATCTCGTCGAGCGAGGCGTCAATGCACAGCAGGCAGGTGGCCACTTCCATGGCCAGCGGCGCGCTCGGTGCGGCGTCGCCGCACGAAGCCACGGCCGCGGTCAGCGAGGTGGCCAGCGTCTGGCCACTGCTGTAGAGCTGGCGAACCGAATCGGCGACCAGCGCGGCTTGTTCGTTCAGGCCGGTCTGGGCGCCGTATTCGCCGGCGGTCAGCGCCGACCAGGTGTCTTTCAAGGCGGCCACACGGCGGCGCGCCACCGGCAGCAAGGCCGGATCAAAACGACCCAGCGAAGCGGCATTCACGTCGACCGCATGAGCCGCCTGCAGACCGTGCTCGTCCCAGACCTGGCCCAGGCGCGGTGCCACGTCGTCGTCACGTCGGGCGCGGGCGCAGTAGAACAGCAGGTCTTGAAGCAGGCGCTCCGGGCACTCGGTCTGGCCACGCTCGGCCGCACGCAGCAGGGCCAGCAGGCGCGAGGCCATGCGCTTGGTGTACAGATCGGTCGCCAGCAGGCCCTGGGCCTGGGCTTCAAAAAACGCGGCCGCCAGTTGCCAAGGCAGGGTCAGCTCACCCGCGGTGGCTTGCGCCAGCGTGTGGAAGCGTTCGCCCATGACACCCGCCGCGGCCGGGCTGCCGGTGCGGAAATAGTCGAGCAGCTTGCGCTCGATGGAGCCACGCACGCGGGTGTCAGCCACCACGGCCACACGGCCGCCTGACACAACGGCACCTGCATGACCATGGCGCACCGGTGGCGCGTCCCACAGGTCGGCCGGGTGCACGCGCTCGGCGCCCGCCAGCGCCAGCACATCACGGTATTGCGGAAACAGCGCCAGCGCAGGCACGGGCTGGCCGGCCAGCATGCGGCGCAGGTAATCGAGCAAGGCGAACGACGCACGCTCCAGCGTGACGACCACGTCGTGATCGACCGCCAGCGTGCCGTTGGAAAGCCGCTGCACCGTCTGCTCGCTGGCCCGCAGGAAGCGGGCGGCTGCCGGCAGACCGATCATGTCCAAGGCACCAACGCCCTGGTGAATCAGGTGCCGGGCCTGCAACAAGGCCGTCGGCGCCCCACCTTCGAAATCCAGCGGGCGGGAGTCGCTCTCGCGCAGCTGGCGGCGCAAGGACTTGTGCGCCGTTTCGAGCGTGCGGCGCAGCTCGTCGTTTACCCAAGCCAATGCGCTCAGATCTCCCGGCCCTTCGTGGTCGCGGTCTTGGTCCATGGTGATGCCGGAAAGAGGTTTCAGTGGAGCGTGAACAGCGCTGAGGTCAGACGATCTTGAACCGTTCAACCGACTGGCGCAACTCGTCAGCCGTGCGCGACAGGTCATGCACCATCTGGGCCGTCGAGCGCGTGCCCTCTCCGGTCTGTTCGGTCACCGCAAAAATGTGCTGGATGTTGGCAGCCACCACGTTGGCGGAGACCGCCTCGCGGCGTGCTTCAGCCGAAATCTCTTCAATCAGGTTCGACAGGTCGCGCGTCACACGGTCAATGTCGTTCAGCGCAGTACCTGCCGCGTCAGACAGCGTGGCGTTCTGCACCACACCCTGCGTGGAGTTTTCCATGGCGGCCACGGCGTCCTGGGTGTCGGTCTGAATGGTCTTCACCAGGGCCGCGATCTGACGGGTTGCATCGCCGGAGCGTTCAGCCAGTCGCTGCACTTCTTCCGCCACCACCGAGAAGCCTCGGCCTGCTTCACCTGCCGAGGCCGCCTGGATGGCGGCGTTCAGTGCCAGCACGTTGGTCTGTTCGGTAATGTCGGAAATCAGCTCGGTGATTTCGCCAATCTCCTGGGACGATTCACCCAGTCGCTTGATTCGCTTCGACGTTTCCTGGATCTGCTCGCGCAGCGCGTTCATGCCGTCGATCGTGTCGGCCACGGCCTGACGACCCGTCGATGCCGCCGTCAGCGATTGACGTGCCACCTCGGCGGTCTGCTGGGCTTGTGCCGACACCTCGTTGATTCGGCTCGCCATCTGCAGCACCGACTCACCGGTTTCACGAATCTCGCGCAGCTGCTCGGACGACGCGGCCAGCAGTTCGGTGGACGTGGATTCCACCTGCTGCGTGGTCGAGGTCACCCGCTCAGCCGTGCCCTGCACCTGGGCCACCAGCGAACGCAGCTCTTCCACCGTGTAGTTCACCGAGTCGGCGATGGCGCCGGTGATGTCTTCCGTCACCGTGGCCTGTTGCGTCAAGTCACCTTCAGCGACCGACTGCAGCTCATTCATCAATCGCAGAATGGCGGCCTGGTTGGCGTCATTCACGCGCTTGGCGTCACGCTCCTGCTCTTCAGCGGCCAGACGCTGGCCTTCAGCCTGCTGTGCACGCAGCGCCTGGTTGCGCACATACAGGCGCAGGAAGCCGGCACCACCGGCCACGATGGCCAAGGCACCCAGCAGCAAGGCGATGACGTAAGGCAGCGTCAGGCCGCCCTCGCCTTCCAGCGCGCTCTGCACGGTTTCCAGTCCCTTGCGCAGTGGCTCCGAGTCAGCCACGATGGCCGACTGGGCTTCACGCGCAGACACCAGACCTTGCAGGTTGCCCAGAATGGCGCTGGCCTGGTTGCGGGTCTGTTCGTACTGGCCGATCAGCTGCTCCAGACGCTCGCGGGTCTGCGGGTCCTTCGTGCCGGGCAGGCGCAGCTCGGCATTGCCCTTGAGCAGGCCATCCGCGATTTCGCGGAACGAGTTCAAGTCCTTGCCCAGCAGGAACACGGCCTCGGGGCTCACGCCTTCCAGCGTCAGGAATTCGTTGGCGCTCTTGCCGATACGCTGCGTCAGCATCACCAGCTGACCCACCGCCGACAACTCAGCCGGCGAGGCACCGGTCTGCAGCTTGAGCGACGACACGGTTTCAGCGGTTTCCAGCAGGTCCGACGACTGGCGGTTGATCAGGCGCAGGGCCTGACCGACCTGGGTCAGCGTGGTCTGCTGGGCCAGCACGATGCCGGCGTTCTTTTCAGCGCGGTCGACCAGAGGCAGCAGCGGCTCCAGCGGGTCTTGCACCGAAGCAGGCACGGCCGACAGCTGGTCGTTGCCGGTGGCCAGGCCGCGCAGGTTGCGCGCCAGCACTTCGCCGCTTTCACGCACTTCCGGGAAGGCCGCGGGGCTGCCGATCAAGGCCTGCGACACCGACTTCGCCAGACGTTGCGACTGCATCAGCGCCTGACCGGTCGCGGTCAGCTGGCCGGCCTGCTTGCTGCCTGCGTTCAGCGCGAGGAAGCCGGTCAGCAGGAACACGGCAGCACCGCCACCAAGCAGGCCCACCAGCAGACGCTGCTGCAGCAGCACCGGGCGCTTGCCGATCAGCGGCAGGCCGGTGGATTCTTCGCCAAACGTCGAGGGCTCAGCCAGGCGCGACAGGGCCGCGTGGTTGGCATCACCGTCATCCAGCTGACGATCGTCCAGGGCGTCCAGCGGCGCTGCGGCGGTCGTCAGGTCCTGGGCGTCGAAGTGAGCGGTACTGGGCTCGCCCTCGCTCTGGGAAGCCAGGCGCTGGTCGATCTCGCTGAGCAGCAAGTCCACTTCAGGGTCGTCCGACTTGGCTTCGGTGGCGGCAGCATCGGATGCGACCGAAGTGGCTTGCGCCGGCTCATCTGCCGGGCCGCCGAACTTGTTCTTGAACTGATCGAGCAGACTCATTTCTTCCTCTCAGGGCTGCCGTTGGTCACGGCATCGATGGACGGCAGGGATCACGCCGCCAAATCCAGAAACAGGGGATCCGACACCAGACGAGCCAGATCAAGCTCGTCCCAACGGCGTCCGCGCTCATCGCGCCAGGCTTGCTTGGCGTAGGCCGGCCGAGGCAGACCATCGTCAGGCATCCGGGTGAGCTGGCTCGTGTCACGCAAGCCAGCCAGTCGGTCAATCATCAAGGCGGCGTTCACGCGCAGCGACGTGTTCAACACCACCAGCTGCGCACCCGGGCGCGGCGCCGCAGCGGCACGCAGGCGCAGGAACACAGCCAGGTCAATCACGGCATCAAGCTGGCCACGCACATTGGCCACGCCAGCCAGCCAGGCGGCCGAATGGGGCACCGGGGTGAGGTCTTTCACCGCCTGGATTTCACCGGCCTGCCCGAGGGGCAGCAGCAAACCTGCTGAGCCGCACTCCACGGCCAGCCAACCGGCGTCGCGCGGCTGCTCACGAGCCGCCTGCAAGCGCGTCGCCAGGCGGGTCTGCAATTCGCGCAGTGCTTCTTTGTTGGCCATGTCGGCAGCCCTTTCGAATCAGCCGAGGGCAGCGATCTTGGCCATCAGGTCATCGGCCGACACCGGCTTCACGACGTAGTCCTTCGCGCCCTGGCGCATGCCCCAGACGCGGTCGGTTTCCTGGTTCTTGCTGGTGCACATGATCACCGGCACGCCCGCATAACGCGGATCACGGGTGATTGTGCGGGTCAGCTGGAAACCATTCGTGCCGGGCATCACCACGTCCATCAGGATCAGGTCGGGCTTGAGCTCGGCCAGGCGGCGCAGCGCCTCTTCACCGCTTTCGGCGGTGCGCACGGCAAAGCCGCGCTTGGTCAGCATTTCGGTCAGGACATGCAATTCCGTCTTGGAATCGTCAACGAGCAGGATGTTGTGGATGGAGGACATGAGAAACCCCTTCGGGTCAGATCAAAACCAGATGTGCGCAGCCGCGACAGCCGCGGGCGCGCAGGGACTCAGGCGGAGGTGGCGCAGAACTGCGCCACAGCCTTCAGGAGCTGGTCCTTGGTGAACGGCTTGGTGAGGTAGTCGTCGGAGCCGACCATCCGGCCCCGGGCCTTGTCGAAGACACCGTCCTTGGACGACAGCATCACCACGGGCACATCGGCGAAGCGCGGGTTGCGCTTGATGATGGCGCAGGTCTGGTAACCATCGAGCCGCGGCATGAGGATGTCGCAGAAGATGATCTGGGGATCGTGATCGTTGACCTTGGCGAGGGCGTCGAAGCCGTCTTCGGCCAGCACCACCTCGTAGCCGCCCTGGCGCAGGAAAATCTCCGCACTGCGGCGGATGGTGTTGCTGTCATCAATGACCAACACCCGGGTCGGCGATGCCGACACTTGCTTCAGACCATCAGCGGTCACACGGCGCTCCCACAACGTTGCACGTCCTCAAGTGACTGGCGAGCCCGCGTCATGCTTCGCGCGGGCTTCAAATCTGAACCATCTCGAAATCTTCCTTGCGGGCTGCACATTCAGGGCAGGTCCAGTTCATGGGCACATCAGCCCATGCGGTGCCGGGTGGAATGCCATGCTCGGGGTCGCCAGCGGCCTCGTCATAGATCCATCCACAGATGAGGCACATCCAGGTTCGGTTTTCGCTCACGGGTTCGATGCCAGATCACTACAATCGGCTCAGAGTATAGCGACGGCCCCTCTGCAAAAGCCAAGGGTTTGTCGGCACATACACAACACAGTTTCGAGAATGACCCAAGTCCCAGGCCGGCCCGTTCGCCCCTCCTGAACTCCCCCTCAAGCCAGGCCCCCATGACCACCCTCACCCAACCCGACGACGGCGCCGTGCCGGACCCCATGCAGGAGATCCCTGCACCGGCCTGCGTGATGAGCTTCAACGCCAGCGATCCCAGCGGCGCCACCGGGCTGGGCGGCGACATCGCCACCATCGCCGCGATGGGCGCACATGCGTTACCCGTTGTTACCACGATCGTCATGCGCGACACCGCCGAGGTGTTCGATCAGCACGTGATCGAGAGTGACCCGGTGGTGGAGCAGGCCCGCAGCATCCTCGAAGACGTCACCATCGGCGGCTTCAAGGTCGGCTTCCTGGGCTCTGCCGAGAACGTCAGCGCGGTGGCCGAGGTGCTGTCCGATTACGCCGAAGTGCCGATGGTGGCCTACCTGCCCAACCTGTCCTGGATGGACGAGGACGAGCAGCAGGCCTATGTCGACGCCTTCCGCGAGTTGATCCTGCCGGCCTGCGAAGTGCTGGTCGGCAACCACAAGACGCTCACCGATTTCCTGCTGCCCGAATGGGACGCCGAGCGCCCTGCCTCACCGCGTGAGCTGGCGGTGGCCGCCGCCGAGCACGGCGCCAGCTATGTGCTGGTGACGGGCGTGATGCTGCCGATCAAGGGCGCCGGCCAGTTCATCGACAACGTGCTGGCTTCGGCCCAGGGCGCGCTCACCGGCGAGAAGTTCGAGCTGTTCGAAGTCTCCTTCGTCGGCGCGGGCGACACGCTGTCTGCGGCGCTGGCCTCGCTGCTGGCGGTCGGCAGTGAAATCCAGGCCGCTGTCGGCGAAGCGCTGCAATTCCTCGACCAGAGCCTGGACGCCGGGTTCCGCCCCGGCATGGGCAATGTCGTGCCCGATCGCTTCTTCTGGGCGGTGCCGCCCGAAGAAGGCGACATGCCGCTGGAAGGCGAGCCCGAACTGTCCCCTGACCATGACGACCCCCTGCCTCCCGGAGCCTCGCGCCGTGTCCACTAATCAAGCCCTTTTCGAACGCGCCCAGCTGTCCATTCCCGGTGGCGTGAATTCCCCGGTGCGCGCCTTCCGCGCCGTCGGCGGCACCCCGCGCTTCATCGCCCGTGCCCAAGGCCCCTACATGTGGGACGCCGAGGGCCAACGCTACATCGACTACATCGGCTCCTGGGGCCCGATGATCCTCGGCCATGGCCACCCGGCCGTGCTCGACGCCGTCATCCGCGCCGCCCATGAAGGCTTCAGCTTCGGCGCCCCGACCGAGCGCGAAGTGGAGCTGGCGGAAGAGATCATCCGCAACGTGCCGAGCATCGAGCAGGTGCGCCTGGTCAGCTCCGGCACCGAAGCCGGCATGACGGCCATCCGTCTGGCGCGCGGCGCCACCGGCCGCAGCAAGATCATCAAGTTCGAAGGCTGCTACCACGGCCATGCGGACGCGCTGCTGGTGAAGGCCGGCTCGGGCCTGGCCACGTTTGGCCACCCGACCAGCGCCGGCGTGCCGCCCGAAGTGGTGCAGCACACCCTGGTGCTCGAGTTCAACAACATCGAGCAGATCGAAGAGACCTTCAAGGCGCAGGGCGGCGACATCGCCTGCGTGATGATCGAGCCGATCGCCGGCAACATGAACTTCGTGCGCGCCAGCGTGCCCTTCGTCAAGCGCATCCGCGAACTGTGTGACCAGTACGGCGCGCTGTTCGTGTTCGACGAGGTGATGACCGGTTTCCGCGTGGCGCTGGGTTCGGCCCAGAGCGTTTATGCCCGCGCCATCCCGGGCTTCCAACCCGACATCTCGGTGTTCGGCAAGGTGATCGGTGGCGGCATGCCGCTCGCCGCCTTCGGCAGCAGCCGCAAGATCATGCAGAACCTCGCGCCGCTCGGCGGCGTCTATCAGGCCGGCACCTTGAGCGGCAACCCGGTGGCCACCGCCTGCGGCCTGGCCACGCTGAAGGAAATCACCAAGCCCGGCTTCTATGAAGCGCTGGGCGCGCGCACCCAGGCGCTGGTGGCCGGCCTCACCGAAGCGGCCAAGGCAGCCGGCGTGCCGTTTGTCGGCGACAGCGAAGGTGGCATGTTCGGCTTCTTCTTCACCAACCATGCCGGTGAAGGCCTGCCGCAGAACTACAACGTCGTGATGGCCACCCAGAAGGAACGCTTCAACCGCTTCTTCCACGGCATGCTCGACCGCGGCGTGTACCTGGCACCCGCCCTGTACGAAGCCGGCTTCGTCAGCGCATCGCACACCGATGCCGACATCGCGGCCACCGTGGCCGCTGCAGCCGACGTGCTGCGCATCGAAGCCGCCAACGCACCGACCACCGCATGAGCGACATCGCCCTGACGTCCTTCCAGGGGCAACCGGCGCTGGCCCTGCGCGCACCCGACGGTGCCCGCGCCACGGTGCTGCTGCACGGCGCGCACCTGGTCTCGTGGGTGCCCGCCGGCGGCGAGGAACAGCTGTACCTGTCACCCGATGCCAAGTTCGGCATGGGCACCGCCGTGCGCGGTGGCGTGCCGGTCATCTTCCCGCAGTTCAATGAACGCGGCCCGCTGCCACGCCACGGCCTGGTACGCAGCCGCAGCTGGGAGCCGGTGGAATCGGTGGTTCGCGCGGGCCACGCCATCGGCGTGCTGCGCTTCACCGACGACATGGCCACCCGCACTCACTGGCCCCACGGCTTCGAGGCGGAGCTGACGGTGAGCCTGGCCGGGCGCAACCTCGACATCGAACTGGCGATCACCAACACCGGCGACACCACCTTCGATTTCACCGCCGCGCTGCACACCTACTTCCATTGCCACGATCTGCTGAAGCTGCAGGTCGAGGGCCTGCAGGGCTGCGACTACGAAGACATGCCCGACGGCCTGCAAGGCCAGCAGTGGGGCGACGTGCTGACCTTCGTCGGCCCGATCGACCGTATCTACAAGATGGTGCGGCGCACGCTGACGCTGCGCGAAATCGGCCGGCGCTCGCAGGTCGCCACCCGCGGCTTTGACGACGTGGTGGTGTGGAACCCGGGTGAAGCCGGCGCCGCTGCGCTGAGTGACATGCCCGATGCCGATTGGCAGCACATGCTCTGCGTCGAGGCCGCCACCATCATCGATCCGGTTCGCCTGGCCCCTGGCCAGGACTGGGCCGGCATGCAAAGCCTGACGGCCTGATCTTGACGGCCACGGGCGCCGAGCGCCCGGGCACGGAACCCCGACATGCACATCCATATCCTCGGCATCTGCGGCACCTTCATGGGTGGCGTGGCCGCGCTGGCCCGCGAAGCCGGCCACACCGTCACCGGCTGCGACGCCAACGTCTATCCGCCGATGAGCGACCAGTTGCGGGCGCTGGGCATCGAGCTGATCGAAGGCTTTGATCCGGCCCAGGTGAGCCTCAAGCCCGACCTGTTCGTGATCGGCAATGTGGTGTCGCGCGGCAACCCGCTGATGGAAGCCATCCTCGATGCGGGCCTGCCCTACACCAGCGGCCCGCAGTGGCTGGCCGAACACGTGCTGCAGGGCCGGCATGTGCTGGCCGTGGCCGGCACGCACGGCAAGACCACCACCACCTCGATGCTGGCCTGGGTGCTGGAGCATGCGGGCCTGAAGCCGGGCTTCCTGGTGGGCGGCGTACCGCAGAACTTCGGCATCTCGGCGCGCCTGGGTGAAGGCAGCCCGTTTGTCATCGAGGCCGATGAATACGACACCGCGTTTTTCGACAAGCGCAGCAAGTTTGTGCATTACCGACCCCGCACCGCGGTGCTGAACAACCTCGAGTTCGACCACGCCGACATCTTTGCCGACCTGGCCGCCATCGAAACCCAGTTCCACCACCTGGTGCGCACCGTGCCGGCCAGCGGCCGCGTCGTCGTGAATGCGCGCGAGGAAGCCTTGCAGCGCGTGCTGAGCCGTGGTTGCTGGAGCGAAGTCAGTCGCTTCGGCAGTCGCAAGGAAGAGTCCGGTAGCCTGCGCGCCCGGGGTGAGCCCGACGCCTTCGATGTGCTGCGCGGCTCGATGAAGGTGGCCCGGGTGGAATGGCACCTGCTGGGTGAGCACAACCAGCTCAATGCCCTGGCCACGCTGGCGGCGGCCGAGCATGTGGGCGTGTCGCCCGAGGCGGCCGCGGCCGCGCTGGGTGAATTCCAGAACGTGCGTCGCCGGCTGGAGTTGCGTGGTGAGGCCCATGGCGTGAAGGTCTATGACGACTTCGCGCACCACCCCACCGCCATCCACACCACCGTCAACGGCCTGCGCCGCAAGGTGGGCACCGACCGCATCCTCACCGCCTTCGAGCCCCGCTCCAACACCATGAAGCTGGGCACGATGAAGGCGCAGCTTCCCTGGGCGCTGGAGGAAGCCGATCTGTCGTTCTGCCACGGTGCCAACCTGGGCTGGGATGCAGCCGAAGCCCTGGCCCCGATGGGCGACGCCGCCCGCGTGTGCCCGGACATCGACAGCCTGGTGGCCGCGGTGGTGAAAGCTGCCCGCCCGGGCGACCATGTGCTGTGCATGAGCAACGGCGGCTTTGGTGGCGTGCACGACAAGCTGCTGGCGGCACTGGCAGCGCGTAGCTGACGCTCAAACAGCAAAAAAGGCGCCTGCCCCCAAAAGGACCGGCGCCTGAAAAGCCAGCCTGATAACCCCAGGCCAGCGCTCGCAATCAAATCATTCAGCTGCGGATCATCGAGGCCCGCAGGGCTTCGTTCAGGCTCGACAAGCTTTCGGCGATGTGCGCGCGGCTGTCCACCGACAGACCGGCGGCACCCGAAGCACGCTTGAGGTCAGCTGCCAGTCGGGTGGCATGCCAGCGCAGCAGGCTGCTCGCGTCGGCCGGCATGCCCGGCGCGGCGCGCACCAGCAGGGCCTGCACACGCTTCAGGTGCTCACGCTGCAGCGCACGGCGCAGCGGCGAGATTTCACGGCCACCGTCCAGCTCGCTCCACACCGACTTCTGCAGCGTGGCGTACACCTCGTCGAGCGTCAGCACACCCTTGCGCTGCGCGCTCGGCAGGTAGTTCGGCAACTCCAGCACACGCTGCGCGGTGCCGGCTGACAGCAAGCGGTCAAGCGCCGGGGTCTGCAGGCCAACCACGAGATCAGGCACGCTCACCGGACGGGCACGCTCCCACTCCAGGTAATCCGGGCTCAGGCTGGTCAGGAACTCGGGGCGGAAGTCGAAGCTGTCGCTGGCGAACAGGCCGCTGGTCAGGAAGGTCAGCGCCTCACGCTGGCGGGCACTCGACACGGGCTGGTAGGCCGCGCGGCCGGTGGTGCCTGGCAAGTCACGCACGGTGACCATGCCACCCACGTACTTGGCGACCATCTCGGGCAGGTTGCGCAGCTGGCGGAAGCCGCTGGCCAATACGCGACGGGCACGCAGCGGGTCGTCGCCCAGCTTGGTGCCGCGGGCCTGCACACGCTGCCACAGTTCACGCGAGAGCTGCAGGCGCTTCTGCTGCCATGCCAGCGGGTCATCGCCCAGGTCGAAGCGGTTGGCCAGGGGGTCGATGCTGCCCGTCGGGCCGCCTTCGGCGTCGGCGTCGTCGGCATACGCCAGCGCCGGCTCGGTGCTGCGGCCGGCGATCTTCTTCAGCTCTGCCGCTTCGTCCTGCGGTGCCAGCGGCTTGTAGGCGTACTCGATCGCCCAGTAGTCGTACGCACCCAGCGTCGTGTTGTTGGTGGTGCCGACCTTCTCGCCGCGCAACGGCAGGTTGTAGGCGTTGTAGTCCATCACCGAGCCGGAAATGCCATTGGCCACGGTGAAGGCCTGGTCACGCAATTGCTCGCGGGTGATGGTGGTGGACGCCTTGAAGTTGTGCTTGAGGCCAAGCGTGTGACCCACCTCGTGCATGATCGTGTCCTTGATCACGGCATTCACGAAGGCTTCGGCTTCCGGGCTTTCCGGGTCCAGCTCACCGCGCGCTTCCAGCACGTCCATCGCGAAGTGCATCTCGCGGGAAGCCTCGGCGGCGTAGTCGCAATGCGCATCATGCTGGTGGTGGTGGGACTGCGTTCCAGCCTGGCCGGTGGCCGTGCCTTCCTCCACGATCAGGCGGCGCGCGCCACGGCTGAACACGTCGCTCATGCCGATGTCGGCGTCCATGATTTCGCCGCTGCGCGGATCAGCCTTGGACGGGCCGATGGCGAAGCCGACGTCGGCGCCCACGAACCAGCGGATCGAGGCGTGGTTGGCGTCCATGTTGTCGAAGTCGGCGTCGTCAGCCTGCTGCTGCGCGACCACCGCATTCTTGTAGCCGATCTTCTCGAAGGCCTTGTTCCACTCCGTGATGCCGGCCGTGACGGCGGCGCGGTAACGCACCGGGATGTTGCGGTCGAGCCAGTAGGTGATCGGCTTGACGGGCTCGGACAGCGCTGCTGCCGGGTCCTTCTTCTCGAGGCGCCAGCGCTTCACGAAATGCACGCGCTGGTTCGGCTTCAAGTCACCGCTGAAGTCCACGAAGTCTTCGGTGAAGTGACCCAGGCGCGGGTCGGCCAGGCGGGCGGCCATTGGCTGCTCAGGCAGCTTGGCGAAGCTGTACACCACACCGACGAAGAAGCTGCGGGCGTCAGGCACGGTGCGCGGCGGCGGCGGCACGGGCACGGGGCTCGGTGCCAGGGGCGGTGCAGGCAGACGCGCGGTATTGAAGTGCAGGCGCGTGGTCAGGGCCGTGATGTCGGCATCGGTGCGCGCGGCTTCGAAGCTGGAGTTGCCCTTGTCGAGGTTGTAGGGCAGACGGAAGGCGGCTTCCAGACGGGTGCTGTAGCCCATCAGGTCAGCCAGCAGGAAGCTGGCGTCGACCAGCACGCTCTTGCGGTCCGGGTGGGCCGCGCTGGCCACCGGGGCCGACGCCAGCAGGCTGTCAGAGAACGCCTGCTGCACGGTTTGCCGCGATGCGGCGTCGGTACCGGGGCGGAACTCGGTGTTGCGCGCCAGCAGCTGGATGTTGTTGCCCACGCGGCGGAACTCGACCATCCAGGCCGGGCCCATCTGGCTGGCATAGAGGCCACGCTCACCGACCGACTGGCTGATGTTGGCTGTGAACATCAAGGGCTGGTTCAATAGGGCGGCGGGCACTTCGAGCCAGACCTTGTCGTCCTTGCGCCAGACCGGCACGAAGCCGTCTTGCTGCTTGGCGTCCTTGATGACGTCAGCGAAGGGCTTGGGGGCGGAGGGGTCTGCGGGCTTGGCAGCTGCGCTGGCGGCAGGGCCCGAAGCGGCGGAGGCGGCCGGGGTGGGCGCGGCGCCCGGGGCTGCGGCCTGGCCGGTGGGGCCTGCAGCGCTGCAAGTGCCGGCAAATGCCAGGGAAACGGCCAGCGTCAGGCTGCGCAGCCGGAAATCAACAGCAATGGACATGTCGCGTAAAACAGAAGGCCGATCAGATCCTGACCGGCCGGGTTGGCAAAAAGGGCCTTGTGGGCCGCCGTGCACGAGCTGCACGCCTTCGACCTACTTTCGCGCAGTGCTGCGAAGTGGTCAAGGGTGGTTTGCCTAAGCAAGGGGCATACCGCGCCGGCGGGCCACCCAACAAAGCCGCGCCTACACTGGCGGCCATGGCCGCCGCACCTTTGCCCCCTCAGCCACCGCCTCGCGTGTCTTCGCCGGCGCCGATGTCGCACCTGCTTTATCTGCACGGTTTTCGCTCGTCGCCGCTGTCGACCAAGGCGCAGCACGTGGGCCGCTGGCTGGCGCAGCACCGCCCTGATGTGCACGTCTGGTGCCCGCAACTGCCGCCGTCGCCGGCCGAGGCGATGGCCCTGGTACTGAACGGAATCGCACATTGGCCGCTGGCGAACATGGCCGTGGTGGGCAGCTCGCTCGGCGGCTTTTATGCCTCCGTGGTGCACCAGCGCACGGGCTGCCGCGCCGTGTTGCTGAACCCTGCCGTTCAACCCGCGCGTGACCTGGCCCGCCACATCGGCGAGCAGCACACCTGGCAAGACCCGACCCAGGCGTTTTTCTTCCAGCCCGGCTACATCGACGAGTTGCTGGCTCTCTCACCGGCCACCCTCACCGCGCCCGAGCGCTGCGCCGCCGTCATCGCCAAGGGCGACGAGGTGCTCGACTGGCACGAGATGAGCGCGCACTGCCAGGGCGCGCAGGTGTTGCTGCTCGAAGGCAGCGACCACGCCCTGTCGGATTTCGACCAACCGTTTTCCTTCCTGCTCGACTTTCTGCAACTCCAACCATGCGACTGAACCAGAAGATCTGCATCGTCACCGGCGCCGCCCAAGGCATCGGCCTGGCCACTGCCCTGAAGTTCGCCCGTGAAGGCGCCACCGTCATCGTCTGCGACATGCAGCCCGAGGCGGTGAACGCCGCCGTGGCCGCCTGCCGTGCCGCGGGCGCACCAGCGCAGGGCTTTGCCGTCAACGTGACCGACCGCGCCGCCGTGGATGCCATGGTGGCCGAGGTGTTGAACGAACATGGCCGCATCGACGTGCTGGTCAACAACGCCGGCATCACCCGCGACGCCCGCCTGGTGAACATGAGCATCGAGCAGTTCGACGCCGTCATCGACGTGAACCTGCGCGGCGTCTTCCACTGCGCCCAGGCCGTGGCCGGCCCGATGAGCGCGCAAGGCAGCGGCGTCATCCTGAACGCGTCGAGCGTCGTGGGCATCTACGGCAACTTCGGCCAGACCAACTACGCGGCGGCAAAGTTCGGCGTCATCGGCTTCACCAAGACCTGGAGCCGCGAGCTCGGCCCCAAGGGCATCCGCGTCAACGCGGTGGCGCCCGGCTTCGTCGAGACGCCGATCATTGCCACCGTGCCCACCAAGGTCATCGAGCAGATGAAGCAGGACGTGCCGCTGCGCCGCCTGGGTCAGCCCGAAGACATCGCGAACGTGTATGCCTTCCTGGCGAGTGACGAAGCCAGCTACATCAACGGGGCGGTGATCGAAGTCTCGGGCGGCCTGACCGTCTGATCCGACGGGCCGGCAGCGCATCGGCGACAATCGCCGGGTGATGTATGCCCTATTTGATGACGCCGGCAAATTCCTCGCCGGCCGCGTGATGTCCGAGGCCGACAGTTCGATGCAGATCGAGCTGGATTCGGGCAAGCGCGTCAAGGTGAAAAATGCCAACGTGCTGCTGCGCTTTGACAAGCCGCAGCCAGCCGAATTGATGGCCACCGCGCAGGCGAAAGCCGGCGAGATCGACCTCGACCTGGCCTGGGAGTTTGCCCCCGAGGGCGAGTTCACCTTCGTCGAGTTCGCGCGCGACTATTTCGACGCCAGTGCCGGCATCGCGCTGCAGGCGGCCGCCCTGTTCCGCCTGTTTGATGCGCCGCATTACTTCCGCCGCGCCGGCAAGGGCCAGTTCAAGAAGGCCCCTGAAGAGATCGTGAAGGCCGCCCTGCTCGCCATCGAGCGCAAGCAGCAGCAGGCCGCCCAGATCGAAGCCTGGGCCGAGGCCCTGGTGGCCGGCGAATGCCCGGACAACGTCCGCAACGAGCTCTACAAGATCCTGTTCAAGCCCGACAAGAACGGGCCTGAATACAAGGCGGTGGTGGAAGCTGCGAAGCGCAGCCAGCGCGCACCGCTTGATTTGCTGAAGGACGCTGGCGCCATCAGCAGCCCCTACCAGTTCCACTGGCGCCGCTTCCTGTTTGACCAGTTCCCCAAGGGCACGGGCTTTCCCGCGCTGCAGGCCCCGGTCATCACCGACGAGCTGCCGCTGGCGCCCGTGCAGGCCTTCTCGATCGACGATTCGCAGACCACGGAAATCGACGATGCCTTGTCGGTCACCGGCCTGGGCTCGGGCGAGATCGTCTTCGGCGTGCACATTGCCGCGCCTGGCCTGGCCATCCAGCCGGATTCGGCTGTGGACAAGGTCGCGCGTGAGCGCCTGTCCACCGTCTACATGCCCGGCTGGAAGCTGACCATGCTGCCCGACGAGGTGGTGCAGGCCTACACGCTGATCGAAGGCCGTGATTGCCCGGCCGTCAGCCTGTATGTGCGCTTCGACGAAGCCACGCTGGCGGTCAAGAGCGTCGAGACCCGCCTGGAGCGGGTGCCGATCGCGGCCAACCTGCGCCACGACCAGCTGGACGACGTCATCACCGCAGCCACATTGACGGGCGAGGCCGTGGCCGAGTATCCGTTTGCGCCCGAGCTGGCCTTCTGCTTCCGCCTGGCGCGGCACCTGAAGGCTGCCCGCGAAGTGGTGCGCGGCAAGCCAGAGAACTTCAACCGCCCGGACTACAACTTCCGCCTCGACGGCAATGAAGGCGAGCCCGAGGGTTCGGAAACCGTGCGCATCACAGAACGCCGCCGTGGTGCGCCGCTCGACCTGATCGTCTCGGAAGCCATGATCCTGGCCAACAGCAGCTGGGGCGGTTGGCTCGGTGAGCTGGGCGTGCCCGGCATCTACCGCAGCCAGGCCAGCCTGGCACCCGGCGTGAAGGTGCGCATGGGCGTGAAGCCGGCACCGCATGCCGGCATGGGCGTGTCGCAGTACACCTGGGCCACGTCGCCGCTTCGCCGTTACGTCGACCTGGTCAACCAGTGGCAGATCATCGCGTGCGCACGGCACGGCGCCACGGCCGCACTGGCCGCGCCGTTCAAGCCGCGTGACGCGATGCTGTTCTCGATCATTTCCAGCTTCGATGCGGCCTACAGCGCCTACAACGGCTTCCAGTCGGGCATCGAACGCTACTGGGCGCTGCGTTGGCTTGAGCAACAGAGTGTGACCGAGCTCGACGCCAGCGTGATGAAGGACGGCTTGGTCCGCACCGACAGCCTGCCGCTGGTGTTCCGTGCGCTGGGCTGCGAAAGCTTCGAGCGCAACACGCGCGTTCGGGTGCGCATCACGGGCATCGACCTGCTGCAGCTGGAAGTGCACGCCAGCCTGGTGAGCCGTCTGGATGATCTGGTTGCGGCCAATGAAGCCGATGAAGGGGACGGCGAAGACGAGTCAGCGGCCGATACAGGCAGCCTGACGCTGGCGATTGATCTGTCGGATTCCGCCGACACCCCGGCTGCCAATCCTTCCTGAGCGCGGCGAGAATCGCGGCCGATGTCGATCTCCACCCTCGTTTCGTGGCGTCCCAGCGTGCTGCAAGCCACGCTGGCGGTGTCCGTGGCCGCGCATGCGCTGTTGATCTCGGTGCGCTTTGTCGACCCCGAGCGCTTCAACCGCATCTTCGAAGACACGCCGCTGGAGGTGATCCTCGTCAACGCGAAGTCGGACGACAAGCCGGTCAAGGCCCAGGCGATCGCCCAGGCCAACCTGGCCGGGGGCGGTGAAGCAGATGACGGCCGCGCCACGTCTCCGCTGCCGCCGTCGATGACGTCGTTGAATGGCGACTCCCTCGACGACACGCGGCAGCAGATCCAGCAGATGCAGGAGATCCAGCAGCAGATGCTGACGCAGATCCGGCGCGAAGTGGCCCTGCTGCCGCCGCCCGATCCGTCCAAGCCGCTGATGAGCCGCGAAGAGGCCGAACGAGAGGAGCGCCGCAAGCTGCTGCTGCGCAACCTCGCCGAGCTGGAAAAGCGCATCAACGAGGAAAACGCGCGGCCGAAGAAGCGCTACATCAGCCCGGCCACGCGGGAAGAGGTCTACGCCGTCTATTACGACAACCTGCGGCGGCGCATCGAAGACCGCGGCACGCGCGACTTCCCTGAATACAAGGGCCAGAAGCTCTACGGCGAGTTGACGATGAACATCACCATCGACAACGTCGGCCATGTGGTGGAAGCCGAGGTGGTGCGCCCGGCCAAGTCGGCGCAACTCAATCGCCGTGCCATCGCCATCGTGCGCGCGGCCGGTCCGTTCGGCCCCTTCAGCAATGACATGCGCCGGCAGGCCGACCAGATCGTGGTCACCTCGCGCTTCCGCTTCACCCGCGACGACGGGCTGGAAACCACCCTCAGCGGCCGCCCCGGAACCCCCTGAATTCCATGACCACACCTGACCGCTATGCCGTGATCGGCAACCCGGTGGCCCACAGCCGGTCGCCGTCGATTCATGCGGCTTTCGCGGCCGCCACCGGCCAGCAGATCAGCTATGAGCGCGTGCTGGCTCCGCTCGACGGGTTTGCTGCCACGCTGCAAGCCTTTGCCAGCAGCGGCGCCCGTGGCTGCAACGTGACGGTGCCCTTCAAGTTCGAGGCGTTCCAGGCCTGCCCCCGCCACACCGAGCGGGCCGTGCTGGCGGGGGCCGCCAACACGCTGCGCCTGGACGCTGACGGCTGGCTGGCCGACAACACCGACGGCATCGGCTTGATGCGCGACATCCAGATCAATGCCCAGGTGCCGCTGCAAGGCACCCGCGTGCTGCTGCTGGGCGCCGGTGGCGCTGCGGCCGGCGTGCTGGGCCCGCTGCTGGACACCTTGCCGGCCGAGGTGGTGGTGGCCAACCGCACCCTGGAGCGCGCCGAAGCGCTGGTGGCGAGCCACCAGGCGCTGGCCGCCTCACACGGCGTGCGGCTGAGCGCCGCGACACTGGCTGAGCCGGGTGCCGCTTTTGATGTGGTGCTGAACGCCAGCGCCAGCAGCCTGGGTGGCGGCGAGATTCCGGTGCCTGCCAGCGTGCTGCGGCCCGGGTCTCTGGCGCTCGACCTGATGTACGGCGCCAGCGCGCGCCCCTTCATCGCCTGGGCGCAAGCCGCCGGTGCCCAGGGCCGCGACGGCCTGGGCATGCTGGTGGAGCAGGCCGCCGAAGCCTTCGCCGTCTGGCGAGGCGTGCTGCCTGCAACGGCCGGGGTGCTGGCCCACCTGCGCGCCGAGATCGACGGCGTCGCCACCGCATGACGGGCCGGCCCCTCCGGTCGCTGGGGCGCCTGGTTGGTCTGCTGGCGCTGTGCGGTCTGTCGCTGCAACTCTATTTCTTGCTGCGCATCGTCTTGATGCTGGTGCTGGCCCCGCAATCCACCACCTTCCAGCGCAGCGAAATCTGGCGCCTGGCCACCGAACAGCACCAGGTGCTGTGGTCGCAGGACAGCGTGCCCGCCGAGCAGATCAGTGATCACCTGCGGCGCGCGGTGATCGCCAGTGAAGACGCGGGCTTTGTTGACCACAACGGCGTCGAGTGGGACGCCATCGAAAAGGCCTGGGAGCGCAACCAGAAAGCCGAAGCGCGCGCCGAGAAGATCAATGCCCAGCGCGAGCAGCGCACCCAGAACACGAGCAAGGCAGTGCCGGCCAAGGTCACGCCGAAGGTTGTGGGCGGCTCCACCATCAGCCAGCAGCTGGCCAAGAACCTGTTTTTGTCGGGTGAGCGCACCGCCCTGCGCAAGGCGCAGGAGTTCGTGATCACCTTCATGCTGGAAGCCGTGCTCGACAAACGCACGCTGCTGACCATCTACCTGAACAACGTGGAGTGGGGTGAAGGCGTGTTTGGCGCCCAGGCCGCTTCCAGACACTACTTCCGCTTGGATGCCAGTCGGCTCGCACCGCAACAGGCCGCGCGCCTGGCGGTGATGCTGCCGGCGCCGAAGGCTTTCGAGAAAAGGCCCGGCTCGGCGTATGTCATCGGTCGGGCCGCTACCATCGCGGCGCGCATGGGCGCAGTGGAGTTACCGTGAGCGCGACCCTCGAGATTGCCGCCGCCGCCGCCAGGCTGGTGGTGGAAGAAGGCCTTGAATACGCCAGCGCCAAGCAGCGCGCCGCGCGCGACCTCGGGCGCCATGCGGGCCGCAGCGGCGAAATGCCCGCCAACGAATTGGTGGAAGACGAGGTGCGCGACTACCTCGAACTATTCTGCGCCGACACCCAGCCCGTCGAATTGAAAGCGCTGCGCGAATTGGCGCTGGTCTGGATGGAGCGGCTGACGGAGTTCCGCCCCCACCTGGGCGGCGCAGTCTGGCGCGGCACGGCCACCCGCCTGTCGAACATCCTCATTGATCTGTATGCCGACGACATCAAGGCGCCCGAGATCGCCTTCCTCAACCGGGGCGTCGACTTCGACAGCGCCGGCGGCGAAAACGGCCGCGATGCCCCGGTGCTGAGCGTGGCCTCGCGCTGCCCGGAACTGGGTGAGCGCGTGACCGTGCACTTCATCATCCACGACCACGACGATGTGCGTGGCGCCCTCAAACCTGACGCGCGCGGCCGCAGCTGGCGCGGTGACGCCGCTGCCCTGCGGCGCCTGCTGGAGAACGCAACATGACCTTGGCCCGACGTGCATTGCTGGGCGCCGCTGGTGTGGCCGCCCTGGGGGCCGGCGCCTGGTGGTCGAACCGCCGCCTGCAACCGGCCAGCCCGCAGGACACCGCCCTGGCGAACTTCTGGACCAGCGAGTTCAAGACGCCGCACGGCGCTGGCATGCCGATGGCGCCACTTCAAGGCCGGCCGCTGCTGATCAACTTCTGGGCCACCTGGTGTCCGCCGTGCGTCAAGGAGATGCCGGAACTCGACCGCTTCGCCACGAGCTTTGCGCCCAAGGGCGGCCAAGTGCTGGGCATCGCCATCGACCAGTCCGATGCGGTGAACGAGTTCCTGGCCCGCACGCCCGTCAAGTTCCCGATCGTGCTCGGCGGACTGGGCGGCCTGGACCTCGTCAAGGCGCTCGGCAATGCGGCCGGCGGCCTGCCGTTCAGTGTGCTGATCGACGCCAAGGGACGAGTGGCCCAGGTCAAGATGGGCTCAACGACGGAAGTTGAGCTGGAACAGTGGGCAAAGGCGCTCTGACTTTCCGAGCCAAACCAGAACAAGCCCGATCACACCTGTCAAGAGACCGAAGACACAATATTTTGGGTCAAGCCGTCTAGAAAAGCGGTCAAAAGGCGTAAAGTTCGCGGTCTTGAAACGGCGAGCCACCGGATGCGGGTGGCTTCCAAAGCCACTACGCATCTGTTGAAACTCTTGCAGGCTGTCACTTGTTCGTTGGGAACCCTCGAGGGGTTGCAAGATGTTCAGCCGTAATGATGAGAACTACCCCTTTTTGCAGGTAGTTCGCCGACAATACGTGCAACGCAGCCAGCCGGCTGCCTGCAACCTGCCACTGCGGCCCATCGGGCCGCGCGACTCGCCTCCTTGGCGGCCGAACATCGTGGCCGGCAGCCCGCCCAACGCGCTGCCGGGTGTTTCTTTCCCTTTCTTGGAGACCGATCTCCCATGGACCTGCGCAAGCTCAAGACCCTGATCGACCTGGTGTCGGAATCGAACATCGCCGAACTGGAGATCACTGAAAACGAAGGCAAGGTTCGGATCGTGAAGTCGGGTGGCGCCATGTCGGCTGCCCCGGTCATGACCTACCAAGCCGCGCCGATCGCCGCCGCCCCGGCTGCACCGCTGGCCGCCGCGCCTGTTGAGGCAGCCGCACCGGAAGCGCCTGCCGGCTACGTGGTGAAGTCGCCGATGGTGGGCACGTTCTACTCGTCGTCCACGCCGGGCGGCAAGCCGCTGGCGGAAGTGGGCTCGACGATCAAGGAAGGCGACGCCGTCTGCATCATCGAAGCCATGAAGATCATGAACGAGATCGAAGCCGACGTGGCTGGCACCGTGAGCCGCGTGCTGGTCGAGAACGGCCAGGCGGTCGAATTCGGTCAGCCGCTGTTCATCATCGAATAAGCCGCGATCCATGTTCAAGAAGATCCTGATCGCGAACCGGGGGGAAATTGCCCTGCGGATTCAGCGCGCCTGTCGAGAGATGGGCATCAAATCGGTGGTGGTCTATTCAGAAGCCGACCGCGACGCCAAGTACGTGCGCCTGGCTGAAGAAGCCGTGTGCATCGGCCCGGCAGCGTCGAGCCAGAGCTACCTGAACATGCCGGCGATCATCTCGACCGCCGAAGTCACGGACGCCGAGGCCATCCACCCCGGCTACGGCTTCCTGTCGGAAAACGCCGACTTCGCCGAGCGCGTCGAGCAAAGCGGCTTCACGTTCATTGGCCCGACCCCAGCCTCCATCCGCGTGATGGGCGACAAGGTCTCGGCCAAGCAGGCCATGATCAAGTCGGGCGTGCCCTGCGTGCCAGGCTCTGAAGGCGCCCTGCCCGAAGACCCGAAGGAGATCATCCGCATTGCCCGCACCGTGGGTTATCCGGTGATCATCAAGGCGGCAGGTGGTGGTGGTGGCCGCGGCATGCGCGTGGTGCACACCGAAGCCGCCCTGATCAATGCCGTGCAGATGACCCGCAGCGAAGCGGGCGCAGCCTTCGGCAATCCGGCGGTCTACATGGAGAAGTTCCTCGAGAACCCGCGCCATGTGGAAATCCAGATCCTGGCCGACGAGCACCGCAATGCCGTGTGGCTGGGTGAGCGCGACTGCTCGATGCAGCGTCGCCACCAGAAGATCATCGAAGAAGCACCGGCACCGGGCATCCCGCGCCGCGTGATCGAGAAGATCGGCGATCGCTGCGCCGCCGCCTGCCGCAAGATCGGCTACCGCGGTGCCGGCACCTTCGAGTTCCTCTATGAAAACGGGGAGTTCTACTTCATCGAGATGAACACCCGCGTGCAGGTGGAGCATCCGGTGACGGAACTGGTGACGGGCATCGACATCGTGCAGATGCAGATCCGCATCGCTGCGGGCGAAAAGCTGCCGTTCACCCAGCGCCAGATCCAGATGCGCGGCCACGCCATCGAGGTCCGGATCAATGCCGAAGACCCGTACAAGTTCGTGCCCTCGCCGGGCCGGATCACCACCTGGCATGCGCCGGGCGGCCCGGGCGTGCGCGTGGATTCGCACGTGTACACCAACTACTTCGTGCCGCCGAACTACGACTCGATGATCGGCAAGATCATCGTGCACGGCGACACGCGGGAACAGGCTCTGGCGCGCATGCGCACGGCCCTGCTGGAAACCGTGGTCGAAGGCATCCAGACCAACATCCCGCTGCACCGCGAGCTGATGGTCGACAACGGCTTCGTGCAGGGTGGCACCAGCATCCACTACCTGGAAGGCTGGCTGAGCCAGCACCGTCGCTGATCGGAACCCTGCCTGATGGCCATGTATGAGCTGGTGCTGAGCGCACCCCAAGCGCTGGTGGAGCCGGTCTCCGAAGCGCTGATGAACGAACTCGACGCCCTGTCGGTATCGGTGGAAGACGCCGATGCCGACACGGAGGCCGAGCACGCCCTGTTCGGCGAGCCGGGCATGCCCGCGCCTCGTCCGGGCTGGGACCGTTCCACGCTGAAGGCCCTGTTCCCTGACGAGGCGCAGGCGCAGCAAGCAGCCACCTTGCTGCTGGCTCAAGACTGGGCCGAAGGCCTGGGCGTGCTGAGCCTCGCCGCCGTGGAGGAGCAAGACTGGGTTCGACTGACCCAGTCGCAGTTCGCCCCGGTCGAGATCACCCCGAGCTTCTGGATCGTTCCGAGCTGGCATGAGGCCCCGCCTCAGGCTCAGCACGTGATGCGCCTGGACCCGGGTCTGGCTTTCGGCACGGGCACCCACCCGACCACGCGCATGTGCCTGGGTTGGATCGCCAACCAGGCGCCCGCGCTGGCGGCCGGCTGGGACCGTGTGCTCGACTACGGCTGCGGCTCCGGCATCCTGGCCATCGGCGCAGCGCTGCTGGGCGCACGCTCGATCGACGCAGTCGACATCGACCCGGCGGCCGTCATTTCGACGACCGACAACGCCGTGGCCAATGGCGTGACGATTGCTGCGGGCTTGCCCGACAAGGCCAATGGCGAGTACCCGCTGGTGCTGGCCAACATCCTGGCCACGCCATTGAAGCTGCTGGCACCGCTGCTGTGCGGCCACCTGGCGCCCGGTGCCCACCTGGTGCTGGCCGGCATCCTGGAACGCCAGGCGGACGAGTTGAAGGCCGCCTACGCCCCGTGGATCAAGCTGGAGGTGCTGAACACCGACGACGGCTGGATCCTGATGGGCGGACAACGCCCAGCCTGACTGCCAGACTGAGCGCCAATCCGGCGCCAACCCCGCCGCTGCACATCGTGCAGCACGGCGCAGGCAGCCACTTTCCGGTGGCTGTTGGCGCCTTGGCCGTGGCGCCGTCATGGCATCATGCGCGCCATGAGTCTGGCCACGCGTTGTGCGTCTTGCGGCACCGTTTTCCGGGTCGTTCAAGACCAGTTGAAGATCTCCGAAGGTTGGGTGCGTTGCGGCCAATGCCAGGACGTGTTCAACGCGCTCGAGAGCCTCTTTGATCTCGCGCCGGAACCTGACCTGCAGGCCACGCCAGGCAGCACAGGCGCGCCAACCCCAAGTACACCCGCACCGCCGGTGCAACCACCGCCATCGCCCGCGGTGATGGCGGAGCCGCCGGCTCCTGCACCAGCAGCGCCTGTGCCCTCCCCGGCACCGGCGGCCATGGCACCGCCACGGCCCACGCAACCGCCGGCCGTGGAAGACCACGACCTGCGCGACACGCTCCCCGCCGCCTTCGACGGACTGGCGCCACGCGCGCCAAGAGCACCAACACCTGCGCCTGCGCCGACGACCGCACCCCCAGCGCAACCCATGGTCGCCCGAGGTGAAGGTGATTTCGCCGCCAGCCATTGGGCGGCGTCACGGCTGCCGGAAGGCGACTCCAGCTGGACGGGGATCCGCAAGCGCAAAAGCAAGAGCAAGGGCTCACGGCCCAGCCGCACCGAGTCAGTCCGACACGCCCCTGCCGAGACGCGACCCGCGCTGCCTGAAAACACCGCGGGCGGCGAGAGCCAGAGTTACGCGGCCACGCAGCAGATTCCGCTTCCTGTGGTGCCGGGTTTTGTGCGCCAGGCTGATCGTGCCGAGCGCTGGCGCAGCCCGCGGATGGTGGGTGCCCAATGGGCATTGGCCGCTGTGCTGGCAGGTGGGCTGCTGGCTCAGGTGATGGGCCAGACGCGTGACCTGCTGGCGGCGCGCGTGCCAGCCACGGCCCCGGTGCTGGCCACTGTCTGCCAGTGGGTGGGTTGTGAAGTGCAAGCGCCCCGCTCGCTCGCCCACCTGGTGCTGGACAGCAGCCACCTGGTGCAGACGGCGCGGCCGGGTGAGCTTCGGCTGTCGGCCGAGCTGCGCAACAGCGCTGCCCACGTGGTGCGCACGCCGGCGCTGGAGGTGAGCTTCACCGACATGCAAGGCCAGCTGGTGGCGCGCAAGGTGCTGCTGCCGTCTGAGCTGCGCCCGAAGGACACCGGCATCGCCCCCGAAACTTCCTGGCAGGTCGACGTCGTGCTCGCCGTGGCCAACCTGCCCATCACCGGCTTCACCGTTGAAGCCTTTTATCCCTGACATTCACCAGGACACGCCCATGGCCAGCCTTGTCTGCGGCTCTCTCGCCTTCGACACCATCACGAACTTCCATGGTCGCTTCGCCGACCAGATCCTGCCGGAGCAGGTTCACATCCTGAATGTGTCCTTCCTGGTGCCCACGCTGCGCCGCGAGTTTGGTGGTTGCGCCGGCAATATCGCCTACAACCTGCAGGCCCTGGGAGGCCAGGCTGTCGTGATGGCGGCGCTGGGCAATGACGGCGACGAATACCTGGCCCGCATGGCCAAGCTCGGCATCGACACCGGCCTCGTGCTCAAGGTGCCGGAGTCGTACACCGCGCAGGCGATGATCATCACCGACGCCGACAACAACCAGATCACCGCTTTCCACCCGGGCGCGATGCAGGAAGCGCACCGCATCGATCTGCCGGCGCGCGCGGACATCCGCCTGGCGCTGATCGGCCCCGATGGCCGCGACGCCATGCTCAAGCGCGCGCGTGACCTGCATGCCGCCGGCATCCCGTTCGTGTTCGACCCGGGCCAGGGCCTGCCGATGTTCAACGGTGAAGAGCTGCGCCACTTCATCAGCCTGGCCACCTGGGTTGCGGTGAATGACTACGAGGCCCGCATGCTGTGCGACCGCACCGGCCAGAGCCTGGCTGAGATGTCTGGCTCGCACCTCGCGGGTGTCATCGTCACGTTGGCCGCCGAAGGCTGCGACGTGTGGGTGAAGGGCCAGTGCACGAGCGTGGACGGCGTGGCGGCCACCAACGTGGTCGACCCCACCGGCTGTGGTGATGCCTTCCGGGGCGGCCTGCTGTACGGCCTGGAGCTGGGCTGGGACCTGGTGAAGTGCGTGACGCTGGGCAACCAGCTGGGTGCGCTGAAGATCGCCCAACAGGGCGGCCAGAACCACGTGATCGACCGCGCCGCGCTCGGCCTCGCCTGATCGATTCAGAACGACCGCGTACAGACGAAAAAAAGCCCGGCATGAACCGGGCTTTGACTGATCACCCCGCTTGAGTGCGGGGTGACATCCATCAGGGCTTGTTGCCCGTCGGGAACGGCCAGGCGGCAGCCGGACTCAGTGCAGTCTTCGCAGCAGGTGCTGCTGCCGACGGCGCAGGGGCAGGTGCCGTCTTCTTGGCTGCAGCCTTCTTGGCAGCCTTCTTGGCCGGAGCTGCCGGGGTGGCAGCAGGCTTCTTGCCAGCGGTGCTGACCTTCTTCGCCGGAGCAGCAGCCTTCTTGGCAGCGGCCTTGACGATTGGCTTCACCGGAGCGGCGGCCTTCTTCACGGGTGCAGCGGCCTTCTTGGCAGGTGCAGCAGCCTTCTTCGCCGGAGCAGCAGCCTTCTTGGCAGCAGCCTTGACGATCGGCTTCACCGGCGTGGCAGCAGCCTTCTTCACAGGCGCAGCAGCCTTCTTCGCCGGAGCAGCAGCCTTCTTCGGCGCAGCCTTGACGATCGGCTTCACCGGAGCGGCGGCCTTCTTCACGGGCGCAGCAGCCTTCTTCGCCGGAGCAGCAACCTTCTTCGGCGCAGCCTTGACGATCGGCTTCACCGGAGCGGCGGCCTTCTTCACGGGCGCAGCAGCCTTCTTCGCCGGAGCAGCAGCCTTCTTGGGCGCAGCCTTGACGATCGGCTTCACCGGGGCGGCAGCCTTCTTCACGGGTGCAGCAGCCTTCTTGGCCGGAGCGGCCTTCTTCGCAGGTGCTGCAGCCTTCTTTGCCGGAGCCGCCTTTTTGGCCGGAGCGGCCTTCTTTGCAGTTGCCATAACTAACTCCTTGATCAAGTTGCAAGTACACCGGGCCGCTCGATACAGCCCGGCGATCCACCGCCCGTTGGTATTCCTGACGCAGCTTGGTGCCGCCAGGCTCCCCCGGTGCGGTGAACGGGGAGGCAACTCGCATGCTCGGCTTCTGTTCGGCCTTGCTGATCCGAGTTGCGGATCTTGATCTCTCTCGTCAGGACAACGCCGGCCGCGCCGGTGGTCAGTCCCAGCTCAGTGCGCCACCGGATTGATACTCGATGACACGCGTTTCAAAGAAATTGCGTTCCTTCTTCAGGTCGATCATTTCGCTCATCCACGGGAACGGGTTTTCCTCGTTCGGGAACAGCGCCTCGAGACCGATCTGGGTCGCGCGGCGGTTGGCGATGTAGCGCAGATAGCCCTTGAACATCGACGCGTTCAGACCCAGCACGCCACGTGGCATGGTGTCTTCGGCGTAGCGATATTCGAGCTCGACGGCCTTCAGGAACAGCGCCTTGATTTCGGCCTTGAACTCGGCCGTCCACAGGTGCGGGTTCTCCAGCTTGATCTGGTTGATCAGGTCGATGCCGAAGTTGCAGTGCATCGACTCGTCGCGCAGGATGTACTGGTACTGCTCGGCAGCACCGGTCATCTTGTTCTGGCGACCCATCGCGAGGATCTGCGTGAAGCCGACGTAGAAGAACAGGCCTTCCATCAGGCACGCAAAAACGATGAGCGACTTCAGCAACGTCTGGTCGGTCTCGGGCGTACCCGTGACGAACTCCGGCTTCATGATCGCTTCGATGAAGGGGATCAGGAACTGGTCCTTGTCGCGGATCGACTGGACTTCGTTGTACGCGTTGAAGATCTCGCTCTCGTCCAGGCCCAGGCTCTCGACGATGTACTGGTAGGCGTGCGTGTGGATCGCTTCTTCAAAGGCCTGGCGCAGCAGGAACTGGCGAGCCTCAGGCGCAGTGATGTGACGATAAGTGCCCAGCACGATGTTGTTCGCGGCCAGCGAATCGGCGGTGACGAAGAAGCCGAGGTTGCGCTTGATGATGCGGCGCTCGTCTTCGGTCAGACCGTTCGGGTCTTTCCAGAGCGCGATGTCGCGGCTCATGTTCACTTCCTGCGGCATCCAATGGTTGGCGCAGGTGGCGAGGTACTTTTCCCAGGCCCACTTGTACTTGAACGGCACCAGCTGATTCACGTCAGTCTGGCCGTTGATGATGCGCTTGTCGGCGACGTTCACACGGCGTTGCGTCGGGGCTTCAGCCGGTGCCGCAGCAGATGCGGAAACAGGAGAGGAGGACACAGCCGCAGACATCGAAGATGCATGCGAAGGTTGGTTCGTTGGGGTCACATTCCGCGGGTCACTGGACAGGCCAGGAGCGGTGCGTTGAGCAGGTGACGGCGGGGTACGAGGTTCGTCTTCCCAGACCAGCATGTGTGTGTTTCCTATGGGGTCGAATTATCGGAGTGTTGTGTTCAAACACCAAGCACTTCTTGACATCAAACCGATGTCGTTGTTGCAGGCCTGCATCGCTGCGAGGACCTGCAACACGCTCATCAGATCGCGTTGAAGTGCGAGACGTTGATGACCGGCTCGGGGCTTATTGGCAAGCCTCGCAACCCGGGTCATCCACACCACAGAACTTGATGTCGGTGGCCGGCGTCGATGCCGCAGCCATCATGGCCTGCGCTTGTGCTGCAACAGCATCGAGCGCCGACATGCCGGTGCTGCCACCAGAGTTCGACACGGCGTTCAGCGACGTCGTGGCGATGGTCGACTTCTCGGCGTGCGTGGCAGCCATCGTACGGAGGTAGTAGGTGGTCTTGAGGCCACGCACCCATGCCAGCTTGTAGGTGTCGTCGAGCTTCTTGCCCGATGCACCGGCCATGTAGATGTTCAGCGACTGCGCCTGGTCGATCCACTTCTGGCGACGTGCTGCAGCTTCCACCAGCCACTCCGTCTCGACTTCAAACGCGGTGGCGTAGAGGGCCTTCAGCTCTTCAGGCACGCGGTCGATGCGACGCAGCGAGCCGTCGTAGTGCTTCAGGTCCATGACCATCACCGAGTCCCACAGACCCAGCTTCTTCAGGTCACGCACCAGGTACTCGTTGACCACGGTGAACTCACCCGACAGGTTCGACTTGACCGACAGATTGCCGAAGCAAGGTTCGATCGAAGCGTCCACGCCGATGATGTTCGAGATGGTGGCGGTCGGCGCGATGGCGACGCAGTTGCTGTTGCGCATGCCGTTGGCGGCGATGCGCTGACGCAGCGCGTCCCAGTCCATCGTGACGCTGCGGTCGACATCGACGTAACCACCGCGCTCTTGCGCCAGCAGGTCGAGCGAGTCGATCGGCAGGATGCCGCGGTCCCACAGCGAGCCGCGGTAGGTCGAGTAGCGGCCACGCTCGGCAGCCAGCTCGGTCGAAGCCCAGTAAGCGTAGTAGCAGACGGCTTCCATCGAACGGTCAGCAAACTCGACGGCAGCCTGGCTGGCGTAAGGCGTGCGCAACTCATACAGCGCGTCCTGGAAGCCCATGATGCCCAGGCCCACCGGACGGTGACGCAGGTTCGAATCACGGGCCTTCTTGACGGCGTAGTAGTTGATGTCGATGACGTTGTCGAGCATGCGCATCGCCACGCTGATCGTCTTCTTCAGCTTCTCGTGGTCGACGGCGCCGTCCTTCAAGTGCTGCGACAAGTTCACCGAGCCGAGGTTGCAGACGGCGATCTCGTCGTCGTTCGTGTTCAGCGTGATTTCAGTGCACAGGTTCGACGAGTGCACCACGCCGACGTGCTGCTGCGGCGAGCGCACATTGCAGGCGTCCTTGAAGGTGATCCAGGGGTGGCCGGTCTCGAACAGCATCGAGAGCATCTTGCGCCACAGGTCCTTCGCCGGCATGCGCTTGAACAGCTTGATCTCGCCGCGGTCAGCCTTGGCTTCATACGCCGAGTAGGCCTTCTCGAATTCGGCACCCATCAGGTCGTGCAGGTCCGGGCAGCTCGACGGCGAGAACAGCGTCCAGTCGGCACCTTCCATCACGCGCTTCATGAACAGGTCGGGAATCCAGTTCGCCGTGTTCATGTCGTGGGTGCGGCGGCGGTCATCGCCGGTGTTCTTGCGCAGCTCCAGGAATTCTTCGATGTCCAGGTGCCACGATTCCAGGTACGCGCAGACCGCGCCCTTGCGCTTGCCGCCCTGGTTCACCGCGACGGCCGTGTCGTTCACCACCTTCAGGAACGGCACGACGCCTTGCGACTTGCCGTTGGTGCCCTTGATGTAGGAGCCGAGTGCACGCACCGGCGTCCAGTCGTTGCCCAGGCCACCGGCGAACTTCGACAGCAGCGCGTTTTCCTTCAGGGCTTCGTAGATGCCGTCGAGGTCATCGGCCACGGTCGTGAGGTAGCACGACGACAGCTGCGAGCGGCGGGTGCCGGCGTTGAACAGCGTGGGCGTGCTCGACATGAAGTCGAAGCTCGACAGCACGTTGTAGAACTCGATGGCGCGGGCTTCACGGTTAATTTCGTTCAGCGCCAGGCCCATGGCCACACGCATGAAGAACGCCTGCGGCATTTCGATGCGCTGCTCGTCGATGTGCAGGAAGTAGCGATCGAACAGCGTCTGCAGGCCGAGGTAGTCGAACTGGAAGTCGCGATCGGCTTGCAGGGCGGCGCCCAGCTTGGCCAGGTCGAACTGCATCAGCTTTTCGTCCAGCAGCTCAGCCTGCACGCCCTTCTTGATGAACTTCGGGAAGTACTCGGCGTAGCGGGTGCTCATCTCCGCCTGGGTCAGCTCTTCACCGATGATTTCCTTGCGGATCGTGTGCAGCAGCAGGCGGGCGGTGGCGCGGGTGTACGACGGCTCTTGCTCGATCAACGTACGGGCAGCCAGGATCGACGCCTTGTAGACCTCGTCGAGCGGCACGCCGTCGTAGAGGTTGCGGAAGGTTTCGCTCAGGATAGGTTCAGGGCGAACGTCGTCACCCAGACCGGCACAGGCTTCGGTCACCAGGGCCTTCAGGCCGGCTTCGTTCAGCGGCACGCGCTGGCCGTTGTCGATGACAAACAGACCGGACGTGGTGGCTTCAGTCGCCACCGGGGCAGCCTTCGCACGCTCTTGCGAACGGCGTTCACGGTACAGCACGTAGGCACGCGCGATTTCGTGGTGGCCACCACGCATCAGGCCCAGTTCGACCTGGTCTTGCACATCTTCAATGTGGAAGGTGCCGCCACCCGGACGCGAGCGCAGCAGGGCGCGCACCACAGCTTCGGTCAGGCCGTCCACCGTGTCACGGACGCTGGCAGATGCAGCACCGCTGGTGCCGTGCACGGCCAGGAAGGCCTTCATCAGGGCCACGGCAATCTTGTTGGGCTCGAAGGACACCACGGCGCCGTTGCGACGAATGATCTGGTAGCCCTGGTAAGCGCTGGCGGTGGCGCTGCTGCCCTGCGACTGGGCTGCGCGCGGTGCCGCGGCGGCGTCGGTGGTGCTGGAGACGACAGATTGCATGGTTTCCCCTCTAAATATGTTGAAAGACTGCGAGCCCGGTGACATTCACCGCGACCAGAAAAAGCTAGCGCTGACGACAGTTGTCGCCGGCATCCGTGGTGGCTTGGTGTCGGGGTCCGCCTTGGCGGACACGTCACCTCATCGTCGTCGACAGCGGCCCTCGGCCAATGCACCAAACCGGGCCGGATTCACGCTGGAATTCCGGGCGACATGCGCCGCCTTGGGGCGGGCGATGAAGGGATCTGGTGGCTGCATGAGGGTGCTGCGACAAGGCTTGTAGGTTAGCACAAGCAGACACTATATCTGGGGGTCCAGGGCACCTCAAGCACTAGATATAGCGTGAACATCCCTCTTGACGTCTCCGCAGATTTTGATCCACGGGCGCCTATTTCAGCAGCAGCACGAGGGCAGAAAACCCGCCGATCGAGCAACCATGCGGCCTCCCGGCGCATTTCCTCCGCAGAGGCGCGCCAATCAAGGCGCGGCTGCAAAAAACTCAGTCTGCGTCAAGCACGCCGGCCGGCCAGCGCCAGCCCTGCGCCTTCATCAAGGCACCGACCTTGTTCCAGTTGAACCCTGGCCCCGGATCGAGTTTGCGGCCGGGTGCCACGTGCTCATGGCCCGCCACAATTTCGATCGGGTAATTCGCTGCCAGCGCCACAAGCAATTCACCAAGGGCCACATATTGGGCCGGCTCAAAAACCTCGCCTTCAAGCCCCTCCAGCTCGATGCCGATCGACCAGTCGTTGCAGTTGTCGCGCCCTTCCCACACCGACCGACCCGCGTGCCAGGCACGGTCATCACACGACACGTACTGGGTGACCGCGCCGAGCCGGCTGATCACGAAATGCGACGACACCTCCAGGCCGCGGATGCCCTGAAAGTACGGATGCTCGTCCCAGTCCAGCGTGTTGGTGAAAAGGCGGTCGATGTGCGGGCCGCCGTACACGCCCGGCGGCAAGCTGATGGAGTGCAGCAAGGCCAGCGTGATGGGCACACCAGCGGGCCGCTGACCGAAGTTGGGCGACGGGCAGGCCCGCGCACCAGACCACCAGCCAGCGCGCCACTGCGATGCAGGCACCTCAGGCATCCAGACCCTCGGCGTCGCTCCCACCTTCGGTGATGCCGAGGCGGGCCATGCGGTAGCGCATCTGGCGCAGGGTCAGGCCCAGGCGCGCGCCTGCGGCCGTGCGATTGAAGCCGTGCTCCTTGAGGGCGCGCGTCAGCAGCACCCGCTCCACGTCATCCAGATAGATCGCCAGGTCAGCAGGCAGATCAGGCACCGCGGTCTCGGCCGGCAGGGGAGATGCTGTTGCCGACACCGCAGAAGGCGCCTCCAGCGGTGTATCCAGCTCTGCCAGCGCCCCGGGCCCGCTGTGCACGAACAACTGTTCCGGCAGGCCCAGGTCAGCAGCTTCGATCAGCTCACTGGCACTGAGCGCCACCGCGCGATTCAGCAGGTTCTCCAGCTCACGCACATTGCCCGGGAACGGGTAACGGGCCAGCCGCAGTCGCGCCTCCGGCGACAACACCGGCGCAGGGAACACGCCAGCGTCGCGGGCGATGCGGTCGAGCAGCGCGCGGCAGATGTCGTCCAGATCCGCCAGACGGTCACGCAGCGGCGGCACCTGGATGCCGATGACGTTCAGGCGGTAGAACAAGTCCTGGCGAAACCGGCCGGCCACCACTTCCGCGGCCAGGTCCTTGTGGGTGGCACTGACGATGCGCACGTTCAGCGGTTGCTCCTGGGTGGCCCCCACCGGACGCACCGAGCGCTCCTGGATGACCCGCAGCAGCTTGGCCTGCATGGCCAGCGGCAGATCACCAATTTCGTCGAGGAACAAGGTGCCGCCCTGGGCCGCCTGGAAGAAGCCGCCGCGGTCTTCATTGGCCCCGGTGAAGGCACCCTTGCGGTAACCGAAAAACTCGCTCTCCAGCAGATGCTCGGGGATGGCGCCACAGTTCACCGCAACAAACGGCTGGCCACTGCGGGCGCTGACGTCGTGGATGGCGCAGGCCACCAGTTCCTTGCCGGTGCCGGATTCGCCGTTGACCAGCACGGGCGCCATGCTGCGCGCCACCTTCTCGACCATCTCGTGCACCTGGCGCATGGCGGGCGAGCGCCCCGCCAGCCGCGACAGCGGGCTGGCCGAGGCCACCGTGGCGGGCCGCGCGGCAGAAACAGGTGCAGAGGCCGCAATACGCCCAGTGGCCGACGCCACCACCGCGCGGAACTGCTTGGGCTCGACCGGCTTGGTCAGGTAGTCAAACGCGCCGGCCTTCAAGGCCTCGACCGCGTTCTCGGCAGATCCATACGCGGTGATGACGATGACCTTCTCGGTGCGTCCGGCCTGCTCCATGCGGCGCATGAGCTCCAGCCCCGTGCCATCCGGCAAGCGCATGTCGGAAATCACCACGCCGTAGCGTGTCTCGCCCAGCAGTTGCCAGGCCTCGCTGACGCTGGCAGCCACGTCAACCTCATAACCTTCGCGCAGCAGCGTCAGCTCATACAGGGTCAACAGGTCGGGCTCGTCGTCCACCACCAGAATGCGGTTGCCGATCTGGTTGTCATTCATAGCGCAATCGTCCTTCTGCCAGCACCGAGTCGCGCCGCATCACCACTTGAAATACATTGCCGTGCCGCTGATCGGGGCGGCGCAGGTAATCGATGCTGCCACCGTGCCGCACGCACAGCTCGCGGCAGATGTAGAGGCCCAGGCCGGTGCCGCGGCTGCGCGTGGAGTGGAAGGGCTCGAACAGGTGCGGCTCCACGTCAGGCGCGATCAGATCACCGTCGCTCGCCACTGACAGACGCGCAACGCCGGCATCGGCCGCTTCCAGTGTCACAAGCACCGAGCCTGCATGTTCACGGGCGTGGCGCCAGGCGTTGTCGAGCAGATTGACCAGCACGCGGCGCAGGTGCTCCACATCAAACGACACGCCGAGCGGGTCGGCGGGTAGGTCTACGCGCAGACGGCTGAGCGTGCCCAACGCCACACCGCTGGTGCGCGCCCATTCGCTGCAGATCGCCGCCACTTCGGCATTGGCATCAAAGCTGGTGGACGGCGCCGACTTGCCGGGCGCAGCTTCCATCACGTCGTCAACGATGCGCTTCAGGCGCTCCACGTTGTCGGCCATGATGCGGACCAGACGCTGCTGGTCGGGCCGGAGCGCATCTTCCTGCAGCAAGGCGTTGGCCTGCGCCACGGCCGCCAGCGGGTTGCGAATTTCATGGGCGATGCCGGCCGAAACCCGGCCCATCGCCGCCAGCCGCTCTTGTCGCTGGCGCGCCAGCAGGCTGCGCAGCTCTTCCAGGAACAGCACAGCCAGCACCTCGTTGCGCACCGACGTGGGCGCCTCGGCCGACGTGCGCCGACCGCGCGTGAAGCGTGCCCGCACGCGCACCGAACGGGGCGATTCATCGCTGGCGGCCAGCGTCAAATCCAGGCCTTGAGAGGGCCAGCGGCCACGCTGGTAAGCCGCCTCCACCGAGGTCACCAACGAGCGCCAGCCCGCTTCCGCATGCAGTGAAAACGGCGGCGTCGGGCAATCGCCCTTCTCTGACAAGAGCTGGCGCGCTGCCGGATTGGCCGCATGCACGCGGCCCTGGCGATCCACCACCAGCACGCCATCGCTCATCTCGTCGATCACCAGGCGGCTCAACTCACCTTGCTGTCGCGCCAGCTCCAGGCCGCCCAGCGCGCGCCCCTCTTCCCGGGCCAGCCAGGCCGCCAGCTGGCCCGCCACCAGCGTGATGAGGAACAAGCCCATGCCGGCCAGGCCCGCCTGGGGCAGCAGCACGGCCAGCTCGTTGATGCCAAACGCCCGGCGAAACGCCACGGCCAGCAGCGCCAGCGCCAGCAAGGACGCAATCGCCAGTGCGGACGTGCGGGACATCAGCACGCCAGCCATCAGCACCGGCAGCACCAGCAGGGCCGCGTAATTCAGCGTCGACGAGGGATCGAGCCAATGCAGGGCTCCAAACACCACCGCATCCACACCCACCGTCGACCAGCGCAACTCGTTGCTGACGGGCGTGCGGCGGGATTGGCCGCGCCCCTGCCACAGCCACCACACCAGTGACTGCGCCGCGTAAGCCGCGCACAGCAGCCAGGACATCGGCCCGGCGCGCCCCGTGAGGGCATCGACCACGGCCTGCACCAGCAACAGCGTCACGCCAAGAATGGCGCGCGAAGCGAGGTAAGTGGAAAGCACCCGCCGCTGCGCAGAGTTGCCATCGGCATCCAGATGGCGCATCTGCCCGGCCAGCAGCCGGCTTTCTTCGCTGCCGTCGACGCTGTCGCGCCCGCCGTGCCACGAGGACGCCCGGGCCTCTCCGGACGGCCCGGACTTGCCGAACCAGCTCATGGCGCGGCAGGGCCGGCAGCGCGGTGCGCCGCCGAGCAATAGGCGCGGCCTTGCTCGTCCTGCACGGCTTCAGCCGCCGGCACATGCAGGCCGCAGTGGGCGCAGGGCAGCATCGGGTCAGCGGTTACGGGAGTGGCCGATGGCGCTTTGGGCGGCGCTTCAGGCGGCGCTTCGGGCGGCACCTCCGCCGCCTGGCCGGATTTGGATGACGGCCGGCGCAACCAGGCCATCACCACCAGCACCACCGCCACGATCAACAGCAGGCGCCACATCAGACAGCCCCTGCCCCGCCGCGCTGCAACAGCACTTCCAGCACGAAGCGCGAACCCACATAGGCCAGCAGCAGGAGCACGGCGCCCGCATACAGCCAGCGCGTGGCCTGGCGACCGCGCCAGCCGCGCCACAGGCGGCCCACCAGCAAGGCGGCCAGCGTCACCCAGCCCATCATCGACAGGATCGTCTTGTGGTCCCAGTGCCAGTAACTGGAGCCAAGGCCCAGCGCCAGCGCCAGCGTCAGCACCACGAAGCCGGCCTCCACAAACCGGAAGGTGAGTTTTTCGAGCTTGAGCAAAGGCATGCCCAGCGCGGTGGACGGCCCCTTCTGCTTCTTCTGGCGCATCTGGCGCTCGGCGGCGTCGAGCATCAGCGCATGCAGCACGGCCACCGCCACCAGGCCGTAGGAGCTGATGCCCAGCACCCAGTGCAGCGGCGCCCAGCGCGAATGCGCCACCGCCCGCAGCTCACCCGGAAACAGGAAGGCCAGCGTCACCGCCAGCGCGCCACTCACCGCCAGCGCGCGGCGCAAGCCGGCGATCGGTACAAAGCGGCTTTCGATGCCATGCACCGCCAGCACCAGCCAGATCGTGAACGACAGCACGGGCGCAAAACCGATGCGCAGGCCGGCCTCATGCGGGCCCCACACGCCCGCCCCCGCCACCAGCATCGCGCCCTGCAGCACCCAGGCCACCACCAGCGCCTGAACCGGCCAGCGGCGCTCACTCGGCACGGGTACGGCGGCAAGCAGATAGGCCGCCGCGGCGAGCAGCGCCAGCAGCTGGGCGTAGTCGGCAGATAAAATCATCGGCACAGTTTACCGGCGCCCCTCAACCGTCCGACGCTGCACGCATACCCGCGTGAATGTGAACCCCGCACGAAGGAGCGCAAACGCCATGGCCACTACCCTCACCGATCGCCTGTCACGCCTGGTCAAGACCATGCGCGGCCAGGCCCGCATCACCGAATCGAATGTCCAGGACATGTTGCGCGAAGTGCGCATGGCCCTGCTGGAAGCCGACGTGGCCCTGCCCGTGGTGCGCGATTTCATCGCCCGCGTGAAGGACAAGGCGCTGGGCCAGGAAGTGGTCGGCTCGCTGAACCCCGGCCAGGTGCTGGTCTCCATCGTGCAGAAGGAGTTGGCCGCGACGATGGGTGAAGGCATTGCCGACATCAATCTGAATGCGCAGCCGCCGGCGGTCATCCTGATGGCCGGCCTGCAAGGTGCCGGCAAGACCACGACCACCGCCAAGCTGGCCAAGCACCTGATCGAGAAGCGCAAGAAAAAGGTGCTGACCGTTTCCGCCGACGTGTACCGCCCGGCCGCCATCGAACAGCTGAAGACCGTGACGAAGCAGGCCGGGGCCGAATGGTTCCCGTCTGAGCCGAACCAGAAGCCGCGTGACATCGCGCTGGCAGCCCTCGATTGGGCCAGGAAGCATTATTTCGACGTGCTGCTGGTGGACACCGCCGGCCGCCTGGCGATTGACGAAGCGCTGATGGCCGAGATCCGCGATCTGCACGCGGTGCTGAACCCGGTTGAAACCCTGTTCGTGGTGGACGCCATGCAGGGCCAGGACGCGATCAACACCGCCAAGGCCTTCAAGGAAGCCTTGCCGCTGACCGGCATCGTGCTGACCAAGCTCGACGGCGACTCACGCGGTGGTGCGGCGATGTCGGTGCGGCAGATCACCGGCGCGCCCATCAAGTTCGCGGGTGTGTCCGAGAAGATCGACGGTCTCGAAGTGTTCGACGCCGAGCGCCATGCGGGCCGCGTGCTCGGCATGGGCGACATCGTGGCGCTGGTCGAGGAAGTGACCAAGGGCGTTGACCTGGACGCCGCCAAGAAGATGGCCGACAAGCTGCGCTCGGGCGACGGCTTCGACCTCAACGACTTCCTGTCGCAGATCAGCCAGATGAAGAAGATGGGTGGCCTGGGCAGCCTGATGGACAAGCTGCCGACGCACCTGGCCGCCAAGGCCGGCCAGGGCGACATGGACCGCGCCGAGAAGGACATGCGCCGCATGGAAGGCATCCTGAACGCGATGACCGCGAAGGAGCGTCGCCAACCCAGCTTGCTGATGGATGGCAAGAGCAAGGCCAGCCGCAAGCGCCGCATCGCCACCGGTGCCGGTGTGCAGATCCAGGACGTCAACCGCCTGCTCAACCAGTTTGACCAGATGCAGGGGATGATGAAGAAGATGAAGGGCGGCGGCCTGATGAAGATGATGAAGCGCATGGGCGGCATGAAGGGGATGATGCCCCCCGGCTTCCCGGGCGCCTGAGGCGGCGAAGGGCACGCGGCCTCCGCGCTGCCCTCACCTGCTCAACCGCTCATCAGTACGTCAGCTCAGCAGCGCGGTCGCGAACTCGCGGGCGCTGAAGGTCTGCAGATCTTCCAGCTGCTCGCCCACGCCGATGAAATACACCGGCACCGGGCCACCGCCAGCCGCCTGGCGCTCACGTACCCACAGCGCAATCGCGGCCAGCACGCCGCCCTTGGCGGTGCCGTCAAGCTTGGTGACGATCAGGCCCGTGAGGGTCAGCGCGTCATCGAAGGACTTGACCTGGGCCAGCGCGTTCTGACCCGTGTTGCCGTCCACCACCAGCAGCACCTGGTGCGGCGCCGTGGCATCGGCCTTGTTGATCACCCGACGGATCTTCTTCAGCTCTTCCATCAGGTGCAGCTGCGTGGGCAGACGGCCGGCGGTGTCGGCAATCACCACGTCGCAGCCACGGGCGCGGCCGGCGTTCACGGCATCAAACGTCACTGCTGCGGGGTCGCCGCCTTCCTGGCTGACGATCTCGACCTGGTTGCGGCCGGCCCACACCGACAACTGCTCACGCGCCGCAGCGCGGAAGGTGTCGGCGGCGGCCAGCAGCACCTTGGCGCCGCTTTCAGCCAGATGCCGCGTGAGCTTGCCGATGCTGGTGGTCTTGCCGGCACCGTTCACGCCCACCACCATGATCACCGTGGGCACAAACTCGCCCACCACCAGCGGGCGCTCCAGCGGCGCCAGCAGCTCGGCCACGCCTTCGATCAGCAAGGCCTTCACCTGCGCCGGGTCGGTGGCCTTGGTGTCCTTAACGCGCTGCTTCAGGTCACGCAGCAGGTGCTCGGTCGCCTTGACGCCGGTATCGGCCATCAGCAGCGCCGTTTCCAGCTCTTCATACAGCGCGTCATCAATGCGCGTGCCGGTGAACACTTGGGCAATGCCGGAGCCGGTGCGTGCCAAGCCTTGCTTCAGGCGGCTGAACCAGCTGGCCCGCTCCATCTGCGGCTTGGGCGTGGCGGCCACGTTGGCGGGCGCGCTCAACACCGACGACGGCAGGGACGTGGCGGCGGGCGAAGCAGCTGGGGCGGGTGCTGGTGCTGCAACCACGGGCTGTTGAGGCGCATCGGCCGGGGCCGGGCTCTTCTTGCGGAAAAAACTGAACATGGGTCTATTGTCGGGGTGCTCAAGAAATTTGTCGCGAACAGTTGTTGCATTGCGCCCAATACTTGATGTATAGTCATGGGCTGTTGGCGCTTTAGCTCAGCCGGTTAGAGCGACGGAATCATAATCCGCAGGTCCGGGGTTCGAATCCCTGAAGCGCCACCAAAACAAGCCGGCCCGAGTTTTCGAAAGGAAACTTGGGCCGAATCATTTCACAGCCCCTGGATACACACCATGAACCGCTGTGCCATGACGACGGCCCGCCTGAAACACGGCTTGCGCAGTGCTTGTCACGCGCTCAAGGCGCACGCGCTCCACGCCGCATTGGTGCTGTCGCTGTCGTCCGCGATGTCGGCCACGCTGCTGACAGCCCTGCTGGCAACTCATCTGCCAGCCCAAGCCCAGGCCGCCCGCAACTTCCCCGCCTCCGCCCTGCGCGGCGAATTGCAGTTCCAGGCGCAGCCCGAAGTGCTGCTGAATGGCCAGGCCGCCCGCCTCGCCCCCGGTGCGCGTGTTCGTGGCACCGACAACCTGCTGCAACTGGCCGGCAACCTCACCGGCACGCGCGCCGTCGTCAACTACACCATCGACCCCTTCGGTCTGGTGAAAGACGTCTGGCTGCTGCGCCCCGACGAGATCCTCGTGAAGCCGTGGCCCCGCACCACCGCCGAAGCCCAGAGCTGGGTCTTCAACGCCGACGCACAGACCTGGTCGCGCCCCTGAGCGCACCGGCCTCTCCCATTTGATTGACGGGTGCGGCGCCGAGGCGCGCACCGACGGAGTCTTCGCCATGAGCAAGAAAGTTTTCATTCGTACCTTCGGCTGCCAGATGAACGAGTACGACTCGGACAAGATGGCCGACGTGCTGCGCGCAGCCGAAGGCTACGAGCCGACCGACGACGTGGACCAGGCTGACCTGGTGTTGTTCAACACCTGCTCAGTGCGCGAGAAAGCATCCGAGAAAGTGTTCTCCGATCTGGGCCGGGTCAAGCACCTGAAGGAAAAGGGCGTGCTGATCGGCGTGGGCGGTTGTGTGGCCAGCCAGGAAGGTGCCGCCATCATTGCGCGCGCACCGTATGTCGACATCGTCTTCGGCCCGCAGACCCTGCACCGCCTGCCGCAGCTGATCGAGCGCCGGCAATCGCAGCAACGCGCGCAGGTCGACATCAGCTTCCCCGAAATCGAGAAGTTCGACCACCTGCCGCCGGCCCGCGTCGAGGGCGCCTCCGCCTTCGTGTCGATCATGGAAGGCTGCTCGAAGTACTGCACCTACTGCGTGGTGCCGTACACGCGCGGTGAAGAGGTTTCGCGCCCGTTCGAGGACGTGCTGACGGAAGTGGCCGGGCTGGCCGACCAGGGCGTGAAGGAAGTGACGCTGCTGGGCCAGAACGTCAACGGCTACCGCGGCACCATGGGCAATACCAGCGAAATCGCCGACTTCGCCCTGCTGCTGGAATACGTGGGCGAGATCCCGGGCATCGAGCGCATCCGCTACACCACCAGCCACCCGAACGAATTCAGCCAGCGCCTGATCGACGTGTATGCCAAGGTGCCCCAGTTGGTGAACCACCTGCACCTGCCGGTGCAGCACGGCAGCGACCGCATCCTGATGGCGATGAAGCGCGGCTACACCACGCTGGAATTCAAGAGCACCATCCGCAAGCTCAAGCTGGTGCGTCCTGACATCACCTTGTCGTCCGACTTCATCGTGGGCTTCCCCGGCGAAACCGACGACGACTTCGCCAAGACCATGAAGCTGATCGACGATATCGGCTTCGACGCCTCGTTCAGCTTCATCTTCAGCCCGCGGCCCGGCACACCGGCCGCCTCGCTGGCCGATGACACGCCGCACGAGGTCAAGCTGGCCCGGCTGCAAACCCTGCAGGCCCGCATCGAAGCCAACATCAAGGCGATCAGCGACACCCGTGTCGGCACCGTGCAGCGCGTGCTGGTTGAAGGCCCGTCGCGCAAGAACGCGGCCGAGCTGATGGGCCGCACCGAGTGCAACCGCATCGTCAACTTCCCCGGCCCGGCCCGCCTGATGGGCCAGATGGTGGACGTGACGATCACCAGCGCGATGCCGCACTCGCTGCGCGCCGAGGTGCTGGTGCGCGAATCTGATGCCGCCCCGGCCAGCCTGCCGGCCTGATCAGAGGTGGCGCAGGCCCTTCCACCAGAGGGCCAGCGCCGTAGCGCCCACCAGGGCCAGGTAGGTCAGCATCCGGCCATCACGGCCGAAGAGCACCAGGCCCGCCACCAGCACCACCGCGCCAGCCGCCGAGGCCCACACCACCAGCGTGCGCCAAGGCACGGTGCGCAAACCCCGGCGCCACACCAGCTTGCTGAGGCTGGCGGCCAGCACGGCCACACCCACGGCGGGGGCAAAGAAGTTCAGCAAATGCCACAACACGTCCAGCGGACCCATGATTCACCTGTGATGTGCGCCCCTGCTGCGCCGCTTGCGCACTGCACCGAGCTTGATGCCGATCAATTCCCACACAAAACGCCCGCTATGTCTCAGTCAGCGTTTGTGAATGCAATTTTATAATCGTGGCATGAGTGTTTTCGCTCTCGGGCTCAACCATCAAACCGCACCGCTGGATATCCGCGGTCGCTTTGCGTTTGCCCCTGAGCAACTGAGCCCGGCCTTGCGCGGCTTCCGAGAGCAGTTGCTGCGCGCCATGCCCGAGGCGGCCATCCTCTCCACCTGCAACCGCACCGAGCTGTATGTGGCGGCTGACCCCGCCCGCAGCCGCGAGCTGGTGCGCCCGGCCCTCGATTGGCTGGCAGCCCACGGTGGCCTGAACGGCGACCAGCTGCAGGCCCACACCTACGTGCTGGAGAACCGCGAAGCCGCCCGGCACGCCTTCCGCGTGGCCTCGGGCCTCGATTCGATGGTGCTCGGTGAGCCGCAGATCCTGGGCCAGATGAAGCAGGCCGTCCGCGGCGCTGACGAAGCCGGCACGCTGGGCACCACCCTGCACCAGCTGTTCCAGCGCTCGTTCTCCGTGGCCAAGGAAGTGCGTACGTCGACGGAAATCGGCTCGCACTCGATCAGCATGGCGGCCGCCACGGTGCGGCTCGCGTCACAGCTGTTTGAAGACCTGCGCGATACCCGCGTGCTGTTTGTCGGCGCGGGCGAAATGATCGAGCTGGTGGCCACGCACTTCGCTGCGCGTGAGCCCAAGCTGATGGCGGTGGCCAACCGCACGCTGGAACGCGGCGAGAAGCTGGCCAGCCGCTTCGGTGCGCAGGCCCTGCGTCTGGCTGACCTGTCAACGCGCCTTCAAGACTTCGACATCATCGTGTCGTGCACCGCCAGCAGCCTGCCGATCATCGGCCTGGGCGCGGTGGAGCGGGCCCTGAAGGCCCGCAAGCGCCGGCCGATGTTCATGGTCGACCTGGCCGTGCCGCGTGACATCGAGCCCGAAATAGGACAGCTCTCGGACGTTTACCTCTACACCGTCGACGACCTGACGGAGGTCACCCGCACGGCCGGCGAAAAGCGCCTGGCGGCGGTGGAACAAGCCGAAACCATCATCGACGCCGGCGTGCAGAGTTTTGCGCACTGGCTCGACCAGCGCGCCAGCGTGCCGCTGATCCAGGCCCTGAACCGCCAGGCCGATGACTGGCGCGCCGGTGAGATCGCCCGCGCCCGCAAGCTGCTGGCCAAAGGCAACGACATCGACAGCGTGCTTGAAGCCCTGAGCCGGGGCCTGACCCAGAAGATGCTGCACGGCGCCTTGGCCGAACTGCACGCCAGCGAAGGCAGCCAGCGGCACCAGACGGCCGAGGTGGTGTCGCGGCTGTTCCTGCGGCAATCGCCCCGCGACCCCGCCGACGACACCGGCCGTTAGCGCTGCGCGTGTTCGCTTCGCCTGGCCGTGCTGCCAGGCCCCGCGCCACAGCCCCGGCCTGCGCCAAGGCTGACGCCCCCGGTGGCAAACGCCGACACGACGGCCGACACGACGGCCGACACGACGGCCCAAACGACCGCCCACCCGATCGCCTACCCAGCGCCCCCTGCCCGGCGCCCGCCCCATGAACGACTCGCTGCGCCAGCAACTCCGACGCCTGGCTTTCCGGCTCACCGAACTGGACGCCCTGCTGGCCGACCCCCAGGTCACTGCCGACATGAAGCGCTACCGCCAGATTGCGCGTGAGCAAGCCGATGCCGCTGAGGTGGCCGCCCTGTTCCGCACCTTCGAGCAACGCGAGCAAGACTTGGCCGACGCCATCGCCATGGCCGACGATGCGGAGATGGCCGACATGGCCCGCGAAGAACAAGCCGCGGCCAAGGCTGACCTGGCCAGTCTGCTCGGCCAGCTGCAAACCGCCCTGCTGCCCCGCGACCCCGACGACGGCCGCAACGCCTTCGTGGAAATCCGGGCTGGCACCGGCGGCGAAGAATCTGCGCTGTTTGCCGCTGATCTGGCACGCATGTACCTGCGCTATGCCGAAGCCCTGGGCTGGCGCTGCGAGTTGATGAGCGAAAGCAACTCTGACATGGGCGGCTACAAGGACGTGGTCATCCGCATGGAAGGCGACTCGGTTTACGCCCGCATGAAGTTCGAATCCGGCGGCCACCGCGTGCAACGCGTGCCCGCCACCGAAACCCAGGGCCGCATCCACACCAGCGCCTGCACCGTGGCCGTGATGCCCGAGCCTGATGAAGCCGCGGAAGTGACACTGAACCCGGCCGAGCTGCGCATCGACACCTTCCGCGCCAGCGGCGCCGGTGGCCAGCACATCAACAAGACCGACAGCGCGATCCGCGTGACCCACCTGCCAACCGGCCTCGTGGCCGAGTGCCAGGATGACCGCTCACAGCACCGCAACAAGGCCAAGGCCCTGGCGGTGCTGCAGGCGCGGCTGCAAGACAAGGAGCGCACCGAACGGCAGGCGCGCGAAGCCGCCACGCGCAAGGCGCTGGTGGGCTCGGGCGACCGCAGTGACCGCATCCGCACCTACAACTTCCCGCAAGGCCGGCTCACCGATCACCGCATCAACCTGACGCTCTACAAGCTGGGGCAGATCATGGAAGGTGACCTCGGTGACGTGATCCAGGCGCTGCAGGCCTTCCGCTCACAGCAGCAGATGGCAGCGCTCGAGGCGGGGGCATGACCAGCACCGCAGCAACACCGATGACCGTGGCACAAGCGCTCGCCAGCGCACAGGCACAGGGCATCGAGCGCCTGGATGCGCAGCACCTGCTAGGCAGCCTGCTGGGCCAGAGCCGCAGCTGGCTGTTCATCCATGACGACACGCCGCTGCAGCCCGCCCAGGCCCACGCCTGGGCCGACTGGTGCCACCGCCTGGCAGGCGGTGAGCCGCTCGCCTACCTGCTCGGTCAGCAGGACTTTCACGGCCTGACGCTGCAGGTGTCACCGGCCGTGCTGGTGCCTCGCCCGGACACCGAGGTGCTCGTCGACTGGGCGCTGGACACCTTGAACGGCGCGCTGGCACACCTGCCCGCGCCTCGGGTGATCGACCTGGGCACGGGCAGCGGGGCCATCGCATTGGCCGTGAAGCAGGCGTGTCCACGGGCCGTGGTGCATGCACTCGACGCCAGCCCGGAGGCCCTGGCGGTGGCACGCGGCAATGGCGAACAACTGGGCTTGGCCGTGCACTGGCTGCACAGCCACTGGTGGCAGGGCGTGGCGGGCGAACCGTTCGACCTGGTGCTGTCAAACCCGCCCTACATCCCGGGCGACGACCCGCACCTGGCCGATCTGGCGCATGAGCCGCGCATGGCGCTCACGCCCGAGGGCGACGGCCTGGCCGCGTACCGCGAGATCGTGGCCGGCTGCGACACCTGGCTGGCCGCAGGTGGCTGGCTGCTGCTGGAGCATGGCTACGACCAGGGCGACAGCGTGCCTGCCTTGCTGCGCGCCGCCGGCCTGCACAACGTGCGCCTGCAACTGGACCTGGCCGGCCGCGCCCGCTGCACTGGTGGCCAAAAGACCAACATCGGCGCGCAGCTGTAAACAAAACAAACAGGGGCTTTCCGCCACTGTTTGATGGCCCACAGAAGCCAGCCGACGCGTTACGATGAATCATCGACTGGCCCGCGTGCCCAACGCAGGTCTCGATGGCCGACTCCCGGGAGGTGTTATGCGCATCGTGCTGCTTGCAACTGTCCTCGCCACGCTGCTGCCTCTGGCGGCCACCGCCGCTGATGGCGGCCAAGGCTTGCGCTGGGACAACGCCAACCCGGCTTGGTCGACCTGGCAGGCCCGGCTGAGCGTCACCTCGACCCTGCCGCTCGACAGCACCCGCCCGAACCTCACGCCCCCCGCTGCACGCGCCGCACTCCGGCTCAGCAGCGACCGCTACTTCAACCTCGCGCCCCTGGGCGATGGCGGCGGTCTGCGGGCCACCACTGCGCTGTGGCTGGGTCCAAAAACTGTGGCGCTGGGTTCTGCCGCCGCCATCGGCCCTGAAGCCTGGAACATCAGCGCGGGCCAATCAGCCGCACTGATCGACAACAGTGAACAGGCGGCCACCGCCATGCCCTACCTCGGTCTGGGTTACAGCACCTGGTGGCGCAAGCTGGGTCTGGGCATCAGCGCCGATGTGGGTGTGCTGGCCCAGCGGCCGGGCGGCGCGAGCCTCGGGCGACTGCTGAGCGGCAGTGACAGCCTCGACCTGACGTTGCGCTCGATGCAGCTTTCTCCGGTGTTCCAGCTGAACTTGTCGTACAGCTTCTGACGGCGCGCCCTCGCGCTCTGGGACAATAGATGCCGATTACCGCCCCGCCGCGTCGGGGCTTGTCTGGCCACACCTGCAAGCCGGCTGCGCTTTGCCGTATAAACCCGGCATCGCAGCACGAGCTGCTCCCAATTCGAATGAAAGACACGCCATGAGCGACGTTCAGCAGCGCATCGACGAGATCGTCAAGGGCAACAAGGTTGTCCTGTTCATGAAGGGCACCGCCCAGTTTCCGCAGTGCGGCTTTTCCGGCCGCGCCATCCAGATCCTGAAGGCCTGCGGCGCGCAGGACATCACCACCGTCAACGTGCTGGCGGACGAAGAAGTGCGCCAGGGCATCAAGGAATACGCCAACTGGCCGACCATCCCGCAGCTCTACGTCAACGGCGAATTTGTCGGTGGCTCGGACATCATGATGGAGATGTACCAGGCCGGCGAGCTGCAAGAAGTCCTGGCAGGCTGACCCCGGCATGGAGGCATCAGCGCCCCGCGTCGTCGTCGGCCTGACGGGTGCCTCCGGCGCCATCTACGGCGTGCGGCTGCTGCAGCGGCTCAAGGCGCTGGGCGCGCATACCCACCTGGTGGTCACGCCGGCTGGGGTGCTGAACGCGCACCACGAGCTCGGCCTGAGCCGACCTGACCTGGAAGCGATGGCGGATGAATGCCACCCGCTGGGTGACATCGGCGCCTGCATTGCCAGCGGCAGCCACCCGACCGATGCGATGGTGATTGCGCCGTGCACGATGAAGACGCTCGCCGCCATCGCCCACGGCTTCGGCGACAACCTGCTGACCCGCGCGGCCGATGTCACCTTGAAGGAGCGTCGGCGCCTGCTGTTGATGGTGCGTGAGACGCCCTTCAACCTGGCTCACCTGCGCAACATGACGGCCGTGACCGAGATGGGCGGCATCATCTTCCCGCCGCTGCCGGCGTTCTATCACCGCCCGCAGACCATCGACGAGCTGGTGGACGACACCGTCGAGCGCGTGATCGAACTGCTCAACGTGGGCCGAGGCAGCCCGAAGCGCTGGACAGGGCTCTGAGGCAGCCGCCTCAGGCCATCCACTGGCGCCGGGCGCCAAACACCATGTCCGGATACTCGGACTTGCCGCGGCTGCCGTTGTAGCGCCCGAGAGCCAGGAACAGATCCCCCTGCTCGCGGTCGAGGTAGTGGCGCAGGATCACGCAGCCAAACCGCAGGTTGGTCTGCATGTGGAACAGCGACGCCGGATCCCCATTGCCGATCAGGCGCGCCCAGAACGGCATCACCTGCATGTAGCCGCGCGCACCGGCCGAGCTGATGGCGTATTTGCGGAAGCCGCTTTCGGCCTGCACCAGCCCCAGCACCAGCGCGGGCTCCAGCCCGGCCCGCTTGCTTTCGTACCAGAGGGTGTCGAGAAACTCGAGCCGTGTCTGCAACTCTGACTTGCGGCGCTTGAGGCGCTCGCTCATCGCAACCTGCCAGCGCAGGTAGGCCAGCCGGTCGTCCATGGTCAGAAAAACCGGCTTGGGCGGCGCCGGGTTGGCAATGGCAGCAGACAGGATGGTGCGCACGGCGTCCGCCAGCGGCTCCTCCGCCTGCCTGCCGGCCTGCGCCAGCGGTGCCCAGGGGGCCAGCAGCGCCGCTGCCGCCCCGCCCAGCACCTTACGACGATCCACGCCGTGATCGTCGCCTTGGCGGCTCATCGGCCGAGCCGGGCCAGCACGCTGGCCACCACGTCCGTGGTCGCGATCTTGGCGGCTTCGGCGTCACGGCGGCCTTGCACCTCCAGCAAGCCTTCCTTCAAGGCGCGGTCGGAGATGACCACGCGCTGCGGCACGCCCACAAGCTCCCAGTCGGCGAACATGGCGCCCGGGCGCTCGCCCCGGTCGTCCAGCAGCACGTCCACGCCAGCCGCCTTCAGCTCGGCATAGAGCTGGTCGGCAGCGGCTTTCACCTCTTCCGAGCGGTCATAGCCAATCGGGCACAGCACGGCTTCGAACGGGGCGATGGACACCGGCCAGATGATGCCGCGACCGTCGTGGTTCTGCTCGATCGCTGCACCCAGGATGCGGGTGACGCCGATGCCGTAGCAACCCATCTCCATGAGCTTCGGCTTGCCGGTCTCATCGAGGAAGGTGGCGTTCATCGCCTTGGAGTATTTGGTGCCGAGGTAGAACACATGGCCCACCTCGATGCCGCGCTGGATGGCCAGCACGCCCTTGCCGTCGGGCGACGGATCGCCCTCGACGACATTGCGCAGGTCGGCCACGGCGTCGGGCTCAGGCAGGTCACGGCCCCAGTTCACACCGGTGATGTGCACGTCGGCCTCGTTGCCGCCGCAGACCCAGTCGCTCATCAGCGCCACGGTGCGGTCAGCCACGATCTTCACCGGCTTCTTCAGGCCGATCGGGCCCAGGTAGCCGGGCTTCGTGCCGAAATGGTCTTCGATTTCGGTGACGGTCGCGAAACGGAAGCCGCCCTTCAGGCCTTCGACCTTGCCGGCCTTGACTTCGTTCATGTCATGGTCGCCACGCAGCAGCAGCAACCAGATCGTCGACTTGGCGATGTCGCCCTTGTCGTCCAGCTCGTCCGTGGCGAGCACCAGTGACTTCACGGTCTGGGTCAGTGGCAAGCCGAGGAACTGCGCCACGTCGGCGCAAGTGCTCTTGCCCGGCGTGGGCGTGCGCACCAGGGCGTTGGCTGCAGCGGCGCGTGCGGGCAGCAAGGCCACGCCTTCAGCCAGCTCGATGTTGGCGGCGTAGTCGCTGGTCGGGCAATAGACGATGGCGTCTTCGCCGGTGTCGGCGATCACCTGGAACTCATGCGAGAGGTCACCGCCGATGGCGCCGGTATCGGCGGCCACTGCGCGGTAGGCCAGACCGAAGCGATCAAAGATGCGCTTGTAGGCGGCGAACATCGACTCGTAGCTCTTGGTGGCGCCGGCTTCGTCACGGTCGAAGGAGTAGGCGTCCTTCATCGTGAACTCGCGGCCGCGCATCACGCCGAAGCGGGGGCGGCGCTCGTCGCGGAACTTGGTCTGGATGTGATAAAAATTCTTGGGCAGCTGCTTGTAGCTGCGCAGCTCTTGCCGGGCGATGTCGGTCACCACTTCTTCAGAGGTGGGCTGAATGATGTAGTCGCGGTCATGGCGATCCTTCACGCGCATCAGCTCGGGGCCCATCTTCTCGAAGCGGCCGGTCTCTTGCCAGAGCTCGGCCGGCTGCACAACCGGCATCAGCAGCTCGACCGCGCCCGCCCGCTCCATCTCCTCACGGATGATGCGCTCGACCTTGCGGATCACGCGCAAGCCCATCGGCATGTAGTTGTAGATGCCTGCGCCAAGCCGTTTGATCATGCCGGCACGCATCATCAACTGGTGGCTGACCACCTCGGCGTCGGCGGGCGCTTCCTTGAGCGTGGAGATGAAGAACTGGGTGGCTTTCATGGGCGGTCCGTGTGTGCACCTGGCAGGCTTGGGGTAAGCGAGGCATGTGCCCGCGGGCCCGCCGGTGCTATATTGAAATCAGTTCAAAAATTGGGGTTCGATTATGCTCGACCGGGAAGGCTACAGGCCTAACGTCGGCATCATCCTGCTCAACTCCCGCAACCAGGTTTTCTGGGGCAAGCGCTTGCGCACCCACTCCTGGCAGTTCCCGCAAGGGGGCATCAAATACGGCGAGTCGCCCGAGCAGGCGATGTTCCGCGAGTTGCACGAAGAAGTCGGGCTTTACCCCGACCACGTCCAGATCCTGGCGCGCACGCGCGACTGGCTGCGCTACAACGTGCCCGATCATTTCATCCGCAAGGATGCCCGTGGCCACTACAAGGGCCAGAAGCAGATCTGGTTCCTGCTGCGCCTGACCGGACGCGACAGCGACATGAATCTACGCGCCACCAACCACCCCGAGTTCGACGCCTGGCGCTGGAACGAGTACTGGGTGCCGCTGGATGTCGTGATCGAGTTCAAGCGCGACGTCTATCAAATGGCACTGACCGAATTGGCGCGCTACCTGCCCAAGGTGAACCACCACAACCGCTATCTGCGCGGCGGCATGCGTTCACACGGCCGTGACCATGAGCACGAACATGCCGGGGCCAGTGATTTTGGCGCTGGCATGAGCGACAGCGAACTGGCGGAATTGCACCACGAGACGCCGCCGGACCTGGCCGCAGGCTGAGGCCTTTGGCTCGGGCGCCCCGGTCTGGGCGCTCAGCCCAGCACCATGTTGTCGCGATGAATGAGCTCTGGCTCGCTCGCGTAGCCCAGCAGGCCGCCGATCTGCGACGACGGCTTGCGGGCAATCAAGCGCGCCTCGGCGCTGGAGTAGTTCGCCAGGCCACGCGCCACTTCGGCACCCGCGCCATTCCGCACGGCGATGACGTCGCCACGGTGGAATTCGCCTTCCACTTCCAGCACCCCGATCGGCAGCAGGCTCTTGCCTTCGTCGCGCAGCTTGATGACCGCGCCGTCATCGACCGTGACCGCACCGCGCAGCTGCAGATGGTCCGCCATCCACTGCTTGCGGGCCGCCAGCTTCGGCAAGCCGGCCACCAGGGCCGTGCCGATGGCTTCGCCAGCGGTCAGGCGCAGCAGCACATCAGGCTCACGGCCCCAGGCGATGATGGTGGAGGCACCGCTGCCGGCCGCGCGCTTGGCAGCCAGAATCTTCGTCAGCATGCCGCCGCGGCCAAGGCTGGAGCCCGCGCCGCCGGCCATCAATTCCAGAGCCGGGTCACCCGCTTGTGCCACGTCGATGAAACGCGCCTGCGGGTCCTTGCGCGGGTCGGCCGAGTACAAACCGCGCTGATCTGTCAGGATGACCAGGGCATCTGCATCGACCAGATTGGCCACCAAGGCGCCCAGCGTGTCGTTGTCACCGAACTTGATTTCGTCGTTGACGACGGTGTCGTTCTCGTTGATGACGGGAATGACCTTCAATCCAAGCAGGGTGAGCAGGGTTGATCGGGCGTTGAGATAGCGCTCCCGGTCAGCCAGGTCGGCGTGGGTCAGCAACACTTGTGCGCTGCCGATGCCATGCTCCGAGAGCTTGGTCTCGTACATCTGCGCCAGGCCCATCTGGCCCACTGCAGCGGCGGCCTGCAGCTCGGGCAGCTCGGTCGGGCGGGTGGTCCAGCCCAAACGCTTCATGCCTTCGGCGATGGCGCCGCTGGACACCATCACCACCTCGCGGCCCTCACGCGCCAAGGCAGCCAGCTGCCGGCACCAGGTGCCGATGGCTTCGGCGTCCACGCCGCGGCCCTCATTGGTGACGAGGCTGGAACCGACCTTGACGACGATGCGCCGGGCGTTTTTCAGAACGTCGCTCATCGGGCGATCTCAGGCTTGTTGGTCGTCAGGAGCCGGTTCGTCGAAACGCGGGTCGTAGTCAGGCTCGGGCTCGCGCTGCTCGGCGGCCACGTGATCCCAGATGGCGTGCAGCAGCGGCTGCAGGCCTTCACGGGCCAGGGCCGAGATCTCGAAGACCGGGCCCTTCCACTTGTAGCGCTTGACGAAGTCCTTCACGCGCTTGGCGCGTTCGTCCTCCGGCACCATGTCGAGCTTGTTCAGCACCAGCCAGCGCGTCTTGGCGTGCAGGCTTTCGTCGTACTTGCGCAGCTCTTCCACGATGGCCTTGGCCTGCTGCACCGGATCAACGCTGTCATCGAACGGCGCCAGGTCAACCACATGCAGCAGCAAGCGGGTGCGCTGCAGGTGGCGCAGGAACAGATGGCCGAGGCCGGCACCTTCCGAAGCGCCTTCGATCAGGCCCGGAATGTCGGCGACCACGAAGCTCTTCTCAGGGCCGACGCGCACGACACCCAGGTTCGGGTGCAGCGTAGTGAATGGGTAATCGGCGATCTTCGGCTTGGCGTTAGAGATGGCCGTGATCAGCGTCGACTTGCCGGCGTTCGGCATGCCCAGCAGGCCCACGTCGGCGAGCACGCGCAGCTCCAGCTTGACCTTGTAGCCTTCGCCCGGCCAGCCCGGCGTGTGCTGGCGCGGTGCGCGGTTGGTGCTGCTCTTGTAGTGCAGGTTGCCGAAACCGCCGTCGCCGCCCTTGGCGAGCAGCACCGGCACATCCGGCTCGATCAGCTCAGCCAGCACGCGGCCGGTTTCGGTATCGGTGATGATTGTGCCGACCGGCATCCGCAGGATGACGTCGTCAGCCGCCGCGCCGAAGCAGTCGGCGCCCCGGCCGGATTCGCCATTGCGTGCCTCGTGCCGGCGCGCATAGCGGTAGTCGATCAGGGTGTTGAGATTGCGGTCTGCAACAGCAAACACGCTGCCGCCCTTGCCCCCGTTGCCGCCGTCCGGCCCACCGAAGGGAATGAATTTTTCGCGCCGGAAGCTCGCGCAGCCGGCGCCACCGTTGCCGGCTGCGATGTCGATGGTGGCTTCGTCAACGAATTTCATGATGGTCGGATGGTAACGAAAGGAGTTGCGGAGCGCGAACACCCGCAGAAAGGCAAAAAGCCCCGGCGAGCCGGGGCTTTGCATCGGACGGATGCCGCTGTATTACAGCGGCGTCACGCTGATGGTGTGACGGTTCAGCTCGCCCTTGATGGCGAACGACACGGTGCCATCGACCAACGCAAACAGCGTGTGGTCACGGCCCATGCCGACATTGTTGCCAGCGTGGAACTTGGTGCCACGTTGACGAACGATGATCGAACCAGCCGGGATGACTTGGCCGCCGAACGCCTTGACGCCCAGCATCTTCGGTTGAGAGTCGCGGCCGTTCCGGGTGGAACCGCCGCCTTTTTTCTGTGCCATGGTTCAGAACTCCTTGGAATGCTGTGGCTTCAGCCGTTGACCGCGCTGATTTGCAGCTCGGTGTAGTGCTGGCGATGACCGCCATGCTTCTGGTAGTGCTTGCGGCGACGCATCTTGAAGATGCGAACCTTGTCGTGGCGACCATGAGCCACCACCACTGCCGTCACGCTTGCACCGCTCACCAGGGGAGAACCGACTTTCAGGTCAGCGCCGCTACCGACGGCCAACACTTGATCGATCACGATTTCCTGGCCAACGTCCGCAGCAATCTGTTCTACCTTGATCTTTTCGCCGGCTGCAACCTTATATTGCTTGCCACCGGTTTTTACGACCGCGTACATATGTGCCCTTTGCTCAAGTTCCACCTGCGGCGTGCTGCCCAGGCGCCGAACCGCACGGGTTCTCCCCGCTCAGCCCAGCCCCGCAACATGCAGCCGCACGTGCGTATCGCCCGGACCATTCCGAAGCGAAGCCCTCGATCTTAGCACAATGTGCCCGCAAATGCAGCACCCCGCCCGCCACACGGGATCTGCCCCGCCGGCGCGGTTCGTGACACATTCCTATAATCAATGTTTTGCCGTCATCCGAAACGCTGCACCGTGCCAACGATCACTCCCACAACGCCAGAGGCCGTAGATGCCCGATCGATCGACCCGATGCAGGCAGACATGCAGTGCGTCGACGCGGTCATCCGCGAGCGCCTGAGCTCTGACGTTGCACTGGTTGAGCAGATCGGCCACTACATCGTGACCGCAGGCGGCAAACGCATCCGCCCCCGGCTGGTCGTGCTGTTTGCAAAGGCGCTGGGCTACGCGGGCGCGCACCACCACACGCTGGCGGCCACGGTTGAATTCATCCACACCGCCACCCTGCTCCATGACGACGTGGTGGATGAGTCCTCGTTGCGCCGCGGCCGGGCCACTGCCAATGCGATGTTCGGCAATGCCGCCAGTGTGCTGGTGGGCGACTTCCTCTATTCGCGTGCGTTCCAGATGATGGTGACGGTCGACCGGATGCGCGTGCTCGACGTGCTGGCCGATGCCACCAACGTGATTGCCGAAGGCGAAGTGCTTCAGCTGATGAACATGCACGACCCGGACATCAGCATTGATGATTACCTGCGGGTGATTCGCTACAAGACCGCCAAATTGTTTGAAGCCAGTGCCCGCCTGGGTGCCGTGCTGGCCGATGCATTGCCCGAGGTCGAAGAGCGCTGCGCCAGCTACGGCCGCGCGCTGGGTACCGCGTTCCAGCTCATCGATGACCTGCTGGATTACGAAGGCAGCACCGAAGCGCTGGGCAAGAACGTGGGCGACGACCTGCGCGAGGGCAAGCCGACGCTGCCTCTGCTGGTGGCCATGGCCCGCGGCTCCGAGGAAGAGCGACAGCTGATTCGCCACGCCATCGAGCACGGCGAAGAGGCGCGATTGCCCGACATCATCAGCATCGTGCGCCGCACGGGCGCCCTCGATGCCACGCGGGAAGCCGCCCGGAAAGAAGCCGCTGTCGCCGCAGAATGCCTTTCTTCGCTGCCTGAATCGGAATCGCGAAAAGCTCTGCTAGAATTCTGTGCTCGGTCGGTGGGGCGTTCTTCTTAAGAAGCTCGGCTCCTTAGATCAACACCACGGGGTGTAGCTTAGCCTGGTAGAGCGCTACGTTCGGGACGTAGAGGCCGGAGGTTCGAATCCTCTCACCCCGACCAAACACGAATCCGGAACATCTGCTTCGAGCAACGATGTTCCGGATTTTTCGTTTGTGCGGCGCAACCTGCGTCTTCGGCAACATCTCCCCGCTCAGCGCAGACACTCGCCACCGGTGCTGTCGCACCGGCGCGCCCCAGCCGGACAACGCGCCACCCAAGCTGCGCGAACATGTTGTCACAGCGGTGTTGCAGTGAAACGATCTCGCGGCGCCCTTCGGTTTACAGCCTTCCCTGCTTCAGCGATGATGAATGATCGTGGGCTGATTGCGTCTTTTTCAAGCGTTTCTCCGTGGACACCATCATTGATGCTTCTTCTGCTGCCTTGTCCGGCGTGGCCCGGGTCTTGGTGCATGGCGGAAAACTGAACGCCAAACTGGCCGAGACACTGGCGAACAGCGCTCGGGACAAAAAGGTCAGCTTCGTCTCCGAATTGATGGCCTCGGGCAGCATGACGCCCAACGCGTTGGCGCACACCTTGTCGCAGGCACTCTCGGTGCCGCTGCTGGACCTGGACGCCGTTGATGCCACCCGCCTGCCCAAGTCGGCCATCGACAACAAGCTGATTGCGCAGTACCAGGTGATGCCGTTGGGCCGCCGCGGCAGCCGGCTGTTCCTGGCTTGCGCTGACCCCACCGACCAGGAAGCCGGCGAGCGCATCAAGTTCGCCACCCAGCTAGCGCCCGAGTGGGTGGTGGTGGAGTTCGACAAGCTCAAGCGCCTGATCGACGAGCAGACGACGACCACGTCGCAGGCACTCGACGCGCTGGCCACCACCGACTTCGATTTTGACGTCTCTGAAGACGACCCCGCAGCAGCCGCTCCGACCCAGGAAGTGACCAGCGACGTGGAAGACGCACCCGTGGTGCGCTTCCTTCAGAAGATGCTCGTGGACGCGATCAACATGCGCGCGTCTGACTTGCACTTCGAGCCCTACGAATTCAACTACCGCGTGCGCTTCCGCGTCGACGGCGAATTGCGCGAGATCACCCAGCCGCCCATCGCCATCAAGGACAAGCTGGCCTCGCGCATCAAGGTCATCTCGCGCCTCGACATCGCTGAAAAACGGGTGCCGCAAGACGGCCGGATGAAGCTGCGCTTCGGCACCAAGTCGATCGACTTCCGGGTCAGCACGCTGCCCACGCTGTTCGGCGAAAAGATCGTGATCCGTATTCTCGATTCGTCCAGCGCCAAGCTGGGCATCGAGGCGCTGGGCTACGAGCCCGAGGAAAAGGCCCGCCTGCTGCATGCGGTGAACCGCCCTTACGGCATGGTGCTGGTCACCGGCCCCACGGGTAGCGGCAAGACGGTGTCGCTTTACACCTGCCTGAACATCCTGAACCAGCCTGGCGTCAACATTTCCACCGTGGAAGACCCGGCGGAAATCAACTTGCCGGGTATCAACCAGGTCAACGTGAATGACAAGGCGGGCCTGAATTTCTCGGCAGCCCTGAAGTCATTCCTGCGCCAGGATCCGGACATCATCATGGTCGGCGAAATCCGCGACCTGGAAACCGCTGACATCGCCATCAAGGCCGCCCAGACGGGCCACCTGGTGCTCTCGACCCTGCACACGAATGACGCACCATCCACCCTGAACCGCCTGCTGAACATGGGCGTGGCGCCGTTCAACATCGCGGCCAGCGTGTTGCTGATCACGGCGCAGCGTCTGGTTCGGCGCCTGTGCGAAAGCTGCAAGCAACCGACCGAGTACCCGCTGGAGGCCTTGCGCAAGGCCGGCTTCACGGAAGCAGACCTCGACGGCAACTGGCAGCCCTACAAGCCGGTCGGCTGCACGGCCTGCAACAACGGCTACCGCGGTCGCGTGGGCATCTACCAGGCCATGCCGATCACCGACGCCATGCAGCGCCTGATCCTGAACAACGGCACGGTGTCCGACATCGCCCGACAAGCCCAGGTGGAGGGCGTGCGTGATTTGCGCCAGTCCGGGCTCGTCAAGGTCAAGCAGGGCTCGACGACACTTGAAGAAGTGATCGCGGCAACGAACGAATAAAGCGCGCCCACCAGCGCACCTCATTGAACCTCACCCCCGGTACCGACCGGAGACGCAATGGCAACAGCAGCGGCGAAGAACATCAAGGAAGCAACCTTCGAATGGGAAGGCAAAGACCGCAACGGCAAGATCGTTCGCGGTGAGCTGCGCGCTGGTGGTGAGGCCGCTGTCAGCGCCAGCCTGCGTCGTCAGGGCATCCTCGTCAACAAGATCAAGAAGCGGCGCGTCAGTGGTGGTCGGTCGATCGGCGCCAAGGACATCGCCATCTTCACGCGTCAGCTGTCGACGATGATGAAGGCGGGTGTGCCCCTGCTGCAGGCCTTTGACATCGTGGCCCGCGGCAGCACGAACCCGCGCCTGACGCGTCTGTTGCTCGAAATTCGCGGTGACGTGGAGACCGGCACCAACCTGTCCTCGGCGTTCCGCCGTCACCCGCTGTACTTCGATTCGCTGTATTGCAATCTGGTGGAGGCCGGTGAGGCCGGCGGTATTCTGGAAGAGCTGCTGGCCCGCCTGGCGCTCTATCAAGAGAAGACGCTCGCCATCAAGCAGAAGGTCAAGTCGGCCTTGATTTACCCGATCTCGGTGCTGGTGGTGGCCTTCATCGTCGTGACGATCATCATGATCTTCGTGATCCCGTCGTTCGAGTCGGTGTTCAAGGGCTTCGGCGCCGAACTGCCGGCCCCCACGCTGTTCGTGATCGCGATGAGCAAGGTCTTCGTCGCCTACTGGTGGGCCATCTTCGGCGCCATCTTCGGTGGCGGCTACATGTTCCTGCAGACCTGGAAGCGCTCCGAAAAGATGCAGGTCGCGATGGATCGGTTGTTCCTGCGCATGCCGATCTTCGGCGATCTGATCCGCAAGGCCGTCATCGCCCGCTGGACGCGCACGCTGTCCACCATGTTTGCGGCCGGTGTGCCGCTGGTGGAGGCGCTTGATTCGGTCGGCGGCACCGCCGGCAACGCGGTGTACGCCGCAGCCACCGAGCAGATCCAGCGCGACGTGGCGTCGGGTACAGCGCTGACTGCCGCCATGAGCACCACCGGCGTGTTCCCGAACATGGTGCTGCAGATGGCCGCCATCGGTGAAGAATCGGGTGCGCTTGACGACATGCTGGCCCGCGCGGCCGAGTTCTTCGAGGAAGAGGTGGATGAAGCCGTGAAGGGCCTGTCCAGCCTGCTGGAGCCGGTCATCATCGTCTTCCTGGGCACCTTGATCGGCGGCATCGTTGTCGCGATGTACCTGCCTATCTTCAAGCTCGGCGCTGTGGTCTGAGTTCACCTGATGTTTGCTCCCGAGATGTTGGCGGTGTGGTTGTCCCCCGTCGTGATGGCGTTGTTCGGCCTGTGTGTCGGCAGCTTTCTCAATGTGGTGATCCACCGCCTGCCGCGCATGATGGAGCGGCAGTGGTGGGCTGACGCCAGCCTGCAGATCGGCGACGCCGACTCCTGGCAACGCACCTTCGGCAAGGCCGCGCCCAAGCCGCTGGCGGCCACGGCCACGCAGGTTCAGGCCGAGCTGGAGGCGCTGGGGCCGATTACGCTGTCCAAGCCGGCATCCACCTGCCCGTCCTGCGGCCACCGCATTCGCTGGTATGAAAACGTACCGGTGCTGAGCTGGCTCTGGCTGCGCGGGCGCTGCTCGGCCTGCAAGACGCGCATTTCGGCGCGCTACCCCTTCATCGAGCTGCTGACGTCTGGCCTGTTCGCCGCCGCCGCCTGGCGGTTTGGCCCCGAGCCCGTGACGCTGGCCTGGTGCGGCGTGCTGGCGGTGCTGGTGGCGCTTACCGCCATCGACTGGGACACCACCCTGCTGCCCGACTCCCTCACCTTGCCGCTGCTGTGGGCCGGTCTCGTGGCCGCCTGCCTGGGCTGGACGCTGCCGCTGTCCACGGCCTTGTGGGGCGCGGTGGTGGGCTACCTGTCGCTGTGGTCGGTGTACTGGTTCTTCAAGCTGGCCACGGGCAAGGAAGGCATGGGCTACGGCGACTTCAAGTTGCTGGCCGCGCTCGGCGCCTGGCTGGGCTGGCAGGCCATCCTGCCAATCGTGCTGATGTCGTCCGTGCTGGGTGCCATCGTCGGCATCGGGCTGAAGCTCACGGGCGGTCTGCGCCAGGGCCGGTATGTGCCCTTCGGCCCGTTCCTGGCCGGCGGCGGGGTGGTGGTGATGCTGGCGGGCACCGCCCGGGTGCTGGGCTGGATCGGGCAGTGAACCTGCGCATCGGGCTGACCGGCGGCATCGGCAGTGGCAAATCCACCGTCGCCGCCATGCTTGTCGAGCTCGGCGCGCATCTGGTCGATACCGACGCCATCGCGCGTGAGCTGACCCTGCCGGGCGGAGCCGCGATGCCCGCCATCGTGGCCGCCTTCGGACCGGAGGTGCAAACACCCGACGGCGCGCTGGACCGCCCACGGATGCGCGACATCGTTTTCCACGATCCCGCTGCCAAGCAGCGCCTGGAAGCGATCCTGCACCCGATGATCCGCGAACAGACCGAAGCCCGGGCGGCGCTGGCCCGGCACGGTCAGGTGGTGGTGTTTGATGTGCCGCTGCTGGCCGAGTCAAAAGGCTGGCGCGAGCGCGTTGATCGCATCCTCGTGGTGGATTGCAGCGAAGAGCGGCAGATTGAGCGGGTTCAAAGCCGGAGCGGCTGGCCCGCAGACGCAGTGCAGCGGGTGATGGCGCAACAAGCCACTCGGGCACAGCGGCTGGCCATCGCCGACGACGTGATCCGAAATGAGGAACTGTCACTGCCGGATTTGAAGCTCGCCGTTGCCGAAGTCTGGGCCAATTGGCCGCCATTTGACTGAATCACGGCAAGGGTGTGAAACAATCGTTGCTGCACCTGCCAGGAAAGCCCACCTTGGTCCTCTACGAATACCCGTTCAACGAAGGCATCCGTACGATGCTGCGCCTCGAGCACCTGTTCGAGCGCCTGCAGACCCTGACGCCCCGGGAAGACGCGGTAGACCATCACTTCGCGCTGGCCACGATCTTCGAGATCATGGACGTCGCGTCACGCGCCGACCTGAAGTCTGATCTGCTGAAGGAGCTGGAGCGCCACAAGGCCCAGCTGCTGAGTTACCGCGGCAATCCGAACATCTCCGAGGCGGCCCTCGATGAAATCATCGGCCGCATCGATCACGCTTTCAGCGGCCTGAACCAGCTTTCCGGCAAGGCCGGTCACACGCTGACGACCAACGACTGGCTGATGAGCATCCGCAGCCGCATCAGCATCCCGGGCGGCACCTGCGAGTTTGACCTGCCGGCGTATTTTGCGTGGCAACAACTGCCCGCAGGGCGCCGTCAGGACGACCTCGGCCGCTGGATCGCCACGCTGTGGCCGTTGGCTGAAGCCCTGCGCGTGCTGCTCAACCTGCTGCGTGACAGCGGCGTGCCCCACAAGGTGCTGGCCGCCGGCGGCAACTACCAGCAAAGCCTGCCCCAGGGCCGCACCTACCAGCTGCTGCGCCTGCGCATCGATGAAACCCTGGAGTTGGTGCCTGAAATCACCGGCCACCGGCTGATGGTGACCGTGCGCCTGATGAAGGCCGATGCCGAGGGCCGCCTGCGCCCCTGCGGCTCCGACACCCCGTTCGATCTGGCGCTGTGCTCTTGAGCGAACGCGCTGCCGCTCCCTGAACACCCGCCTTTCCGCCCTGCCTGCACCATGACCACCCCGTCACAACCGGCCGAGGGCCGTGCGATCGAAGTGCGCTGCCCGGGTTGCGGCGCCATGACGCTCTACAGCGCCAGCAACCAGTACCGGCCCTTTTGCAGCGCCCGCTGCCAGGGCCATGACTTCGGCGCCTGGGCCAACGAGGCCTACCGCGTCGAAGCCAAGCCCAGCGTCGAAGACATCGACGACTGAGCGGGGCATTTCACGGATGCGCTCCGTGGACCCCTTGAAAGCCAGCCGACCGTCCCTATAATCCTTGTTAGCACTCAAGTTAGCCGAGTGCTAACAACCGGTTCGACAGCTTGTCGACCGTTCGGGCCCGGCCTCAGCCGACCTTCCGAGCCGCCGGTTGTGAACTGGCATCCGCACTCCGGTGCAGGTGCCCACCTTGAGTCCCATCGCAACATTTTCTGGAGATGCCATGAAACTTCGTCCTCTGCACGACCGCGTGATCGTCAAGCGCCTGGAACAAGAAACCAAGACCGCCCTGGGCATCATCATCCCGGACAACGCCGCTGAGAAGCCGGACCAGGGCGAAGTCCTGGCCGTCGGCCCGGGCAAGCGCAACGACAAGGGCGACTTCGTTGCCCTGAACGTGGCCGTCGGCGACCGCGTGCTGTTTGGCAAGTACAGCGGCCAATCCGTCAAGGTTGACGGCGAAGAACTGCTGGTGATGCGCGAGGAAGACCTCTTCGCCGTGGTGCAGAAGTAATCTGCCCCCCATCACCCACCTCATTGAACTGAATTCGGAGAATTGAACATGGCAGCAAAAGACGTCATCTTCGGCGGCGAAGCACGTGCTCGCATGGTTGAAGGCGTGAACATCCTGGCCAACGCGGTCAAGGTCACCCTGGGCCCCAAGGGTCGCAACGTGGTGCTCGAGCGCTCGTTCGGCGCCCCCACCGTGACCAAGGACGGTGTGTCCGTGGCCAAGGAAATCGAGCTGAAGGACAAGCTCCAGAACATGGGCGCGCAGATGGTCAAGGAAGTTGCTTCCAAGACCAGCGACAACGCCGGTGACGGCACCACCACCGCCACCGTGCTGGCTCAGTCCATCGTGCGCGAAGGCATGAAGTACGTGGCCGCCGGCATGAACCCGATGGACCTGAAGCGCGGCATCGACAAGGCTGTTCAAGCCCTGATCGTCGAGCTGAAGAAGGCCTCGAAGGCCACCACCACCTCCAAGGAAATCGCTCAAGTCGGCACCATCTCGGCCAACTCTGACGAATCCATCGGCGAAATCATCGCATCCGCGATGGACAAGGTGGGCAAGGAAGGCGTCATCACCGTTGAAGACGGCAAGAGCCTGAACAACGAACTCGACGTCGTCGAAGGCATGCAGTTCGACCGCGGCTACCTGTCGCCGTACTTCATCAACAACCCTGAAAAGCAAGTCGCCCTGCTGGACAACCCGTTTGTCCTGCTGTTCGACAAGAAGATCAGCAACATCCGTGACCTGCTGCCGGTGCTGGAAGCCGTCGCCAAGGCTGGCCGTCCCCTGCTGATCATCGCTGAAGAAGTTGACGGCGAAGCGCTGGCCACCCTGGTGGTCAACACGATCCGCGGCATCCTGAAGGTTGTCGCCGTGAAGGCCCCTGGCTTCGGCGATCGCCGCAAGGCCATGCTGGAAGACATCGCCATCCTGACGGGCGGCAAGGTCATCGCTGAAGAAGTCGGCCTGTCCCTCGAGAAGGTGACCCTGGCTGACCTGGGCCAGGCCAAGCGCGTCGAAGTGGGCAAGGAAAACACCACCATCATCGATGGCGCTGGTGAAGCTGCCGACATCGAAGCCCGCGTGAAGCAGATCCGCATCCAGATCGAGGAAGCCACCTCCGACTACGACCGCGAAAAGCTGCAAGAGCGCGTGGCCAAGCTGGCTGGCGGCGTGGCCGTGATCAAGGTCGGCGCTGCCACCGAAGTCGAAATGAAGGAAAAGAAGGCCCGTGTCGAAGACGCGCTGCACGCTACCCGTGCTGCCGTTGAAGAAGGCATCGTGGCTGGTGGTGGCGTGGCTCTGCTGCGTGCACGCCAGGCTGCCGGCACCATCAAGGGCGACAACGCTGACCAGGACGCCGGCATCAAGCTGGTCCTGAAGGCCATCGAAGCTCCGCTGCGCGAAATCGTCTACAACGCTGGTGGTGAGCCGAGCGTGGTGGTCAATGCCGTGCTGGCTGGTTCGGGCAACTACGGCTTCAACGCCGCCAACGACACCTATGGCGACATGATCGACATGGGTATCCTGGACCCGACGAAGGTCACCCGCACCGCCCTGCAGAACGCCGCTTCGGTGTCGTCGCTGATGCTGACGACCGAGTGCATGGTGTCCGAGTCCCCCAAGGATGACGCTCCGGCCATGCCGGGTGGCGGCATGGGTGGCATGGGCGGCATGGGCATGGACATGTAAGTCCTGCACAGCGCTTTTGCGACTGAGCACGAAGGGGGCCCGCAAGGGCTCCCTTTTTTCGTTTGTCATGGCCCGCCGTCACAATCCGCACATGCGATTTGCCCTCTCCAGCCTGCTCGCCGCTCTGGCCCTCCTGCTCACCGATGCCAGCGCCCTGGCCGCAAGCTTGCCCAGCGCAAGCGCAGCCACTGCGCCCGACACCCCTGAGCCGAAGCCGACGCCGCAGTCAGTCACCCCGCCCACCGGCACCCCTGCCCCCATGGCGCTGCCTCGCCCACGGGTCGGCCTGGTGCTGTCAGGCGGCGGTGCACGCGGCCTGGCCCATGTAGGCGTGCTGAAAGTGCTGGAGGCGGCGCATGTGCCGATCGACGTGATCGCGGGCACGTCGATGGGCGCCATCATTGGCGGGCTGTACGCCAGCGGCATGCCCGCCGACGAGATTGAGCGTGAGCTGCTGAAGGTCGACTGGAACCGCCTGTTCGCCACCCGCGTGAACCGCCAGCAGATGTCGCAGCGCCGCAAGGAAGAAGACTTCGAGATCGCCAGCGCGATCGAGATGGGCTACCGCGACGGCGAGTTCCGTGCGCCGCAGGCCGCTGTCTCCAGCCGCGGCCTGGAGACCTTGCTGCGCCGCTACACCCTGCCGGTGCGCACCACCGAGCAGTTCGACCGGCTGCCCATTCCCTTCCGCGCCGTGGCCACCGACATGGAAAGCGGCGAGGCCGTGGTGATGGACCATGGTGATCTGGCCATGTCGCTGCGCTCCAGCATGAGCGTGCCGGGCGTGTTCCCGTCCACCGAAATCGAAGGCCGGGTGCTGGGCGACGGCGGCCTGGTGAACAACGTGCCGATTGACGTGGCCCGGGCCATGGGCGCGCACATCGTGATCGTGGTCAACATCGGCACGCCGCTGGCGGGTCGCGACACGCTGAATTCGGCGATCGGCCTGACGGCCCAGATGATCAACATCCTGACGGAGCAGAACGTACGGCGCAGCCTCGCGACGCTGCTGCCGACCGACATCCTGATTGCGCCCGATCTCGGCACCCTCACCTCAGGCGATTTCGAACGCACCCGTGATCTGATCAGCCTGGGCGAAGCCCACGCCCTGCAGCAAATCTCTCGCCTTGCAGAGCTGGCCCTGCCGCCGGAAGACTACGCCGGCTGGCGCCTGGCCCGCCGGCCGAACGAGCCGGCTGCGCCCGTCATCCAGCGGGTGGTGTTTGAAGGCTCCGAGCTGACCAACCCGGCGCGTTTCGAAGTCCAGTTGCTGAGCAAACCCGGCCAGCCGTTCGACTCACAGAAGGCCGCGCGCGACGCCTACAACCTGGCCGCCAGCAACGACTACCTGCGGGTCGATTACCACCTCTACAGCGCACCGGAAGGCGAGACGCTGCAGTTCGAGCTGGAGGACAAGCCCTGGGGGCCGAACTACCTGCGCGTGGGGCTGGATCTGTCCACCGACTTCTCCGCCCGCAGCGCCTTCAACGTGAAGATCAGCCACAACCGGCACTGGCTCACGCCGGCTGGCACCGAGTGGCGCAACCGCATCCAGATCGGCGAGGTGCCGACCATCTTCACCGAGCTGTATCACCCGCTGAACTGGAAGCTCGGCATCTCGGACGACTGGTTCATCTCGACCTATGCCCAGGCGCAGCGGCGTCGCCAGACCTTGTTCCTCAACGAGACGGACACCGAGCTGGGCCAGGTGCGCCGCACCGAAAGCCGCGTCGGCATCGACCTCGGCCAGCCCTGGGGCAACCTGGGTGAGCTGCGCATGGGCCTGGTGCAAGCCATTGGCCGCACCAGCCCGCTGATCCTGTCAGCCGACTACGCCGGCCCGCAAAGTGCCGCCGTGTGGCGCGAAACCGCCGTGCGCGCCCGCATGGTGGTCGACCAGCTCGACTTCGCCAACTTCCCGCAGCGCGGCTACCGCGTGACCAGCGAGCTGCAATACGGCCGCCGCCACCAGGTGGTGTCCGAGAACCTGACACGGGTGGAGTTCGAGGGCCAGGCCGTCACCAGCGTCGGTCGCCACACCTTCAGCGTCTACGGCCAGATCAAGGCCGCCGACGCCAGCCAGGACACCTTGGGGGGCCAGTACCAGCTCGGCGGCTTCCAGCAACTGTCGGGGTACCAGAGCGGCCAGTTGACCGGCAATGCCGTGCTGCTGGGCCGGGTGGGCTGGTACCGCCGTCTGGCCGATCCGCCGGTCTTTGCGCGCGGCTTCTTCGTGGGCGCCACGCTGGAGGCCGGCAACGCCTGGGCTGACCGCCGCGCCATCACGCTCAACGGCCTGCGCGCCGGCGGCAGCCTCTACATGGGTGCCGATACCGGCATCGGCCCGATGTACCTGGGCCTGACCTGGGCGCCTCGCGGCGAAACCGGCCTGGCGCTGTTCATCGGCCGGCCCTGAGCGCGGCGAGCTCCTCGCGCACGGTCGCCAGCACCAGCGCAGGCTGCTCGTGGATCAGCCAGTGGCTGGCGTCGGGCACCCGTGTGATGCGCAGGTCAGGCACATGCTCGGCCAGACCGTCCAGCAAGCTGGGTGGCAGGGCGCGATCGGCCTCGCCCCACAGCACCCGCACGGGCACGGCCACGTGGGTCATGCTGGCGGGCAGGCTCAGTTGGTGGATCGCGTCCGTCGCACCCAGCGGCGGTCGCAAGGGCGAAGCCCGGTACCAGTTGAGCTGTGGATCAAGCCCGCGCGCCCACACCGCCCGGTACTGCGCGCGCATCGCCGGCGTCAGCCAGCCGTCGTCGCCTGACGCGGCCGGGCTCATGGCCTCGAAAAACTGCCACATCGGCGTGAAGTCATCGGCTGACAGCCGTGCGGCGGCATCGGCCTCGCACAGCATGTTCATGTAGGCGCTGGCGGCCTGCTGCGCCGGGTCGTCCCGCAGGGCCTGAAGGAACAGCGCGGGGTGCGGCGAATTGATGATGAGCAGGCGTCGCAGCAACTGCGGGCAAGCCGCGGCCAGATTCCAGGCCACCGCGCCGCCCCAGTCGTGGGCCACCAGCAGGTCGACGGGGCCGCCGGTGGAGGTGATCAGCTCGGCGATGTCCGCCACCAGGGTGCGGGCCCGGTAGGCCGCCGACCCGTCTGGCGCATCGGACGCGCCGTAGCCGCGCTGGTCGGGTGCCAGCACATGGGCCTCATCGGCCAGCGCCGTCATCAGCGGCTGCCAGATGAACGCGGCCTCGGGGAATCCGTGCAGCAGCAGAATGCGCGGAGAACCCGGCGCGCCCGACTGGTGCAGTTGCAGCTGCACCCCTTGCGAGGGCAGCAGATGACGGCTGGAAGACAGTGGCATGGCGGCTCCTTGGCTCACCGCAGTATGCGGTGGCGCCGCCATGCTGGCCGTCAAACTGGCGACAGGGGCTCGGCGGGGTCGGCCGGCAGGTCAGTGGCGTCTGCAGCGGGCGAAGCAGCCGCATCACCGGCAGCGTCACCCGTTGCCACGGCGGACACGGCAGCCGCTGCCGCGGCGTTGTGCGCATGGGTCCAGCCGTACAGCGTTTCAGCCAGGTCGCCAACGCCCACCTGTTTGGGGCCGGAAAACAACAGCATGCCAAGGTCGGACGCGTCCGTTGCCAAGTCAGCCAGCACTTCCTGGGCGCTGGCCAGCGACGCGGCCTGCTCGCGCTTGTTGAGCTTGTCGGCCTTGGTCAGCAGCACCAGCAGCTTGACTTCACCCGTGCCCACGCGGGGCGCGATGAACTCCAGCAACTGCTTGTCGAGCGGCGTGAAGCCCAGGCGGCTGTCCACCATCAGCACCACGCCGTGCAGGTTGCGACGCACCTCCAGATAGTCGGCCATCACCTTCTGCCAGCGCAGCTTCGCACTGCGCTCCACAGAGGCGAAACCGTAGCCGGGCAAGTCGGCCAGGTAGGTGTCGGGCGCGTCCTTCGGACCCATCGCGAACAGGTTGATGTGCTGCGTGCGGCCGGGTGTCTTGGAAGCGAACGCCAATTGCCTACGCTGCGCCAGGGTATTGATCGCGGTGGACTTGCCGGCGTTGCTTCGGCCGACGAAGGCGATCTCGCCGAGGTCGCCCTCTGGCAGGTGCACCAACTGGCTGGCGGTGGTCAGAAAACGGGCGGTATGTGCCCAGCCAAGGGCAGTTTTCGCACTGTCTGACAGCGCGTTAGCGCCGGGTCTGGATGATTCGGTCATGGAGCATTGTAAAATCCTTGAGTTAGGTCGCCCGGGAATCTCCCGGATCACCCACAAGAACATTACACCCCGAGGCCCTTCGAGATGAAGTTCCCTGCTGCCAACGCGCTGTCTTTCGTGCTCGCCGCCCTGATCGCGGCTCCCGTCTTCGCCAATGAGGGCGCTGCGGCCCCGGCCAAGGCAGACCTGGCCAAGGGCCAGGAAATCTCGACCAACGTCTGTGCCGCGTGCCACACGGCCGACGGCTCGCGCGGGTCGCCCGCCAACCCGATCCTGCAGGGCCAGCACCCTGAGTACCTGGCCAAGCAACTGGCCGAGTTCAAGGCCGGCAAGCGCGTCAACGCCGTGATGAACGGCATGGCCGCTGCGCTGTCTGAAGCCGACATGAAGAACGTCGCCGCCTTCTACGCCAGCAAGCAAGCCAAACCGGGCGCCGCCAAGAACAAGGACACGGTCCTGCTGGGCGAGAAGATCTGGCGCGGCGGCATTGCCGAGAAGAACGTGCCGGCCTGCGCTGGCTGCCACAGCCCGAACGGCGCCGGCATGCCCGCCCAGTACCCGCGCATCGGCGGCCAGCACGCTGAATACATCGAGACCCAGCTGAACACCTTCCGCTCAGGCGCCCGCGCCAACAACGCCCAGATGATGACCATCTCCGCGAAGATGAGCGACAAGGAAATCAAGGCCGTCTCCGACTACGCAGCCGGCCTGCGCTGATCCATTCAGCACGGGTGGGCACCTGATGCCCGCCTTAAGCACACACCCGGGGCCGGTCTTTGACCGGCCCTTCTTCATTGGCGCGCCCGCGCCCGGATAATCGCCTGATGTCTGCTGTGAACGGCTCCGCCACTGTCCTCCCGCTGCGCCCCTGGCGCCTCGTCCTGGACCTGCTCGCATCGATGCGCTTCGCGATCTCGATGCTCAGCATCATCTGCATCGCCTCGGTCATCGGCACCCTGGTCAAGCAGAACGAGCCCTACAACAACTACATCAACCAGTTCGGGCCGTTCTGGGCGGAAGTCTTTGCCAAGTTCCAGCTCTACAACGTCTACAGCGCGGGCTGGTTCCTGCTGATCCTCGCCTTCCTGGTGCTCTCCACCAGCCTGTGCATCGCCCGCAACACGCCGAAGATCCTCGCTGACCTGAAGACCTTCAAGGAAAACGTGCGGGTGCAGTCGCTCAAGGCTTTCCACCACAAGGGCGACGGCGTGCTGCCGCTCGACCGCGCAGGCGCCCTGGCGCAGGTGGCGGCCGTGCTGGGCCAGCATGGCTGGAAGGCCAAGGCCGAGGTGCGTGAAGACGGCACGATGGTGGCGGCCCGCGCCGGCCGCATCAACAAGCTCGGCTACATCGCGGCGCACTCGGCCATCGTGCTGATCTGCCTGGGCGGCTTGTTCGACGGCGATCTGGTCGTCAAGGCCCAGATGTGGTTTGCGGGCAAGACGAGCTTCGACGGCGGCGGCTTCATCCGCGACGTCGCGCCCGAGCACCGCCTGTCGGTGAACAACCCGACCTTCCGCGGCAACCTGCTGGTGCCCGAAGGTGCGCGCTCCGGCACCGCCGTGCTGACCATGCCCGACGGCGTGGTGCTGCAAGACCTGCCCTTCGACATCGAGTTGAAGAAGTTCGTGGTCGACTACTACGACACCGGCATGCCCAAGCTGTTCGCCAGCGAGATCGTGATCCACGACCACGACTCCGGCGAATCGAAGACCGCCACCGTCAAGGTCAACGAGCCGGTCTTCCACCGCGGCGTGGCGATCTACCAGAGCAGCTTCGACGACGGCGGCTCGAAGGTGAAGCTGCAGGCGCTGCCCATGCGTGCCGGCGGCAAGGCCTTCGACATCGACAGCCGCGTGGGCGACAACACCCGCCTGAGCAACGGCAACGAGCAACTCACGCTGGAGGTGACCAGCCTGAAGGTCATCAACGTCGAGAACATGGGCGGCGAGGTGAGTGACGCCGTGGATGTGCGCAAGGTCGACCTCGGCGGCACCCTGAACAAGCACCTGGGCAGCGGCGCACGCGGCGACAAGGCCAAGACCCTGCGCAACGTCGGCCCGGCCATCAACTACAAGCTGCGTGATGCCAGCGGGCAGGCCCGCGAGTTCCACAACTACATGTCGCCGCTGATGCTGGACGGGCAGCTGGTGTTTCTGGCCGGCGTGCGCGACAGCCCATCCGAGCCCTTCCGCTATCTGCGCATTCCAGCCGACGAGCGTGGCAACGTGGACGGCTGGCAACGCCTGCGCCAGGCCCTGCTCGACCCCGAGCTGCGCAACAAGGCCGCCCGCCAATACGCCGCGATGGCCGCACCGGCTGACAAGCCGGAAATGCTGGAGCAGCTGCGCGTGACAGGCCAGCGCGCCCTGGCCCTGTTCGCCGGCGACGAAGTGCCGCCGAACACCACGGGCCCGACCGGTGGCCTGGTGGCTTTCAGCCAGTTCATCGAAAGCACGGTGCCGCAAGCCGAGCGCGCCCGGGTGTCGGAAGTGCTGCTGCGCATCCTCAACGGCAGTTTGTTCGAACTGAATCAACTGGCGCGGGAACAAGCCGGCCTGAAAGCGCTCGAAGTGGGTCCATCCACCGAGACCTTCATGACCCAGGCCGTGATGTCCTTGTCCGACAGCTTCTTCTACCCCGCCCCGGTGATGCTGCAACTGGCTGAATTCAACCAGGTGCAGGCCAGCGTGTTCCAGGTGGCCCGCGCGCCCGGCAAGACGCTGGTGTACCTGGGCGCCGTGCTGCTGATCATCGGCGTGTTCGCCATGCTCTATGTGCGTGAGCGGCGCCTGTGGGTGTGGCTGAGCGACGACCCGACACAGCCCGGCCACACGCGCGCCCTGGTGGCGATGTCGCTGCCGCGCCGCACCCTCGACCTCGACGCCCAATTTGAGACGCTGCGCCAGCAACTGCTGGCAGGCAGCACCCCGACCGGAGAAACCGCATGAGCACCACCACGCTGACCCTGGGCCGCCCGGGCCTGTTGTCGGGCCGCACGCCTTTCGACTGGCTGTTCGCGGCCCTGATCCTGGGCGGAGCCGGCTATGTCTTCTCGCGCTACGGCGGCGCCATGGACGGCTATGAAAAAGGCATCTTGATCGGTGCCGTGCCAAGCCTGATCGCGATGGGCTGGTTCTGGGGCGCCTTGCGGGTGCTGGGGCTGGCCGTGGGGGCCGCCACGCTGCTGGCGATCAACCTGTACCTGCGCACCCCTGACGACTTCGGCGCTGACCTGGCCGCCGGCGAGAAGGTCTTCCTGCTGAAGTATTTCCTGTCCAGCCAGAGTGCCATCCTGTGGATGAGCGTGCTGTTCTTCATGAGCACCGTCTTCTACTGGATCGGCTTCTTCGCCAAGGCCGGCAATGAAGACGCCACTGCGCTGAAGCTGGGGTCGCGCCTGGCCTGGGTCGCCGTGTTCATGGCATTGACCGGCACCATGGTGCGCTGGTTCGAGAGCCACCAGATCGGTGCCGACATCGGCCACATCCCGGTCAGCAACCTCTACGAAGTCTTCGTGCTGTTCTGCTGGCTGACCACCACCTTCTACCTGTACTACGAGCAGCACTACAAGATCCGCTCGCTGGGCGCCTTCGTGATGCTGGTGGTGAGTGCAGCCGTCGGCTTCCTGCTCTGGTACACCGTGGCGCGTGAAGCCCAGGAGATCCAGCCGCTGGTGCCGGCCCTGCAAAGCTGGTGGATGAAGCTGCATGTGCCGGCGAACTTCATCGGCTACGGCACCTTCGCGCTGGCGGCCATGGTGGCCTTCGCCTACCTCGTGAAGCTGCATGCCAGCGCCGGCAGCATCTGGAAGCTCGCGCCGCTGTTCGGCCTGGGCATGGTGCTGTGCTTCGAGCCGCTGGTGTTTCGCCAGTCGGCGAGCAATTCGGTCGCCTACTGGGTGGTGTATGCCGGCGTCAGCGCGCTGATCGTGGGCGGCATCCTGGCCGCGCGCGTGCGCATCGCCGAGCGCCTGCCCAGCTACGAGGTGCTCGATGACGTGATGTACAAGGCCATCGCGGTGGGCTTTGCCTTCTTCACGATCGCAACAGTGCTGGGCGCCTTCTGGGCCGCCGAGGCCTGGGGCGGTTACTGGAGCTGGGACCCGAAGGAAACCTGGGCGCTGATCGTCTGGCTGAACTACGCAGCCTGGCTGCACATGCGCCTGATGAAGGGCCTGCGCGGCGCGGCATCGGCCTGGTGGGCACTGGGTGGCCTGGTGATCACCACCTTCGCCTTCCTGGGCGTCAACATGTTCCTGTCGGGCCTGCACTCCTACGGCGAACTCTGACCCGCGGGCTTGTGCCCCCTCCACCATCAACAGGCCGTTTCACGGCCTGTTGTGCTTTTCAGGATGCGCCCCGGCGTCGTACATTGCGCCATGCCCTACGTACGCCGTGATGCCACCGGCGCCGTGCTGAGCCTGCACCGCCAGGCTGAAGACGGCGCCCAGGAACTGCTGCCGGACCACCATCCGGAAGTGCGGGCCTTCCTGAACCAGCCCGATGCCGACCAGGCCCACTTCGCGCGGCTCGACGCCGACTTCGTGCGGGTGCTGGAGGACGTCATCGACACGCTCATCGGCAAGCACCTGATCAACATCACCGATCTGCCGGCCGAGGCGCAAGCCAAGCTGTTCTCGCGCAAGGGCTTTCGTGAGCGCCGCTCGCTGCAATCGCTCAGCCTGTTCAGCGAGACGGACATGCAGCAGATGCTGCCCGCGACCGACGGCAAAGTGCCCCCGGCCCGCTAACGACTTGGGTGCGCCAGGCGCGCGCGCCCGCCTTGCCCTGCACCCATCAGGGGTCTTGGTGGCGGTGAAGACACGGAACTGGCTGCCGCGCGTAAGGTCTGAGCCTGTTCGCACGACCACTGTGCACTGACCTCACGTTTGCCGAAAGCCAACCATGCACTTGCTCAAAGACCGCGGTTTCAAGCACCCCGTCGCCTCCGAAATCACCCCGCAGGGGCTGTGGCTCGGGCGCCGCGAATGGTTGCAGCGCACCGCGCTGGCCGGCAGCGGCCTGGCCGCCATGGCCAGCCGCGACGCCCTGGCCCAGGTCACGCCGCCCGGCCGCCTGGCCAAGCTGCCCGGCATCAAGAGCGGTGTTGCCGGCGCGATGGTGATGGACAAGGCTACCGCCTATGCCGACGTCACCGGCTACAACAACTTCTACGAATTTGGCACCGACAAGGCCGACCCGGCCCGCACCGCCGGCTCACTCAAGACCCGTCCGTGGACGGTGACGGTCGAAGGCGAGGTGCGCAAGCCCGGCGTCTTCGGCATCGAAGACCTGCTCAAGCTCAGCCCGATGGAAGAGCGTATCTACCGCATGCGCTGCGTCGAAGGCTGGTCGATGGTGATTCCGTGGGTCGGCTACTCGCTGGCCGAGCTGATCAAGCGCGTCGAGCCCACCGGCAATGCGAAGTTCGTGCAGTTCGTGACCCTGGCCGACAAGGCGCAGATGCCCGGTGTGCGCTCCGGCGTGCTCGACTGGCCGTATGTAGAAGGCCTGCGCATGGACGAAGCCATGCACCCGCTGACGCTGCTGGCCTTCGGCCTGTACGGCGAAGTGATGCCGAACCAGAACGGCGCACCGGTGCGCCTGGTGACGCCCTGGAAGTACGGTTTCAAGAGCGCGAAGTCGATCGTCAAGATCCGCTTCGTCGACAAGCAGCCTGTCAGCAGCTGGGAACGCGCCAATGTGCAGGAATACGGCTTCTATTCCAACGTCAATCCGCAGGTCGACCACCCGCGCTGGAGCCAGGCCAGCGAGCGCCGCATCGGCGAGGACGGCCTGTTCGCCAAGAAGCGCCCGACCCTGATGTTCAACGGCTACGAAGCCCAGGTGGGCCAGCTCTACGCCGGCATGGACCTGAAGAAGTTCTACTGAGATGCAGGCCGTGCTGGTGAACCGGCTGCTGGCGCGTCCGGCGGTCAAGCCCGTGCTGTGGCTGCTGCTGGCCTTGCCGGCGCTGGGCCTGCTGTGGGGCGCCGTGCAGAACACGCTCGGCGCCAACCCCGCTGAGGCGCTGATCCGCAGCCTGGGCGACTGGACACTGCGCGGCCTGTGCCTAACGCTGGCCATCACGCCGCTGCGCCAGTGGACAGGTTGGCATGGCCTGATCCGCCTGCGCCGCAACATTGGCGTGGCCACCTTCATCTACGGCTGCCTGCACTGGCTGGCCTACGCCTGGCTCGATCAGGGGCTGGACATTGATGCGCTGGTGAAGGACGTCATCAAGCGGCCGTTCATCCTGGTGGGCACGGCTGCGTGGCTGGCGATGTTGCCGCTGGCCCTCACCTCCTTCAATGCCGCCATCCGGGCCATGGGCGGCCGCGCCTGGAAGGACCTGCACAAGGTCACCTACGTGATCGCGCCGGTGGCCTTGCTGCACTTCCTCTGGATGAAGGCCGGCAAGCAGGACTTCGCCGAAGTCACGGTGTACGCCCTCATCGTGGGCGTGCTGCTGGGATGGCGCTGGTGGCGCCGCCAGACGGGCAGCGCCTGAACCCTGTTGTTTGGTCTGCTCAGCGCGGCGCGCTGCGGATGTCGCCGACCAAACGCGACAGATCGCTCGCTACACGTTGCAGGTCCTGGGTGGACGGCGGCACGCCGCGCGCCAGTTCCGCCTCCAGCGCCAGGATCAGTGTCACCAGGTCTTGAGCACCCAGCGTGGACAGCGCACCCTTGAGCCCGTGCAGCAGGTGCCCCACCTGGTCGAGCCGACCGGCTTCGGCGGCTTGCAGCAGGTGTTGATCATCGCTGGCATGGTGATCCACGAACACCTGCAGCAGGCGCTTGAGCAAGGCCTCGTTGCCGCGCATTGCCGCCAGCGCACGGGTCAGGTCCAGGCCCGGGATGCGGAAGTTCAGGCGGGCGGGCGGCACGGCCTCGCGGCCCGCCCCGGCGGCTGGCACCGCCACGTCGCTGCCCAGCCAGCGGCGCAGCGCCGCCTCCAGGTCCATCGGGTCCACCGGCTTGGCGATGAAGTCGTCCATCCCGGCCTCGCGGCAGCGGTCGCGGTCGTCCTGGAAGGCATTGGCCGTCATCGCCACGATCGGTGTGTGCGCGTGGCCGGGCAGCTTGCGCACCTGCCGCGTCGCTTCCAGGCCGTCCATGGTCGGCATCTGCACGTCCATCAAAATCAAGTCGTAGTGGCTGTGGCGGGCCAGCTCCACGGCTTCCACGCCGTCGCCAGCCAGGTCTGGCACCAGGCCCAGCGCCTCCAGCAATTCGGCGCTCACCTCGCGGTTCAGCGGGTTGTCTTCCACCAGCAGCACGCGGGCGCGCGGGTCAGGCGTCCAGCTCGGCACCACCACCGGCTGGTCTGCCACGCTGCGCCGCAAGGCCCGCATGAGGGCGTCGTGGAGTTGGGACGGTGACACCGGCTTGGCCAGCACGCCGGCAAAGCCGATCTCGCCCACTTCCTCAGGCGGCACCTGCCCGCCCATCGCCGAGATCATCAGGAAGGCTGGCTGCACGGCCAGCGACATGCGGCGGATCTGCCGTGCGGTGGCCAGCCCGTCCATCACCGGCATGCGCCAGTCCAGCACGCACACCTCGAACGCGTCGCCCTCGGCCTCGGCACGGGCCAGCCATTGCAAGGCCTGGCTGCCGCTGTCGGTCACCGTCACCCGCAAGCCCAGCATTTCCAGCATTTCGCCGAAGGCCTCGCGGGCATCGGCCAGGTCGTCCACCACCAGTGCGCGGGTGCCCTCGAAGCGGGTCATCGCGCGGCGCCCGGCCACCGCCACCTGGGCCGGCACCAGCGGCAAGTCGAACCAGAAGCGGCTGCCCTGCCCCACACGGCTGTCCACCCGCAGCGTGCCCCCCATCAGGCCCACCAGCCGGCGGCTGATCGTGAGCCCGAGGCCCGTGCCACCGAAGCGGCGCGTGGTGGAGGTGTCCGCCTGCTCGAAGGCCTGGAAGATGCGCAGCTGCTGCGCTTCATCCATGCCGATGCCCGTGTCGCGCACCTCGAAGCGCACCAGCGGCTCGCCTTGCGGCCCGCTCAGGCGGCTGAGGTTGACCCGCACATGGCCCTGGTCCGTGAACTTCACGGCGTTGCCGATCAGGTTCACCAGCACCTGGCCCAGGCGCAGGTCATCACCGCGCAGAAAGGCCGGCAATGTCGGGTCGATGCGCTGCACCACCTCGATGTCCTTGGCCACCGCCCGGTCACAGACCATCTGGCAGGCCTGGTCCAGCAGGTCATCGACATCGAAGTCGCGGCTGGAGAGGGTCAACTTGCCCGCCTCGATCTTGGAGAAATCAAGGATGTCGTTGAGGATGGCCAGCAGGTGGCGGGCCGCGCCGCCCAGCTTGTCGAGCTGGCTGAGTTGCTGCGGTGAGGCTTCACGCCGGGCCAGGTGGGCCAGGCCGATGATGGCGTTCATCGGCGTGCGGATCTCGTGGCTCATGTTGGCCAGGAATTCACTCTTCGAGCGCGTGGCCGCCTCGGCCTGGTCGCGGGCACGGGCCAGCTCATCGGTGCGCTCGGCCACCAGCTCTTCCAGATGATGGCGATGCCGGGCCAGCTCCGCATCCAGCTCCAGCCGCGCGCGCACGTCCCGCGCCACCGCGGTGAACCGCGGTTGCTCGCCCGAGTTGTTGCGCGAGATGCTGATTTCAACGGCCACCGCATGCCCATCCCGGTGCCGGCCATGGACATGCCGCCCGGCCGCCATGCGCCGCGCCAGCTGCACATCGCCGCCCTGCGCAAAGCGCGTGAGCCAGCGCTGGTGATCGTCGGCCACACCTTCGGGCAGCAGCACCGTCAGCGTTTGCCCGATGATCTCCGCTTCGGTATAGCCAAACAACTGCTCGGCGGCGTGGTTGAAGCTGTCGATGCGGCTGTCTGCGGTGAGGGTCAGGATGGCGTCGGGGGCATTGGCCACCAGCTCGCGCAGACGTTGCTCGCTGTCCAGCCGCGCCTTGACCGTGGTGCTCAGGTCGTCCGCCATCTGGTTGAAGGCCCGCACCAGGTGATCCATTTCGGACAGCAGCACCGGCGCCAAAGGCTGGGCGGCACGCCCCTGGCCCAGGTTGTCAGCGGCGCGCGCCAGCGTGCGCAGCGGTGTCGCCAGCAGGCGGTCGAGCACCAGGTAGAGCACCAGTGCGGCCAGCAGCAGCAAGGCCATCTGCGGCAGGTGCGACTGCAGGCTGCCCTCCCGCATCTGCTTCAAGGCGGGCGCCAGCTCATAGCGCAGCAGCACCACGCCATGCCGCGTTCCCCGCAGCTGGCCTTCGGCGGCCGGCCACGGGAAGGCCTGGGTCAGCACCAGCCGCTGATGCTCGCGGTCCTCATGCAGTTGCGCGGCACCGCCAACCGTCAGGTCGCTGTGCCAGCCGGCCTGCACATTCGGCAACTCCACCACGGAGCGGCCCCGTTGCGATTGCACGGTGCTGGCCACGATCTCCTGGTCCGGCCCCATCACGGCGGCCCAGCCGATGCGCGGGTCGGCCATCGACTGCACCACCAGCTCGGCCAGCAGGGCCGGGTCTGACCGCCCGATGCGCTCGGCCGACACCGTCAGCAAGGCCAACTCGCGCTGGCCGTGCAGGCGGGCGCTGTCCCACTGTTGCTGCTCTTCCTCGGCCCGGCGCTGGGCCAGCGACGCTGTCATTTCCAGGCCCGTGGCCACCAGCAGCAGCAGCGGCAAGACCAGCCTCAGCGACAAGCGGGGGCGTGGCAGCGGGGGCAGGTTGGCGAGGTTCATGTGGCTGGAAGGAAATGGTCGTCCACCAAGTGGCTCAGGTCGGGTCCGTCGGCCTGCTCAGGCAGCAGCCCGGCCCTGCGCATGACCATCGCCAGCGTCCGCGCACTCTCATTCAGGCGACCACCGTCCGCGGCCAGCCAGCGGTGGTTGGCCACCGCGTCAGGCAGTTCCAGCTCCTTCAGCACCGTGGCCAGCTCGGCCGGCTCGATGTGCAGCGACTGGGCCATGGCCGCCAAGGTCGGAGAAGGGTCCGCGCGCCAACCGGCCAGCGCCTTGAAATGTCCGTCGACCAGCGCGCGAATGCCCGGGGCACATGCCCCAAGGCGATCGGCGTGCACGGCCAGCACATCGACGATGCGGCCGGGCACCTGGGCGCTCGAGAACAGCTGCACCGCACCGTCGCGCAGCAGCAGGTTGCTGGCAGGCGCGTAGGTCACCACGGCGTCCACGCGGCGTGACCGGAAGGCGGCCACGTGTTCATCAACGGTCAGCTCGACCAGCTTGAGCTCGGTGAGATCCATGCCGTTGACGCGCAGAAAGGCATCCAGCATCACGGCGGCGGTGGCGCTGGGCTCAACGCCCACACGCCGGCCACGCAGTTGCTGGGGCTGGGTGATGCCCTCGCGGGCCAGCACCACATCGGCCCCGAGCGACACGTCGACCACGGCCACCACCCTCAGGTTCAAGCCACGCGACCGTGCGGTGATGACCTCGTCGAGCGTGAGCGCGGCACCGTCGAGCGTGCCATTGGCCAGCGAACGCAGGCTGGCAGACGACGACGGCGTTTCAACCAGCTGCACGGCCGCCGGCAGGTAACCCTGGTCGCGCGCCAGATACAGCAGCTGGTAACCGGGCCACGGGTGCGCGCCAAAGCGCAGCGGCGTGGATCCGCCCCGCCCGCAGGCAGACACGCCGAGCCCCGCCAGGCAGGCGAGCAGGGAACGTCGGCGGAGGTGGAGAGGCATCGGCACGACAAACACGGTGTGGTTGCGGCCGATTGTGACGTCAGCGGGCCAGCACCGGCCCCAGTGCTCGCCCGGTGTGTGTGCCCTGCGCCACGACCTGCTCGGGTGTGCCCGCCACCACGATGCGCCCGCCCGCGGTGCCGCCGTCCGGCCCGAGGTCAAGCACCCAGTCGGCTTCGGCCATCACGTCGAGGTCATGCTCGATGACCACCACGCTGTGGCCGCCGTCCACCAGGCGGTGCAGCACATGGATCAATCGCTCCACGTCGGCCATGTGCAGGCCCACGGTTGGCTCGTCCAGCACGTACAGGGTGTGCGGCGGCTTCGGCCCGCGGCGCGGCCGCGGTGCATCGCCTGGCGCTGCGGCCGGCGCGAACATGAACTCGTCGCGCACCTTGCTGAGTTCGGTCACCAGCTTGATGCGCTGTGCTTCACCGCCCGACAGTGTCGGCGACGGCTGGCCCAGCGTCAGATAACCCAGGCCCACATCCTTCAGCAGCTGCAGCGGGTGCGAAATGGACGGCATCGAGGCGAAGAACTCCACCGCCTCATCCACCTCCATGTTCAGCACATCGCCAATGCTCTTGCCGCGCCAGGTGACCGCGAGTGTTTCGGTGTTGAAGCGCTGGCCGTGGCACACATCGCACGGCACCTTCACATCGGGCAGGAAGCTCATCTCGATGGTGCGCATGCCCTGCCCTTCACAGGCCGGGCAACGCCCCTGGCCGGTGTTGAACGAGAAGCGCGCCGCCGTGTAGCCGCGGGCCTTGGCCTCCAGCGTTTCGGTGAAGAGCTTGCGGATGGCGTCCCAGAAACCGATGTAGGTGGCGGGGCACGAACGCGGGGTCTTGCCGATCGGCGTCTGATCGACCTCCAGTACGCGCTCCACCACGCCCCAGCCGCTGATCGACGCGCAACCGGTGAGCAGCACTGACGAGGCCGCGGCTTCATCGGGCTTGCGGCCCTTGGCCGTCACCAGCGCGGCCACATTGGCCAGCAGCACGTCACGGGCCAGCGTGGACTTGCCGGAGCCGGACACCCCCGTCACCGCCACCAGGCGGTGCAGCGGCACGTCGGCATCCACCTGCTGCAGGTTGTGCAGCGTGGCACCGCGCACCTGGATGGCAGGCGTGTCGGCCGTCACCGGCCGGCGCGCATGCAGCGGGTGGTGCAGCGGATTGGCCAGGAAGCGGCCCGTCAGCGATTCAGGCACCAGCGCCAGGTCGGCCGCCGTGCCTTGCGCCACCAGCCGTCCTCCGCGCTTGCCGGCGCCGGGGCCGATGTCGATGATGTGGTCGGCCCGGCGGATCGTGTCTTCGTCGTGTTCGACCACGACCAGCGTATTGCCCCGATCGCTCAGGTTCTTCAGCGCGTTCAGCAAGATGCCGTTGTCGTGCGGATGCAGGCCGATGGTCGGCTCGTCCAGCACGTAGCAGACGCCTTGCAGGTTGCTGCCCAGCTGCGCGGCCAGGCGAATGCGCTGGGCCTCACCGCCGCTCAAGGTGGGCGCGGCGCGGTCGAGCGTCAGGTAACCCAGGCCCACTTCTTCGAGGAAGGCCAGGCGGTTGCGAATCTCGACCACCACGTCGCGCGCAATGCCGGCTTCGCGGCCAACCAGCGCCAGGCCATCGACCCAGGCCAGCGTGTCACGCACCGACCACTGCGCCACTTCATGGATGGCCTTGTGGGCGAAAGTGACGCCGCGTGACGACAGGTTCAAGCGCGCGCCGTGGCAATCCGGGCAAGGCTCACCGGCCACGCCTTCAACGTCCGGCTCCTCGCTCGGGAAGCTCTGCTCCCGGCCCTTGTTGTCATCGTCCTTGACGCTGTCGTCAAAGGCCTTGCGCTGCTCGCGCGTCAGCGCCAGGCCTGTGCCCACGCAGGTGGTGCACCAGCCGTGTTTGCTGTTGTAGCTGAACATGCGCGGATCCAGCTCGGGGTAGCTGGTGCCGCACTGCGGGCAGGCCCGCTTGGTGGAGAACACCTTCAGCGTGCCGACCTGCGCCGTGGATTCACCCGACTCGATCAGACCCGCCAAGCCGTCGAGCGGGCTCAGGAGGTGCATCACGCCTTTGCCCACGTCCAGCGCCAGCGCCAGCAGGCGGCGCAGTTCGGCCTCGTTGTCAGCGCGCACCACCAGGTCGCCCACCGGCAACTCCAGCGTGTGCTCCTTGAAGCGGTCGAGGCGCGGCCAGGGGTCGACCGGCAGGAATTCACCATCGACCCGCAGGTGCGTGTGTCCACGCGCCTTGGCCCACTTGGCCAGGTCGGTGTAGACGCCCTTGCGGTTCACCACCAGCGGCGCCAGCAAGCCGATGTGCTGGCCCACGTGGTCGCGCAGCAGCTGCGCGGCAATGCTCTCTGCGGTCTGCGGCATCACCGGTGCGCCGTCGTGCACGCAGTGCTGCAGGCCGAGCTTCACCCACAGCAGGCGCAGGAAGTGCCAGACCTCGGTGGTGGTGGCCACCGTGCTCTTGCGGCCACCGCGGCTCAGGCGCTGCTCGATCGCCACCGTGGGCGGAATGCCCCACACGGCGTCCACCTCGGGCCGGCCGGCCGGCTGCACGATGCTGCGCGCATACGCGTTCAGCGATTCGAGGTAGCGCCGCTGGCCCTCGTTGAACAGGATGTCAAAGGCCAGCGTTGATTTGCCCGAACCCGACACGCCCGTGACCACGCTGAACTTGCCGCGCGGAATGTCGACGTTCAGCGACTTCAGGTTGTGCTCGCGGGCATTGACGATGCGGATGCATTCGTCTTCCACGCGCCGCTCACGCAGCTTGCTGCCCAGGTAGGCGCCGCCATCGGCCGCCACCATTTTTTCGCTCACGCCCAAGGCGCCGTCGTACTCGGCCAGCGCCTTGCCGGTGTGGGAGGTGGGGTGCAGGCGCACCTCTTCGGGCGTGCCTGTGGCCACGACCCAGCCGCCAGCGTCACCGCCTTCGGGGCCGAGGTCGATCAGCCAATCGGCCGCGCGGATCACGTCCAGGTTGTGCTCGATCACCAGCAGCGAATGGCCGGCGTCGAGCAGCTTGCGCATCGCCCGCATCAGCTTGGCGATGTCGTCGAAGTGCAGGCCGGTGGTCGGCTCGTCGAAGATGAACAGCGTGCCCTTCTTCGCCAGCTTCTGCCGCGGCGTGGAAGCGGCCTCCGCCAGAAAACCCGCCAGCTTCAGGCGCTGGGCCTCACCGCCCGACAGCGTCGGCACGGGCTGGCCCAGGCGCACGTAATCCAGGCCCACATCGACGATGGGCTGCAGCGTGCGCACCACCTCGCGGTCGGCGGCGAACAGCTTCACGGCCTCGCTCACCGTCAGGTCCAGGGTGTCGGCGATGCTGATTTCGCGGTCACCGCGGCTGATCTTCACGTCGAGGATCTCGGCGCGGTAGCGGCGGCCGTCGCAGTCCGGGCAACGCAGGTACACGTCGCTCAGGAACTGCATCTCCACATGCTCGAAGCCCGAGCCGCCGCAGGTCGGGCAGCGGCCGTCACCGGCGTTGAAGCTGAACATGCCGGCGGTGTAGCTGCGCTCGGCCGCGAGCGGTGCCACGGCGAAAAGCTTGCGGATCTCGTCGAACGCGCCGACGTAGCTGGCCGGGTTGGAGCGCGCCGTCTTGCCGATCGGCGATTGATCGACGAACACTGCATCAGCCAGGTGGTCAACGCCCAGCAGGCGGTCATGCTCGCCCGGGGTTTCGGTGGCCTTGCCGAAGTGGCGGCTCAACGCCGGCACCAGCACGTCCTGCACCAGCGTGCTCTTGCCGGAGCCCGACACACCGGTCACCACCGTCAGGCATTGCAGCGGGAACTGCACATGCACGTCTTTCAGGTTGTTCTGCCGCGCGCCTTCAAGAATCAGGCGCGGCGTGCTGTCGACCACCGCGCGCTTGAAGCCCATGCCCACCGTCTTGCGGGCGCCCAGGTAGGCGCCAGTGAGGGTGTCGGCATGGCGGGCCTGCGAGGGCGTGCCGTCAAACACGATCTGCCCGCCGCGCTCGCCCGGGCCCGGGCCCATGTCGATCAGGCGGTCGGCGGCCAGCATCACGGCGGGGTCGTGCTCGACCACCACCAGCGTGTTGCCGGCGTCGCGCAGTCGGTGCATGGCCTGCACGATGCGGTTCATGTCGCGCGGGTGCAAACCGATGCTCGGCTCGTCCAGCACGAACATGGTGTTGACCAGCGAGGTGCCGAGTGCCGTGGTGAGGTTGATGCGCTGCACCTCGCCGCCACTCAGCGTGCGGCTCTGGCGGTCCAGCGTGAGGTAACCCAGGCCCACATCACACAGGTAGCGGATGCGGTTGCGCACTTCATCCAGCAGCAGCTTCAGCGCCTCGTCGTGCAGCACGTCGGGCAGCTGCAGGGTCTCGAAGAAGGTGCGCAGCCGCTCGATGGGCAGCAGCATCAGGTCATGCAGGCTCAGGCCTGGCAGCGCTTCAAGCTGCTCACGGCTCCAGCGTGCGCCAACTGGCAAGTTGCGCAGCGCCGGCTTCAGCACGGCGTTGGCGTTCTCGACACTGCCCAGGCGCCACTGCAGCGCTTCGAGCTTCAGGCGCGCGCCGCCGCAGGTGCCGCACGGCGTGTAGCTGCGGTACTTCGACAGCAACACGCGGATGTGCATCTTGTATGACTTGCTTTCGAGGTACTCGAAGAAGCGCCGCACGCCGTACCAGGCCTTGTTCCAGTTGCCGGTCCAGGCGGGAGAGCCTTCCAGCACCCAGTCGCGCTGGGACTGCGAGAGCATGTTCCAGGCCGTGTCACGCGGAATGCCGGCCTCACCGGCGTACTTCACCAGATCGTCCTGGCACTCCTTCCAGGCCGGCGTCTGCATCGGCTTGATGGCGCCGTTGCGCAGCGTCTTGCGCTCATCCGGAATGACCAAACCGAAATCGACGCCGATCACCCGGCCGAAGCCGCGGCAGGTCTCACAAGCGCCGTAGGCCGAGTTGAAGCTGAAGAGCGCCGGCTGCGGATCACCGTAGCGCAGATCGCTTTCAGGGCAATGCAGGCCGGTGGAGTAACGCCAGAGCTGGGTGTCACCGTCCACCACTTCGGCGGCAGCCTCAGCCGCAGGGCCTGCGGGCACGACATTCAGCGCGTACACCGCCAGCCGGCCACTGCCGCGCTTGAGGCCGAGCTCGATCGCCTCCATCACGCGCACGCGCTCGGCGTTGCTGAAGCGGAAGCGGTCAGCCACCACGTCCAGCACCTTCTTGTCTTCCACCACCCGCTCGGCCTGCACGCGCGAGAAACCGCTGGCCTGCAGCCACTGCTCCAGCTGCTCGGCGGTGGTGTTGGCGGGCAGCTCCACCGGGAAGGTCACGACCAGGCGCGGATCACCGCTGGCGGCGGCGCGCTGGCGCAGGTCTTCATAAATGGTGTCGGCCGTGTCGTGGCGCACCGGCAGCGCAGTCTCACGGTCAAACAGCTGCGCGGCGCGGGCGTAGAGCAGCTTCAGGTGATCGTTCAGCTCGGTCATCGTGCCCACCGTGGAGCGGCTGGTGCGCACCGGGTTGGTCTGGTCGATGGCGATGGCTGGCGGCACGCCGTCGACCTTGTCAACGGCCGGGCGGTCCATGCGGTCGAGGAACTGCCGGGCGTAGGCGCTGAAGGTCTCGACGTAGCGGCGCTGGCCCTCGGCATACAGCGTGTCGAACACCAGGCTGGACTTGCCCGAGCCGCTGGGGCCGGTCACCACGGTCATCTCGCCGGTGCGGATGTCCAGGTCCAGGTTCTTCAGGTTGTGCTGGCGGGCGCCGCGAATATGAATCAGACCGTCGGACATGGCAGGTACGAAGACATCATGGAACCTGACATGTTGCCATGCACAAGGCCGGCGCGGGTGGTCGGGGGCATCGATGCGGGCCCATGTTCAACGGCGTCTCGGGATTGACGCGAAATCAGGATCGACCCTGTTCGCGCTATCCACAACAGGTCGTCATGAAATCCCCTCAGAATTGCGGGCACAAGCAGTCAAAAAGAGGTTGGAAGACGATGGCACAAGTTCACCGCCAGGTTGTTCGGGCGGTCGCAGCGCATGGGCGGGCGACCTTGATGGTGCTGGCGTTGGCACTGGCAGGCGCTGCGGCCCAGGCCCAGATCCGCGTCGGGCAAACCGTGGGGCTGACCGGCCCGGTGGCCGCCACCGTGGCCGAAACCCGGCAGGGCGCGCTGCTCTGGATCGATGCGGTGAATGCCCAGGGCGGCGTGAACGGCCAGAAGATCGAGCTGCAGACGCTGGATGACCAGTTCGACGTGCAGCGCACGGTCGACAACGCGAAGCAGTTGATCGACAGCGGCGTGATCGCCTTGTTCCTTACGCGCGGCACGCCGCACAACCAGGCGCTGCTGCCCCTGTTGAGCGCCAGCCGCATCCCGCTGATCGGGCCGTCCACCGGCGCCATGGTGCTGCACAAGCCGGTGCAGCCCTGGGTGTTCAATGTGCGCGCGGCCTACCAGCGCGAAGCCGAGCGCGCGGTGGCCCACCTGGTGAACACCGGCATCACCCGCGTGGCCCTGGTGCAGGTGAACGACAGCTTTGGCGACGACGCCGTTCAGGGCGCGCTCAAGGCCCTGAAAACCGCCGGCCTGAGCCCGGCCGCGCATGAGCGCTATGACCGCAGCAAACCCGATTTCAGCCAGCTCACGCCGGCGGTGGTGAACGCGCAGGCGCAGGCCGTGCTGTACGTGGGCTCGGGCACTGCCGTGGTCGACGGCATGAAGGCGCTGCGGGCGGCTGGCTCACGCGCCCAGCTGGTGACGCTGTCGAACAATGCGTCTGACGGGTTCATCAAGCAGCTGGGCGATGTGGCCCGCGGCACCATCGTCAGCCAGGTCTTTCCGTCCGAGCGCTCGATCTCGACGCCGATGATCAAGGACGTGCTGGCCCTGGCCAAGGCCAAGGGCATCCAGAACGTCAGCCCGGCGATGGTGGAAGGTTTTGCCGCCGCGAAGGTGCTGGTGGAAGGGCTGCGGCGCGCCGGCCGCAACCCTGACCGCGCCAGCCTGGTGCAGGCGCTGGAGCGCATGCAACGGGTGGATCTGGGCGGCCTGGACGTGTCCTTCAGCGCCCAGGACCACAGCGGCCTCGACTACGCCGACCTGGCCATCATCGGGCCCGACGGCCGGTTCCAGCGCTGAGCGCAGCCCGACCACCCCCTTGGCAAGCACCAACCGACGACCTTTGTTGCTGCCGCGTTAAGGCTCTGTAAATAGGGCGATCACGCGGCCCTTGATGGGGGAAAACGCGCGGACGGGCATCGGCAGACTGCGAGGCAATCCTTTTCAGGTTGCCACCATGCCCGCCTCCGAGCCCCCCCGTTCGCGCCACGCTCCCGCCACCAGATCGGCCACCAACGCGCCTGCTCGCACCACACCCACGGCCGCAGCACCGGGCCGTGTGCTGGTGGTGGCGCCAGACGAACACGTTCGTCGCTGGGCCGCGCTGTGCCTGCAGGTGCATGGCCATGACGTGCATGACACGGCCGACGCCGACGCGATAGAAACAGCGCACCAGAACGGCCACGACCTGCTGCTGATGGACCCGGACGCCCGGGCGCAGCGCGGCACCCGGCACGGGCTGGATGCCTGGCAGCGCCTGCGCGGCCTGCGCGACCGCTGCCCCACCCTGCCCGTCATCGTGCTGCAAGCCCATGGCGGGCCCACCGACCGCACGGCGGCCTTCGAGCGGGGCGCCGACGCGGTGATCGACCACCCCTTTGACCCCCGCGAGCTGCGGGCCCGGGTGGCGCGCCTGCTTAACCTGGCGCGGTTTCGGCCGACCGCCGACAGCCCCCCGACACCTGATCCGCAAGACGAGCCGCTGCAGGTGGGCGGCTGGTGGCTCAACCCGGTGACCCGGCAACTGCACACGCCCACCGGGCTGCGCGTGCAGGTGTCGGAGCCGGAAATGCGGCTGCTGCGCGCCTTTCTGCGTGCGCCGCACAGCGCGCTGGGCCGTGACCACCTGCTGGCCTTGGTGAGCGACGGAGGATCAGGCACCAGGGACACCACCGCCGACACGCCCGACACCACCCTCAACGCCGCTTCGACCGCCGCGCGCACCGTCGACATGATGGTGTCCCGCCTGCGCCAGAAATTGCACGACAACCCGCAGGCGCCGCGCGTCATCCAGACCGTGCGGGGGGTGGGTTACCTCTTCGAGGCGGGCGACGGCCCCCGCGATTGCTGATGAACCGGCGCCACAAGCCGGCTTCCACGCCATCCAACCCACCTTCATTTGAAAGGAGATGCAATGAACGTCTCATCCAACGCATCGACCAGCCAACTCTGGAGCCTCCTGTCGAAAAAGGCGGCCAGCTCGCTCGGCAAAGGCAGCGCCAGCAGCGCCAGCACGTCGGGCAGCTACGCGGCGGCGTCCAGTACGGCCAAAACCGCCACCACCAACGCGACCACCAACGCCAGCACGGCTGATACCGACCCCAGCACCTCAACCACCGGCAGCGCCCGGCGCGGTGGCCACCACGGCCCACCACCGTCCAGTTTCAGCAGCGACCTGTCGACCGCCCAGTTCGCGGGCCTGCAGCAGATGGGCGGTGGCCGCCCGATGGGGCCGCCGCCAGGGGACCCGGTTGCGTCACTGGACAGCGATGACAGCGGCAGCGTGTCCGCCGACGAGTTCGGCCTGAAGGACGCCAGCAGCGATGTGCAGGCCCTGTTCAAGGCCATCGACGGCGACGGCAGTGGTGATCTGTCCAACGACGAGATCAACCAGTTCCGCGAGCAATTCCGCCAGGACATGGCGGCGGCGGAGGCGCAGACCCCGACCACGACCCAATCCCCGACGAAGACGCAAGGTCGCGAACGTGGGCATGGGCAGGGCGACGGGCCACCACCCGAGCCACCCGAAAGTGGCGGCATCGACGTGAACGCGTTCCTGAACCAGCTGGCCAGCCGCTACGCCGACATGATGGGCGGCGCCGACGTCAGCGCCACGGCCAGCTTCAGCGTCAGCGTGACCGCCTGAAGCCGCAACCCCCGGGCCTGACCAGCAGGCCTTGGCCCGGGCCTAAAGCCTTCAGGCCATGAAGCCCAGGTTGCGCTGGCTGAAGTTGGCCAGGTTCGGGAAGATCGACAGCAACTCGGTGTCGCTCAGCCCCATCCAGCGGCCCAGCGTGGCGCCGTACTGATCGACCGAGGTGCTGGGCAGCATCACGCCGTTGCTGATCTGGTCCGGGCTGCCGTCGAAGTTGTTGCTGTTGGCATTGCGCGCCGCCAGCACCGGCACTTGCCCGTAGACATCGCCGCCCTTGACCGCGCCACCCATGATCAGGTGGTGGCTGCCCCAGCCGTGGTCGGTGCCGTCGCCATTGCTGGTGAAGGTGCGGCCGAAGTCAGAGGCGGTGAAGGTGGTGACGTTGCTGCGCAGGTTGAGCCCGCCGAGCGTGTCGTCGAAGTACTTCAGCGCCTGGGCGATCTTGGCCATGTTGTCCGCCTGGTTGCGGTTCTGCCCGTCGTGGCTGTCGAAGCCGCCGATGCTGACAAAAAACACCTGCCGCTTCATGCCGAGTGCCGATGAGCTGCTGGCCTCGATCATGCGAGCCACCATCTGGAACTGCTGGGCCAGGCTGTTGCTGCTCTTGCCGCCGGTCAGCGGGTTGTCGTATTGCAGCTTCGGGTCGTTGTTCGGGTTGTAGCTGCCCGAGACCGGCGCGGTGCCGAACAGCGGGTCGCTCGCCGCCTTGAGCGTGGTGCGCAGCGCCACCTCGGCATCGATGGAGCGCGCGTGGATGTCGGCCATGTCGGTCTCGAAGCGGTGGTTGCTGCGCGCATTGCGCACCACCCGCTCCAGGGCCGAAGCCACGGTGGTCGAGCCAAACAGGCGGCCCCCACTGTCAGCGCCCATGCGCACCGCGCCGCTGGTGCTCATCTGGTACTGGCGCACCGTGTCGCCAGACAACCAGACGGCATTGCCAGCCACCGACACCGCGGTGAAGCTGGCCCGCGTGTTCTGCGACAGCAGCAGGTCGGCCATGCGACCACCCCAGCCCTTGGTGGCACCTTCCGGCGCAAAGGCCTGCCAGGTGTTCTGCTGATCGTTGTGAGAGAACAGGCTGGCCGGCAAGGGGTAGCCGGTGGTGGCGTACTGGGCCTTGGTGGTGGGCTGTTTCAGCGGCCCCACATTGGCCAGCACCGCGAGGCGCTTCTGGCTGTTGAACAAGGTTTGCAGCGCGCCCAAGGACGGGTGCAGGCCAAAGGTCTGCGTGCCGCCGCCGGGCGCGGTGCGGGCGGTGGCCGGCACGATGGGCAGCACGCCGCCCAACCGCGCCGGCGAGGCCACGGGCGCGGTGGGCACCGGTGCCGTGCCCGGGGCCAGCAGCGCGATGGAGTCGGGCGCCTGGTCACGCACGGCCGTGTAGTTGGCGAACGAGGTGCTGTCGGTCGGCAGGAACATGTTGTAGGCGTCATTGCCGCCAAACATGAACAGGCAGACCACGGCCTTGTAGTCGGTCGCGGCCTGGGCCGACGCACTGCTCATGGCCGCAAGGTTGAGGGCCAGTGGGGCCGCAGCACCCAGCCCGGTGAAGGCGCCGAGTTGGCGCAGGAAGGCGCGGCGCGAAGCTTGATCGTGGTGCATGGCGCGGCTCACTTCTGCACGGTGTATTCGGGGGAGGCCAGGGTCAGCATCACGGCCGTGCGCACACGGTTCAGCTTGGCTGATTCGATCTGGTCCTGGTTCTTGCCGTTGGCCACCGGCACGGCGATCGACAACACGGCGGGCACGATGATGTCCTTGAGGGCCGCCGGCATTGGCGCCGGCAGCAGGCGGGTGGCCACCTGGTCGATCAATGCCGGCACGTCGGCGTCGGTGGCGGCCAGGGTGCGCAGGGCATGCGTGGTGTCGCGCAGGAAGTCGGGCTGCACGTCGCGACGGCTGGCCTTGTTGTCGTAGCCGCTCATGCCCAGGCCGGACTGCAGCGCCGTCGCCATGTAGTTCACATAACCCACCACGCTGCTTTCGTGGGTGATCTGCATCTCGGGCGCCACCAGGCCCGCCAGGCCCAGTTGCCCACCTGGCGGCACATAGCCCGGTCGGTAGAAATTGAAGACCGAAGGCGCGCGGAAAGGCGTCTGCGACAGGCTGTCGGTATTGCCGTCGGTATTGCCCACCAGCCAGCCGCCCGAATCGGAGGTGGCGCCGAAGGCCCGCAGGAAGGCCGACAGCCGCAGCACCGGCTCACGCAGCTTGCCAAACGACGCGTCCGTCAGGCCAGTGGCGCTGCGTGCTTCCGTGTCGAGCAACACGGCGCGCACCAGCGCCTTCAGGTCGCCATTGCCTGCGGCAAACGCACTGGCCACGCGGCCCACATAGGCCGGGCTCGGGTTGCTGGTCACCATGCGCTGGATCATCTGCCGCGCCAGGAACGGGCCGACATTCGGGTGCCCCGCCAGCGTGTCCAGCGCCACCTTCAGGCTGGCGGCCGGATCGGCGTTGTTGCCCTGGTCAGGCACCGTGGCGCCGAGGAAGGACTTGACGCTCGACGAATGGAACTGCGGGTACGCGCGCATCGGCTTGATCATCGCGTCGATGTCGCGCTCCGAGTCCCGGCTGATGCCGTTGAAGAAGCAGCTGTCGTCGGACACCGGGCAGGCATAACTCCAGCCGGTGAACACCTTGGCCAGCCCGGAAATGTCGCTGGGCGTGTAGGTGGGCACCGGGCTGCCACCGCTGGTCTTGACGCTGCCGTCGGCATTCAGCTGCACCAGGCCGATGGAGAACAGCTGCATCACTTCCCGCGCGAAGTTCTCGTCAGGCACCCGGCCGGTCCGGGTGTTTTCCTTCATGTTGTGCAGCGAGGTCAGGTAGGTGCCCATCACCGGATGCAGGGCGACAGATTCCAACAGGTCGCGGTAGCGGCCCAGGCCCTTGGCGCCGAGCATGTCGGCATAACTGGCCATCCCCCGCGCGTTGTTGCCCACACCGGAGTCGAGCATCGACACCACGAAAATCTGCGACAGGGCATAGGCCACCCGGGCGCGCACCTGGTCCTCACCGGCCACCGCCTGGGTCCAGAACGCATCGAGCACCTCGCGCTGGCCAGCCTTGGGGTTCGCGGTGGTGCCGCCAAGTGCGGCATTGCGGGCGTCCCAATAGCTCACGTAGCTGAGGCTGGCGGGCTTGGCGAGTTGCGCGTCCAGCCAGGCGGCGTAGCCCTGGGCCACCACGGCGTCAATGTGGGCGGTGGTCGGGCCGAAGGTGGCCTGGGTCAGGAAGCGGGCGGCTTCGGCGCGCGTTGGTTTGACCTCGGGCACGGGCGCGGGCGGCGTGTTGACGGCATCACCGCCACCTCCGCCACCACAGGCCGACAGCACCGCCAAGCCCACGGCCAACCCCACGGCCTGTGCCGCTCGCCACCACGTACGGCGCCTTGTTGCAACCCACATCATCCTGAGGACTCCTGAAGCCTTGCCGTGCCGCGACCTGCGCAGCCACACAGCGGCGCAATGCTGCCAGTGCTGATCGGCGCCGGGAAGGCCCCGACAAGCGTCACAAACAATTGGCTACAGGCTCTTACCGTGGGTTTACATCGGCTTGCGGCGCAAACAACGCCGCGGCACAAGGTTGTGGTGCAACGACACCACCGTGCGCTATCCCATGATTGACAGAAACCACTCCCCACCACCCCCATGCGCCGCCCGCAGAATCGCCGCGCAAAGGGCCAACCCGGCCCTGTTCACGAGAGGGAGATCCTCATGCAAAAAGCTTTGGGCGCCGAATTGGTCGGCACGTTCTGGTTGGTGCTGGGGGGCTGCGGCAGCGCCGTGCTGGCGGCCGCGTTCCCGGGTGTCGGCATCGGTTTGCACGGCGTGTCGCTGGCTTTCGGCCTGACGGTGCTGACCATGGCCTATGCCCTGGGGCCGATTTCGGGTTGCCACCTGAACCCGGCGGTGTCGATCGGCCTGTGGGCGGGCGGGCGCTTCCCGGCCAGCCGCCTGCTGCCGTACATCGTGGCGCAGGTGATCGGTGCGGTGGCCGCCGGTGGCGTGCTCTACCTGATCGCCAACGGCGCGCCGGGCTTTGATGTCTCCAAGGGCTTTGCCTCGAACGGCTACGGCGCACACTCGCCAGGCGGCTACAGCATGGCCGCGGCGCTGGTGTGCGAAGTGGTGATGACCGCGATGTTCCTCGTCATCATCCTCGGCGCCACCGACAGCCGCGCCGCCCCGGGCTTCGCCCCGATCGCCATCGGTCTGGGCCTCACGCTCATCCACCTGATCAGCATTCCGGTCACCAACACCTCGGTCAACCCGGCGCGCAGCACCGGTGTGGCGGTGTACGTGGGCGGCTGGGCGGTGGCGCAGCTGTGGCTGTTCTGGCTGGCCCCGATCGCCGGCGCCTTGCTGGGTGCGGCCGTCTGGCGCGGCCTGCGCAGCGACGACTGACGTCACCCGATCCATCAGGGCACCCCAAGGTCAGCCCTGATGGATCTGCCGGGGCAGTGGGGCGACACTACGTCGAACTCATCGACGCAAGGAGATCTGCATGCCCCGACGCCCTCAGCCCCACGCCCTGCCCGGCACCCTCGCCCGGAGGGCTGTGCTGCAGGCCGCCCTGATCCCGCTGGCCGCCCTGGTGGGCGCCGGCGTGCAAGCGCAAACGCCATCCGCCACTGGCTGGCCCAACAAGCCCGTGACGATCATCGTGCCCTTCCCTGCAGGCGGTGGCACCGATGCCTTTGCACGCCCGCTCACGGCCGTGATGAGCAAGAACGCGGGCAAGCAGTTCATCATCGACAACAAGGGCGGCGCTGGTGGCACGGTCGGCGCCAGCGTGGCGGCCAAGGCAGCGCCTGACGGCTACACCTTCTTCATGGGCGCGGTGCACCACGCGATCGCCCCGCACATGTACCCGAAGCTCGACTACAACATCGAGTCAGACTTCGTGCCGGTCGGCCTGATTTCCAGCGTGCCGCAGGTCATCGTGGTGAACCCGCAGCGGGTGCCGGTGAATGACCTGGCCGGCCTGCTCGACTTCGTGCGCAAGAACCCCGGCAAGCTGAACTACGGCTCGGCGGGCAACGGCACCTCGCACCACCTGGCGGGTGAGTTGTTCAAGCTGCAGACCAAGACCTTCATCACCCACATCCCGTACCGCGGTGCCGGCCCGGCCCTGCAAGACCTGATCGCCGGTCAGGTGGACGTGATGTTCGACGGCCTCGGCTCGTCCGCCACCCACATCAAGAGCGGCCGCATCAAGGCCCTGGCCGTGGCCAGCGACAAGCGCGCACCCGGCTTCCCGGACGTGCCCAGCAGCACCGAAGGCGGCGTCCCCACCTACCAGGTCGCCACCTGGTACGGGCTTTGGGCGCCCAAGGGCACGCCGAAGGACGTCATTGAGAAAATGCAGGCCGAGCTGAAGAAGGCCCTGAACAGCGACGAGCTGAAAGCCACCTGGACGGGCCTGGGCACCGCCACGCCCAACGTGTGGGGTGACGACTTCGGCAAGTTCGTGGGCAACGAGGTCAAGCGCTGGGGCCAGGTGGTGAAAGCCTCCGGCGCCAAGCTCGACTGAGCGCCCTTCGTTGGTTTGTCGGGCCTTCGGGCCCCTGCGTTTTCTGGTTGCTCGATGACTGGTTTTGTTGACTACACCCCACCCGACGAGCACGGCGTGGCCCATGCCCTGATCGCCCACCCGGGCAAGCTCAATGCGCTGGACACCGCAATGTGGCGGGCCCTGCGCGAGGTCTTCAGCGTTCAGGTGCCAAGCACCGCCCCCCGCGTGGTGGTGGTGCGCGGCGACGCCGGCACCTTCGTGGCCGGCGGCGACATCGCCGAGTTCCCCGACTTCCGCTTCGAAGCCCACACCCTGGCGCGCTTCCATGAAGCGCTGGTGGCCCCCGCCCTGCAAGCCATGCTGGATTGCGATGTGCCGCTGATCGCCCACATCGAAGGCGCCTGCATCGGCGGCGGGCTGGAGATCGCGGCCTGCTGCGACATCCGGCTCTGCGGCCAGACCAGCCGCTTCGGCGTGCCCATCGCCAAGCTCGGTTTTCCGATGGCCCCGGCCGAAGTGGCCATCGTGGCCCGGGTGGTGGGCCCGACCGTGCTGCGCGAATTGCTGCTGGAAGCGCGTGTGCTGACGGCCAAAGAAGCCTTCGAGCGCGGCTTGATCACCCGCGTGCTGCCCGACGACGGGCTGGCCGCCGAGGTGGCCCAGGTGGCGAACCGCATGGCGCAGCTGTCGCCCCAGGCCATGCGCCTGAACAAGCAGGTGCTGCGCGAGTTTGGCCATGGCGACGCCGGCACGCCTGGCAGCCGCGCACCCCATTACGCCTACGCCCCTTCCGCGGAACACCGCGAGGGCCTGGCCGCCTTCAATGAAAAACGGCCCGCGCGCTTCTGAGCGATTCGCGCCTTGGCCCAACCCTTCTCCAACTTGCCCCTGACATGAGCAACGCCAACCTCTTCTGCGCGCTGCGCGCCGCCTTCCCAGCCAACCTGGACGCACCGGCCATCCTGCCGGCCGACGGCCCGGACACCACCCACTTCTACAGCTGGCGTGACCTGGACCAGGCCAGCGCGCGCATCGCCAACCTGCTCGATTCGCTCGACCTGCCGCCCGCGAGCCGCATCGCCGTGCAGGTGGAAAAGAGCGTTGAAGCGCTGATGCTCTACCTCGCCGTGCTGCGCGCCGGCCACGTCTTCCTGCCGCTGAACACGGCCTACCAGGACGGCGAGATCAGCTACTTCGTCGGCAATGCCGAGCCCGCCGTCGTGGTGTGCTCGGGCAAGAACTTCACCTGGGTCAGCCGCATCGCTTTCCTGGCCGGCACCACGCATGTCTACACGCTGAACGACGACCGCACCGGCACGCTGCTCGACCGCGCCAGCTTCCATGCCGACACCCATGAGCCGGCACAGGTGGCCGCCACCGACCTGGCCGCCATCCTCTACACCAGCGGCACCACCGGGCGCAGCAAGGGCGCGATGCTCAGCCACGGCAACCTGCTGAGCAACGCGCTCACGCTGCGCAGCTACTGGAGATGGCAGCCGGACGACGTGCTGATCCATGCGCTGCCGATCTTCCATGTGCACGGCCTGTTCGTGGCCTCGCACGGCGCCTTGCTCAACGGCAGCCCGATGATCTGGTTCAGCAAGTTCGACCCCGCCGCGGTGCTGGCCCGTCTGCCCGAAGCCACGATCTTCATGGGCGTGCCGACGCTGTACGTGCGGCTGCTCGGAGAAGCCGGGCTCACCCCGCAGGCCTGCAGCCACATGCGCCTGTTCATCAGCGGCTCCGCGCCCTTGCTGATGGACACCTTCACCGAATGGCAGCGTCGCACCGGCCACACCATCCTCGAGCGCTACGGCATGAGCGAAACCGTGATGCTCACGTCCAACCCCTGCCTGCCGGCTGATGGCGAGCGGCGCGGCGGCACGGTCGGCTTCCCGCTGCCCGGCGTGGGTGTGCGGGTGCACGATGACCAGGGCCAGCCGGTACCGACGGGCGAGATCGGCGGCATCGAAGTGCGTGGGCCGAACGTGTTCGGTGGCTACTGGCGCATGCCCGAGAAGACCCGCGAGGAGTTCACCGCTGATGGCTGGTTCAAGACGGGTGACGTGGGCCGCGTCGACGCCGACGGCTACGTGACCATCGTCGGCCGCTCGAAAGACCTGATCATCAGCGGCGGCTACAACGTCTACCCGGCCGAGATTGAAAGCGTGCTCAACGACCTCGACGGTGTGGCCGAAAGCGCCGTGATCGGCGTGCCGCATGCCGACTTCGGCGAGGCCGTGGTGGCCGTGCTGGTGGCCCGGTCTGGCGCCGAGCTCGACAGCGCCCGCCTCATCAGCCACCTGAAAGGCAAGATCGCCAACTTCAAGGTGCCCAAGCGCGTGTTCGTGGTGACCGACCTGCCGCGCAACACCATGGGCAAGGTGCAGAAGAACCTGTTGCGCGAGCAGCACAAAGCCCTGTTCAACCCCGCTTGAACCCACGGGCCGGGGCGACGCACAATCGGCTGGCCGGGCTCTCATCCCCGGCCAGCCGCTCAGGAGCGCCGTGATCCGCCTGCCCTTGCCCTCGCTTGTGCCCGTACTCGTGCCGCCGACCGCAGCGCCGCAGCGCCCTGCGGCGGCATGCGCGCTGCCTGCGCCCGGTCACAAGCAGCATCGGCTGGCAGGCCTGGCCGCCATCACCATGGCGGCCTTGAGCCTCGGGCTCAGCATCACCACACCGGCGCACGCCATCGGCAACGAGGTGCTGCAAGCCTGGTGGCGGGATTGCCTGCACGGCGGCGGCACCGCTTCAGCACAAGCACCAGCACAAGCACCAGCACCAGTACCGGTGCCGCTGGAATGTCTGCAGATTCGGGAAACCCGAGCCCTGACCGAAGCCAGCGGCTCCGTGAGCCGCAACGCCGCGCGCTTGACCGTGCAACGCCCCGACGCACCGCCGGTGGCATTCACCGATGACAGCACCAGCCGGCACCACTTTCTGGGTGCGGTGGACGAGCTGCAGGCCAGCCTGGTGCTGCAACAGGGGCCGGAGCAACCGGCCCGTGTGTGGCTGGTGCCCGCCCAGGGCCAGCCGCTGAAGCTCGACAACCTGCCGGTGCCGGCACCGGGGGGGCGTTTGCTGGCGGTGGTCGGCACCGGCGAGGTGGTCGTCGGAGATGCCCCGGGCTCAGCCACCAGCCGCATTTCGCTCTGGCAGCGGGCGGGTGCGCGCTGGTCGCGGCAGTTCAGTTTCAGCGCACCGGAGGGTGTGCAATTTCAATGGCGCAGCTGGCGCGCAGATGCTGCGGCGGCCCGCCTGGACTGGCAGCGCCAGGGCCACTGCGGCCCGTCACAAGGCAGCGTGCAGCTGCGGGACGGGCCTTACGGCTGGGAGCTCTATCCCGAGCCCCCCGCCGCTTGCCGCTGACGCGGCTTATTCGTCTTCGTCTTCGCCGTCGGCGGCTTTGCCGCCCTTGGGCGGCTGCAGTGCGCCCGGCATCGGCGCCACGCCACCCATACCCGGCCGCAGAGCCCCCATGGCACCCGGCTGAGCGCCAAGTGCACGGTTGGCCGAGGCGTGGGCGCTGGACGACGGGTCAGGCAGGCTGAGCTCGTTCGATGCGGGCCCGCCGGTCGGGCCGATCTTGATGGAGCGGCGCGCCACCGACAGCAACACGGTGTCGCCATCGATGACACCACCGACACGCACGGTGCGTGGCCGGCCGTCGTCCACGGCGATCAGCGCCAGGCCACCGTCGAGCCGGCCGGCGGCAGGCGCCACCACGCCCAGCAGCTGGAAGCGGGTCGCGGCGGGGGTGTCATCCTCCTCCTCGGCCGCATCAGCGCCACCCAGCACCTTGAGCAATTCGCCACCCATGGCGAGGCTGCGCATTGGCGTCTGGGCCTGGGCCGGCAAGGGGGCGGGTTTGACAAGCACACGGAACCCCCAGAACAGTGCACTGGCGGCAATGAGTGCCCACACGGTAAACGTTAACAATCTGGAAGCCATGCGACGATTATGATTCAAGCCACCCGAGAGACGGGGCCCCAAAACGGCCTCTTTACTTCCATGAGTTTTTCTTCGCGCAAGACCCTGGTGCAGCGCCACCTGCGACAAGCCGGTTTCACCCTCATCGAGTTGCTGGTGGTGCTGGTGATCATCGGCGTGCTCGCTGCCCTGATCGTGCCCAACGTGCTGGAGCGTGCCGATGACGCCCGCGTCACCGCGGCCCGCACCGACGTGGGCAACCTGATGCAGGCCCTGAAGCTGTACAAGCTCGACAACCAGCGCTACCCCACTGGCGAGCAAGGCCTCGAGGCCTTGCTGCGCAAACCCACCACCGGCGTGATCCCGCCGAACTGGAAGGTGTACGTCGAGAAGCTGCCGAACGACCCCTGGGGCCGCCCCTACCAGTACGCCAACCCCGGCGTGAAGGGCGAGATTGACGTGTTCAGCCTGGGCGCTGACGGCCAGGCCGGCGGCGAAGGCAAGGACGCCGATATTGGCAGCTGGCAATGAGGCCAATGCCGGCCTTCGGGCTGGCCCTCTGCTGCAACACCCCCGCATGCCCTCGGGCCTGACGACGCACGCGCCGCGGCGCCAGCGTGGTTTCACCCTGCTTGAGCTGATGGTGGTGGTGGCCCTGCTGGCCATCGCCGTGGGCATGGCCACACTGGCCCTGCGTGACGGCAATGCCAGCAAGCTCGACGAGGAAGGCGCCCGCCTGGCCGCGTTGCTGGAAGGCGCCCGTGCGCGCTCCCGCGCCACTGGCCAGGACGTGCGCTGGCAGCCCACCCGCGACCGGCCCGGGTTTGCCTTTCTCGGCCTGCCCGCCGCCGTGACGATGCCAACGCAGTGGCTCGACGAGCGCACCACCGCGGAAGTGGTGGGCGCGCCCGCACTGCAACTGGGGCCTGAGCCCGTGATCGGCGCACAGCGGGTGCGCCTGCGCATCGAAGACCGGCAACTGCTGCTGGCCACCGACGGGCTGGGGCCCTTTGCGCCGGTGGCCGCCGACGAAGCCCCCTCACGCTGACACCATGCCGCACCGGCCTTCCCCCCTTCCTCAGCCACGCAATGCCAGCGGCTTCACCTTGATCGAGGTGCTGGTGGCGCTGGCCATCGTGGCGGTAGCGCTGGCTGCGGGCAGCCGGGCCGGCGGCGCGCTGCTCGCCAATGCCGACCGGCTCAAGCTGGTGACCAGCGCACAGTGGTGCGCAGACAATCAGCTCACCGGGCTGAAGCTGGCGCGCCGCTTCCCTGACACCGGGGAAAGCAGCTTCGAGTGTGAGCAGTTGTCTCAAACCTTCCGCGGCAAGATGCGCGTGCAAGGCACACCCAACCCGAACTTCCGCCGGGTGGATGTGGTGATGAGCGACGACCGGAATCAACCGGTGGTCACCGTGTCCACGGTGCTGCCGCGGTATTGATGCGCGCGCCCACGATGCAACCGCACCTGCAACCGCGCGCTGCCACCCGGCCGCCCGCCCGCGCGCAGCACGGCTTCACGCTGGTGGAGGTGCTGGTCGCGCTGTTCATCATGGCGGTGATGGCCGGCATGGCCTGGCAAGGCATCGACGGGCTGGTGCGCACGCGTGACGGCGCCCAGCAGGCCAGCGAAAGTACCCTGCGCCTGGGCACCGTGATGGCGCAATGGGACGCCGACCTGGAACACCTGCAACAAACCCCGGCCACGCCGACCCTCAAATTCGACGGCAGCTCACTGCGCCTGACCCGCCGCCACCGCGACGGCCTGCAACTGGTGTTGTGGACGATGCAGCAGGGCAAGCTGCACCGCTGGGCCTCGCCGGCCGTCACCCGCGTGCAGGAACTGCAGGACTGGTGGTTCCGCAGCCAGCAATGGTCCGTCATCCAGGCCGACGCCCTGCCCATGCTCGACGGCGTGGCCGCGTTGCAGATCTACTTCTATCAACAAGGCGACAACACCTGGAGCAATGCGCAATCCACCGGCAACGTCAGCACCGGAAAATCTGGCAACCGCACTGCCAAGCCGCCGCCCGGTGGTGGCACTCCGCCGGGCGGCGCCCCCGGCAACAGCCCACCCGCTGATGCCGGCACGGCGGGCGCCAATGGCAATGGCGGCGTGCCCACCCTCCCGGACACCGACAGCGGTGACGACACCTTGCCCATCGGCATTCGCCTGGTGCTGACCCTGCCGCAAGGCCGCCTGCTGCGCGACGTGGCGCTGCAACCTGCCCAATGACACCGCGTACCGCCTTTCCCCACTGCGCCATCAGCCACAGCGGCCCGGCCCTCCGGCGGCAGGCTCGGCGCGCCCAGCAAGGCGCGGCGTTGCTGATGGCCATGCTCATCGTGACGCTGGTGGCCACGCTCGCGGCGGGCATGGTGTGGCAACAATGGCGCGCCATCGAGGTGGAAGGCGCCGAGCGCGCCCGCACCCAGTCGACCTGGCTGCTGACCGGCGCACTCGACTGGGCCCGGTTGATCCTGCGGGAAGACGCCCGCGATGGCGGCCCTGACGGCCTGACCGAACCCTGGGCCACCGGCCTCGAAGAGATTCGCCTGTCCACATTCCTGGCGGCCGACAAGGACAACACCAGCGACACCGGCCTCGATGCCTTTCTGTCCGGCCAGATCACCGATGCGCAATCACGCTACAACCTGCGCAACCTGGTGGAAGACGACGACGAGGCGGTCAAGGCCGAGTTGAAGATCATCACGCGGCTGTGCGAGGTGCTGAGCCTGCCCTCGGGCGTGGCCCAGCGCCTGGCCGAAGGCATGCGCGGTGCCAGCGAGGCCGAAGACAAGCTCGACGACAAGGAAGCCGTGGCCACCGGCGCGCCGCTGCGCCCGGTGCGCGTGGAGCAACTGCGCTGGCTGGGCCTGGACGCTGACACCGTGCAACGACTGACACCGTTCGTGACCATCCTGCCGCAGCGCACCCGGGTCAACCTGAACACTGCCTCGGTCGAGGTGATGATGGCCACCATCGACGGCCTCGACCGCGCCAGCGCCCAGCGCCTGACCCAGCAGCGGCTGCAGTTGCGCAAAGGCTTCGAGAACCTCGCGGCGATCAAGGCCCTGCTGCCCGAGAAGGTGGTGCTGGAAGAGCGCCATGTCGCCATCAACTCCTCGCACTTCGAGGTGACCGGGCAATTGCGCTATGAAGACAGCATCCTGCGCGAGGTCTCGCTGGTGCAGCGACGTGGCCAGGATGTGACGGTGTTGCGCCGAGACCGCCTGTCCCATGAATGAGCGTTCCCCCCGCCCCGGACGGGCCTTTGCCCACGCCACAATAGAAGGTTGTGACTCTTCGTCCGTCACCAAGGCCACTGCCACTCCATGTCCACATTGATCGTCCAGTTGCCCGCGCAACCCCGGCTGGCTGCCGTGCATGCAGACACGCCCGCGGCACGCCCCACGCCCGAGTACGACTGGGTGCTGAGCACCGACGCTGCCACGTCCGCAGGCCAGGCCCATGGCCGCTGTGGCGTGGCCCAGCTGCCGCGTGCCCAGAGCCTGGTGGCCGTGCTGCCGGCCGATGACGCGGGCTGGCACCTCATCACCGCCCCGAAGGCACCGGCCGCACGGCTGCGCATGGCGCTGGCCGGCATGCTCGAAGAGCAGCTGCTGGAAGACGAACAAGACGTGCACCTGGCCACCTCGCCCAGCCTGAAGGCCGGCGAGCCGGCCTGGGTGGCGTCGGTGGGCAAGGCCTGGCTCAAGGCACAGCTTGAAGCGCTGGAAGCCACCGGCCTGACCGTGGACCGTGTGGTGCCCGCCTGGGCCCCGACCGGCGCACCGGCGGCACATGTGTACCGCGAAGCCACCGTGGAAGGCGACGCCGGCCTGCGCCTGGCCTGGCGCGACGACGCCGGCGCCGTGGTGCTGCCGCTGCACAGCGACGCCGCCCGCGCGCTGCTCACCCAGCCTGGCACCGACACCCCGTCCACCTGGACCGCCAGCCCCGATGCTGCCGAGGCCGCGTCGCAGGTGGCCGGCCATGCCGTGGCCGCCCGCTCCAATGCAGACAGCCTGCTGGCCGCCACGCAGACCGACTGGAACCTGCGCCAGTTCGACCTGGCGCCGCAGCACCGCGGCAGCCGCGCCCTGCGTGACAACGCCCGCCGCTTCTGGAACGACACCGCCTGGCGCCCGGTGCGCCTGGGCCTGGCCGTGCTGCTGGGCGTTCAGCTGATCGGCGCCAATGTCTGGGCCTGGCAGCAGCGCCAGGCCGTGACGGAGCGCAAGCTGGCCGTCACCGCCCTGCTGCAAACCACCTTCCCGCAGGTGCGCGCCGTGATCGACGCGCCGGTGCAGATGCAGAAGGAACTCGATCTGCTGCGCACGTTGGCCGGCAAGCCGGGCGACACCGACCTGGAGCCGCTGCTGTATGCCGCGGAAGCCGCCTGGCCGCCGTCGCGCGGGCCCGCCGATGCGCTGAAGTACGAACCGGGCCGGCTCACGCTCAACAGCACCGGCTGGAGCCCGGCCGAGGTTGAAGGCCTGCGCGAGCGCCTGCGTGCGCTGGGCCTGTCGCTGGACACCGAGCCCGGCAAGTTCACTCTTTACAAGGGCAAGGCCCAACCATGAATCGCCTGACTGTGCCGCCCGCCCTGCTGGCCCGCTGGCAAGCCCTTGCCGTGCGTGAACGCCAGGCCCTGATGGCCGCCGGCGCGGCCCTGGCCGTGCTGATCGTCTGGCAATTGGCCATTGCGCCGGCCTGGACCACCTGGAAGCAGGCGCCTGCGCAATTGCGCGCGCTGGAAACCCAGACCCTGCAACTGCAGCGCATGGCCACCGAAGCGCGTGAGCTGAAAGGCCAGCCGCCGGTCGACGCATCGCAATCAGCCGCCGCGCTGAAGGCCGCCACCGAGCGGCTGGGCGACAAGGCCAAGCTCTCGGTCATCGGTGATCGCGCAACGGTCACGCTCACCGGCGCCACCGCCGACCAGCTGCGCGCCTGGCTGCAGGAAGTCCGCCAGGGCGCCCGTGGCCGGCCGGTCGAGGTGCAACTGCGCCGGGTTGACGGCGGCCTGTCGGGCACCGTGGTGGTCAGCCTGCCTGGAGCGGCCTGAGTTCATGGCGCGTCTCGTTTTCAACCGCCCTGTCGTGCGCTCAGCCGCCGCATCGGTCAGCGGGCCGCAGCGTTTGCGCCGCTGGGCGGTGGCCGGCGGGCTGCTCGGTGTTCTGCTCGGCGCAGTGAGCCAGGCCCCCGCCGTGTGGCTGGCCCGCGCGGTGGACGACGCCACCGGTGGCCGCCTGCAATTGATCGAAGCCCGGGGCACCCTGTGGGACGGCAGCGCGCTGCTGATGCTGACTGGCGGCCCCGGCAGCCGTGATGCGTCGGTGCTGCCCTCGCGCCTGGACTGGCAGCTCAGCCTGCACCTGGACGGCGTGCAACTGGCGCTGGCCCAGGACTGCTGCGTGGCGCCCGGCCTGAAGCTGCGCCTGCAACCCGGCTGGCGCGACGCCACCTTGCAGGTTCAACCTGGCGACGCCACCGGCCTGCTCGGCCAATGGCCCGCCGCCTGGCTGGACGGCCTGGGCGCGCCCTGGAACACCCTGCGGCCCGGCGGCCTGCTGCGCCTGAGCAGCCAGAACTTCCAACTGACGGCCGGCGCCACCGGCTGGCAGGTGCAGGGCCAGGCCCGCGTCGGCCTGATGCAGACCTCCTCGCGCCTGTCCACGCTGAACCCGCTGGGCAGCTATGAATTGAGCCTGGTGGGCCAGCCGGCCGCACCGGCGACACTGCAACTGCAGACCCTCGAAGGCGCCTTGCAGCTCAGCGGCAGCGGCGAGCTGCGCGCCAAGGGCGGCGTGCGCTTCCGCGGTGAAGGTCGGGCCCAGCCCGGCCAGGAACCCGCGTTGAACAATTTGCTGAACATCATCGGACGCCGCCAAGGGGCGACGTCCGTCATCACGATCGGATGACCATGACGACCCATCGCTTTCTTTCCGCTGCGCGCCGCGCCCGTCTGCCGCGCCTGGTGCCGCTGGCCCTGGCCCTCAGTCTGGCTGGTCAGGGCAGCGGCCTGCATGCGCAAGGTGCCGAAGCCGCCGACCCGCCGATGCCCACCACCCGGGCGCGTGCCCCGGTGACGCTGAACTTCGTCAATGCCGACATCGAGATGGTGTCGCGGGCCATCGGCGCCATGCTGGACCGCCAGATCCTGGTCGATCCGCGCGTCAAGGGCCAGGTCACGATCACCAGCGAAAAGGCCCTGCCGCCGCAGGAAGCCTGGCGCAGCTACCTGGCCGCGCTGCGTGGCCTGGGCTTCACGGTGGTTGAAAACGCCGGCCTGCTGAAGGTGGTGCCGGAAGCCGAAGCCAAGCTGCAGGCAGGCACGGTGGCCATCGGCGCGCCCACGGCACGTGGCGACCAGATCCTGACCCAGATCTTCCGGCTCAACCACGAGAACCCGAACAACCTGGTGGCCGTGCTGCGTCCGCTGATCAGTGCCAACAACACGATCAATGCCAACCCGGGCAACGGCACGCTGATCATCACCGACTACGCCGACAACCTGCAGCGCCTGGGCAAGATCATCGCCGCGCTCGACCAGCCGGCCGCGTCGGAAGTGGAAGTGATTCCGGTGCGGCACGCCCTGGCTGCCGACCTGGCGCCGCTGGTGCAGAAGCTGACGGAAAGCGGCGCCGCCGCCGCCGTGCCAGGTGCGGCCAACACCACGGCTGCGGCCACCTCGGTGATGGTGGAGCCACGCAGCAATTCATTGATCGTGCGCACCGCCAACCCGACCCGCATGGCGGCTGCCAAGGCGCTGATCGCCAAGCTCGACCGCGCCGTCGAAGGTGGCGGCCCGGCCGGCAACATCTGGGTGGTCTACCTGAAGAACGCCGATGCGGTGAAGCTGGCTGAAGTGCTGCGCGCTGCCATGGCCAGCGGCAGCGGTACCGGCAGTGGTGCCGGCAGCAGCGGCAGCGGCCTGTCCAGCGGCGGCGTGTCGGCCGCGCGCCCGAGCGGCGTGAGCGGCGCCACCGCCGGCATGACGGGCAACACCGGCGGCGCCAGCAGCTCGGCGGCCACCACGCCGGTCTCGGCATCGGCCAGTCCGTCCACCGGCGGGCAGATCCAGGCCGACCCGGCCACCAACTCGCTGATCATCTCGGCGCCGGAGGCGGTGTATCGCCAGATGCGCCAGGTGATCGACAAGCTCGACACCCGCCGCGCGCAGGTTTACGTCGAGACCATGATCGTCAAGGTCGACGCCGAGAAGGCCGCCGAGTGGGGCATCCAGTGGCAAGGCGCGCTGGGCAGCAGCAACTCCAGCGTGGTCGGCGTGGGCGGCACCAACTTCGGCAGCGGAGGCAACAACCTGCTGAACCTGTCGCTGACCGGTGTGACCAGCAGCAGCTCTTCGTCCACCTCCACCAGCGTGTCGCTGCCGGGGCAGGGCCTGAACTTCGGCCTGTTCCGCAAGATCAACGGCGTCTACACGCTGGGCGCACTGGCGCGTTTCCTGGAAACCAATACCGGCGCGAACATCCTGTCGACGCCGAACCTGGTGGCGCTGGACAACGAAGAAGCCAAGATCGTCATCGGCTCGAACGTGCCGTTTGTCACCGGCAGCTTCACCAACACCGGCACAAGCGGCGGCTCGGTCAATCCGTTCCAGACGGTCGAGCGCAAGGACGTGGGCATCACGCTGCGCATCAAGAGTCAGATCGGCGAAGGCGGCACGGTGCGCATGACGGTGTTCCAGGAGAACTCCTCGCTGCGCACCGACAACAACGCCATCACCGACAAGAGCTCGATCGAGACCACCGTGGTGGTCGACGACGGCCAGACCATGGTGCTGGGCGGCTTGCTGAAGGATGAATACGGCGACGCCGAAGGCCGCGTGCCCGGCCTGGGCAGCCTGCCGATCGTCGGCGGCCTGTTCCGCAACGACGCCCGCAAGCGCGTGAAGAGCAACCTGATGCTGTTCCTGCGCCCGGTCGTGATTCGCAATGCCAACTCGGCAGATGCGCTGACGGTGGACCGTTACGACGCCATCCGCGCACTGCAGACCAACAGCCAGCCGGCGCAGAGCATGATCACCGAGGTGAACAGCTCGCCGGTGCTGCCGGAGCGCCTGCCGAACGGCCGCAACCTGACCCGCCCGCTGCAAGGCCAGCCCCAGACCGACAGCCCGGACGGCAGCGCCGTTCCAGCGAACTGACAGCATGGCCCAGCGACACCCCTTGCCCTACGCCTTTGCCAAGGCGAACACGCTGCTGCTGGAGGACGACGGCCGGCAGTTGCTGCTGCGCATGGCGCCGACCACGCCGCGCAGCGCGCTGACGGAAGTCCTGCGCATCTACGCGGTCGACCGGATCGAGCGCGAAGACGGCGCCGAGCTGTCGCAGCGCCTGGCCGCGGCCTATGCCGGCGGTGAAGCCAGCGCCGCGTCGGTGATCGGCGAGGTGGAAAGCGCCGTCGATCTGTCGCGCATGATGCAGGAGCTGCCGGCAGTGGAAGACCTGCTGGAAGCCGCCAACGACGCGCCGATCATCCGCATGCTGAACGCGCTGCTGACGCAGGCCGCGAAGGACGGCGCCAGCGACATCCACATCGAGGCCTACGAACGCAGCTCCAGCGTGCGCTTCCGCGTCGACGGCACGCTGCGCGAAGTGGTGCAGCCGAACAAGGCGCTGCACGCGGCCCTCATCAGCCGGCTGAAGATCATGGCCGAGCTCGACATTGCCGAGAAGCGCCTGCCGCAGGACGGCCGCATCAGCCTGCGCATCGGTGGCCGGGCCATCGACGTGCGGGTGTCGACGCTGCCATCGGCCCACGGCGAACGGGCGGTGCTGCGCCTGCTCGACAAGAGCGAATCGCGCTTCACGCTCGAAGGCCTCGGCATGGACGGCGAGGTGCTGACCGCCTTCGACAAGCTGGTGCGCCAGCCCCACGGCATCGTGCTGGTGACCGGCCCGACCGGCTCCGGCAAGACCACCACGCTGTACGCGTCGCTGGGCCGCCTCGACACCGCCACCACCAACATCCTGACGGTGGAAGACCCGGTGGAATACGACCTCGCCGGCATCGGCCAGACGCAGGTCAATGCCAAGATCGACCTGACCTTCGCCAAGGCCTTGCGCGCCATCCTGCGGCAAGACCCGGACGTGGTGATGATCGGCGAAATCCGCGATTTCGAGACCGCGCAGATCGCCATCCAGGCCTCGCTGACGGGCCACCTGGTGCTGGCCACCGTGCACACGAATGACGCGCCCTCCACCGTGGCCCGTCTGATTGACATGGGCGTCGAGCCCTTCCTGCTCAGCTCCAGCTTGCTGGGCGTGCTGGCGCAGCGCCTGGTGCGCAAGCTGTGCTCGCACTGCAAGACCGTCGACGAGCAGGGCCGCTGGCACCCGGTGGGCTGCCCCGAATGTGGCCACACGGGCTACAAGGGCCGCACCGGCGTGTACGAGCTGATGGTGGTGGACAACGCGGTGCAGGGCATGATCCACAGCCGCGCTGCCGAGAGCGAGATCATTGCCGCGGCCAGCGCCAGCGGCATGCGCTCGATGCGTGAAGACGGCGAGCGCCTGGTGCGCGAAGGCATCACCTCGCTGGAGGAAGTGATGCGCGTGACGCGCGACTGAGCCCCCCATGACCGCATTCAAGTTTGAGGCGCTGGACGCCGCCGGCAAGACCAGCACCGGCCTGATCGAGGCCGACCATGCCAAGGCCGCGCGCGCCGCGGTGCGGGCCCAGGGGCTGGTGCCGCTGTCGGTCTCACCCGTCAGCAGCTCGGACGCCGGCACGGGCCAGGTGCGCTTCAGCCGCCGGGCTTTCAACACGGCCGGCCTCACGGTGTGGACCCGCCAGATGGCCGGGCTGGTGGGCTCAGGCCTGCCGCTGGAACGCGCGCTGACCGCGCTGGCCGACGAATGCGAGCACCCGGGCCAGCGTGAGCTCATCGCCCACCTGAAGAGCGAAGTGAATGCGGGCAGCCCGTTTGCGCGTGCGCTGGCATCGGCGCCGCGCGAGTTTGACGATGTGTACCGCGCCGTGGTGGCCGCCGGTGAAGCCAGCGGCGCCTTGGGCGTGGTGCTGGAAAAGCTGGCCGACGACCTGGAAGAGCGCCAGGCCCTGAGGGCCAAGCTGATGGGCGCGATGCTGTATCCGGCGATCGTGTCCTTGATCGCTGTGGTGATCGTGGCCTTCCTCGTCACCTATGTGGTGCCGCAGGTGGCCTCGGTGTTCAACAACGGCAAGCGCGCCTTGCCGGGCCTGACCGTGGCCATGCTGGCCCTGAGCGACTTTGCGCGCAGCTACGGCCTGCTGGTGCTGCTGGGCCTGGGCGCCGGCGGTGTGGGCTTGTCGTTCGCGCTGCGCAACGAGGCTTTCCGCGAGCGTTTTGATGCCGGCCTGCTGCAGGTGCCGCTGTTCGGCCGCCTGACCCGCGGCTACAACGCCGCCCGCTTTGCCGGCACGCTGGCCATGCTGGCCGGCGCCGGTGTGCCCATCCTGAAAGCCCTTCAAGCCGCCGCCGAAACCCTGGGCAACCGCGCCATGCGCGCCGATGCCATGGACGCCCTGGTGCAGGTGCGCGAAGGCGCCCCGCTGGCCGCAGCATTGGCCGGCAAGAAACGCTTCCCCGGCCTGCTGGCCATGTTCAGCCGCCTGGGCGAGCAGACCGGCCAGTTGCCGGTGATGCTGGACCGTGCCGCGCGCCAGCTGGGCAATGACGTCCAGCGCCGCGCCATGGCCCTGGCCACCATCCTGGAGCCGCTGCTCATCGTCGGGATGGGCCTGATGGTGATGGCCATCGTGCTCGCGGTGTTGCTGCCCATCATGCAGCTCAACACCTGGGTGAAATAGTCACGAACTGCGCGTGAATGGCGGCGTAACACGCCGCTGCAAACCCTCTGATCAGGGTTACCCCAGACAGCCTCTCCACTGCAGAGCGCCTACAGTGGAGGTCTTGTTTTCGAACGGTCGTGCTTTTTACGCGCGATCACCTCTCCAGGAGAACCCATGACCCCGATCCGCAATCGCACTTTTGCGCTCGCCAGCCTGGCCTTGGCGGCCGCACTCACCGCCTGCGGCGGCGGCGGTGCAGACACCACCGCACGTGCCAACATCACCAGCCTGAAGGTCATGGGCGACAGCCTGGCCGACGTCGGCACCTTCGGCATCAAGTTCACCATCCAGGGCAACGACATCTACCCGGAACGCGTGGGCAAGCAGTTCGGCCTGACCGGCCAGTGCAGCTTCTTCAAGTTCAACGGCTCGACCTTCATCGCCAACCCGACGCCGGGTTGCACCAACTACGCCATCGGCGGCGGCGTGATCAATGCCACAGGCAGCGGCATGAGCGCTGCTGACCCGCGCGGCATCGCCGTGCAGTTCGCCACCGCTGCGGCCGGTGGCAACTACGCCGCTGGCGACCTGCTGCTGGTGGACGGTGGCGGCAACGACGCTGCTGCCCTGGTGGGCGCCTACCTGAAGGCCTCGACCGACGGCGGCGCCGCCTACGTGGCGCTGCTGGGCACGGTGCTGACGCCCGCCCAGGTGGCCTCGGCCGCAGCCGGCGGCAGCGCTGGCCTGGCCGCCGCGGGTGCCACCTACATGACGGCCCTGGCAGACAAGTTCTACGACATCATCAATGCCCAGGCCCTGGGCAAGGGCGCGCAACGCGTGGCCCTGCTGAACATGCCGGGCATCACCAACACGCCGCGCTTCCAGATGGTGCTCGACAGCATCGCTGCAGCATCTGGCGGCGGCACCACGGGCGCCACCGCCCGCGCCAAGAGCGAAGCCCTGTTCAAGAGCTGGATCGAAGCCTTCAACACCGAGCTGGACAAGCGCGCTGCCGGCGACGCCCGCGTGGCCGTGGTCGACTTCTACACCGAGTTCAACAACCAGGTCATGTACCCGGCCCAGTTCGGCATGACCAACGTCAAGACCCCGGCCTGCCCGATCACCGGCGTCGGCTCTGACGGTCTGCCCACCTACACCTTCGCCACCTGCACCGACGCAGCGCTGGCTGCCGCGCCGCCAGCCGGCGAGACCGGCACGAGCTGGTACAAGACCTGGGGCTTCTCCGACAGCTTCCACCCGACGCCCTACGCCCACCAGCTGACCTCGCAGCTCATTTCCCGCACGCTGGCTCGCGCCGGCTGGCTCTGATCCGTGCGCTACCCGGAGACACCCATGGCATTCCGTACCTCTTCCCTCCTCTGCGCAGCCGCCGGCCTGCTGCTGGCCGGCGCCGCCCAGGCGCAATCCGCCGGTACCCTGATCGGCCGCATCAGCGTCACCCAGATCGCCCCGGACGTGACCAGCGGTGACCTGTCGTCGCCGTCGTTCATCGGCACCAAGATCGACGTGAACAGCAACACCCAGCCCACCGCTGGCGTGACCTGGATGTACACCGACAACGTCTCGTTCGACCTGCCGCTGGCCCTGGGCTTCAAGCACGAGATCGTTGGCGCGGGCGGCATCGCCGGCGTCGGCAAGATCGGTGAAGTCAAGGCCCTGCCGATGACGCTGCTGGCCCAGTACCGCTTCTTCAGCCCGACCGACAGCATCCGCCCGTACGTCGGCCTCGGCCCGACCTACGCGAAGTTCTACAAGGCCCGCGGCACGGCCACGCTGACCGGCCTGACCGGCGGCTCGCCGACCACCCCGACCACGCTGAGCATGCAGTCGAAGTTGACCGTGAGCGCGCAGGTGGGCGTGTCGGTGGCCATCGACAAGCGCTGGGGCATTGACGCCGCCATGCTGTACACGCCCCTGAAGACCCGCGGCACGCTGTCGACTGGCCAGACCATCGACGCCAAGCTGAACCCGCTGGTCTACTCCGTTGGCGTGACCTACCAGTACTGATACAACCGGCTCAACGCACCCCAACCCGCCGAGGCTTCTGCCCGGCGGGTTTTTTTGTGCCCGCCGCACCCGGCCACCCGAGGCGTTGAAGCAAGGGCGTAATGCGGCACCTTCTGGCCCCTGTTCAAGGCATGCCGCCCCCGGCACTCTGCTGCAATGAAGTCACTGGCTTTCCTGTTGGAGGTGTCTGATGACGATGTCGAACGACCTGGTGCCCATGGGCACCGCCACCATCCCGATCGCCCGCCTGCGGCAGGTCTACCGCATGGGCGATGTCGAGCAGAAGCTCAACAAGCTGCCTGCCAATGAACACGACAGCCTGCGCAACACCTACGAGCGCATGCTGGAGCTGGGCCCCGAACGCTTCCAGGTGAAGCCCTCCGGCCTGCCGGCAATGGAGCACCTCTACGACGAGCTGCCGAACTTCCACCCGGTGCTCGATGACGTGAAGCGGCAACTGGCGCTGTGCGAACACAGCCGCGACGCGCTCGACATCACGCCGATGCTGCTGCTCGGCCCGCCCGGCGTGGGCAAGACCCACTTCGCCCGTGAACTGGCGCAGTTGCTGGGCACGGGCATGGGGTTCATGAGCATGAGCTCGCTGACCGCCGGCTGGGTGCTGTCAGGCTCCAGCAGCCAATGGAAAGGCGCCCGCCCGGGCAAGGTGTTCGACACCTTGGTCGACGGCCGCTACGCCAACCCGGTGATGGTGGTGGACGAGATCGACAAGGCGCGGGGCGAGCATGCCTACGACCCGCTGGGCGCGCTCTACAGCCTGCTGGAACACGACACCGCCGAGACCTTCGTGGACGAGTTCGCCGAGGTGCCGATCGACTGCAGCCAGGTCATCTGGGTGGCCACGGCGAATGACGCGCGCAGCATCCCCGACCCCATCCTCAACCGCATGAACGTGTTCGAGGTGGACGCGCCCGACGCGGACGCCGCCCGCGCCATCGCCCGTCGCCTGCATAACAGCATCCGGCAGAGCCATGCCTGGGGCGAGCGGTTTGATGCCGAGCCCTCGGCCGAGGTGCTGGACCGCCTCGCCCAGCTGGCGCCACGCGACATGCGCCGGGCCTGGATGACGGCCTTCGGCAATGCCCAGCTCGATGGCCGCGGCACGCTGCTGGCGAAAGACCTGCCCAACCCCGCCGGCCGCCGGCAGCAGATCGGCTTCATGCACTGAGAACCATCGCTCAGCGCCCGGCCGGGCGGCCCTATGATCACCGCATGGGAGCCTCACTTGACGGGCGGCTGGTGGTCGCCATTTCATCGCGCGCGTTGTTCGATTTCGAAGAAGAGAACCGCGTCTTCGAAACCGGCGACGACCGCGCCTACATGCGGCTGCAACTTGAGCGCCTCGACGTGCCGGCACCGCCCGGCGTGGCGTTTTCACTGGTGCGCAAGCTGCTCGCCTTCAACACCGAGGGCCGGCCGCGCGTGGAGGTGGTGATCCTGTCGCGCAACGACCCCGCGTCTGGCTTGCGGGTGTTCCGCTCGGCGCGCCACTACGGGCTGGCGATCGAGCGTGGCGCGTTCACCCGCGGGGCCTCGCCCTGGCGCTACCTGAAGCCTTTGCGCGCCCACCTGTTTTTGTCTACCGACGAATCCGATGTGCGCTCTGCGCTGGCTGCGGGCGTGCCGGCCGCGCGGGTGTTGCCGGAAGCGGCGCATGCCTCGGCGGCCCACCCGGACGAAGTGCGCATCGCCTTTGACGGCGACGCCGTGCTGTTCTCCGATGAGGCCGAGCAGGTGTTCCAGCGCGACGGTCTGGTGGCCTTCCAGGCGCATGAAGCCCAGCGGGCCGCCACCCCGCTGCCCGCCGGCCCGTTCAAGCCGCTGCTGGAAGCCTTGCACCGGCTGCAGCAAGACCCCGACGCGCCGCTGCGGGTGCGCACGGCGCTGGTGACGGCCCGCAGCGCGCCGGCGCATGAGCGCGCGGTGCGCACGCTGATCGACTGGCAGATTGGCGTGGACGAGGCGCTCTTCCTCGGCGGTCTGCCCAAAGGCGAGTTCCTGCGGGAGTTCGAGCCCGACTTCTTCTTTGATGACCAGACCGGCCATGTGCAATCCGCTGCGGCGCACGTGCCGGCGGGCCATGTGGCGGCCGGTGTGGCGAACGCGGGCTGAGTCACCAGACCGGGACGCTGCCACACTGAGCCGAACTCAGCCGCCCCGCACGTGCACCTTCACCAGCGTGAACACGGTGCCCTGGCCCGGCGTGGCCGTCACCTCCAGCACCCGCTGCTGGCGCTTGGTGCCCACCTTCAGCACCCGCTCGGTGGTCTGGGGCTGGTCGTCATCGCAGCGCACGGGGGCGTCGCCGCTGTCGTTGCCCCCGTTGCGCCGGGCCGTGGCCCTGCCCTCGGCTGAAGCGCAGTCCAGCACCGCACCGAAACGCGCCATCGCGGGTTGGTAAAACGCCAGCACCTGCTCGGGCGTGTCGCTGGTGACGTACTTGGCCACCGCCACCTTCACGCCAAACGAGCCGGCGAAGATGTTGATGAAGGCCGAGTCGCTGTCGCCCTGGTCAGTGCTCTTGCGGCCCTTTTCCACCCAGGGCCTGGCGCCGGGGTAAGCAGGCAGGTCGGTGTCGGCGGCGCTCGCCTCCGGCTGCACGCTGATGCCGGCCTTCCAGCCGCCCGGCTCCGCCGCCTTGGAGGGAAGCGGCCAGACCATGCCGACGCACAGCGCCACGCCCACCAGCGCCAGCGCCCGGGCCCACAGCGGTGAGCGGGCCAGCCACGTCGGGCGCCGGGTGTGAATGACGGGGGGATAGGTACGCTGCGGCATGGCGGGTCTCCTCGATGTGTGTGGGCAGCCACAAAGGCTGGCCGCATGTTCGGGGCTTGAAGGGCGTGCACCAAGTTGCGCGCGATGAACTGCACAGGCGCCACGACGAATTGCGCCAAGGGGCGACAATCCGCGCCACGCTCGGGCCTGCCCGCGGCGGCCTACCCGGCCGGCCGCGGCGCCTTCTCTCTTTTCGCACACGGGTGATCCTCTTGAATCCTGCGACCTCTTCGTCCCCCGCCCTGCAGCATCCCGCCGGCCTGAAGGTGATCTTCATGGCCGAGATGTGGGAGCGCTTCAGCTACTACGGCATGCGCGCCCTGCTGGTGGTCTATTGCGTGAATGCGCTGGGCCTGCAACGCGCCGATGCGCTGGCGCTTTACGGCCTGTACACGGGCCTGGTCTACCTGACCCCGCTGGTGGGTGGCGCGCTGGCGGACCGCTGGCTGGGCACCCGGCATGCCGCGGTGATCGGTGGCGCCATCATGATGCTCGGCCACTTCGCGATGGCCTTCGAGCCACTGCTGCACCTGGCCCTGGGCCTGCTGGTCATCGGCAACGGTTTCTTCAAGCCCAACACCAGCGCGCTGGTGGGCATGCTGTATGCGCAGGACGATCCGCGCCGTGCCGGCGGCTACACCATCTTCTACATGGGCGTGAACGTCGGCGCCTTCCTTGCGCCGCTGGTGGCGGGCACGCTGGGGCAGACGGTGGGCTGGCATTACGGCTTCGCCAGCGCCGGTGTGGGCATGGCGCTGGGCCTGGTGGTGCTGCTGCGCTGGCAGCACCTGCTGGGTGATGCGGGTTTGCGGCCGGGTCAGCCGCCCGTGGGTTGGCGCGATGTGCCGAAGGTGATCGCCTTCTGCATCGGCGCTGCCGTGTTCACGATGGCCGTGCTGGGCATCAACGCCCTGATGCCGGGCGTGCCGACCTGGATGAAGCTGGTGGGTGGTGTGGCGCTGGTGGCTGCGGCCCTGTGGCTGCCTGGTCAGGTTGGCAGCGCCAAGGCCAGTGCCCCGCCGCCGCTGACGGCCGCCGAGCGTGGCCGCGTGCTGGGCATCTGCGTGGTGGTGTTCTTCGTCATCTTCTTCTGGATGGGCTTTGAGCAGGCCGGTGGTTCACTCGCCCTGTTCGCCGACCAGCAGACCGACCGCCACGCCTTCGGCTGGGAAATCCCGTCGAGCTGGTTCCAGTCGATCAACCCGGCGGTCATCGTGTTGCTGGCACCGGCCTTCTCGACGCTGTGGACGCGGCTCGATGCTTCGCGTTTCGCGCTGTCCGAGCCGGCCAAGCAAGGCCTGGGCATGATCGTGCTGGGCCTGGGCTTTGTGGTGATGGCCTCGGCGCAGACCCAGGCCGAGCTGCACGGCACGGTCGGCCCGCAGTGGCTGGCCATCGTCTACACGCTGCACACCATCGGTGAGCTGATGCTCTCGCCCGTGGGCCTGGCGCTGGCGTCGCGCTTTGCCCCGGCCCGGCTGGGCGGCTTGCTGATGGGCGCCTGGCTGGCCGCCACGGGCGTGGCCAGCTACCTGGCGGGCTCACTCGAAACCATGCTGGCCGGCAGCGGCATTCCGCCGTACGTGTTCCTGTTTGGCTCGTCGTTTGGCGCGGGCGCGGTGCTGCTCTTGCTGTCGCCGTGGCTGAACCGTCTGCTAATGCGTCGGGATTGACGCAGCGCCGGGTCCGGCCCGCTTGATCGGGCCGGCTCAGTCGGGCGCGTAGGCCCGCAGTGCGGCCAGGTCAAGCACCCGCAGGCCGCCGTAATCGATGCTGATCAGGCCGCGCGCCTGCAGCGATTTCAAGGCCTGGTTCACGCGCTGGCGTGACAGGCCCACCAGGTAAGCCAGCTCCTGCTGCGTGATGCGCAGCAGCTGGCCCACGCCGGGGTACAGCACCGGGTGAAACAAAGCGGCCAGGTTGCGCGCCACGCGGGTGTCGGGGTCGTTCTGACGGTCGGTTTCACGCGCGGCAATGAACTGGCCGAGCCGCTCATTCAACTGGTTCAGCACGAAGCGGTTGAAGGCGATGCTGGTGTCGAGCAGCGCATGGAAAGCCTCGATCGGCAGGCCAGCCACCGCGCTCTGCCGCAGGGCCTCGATGTTGTAGCGGTAAGGCTCGCGCTTGAGCAGCGTGCCTTCACCGAACCAGGCACCGGGCGGCACGCCGGTGAAGGTCACGGCCGGGCCCTGGCCGGGGTTGTTGCTCATCTTCAGCAAGCCATCCACCACGCCAAACCAATACGTGGCGGGCCGGCCGATGCGGCAAATCACGTCGCCCGGTTCGGCATTGGCAATCACGATCTGGCGCCGCGCCGCAGCGCGGTCCGATGGGGCCAGCACGGCCAGCCAGGGCACGCCCGCCAGCTCTTCCTCGGTGGGGGTGCGGGCGCGTTCGCGCAGGGGTTTTGCTGGGTCGGCCATGGGGTGCGCTTGGGGGTTCCGGCTGCGCTTGTCGCCGGTAGCGCTGACGCCAGCCTTGCAACAGGGGGCGGGGAAAGTCCGCCCCGGGCAGACCCTGAAATTGTCGTCCAACCGACAACATGGCGTCAAACGACGCCCTAGTATCCGGTCCATCACAGGATGAATCGCTGCTGCCCGCGTCGGGCTGACAGCGCCACCGGAGACAGCGCTCGTGCCCACCAACTTCGTGCGATTGATGCTCGATCACGCCAGCCAACGGCCCCAGGCCCCGGCCCTGCGTGAGAAGGAATACGGGATCTGGCAAACCACCACCTGGGCAGAGCTGTCCGTGCTGGTGAAGCGCCTGGCAGCGGGGCTGGCCTCCGCCGGCCTGCAGCGTGGCCAGCACATCATCGTGGTGGGCGACAACCGCCCCCGCCTGAACGCCACCATGCTCGCCGCGCAGGCGCTGGGGGCCGTGCCGGTGCCGCTGTACCAGGATGCGGTGGCCGCCGAATTCGTGTTCCCGGTCACCAACGCCGAAGTGCACTTCGCGGTGGTTGAAGACCAGGAGCAGGTCGACAAGATGCTGGAGGTGCGCGAGTCGTGCCCGGCACTGGCACGCATCTGGTACGACGACCCGCGCGGCCTGCGCAAATACGACGAGCCCGGCCTGGGCGCGATCGACAGCCTGGCCGAAGCAGGCGACGCCTGGATGGCGCAACACCCCGGCTTCTTCGAGCTGGAGGTCGCCAAGATCAAGCCCGGCGACGTGGCCGCGATGTTCTTCACCTCGGGCACCACCGGCAATCCGAAGGGCGTGGTGCACACCCACCACTCGCTGCTCGACCGCGCCGCCACCGGCCAGCGCTTCGACAAGCTCACCGCCGACGAAGAGGTGCTGGCCTACATGCCGCCCGCCTGGATCGGCCAGAACATCTTCAGCTACGGCCAGTGGCTGACCTGCGGCTACGTGGTGAACTGCCCCGAGTCCGCCGCCACGGTGGGCATCGACCTGAAGGAGATCGGCCCGACGTACTACTTCGCGCCGCCCCGCATCTTCGAGGGCATGCTGACCACGGTGATGATCCGCATGGAAGACGCCAGCGCTATCAAGCGCGGCCTGTTCCACCACTTCATGGCGCTGGCCCGCCGCGTCGGCCCCGACCTGATGGACGGCAAGCCCATCGGCCTGCTCGACCGCCTGCACTACGCGCTTGGCAACCTGTGCATCTACGGCCCGCTGCGCAACACGCTGGGCATGAGCCGCGTGCGTGTGGCCTACACCGCCGGTGAGGCCATCGGCCCCGACCTGTTCACCTTCTACCGCTCGATCGGCATCAACCTCAAGCAGCTCTACGGCTCGACCGAAACCGCCGTGTTCGTCTGCCTGCAGCCCGACAACGAAGCCCGCTCCGACACCGTGGGCGTGCCGGTGGAAGGCGTGGAGATCAAGCTGACCGACAGTGGCGAGCTGCTGGTGAAGTCGCCCGGCCTGCTGAAGGAGTACTACAAGAACCCGGCCGCCACCGCCGAGGTGCTGACCGCCGACGGCTGGTACCACACGGGCGACGCCGGCTTCATCGACGGCAACGGCCACCTGAAGATCATCGACCGCGCCAAGGATGTGGGCCGGCTGATGGGCGGCGCGAACGACGGCGCGATGTTCGCCCCCAAGTACGTCGAGAACAAGCTGAAGTTCTTCCCGTACGTGAAGGAGGCCGTGGCCTTCGGCGACAAGCGCGAACGCGTGTGCGCCTTCATCAACATCGATTTCGAGGCCGTGGGCAACTGGGCCGAGCGCCGCAATCTCTCGTACGCCGGCTACACCGACCTCGCCCAGAAGCCCGAGGTGTATGAGCTGCTGCGCGAGTGCGTGGAACAAGTGAACAGCGACCTGGCGCGCGACACGCTGCTGGCCGGCACGCAGGTGCACCGCTTCCTCATCCTGCACAAGGAACTGGACGCCGACGACGGCGAGATGACCCGCACCCGCAAGGTCAAGCGCGGCTTCATCAACGACAAGTACAGCGTGCTGGTCGATGCGCTCTACGAGGGCAAGACCGAGCAGTTCATCGAGACCGTGGTGAAGTTCGAGGACGGCCGCAGCGGCAAGGTCAGCGCCACGCTGAAGATCACCGACGCCAAGCACTTCCCGGCGCCTGCCGCGCAGAAAGCAGCCTGACATGACGGACAAGAAAATCGGCGACGTCATCCTGGACGTCCAGAACATCAGCCTGCGCTTCGGTGGCGTGAAGGCCCTGACCGACATCAGCTTCAACGTGCGCGAGAACGAGGTGCGCGCCATCATCGGGCCGAACGGCGCGGGCAAGAGCTCGATGCTGAACTGCATCAACGGCGTCTACACGCCGCAGGAAGGGCGCATCACCTTCCGGGGTCAGGCGTTTTCGCACATGAACTCGCGGCAGGTGGCGGAGATGGGCGTGGCCCGCACCTTCCAGAACCTGGCGCTGTTCAAGGGCATGAGCGTGATCGACAACATCATGACCGGCCGCAACCTGAAGATGAAGACCAACCTCTTCCAGCAGGCCATCCGCTGGGGTGCGGCCGAACGCGAGGAAAGCGCGCACCGCGAGTTCGTCGAGCACATCATCGACTTCCTCGAAATCCAGCCGCACCGCAAGACGCCGGTGGGCCGCCTGCCCTACGGTCTGCAGAAGCGGGTCGACCTCGGCCGCGCACTGGCGATGGAGCCGCAGGTGCTGCTGCTCGACGAGCCGATGGCCGGCATGAACGTGGAGGAGAAACAGGACATGTGCCGGTTCATCCTCGACGTGAATGAAGAGTTCGGCACCACCATCGTGCTGATCGAGCACGACATGGGCGTGGTGATGGATATCTCCGACCGTGTCGTGGTGCTCGACTACGGCAAGAAGATCGGCGACGGCGCGCCCGACGAGGTGCGCGCCAACGAGGACGTGATCCGCGCCTATCTGGGCACCTCGCACTGACGCCACCGGAGCAACACCATGGGATTTTTCCTTGAAACACTCTTCGGCGGCCTGATGGCGGGCATGCTGTATTCGCTGATCGCGCTCGGCTTCGTGCTGATCTTCAAAGCCTCCGGCGTCTTCAACTTCGCGCAGGGCGCGATGGTGCTGTTCGCCGCGCTGGCGATGGCCCGCTTTTCGGAGTGGGTGCCGGCGCTGCTGGGCTTCGACAACAAGGTCGTCGCCAACCTGATCGCCTTCGTGCTGGCCATGGGCTGCATGATCATCGTGGCCTGGGTCATCGAGCGCTTCGTGCTGGGCAAGCTGGTGAACCAGGAAGGCATCACGCTGCTGATGGCCACGCTGGGCATCACCTATTTCCTCGACGGCTTCGGCCAGACCATCTTCGGCTCCGACATCTACAAGATCGACGTGGGCATGCCGAAGGACCCGATCTTCCTGATGGAGTCGACCTTCCCGGGCGGCATCCTGATCGGCTCGGAAGACCTGATTGCCGCCGGCATCGCTGCCGCACTGGTGGTGGCCCTGGCCATCTTCTTCCAGAAAACCGCCACCGGCCGGGCCCTGCGCGCCGTGGCCGACGACCACCAGGCCGCGCAGTCGATCGGCATTCCGCTGAACCGCATCTGGGTCATCGTGTGGTCGGTGGCGGGCTTTGCCGCCCTGGTCGCCGGGATCATCTGGGGCTCGAAGCTGGGCGTGCAGTTCTCGCTGTCGCAGGTGGCCCTGAAGGCGTTGCCGGTGGTCATCCTGGGCGGGCTGACCAGCGTGCCCGGCGCCATCATCGGCGGGCTGCTGATCGGTGTGGGCGAGAAGCTCTCCGAGGTCTACATCGGCCCGCTGCTGGGGGGCGGCATCGAGATCTGGTTCGCCTACGTGATGGCGCTGGGCTTCCTGCTGGTGCGGCCGCAAGGGCTGTTCGGCGAAAAGATCATCGACCGCGTCTGAGCGCGAGCGCAGAAGGAGAACAACATGCTCTACCGCGAAAACGGCCAGTTCAAGACCAGCTACCGCGCTGACCAGCAGATCTTCCCGATCCTGCAGGACCGCGTTGTCATCGGTCTGCTCATCGCCTTTGCCTTCTTCGCCGTGCCGATGATGGCCAGCGAATACATGTACCGCGCCATCCTGGTGCCGTTCCTGATCCTGTCGCTGGCGGCCATCGGCCTGAACATCCTGGTGGGCTACTGCGGCCAGATCTCGCTGGGCACCGGCGCCTTCATGGCCATCGGGGCCTACGGCGCCTACAACTTCATGGTGCGCATCGAGGGCATGCCGCTGCTGGCGGCCCTGATGCTGGGCGGCGTGTGCGCCACGGTGGTGGGTGTGCTGTTCGGCATCCCGTCGCTGCGCATCAAGGGCCTGTACCTGGCGGTGGCCACGCTGGCGGCCCAGTTCTTCACCGACTGGAGCTTCCTGCGCATCAAGTGGTTCACGAATGATTCGTCGTCGGGTTCGGTCAGCGTGTCGGGCCTGAAGCTGCTGGGCTGGAACATCACCACCCCGCTCGACAAGTACCTGTTCTGCCTGGGCTTCGTGATCGTCTGCGCCTGGCTGGCCAAGAACCTGGTGCGCAGCCACATCGGCCGCGAATGGATGGCCATGCGCGACATGGACGTGGCGGCCGCCGTCATCGGCATCCGCCCGATCTACGCCAAGCTCACCGCCTTCGCCGTCAGCTCCTTCTTCGTCGGCATGGCCGGTGCGCTGTGGGGCTTCGTGCACCTGGGCTCCTGGGAGCCGGCGGCCTTCTCGATCGACCGCTCTTTCCAGCTGCTGTTCATGGTGATCATCGGAGGCCTGGGCTCGATCATGGGCAGCTTCTTCGGCGCGGCCTTCATCGTGATCCTGCCGATCGCGCTGAACCAGATCCCGGCAGCGATGGGCATTCCCATCAACACGGCGCTGGCCTCGCACCTCGAAGCCATGATCTTCGGCGCCCTGATCGTCTTCTTCCTGATCGTCGAGCCGCATGGCCTGGCGCGGCTGTGGTCGACAGCCAAGGAAAAGCTGCGTCTGTGGCCTTTCCCGCACTGAGCTGCACTTAGCCGCACCGACCCGCAACAAGTTCAAACCACCGGGCCCCACGAGGCCCGGGCCTGTAGTCCCGGCACTGACGAGTGCTTCTTTCCACCCTCTGGAGGCAGACATGATGAAGTTCAAGACCCTGGCCCAAACGGCCCTGCTGGCAGCAGCCGGCTTTGCGGCCGTGGCCACGTCCCCGGCCTTTGCCCAAGCGAAGGAGCAGTTCTTCCCGGTGCTGGTGTACCGCACCGGCGCGTACGCCCCGAACGGCGTGCCGTTCGCCAATGGCTACGTCGATTACCTCAAGCTGGTGAACTCCCAGGGCGGCATCAACGGCGTGAAGATCACGTTCGAGGAATGTGAAACCGGCTACGCCACCGACCGCGGCGTCGAGTGCTACGAGCGCCTGAAGGGCAAGGGCGCGACCGTGTTCCAGCCACTGTCCACCGGCATCACCTTCGCGCTCACCGAGAAGGCCCCGGCCGACAAGATCCCGCTGATCACCGCCGGTTACGGCCGCAGTGAAAGCGCCGACGGCGGCGTGTTCAAGTGGAACTTCCCGCTGCTCGGCACCTACTGGGTGAACGCCGACGTGCTGGTGCAGCACATCGCCAAGAAGGAAGGCGGGCTGGACAAGCTCAAGGGCAAGAAGATCGCGCTGGTCTATCACGACAGCCCGTTCGGCAAGGAGCCGATCCCGGTGCTGCAGGAACGCGCCCGCACCCACGGCTTCGAGCTGCAACTGCTGCCGGTCACGGCCCCCGGCGTCGAGCAGAAGGCCACCTGGCTGCAGGTGCGCCAGAGCCGTCCGGACTATGTCTTCCTGTGGGGCTGGGGCGTGATGAACTCGGCCGCGCTGAAGGAAGCCGTGGCCACCGGCTACCCGCGCGAAAAGATGTACGGCGTGTGGTGGGCTGGTGCCGAGCCGGACGTGAAGGACGTGGGCGACAACGCCAAGGGCTACAACGCCGCCGCCATGCAGCACGGCGCGCAGCCTGATGCCAAGGTGGTGCAGAACATCATGGCCCAGGTGCATGCCAAGGGCCAGGGCACGGGTCCGAAGGAAGAAGTCGGCTCGGTGCTTTACATGCGCGGCATGCTGTCGGCGATGCTGGGTGTTGAAGGCGTCAAGCGCGCGCAAGAGCGCTTCGGCAAGGGCAAGGTCATGACGGGTGAACAGACCCGCTGGGGTCTGGAGAACCTGGCCCTCGACCAGAAGAAGCTCGACGCCCTCGGCTTCGCTGGCGTGATGCGTCCGGTGTCCACCTCGTGTGTCGACCACATGGGCTCGGGCTGGACCCGCATCCACACCTGGGACGGCAAGAAGTGGGGCTTCACCTCTGACTGGTACGAAGGTGACCAGCAGATCCTGAAGCCGATGGTGAAGGCCGCTGCCGACAAGTACGCAGCCGAGAAGAAGCTGGAACGCCGCACCCCGGCCGACTGCCAATCCTGATGCGCGCCTGAGCGCATCCCCGGGGCCCGCGAGGCGGGCCCTCTTGCCAGCATCGCCGTGCGGTGCTGGCAAGAGACACGAAGGGTCTGAGCATGAGCACACCGAACATCCTGTTGAACGTCAACGGCATCGAAGTTATCTACAACCACGTCATTCTGGTGCTCAAGGGCGTGTCCCTGCAGGTGCCCGAAGGCCAGGTGGTGGCCCTGCTGGGCGGCAATGGCGCGGGCAAGACGACCACGCTGCGCGCGGTGTCCAACCTGCTGGCCGGCGAGCGCGGCGAAGTCACCAAGGGCTCGATCGAGCTGCGGGGCGAGCGCATCGAGAAGCTCAGCACCTCCGACATGGTCGACCGCGGCGTGGTGCAGGTGATGGAGGGCCGGCACTGCTTCGCCCACCTCAGCATCGAAGAGAACCTGCTGACCGGCGCCTACACCCGCACCGACGGCAAGGCCGCCGTGGCGCAGACGCTGGAGAAGGTCTACAACTACTTCCCGCGCCTGAAGACCCGGCGCACCAGCCAGGCGGCCTACACCTCGGGCGGTGAGCAGCAGATGTGCGCCATCGGCCGCGCCTTGATGGCGAACCCGAAGATGGTGCTGCTCGACGAGCCCAGCATGGGCCTGGCGCCGCAGATCGTGGAAGAAGTGTTCGAGATCGTGAAAGACCTGAACACCAAGGAGCGCGTCACCTTCCTGCTGGCCGAGCAGAACACCAACATCGCGCTGCGCTACGCCGACTACGGCTACATCCTCGAGAACGGCCGCATCGTGATGGACGGTGCCGCCAAGGACCTGCGCGAGAACGAGGACGTGAAGGAGTTCTACCTCGGGATGGGCGGCGGAGACCGCAAGAGCTTCAAGGACGTGAAGAGCTACAAGCGCCGCAAACGCTGGCTGGCTTGAGGCGACACGCCATGAGCGACGACCTCGGCGACTTCTTCATCCCCGCGCCGGCCTTCAAGCCGGACGAGGCCCTGCAACGACTGCGCCGTGATCTGCGCGAAGCCGGCCTGACCGAGCGTGCCGGCACCTTCGAGCGCCGCGGCTTGCCGCTGGTGAAGGCGGTGGTGGCGGGCAGCACGCTGGTGGTGTCGCTGGCGGAGCGCCCCAGCCGCAGCCCGGTGTGGCGCGACAAGGTGCTGAAGGACAGCGCCCAGTTGCGTGACCAGCTCACGCAGATCAAACAGACACTGAGCACCTGGAGTGACCGCGATGAGTGAGTTCTACGACGCCCTCGAGCAGCGTGACCCTGCCGTGCGTGAGGCCGCGCTGCTGGCCGCCCTGCCGGCCCGCGTGGCCCATGCCCAGGCGCGCAGCAGCGCCATGGGTGAGTTGCTGGCGGGGGTGAACGCCGCCGCCATCACCAGCCGCGACGCCCTGGCGCGCCTGCCGGTGGTGCGCAAGCACGAGCTGCTGGAGCGCCAGCAGCACAGCCGCCAATCCGGCCCGGGCGCCGACCCCTTCGGCGGCTTCTCCGCCATCGGCTGGGAAGGCCTGAAAGCCTCGCGCGGTGCCCGCCGCGTGTTCCAGTCGCCCGGCCCCATCTACGAGCCCGAAGGCACCGCCGCCGACTACTGGCGCATGGCCCGCGCCATCTGGGCCGCCGGCTTCCGCCCGGGTGATCTGGCGCACTGCAGCTTCAGCTACCACCTCACGCCGGCCGGCTCGATGATGGAAACCGGCGCGCACGCCATCGGCTGCACCACCTTCGCAGGCGGCGTCGGCAATACCGAGCTGCAGCTGCAGGCCGTGGCCGAACTGGCGCCGCAGGGCTACATCGGCACGCCGAGCTTTCTGAAGATCCTGATCGACAAGGCCGCTGAAGGCGGCGTGAATGTGGCCGGCATGCGCAAGGCGCTGGTGTCGGGCGAAGCCTTTCCGCCCAGCCTGCGCGACTGGCTGCTGGAACGCGGCGTGGCGGCCTACCAGGCCTATGCCACCGCTGATCTGGGCCTCATCGCCTACGAAACCTCGGCCCGCGAAGGGCTGGTGATCGACGAAGGCGTGCTGGTGGAAATTGTGCGCCCCGGCACCGGTGACCCGGTGCCCGACGGCGAGGTTGGCGAGTTGGTGGTGACCACGCTGAACCCCGACTACCCGCTGATCCGCTTCGGCACCGGTGATCTGTCAGCGGTGTTGGCCGGCCATTGCCCGACCGGCCGCACCAACCGCCGTATCAAGGGCTGGATGGGCCGGGCCGACCAGACCACCAAGGTGCGGGGCATGTTCGTGCACCCGGGCCAGGTGGCCGAGGTGGGCCGACGCCATCCGGAGCTGGGCCGGCTGCGCCTGGTGGTGGAAGGCGAAATGGCCAACGACCGCATGACGCTGAAGGTTGAACTGGGCCAGGTGCCTGAAGGCTTGGCCGAGCGCGTGGCGCACAGCGTGCGCGACATCACCAAGCTACGCGCCGACGTGGTGTGGTGCGCACCGAACAGCCTGCCGAACGACGGCAAGGTGATCGAGGACGCCCGCAGCTACCAGTGAACCCGTGCGTCAGGCTGGCGCCTGCCTCATTGCTCGACGACGACGAAGTGCTTGCGCACCCGCTCCAGCACTTCGAACGAGCCCTGGAAGTTCGCCGGAATGATCACAGCCTGGCCCGGGCCGATGTCCGTCACTGCGCCCGACGCACTGTGGATGCGCGCCCGGCCTGACAGCACGACGAAGTACTCGTGCTCACGCGGGCCGAAGGCGATGCGCCAGCGGCCTGGCCCGCACTCCCAGATGCCAGCCGCCAGGCCCTCGGGGCCGCTTTCATAGAGCGACCAGGTCAGGCGGTCAGGCACGCCGACCTCCCGGCGCTCCTCGCGGGGTTGGTCGATCACCGGCGGGGTGGCGGGCTGGTCAAAAACGACGATCTCGCTCATGTGGGAACTCAAGGGTGTGAAAAGGTGTCCGAAATGGTAACGGCGCCGCGTGCACTTACGTAGTTCCCGCGATGGCGCCGCCAAAAGCCGCCTCTACGATCACCTTCACAACTTGTCGTTAGACCCAGGAGACTTCACCATGCTTCGTCGCCACCTGACCCTGAGCGCAGCCGCTGCCCTGCTGGCCACCTCCGTGTCGGCCTTTGCCGAGTACCCGGAAAAGCCGATCACCATCGTCGTGCCGTTCGCCGCTGGCGGCCCGACCGACAAGGTCGCCCGTGACCTGGCCGAAGCGCTGCGCAAGCCGCTGGGCGGCACCATCGTGATCGAGAACGTCGGCGGCGCCGGTGGCACGCTGGGCGCCACCAAGGTGGCCAAGGCCGCCCCTGATGGCTACACCGTGCTGTTGCACCACATCGGCATGGCCACGTCGCCGGCCCTGTACCGCAACATGCAGTACAAGACGCTCGACGACTTCGAGTACATGGGCATGATCAATGAAGTGCCCATGACCGTGATCGGCCGCAGCACCCTGCCCGCCACGAACTACGCCGAACTGGCCAAGTGGCTCGACGCCAACAAGGGCAAGATCAATCTGGCCAACGCCGGTCTGGGATCAGCATCGCACCTGTGCGGCCTGCTGTTCCAGCAAAGCCTGAAGATCGACATGACCACCGTGCCGTACAAGGGCACCGCACCGGCCATGACCGACCTGCTCGGCGGCCAGGTCGACATCATGTGCGACCAGACCACCAACACGACCAGCCAGATCGAATCGGGCAAGGTCAAGGCCTTCGCCGTGACCACCGCCAAGAAGCTGACCACGCCGTCGCTGTCGAAGCTGCCGACGCTGGATGAAGCCGGCCTGAAGGGCTTCAACGTGTCGATCTGGCACGGCCTGTACGCACCGAAGGGCACGCCGAAGGCGGTGCTGGACAAGTTCAACGCCGCCCTCAAGGCTGCGCTGAAGGACGCCGAGTTCGTCAAGCGTGAAGAAGCCCTGGGCGCCGTCATCGTCTCCGATGCCCGCGTCAACCCGGCCGAGCACAAGAAGTTCGTTGAAGCCGAGCTGAACAAGTGGGGCCCGGTCATCAAGGCCGCTGGCCAATATGCCGACTGATCACGCCGACTGATCACGCACGGCTCAGCCGCGCACCAAGGGCACCTTCGGGTGCCCTTTTCCGTTTCAGGCCGTGATCCGCATCGGGATGGTGACGGGGCCGTCGTTGACCAGATGTACCTGCATGTCTGCACCGAACTCGCCGGTGGCCACATCAGGGTGTGAGGCGCGCGCCCGCTGCACGAGGTCGTCATACAGGGTGCGGCCCAGCGCAGGTGGCGCCGCCGCCGTGAAGCTCGGGCGGTTGCCGCCTGCGGTGTTGGCCGCCAGGGTGAACTGCGACACCAGCAGCAAGCCGCCCACGGTGCCCTGCCCGTCCAGGTCGGTCAGGGGGCGGTTCATCTTGCCGGCGTCATCACTGAAGATGCGCAGCTTGAGCAGCTTGTCGAGCAGGCGCTGGCCATGGGCCGGTGTGTCGTCCGGCTCGGCGCACACCAGCACCAGCATGCCCGGCCCGATGGCGCCGATGGTTTGGCCGGCGACGTCAACATGGGCGCGGCGAACACGCTGGATCAAGGCAATCATTGGGGAAACCGTGCGCAAGGAAGATGGGCGGGGCAATCTGCATTCATTGTCGCGCGAGCGCACAGACACATCTGCACACATCCACCATGCTGCATCGACAAACTGGCAGCCCGCCCGGGCCTACCATCGGCCCCGCGATGCAGCGCCGCACCCGGCCTGCCGCCCCCTGTTTTTTCGGAGTAGTTCCATGACCCGTTCATCACGCCCCTTCACCTGGCTGCTTGCTGCCAGCCTGAGCTTTGCCGGCTTCGCCTCCACCGCCCATGCCGGCGTGATCACCACGGCTGAGCTGGCCGCCCCGGCCGCCTCGCAAGACACGGCCCGCGCCCAGGTGCAGGCCGCGCTGGAGCGCGCCGACGTGGTCGCCGGCCTGCAGGCCCGCGGCGTGAGCGTCGAAGAGGTGCAGGCCCGCGTGAACGCGATGAGCGACGCCGAAGCCGCCTTGATGGCGCAACAGATGGACACCGCTCCGGCCGGCGCGGGCGACATCATCGGCACGCTGGTCTTCATCTTCGTGCTGCTGCTGGTGACGGACATCCTGGGCCTGACCAAGGTGTTCCCCTTCACCCGCTCGGTGCGCTGATACCCATGCAGCCAGCCTCACGCCGCCGGTGGCTCACCCACGCAGCGGCGTGGGCCACCACCGGCGTGGGCAGTTGCGCGACGGCGCTGGATGCGCCGATGACCGCGCGCTGGCTGCGTGAAGCACCGGCCCCCGGTCAGGCAGACCGTGTCGACCTTCGTGCCTCGACGCCGCTGGTGCCGCAGGACGACGAGCTCTGCGGGCCGGCCACGCTGGCCATGCTGCTGGCCGCGTCTGGCGTCAACGTGCCCCTGGCGCAACTGGTGCGAGAGGTCTACCTGCCCGGCCGCAATGGCAGCCTGCAGATCGAGATGCTGGCGGCCACGCGACGCCACGGGCGGGTGCCACATGTGGTCAAGCCCAACCTGAACGCCGTGTGGCAGGAGCTTCAGAAGGGCAGACCGGTTGGCCTGTTGCTGAACCTGAGTCTGCCGATCTGGCCGCGCTGGCACTACGCCGTGCTGGTGGGCCTGGACCGCCCGGCCCACCAGGCCTTGCTGCACACCGGCACACAGCCGGCCGCGGCCTGGCCGCTGCACACGCTGGAGCACACCTGGGCGCGCAGCCAGCACTGGGCCATGGTGGCCTTGCCGCCCGGTGAGTTGCCGGTCGACACCGACCCGGCCGCGTTGGGCGCCACGCTGCTGGCCTTCGAGCGCAGCCAGGGGCCTGCAGCCACCCTGCCGGCGTGGCGGGCCGGCAGCATGCGCCATGCGGCATCAGAACTGCTGGCGATGGGCTGGGGCAACGCGCTGCTGGCCACGCAGCAGCCGGCGGAGGCGGCCACCGTGTTCGAGCAGCTGGCCAAGTCGACCGACAGCACGGCCGCCTGGAACAACCTCGCGGTGGTGCGGCAGCAGCTGGGTCAGCGGGCTGCGGCTGCAGCGGCCTGGCAGCAGGCATCACGCCGCGTGCAAGCCGGCGACCGCGCATGGGCGGACGCGGTGGAAGCCACCCGGCAGGAGCTGGGCCTGCCGCTGCCCTGAGTGGATTGAATCAAGGCCGGGCGCGTGCCTGGCCCCGAAGAAGGCTCAGCGCTTGATGCCGAGCAGCTCCACCTCGAAGGTCAGCGTGGCATTGGCCGGAATCACGCCACCGGCACCGCGAGAGCCGTAGGCAATCTCCGGCGGGCAGGTGAGGCGGGCCTTGCCGCCAATCTTCATCTTCTGCAGGCCTTCGGTCCAGCACGGAATCACGCGGTTCAGCGGGAATTCGGCGGGTTGGCCGCGGCCGTAGGAGCTGTCGAATTCCTTGCCGCTGGCGAGCGTGCCGCGGTAGTGCACGCGCACCACATCGGTCGCCGACGGGCTGTCACCCTGGCCGGCCTTCTGCTCTTGATAAACCAGGCCGCTGGCCGTGGTCACGGCGGCCGGCGCATCGGCGGCCAAGGCCGCGCCGCCCACCAGGGCCACACCAGCCAGCGCGAGGCGGGCGAACAAGGAAATACGGGTCATGGGCAATCTCCGGAATCGTCAGTGGTTCAGGCCAGCGTGACGCGCGCGAACTTGCGCTTGCCAACCTGCACCACCATCGTACCCGCGCCCACCTTCAGCGCCTTGTCACTGACCACGGCGCCGTCAATGCGCACGCCACCCTGCTCCACCATGCGCAGGCCTTCGCTGCCGCTGGCCACCAGGTTGGCGGCCTTCAGCAGCGCGCCGATGGCCATGGGCGCACCGGTCAGCGACACCTCGGGCAGGTCATCGGGAATGCCGCCCTTGGCGCGGTTGTTGAAGTCCTGCTCGGCCGCTTCGGCCGCAGCCGCGTCATGGAAACGGGCCGTGATTTCCTTGGCCAGCAGCACCTTGGCTTCCTTCGGGTTGCGGCCCGCCTCGACCTCGGCCTTCAGGCCGGCGATCTCGCCTTCGCTGCGGAAGCTCAGCAGCGTGAACCACTTCCACATCTGCGTGTCGCTGATCGACAGCACCTTGGCGAACATGCTGTTGGCCGGCTCGGTGATGCCGATGTAGTTGTTCTTCGACTTCGACATCTTCTCGACGCCGTCCAGACCCTCCAGCAGCGGCATGGTCAGCACGCACTGGGCTTCCTGGCCGTACTCGGCCTGCAAGGCGCGACCCACCAGCAGGTTGAACTTCTGGTCGGTGCCGCCGAGTTCCAGATCGCTCTTCAGTGCGACCGAGTCGTAGCCCTGCATCAGCGGGTACAGCAGCTCGTGCATCGAGATGGGCACGTTGGCCTGGTAGCGCTTGGTGAAGTCGTCGCGCTCCAGCAGGCGGGCCAGCGTGTACTTGGCGGCGAGCTGGATCATGCCGCGCGCGCCGAGCTGGTCGCACCACTCGCTGTTGTAGCGGATCTCGGTCTTGCTCGGATCGAGCACCAGGCTGGCCTGCTTGTAGTAGGTCTGCGCGTTCGCCTCGATCTGCTCCTTGGTCAGCGGCGGGCGGGTGCTGTTGCGGCCCGACGGATCACCGATCAGCGAGGTGAAGTCTCCGATCAGGAAGATCACGCGGTGACCCAGGTCTTGCAGCTGGCGCATCTTGTTGAGCACCACCGTGTGGCCCAGGTGGATGTCGGGGGCGGTGGGGTCCAGGCCCAGCTTGATGCGCAGCGGCTGGCCGGTGGCCTCCGAGCGCTGCAGCTTCTTGACCCAGTCCGCCTCGGGCAGGAGTTCGGCGCAACCACGCAGGCTGACGGCCAGGGCTTCTCTGACCTTGTCGCTCAAGGGCGCGGCCGGCGCAGGGGTGGCGGAGGTGGCGGAAACGGGGTCGGACATGGGTGAAGCTGCCAGTGGTTTTCCGGATCTGGGGCCAGGAGCCGGATTGTTATACTCGTTGACGCGCGAAGCGCAGCCCGCAAAGACGGGCACGCAGCGTGCTAGTGATGTTCCTTGCAAGCTGTCTGCAGGAGGCGCCCGATTCTACGGGCGGCGCAAACAGCACTCCGACGAAGCACGCCCGGCGCGCTTCCCCGAACACTGACTCCGGCACCGGCATCCGCATCTTGACTTCGTTGGTCTCCCAATTCCTGCAGACCCTGCCCGAACGCGCACAAGCGCTGGGCACCCGTCTGCACACCCACCGCCGCGGCATCTCGATGGCCGTGCTCTCCCTCCTGGCTGGCTTCGGCGTGGCGGCTTTCGGCATTGCGCCGATGGCGCCCGACGCGGCCGAGTTGCCGGTGCGCGTCATCGAGGAAGCCGTCGTACCGCACAGCAGCATCGACAGCCAGCTCGAAGCGCTGGCAGGCCTGCGCATGGCCCTGCAGCGCAACGACGTGACCCGTCCGGGCGACAGCGCCGAATCGCTGCTGCGCCGCCTGGGCGTGCAAGACACGGCCGCGGCCAACTGGATCCGCAATGACAGCGTCGCCCGCCGGCTGCTGGAAGGCCGCGCCGGCAAGCTGGTCACCGTCAGCGTGGGCGCCGACGGCCGCCTGCAATCGCTGCAGGCCCGCTACCCCGCCAATGGCGACGCCTCAGACATCCAGCAGTTCACGCGGCTGAGCCTGCGCCAGGCCGATGGCCAATGGCACGCATCGCTGGAGCTGGCACCGCTGGAGAAAACCTCGCGCCTGGCCAGCGGCACGATCCGCTCCTCGCTGTTTGCCGCCACCGACGACGCCGGCATCCCCGACGCCGTGGCCGTGCAGATGGCCGAGATGTTCTCGGGCGACATCGACTTCCACCGTGAACTGCGCAAGGGCGACACCTTTGCCGTGGTCTACGAAGCACTCACCGCTGACGGCGAGCCGGTCAACTGGAACCAGGGCAGCGGCAAGGTGCTGGCGGCCGAGTTCGTCAACAACGGCAAGACCTACCAGGGCGCGTGGTTCGGTGAGGGCAAGGGCGGCTACTTCGACTTCAACGGTCAGAGCAAGCGCCGCAGCTTCCTGGCCAGCCCGATGGAGTTTTCGCGGGTCACGTCCGGCTTCGCGATGCGCTTCCACCCGATCCACCAGACCTGGCGCGCCCACCTGGGCGTGGACTACGGCGCACCCACCGGCACGCCGGTGCGCAGCGTTGGCGACGGCGTGGTCGATTTCGCCGGCCAGCAGAACGGCTACGGCAATGTCGTGCAGGTGCGCCACAGCGGCGATCGCCTGACCGTGTATGCCCACCTGAGCCGCATCGACGTGCGCAAGGGCCAGCGCATCGACCAGGGCCAGCGTGTTGGCGCAGTGGGCGCCACCGGCTGGGCCACCGGCCCGCACCTGCACTTCGAATTCCGCGTGGCTGGCCGCCATCAAGACCCGATGGTGATCGCCAAGGCGTCTGAAACCATCACGCTGAACCCGCAGCAGCGTCCGCGCTTCCTGCAGGCAGCCTTGAAGCTGAAGACCCAGCTGGATGTGGCCGACGATCTGAGTGGCCAGCCCGGCCGGCGCATCGAGTAAGCCACTTGCCGCTGCCCGGCACGCCACACGCCAACCCCGCCCGCACCGACCCGCTTTTCATCGGGCTGATGTCGGGCACGTCGACCGACGGCGTGGACGGCGTGATTGCACGTTTCCGCGGCCAAGGCGGCACTGGCGCGCGGCTGCAAACGCTGGCGCATGTCTTCGCACCGATGCCGGAAGAGCTGCGCCAGACCCTGCTGGCCCTGAATCTGGCCGGCCACAACGAGCTGCACCTGGGCGCGCTGGCGGCCAACGCGCTGGCCCGCCTGCAGGCCTCGGTGGTGCACCAGTTGCTGGACCAGACCGGCTGCATGCCGCGTGAAGTCACCGCCGTCGGCTCACATGGCCAGACCGTGCGGCACCGCCCGGCTGAATTCGACGGCACCGGCTACACCTGCCAGCTCAACAACGGCGCCCTGCTGGCGGAGTTGTGCGGCATCGACGTGGTCTGCGATTTCCGCAGCCGCGACGTGGCCGCCGGCGGTCAGGGCGCGCCCCTGGTGCCGGCCTGTCACGCCGAGTTGTTCGCCCTGGCTGATGCGCCGCGCGCGGTGCTCAACCTTGGCGGCATCGGTAACCTCAGCGTGCTGCCCGCCCGCAGCGATGCTGCAGGCCGCGTGACCGGCTTTGACTGCGGCCCGGCCAATGCCCTGATGGACCACTGGTGCCAGCAGCACCTGGGCCAGCCGTTTGACCGTGGCGGCGCCTGGGCTGCCAGCGGCACGATGCATGTCGCTCTGCTCGAACTGCTGCTTTCAGAGCCCTTCCTGGCCCAGGACCCGCCCAAGAGCACCGGCCGCGACCTGTTCAATGTGGCGTGGCTCTCCCGCCACCTGGCCAGCCATGGCGATGTGGCGCCGGCGGACGTGCAAGCCACGCTGACCGAATTCACGGCCCGCGCTGCCTGTGACGCCCTGACGCAGCACTGCCTGCCCGGCACCCGGGACTTGCTGGTGTGCGGTGGCGGCGCCTTGAATGGCCACCTGATGCGTCGCCTGGCGGCCCTGCTGCCGGGTTGGCGCGTGGCGGCCACCGACTCGGCCGGCGTGCCCGCCATGCAGGTCGAGGCCGTGGCCTTCGCCTGGTTGGCCCGTGCGTTCTGCCAGCGCGATGCCGGCAACCGGGCCGAGGTGACGGGCGCACGCGGGCCCCGCGTGCTGGGTGCGCTCTACCCGGCTTGATTCACAAGGTTCAGACGAAAAAAAGCCACCCGAAGGTGGCTGATTTGCTGGCAAGGCACCCGCAGGTGCCGGCCACTCAAGCCGAGAAGCTGGAGCCGCAACCGCAGGTGGTGGTGGCGTTCGGGTTCTTGATGACGAACTGGGCGCCTTGCAGATCTTCCTTGTAGTCGATCTCGGCGCCGACCAGGTACTGCAGGCTCATCGCGTCGATCAGCAGCGTCACGCCGTTCTTGCCCATCTGGGTGTCGTCAGCGTTCACGATTTCGTCGAAGGTGAAACCGTACTGGAAGCCCGAGCAGCCGCCGCCCTGCACGAACACGCGCAGCTTCAGCTCCGGGTTGCCTTCTTCGGCCACCAGATCAGCCACCTTGGCAGCAGCCGCATCGGTAAAGACCAGCGGAGCAGGCATGCCTTCGGTGCTGGGGGTCAGGGTTTCGGCGACAGCGTTCATGGTGACCTTTCGGAAAATCAGGATTCGTTGGAAGCAGCCAGCTTCAGGGGCGACTGCTTGTCTTCTTCAATCAACAGCTTGGTGCCGGCCGCACGGTGCTGCAGGCCGCCATCAATGGTGGCGCCTTGGTGCATTTCCAGTGATTCGTAGGTGACATCACCCACGATGCGAGCCTTGGGCTGAAGCTCCAGCAGCTCATTGGACATGACCGGGCCGGTAACAGTACCGTTGATGATCACATGACCCGCGATCACCTTGCCCACCACGCGGGCATTTTCGCTGATCACGAGCAGGCTGCCGGTGCCACTTTCGGCGATCACGTCGCCGTGCACTTCACCGTCAATGCGCAGACCGTCGGTGAACCGGAGTTCGCCGTGCACCGCGGTGCCCTCGCCAATCAGGCTGCGAATCGGGGGTTGCTTCTTCTTGCTGAACCACATGTGATGTTCTCCACAGCAGCCGTGGCCAGCTTTCTAGCGGGCGCATCAGCCATTGTCCCAATCGAGTTGTCAAAGCAGCGCGTCAGGGCATGAAACCCCGTGCGCCGTCACAGTCGGGTGGTCTGGCTGGCACGCACGGCGCCACTGGCATCAACCACCTTGAGCTGCGCGGTTTTTACCACGGCCGATGCCGGAACGGCGATGCGCCCTTCCACCCTTGCATATTGCTTCACTTGCAAAGTTTGCATGCCATTCGGAAAGCTCATCGTCCACGGTTTGCCGTCCAAGGTGCCCGACAGCGTGACGTCATAGCGGCCGTTGAAGACACCGCCCGCCTTGCCACTCTGCATGGCGAGCAACTGGTACTTCCAGGAACCTGCGCCGTCGGGCTCGATCTGGAACCCGCGCAACACCAGGGCGCCCTCAACGGCACCGGCCGCCGGCAACAGCCGCTCAAAGAAGCCGAGGTCGGCCTTCAGGGTCAGGTTGTCCGATTCGGCCTGGCGCAGCTGCGCAGCCAGACGCTCCTGTGCCACGCGCTCGGTCTTGAGCAGGCTTTCAGCGGTGTTGGCGATGGACTGCGCCTTGTCGCGCGCATCACGCAGCTCGGTCGCCTCATTGCGCAGGCGGCTGAGCTCGTCCTTGGCACCCCGGTCCAGGCCGGCGATGTCCTTGCCGAATTCAAACGCCCACAAGGCCAGCGCTGCAGAAAAACCGAATGCGACAGCGGCCACGGCCCAACGCAGGGGCCACGGCAGGTGGCTGCGGACGATCATGCGCGGCGCGCTGACGGACAGGCGACGGCGCAACAACTTCCAACGCATCAGCAACGCTCCGTGTCTGGTTGAAACCGGGGGCCAAAGACGACAAAGGCCGCACAGGGCGGCCTTTGAAATGAAACACCACGAAGGTGCTTCGCGGTATCAGCGCTTGCTGAACTGCTTGCGGCGACGTGCACCGTGGAAACCGACCTTCTTACGCTCGACTTCACGCGCATCACGCGTGACGAAGCCGGCGTGGCTCAGTTCGGGCTTCAGGGCTGCATCGTAGTCGATCAGTGCGCGGGTGATGCCGTGACGGGCTGCACCTGCCTGGCCGGACTCACCGCCGCCATGCACGTTGATCTTGATGTCAAACGTTTCAGCGTTGGCCGTCAGCATCAGAGGCTGCTTGACGATCATGATCGAGGTTTGACGGCCGAAGTACTCGTCCACGGTCTTGCCGTTGACGGTGATCAGGCCGGTGCCCTTCTTCATGAAGACGCGTGCGACGGACGACTTGCGACGGCCAGTGCCGTAGTTCCAATTACCGATCATCACCGCTCCTTAGATTTCCAGCGCCTTGGGCTGCTGGGCGGCGTGCGGATGCGTGTCGCCCGCATACACCTTCAGCTTCTTGATCATGGCGTAGCCGAGCGGGCCCTTGGGCAGCATGCCCTTGACGGCCTTTTCCAGGGCGCGGCCTGGGTGCTTGGCTTGCATGTCCTTGAACTTGGTGCCGTAGATACCGCCCGGGAAACCCGAGTGACGGTAGTACACCTTGTCATTGGCCTTGTTGCCAGTGACGCGGATCTTGTCGGCGTTCAGGATGATGATGAAATCACCGGTGTCCACGTGAGGCGTGTAAATGGCCTTGTGCTTGCCGCGCAAACGGAGTGCCACTTCGCTGGCAACACGTCCGAGCACCTTGTCGGTGGCGTCAATCACAAGCCACTCGTGCGTCACCTCGGCCGGTTTGGCGCTGAAGGTCTTCATGAGATGGTCTCTGTATGAGAATTACGGCTGTATGAGCGGCTGGCCGAGTGCCATCGGAACCGCTTTTGGAGGGGTTGGTGCGCTGACCGAAGAGTTTTGACTCTCGAAAAACACATCAACCGGCGGCCTCTCAGGTCACACCGGGCGCCGGTGCCGTGCCATGCCAGTCAACTGCCCTGAACATGGCCACAACAATGGCCCGCTCTCCCCGCCGATTGCGGGAAAGCCCGCGAGTATATCGCAGAAAACTTTTGTGTCCACTGCGAATTCTGCCTCAGCCGCATCAGGCTTCTGGGTACCGCTCTCCAGACGGGCCGTGTACATTGCGGGTAATCCCTTAGTTCCTGGAGTGTCCCGATGGACGAATCCGGTGTGACGCCTGTTGCCAACCCTGCTTCCTTTCGCTGGATCCCGATCCGCTCGCTGTCTGAGCGCCACCGCCCGCGTGTGCTTGCGCACCTGCTGGCCATGGAGCCGCAAGACCGTTACCTGCGCTTCGGCTATGCGGCAAATGACGCCCAGATCGGCCGCTATGTCGATCTGCTGGACTTCCGCCGCGACGAGGTCTTTGGCGTGTTCAACCGCAAGCTCGAGCTGATCGCCATGGCCCACCTGGCTTACCTGCCCGAGCTGCCCAACGAGCCGGCCGCTGCCGAGTTCGGTGTGTCCGTGCTGCCCAAGGCCCGCGCTCGCGGCTACGGCCGTCGCCTGTTTGACCATGCCGTGCTGCACGCCCGCAACCGGAATGTCGAAACGATGATCATCCATGCCTTGAGCGAAAACACCGCCATGCTGAAGATCGCCCGCAAGTCGGGGGCCGAGGTGGTGCGTGACGGCAGTGAATCGGAAGCCCGCCTGAAACTGCCGCCGGAATCGTTCGCCTCACATGTCGAGGAGATGGTGGAAGTGCAGGCCGCCGAGCTTGACTACCAGATGAAGAGTCACGCCCAGCGCATGGACCTGCTGCTGCACTTCTTTTCGGAAGTGAAGGCCGGCATCGGCAAGACCCGGCAGACCACGATCGAGTGAGCCTGCTCGCGTAGGATGCGGCGATGCCCACCGCATCTGACCACGCTCCCACCCTGGCGCCCTACGCCAGCCTCGATCCTCAGGCGGTGCTCGAAGCGCTATACGCCGCCGGCTTTGACGCCGACGGGCGGCTGCTGCAGCTGAACTCCTATGAAAACCGGGTGTGGATGGCGCACCTGGAAGACGGCAGCGCCGTCGTCGCCAAGTTCTATCGGCCGAATCGCTGGACCGACGCCCAGATCGCCGAGGAACATGCCCTGACGGCTGAGCTGGCCGAGGCCGATCTGCCGGTGGTCACGCCGCTGGCCCTGCAGCCGCGCACGCCCGACCTGGTGTTGTGCACGCCGACGCTGGGGCGCTTCACCACCCCGGACGGCGGCACCTTCCGCCTTGCCGTGACCGAGCGGCGCGTGGGCCATGCCCCGGAGCTGGAACACCCGGAAACGCTGGCGCGCCTGGGCCGCCTGCTGGGCCGCGTGCATGCGGTGGGCCGGCGCGGCCGCTTCGAGCACCGGCGCACGCTGAACAGCCAGACCTACGGCCACGCAGCGCGACAACGGCTGCTGGACAGCGGCACCGTGCATGCCGACACCGAAAGCAGCTGGCTGCGCGCCAGTGCCCAGGCCCTCGAATTGATCGATCAGCTGACCGCCCGCCTTGATGGCGTGCGCAGCTTTCGTCTGCACGGCGACTGCCACCCCGGCAACCTGCTGTGGCGCGACGAAGGCCAGCACAGCGGCCCGAACCTCGTCGACTTTGACGACTGCTGCACCGGCCCGGCCGTGCAAGACCTGTGGATGTTGCTGCCCGGTGAGCGCGAGGCCACCGACGCCGCGCTGCACCACCTGCTCGACGGCTACCGCGACTTCACCCCCTTTGACGACCGGGAGCTGCTGCTGATCGAGCCGCTGCGCACGCTGCGGATGATTCACCACAGCGCCTGGATCGCCGAACGCTGGTCAGACCCGGCGTTCCCGATCGGCTTTCCGTGGTTCGACAGCCCGAGCTACTGGCAGCAGCAGGCCACCGAATTGAACGAGCAGGTCGAGCGCATGCGCGACCTGCTCGGCTGAGCCCGAAGGCTCAGCGCCGGCTCGAGCTCAGGCCGCCAGCAAGCGCGTCACGCGCTGCACATAGGCGGCCGGGTCGTCCAGCTGGGCGCCGTCGGCCAGCAAGGCCTGGTCGAACAGGATCTGAGCCAGGTCATCGAACCGCGGGTCATCAGCCAGCTTCTTCACCAGCGCATGGTCCGGGTTCACTTCCAGCACCGGCAATGACGACGGCGCTTCCTGGCCGGCCTGCTTCAGCAGACGCGCCAGGTGGGCGCTCATGTCGCCCTCTTCCACCACCACGCAGGCGGGCGAATCCACCAGACGGGTCGTCACGCGCACGTCCTTGACGCGGCTCTTCAGGCTTTCCTTCAGGCGTTCCAGCACCGGCTTGAAGGTCTCGGCGGCTTCCTCGGCCTTCTTCTTTTCCTCGTCGTCCTGCAGCTTGCTCAGGTCCACGCCGCCCTTGGCGACGCTTTGCAGCGAGTGGCCTTCAAACTCATGCAGGTGCGAGAGCAGCCACTCGTCGACGCGGTCGGTGAGCAGCAGCACTTCGAGGCCCTTCTTGCGGAAGATCTCGAGCTGCGGGCTGTTGCGGGCGGCGGTCAGGGTGTCGGCCGTGATCACGTAGATCGTGTCCTGGCCTTCCTTCATGCGCGACACGTAATCAGCCAGGCTCACGCCCTCGTCGGCGTGGGTCGAGGCAAAGCGGTACAGCTTGGCCAGACGCTCGGCGTTGGCCATGTCCTCGCCGATGCCTTCCTTGAGCACGGCGCCAAACTCGTTCCAGAAGCTCTGGTATTTGGCCTTGTCCTCGGCGCTGTCGCTGTCCGCCAGGGCTTCGAGCATCGACAGCACGCGCTTGGTCGAGCCTTCGCGGATCGCCTTCACGTCGCGGCTTTCCTGCAGCAGCTCGCGGCTCACGTTCAGCGGCAGGTCGGCCGAGTCGATCACGCCCTTGACGAAGCGCAGGTACACCGGCAGCAGCGTCTCGGCATCGTCCATGATGAAGACGCGCTTGACGTACAGCTTCACGCCACCGCGCTTGTCGCGGTTCCACAAATCGAACGGCGCCTTGGTCGGGATGTAGAGCAGCTGGGTGTACTCGGTGCGGCCTTCCACCCGGTTGTGGGTGTAGGCCAGCGGCGCCTGGCTGTCGTAGCTGATCTGCTTGTAGAACTCCTGGTACTCGGCGTCGGTCACGTCGCTCTTGCTGCGCGCCCACAGGGCCGCGGCCTTGTTCACCGGCTCCCACTCGTCGGTCTTCACCTGGGCACCGGCTTCCGCGTCCCACTCGTCCTTCTGCATCAGCACGGGCAGCGAGATGTGGTCGCTGTACTTGCTGATGATGGACTTCAGCTTCCAGGTCGACAGGTACTCGGCAGCGTCTTCGCGCAGGTGCAGGATGACGTCGGTGCCGCGCTGGGTGCGCTCGATGGTTTCGAGGTCATATTCACCCGTGCCTTCGCTCGACCAGCGCACGCCTTGATCAGCCGGCAGGCCGGCGCGACGGGTTTCGACCGTGATGCGGTCGGCGACGATGAAGCCGGAGTAGAAGCCCACGCCGAACTGGCCAATCAGGTTGGCGTCCTTCTTCTGGTCGCCGTCGAGCTTGGACATGAACTCGCGCGTGCCGCTCTTGGCGATGGTGCCCAGGTGCGCTGCGGCTTCGTCGGCGCTCATGCCGATGCCGTTGTCGCGGATGGTGATGGTCTTCGCGTCGGCGTCGAACAGCACGCGCACGGCCAGCTCAGGGGCGTCTTCCAGCAGGGCGGCGTTGTCGAGCGCCTCGAAGCGCAGCTTGTCGCAGGCGTCGGACGCGTTCGAGACGAGCTCGCGCAGGAAGATCTCGCGGTTCGAATACAGCGAGTGCGTGACGAGGTGCAGGATCTGCTTGACCTCGGCTTGGAAGGAATGGGTCTGTTTGCTCATGATGGGACGAGGAGTCAGGACTCTGTTTATGGGTTTTGATGAAGTCGCGCGCCCGGCTTTACCGGGCGGCCAGCGGTGCACATGGGGATGGGCGCCGGGCTTTCAAGCCCCAAGAACGCTGCACGGCGGCAGCGGCGCCATCCGCGGCCATCCGCGGTCATCCGCGCGTGTGCGGCCCGTCAGGCCACCACCTGCCAGACGGCCTCGGCGTCGCTGCAGGTTGCACGGCCGTCGCCCGCCAGCTTCAGCAGGTGGGCGGTCAATGAACGGGCGGCCAGGGCGTGGCGGGCCACCGGCACGTCGCCATACACCTCGGGCACCAGCTGCTCGGCGGTCGCCGGGCCGATGGCGGCCAGTGCAGCCATCACCTTGGCCTCGCGCACCCGCCGATGGGCCAGCAGGCGGTGCACTTCGGCATGCGGCTCGGGCATCAGGAAACCATGCCCCGGCGCCAGCCAATCCAGGTCCAGCGCCAGCATCGCTTCCAGCGACCGGAAATACGCCGCCATGTCGCCGTCGGGTGGGTTGATCACCACCGTCGAGCCCTGCATCACATGGTCGCCGGTGAACAGCAACTGCTCTTGCGGCAGCAGCCAGCAGACGTGGTTCGACGCATGGCCGGGCGTGGCCACGGCCTGCAGGTGCGCATCCGGCCCGAGTTCGAACCATTCGCCGTCGGCCGGCACGTGGTCGGGCTGCATCGTGGCGTCCTGCCACTCGGGGTGATCGGCCACCCGGCCAATCACCGGCGCACCGGTCAGCGCGCGCAGCCGCTGCGCCGCGGGTGAATGGTCTTTGTGGGTGTGGGTGACAAAGATACGGGTGATGCGCCCCGGCGCGGCTGCGGCCAGCACGGCCTGCAGATGGGCCTCGGTGTGGGCATCTTCGGGGCCGGGGTCGATCACGGCCACCTCCATGCTGCCGGGCGAGCGCACGAGGTAGGTGTTGGTGCCGGGGCCGGTCATCACCGAGCCGTTGGCGCAGGTCAGGCGCGTCACACGGGGCGACAAGGGCACGGCGCGCAGCGGCTGCAAATCCAGCGCCACATCGCCTTGGCCAGTCGGGTCCAGCCGGCCGATTTCAGCCCAGGCCCATTCATCGGGCAGCACCGGGCGCACGCCCTTCGGCCCCAGACCCAGGCGCGGCATCATGCAACGCTCGGGCGGCTGGCGCCGGGCCAGGTCGAGCACGCTGGCCACATCGGGCGCGCGGGCCAGGTCCATCAACGTGCGGCGCGTGACCGGCAACAATTTCAGCTCAGCCTCCAGCGCGGCGGCCGGCGTGAACCAGGCCACCTCCTGCGCTTCGCCCCGGTCAGCCACCGCCTTTTGCCCGGCGGGCATGCGGGCCACAAAGAACCGCGTATCGAAGCGTTTGGGCATGCCCGGCGGGGTCAGCCAATGGCTGTAGTAGACCAGCGCGTCGCCCTGCAACTGCAGGTCGTGGCGCTGGCACAGTGCTTCGAAGTCAGCGCCGGTGATGCAGCCGTCGCGCTCTTGCGCCGCCCGCTGCGCCGCCTCGACTGGCCCGGCCAGCAGCACGCCCACTTCCTCGAAGCTTTCGCGGATGGCGGCCACGACATAGTCCAGCGCACCGGCGGCCAGGCCCATGTCCTCGCTCAGCGCCGCGTCGTCTGCGCCCGATACCCGCGCATGCAGGCGGGCATCCACCGGGTCCAGCACGCCGCCCGGGAACACCCAGACGCCGCTGCGCAGGTCATCCGCCCGTTCGGCCCGACGCAGCATCAGCACTTCGGGGCCGGCGGGGCTGTCGCGCAACAACAGCAGGCTGGCGGCCTGGCGGGTGCCCTGCAGGTCTTGCGGGGCGGGCTGAAAGTCTCGGGGGGCGGTCATGGGGCCGGATTCTGGCGCGCCGCACCACTGGCCAGCAAGCGGCCGATGTGATCGTCGCTCAACCCCGCCTCGCGCAGCACGCTGTGGGTGTGCTGGCCGAGTTGCGGGGGCGGCGAAGGCACCTCCGCCACGCTGCGCCCAAAGCGCGGGGCGGGTGCGGGTTGGCGCAGGCCGTTGATCGTCAGATAGGCGCCGCGGGCCTCGGCGTGGGCATGGTCGGTGGCCTCGTGCAAATCAAGCACCGGGGCAAAACAGGCGTCGGTGCCTTCAAGCAATGCACACCAGGCGTCGCGGGTGCGGCTGGCAAAGATGCTCGACAGCGCGGCGCGCATCGCCGGCCAGGTTTCGCGCCGGTACTGGCTGCTCACGAAATGCGCCGGCAGCCCGATCAGGCCCGCCAACTGGGCAAAGAACTTCGGCTCCAGCGGGCCGATGGACACCCAGCGCTCATCCGAGGTGGCATAGCAGCCATAAAACGGCGCGCCACCATCGAGCAGGTTGCTGGCGCGCTGCGCGGTGTTCCAGCCACCGCCGGCGGCCAGGCCGTGAAACAGCGTCATCAACGATGCGGCACCGTCCACCATCGCCGCGTCCACCACCTGCCCACGGCCAGAGCGTTGGCGCTCGAACAACGCGGCCATCACGCCAAAGGCCAGATACAGGGCGCCGCCGCCGTAGTCGCCCACCAGGTTCAGCGGCGGCACGGGCGGGCTGCCGGGCTGCGCCGTGCCGATCGCGTGCAGCGCGCCGGTGAGGGCGATGTAGTTGATGTCATGCCCCGCCGCCGCGGCCAAGGGGCCGGTCTGTCCGAAGCCCGTCATGCGGCCGTAGATGAGGCCCGGGTTCAGCGCATGGCAATCCGCAGGGCCGAGGCCCAGCTTCTCGGCCACATCCGGCCGCCAGCCCTCGATCAGCACATCGGCCCCGGCCACCAGCGCCAGCGCCGCGGCCAGGCCGTCGGGGTGTTTCAAATCGAGCGCCACCGAGCGCCGGCCACGGGCCGCGATGTCCTGCGTCTCATCCAGATCCAGCCCGAGCCCGCTCGGCTGCAGGCGGTCGATGCGCACCACGTCGGCGCCCTGGTCGGCCAGCAACATGGCGCACAGCGGCCCGGGGCCGATGCTGGCCAGCTCGATCACACGCAATCCTTGCAACGGTCCCATCGCTCATCTCCTCGGGTGGGTGGCGCTAGCATCGCGCCATGTGTCAGGTCGCCCCGTCAACTCCGCCAACGCCCGACGGCCCCGTGCTGCTGCTGGCGCCGCACGGCTGGCACGTGCCCTTGCAGGCCGGGCTGTCGTTGATGGAAAGCGCCGAACGCGCAGGCGTGCGGCTGGTGCGTTCATGCCGCAACGGCACCTGCCGGCGCTGCCTGTGCCGCATGACGGCGGGTGAAATCAGCTACCGCATCGATTGGCCCGGCGTGAGCGCCGAAGAGCGCGCCGAGGGCTGGGTACTGCCCTGCGTGGCCGTGGCCAGCCGCGATGTGACGCTGCTGGTGCCTGACGCCAGCCGCCCGCTGGCGGTGTAGCGCTGGCGCCAGCAGGCGCCTCACGCGCAGGAAGCTCATCGCTGCAGGTCGCCGCGCAGGCGGTTGATGTCGACCGTGCTCACCGGCGCAGCCTGGTGGCCCCAGGCGGTGCGCATCCAGCTGAGCAACTCGGCCAGTTCAGGGTCGCTGAGCAAGGGGCCGAAGGGCGGCATGCCGTAAGGGCGAGGCTCGGCGGCCGTGGGCAGCGCGAAGCCGCCTTCCATCACGCTGCGCACCAGGTTGTTGTGGCGAGACATGGTCACCAGGCGATTGCCAGCCAGCGGTGGATACACCCCCGGCACGCCCTGGCCTTGATCGCCGTGGCATTCGGCGCAGTGGCGGGCATACAGGCGGGCGCCCGGCACGGCGATGGCGGAGCTGCCGTCCTGCGAGGCGGAAGAGGCGGGTGTGGCTGGCGCCGGCGTTTTCATCGCTGCCTGCGGCGCGGCATCTGGCTGCAACGGCAAGGCGCGAAGATAGGTGGCCATGGCCTGCGCATCGGCCAGCGTCAGGTGGCGGGTATTGGCATGCACCACCTCGGCCATCGGGCCATTGGCACGGCCCTGCGGGCTCTGGCCTTCACGCAGCAAGGCGACGATGTCTTCGGTGCGCCAGGCCTGCACGCCCGCCTGATCGGCCTGCAGCAGCGACGGCGCCAGCCAGCCGCCGCCCGGCATCAACTGTCCATCGAGCGAGCCCGGCTCACGCGCGGCGCCCAAGGCATTGCGGCTGTCGTGGCAGGCACTGCAATGCGCCACGCCGCGCACCAGCAGCGCGCCGCGTTGCCATTCCGCGCTCTGGCCCGGTACCGGCGCCAGCTCACCCGGCGTGAAATACAGGCCGCGCCAGATGGCCAGGGCCCAGCGCTCATTGGTCGGCCAGCTCAAGGTGGCCGCAGGTGCAGGCCGTGCGGTGGCAGGCAAAGTGCCCAGCCAGGCCCACAGCGCCTGCACGTCGGCATCGGGCAACAAGGTGGTGGCGGTGTACGGGAACGCCGGCGACAGCAAGCGCCCGTCGCGTGACTGGCCGTGGCGCAGCGCGCGCCGGAAGTCGGCCAGGCCCCATGCGCCGAGGCCGGTCGTGGCGTCCGGCGTGAGGTTGCCCGGCCAGACCACGCCGTACGGGGTGGTGATGCCCACACCGCCACTCATCAGCGGCTGGCCGGCCTGGGTGTGGCACGACACGCAGCCGCCAACCTTGGCGAGGTAGTCGCCACGCGCCACCAACTCAGGCGTGGCCGACGACGGACGCGCGTCCACCTCGCCGGAGCTCAAATAACCACCACGCGCTGCCAGGGCGCCCGCAACGCCGAGGGCAGACAGGGCCAGCGCTGAAACAATGGCTGCAAACCGCTTCATGGTCGCACCGCCCCGCGGTTGTCGGCACCCACGGCCGGGATGCTGCCGCAGGCCATCGGCGGCGGTGCCGGCAGGCTGGCGAGGGGAACGGCGTCATGCACGGCCGGCAAAGGCTGGCTGGCCAGCCAGGCGGCCACGGCGGCCAGGTCGTTCTGGTCCAGCGCACGGGCAATCTGCGACATGCAGTCCGGCGATCGCGCCTGACGCGCACCGCTGCGCCAGGCGCCCAGCTGCGCCACCAGGTAGTTGCGCGGCAGGCCCACCAGGCCGGGCGTGGCGGGCAGCACGCCGGTCAGTGCCGCGCCGTGGCAAGCCACGCAGGCCGGCACCTTCGCGGCGGCATCACCGCGCAGGGCCAGGGCTTCGCCGCGCGTGCGCAGGGCCGCATCCCCCAAGGGCGTGGGGGGTGCCAGCACCACAGGCTGGGTGGCGAAGAAGCGGGCGATGTCGGCTAGGTAGGCGTCTGGCAGCGGCGCCAGCAGGCCCTGCATCGGCTGGTACAGCCGGCGGCCCTGCTGGAAGCTGCGCAGTTGTTCATGCAGGTACGCCGCCGGTTTGCCGGCCAGGCGCGGCACGAAGGTGTCCGACAGGGTTTGATCTGAGGCGGCGTGGCAGGCGGTGCAGGCCCGCAGGCGCTGCGCCAGCGAGTCGGTCACTTGGGGGGATTGTGCGTGCGCCGACCCAGCGGCGATGATCAAGCCAGCGGCGAACAGCCTGATGCACCGAGCGCCCCGGATGGCCGAGCGCATCATCTTCACGGAACCAAACATCCACCGAACCTCTCAACAAGCATGCCCATGCGCCAATGATCGCACCTTGGCGGGGCACCATTCCGGTCACAGTGGTCATCAAAAAGCGGCCCGATCCTTGCTATAACCCTTTCAACGCTGACCCTCTCATGATCTGGAGTGGCTCCATGTTCAAGCACCTTGCCCCCCTGCCCCGCCCGCGCCAAGTTGCGCTGGCCGTGCAGCGACGCGCAGCCAGGGGCTTGTGGGCGGCGGGCCTGTGCCTGCTGACCGGCCTGGCGCAGGCAGCAGCACCGTCCGTCACCATCAGCCGCCTCGGTTTCACCGACGACGCAGCGCCCGCGCTGCACGGCCCGGCGCTGTATTTGAAGGGTGACGGCCCGCCAGAGCTGGAGTCCTTCGAGAACTTCACCCAGCGCATCGCCGACACCCCGCTGGACGTGGTGGTGCTGGGCGCCAGCTTCGCGAACTACGAGGGCGAGTGCCTGCGGCTGAACGGCCTGCCCACGGTCAACTCCTGCACCACGGTGGTGATCCGTGATGCCGACGACGCCGACGACCCGGACGTGGTGTCGGCCCTGCAGCAAGCCGAGGTGGTTTATTTCCGCGGCGGTGATCAATGCAACTTCATGCGCTGGCAAGGCAGCGCCACGGTGCGTGAAGTGCAGGCGCTGGTCGAGCGCGGCGGTGGCACCGGCGGCGGCAGTGCCGGCCTGGCCATCCAGGGCGGGCTGGCGGTGTTCGACGGCTGCCGCGGCAGCATCAGCTCACGGCTGGCCCTGGCCGAGCCCTACCAGCCCGGGGTCAGCTTCAGCGACCGCCTGTTTGACTGGGCCCCGCTGGCCGACCTGCTGACCGACAGCCATTTCGTGCGCCGTGACCGCATGGGCCGGCTGATGACCTTCCTGTGCCGCCAGGTGGCCGGCGGCCGCTCGGCATCGGCCTGGGGCCTGGGCCTGAACGACGGCGGCGTATTGCTGATCGACCGCGACGGCCGGGGCACGGTGTTTGGCGACACCGCTTACCTGGTGCAGGCCGACCAGCCTGCGGCTGGCTGCCAGAACGAAGCTGAACCAGTGACCTACAGCGGCTTCAAGATCTGGCGCGTGGAAGCCGGTGGCAGCATCGACCTGACCCAGCGCCCCCACGACGGCTACTACCTCGTCGACGTGGTGCAGGGCCAGATGACGGCCGACCCCTACAACCTGCCTGCGGCGGTGGCCAGCCGCGTCACGGTGGGCCGCACGGCCGACCGACAGAGCGGGTTCTGAAGCGGGTCTCCGGCGCACCCTCGCGGTGCGTATCGCTGACATGCAGGGTCAAGTTGTGACGGCTGTTGTCCGATATCCCCGGAGACATGCCGCACGCCAAGGTCCTACATATCCCACCCACAGGCCATCCGCTCGATGACCTGTACACCCTGCTGCACACGCTGCCGGCCGGGGTGGTGGTGCATGACACCGGCGGCGCTATCGTCGAGGCGAACACCGAAGCCGAGCGGGTGCTGCACCTGACCCGTGATCAGTTGCTCGGTCTGACCCCGCTCGACCCGCGCTGGGCCGCGATCGACGCCATCGGACAAGACCTGCCCGGTGATCGACACCCGGCCATGTACACGCTGCGCACCGGCGAGCCACTGACAGGCGCACAGATCGGCGTTCAACTGCCGGACGGCACGCGGCGGTGGCTGCGGGTGAACACGCGATTGCTGCTGCACGGCGACGGTCGTGCGCGCGGCGTGGTCGCCTGCTTCCTCGACGAAACCGAATCGCGCGAGCAGCAGCGCATGCTCGATCTGACCATTGACGGTGCCGGGCTGGGCAGCTGGGACTGGCACCTGCCGAGTGGCCGTATCCGCTACAACGGTCGGTGGGCCCGCATGTTCGGTTTTGCATTGGCCGAGCTGCCCGACAAGATCAATGCCTGGATGCGGCTGGTGCATCCGGAAGACGCCACCATGGCGCGGGCCGCCCTGCGCGCCCACCTGAACGACGCCAGCGTGCCCTACCGCACCGAATTCCGGATGCGCGCCAAGAGCGGCGAATGGCTGTGGGTGATGGCCGCCGGCGCCGTGATCGAGCGCGACCGCGAAGGCCGTGCCCTGCGCATGGCCGGCGTGCATGTCGACATCACGCCGCACAAGCACATGGCCCAGGCCTTGAGCGACGCCGCCCTGACCGACACCCTGACCCGACTGCCGAACCGGGCCAGCATGCAGCAGGCCATCCAGCGCTGCGTGGACCGCCGGCAGCTGGAGCCCGACTGGCACTTCGCGGTGCTCTTCATGGACTTCGACCGCTTCAAGGTCGTCAATGACAGCCTCGGGCACGAAGCCGGCGACGAGCTGCTGCGCCAGATCGCCAGCCGCCTGCGCGCCACGCTGCGGCCCGGCGACAACGTGGCGCAAGGCGCCGACCTGAGTGATCTGGCCGGTCGGCTGGGTGGTGACGAGTTCGTGGTGCTGCTCAGCGGCATCCGCCACCCGGACGACGCCATGACCGTGGCCAACCGGCTGCTGAAGGCCCTGTCCGCGCCCTATGACCTGCAGGGCCGGCGTGTGCAGTCGAGTGCCAGCATCGGCGTGCTGACCAGCGATGTGTCGTCGGCCGATGTGGAGAGCGTGCTGCGCGACGCCGACACCGCCATGTACGAGGCCAAGCACCAGGGCCGCGGCCGTGCCGTGGCCTTCCAGCCGGCGATGCACGAGCGCATCCGCAAGGTGGTCGACATGGAAGCCGACCTGCGGCGCGCGCTGCGCGACGACGACCTGTTTGTCGCCTACCAGCCCATCGTTGATCTGGCCTCGGGGCAGGTCAAGGGCGTGGAAGCACTCGCGCGCTGGCAGCATCCACAACGCGGTCTGGTGCCGCCGATCGAGTTCATTCCGGTGGCCGAAGAGGCCGGCCTGATCGAGGCGGTGGGCGAGTTCGTGCTGCGCCGCGCCTGCCGGGATCTGGCCCGATGGCAGCGTGATCTCGGCCCGCATGCGCCGGCCTCGGTGTCCGTCAATCTGAGCCGAGCGCAGCTGCACAACCAGGCCCTGGTGGAGCTGGTGCGCCAGACCCTGGCCGACCACCATCTGCCGCCGTCGGCCCTGCGCCTGGAAGTGACCGAAAGCCTGGCCATGCAGACCGACGCGATGCTTGGCCTGCTGCAGCAGCTGCGCGACCTCGGCGTCAGCCTGTCGCTCGATGACTTCGGCACCGGCTACTCATCACTCGCTTCGCTCGATCTGCTGCCGGTGAACGCCGTGAAGATCGACCGCAGCTTCGTCATCAAGATGGTCGACAACCGCTACCAGGCCGCCCTGGTGCGCTCGACCGTGCAGGTGGCCGAAGCGCTGCAACTGCAGGTGATTGCCGAAGGGGTTGAAACCCCGGCCCAGGCCGAGGCGTTGCTGGCCGCCGGCTGCACCCTGGCCCAGGGCTATCTGTTCAGCCGGCCCTTGACCGATGCGGCCCTGGTGGACTGGTTGCTGAACCAGCCGACCGACCTGTTCTCGGCCACAGGGCAGGTGATGCCCGTCCGCTGAAGTCCGCCCTTCAGGGCACCAGCGCCAGGAACAGGAAGCTGGCGAAGATCACCAGGTGCACCGCGCCTTGCAGCATGTTCGTGCGCCCCTGCGCAAAGGTGATGGCACTCACCAGGAAGGTCAAGCCGAGCATGACCAAGTCCTTGTTCGACAGGCCCAGCACCAGCGGCATGTCGAGCCACAGCGCCGCCACGGCCACCGCCGGAATGGTCAGGCCGATGCTGGCCAGTGCCGAACCGATGGCCAGGTTCAGGCTGGTCTGCAGCCGGTTGGCGGCGGCCGCCCGCACCGCCGCCCAGGTTTCAGGCAGCAGCACCAGCAGCGCAATCGCCACGCCCACCACCGCCTTGGGTGCACCGGCCTGCGCCACCGCCTGCTCGATGCTGGGCGACAGCAACTTGGCCAGACCCACCACCGACACCAGCGCCACCATCAGCAGCCCCAGGCTGGCCCAGGTTTCAGCCGTGCTCGGCGGCGCGGCATGCACCTGCGGGTCATGTGCGTCGTCCTCCGGCAGGAAGAAGTCGCGGTGACGCACCGTCTGCACGAACACGAACACCAGCCACAGCGCCAGTGACGCGGCCGCCGCGAACGCGAGTTGCGCCGGCGTGTAGGTCGGCCCGACCGAGCTGGTGGTGAAGGTCGGCAGCACCAGCGACAGCGTGCTCAGCGCCACCAGCGCAGCCAGCCCGCCGTTCACGCCTTCGGTTCGGAAGGTCTGCACCTGGTGCCGCAAGCCGCCAGACAGCAGACACAGGCCCACCACGCCATTGCAGATGATCATCACGGCCGAGAAGATGGTGTCGCGGGGCAACGCGGCCTTGTCGGGCCCGCCCGCAAGCATCAACGAGACGATCAGCGACACCTCGATCACGGTGATGGCCACAGCCAGCACCAGCGTGCCGAGCGGCTCACCGACCTTGTGCGCCACCACTTCGGCATGGTGCACAGAGGCCAGCACCGCGCCCATCAACGCGGCGGCACCGAGCCACAGACCGACACCGGCCAGGCCCCAGCCCAGCCCCAGGCCGAGAAAGGTGGCCGCCACCAGCGGCAGGCCCACGGACCAGATCGGCAACATCGCAACTCGCTTTCTCTCGGAAAATTCAAGACAAGCCCGATGGTACGTGCCGACGCCCGTGAGCCGGCAATATCCCCAGCATGGGCAAGCCGCACGTCGACACGGCACACTTCAGGCATGAAATACCTGCACACCATGGTCCGTGTGACCGACGTTGACGCCTCGCTGCACTTCTACCAGGACGCCCTCGGGCTGCAGGTGATCAGCCGGCGCGATTACCCGCAAGGCCGCTTCACCCTGATCTACCTGGCCGCTCCCGGCGACGAAGACGCGCAGGTCGAGCTGACCCACAACTGGGATCCGGAAACCTACACCGGCGGCCGCAACTTCGGCCACCTGGCCTACGCCGTGCCCGACATCTACGCGGCCTGCCAGCGCCTGGCCGACCACGGCGTCACCATCCTGCGCCCGCCGCGTGACGGCCGCATGGCCTTCGTGCGCTCGCCCGATGGCATCTCCATCGAACTGCTGCAGGACGGCGCCTCGCTCGCCCCGGCAGAGCCCTGGGCCTCGATGGCCAACACGGGCAGCTGGTAAGCCCAGCCTCAGCGCAGCGGCTGGTCTGCCCGCCAGACGGGATAGAGGTTGAGCCGCTCGTCGAACGACGGATGCAGGCGGTAGAAGAAGTCGAGCCGGGCGGCCGGGTCAGCTGCAAACGCGGCGTCGTCCGCCACGCGCTGCTTGAACCGCGCCGCCAGCGCCGCATCGGCCGCCAGCATCTGCCGCGCCACCTCTTCGGCCACATAAGGCTCCATGTATTCCTTGGCTTCGAAGGCGTTGTTGAAGACGCCCCAGGCCAGCCAGGAATCGGGGGCCTGCGGCTCCAGCAGCGCCATCAGCAAGCGGGCGCGCGGCTGCTTGATCGGCACCCACAGCGCACCGGCCGGCACATCGCGGGCCTCGTCACGCCACTGGCCGGTCACGGTCAGGCGCTGGTGGCCTTCAACTGACTTCGCATCCAGCTTGGTGCTGGCCGCCCGGAAGGTTTGCAGCGCGACCTTCGGCACGGCCACTGTCAGGCGCTCGAACTGCAGGCCGTGTGCGCTCAGGCGTGCCGCGGCATCCGCCGCCCAGGCCGGCGGCACCACATAGCCTGCGCCGGGTGCGGGCAGCTGCAAGCGAGGCGTCACCTGGTCGCGCAGCGGCAGGCGCCAGAGCTGCGGTGTGGCTTCGTCGTAGCGCGTCATCAGCGCACCCGACACCTCCGACGGCGTGCGCGTGTAGGCATAACCGCGGAAGCCGATGGTGCGCACCGCGTCAGTCACGCGCGAATCCAGCACCACGGGCTGGCCGGCCAGCTGCGCCGAGCGGGCATCAGCGGCACGGGCCTGCGCCAGCCAGTCCGCACCGTGGCGCGCCACCTGCGTGAGCACCGCCTCGATGGTGTCGCGCGTCAGCTTGACGCGGTGGGCATAGGGCCGCCAGGAGTGTGTTTCCACCAGCATGCCGAAGCGGTTGCGCAGGTGGAAGTAACCGGTCGAGAACCGCGGTGGCGACACCCCTTCCGCAAAGCCCGAGGCCGGGTCGTCTTCCACCACGAAGCTCGGATAAAACGCCACCGGCAAGGCGCCGCGGTCGGCGATCTGGGCGATCACGCCGTCGCGCAGGTCGCGGCCCAGCGGTTGCAGCGCGGCATCACCGGCCTTTCCAGGCTCGACCATGATGGCGATGTCGTGCTCGAACTTTGCGCCGTCGGTGACATGCAGGTCGATGGTGGCCAGCGGGTCCCAGCGCTCCACCAGGCGCAGCATGGCGCGCATCTCGGGGCTGTCGGCCTTGGCGTAGTCGCGGTTCAGGTTGACGTTCTGGCCGGTGGTGCGCCAGCCCATCGCCGCCGGCCCGCGCTGGTTGGGCCGCTGCCAGGCACCGAAGCGCTCATGGCCGTCGATGTTGAACACCGGCACGAAAACCAGCACCTGCTCGTCCAGCAAGCTGGGCACCTCGCCGGTCAACATCTGGCGCAGCAGCTGGAAGCCGGCGTCCTTGCCATCAATTTCGCCAGCGTGGATGCCGCCCTGCACCAGCACCACGGGCACCCCCGCGCGCTGTGCGGCGGCCGGGCTCAGCACACCGCGCGTATTGGCCACCACGGCCAGCATCGGCCGGCCTTCCGGCGTGGTGCCGAAAGTCTCGCAGCGCACCGCCTTCGGAAAGCGCGTGGCCATGCGCTTGCACAGCTGCTCGACCTCGGCGTAGCGGCCGGTTTCAACCCAGGCGGTGCGTTCGGCATGGGTAAGCCATTCAGGCGACGGCTTCGCGGCCAGCGCGGGTGAAGCCACGTTGAGGAAGGCCGCCGTGAGAGCGGCAGCAAACCAGGCGCGGCGGGCACCACCAAGCCGCGCAAGGGCAAGATCAGACATGGTCATGGACGGTCTCGTGAACACAGATGACCTCTGCATTCTCAGCCGCCAGACGAGTTCAGATCACCTGTTGATCCCGCAGGTGTTGGCAGGCCGCATCATCCACGCCCAGCCAGTGCGCCAGCACCTCTGCGGTGTGCTGACCCAGCAGCGGCGGTGCGCTGTGCATCACCACCGGTGTGGCGCTGTAGCGGATCGGGTTGGCCACCAGCGGCACCGTGCCGGCCAGCGGATGTGGCAGGCTGGTCTGCAGGCCACGTGCCTGCACCTGCGGGTCGGCAAACACCTGGTCGATGCGGTTGATCGGGCCGCAGGGCACCGCCTGCGATTCCAGCAGCGCCACCCATTCAGCGGTGGTTTTCATGACGGTGGTCTGGCGCATCAAGGGGATGAGCACCCCGCGGTTCGCCACGCGTTGCGGGTTGGTCGCGAAGCGCGGGTCCAGCGCCCAGTCCGGATGGCCCAGCGCGGCGCACAAGCGGCTGAACTGGCCGTCGTTGCCGATCGCCAGGATCATGTCGCCGTCGGCCGTCGGGAAGTCCTGGTACGGCACGATGGTGGGGTGGGCATTGCCCATGCGCTGCGGCACGCGGCCAGACACCAGATAGCTGGAGGCCTGGTTGGCCAGTGCCGCCACCTGCACGTCCAGCAGCGCCAGATCAATGTGCTGGCCCAGGCCGGAGCGCGCACGCTCAGCGAGTGCGCCTTGCACGGCGATCGTGGCGTACAGGCCGGTCATCACGTCGGTCAGGGCCACGCCCACTTTCTGCGGGCCGGCGCCCTCTTCGGCATCGCTGCGGCCCGTCACGCTCATCAGGCCGCCCAGGCCCTGGATGAGGAAGTCATAACCCGCACGCGGCGCATACGGGCCGGTCTGGCCGAAGCCGGTGATCGAGCAATACACCAGCCGCGGGTTGATCGCCTGCAGGCTGGGCCAGTCGAGCCCGTATTGCTGCAGGCCACCCACCTTGAAGTTTTCCAGCAGCACATCGGCCTGCGCAGCCAGACGGCGGATCAGTGCCGCGCCGTCCGGGTGCGCCATGTCCACGGTGAGCGAGCGCTTGTTGCGGTTGGCGCACTGGAAGTAGGCGGCCTCGCTGGTCGGCCGGCCGTCCACATCGGTGAGGAAGGGCGGGCCCCAGCTGCGAGTGTCGTCGCCCGCACCGGGGCGCTCCACCTTCACCACATCGGCGCCCAGATCCGCCAGCAGCTGGCCCGCCCAGGGGCCGGCCAGCACGCGCGACAGATCGAGCACCTTGAGCCCGGCCAGCGGCGCCTGGCGCTCAGCGTTGTTGGACGGGCTCCGGGGTGCGCTCACTGCCGTGACCTGTCAGTTCGAGAACGCCGGGATGCCGGTGATGGCGCGGCCCAGGATGAGCGCATGCACGTCGTGCGTGCCCTCGTAAGTGTTCACCACCTCCAGGTTCACCAGGTGGCGGGCCACGCCGAACTCGTCGGAGATGCCGTTGCCACCCATCATGTCGCGGGCCACGCGGGCGATGTCGAGCGACTTGCCGCAGGAGTTGCGCTTCATGATCGACGTGACTTCCACGCTGGCGGTGCCGGCGTCCTTCATGCGGCCGAGCTGCAGGCAGCCCTGCAGGCCCAGGGAGATTTCAGTGACCATGTCGGCCAGCTTCTTCTGGATCAGCTGGTTGGCGGCCAGCGGGCGGCCGAACTGCTTGCGGTCCAGCACGTACTGGCGGGCACGGGTGTAGCAATCTTCAGCGGCCCCCAGCGCGCCCCAGGCGATGCCGTAACGCGCGCTGTTCAGGCAGGTGAACGGGCCCTTCAAGCCACGCACGTCGGGGAAGGCGTTTTCTTCCGGCACGAACACGTTGTCCATGACGATCTCGCCGGTGATGGAGGCGCGCAGACCGACCTTGCCGTGCACCGCCGGGGCGCTCAGGCCCTTCCAGCCCTTCTCGAGAATGAAGCCGCGGATCTGGCCTTCGTCGTCCTTGGCCCAGACCACGAACACGTCCGCCACCGGCGAGTTGGTGATCCACATCTTGGCGCCGCTCAGGCTGAAGCCGCCGTCCACCTTGCGGGCACGGGTGACCATGCTGCCGGGGTCGGAGCCGTGGTCGGGCTCGGTCAGGCCGAAGCAGCCGATCCATTCGCCGCGCGCCAGCTTGGGCAGGTACTTCTGCTTCTGGGCTTCGGTGCCGAACTCGTTGATCGGCACCATGACCAGCGACGACTGCACGCTCATCATCGAGCGGTAGCCCGAATCGACGCGCTCCACCTCGCGGGCCACCAGGCCGTAGCAGACGTAGTTCAGGCCGGCGCCGCCGTACTGCTCGGGGATGGTGGCGCCCAGCAGGCCCAGCTCACCCATCTCGCGGAAGATGGCCAGGTCGGTCTGCTCATTGCGGAAGGCATGCACCACGCGCGGGGCGAGCTTGTCCTGGCAGTAGGCCCGGGCGGCGTCACGCACGGCGCGCTCGTCGTCGGTCAGCTGGCTGTCCAGCAGCAGCGGGTCGTTCCAGTCGAAGGTGGCTTTGGCCATGGTGTCTCGCTCCGGTTGTTCGGTGAATGCTTGAATGCTAGGCGCCTGCCGACGGTGAGGCAAACGAATTCTGCGCACCCAGACATGCATTCAGCGCATACCTCGGCGTATTTATCAGGCCCAACTGCTTCTCAAATGCGCCACACTGCACGCCACAGTCACACCGCGTTTGGCATGTCATGCGTCGAAACATCCCTTCCCTGCAGGCCCTGAGTTGCTTTGATGCCGCCGCGCGGCACGACAGCTACACCCGCGCCGCTGAAGAACTGGCCATGACGCAGGGCGCCGTCTCACGCCAGATCGCCGCGCTGGAGCGCTTTCTGGGCCTGGCGCTGTTCCGGCGCACGCGGCACGGCGTGGCCCTCACGCCGGCCGGCAGCGCCTATGCCCGGCAGGTGCGCCAGCAACTGGACACTCTGGAGCGCCACACGCTCGACGCCATGGCCAACCAGGGCCAGGGCGGTGCCGTGCACCTGGCCACCGTGCCCACCTTCGCCAGCCGCTGGCTGATGCCGCGTCTGCCGGCCCTGCGCGCCGCCCACCCGGAGCTGGTGCTGCACATCGACATCCGCACCCGCCCCTTCCTGTTCGCGGAAACGCCGTTCGACGCCGCCGTGGCGGCCGGCACGCCTGAAGAGCTGATGCGCTGGCCCGGCACCCGGCGGGCCGCCTTGCTGCCGGAGGACATGATCGTGGTGGGTGCACCCAGCTGGCTGCCGGCACGCCGCAAGGCCCTCACCGCGGCGGAGGTGGCTGCACTGCCGCTGCTGCAGGCCAGCACCCGGCCCGAGGCCTGGCGCGACTGGTTCGACGCGCACGGCCATGCGGCCGAAGCCGCCGTGGCCGGGCCGCGCTATGAGTTGTTTTCGATGCTGGCCGCTGCCGCCGTGCAAGGCCAGGGCGTGGCGCTGCTGCCGCGCCTGCTGGTGCAGGACGAGCTGACTGCGGGTCAGCTGGTGGAGTTGTGCCCGAGCGCTGCCAGCGCCCCGCGCACGGTGGCGCTCATCACGCCTGAAGGCCGGGCTGACTCGCCCGCGCTGGCCAGCTTTCGCGCGTGGTTGATGGCCGAAGCGGAGGCTGGCGCACAAACCGGCTGAGCCGACGCGCTGGCCTCAATCGCCAGCGCAGCCGGCCGTGGGCTCACGCCGCCATTGCCAACCTGGGCACTCCGCCCGAGGGCTCGGCATCACCCGCCAGCCGGAAGGCCGAGACGGCCGTCACCAGCGCACGCGACTGCTGCCGCAGGCTTTCCGCCGCCGCCGCCGCTTCTTCCACCAAGGCGGCGTTCTGCTGCGTGGCGGTGTCGATCTGGCTCACGGCTTCCGTCACCTCGTGCACCCGGTGATCCTGCTCGGCATTGGCCTGGCTGATGTCCTTGACGATGCCACTGACACGCCCGATGGCCGTCACGATGCTCTGCATGGTGTGGCCGGCTTCATCGACCAGCACACTGCCCTGGTCCATGCGCTCGACGCTGGACAGGATGAGCTGACGAATCTCTCTCGCGGCCTCTGACGACCGCCCTGCCAGGCTGCGAACCTCTGAGGCCACCACGGCAAAACCGCGGCCCTGCTCACCCGCCCGCGCGGCTTCCACCGCCGCATTCAGGGCCAGGATGTTGGTCTGGAAGGCAATGCCATCGATCACGCCAATGATGTCGGCGATCTTGCTGGACGACGCATGGATGCCGTGCATGGTGTCCACCACGTCGGCCACCACCTTGCCGCCCCGCAGCGCCACCTCGGCGGCTTCGCCTGCCAGCTGCGCCGCCGTGCGCGCATGCTCGGCGTTGGCCCGCACGGTGTGGCCCAACTCGTCCATGGTCGCGGAGGTCTGCTCCAGCGCGCTGGCTTGCTGCTCGGTGCGCTGGCTCAGGTCATGGTTGCCGGTGGCAATCTGCATGCTGGCCGTGGCCACGTTGTCGGCATTGCGGCGGGCCACGGCCACCAGCCCTTCCAGCGCCGTCTGCATCTCGTCCATCGCGGTCAAGAGCTGCGCGGTTTCGTCCTTGCCCATCACGGCCACATGCCGGCTCAGGTCGCCGTCGCGAATGCGCCGAGCCCAGTTCACGGCATCGGCCAGCGGCGCGGTGATCGACTGCGTCACCAGCCAGGCCACGGCCGTGCCCAGCAGGGCCGCACCCAGCGCCAGACCCAGCATCACCTGGTTCGCAGTGGCGGCACGCTCTTCCACCCGGGTGGCCGCCGCATGCATCTGGCCAGTGATGTGATCGGACAGCGCATCCAGCGCCTTGAAGTAGGCGGTCTGCTGCGGTGCCAGCGTCTGGGTGATGTAGACCGACGCGGCCGCCGAGTCACCGGCCATGCCGAAATCGATGGCCTTGTTCACGGCCTCGCGGTAGGCGCCACGCGTCTTCACCGATTGCTGGATCAGCAGCGTGCTGCGGGCATCCTGCTCGAAACCTTCGAGCTGCTTGTTCAGCCGGACGTTGTCTTCGCGGATGTCAGCGATCCGCTTCTTCTCGGCCTCTTGCTGCTCCACCACGGAGAGCAGGGCAATGTTGCGCACCGCCAGCGCCGCGGTGTCTGCGTTTTCCTTGATCTGCTGAATGATCAGCACCTGCGACAGCCGGTCATGGGCCAGCAAACTCACCTCGGCGCGTATGCGCTCCAGGCTGCCGTACACCAGCATCGAGGCCACGATGCCCGCGGCAATCACCAACGCAAAACCAACTGCAAGTCGCGCCCCGATGGATCGGTTGCGCACAAAAAGCATGAACATGGTCACTCCCTGATGCGTCGGTCTGCGCGCCCTCTCTCGGGAGGTTGATCAGCGCAGTGGCGACGGTGTTCGATGGAGCGATCAATGTAGGCAACGCCCGCCTGCGGGGAGCCTTTGATGAAGCGGTGTTAAACGGCGCAGTTGCATGCACCTTTCAAGGGCGCACGGCGCTGACCTCGATCTCGACCAGCCAGCCGGTATTGGCAAGGCCCGCCACTTTCATGGTCGAGCGCACCGGCAAGTTCGGCTGCGCCGCCGTGCCGAAAAACTCGCGGTAGCCGGCCATGAAACCAGCGAAATCCATCTCGCCGTTCAGCGCCGGATCACCCACCAGAAACACCTGCATGCGCACCACATCGCCCATGCCCAGCTTCAGATCAATCAGCGTGGCTTCGATGGCCTTGAGCGTGCTCACGGTTTGTGCGCGAGTGTTTCCATAAGCCGCCGGCGAAGTGGCCGGCAAGCTGCGGTCCAGCCACACGGGGCCTGCGCCGCTGAGGTGCACCATGGTCTTGCCGGCCGGCACTTCCACAGCGCGGGCGATGGGGAAATCAGAACCCGGGATGCGGTGGCGAATCACGTCCTGGGCCAGCGCGCAGGCGGGCAGCAGCAGGGCTGCGCACAGGGCTGATGCGGCGCGGAAAGTGGCCAGGCGGAAGGGGCGGTGTTGCGACATCGTCATCTCCAATCAACGTTGAAAGGGGTGGCTGCGTTCAGGGTTGGCGCTGTGCGGCTACATCTGCGGGCGTGATGGCGGGCACATCGAGCCCGCCCCAGCGCCGCTGCACATGGGTGGCCACGGCGGCCACCTGCGCGTCATCCAGCATGCGACCCAGGGCCGGCATGGCGCGGTTGCCGTGCAGCACCATGCGCACCACATACGGCGCCGCCACCAGCCGCGGGTTGCCCAGCAGGGCCGGGTAGCGGCCGGCGCCCTGCGCACCGCGGCCGTCCGCCATGTGGCAACCCTGGCAGGCGGCCACGTACAGCGCGGCGCCGTCGCGGGCATCAAACACCCAGCCGCGCGACAACGCGGCGGCTGGCACATCGGTGGCGGCGCTGGCGGATGTCGACGCTGCTACCAAAACTGCAGCCCACACCGCGACCGGGATTGAGCGAGATCGGTTCGCGGCGTGCGTCATGCCACCCCCTTCATCGTGGCCCGCAGATGCGCATGCAGGCGGCTCGTGGCGTCGAGCGCAGACAGCACCGCCCCTTCCTGCCAGGCTGGCAGGCGCGAGGCATGTTCACCCGCCAGCACCAGCCGGCCGTCCACAGCAGTCAAGGCCTCGTAATGGCGGGCCCGCGCGTCGTTCGACCACTGGCCAAAACAGCCCAGCGTGAACGGCACACGGTGCCAGGCCACGCTCATGCCCACGTCAAATTCCTGGCGGTAAGCCGGGTGCAGCACCGACCCTTGGGCCAGCGCCACCTCCACCCGCTGCGCCGGGCTCATGCCGGTCATCGTGAAGGCATTCGGTCCCCACACATACGCGCCCAGCAACACGCCCGGCCCGGGTGCGCCGAGGCCATGGCTGGGGTAGCCGATCTGGCCAATCGCCATGTCGGTGTGCGAGATGCCGCCGTAGATCGCCTCGTCCTGCTCCCAGAAGCGGCGCTTGAACTGCAGCCCCACCTTCACGGCGGACGCATACGGCACGGCCTCGATCGCGGCGCGCATCGCCGGCTGCACCTGCACATCAAGCTGGCCCAGGATGGACAACGGCAGCGTGCAGACGCAGGCATCCGCCGTTGACGTGTGCGTGGTGCCCGTGCGGGTGTCGGTCCACACCGCACGCACGCCGCGCTCGTCCTGCTGCACGGCCTGCACGCGGGTCCCCAGGCGCACCAGCGGCTTCAGGCTGGCGTGCAGGGCCTGGGCGATGCGGTCCATGCCGCCCACCGGTTGCAGCAGGGTGGTCTGGTGTTCGATCGACTGGTCATCGGCCAGGTATTCCCACAGGCCGGATTGCCACAGGGCGTCGGCGGGCAAGGCCGCGGACGGTTGCTCAACAGACATGCGGCCGCCACCGGGCGGCACGGCCCAGCCACGACGATCACCCCGCCCCGGGTTGATGCGGTAACGGCCCTCACCATCCAGCGCACCCCAGGCGCGCAGGGCGGCTCGCAAGCGCTCTCGGTCGATGCCATCAAGCGGCTGGTCAAGGGCGGCGGCCGGCGCCAGGCGATCCAGCAACTCGGCCAGCTCGCCATGGAAGTCGGCCATCACCTCGCGGTAGCGCAGCGGCTGGCCGCCAAAGGCCCCGCGGGCATGCAGGTAGGCGTTGTGGTTGACCTGGACAAACGGCTCCAGCGGCACCTTGAACAGCTGGGCGTAATGCAGCAGCGCATGGTGGTGGTGGGGAATGCGCCAGGGGCCGGGGTTGAAATACTGGCCAGGCGCCCAGCGGCATTGCTGCGTGACGCCACCGAGCTCGGTGTGCACGTCACCGGGTCGCAGCGTCCAGCTGCGGCCACCGGCGCGCTGGTTGTATTCCAGCACCTGCACCTGGTAGCCCGCCGCACGCAACTCGTGCGCCGCCACCAGGCCCGCCATGCCGGCGCCCAGCACCAGCACGCGCGCACCCCGCGGCGCCCCCTGCAGGCGTTGCGGCGCCTGAAACCCCGAGGGCGTGGCCAGCGCCAGTGCGCCCATGGCCTGCAACATCATCCCGGCGCCGGCCCGCGCGCCGATGTGCAGCAGCCAGCTGCGCCGGGTGAGCATGCCAGCCCCAACGTCCTTCATCGCCTTCGGTACCCTGCTCACGCCGAGCCCAGTGCGTGCGCCTCCAGCTGCGCCAGCGTCACATGCTGCAGCGCGGCCTGGTGGGTGCATTCCAGCACCACCGGCGGGGCCACACCGGCCTGCAGCGCCTCTTTCCAGCGCAGCGCACACAGGCACCAGCGGTCACCGGGTTGCAGGCCTCGGAAGCGGTATTCAGGGCGCGGCGTGACCAGGTCATTGCCGCGCTTGAGCGAGTACGCCAGGAAGTCGGCCGTCACGCGGGCGCACACCACGTGCGTGCCCAGATCATCGGCGCGGGTGTTGCAGCAGCCGTCGCGGAAGTACCCGGTCAGCGGGTCGTACGAGCAAGGCACCAGCGGCGTGCCGAGCACGTTCAGGGCCTCGGGCACATCGTCCTGGGCGTCTTGGCCGCTGTGGTCAGAGGGGTCGTGGCTCATGGGGTACTCCGGGGAGGGCGCGGTGGAAGCTCAGGGCTGGCGGGCTGCCGGCGGCTTGAGCAGCGTCATGGCCGTGCCGATCAGCGCCGAGACCTCGCTCATGTTGCCGGGCACGATCATGGTGTTGTTCTTCTGGGCGAGCTGGGCATAGGCCTCGACGGCCTTCTCGGCGACCTTCAGCTGCACGGCTTGTTCACCGCCCGGCTGCTGGATGGCCTCGGCGACCTTGCGGATGGCATCGGCGGTCGCATCGGCCACGGCGATGATGGCCGCGGCCTGGCCCTGGGCGTTGTTGATCTCGGCCTGGCGCTGGCCCTCCGAGCGGGCGATGAAAGCCTCGCGCTCGCCGGTGGCGATGTTGATCTGCTCCTGCTTGCGGCCTTCACTGGCGGCGATCAGCGCGCGCTTCTCGCGCTCGGCGGTGATCTGGGCCTGCATCGAGCGCAGGATTTCCGCCGGCGGCGTCAGGTCCTTGATCTCGTAGCGCAGCACCTTCACGCCCCAGTTGGCGGCGGCCTCATCCAGCGCGCTCACCACCGCGCCGTTGATCTGGTCGCGCTCTTCAAAGGTCTTGTCGAGCTCCATCTTGCCGATGACCGAGCGCAGCAGCGTCTGGGCCAGCTGGGTGATGGCGAACTCGTAGTTGCTGGAGCCGTAGCTCGCGCGCATCGGGTCGGTCACCTGGAAGTAGATGATGCCGTCGACCTGCAGCTGGGTGTTGTCACGCGTGATGCAGACCTGGCTGGGCACGTCCATCGGCACTTCCTTGAGCGAGTGCTGGTAGGCCACGCGCTCGATGAACGGCACGACGAACTTGAGGCCCGGGGTGAGCGTGCGGTCGTACTTGCCCAGCCGCTCCACCACCCACGCGTGCTGCTGCGGGACGATCTTGACGGTGCGGACCACGAAGACGATGGCGATGATCGCCAGGATGATTGCGATTTCCATGAGGTACTCGGGGTGATGAATCAGGAATGGGCAGAGGCTGTTGCGAAGGTTCAGGCAGGCGCGTTGTCAGCCACCAGCACCAGCCAGTTGGCGTCAAGCGCCTGCACCCGGTGCGGCCCGGGCGCCGGGGCGGCGGCGCCTGGCGCCAGCCGGGCCGACCACTGCGAGCCGCGGTAGTTGACGCGCGCCGTGCCGTCAGGCGCCCAGGCCTCCACGGTCACACGCTCGCCGATGTCCAGGTGCACATCGCGGTTGCTGTCTGCGGGCGCGCTGCGCGGCGACTGTGCCCGGCGCCAGTGCCACACGGCCACCGCACCGCCGCCCACCGCGGCAAAGGCCAGCACCTGCTGCGTGCCGCCCAAGCCCAGGTGCGCGGCCACGGCGGCCGCGGCGGCGCCCAGCGCCAGCATCAGCAGGTAGAAGGTGCCGGTGAGCAGTTCCACCACCACCAGCACCCCGGCCAACGCCCACCAGAGGACGGGTTCATTCCATGCCATGTGTGCGGCCTCCTTGTGTATTCTGTGAGTGGCAGTGTAGGCCGGTGCAACGATCTCGTCGCGACCAGCCCACACGCTTTTACTGCCTTGCCAACGCCCCACGGAGTTCCCCGCCCATGAGCGACACCGACCCTCGCAACTGCGGCACCGGCGCGTGCCTGATCGACCCTGACGGCCACTGCTGGTGCGGCCAGCAATGGGACGGCGACCGCATGGTGCCGCCCACCCCGCCTGGCAGCCTCAGCGACGCCGAACTGGCGCGCCGCGCCCAGGATCAGGCAGATCGCGACACGGCGGTGTAGCCCCGGCCAGCATGTCCCGCGCTGCGGCGCCGGGGCAGCGGCTTTCACCTAGAAACCCGATCTCCTTCACACCGGAGTATCGAGATGGTTTCTATCGCCATGGCACACCCAGACGGCGCCAACGGCCCGGCCGCCCTGCAGGACGTGAGCCGCCAGGCCGACGGCTGGCTGCTGTTGGCGCTGTGCGGCAGTGGCGTGGCCGCCTTGCTGGTGAGCCTGCTGTATGACGCGGTGGATGTGGCCGTGCCGCTGGGCCTGGCGGCCATCCTGCTGCCCATCGCCGCCCTGGCCGTGCTGCTGGCCCGCGGCAGCCTGCTCAGCCAGACCGTGCTGACGGTGTGCCATGTGCTGATGGTGGTGGTGCACATCCACCTGGCGCGCGGCGACATCGAGATGCACTTCGGCGTCTTCGTGCTGCTGGCGGTGCTGATGGTTTATCGCAGCCGCACGCCGATCCTGCTGGCCGCCGTGCTGTTCGCGGCGCACCATGTGCTGTTTGACCGGCTGCAGGCGCTGGGCCTGCCGGTGTATTGCACGCCGCAGGCCGACCTGGCGGTGACGCTGTCGCATGCGGTGTATGTGGTGGTGCAGACCGGCGTCGAGCTGGTGCTCGCCCGGCAGCTGCGGCGCGCCGCCATCGAAAGCGCCGAGCTGACGGCCATCGTGCATGCCGTGGACGGCCGCGATGCGCTGTGCCTGGACATGACCCAGGCCACCGCCACCGGCCCTGTCGCGCGGATGCTGAAGGGGGCGCTGCTCAAGATCGATGCCGCTCTGCAGGAGGTGCGCGTGGCGGCCCAGTCGGTGGAAGACGCCGCTCGCGACATCGCCATGGGCAACCAGGACCTGAGCCAGCGCACCGAGCGCCAGGCCGGCAACCTGCAAGCCACCGCCGCGGCCATGTCGGCGCTTGCCGGGCAGGTGCAGTTGACGGCCGACAACGCCGACCATGCCGACAGCCTCGTGCGCACCGCCGCCGAAGTGGCCACCCATGGCGGCGATGCCATGCAGGCCGTGGTCACGCGCATGGCAGCGGTGGCCGAGGCCGCCGCACGCATCGGCGCCATCAATGCGGTGGTCGACGGGTTGGCCTTCCAGAGCAATGTGCTGGCCCTGAACGCCGCGGTGGAGGCGGCCCACGCCGGCGAGCATGGCCGCGGGTTTTCAGTGGTGGCCAGTGAAGTGCGCTCACTGGCGCGCCGAACGGCGGAGGCCGCGCTGGAGATCCGGCAACTGATCGACGAGGGGGCGACGCAGGTGCGCATCGGCACCGAGCTGGCGGGGGGGGCCAGCGCCTGCATGACGGAGCTGGTGGCGCAGGTGCAGCGGATGAGCACGCTGATCGGCCACATCTCGAGCGCCACCCGGCACCAGACCCAGGACATCGGCGCGGTGGACAGTGCCGTGCGCCAGCTCGACAGTGGCACGCAGCAGAACGCCGCGCTGGTGGAAGAGAGTGCCGCTGCAGCGGAGAGCTTGCAGCGGCAGGCCGTTCAGCTCAATGCGGTGGTGAACCGCTTCGAGTTGTCCACGCCGGCAAGCAGCGTGGACGTTTGAGCCTCACAGGCCGTTGCGAGCCGCCACGCCGGTGGCGGGGAAGTCGGTGAACACGCCGTCGATGCCCATGTTCATGTAATAGGTCATCTCGGCCTTCGGGTCCTTGAAGCCGTAGCCGCTGGCGTCGTCACGGAAGGTCCAGGTGTGCACGGCCAGACCACGCTGGTGGGCTGCCTCGATCACGCCGGTGCTGCCCGCGACGCGGCGGTCGTTGATGGTGAGCGTGGTGTCGCCGGTGCGCTCCACGCCGTCATCCACCGTCTTCAGCAGGTACGGCTTCCACGGGCCGACGGCGTAGGCGTAGGTCTTGACGAAGTCCAGGCCGGTGCCGGTGAGCAGGTCAGCGAAGGTGCGGGTATCGCCCTTGACGACGAAGTCATACGGCTGGCGGTACGGGGCGACCAGCGACATGCTGCCGTCGGCGTTGACGTCGTCGGCGTCGATCAGCTGCACCAGACGGATGGCCGTCTTGGTGTGCAGGTACTGCAGGTTGCTCACTTCAAACGACTGGATGAACACCGGCGCGGTGACGGTGTTGCCGTAAGCCAGGTGCAGCATGGCCACCAGCTTGTTCTCGAACACGTTGGCACCAAACAGGCCGGCGTGGAAGGTGGAGTGCTTCACTTCCGGGTAGATGCCCACGGTGCGGCCGGTCTTCAGGCTGGCGTTCTTGGCCAGCGTGATGACTTCGGCCAGCGTCGGAATGCCGTACAGGCCGTTGTAGGCCTGCGAGCGGTTGGCGCGCGCCTGCACGGCACGCAGCGTCTTGATTTCAGCCAGGGTGAAGTCGCTGGCGAAGTAGGCGGTGGTCGACACGCCGTCCACCATGCGCGTGGCCATGCGGCTGGCCGGGAACTTGGTGGCCACGTCGGTGGTGCTGTCGAGCATCGGCTCGTGGCGCACGATCATCTCGCCGTCAGAAGTCAGCACCAGGTCGGGCTCGATCACGTCGGCGCCCTGGTCGATGGCCAGTTGATAGCCTTCCAGCGTGTGCTCCGGCAGCGTGCCCGAGGCACCGCGGTGGCCGATGACGAGCGGCGCTTCGCCGTTCAGGGTCTGGTACTTGTTGTCACTGCCGCCGCAAGCGGCCAGCACGGTGATCAGGGCGGCGGCGCCAATGGCGGCCAGGGCAAAACGGGGTGTGCGCATGGTATTCTCCGAAGCGTTCTTGGAATGAGCAAAAACGCATGTTCGCCAGTGCCCGTGAAACCTGCGTGACACCCCCCCAGGTTCACCCCCTACTTTGTGCCACGCGGCCTGCGAGGTAAGTCCAGACCAGCGTGGCCGCCGCGCTTGATGTCAGCTCGGCATGGTCATACGCAGGCGCCACTTCCACGCAGTCCATGCCCACCCAGGGCAGGTCGGCCAGCTCTTCCACCAGTGTCAGCAACGCGGCCGAACTCAGTCCACCCGGCTCGGGCGTGCCGGTGCCGGGTGCAAACGCCGGGTCCAGACCGTCGATGTCGAGGCTGAGGTAGATCGGCGGGTTGCCGTGCGCAGCCAGGCGCTCACGCACGCTGGCCATCACGCCGGCCAGCTGGGCGGGGCTTTCCAGGCCGCGCAGGTCACGCGCGGTGAAGATCTGCCCGCCTTGGTCGCGCACGTATTCGCGGGCCTCTCGCTCGCCGGCGGAACGGATGCCCACCTGGGTGAAGCATTCATTCACCACCAGCCCTTCCTGGATGGCCTCATAGACCCAGGTGCCGTGGCCGCTGGGCTCACCGAAGTGGTCTTCCCAGGTGTCGCAGTGCGCGTCCACATGGAACACGGCCAGCGGGCGGCCGAGTTGCGCCTTCAGTGCGCGCAGGATGGGCAGGGTGATGGAGTGATCACCGCCCAGCCACACCATGTGGCGCTGCGCCAGCAGGGCCGGCAGCTGCCGCGCCATCTCGGCACGCATGCGCTCCAGGCTGGTATTGGGCAGGGCCAGGTCACCCAGGTCGTCGAGGTGGCCGACCGGCGTGGTGTTGAACAAGGGGTGGATGCCGTCGCACAGCATGTGGCTGGCTTCGCGGATGGCGCGGGGGCCGAAGCGCGCGCCCGGGCGGTTGGTGGTCGAGCTGTCCCAGGCCACACCGGCCAGGCCGTAGGGCCGCGGCGTGGCGGCGGGCGCGCCCACTTTCAGGAAGTGCGAATCGGAACGGAAGGCAAAGTCGGTCACGGCGGGCTCCAGGGCTCGGCGGGCGTGCCTGACAATCCAGACGCCCGATGCCGCTGAAGGCTAGCCGTCACACCACGCCTTTGCAATGACCACGCCTGCAAGTTCACTTGATCGCCGGACCCTGTTTGCCAGCGATGCCGTGCGCCACCTCGCCACCGCCAGCGACGCAGAATTGCGCCTGCTGCAGGTGTTCAGCGTGGTGGTGAGCGCAGGCGGGCTGTCGGCCGCCACGGCCGAGCTGCGCACCGATCTCTCCACCATCAGCCGGCAGTTCAAGGAGCTGGAATCACGCGTGGGCGCGCCACTGGCCAAGCGTGGCCGCGGCGGCTTTGCCCTCACGCCCGCCGGGCTGGAACTGCACGCCATCACCACCCGGCTGTTTGATGCGCTCGGCGCCTTCCGGGCCGATGTGGCGCGCATCGCCCGGCCACCCGGGCCGCTGCTGCGGCTGGGCCTGGTAGACGCCTTGATGTCGGCCCCGCTGACGCAGGCCTTGCGTGCGTGCGTGGCCGCGCTGCCGGGCCTGGACGTGCAGGTGCAGACGCTGCGGCCGATCGACATCGAGCGCCGCGTGTTGACGGGCGAACTGGACGCCGGCGTGGTGGCGGCCCGCGCGCCCGCAGCCGGGCTGGCTCAGCATGTGATCTACAGCGAGCCCAACAGCCTGTATGTGGCCAAGGGGCACCCGTGGTTCCGCAAACCTGACACCGCCTTGAGCGACGCCGAGCTGCAGCAGGCCGCGTGGGTCTGTGACCCCTACTCGGCCGACCTGCCCCACCCCGAGCTTGCCGGCCTGGCCGCCAGCCGCACCCAGGCCGACAGCCTCGAAGGCGTGGCGGTGCTGGTGGCAACGGGCTGCTTTGCCGGCTTCCTGCCCGACCACCTGGTGGCCGGCCGCGCGGCCTGGGGCCCGCTGCGCCGGGTGCAGCCGGCACGCTTCAGCCACTGCCAAGACATCGTGCTCACCTGCCGGCAAGGCAAGGTGGACGCGCCGGTGCGGCAGCTGCTGCGCGCGCTCACCCGCACGGCGGGCTGAGCGCTGCGCTGCAGGCCTCAGGCCTTCAGCGCTTGTGCCATCGCCACCGACAGCGGCGTGGTGGCGCGGCCGATCAGGCGGCTCAGCGTGTGGCTGTCATCAAACAGCCCGCCCTGGGCGGCGCCGACGTCCGAATCCGCCAGCAGCGCGGCGAAGCCTTCCGGCAGACCGGCTTGCTGCAGCGCGCCCTGGTAGGCGGCTTGCGGCAGATCCTGGTACACCACCGCGCGGCCCGACTGGCTCGACAGCTCGGCCGCGAACTCGGCCAGCGTGTAGGACGTGTCACCGGCCAGCTCATGCACCAGCCCGGCTTGCGGCGCCTCGGCCGTGAGCACGGCGGCAGCCGCTTCGGCGTAATCAGCGCGCGTGGCTGAGGCGATGCGGCCCGTGCCTGCGCTGCCAATCAAGGCGCCATGTGCCAGCGCCGGGGCCACCGAGGCCAGATAGTTCTCGGTGTACCAGCCGTTGCGCAGCAGCACATGGGGCACCGCAGACGCGGCCAGCAGCGCCTCGGTGGCCACATGCTCAGCCGCCAGGCCCAGCGGCGAGGTGCTGGCGCGCAGCAGGCTGGTGTAGGCCAGCAACTGCACCTTGGCGCGGGCAGCGGCTTCGATCACGGCCTGGTGCTGCGGCACGCGTTGGCCCACTTCGCTGGACGAGACCAGCAGCACCTTGGTGGCGCCGTGGAAGGCGGTGTCCAGGGTGTCCGGGCGGGTGTAATCGGCCTGGCGAACCTGCACGCCGAGGGCGGCCAGGTCTTGCGCCTTGGCGGGGGTACGCACGGCGGCAATGATGGTGTGCGCCGGCACGCGCTTGAGCAGGGCGTGGATGACGAGGCGGCCCAATTGGCCAGTGGCTCCGGTGATGGCGATCATGGTGATGGGGCAGCGAGCTGCAAAAAGTGGTTGATGCAGGCAGAATACCGACAGCGCTTACTTTTCGTAAGTACGCACAAAAAGGTAAGTACCCATGGCCACATCACCACGCGCTCACGCCCGTACCCGCACCGCGCAAGACCAGCCGGTCAAGGCGGGCTCCTCATCGGCGCCCCCGGTCGAGCAGCCGCTGCACACCGCACGCCGCGGCGAGGTGTTTTCCGCGATGTGCCCGTCGCGCGAGGTGCTGCAGCACCTCACCAGCCGCTGGGGTGTGCTGGTGCTGGTGGCGTTGCTGCTGGGCGGCACGCACCGCTTCAGCGAGCTGCGTCGCAAGATCGACGGCGTCAGCGAAAAGATGCTGGCGCAGACGCTGCAAACCCTGGAGGCTGACGGCTTCGTGCGGCGCACGGCCCACCCGGTGGTGCCGCCGCATGTCGAGTATTCGCTGACGCGGATGGGCGAAGAAGCCGCGCGTCAGGTGGCCGAGCTGGTCGACTGGATCGAAGGCAATCTGCCGCGCATCCTCACCGGGCGCGAAACCACCGAGGCCTGAGGCACAAGGAGGCCTCAGGCCCGGCGGCCGTCCCCGGCACCCCCCGCCCGCGGCCCGTTTGTCAGGCCGGGCTGAGCTTGTCCTGCGTGCGCAGCTCGAAGTCAGACGCTTCATGGCGCTCGTGCAGCTGCTCTTCCAGCGGCCCCCACGCACGGTTGACCATGCGGCCACGCACCACCGCCGGCCGCGCCGCAATCTCGTTCGCCCAGCGTTGCACATGCGGGTACTCGTGCACCTGCAGGAACTCTGCGGCCTCATAGAGCTGGCCGCGCACCACCTGGCCGTACCAGCCCCAGTTGGCGATGTCGGCGATGGTGTAGTCGTCGCCGGACAGGAAACGGTGCTGGGCCAGGCGCTGGTTCAGCACGTCCAGCTGGCGCTTGACCTCCATCGTGAAGCGGTCGATGGCGTATTCGATCTTCACCGGTGCATACACATAGAAGTGGCCGAAGCCGCCGCCGAGGTAAGGCGCGCTGCCCATCTGCCAGAACAGCCACGACAGGCATTCCGCGCGCTGGGCGGGATCAGACGGCAGCAAGGCGCCGAACTTTTCCGCGAGGTACAGCAGGATGGCGCCGGACTCGAACACACGCGTCGGCGTGGCCGTGCTGGTGTCGAGCAGCGCCGGGATCTTCGAGTTCGGGTTCACGGCCACGAAGCCGCTGCCGAACTGCGTGCCTTCATTGATGCGGATCAGCCAGGCGTCGTACTCGGCGCCCGTGTGGCCCAGGGCCAGCAGCTCTTCGAGCATCACCGTCACCTTCACGCCGTTGGGCGTGGCAAGCGAATACAGCTGCAGCGGGTGCTGGCCAACGGGCAGGTCTTTCTCGTGCGTGGCGCCGGCCACCGGGCGGTTGATGCTGGCGAACTGGCCGCCGTTGCCCTTGTTCCAGGTCCAGACTTTGGGCGGGGTGTAGGTGTCAGGCGTGTCGCTCATGGTGGGCTCGTTGGGCAGGTGAGGTTGGCGAAGCAAGTTCAGGCGTCAAGCGTAGTCGATGCACAAGTTGGCTGCCATTGCGGGGGTATGTGGCGGCCCTTGGGTGCCCGGCGGTCGCCAATGCACCGATAACGGGACAAGCCGCACACATCCACCGCATGCCCCCCCTCCACCACCGCTTCACCACCGCTCCAGAGCTCGGCCCGTCAGACGGTGGTGCGGCCATGGCAGCCTTGCTGGCGATGGGCAAGCAGGAGCGCTGGCACCTGCGCTTTCCGCCCAGCCTGGAGGCCCGCTTCGAGGCCGACACTGCAGCACAACGCAGCCGTGATCTGCAAGCCGCGGGTTTGCTGGCACTGGGCATTTTTGACAGCCTGCTGCTGAACGACTGGATCAGCCGACCGGAGGTGTTCCTGCTGGCCTGCTGGTGGCGCCTGGGGGTGGCCACGCCCTACGCCCTGCTGGTGCTGGCCCTGGTGCGACGCGGCCTGCCACGCGCCTGGCGCGAAGGGGCAATCGGCAGCCTGCTGATCCTCGCGTTGGTGGCGGGCTGCAAGCTGTTCCAGCAGACCACGTCACCCGATGGGATCTACGACATCTTCCTGTTCAGCCTGATTTTCCTGGCTGGCAACGTCGTGTTCCAGCTGCGCTTTGCCTGTGCCTTGGGCAGCTCGATGATCGGGCTGCTGGTCGCCGCCTTCTACCTGTTTGGGCCCGGCACCCAGCCCCACCACGCCAAGACCTACGCCATGGGACTGATGGAGGCGACGGCGCTGTTCACGGCGCTGGCCTGCTACCGCCTGGAACGCGCAGAACGCAGGAACTACCTGCATGTGCTTCGAGAGATCACGCGCAGCGACATGGCCCTGCAAGCGGCCAGCCGCTATGCCGCTCTGGCCGACACCGATGCGCTCACCGACCTCGCGAACCGCCGCGCCTTCGACCAGGAACTGCCGCGCCGCTGGGCGCATGCCGCCAACAACGGCCTGGGCATGGCGGCATTGCTGATCGACATCGACCACTTCAAGCAATTCAATGATTTGCACGGCCACGCCGCCGGTGACGACTGCCTGCGCCGCGTGGCCTGCGCCATGCGCATTGCGGTGCGTGACAACGACCACCTCGCGCGCATTGGCGGCGAAGAATTTGCCGTGTTGCTGCAGCCCGCCACGGTGTCGTCAGCCACCCGGCTGGCGCAGCGGCTGAGGGCCGCGGTGGTGACCGCCGGCATCACGCACAACGGCTTGGCGGGGCAGCCCGTCGTCACCATCAGCGTGGGGTTTGTGGTGACCGGCCCACCCGTGCTGCTGGCGCCCGATGCCCTGATGGACGCCGCCGACCGGGCGCTGTATGAGGCCAAGCGGCAAGGCCGCAACCGGTGCGTGCGGCTGGACGGGCAGACCTTCCTGCCGGTGTGAACGGCGGGTACGGCGGGTGCGGCGCAGCACCCGCCGCCGGCATCAACCCGGCTCGTCGAGGTTCTGCCGCATGCGCTGCAGCAGCGCCTGCAGCGTGGCCAGCTCGGCCTGCGTCAATCCGGCTGACGCGCGTGCGCTCACCGCGCGGCTGATGTGATTCAGGCGCGCCAGCAAAGCCTGGCCTTGCGGGCTGACGAAGAGCAGCACGTTGCGCTTGTCGGCCGGGTCCGGTGCGGCGCCCAGCAGCTCGCGCTCACGCAGGCCCTTGATCAGCCGAGCCAGTTGCGCCTTGTCGCGCCCGCTGTGCACGGCCAGGTCACTTTGCGTGGCCATGGGCCGCCGGCCAAAGAAGCCCAGCACCTTGGCTTCCATGTGCGTCAGCGGCGCGTCACCGGCCTGCAGCGGCTGGTATTGCTGCGCGCGCACCTGGTGCATCAGCGTGTGCACCAGGTCGAGTACGGCGTCGGCACCGTCTTTCATCTCGGATGAGCAAGGTTTGCCCACATGGTTGACATTGTCAATTGATTTGCGCATGATTGATGACATTGTCAATCAATATTCAAAACCTCACCATGCGTGAAGACACCCATGCCCCAGCCCGCCGCGTCGAACGCGTGCGCCACGAACTCAAACGCCGCGACCTGACCGTGCTGCGCGTGACCGACCTCAGCCCCCATGTGCGCAGCATCACCCTGCACGGCGCCGACATGGCCGACTTCATCAGCGCCTCCTTCGACGATCACGTCAAGGTAATCTGGCCCACACCCGAAGGCGCCGAGCCCGTGCGCCGCGATTACACGCCGCGCCGTTTCGACACCACCACCGGCGAGCTCGACATCGAATTCACCCTGCATGGCGACGGCCCCGCAGCGGCCTGGGCCGCGCAGGCCCAGCCCGGTCAGCCGCTGATGGTGGGCGGGCCGCGCGGCTCCTTCATCATCCCGCTCGACTACGACTGGCACCTGCTGGTGGGTGATCTGTCGGCCCTGCCCGCCATCGCCCGGCGCCTGGAAGAGCTGCCCGCCGGTGCCCGCGTGACCGTGCTGGCCGACGTGGCCCCGGAAGACCGCCGCGCCCTGCCCAGCCGGGCGCAGGTGAACCTGACCTGGGTGGACGGCACCAGCGCCCTGCTGGCCGCGGCCCGCGCCCTGACATTGCCCGACGGCGAAGGTTATGCCTGGTGCGCCGGCGAAGCCGCCGCCATGACCGCCCTGCGCGCGGTGCTGGTGAACGAGAAGGGCGTGCGCAAGGACCAGATCCGTGCCGCCGCGTACTGGAAACCCGGCGCGGCCGACCACCACGGCAGCATCGAGGACTGACAGCCACATGGCCCTATACTTCACACGCGAACTGTTCGCATGCGAAGTATCTGGAGCCTGCCCGTGGCCACCCGCCCTCCCCGTCTTGTATTCCTGCTCAACAGCGCCCAGCGCCGCCTGCACCAGTGGATGGCGACCGAGCAGGAACGCGCCGCCTTGTCTGGCGAGCGCCTGCCCACCCCCGTGCAAAGCGGGGTGCTGTTCATCCTCGCCCGCACTGACGGCGTGCCGATGGGCCAGCTGGCGCAAGCGCTGGACCTGGCGCCATCCGCCATCTCGGGCCTGGTGCAGCGCATGGCCTTGCTGGGCTGGCTGGAGCGCCGCCCCTGCGAAGCCGACGCCCGCACCCAGCGCGTGTGGCTGAGCGCTGAAGGCGCCGCGCAACTGCCGGGCCTGCGCACGGCCCTCACCCGCGTCAACCGCCGCCTGACCGCCGGCTTCAGCGAGGACGAGCTGCAGACCGTGGCGCGCTGGCTGACGCACGTGCAAGCCCTTGGAGACACCCATGACTGACAGCACCAGAGCCCCCGCCACCAACCCGGCGCCCGAGCCCATGACCGTGACCTGCGCCGACGGCCAGCGCCTGCAAGCCCACTGGTTTGGCGCCCGCGGCGAGGTGCATCCGCACCCGGTGCTGATCAGCCCGGCCACCGGCGTACGGCAGCAGTTCTACTGGCGCTTCGCAGACTGGCTGGCCAGCCAGGGCCACCACGTGATGGTGTTTGATTACCGTGGCATCGGCCTCTCGCTCGACCGCCCGCTGGCCGGGCACCCGGCGCAACTGGTGGAGTGGGGCCAGCAAGACCAGGTCGCGGCCATCCAGGCCGTGCTGCAGCGCAGCGGCGCCGCCCAACTCGTGCTGGTCGGCCACAGCGCGGGCGCCCAGATGATCGGCCTGCTGCCCAACCACCACCAAGTGGCGCGTCTGGTGGGCATGGCGGCGTCCACCGGCTGGTTCGGTGGCATGCGCACGGCGTTTGCACTCAAGGCCAAGCTGGGCCTGGGCGTGCTGGTGCCACTGGCCACCGTGTTCAAGGGCTACGCGCCTACTTCCTGGTTCGGCCTGGGCGAAAACCTGCCCGCCGCCGTGGGCCGCCAATGGGGCCAGTGGTGCGCCGCCGGGGGCTATGCCACCAACGCCGTGCGCCACCACGGCGCAGCTGACTTCCATGCTGCCGTGACCACACCCATCACCGTGTTCCACGCCACCGACGACGACATCGCCACCAGCGCCACCGTGCAAGACCTGCTGCGCACCCTGCCCACCGCACCCCACACCGTGCACACCGTCCACCCGGCCGACCACGGGCTGCGCCACATCGGGCACCTCGACTGGTTCAGGCAATCACACCGCGGGCTGTGGCCGCTGGTGCTGGCCGCGGTGCGCGGGCAGGCCGGCCAAGCTGCCGCTTGACGAGGCACCTGGCCTCGCCTTGCGCGCACCTCAATCCAGCGCCGACGTCACCAGCGCCGCCAGACTGGCATCACTTTGAAAGCCCGCCGCGAGTGCTCGTGGTGTGCTCAGCAGAGGGAAGCGGCCGAACAGCGCCTCGATGTGCGGCTGCGGTGCATGGCTGATCAGGCTACGCGCAGCCGGCCCGTGCTGCGCCACCAGGGCATCCACCAGTTCGCTCATCGAGTACCGCACGGTCGGCAAGGTGATGGCGCGTGACTGGCCCCAGCCCGCGGTGTCCACCACGGCGGCATGCAGCAGGTTTTCCACCACGTTGGTGATGGAGGAGGCCCAGGTCGTGGCCTGCGGCGACATCGGGCAGATCACGCTGCGGCCCGCGGCCACCTCGCGGATCATGTCGCTCAGGAAGGCCGACAGCTGCCCCGTGCGCTGCGGCGGACGGGCGAGCACGCCGGGCAGGCGCAGCGAGCGGCCATCCACCCAGCCACGGCGGCTGAAGTCATCGACCAGCACCTCGCCCACCACCTTGTGCGCGCCGTAGGTCAACAACGGACGCAGCGCCGTGTCATCGTTGACTTCCGCGGGCAGCGCACCAAACACCGCGATGGAGCTGGCGAACACGAACACCGGCGCTGGCCCACCGGCCTCCACCTGTTGCTGGCCACGCGCCAGCAGCCACTGCGTCGCATCCAGGTTCACACGCCGGGCCAGTGCCGGGTTCGCCTCGGCCATGCCACCCGGCACGCTGGCCAGATGGAAGATCACGTCGATGGGCTCGGCGCCCAGTGCGGTCGTCAAGGCAGCATCCAGCCACGCGGCATCCGTCAAGTCGCCGGCCAGGTGCTGGGTGATGCCGCCCGGCGCTGGCGAGTCGCCAAAGCCGAGGTCGGTCAGGATCAGACGTTGGAGCGGGCGGCCGCCGAGGCTGGCCTCTGCCTGCAATCGGCGCGCCAACGCGCAGCCCACAAAACCGGCCGCGCCGGTGATCAGCACATTCATGGCGCCAACCTCAGCCTGCGGCCAGCACGCGCTGGCGGATGACGCCAAACGGGCCGTCGCGCCCGTCGTCGAAACGCGCCTGCATGCGCACCTCGTCACCGAAGCGCATGAAGGGCGTGCGGATCTCGCCGAGGTCGATCTTCTCGATCACGCGGCGCTCGGCGATGCAGGCGGAGCCCGCGCTGCGCGCCACGTTCGACACCGTGCCCGAGCCGACGATGCAGCCTGCCGCCAGCCGCCGCGTGCGCGCGGCATGCGCCACCAGCTGGCCGAAGTGGAAGTTCATCTCGCCACCATGCGGCTCGCCAAAACGCTCGCCGTTCCATTGCACATGCAGCCGCATCTGCACCCGGCCGCCCTGCCAGGCGCTGCCCAGCTCGTCGGGCGTCACGGCCACCGGCGCGAACGACGATGACGGCTTGGCCTGCAGGAAGCCGAAGCCGGTTTTCATCTCATGCGGGCCCAGGGCACGCAGGCTCCAGTCATTGACCTGCACGATCAGGCGGATGCAGCCAAGCGCCGCGTCCGCGGACACGCCCATCGGCACCGGGCCGCACACCACACCGAACTCGCCTTCGAAGTCGATGCCGTCGGCTTCGCTGGGCAGCGGCACGTCGGCGTGCGGGCCGAGAAAGTCGTCGCTCGCGCCCTGGTACATCACGGGCGTGGTGTCGAACTGCGGAATCGGCGGCGTGTTGAAGGCCTGCTCCATCAGGTGCCCGTGGTTCAGGAAGGCCGAGCCGTCGAGCCACTGCGGGCTGCGCGGCAGCGGCGCACCACAGGCTTGCGGGTCAAAGTCGAAGGCCTCAGCGGCCTGGCCGGCTTCCAGTGCGGCAGCCACCTGCTGCAGTTGCGGCAGCACCTCGTCCCAGCGCTGCAGGGCGTCGATGAGGCTGGGGGCGATCTGCGGCACGGCCACGGCACGGCTCAGATCGGCCGACACCAAAACCAGGCGACCGTCCAGGCTGCCGTTGCGAAGGGATGCGAATTTCATGGTGCGACCGGGACATCGGTGGGGTGGGCGAAGGTGGCCGTGATGACCGGGTCAAACTGCCCGTCCACCAGCACGAACAGCATGCGGCAGGGCTGGCCCGAACGGTTGGCCCAGGCGTGGTTGGTGCCACGTTGCACCACCACGCTGCCGGCGCGCAATTGCACGTCACCGGTGTCGAGCACCAGCGTCAGCTCGCCGGCGATGACCACGCCGTAGTCGATCGACTCGGTGCGGTGCATCAGCGGATGGGGCGAGTGCGCCTGCACGGTGGAGGCCGCTTCGTCGCCGATCTGGGAGAAGGCCTGCTTCATGCGGGCCGCACCGTGGGCGAGGAACTCGTCGGTGTCGGGCGGAATGTCGACGAAGCGCACGCGCGTGCCGCGGGGTGGCGGTGGCAGCGTCAACGGGCCCAGCGTCGGGTCGGCGCCGTTGTTCAGCGGGGCGGGCGTTTCGGTGGTGCTCCACACCTCATGGAACACCGTGCCGGGAATCGCGGCAATCTCGACCACGCTGGGCAACGGGCCTGAGCTGGCCACGATGGCCTGACCTTCAGCATCGTGGCCCGTCACCACGCGGTGGATGGCGGGAAAGTGATTGACTGGCGCGCTCATGCGGCCTCTCCTTCAAAGATGGCGACGGCACGGGTCCAGCCGGCAGATGCGCCGCGGATTTTGTGCGGGAAGCAGCTGATGGTGAAGCCATGCGCTGGCAGGGCTTCGAGGTTGTGCAGCTTCTCGAGGTGGCAGTAGCCGATGTCGCGGCCGGCCTTGTGGCCTTCCCAGATCAGCGCCTTATTGCCGGTCTCGGCCACCTTCTTCGCGGTGTATGAAAACGGCGCGTCCCAGCTCCAGGCGTCGGTGCCGGTCAACCGCACGCCGCGCTCGAGCAGGTACATGGTGGCCTCGTAGCCCATGCCGCAGCCGGCGCCCAGGTAATCCTTGTGGCCGTAGCGGCTGCCGGCGCGGGTGTTCACCACCACGATGTCCAGCGGCTGCAGCTCATGGCCGATGCGCGCCAGCTCAGCCTCCACATCAGCCGCGGTGGCCACATAGCCGTCGGGGAAGTGGCGGAAGTCGAGCTTCACACCCGACTGGAAGCACCACTCCAGCGGCACCTCGTCAATCGTGATGCTGGGCCGGCTGCCGCCGTTCTTGGCGTCCTGCGTGGAATGGAAATGCCAGGGCGCATCCAGGTGGGTGCCGTTGTGGGTCGTCAGCGTCACCCACTCGGCGGCTGCGGCCTCGCCGTCCGGGTAGTCCTCCGCCGTGGTGCCGGGCAGCATAGCCATGAACTCCGGCAGCGTGTCGGCGTGCTGCTGGTAGGTGATCTTCGGCGCCAGTGGTGGCGGGTCAGAGAGCACATCGTTTTCAAGGTAGATCGACAGATCCACGAAACGGCGCTTCGGGCGGGTGGGCAGGTTCGAGTTCATGGGGTGGCCTCGGCCGACCGGGTGGTCGGCATCAAACGGGCAAAGAGAACGATGGCGATGAGGTCGATCAGCACGGCCGCAGCGCCCAGCCCGCCGTAGCCGAAGGCCTTGACGAGCGTGCCGCCCAGCACCGGCCCGATGGCCGAGCCGATCATCAGCATGGCGGGGGTGGCGGCGGTGGCGCGGCCCGTCACGTCGAGCTTGGCCAGCAGGCCGAAGGCAAAGGTGTGGGTGAACAGCATGGGCACCACGAACACGGCGGTGGCCAGCGCGTAGGCCTCGAAGCCGCTGCTGACCGCAATGGTCAGCGCCAGCACGCCCTGCACGGCCGGGCCTGCCAGCACCACGGTGCGGGCGTCCACGCGGCGCTGCAGCAGCGCGGCGATGGCGGCCGGGAACAGGTTCACCAAGCCGATGGCGATGAGCACCGCCGTGACACGCTCCGTGCCAAAGCCGCGGTCCACGCCGACGCGCTCGACGAAACTGAACACCATGGCCTGCGCCACGGCCATGCAGCTGATCGCGGCGATGCCGTACCAGATGACACCCGGCAGGCGCTGCCCCGACGCGCGGAACGACTGCGAGGCTTGCGACTCTTCATCGGGCACCGGGAAGGCCAGCGTTGACGTGACCGCGGCCAGCGCCATCACGCCGCCGAACACGACGAACAGCACCGGGCCGCCCAGGGCCGCCACCAGCTGCGGCGTGCCGCCGAGGAACAACACCGCAAACGCCCCGAGCGCCATGCCGACGATGGCGAACAGACGGTGCGGATTGGCGCTGCGGCCGATCGTGCCGTGGGTGAAGCTCAAGCCCGTGCCGGCGCTGAAACCCGCCACCGCATGCAGCACCGCCAGTTGGTTGAACGCCGTGGTGGTGGAGGCCGCGAAGAAAGCCGCCGCCGCCACACCAAAGCCCAGCGCTGCCGCCGGCCGGCCACGCAGGCGGTGGAAGCGCGGCGCGAACACCGCACTGGCCAGCACCGCGCCCACGAGGAACAAGGTCACCAGCGCGCCCGCCTGTTGCGGATCGAACGCGTAGTGGGCGATCAGTGTGCCCACCCACACGGGCAGCGCCACCAGATCCACCATGCCGGCGCAATGCGCCACGGCCAGGGCCAGGCGCCCGGTCCGGCTGTCGGTCTTGATCATGCGGTGTGCTCCGGTCAGATGGGCTGGGACAGGGCCATCAGGGAGTCGCGCATGATGCGGCCGTGCTCTTCCTTGTCGCCCCCGCTGATCTCGATCTCACCCAGGCGGGTGGAGTTTTCCACCACCATCCGGCAGCGCTCCCAGCGACGGTCCTCGAACGCAGCGAGCGCGGCGGGCAGGTCATCACCGCGGCCGAGTTCTTCGGCCAGCACCAGCGCATCTTCAACGCCGATGCAGGCGCCCGAGGCCAGGTGCGGCGTGGTGGCATGCACGGTGTCGCCGATCATCACCACGCGGCCGTTGGCCCACGGGCGCGGCATCAACAAGCCTTCCAGCGGACGGTAGTTGATCTGTGACTCCGGCGTGATCTGTTCGCGGATCTGGCGCAGCACCGGCGCCGGGAAATCGGTCAGCAGATCGCGCAGGCGGTCGGCGAAGGTGGCGGGGTCGACGTGCTCGTTGACCGGCTTGGGCTCGGTGACGAACAGGTACATCTCAGAGGCCGACACCGGGTTCACGCCCGGCTTCACCTGCGGGCCGATCCACATGGTGGCGGTCTCGACCTCAGGCAGGCGCGGCAGCACGGCGCGCCACACGGCCTGGCCGCTGTAGCGCGGCTTCGGCGCGTCCGGGAACACGGTTTCGCGGACCTTCGAGTACAGGCCGTCGGCGCCAATCACCAGGTCATAGCGCTGGCTGTCGCCGTCGTTGAAGGTGACGGTCACACCGTCCGCGTCTTGCTCGATGGCGGTGAAGGTGCAGCCCAGGCGCACGTGCGTGCCCGAGGCGCGTGTGGCATCGGCCAGGATGCGGGCCAGCACCGGCCGCATGATGGCGCCGCCGCCGGGCACGTCGGCGCCAGCGATGCGCGGCGTCGGGATCTCGGCGACCTTCGGGCCATGCGGCAGGTGCAGGTGCACGCCGTCGGTGGCGCTGCCCTCGGCCATGAAGGCGTCGAGGATGCCGAGCGTGCGGAAGGCGCGCAGCGTGGCGCCACCCAAGCTGATGCCGGCGCCGTAGCTGCGCCAGCCCGCGTCGATCTCAACGAGGTCGACACTGGCGCCGAGCTTGCGCAGCTGGATGGCCGCGGACATGCCGGAGAAGCCGCCACCGATGATGAGGATGCGTTGGTTTGAGAGGTTCATGGGGTTGTCTCCGAATCTTGTGGGGGGGCGAGGTGGACCTCGCCGTCAGGGTCTGTGCGCAGCGCCAGCGGGGTCAGTGCATCGCCCAGGCAAGGGCCGAGCGTGCAGCGGCCGGTGTCGATCTCGAACAGCGCGCCGTGGGCCGCGCACACGATGCGATCACCCGCGGCATTGAGGTAGGCATCGCGGCGCCAGGCCAGCGGCGTGTCGTGGTGCGGGCAGCTGTTGACGTAGGCCAGCAGCTGCTCGCCACGGCGCACCACGAACAGCGTGTCCTGACCGGCGCCTGCGGTGTCAAAACCGCGGGCACCGCCGTCAGGAATGTCATGCACGTGGCACAGGCGCATGGCTCAGTCCTCAGTGCGCCGGCTTGCCACCGGGAGGCGGGCCCGAGGGCGCCCACTTCTCGCGGTTCTGGAACAGGAACAGCTGTGAGGCGTCAGCGCTCATCGGCACCTCGCGCGCGGTCCAGCTGTCGTCGTGCAGGTCCATGTCGGCGTCGTATTCCACATGGCAACCCAGCGGTGAGTTGAAGTACCAGAACCAGTTGCTGCCGAAGCGGTGGCGGCCCGGGCCCCAGAAGCTCTGGTAGCCCTTCTCCACGAAGCGGCTGCCGGCCAGCAGCACCTCGGTGGGGCCGCCCATGTGGAAGGTGAAGTGCTCGCAGCCCTTCATGAACGGCGGCGTCTGGATCATGAACAACGCGTGGTGTTCGGTGGTGCCGGCCGGACGCAGGAAGGGACCGACGCCGGTGAACCGGTCGGTGCAGACAAAGCCCAGGCGCGCATAGAAGGCCTCGGCCTTGGCCGTGTCTGGCACGAAGTACACGACGTGCGAGAGCGAACGCGGCAGCGCCGGCATCTCTGGCGGCAGGCCCAGGGCGTTGACGCCGCGCTGCGACACGGCACCGGGGGCGTTCACGGTTTCAGCGGGCATCGACAGCGGGCGACGCACCGTGACCTGGAAGGCCAGCGCAAAGCCGAGGTCATCCACGCTGCGCAGCACACCGCCTTCGCGGGTGACGGTGCGGTCGCGTTGCAGCTCGGCCTCGATCGCGTCGAGCGTGGCCACGTCGGCCACGCCGTACACGGTTTCGCGCAGCAGGCTGGCGGTGCCCAGATCAGCCGGCAGGCTGGGGTCGTCCTTGGCGCGGATGAGCACCGCGGTGCCGTCCAGCGCTTCGAAGCGGCCATCGCCCGCGTCGCTCAGGCCGTAGTCGATCAGGTATTGCCGGCAGCCGGCCAGGTCGTCCACGCCGAAGACGAGGGCGTCGAGTCCAATGATGTTCATGGTGGGTTTCTTCCTCAGAATTCGAATCGTTGTTGGAGGGGCCGCCGTCACAGCCAGCAGCCGCTGCAGCGGGGGTTACGTCCGGCCGCCCAGCGTCTCGGCCACCCAGTCGGCGATGTACTGACCGGCGTTGATCGAGTTGTCGAAGCTGGCGTGCTGCGCGCCGCCTTCGCGGTCGGTGAAGACCTTGAGTTCGCGCTTCGGGCTGTTCACCAGTTGCTCGTAGGTGCGGTGCGCCCACTTGAGCGGGATCTGCGAGTCCTTCTCGCCGTGGGTGACCAGGAAGGGCACGCGGATCTTTTCGATCACGCCGTCCAGGTGCACGTCTTCGGCAATGCGCATGAAGTCGTCCACGTCCTTGGCGCCCCAGACCCAGCAGACGTGGGCCCAGTAATGCGGCACAGGGAAATCGCCCTCCTTTTCCAGGCGGCGCTTCTGCACGTCGCGCCAGTCGTGGTTCGCGCCCCAGCACACGCCGGCGGCAAAACGCGGCTCCATGGCCACGGCGCGCGGGCAGTAATAGCCGCCCAGCGACACGCCTTCGCAGCCGATGCGCTTGGCATCAACGTCGTCGCGCGTTTCCAGCCAGTCCACCACGCGGCTGGCCCAGTGTTCGGTGTCGAAGCGGGCGGTCAGGCCTTGCAGGCGCAGGGCTTCGCCGGTGCCCGGTTGGTCCACCACCAGCGACGACACGCCGCGCTGCGCCAGCCAGCCTGGCAGGCCCACCAGGTGCTTCATTTCCTTGGTTGAATCCAGGCCGTTGAGCTGCACCAGCACCGGCGCACGCTCACCCGGCCGCAGGCCTTGCGCGGGCAGGTACAGGGCCGACAGGTACCGGCCTTCGTACGGAATCTCGACGCGCTGCACCGGATCGCCCAGCAGGCGCGAGCCTTCCTGGAACAGCGCCAGCTCACGCCGGTACATCGCCAGGCGGCCCGGTGCGTCGTGCGCCTGCAGGCGCTCGGCCGTGATCAGGTAGCTGGACGCGCGGCGCAGCTTCTCACCGGCTGAGCGCTGGCGGCCACGCGCCAGGTCTTCATCAGCCAGTTCGCACAGCTGGTCGGCCATGCGCACCCAGGTCTCGCGGAAGGCTTTCGTGCCGGCGGCGTCAGGCGCCTTGGCAGCCTCCTGCAGCGGGGCGCACATGGCTTCGATCTCGCCGATGCGCGCGCCCATTTCAATGGCCAGATCGACCGAGAGATTCCAGACGTAGTTGGTGGGAAAGTACTTGAACATGGGGTTCCAGATAGAGGTCGTCGAGAGGATTCAGCGCGGCCAGACCATCGTCGCAAGCCAGTCGATCGCAAGAGCGGCCGCGGCAAGCACGGCGACAATCAGGGCAAAACAGGCGACGCGATCGCCCTGGTCCAGCAGGCGTGTGCGCACGGGGTTACTTCGAGAGATGGCTCGCCTGCTCGGCCGCCAGCAGTTGCTCAAGGACACGGCGCGCGCGCACGGCCGGTGCGTCGACGTCGAGCAGCACCGGTTTCAGATCCCAGAACGAGCGGCCTGCCAAGGCACGCTGCTGCGCTTCGACCATCGGCTTGTCCTCCCGCAGGAAGGGTTCGCGCAAAGCCTCGACGTTGCGCTGTGTCGCCTCCTCAGCCCAAGGGCCGAGCGCCTTGGGCATCGAGAAGGAGTAAAAGTAGCAGGTCTTGCCTGCCGACACGGGCGTGAACAGATGCGCCTGCGGCGACTGGATACCTTGCTCTCGCGGGGTACCGGCCAAGGCCATGTCGGCCTGCAGGTACATGCTCGCCGGCGCGTCCCAACGCACGTCCAGCCAGCGGTCGCAAGGGGCCTGATCGGGCAGGCCGGTGGCTTGATAGAGGAAGGCCGGGAGGATCTCGTTGCGGATCACGCGTCGGGACCAGACCGTGCTGCCATCCTGCGTGACGGAGGTCTTGCCCTCACCCGACTGCCCGGCACCGAGCGTGGTCGGATGCAGGTATTCGATATGGCTCAGGTCCAGGATGTTGTCGCTCTCCAGGACGTAATTGGCGTCAATTTCCATCTGCGCCGTGGCGACGTACCAGTGCTCGGTGTCCAGGAACGGAAATGACGGAATCAGTGCCGGGTCGGCCTGGGCAGGATCCCCGATCCAGACCCACAGAAGGCTCCAGCGTTCGACCACCGGATAGGACTTGACGACGGCCGCGATGGGAATCCGCCCGTCACCGTGCGGGTTGTGGTGGCACTTGCCGTCCGCTCCAAAGCGAAGGCCGTGATAGCCACACTGGATCGACGTGCCGCCGTCACACAGCTTGCCCATCGACAGTGGCGCAAAACGGTGCGGGCAGCGATCGAACAAGGCGTGCGGTACGCCCTGATCGTCGCGGTACAGCACCATGGGCTCATCGCAGATTTGCCTCGCCAGCAACTGGCTCTGGGGCACTTCGGTCGCCCAGGCGGCCGCGTACCAGACATTGCGCAAATAGGTCATGTGTTCTCCTTCAAAGGTCAAGTACGAGGCGCGCCGTCTTGGCGCGTGAACAGCACGGGGTGAACTGGTCACCCTTGGCCTGCTCATCCGGTGTGAGGTACATGTCGCGGTGATCAGGGACACCGTCCAGCACGCGGGTCAGGCAGGTGCCGCAGACGCCCTGTTCGCAAGACGTTTGCACCTCGATCCCTCTCGCGGCCAGCGCAGCGACAACGGTCTGGTCAGCAGCGATGCCGATCACGATGCCGGTCGATGCAATCTGGACCTCGAAGCTGCCATCGTCACGGGTGTCGATCGGCGCCGCGGCAAAGTACTCGCGGTGCAGCCGGTCCTCGGGCCAGCCCGCGGCGCGTGCCGTTTCGAGCACCCAATCCATGAAGCGGGTCGGGCCGCACACATACAGGTGCGTTCCCGGCTCGGGTGCCGCGAGCAACTTCGCGGCATCGAGGGGCTGTTCATCGTCGTGGTGCAAGTGCACTCGCGATGCGAACGACCCGGCAGCAAGGCGCTCGACGAAAGCCGTGCGCGCTCTCGAGCGAGTGCAATAGTGCATCTCGAACTCAGCGCCTTCGCTGGCGAGCCACTCGGCCATGCACAGGATCGGCGTCACACCGATGCCTCCGGCCAGCAACAGGCTGCGCTTGGCGTGGGCAGCGAGTTCGAAGTGATTCTTCGGATCGCTGATCCGGATGCACTGGTCTTCCACCAGATCGTGCATCCCAGCGGATCCGCCGCGTGAAGCCGGATCGCGCAAGACGGCGATCAGGTAGCGGTGAGTCTCCACCGGGTTGTTGCAAAGCGAGTACTGACGCACCAACCCACCTGGAAGGTGAACATCGATGTGGGCGCCGGCGGAGAAGCTGGGCAGGGCGCCGCCGTCGGGGTCGACCAGCTCGAATGAGCAGATGCCCGGCGCTTGGTCGGCCTTGCGTGCAATGCGTACCGCCCGTGTGGTGAGCGTGGTCATGCCGCCACCTCCGCACCGACCGAAGCGGCTTCTGGTTCGCGTGCCACCACGGCGGGTTTGAGCAGGAAATGCGCGAGCGCCGGCACCAGGACCAGTGCGCCGAGCATGTTCCAGACGAACATGAAGGCCAGCAGCAAGCCCATGTCGGCCTGGAACTTGATGGGGCTGGCAACCCAGGTGATGACGCCCACGGCCAGCGTGACGCCGGTGAGCATCACCACCTTGCCGGTGAACAGCAGCGCGCGGTAATAGCTCTCCGACAGGCTCTTGCCTTCGCGCAGCTGGGCCAGGGTGACGGACAGGATGTAGAGCGCGTAATCAACGCCGATGCCCACACCGAGGGCGATGACTGGCAGCGTGGCCACCTTCACGCCCATGCCCAGCGCCACCATCAAGGCTTCGGCCAGGAAGGAGGTCAGCACCAGCGGCAGCACGGCCACCACCACGGCCCGCCACGAGCGGAAGGTGATGAAGCACAGCAGCACCACCGCGCCGTAGACCATGGCGAGCATGGTGTGCCAGGCGTCACGCACGACGATGTTGGTGGCGGCCTCGATGCCGGCGCTGCCTGCGGCCAGCATGAAGGTGGCCTCGGGGCTGTTGTTGACGCTGGCGAATGCCTCGACGTGCTGCACCACGCGGGCCAGGGTGTCGGCCTTGTGGTCACGCAGGTACACGTACAGCGTGAGCAGGTTGCAGGCGTCGTTGTAGAGCCCGCGCGGCGCACCGGCGGTGACGGTGTTGAGCATGTCCTGGTTGGGCAGGAACTCGTACCAGCGCGGGTTGCCCTCGTTCAGGCCCGACAGCACGCGGCGGTTCAGCAGCGACAGCGTGTTGGTGCTCTCCACACCGTCCAGCTGGCGCAGCTGCCACTCCAGCGCGTCGATCTTGTTCAGCGCGGCATAGTTCGAGCACTGGCCGTCGGGCGTTTTCACCATCACCGCCAGCACGTCACTGCCCGCGCCGTAGGCCGAGGTCATGAAGGCCACGTCGCGGTTGTAGCGGCTGTCCGCCCGCAGCTCGGGCGCGCCGGGGTCCAGGTCACCGATCTTCAACTGGGTGCTGGCGGCATAACCGCCCACGCCCATCACCAGGCCGGCGAGCACAGCCGCGGTGGCCCAGCGGCGCTGCGTGAAGCGATCAAGGAAAGCCCACAGCGGGTGCTTGGCGGCACCGGCCGCATCGGCCTGCTCGTCACGCAGGCTGCGTGCTGCGGCCGAGGCACTGACACCGGTGTAGCTCAGGCCGATGGGCAGCAGGATCAGGTTGGTGAAGATCAGCACGCCGACACCGATGGAGGCGGCAATCGCCAGCTCGCGGATCACCTGGATATCGATGACCAGCAGCACCGCAAAGCCCACCGCGTCGGCCAGCAAGGCGGTGAGGCCGGCCAGGAACAGGCGGCGGAAGGTGAAGCGCGCAGCGACCAGCTTGTCCACGCCGCGGCCCACGTCCTGCATGATGCCGTTCATCTTCTGCGCACCGTGGCTCATGCCGATGGCGAACACGAGGAAGGGCACGAGGATGGAGTAGGGGTCGAGCGCAAAGCCAAGCACCGGCAGCAGGCCAAGCTGCCACACCACCGCGATCAGCGAGGCCAGCACCACCAGCGCGGTGGAGCGCAGGCAGCGCGTGTACCAGAACACCATCGCGGTGGCGATGGCCACGGCCAGCGCGAAGAACACCAGCACGGCGCGCACGCCTTCGATCAGGTCGCCGATGATCTTGGCGAAGCCGGTGATGTGCAGCTGCACGCCTTCCGCCTCGTACTTGGTGCGCAGGGCCTCCAGCCGCGTCGACAGCTCGGCGTAGTCGATGGCCTGGCCATCGGCGCCCTTGGCCAGCAGCGGCACGAACAACACGCTGGACTGCGCATCACGCGCCACCAGCTGGCCGATCTCACCCGAGCGGGCCACGTTGCTGGCCAGCGCCTGCAGCTTTTCCGGTGAGCCGTCGAAGCCGTCCGGGATCACCGGGCCGCCTTCGAGCCCGTCTTCGGTGACGCCAACCCAGCGGGTGGTGGGTGTCCACAGCGACTTCATCCGCGTGCGGTCCACGCCGGGCATCAGGAAGACTTCGTCAGACAAGCGGCGCAGCGTGTCCAGGTACGCGGCCTGGTAGATGCTGCCCTTGGGCTGGGCCACGGCGATGCGCACGGCATTGCCCAGGCCGCTCAGCTCATGCTGGTTGGCCAGAAAGTTCTGGATGTACGGGTGGCGGGTGGGAATGGTCTTTTCGAAGCTGGCATGCAGTTGCAGGTGCGTGGCTTGCCAGCCCAGCAGCAGCGTGACCAGCGCGCACAGCAGCAGCACCACACGGCGGTGGTTGAACAGGGCTCGCTCAATCAGTGAGCCTGAGCGGGTATCAAATGCCGGCGCGTTCACGGGCGCTCTCCTTTTTCTTGTGCTTTTGCCTTGTCTTCAGCAGGCGAGACCAGCGTCACGCCGGTGGCACCCAGCGCCAACAGGCGGCCGTCGCGCAGCGGCAGCAGGGCCGAGGGCAAGGCCAGTGGCGCCGTGCGCATCGGCACCAGCGCCTGGCCCTGCACCTGCAGCACCAGGCCGGCCTGGCTGGCGAGCAGCAATTGCCCGTTGCTGCCGCGCACTGCGGCGGTGATGCTGGCGGGCACGGGCGAGGCCAGGGCCTGCCACTGCGCACCACCATCCATCGACCGCCAGACGTTGCCGCGCAAACCGGCCAGCAGCCATTCGCCCGAGGCGCTCACGTCCCCCGTGAACCAGCTGCCGGCATACGGCGAAGCCAGCGCACGGAAGTTGCGGCCGCCGTCGGTTGACGTGGCCAGCAGGCCTTGTTCACCGGCCAGCAGCAAGGTGTCGCCGGCGCGCTGCGCCACGTACCAGTGCAGGCCCTTCGGATTGGGCAGGCGGTCCATCCACGGCTGCCAGGTCACACCGCCGTCGGCGCTGTGCATGGCCAGGCCATAAGCGCCCACGGCCAGCATGCGCTTGGCGTCCCACAGCAGCACATCGAGGAAGGGCTTGTCGGGGCCATCGGCCACCAGGCGGGCGGCCTCTTGCTGGGCTGCCGGCGTGGTGGCCGCCTGCTGCGCGGCAGCGGCCACGCGGCGGCCATCGAGCCGCAGCGTCCAGCTGGCGCCGGCATCGGCGGTGGTCAGCACGGTGCCGGCATGGCCCACGGCCACACCGTTGCGTGCATCGGCAAACCGCACCATCGTCAAGCTGACGCTCACCGGGCACGGCGCCTGGCGCCAGGTGCGCCCTTCGTCGTCACTCAGCGCCACCAGGCCGCGCTCACCCACGGCCACCAGGCGCTGGCCAGCCCGGGCGGCGCTGAGCAGCACCGCGCGTTCCGGCGCGGCCGTGGCCAGGGCCGGGCGCAGCAGGGCATCACCCACCGGGGCTGCCGGCGTGGCAGCCCCAGGGGCCGCCGTGGCCGTGGCGGCCGCGGCACCCTGGGCCACCACCAAGGCCGCAGCCCAGGCGGTAGCAATCACAAGAGAAAGTCGCATGGTTCTGGTCGCCTCAGCGAACGCCCTCGCCAGCCATGGCATCGGGTGTGAAGAAGCTGTCCGGGCGACGCGGAACGATCTGGTAGTGCTTGTTGCTGTCGTTGACCACTCCGTTGGCGTACCAAGCGCCCGAGATCAAGTCATTGAAACCGAACTGCTGCTGGGGCACGGTTGCCGGCAGGTCCGGCATGACCACTGGGTGAGACCACAATGTTTTCCAGAGCTGCCCATTGGCGTCCCAGCGGTCACCCAACACAGCCACCCAAGTGTCTTCATCGACGTAGTACCGGCTCTTCGGCGCCTGGTGACGCTCCCCTGGCTTCACGGTTGCCTCCACCACCCAGACGCGGTGCAGCTCCCAGCGCACATGGTCGGGGTTGAGGTGGTTTGCCAGCAGCACTTCACCGACGTTCTTGGGCGTGTGCAAGCCGTTGGCGTTGTACGGAATCAGCATCTCCTGCTTGCCAACGAGCTTCCAATCGAAGCTGTCCGTGCGCCCGGTGAACACATCGACTTCGTCGAAGCTCATCACCCCGCTGGTGGCCGGGGTGGGCGTGTCACAGCAGGCCTTGGGCAACTTGCGGACACGGCGTTGTCCTGTCAGGTACACCCAGGCGGCGCCCTTTGACGGGTCCACGTTCTCACGCCCTGTGATCGCCTCCCCAGCTCTCACGGGTGGGCCCGAATTGACGATGCGGGTCATCCAGTAGTCGCCCTGGAACTTGTCCCGCTCGTTGTTGGCGTAGTAGGGCATCTGGAAGTCGCCGATGGCCTGTACGGTCAGGACTCGCTGGCCATTCGCGGTAGTCAGATAGCCCGAAAAATCGGCCTGCCAGGCTTCGCCGCGCCATCGCAATGTGTGGTTGGCGATGACCTCTTCCCCAGTCTTGGGAATCGGGAACGGTATCCCCCCAAAGGCGTTGCCGACGACGCCGCCCTTCAGTGTTGCGGTAAGCGCGTTCCTGGATGTGTTGTCGTAGACCCATTGCGGCGCAGCGGCCGTGCGGTGGGTCTTGTAGACATCCACGCGGAAGGTCTTCGGGTACTTCTTGAGCAGCGCCTGCGTGCCTTCGGTCAGCTTCGATGCGTGCTGAGCCAGGTTGTCGGCGGTGATGCTGTAGATCGGCTTTTCGTTGGCGAAGGGGTCGCCGCGGCGGCCACCGCTTTTGTAGCCGGCCACGGGCGTGGTGTAGCCACCGGTCCAGGCCGGGATGCTGCCGTCAGCGTTGCCGGCCTTCTCGGCACCGAACGGGGTGAGGGTGGATTTCAGCTTGGCCGCTTCGTCAGCGGTGACGGCGGCGTGGGCCACGCCCGCCAGCAAGGTAGCGGCCAGCAGCGCGCCGTGAGAGAGGGTTCGCATAAATCAGTCTCCGGAAATCAGAACGTGGTGCGCAGCGACAGCGTCACGGAATCGCGGTCCTTCATGGCCTGCAGGAATTGCGCGTTGTTGGCGTTGTCCAGCGTGGGCGCTTCGCGGCCGAGGTAATGCACAACACTGAGGTTGGCGTTCCAGGTGCCGAGGTACACCGCCCCCAGGCCGAGGGTCAGATCACCGCCCTTGTCGACGGCAAAGGCCGGGCCCACCGCCGAGGACTTGCCCCAGCCATAACCCAGACCCACGCTGGGCGTGAGGTCCAGACCCGGCAGCACCTGGCGGTACGACGGCGCGAACACCAAGCGCATCGCCGTCGCCGACTTTTGTGCATTCGGGTTCAGCATCGCTTCGTTCTTGGTCACCTTGACGCGGGTGTTCCAGGCCACTTCGCCGAGGAAGCTCGTCTCATTGGCGAGCCAGTTGGGGCCGAGGCTGGCAAGCCACGAGAACTGCGCATGTGCCGTGTCGCCCACCGCATAACCGGGGTTGCTGTTGTTGTCGAAGCCCACGCCCAAGCCGATGGCCGGGATCACCGATTGGCCCGAGCTGGCCAGCGGCGAGTTCTGCCGGTACGAGGCCTCACCGGCCAAGCCCCACTCGCCCACGCTCTTGGCGAAGCTGACGCCGAAGGCGCGGATGCCTTCGTGGTACGCCCAGCGGTAGCTGCTGGCCGAGAGGGCCGGCGGCGCGCCAGAAAGCGTCGTCCAGATGTTGCTCGGGCCGGTGGCGTTGTAGCGAATGGCGTAGAAGCCGAGGTCGGTATCGATGTCTTCAACACGCCAGCGCACCTGCAGGCCGTACTGGCCACCGTTGCGCGCATCCAGATCACCCGAGTTGACGAACTGGCCGGTGGCGCCGGCGTTGATGCGCTCACCACCCGCGCCCAGCGAATCGCTGGTCGAGAGATACGCACCCACTGGCATCAGCCGGGTCTTTTCCCACTCGTAGCCCACGTACGCGCCGACCGACACATCGGACGACAGCTGCACCTGGCCCGACAACTTGCCGGTGGGGCGCGCAATCTCCTTGAACTGCGCGTTGGGCACCGACAGCAGCTTGGGCAAATCGAGCGGCGCCTGGCCACCGGCAATGCCGTTGGCGCCGAAGAACAGGCTCTCGCCCCACAGCAGGGTGTGGCGGCCCAGGCGCACCGTGACGGGCTTGTCGGCCAGCTCGAACTTGCCGAACACAAAGGCGTCGAGCAGTTCCAGCTTGCGGCCCATCAGCTCACGGGTTTCGCTGGTGAAGGCGTTGCCCGGCGTGTGGTTGGCCGTGAAGGTGGTGTTGTCGTTGCTGCGGTTGTAGACCTGGTCGTACCAGCCGGCGGCGCTGACGCGCGCACCGATGTTGCGGTAGCGCACGTCGAACTCGCTCAGCAGGTCGAGGCGGCTCGACACCAGGCCACGGCCGAAGTTGTTGTCGCCGTCGTCCTGGTTGATGTTGTTGGCGCCCACGATGCCGGTGGGGCCGAACGCCGTTTGCGACAGGCCCGGCGACGCTTTCTTGAGCCGCGCCGCGGCGCTGTACTTGACGGTGTTGTCCCAGCGCAGCTTGAGGTCGGGCACCTCAGTGTCGATCTCCACCGCGTGTACACCGCAAGCGGCGAAAGCAGCCAGCGCCAGGGCGCCCAGACGACGTCGATGTGTTGAGTGCAGCAGGCGCGTGCCCGCAGCTTGTCGGATGGTCATTCCGTGTCTCCTTTGTTGTTTTGGTAAAGGTTCAACGAGAGCGTACGGACTGACGGCCTTCAAGAAAAATGGGTTGTTTCCAATCAATGATTCGGTTTGGTGAATACTTCGTGGGTTAACCCTTGATCCCATCCACACATCGCCATGCGCTTCAACCGCCTTGACCTGAACCTGCTGGTTGCCCTGGACGCCTTGCTGACCGAGCGCAGCATCACGCGCGCCGCAGAGCGTCTGAACCTCAGTCCGTCGGCCACCAGCAATGCGCTGGCGCGACTGCGTGAGTACTTCGACGACGAGTTGCTGGTGCAGGTCGGCCGCAAGATGGCGCCGACGCCGCGCGCACTCGGGCTGGAAGAAGCCGTGCGCGATGTGTTGGTGCGCGTCGACAGCGCGATCGCGATTCCGCCGCAGTTCGATCCGTCCACGTCGGACCGGACCTTCCGCATCTTTGCGTCGGACTACACGCAGCTGGTGTTCGTGCCGCACCTGCTGGCGCTGGCCAGTGCCGAGCGCTGTACCGCGCGCTTCGACTTCCTGCCGCAGGTGAGTAACCCGCAGCGCAGCCTAGAGCGCGGCGAGGCCGATCTGCTCATCATCCCGCGGGGCTTTTTGTCACCCGACCATCCGCAAGAGCTGCTGTATGCCGAGGACTTCGTCTGCGCGGTGTGGCGCGACGGCACGATGGCGCGCGGGCCGCTCAGCCCTGAGCGCTACCTGGCCGCCGGCCATGTGGTGATGCAGCCGCAGGGCGGCACCGGCAGCTCGTTCGAGCAGGAGATGGCCACCCGGCACGGCGTGACACGGCGCGTGGCCGTGACGAGCTACGGCTTCGCCACCCTGCCCGCGCTGGTGGTGGGCACCGACTTCGTGGCCACCGTGCATGCCCGCCTGGCACGCCAGATGCAGCAGATCTACCCGATCGAGCTGCGCCCTTCGCCCCTGCCCATCGCCCCGATGGAGCAGTGCATGCAGTGGCACAAGTACAAGTCCCAGGACCCGGGGCTGGTGTGGTTGCGCAGCCTGCTGCGGCGGGCGGCTGTACGGATGGATGCGGAGCCTATCCGGGCCTGAGCCGGGCGCCACGTCAACCGCCCGGCAACGCTTCCAGCCGGTAGCCCAGGCCCCGCACGGTGTGGATCAGCGGCGTGGCGGCGCCATCGTCGATCTTGGAGCGCAGGCGGCGGATGTAGACGTCGACGACGTTGGTCAGCGGGTCTTCACTGTTGCCCCACACATTGGCCAGGATGCGTTCGCGGCTGAACAGCCGGCCGGGCGCGCTCATCATCAGCTCCAGCAGGGCCAGCTCCTTGGCGGTGAGCGTCAGCGGACGGCCACCGCGGCTGGCCTGCATGCGCTCACGATCAAACACCAGATCGTCCAGCGCCAGACGGCTGGGGGCCGCGCGCTGCAGCTCGCGACCACGGCGCGCCAATGATTCCAGCCGCGCCAGCAGCTCTTCAAAATCAAAGGGCTTGGGCAGGTAGTCGTCGGCGCCCAGGCGCAGCCCGGTCACGCGGTCTTCCACCGTGGCCAGGGCCGAGAGCATCAGGATGGGCATGGCCACGCCCTCGGCGCGCAGGGTCTGGCAGATCTCGATGCCGCCCATGCCCGGCAGCATCAGATCGAGGATCAGGATGGTGTTGGCGCCTTCCGGCGTGCGGGCCTCACGCGCCAGATGGCGCGCGGTGTCCAGCCCCTGCAGACCGTCGTTGACGACCGTGACCCGGTGGCCTTCGGCGCGCAAGCCACGCCCCAGAAAGTCGGCGATGCGCTGATCGTCTTCGATGATCAGGATGTTCATGTCGTGGTGGGGGCCAGGTCTTGTTGATCGAGCAGAGGCAGCGTCAGGCAGGCGCGCGTGCCCACACCCGGCTCACTGTGCAGCTCCAGCGTGCCGCCGTGGGCCTGCGCCAGCTGGCGCGCAATGCTCAGGCCCAGGCCGCTGCCGTCAGGGCTGTGCTGGCGCGCCACCAGGCCGCGGAAATGCCGGTCGAACACCCGCAACAGCTCGTCCGCCGGAATGCCGATGCCTTGGTCCACCACGGTGAGCGTCAACTGGCGGCGGCCGTCATCGCTGGTGCTGGCCTGCAGCGCGAGTTGCACCTCACCCCGCGCGTTGGAGTAGCGCATCGCGTTGTCCAGCAGCACCATCAGCATCTGGCGCAGCCGCATCGGATCACCCGACACGATGTGGTGGCCGGTTCGGGGCGGCGGTGCACCGAGCACGACGCCGCGCTGTTCGGAAAGCGCTGCGGCCTGGTCAAGCACCGCATGCGCCAGCTCGTCCATGTCCACCGCTTCGCGCACCAGCGAGAGTGAATCGATGTCGCTGCGGGCCATGGTCAGCAGGTCGTCGATCACATGGCCCAGCTGGCGTGCGGTGACCACGATGCGCGCCAGTGCGTCCTTGTATTCGGCTGCCGGTTTGTCGACGCCGCGCAGCGTGATCTCGGCTTCGCCACGGATGGCCGTGGTGGGGGTGCGCAACTCGTGGCTGATGTCGGCAAACAGCCGCCGCCGCTGGCCGTCGGCCTGCCGCAGCGAGCCCAGCGCATCGGCCAGTTCACGCGTGCGGGCGGCCACCAGATCGGCCAGGCGCTGGCGGTCAGCGGATTCGCGTTCGCGGTGCTGCTCAAGTTCAGCGGCGAGCGCATTCACGCTGCGCGCCACCTGCGCAAATTCGTCGTCGCCCTGCTGCGGAATGCGGTGACCGAGTTGGCCCATCTGCAGGGCCCGGGCGCCCAGGCTGAGCTGCTCCAGCGGCCCGCGCAACGCCCGGCCGAAGTACACCGCCGCCGTCAAGGCACCAGCGGCCAGCAAGGCGGCGGCGCCCAGCCAGAGCCAGCGCACCCAGCCCAGCGTCGAATCAGCGGCGGCGCGCTCACGTTGCACGGCCGCCGCCTCACGCACGATGCTCTCGGCGATCAGCTTGCGGATGTCGTGGCCCTCGGCCATGTCGAACACGCGCGACAACTCACGCCACGCCTGGTTGGGGTCAACGCCGGGCGCCAAGGGGCGGGCGTCCTGCACCGCGCGGTCGAGTGCGGCCACGCTCAGCTCCAGCACGGCCAGCGTCTCGTAGCGCTGCTTGTGCTCCCGCTCGGCATCGGCACTGCTGTCGAGCTCAGCCGCCTGCGCGGCCAGCACCTTCAGCTTCTGCAGCGTGCCTTGCATGGCCGCCAGCAGTTCGCTGCGCATGCTCAGATCAGCACTGGCGCCTTGCTGCACCTGAGCCACCCAGCTGCGCAGCCGCTGCTTTTGCGCAGACAGCTGCACGAAGCCGGTGGCGATGTCGCTGGCCACACGGCCCCGCAACACCTGCCGCTCGGTGATCACCAGCGACGCGGCAGCCACCACCGCGGCCAGCACGACCACCGATGCAAACAACATCAACACCAGGGTGAGTCTGCGACGAAACATGCGGCGCATTCTCGCTGAGGGCCTGGCCTGCGGGGCGGCGTTCATCTGCGGTTCATCTGGCAGACAGCCTGCGCTCATGGCGGGTTCAGGGGAGGTTCAAGTCAGGGCGGTGCAATGCAGTTGTCCGCCCGCCACTTCACGAAAAAGAACGGCACGGCCATCTCAACCACAAGGAACCTCTCATGAACAAGCCTTTCACCGCCCACCGCTCGGCCTTTGTGGCTGCCGCCTTCATGATGGCCGCCGCGGCGCAAGCCCAGGTCAGCGTCGTCAACCAGGCGATCTCCGAACCCGAGGTGACCGCTGCCCAGCAGGCCTGGTGCAAGGCGCTGGTGGACATCAGTGCCACCAACGACCGCGAAGGCCAGCCGGCCGCGAAAGCACTGGCGGGCAAGGTGATCGACGCGGCCTACGGCTACCAGATGGGCGCCGTGCTGTTCAAGCCGACGCTGACCACCAACCCGCAGACCTTCCGCACCACCCGCGCCGGCGCACTGGCCTACTTCGTGGGCGGCGATGCCAGCTTTCCCAAGGACACGGGTTTTGCGCTGAAGGGCTGGACCAAGTGCGAGGTGGCCAACACCGGCATCTTCATCGCCGGCGACAGCGCCACCACCATGGGCAAGGTGCACTTCACCGGCAAGGACGGCAAGGTGACCTCGGTCGACAAGACCTGGAACTTCGTCAAGGACGACGCCGGCAAGCTGCGCATCGTCGTGCACCACTCGTCGCTGGAATACAGCGGCAGCTGATGCCGCTTTGGCGCCCGGCTTGACCGGGCCATCCGGCACGCGCTGGCGCAGTGGCCGCAGCCACTGCGCCAGCGCTTGATGGCGTCATTGGCGGGGAGCCAGGCAGGGACATTGCAGGCGCCAGATACTCATTGGATGAGACGACTCCTTGTACTGCTGTTGCTGGGCTTGTCCCGATTTGCGGGCGCATCAGACTGGCCCGACCTGCCGCCTGATTCGGTCGTGCTGATGCGCCATGCGCTCGCGCCTGGCGGCGGCGATCCGGCTGAGTTCAAGCTCGACGACTGCGACACCCAGCGTAATCTGAGCCAGGAAGGCCGCGAGCAAGCGCAGCGCATCGGGCGGGAGTTTGCTGAACGCGGCGTCAAGGTCGGCGCGGTGTGGTCTTCGCAGTGGTGCCGGACGCGCGAGACCGCCGACCTGGCCTTCCCCGGTCAGCGGCAAGACCAACCGGCCTTCAACTCTTTCTTTGGGCACCCAGCGTCGGAAGAGGAACAAACACGCGCGGCGCGGGCTCAGCTTCAGACCTGGCGCGGCCCCGGCGTGTTGGTGGTCATCACGCACCAGGTCAACATCACGGCGCTGACCGGGGTGGTGCCGGAGTCGGGGTCGGGCGTGGTGATGCAGCCGCAGGTGGGCGGTTTGAAGCTGATCGGGCGCCTGCCCTGACGGCCCAAGGTCTCGCGACCTCCCTCCCCCATCACTCCACGGTGACGCTCTTCGCCAAATTCCGAGGCTTGTCCACATCCGTGCCGCGCGCGCAGGCCGTGTGATACGCCAGCAGCTGCAACGGCACCACGTGCAGCAGGGGTGAGAGCGCACCGTAGTGCTCGGGCATGCGGATGACGTGCAGGCCTTCGCCGTTTTCGATGCGGGTGTCGGCATCTGCAAACACGAAGAGTTCGCCGCCGCGGGCGCGCACTTCCTGCAGGTTGCTCTTGAGCTTTTCCAGCAGGGCATCGTTGGGGGCCACGGTCACCACGGGCATCTCGGCGGTCACCAGCGCCAGGGGGCCGTGCTTCAGCTCACCAGCCGGGTAGGCCTCGGCGTGGATGTAGCTGATTTCCTTGAGCTTGAGCGCGCCTTCCAGCGCGATCGGGTAGTGCAGGCCGCGGCCCAGGAAGAGCGCGTTTTCCTTGCGGGCGAAGGCCTCGGCCCAGGCCACCACTTGCGGCTCCAGCGCCAGCACGGCTTGCAGGGCCACGGGCAGGTGGCGCATGGCCTTGAGGTGCTGCGCTTCCTGCTCGTCGGTCAGGTGCCCGCGCACCTGCGCCAGTGCCAGCGTCAGCAGGAACAGGCCCGCCAGCTGGGTGGTGAAGGCCTTGGTGCTGGCCACGCCCACTTCCACGCCGGCGCGGGTGATGTAGGCCAGCTCGCACTCGCGCACCATGGCGCTGGTGGAAACGTTGCAGATGGTCAGCGAGTGCGGCATGCCCAGGCTGCGCGCGTGCTTCAGTGCGGCCAGGGTGTCGGCAGTTTCGCCGCTCTGGCTGATGGTGACGACCAGCGTGCGCGGGTCGGGCACCGAATCGCGGTAGCGGTATTCGCTGGCGATCTCCACGCTGGTGGGGATCTTGGCGATGCTCTCCAGCCAGTACTTGGCGGTGGAGCCTGAGTAATAGCTGGTGCCGCAGGCCAGGATGAGCACGCGGTCGATGTCCTTGAACACGCGGTAGGCGCCGTCGCCGAACAGCTCGGGGGTGATGCCTTCCACGCCTTCGAGCGTGTCGGCAATGGCGCGCGGCTGCTCGAAGATTTCCTTCTGCATGTAGTGGCGATACGGGCCCAGCTCGGCCGCGCCGCTGTGCGCGCGCACGGTTTTCACCTCGCGCTGCACGGGCTTGAACTGGCCGTCAGGCTGGCGGGCCACCACCCAGAACTTGCCCAGCTGCACGTCGACCACGTCGCCCTCTTCCAGGTAGACGATGCGGTCGGTCACGCCGGCCAGGGCCATGGCGTCAGACGCCAGGTAGTTGGCGCCGCTGTCATCAGTGGCCACGCCCAGAATCAGCGGTGAGCCCTCACGCGCACCCACCACGCGGTTCGGCTCGTCGCGGCAGAACACGGCGATGGCGTAGGCGCCCCTCAGGCGGGCGGTGGCGCGCTGCACGGCATCAAACAGGTCGCCGTCATACAGGTGGTGCACCAGGTGGGCGATGACCTCGGTGTCGGTCTGGCTCTCGAACACATAGCCCTTGGCCTTGAGTTCGTCGCGCAGCTCGTCGTGGTTCTCGATGATGCCGTTGTGGACCAGCGCAATGCGCCCGCTGCTGAAGTGCGGATGCGCGTTGTGCACCGCGGGTGCGCCGTGCGTGGCCCAACGGGTGTGGGCGATGCCGGTGCCGCTGGCCACGCCGTCGGCGTCGACCTGGCCTTGCAGTTCGGCCACGCGGGCGGTGCTGCGGGTGCGGCGCAACTCGCCGTTCTGGTGCACGGCCACGCCGCAGGAGTCATAGCCGCGGTACTCCAGCCGCTGCAGGCCCTGCACGAGGATGGGAACGATGTTCTGGCTGCTGACGGCGCCGACGATGCCACACATGGTGCTGCTCGCTTGATTCAGTTGAAGAGTGCGCGCATCGTAGGCGCCTCACCGTGAATGAAGTTTGCAAAAATCAGATCAAAACAATCAATTCATTCATGGCACCACCCGAGTGAAATTAATCATCACTTAGACTAATCAGATGAATGAATCCACCGCCAACCTGGCCCTGGACGCCACCGATTGGCGCCTGCTGGACTTGCTGCAAGCCGATGCCAGCCTGACCAACCAGGCGCTGGCCGAGGCCGCGCATGTGTCGGCGGCCACCGCGCTGCGGCGCATCAAGCGGCTGCGTGACGCAGGCGTGATCGAGCGCTACACCACGCTGCTGGCGCCGGCGTTTGCCGGCCAGGGCCTGCAAGCGATCTGCGAAGTGACCCTCGACCGCCAGGGCGCCGAGCACCTCGATGCCTTCGAGGCCCTGGCCGTGGCACAAGTGGCGGTGCAGCAATGCTGGCGGGTGTCGCCCGGGCCTGACTTCGTGCTGGTGATCCACAGCGCCACCATGGCCGCGTTTCTGGCGCTCAGCCAGACGCTTTTCACCCAGAACGCCAACGTGCGCAACGTGAAGAGCTTCTTCGCGCTGAAGCGGGCGAAGTTCGACCCGCGCGTGCCGGCGCCCTGAGCGCGGTCAAGCGCTCAGTCGGTGTCCGGCGCCGCGTGCCGCACGATGGTGACGGGCACGCTGGCATGCAGCAGCACCCACTGGCACACCGAGCCCAGCCGCGCGCCGCCCAGCAGCCCCACGCCCTGGCTGCCCATCACGATGCCGTGGCATTGCTCGCGCTCGGCCAGATCGACCAGCTGGTGGCCGGGCTCGCCGATCAGCACCTCGCCGCGCACCGGCACCTTGGAAGATCGCAGCAGCGCCATGGCGGGCGCCAGCACATGTTCGCCAGCGTCGTGGCTGGCGCCGGCCAGCAGGTCGGCATCGTGCGCCAGCACCACCTCATACAGGTGCGGGCCGTCTTGCACATTGGCCAGCAGCACCTGAACGTCCAGGCCCTGGCGGGCCAGCGTCCACACATGGCGCACGGAGTCCATCCCCGCCAAGGAACCATCCACCGGAACAAGCAACAGCATGGCGCTCTCCTGATCAGGCACTGGCTGCAACGGATGCTGCAACCCTCAGCCTGTCGCCCAACTCTACGCCAGTTGCGCCGCGTTTGATGGCCAAGCGCCACCGCACGTGGCACCGGCGCAGCAGCAGTTCGCGCCAGGGCTGCACGGCGCGGGCAGGCCGTGTCCAATGGCCGTCCAAGCCCCGCTCGGCGCCCACGTCTGAACCCGACATGACTTCGCTCAAAGCCAGATTTGCGGCCTCCAGAGAACTGCTGCGGCAAGTGGAAAGCCAGTTGGGCGACGGGCATTTCGGGCCCTCGCCGATGGGCCGCCTGGCCGAGCAGACCCAATGGTTGGCCCGGGCCTGCGGCGACCATGAATCCGAGGCCCTGGCCTGCTTCTACACGCTGTACCCCCTGGTGATGGTGCTGCCTGAAAGCACACTGAGCCAGCGCATCGACACCGCCCGCCAACACTGCCAGGCCTTGGCCGTGCCCCGGGCGCTGTGGCTGCTGGATGACCTGCAGGTGTTCGCCCTCACGATGTCCGGCAAGCACCAGCAGGCCGTGCACATCGGCACCCGGCAATTGCGGCATCCGGAAGCGGCGCGCCCGCCCTTCGAGCGCAGCATCAGCCTGCTGCTGCTGGCGCGGGCCCACCAGTTTTCGGGGCAGCTGGAAGACGCGCTGCGCTACAGCCACCGCGCGCTGTTCCACGCCAACGAAGCACCACACACGCGCTGGCTGGCCGCCGCCTGCACCGCACTCGGCCAGCTTCTCTGCATCGAAACGCTGAACCCGGAGGCTGGCCTGCCCCATCTGGAGCGGGCCCGGCACATCAACGCCGGCCTGCCGCCTTGCCCGGCCGCGCTGCTGTGCGCCAGCCAGCTGGTGGTGGCGCTGGAGCAACTGGACGAGCCCGCCCGCGCCCATGCCGTGTTCACCGAAGAGATGGCCCGCCCGGAGGCCGCCGAGTTGCTGACAGGCCCGGGCCTGGTGATGGCGCTGGCGCGGCTGCGCTTGACGCAGGCCTTGATCGGCGTGGGCCGGCTCGACGAAGCAGCAGACTGGCTGAACGCGCTGCCGGCCGCCGACGGCAGCTCCGCCGAGCACCGCAACGCCGTGGCGGCGGTGATGCGCCTGCACCTGCTGTGCGCCAGAGGTGAATTCACGCAAGCCCGGCAACTGGCCCTGGCCGAGCGCGACCGCGTGATGCCGCACAAGCGCCCGCTGCACGACGAGCTGGCCCTGCTGCGCCTGCTGCATGCGGCCTGCACCGGCCTGGGCGATGCCGAGGGCGCCGCCAGCGCCGCACAGGCCGCGACGGCGCTGTGCCTGCCCCTCGTCGGGCGGTCAACGCGGGCGCGCTACCTGCACACGCAACTCACCCAGTACCCGCTGGCGCCGGCGGTGTTTTCGGTGGTGGACGAGCAGCGACTGCAGGCCGTTGATCAGGCGGTGCAGCAGGCCGCGCAAGCACCCGCAACAACGCCGGAACTGCCCATCAAAACAACTCAGCAACCCGCCAAGGTGCCCCGCTTCCTGGCCCATGTGGCGCATGAGCTGCGCACCCCCATCAGCGGCATGCTGGGTCTGTCCACGCTGCTGCTGATGTCAGACCTCGACGACCGCCAGCGGCAGCACACCCACGCCATGAAAAGCACGGCCGACAACCTGCTGCAACTCGTGAATGACGTGCTGGACCTGGCCAGCCTCGAACATGGCCAGTTCAGCCTGAACCCGGCCCCGTTTGATGTGCCCGCCTGGCTGACCGAGAGCCTGGCGCCCTACCAGGTGCATGCCCAGCTCAAAGGCCTGACGCTGGACTGCCATGTGGCCCCGGGCACGCCCACCGCGCTGCGGGCCGATGCCCGGCGGCTGCGCCAGGTGCTGGCCAACCTGGTGTCCAACGCCTTGAAGTTCACCAAGGTCGGCGGGGTGGAAGTGCGCGTGTGCGCGGTGCCGGCGAAGGCCATCAGCCTGAACGTGCGGGTGGAGGTGGCCGACACCGGCATGGGCATTGCCCCGGCCGCCCTGCCCCGGCTGTTCCAGGAGTTTGTTCAGGCCGACCACTCCATTGCCCAAGAGCACGGCGGCACCGGCCTGGGGCTGGCGCTGTGCAAGCAGCTGGTGTCGCGCATGGGCGGGCGCATCGGGGCGCGCAGCCAGCTCGGGCAAGGCAGCGTGTTCTGGTTCGAGCTGCCCGCCGATGCTGCGCCTCAGGCCTGACGCAGGATGACCAGGCCCTTGAGGTACTCGCCCTCGGGGAAGCACAGCGTGGTCGGGTGGTCAGGCGCCGCTTCAAGACGCTGCAGCAGGTAGCCATCCACCCCCGCGTCGTTGCCGGCGCCGGCCACGATCTTGTGGAACAGATCAGCGCTGATGCCGCCGGAGCAACTGAAGGTGAGCAACAAACCACCCGGGTTCAGCAACTTCAGGCCCAGGCGGTTGATGTCCTTGTAGGCGCGGCTGGCGCGGTCGGCGTGGGCAGCACTGGGCGCGAACTTCGGCGGGTCGAGCACGATGGCGTCGAAGGTGCGGCCCTCTTCCAGGAAGCGCCGCAGCGTGCCGTTCACGTCGGCGTCCAGCGTGTGGTGGATGCCGTCGGCATCAAAGCCGTTCAAGGCCACATGGGCTGAAGCGCGCTCCAGCGCCGGGCCGGAGGAGTCCACGCTGGTCACGTCGGTGGCACCGCCCATCAGGGCCGCCACGCTGAAACCGCCCGTGTAGCTGTAGCAGTTCAGCACCGTCTTGCAGCCGAACTGGCGCACCAGCCGGGCAAACAAGGCGCGGTTCTCACGCTGGTCGAGGTAGTAGCCGGTCTTGTGGCCCTCTTCCACGTCCACGGTCAGCTGCAGGTCGTGCTCGCGCAGCGTCACCACGGTGCTGCCATCGCCGCGCAACCAGCCCTTGGCAGGGGCCAGACCCTCCAGCTGGCGCACCCCCACGTCGCTGCGCTCATACAGGCGCGTGCAGCCGGTGGCGGCCACCAGCGCGTCGGCAATCACCGGCTTCCAGCGCTCACTGCCGGCCGACAGGAACTGCACGCTGAGGATGTCGTCGTAACGGTCCACCACCAGGCCGGGCAGGCCGTCGGCCTCGCCATGCACCAGGCGCATGCCGTTGCTCGCGATGTTCAGGCGCTGGCGCATGGCCACCGCCGCCGCGATGCGGCGCTGGAAGAAGGCAGCGTCGATGCGCTCGGCTTCATCTCGGCTCCAGGCGCGCACGCGAATCTGCGATTCCGGGCTGAACGCGCCCCAGGCCAGGAAGCGGCCGTCGTGGGTGTCGATGCGCACGGTCTCACCGGCATCGGCCTTGCCCTTCTCGACACTGCCGGCAAACACCCACGGGTGGCCGCGCTGCAGCGAGCGGTCCTTGCCTTCTCTCAAACGGATGACTTTCATGGCCGGGATTGTCACCTGTGGCCCCACGCAACGGGGAGCCATTTGCTGCATTGGAGAAGGCCGCCAGCTTGGGTAGGATGGGCTTCACGCTGTGCGCCTGACATCGACACCGCACCATCACAGCGCCACGCCCAAACGGAGAGGTTCCATGAAGCTCAAAGCCGCCCTTGCCCTGGCCTTCGGTCTGGCTGCTGCCCTGCATGCACATGCGGCGACTGAGCTGGTGATCGCCACGGTCAACAACGGCCACATGATCGAGATGCAGAAGCTCGGTCGGCACTTCGAGAGCGCCAACCCGGGCATCAAGCTGAAATGGGTGAGCCTGGAAGAAGGCATGCTGCGCCAGCGCGTGACCACCGACATCGCCACGCGCGGCGGTCAGTTCGACGTGATGACCATCGGCATGTACGAGGCGCCCATCTGGGGCCGCAAAGGCTGGCTGCAGGAGCTGGTGACCGATGCGGCCTACGACGTGGACGACCTGCTGCCTGCGATGCGCAACGGCCTGTCGGTGGACGGCAAGCTCTTCGCCGCCCCCTTCTACGGCGAAAGCTCGATGCTGATGTACCGCAAGGACCTGGCCGACAAGGCCGGCGTGGCCTTGCCCGAGCGGCCAACCTGGTCACAGGTGCGCGAGCTGGCCGCGAAGATCCACAACCCGAAGGAAGGCGTGTTCGGCATCTGCCTGCGCGGCAAGCCGGGCTGGGGCGACAACATGGCGCTCATCTCGACGATGGTGAACACCTTCGGCGGGCAGTGGTTCGACATGCAGTGGAAGCCGCAGATCGACAGCAAGCCCTGGCATGACGCGGTCAGCTTCTACGTCGACCTGCTGAAGAGCTACGGCCCGCCCGGCTCGGCCGCCAACAGCTTCAACGAGATCCTGGCGCTGACCAACGCCGGCAAGTGCGGCATGTGGCTGGACGCCACCATCGCGGCGTCGTTCGTGTCGGATCCGCGGCTGTCCAAGGTGGCCGACCGCATCGCCTTCACCCAGGCGCCAGTGGCCGTGTCGCCCAAGGGCGCAAACTGGCTGTGGTCGTGGAACCTGGCCATTCCGGCGGGCTCGCAGAAGGTGGATGCAGCGCAGAAGTTCATCACCTGGGCCACCAGCAAGGACTACGTGCAATTGGTGGCGCGCACCAACGGCTGGGGCTCGGTGCCCACGGGCACGCGCAAGTCGACCTACGCACAACCGGAATTCCAGCGCGCCGCACGGTTTGCGACCGCCGAAAAACTGGCGATCGACACTGCCAACCCGACCGACGCCACGCTGCCGAAGTCACCTTACGTGGGCGTGCAGTTCGCGGCCATCCCGGAGTTCCAGGCCATCGGCATCGCGGTCGGCCAGCAGATCAGCACGGCGCTGGCGGGCAAGACGTCTGTAGACAACGCGCTGAAGCTGTCGCAGGCGGCGGCAGACCGGGAAATGAAAAAGGCCGGCTACTACAAGTAACCGGCCCCTGCTGACGCGTGGGCGCTCAGCCTGCGCGTTGGCGGCGCAGCACCAACAACGCAAAGCTGCCTGCGATCAACACCACCGCCACCAGGCTCAGGGGGTGAGCCAGATCAGCCAGGCGCGCTTGCAGGTCCTGCAGCAGCAAGGCAGGCAGGCGGGTCAGCGTCGGGTCTGGTTGCTGCATCGCGCTCAGCGGCACCAGCGCCGCGCCGAAGCTCATGAACAGGCCGTGCACGGTGTCCAGCACAAAGGGCATGTCATAGGCGTTTTTCAGCAGCGCGCCACCGGCGCCCACCACACCCAGCACCACCGGGGTGCCCCAGCGCTTGAGCCAGGCGGAGGCGGCCATGATGGGCATCAACAGCGCCGCGGCCCAGAAGCTGGCCAGCGGCAAGCCCACCACCATGCGCAGCAAGGCCGCCAGCAGCGCACTGCCCACCTCACCCATCGGCACCGCCCCGAGCGCCGCCATGCCGAAGCCCTTGCTCACCAGCAATGCCGCCACCACCACGCTGAAGGCCAGCGACACCAGCATCACGGCCAGCGGCATCAGCACCAGGTGGGCGACCAGCGTGGCACTCACCGCGGCCGAATCACTCACCGGCAGCGAGCGCCAGAACTCGATCGAGCGGTCTTGCACATCGCGGCGCGCCAGGCCGGCGACCTGAAAGCCCACGGTCAGCCAGGCCAGGCCGGTCACGGCCAGCACATAGGCACCGGCACTGATGGCGAAGAAGGAGGCGGCGCTCTCGGTGCCGTCCACCTGCACCTGGCCAAACAACCAGCCACACACCATCAGCACCATCGGGCCGAAGGCCAGTACCAGCCAGCCGGTGCGGTGCTGCAGCCACTCGCGGCGCAGCAGGGTCGAATAAGTCATTGCGAAAGTCATGCGTGTTCTCCTCGGCGCGGGCTCAGCGAGCGCTGCGGGCATTGAGTTCAGGGGCGCGGGTCAGGGCCACGAACAGATCAACCAGGTTGGGGCGCAGGCGCTGGCCCAGGGCCTGCACATCGGCCGGCGGGGCACCGTCAAACAACGCTGCCTGCTGGCCGTGCTGCCGGTAGCGCAGCAGCGGGTGGGCCGCGGCAATCGCGTCAGCGGCGGCCGGGTCGTGGCTCAGGGCCACGAAGCGCTGATCAAGCTGGTCCAGCGGAATGTTCAGCACCATCTGGCCTTCGTTGAGCATCATCACGTCGCTCAACAACGATTCCACCTCTTCCACCTGGTGGGTCGAGATCAGCACGCTGCGCTCGCCGTCGCACCACTCGTCGATCAGCATTTCGTAGAACGATTTGCGCGACAGCACATCCAGGCCCAGCGTCGGCTCGTCGAGGATCATCACCTTGGCATCGATGGCCGCGATCAGCGCCAGGTGCGCCTGCACCACCATGCCCTTGGAGAGGCTCTTCACCTTGTCGCTCAGGCCCACGCTGGTGCGTTGCAGCAGGTGCCGGGCCCGCTCTGCCGAAAACTTCGGATGCAGGCCAGCCATCAGCGAGATGAGTTCGTCCACACGCGCCCAGCGCGGCAGGATGGCCACATCAGGGATGTAGCTCAGCGACTGCAGCAGCACGGTGCGGTCGGCGCGCGGGTTCATGCCCAGCACGCTCAGATGGCCTTCATGCGGCGCCAGGCCGCAGAGCGCCTTCATCAACGTGGTCTTGCCGGCGCCGTTGTGGCCCAGCAGACCCACCACGCGGCCCTTGGGGATGCTGAAGCTCAGGTCGCGCACGGCATGCTTGCTGCCGTAGTGCATGTTCAGGCCACGGGCCTCGATCAGGATGTCGCTCATGGTGGTCATGCCTCCCAGTTCAATTGTTCGGGTGTCAGGCCCAGGCGGCGCAGGCGCTGCTGCAGCTGTGGCCATTCGAGGTCGAGGAAGCGCTGGCGCTCCAGGTCTTTGAGCCGCTGGCGGGCACCGGGCCGCACGTACAGGCCCATGCCGCGCCGGGCTTCGAGCAAGCCGTCATCGCTCAGCGCCTGCAGCGCGCGGCTGACGGTGACCGGGTTGATCATGAAGCTCGATGCCAGTTGCCGCACCGATGGCATGGGGTCGCCCTCGGTGGGCTCGCCGTCCAGCAGGCGGCCTGCGAGCTGGTCGGCCAGCTGGCGGTAGATGGGCTGTCGATCGTCCCAGGTGCGCATCGCGAACTCCGGTGTGTTGGTGATGCAGCACACTGTATCGGCGACACGCCGGCACCGGGTATCGATGCGACAGACTGCAGAACTGCGGGATGAAATGCAGCCAGCGCGCACTGGCCTCGCTGGCTCAGGCGCGCTCACTCAATCGCGCTTGCGGGCCCGCGGATGGGTCGCGTCGTACACCTTGGCCAGGTGCTGGAAGTCCAGCCGGGTATAGACCTGCGTGGTGCTGATGTTGGCGTGGCCGAGCAGCTCCTGCACCGCGCGCAGATCACCGCTGGATTGCAGCAGGTGCGAGGCAAAGCTGTGACGCAGCATGTGCGGATGCACCGAGCCGGGCAGCCCGGCGTCCTGCGCCAGCGCCCGCAGGCGGCTGCGCACCTGGCTGTCGGTGATGCGGGTGCCGCGCTGGCTCACGAAGAGCGCGCGCTCGCCCGGTGAGGCCACATCAGCCCGGTGATGCAGCCAGTTGGCCAGTGCCGCCAGGCTCGGCCCGCCAACAGGCACGCTGCGGCGCTTGCGGCCTTTGCCCAGCACATGCACGGTGGCGTCAGGCACATCAATCCAGCCCACGGCTTCATCGCCGGCTTGCCAATCGAGGCCCACCAATTCGCCCACACGCAGGCCGCTGCCGTAAAGCAGCTCGACGATGGCGTGGTCGCGGGCCAGCAGGGCCGGGTTGCCGTCACGCTTGCGGTGGTCAGCCAGAGCCACGGCCTGGTCCACCGGCAAGGCCTTGGGCAAGGGGCGCGGCGCCTTGGGCGGGCGCACACCTTCCACCGGGTTCTGCTTGAGCGCTTCCTCGCGGCCCCACCAGCGGTAAAAGCCGCGCCAGGCGCTGAGCATCAAGGCCAGGCTGCGCGGCGACAAACCGCCACCATGCGCCGCCGCCATCCAGCGCCGCACATGGTGGGGCTGCACCGCCGCCAGGGCCACGCCCTGGTCCGCAGCGCCGGCCACCAGTCGGGCCAGGGCTTCGGTGTAGAGCTGCAGCGTGCGGTCGGCCACCCGGCGCTCTACCCGCAGATGCGTCAGGTAGCGCTGCAGGGGTTCTGGCAGTGCAGCGGCGCCTGGCATGGCGGGTATCAGTCTTCGACGAGCATGCGGCCCAGCGCCGCGCTGGCGATGTCGCCGATCTGCACCAGGAAGTCGGTCGACATGTCGGCCTGGTAACGCAGCGCGTCGGGCGAGCCCAGCACCAGCAGACCGAAGCACTCGGTGGCCGACTTGCCCAGACGCAGCGGGATCATGGCCAGCGACTGCGCCGGCGACGCATCACCCAGCCAGTTGGCCGCTTCGTAGCTGCTGTTCAAGCCGCAGAAGGGGCCGGACAGGCTGGCCGCGAAGGCGCGCACGTCCTCGCTCACCGGCTGCGCCCACGGCAGGCCGGCATAGCGCGTCGACACGCCCCACACCCGCACCGCTGCCTGCGGCACCATGAACTCGTGCTTCAGCTCTTCCACCAGCACCTGGCCGAGCAGGCTGGCATTGCGGGCCAGCATCACGGCGCAGGTCCAGCGGTGCATCTTGTCGGCGATGGCGACGTTGTCATTGCCGGCGCGGATCATGTCCATGATGCGGCGCTCGAGCAGGCGCACCTGGTCACGCATCATGTCCATCTGACGCTGGGCCAGCGACACGGCGCGGCCGCTGTGCGGGTGCGTCAACTGCACGGTGGCCAGCACATCGGCATGCCGGTCGAAGAAGCCGGGCGTGTGCACCAGGTAATTCGCGATGTCGTCTTCGGTGATGCCATCCAGGCGCTCGGGGGTGCTGCTCACAGTTCCATCTCTCCTTCAAACACGGTCACGGCCGGGCCCGTCATCATGACGGGGGCTTGGCCGCCCGCCCACTCAATCGTCAGCACACCGCCTCGGGTGTGCACATCCACGCATGCGTCCAGCAAGCCTTGGCGAATGCCGGCCACCACGGCCGCACACGCGCCGGTGCCGCAGGCCAGGGTTTCGCCGGCATCGCGCTCGAACACGCGCAGGCGCACGGTGTTGCGGCTCACCACTTCCAGGAAGCCCGCATTCACCTTGCGCGGAAAACGTTCATGCGCCTCGATCTGCGGGCCCCAGTCGGCCACCGGCGCGGCGTCAGCAGAGGCCACCAGCAGCACGGCATGCGGGTTGCCCATCGACACCAGCGCCACCTCGGCCACCACGCCGCCTTGCAGCGCCAGCGGCCACAGGTCAGCCTCACCCACGCGGCGCGGCTGCAGGCCCTCGGGCGTGAACGGCAGCTGCTCCGGCGCCAGCATCGGCGTGTTCATGTTCACCGTCACCCGGCCGTCGTCCTGCAGCGTCAGCTCCAGCAGGTTGTTGATCGTCTCGACGCGGATGGTGCGGGCCTCGCTCAGGCCGTGGTCGCGCACATAGCGCACGAAGCAGCGCGAGCCATTGCCGCACTGCTCGACCTCGTCACCCGTGGCGCCGTTGAAGATGCGGTAGCGGAAGTCCACGTCGCTGCGGCTGGGTTTTTCCACCACCAGGATCTGGTCGGCGCCCACGCCAAAGCGGCGGTCGCCGAGCAGGCGCAACTGCGCATTGCTCAAGGACAGCGGTGCAGCCGTGGCGTCGATCACGACAAAGTCGTTGCCGGCGCCGTGCATCTTGGTGAATCGCAGCTTCATGCCGTGATTATCGGCCCTGCCGCTTCTGACAACGGTGCGGTTGCAGGGCAGCGGGCCGGGCGCGGCTCGGGGGTGTCGCTCAATACACCCCGGGCTCGCCCGCAGGCCGGTTCTTGAAGCGGCGGTGCACCCACAGGTACTGGGCCGGCCGCTCACGGATGCGGGCCTCCAGCCAGCGGTTCATGGCGGTAGCGGCCAACACCGGATCGGGGTCGTCCATGCCGGGCGGGCTGGCCATCACACGGGCCACGTAACCCTGCCCCCCGGGCAGCATTTCCATCACGATGGGCTGGATGTGCAGGCCCATGCTGCGGGCCATGCGGCCGGGCGACAGCAAGGTGCTGGCCGGCACGCCGAAAAAGGGCACGAAGGCCGCGTCCTTCAGGCCGAAATCCTGGTCAGGGGCGTTCACGAAGCCCGCGCCCTGCTGCTGGATGGCGCGCATCACCGGGCGAATGCCTGAGGCGCGGTCCACCAGAATGGCATGGCCGAAGCGCGCCCGCGACTTGAGCAGGAAGGCATCAAACACCGGGTTGCTCTGGCGCTGGTAGATGTCAACGCCGGGCTTGCTCTGGTTGAGCATCAGCGCCGGGCCGACGATCTCCAGGCCCACGAAGTGCGGCAGCAGCCACATCACGCCCCAGCCTTCCCGGCCGGCCTGGGTGATGTCGCCGTCGATGCGAATCAGTCGGCGCAGACGGCCGGCTGAAGCAAACAGCAGCACGCTGCGCTCCAGCAGGCTGCGGCTGAGCCAGTCGAAATGCTCACGCCCCAGCGCCAGGCGCTGCGCTTCGGTCAACTCCGGAAAGCACAGGCGGAGGTTGGTCATGGCCACGTGCCGGCGCGAGCGCGCCACCCGCCACAGCACCGCGCCCAAGCCGCGGCCAAGCGCCGCCAGCAGCGGCAGCGGCAGCCAGTGCAGGCACCACATCAGGCCGATGGCCGCCCAGGCGCCCACGCGCGCCCACACGCCCACCTTCACGCGGCCTCCTCGGGCGGCGGGCCGCTGTAGCCGTGTGGCGGCTTGTAGCGGTTGTAGGCCCACAGGTACTGCTCGGGCTTCTGGCGGATGAGCGATTCCATCGCGGCGTTCACCGCACGCGCGCCAGCCACGTCATCGGGCTCGGTGGGCAGCGGCTGGTTCATGGGTTCGAAGTGCAGCGCAAACCCGGCACTGCCCGGCAGACGCTCGCACCAGCAGAGCAGCACGGTGGCGCCGGTTTGCTGGGCCAGGCGCGCGGCCAGCGTCATCGTGTAGGCCGTGCGGCCAAAAAACGGCGCCCACACGCCCTGGCCATCGGGCGGCACCTGGTCGGGCAGCAGCCCCAGGGTTTCGCCCTTGCGCAGCGCGCGCAGCAACTGGCGCACGCCCGAGAGACTGGCCGGCGCGGCGCTCATGCCGGGCGCTTCGCGGGCGGTGGTCTGGATCTCGGCCAGCCGCGGGTTGCGCGACGGCTTGTAGAGCACGGTGATGGGCTGGCGCGCACCAAACTCTTCGGCGTAGCCGCGGGCGGCCATCTCGAAGAAGCCGAGGTGGGGCGTCAGCAGGATCAGGCCCTTGCCATGGTCGAGCGCCTGCGCCACCAGCTCACGGCCCGTCCAGCGCACCAGCGGCGCGAGTGGCCGCGAGGCATCACGGAACCACAGCCAGGGCACTTCGGCGGCCGTGCGGCCGGCCTCTGACACGGCACGGCGCTGCTGCGCGGGCGTGAGCCCGGCCAGCGTGGCGTTGAGCGCCAGACGGCGGCGATAGGTGGGCGACAGGCCCCAGGCGAGCCAGCCCAGCCCGGCGCCCAAAAAGCGCACCAGCGGCAAGGGCCAACGTGATATCCAGCGCAGCAACAGCTTCATGCTTCAGATAAGATTCGATTCATCGCCGAGTTAACAGGACAACTTGCGGGGCGATGCAGGGGGTTATTCACCGATCCTGCCGGGCTGATTTCGCATGAAATCAACCTGACAAATGCCGCTAAAGCGTTCGCCGCTCATTTTGGTTGCCGAGCAGGACGACGCCTCAGTGTCAGTGCAACCAGTGAGAACAACATGGCGAACGATTATCTCTTTACCTCCGAGTCCGTCTCGGAAGGTCACCCCGACAAGGTTGCGGACCAGATCTCCGACGCGATCCTCGACGCGATCTTCGCGCAGGATCCGCTGTCACGCGTGGCCGCTGAAACCCTGACCAACACCGGTCTGGTGGTGTTGGCCGGTGAAATCACCACGCAAGCCAACGTCGACTACATCCAGGTCGCCCGCGACACCATCAAGCGCATCGGCTACGACAACACCGAATACGGCATCGACTACAAGGGCTGCGCCGTGCTCGTGGCCTACGACAAGCAATCGAACGACATCGCCCAGGGCGTGGACCGCGCGTCCGACGACTACCTGAACATCGGCGCTGGCGACCAGGGCCTGATGTTCGGCTACGCCTGCGACGAGACGCCGGAGCTGATGCCCGCGCCGATCTACTACGCCCACCGCCTGGTGGAGCGCCAGGCCCAGCTGCGCAAGGACGGCCGTCTGCCCTTCCTGCGCCCGGACGCCAAGAGCCAAGTGACGATGCGCTACGTCGACGGCAAGCCGCATTCGATCGACACCGTCGTGCTGTCGACCCAGCACAGCCCCGACCAGAGCGAAACCTCGACCAAGATGAAGGCCTCGTTCACCGAAGCCATCATCGAAGAGATCATCAAGCCGGTGCTGCCGAAGGAATGGCTGCAGGACACCAAGTACCTGATCAACCCGACCGGCCGTTTTGTCATTGGCGGCCCGCAAGGTGACTGTGGCCTGACCGGCCGCAAGATCATCGTCGACACCTACGGCGGCGCCTGCCCGCACGGCGGCGGCGCGTTCTCGGGCAAGGACCCCACCAAGGTGGACCGCTCGGCCGCTTACGCCGCACGCTACGTGGCCAAGAACATCGTGGCCGCCGGCCTGGCGCGCCAGTGCCAGATCCAGGTGGCGTACGCCATCGGCGTGGCCCGCCCGATGAACGTGACCGTCTACACCGAAGGCACGGGCGTCATCCCCGACGAGAAGATTGCCGAGCTGGTGCAGGCGCACTTCGACCTGCGTCCGAAGGGCATCATCCAGATGCTGGACCTGCTGCGCCCGATCTACTCCAAGACCGCCGCCTACGGCCACTTCGGCCGCGAAGAGCCGGAATTCACCTGGGAAAGAACCGACAAGGCCGCGGCACTTCGGGCCGCAGCTGGGCTGTAAGACAGGGGTGGCGCCCAGGTCCGCCTTGCGGGCGTGGGTGCAACACCAAACAAAAGGGCGGCCTCTCGGGCCGCCCTTTTTCATTCACGCCGGCCGGTCGTCAGAACAGCTCGCTCCAGAGCTTGACCACCGTGCTCTCGAACGTGCCGTCACCGTTGGCATCCAGCGACTGGCGCACTTGAGTGGCGCTCACCGCCTCGAGCTTCACGGCCGAGCCCGTGGAACCTTCCACCAGCACGGTGCCCGACGACGGGTAATCGTCAGCAGCCAGCGTCTGCACCGCCACCGGCGTGCTGACCTTGACTGACTTGCCGCCAAAGTCGCTGCTGCTGAAGGTGCCCGACAGGGTCTGCTGGGTGCGGGTGCTGTTGGCGTCCACCGTGGCCACCAGGCCCTGCGCGCTGTAGCTGTGGCTGCTGCCCTTGGCCGTGACGCCCACCGTCAGCGCGTCGCTGCGCACGGTCACCAGCGTGGCGCTGCTGCGCGCGGCCGTCAGGCTGCCGTTGATGGCAGTCGACATGCCGGACGCGGCATCTGAAGCCGAGAAGTTGCTGAAGCTCAGGCCCAGCGTCAGGTTGGTCAGGCTGGTGAACTGGTTCAGCGTCAGGGTGAAGGCGCCGCTGAGTGAGGAGCCGGCGTCCTGCACGCAATTCGCTGCGGAGATGCTGATGGACTCGCCCACCGCATCAAACGCGCCGTTGCCGTTCCTGTCGTCGAAGTTCACCGTCATCGAGCCGCTGACGGCGCAATTCACCGTGGCCGAGGCCGCGATCTGGCTGCGGCCCTGGGCCAGCGCGTGGGCGGCCAGCGAATGGGCGCGGCGCGTCTGCAGATCGACGATGCCGTTGATGCCGGAGGTGCCAAAGACGCCGTTGTCGGCCGTGCCGGCCATCTCGCTGGTGACCATGCCGGCGACGCCCGCACGGGCAGCCGAGGTGGCGTTGTCAGAAGTGATGGCCAGCTGGGTGCTGGACGAGCCGCCGCTGTCACCACCACCACCGCCGCCGCAGGCGGCCAGCATGGCCGCGCTGGCCAGGGCCAGCAGCGACGGGCGAAGGAAGGATGCGCGCATGAAACGTGAACCAGTCATGTGGACTCCATGAATACTTGTGTGCCCGAAGTTTAGCCACGGTCATCAGGCGATGGCGGCGTTTGACCTTCATCAATCAGAGGGGACAAAGCGCGCTGCAGCACCGCCAGGCAGCCCTAGCCTGCGGTTGAATGGGTGATGGTCACCACACACCCCTCACCAAGCCCCTCACCAAGCCCCGCTCAGCGGCGCTCTGCCCGGCCGCGTCAAACACGCGCAGCACTGGCCCTGGCCGCCGCCTGCCTGCTGGCCCCCGCCCTCGGCAGCGCAGCCGGGCCAGCGCCCACAGCGGCCACCGACACCCTGTCGTCAGCCACCGTGCAACGCGTGGTGCAGATCTGCGCCAGCTGCCACGGCGAAGATGGCCGCAGCCTGCGGCCGGAGTTCCCGGTGCTGGCGGGCCAGCGCTCGAACTACATCCAGCGCCAGCTGAAAGCCCTGCGCAGCGAGGAGCGCTTCGAGGTGCACCGCAGCGGCGACATGCAGGCCGTGGCGGGTTGGCTGGACGACACCGCCATTCGCAGCCTGGGGGACTATTTCGAGCGGCAGATTCCGCTGTCCGGCCGGCCTTCAGGTGCCTCGGCGGACGTGCTGGCGGAAGGCCAGCGCCTGTTCATCAAGGGCCAGCCGGAGCGCGGGGTGCGCGCCTGTGCCTCGTGCCACGGCGATGCGGCCGAGGGTGCCGCGAGCTTTCCTCGCCTGGCTGGGCAACATGCGCCCTACCTGCTGCAGCAACTGCAGGCCTTCCAGGCCCGCCAGCGGCCGCACGGCATCCTGATGGAGCAGGAAACGGCACCGATGAGCCAGGCCCAGTTGCGGGCCGTGGCGGCCTGGCTGCAAACCCGCTGAGTTGCGGCGCTGCGCGAAGGGCTGCGGGCCCGCCGCGCATGAAAAAAGCGCCGGGCTCTCGCCGGGCGCTTGATGTTGGCAGCGAAGCCCCTGACCTGCAGGGGCTCGGCGCAGGCATCAGCTGGTCGTGTTGCCTTGATTGCCGCCTTGGTTGCCACCGTCAGCGCCGCCCTGACCGCTGCCTTCACCACCTTGGCCATTACCTTGGCCACCGCCGCCGCCTTCGCGACGCGGCGGACGACGATCACCACGCGGCGCGGCGCGTTCGCCGTCCGGACGCGGACCACGCGGGCCGGCTTGGCGCGCACCGTCAGGACGACCACCGCGCGGGCCCTGGCCTCGCGGTGCATCACCACGCGGGCGATCACCGCGGGGGGCGCCGCGGCCGTCACCTCGGCCATCCCCGCGACCATCCCGACGATCACCTCGGCCCGGCTCCTGGCGGCGTGCAGCCCATTCGGCCGCTTCCACGCGGGCAGCTGCCAGCAGGTTGTCGAGGTCGGCATCGGCCACGCCCTTGAGGGCGCAGAAGTTGCCGCGGGTCAGCGTGGTCTGCTCGAAGTCGCGCAGCAGCTGGATGCGCTGGCGACGGGCTTCGTCTTCCGCCGCACGGCGCTCTTCATTGACGGCGCGACGGCGCTTGAGCTCTTCAGCCGCCGCAGCGCGATGCTCTTCGCTCAGCTCGCCTGCCGGCTGGCCGGTCAGATCAAAGCGCTTGGTGGCGCGCGACAGCGAGGCCAGATAAGCCGTGCTGCCCGTGTGGCGGTGCAGGAAGATGGACAGGGCCTTCTTCGTGAACACGCCGGGGGCGGCTTCCTGGATGTCGGCCTGGATGCGCAGCTTCAGGGGCTTGGGCGAATCACCGAACAGCGCCGGGAAGCGCTTCTTCAGCTCACGCGCGCAAGCGGCGGGCGACATGCCGGGCGCAGCAGCGGCAGCGGCTTGCGCAGCGCCGGTGGCCGGGGCTTCGTCGGCGGCATCGCTGTCGGCAACGTCATTGCCGACGTCATTGCCAACGTCGGCGTCATTGCCAACGTCATTGACAACATCGCCATCCGCCGCAGCGTCCGCCGCGTCGGCAGACGCCGCATCAGCATCCACCACGGCCGGCGCTGCGATCGCGTCAGCAGACGTCACCGCTTCAGCCACCACGGGGGTAGCGTCCGGAACGTCAGCCGGGATCAGGTTTTCAGCGGCCGGCGCCGCGTTTTCGGTCGAAGACGACATGCAATTCAAGGAGCGAGGAAAAGCGCGATTGTGCCCCGCCCCGCCCGCTTGCGCCTGTCGCCCTGTGATCAGGCTGTGTGCGGTTTGACCTTGGAGGCCGCCAGCTTGGCCTGGACACGGGCTTTTTCGACATCCGCGTCGTGCACCAGCGCCACGCCCATGCGGCGCTTGACGAAGCTTTCCGGCTTGCCGAACAGGCGCACTTCGCTGTTGGGCACACGCAGCGCTTCATCCACGCCCGAGAAGGCGATGCCGGTGGCATCCACCCCGCCGTAGATCACGGCGCTGGCGCCCGGGCTCTTCAGCGCGGTGTTGACCGGCAGGCCGAGGATGGCGCGGGCATGCAGCTCGAACTCGTTCTGCCACTGCGTGATCATGGTGACCATGCCGGTGTCGTGCGGGCGCGGGCTGACTTCACTGAACCAGACCTGGTCGCCCTTGACGAACAGCTCGACGCCGAACAGGCCCTGGCCCCCGAGGTTGTCGGTCACGGCCTCGGCCACGCGGCGCGATTCGGCCAGCGCAACCGGGCTCATCGGGTGCGGCTGCCAGCTCTCCACGTAATCGCCGCTGACCTGCACATGGCCGATCGGGTCGCAGAACTGGGTTTCCACCGCACCGTCGGCGCCCAGGGCGCGCACGGTGAGCTGGGTGATTTCGTAGTCGAAGTCGATGAAGCCTTCCACGATGATGCGGCCGGGGCCGACACGGCCACCGGCCATGGCGTAGTCCCAGGCCACCTTCACGTCGGCGGGGCCGTCGATCTTGCTCTGGCCCTTGCCCGAGCTGCTCATCACCGGCTTGACCACGCAGGGGTAGCCGATGCCGCCGTCGATGGCGGCCTGCAGCTCTTCCAGCGAATCGCAGAACTTGTAGGGGCTGGTCGGCAGGCCGAGGGTTTCAGCGGCCAGGCGACGGATGCCTTCGCGGTCCATCGTCAGGCGGGCGGCGCGGGCCGTGGGGATGCAGCGGATCAGGCCTTCGGCCTCCATCGCTTCGAGCACCGGCGTGGCGATGGCTTCGATCTCGGGCACCACCAGGTCGGGCTTTTCAGCTTCGAGCAGGGCGCGCAGTTGCGCGGGGTCGCTCATGGTGATGGTGCGCGCGTGGTGGGCCACCTGCTGGCCGGGCGCGTTGTCGTAACGGTCAACCGCGATGGTTTCGACGCCCAGGCGCTGAAGTGCGATCAGCACTTCCTTGCCCAGCTCGCCGGAGCCCAGCAACATCACACGGGTAGCGGACGGCGACAGGGGGGTGCCAAGAGTGGTCATGGTGTTCATGGAGGTAAGGCCGGAGAGGCCCGGATTGTCACCCGGCAGCGGCGCGGCATGATGCCGGGATGCCTGCACCTCAGCCGCACATTGCCGACCTGCGCCGCCATGCGGTGGCGCGCAGCCTGCTGCCCCCCACCACGCTCAAGCGCGTGATCCAGCGCCTCGGCTTCGTGCAGGCCGACCCCATCCGGGCACCGGCGCGCGCGCAAGACCTGACGCTGCGCCACCGCGTCAGCGGCTACCGCGCCGGCGATCTGGAAGCGCTGTACCCGCGCCTGGGCGTGGAGGAAGACTGCCTGGTGAACTACGGCTTCGTGACCCGCACCGTGCTGCCGCTGCTGCACCCACGCACCGCCCGCCGGGCGTGGGACGCCACCACGCGCGCCCAGGCCGACGAGGTGCTGGCCTTCGTGCGGGCCCGGGGCCCGACGCACCCGAAAGACGTGCAGGCCGCCTTCAACCACGGCACCGTGAAAGGCTACTGGGGTGCCGACCTGAACGCCAGCACGCACCTGCTGGACGGCATGCATTACCGCGGAATGCTGCGGGTGTCGCACCGGGTGTCGGGCACCCGCGTTTATGAGGCGGTGGCACATCCGGAGGTTGACGATAGCCCCGACGCCCGCGCCGCCCGGGCCGACGCACTGGTGGCCCTGATCCTGGCCAAGTACGCGCCCCTGCCCGCCCGCAGCTTCAGCTACCTGGTGCAGCTGCTGGGCTACGGCGCACCGCACCTGAAAGCCGAATGCCGTGCCGCACTGGCGCGCGCCCGGCGCAGCTTGCCCACCGTGCAGATAGACGGGGTGGACTGGTACTGGCCCGAAGGCGAAAACCCGCGCGCCAAGCGCTGGGCCGTGGGCGACGAAGTGCGCCTGCTGGCGCCGTTCGACCCGGTGGTCTGGGACCGCGGCCGCTTCGAGCTGCTCTGGGGCTGGCCTTACCGGCTGGAGGCCTACACACCCGCGCCGAAGCGGCTATACGGCCACTACGCTCTGCCGCTGCTGTGGCGCGACGAGGTGGTGGGCTGGGCCAATGTCGGCGTGAAGGCGGGCGGGTTGACCGTGGAGCTGGGCTATGTGGCCGGGCAGGCACCGGCCGACGCGGCTTATGCGGCTGCGCTGGACGAAGAGCTGCAGCGCATGAGCACCTTCCTCGGTCTGTAGCGCCGGCAAGCCCGGCGCGTGTCAGCTCACCGCAGCGGGCGCCTTCGTGGTGGCCGCGGTGTGCGCCAGGGCGCTGACCGGCGCGGGCCGGCCCAGCAGGTAGCCCTGCAGCTCGTCGCAGCCCAGCAGGCAGAGCGCCTGCATCTGCCCTTCGGTTTCGACGCCCTCGGCGTTCACGCGCAGGTCGAGCGCATGGGCCAGGCTGATGATGGCCCGCACGATGACGCGCACCTTGGCGTCGTGCTCGATGCTTTGGGTGAAGGCGCGGTCGATCTTCAGCTTGTGGAAGGGAAAGCGCCACAGGTAGGCGAGGCTGGAATAGCCGGTGCCGAAGTCGTCCATGGCGATGCGCACCCCAGTCGCGGCGAGTGCGCGCAACATGCCCACCACCGCCTCGGGCGAGCTGATCAGCAGGCTTTCGGTCACTTCCACCTCCAGCCGGTGGGCGCTCAAGCCGGTGTCGTGCAGCGCCTGCTGCACCAGCGGCACCAGATCCCCATGCCGGAACTGCGCCGCCGACAGATTGACTGCCACCGTCAAGTGGCCCGGCCAGGTTGCAGCCTCTGCGCAGGCGGTGCGCAAGACCCAGCTGCCCAGGGCCTCGATCAGCCCCGCATCTTCAGCCAGTGGAATGAACTCGGCCGGCGAAATGGGGCCACGCACCGGGTGATGCCAGCGCGCCAGGGCCTCGTAGCCGGTCAGCGTTTTCCCGCCGGCCTCGAACAAGGGCTGGTAATTCAGCGACATCTCACCGGCCGTGATGGCCCGGGCCAGATCCCGGGTCAGGTCACGCCGCTGCTGCAGGCGCTCGTCCAGTCCGGCGTCGTAGAAGCTGAAGGTGGCGCGGCCATCGGATTTGGCGCGGAACAGGGCCAGATCCGCCTTGTGCATCAGGCCGTCGACATCGGTGGCGTCCACGCCCCACAGTGCCGCGCCGACACTGGCGCCCAGCATCAGTGGCTCAGCCTGGAGCACGAAGGGACGCGCCAGCTCGTCCACCACCCGCTGGGCCAGTTGCGCCACGTCGTGCGCGTCGGCCACGTTGGTTTGCAGGATCGCAAATTCATCACTGCCCAGCCGGGCCACCTGGTCGCCGTGGCGAACCAACGCGCGCAGGCGGCGGCCCACCTCGCTCAGCACCTGGTCACCGGCCTCCAGGCCCTGGGTGTCATTGACCTGCTTGAAATGGTCGAGGTTGATGCACAGCACGGCAAAGCCCTGGCCTGTCGTCGCCGCCTTGTCTTGCAGCTTCCCCTGCAGCTTCACCTGCAACCTCAGCACATCGTGAAAGCTGACGCGGTTCAACGTGCCGCACAGCGGGTCGTGCAGGGCCAGGTAGCGCACGCGCTCCTCGGCCTCCCACTGCGCCAGGTTGCGGCGGTGCCAGTGCCAGGCAGCCAGGCCGCCCAGCAGCAGCAAGGCTGCCAGCACGGTGGCGCTGACCTGGGCAAAGGCGTTGCGAATCAGGTTGGCGCGGTGCTGCTGATCGACGTACACCTCGACCACGCCGAGCACGCGCCCGTCCTGCACCAGCGGCACCAGGGTCTCACTGAACACGGTGGGCGTGTTCACGCCGTCACCATGCCGCAAGTCAACTTCAGGCGCAGCCAGACGGGCCACCGACACCACATCGTCCTCGATCACGCTGGAAGGCGGTGGCACGGGCTGACCGGGCGCCGGCAAGGCGGTGGAAGTCAGCAGCAAACGGCCATCCGGCAGGAAAACCTTGAAGCGGTCCACCTCGTGGAAGCCACGGAATTCACGCAGGTGCTGCAGGGTTGCGTCACTGATACCGTGGCCATCCAGCGCGTCGTCCAGATCCGGGACAGCCCGAAGCACCACCTCGGCCCAGTCGAGCGAAGAGGCTCGCGCCTCCTCAGCCAGCAGGTGGTCGGCGGCCAGGTGCGGCACCCACCAGGCGGCAGCCGCAACCAGGGCCACCCCGGCCAAGGTGGCCATCAGCAAAGGCAATCGTTGGTAGGGCTTGGATAGGGGTGTCATGGGGCCGGGGCGCAACAAGCCCCATGACCCCTATCGGCTGATTGCCGCCGCCGTTGAGCCGTGCGCGAGCAAGCGCTGCGCCATTTCCGCAAATCCTTGGCCCCGTTCAGCCTGCGTCACCCACGCCGGCAGGTGCTGCAGCTGCGGCACGAAGCGGGCGATGTTGGCCACGCCCACCGACAGCGGGATGTGCTGGAACATCAACTGGTCGTTGGTGGAGTCGCCCACGTACAGCCACTCGGCCGCATAAAACGCATGGCCGAGCAGGGCCGGCACGGCCCAGGCGGCGGCCGTGAGCTTGCTGTGCTGGCCAATCCAGCCGTTGATGTGGATGGAGCTGACCGTGGCGGTCAGGCCATGGGCGCGCATGAGCGCCACCACCGCGTCGATCTGCTCGGGCGGCAGGTGGGTGAATTCGCTGTGGTCGATGGCGATGTCGGTCAGGCGGCCTGCGCTGTCCTCGGCCATCCTGGCGCCGGGCACCGTGGCCACGATGGCTGCGGCACAGGCCTGCAGCCGGGCGAAGTTGGCCTGGCGGGTGGGCTCGTCCTGGGTGAAGCTGATGGCCAGATCCGGCCCCGCGTCTGAGCGCCGCAGCATCACCGCGCCGTTTTCGGCCACGATGGCCCGCACCGGCCAACTGCGGGCGAAGGGCTCGCTCCAGCCCGCCGGGCGGCCGGTGATGGCGATCACCGGAATGCCGGCGTCAGCCAGCAGCTGCAAGGCCTCCAGCGCGGAGGGTTCGATGGCGCCATCACGCGTCAAGGTGTCGTCGATGTCGGTGAGCACGCCCCGCACCGGCGCCAGAGCGGCGTCATCGATGGAGGACCAGGCTCGCATGGGCTGCGGGGTCATGGCAAAAGTGTCCCACATGGCCCGGCGGCGAACGAGGCTTGACCGGCATCAAGGCCGACCGTCACGAAAGTTTCATGATGGCTGCCAGACCTCAGCACGGAGATTGACGCATGCCCTCGCCCAACCCCAAAGCCACCGCCAAACGCCCCCACGCCGACCCCGCCGCGCTCCCGCGACTGGTGGTGGAGGGCGATGTGTCGGGCGCCCGCAGCGCCAGCGGCCGCCGCGCCGTGGTGGTGAAAAACGCCACCGAGCGCGCCCGCAGCGTGCAGGCAGAAGTGATGACCGGGCTGCTGAATCAACCGCATTCGCCGGACGACGCTGAATGGCTGAGCCAGGTGCAGGCGCTGCTGCAGGGCGCATCGCCCGATGACGTGAAGGCGCTGCGCCAGGCGCTGGCCCACCCTGCGGCCAAACCCACCGGCATCGACCCCGACCTGGAGCTGGCCCCGGGTTGGCGCGAGGGCGCCTACCCCTACCGCAACCTGTTGTCGCGCAAGCGCTATGAGCAACAGAAGTACCAGTTGCAGGTGGAACTGCTCAAGCTGCAGGCCTGGGTGAAGGACACCGGCCAGCGGGTCGTCATCCTGTTCGAGGGGCGGGACGCGGCCGGCAAGGGCGGCACCATCAAGCGCTTCATGGAGCACCTGAACCCGCGCGGCGCCCGCGTGGTGGCGCTGGAAAAGCCAAGCGAGGTGGAGCGCGGCCAGTGGTACTTCCAGCGCTACATCGCGCACCTGCCGACACGCGGAGAGATCGTGCTGTTTGATCGCAGCTGGTACAACCGCGCCGGCGTCGAGCGCGTCATGGGCTTCTGCTCGGACGCGGAGGTGGAGCAGTTCATGCGCGAGGCGCCCGAGTTCGAGCGACACCTCGCGCGCTCGGGCATCCACCTCTTCAAGTTCTGGTTCTCGGTGAGCCAGGAAGAGCAACGCCGCCGCTTCAAGGAGCGCAAGCTGCATCCGCTCAAGCAGTGGAAGCTCAGCCCGATCGACATGGCCAGCCTCGACAAGTGGGACGACTACACCCGCGCCAAGGAGGCCATGTTCCTGCACACCGACACGCCCGATGCGCCGTGGACGGTGATCAAGTCGAACTGCAAGAAGCGCGCGCGGCTCAACGCCATGCGCTACGTGCTGCACCGTCTGCCCTACACGCAGAAAGACGTGAAAGCCCTCGGCCCGGTCGACCCGCTGATCGTCGGTCGTCCCTCGCTCGTGGGGCATGGCGGGGATGACCAGCTGGCGAGCGCTTCTGGCGGTGCCGCGGCCTGGGCCAGAACCGCCGCCGCCGGCTGAGGCCAGCCAACTAGCCGGCTTCCCTGCCTGTTTTGTCACGACCGGCACCAAGCAGGCTTGCGGACCCGCTGATAAACTTGCGGCTTCCTGATCCGAGGAGCGTTGCAAGGACTGGCGCCGACACCGTTTTGTGTCGAGTTGCGCAGGCCCCAGGCTCGGACCATTCAATTGCAACCGCGCTCACCCGCACCATTGGTGTCGTGGGTGAGCCGTGCCCGAGAGGGCCACTCAGCACGTCATCAATCGCCGCGGGCTTTTTGTCCGACCTCCGGAGAACATTGATGAACGCTGCTACCCGCCCCGCCCAACTGCTGAGCCCCGACCAATACGTCATCGCCGATCTGGCGCTGGCCGCCTGGGGCCGCAAGGAATTGAAGATCGCCGAGACCGAAATGCCCGGTCTGATGGCCATCCGCGACGAGTTCGCCGCCAGCCAGCCGCTCAAGGGCGCGCGCATCACCGGCTCGCTGCACATGACGATCCAGACCGGCGTGCTGGTTGAAACGCTGCAAGCCCTGGGCGCCGAAGTGCGCTGGGCTTCGTGCAACATCTTCTCGACGCAAGACCACGCCGCGGCCGCCCTGGTGGAACGTGGCACCCCGGTGTTCGCCTACAAGGGCGAAACGCTGAAGGACTACTGGGACTACACCCACCGCATCTTTGAATTCGGTGCCGCCGGCACGCCGGGCGAAGGCCCGAACATGATCCTGGACGACGGCGGCGATGCCACGCTGCTGATGCACCTGGGCCAGCGCGCCGAGAAGGACCTGTCGGTCATCGCCAACCCGACGAGCGAAGAAGAAACCGAGCTGTTCGCCGCGATCAAGGCCAAGCTGGCGGTTGACTCGACCTGGTACACCCGCAAGGCGCGCGAGATCATCGGCGTGACCGAAGAGACCACCACCGGCGTGCTGCGCCTGAACGAAATGGCGGCCGCTGGCAAGCTGCAGTTCCGCGCCATCAACGTCAACGACTCGGTCACCAAGAGCAAGTTCGACAACCTGTACGGCTGCCGCGAATCGCTGGTTGATTCGATCAAGCGCGCCACCGACGTGATGATCGCCGGCAAGGTCGCCGTGGTTGCTGGTTACGGTGACGTGGGCAAGGGCTCGGCCCAGGCCCTGCGCGCCCTGAGCGCCCAGGTGTGGGTGACCGAGATCGACCCGATCAACGCCCTGCAGGCCGCGATGGAAGGCTACAAGGTCGTGACGATGGAATACGCGGCCGACAAGGCTGACATCTTCGTCTCGGCCACCGGCAACAAGAACGTGATCCGTTACGAGCACATGGCCGCGATGAAGGACGAAGCCATCGTCTGCAACATCGGCCACTTCGACAACGAGATCGACGTCGCTTCGCTGGCGGCCTGCCAGTGGGACGAGATCAAGCCGCAAGTCGATCACGTCATCTTCCCGGACGGCAAGAAGATCATCCTGCTGGCCAAGGGCCGCCTGGTGAACCTGGGCTGCGCCACGGGCCACCCGAGCTTCGTGATGTCGTCGAGCTTCGCCAACCAGACCATCGCCCAGATCGAGCTGTTCTGCCACCAGGACCGCTACGAAGCCGGCAAGGTCTACGTGCTGCCCAAGCACCTGGACGAGAAGGTCGCCCGCCTGCACCTGAAGAAGGTCGGCGTGATGCTGACCGAGCTCACCGACGAGCAGGCCGCCTACATCGGCGTTTCGAAGAGCGGCCCGTACAAGGCCGACACGTACCGCTACTGATGCGCGCGGACCAGCTTCTTGTCCAGCAGGGCCTCGCGCCCTCGCGTTCGGCCGCCCAGCGACTGATTGAGCACGGCGGCGTGCGCTGGCTCGGCCCGAAAGGCTGGACCGTGCCGCGCAAGGCCGGTGAAGACTTGCCGGAAGGCTGCCAGTTCGAACTGGTGGACGACGCCGAGTTGCGCTGGGCCTCGCGCGGCGGCCTGAAGCTGGAAGGTGTGCTGCGCGACGCCGGTCTGGCCTTGCAGGGCGGCTTGGCGCTGGACGTCGGACAGAGCACCGGTGGCTTCACCGATGTGCTGCTGTCCGCCGGCTGCCGCCAGGTGGTGGGCGTGGACGTGGGCCACGGCCAGCTGCATCCGCGGCTGGCCGCCGACCCGCGGGTGGTGGCGCTGGAAGGCGTCAATGCCCGCAGCCTCAGCCCCGAGGTGCTGGGCGACGCCTGGCAGGCCCCGGGCTTCGACCTGATCACCGGCGACTTGTCGTTCATCTCGCTCAGCCTGGTGCTGCCGGCGCTGGCGCCGCTGCTGGCCCCGGGCGGCCATGTGCTGATGCTGGTCAAGCCGCAGTTCGAGCTGCAGCCCGCCGACATCGGCAAGGGCGGCTTGGTGAAGCACACCAGCGCCTTTGCGCGGGTGGAGACACGCCTGCGTGAGACCTGCGTGGCTTGCGGCCTGACCGTGCTGAACTGGCGCGACAGCCCGGTGACGGGTGGTGACGGCAACCGCGAATTTTTCATACTGGCGCAGCGGGCTCCGGCCCCGGTTGCGCCCTGAAGAGACTCCCCATGAGTGTTTCCGACGACTTCCAGCTGAGCCTGGAGTTCTTCCCCCCGAAGACGCCTGAAGGCGTGACCAAGCTCGCCGCCGTGCGCAGCGAGCTGTACGCGCTGAAGCCGGCGTTCTGCTCGGTGACCTACGGTGCGGGTGGCTCGACGCAGGACGGCACGCTGCAGACCGTGCAGTCCATCCTGAGCGAAGGCCATGCCGGCGCGCCGCACTTCAGCTGCATCGGCGCTGATGCTGCCACCATCCGTGAGCGGCTGGCCCAGTTCAAGGCCATCGGCGTGAAGCGCATCGTGGCGCTGCGCGGCGATCTGCCCAGCGGCTACGGCGGCTTCGGCGAGTTCCGCTACGCGAGCGACCTCGTGGCCTTCATCCGCGCCGAGACTGGCGACCACTTCCACATTGAAGTGGCGGCCTACCCGGAGATGCATCCGCAGGCGCGCTCGCCCCAGGCGGACCTGCAGGCCTATGCCACCAAGGTGAAGGCGGGCGCTGACTCGGCGATCACCCAGTTCTTCTTCAACTCGGACGCGTACTTCCGCTTCGTGGATGACGCCTACGCGCTGGGCGCGGACATCCCGGTGGTGCCCGGCATCATGCCGATCACCAATGCCAGCGGCATCCTGCGCTTCGCCGACAGCTGCGGCGCCGACATGCCGCGCTGGATCCGCCTGCGCCTGCAGAGCTTTGGCGACGACAGCGCCAGCATCAAGGCATTTGGCCTGGATGTGGTGACCGACCTGTGCGACCAGCTGCGCACCGCCGGCGTGCCGGGCCTGCACTTCTACTCGATGAACCAGAGCGCCACGGTGCTCGAAATCTGCCGCCGCCTGAACGGCTGACCGGCAGCAGCCGTCGATGTGGTGCGCGCGCATCAGCGCCGCGCACCACCTCTGACGCACATCAAGGCTGCCCTTACTGGCAACCCTGAACCCGGGCCCGCTTGCGCCCACACAAATTGACGATGCGCCCTCCGCGGTGCAATGCATTCAGACCCCAAGGTCCCGAATTCATTGCAACCTAGAAGGAGTTTTCCATGCGCAAGCAACTGATCGCCCTGGCCGCCATCGCCGCCGCCACCCTGCCCCAGATCGCCGCCGCCCAGGACACGGGCAACTGGCTGGTTCGTGGCCGCGCCGCGCATCTGCAGTCGGCCAACACCAACAGCGCTGACCTGAAGACCACGCTGACCTCCGTGGTGGGCTCGCCGGTCGAGGCATCGATCAACGACAAGTGGATCCCTGAGCTGGACATCAGCTACTTCTTCACGCCGAACATCGCGGCCGAGCTGATCCTGACCTACCCGCAGAAGCAGACCCTGTCGGTTGGCGGCGGCAAGATCGGCAGCTTCAAGCACCTGCCCCCGACCCTGACGGCGCAGTACCACTTCACCGGCCTGGAGGGCTTCCGCCCGTACGTGGGTGTGGGCGTGAACTACACCAACATCTCTGATGTCCAGTGGGAATCGGGCGTCTCGGCGCTGAACCTGAACCTCAAGCGCAACAGCTACGGCCTGGCCGCACAGGTCGGCGTGGACGTGCCGGTGGGTGGCGGCTGGCTGCTGAACTTCGACGTCAAGAAGGTCCAGATCAAGACCGACGTGCTGTCGAACGAAACCAAGATCGGCACGTTCAAGGTCGATCCGCTGCTGGTCAGCGTGGGCTTCGGCAAGCGCTTCTGAGCGTGGCCTGATTCAGCCAAGGGCGGCCTGCGGGCTGCCATTTTGCAGGGCGGTCCACGGGCCGCCCTTCTTCATGGTCGCTCAGAGCGCGCCGCGCTGCCAGGACACGCCTTCTTCCGTCAGCAAGGCGTCAAGTGGTACGTCATGCGGCTCGCCTTCCAGCCAGGGCACGTAGCCGTGGGAGTAGGCCAGCCCGGCGGTGGCTGGCAGCGGGTCCAGCGCCGCCAGCGTGCGGTCATAGAAGCCGCCGCCGTAGCCCAGGCGCACGCCGCCCGGGCCAAAGCCCACGCAAGGCACCAGCAGCAGTTCCGGGTGAAAGGCCTCGGTGTCTTTCGGCTTCGGGATGCCGTAGGCGTCTTCTTCCATCGGGCAACCAGGGTACCAGACATGGAAGGTCAGCTGCTTGGTCTCGCGGTTCATCACCGGCAGGCCGATGCGGCGGTCTTCATGGCCTTCGGCCCAGCGGTACAGCGCGGGCAGCGCGTCGAACTCGCCCTTGATGGGCCAGTAGGCGCCAATCGTCTTTTCCGGGCGGCTGATGAGCCACACCATCAGCACTTCCTGCAGGTGCGCGGCGCGCTGGTGGCGATCCAGCAAGCTCAGGCGTTCCGCCTGCAGTTGCTTGCGCAACACACTTTTGTCGCGAGAGGGTTCGAGATTCAGCTTGAACGGCAGGGTCATGGGCTCAGTTCCTGACAACTTGCAACAGCCGTTGATTGTGCGGGCGTTGAGCCTCTACGCCCGAGCTACCAAGGGAATCAGAGGCCAAGTTTCTGCAGAATCATTTACAGCTAACACGCATTTTTAGCCAAAGAAAATTACAGCGTTGCCAAAAATGGAACAGTGAATTGCTGAGTCATGAATTTATCTGGGGTAAACCCGAGCCTACAGTCTTCTCCGTGTGCAGAACTCCCTTCGGACAACTGCTGCATCTGACAGATAAAAAGGACTTCACATGAACTTCCGTCTCGTTCCCCTCTCCCTGGCCCTGGCTTCGCTGGGTTCCGCCGCGATGGCTCAATCTTCGGTGACCGTGTATGGCCGCGTCGACCTGTCGGTCGCTCAGCAAGCCAACAAGGTTGCCAACAAGGAAGTGCGCAACGGCTCCGGCAGCCGTCTGGGCTTCCGCGGTGTGGAAGACCTGGGTGGCGGTCTGCAAGCCGTGTTCCAGATCGAACACCGCTTCAACGCCGATGAAGGCACCCAGACCGCAGCTACCCGCTTCTGGGACGGCAAGGCCATCGTCGGCCTGCAAAGCGCCTACGGCCGTGTCGTGCTGGGCCGCGAAGAAAACCCGGCTTACACCTACAGCCAGAACGTGGCTGACCCGTTCGGCACCGACACCGTTGCTTCGAACGCCCTGATCGTGCAAGGCAAGGCTGCCATCGCCGACATCTCGACGCGTTACAGCAACTCGGTGACCTACAGCTACGCCGCCAACGGCCTGGCTTTCGGCGCACAGATCGCTGAAACCGACGCCAACGCAGGTTCGGGCGCCAAGCGTCCGTACAGCCTGGGTGGCTCTTACACCACCGGCCCGCTGAGCGTGGGCGTGGGCTTCGAGAACCCGTCGAACACGAAGGACCGTTGGGCCACCGTGAACGGTTCGTACGACTTCGGCATCGCCAAGGTCGGCGCTTTCTTCGGTGACGGCAAGAACGCCGCTGACCAGAAGATCCAGTCGTTCCTGGTGAGCGCAGTGGCACCGGTGGGCAATGGCGCCTTCCGTGGCAGCTACGGCGAACTGAAGAACAAGGCCACGGCGGTTGATGCCACCCTGGTCAAGCAAGCTGCTGTCGGCTATCAGTACTTCCTGTCGAAGCGCACCACCGTGTACGCCGACGTGCTGGAATTTGGCGGCACCCAGCGTGTTGCCGGCACCAAGAAGGTCGGCTACGACCTGGGCCTGAAGCACAACTTCTGATTTCCCTGCCGGGAAAGCCCGGCCCGCTGTCTGCAACTCGGCGGGTCGGGATCATCGTCTGACGGTGTGGTCGCGCGTGGGGACGCGTGACATCACATGCCGGCACACGAGAGCGTTGGGCGCCTTCCGCATGGAAGGCGCCCTTTTTTTCGCCTGCGCCTCAATACATGCCGGCGCCCACCGCCGTTAGAGTGCCGGCATGAGCGAATCGCTGCTGAGCTGGTCGAGGGAGTTGCTGGGGGCGCTGGGGCCGGTGCGCAGCCGCCGCATGTTCGGCGGGCACGGCCTGTATGTCGACGAGGTCTTCGTGGCCCTGATCGCCGGCGGCACGCTCTACCTGAAGGTGGACGACACCACGCGTGGCCAGTTCGTGGCCGCGGGCTGCCAGCCCTTTGTCTATGCCAAGGCGGGCGGCCAACAGGGCGTGATGAGTTACTTCAACGCGCCGGAAGAGGCCATGGAATCGCCCGAGCAGATGCTGCCCTGGGCGCGGCTGGCCATGTCGTCGGCCTTGCGGGCCAAGGCCGCCAAGGCCTGAGCGCCCAAACGCGCAGCCGCAGCCACCAGATTCAAGCCGGTGTGGCGTGCCGTGGCCCAGGGGCCGGTGGCGCAACGGGCGGCCGGTGCAGCCACCCACACCAGCCGGCTCGCCTCAGCGCCCTCCCAGGGGCCCATCGTCAGCCGCGTGCCGGCGCTCACCACCAGGGTGTGGCCGGGCGTCAGCTGGTGGTCGTCGAGCTCACCATCGCGCGTCACCCACGACGCACCGCGGCAACCCACCAGCCAGCCGTCGGACGGTGCCGTCCAGCGGCGGACGTGATCGAGATCGTGTTCCATGCCTTGCTCCCCACAGGTCCATCCCATGCATGGAGCGAATGATGAAGAAATATCCTCACTCTGACGAATGAAAACGGCGAGGCGGATTGATAAGCTTCACGCATGAATCGCCTGCCCCGCCGCCCGCTTTCACTGGACGCCCTGCGGGCGTTCGAAGCCGTCTCGCGCCGCCTGAGTTTCAGTGGCGCCGCCGATGAGCTGCACCTGACCCAGCCCGCCATCAGCCGCCAGATCAAGGGGCTGGAGGAAGAGCTGGGCGCGCCGCTGTTCCACCGCGCCACACGCAAGGTCGAGCTGACCGCCGCCGGTCGCGTGCTGCAACGCACGGTGGAGCCGGCGCTGGCCCGCATCGACGCCACCGTGCGCCAGATCCGCATGACGCGCAGCCGCGCGATGGTCAGCGTGACCACCTTCCCGTCGTTCGCCTCGCTCTGGCTGATGCCGCGGCTGCCGCTGTTCGAGCGCACCCATGCGGATGCCGACATCCGCATCGCCGCCTCCGACCGCTTCGCTGAACTCGACGACATCGAGCTGGATGTGGCCCTGCGCCACTGCCGCCCGGCCACCGCCCCGGCCCATGCGCAGCGCCTGTTCGGCGAGGTGCTGACCCCTGTCATCGGCACCCGCCTGGCCGATGCCATCGCCCGGGGTGAGGCACCGCCGCTGCGCCAGCCGGCCGACCTGGCGCTGCACACCCTGCTGGAGATGGACGACGACAGCCAGCATGCCGATGAGCTGGGCTGGCCGGCCTGGCTGAGCGCCCAGCAGATGGCGGGCATGGCGCCGCGCCGCTGGATCACGATGAACTACACCCACCAGCAGATGCAGGCCGCCCTGGCTGGCCAAGGCGTGGCCCTGGCGCGGCTGGCCATGGTGCATGACGTGCTGGAGCGGGGCGACCTGGTCGAGCCCTTCGGCCCGGAAGGCCGGCGTTGGTCGCCGTGGTGCTACTGGCTCGTGCCGCTGGCCGGTGGCAGCGACGACGCCCGCCCAGAAGTGCAGGCCTTCAACCGCTGGGTGCTGGCCCAGGCCGCGGCCACCCGGCAGGCCATCGGCGACGTGGAAGACAGCGACAGCGCGGCCCACGCGGATTGATCATTCATGCCGCGCACGCATGGCGAAGATGCACACAACGCACCCACGGCATCACACCGCAGGGCTAGCATCCAGATCCTCAACTCAACGGATGTCGGAGCGTGTGATGGAACTGTGGATCGGCAACAGGAATTATTCGTCGTGGTCGATGCGGCCCGGGGTGCTGGTCAACCACTTCCAGCTGCCGGTGGCGCAGCGCCTGGTGCGCTTTGACAGCTTCGAGGCGAACTCCGCCTTCAAGCAGACCCTCCGCGGCGTCAGCCCGACTGGCAAGGTGCCGGTGCTGGTGGACGACGCGCTGGCGGTGTGGGACACGCTGGCCATTGCCGAAACGCTGGCTGAGCGCTTTCCGGAACACAACATCTGGCCGCGTGACGCGGCGCGCCGGGCCCGTGCCCGCTCGCTGTGCGCCGAGATGCACAGCGGCTTCACCCAGCTGCGCAGCCACTGCGCCATGAACATCGAGGCTTCGCTGGCCGATGTGGGTGCGCGCCTGCTGCGCGAGCATGCCGGCATCCAGACTGATCTGGACCGCCTGCAAGCCATGTGGGCCGACGCCCTGCGCGACAGCGGCGGGCCCTTCCTGTTCGGCGACTTCAGCAACGCCGATGCCTACTTCGCGCCGGTGGTCAGCCGCATCCGCACCTACGGTTTGCCAGTGGACGCCAGCGTGCGGCCGTGGATGGACGCCGTCTGGGCCAGCCCCGGCGTGCAGGCCTGGGTGACCGAGGCGCTGGCCGAAGCCGATTTCCTCGACTTCGAAGAGCCTTACCGCACCCAGCGTTGACACGTTGACGTGGCCTGCCGCACCCGGGGAAAACCCGGGCTGCGGTACAGTGGCCGGGCCATGCTTTCTGCCCTGATCCACGCCCTTCTACTTCGCCGCAGCCGCCCCCGCCACCCACGCCCGCTGCGGCCCCTCCACGGGCTGGCCCTGTGCGTCGGCCTGGCCCTGCTGGCCGGCACCGGCGCGGCCTCGGCGCAGGCCACAGACACCTCGGCGATACAGCCCTCCGCCGGTGTTGACCCGCTGATCCGTGATGCCCGCGAAGCCTTTGTGCGCCGCGACCGCTCTCGGCTTGCCGCCTTCCGCATCGCGGCCATCGACAGCCGCCACCCGCTGGCGCCCTGGGTCGATTACTGGGACCTCACCGGCCGGCTGAACGAGGCCACCGCCGACGAGGTGGAAGCCTTCTACGCCCGCTGGCCCGCCAGCTATGTGGAAGACCGCCTGCGCAACGACTGGCTGCTGGAGCTGGGCCGCCGCCGCGACTGGGCCGCCTTCTCGCGTGATCTGCCGCGCTTCCGCATGAACGACGACCGGCAGGTGCATTGCTACGCGGTGCTGGTCGACCACCTCGCCGGCAAGCCGGTGCTGGACGCCGCACGCCGCGTCTGGATGGCCCAGCGCGAACCCGATGATGCTTGCCTGTTAATGGGCCGCACGCTGTTTGAAGCCAAGGTGTTCAGCGCCGACGACATCTGGCGCCGGGTGCGTCTGGGCGTCGAGAACAACCGTGTGAAGCTGGCCCGCCAGAGCGCCGCGCTGCTGGGTGATCCGGTCGACAAGGCGCTGGTAGAGTTGCTGGACAAGCCCACCCGCTACCTGCTCACCAAGGCGTCGTCGCTGACCCACCACCGGAGTGAGCTGGCCTCGCTGGCCGTAGCCCGTGTGGCCGCCAGTGACACGGATGCCGCCGCCAACCTGTTGCAGGAACGCTGGGCCGCCATCCTGGGCGCGGAACATGCGGCCTGGGCCTGGTCACAGGTGGCCAAGCAAGGCGCGCTGCAACTGCGGCCTGAATCGCTGGGCTGGACCCGCAACGCGTTTGAGGCACTGCCCAAACGCCAGACCAATACGCCCGACTGGAGCGACGACACGCTGGGCTGGCTGGCCCGAAGCGCCCTGCGCAACGGCCAGGGCAGCGAGCGCTGGATCTGGACGCTGCGCAGCATCGAAGCCATGAGCGCCACTGAGCGCGCCGACCCGGCCTGGGCGTACTGGCGCGCCCGCGGCGTGCTGGGCATGGCGCCCGCCGCCGAGGCGGGCGAAGCCGCGCGCAATGAGGCCCGGCGCCTGCTGCAAGGCATCGCCTCGCCACTGAACTTCTACGGGCAGCTGGCGGCCGAGGAATTGGGCAATATCGCGCCCCTGCCCGGCCGCCCGGTGAGCCCCACGGGCGCCGAGCAAGCCGCCGCGCGCAACCACGCCGGCCTGCAGCGTGCGCTGCTCGCCATCGGCATGGGGCTGCGCAGTGAAGGCGTGCGCGAATGGAATTTTTCGCTCATCGGCATGAGCGACCGTGAGCTGATCGCCGCGGCCCAACTGGCGTGTGATCGGGAAGTGTGGGACCGCTGCATCAACAGCGCCGACCGCACCCGCGCCGAGATCGACCTGACCCTGCGCTACCCCACCCCGCTGCGCCGTGAGCTGCTGGCCAAGGCTGGTGACATCGGTCTGGACCCGGCCTATGTGTACGGGCTGATCCGGCAGGAGTCGCGCTTCATCGTCGACGCCCGCTCGAACGTGGGCGCGTCCGGCCTGATGCAGGTGATGCCGGCCACCGCGAAGTGGACCGCCAGGAAGATCGGCCTGACCAGCTTCCGCCCCGAGATGATCACCGAGCGCGACACCAACCTGCGCATCGGCACCGCTTACCTGAAGCTGGTGCTGGACGACCTGGGCGGCTCGCAGGCCATGGCCGCCGCCGCCTACAACGCCGGCCCGGGCCGGCCGCGCCGCTGGCGTGAAGGCCCGGTGGTGGAAGCCGCCATCTGGGCCGAGAACATCCCGTTCAACGAGACCCGCGACTACGTCAAGAAGGTGCTCTCGAACGCCACGATTTATGCCGGCCTGCTGAGTGGCAAGCCGGCCTCGCTGAAGGCGCGCCTGGGTGCGCCGATCGGCCCGCGGGAGGCCACGGCCGCCCCGGCCAACGACGATTTGCCTTGAAGGTGGAGCCATGCAACGCGTTCTGATTCTGGGAGGGTCCGGCTTTGTCGGCCGCGCCCTGTGCGAGAGACTGGTGCAGGACTACGGCAGTGGCGGCCCGCGCCTGGTGGTGCCCACGCGGCGCCGCAGCCATGCCCAGGCCGTGCAGCTGCTGCCGCTGGTGGATGTGGTGGAAGCCAATGTGCATGACGACGCAGCGCTTGATCAGCTGCTGGCGGGCTGCGACGCCGTGGTGAACCTGGTGGCCATCCTGCACGGCAGCGAAGCCGCCTTCGAGGCCACCCATGTGCAGCTGCCCCAGCGCCTGGCTGCGGCCTGCGTGCGCCAGGGCGTGCGCCGGCTGGTGCATGTGAGCGCGCTGGGCGTGTCCGCAGATGCGCCGTCGCGCTACCTGCGCAGCAAGGCGCGTGGCGAAGCCGTGCTGAAGGCCGCGCCGCTCGACCTGACGCTGCTGCGCCCGTCGGTGATCTTTGGTGCGCAAGACCGCTTCCTGAACCTGTTTGCGCAGCTGCAGGCCCTGGCGCCCGTGGTGCCGCTGGCCGGCGCCAGCGCCCGCTTCCAGCCGGTGTGGGTGGACGACGTGGCCGAGGCCATCGCCCATTGCCTGACCAACCCGGCCACGGCAGGCCAGACCTATGAATGCGCCGGCCCCGATGTGTTGACGCTGGCCGACCTGGTGCGGCTGGCTGGCCGGCTGTCGGGCCATGAGCGGCCCATCCTGCCGCTGCCAGGCCCGCTGGCCCAGGTGCAGGCGATGATGATGGAGCTGGCCCCGGGCGAGCCGCTGATGAGCCGCGACAACCTCGCCTCGATGACCGTGCCCAATGTGGCCACGGGGCTGCTGCCCGGCTTGGCTGCGCTCGGCATCACGCCGGCCGCGCTGGCCGCCATCGGCCCGTCCTACCTGGCCCCGCACCAGGCCTGCGCCCGGCTGGATGCCTGGCGGGCCCTGCACCGGTGACGATGCAGGTCTATGAGGTGGGCGGCGCGGTGCGCGACGCCCTGCTGGGCCGGCCGGTGCACGACCGCGACTGGGTGGTGACCGGCGCCACGCCCGAGGCCATGGTGGCCGCCGGCTACCTGCCGGTGGGCAAAGACTTCCCGGTCTTCCTGCACCCTGAAACGCGCGAGGAATACGCGCTGGCCCGCACCGAGCGCAAGACCGCGCCGGGCTACCACGGCTTTGTATTCCACACCGCGATTGACGTGACGCTGGAAGACGACCTCGTGCGCCGCGACCTGACCATCAACGCGATGGCCCGGAGTGCCGACGGGCGCATCGTCGATCCGCACGGCGGCCAGCGCGATCTGGCCTCGCGCACGCTGCGGCACGTCAGCGCCGCCTTCGGCGAAGACCCGGTGCGCATCCTGCGGCTGGCCCGCTTCGCCGCGCGCTTCGGCGACTTCACCGTGGCCCCCGACACCATGGCGCTGATGCGCGACATGGTGGCGGCCGGCGAGGTGGATGCGCTGGTGGCCGAGCGCGTGTGGCAGGAGCTGTCCCGCGGCCTGATGGAGGACCACCCGGTGCGCATGATCGAGGTGCTGCGCGACTGCGGCGCCCTGGCCCGCCTGCTGCCCGAGCTCGAGCGGCTGTGGGGCGTGCCGCAGCGCGCCGACTACCACCCCGAGGTGGACACCGGCCTGCATGTGATGCTGGTGCTGGCGCAGGCCGCCCGGCTGGCCGCACCCTTGACCGTGCGCTGGGCCACGCTGTGCCACGACCTCGGCAAAGGCACCACGCCGCCCGAGGAGTGGCCGCGCCACATTGCCCATGAACTGCGCAGCGAACGCCTGGCCCGCCAGGTGCATCAACGCCTGAAGGTGCCCACCGACTGCACCGAGCTGGCCCTGCTGGTGGCGCGCGAGCACACCAACATCCACCGCGCAGATGGCTTGAATGCCGCGGCGCTGCTGCGCCTGATCGAACGCTGCGACGCCTTCCGGCGGCCGGAGCGTTTCACTGAAGCCTTGCTGGCCTGCGAGGCCGATGCCCGCGGCCGCTGGCAGTTCGAAGACGCGCCCTACCCGTCTCGCCCGCGCCTGCTGGCCGCGTTGGCCGCAGCAGCGGCGGTGGTCACCGGGCCGGTGGCGGAAGCGGCGGTGGCGCGTGGCGCGCGCGGACCGGCGATTGCCGAGGCTATCCACAAGGCCCGCATCCAGGCCATCGCCCAGGCCTTGCCGGCCCTGGCTGAGCCTCAGGCACCGAGCGAGCCAGCCGCCTGAGCCTGCGGCTCAGAACACCATCATGATGATGCTGGCCAGCACGGTCAGCACCACGCTGCTGGCCAGCGGCAGGAAAAACTCGCGGCCAAAGATGCTGAAGCGCAGGTCGCCCGGCAGGCGGCCCAGGCCCAGCTTCTGCAGCCAGGCACCCGCCCGGTTGAAGATCAGGAACACCAGCAGGAAGACCAGGAACCAGCGCATGCGGCGGGCTCAGAGCCGGTGGGTGCGGTCACCCGCCATGAAGCCGATCGGATCAGGCAGCGCACCCGCAGGCGCCAGGCCGATGACCTTGAACAGCTCACCCATTTCATGCTCGGTCAGCAGCTTCTGGGCCATCGCGCGGCCGGCCAGATCGGCGGCTTCCACCATCGGTGCCACGCCGCAGTTCACCAGGAAACGCGCCTGGCTGGTGTAGCCGATGACGTCCATGCCGGCCTCCTGCGCGGCCAGGGCGATGCCGGTGAAGTTGATGTGCGCAGTGATGTCCTTCTCGCCCACCGCCTCCAGCGGCTGGTCGTCGGCCATGTGCAGCCGGTGGCACATCAAGGTGCCCATGTGGCGCTGCGGCAGGTAGTACTCGGCCTCCGGGAAGCCGTAGTCGATGAAGAAGGCGGCGCCTTGCACCAGGTGCGCGGCCAGGCTGCGGATGAAGCCCTCGGCCTGCAAGTGAATCTCAGTCACCGTGCCGGGCACGTAGGGCGCTTCCAGCGGCGGGCGCAGATCGGTGGGTCGGTCTTCGTAAACGAAGCCGGGCGCGCCAAGCGCGTCATGGTGGCTGGCCACGCCCCGCTCCAGCCACTGCTCGCCGTCAAAGTGCAGCAACTGCACGGGCATGGCGTCGAGCACCTCGTTGCCCACCACCACGCCGTGCATGGCTTCGGGCCAGCGCGTGGCCCAGCGCACGCGGTCACCAAAGCGCGCCAGGCGGGCCGCCTGCCGCTCACGCAGCGTGCCCGACAGATCAATGATGGTGTAGGCCTGCAGCAGGCCGGGCGCCACGGCATCGAGCGCGTCGATCATCTGCTCGGCCAGCGCGCCGGAGCCAGCGCCAAACTCGAACACCTGCGAGGTGCCGGTGACCTGCAGGGCCTGCGCCACCTGGTTGGCCACGGCGCGGCCGAACAGGGGTGAGAGCTCAGGTGCGGTGACAAAATCGCTGCCGCTGGCCGGCATCAGGCCGAACTTGCGCAGGCTGTTGCTGTAGTAACCCAGGCCCGGCGCATACAGCGCCATCGCCATGAAGCGGTCAAATGACACCCAGCCGCCAGCGTCCGCAATGGCCGCATGGATATGTTCCGACAGAGGCGCCGATACACTGTCGGGTTCGCTATTTCGCATGGCGAGATTCTAGTGGCCCCCATGACAACACCTGCCTCCGACCACCTGCCGCCCACCCGCCCCGTGACCCTGGTCACCGGCGCTGCGCGGCGCATCGGCCGCGAAATCGCGCTGCACCTGGCCGCGCACGGCCACGACATCGCCCTGCACTGCCGCCACTCGGTGGCCGACGCGGAGGTCACGGCGGCTGAGTTGCGCGCGCTGGGGGCCCGCGTGGCGGTGCTGCCGGCCGATCTGAGTGATGAAGCCGCCTGCCGGGCCCTGCTGCCCGCCGCCGTGGCCGCACTCGGCCGGGTGGATGCGGTGGTGAACAACGCCAGCCTGTTCGAGTACGACACCGCCGCCGACGCCGGCCCCGCCGCGATGGACCTGCACTGGCGCGCCAACACCGCGGCACCCGTGATGCTGGCGCAGGCCCTGGCCACCCACGTGGCCGCCCGCACCGAGGCCGGCGAAGACGGCCGGGGCTGCGTGGTGAACCTGCTCGACCAGAAGCTCTGGAACCCGAACCCGGACCATTTTTCGTACACCCTGAGCAAGGCCGCGCTGCGTGAAGCCACCGTGATGCTGGCCCAGGCGCTGGCCCCGCGGGTGCGCGTGAGCGCCGTGGCGCCGGGGGTAACGATGCTGTCAGGCCCGATGAATGACGACGAGTACGCGAAAGCGCACCGCATGACGCCGCTGCAGCGCTCCTCCACGCCTGACGACATCGCGCGTGCCGTGCGATTCCTGATCGATTCCCCGGCCATCACCGGCACCACCTTGCTGGTGGATGGTGGCCAGCACCTGACCGGCCAGGCGCGCGACGTGCTTTTCCTGGCCCAAGCCCAAGGTTGAACCCCATGCAAACTTCCCTGCTCCATCCCGGCCTGCGTGATTGCCGCCGCCTCTTCCTGCGCAACTACGAGGTGTGGATCAACATCGGCGTGCATGAATTCGAGAAGAAGGGCGAGCAGCGCGTGCTGATCAACGTCGATCTGTACGTGCCGCTGGCCACCTCGACGCCGCGCGCCGACGAGCTCGACGAGGTGCTCGACTACGACTTCATCCGCCGCACCATCGCCGAGCGGGTCTCGAAGGGCCACATCCATCTGCAGGAAACCCTGTGCGACGACGCGCTGGCCCTGATGCTGGCGCACCCGAACGTGCGCGCCGCGCGGGTCTCGACCGAGAAGCCGGATGTGTACCCGGACTGCGAGTCGGTGGGCTGCGAGGTGTTTGGCATGAAGGAGATGGCCTGATGTCTGGCGACACCTCCGCGAGTGAGGCCCTGCCGGCCGACACCGCCGTCCTCAGTGAAGCCGAACGCAAGGCCCGCAAGGCGGCGTTCGAGGCCAACAAGCTGAGCAAGCGCCTGCACCGCCAGGTGGGCCAGGCCATCGCCGACTTCAACATGATCGAAGACGGCGACAAGGTGATGGTGTGCATGTCGGGCGGCAAGGACAGCTACGCCATGCTCGACATCCTGCTGAACCTGAAGGCGCGTGCGCCGATCAAGTTCGACATCGTCGCGGTCAACCTCGACCAGAAGCAGCCCGGCTTCCCGGAAGAAGTGCTGCCGAACTACCTGCGCAGCCGCGACGTGGCCTTCCACATCGAGGAGCAGGACACCTACTCGATCGTCACCAACATCATCCCGGCCGGCAAGACGATGTGCAGCCTGTGCTCCCGGCTGAGGCGCGGCATTCTTTACCGCGTGGCCAAGGAACTGGGCGCCACCAAGATCGCGCTGGGCCACCACCGCGACGACATGGTGGTGACGCTGCTGATGAACATGTTCTTCGGCAGCCGCATGAAGGGCATGCCGCCCAAGCTGGTGAGCGACAACGGCGAGCACGTGGTGATCCGCCCGCTGGCCTATGTGGCCGAGACCGATCTGGAAAAGTGGGCCGTGCACCGCGAGTTCCCGATCATTCCGTGCAGCCTGTGCGGCAGCCAGGAAAACCTGCAGCGCGTGCAGATCAAGCAGATGATCCGCGACTGGGACAAGCAGTACCCGGGTCGGGTGGAGAACATGTTCAGCGCGATGGGTAACATCACCCTGTCGCACATGATGGACACGAAACTTTTCCCCTTTGTCGATGTCAGAGCTACAGGCCGCCCCGATCCGCAGGGTGACAAGGCCTTTGACGAAGACGAAGATGACTGTGGCGCCCCTGCAGGCGGTGCCGCCGTGCAGCCGGTTCGTCTGATCCGCGACTGACGACCCCGCATCGAGGGGCCGCACCAACATCGAGGAGCCTCTCATGCAAGAAGTCCAATCCCCCGCCACCCGCCGCGCCCTCCGCGGCGCGGCCGCGCTGCTGGCCGCCGTCACGCTGGGTCTGGGTGGCTGTGCCGCCCTGAACACGGTGAATGCCGAGGTCAGCACCTTCGGCACCTGGCCGACAGAGCGCAAAGCGAGCACCTACGCTTTCGACCGGCTGCCCTCGCAGCAGGCGCGTGGCGAGCAGCAGCTGCAGATCGAAACCGAAGCCGCCCGCGCGCTGGAAGCCGCTGGTTTCAAGCTGGCTGAAAAGCCCGCCGATGCCGACGTGATGGTGCAGCTGGGCGCCCGGGTGTCACGCCAGGACCGCTCCCCCTGGGACGACCCGTTCTGGGCGCCGGCCTGGGGTTCGCGCTGGTCGATGACGCCGTGGTCGCGTCCGGGCTGGCGCTGGACCATGGTGCCGGTGCGCCCCGAGTTCCAGCGCGAAGTCGCCGTGCTGCTGCGCGACCGCCGCAGCGGTGAAGCCCTGTACGAGGCCCGTGCAAGCAACGACGGCGCCACCGAAGGCGGCACGAGGATGCTGGGCGCCTTGTTCAGCGCCGCGCTGAAGGACTTCCCGGCCGTACAGGGTGAGCCGCACAACGTCAGCGTCGTGCTGCCCTGATGGCGGGCAGCGGCCTGCCCGGCGCCGACCTGTTCTGGCGTCGATAATCACAGGCTGGCCGCCGGGCTTCACCGGCGGCGCAACCTGGTGAATGAAGCATGTCGCTGAACGTCGTGATCATGGCTGCGGGCAAAGGCACCCGCATGCGCTCTGCCCTGCCCAAGGTGCTGCACAAGCTGGCGGGCAAACCCCTGCTCCACCATGTGCTGGCGACCACCCATGAACTGGCACCGCAGCAGACCGTGCTCATCACCGGCCATGGTGCCGACGCCGTGGAAGCATCGGCCGCCGGCCCGGGGCGCGAGTTCGCGCGGCAGATGCCGCAACTGGGCACCGGCCACGCCGTGCAGCAGGCCGTGCCGCTGCTCGATGACGCCGCCGCCACCACCCTCATCCTGAACGGCGATGTGCCGCTGATCGCCCCGGCCACCGCCCGCGCGCTGGCCGCGGCCAGTGGCGGCCAAGCCCTGGCGCTGCTCACCGTGACGCTGGACGACGCCACCGGCTACGGCCGCATCCTGCGCACGGCGGACGGCACCCAGGTGCTCGGCATCGTCGAACACAAGGACGCGAGCGAGGCGCAGCGCGGCATCCGCGAGGTTTACACCGGCATGATGGCCGCGCCCACCGCGGCGCTGAAGCGCTGGGTCATGGCGCTCGACAACAAGAATGCCCAGGGCGAGTTCTACCTGACCGACATCGTGGCCATGGCCGTGGCCGATGGCGTGCCGGTGGTCAGCGCCAGCGTCAGTGACGACACCGAGGTGCTCGGCGTCAACAGCCCGGCCCAGCTGGCGGAACTGGAGCGCCGGCTGCAGCGCCGCCAGGCCGACGCCTGGCTGGACGCCGGCGTGCGGCTGGCCGATCCGGCCCGGTTTGACCAGCGCGGCACGCTGCACTGCGGCACCGATGTCGAGATCGACATCAACTGCATCTTCGAAGGCACGGTCACGCTCGGCAACGAGGTGCGCATCGGCGCGCACTGCGTGATCCGCAATGCGGTGATCGGCGACGGCGTGGTGATCCACCCCTTCACCCACATCGACGGCGACAAGGACGGCGTGCAGGTCGGCGCCGGCTCGCTCATCGGCCCGTTTGCGCGGTTGCGCCCGGGTGCGGTGCTGGGCACCGAGGTGCACATCGGCAACTTCGTCGAGGTGAAGAACTCGCAGCTGGCCAACGGCGCCAAGGCCAACCACCTGGCCTATCTGGGCGACGCGACCGTGGGTGAGCGGGTGAACTTCGGCGCCGGCAGCATCACGGCCAATTACGACGGCGCCAACAAGCACCGCACGACCATCGAGGCCGATGTGCATGTGGGCTCGAACTGCGTGCTGATCGCACCGGTGACGCTGGGCGCGGGCGGCACGATTGGCGGCGGCTCCACCATCGCCAAGAACACGCCGCCGGGCCAGCTGACCGTGGCACGCGCCAAGCAGGTCTCGCTGACCGGCTGGCAGCGCCCGGTCAAGCCGCCGAAGGCCTGACCGGCTGGCCCGCGAGGGCCTCTGCCGCGAGGCAGAAATCAGCCCAGGCGCGTGGGCGCTCGGGGATCTGGCGCATCAGCATCTGCAACTCGATGCTGACCACCACCGGCACGCCCTGCCACTGGTGCACCTGTCCGCGCAGCTTGCCCAGCGGCTCGTCCACGCCCAGCAACTGGCGCGCGGCCACCCGGCCCATGGCGATGATGACCCGCGGCTTGACGAGCGCCAGCTGCCGCGCCAGATAGGGGTGGCACTGCGCCACCTCGGCGGCCTCCGGAGCGCGGTCACGCGGCGGGTGGCATTTCACGGCGGGCGTCACGAAGACGCGCTGCGCCACGTCGTCCGTCTCACGGGCCAGGCCCAGGGCGGCCAGCAGGTTGTCGAGCAGCACGCCGTTGGGACCCGCGCACACCTCGCCTTGCTGGTTGTCAGCGTCCTGCGGCGGCGCGAGCACCACCGCCCAATCGGCCGGCAGCAGCGCGCCCCCGGGCACGGCGTGGCGACGCTGCGCACCCAGCGCACAGGCCTGGCAAGCCTGGATATCAGCCGTCAGGGCATCGGCCGACAGACTGAGGATGTGGCGCGCGCGCTCATCAGGCGCTGGTGGCGGGCTGAGTACCGGCGCGCGGGTGGGCGCGGCCTGTTCGTCAGGTGCGGCTGCGGCGGCGCCAGCCGGTGCGCGGTCACGCGTCACCGGCACGGACGATGGTGATGGGGGCGGTGAGGCCTCGGCCTGCGGAGTGCTGTCGACCACGTCTGCCGAGTCGACCGCATCCAGCGCGTCGTCGTGCGACAAGGCCGACGGCGGCGACCACACGGCCAGCCCCATCACTTTCAGCATGGCTTGCTGTCGCGCTGTCCAGGTCATGGGCTCGCCTCGGGTTCATCGGCCTGCAGGGCCAGCCGCATCACGATCGCGTCTTCGCGCTGGCCATGGCCGGCCGGGTAATAGCCCTTGCGCAGGCCGGCGGTCTCGAAGCCCCAGCGCTCGTACAAGGCACGGGCGCGGGCATTGCTCTCGCGCACTTCCAGCCACAACAACGGCGACGCCAGCGCCACGGCACGCGCGGCCAAGTGCGCCAGCATGGTGCGGGCATGGCCACGCCCCTGCAACTCGGGCCGGACGGTGATGTTGAGCAAATGCAATTCTTCAAAGCCCGGCATGGCCAGGTAGTAACCCAGCAACTCGGGCGCGGGTCGGTCAGCGCGGCGGGGGGCGTCAGCAGCCTCGGGCGTCGACATCAGCAGCCAGGCCTCATGGCCTGCGGCGAGGGAGTCGGTGATGTTGCCGCGCGTCCAGGGGAAGGCATAGGCGCGCTGCTCGATGGCCATCACCGCATCGAGGTCCTGCACTGTCATCGGCCGGAAGGGCTGCGTTGGCGTCATGCGGCAGAGGCCCGTCGCGCGGCTTCGCGCTCGGCGGTGGTCAGGGCCACCTTGTCGCGCAGGTAGAGCGGCAGCGCAGCTTCAGCGGGCAGCAAGGGGCCGACCTGCAGCGCGGCTTCCGCCAGGCGCGCCAGGGCTGCAGCGCGATCAGCGATGTGGGGCCAGCAGCGGGCCGTGCCCAACGCCAGTCGGCCGTCAAAGGCGGTCAGTGCCGAGCCACAGGCCCAGGCCGGCGCCTCAGCAGCCCACAGCGTGTGCAGCGTGGTCAGGTCGTACAGGGCGGGCGCGGTGAGCACATGCCAGCCACGGCCGTCATGCTGGTACCGGGCCGCATAAATTTCATCCATGCGGGCGTCCATCAGCACCCAGCCAGGTTGGTGCATCACGGTGTCGCCGGCGGCCTGGGCCAGCGCGTCGTCAGCCACCAGCAGCAGGCTGTCGATGGGCAACACGCCAAGGCCGGCACCAAACGCCAGCCCCTGGGCCACGGACACGGCCGTGCGCAAACCGGTGAAGGCGCCCGGCCCCTGGCCGAACGCGACCGCATCGAGCGCCGAGAGCGGCAGACCGGCTTCGGCCAGCAGCGCCAGCACCTGCGGAATGAGTTGCGAGCTGGCCGCGGCCCCGCCGGGCAGGTTGCGGGTGAGCGCCATTCCAGGCGCCGTGACCAGCGCCACCGCCATGTGTTCGGTGGCGGTGTCCAGAGCCAGCAACTTCATGGGCGCAGCCTCGGTGCAGGGGTGTCTGGGAAGGGGGCGCGGCGCATCCCTCAAGTGTAGCCGTGCGATGATTCCCGCCATGAGGATCCGCCCGCTTGTCGCCCTGGCCATCGTGTTCGTTTCGCAGGCCACGGCCGTCCGTGGTGAGGGCCTGCCACCGGAGGCCGAAGCGGCCCTGCGCCGCGCCAAGGTGCCGGAATCTGCCCTGGCGGTGATGGTGCAGGAAGTGGGCAGCGGCCGCCGCGTGCTGGCCCTGAACGAGCAGAAGGCCGTGAACCCGGCCTCGGTGTTCAAGCTGTTCACCACCTATGCGGCGCTCGACAGCCTCGGCCCCGCCTACCAGTGGCGCACGCCCCTGCTGGCCACCGGCACGCTGCGCGACGGCGTGCTGGACGGCTCGGTCATCGTGCGCGGCAGCGGTGATCCGAAACTGGTCGTCGAGCGCGTCTGGCTGCTGTTGCGCCGCTTGCAGCAACTGGGGGTGAAGGAGATCCGCGGCGACATCTGGCTCGACCGCGGCGCCTTCAACCTGCCGAACGTGAACCCGGCCGAGTTTGACGGCGATCCGACCCGCCCTTACAACGTGCGCCCGGACGCCTTGATGCTGAACTTCAAGGCCGTGACCTACACCTTCACGCCCGATGCTGCCCGCGGCCGCGCGGTGATTGGCACCGACCCGCCGCTGGCCGGCGTGGCGACCGACACCAGCGTGCCCCTGGCCGGCGGCCCCTGCGACGACTGGCGCACGACCCTGAAGGCCCAGACGGGCGACGCCGCCCGCATGCGCTTTGCCGGCGCCTACCCGACCAGCTGCGGCGAAAAAACCTGGCCCATGGCCTATGCCGACCCCAGCAGCTACAACGCGCGCCTGGTGGAGCAGCTCTGGCTGGAGCTTGGCGGCAAGCTGGGGGGCGCGGTGCGCGACGGTGCCGGGCCCGAGGGTGCCCGGCTGCTGACGGAATCCACCTCCCCTGCCCTGGCCGAGGTGGTGCGTGACATCAACAAGTTCAGCAACAACGTGATGGCCGAGCAGCTCTTCCTGAGCCTGGCTTTGGCCAACCGGCCCAGTGCCGGCGCCGGCGCCGTGCGCCCGGAAGATGCCCGCGACACCCTGCAACGCTGGATGCTGAATCGCTTCGGTGACGCGGCGGTGGCCGACAGCGTGATCGACAACGGCTCCGGCCTGTCGCGCGAGACGCGGGTGTCAGCGACCTTGATCGCCCGCCTGCTGCAACAGGCCTGGAGCAGCCCGGTCATGTCCGAGCTGATGAGCTCCCTGCCGGTGAGTGGCCAGGACGGCACCTTGCGGCGCTCGACGGCGACCAGCGGGCGGGCGCATCTGAAAACCGGCTCGCTGCGCGATGTGGCGGCGGTGGCGGGTTATGTGCTGAGCAACACCGGCAAGCGGTATGTGGTGGTGGCGGTGGTGAACCACGCCAATGCAGGGGCCGCGCGCCCGGCGCTGGACGCGGTCGTCCAGTGGGCGATTGCGGATGCGCCGGAGCGGCAACGCTGAGTTGCAACACTGCGCGCCTGATTCCGGCGCCCAGACCTGGCCCGCACCGAGGCGGGCCAGGCGCGTCAGAACGGGTTGTTCGTGGCGCGGGTCACGGCCTGGGAGCCGAGGTACGACTGCATCGTCGAGCCGACGTGGAAGCCGTCAGCCCACAGGTAAGCGGTGTCGGCGCCGGTGGCGGCCAGCGTGGCGGTGGTGCAGGTGTAGAGCAGCGTCTCGCGGTGGCCGTCCACACAAGCCAGGCTCGACACGTCCGAGAAGCCGTAGGTGCCGGGCAGGCTCACGGCCGCGCGCACCAGGTCATCAAACAACAACAGGCCGATCTTGCTGCCGTCGTTTTCGAGGCCCAGACGCAGGTTGGTGTTGAAGGTGGACACGTGGCGCGAGATCTCGGCAGCTTCGCTGCTGCCCAAGCCGAGCGCCCAGGGCGACAGACCGATGTCCGGGGCCGTGCTGACCAGCACCTTGGAGCCCTTGCTGACGATGCTGTTGACCATGGCGGCCACACGCTTGGCGCGTGCAGCGATTTCGGCGCTGCGCTGCGCCTCGGTGGCGTAGTTGCCGTCGAGGTAGACGTTGCGGATGTCGTGCAGGCCGACCAGCACGGTGACCAGGTCCTTGTCGCCCAGCGAGTCATGGGCGATGTTGTCGTTGAACGCCTTCAGCTGGGCTTCCGTCTCGGCCACACCGGCGCCATAGGCGGCCTGGTTCAGAGCCGTGGCCGTGGCCGTCGAGGTGCTGGACTTGCAGCCGTCGAACACCAGACCGAAATAGTTGGCCAGCGACTGCACCCAGATCAGCTTGCTGCTGCACAGCACTTCGGTCACGTTGCCGTCCGCGTCGGCGTCGGCGGTGTCGATGGCATTGACCGAATACTTGGCGCCGTCGGTGCGCAGCAGGCTGGTTTCATCGCCCAGCACCACGAGGCGGCTCGGGCTGAAAGCATCCAGCTGCGAGGTGCTGCCACCACACGAGGCCAGCAGGCTGCCGGCCAGCATCACGGCACCCAGGGTGCGCAGCAGGCCGAGGGCCCGGTTCGAGACAATCATTCTTGCTCCAGTCAATTCAGGGTCGCTCAAGCGCGGCGATCAGGCCGCGGCTGCGCGTTGCAGTCGGTCACGAACACCTTCCCAGGCGACATCCGCCGGAGGGGTTTCGATCCATATCAGAGGCACTCCGGTGAGATCAAGTTCACGCAGTGCAGCAAACAATTCGTGGGCCGCCTCGCTGGCATCGTTCGGCATGGCCCGCCACGGCAGGCCAGCCGGCCCGCGCGGCAACGTTCGGGAATATACCGCCGCCACCAGCGCGGCCTGTCCGCCCACGGCGCCGAGGACCTCGACGGCGGCTTTCAGGGCATCGGCCGGCATCAGCCGCACCTTGGCGCGCGGCGCGTAGTGCGCCTCGAGCGTGCCGGAAGCGCGAGGCGCTGCGGCGTCACGGTCGGCCACCGGCTCACCCAGCACGGCCTCGATGCGGTCGCGGCCAAGTTGCCCGGGGCGCAGCAGCACCGGCTTGTCGCGGCTGCAGTCGATGATGGTCGACTCGATGCCCACCTCGCAGGCACCGCCATCAAGAATCAGCAGGTCCGCCGGGAAGTCTTCGGCCACGTGCGAGGCCAGCGTCGGGCTGACCCGACCGAAGCGATTGGCGCTGGGAGCCGCCACGCCGGGCACGCCCAGCTTGGCGGCGGCGCGCAACAGCGCCAGTGCCACCGGGTGCGAAGGGCAGCGCACACCGACCGTGTCCTGCCCACCCGCCGCAGCCGCAGCCATGCCCGCTGCGCGCGGCACGATCAGGGTCAGCGGGCCGGGCCAGAAGGCTTGCGCCAGCTTGGCTGCGCGCTCAGGCCAGACCGACGCGAACTGGCGGGCACCGGCTTCGTCGGCCACATGCACGATCAGCGGATGATCCGACGGCCGGCCTTTGGCGGCGAAGATCTTGGCTACCGCGGCGTCGTCATCAGCGCGTGCGCCGAGGCCATACACGGTTTCGGTGGGCAAAGCCACCAGCTCGGCAGCCGCCAGCACGGCGGCCGCGGCTGCCACCGCGCCCGGCGCATCGGCGTGGAGAATGGCCATGCTCAGGCCGCCGGCAGGCCGAGGATGTCGCGCACCTGGGTGGCGACGAGTTGCACCTCTTCCGGCGTGGCGCCGGTCACGGTCAGGTGGCCCATCTTGCGGCCAGGGCGGGCGCTGGTCTTGCCGTACAAGTGCAGATGCACCCCAGGCAGCGCCAGCACGCGCTCCCAGGCGGGCTCGGTCACATCAGCACCGGCGGTGAACCACAGGTCACCCAGCAGGTTCAGCATCACCGTGGGCGAATGCAGGCGGGGCTGCACCAGCGGCAAGCCGGCCATGGTACGCACCTGCAGATCGAACTGCGACAGGTCGCAGGCATCGATGGTGTAGTGGCCCGAGTTGTGCGGGCGCGGCGCCATTTCATTGGCTACCAGCGCTTGTCCGCCCTGGCCGTCATCGACCACGAAGAACTCGACGCACAACACGCCGACGTAGCCCATTTCAGCGGCGATGGCGCTGGCGCGGGTCACGGCTTGCGCGGCCAGCGCCGGCGACACGTCCGGTGCCGGCACGGTGGTGACCGCCAGGATGCCGCCCAGGTGCAGGTTCTGCTGCACCGGGAAATGCACGATCTGGCCATCGGCGCCACGCGCCACGATCACGCTGAGCTCCATCAGCAGGCCCAGGCGCTTTTCCAGAACGCAGGTGACCTGCTTCAGGTCCTGCCAGGCGGCGGCCAGCTCAGCGGGCGTCGACACCCGCACCTGGCCCTTGCCGTCGTAGCCCATGCGGCCGGTCTTGAGGATGCCGGGCAACAGATTGGCATCCACCGCAGCCAGATCGGCTTCGGTGGCAATCACGGCGTAGGGGGCGCAGGGCACGCCCGACGCACCGAAGTGCGCCTTCTCGGCGGCCCGGTCCTGGCAGATGGCCACGGACGCGCCGGCGGGAGCCACCGGCCGGCTTTGGGCCAGGGTGTTCAGCGCAGCGGCGGGCACGTTCTCGAACTCGGTGGTCACCGCATCAGCGGCGTTCACCAGCGCCTGGAGGCCGGCGGCATCCAGGTAGTCGGTCTGTACATGCACGTGCGAGACGCAGCCAGCGGGGCTGGCGGCATCGGGGTCGAGCACCGCGGTGCGGAAGCCCAGGGTCTGGGCCGCGTGGACGAACATCCGGCCCAACTGGCCGCCGCCCATCACACCCAGCGTGGCTCCGGGCCGCAGGGGCTGGCTCATGTGAGGTCCTGGGTCATGTTGCGGGCGACTTCGGTCTGGGCAGCACGGTAGGCTTCCAGGCGAGCGCGCAGGGCGTCGTCACGGTTGGCCAGCATGGCCACCGCGAACAGCGCCGCGTTGGCGGCGCCGGCCGTGCCGATGGCGAACGTGGCCACCGGAATGCCCTTGGGCATCTGGACGATGGAGTGCAGGGAATCAACCCCCTGCAGATGCCGGCTGGCCACGGGCACGCCGAGCACCGGCACCACCGTCTTGGCCGCCAGCATGCCAGGCAGGTGCGCAGCACCGCCCGCACCGGCAATGATGGCTTGCAGGCCACGACCCTGTGCGGCCTCGGCATAGTCGAACATCTCGTCCGGCATGCGATGGGCAGACACGACGCGAGCATCGTGGGGAACGCCGAACTCGGCGAGAATCTGGGCGGCGATCTTCATGGTGTCCCAATCACTGGACGACCCCATGACGATGCCAACGACGGGAGAGGCGCTGTTCAAGGCTTCTTGCTCCGGATCTCAAAACTCGGATTTTAGGCTGCGCTTGTTGCTGACGGCTTTACTTGCCCTCTCGATACCGCGGCGGAACCCCACATGATCGACATCACCCTCCAGAATTTCGAAGCCGACCTGATCAACGCGTCGACGCAACAGCCGGTGCTGCTGGACATCTGGGCGCCGTGGTGCGGCCCGTGCAAGTCGCTCGGGCCGGTGCTTGAAAAGCTGGAAGCCGAGTACGGCGGCAGCTTCATCCTGGCCAAGCTCAACAGCGACGAACAACCCGAGATCGCCGGCCAGCTGAGCCAGGCTTTTGGCGTGCGCTCGATCCCGTTCTGCGTGATGTTCAACCAGGGCCAGCCGGTGGACGGCTTTGTCGGCGCCATTCCTGAAGCGGACATCCGGGGCTTCCTGGCCAAGCACATCGCAGGTGCCGATGCGCTGGAAGGTGATGCAGAGCCGGTGGAAGCCGAAGCCGAATTGACGCCTGAGGAAGGCAGCGGCCTGGACGCGGTCATCACCAAGCTGCACCAGGCCTTGCAGCTGGCCCCGGACAGCGACCAGGCTCAGCTGGACTACCTGAAGGTGCTGCTGACAGCCGGCCGCGACGAGCCGGCGCGAGTTGCAGAGGCGCGCGAAGTGTTCACGCCGCTGGCGACCAAGGTGATGGTGGACGGCCGTTTCGCGGCGGTCGAGCATTGGCTCAAGGCGGCGGAGGCTGCGCCCAAGGCCCGCGATCCGCAGACGCTGGCCGCTGCCATCAGCGCCAACAAGCGCGACTTTGAAGCCCGCTTCGAGGCGGCGCAAGCGCTGTTCGCCCAAGGCCACCTCACGGCGGCCATGGACGAATTGCTGGAAATCCTGATGCGCGACAAATCCTGGAGCCAGGAACTGGCGCGCAAGACCTATGTGGCCATTCTGGAGTTGATGACCAAGCCGGCACAGAAGGCCGGGCCGGACGCTGCCGGCAAGGGCGCGCTGGAACTGACTGGCAAGGCGGCCGTGACGCCGGCGGATCCGGTGCTGGACCAGTACCGCCGCAAGCTGAGCATGGCGCTGTTCTGATCAGCACCGGGGCGGGCTGATCAGCGGCCCGCCGGTGCGCTCGTCAACACGGCGTTGACCGCGTCGAGCATCTCGCGCTGGCTGGCCTGATGCGCCACCAGGGCCTCATCGGCCAGCGCCTGGTGCGCAGCCGCTTCTTGCGGCAAGCCGCACAGGCCCAGCACGCGGGCCAGTCGCGCATGCGTGGCGGCCCGGTCATCGGCGTCGTTGTTGCGCGGCAGCGCGGCCTCGGACAAGCGCACGTCCTGCAGCGCCTCAGGCAGCTTGGCCAACTGTGCGCGGCACCAGGCACGGTCCGCCAGGAAGCGGGCCTCGCGCGGGGCCATGCCTTCATGGCTGGCGCGCGCCAGATGGGCGTCAAACAAGGCGAGCGCCTCTTCAAAACGCCGTTGCACCGTCAGCAACTGGGCCCGCAGCACCGAGTGAGCGGACGCCAGCGCATGGTTACCCCGGCCGGTGTCGTAGTTGGCCGTGGATTCGCTTTCGATCAGCGCCTTGCCGGCACGGTCGGCGTCAGCCAGGCCAAACGCGTCTTCCAGACCGATGGCGCCCGAGCGCATCGCGGCCATGTTGTAGAGCATGACGCTGATCATCGAGCCGTCGCCCTCGGCGATGGCGTGGCCACGCGCCTTGAGGTACCAGTACTGCGAACGATCGTCGTCACCGGCGTAGCGCAGTGAATCCGCCAGCACCAGCGCCAGACGCGCCCACGCGGCATGGTTGTCAGGCGCGGCCAGCAGCATCGCCTGCGTGAGGTGCGTCTGCATCTGCTGCAGCTGCGAGCGGTTCAGGCAGCCAATCGCCAGCCAGGCCGCGCCCAGCGCCTGCAGCCGCACGTCACCCGAGGTGCCGCCGAACGCATACGCGCGCTGAAAGCGGTCATGGGCCGAGGGCGCCATCGACTCGAAGTGCTCGATCAGGCCTTCCGCCAGGTTCACCCAGCCACTGAGCTGCGGCGAGCGGTGGCGCAAGGCCTGGGTCTTCACGCCCGCGAGGGCGAAGCGGGCATCGGCCAGCAAACCGTGGCGCGCCAGCACGCCGGCGCGCTCAGCCTTCAGGCACTCTCGGGCCAGGGGCTGATCGGCGCGGGCAATCGCCAGATCCAGGCTTTCAATGACGCGAGAGGCCATGGTCGGCGATCAGGCCGTCAGGCGGTCGAGCGCCTCGCGGTACTTCGATGCCGTGTGCTCGATCACGCTGGCCGGCAGCGCAGGGGCCGGGGCCGTCTTGCCCCACAGGGCGCCGTTCACCGTCGCCTGCTCCAGCCAGTCGCGGACGAACTGCTTGTCGTAGCTGGGCGGGTTCACGCCTTCGCTGTAGCCTTCCACCGGCCAGTAGCGCGATGAATCGGGCGTCAGCACTTCGTCCATCAGCGTCAGCGTGCCGTCTTCATCGAGGCCGAACTCGAACTTGGTGTCGGCAATGATGATGCCCTTGGTAAGAGCGAAGGCGGCCGCCTCGGTGTACAGGCGGATCGAGACTTCTCGCACCTTGCCAGCCAGCTCGGCACCGATGATGCCGACCATCTGGTCGTAGGAGATGTTCTCGTCGTGGTCACCCATTTCAGCCTTGGTGGCCGGGGTGAAGATGGGCTGCGGCAGCTTGGAGGCGTTCTTCAGGCCGGCCGGCAGCTTCTCGCTGCACACCGACTGGCTCTCCTGGTATTCCTTCCAGCCGGAGCCGGCGAGGTAGCCTCGCACCACCGCCTCGACGGGCAGCGGCTTCAGGCGCTTGACCAGCATGGCGCGGTCACGCACCTGCGGCACTTCATCGGCAGCCACCACCGACAGCGGATCTTCGCCGGTCAGGTGGTTGGGGACGATGTGGCCGAGCTTGTCGAACCAGAACAGGGCCATGCGGGTCAGCAAGGCGCCCTTGCCGGGGATGGGCTCACCCATCACCACGTCGAACGCCGAGAGGCGATCGCTGGCAATCATCAGCAGCCGGTCTTCACCGACCGCGTAGTTGTCTCGAACCTTGCCACGGGCCAGCAGTGGCAGGGAATGCAGGGAGCTTTCGTGCAGCGCGGAATCCATGGCTTTTCAATCTTGGTGAAGCCGTGGATTGTAGGTGCAGGCCCGCCGGTGCAGGCCCGCTCCTTTCACCGGCGACGTCAGATGACGCGCTGGGCCAGCTCACCGCTGGTGTACAGGGCTGCGATCTGGTGCAGCGTCTTCGGCACGATCTTGCCGGCCTGGCCTTCGCATCCAAATTCCAGATAGCGCTGCTTGCACACGGCCTTGGCGGCTTCGCGGGCGGGCTTGAGCCATTCACGGGCGTCGAACTTGTCCGGGTTCTCGAACAGGAACTTGCGCACCGCACCGGTCATCGCCAGGCGAATGTCGGTGTCGATGTTGATCTTGCGCACGCCGAACTTGATGGCTTCCTGGATCTCTTCCACGGGCACGCCGTAGGTTTCCTTCATCTTGCCGCCGTACTGGTTGATGATGGCCAGCAGCTCTTGCGGCACCGACGACGAACCGTGCATCACCAGGTGGGTGTTGGGGATGCGGGCGTGGATTTCCTTCACGCGCGAGATCGCCAGGATGTCACCGTCAGGCTTGCGGCTGAACTTGTAGGCGCCGTGGCTGGTGCCGATGGCGATGGCCAGGGCATCCAGCTGGGTGGCCTTGACGAACACGGCCGCCTCTTCCGGGTCGGTCAGCATCTGGCTGTGGTCCAGCTTGCCTTCGGCGCCGATGCCATCTTCCTCGCCGGCTTCACCGGTTTCCAGGTTGCCCAGGCAGCCCAGCTCACCTTCCACCGTCACGCCGACCTTGTGGGCCATCTCGACCACGCGGCGGGTCACGTCGACGTTGTAGTCGAACGAGGCCGGGGTCTTGCCGTCTTCGCGCAGCGAGCCGTCCATCATCACCGAGCCGAAGCCCAGGTCGATGGCGCCCTGGCAGATCGCCGGGGTCTGGCCATGGTCCTGGTGCATCACCAGCGGAATGTGCGGATAGGCTTCGACAGCCGCCTGGATCAGGTGCTTGATGAAGGCTTCGCCGGCGTACTTGCGGGCACCGGCGCTGGCTTGCAGGATGACCGGCGCGCCAACTTCATCGGCAGCGGCCATCACGGCCTGGACCTGTTCGAGGTTGTTGACGTTGAAGGCCGGCAGGCCGTAGCCGTATTCAGCGGCGTGATCCAGCAGCTGGCGCATGGAAACGAGTGGCATGGGTGTCCCCGAGAGAGTAGAAAAACTTGGGGGCGCGGCCTATGTAACCACGCCGTAACTCGCGCCATTCTAGCCAACGGGCCGGCCACGCAGGGGCCATCAAGCCACGCGGCAGACCTTCAGCATGTTGGTGCCACCCGGGTAGCCCATCGGCTCGCCGCAGGTGATGGCGTAGGTATCGCCCGGCTTCAGCACGCCGCGCGACACCAGCAGGCGTTCCGCCTCTTCCAGCGCCTGGTCGCGGTCGGTGAAGTTGGGCATCAGGATCGGGCGCACGTTGCGGTACAGCGCCATCCGCGTCTGCGAGGTCGGCTTGCTGGTCAGGCCGAAGATCGGCACGTGGATGTTGTGGCGGCTCATCCACAGCGCGGTGGAGCCCGATTCGGTCAGCGCGATGATGGCCTTGCAACCCAGGTGGTGCGCGGTGAACAGCGCGCCCATCGCGATCGACTGGTCGATGCGGCCGAAGATGCGGTCGGAGAAGTTGGCGTCCAGGCGGGTGTCTTCGGCGCGCTCGGCTTCCAGGGCGATCAGCGCCATGTGCTCCACCGTTTCCACCGGGTACTTGCCGGCGGCGGTTTCGGCGCTCAGCATGACGGCGTCGGTGCCGTCCAGCACGGCGTTGGCCACGTCTGACACCTCAGCGCGCGTCGGCACCGGGTTGACGATCATCGACTCCATCATCTGGGTCGCGGTGATCGCCAGCTTGTCCAGCTCACGGGCCATGCGGATCATCCGCTTCTGCAGCGCGGGCACGGCCGCGTTGCCCACTTCCACGGCCAGATCACCGCGGGCGACCATGATGCCATCGCTGGCCTTGAGGATGGCTTCGAGGTGCGGGATGGCTTCGCTGCGCTCGATCTTGGCGATCATGCAGGGCTTGTGGCGATAAGGCTCGCCGGCCACGTTGGCCAGCTGGCGCGCCATTTCCATGTCGGTGGCGTTCTTCGGGAAGCTCACGGCGAGGTAGTCGCACTGGAAGGACATCGCGGTCTTGATGTCTTCCATGTCCTTGCCGGTCAGGGCCGGTGCCGTCAGGCCGCCGCCCTGCTTGTTGATGCCCTTGTTGTTCGAGAGCTCGCCGCCGATCTTGACCAGCGTGTGCACCTGCTCGCCTTGCACGCGGTCCACCGTCAGCACGATCAGGCCGTCGTTGAGCAGCAGCACGTCGCCGGGCTTCACGTCGCGCGGCAGTTCCTTGTAATCGAGGCCCACGCCGTTGATGTCACCGGGCTCGGTGCGGCCGGCATCCAGCACGAAGGGCATGCCGTTTTCCAGCATGACCTTGCCTTCGACGAACTTGCCGACGCGGATCTTCGGGCCTTGCAGGTCGGCCATCAGGGCCACGGTCTTGCCCACGCGGCGGGCGCATTCGCGCACCAGGTTGGCGCGGTCGATGTGATCCTGCGCCTTGCCGTGGCTGAAGTTCAGCCGGACCACGTCGACACCGGCCCGAAGCAGCCGCTCCAGCACGTCGGCGTCACTGGAGGCGGGGCCGAGGGTGGCAACAATCTTGGTGGCGCGTGGCATGCGGTGTCTCCGGTATGTGAGGTAACTGGGTAACGGCCTTCCGCACCCGTGGTTACCACCGGATTATCCGCAGTTGTGGCCCCAGCGGGTTACCGACGCATTACAAGCGCCACGCCCCGACCGCGGGGGTGGCGCTTGCTGCATCAAAGGCCGCGGGTGGCGGCCACGTCGGCCACGGCCAGGGCCGTCATGTTGACGACGCGGCGCATGGTGGCCGAGGGCGTCAGGATGTGCACCGGTGCCGCTGCGCCCAGCAGGATCGGGCCCACCGTGACGTTGTGGCCAGCCGTCACCTTCAGCACGTTGAACAGGATGTTCGCGGCGTCGATGTTCGGCAGCACCAGCACGTTGGCCGCGCCACTCAGCGTGGTCTCGGGCAGCACGGCCTGGCGGATGTCTTCAGACAGTGCCGCGTCGCCGTGCATTTCGCCGTCGCACTCGATGTGCGGGGCGCGCTTGACGAACAGATCACGGGCCGCGCGCGACCGCTTGGCGCTCGGGCGGCTGGAGCTGCCGTACATCGAGTGGCTCAGGAAGGCGACCTTGGGCGGCAGGCCGAAGCGCTGGACTTCATCGGCCGCCATCAGGGCAATCTCCGCCATTTCCTCGGCGCTGGGCAGTTCGTTGACGAAGGTGTCGGTGATGAACAGCGTGTGCTGGTCCAGCATCAACGCGTTCATCGTGGCCATCACGCCGGTGCCGGGGCGCGCGCCGATGACCGTCTTGACGTGCTCGAAGTGGGCATCGAAGCGGCCCACCAGGCCGCACAGCATCGCGTCGGCGTCCCCGCGCTTGACCAGCATGGCGGCGATCAGCGTGTTGGAGCGGCGCAGCGCGGCCTTCGCGGCGTCGGGCGACACGCCCTCGCGGCCCATCAGCTGGTGATAGGCCTCCCAGCAGGCGCGGTAACGCGGATCGTCTTCCGGATCGACCACCTCGAAGTCAACGCCCGGCTTCAGGCGCAGGCCGGCGCGCTCGATGCGCATGGCGATCACCGCGGGGCGGCCGATCAGGATCGGCTTGGCCAGGCCTTCATCAAGCACCACCTGCACAGCACGCAGCACGCGCTCGTCTTCGCCTTCGGCGTACACCACGCGGGCGGCGTTGCGGGCGCAGGCCGCCTTCGCAGCCGTGAAAACCGGGCGCATGAACATGCCCGTCTGGTAGACGTAGCGGCTCAGGCTGTCGCGGTAGGCGGCCATGTCGGTGATGGGGCGGGTGGCCACGCCACTGTCCGCTGCAGCCTGCGCCACAGCGGGCGCGATGCGCAGGATCAGGCGCGCATCGAACGGCGTCGGGATCAGGTAATCCGGGCCGAACTTCAGCTCCTTGCCGACGTAGGCGGCCGCCACCTCGTCCGAGGCTTCAGCCTTGGCCAGCGCCGCGATTTCGCGCACGCAGGCCAGCTTCATCTCTTCGGTGATGCGCGAGGCACCGCAGTCGAGCGCGCCGCGGAAGATGTACGGGAAGCACAGGACGTTGTTGACCTGGTTCGGGTAGTCCGAGCGGCCGGTGGCGATGATGCAATCCGGCCGTGCGGCCTTGGCCAGCTCCGGGCGAATTTCTGGCTCGGGGTTGGCGAGCGCCAGGATGATGGGCTGGGCCGCCATGGTCTTCACCATCTCGGCCGTCAGCACGCCGGCCGCGGAGCAACCCAGGAACACGTCCGCGCCATTGACCACGTCAGCCAAGGTGCTGTGCTCGGTCTGCTGGCAATAACGCTGCTTCGATTCGTCGAGCTTGTCGCCACGGCCGGCGCGGATCACGCCCTTGGAATCGCACACGAAGATGTTGGCCGGCTTCACGCCCAGGCCCACCATCAAGTCCAGGCAGGCGATGGCGGCGGCGCCGGCGCCCGACACGGCCAGCTTGACCTCATCGATGCGCTTGCCGACCAGTTCCAGGCCGTTCAGCAGGGCCGCGCCAGAGATGATGGCCGTGCCGTGCTGGTCGTCATGGAACACCGGAATGCTCAGGCGTTCACGCAGCTTCTTCTCGACGTAGAAGCACTCGGGCGCCTTGATGTCTTCGAGGTTGATGCCGCCGAGCGTGGGCTCCATCGCGGCAATGATCTCGACCAGCTTGTCGGGGTCGTTTTCAGCCAGCTCGATGTCAAACACATCGATGCCGGCGAACTTCTTGAACAGGCAGCCCTTGCCTTCCATCACCGGCTTGCTCGCCAGCGGGCCGATGTTGCCGAGGCCGAGCACGGCGGTGCCGTTGGTGATCACACCGACCAGGTTGGCGCGCGAGGTGTAGTCAGCGGCCAGCGTCGGCTCTTCCTCGATGGCCAGGCAGGCATAGGCCACACCGGGCGAGTACGCCAGACTCAGGTCGCGCTGATTCGACAGCGGCTTGGTGGGCGTGACGGCGATCTTGCCGCGCGTCGGGCTGCGGTGGTATTCCAGGGCAGCGTCACGCAGAGCTTGTTCGGCTGGGGACAGTGAAGGCTTGGTCATCGGCGGAAGGGGGTTTCAGCGGGGGGAATTGGCAATTTAGCCCGCCCCACCACTGCCCCTCGTCCGCAATCGCCACATCATGCAAAACTTGCATGGGGCGATGTTGCCCGGGCGAGCGCCCGGGCTCAGGCACTCAACCCGCGGCGCGACGGCTCAGGATCTCGAAAGCCGGCAGGGTCTTGCCTTCCAGCACTTCCAGGAAGGCGCCGCCGCCGGTGGAGATGTAGCCGACGTCCTGCTCGATGCCGTACTTGGCGATGGCCGCCAGCGTGTCGCCGCCACCAGCGATGCTGAACGCATCGGAGGCCGCCACGGCGCGGGCGATGGCTTCGGTGCCGTGCGAGAACGCGTCGAACTCGAACACGCCCACCGGGCCGTTCCAGACGATGGTGCCGGCAGCCATGAGTTGATCAGCCAGGATGGCGGCGGTCTTCGGTCCGATGTCGAGGATCAGGTCGTCATCGGCCACGTCGGTGGCGGCCTTCACGGTGGCTTCAGCGGTGGCCGAGAAGGTCTTGGCGCACACCACGTCCACCGGGATCGGCACAGCGGCGCCGCGAGCGGCCATCGCTTCGATCACGGCCTTGGCTTCACCGACCAGATCGACTTCCGCCAGGCTCTTGCCGATGTTCAGACCGGCGGCCAGCATGAAGGTGTTGGCGATGCCGCCACCCACGATCAGTCCGTCCACGTTGTTCGACAGGCTTTGCAGGATGGTCAGCTTGGTCGACACCTTGGAGCCGGCGACGATGGCCACCAGCGGGCGCTTCGGTTGCGCCAGCGCCTTGGTGATGGCGTCAATTTCTGCGGCCAGCAAGGGGCCGGCGCAGGCAACGGGGGCGTATTCGGCGATGCCGTAGGTGGTGGCTTCGGCGCGGTGGGCGGTGCCGAACGCGTCGTTGACGTAGATGTCGCACAGGGCGGCCATCTTCTTCGCCAGCTCGGCGTTGTTCTTCTTCTCGCCCTTGTTGACGCGGCAGTTTTCCAGCAGCACCACCTCACCAGCAGCCACGGTCACACCGTCGACCCAGTTGGACACCAGGCGCACTTCGCGGCCCAGCAGCTCGCCAAGGCGCTTGGCCACCGGGGCCAGCGAATCCTCGGCCTTGAACTCGCCTTCGGTCGGGCGGCCCAGGTGGGACGTCACCATCACGGCGGCGCCGGCCTTCAGCGCCAGCTCGATGCAGGGCACCGAGGCGCGCACGCGGGTGTCTTCGGTGATGTTGCCGGCGTCGTCCTGCGGCACGTTCAGGTCAGCACGGATGAAAACGCGCTGGCCCTGGGCACGGCCCTGGGCAACGAGGTCAGTGAAGCGGATCACGTTCATGATGAAGGCTTGTCTCTGAAAGGTTGGAAAGGAAAGGAAATCTCACTCGGCAAACGGTGTGCAATGCGCGGCGGCTACCAGCCCAGGCCGATGCGCAGGACCAGCATCACCGCGGTGCCGCTGAGGATGGTGCCGAGAATGCCACGCTGCCACCAGAACCACAGTCCCCCGGTCAAGGCGGCAAACAGGCGCGCATCCTGCCAGGTGTGGATGAGCTGCCCCTGGGTCAGCACGATCTCGGGCACCACCACGGCCACCAGCGCGGCCAGCGGCGCATAACGCAGGGCCTCGCGCAGCCAGACAGGAATGGGCACCTCGCGCTCGGGGATCAGGAAAAAGCCGCGGGTCAGCACCGTGATCAGCGCCAGCCCGGCAATCGTCAGCGCAGCCTCCCAGGTCGTCATGGCGCGCCCCCGGTGGTGCGACCGGCCAGGGCCTGCTTGGCGTGGTCCATCATCACGCCCACGGCCACCGCAGCAGCAATCGCGATCACGATGTTGAGCTTCAGCGGCATGGCATAAGCCGCCACCGACGCGCAACCGGCCACCACCGCCGCCACCCAGGTGGCCTTGTCAGACAGCAGCGAGCCCGTCAGGCCCAGCAGCGCCAGCACGCCGGCAAAGCCCAGGCCCCACTGGCTTGGAATGACATCGGCCAGGAAGATGCCGGTGATCGACAACACATGCCAGGCCGTCCAGTTCACGGCCACGCCGCCCCAGAAGTAAGGCAGTTGCCCCTCTTCAGGCCGAGGCTCGGGGAAGCGGCGCATGAAGCAGACGTAGTTCAGGTCGGCGGTGAAGTACGACAGCACCAGCCGCTGACGCCGGGGCAGATGTCCGAAATACGGACGCCAGCCGGCACTGAAGATGACGAACCGCAGGTTCACGCAGATGGCCGTGGCCCAGACCACCCAGATCGGCGCGCCGGCGGCCATCAGGGGCAGCGCGGCGAGTTGTGCGCTGCCGGCAAACACCAGCATCGACATCATCAGCGACAGCGGCAGGCCCAATCCGCTCTTGACCATCGCCATGCCGGTCACCAGACCCCAGGCACCGATGCCGAGGGCGATGCCCACCATGTCGCGCGCGCCGCGGCGGAATTCAGGGTGTTGCCAATGCGGCACTGGGGAGCTCATGCCGACATTGTCCTATGCCGGCACCGTGCGTCGATTCCGAACCGGGTACGGGCAGCGGGCCGACCGGGCGCGGCGAGGCCCGCGCCCTGCGCTGCGTCAGTGTCCGGAAGACTTCTTAGCCGGCTTCTCGTCGGCGCCGGCGTCTGCCTTGGCGCCGCTGTCTTCGCCCTCGCCTTCAGGCTTGGGCTTCGGCTTGGCCTTGGGCTTGGGCTTGAGGTCTTCCGGCTTGATGACCGGGATGACCGGCTCGAGCTTGTTCTCGCGCATGTAGTCGTCCATCTCGCGCCAACCGGCGTAGATGGCGGACTTGTCACCCTTGGCGTTCAGGGTGTAGCAGTCTTCGATGGCCCGGCCGGCATGGCGGCAGGCAGCACCGATGGCCTTGCCCTCGCCGCTGCGCTTCTCCGGCGTCTCGATGCCGAGCATGTCGCAGCCGGCGAGCAGGCTCACCAGCGCCAGAACAGGCAGGGTCGTGGATCGGAAGAGGGTCATGGCCAAAAGGAAAAGGACACCACACGGTGTCCTCCTCTTATCGGCCGCGGCGGCAGGCACTTGAGCCTGCCGTGGGGCTCAGCGACGCATCTGCTGGGCCAGCGCCAGCAGGCGCTCCACCCGGTCTTCGGTGGCAGGGTGGGTCGAGAACAAGCCCCGCAGGCCACCACCGGACAGCGGGTTCATGATCATCATCTGGGCCGTTTCCGGGTGGCGCTCGGCGGCCTCCAGCGGCAGGCCCTGGGCGATGCGGTGGATCTTCTGCAGGGCCGAAGCCAACGCTTCAGGATCGCCCGAGATCTCGGCGCCGCCACGATCGGCTTCAAATTCACGGGCACGGCTGATGGCCATCTGGATCAGGCCGGCGGCCATCGGCGCCAGGATCATCACCATCAAACCCACCAGCGGGTTCGCCGGACGGCCCTCACTGTCGCGGCCGCCGAGCAGCATGCCGAAATTCGCCAGCATGCCGATGGCACCGGCCATGGTGGCGCTGATGGTGGAGATCAGGATGTCGCGGTGCTTCACATGCGCCAGCTCGTGGGCCATGACGCCACGCAGTTCCCGTTCGCTCAGCACCCGCAGGATGCCGGTGGTGGCCGCCACGGCGGCGTTGGCGGGGTTGCGGCCGGTGGCGAAGGCGTTGGGCGCATCTTCCTGGATGAGGTACACCCGCGGCATGGGCAGGTCGGCCTTCTGCGCCAACTCCTGGACCATGCGGTAGAACTGGGGCGCTGATTGCGCGTCAACCTCCTGCGCGTTGTACATGCGCAGGACCATCTTGTCCGAGAACCAGTAGCTGAAGAAGTTCATCCCCACGGCCACCAGCAGCGCCAGCATCATGCCGGCCTGTCCACCCAGGGCGTTGCCCACGGCCATGAACAGCGCGGTGATGGCCGCCATCAGCACGGCGGTCTTGAGCAGGTTGAACATCGACTCGACCCTTTCAGTCAGGTGCCACGGGGCACATGCCCCAGGCCTTCAGATGCGGCCTGGGCCTGGAAGTTCAAGTCAGGCGACGGCCAGCAGGTTCTTGCCCAGCAAGTCAGGTCGCGCCTGCAGGAAGGCATTCACGGGCCCGCGCTTGCCGCCAGGCCGTTGCAGTTGCTGCAGCGACAGGGCGCCCTCACCGCAAGCCACCACCAACGCGCCGTCCGTATGGATCACGCTGCCGGGCGCGGCGCCATCACCGGGCACCACGCTGGCTTGCCAGACCTTCACCACTTCGCCGTCGCACTGGAAGCTGGCGCCCGGGAAGGGGTCGAAGGCACGCACGCGACGCTCAATCAGCGAGGCCGGCTCGCGCCAGTCGATGGCACTTTCCGACTTGTCGATCTTGTGGGCGTAGGTCACGCCCTCAAGAGGCTGGGGTTCGCTCGGCAAGCGGCCCTGCTGTGCCGTGCGCTGCAGCACGTCCACCATCATCCGGCCACCCAAGGCGGCCAGGCGGTCGTGCAGCACGGCCGTCGTATCGGTCGGCAGAATGGCTTCGGTCTCGACGGCCAGCATCGCACCGGTGTCCAGCCCGATGTCCATCTGCATCACCGTGATGCCGGTCAAGGCATCACCGGCCTCGATCGCCCGATGAATAGGCGCCGCACCGCGCCAGCGCGGCAGCACCGAGCCGTGGATGTTCAGGCACCCGAGCGGCGGCAGGTCCAGCACCCATTGCGGCAGGATCAGGCCGTAGGCCGCCACCACCATCACGTCGATCCGGGCAGCTTGCAGTGCTGCCAGACCTTGCGCCGCTTCTTCGGGAAACTTGCCGTCCAGGCGCAGACTGCGTGGCTGCGCCACCGGAATGCCGTGCGACACCGCCAGCGCCTTCACGGGCGATGGCAGCAGCTTCATGCCGCGGCCGGCGGGGCGGTCCGGCTGGGTCAGCACCAGCGGCACGGTCATGCCGGCGTCCAGCAGGGCCTGCAGGGCCACGGCCGCAAACTCGGGCGTGCCCGCAAAGGCCACGCGCAAAGGCTTGTTCACCGACATGCTCAGCGGCGCTTCTGCTCGTCGCGGGTCTTCTTGATCATCTTGGTCTTGATGCGCTCGCGCTTCAGCGGGCTGAGATATTCCACGAACACCTTGCCCATCAGGTGGTCCATCTCGTGCTGCACGCACACGGCCGTCAGGCCCTCAGCGTCCATCTCGAAGGCCTTGCCGTTGCGGTCCAGGGCACGCACCGTGACGCGGGCGTGGCGAGGCACCTCGTCATAGATCGTCGGCACGGAGAGGCAGCCCTCTTCGCCCATCGACATCTCGTCGCTCGTCTTCACCAACTCGGGGTTGATCAGCACCACCGGCTGGTCTCGCTTTTCCGAGGTGTCCATCACGATCAGGCGCTTGTGCACATCCACCTGCGTCGCGGCCAGGCCCACGCCTTCAGCGTCGTACATGGTCTCGAACATGTCGTCGATCAGGCGCCGCATGGCATCGTCGACTTCCGCCACGGGGGCGGCCACCGTATGGAGACGCGGGTCAGGAAAGCGAAGGATCGGGAGCATGGCCATGGCTGGGAAAACGATGAGGACACCTTACACGGCGTCACAGATGTTGAAAGCACGCAACGTCCGGGCCTGATTCCGCCACAACGGGGGGATCACGGCTCGGCCAGTTTCATTGCGACATCAAGGGTTTAGGGGCAGAATTTGCGGAGAATTCTCAGCATTGCCGGCGGGTAGCACCGACGATCTGGTGGCCTGTCCGCCTTTTGTCGCTACCCGGAATTGTTGCACCGTCCCAGATTTCCGGCTCGTCGCCCGGGAGAGTCCATCCATGAGCCGTAAATTTCCTGGCGTTCGCGCCGTGTTTCCAACCACTTTGCTGCTGGCCTTGACGCTGGCCAATGGCACCGCGGCCGCTGCCGACTTCCCCATCACCAGCTCGCAGCGCAGCACCGCACAGCAGGTGTCGCAGGCCGGGGTTCCGCTGTCGGAGCTGGCGGCTGATGCGCCAGACAGCTACACGGTGAAGAAGGGCGACACGCTCTGGGACATCTCCAAGCTGTTCCTGAAGAGCCCGTGGCGCTGGCCCGAGCTCTGGGGCATGAACCTGGACCAGATCCGCAACCCGCACCTGATTTATCCCGGGCAAGTGCTGTTCCTCGACAAGTCCAACGGCCGTGCCCGCCTGTCGGTGGGGCGCCCCCTGCAGGGTGACGGCCTGAGCGGCGGCAACGGCAAGCTGTCGCCCCGCATCCGCGAAGAGCTGCTGGACAACAGCGCCATCGCCTCGGTGCCGATGCACCTGATCGGCCCGTTCCTGAACGAAGCCGTGGTGTTCGACGATGACCGCCTGGCCGTGGCGCCGCGCATCGTGGCCACCCAGGAAGGTCGCGTCCTGCTGTCGCGCGGCGAAACCGCCTATGTGCGCGGCGATGTGTCTGCCGCCCGCACCTGGCAGGTGTTCCGCTCGCCCAAGCCCCTGATCGACCCAGGCACGGGCGAGGTGCTGGGCTACGAAGCCCGCCATGTGGGCACGGCCGAGCTGAAGACCGTGGGCAGCGAAAGCGAAGCCGCGGTGGTGCCGTCCACCTTCACCGTCAGCCAACTGCGCGAAGAGGCCAATGTGGGTGACCGCCTGGCGCCGCTGCCGCCGTCCGAGCAAGACGCGTTTGCGCCGCACCCCCCGGGCCAGAACATCGCTGGTCGCATCATCTCGGTGTATGGCGACGGCCTGAATGCCGGCCAGAACCAGATCGTGGCCCTGAACAAGGGCAAGCGTGACGGCCTGGAGCGCGGCCACGTGCTTGCGCTGTGGCGTTCAGGCACCGTACGGCCTGACCTGACGGCGCCTGACCGCCAGCTGATGACCTTGCCCGACGAGCGCCATGGCATGTTGTTTGTGTTCCGCGTCTTTGAGCGGGTCTCCTACGCCTTGATCCTGCAAGTGCAGGCACCGGTGCAAGGTGGCGACCGCTTCACCCAACCCTGACCAACCGGTCGACGCCAACCCGCCCGGCGCGGGCTTGAGCGAGGACGAGCTGCCCGCCTGGTTGCAGCTTGTCTTCTGTGATGGCCTGGGCGCTGCGGCCATCCGGCAACTGCTGGCTGCCTTCGGCAGCCCCGCCAGCGTGTTGGCCGCGTCAGCATCGGCCTGGCGCAGTGTGGCGGGTGGGCGCGCGGCCACGGCACTGTCCAAGCCCTCCCCCGCCCATGGGGCCGAGCGCTTGAGCGCGACGCTGCAGTGGCTGCGAGGCGGCCCCCACCGCTACGTGCTGAGCCTGGGTTGCCCGGCCTACCCGGCCAGCCTGCTGAACACGGCAGACCCACCCACGCTGTTGTTCGCGGAAGGCCGCCTGGCACTGCTGAACCAGCCCAGCCTGGCGATCGTGGGAAGCCGGCATGCCACCCCGCAAGGTGTGGACAATGCAGCCGCCTTCGCCAAGCACCTGAGCGAAGCCGGCTGGTGCGTGGTCTCGGGGCTGGCGCTGGGCATTGACGGTGCGGCACACCGGGGCGGGCTGCAGGGCCGTGGCGGCACCATTGCGGTGGTGGGCACCGGCCTCGACATCCACTACCCCAAACGCCACGACGCTCTGGCTCGCGAGATTGCCGCCACCGGCCTGATGTTGAGCGAGTTTGCGCCCGGCACGCCCCCGCTGCGTGACCACTTTCCACGCCGCAACCGCATCATTGCCGGGCTGACGCGCGGGACGCTGGTGGTTGAAGCTGCCATGGCGTCGGGCTCGCTGATCACGGCGCGGCTGGCCAGCGAATGTGGCCGCGAGGTGTTTGCCATTCCCGGCTCCATCCACGCACCCCAGGCCAAGGGCTGTCACTGGCTGATCAAGAACGGCGCCAAGCTCGTCGAGACGGCGCAGGACATTCTGGAAGAGCTGCGCGCCGAGCCCGGACCGGCTGCGGCCACCGGTGTCGTTGATGCAGGCAATCCGCCGCCAGCGGAGTCGCTGCTCGAAGACCCGCTGCTGAGCGCCATGGGGCACGACCCGGTGTCATTGGACGCCCTGGAAGCGCGAACCGGGTGGCCACTGGCGCAGTTGCAGGCCCAGCTGCTGACCCTGGAACTGGACGGGCACGTGCAACGCCTGCCAGGCGGATTGATGCAGCGGCGCACGGCCGCATGAAGCGGGGAAACACCGTGACTTGCTCGGCTTTCTCGGGCAGCCCTGTTCGGCCCCCTCGGTTATAGTCAGTTCATGTTTGATGTGCTGGTCTATGTCTACGAGAACTATTGGCGGCCTGATGCCTGCCCGGATCCCGAGCAGCTGACCCGCAAACTCTCGGCCGTCGGCTTCGAATCCGACGAGATCCAGGATGCGCTGATCTGGCTGGCTGGTCTGGCGGAAAGTGCCGAATCGGGCACCGGCACGGGCTCTGGCCCGCAAAGCATGCGGATCTATCTGCCCAGCGAGATGGAACTGCTGGGTGACGAGTCGATCGGCTTCATCACCTTCCTCGAATCGGCCGGTGTGTTGCCCGCGCCGATGCGCGAGCTGGTCATCGACCGCGCCACCGCCATCGGCGAGCCGATCGATCTGGACGCGCTCAAGATCATCGTCCTGATGGTGTTCTGGAGCTTGGGCGAAGAGCCCGATGCGCTGGTGCTCGACGAGCTGTTCGTCGCCCCCGAAGACCGCCTCATCCACTGACCAGGACCGGCTGGCGCACGGCGCCAGTGCCCGGTCTTGAATCAGCCCATTTCAGTCCAGCAACGCCGGCTCTGCATTGATCCGGTTCATGGCTTGGCGTGTGGCCGCGAGGGTGAGCGTCTCGTCTTGTGCAGGCACCAGCAAGCCGGCCTGCAGATAGGCCGCCAGACGCGCCTTCTGGAACAACACGCAACGGCCACGCGGCGCTGCAAACAGCGACAGCTGCTTGTGCATGCCTTGCCAGGCCAGACGCACCACCTCGCTGCGGCCACGGTATTCCAGGCGGAACGCCGTGCCGATCGACAGCTCGGTCGCGGCCGTGAGCATCGCGGGGGTCGGCATGGAGCCGCCATCAGCCACGATTTCGAGGTTCTCGCTGTTCGGATGGCTGTCGTCCAGCACCCAGGTTTCGTCGATCTCGAAGTCGTCGTCGGGCAGCATTTCCTCGATGGTCTCGAGGCGCTTCTTCAAGTCTTCCAGCTGGCTCGGCGAGATCACCGTGGCGCGGGCGCCGAAGGCTGCCGTCAGGGCGAAGTTCAGCGACTTCATCGCCTCTTCCTGCTTGCCGGCCGCCATGGAGGCGGTGTTCATGCCCTGGCGCAGGGTGGCCAGCAAGGGCGGCAGACGGCGAATCACTTCAGCCCGCTCTTCACGGGAACTCTTGGCGCTGGCGGTCCACATCAGCTCCGCAGCGGCTTCACGAACCACACGCACGGCATCACTGTTCGGGCCATGGCGCACGGCCGTGGTGGCCAGCACATCAGCCCAGATGTGGAACAGGAAATCGCGAACGCCTTCCTGCACCGGCATCTCGCTGAGCAGCTTGCGCATCTCGATGGTGTACTGGATGGCCAGGGTTTCGCGCTGCTCGATCTGCTGCGCCAGCGACACACCGACCTTGGCACCTTCGTGCTGATCGCGGTAGTAGCCTTCCAGGAAGCGTTCGAACTCGTTGAGCACGGTCTGGAACACGCGGCGGCCGGTGTCGGGGAAAGCCTCGACCACCTGAACCACGCGCTTGATTTCGGTTTCCAGCGCGGGGCCGATGCTTTCGGCGCCACCCTCAAAGCCCATCACGCAGGCGCCCATGCGGTCGATCAGGCGACGCGCCGGGTGATCGGTGCTGGAGAAAAAGTCCGGCTCGGCAATGGCCACGCGCAACACGGGCATCTGCAGGCGCGCAAACCACACGCGCAGCGCTGCCGGAATGCGGTCTTCGGTGAGGATCGACTGGAACAGCAGCGCCACCAGTTCGATGGTGGCGCGCTCAGCAGGGGTGCTGGCGGCCTGCTTGAGCGCGGCCTGGCGTTCGCGCAGCTCGCGCATCAACGCCGACGGCGATACCCCACCGTCGAGCACCGAGCCCGAGGCATTGACGACCACGCTGGCCTCAGCCTTGGCGACCAGACGTTCCTGGGCCTGGGCCATCGCGTGCGCCAGCTGCGCCGAAGCCGGCCGGGCATTGGCCACATCACGGAAGCCCGGCACATGCCGCTCCATGATGTCGCTGAATCGCTCCAGCACGATGTGCGGCTGGCCAAGGCTGGGCGCCTGGCGCGTCATCATGCGGGTTTCATCGAAGCTCATGCCGGTGTGAACATGCCCCGACATCGGGCCGCCCGATGAGTAGGCTTGTCCACCGGTGTCGCCGTTGGTGCCATGGTTGCCATTCACACCATGGGCACCCTGCGGCTCGCTCGCGTGGTAAGCCCCGGCAAAACCTGCGCCTGAGGCTTGTGTGCCTTGCCAGCCCGGGCCTGCAGCCGCTTGGCCACCGGCGTTGCCGCCGCCCTGTGCTGCACCGCCGCCATTGGCAGCGCCGTTACCACCGCCACCAAAGGCCGGGCGCATTGACAAGGCACGCTGCTGAGCAGCAGCCGCCTGGGCGGCAGGGACCACCAGGTCAGGCAGCACGCTCTTGAGGGCAGCGCTGACGGACACGGGGGCCGAACCAGCGTTGGCATGGGTGGCCGCCACATCGTCGCCGGACGCCTGGATCGTGGCTTCGGCACCGCGGGTGGAATCAAGGCCGGCCACTTGCGTGGGCGAGCCATCGGCGCGACGAATGAACTGGCGCAGGTCGACCTCGGGCATCACGCCCCGCTCAACCAGCCAGCGATTGGTCTCGTGATAGGCCTCTTCGCAGCGCTTGGCCACTGCCGGTTGCATCACGTCGTGAACCACCTGCCAGGCGTCGAGGGACAGGCCGGCGTCGGTCCACGAGCGGATCACGCAGCGCGCCAGGCTCAAGGGGCGCAGCAGGTCATCGTCGTCGAGTTCAGGTTTGCCGGTGATCTGGATGGCGCGGGCGCGCAGATCAGCGTACTCCCAGGTGCAGCGGTCCATGATGGCCAGCGACAACCGGGACTTCAGGATCTCACGCTGCACGGTGGCGTCGTCCACCAGTTCCAGCGCGCGGTCGCCCTGCAGCGAGGACAACAAGGCACCGGTGCTCGTGTTCAGCGAAGAGACCAGCGACATGCGGTCGCGGATCTGTTCGGTCAGCTGGATCGGCCAGTCGGCGCCGCGCTGCATCAACTCCTGCAGCATGTCGCGGCGCTGCTGTGCCACGGCACGTTCTGCCGGCTTGTCCGCCACGTCCTGGGCCGCCTGTATCGCCTGGTCCAGCCAGGCTTGGACGTCGCGCACCAGATGTTCGGCAAAGAACATCCGGGCTTGTCCAATCAATCCGTCGCTGGGGGCGTTCTCAGGCATGTACAGGCAAAGGTGGCAGCCCGACGCGGGCGAAGATCAGCGCTGACTCTACACCACGGCGCCGGAGTTCGGATCGTCCGGGTCGCCGGCTTCGCGCACAGGTGCCGCCTTGACGAGATCTTCACGTTTCACGCCCAGCCACATGGCAATTGCAGCAGCCACGAACACCGACGAATAGATGCCGAAGCAGATGCCGATGGTCAGTGCCACGGCAAAGAACTTGAGGGTCGGGCCCCCGAACAGCAGCATCGACAGGACCATCATCTGGGTCGAGCCGTGGGTGATGATCGTGCGGCTCATCGTGGAGGTGATCGCGTGGTCGATGACTTCCGCCGTATCCAGCTTGCGGTACTTCCGGAAGGCCTCGCGGATCCGGTCGAAGATCACCACCGACTCGTTCACCGAGTAACCCAGCACCGCCAGCACAGCCGCCAGCACCGAGAGCGAAAACTCCCACTGGAAGAAGGCGAAGAAGCCCAGGATGATGACGATGTCGTGCAGGTTGGCGATGATGGCCGCAACCGCGAACTTCCACTCGAAGCGCATGGCCAGGTAAGCCATGATGCCCAGCACCACCACGATCATGGCCTTGGCGCCGTCTTGCGCGAGTTCGTCACCCACGGACGGGCCGACGAACTCGGTGCGCGACAGCTTCAGCGGCTCGGCGCCCTTGGCCACGCAGGCCGAGCGGCTGAGCTGCTCACCCTTGGGCGTGGTTTCCTGACGTTGCTCGACGACACCTGACTCGGCCTTGCACAGCTCGGCAAAAACCCGGCCAGAGAGCTCCGACTGCTTGAGCTTGCGATCCACCGGCAGGCGGATCATCACGTCGCGCGAGGTGCCGAAGTTCTGCACCTGCACTTCGCCCAACTTCATGGCCTCGACCACGGCGCGCGTGCGCTCAAGGTCGGCCGGCTGTGCGTACTCGACCTCGACCACCGTACCGCCGGTGAATTCGATCGAGAGGTGCAGGCCCCGGGTGACGAGGAAGAAGACAGCTGCGAAGAACGTCAGCGCCGAGATGATGTTGAACACCAGCGCATGCCGCATGAACGGGATGTCGCGCCGGATCCGGAAAAATTCCATGGAGAAACTCCTGAGAGGTAACGGCTGAAGCGAGCTTCAGACCGGATCAGCGGATTGGGCGGCGGCAGCGTCACCATCGGGACGCCACACCTGACCAATCGACACCGACTTGAGCTTCTTCTGGCGGCCGTACCAGAGGTTCACCAGGCCGCGCGAGAACATCACGGCCGAGAACATCGAGGTCAGGATGCCCAGGCAGTGCACCACGGCAAAGCCGCGGATCGGGCCGGAACCGAAGGCCAGCAAGGCCAGGCCTGCGATGAGCGTCGTGACGTTCGAGTCGAGGATGGTGGCCCAGGCGCGCTCATAGCCCGCATGGATGGCCGCCTGCGGTGAAGCGCCGGAGCGCAACTCCTCACGCACCCGTTCGTTGATCAGCACGTTGGCGTCAATCGCCATGCCGAGCGCCAGCGCGATGGCGGCAATGCCGGGCAGCGACAGCGTCGCCTGCAGCATCGACAGGATGGCCAGCAGCATCAGCAGGTTGAACGCCAAAGCCAGCGTCGAGAACATGCCGAACAGCGCGTAGTACAGGCACATGAACACGGCGATGGCGGCGAAGCCGTACACCACGCTGTGGAAGCCCATGCTGATGTTTTCAGCACCCAGGCTCGGGCCGATGGTGCGCTCTTCGATGATTTCCATCGGCGCAGCCAGCGAGCCGGCGCGCAGCAGCAGGGCCGTGTCGTTGGCTTCCTGGGTGGTCATGCGGCCGGAGATCTGGAAGCGGTTGCCCAACTCGCCACGAATCACCGGGGCCGTGATGACTTCGCCCTTGCCCTTCTCGAACAGCAGGATGGCCATGCGCTTGCCGACGTTCTCGCGGGAGATGTCGCGCATGATGCGGCCGCCGTTGGCGTCCACCGTCAGGTGCACGGCCGGCTGCTGGTGGTCATCAAAGCCCGGCTGGGCATCGGCCAGGCTGTCGCCCGTGAGGATGACCTGGCGCTTGACGATCAGCGGACCACCGCTGCGCTCAACATAACGCTCGGTACCAAACGGCACGGGCGCAGCACCGGTGGCCGCAGCGGCCGCCTCGGCGCTGTCGTCGACCATGCGCAGCTCCAGCGTGGCGGTGCGGCCGATGATGTCCTTGGCCTTGGCGGTGTCCTGCACGCCAGGCAGCTGAACGACCACGCGGTCGATGCCCTGCTGCTGGATCACCGGCTCAGCGACGCCAAGCTCGTTCACGCGGTTGTGCAGCGTGGTGATGTTCTGCTTGATCGCGGCTTCCTGCACCTTGATGGCGGCAAGGGGCTTCAAGCTGCCACTCAGGCTCAGATCGCCGGAGGGCGAGGTGCCTTCCGTCCACTGCACGTCAGGCAGGGCGTCGGTCAGCAGGTTCAGCGCCGCCGTGCGGGTGCCGGCATCACGGAAATTGACCAGGACGGTGTTGCCGTCGCGGGTGACGCCCGCGTGGCGGATGTTCTTGTCACGCAGGGACGTGCGGATGTCGCCGGTGAGTGCTTCGGCCTTCTTGGTCAGCGCCGACTTCATGTCGACCTGCATCAGGAAGTGCACGCCACCACGCAGGTCGAGGCCCAGGTACATCGGCAAGGCATGCAGGCTACGCAGCCATTGCGGCGAGCGCGACACAAGGTTCAGCGCCACGATGTACGACGGGTCGGTCGGGTCGGTGTTCAGGGCCTGGGACAGCACGTCCTTGGCCTTGATCTGGGCGTCGGTGTCGGCGAGACGCGCCTTGACCGAATTGCCCTCGAACTGGACGTAGTCCGCAGTGATGCTGGCGGCCTTCAAGGCGGCTTCAACGCGGCCGGCAAAGGCGGCGTCCACCTTGACCGTGACCTTGGCGCTGGAGACCTGAACGGCCGGCGCTTCGCCAAAGAAGTTGGGCAGGGTGTAGATCAGGCCGATGACCAGCGCAAGCGCCAGGACAACGTACTTCCACAAGGGGTAACGATTCATGGGAATGTTCGCTGCCCCGCTGGGCCGCGCCATGTGACGAAGGGCGAGCAGCGTTGAGGCCGCCCGCTCGCAACAGATTTACTTCAGGGAGCCCTTGGGCAGCACTTGCACGACGGAGGAGCGCTGCACTTGAATCTCGACGTCCTTGGCCACTTCGACGTGAACCAGGCTGTCAGAAATCTTGGACACGCGGCCCAGGATGCCGCCACCGATCACGACTTCATCGCCCTTGGCCAAGGCATCGATCATGGCCTTGTGCTCTTTCTGGCGCTTCATTTGCGGGCGGATCATGATGAAGTACAGCACCACGAACATCAGCACCAGCGGCAGGAATTGCATCAGGCTGGAAGCACCGCCAGCGGCAGCGGCTGCAGGTGCGGTTTGGGCGTAAGCGTCGGAAATGAACACGTCTGAAAATCCTTGTGGAATGACCCTGCCGCACCCAAGGTGCGTACGCAGGTTGGCGCGATTGTAGGTGGGGCGTGAGGCTGCGGTTTCAAGCGCTGCAACGTGCAGGGATTACCCGGGCGCTGCAAGGTTCCGGCCGCACGGTTGCGACTTGCGAAATCCGCGCCAGGCAGCCCGTGCGTGATGGAGCGCGGATGGATGACGTGGTGACTCAGAGAGGCCCAGAAACGCCAAAGCCCGCACGGGGCGGGCTTTGTTAGGCGCCTTGCGGCACCACGTATTCTTGGTTGCGGGGGCAGGATTTGAACCTGCGACCTTTGGGTTATGAGCCCAACGAGCTACCAGACTGCTCCACCCCGCGACTGAAGAATCAATTATGGCACGGTTTTGCCGTCAGAGTCCAGCTTTCTTCAAAGTTTCTGAAAAGTCTTCCGGCGACTGGTAGCCGACGAGCCTGGCAGAGCGAACTTCCTCACCGCTGCCATTGAAGAAGATCGTACCGGGCGGGCCGAAGAGCTGGAAGCGCTTCAGCAGCGCCTTGTCATCATCGGAGTTGGCGGTGACGTCGGCCTTGAGCAGCAGGGTCGAGGCCAAACGCGCCTGGATGGCCGGCTCGCTGAAGGTGAACCGTTCCATTTCCTTGCATGACACGCACCAGTCGGCGTAGAAGTCGAGCATGACCGACTTGCCGCCTGAGGCCGCAATCGCCTGATCGAGCTCAGCGACGCTGCGGACCGGCTGGAATTTCAAGCCGGCCCTGTGGGCAGAGGCGCTGTCGACACCGGCGCGGGCGAGGCGATGCAGCGGCTGCAACGGGTCGGTGGCGCCCGAGGCGACGCCCACCAGTTGCAACACGCCCATCGTCAGGGCTGCCACGCCCGCAGCGCGCTGCAGCCACAGACGGGGCGTGCTGCTGTGCGGGTGCGCGTCAAAGGGCCGCAGCATGAACGCCACGACCAGCAGCAGGGCCGACCAGCCCATCAGCACCAGAGCGCTGGGCAGAATCGGCTGAACGATCCACAAGGCCACGGCCAGCAGGAGCAAGCCAAAGAACCGCTTCACGGCGTGCATCCAGGCACCGCTGCGTGGCAGCAACGTACCTGCGGAGGCGCCGAGCAGCAGCAGTGGCACGCTCATGCCCCAGGCGAGCGCAAACAGTGCGCTGCCGGCCAGCGTGACGTCTCGCGTCTGACTCAGGAAGACCAGCGCACCTGCCAGCGGGCCGGTCACACACGGGCTGACGATCAAGGCGGAGAGGCCGCCCATCAGGAACACACCCAGCCACTGCCCGCCCGGCAGGCGCCGTGACGCGCCATCAAGGCGCGTCGCCAGGCCACTAGGCAGGCGAAGCTCATAGACGTCGAACATCGACAACGAGAGCAGCACCAGAAGAAGGCCGAATGCCGCCAGCACGCCGGGCTTCTGCAGCGCGGCAGCCAGACCCTCACCGGCGAGGCCCGCAGCCACGCCGAGCGCGGTGTAGACCAGCGACATCCCCAGCGAATAGGCAAAGGCCATTGCAAAACCGCGCTTGCGGCTCACCGGGCCACCGCCAGCAATGATGGACGAGAGGATGGGCAACATCGGCAGCACGCAGGGCGTGAACGCCAGCAGCAAGCCCATGACCCAGAAAGCGCCGACCGTGGTCCACCACGAGCCTGAGCGCAAGACGCGCTCCACATCGCTCAGCGAGCCCGAGCCCGCGGCGGCGCCCGCATCGTTTTGCGCGCCCGTTGCACCGGCCAGCACGCCGGAGATGCCGCCGGGCGCTGCCGACGAGGTCGACGACTGATCTGCCGCCTTCTCGCCACCTTCGGCTTTTGACGCCACCGTCTGGTTGCCGCCGTAGCCTGCGAGCGACACCACCAGCGTTCGCGTCAGCGGTGGGTAGCAGAGGCCGGCATCCGCGCAGCCTTGCAGCGTGACGTCCACGTCGATCTTGGCCCCGGCCTGCGTGACAGGCAGCACCACCTCCAGCGAGTCTCGGTAGGTCTCCACTTCCTTCTGGAAGTTGGCGTCGAACTTCACCCTGCCCTTGGGCAGGGCTGCTTCACCCAAGGTACCTGCCGCAGCGGCAAACTGGAACTTGTCACGGTACAGGTAGTAGCCCGGTGCGATGTCGAAGCGCAGGCGCACGGCCTTGTCGCCCTCAGGCACTCCCGACAGCTTGAACGCCTGTTCCGGCTCCAGGAAATCGGCCGCGGCGACGCCGAAGGAGCTGAACAGCGCGGTGAAGGCCATCAATGCGACGGCGAGCAACGAGCGCAGGTGAGATTGGTGTGTCAGCAACATGTTCTCTGGGACGCGTTGCGGCTCGCGCAGTTCCAGCGCAGAGCCAAAAACAAAAAAGGGCCGGTGTTGACCGGCCCTTTCAGGGTGTGCCTTGCAGGCGAGGGCCAAGGCCCGGCAGCGATTACTCGGCTGCGCCTTCTTCAGCAGCAGCGGCCTGAGTGTCAGGACGATCCACCAGTTCGACGAAAGCCATCGGTGCATTGTCGCCAACGCGGAAGCCCATCTTCAGGATACGGGTGTAGCCGCCCGGACGAGCGTTGTAACGCGGGCCCAGTTCGTTGAACAGCTTGGTGACCACATCGCGGTCGCGCAGGCGAGCGAATGCCAGACGACGGTTGGCCAGGGTCGGGGTCTTGGCCAGCGTGATGAGGGGCTCAACAACGCGGCGCAGTTCCTTGGCCTTGGGGACCGTGGTCTTGATGGCTTCGTGCTTCAGCAGCGAAACCGACATGTTGCGCAGCATGGCTGCACGGTGTTCGCTGGTGCGATTGAGTTTACGGAGACCGTTACGGTGACGCATGGTGCTTTTCCTTTCTTTATAGAACCCCGGCCGGATCAGGTACCGGGGCTTGCACGTTGCGGACGGCGCTGTGCCGCCCGCCTTTTCAACAGTTCAAGCTCAGCGCTTGTCCAGGCCTTGCGGCGGCCAGTTTTCGAGACGGGCGCCCAAGGTCAGGCCACGCGAGGCGAGGACTTCCTTGATTTCGTTCAGCGACTTGCGACCCAGATTCGGGGTCTTCAGCAGCTCGGTTTCGGTGCGCTGGATCAGATCGCCGATGTAGTAGATGTTCTCGGCCTTCAGGCAGTTCGCAGAACGAACCGTCAACTCGAGCTCATCCACAGGACGCAACAGGATCGGATCAAACACGGCCGAGCTCTTGGCTGCCGGCTCACCAAAGGTGGCGATGTCGCCAGCATCCAGTTGAGCGAAGACCGCCAGCTGCTCCACCAGGATCTTGGCCGAAGCACGGATCGCTTCCTCAGGCGAGATGGCGCCGTTGGTTTCGATTTCCATGACCAGCTTGTCCAGGTCGGTACGCTGCTCGACGCGGGCGTTTTCGACGGCATAGCTCACGCGCTTGACCGGCGAGAACGAAGCGTCCAGAACGATGCGGCCGATCGACTTGGTCGGCTCGTCAGCGTAGCGGCGCATCGTGCCCGGCACATAACCACGGCCCTTTTCGACCTTGATCTGCATGTCCAGCTTGCCGCCTTGGGCCAGGTGGGCAATGACGTGATCAGGGTTCACGACTTCGACGTCGTGCGGGGTCTGGATGTCGGCAGCGGTGACAGGGCCCTCGCCTTCCTTGCGCAGCACCAGCGTGACTTCGTCACGGTTGTGCAGGCGGAAGACCACGCCCTTCAAGTTCAGCATGATGTGCACGACGTCTTCAGCCACGCCGTCGATGGCCGAGTACTCATGGAGCACGCCAGCGATGGTGACTTCGGTCGGTGCATAACCCACCATCGACGACAGCAGGACGCGACGCAGCGCGTTGCCGAGCGTATGACCGTAACCGCGCTCAAAAGGTTCGAGAGTGACCTTGGCACGATGGCCGCCGAGCGGCTCAGCAACGATGGCTTTGGGTTTCAGCAGATTGGTTTGCATTTAAGTCCTGTTCCTCTCAATACCCTCGGCTCGTTACACCGATAAGGCTGACGGACCACGCCGGAAGCGAAAAAACCCGCCACGGAACCGGCATGCCGCAGCGGGGTGACATCGAAGCCGCGCACTGCGGGGCTTCGACAATCTCATCAACGCGAATACAACTCAACGATCAGCGATTCGTTGATTTCAGCGCCGAACTCATCACGGTCCGGAGCCTTCTTGAAGGTGCCTTCGAGCTTGGTGGCGTCAACCGACACCCAAGCCGGCATACCGATCGACTCAGCCAGCTTCAGCGAGTCAGCAACACGCAGCTGCTTCTTGGCCTTTTCACGGATGGCGACGACGTCACCAGCCTGAACTTGGTACGACGGAATGTTCACGACGATACCGTTCACGGTCAGCGCCTTGTGCGAGACCAGCTGACGCGCTTCAGCGCGGGTCGAACCGAAGCCCATGCGATAGACGACGTTATCCAGGCGCGATTCCAGCAGAACCAGCAGGTTGGCACCGGTGCTGCCCTTGCGGCGGTCGGCTTCAGCGAAGTAGCGGCGGAACTGACGCTCGAGGACGCCGTACATGCGCTTGACCTTCTGCTTTTCACGCAGTTGCAGGCCGAAGTCCGACGTGCGCGAACCCGAAGTACGGCCGTGCTGGCCAGGCTTCGATTCGAACTTGCACTTGTCGCTGATGGCGCGGCGTGCGCTCTTCAGGAACAGGTCGGTGCCTTCACGGCGGGAAAGTTTGGCCTTGGGGCCGAGATAACGTGCCACGTTGTTTCCTTTGATCAGTCATCTGACGCACGAACTCCTGCTCTTGCGAGCGGGATAAAGATGCGCGAGTCTGGCGAGTGTTGTTCTGGCGCTCAGACGGTGGGCTTGGAGTCAAAACGGCCAGCGGTGAATCATCACAGCTGGCTGTCTGGGTAACTCTCAATTGTAGCAGGGCGGCAAGCGCCCCGCCCAATCAGATACGACGACGCTTTTGAGGGCGGCAGCCGTTGTGCGGGATCGGGGTGATGTCCGAGATCGAATTGATCCGGATACCCAGCGACGCCAGCGCACGAACCGACGACTCACGGCCAGGGCCTGGGCCCTTGATCCGCACGTCGAGGTTCTTGATACCTTGCTCTTGAGCTGCGCGGCCAGCCACTTCAGCGGCCACCTGGGCTGCGAAAGGCGTGGACTTGCGTGAGCCCTTGAAACCTTGACCACCCGACGAAGCCCAGGACAGCGCGCCGCCCTGACGATCGGTGATGGTGATGATGGTGTTGTTGAACGACGCGTGCACGTGAGCGATACCGTCCGCAATGTTCTTGCGGACCTTCTTGCTCACACGGCGCGAGGCGGAGTTGGCAGGTGACTTGGCCATGACTTGGTCTCTTCAGGTTGCGGTGCGAGCTTACTTCTTCAGCGCTGCTGCACCCTTGCGCGGACCCTTGCGGGTACGTGCATTGGTACGGGTGCGCTGACCACGCATCGGCAGACCGCGACGATGGCGGAAACCGCGATAGCAGCCCAGATCCATCAGGCGCTTGATGTTCATCGAGGTTTCGCGACGCAGGTCGCCCTCGATGGTCAGCTTGCCCACTTCTTCCCGGATCTTCTCCAGGTCGCCGTCCGTCAGATCCTTGATCTTCTTGGACAGGGGAATACCGACCGTTTCGCAGATCTTCTGCGCCGTCGTACGGCCGATGCCGTAGATGTAGGTCAGGCCAATTTCCGCGTGCTTTTGCGGCGGAATGTTGATACCAGCAATACGTGCCATTATGCTTCCTTCGATTCGCTGTCAGCGCTCGCGCTCAACCCTGACGCTGCTTGTGGCGCGGGTCGGTGCAGATCACGCGAACCACGCCGTTGCGGCGGATGATCTTGCAATTGCGGCACATCTTCTTCACAGATGCTGCGACTTTCATGATCTTCTCCTAAACCTTCTCTTACGCTCAACTCGCCCGAACACGTTGCGAGCGCGACTCAAATTTTTCGGTTGATACGTGACGGCCACTTAGCATCAGCAGGCCACCTCGCACCACCCTCGTCCAACTCAGGCTGAGCTTGCAACAGCTCAACTTGCCTTGAAATTCGCCTTTTTCAGCAGCGATTCATACTGCTGACTCATCACATACGACTGGACCTGGGCCCAGAAGTCCATCGTCACCACCACAATGATCAGCAGCGAGGTGCCACCGAAGTAGAAGGGAACGTTGTACTTCAGAACCAGGAATTCCGGCAGCAGGCAGACCAGCGTGATGTAGATCGCACCAGCCAGCGTCAGCCGCGACAGAATCTTGTCGATGTGCTTGGCCGTCTGTTCACCAGGACGAATCCCGGGAATGAATGCACCGCTCTTCTTCAGGTTGTCCGCAGTTTCCCGGCTATTGAAAACCAGGGCGGTGTAGAAGAAGCAGAAGAACACGATCATCGCAGCATAAAGCATCACGTAGATCGGCTGCCCTGGAGACAGCGCCCCAGAGATGTCCTTCAGCCAGCGCATGCCTTCACCCGTGGCGAACCAGCCCACCACCGTTGCCGGCAGCAGAATGATCGACGAGGCGAAGATCGGCGGAATCACGCCAGACATGTTCAGCTTCAGAGGCAGGTGCGACGATTGACCGCCATACACCTTGTTGCCCACCTGACGCTTCGCATAGTTGACGAGGATTTTCCGTTGACCGCGCTCAACGAACACCACAGCAAACGTCACGGCGATCACGATCGCAATGATGAACAGGCAGGCAATGATGCTCATCGCACCGGTGCGGACCAGTTCAAACAGACCACCGATGGCGTTGGGCAAACCTGCCGCAATACCGCCGAAGATCAGGATCGAGATGCCATTGCCCAAGCCACGCTCGGTGATCTGCTCACCCAACCACATCAGGAACATCGTGCCGGCCACCAGGCTGACGACCGCAGTGACGCGGAAGCCAACACCAGGCGACAACACGAGGCCTTGCGAACCCTCCAGCGCCATGGCAATGCCAAGGGACTGGAAAAGGGCCAGCAGAAGCGTGCCGTAACGGGTGTACTGGGTGATCTTGCGACGTCCAGACTCGCCTTCCTTTTTCAAGGCTTCGAGACTGGGCACCACATACCCCATCAACTGCATGATGATCGATGCCGAGATGTACGGCATGATCCCCAGTGCGAACACCGTGAACCGCGACAGCGCGCCACCCGAGAACATGTTGAACAAGTTCAGGATGCCGCCCTGCTGACCTTGGAACAAGGCCTGCAGCTGCTGCGGATTGATGCCCGGCACCGGAATATGTGCACCGATGCGGTAGACCACGAGCGCCAGCAGAAGAAAGACCAGTCGGCGACGGAGGTCACCAAACTTGCCAGTCTTGGCCAGCTGATTCGGGGAGGTTGCCACGAGCGTGGGTGTCCTTGACGAGTTCAGTCTCAGGCCAGCGAACCGCCAGCGGCTTCGATGGCAGCCTTGGCACCGGCGGTAGCGCCGATACCAATCAGGGCCACCTTCTTGCTCAGCTCGCCCGACTTGATCACCTTAACGTTCTTGACGTTACGGCCGACCAGGCCAGCAGCCTTCAGCGCTGCCAAGCTGACTTCCACCATTTCCAACGCTTGCAGTTCACCCAGGGTGACCTCGCCGTTGTACTTCAGCAGAGCCGACTTGAAACCGCGCTTCGGCAGACGACGCTGCAGCGGCATTTGACCGCCTTCGAAGCCAACCTTGTGGTAGCCGCCAGCACGGGACTTTTGGCCCTTGTGACCGCGACCGGCCGTCTTGCCCAGACCCGAGCCGATGCCGCGGCCGACACGGCGCTTGGCATGCTTGGCACCGGAGGCCGGCTTGATGGTATTGAGTTGCATGTTGCTTTTCCTTTGTCGTCCGGGCGCTTACAGCACCTGAACCAGGTAGGAAATCTTGTTGATCATGCCGCGCACCGAAGGGGTGTCTTCCAGCACGGATTCGCTGTTGAGGCGACGCAGGCCCAAGCCGCGCACCGTGTCACGGTGCGACTGCTTGCAGCCGATCGGGCTCTTGACCAGCTTGACCTTGACGGTCTTCTTGGCTTCAGTCATTGAGGTTCTCCTGCTCGGCTCAGTTGAAGATTTCTTCAACAGACTTGCCGCGCTTGGCAGCAACTTCCGCCGGCGTGGTCGAGCGCTTCAGTGCGTCCAAAGTGGCGCGCACCATGTTGTAGGCGTTCGAGGTGCCGTGGCTCTTGGCGACGATGTCGGTCACGCCCAGCACTTCGAGGACAGCACGCATCGGGCCGCCGGCAATGATGCCGGTACCAGCCGGAGCCGGCATCATCAGAACGCGGGCCGCGCCGTGCTCACCGATCACCTGGTGGTGAATGGTGCCGTTTCGCAGGTTGACCTTGATCATGTTGCGACGAGCAGCTTCCATGGCCTTCTGCACCGAAACCGGCACTTCCTTGGCCTTGCCCTTGCCCATACCAACACGGCCATCGCCGTCACCAACCACGGTCAGCGCTGCGAAGCTGAGGGTGCGACCACCCTTGACCACCTTCGTAACGCGGTTGACCGCGATCATCTTTTCCTTCAGACCGTCGTCATTGCCTTCGGCCTGAGCGCGAGGTTGAAACTTTGCCATTTCTGTATTCCTTTGGCGCGACGATCAGAACTGGAGGCCAGCTTCGCGAGCAGCCTCAGCCAGCGCCTTGACGCGGCCGTGGTACGCAAAACCTGCACGGTCGAAAGCCACCTTCTCGATGCCAGCTGCCTTCGCCTTTTCGGCGACCAGCTTGCCAACCAGGGCGGCTGCAGCGGTGTTGCCACCGTTGCCCGACAGCTGTTCGAGCACTGCCTTCTCGGCGGTGGACGAAGCTGCCAGCACCTTGGTGCCGTCGTCGGAGATGACGGAGGCGTAGATGTGCGTGTTCGAGCGGAAGACCGTCAGACGAGCGACGCCTTGCTTGGCGATGCGCTCGCGCGTTTGGCGCGAACGACGCAGACGCTGTTCTTTCTTGTTCAGCATGGTGTCGCTCCTTACTTCTTCTTGGTCTCTTTGATGACCACGCGCTCGTCGGCGTACCGGATGCCCTTGCCCTTGTAGGGCTCAGGCGGACGGATCGCGCGGACTTCTGCGGCGAGTTGACCAACCACTTGACGGTCGGCACCCTTGATCAAAATTTCGGTCGGGGTGGCGGTAGCCACAGAGATGCCAGCAGGCATTTCCTTGACGACCGGATGCGAGAAACCGATTTGCAGGTTCAGCTTCTGACCTTGAGCCTGGGCGCGGAAGCCCACGCCAATCAGGGTCAGCTTCTTTTCGAAGCCCTTGCTGACGCCGTTGACCATGTTGTTCAACAGCGCACGCATGGTGCCGCTCATTGCATTTGCTTCGGCCGAATCATTGGCCGGAGCAACTTGCAGGAAGCCGCCTTCGTTCGTGATGGTGACCAGGGCGTTCGCGCCACGCACCAGGGTGCCGTTGGCGCCCTTGATGGTGATTTGATCGGCCGCGATCTTGACGTCCACACCTTGCGGGACGGCGACGGGCATTTTACCAACGCGGGACATATGCTCAGCTCCTTCCCGTTATGCGACGTAGCAAAGCACTTCGCCGCCGACACCGGCTGCGCGTGCCTTGCGATCGGTCATCACACCCTTGGGGGTGGTGACGATGGCAACGCCCAGGCCGTTCATGACCTGAGGAATGGCGTCACGGCCGCGATAGATGCGCAGGCCAGGACGGCTCACGCGCTCAATGCGCTCGATGACCGGACGACCGGCGTAGTACTTCAACGAAATTTCGAGTTCGTTCTTGCCGCTGTCACCCTTGATGGCGAAGGCATCGATATAGCCCTCATCCTTCAGCACCTGTGCAATGGCCACTTTCAGCTTCGAAGCGGGCATCGTCACCGATGACTTCTCAACTGCCTGCGCATTGCGGATGCGGGTCAGCATGTCGGCGATAGGATCACTCATGCTCATGGTGTTTTCTCCTGTTCGCCTAAATTACCAGCTGGCCTTGATCACGCCAGGGATGTCACCCTTGAAAGCGAGATCACGGATCTTGCTGCGTGCCAGACCAAACTTGCGGAACGTGCCACGCGGACGGCCGGTCAGAGCGCAACGATTGCGCAGACGGGTCGGATTGGCGTTGCGGGGCAGCTTCTGGAGTTCGAGGCGAGCGGCGTAGCGCTCTTCTTCGGACTTCTTCGAGTTGTCGATGATGGCCTTCAGCTCAGCATGCTTGCGAGCGTACTTGGCGACCAGCTTCTCGCGCTTTTCTTCGCGCTGAATGAGGGAAAGTTTTGCCACAGGTCACCTCAGTTCTTGAACGGGAAGCGGAACGCAGCGAGCAGCGCCTTGCACTCGTCGTCGGTCTTCGCGGTGGTCGTGAAGGAAATGTTCATGCCACGGATCGCGTCGATCTTGTCGTACTCGATTTCCGGGAAAATGATCTGTTCCTTGACGCCGATGTTGTAGTTGCCACGACCATCGAACGAACGGCCCGAGATACCACGGAAGTCACGCACGCGGGGCAGAGCCACGGTGACGAAACGGTCCAGGAATTCGAACATGCGGGCGCCGCGCAGGGTCACCATGCAGCCGATAGGCACGCCGTCACGGATCTTGAAACCCGCGATAGCCTTCTTCGACTTGGTCACCACGGGCTTCTGGCCTGCGATCTTGGTCAGGTCGCCAACGGCGTGATCCATGACCTTCTTGTCAGCGACGGCTTCGCTCACACCCATGTTCAGGGTGATCTTGGTCAGACGCGGCACTTCCATGACCGACTTGTAGCCAAACTTGGCAACCATGTCGGGGACTACCTTTTCCTGGTAGTACGCCTGCAGTCGTGCGACGACTGCGGCTTTTTCTTGTTGACTCATGCTGGATACCCCGCCTTAAGCCTTGATCTCGTCACCGCTGGACTTGAACACGCGGACCTTCTTGCCATCGGCCAGGGTCTTGATGCCCACGCGATCGCCCTTGCCGGCGGCCGCGTTCCAGATGGCAATATTGGATTGGTGAATCGGCATCGTCTTGTCGATCACGCCACCGGTGGTGCCCTTCATCGGGTTCGGCTTGACGTGCTTCTTGACCATGTTCACGCCATCGACGACGACATGGTCTTCGTCAACGCGCAGGGTCACCGTGCCGCGCTTACCCTTGTCACGGCCCGTCAGGACCACGACTTGGTCGCCTTTGCGAATCTTGTTCATCGCGTTTCCTTTATATCGTGGCGGCGCTCAGAGCACCTCAGGCGCCAGCGACACGATCTTCATGAAACGCTCGGAACGCAGTTCACGCGTCACCGGGCCGAAGATGCGGGTGCCGATCGGCTCCAGCTTGGCATTGAGCAGAACGGCGGCGTTGCCGTCAAACTTGACGAGCGAGCCGTCTTGGCGGCGCACACCCTTGGCGGTGCGAACGACGACGGCACTGTAGACCTCGCCCTTCTTCACGCGACCACGGGGGGCTGCTTCCTTGATGCTCACCTTGATGATGTCGCCGATACCGGCATAGCGACGCTTGGAGCCGCCCAGCACCTTGATGCACATGACGGATTTCGCGCCAGTGTTGTCCGCGACGTCAAGCCGCGATTGCATTTGGATCATGTCTGTGTCCCCAACTTGCTCCCGCCGCGCTTGCACCCCCTTGGTGCTGCGTACAACGGTCAGTATTGGGCCCGTCTTGCCGGAATACCTTTGCAGGCAACCAGCCGATTGGGCTGAAACCGAACAACGCCGCGCTCAGGTATCACCAAGTTGGCGCGAGGTCAGGCTTTTTGGCCTGAAAACACACTCTTGGCAAATGCAAACGCACCGCTGTCCAGCGAAGCTTTCGATTATGCAGTAGGTGTCGCGCTCATGTCAACAACCTACTGCCAACTTTTTCAGCAGCCGCTCAAGCCGCCCTGGCTTGCGCCAGCAGCGTGGCTGCGTCGCTCACTTCGAACTTGCCTGGCGCCTCAATGTTGAGCGTGCGGACGACACCGTCCACCACCAGCATCGAATAGCGCTGCGAGCGCACACCCATGCCGCGAGCAACCAGGTCGAGCGTCAGACCGGTGGCCTTAGTGAAATCAGCCGAGCCGTCGGCCATCATGCGGACCTTGCTAGCCGTTTGCTGATCGCGACCCCAGGCGCCCATGACGAAGGCGTCGTTCACCGACACGCACCAGATCTCGTCCACGCCGGCGGCCTTGAACTCCTCAGCGTGCGCCACGTAACCCGGCACATGCTGGGCCGAGCAGGTCGGCGTGAACGCACCAGGCAGCGCGAAGATGGCGATCTTCTTGCCCGCGGTGGCGGTTGCGATGTCGAAGGCGTTGGGCCCGAGGCTGCAGCCCTCACCCTCAACTTCGATGAACTCGTGGAGGCTACCTGCAGGCAGCTTGTCGCCAATCTTGATCATGATGATGTTTGCGCGTTGAAAACGAAAAAAGCCGGAGCGCCAGTATTCCAGCGTTCCGGCTCCAGGCCGATCACAGGGTTGCTCACCCTGCCGGGATCAGCACGAGATCAGACCAGGCGAGCCTTCTCGACCAGACGGGTCACGACCCAGTTCTTGGTCTTCGACAGCGGACGGGTCTCGGCGATTTCGACGGTGTCACCCATGTGGTAGTCACCGTTTTCGTCGTGAGCGTGGTACTTGCGCGAACGCGCCACGATCTTGCCGTAGAGCTCGTGCTTGACGCGACGCTCAACCAGGACCGTGACGGTCTTGGAGCGCTTGTCGCTGACCACGCGGCCAACCAGAGTCCGGGTGTTGGTGGTCTTGGCTTCTTGAGCTTGCGTCATTGCGCGGCCCCCTTCTTCTTCTCGGCCAGGATGGTCTTGGCGCGAGCGATGTCGCGGCGGACATTGCCCAGCTGAGTGTGGTTCGTCAGCTGTTGGGTGCCCTTTTGCATGCGCAGGTTGAAGTGCGCACGCAGGAGGTCAGTGACTTCCTTTTCGAGCGCAGCCACATCCTTGGCTCGCAGTTCAGTTGCTTTCATGATGCTTTCCTTCCTCAGGCGCCGATCTGGCGGGCCACGAAGGTGCAACGCAACGGCAGCTTTGCAGCGGCCAGCGTGAACGCTTCACGAGCCAGCGCTTCGGGAACGCCATTGATTTCGTAGAGCACCTTGCCCGGCTGAATTTCAGCCACGTAGTACTCCGGGTTGCCCTTACCGTTACCCATACGGACTTCAGCCGGCTTTTGCGAGATCGGCTTGTCCGGGAAGATACGGATGAAGATGCGGCCACCGCGCTTGATATGGCGCGAAATGGCACGACGAGCTGCTTCGATCTGGCGAGCAGTCAGACGACCACGTTCAGTGGCCTTCAGACCGAAATCACCGAACGACACGGCAGCGCCACGAGTGGCGACGCCAGTGTTACGGCCCTTCTGTTCCTTGCGGTACTTGCGACGTGCTGGTTGCAGCATGCTTATTCTCCTTTGCCTTCGCCAGCAGCGACGACCTTGCGGACGCGCTTGGCAGCCGGCGCGCCAGCGTCAGCAGGCTTGTCGCCAGCCGGACGGGCAGCACGGTCACCACCTGCCGGACGGCCGCGGCCAGCCGGAGCACCAGGACGTGCGTTGCGACGCGGACGACGATCGTCTTCTGCGCCAGCCGGGGTGTTGATCACCGGAGCATCGCCATTGGCGAGACGGTCACCACGGTACACCCACACCTTCACGCCGATCACGCCGTACGTCGTCTTGGCTTCGGAGAAGCCATAGTCGATGTCAGCCTTCAGGGTGTGAAGGGGCACGCGACCTTCGCGGTACCACTCGCAACGAGCGATTTCGATGCCGTTCAGACGACCCGAAGACATGATCTTGATGCCTTGGGCGCCCAGGCGCATCGCGTTCTGCATCGCGCGCTTCATGGCGCGGCGGAACATGATGCGCTTTTCCAGCTGCTGGGTGATCGAGTCGGCGATCAGCTGAGCATCGACTTCAGGCTTGCGCACTTCTTCGATGTTCACGGCCACCGGCACGCCCAGACGCTTGGTCAGTTCGGCCTTCAGGTTCTCGATGTCTTCACCCTTCTTGCCGATCACCACACCCGGACGGGCGGAGTAAATCGTGATGCGGGCGTTCTTTGCAGGACGCTCGATCAGGATGCGGGAGACAGCAGCGTTCTTCAGCTTCGCCTTCAGAAACTCGCGAACGTCCAGATCTTCAGCCAGCATCGTGGCGAAGTTCTTGTTGTTCGCATACCAGCGCGACGCCCAGGCACGGGTGACGGGCAGGCGGAAGCCGGTCGGATGGATTTTTTGTCCCATGGTCTTCCTTAGTTCCCCACGGTCACGTAGATGTGGCAAGTACCCTTGCTGATGCGATTGCCACGACCCTTTGCACGGGCCGAGAAACGCTTCAGCGTGGTGCCTTGCTCCACGTAGATCGACTTGATCTTCAGGTCGTCAATGTCAGCGCCGTCATTGTGTTCGGCGTTGGCGATGGCGCTTTCCAGCGCCTTCTTGACGATACCGGCGGCCTTCTTCTGCGTGAATGCCAGGATGTTCAAGGCTTGGTCGACCTTCTTGCCGCGGATCAGGTCAGCCACGAGGCGACCCTTGTCAGCGGAAAGACGGACGCCACGAACGATTGCTTTGGTTTCCATCGTCGTGTCCTTTACTTCTTGGCCTTCTTGTCCGCAGGGTGACCCTTGAACGTACGGGTCAGTGCGAACTCGCCGAGCTTGTGGCCAACCATCTGGTCGGTCACATACACAGGCACGTGCTGCTTGCCGTTGTGCACAGCAATGGTCAGGCCGATGAAGTCAGGCAGGATCGTCGAGCGACGCGACCAAGTCTTGATCGGCTTCTTGTCCTTCACGGCGACGGCTTTTTCAGCCTTGGCCAGAAGGTGGTGGTCCACGAAGGGACCCTTCTTGAGTGAACGTGACATGGTGTCCGCGCCTTACTTCTTGCGACGCGAGACGATGAACGTCTGCGTACGCTTGTTGTTGCGAGTACGGTAGCCCTTGGTCAGCGTGTTCCACGGAGACACCGGAGCCTGGCCCTCGCCCGTGCGGCCTTCACCGCCACCGTGCGGGTGGTCAACCGGGTTCATGGCGGTACCGCGAACGGTCGGACGGATGCCCTTCCAGCGGATCGCACCGGCCTTGCCGTACTGGCGCAGGTTGTGCTCTTCGTTGCTCACTTCACCAATGGTGGCGCGGCAATCGATGTGGATCTTGCGGACTTCACCCGAACGCAGACGCAGCTGAGCGTAGGTGCCTTCACGCGCCATCAGCGTCACCGAAGTGCCAGCCGAACGGGCGATCTGTGCGCCCTTGCCAGGCAGCATTTCAACGCAATGGATGGTCGAACCCACCGGGATGTTGCGGATTGGCAGGGTGTTGCCAGCCTTGATCGGCGCTTCCGAGCCGCTCAGGATGGTTGCACCAACTTCCAGGCCACGCGGAGCGATCACATAGCGACGCTCGCCGTCGGCGTAGCAGACCAGCGCAATGTGGGCGGTGCGGTTCGGGTCGTATTCGATACGTTCGACCTTTGCCGGGATGCCGTCCTTGGTGCGCTTGAAGTCGACCATACGGTAGTGGTGCTTGTGACCACCGCCCTTATGGCGCATCGTGATGTGGCCGTTGTTGTTACGGCCAGACTTCTGCTTTTGCGGCTCGAGCAGCGACGCTTCAGGAGCGCCCTTGTGCAGGTGCTTGTGCACCACCTTCACGACAGCGCGGCGGCCGGCGGAGGTTGGTTTGACTTTGACGACTGCCATGATTTACGCGGCCTCCCCGGAGAAGTTCAGCTCTTGTCCGGCCTTCAGCGACACGTACGCCTTCTTGACGTGGTCGCGGCGACCGATGGACTTGCCAAAGCGCTTGACCTTGCCCTTGACGTTCACGACGGCCACGGCTTCAACTTCGACCTTGAACAGCAGTTCAACGGCGGCCTTGATTTCGGGCTTGGTCGCATCGCGCAGGACCTTGAACAGGACCTGGTTGTGCTTTTCAGCGACTTGGGTGGCCTTTTCAGACACCACCGGAGCCAGCAGTACTTGGGCCAGACGGCCCTCACTGAACTTGGCGCTCATGCGAACATCTCCTTGAGCTGCTCGATCGCGGCCTTGGTCACCAGAACCTTCTTGTAGAAGACCAGCGACAGCGGATCGGTGTAACGCGGCTCGATCACCAGCACGTTGGCCAGGTTGCGCGAAGCCAGCGCCAGGTTGTCGTCGACGTTGTCGGCGATCACCAGCACAGATTCCAGGCCCATGGCCTTGAACTTGGCAGCAAGCAGCTTGGTCTTCGGAGCTTCAACGGTCAGCGAGTCAACAACTGCCAGACGGCCATCACGGGCCAGCTGGGACAGGATCGCAGCCATGCCGGCGCGATACATCTTCTTGTTGACCTTGTGCGAGAAGTTCTCGTCCGGGCTGTTCGGGAAGGTGCGACCACCCCCGCGCCACAGCGGCGAGGACGTCATACCAGCACGAGCGCGACCGGTACCCTTCTGGCGGAAAGGCTTCTTGGTCGAGTGGTGAACGGCTTCACGATTCTTCTGGGCGCGGGTGCCTTGACGTGCGTTGGCTTGATAAGCCACGACGATCTGGTGCACCAGAGCTTCGTTGTAGTCGCGAGCGAACACGGTGTCAGGGGCGTCCACCTTGGAGGTGGCCTGACCTTGTTCATTCAGGAGCTCGAGTTGCATCAGTTGGCTCCCTTCTTGACCTTGACCTTGACGGCGGGTCGCACGACCACGTGGCCGTTCTTCGAGCCCGGCACGGCGCCGCGAACCAGCAGCAGCTGACGCGCTTCGTCGATACGGATGATGTCCAGGTTCTGGGTGGTGACGGTTTCGTCGCCCATGTGGCCAGACATCTTCTTGCCCGGGAACACGCGGCCCGGATCCTGCGCCATCGAGATCGAGCCAGGCACGTTGTGCGAACGGCTGTTACCGTGCGATGCGCGCTGCGATCCGAAGTTGTGACGCTTGATGGTGCCCGTGAAGCCCTTACCGATCGAGGTACCTTGCACGTCCACCTTTTCGCCCAGGGCGAACAGGGTCACGGGCACGGTCGAACCGGGCTTGTATTCGGCAGCCACTTCGGCCGCCACACGGAATTCCTTCAGGACCTCACCGGCTTCCACACCCGCCTTGGCGAGGTGGCCGGCTTCCGGCTTGGTGACGCGCGATGCTTTGCGCGTACCGAACGCCACTTGAATGGCGCTATAGCCGTCGGTCTCAACGGTCTTGACCTGAGCCACGCGGTTGTTGGACACATCGAGCACGGTCACGGGAATGGCATCGCCTTCATCCGTGAACACACGCATCATGCCCACCTTGCGGCCCAGCAATCCGAGGCGATTGCTAAGACTCATGGTTTCTTCTCCGCCCCTATCTCACCTAAGTTTCAAGGGGCTGGGTTTCACAAGTTCGACAACGATTGGCCGAACTGACTAATTGCCTTGGCCGCACAACCAGCTTGGCATTGCTTGCGCAACGACAACCCGGCCCTGAGGCCTCAGCGAACACGACAAAAGGCGGCCCGAAAGCCACCTTAAGCCGGAAAAGCTGCTGAGTATAAACAGCAACGGGCAAACCCGCAAGTGGTTTGCCCGCTACCGGTCAAGCCTTACTGCAGCTTGATCTCGACGTCCACGCCAGCCGGCAGGTCCAGCTTCATCAGGGCGTCAACCGTCTTGTCGGTCGGGTCGACGATGTCCATCAGACGCTGGTGCGTGCGGATTTCGAACTGGTCGCGCGAGGTCTTGTTGACGTGCGGCGAACGCAGGATGTCGAAACGCTCGAAGCGGGTCGGCAGGGGCACGGGGCCCTTGACGATGGCACCGGTACGCTTGGCGGTGTCAACGATTTCCAGAGCCGATTGGTCGATCAGCTTGTAATCGAAGGCCTTCAGGCGGATGCGGATCTTTTGCTTTTGCATGACTGTTCCTTAAAAAGAGCGATGAAGCCGGGGCGACTGTCTCTGCCGTCCCGGCAAGTCATGCAATTACGCGATGATCTTGGCAACCACGCCGGCGCCGACGGTACGGCCGCCTTCACGGATGGCGAAGCGCAGGCCTTCTTCCATGGCGATCGGGGCGATCAGCTTCACGGTGATGCTGACGTTGTCGCCAGGCATGACCATTTCCTTGTCCGCCGGCAGCTCCACGGCACCAGTCACGTCCGTCGTGCGGAAGTAGAACTGGGGACGGTAGTTGTTGAAGAACGGGGTGTGACGGCCGCCTTCGTCCTTGCTCAGAACGTAGATCTCAGCGGTGAAGTGCGTGTGCGGCTTGACCGAGTTCGGCTTGCACAGCACTTGGCCGCGCTCGACGTCTTCGCGCTTCGTGCCGCGCAGCAGAATGCCCACGTTGTCGCCAGCTTGACCTTGGTCCAGCAGCTTACGGAACATTTCCACGCCCGTGCAGGTCGTCTTCTGGGTCGTCTTGATACCGACGATTTCGATTTCTTCGCCGACCTTGATGATGCCGCGCTCGATACGGCCGGTCACCACGGTGCCGCGACCCGAGATCGAGAACACGTCTTCCACCGGCATCAGGAATGCACCGTCCACAGCGCGCTCAGGCGTCGGGATGTAGGTGTCCAGAGCTTCGGCCAGGGCGAAGATCGCCAGCTCGCCCAGCTCGCCCTTGTCGCCTTCCAGCGCCAGCTTGGCCGAACCCTTCACGATCGGAGTGTCGTCGCCCGGGAAGTCGTACTTGGACAGCAGCTCGCGCACTTCCATTTCGACCAGTTCCAGCAGCTCGGCGTCGTCCACCATGTCGCACTTGTTCAGGAACACGATGATGTAAGGAACACCCACCTGGCGAGCCAGCAGGATGTGCTCACGGGTCTGGGGCATCGGGCCGTCAGCGGCCGAGCACACCAGGATCGCGCCGTCCATCTGTGCGGCGCCCGTGATCATGTTCTTCACATAGTCAGCATGGCCCGGGCAGTCAACGTGAGCGTAGTGGCGGTTAGCCGTCTCGTACTCAACGTGCGCGGTGTTGATGGTGATGCCGCGTGCCTTCTCTTCAGGCGCTGCGTCAATCTGGTCGTAAGCCTTGGCTTCGCCACCGAACTTTGCCGACAGGATCGTCGTGATCGCAGCCGTCAGCGTCGTCTTGCCATGGTCCACGTGACCGATGGTGCCCACGTTCACGTGCGGCTTGGTACGTTCAAACTTGCCTTTTGCCATTTCAATCTCCAGAGAAAGAACAATGCCCGTGCCTGTTTAAGGTCTCCAGCGCTGGCCTGCCACGGGCAGCCGACCAACCACGTTTTGCGTGGCGCCAAAGACCATTTGCGATATGCAAAAAGCCGGACGCCCTTTCAGGGTCCGGCTTTCGAACTTACTTGGCGCGAGCGGTGATGATCGCGTCAGCGACGTTCTTCGGCGCTTCGTTGTAGTGCTTGAATTCCATCGTGTACGTGGCACGGCCTTGAGTGGCCGAGCGCAGCGACGTGGAATAGCCGAACATTTCCGACAGCGGGACTTCGGCCTTGATGACCTTGCCGCCACCGACCATGTCGTCCATGCCCTGAACCATGCCGCGACGGCTGGACAGGTCACCCATCACGGTGCCGGCGTAGTCTTCAGGCGTCTCGACTTCCACAGCCATCATCGGCTCGAGGATGACCGGCGAAGCCTTGCGCATACCGTCCTTGAAGCCCATCGAAGCAGCCATCTTGAAGGCGTTTTCGTTGGAGTCCACGTCGTGGTACGAACCGAAAGTCAGCGTGACCTTGACGTCCACCACCGGGAAGCCGGCCAGCACGCCATTCGGCAGCGTGTCGATCAGGCCCTTTTCCACGGCCGGGATGAATTCGCGAGGAACCACACCGCCCTTGATGGCGTCGACGAACTCAAAGCCCTTGCCCGGCTCCATCGGCTCGACCTTGAGCACGACGTGACCGTACTGGCCCTTGCCGCCCGACTGGCGAACGAACTTGCCTTCGACGTCTTCGACAACCTTGCGAATGGTTTCGCGGTAGGCCACCTGCGGCTTGCCGACGTTGGCTTCAACGCCGAACTCACGCTTCATGCGGTCGACGATGATTTCCAGGTGCAGCTCGCCCATGCCGGAAATGATGGTCTGGCCCGATTCTTCGTCGGTCTTGACGCGGAAAGAAGGATCTTCTGCAGCCAGACGGCCCAGAGCGATGCCCATCTTTTCCTGGTCCGCCTTGGTCTTCGGCTCGACCGCCTGCGAAATCACCGGCTCAGGGAAGATCATCTTCACCAGCGTGATTGGCGAGTCGATGTCGCACAGGGTTTCGCCCGTGGTCACTTCCTTCAAACCGACGCAAGCGGCGATGTCGCCAGCCAGAATTTCCTTGATTTCTTCACGCTGGTTGGCGTGCATCTGCAGGATTCGGCCGATACGCTCCTTCTTGCCGCGAATCGGGTTGTAAACGCTCGAACCCGATTGCAGAACGCCCGAGTACACGCGCACGAACGTCAGCTGGCCGACGAACGGGTCCGTCATCAGCTTGAACGCCAACGCGGAGAACTTCTCCTTGTCGTCGGCCTTGCGGCTGATCGGCTGGTCGTCGTCGTCGGTGCCGGTCACCGGCGGGATGTCGACTGGCGACGGCAGGTAGTCGATCACGGCGTCCAGCATGCGCTGAACACCCTTGTTCTTGAACGCGGTGCCACACAGCATCGGCTGGATTTCGCACGCGATGGTGCGAGCGCGCAGCGCGACCTTGATCTCTTCCTCGTCCAGGTCACCCGTTTCGAGGTACTTGTCCATCAGCGCTTCGGTGGCTTCGGCAGCAGCCTCGACCATCTTTTCGCGCCATTCCTGGGCAACTGCAGTGAGGTCAGCCGGAATGTCTTCGTAGCTGAAATTCATGCCCTGGGAGGCTTCGTCCCAGATGATGGCCTTCATCTTCAGCAGGTCGATGACGCCCGTGAAGTTGTCTTCTGCGCCGATAGGCACCACGACCGGCACCGGATTGGCGCGCAGGCGGGTCTTCATCTGATCGACGACCTTGAAGAAGTTGGCACCGGTACGGTCCATCTTGTTCACGAAGGCCAGACGCGGAACCTTGTACTTGTTGGCCTGACGCCAGACGGTTTCCGACTGAGGCTGCACACCACCCACGGCGCAATAGACCATGCAGGCGCCATCGAGCACACGCATCGAACGCTCAACTTCAATCGTGAAGTCCACGTGTCCGGGGGTGTCGATGATGTTGAAGCGGTGCTCCGGCAGCGAGCGGTCCATGCCCTTCCAGAAACACGTCGTTGCTGCAGAGGTGATGGTGATGCCGCGCTCTTGCTCCTGCTCCATCCAGTCCATCGTTGCGGCACCATCGTGCACTTCACCGATCTTGTGGTTCACGCCCGTGTAGAACAGGATCCGTTCGGTCGTGGTGGTTTTGCCGGCGTCGATGTGGGCAGAAATGCCGATGTTGCGATACCGCTCAATGGGGGTCTGACGAGCCATGAGTCACTCCAAATAGGAAGACCGCCAGGGGTTGGTGACAACCCTAGGCGGCCGGATAACAGGGGTTTAGAAGCGGAAGTGCGAGAACGCCTTGTTGGCTTCGGCCATGCGGTGAACTTCGTCACGCTTCTTCATGGCGCCGCCACGGCCTTCCGAGGCCTCCAGCAGTTCATTGGCCAGACGAGCGGCCATCGACTTCTCACCACGCTTGCGCGCAGATTCCTTCAACCAACGCATGGCCAGGGCCATCCGGCGGACGGGGCGAACTTCCACGGGAACTTGGTAGTTCGCACCGCCGACACGGCGGGACTTGACTTCAACCATCGGCTTCACATTGTTCAGCGCGACCATGAAGACTTCCAGCGGATCCTTGGCGGCCTTCTTTTCGACTTGTTCCAGGGCACCGTAGATGATGCGCTCTGCAACAGCCTTCTTGCCCGATTCCATGATCACGTTCATGAACTTGGACAGGTCAACGGAACCGAACTTCGGGTCCGGCAGGATTTCACGCTTGGGTACTTCGCGACGACGAGGCATTTCTCTCTTCCTTCATCTTCAGTTGGCATCGGTTTCCCGACACCCTGAAAGACCACGAGCTAACAGCGGGTCTTTCACTTACTCGGTCAACCGGTTGGTTGAACCGCATTTGCCAGACACGCGACCTTGCAGGCCGGTGGTGACACTCTTTTTTCTCAACGAACCAATCAGGCCTTCTTCGGGCGCTTGGCGCCGTACTTGGAGCGAGATTGCTTGCGATCCTTGACGCCTTGCAGGTCAAGCGAGCCACGCACGATGTGGTAGCGAACGCCTGGCAAGTCCTTGACACGGCCGCCGCGCACGAGCACGACACTGTGCTCTTGCAGGTTGTGGCCTTCACCGCCGATGTACGAAATGACTTCGAAACCGTTGGTCAAACGCACCTTGGCAACCTTACGAAGTGCCGAGTTAGGCTTCTTCGGGGTCGTGGTGTAGACGCGGGTGCAAACACCGCGGCGCTGCGGGCAGTTTTGCATCGCAGGCGACTTGGACTTCGTGACCTCGACCTTGCGGCCTTGGCGCACGAGCTGGTTGATGGTTGGCATGGGTAACTTGTTCCCGTTTGAAGTTACAACTGAAAGGGTCTTCTTTTTCTTCTCCGCCGCAGGGTCTGGATGCTGCTTGAGCTTGATGCCAAGAGACCCACTCCACACGACGAACGCCTTGTGCCGCGCAGATTCGCGCAGCAAGCAGCACGGCAGAACTTGCCGAAGAGCCGATGATTATATGCACCGGGCAGGAATGCCGCAAGCCGCTGCACAATGCGAGGCTCTGCAGCCTTCAGACGCGACTTTCATTGTGAGCACCCACTCTTCCGAATCGGCAGACATGGCGATACTTGACAGCCAAGCCGTGCTCGACTGGCTGTACTTCAATGACCCCACGACGGCGCACTGGGAAGCTGCCCGCGCAGCCGGGCAATGGCATTGGGTGGCCAGCACAGGCATGCGAGGCGAGCTTGCGCACGTGCTGGCACGCGGTCTGCCGGCCGGTCGCGGGCTCGACGGCGCCGGCGTGCTGGCGGCCATGGACGCGCGCGTTCGCTGGCTGGAGGCCCCTGCGGCACCGGGTGCAACAGGCCGCCTCGTGTGCACCGACCGGGACGATCAGAAGTTTCTTGATGCGGGCGTGGCCTGGGGCTGCCGGTGGCTGGTCAGCCGCGACAAGGCGGTGCTGAAATTGGCCGGCAAGGCCAGGCGACTGCACAACCTGGCCATCGTGCCGCCGCGCCTGTGGGCGTTGCCGGCAGCAAACATCTGACGGAAAGCAGGCACAAAAAAAAGGGCGCTCCAAGGAGCGCCCTTTTGCATTCAACGATCAGCCGCCCGTCGACGGCTGCCGCTGATTCAGTTGCCTGATGCGTCGCTGTCGCTTGCGGCGTCCAGCTGTGCCAGCTGCGCGGAAGCCAGTTCCTCGGCTTCCTGCATGGCGATGGCACGGCGCTCGGTGTCGTCCATCTCTTCCTTGGCCTTGCGGGCCAGGTGGAAGGCCATGCCGGTACCGGCAGGGATCAGACGACCGACGATGACGTTTTCCTTCAAGCCGCGCAGCTCGTCGCGCTTGCCCATGATGGCAGCCTCGGTCAGCACGCGGGTCGTTTCCTGGAAGGAAGCGGCCGAGATGAAGGAGTCGGTCGACAGCGAAGCCTTGGTGATGCCCAGCAGCACGTCAGCGTAGGTGGCAGGCACCTTGTCTTCAGCACGCAGACGCTCGTTCGTGTTGAACAGCTCCGAACGCTCGACCTGCTCGCCAACGATGTAGCTGGAGTCGCCCGAGTTGACGATCTGCACACGACGCAGCATCTGGCGAACGATCACCTCGATGTGCTTGTCGTTGATCTTCACGCCCTGCAGACGGTAGACGTCCTGCACTTCGTCGACGATGTAGCGCGCCAGCTCTTCGACACCCAGCAGACGCAGGATGTCTTGCGGGTCGGCTGCGCCGTCCACCACCAGTTCGCCCTTGTTGACCACCTGGCCTTCGTGCACCAGGATGTTCTTTTCCTTGGGCACCAGCTCTTCGTGCTTGCCGCCTTCGGGGTCGGTGATTTCCAGGCGAACCTTGCCCTTGGTCTCCTTGCCGAACGAGATCGTGCCGGTGATTTCCGCCAGCGTACCGACGTCCTTCGGCGAACGGGCTTCGAACAGCTCGGCCACTCGCGGCAGACCGCCGGTAATGTCACGGGTCTTCTGGCCTTCAACCGGGATACGTGCCAGCACTTCGCCCGGGGCGAGGTCTTGGCCGTCGCGGATCTGGATCAGCGAGCCGACCTGGAAGCCGATGGTCACCGAGTGATCGGTACCCGGAATCTTGACTTCGTGGCCTTGCGCGTCGAGCAGCTTGACCTGCGGGCGAATGACCTTGGCAGCGCCGCGGCGCTTCGGGTCGATCACCACCAGGGTGGACAGGCCAGTGACCTCGTCCAGCTGCTTGGCCACCGTCACGCCCTCTTCCACATTCTCGAACTGCGCCTTGCCGGCGAATTCGGTGATGATCGGGCGGGTCAGCGGATCCCAGTTCGCCAGGACCGTGCCAGCCTTGAGTTGCTGGTCAGCCTTGATGTTCAGGATCGCGCCGTACGGCACCTTGTGACGCTCACGCTCGCGGCCGTGCTGGTCGGAGATGACGATTTCGCCGGAACGCGAAATCACCACCAACTCGCCCTTGCCGTTGGTCACGTAGCGCATCGTGGCGTTGAAGCCGATGAAACCATCGGACTTCGCATCCACGCTCGAAGCCACAGCCGCACGCGATGCCGCACCACCGATGTGGAACGTACGCATGGTCAGCTGGGTGCCTGGTTCACCGATCGACTGTGCAGCGATCACGCCCACAGCCTCACCGGTGTTGACCATGCCACCACGGCCCAGATCGCGGCCATAGCACTTGGCGCACAGACCGAAACGGGTCTCGCAGGTCAGCGGCGTACGCACCTTGACTTCGTCGACGCCAGCGGCTTCGAGGATGTCGAGCTGGTCTTCTTCCAGCATGGTGCCGGCCGGGAGCAGCAGTTCCTGGGTTTCAGGGTGCGTGATTTCAACGGCAGCCACACGACCCAGGATGCGGTCGCGCAGCGATTCGATGACTTCACCACCTTCAACCAGGGCGCGCATGGCAAAGCCGTGCTCGGTGCCGCAGTCTTCTTCGATGACGACCAGATCCTGCGTCACGTCGACCAGACGACGGGTCAGGTAACCCGAGTTCGCGGTCTTCAGTGCCGTGTCGGCCAGGCCCTTACGAGCGCCGTGGGTCGAGATGAAGTACTGCAACACATTCAGACCTTCACGGAAGTTCGCCGTGATGGGGGTCTCAATGATCGAGCCGTCTGGCTTGGCCATCAGGCCCCGCATACCGGCCAGCTGGCGGATCTGCGCTGCAGAACCACGGGCGCCGGAGTCGGCCATCATGTAGATGGAGTTGAACGATTCCTGGTCCACGGTGTTGCCGTGGCGGTCGATGGTCTTCTCCTTGGAGAGCTGACTCATCATGACCTTGCCGACTTCGTCGCCGGTCTTGCCCCAGATGTCCACGACCTTGTTGTAGCGCTCACCGGCGGTCACCAGGCCCGAGACGTACTGCTGCTCGATTTCCTTGACTTCCTTCTCGGCACGCTCGATCAGGCCTTGCTTCTGCGGCGGCACCAGCATGTCGTCGATGGCGATCGAGATACCGGCGCGCGTGGCCAGGCGGAAGCCCGACTGCAGCAGCTTGTCCGCGAACACGACCGTTTCCTTCAGACCGCACTTGCGGAACGAGGTATTGATCAGGCGCGAAATTTCCTTCTTCTTCAGCGCCTTGTTGATGTTCGAGAACGGCAGACCCTTCGGCAGGATCTCCGACAGCAGGCCACGGCCCACGGTCGTTTCAACCAGCTTGGTTTCCGGGTGGAACTCGCCCTCAGCGTCCTTGACGTATTCGGTCAGGCGGACGTTGATCTTGGCGGTGATTTCCACGGCACCGTTGTCGAGCGCGCGTTGCAGCTCGACGGTGTCGGAGAAGATCATGCCTTCGCCCTTGGCGTTGGTGCGCTCACGGGTGGCGTAGTAGAGACCCAGCACCACGTCTTGAGACGGCACGATCGACGGCTCGCCCGAAGCCGGGAAGAGCACGTTGTTCGAGGCCAGCATCAGGGCGCGGGCTTCCATCTGAGCTTCGATGGACAGCGGCACGTGAACGGCCATCTGGTCACCGTCGAAGTCGGCGTTGAAGGCCGCGCAGACCAGCGGGTGCAGCTGGATGGCCTTGCCTTCGATCAGCACCGGCTCGAAAGCCTGGATGCCGAGTCGGTGCAGCGTAGGCGCACGGTTCAGCATGACCGGGTGTTCCTTGATGACTTCTTCAAGGATGTCCCAGACCACCGGGGTGCCGCTTTCAACTTCCTTCTTCGCCGCCTTGATGGTGGTGGCGATGCCCATGGCTTCCAGGCGCGAGAAGATGAACGGCTTGAACAGCTCAAGCGCCATCAGCTTCGGCAGACCGCACTGGTGCAGCTTCAGGGTCGGGCCGACGGTAATCACCGAACGACCCGAGTAGTCGACGCGCTTGCCCAGCAAGTTCTGACGGAAACGACCGCTCTTGCCCTTGATCATGTCGGCCAGCGACTTCAGGGCCCGCTTGTTCGCGCCCGTCATGGCCTTGCCACGACGACCGTTGTCCAGCAGCGAGTCCACGGCTTCCTGCAGCATGCGCTTTTCGTTGCGCACGATGATTTCAGGGGCCTTCAGCTCGAGCAGACGCGCCAGACGGTTGTTCCGGTTGATGACGCGGCGATACAGGTCGTTCAGGTCGGAGGTCGCGAAACGACCGCCGTCCAGCGGCACCAGCGGACGCAGGTCCGGCGGCAGCACTGGCAGCACGTCCATCACCATCCAGTGCGGCTTGATGCCCGACTTCTTGAAGGCTTCCATCACCTTGAGGCGCTTGGAATTCTTCTTGACCTTCAGCTCGCTGCCGGTCATGTCGTTGCGCAGGCGGTCGATCTCGACGTCGAGATCCATCTCGGCCAGCAGCTTCTGGATGCCTTCGGCGCCCATCAGCGCGATGAATTCGTCGCCGAACTCGGTGCGCTTGGCCTCGTAGTCGTCCTCGGACATGATGCTGAACTTCTTCAGCGGGGTCATGCCCGGGTCCACCACCACGTAGGCTTCAAAGTACAGCACGCGTTCGATGTCGCGCAGGGTCATGTCGAGCACGAGGCCCAGACGCGACGGCAGCGACTTCAGGAACCAGATGTGCGCGCACGGTGCAGCCAGGTCGATGTGACCCATGCGGTCACGGCGAACCTTGGTCTGCGTGACTTCAACGCCGCACTTCTCGCAGATGACACCGCGGTGCTTCAGGCGCTTGTACTTGCCGCACAGGCATTCGTAATCCTTGATCGGGCCAAAGATCTTGGCGCAGAACAGACCATCACGCTCAGGCTTGAACGTGCGGTAGTTGATCGTCTCGGGCTTCTTCACCTCGCCGAAAGACCACGAACGGATCTTCTCGGGCGAAGCCAGCCCGATCTTGATCGCGTCGAAGTGTTCATCCGGGGTGAACTGCTTGAAGAGGTCCAGCAAGCCTTTCATGGCTTTACTCCTTGTTTGGTATTGAGGCAGTCGAAATCGCTAATCAGTGGAAGGCAGGCGACTGGTTCATCCAGCCGCCCTGCCCGGGCCATTGATCAGTTCTTCTCCAGCTCAATATCGATGCCCAGCGAGCGAATTTCCTTGACCAGCACGTTGAACGATTCCGGCATGCCGGCATCGATGGCGTGCTCGCCCTTGACGATGTTTTCGTAGACCTTGGTACGGCCGTTCACGTCGTCGGACTTGACGGTCAGCATTTCCTGCAGCACGTAAGCGGCGCCGTAGGCTTCCAGTGCCCACACTTCCATTTCACCGAAACGCTGGCCGCCGAACTGGGCCTTGCCGCCCAGCGGTTGCTGCGTGACCAGCGAGTACGGACCGGTGGAACGGGCGTGCATCTTGTCGTCGACCAAGTGGTGCAGCTTCAGCACGTGCATGTAGCCCACGGTGGTCGGGCGCTCGAAGCGCTCGCCGGTGCGGCCGTCATGCAGGTAAGCCTGGGTGCGGGTCTCGGTCAGGCCCTTGCGAGCCGCGATGTCGTCCGGATAAGCCAGCTTCAGCATGCCGCGGATCTCGGATTCCTTCGCACCGTCGAACACCGGCGTGGCGAAAGGAACACCCTTGGTCAGCTCGCGCGCCATGTCGATGATCTCCTTGTCGGAGAACTCTTCCAGACGCTCAGGCTTGCCGCCCGACTGGTTGTACAGCTCATCGAGGAACTTGCGCAGTTCAGCCACGGCGGACTGTTGCTGCAGCATGTCACCGATGCGCTGGCCAATGCCCTTGCCGGCCCAGCCCAGGTGAACTTCCAGCACCTGACCGACGTTCATCCGCGAAGGCACGCCCAGCGGGTTCAGAACGATGTCGGCAGGGGTGCCGTCGGCCATGTAGGGCATGTCTTCGATCGGGGTGATCTTGGACACGACGCCCTTGTTGCCGTGACGGCCGGCCATCTTGTCACCAGGCTGCAGGCGACGCTTGACGGCCAGGTAGACCTTGACCATCTTCAGCACGCCAGCAGGCAGCTCGTCGCCTTGCGTCAGCTTCTTGCGCTTTTCTTCAAAAGCCAGGTCGAAGCTGTGACGGGTCTGCTCCAGCGAGTTCTTGATCGACTCCAGTTGGTTGGCGATGTCGTCCTCTGCAGGGCGCACGTCAAACCAGTGGTACTTGTCGATCGAGGCCAGGTAGTCCTTCGACAGCACGGTGCCCTTGGCCAGCTTTTGCGGGCCGCCATTGGCGGTGCGACCGACCAGCAGCTTCTCGATACGGTCGAACGCGTCAGCTTCCACGATGCGGAGCTGGTCGTTCAGGTCGAGGCGGAAGCGCTTCAGTTCGTCGTCGATGATCTGCTGGGCGCGCTTGTCGCGCTGGATGCCTTCACGGGTGAAGACCTGGACGTCGATCACGGTACCGTTGGTACCCTGGTCCACGCGCAGCGACGTGTCCTTCACGTCGGAGGCCTTCTCGCCGAAGATCGCGCGCAGCAGCTTCTCTTCCGGCGTCAGCGTGGTCTCGCCCTTCGGCGTGACCTTGCCCACCAGCACGTCGCCCGGCGTCACTTCGGCGCCGATGTAGACGATGCCCGACTCGTCCAGGCGAGACAGTTGCTGCTCGCTCAGGTTCGGGATGTCGCGGGTGATTTCTTCGCTGCCCAGCTTCGTGTCGCGGGCCATGACCACCAGTTCCTCGATGTGGATCGAGGTGTAGCGGTCTTCAGCCACGACGCGCTCAGAAATCAGGATCGAGTCTTCGAAGTTGTAGCCGTTCCAGGGCATGAACGCGACCAGCATGTTCTGGCCCAGAGCCAGTTCACCCAAGTCGGTCGATGCGCCGTCAGCCACCACGTCGCCAGCGCCCACCTTGTCGCCGCGGCGCACGATGGCGCGTTGGTGGATGTTGGTGTTCTGGTTCGAGCGCTGATACTTGATCAGGTTGTAGATGTCGACGCCGACTTCACCGGCCACGGTTTCGTCGTCATTGACACGAATCACCACGCGGTTGGTATCGACGTAGTCGACGATGCCGCCACGACGTGCCGTCACCACGGTGCCCGAGTCGACAGCCGCCACGCGCTCCACGCCCGTGCCCACCAGCGCCTTTTCAGGACGCAGGGTTGGCACAGCCTGACGCTGCATGTTGGCGCCCATCAGTGCGCGGTTTGCATCGTCGTGCTCGAGGAACGGCACGAGCGAAGCTGCCACGGACACGATCTGCGTCGGGGCCACGTCCATGTACTGGATGCGCTCCGGCGAGGTCAGCACGGATTCGCCGTTTTCACGGGCCGAGACCAGCTCGTCGGTCAGCTTGCCGGTGGCGTCCAGCGTCGCATTCGCCTGGGCGATGACGTACTTGCCTTCTTCGATGGCCGACAGGTAATCGATCTTCATCGACACCTGGCCGTCTTCAACGCGGCGATACGGGGTTTCGAGGAAACCGTATTCATTCAGCTGCGCGTACAGAGCCAGCGAGTTGATCAGACCGATGTTCGGGCCTTCCGGCGTTTCGATCGGGCACACACGGCCGTAGTGGGTCGGGTGCACGTCACGAACTTCGAAGCCGGCGCGCTCGCGGGTCAGACCACCCGGGCCCAGGGCGGAAACACGACGCTTGTGCGTGATTTCCGACAGGGGGTTGGTCTGGTCCATGAACTGCGACAGCTGCGACGCACCGAAGAACTCCTTCAGAGCCGCGGAAATCGGCTTGGAGTTGATCAGGTCGTGCGGCATCAGGGCTTCGGTCTCAGCCTGGCCCAGACGCTCCTTCACGGCCTTCTCGATACGAGCGAGGCCCGAGCGGTACTGGTTTTCGGCCAGTTCGCCCACGCAACGCACGCGACGATTGCCCAAGTGGTCGATGTCGTCCACTTCGCCACGGCCGTTGCGCAGCTCAACCAGGATCTTGACGACGTCAAGGATGTCCTCGTTGCTCAGCGTCATCGCGCCTTCCGGCACGTCACGGCCCACGCGGGCGTTGAACTTCATGCGGCCAACGCGCGACAGGTCGTACGTGTCAGCGCTGTAGAACAGACGGTTGAACAGTGCTTCCACCGCGTCTTCGGTCGGCGGCTCGCCCGGGCGCATCATGCGGTAGATGGCCACACGTGCGGCCAGCTGGTCGGCGGTCTCGTCCAGACCCAGGGTCTGGCTGATGTAGGCGCCCTGGTCCAGCTCGTTCGTGAACAAGCACTGAACGTCCTTGATGCCGGCGCTGCGCAGCTTCTTCAGCAGCGTTTCGGTCAGCTCTTCGTTGGCCTTCGCGATGATCTCGCCGGTGTCCGGGTCGACCATGTTGCGGGCCACGACGCGGGCGACCAGGAAGTCTTCCGGCACCGAGATGAACGTGGTGCCGGACTGCTCCAGCTGACGCACGTGACGCGCGGTGATCCGCTTGTCCTTCTCGACGACGACGACGCCGTCCTTGTCGGTGATGTCGAAACGGGCGACTTCGCCCTTCAGACGATCAGCCACGAATTCCAGCTGCGCGCCGGAATCCATCAGACGGAAGGTGTCGTTGGCGAAGAAGTGCGCCAGGATGCTTTCCGGGTTCAGGCCGATGGCCTTCAGCAGGATCGTCACCGGCATCTTGCGACGGCGGTCGACGCGGAAGTACAGGATGTCCTTCGGGTCGAATTCGAAGTCAAGCCACGAACCACGGTACGGGATGATCCGTGCCGAGAACAGCAGCTTGCCCGAAGAGTGCGTCTTGCCCTTGTCGTGTTCGAAGAACACGCCAGGCGAGCGGTGCAGCTGCGAGACGATGACACGCTCGGTGCCATTGACGATGAAGGAGCCGTAGTCGGTCATCAGGGGCACTTCGCCCATGTAGACCTCTTGCTCCTTGATCTCCTTGACGACCTTGGCCGGATGCGACTCACGGTCATAGATGATCATCTGCAGCTTCGCGCGGACGGCAGCAGCGTAGGTCAGGCCACGCTGTTGGCATTCACGGGTATCGAAGGCCGGTCGAGCAATGTTGTACTCGATGAACTTCATCTCCACGAACCCGTTGTGCGAAACGATCGGGAAGGCGGAAAGGAAAGCTGCCTGCAGGCCTTCAGGCTTGCGCAGGGCGGGCGGGATCTCCTTCTGGAGAAACGCCACATAGGATTCCCGCTGCATGGTCAGCAGATAGGGAACGTTGAGAACACTCTCACGCTTGCCGAAGCTCTTGCGGATACGCTTGCGCTCGGTGTAGCTGTAGGGGGTTGCTTGCGCCATTGAACACTCCGTAGCGATGAAACACGCCGGGCCGTTGGCGTGAACTTCGCAAGGCGACTGGCTTATGCAGGCTTTGCACCTGAAAGCTTGGTGGTTGGCCACTACCAACCGCTGGCGGACAACCCCGGCATTGCACCGGAGCCCGACCAAACCTGTTCTTCTGCAGTCGGATCAGAGAACACTTGGAAAACCCCCGATTATTGCGCGGGAATCTTCCAGGTGGCCTCGAAGGGGGATTTAACCCTCCAAGCAGAAAAGGCCGGGAGACCTTTCGGTACTCCCAGCCTCCTCGCGGAAGGTCAAATTACTTGACTTCAGCCTTGGCGCCGGCTTCAACCAGCTTCTTGACAGCGGCTTCGGCGTCAGCCTTCGGCACAGCTTCCTTGACGTTCTTCGGAGCGCCGTCGACCAGGTCCTTGGCTTCCTTCAGGCCGAGGCCCGTCAGTTCGCGCACGGCCTTGATGACGGAGACCTTCTGTGCGCCAGCTTCGACCAGCACGACGTTGAATTCGGTCTTCTCTTCCACTGCAGCAGCAGCGGCGCCGCCACCGGCAGCCGGAGCAGCCATCGAAGCAGCGGACACGCCGAACTTCTCTTCAATTGCCTTGACCAGGTCGTTCAGGTCCATCACGGACATGGTGTCCAGGGCGCTCAGGAAGGCGTCTTTATCGAATGCCATTTTGTTTTCCTCGAAATCAATGATTCAGTGAATAGGGGGTACGGTGCCGATCAGGCAGCCGGGGCTTCTTCGGCCGGAGCTTCAGCAGCGGTTTCACCGCCACCACGCTGTTCGGACAAAGCAGCCAAGACGGCGGCCATACGTTGCACCGGCGACAGCAGCAGCCCAGCGATCTGGGACAGCAGCACTTCGCGGCTCGGCACGGAGGCCAAAGCCTTCACGCCATCAACGTTCAGGGCCTTGCCTGCATAGGCGCCACCCTTGATGACCAGCTTGTCGTTGCCCTTGGCAAAGTCAGCGATGACTTTGGCCGCGGCGACAGCGTCTTCGGAAAAGCCGTAGATCAGCGGGCCGACCATGCTCTCCGACGCAACCTCGAACGGGGTGCCAGCGACGGCGCGACGGGCCAGGGAGTTCTTCAGCACGTGAAGATACACACCCTTGGCACGCGCATCGACGCGCAGCTTGTTCAGGTTCTCGACGGTGAGGCCACGGTACTCGGCCAGGGCCAACGTCTGGGACTTGGCAGCTTGCGCCGCCACTTCCTCGATGACGGCCGCCTTCTCGTTGCGGTTGAGACTCAAGGTCTACTCCTCACAAATACGTGCCTTCGCAGTCTTGCGACCACTCCGGCACACCGGGTTTCAGCGACCTTGCCGTTGCGAGCGAGTTTCCCGTTGTGCACTTGCGTGCTTCACTGGATCTTCAATCTTCACGGCGGGGACGCCATCTGCGCTGGCCACTCCCTGCAGCGGACTGCAGAAGGGCGATTAAGGCCTGGAAGTAAAAACCTCTTCGGCCGCCAGCGGTCTTGGATGGCTCCCTGCTGGATTGCTCCTTCAGGGACCCACCAATATGTCAGGCCTGTGCGTCAAGACGGCCGCACAGGCCTGGAAAGCCTTCAGGCGATCAGGCAGCCGTGGTGGCAGCCGCGACCGAGGCGATTTCGACGCGAGCGCCGACACCCATGGTCGAAGACACAGCCACCTTGCGCAGGTAGATGCCCTTGCTCGAGGCCGGCTTGGCCTTGTTCAGGGCGTCCAGCAGTGCGGCCAGGTTACCGACCAGCTTGTCGTCGTCGAACGAGCGACGGCCGATGGTGCCGTGGATGATGCCGCCCTTGTCGACGCGGAACTGCACCTGACCAGCCTTGGCGTTGCGCACAGCGGTGGCAACGTCAGGGGTCACGGTACCGACCTTCGGGTTAGGCATCAGGCCGCGCGGGCCCAGCACTTGACCCAGGGTACCGACGATACGCATCGTGTCCGGCGAGGCAATGACCACGTCGAAGTTGATGTTGCCAGCCTTGATCGACTCAGCCAGATCTTCCATGCCGACGATGTCAGCGCCGGCAGCCTTGGCTTCATCAGCCTTGGCGCCTTGTGCGAACACGGCGACACGCTTGGTCTTGCCGGTGCCGTTCGGCAGAACGACAGCGCCACGGACGACTTGGTCCGACTTCTTCGGGTCGATGCCCAGCTGCACGGCCACGTCGATGGATTCATCGAACTTGGCGGTAGCGCAGCTCTTGACGAGCACCAGAGCTTCAGCGATCGGATACAGCTTCAGGCTGTCAACCTTGCCTTGCAGGGCCTTGGCCTTCTTAGTCAGCTTTGCCATCTCACACACCCTCCACGATGACACCCATCGAACGGGCGGAACCGGCGATGGTCTTCACTGCGGCATCCATGTCGGCTGCCGTCAGGTCCTTTTGCTTCAGCTTGGCAATGTCTTCCAGCTGTGCGCGGGTGATCTTGCCAACCTTGTTCAGGTGTGGCTTGTCCGAACCCTTGCCCAGACCGATCGCCTTCTTGATCAGCACGGTCGCCGGCGGCGACTTCAGCACGAAGGTGAACGACTTGTCAGCGAAGGCGGTGATCACCACCGGCAGCATCAGACCAGGTTCCATCGAGGAGGTCTGGGCGTTGAACGCCTTGCAGAACTCCATGATGTTCAGGCCGCGCTGGCCCAGTGCCGGGCCGACGGGCGGCGACGGGTTGGCCTTGCCGGCCGGGATTTGCAGCTTGATAAAGCCGACAATCTTCTTTGCCATGATTGGCTCCTCGAGTACTAGCGCCCACGCCACCACGGATGGCTGGTGAGCTCCTCGTCAGTTCGACCCGTTCAAATCACAACTGACAGCACCGGGTCGGGCGCGCTGCCAGCCGAAAACTTCCGGCTGAACGGTGAACCGTCAGACCTTCTCGACCTGCGAGAAATCGAGCTCGACCGGCGTGGCACGACCAAAGATCGTGACCGACACGCGAACCTTCGACTTCTCGTAGTTCACTTCCTCGATGGCGCCGTTGAAGTCCGTGAACGGGCCTTCCTTGACACGCACCAGCTCGCCCACCATCCACTCGACCTTCGGCCGTGGCTTCTCGATGCCTTCTTGCATCTGGTTGACGATCTTCATCACTTCGGCTTCGGAGATCGGGGCCGGGCGATTGCGCGCGCCGCCGACAAAACCGGTGACCTTGCTGGTGTGCTTGACCAAGTGCCAGGACTCATCGTCCATGACCATTTCGACCAGCACGTAGCCGGGGAAGAAACGGCGCTCGGTGACCGACTTCTTGCCGTTCTTCAGCTCAACCACTTCCTCGGTCGGAACCAGGATGCGGCCAAACTTGTCTTGCATGCCGGCGCGCTCGATCCGCTCGCGGATGTTGCGCTCGACGGCCTTTTCCATGCCCGAATAGGCATGCACCACATACCAGCGCAGGTTGCTGGCTGCCGGCGTGCCGGTGTCGGTGGTCATGGATTCGCTCATGTTCTGAAGCCTTTGTTGGTTTGTTCGGGTCAGCGCTTCCAGCCGAGGATCAGGTCGTACAGGACCCATTCGAGGGTCTTGTCGGTCGTCCACAGGAACAGGGCCATCAGCACGACGAACGCGAACACGTACGCCGTCATCTGGCCGGCTTCCTTGGGAGCGGGCCAGACCACCTTCTTGACCTCGCGCACAGACTCATGGCCGTAGGCGATGAGCTGGCGTCCGCTTTCCGAGCTGAAGTAGACAGCCACGGCCGCCACCAGACCGACCAGCAGGGCGATCACGCGGAGCCACATGGCCTGCTGGCCCAGCAGGTAGAAAGCAACGATCGACGCCAGCACCAGCACGGCGGCCGCGGCCAGCTTGGCCTTGTCAGCGCCGGTGGACACGGTTTCGACTTGAGTAGAAGAGGACATTGCTTTCACTTCAGGACCAGGACGTTGGTTGGCCAAGGCGGCCCAACCGACGATACAAAATGATCAAGCCCACCAGCAGCAAAGCCCGCCGGGCTGTCGCGCCTGCGGGCTGGCTGTCGGGATGCTCGGCAATCTCGTCAGATTGCGTTGCTGACATCAAACCTTGTCGCCAGCTTCAAATGCCAGCACCAAGGTTGGCAGGGGCAGTAGGAATCGAACCTACAACCTTCGGTTTTGGAGACCGACGCTCTGCCAATTGAGCTATACCCCTGTGGCTTCTTACTTAGGCGATGATCTTGGCAACCACGCCGGCGCCGACGGTACGGCCGCCTTCACGGATGGCGAAGCGCAGGCCTTCTTCCATGGCGATCGGGGCGATCAGCTTCACGGTGATGCTGACGTTGTCGCCAGGCATGACCATTTCCTTGTCCGCCGGCAGCTCCACGGCACCAGTCACGTCCGTCGTGCGGAAGTAGAACTGGGGACGGTAGTTGTTGAAGAACGGGGTGTGACGGCCGCCTTCGTCCTTGCTCAGAACGTAGATCTCAGCGGTGAAGTGCGTGTGCGGCTTGACCGAGTTCGGCTTGCACAGCACTTGGCCGCGCTCGACGTCTTCGCGCTTCGTGCCGCGCAGCAGAATGCCCACGTTGTCGCCAGCTTGACCTTGGTCCAGCAGCTTACGGAACATTTCCACGCCCGTGCAGGTCGTCTTCTGGGTCGTCTTGATACCGACGATTTCGATTTCTTCGCCGACCTTGATGATGCCGCGCTCGATACGGCCGGTCACCACGGTGCCGCGACCCGAGATCGAGAACACGTCTTCCACCGGCATCAGGAATGCACCGTCCACAGCGCGCTCAGGCGTCGGGATGTAGGTGTCCAGAGCTTCGGCCAGGGCGAAGATCGCCAGCTCGCCCAGCTCGCCCTTGTCGCCTTCCAGCGCCAGCTTGGCCGAACCCTTCACGATCGGAGTGTCGTCGCCCGGGAAGTCGTACTTGGACAGCAGCTCGCGCACTTCCATTTCGACCAGTTCCAGCAGCTCGGCGTCGTCCACCATGTCGCACTTGTTCAGGAACACGATGATGTAAGGAACACCCACCTGGCGAGCCAGCAGGATGTGCTCACGGGTCTGGGGCATCGGGCCGTCAGCGGCCGAGCACACCAGGATCGCGCCGTCCATCTGTGCGGCGCCCGTGATCATGTTCTTCACATAGTCAGCATGGCCCGGGCAGTCAACGTGAGCGTAGTGGCGGTTAGCCGTCTCGTACTCAACGTGCGCGGTGTTGATGGTGATGCCGCGTGCCTTCTCTTCAGGCGCTGCGTCAATCTGGTCGTAAGCCTTGGCTTCGCCACCGAACTTTGCCGACAGGATCGTCGTGATCGCAGCCGTCAGCGTCGTCTTGCCATGGTCCACGTGACCGATGGTGCCCACGTTCACGTGCGGCTTGGTACGTTCAAACTTGCCTTTTGCCATCTTGCGCTCCTGATCGATCACCAATTTGGCGGTCGAGTTCAAAAAAACAACCGAGAAATGAAGTGGTGCCCATGGCGCGGATCGAACGCGCGACCTCTCCCTTACCAAGGGAGTGCTCTACCACTGAGCCACATGGGCATCGACACAGGATTGGAAGCCACTTTCGTGACACGACACCCAATCCTGTGCCGACTTCAAAACTTAAACAAAACAAAGAGCATTCAATGGAGCGGGAAACGGGAATCGAACCCGTGTCATTAGCTTGGAAGGCTAAGGTTCTACCATTGAACTACTCCCGCTCGGGAGACGCTCTTTGACCTGTCTACAAATTGCTCGCTATTGGTGGAGGAGGCTGGATTCGAACCAGCGTAGGCGTAAGCCAACAGATTTACAGTCTGCCCCCTTTAGCCACTCGGGCACCCCTCCGTAGCGAGCCCTCGACTATAGCAGAGCTTTTTTAGGTGTGGAAGTAATTGGCGTCGATTTTTTATATCGAGCCTTATTTTTCTTGCGCGGCACCCCAGTCCAGCCCGGGCACATGGGCCATGGCCGCACTGAAGTGGCCGCAGCCGATGAAGGGCGCCGGAGGGCGCCGGGCTGACAGCGGTGATGGGTGATTGGCCCGCAGCAGCACGTGGCGCCCCTGACCTGCCGCCTCGATCAAAGCCGCCTTGGCCTGCGCATGCGCACCCCACAGCAGGAAGACCACGGGCGCGCCCTCACGCCGGGCCACGGTCTCGATCACGGCATCGGTCAAGGCTTCCCAGCCCATGCCCGCATGGCTGGCCGCCTGGCCGTCTTCCACGGTCAGGCTGGCATTCAGCAGCAGCACGCCTTGCTGCGCCCAGGCCAGCAGGCTGCCGCTGCGCTGCGGATGGAGGCCCAGGTCGCGCTGCAGCTCGACAAAGATGTTGCGCAGGCTGGGGGGCACCTTCACGCCGCTTGGCACGCTGAACGCGAGCCCTTCGGCCTGGCCCGGGCCGTGGTACGGGTCCTGGCCCAGGATGACCACCCGCACCGCAGCAAGCGGCGTCAGTTCCAGCGCGCGCAGGGGGCGGGCCGGGTAGATGACCGCGCCGGCCTGCTGGCGGCGCTGCACATGCGCCAGCAGGCGCTGGCCTTCCGGGCTGGTGCGCCATGCTTGCAGCCCATCCAGCCAGCCACTTGCCAGGGTGGCGGCCGCTTCATCAAGCACGGCGGCCAATGGCAGTGTCAGTGCGTTGGGCGCTGGCGCCGCATCGCCGAACAGATCAGCCATCGCGTGTGGGGCTCAGCCGAACAGGCCAGCCAGCGCCACGCCCGGGTCCGGCGCGCGCATGAACGCTTCACCGACGAGGAAGGCATGCACATCCGCCGCACGCATGCGCTGAACGTCTTCCGCACCGAGGATGCCCGATTCGGTGACCAGCAGCTTGCTGGACGGCACCCGGTTCAGCAGGCCAAGGGTCGTGTCCAGCGTCACGTCAAAGGTGCGCAGATTGCGGTTGTTGATGCCCAGCAGTGGCGTCTTCAGGCGCAGCGCGCGGTCCAGCTCTTCGCCGTCGTGCACCTCGACCAGCACGTCCATGCCCATCTCCAACGCGGTGGCTTCCAGGTGCGCCATCTGCGCGTCGTCCAGGCAGGCGGCGATCAGCAGGATGCAGTCTGCGCCCATGGCGCGGGCATCCACCACCTGGTACTCGTCGACCATGAAGTCCTTGCGCAGCACCGGCAGCGTGCAGGCGGCACGTGCCTGCTGCAGGTAGGCGGTGGCGCCCTGAAAGAACTGCTCGTCCGTCAGCACGCTCAGGCAGGCGGCGCCGTGGGCGGCGTAGCTGCGCGCGATGTCGGCCGGCACAAACGGGTCACGCATCACGCCCTTGCTCGGGCTGGCCTTCTTGATCTCGGCGATGACCGCGGCCTGGCCTGCCGCCACCTTGGCGCGCAAGGCGGCCTCGAAGCCGCGCGTGGGCGTTTGCGCCTGAGCCTGTGCCAGCAGTGCTGGCAACGGCCGGCCCACGCGGTCAGCCGCCACTTCCTGGTGCTTGACGGCGACGATGCGCTGGAGGATGTCGGGGGTCGTGCTCATGGTTTCAGGCAGCCGGATTGAATTGCTGGGTCGCAGCCACGAACTGGCTGAGCTTGGCCGCCGCAGCGCCCGAGGCCACGGCCTCACGCGCCTGGCGCACGCCCTCGGTCACCGTGGCGGCATTGCCGGCGCAATACAGCGCAGCGCCGGCATTCAGCAGCACGATGTCGCGCACCGGGCCGTCTTCATTGGCCAGCACCCGCTGGATGCACTGCACCGATTCCTGCTGGTTCGCCACGCGCAGCACGCGGGCGTCGTACACCGGCAGGCCGAAGTCGCTCGGGTGGACCATGTATTCCTGGACCTGGCCGTCCTTCAGCTCACCGACCAAGGTTTCGCCCGACAGCGAGATCTCGTCCATGCCGTTCATGCCGTGCACCACCATGACGTGCTCCGAGCCCAGGCGCTGCAGCACCCGAACCTGGATGCCCACGAGGTCCGGGTGGAACACGCCCATCAACTGGTTCGGTGCGCCGGCCGGGTTGGTCAGCGGGCCGAGGATGTTGAAGATCGTGCGCACACCCAGCTCCTTGCGCACCGGGGCCGCGTGCTTCATCGAGGCGTGGTGGTTCGGGGCGAACATGAAGGCGATGCCGGTCTGCTCCAGACACGTGGCCACCTGCTCGGGCGTGAGCATGATGTAGGCGCCCAGCGCTTCCATCACGTCGGCGCTGCCGCTGGTGGAAGACACGCTGCGCCCACCATGCTTGGCCACACGCGCGCCCGCCGCAGCGGCCACGAAGGTCGATGCGGTGGAGATGTTGAAGGTGTGCGAGCTGTCACCGCCAGTGCCGACGATGTCGACCAGGCCGCGGCGGTCGGCCACCGGCACCGGCGTCGCGAACTCGCGCATTACCTGGGCCGCGGCGGCAATCTCGCCGATCGATTCCTTCTTCACCCGCAGGCCGATGGACAGCGCGGCGATCATCACCGGCGACATCTCGCCGCTCATGATGCGGCGCATCAGGGCCAGCATCTCGTCGTGGAAGATTTCGCGGTGGTCGATGACGCGGGTCAGGGCGTCGGAATTGCTGATGGTCATTCCCAGGTCTCCAGGGCAATCAATAGGGGGCGCGCGACACGGCCGGGGCGGCGGGGGCAGTTGAAGCCGGCGCAGCGAAGAACTCGCGCACAGCCGCCACGGTGCGGTCGATGCCCGCGGCGTCCACATCCAGGTGGGTGACGAAGCGCAGGCCGATCAGGCCGGTGGCGAGGATGCCCTGCCCGGCCAGATACGCCAGCAGATCAGCGCCACGGCCGTCGGCCACGTCAACGAACACGATGTTGGTCTGGGCCGAGCGCACGCTGATGCCGGGCACGCCCTGCAGGCCGCTGGCCAGGCGCTGGGCCAGCGCGTGGTCATCGGCCAGGCGGTTCACGTGGTGGTCGAGCGCATGCAAGCCGGCCGCAGCCAGCACGCCCACCTGCCGCATGCCGCCGCCCACCATCTTGCGCACCCGGTGTGCCTGCTTGATCAGCGCGGCCGAGCCGCACAGCACCGAGCCGACGGGTGCGCCCAGGCCTTTGCTCAGGCAGACGGACACGCTGTCAAACGGCCGGACGATCTCGCGGGCAGCCGCCCACACATCGCCGCCGGAGCCAGCCAGGTGCGCCGCAGCGTTGAAGACCCGGGCGCCGTCCAGATGCGCGGCCAGGTCGTGCTGGCGCGCCAGGTCAGTGGCGGCCAGCAGCCAGGCCTGCGGCATCGGGTGGCCGTTCCAGGTGTTCTCCAGGCACAGCAGGCGGGTACGCGCGAAATGCGGGTCGTCGGGCTTGATGGCAGCAGCGATGTCGGCCAGCGCCATAGTGCCGTCAGCGGCCTGGGCCAGCGGCTGCGGCTGGATGCTGCCCAGCACCGCCGCACCACCGCCTTCATAGCGGTAGGTGTGGGCCAGCTGGCCAACGATGTATTCATCGCCACGCTGGCAATGGGCCAGCAAGGCGCACAGGTTGCTCTGCGTGCCGGTCGGCATGAAGAGTGCCGCCTCGAAGCCCAGCGCCTCCGCCAGGCGGGTCTGCAGCGCCTTCACCGTGGGGTCATCGCCAAACACGTCGTCGCCCACCTCGGCGCGCAGCATGGCTTCGCGCATGGCCGCGGTGGGGCGGGTGACGGTATCGCTGCGCAGGTCGATGGTCATGCGGCCCCCCCCACGCGGCTCATCGCCAGGAAGTTGCGCAGCAGCGCATGGCCGTGCTCACTCAGGATCGACTCCGGGTGGTACTGCACCCCCTCCAGCGGCGTGGCGGTGCCGGCCAGTTCGCGGTGGCGCACGCCCATGACTTCACCGTCTTCCGAGCGCGAGGTGACCTGCAGCACGTCGGGCATGGTGGCCTCCTCGATCACCAGCGAGTGGTAGCGGATCACCGTGAAGCGTTCCGGCAGGCCGGCGTACACGCCCTGCCCGTCGGCCTGGATCTCGCTGGTCTTGCCGTGCATCTGGGTGCGCGCCCGGACGATCTTGCCACCCAGGGCCGCGCCGATGCTCTGGTGGCCCAGGCACACGCCGAGGATGGGCAGCTTGCCGGTGAAGGCCTGGATGGCCGGCACGCAGATGCCGGCTTCGGCGGGCGAGCACGGCCCCGGAGAGAGCACCAGCTGGTCGGGCTGCAGCGCGGCAATGCCCTCCAGCGTGATTTCGTCGTTGCGGAACACCCGCACCTCTTCACCCAGCTCAGAGAAGTACTGGACCAGGTTGAAAGTGAAGGAATCGTAGTTGTCGATCATCAACAGCATGGAACACCTCGTTCTTGCGCAGGGGGCCGCCGGGGGCTGCCTGAAGACAGCATGGCACCGCGGCCCGTTGGATATTTCCGGTGCGTGGCTCGCACCCGTGACACCGCTGCCGGCACCCTGGCGCCCCGGTCGGGCGGTGGGTGGGCCACGGTCTGGTTCAACCCGTGATCGACGGTCGCCATCGCCCGGACAGCGTCGGGCAGGCCGGCCAGCCGGCTGACGCACGCCCATGCGCCCGGCGCGGGGCGCAGGCGGTGGCAACGGTGCGGAGCGGGATGCGGGTGGACATGTCAGGTCGGCGTTGGAGGCCCGGATGCTGGGCCAGCGGCTGATTATCCACGTGCGCGGCCTCAGGCGTGCCAACAGGGGCGAGCACGGGCGTGCCTTCAGTCGCAGCAAGGGCTGGCCGATATCGATGACAGCGGCGTCCACCCGGGCGCGGCATCGACCTCGTCAAGGACATTGCCATGACCACCCCTTCCCGCTCCGTCCCTGCCATGCGCCGGGCCAGCGCCCTGCCCGCGCTTGCATCTACCCCGACCCCCTCTTCCGCACGCCTGCTCTGGTGCCTGCCCCTGCTGGGCGCCGCCGCGTGCCTGCTGGCCAGCCCACCGGCCCGTAGCGCGGAACGCCTCAATGACCTCGAATTGGCGCAGGTCAGCGGCGCGGGCCTCGACCCCGCCGCACTCATCGCGCTGGCCCAAGGCCAGGCGCTGCACACCCTTGAGAGCCTTCCAGCGCGGAGCAACACGGCCGACCTGCTGAATGACCCCGCCCGCGCTGCCCAGGAGGCCGCAAGGCTGGAACGCCAGGCGCTGGCCCTGCACGGATTTGCCGCTACGCAGGGCGTGCAGGCCAGCGTGACGGCCACGGTGACGCTGGCGGCCACCCTGGCGTTCGTGCCTGCGCTGCCGCTGGCCATGCCGGTGCTCGGCCTGCCCTTGTTCGGCCTGCCGCTGCCGCCATCCGCCGGCAAGAAGAGCTGAACGCTGCCGCTGGATGACGGTGGCCTGAGGCCTCAGGGCACCATCGACGCAGCGCGCAGCTTCACGGCAATCGCCTGCTTCATGGTGTCGAGCTTGGGCTGGATGGTGGCGCCGGCATCTTCGGCGGTCTTTTCACCCAGCGCCCGCTCCAGCTTCGGCACCCATTGCTCGAACTTCTGCTTGACCGGGGATTCCAGCATCGCCAGCAGCTGGCGCAGCTCGTCCTCAGAGAAGTTCTCGGCCAACATCGGAACCACGGTGCGCGGCAACTGCCGGCGCACCGCCGCCTGCGCCAGCGGCGTGGCCTCGTCCACATAGCGCTGTGCGTCCACGGCGATGTCCTTCACGGTGGCGTCGCGTTTCTCGGCCGACACCCGCCCCTGCAGCGCGATGCGCGCCTGCTGCACGGCATCGGCCGCCGGGCGCTGCACCATCACCATGGCCACCGCTTCGGGGTGCCACAGCGCCAGGATGCGGTCGATCAGTACCTGCTTGGCGGGCGGCACCGCCGCAACGGCGGCCTGGGCCGGCGCTGCAGGTGCGGTTTGCGCCTGCAGCAAGGTGCTCGTCATCAAGCAGGCCACCGCCAAGATCGTGCGGCCACGGGTTGGGGCCAGGCGGGAAATGAGAAAAGACAAGGGCACGGCGAGGTCCTTCAGGAAGGCTCTAAAAAGGCTTGGTGATCGTCACTCCGGCGTAGCGGATGCGGATGCCGCCGCTGACGTCCAGCCCGGCGTACGGGTTGTAGATGACGTTGAAGAAGTTGGTGCAGTTGAGGTTGCAGCTGGTATTGGCCGGCACGTCGTAGTGGCCGTTGGTGACGCTGGCACCGAAGTCGATGCGGGTGCCGCTGTCGGCGGTGTAGCTGGCGCCCACGCTGCGGATGGTCAGGTCGGGCATCGGCGCGATCAGGTCGATCTTGTCGGTGGGCACCGAGCTCTTGCGCGGCTCATAACCCATGCGCAGCTTGAGCTTGGGCGTGACCGCCACCTGCAGGCCCACGCCGTAATGCCAGCGGCTTTTGTAGCCGCGCGGAATCACCAGCTTGCTCGGGTCGGCCTGGCCGAACAACCGCGCCATTTCCAGCAGCTTGACGTTCTGGTCGAACTGGAAGGTCAGCTGGTTCCACTGGCCCCAGTCGGTCCACATCGCATCCACATTCAGCTGCACGCGCGGGTGCGGCTTGATCTTGGCACCCAGCTGCACGTGCGCAGGGAACGGCAGCACCATGGTCATGTTGCCGCCCTGGTCCTCCGGAATCTCGGTCGGGAAACCAAAGGTGGCCCCTGCCACCGGGCCCAGCAGCGAGGCGTACATGCCCTCGACGAACTTGCGGAACATCGGATCGGCATGGAAGTGGTATCGGCCGGTCAGCACCGTCTTCGAGCCGCCCTGGTACACGGCGCCCAGGCCCAGCCAGTCGGCGGGCTCCCAGAGCACGCCGATGTTCAGCGTCGGGTCGGCTGGCGCGGTGGCCTCGAAGCTCATGTTGCCGGCGCGCTTGAAGGGGTTCAGTCGCCCGTCCTTGCCACCACCGCAGAGGCCGAGGAAAAACGTGTCCACCGGGTTGCCGTTGTCGCCGCACCAGGCGTTCTGCAACTCGCCCATGATGCCGATGAGCTGGTTGGGGAAGCGCATGTCGGTGTCCAGCGCAAAGCCCTGGTGCGCGATCGGCACGCCCACACCGATGCTCAGCGTGTCGGAGAACTTGTAGGCCACCGACGGCGAGGCATACACCAGCCGCTGGATCACCACCTTGCGGCCCTGGAAACGGGCCGGATCGTCCGGATCACGCGTGCGGTCGATGCCCACAGCCTGCGGCACGTAGGTGGATGTGGCGAAGGTCCACGGCGAGCCGGGCTCGTTGAACGAGAAGCCCAGGCCCGCCGCCACTGCCACCGGCAGCCGCGCCTTGGGCGAGCCGACGATGGGCAGGAAGATCGACTGGGCATTGCCACTCGACGTCAAACCGTTCACCGGGTCTTCCTTGAAGCCCCCGATGTCGAAGCCGTCGGGCTGGTGGAAGGTGCTGAACACCCGCAGCTTGGCGCCGAAGAAGGTGTCGGATTTCACCTTGCCGCTCAGGCGCGTCAGGCCGGCCGGGTTGAAGTGGACGGCGTCGTGCCCCGACGGATCGGCCGTCACCGCATTGCCCAGCGACATGGCCACCGGGCTGGTGGCCAGGTTGTCGGTCAAGGCGGCTTGGGCGGGTGCGGAGGCGGCTAGCGTGAGTACACACAACAGCACACACGGCAGCACGCCCGGGGGACGCAGGGGTCGCAACATCACAGCCTCGTCAGAACGCCAGCGGCATGTTCATCGACAGGGTGAAGTCCGGCGAGTCGGACGTCAGGCCAAGGCCGGCCGTCAGGTTCACCGTGGTCTTGGGAGACACACGCACGCCCAGGCCCATGTTCAGGCTCGCCGAGGTCTGGGTGGCGGTGCGTGACGACGTGCCGTCCTTGAAGCGCAGCGTGGTGCGGCTGGAAATGGTTTCCTGCAGCGAAATAGTGGTCGACACGCTGTACGACAGCGCATACGCAAAGCCCAGGCCGAAGCCGATGCTCGGGCCCGGGCGGACCTCGCTCAGCGTGACGCCGTCGCGCTCCTGGCTCAGATGCTTGGCCGGCAGCGCCAGCGTGGTGTTGACCGAGCCGAAGAGCGCGACCGGGTCCAGCACCTTCGAGGCGTTCAGGCCCAGCGTCAGGCTGGTGAAGCCGGAGCCGGTGGCCAGGTTCTGGCTGGCGATGGTGTTGAACGGGCTGCGGCCGGTGGGCAGGCGCAGCGTGGCGGTGGTGGTGATGGCGGCGCCATCGCGTGAGAGCTCGAAGGGCTGATACCGCGCGCCCACGGCCAGGTCACCCAGGCCGTGCGACAGGCCGCCGAAGGTGTCGGACTGCGAGTAACGGCTGATCAGCGGCAGGCTGCCCGTCACCGTCAGGTTGTCGCGCAGGCCGTAGTCGGCCGAGATGGTGTTGGTGAGGGTGTGTGAGCGCGTGTTCTGGATGTTGAACAGCGTCAGCGTGCTGTCGGTGAACTTCACGTTCAGCGTCTCGGTGCCAACGTACGCATAACCGAGGTCGTAGTTCAGCGACAGCTTGCCGGTCTTCAGCAGCGAGTACTGCTTCTCGGCCTGGCTCAGCGTTTCCTTCAGCAGGCTGGCCTGGCTGACGTCGCCATCGCGGGCCTTCAGGGCTTCGCGGGCCGCGTCGGGTGCCGGGGTTGATTGCGCATGCGCGGCGCCGGCGGCGGCGGCCAGCAGGGCGGCCACGGTGATGCGGCCGAGGGACAGAACAACGGTGTTGTGGGCGGGGTGGCGGGCGGGGTGGCGGGTGGTGGTCATGGTCATGGACGTCGGAAGAAGAGGTTGCCAAGGCCGGTCTGGACAGCGCGCTCCAGGGCCTCGTTGCGTTCGGGCGGGCGCAGCCGGGCAGGCTCGCGCACCAGGTCAGGGTCGATCACGCCCAGTTCGCGGTCGGAGAGCGCCAGCTGGCTCGCCACCGGAGGGCGGTCTTTGGCGGGATAGATGAGGAACAGCGTGTTGCGATCCCAGAGGGCTTCGAACTCGCTGACAGAAAACACGATGTGGCCGGCGGACGGATCGGCGAGAAAGACCTTCTCGTCACGAATGCCGCGAAACACCACGAAATGCTTGAAGCCGGCGAAGTCGATCGGCACGATGGCCGGCTGGTCAAGCTTGCGCAGGTCACTGATCTCGGCCTTGAAGCCCGCGCTGTTGCTGCCCAGCGAGGCGGCGTAACGCTTCATGTCGAGCAGCGAGAAGCCGCGGCGCTCGACGATCTTCTCGCGCTCGCCAAAGGCCAGCATGCCTTCCATCGCCTGCTGCTCGGTCACGTCATAACCCAGGTGATAGCGCAGCACCGTGGTCAGCGCGGCCGAGCCGCAGCTGTAGTCATAGGCCTGGCGGACGATGTGCTGGTACTTGAACTCCGACAGCGGCTTGATGCGCACAGGCTCACCGGCCGAGCCACCCGCCACCACCTGCATCGGCAGCATCAGCTGCTCGGGCGGCTGCTCGACCGGCTCGTTCTGGGAGACCACGGCGGAGCCGGCGATCAAGGTGGCCAGGGGGCCGAGAAACAACATCCACATGATCAGGTGACCGGCCTGCGCTCAACGCGCCCAAAGATAGACATGGCCCTGCATCTGCAGCGTGCCGTTCAACAACAGGCCGCCGTAATGGGCAGCCACCGGGGCGTTCGGGTCGGCCTGCGCAGCCAATGCCCGAAAACCGAATTGATCGAAGGACACCCACTGCGGCAGGCCGATGTCGAGATAATCACTGCCGTTGGCGCGGGTGCGCACATTCAGCGTCAGCGTGTGCCAGTCCATCACGCCGCCCAGGCCGTGCAGCACCAGCCAGGTGGTCACGCCGTCGTTCTGGAAACCGGCCTGCAGGTTCGGGCGCAGCGGCTGGCCGTCCAGCAGGCCGCCGTTGAGCACCAGGTGGCCACTGAGCGAGATGCCGGCACCGCTCACGCCAGCGAGCGCATCGTCGTCCAGCGCCTGCGTGGCGGCACACGCCGGGCAGGCGGCGAGCAGCGCCAGCAAGCCCAGCGCCGCCAAGCCGAGGCCGAGGGCATGGCGACGCAACCGGGCACCGAAGAACAACGCAGACACGCCGACCACGATCGCCTCAGTTCGACGGGCGCAGCCGCACGTCGAGAAACTGGATCTGCATCGAACCGATGCGGGCACCGCCCAGGTCCACCGCCGAGGCATCCACCCCGAAGCGCACGTTGTCGATCGACAAGCCGGCCAGGGGCGCCGTGGCACCCGCGGTGGGCCAGTCCACCAGCAGCTGCAGCGCCGGGCCCTTGGCATCGGTGATGGCGTGCAGCAGGCCGGGTTGCTGGCGCACATCAGCCAGCGCCCAGGGTTGGCCGGACCAGCTGCCGTCTTCGCGCACACCGGCCAGCTTCAGGCCGCTGAGGCGCATCTCGCCCGCGGTGCTGTTGCGGCCCTGGGGGCGCAGCGCCAGCGCGCCGAGTTGCAGGTTCAGCCCCAGGCCAAAGGCCACGCCCTCGGTGTTGGCCTGCGCCGGCGTGCTGATCTGCAGGCCGCCGCTGTAAAACGCCAGGTCCTGCAGCACCAGCGCGCCGCCCTGGATGGTCTGGCCATCGGCGGTGGTGAAGACATCGGCGGCGAACTGCCAGCGCGCCAGGCCCGCGGCGTTGAGGGGAAAGGCAATGTCGATCAAGTCAGCCCCGCCAGCGCGCTGTCGCACCTGCAGGCTGTAGGGGTCAGTGAAGAGTTGGTCGATGTCGTCGCTGCGCGAGATCGCGAAGTCCGACAGCTGCAGGCTGTGGCCGTTCGGCGCGGTGTAGGTCAGCGACGCAGTGCCCGACAGCGCAAAACCGTGCAGGTTGAAGTTCACGCCGTCGCGGCCCGTCACACCCGACAACGAGCGGTCGTCGAGGGTGTCCATGGCGCGTGCCGAGGGCGCGGCAAGCAGCAAGGCGCAGCACAAGGCGAACAGGGCAGTCAGCACAGCCACCGCCCTTTCACCGCGAAGCTGCCGCCGCGCCATGCTCACGGCCCCTTGCCGGTGTTGGCCGGCACGGCGCCGGTGGTGTTGGCGGCCGTCAGGCGGTCGCGCCAGTTCAGCCAGAAGCCGGCCTGTGCGGCGTCCGTGGTGCCGGTGCTGCCAGGCAGCGTGGGGAACACCACCGCCTGCTTGAGCACCGACAGGAACAAGTCGCGGCTCGGGCCGTCGAGGTTGCCCGCCGTCACGGCGCCGACCTGCGACAACAGCAGCGTGCAGGCCGACGCGGTGGCGCAGCTGCCGTCCCAGCGCTTGCCGCCCAGGGTGTCGTTGCGTGAATCGATGGTGCCGGCACTGCCTGCGTTGATCAGCAGGCTGCCGCTGACGCTGTTGAGCTGCATGCCGATGTCGCCACTGATGCCGCCAAACCCGAGGCGCATGCCCAGCACCTCGCGGCTGGCGCCGGTGCCCGACCACACGAACTCGAGGTAGGGGTTGGTGATGGCCACGGTGCGCTTGGCGTCGCCCGCGTCGCTGCGGCCGAAGCGCAGGGTGCCGATGTCGATGTCGAAGCCGGTGCCGTTGCGCGGCGCGTAGGTGGTTTCGCCCAGCTTGATGCTGGTGAAGTTGGCCGACAGCAGGATGTCTGCGTCGAGCGAGATGCGGGTGAAGTCGAGCCCGTTGAGCGAAGTGTTGCTGAGGTTCAGCAGCGCCTGGCCCCACACCCCGGCGAGCGCGGCATCGTCCAGCGTGCGGCCCTGTGCGTGCGCGCTTGCGCAGCCAGCCGCGCACAGCAGAGCGGCGGTGTTCATCACGAGGGCGGTGGCAGCGGAAGAGCGCATCGCAGTGGGCGTTTTTGGGGCGGCAGCAGCGGCTGCACAGGTGTCTCGAAATGTAGCCGCCCTGAGGCGGCGAAGGCCCCGCCATGCTTGTGGCACGACGGAGCCCGGGAGAGGCACCAGAGCAGCCCGCAAGGGCTACGTGGTGCATCAACTCATGGTGAGCTGATCAGCATGAGCCGATCAGTGCGCCCACATCCAGAACTTCGAGCCTTGCAGGTCGATGTTGTTGATGGCGACCGAGCCGAACGACGCGGTGCTGTTGCCCATCTTGATCGAGCCGACCGAGACCGACGGCGACAGCTTGCTGTCCAGCTTGGCGTTCGGGAAGGCGAACTGCACCACGTCAGACGAAGCGTCGTACACGGCAGCGCCGGTGGCGGCACCGAAGACGTCGAACGTGGCGGAGGTCAGCTTGCCCAGTTCGGTGGCGATGGCACCGCCAGCAGCCGTCGGCGTGACAGGCAGGCCAGCAGCCAGTGCCTTGCCGACGTTGGCATCAGCCTGGGTGTAGCCCAGACGTGCGCCGATCGAGTCAGCGACGTTGCTGACGAAGGCGCTCTTGCCCAGGATGTCCACGGTCATCTGGAACATGCCGTTGATCTTGATGTCGTTGAACGACACGGAGCCGCCCGAAGCGTCGGTGTCGGTGTACTTGAACGAGCCGATGTTGATGTTCAGGTCACCAGCGATCGACACGCCGTCCTGGCCGCTGACGGTCGACAGGGTGCTGTCGTCGATGGCGGTCATGGCGGAGGCCGAAACAGACAGGGCGCCCAGGATGGCGGCAACGGCGGTCAGCTTTGCGAATTTCATGTGTCTCTCCAAATGGGTTGTTACTTTGATTGGTCAGATTGCGACGGCTGGCTGGCTCGCTGTCCACCCCGATCCATGTCCGTTGAGTCAGGCCGTCATCGCGGTGCTGATGGTCAACAAACGAACGTTCGTTCGCACTGACCGTTCAAGCCAAGCTCATGGCCTGAGCGACCATGCGGGAAGGCACCGAGAGGGTTACTCCCTCCTCTGTTTGGCGGAGATTCCGGGCGGCGGCGCGGCCCGGAATGGCCTCAGCCTTCGAGGCGCAGCTCGCCCGGCGAGCGACCAAACCAGCGCTTGCACGCGCGGTAGAAATTGCTGGGGTCGGAGAAGCCCAGCGCAAAGCTCATCTCGGTCGGGCTGGAGGCGCCCGAGCTCAGGTAACGCTGGGCCAACTCACGCCGCGTGTCGTCCACCACGTCGTTGAAGGTGGTGCCCAGCTCGTGCAGGCGGCGCTGCAAGGTGCGCTCGCTCATGTGCAGCGCAGCGGCCACATGCTCACGCCGCGGATCACCGCGGGACAGCTCTCGCGAGACCACCTGCCGCACCTGCGCTACCAGATTGCCGCCTTGCTTGGCCAGCCAGCGCTGCGCCAATTGCTCGCTCAGATCGGCGATGGACGGATCGGCCGTCGGCATCGGCAGCGACAGGATGTCGAGCGAATACTCCAGCGCAAATTCCGGCGCACCGAAGGCCATGGGCGCCTTGAAATACTCGCGCCACGGCGCATCGCACTCGGGCGCAGCCATCGGGTGGCACACCCGCAGCGGCATCAACTGCTGGCCACTGATCCACTGCACGCCGTGCAGGATGGTGGCACCCATGAAGTCGTAGCGGTGGTGCACCGCCGGCCGCTGCCCGGGGGCCAGGCGCAGCGTGATGCGGCACACGCGGTCGGTGATGTCGAGCGCCACCGAGGTGGTGGGCGAGATGACGCCGGTGAAGCGCGACAGCTGCAGCAGCGCCGTCTTGATATCGGGGGCCGCAAGCACCAGGTGCGCCATGCTGCCCAGGCCCAGCATGGGCTGGCGCGGCGTCATCTTCAGGCCGATGGCGGGGTCGTTGCATTGGGCCGAGGCGGCTTCCCAGGCCCGGTCGAACAGCTCGGCCAGCTCGCGGCTGGGCAGCACGTCATCCAGCGTCTTGAGGCGGCCGGTGGCCATCAGGATGTCGTCGAGTGCGATGTCCAGACGCAGGAAACCATCGCGCATCGCGCGATAGGCACTCAATTGACGCAACGGGATGGTGTTCATGCCTCCTCCGGACGGGGAGAGGGGCGCACTGCTGCACAGCCACTCGATCAACAAAATAGCACGGGCGTGCTATTTTCGGATTTCAAGCATAGCTTCACAATTGGCAGCAGGCACTCCGAGACAACCCGAAGGCAGCCTCAGTGGCACGAACACCTGACGCCAGAAGGCTGTATTTCTCGGCCGAAATCCGAGAGCGCGCGCTCACTTGGAGCGGCAACCTCAAAGGCCGCCAGAGGCTCAGAAGCCCTCTTCGACCAGCTCGGCGGCGCGAATGACGGCCCGTGCCTTGGCCTCGGTTTCCTGCCATTCCAGCTCGGGCACCGAATCAGCCACCACGCCGGCACCGGCCTGCACGTACAAGGTGTTGTCCTTGACGATGCCGGTGCGGATGGCGATGGCCACGTCCATGTCGCCGGCAAAGCTGAGGTAGCCGCAGGCGCCGCCGTAAATGCCGCGCTGGGTGATTTCCAGCTCGTCGATGATTTCCATCGCGTGGATCTTCGGCGCGCCACTCAAGGTGCCGGCCGGGAAGCTGGCCTTCAGCACGTCCAGGCTGCTCAGGCCCGGCTTGAGCAGGCCTTCCACGTTGCTGACGATGTGCATCACGTGCGAGTAGCGTTCGATGCCAAAAGCCTCGGTCACCTTCACGCTGCCGGTCTGGGCGATGCGGCCCACGTCGTTGCGGGCCAGGTCGATCAGCATCACGTGTTCGGCCCGCTCCTTGGCGTCGGCCAGCAAGTCCACTTCCAGCTGCTTGTCGGCCTCGGGCGTGGCGCCGCGCGGGCGGGTACCGGCGATCGGACGGATGGTCACCACCTCGCCCTCGGGCCGGCTTTCCTGGCGCACCAGGATTTCGGGTGACGCACCGACGATCTGGAAGTCCCCCATGTCGTAGTAGTACATGTACGGGCTCGGGTTGAGCGAGCGCAGCGCGCGGTACAGGCTGAGCGGGCTTTCGGTGAAGCGCTTCTTCAGGCGCTGGCCGATGACGATCTGCATGCAGTCGCCCGCGGCGATGTATTCCTTCGCGCGCAGCACGGCCCGCTCGAAGTCAGCCTTGTCGAACTCGCGCTCCACCGGATAGCCGGCGGCGCGGCGCACCACCGGCGCGGTGACGCTGTAGCGCAGCTTGTCGGTCAACTCACCCAGGCGCTTCTTGCCGTTGAAGTAGGCCTCGGGCCGCTTCGGGTCAGCCCAGACGATCAGGTAGAGGCGCCCCGACAGGTTGTCGATGACCGCCAGCTCCTCCGTCTGCAGCAGCAGGATGTCGGGCGTACCGATGCCGCCGGGCTTTTTCACACCGGCCAGCTTGGGCTCGATGTAGCGCACGGTCTCGTAGCCGAAGTAGCCCGCCAGGCCGCCGCAGAAGCGCGGCAGGCCCGGGCGCAGGGCCGGCTTGAAGCGCTTCTGGTACTCGGCCACCACATCCAGCGGGTTGCCGTGGTGGGTTTCCACCACCACGCCGTCGGTCACCACTTCGGTCACGCCGTCGGTCGCACGCAGCAGGGTGCGCGCCGGCAAGCCGATGAACGAGTAGCGGCCGAAGCGCTCGCCACCCACCACCGACTCCAGCAGGAAGCTGTTCTTGCCGCCGCCAGCCAGCTTCAGGTACAGCGACAGCGGGGTTTCCAGATCGGCAAAGGCCTCGGCGATCAGCGGAATGCGGTTGTAGCCCTCGGCAGCGAGGCTCTTGAATTCAAGTTCGGTGATCACGGATCAGTTCCTTCAGGGTCCCGGCGCGGCATGGGCCTTGCTAGCCCGAACGGGCCCGCGCAACAGGTTGGGAAAGGGGGGAGCAACGCAAATCAGTGGCGCTGTTCCGAGGCACTGGCACCGATCAGGTGACAGGCTGGCGACAAATGGTTCAGCAGAGCCAGTGGCGCCAGGGCCAGGCTCCCCGGTCGTGTGACGACGCCATCCATTTGCGCGGGGTGAACATGATGAACAAAGTGTAGCAGTGCCCCACAAGGGTAGAAAAAACACCATAGACATGCACCACCCCCTGCGCGACACTCCGCCGCTTCTCAGTGGGAGACACCTGCTGACACAAATAGCCAAGAACTCCAACACCAAGGGAACGGCAAACATGCGACGTCGGCGGGCATTGGGGGGTCTCACGATCCTCGCGGGCATGGGTGCCTGGCCGAATTGGGCCCTGGCGCAAGCCACGGCAGCCTCAGGCGCCATCGACGTGGCCGGGGTGCGCTACGACGGCACCACGGTGGTGGGTGGCCGCACGCTGGTGCTGAACGGCGCGGGCATGCGCTACAAGGCGATCTTCAAGGTCTACACCGCAGGGCTGTACCTGCCGGCTGCGGCGACGACGCTGGCGGCCATCCAGGTGATGACCGGCCCGAAGCGCATGCACATCGTGATGCAGCGCGACATCGACGGCAATGAACTCGGCAAGCTCTTCACCAAGGGCATCGAGAAAAACGTGACGCCCGACACCTTCGCGCGCACCATTCCGGGCACGCTGAAGATGGCGGAGTTGTTTGCCCGCCGCAAGCGGCTGGCGCAAGGTGAATCCTTCAGCGTCGATTGGGTGCCCGGATCTGGCACCGTGATCCGCGTGAACGGCAAGGCTGAAACCGAGCCCGTCCCTGAACCGGAGTTTTACTCCGCCATGCTCAGCATCTGGCTGGGCAAGTCTCCTGCCGACGACGCGCTGAAGGAAGCGCTGCTCGGACAGGCCCCTGTCTCCCGCGTGTTTGGTCAATGATGCGTCGTCTCGTTGTTGTCTCTCTCGCCGCCGCGAGCCTCTCCACCCCCGTGTGGGCCCAGACGGCCGCCGCACCGCCCGCGCCCGCCGCGTCAGGCATCGCCATCAGCGACCGCATCAAGCGCGACGCTGACCGGCCGATGTACTGGATCCGGCTGCATGCAGCGGAAAACCCGAAGGGCGCAGCCCCGGCTGCACCAAGCGCCGCCGACGCGCGCAAGCCCACCGTGACGATTGCGAACACGCCGGGAACGCCGGTGGCCGCCACACCTGCAGCCACCCCGGCCGCAGCAGGCAACGCAACGGGCGCGGCCAAAACCGCTGCCGTGGCGCCCAACGCCCCCGCCACAGCCAGCACCGCAGCCCTGCCCCGCAACTTGCCACCCACCTCGGCGGGCAACCCGGGCAAGAGCGCGGCAGATGCCACCGCCCTGCCCTCGGCTGAATCGGTGGCCATGGCCTCACCGTCGAGCCTGCCTGCGAACCTGGGGCCGGCCTCCGGCACCTTGCCCACACCTCAAACCGCCGTGGCCGAGCCAACGCCAGCCGCTGCCCAGCCTGCGGTCGCCCTGGAGTTGTTGACCGGCGATCCCGAGTTTCCGCAGCACCTGATGCGCCGACTGCGCAAGGGTGAAGTGCAGGTGCGGGTGAACGTGCTGGCCAATGGCGAAGTGGGTAGCGCGATCGTGCTGAGCGCCAGCCATCCGAAGCTGGAGCAGGCCGCCGTCGACGCCATCAAGACCTGGCGCTTCAAGCCGCCACAGCAGCCGGCCAGCGGCGTGATCAACTTCCAGTTCGATCTGGACAGCTGAGCGAATACCGGGCCGGCGGCCGATCAGCTAAGTTGATCGAGCCGGTCCACCACGCCGTCACAGTCCACCTCGCTGGCGGGCTGGCCGTGGTTGTAGCCATAGCTCACCAGCACCACCGGACAGCCGGCGGCGCGGGCGGCCTGGGCGTCGTTGCTGGAGTCGCCCAGCATCAAGGTGTGCGCCGGCTGTGAGCCCAGCGCCTCGCAGGTGCGCAGCAGCGGCAGCGGGTCGGGCTTCTTGCGCTCGAACGCATCACCACCAAACACCACGTCGAAAAACGTGTCGAGCCCCTTGGCAGACAGCAGCGCCGTCGCAAAGGCGCCTGGCTTGTTGGTGAGGCAGGCCAGGCCCAGGCCGGCGACTTTCAGCGCGCCCAGGCCTTCCACCACACCGGGGTAGACGGCAGAGAACTGCCCGTTGATGCGCAGGTAGTGGCGCTGGTAGGCGCCCCAGGCTGCGTCGTACAGGGCTGCGTCACCACCCACCTGCACCAGCGTGGAGCGGATCAGGTGCTCGGAGCCCTTGCCCACGGTGCGCTCGATGAAGGCGCGATCCACGCCCGGCAAGCCCAGTTCGGTGAGCGTGAGGTTCAGCGCGACGTCGAAATCGCCCAGCGTGTCGACCATCGTGCCGTCGAGGTCGACGATGGCGGCGGTGAAACGTCGCTCACCCAGCTTGACAAGCGTGATCGGGCGCGGAAGGTGTGGGGACATGTGGACAGCATCGTTCAATCGCAATGCGCCAAAGCCTATCAGGCCCCCGCCCTCGTCACAGGAACTGCGTGCCGGCCCCGCTGAAGTTGCCCAGGGTGGGCAGCACATACGAGAGCTCGCTGCTGCTCAGCCCCATCCAGCGGCCCATGGTGGCAGCGTACTCGGTGACTGAGCTGCCAGGCAGCAGGCGGCCCGAGCCCACGTCGTCGGCCGTGCCGAGCGCCGTGACGGGGAAGCGCCCGCAGATCTGCACGCCCTTGACCGCCCCACCGGCGACGAAGTGGTGCGAGCCCCAGCCGTGGTCGCAGCCCTGCCCGTTCGACGACAGCGTGCGGCCGAAGTCGGAGGCGGTGAACAGCGTGACGTTGTTGGCCAAGCCCATGCCGGCCATCGCGGAGAGAAAGTAGTCGGTGCTCTGCGCCACCCGGGCCATCAGGCTGGGCTGGTCGCGCATCTGGTTGGCGTGGGTGTCGAAGCCGCCCATCGCCACGAAGAACACCTGCCGCTGCATGCCCAGGCTCTGGCCCGCGCGGATCATGCGGGCCACGATGCGCAGCTGGCGGGCGAGGCTGTCCTGGTTCAAGGTGACGGTGGTGCCGTTGCCCAGCACGATCGGGGTGGCCGGAATGTCGGGGGCGGTGGCCGTGGCCAGCGCTGCACTCAGCACGGCTTCGGCCTGGGCGGAGCGTTGCGTCACCTGGGCATATGCCGCCTGCCAGGGGTTGTCGCCGGCATTGGGCAAGCGGCGCTGCATCACCTGCGCCACCGTGGAAGAACCCAACGTGCTGCCATTGGCCAGCGCGCCCATGCGCACCGGGCCGTCGAGCCCGACCTGGTACTGCACGGCGCTGGTGCCGCTGAGGAACACCGCGTTGCCACTGGCGCTCACCGCGGTGAACACCGGGTAGCGGTTGGCCGACATGAGGATGTCGCCCATGCGGCCGCCCCAGCCGCTGGGCGCGCCTTCGGGCAGCAGCGACTGCCAGGTGGACGCCTGGTCGTTGTGCGAAAACAGCTTGGCCGGCAGACTCAGGTCGGCCTGGAAATCAGCCTTGGTGGTCGGGCGCAGCAGCGTGCCCACATTGGCCACCACGGCCATCTGGCCGGCCTCGTACCAGCGGCGCATCGGGTCAAGCGCCGTGGGCATGCCGAAGGTGCGGCCGCTGGCCTGGCCAGTCTGGCTCAGCGTGCGCAAATCCGTGGGCGCCCAGGCCAGCTCACGGCGCACGGCGGCGTATTCGGCGTATCCGGTGCTGTCGGTCGGCACCACCCAGTTGTGGCTGTCATTGCCGCCGTTCATGTAGAGGCAGACCAGCGCCCGGTAGCCGTTGCCGGTGGTGGCGGCAACGGCGGTTTTCTGGGCAGCCAGTGCGGCCAGGCCAGCCAAGCCGGCCGGCAGGCTCACATCGGCAATGCCGGTGGCAGCGCCCAGGGCCGAAGCCGCGCGAAGGAATTGGCGTCGTGAGGTGGACATGGCGGCGGGCTTCAACGTTGAACAACAAAATCAGGGGACGACAGCGCCACGAAGGCGGCCACGCGGGCGCGCTGGGTGTGACTGGCGGCATCCACCCCACCCACACCCCCGACCGCGTCATAGATGTCTTGCCGCAGGGCAGCCGACATGCGGCCGGCGAACAGCAGCACATTGAGCTGCTCGACCATGTCGTCGACCTTGCCGACGGCGCTCAACGCGGCCAGCGCGGCGAACGTGCTGCTCACGTCTCGGGCCGATCCCGTCCAGCCCAGGCCGGAGCCGGCCATCGATTCGGCCAGGTTGACCCAGTTGGCGGTGGTCGATTCATTGACGATCTGCAGCTCGGGCACGGTGGTGCCAGTGCTGGCGAACGAGGTGCCGGGCGGCACATAGCCCGGGCGGAAGTAGCCGAACACCGACGCTGGACGCAGCGCCTGTTGCAGCACATTGCCCAGCTCATTGCCCATCAGGAAGTCACCCGTGCTGGAGCGCACATCAAACGCCCGCATCCATTGCGACACCCGCAGGATCGGCTCTTTCACCTTGCCGAAGTTGGCAGCAGGCGTTGCGGCCCGCGCTTCTGCATCCAGCAGCACGGCGCGCAGCACGGCACCCAGATCTCCCCGCACGCCCTTGCCGTTGTTGTTGAACACCGCGGCCACACGGCCCACGTAGGCGGGGCTGGGGTGGCTGGTGGTGAAGCGCTGGATGAGCTGGCGCGAGATGAACGGCGCCACGTTCGGGTGATTGAACAAACCGTCCAGCGCCAGCTTCAGGCTGGTTTGCGGCGTGGCACCGGCCGGCACCGTGATGGCCCAGGCCTTGCCGGCGAACAGGCGCTTTTCGGCGGCCGAATGCTGGCTGGGGTAGGCCTTCATGCGCTGAAGGTCCATCTTGGTGTCGCTGGCCGCGGCGTAGTTCGGGCTGCCCCAGCGGAAGTTCTGATCGGTGAGTTGCCCATCAGGGAAGGCCCAGGACCAGCCCGTGAACACCTTGGCCAGCGCCATCACGTCGGCATTGCCGTAGGTGTCGATGGGCTTGCCATCGGCGCCCAGCTTCACGCTGCCGTCCTGGTTCAGCTCGACCAGGCCGATGCTGAACAGCTGCATCACCTCGCGGGCGAAGTTTTCATCGGGCAAGCGGCCGGTGGTGGCGTCTTCCTTGCGGTTGCGCATGTGCGAGAGGTAGATGCCCATCGCCGGGCTCAGGGCCACCTCTTCCAGCACATTGCGGTAGTTGTCGAACGCCAGGCGGTTCAGCTGGTCCATGTAGCTGGCATAGGCCCGCGAATGCGCCCACAGGTTCGAATCACCTTGCGAAGAGACGAAGATGCCGTGCAGCGCGAACGCCATGCGCTTGCGCAAGGCATCGGGTGCGGTCGCCGCCAGGCTCCAGAAACGGTGGGAGGGCCAGGCGTCGGTGTAGTTGGCGCCATTGGGCCGCCAGGCGTCGCCCTGGTCGTACTTGGCTTGCACGAAGCTCACGAAGTCCGGCGACACCGGCTTGGCGATCTGCTCGTTGAACCAGGTGGCGTAGGTCATGCCCGCCAGGCGCTGCACCTCGGCGGGTGTGGCACCGAAGGTCGCCTGCTGCAGGAAGCGCGCGGCGGCGTACTGCGCTGCCGGCGTCTTGGTGGTGGTGCTCGCCGTTGGCCATTTGAACCTCAGCGCTCCGCCCCACCACATGCCGCTGGTGCCGGCCACCACGTCGACGCCGTCGAAGGCCGCGTTGCCGCCGCCACGGTCGTAGGTGACGGCGCTGCTGGCGGGCCAGACGGTGGTGGTGCCGTCGCTGATGGTCGAGACCGTGAGGTTGCGGTCTTCGCCGTTCACCACCGCATCGTTGGTGTACACCACGTCCACGGCAGCGCCCGCCTTCAGCGTGGGTGTCGAGATCACGTAGTCCGCCAGGGTGGTGGAAGACACCGTGGCCGAGCCGACCACGACGCCATTGATGCGGATCTGCATCACCGGCCCCACGCCGCCAGCCAGCGTGCCCTGGGCGCGGATGGTCAACTTGGGCGTGGCATTGGCCTGGGCAAACTCCTGCACCGTGGCCATGCCGGCGGCATCGGCCTCGGGGCTGGGTTCCACCGCGGCAGCCGTGGACGTGCCGTCGGTCGTGGTCGTAGTGGTGGTGGTTGTTGTGGTGGTCGTCGTCGTGGGCGCACCACTGCCCGAAGTGGTGCTGCCGGTGTCACCCGCCACGGTGGCCGTTGCGGCATCACTGCCACCACCGCCGCCTCCGCAAGCCGACAAGCTCAACGCCACAGTCAGCAGCGTGCCAAGCAGCGGTTTGGAGAAATCAGTGCGCGGCTGCGCGGAAGCGGTGCTCATCGTGGTCAACCCTGCGCCCAACATGGGCCTTGCAAGGGCTATCGACCAGTGCCAGCGCGGCTTGAGCAGGCCCTTCTGTAAAGGCCTGTCACAAATGAGGACCAGCCCGCCACACCGGCGGGCCCGGGGCGATCAGCGAGCCAGCTCAGCCCGCATCGCGTCAATGACCGCCTTGTAATCCGGCTTGCCGAAGATCGCGCTGCCGGCCACGAAGGTGTCGGCGCCGGCGTCGGCGATGCGGCGGATGTTGTCGGCCTTCACGCCGCCGTCGATTTCCAGGCGGATGTCGCGGCCGGAAGCATCGATCAGTTTGCGCACCTTCTCGGCCTTGCGCAGCGTGCTGTCAATGAAGCTCTGGCCGCCAAAGCCCGGGTTCACGCTCATCAGCAGCACCACGTCGAGCTTGTCGATCGTCCACTCCAGCACGTCGAGCGGCATGGCCGGGTTGAACACCAGGCCGGCCTGGCAGCCCTCGGCCTTGATCAGCTGCAGGGTGCGGTCGACGTGGGCGGAGGCGTCCGGGTGGAAGGTGATGATGTCGGCGCCGGCCTTCGCAAAGGCCTGGGCCAGCGCGTCCACCGGCTGCACCATCAGGTGCACGTCGATCGGGGCCGGCGTGCCGTCGGGCTTGACCGCGTGCTTCTTCAGCGCCTCGCACACCATCGGCCCGAAGGTCAGGTTGGGCACGTAATGGTTGTCCATCACGTCGAAGTGGATCCAGTCTGCGCCGGCGGCCAGCACATTGCGAACCTCCTCGCCCAGGCGTGAAAAGTCGGCGGACAGGATGCTGGGGGCGATGCGGAAGGTCATGGCGGGCTTCAAAAACAAGTTACGCAGAAGGAACAAGGGATTTTAGGAGGCTTGCTAGGATGCGGCCATGAGTGCACCCCAATTCACCTGTGAGGTCGTGACCCAATACCTGCCCGAGCAATCCTCGGCAGGCGACAACGTCTACGCCTTCGCCTACACCGTCACCGTCCGCAACACCGGCCAAGCCACCGGCCAGCTGGTGGCCCGGCACTGGGTGATCACCGACAGCGCCGGCCACACCGAAGAGGTGCGTGGCCTGGCCGTGGTGGGCCACCAGCCGGTGCTCAAGCCCGGCGAGCAGTTCGAATACACCAGCTGGACGCGCCTGGCCACGCCGCGCGGCACCATGCACGGCACCTTCTTCTGCATCGGCGAAGACGCCCGCTGGTTCGACACGCCCGTGCCCGCCTTCGAGCTGGCCCAGGCCCACGCGCTGCACTGATGGCTGCCGCCGACCGCTGGGACCTGACCTCGCTGCTGAACGCAGCCGACCCCGCAGCCCCCGCGGTGGAGCGCCACTTGTGGCTGATCCGCCTGCTTGAATGGCTGCGTGAGCCCGGGCCGCAGTCGCCCTTCACCGACGGTGATCTGCCTGATGAAAGCGCCAGCACGCCCTGGCCGGTGCGGCGGCTGAAGCACCTGCTCAATGTGCTGGACCGCCACCCCGAGCACCACCAGAGCATCGGCGACTTGCTGCGCACCAGCCTGGCGGGTCTGGACGCCACCGGCCTGCTGGCCGACTTCGGCTTTGCGCCGCGCCAGGGTTTCGTGAGTGAGCTGGCTGATCGCGTGCGCCTGTCGTGCCTGCCCGGCACACCGCAAACCCGCGACCTGGGCGAGCTGTTCCGCCTGCTCTTCAACGGCGAGGACGACACCACCTGGCTGCAGGCGATCGACGACGCCACCCTGCTGCGCTTCATGGCGCTGTGCCAGGGCGACACCGGTGACACCGCCTGGCGCGCCGCCGTGATCGAGTCCATCCAGCTGCTGGCCAGCCAGATGCGCGCCGCCGGCCTGGCCGGGCCGATGCGCCAGCGCATGGACCTCAGCCTGATGGCCACGCGGCCCTTCCACCAGCTGGTGCCTGCGGCCGAGGCCCTGCGCGACGAGCTGCACGAAGGCACCGATGCCCTCACGCGCCAGCAGCAGGCGCATTACCTGCGCGCCGTGCTGGCCACCTGCCGCGAGGCGGCTGCCAGCGTGCGCCAGCATCTGGATGAGCACGGCATTTCCGTCGACGTGGTGTTCCAGGTCGACCAGTTGCAGGCCCGCGGCGATCGCATCGAGGCCCTGCTGGACTGCCTGCTGGCGCCGGCGCCCGCCGCCGCGCCTGAATTGCGCCACCTGCTGGTGGCCCTGGTGGAAGCGGGCCAGGGCCGGCGCGGCATCCGCCGGCTGTTTGCCCAGCATTACGGCCTGCTGGCCCGCAAGGTCACTGAGCGCAGCGCCGAAACCGGCGAGCACTACATCACCCGCGACCGCGCCGAATACCGGCAGATGCTGGTGCAGGCAGCTGGCGGCGGCGCCATCATCGGCCTGACCACCGTGGCCAAGTTCCTGCTGGCCCTGATCAGCCTGTCGGTGTTCTGGGCCGGCTTCTGGGCGGGCATGAACTACGCCATCAGCTTCGTCGTGGTGCAGCTGCTGCACTGGACGGTGGCCACCAAGCAGCCGGCCATGACGGCGCCGGCCATTGCCGCCAAACTCGAGAACGTGTCAGCGAACGACGCCGCGCTGGAAGACTTCGTTGACGAGGTGGCCCACCTGTTCCGCTCGCAGGTCGCCGGCATCATCGGCAACCTGGCGCTGGTGGTGCCGGTGGTGCTGCTGATTCAAGGCGCCGCCTGGGCGCTGGCCGGTGCGCCAGTGATTGGGGCCGAGCAGGCGAAGTACGTGCTGCACTCGCTGCACCTGGCTGGCCCGACCGTGTTCTTCGCGGCGTTCACCGGCATCCTGCTGTTTGGCAGCAGCCTGATCGCCGGCTGGGTGGAAAACTGGTTCGTGTTCCACCGGCTCGACAGTGCCATCGCCTGGAACCCGCGCTTCATCCAGGTGCTGGGCGCCACGCGGGCACAGAGCTGGGCGCGCTGGTGGCGGCAGAACATCTCGGGGCTGGCGGCCAATGTGTCGCTGGGTTTGATGCTGGGCATCGTGCCCGCCATCGGCACCTTCTTCGGCCTGCCGCTGGAAGTGCGTCACGTCACCTTGTCGATGGGCCAGCTGGCCGCGGCGCTGGGCGCCCTGGGCACCGACCTGCTGCGCGAGCCGGACTTCTGGTGGTGCCTGGCCGCGATCCCGATGATCGGGGTGCTGAACCTGGGCGTCAGCTTCACGCTGGCGTTCCGGGTGGCGCTGGCCTCACGCGGGCTCAAGCTGCGTGACCGCGGCCGGGTCTATGCCGCCCTGCGGGCCCGCCTGCGCAGCCGGCCGGGCAGCTTCCTGGTGCCGCCGCCCGATCAACCAGCCCGATAAATAGGCCGGCCACCGGCCCGTTCATGGTCGGGTGTCATCGCGCCCGCTTGTGTCATCCTCGGGTCGTTCCCCGTTGCGGCGGCCCGAAAACATCGTCCACCACACGATCAGCACGAGCAGCAAGCCGGCACCCAGCGCTTCGAAAATCACCACCCACATGTCTGTTTCCATTTCGCGCCACCTGACGCTGCCCGCATTCTCACGCACGGCAGGGCCCGTGCTGGGCACGCTGCTATTGGCGTCGTGCGCCCAGTTCTCCACCCAGCCGGCCGCCCCCACCGAACACCGCCCGGTGCAGGCGCCTGCAACCTCAACCACCACAGTCGCGCCCACCGCCCCGGTGCCGGTGCCACCGCCGCCTGGCACGTTCGAGAAGGCCCGCGCCCGCTGGGTGCCGTCCGAGTTCAGCGAACTGACCGGCTGGGGCGCCGACCGCCCGTCAGAAGTGATGCCTGCCCTGCGCCAGAGCTGCATCAAGCCCGCCGAAGGCTGGGCCCGCTTCTGCGACGACCTGCGCAACCTCAAGCCGGCCGACGACATGGTGCAGCGCTTCTGGCTGGAAAGCCGGCTGCGCGTGTTCCGCATTGAAAGCCCGGAAGGCGATACGGCCGGGCTGCTGACCGGCTATTACGAGCCGCTGTTCGAGGCGACCCGCAAGCCCGCCGCCAACCGGCGCGTGCCGCTGCACGCCCTGCCGGCTGATCTGGCCAGCCGCAAGCCCTACTGGACGCGCCAGCAACTCGACAGCCTGCCCGCCGCCCAGGCCAGCGTGAAGGGCCGCGAGCTGGCCTGGCTGGAAGACCCGCTGGATGCGCTGGTGCTGCAGATCCAGGGCTCGGGCCGCCTGCGCATCACCGAGCCCGACGGCAGCAGCCGGCTGATCCGCCTGGCCTTTGCCGGCCACAACGACCAGCCCTACAAATCGGTGGGCCGCTGGCTGATCGAGCAGGGTGAACTGAAGGCCAGCGAAGCCTCGTGGCCCGGCATCAAGGACTGGGCGCGGCGCAACCCCGCGCGCATCAATGAAATGCTGTGGCAGAACCCGCGCACGGTGTTCTTCCGCGAAGAGCCGCTGCCTGACCCGTCGATCGGCCCGAAAGGCGCGCAGGGTGTGCCGCTGACGCCCGGCCGCTCCATTGCCGTGGACCCGCAGAGCGTGCCTTACGGCAGCCTGGTGTGGGTCGACAGCACCGAGCCGCTGAGTACCCGGCCGCTGCAGCGGCTGGTGGTGGCGCAAGACACCGGCTCGGCCATCACCGGCGCGGTGCGGGCCGACTTCTTCTGGGGCTGGGGTGATGAGGCCGAAAGCCAGGCCGGACGCACCCGCCAGGCCTTGCGCAGCTGGGTGCTGTGGCCAAGGGAAAGCGCGCCGCGCTGAGGGCGATCCGGCTGCGCGCTGGCCCGCCTCAGGGCGTGACCAGCCGCAGCTCGATCAGCGGCTGCTCTGAGGACGCCGGCGAATACAGCGTCATCCATTCACCCGGCGGCACATACAGGCTGCCGCCAAGCACGCCACTGGCCGCGCCCGGCACTTCGATGCGCCAGCGCACCAGCGCCGGCTGCGACAAGCCCGGCCAGGTCGGCTGCAATTCGATCAGCGTGGTTTCCACCACGCGGCGCTCGCCACCGGCCACGCCCGGGCCTTGCGGCGTCCAGATCACTTCATTGCTTTGCTCCACCCGCACCCGCTGCCACTGGCTGCGCACGGTGTCGCCGTTGGCGGTGCGCAGGGTCTGCACCTTCGGCCCGTGATCGGGGTTGCTGTGGGTGCCGTGCCAGACGCCACCACCCACCGGCGCATGCTGGGTCGAGATGGTGACGCTGCCCGGCGGCCCCGATGAGCGCGGCGGCGCGGGCGAGAGCCGCACCTCCAGCGTCAGGTTGATGCCCGGCGGCTTGGGTGAGGCCGCCCACGCGCTGCTGCGCGAGCCCAGCACCAGGCCCACGCCAAACGGCAGGGCCAGCTGGCGGCGGGTGTGCGAGAAGGGGCGGTTCGACATCGTGTCTGCTTTATCGGTGCGGTGGCCCGCCGGCTTGAATCAGGGCGTGTCGCCGTGCTGCGGCGCCGGGCTCAGGTGGCCCAGCGGCAAGGCCCCGCCCGACTTCACCTCGCCCAGCGAAAAGCTGGTGTGCAGGTCTTTCACATTCGGCAACTTGAACAAGGTCTCCATCGTCCAGCGCGAGTACGCATCAAGGTCTGTCACCAACACTTGCAACTCGAAGGTGCCCGCGCCGCTGATGTAGTGGCACGCCGTCACCTCGGGCCACTGGCGGATGGCGTCTTCCAGCGCGCGGGTGGTGTCGGCGTTGTCGCGCTCGGTGTCCACCCGCACGAAGGCCAGCACGCCCAGGCCGATCTTGCGGCGGTCGATCTCGGCCCGGTAACCGGTGATCACGCCCAGCTCTTCCAGCCGACGGACCCGGCGCCAGGTGGGCGCCGCCGACAGGCCGATGGCGGCGGCCAGATCGGCGTTCGAGATGCGGGCGTCGTTCTGCAGCACGCCGAGGATGGCGATGTCAAAACGGTCGAGGTCGGCGGTGGAGGTGGAGGTGGACGGGCGTTGGCTCATGGGGTGCAGGCAAACCTATCGTTTACCCGAAATTTTCTGAAAAGAGAAAGAACGTCGCTTGTAGCGCCACTTTACAGAAAGATTCATTCCCAAGCACCCTGTTCAGCGGCAATCAAAAGCAAGCACCTGTCTCAGGCTTGAGCCTACACTCAGGCCAACCCCCTGCTGTGCCGGGGCCGTGCCACAGCGTGCGCCACAAGCGCCCGCCCGAGGCTGGCCCGGCATGAACTTCACGGAGACACGCCCATGAACGCCCCCCTGCCCGATGCCGTGCGCCTAGCGCTGGACACCGTCACCCTCGACGACAAATACGCCTTGCCCGAGGGCCGGGCCTTCATGAGCGGGGTGCAGGCGCTGGTGCGTTTGCCCATGCTGCAGCGCGCGCGTGACGCCGCCGGTGGCCTGAACACCGCCGGCTTCATCAGCGGTTACCGCGGCTCGCCGCTGGGGGGTTATGACCAGGCCCTGGTGGCCGCGCGCAAGCACCTGGCCAAGCAGCATGTGGTGTTCCAGCCGGGCGTGAATGAAGAACTCGGCGCCACCGCCGTGTGGGGCACGCAGCAGCTGGATCTGTACAAGGAACAGGCCAAGTACGACGGCGTGTTCGGCATCTGGTACGGCAAGGGCCCGGGCGTTGACCGCTGCCTCGACGTCTTCAAGCACGCCAACATGGCCGGCACCTCGAAGCACGGCGGCGTGATCGCCATCGCCGGCGACGACCACGTCAGCAAGAGCTCGACCGCGCCGCACCAGAGCGACCACGTCTTCAAGGCCTGCGGCTTCCCGACCTTCTTCCCGTCGAGCGTGCAGGACATCCTCGACATGGGCCTGCATGCCTTCGCCATGAGCCGTTTCTCCGGCGTGTGGACTGGCATGAAAACCATCCAGGAAGTCGTCGAGTCGTCGTCGAGCGTGGATGTGTCGCCCGACCGCGTGAAGATCATCCTGCCGGAAGACTTTCCGATGCCGGTGGGCGGCCTGCACATCCGCTGGCCCGACGCGCCGCTGGAGCAGGAAGCGCGTCTGATGGACCACAAGTGGTACGCCGCGCTGGCCTATGTGCGTGCCAACAAGCTGAACTACAACGTGGTGGCCACGCCGCACGACCGCTTCGGCATCGTGGCCAGCGGCAAGGCCTACAACGACATGCGCCAGGCGCTGTCTGACCTGGGCCTGGACGACGACACCTGCCGCACGCTGGGCATCCGGGTGCACAAGGTGAACGTGGTGTGGCCGCTGGAAGCCACCATCACCCGCGACTTCGCCCAAGGCCTGCAGGAAATCCTGGTGGTCGAGGAAAAGCGCCAGGTCATCGAATACCAGCTCAAGGAAGAGCTCTACAACTGGCGCGCCGATGTGCGCCCGAACGTGATCGGCAAGTTCGAGGAAGACGAGGGCGACCTCTCCGGCGGCGAATGGAGCCGCCCGAACCCGAGCGAAAACTGGTTGCTGCGCGCCAAGGCCGACCTGACCCCGGCCATCATCGCCAAGGCCATCGCCAAGCGCCTGAAGAAGCTGGGCGTGCCGGCGGACATCGCTGCCCGCATGGACGAGCGCATCGGCGTCATCACCGCGAAAGAGCAAGCCCTGGCCACGCTGGAGCTGAGCACCGGCGAGCGCACGCCCTGGTTCTGCTCGGGCTGCCCGCACAACACCAGCACCCGCGTGCCCGAAGGCTCACGCGCGGTGGCCGGCATCGGCTGCCACTACATGGTGAACTGGATGCCGGGCCGCAACACCAGCACCTTCACGCAGATGGGTGGCGAAGGTGTGCCATGGGTCGGCCAGGCGCCGTTCACCAAAGAGAACCACATCTTCACCAACCTCGGTGACGGCACCTACTTCCACTCCGGTCTGCTGGCGATCCGCCAGTCGATCGCGGCGGGCGTGAACATCACCTACAAGATCCTCTACAACGACGCGGTTGCCATGACTGGCGGCCAGCGCGTGGGCGAGCGCGCCGAAGGCCACACGGTGCTGCAGATCATGCAGAGCCTGGTGTCGGAAGGTGTGAGCAAGCTGATCATCGTCACCGACGAGCCGGCCAAGTACGACCACGTCAGCCTGAGCCCGGGCGTGACCGTGCACCACCGCGACGAGCTCGATGCGCTGCAGCGCCAGTTCCGCGAGCTGCAGGGCACCACGGCCATCATTTATGACCAGACCTGCGCGACCGAGAAGCGCCGCCGCCGCAAGCGCGGCACGATGGTCGATCCGGACCAGCGCGTGGTCATCAACGAGCTGGTGTGCGAGGGCTGCGGCGATTGCTCGACGCAGAGCAACTGCGTCTCGGTGGAGCCGCTGGAAACTGATTTCGGCCGCAAGCGCCAGATCAACCAGAACAGCTGCAACAAGGACTTCTCCTGCGTGAAGGGCTTCTGCCCGAGCTTCGTCACCGTGGAAGGTGGCACGCTGAAGAAGCCGAAGAAGGTGGCGGGCGGCACGGCAGCGATGCCGGCCGTGCCGGACCCGGTTGTGCCGTCGGCCGATGTGGCCTGGGGCATCGTCGTGGCCGGCGTGGGCGGCACGGGCGTGATCACCATCGGCCAGCTGCTGGGCATGGCCGCGCACCTGGAAGGCAAGGGCATCGTCACCCAAGACGCCGCCGGCCTGGCGCAGAAGGGTGGCGCCACCTGGAGCCATGTGCAGATCGCCGACCGCGCGGACGCCATCTTCACCACCAAGGTGGACACCGCCAAGGCCGACCTGATCATCGGCTGCGACGCCATCGTGGCGGCGAACAAGACCACGCTGAGCGCGATGCATCCGCAGCGCACCTTCGTGGCCCTGAACACGCACCGCACGCCCACGGCCAGCTTCGTCGGCAATGCCGACTGGCAGTTCCCGGGCGCCGCCTGTGAGGAAGCCGTTTCGAGCGCCGTCGGCCCGCAGCACTACGCCGCCTTCGACGCCGAACAGGTGGCCACCAAGCTGCTGGGCGACTCGATCTACACCAACCCGCTGATGCTGGGCTTTGCCTGGCAGCACGGCCGCATCCCGCTGAGCCATGCCGCGCTGATGCGCGCGATCGAGCTCAACGGCGTGCAGATCGACAACAACAAGGCCGCGTTCGAATGGGGCCGCCGCTGCGCCCATGACCTGCCCGCCGTGGAAGCGCTGTTCGCCGCGCGCCAGGTCATCCAGTTCGTCAAGAAGCCCTCGCTGACCGAGCTGGTGGCCAAGCGCGTGGAATTCCTCACCGCCTACCAGAACGCCGCTTACGCCGAGTCCTACAGCGCCTTCGTGGCACAGGTGGCCGCCGCCGAGCAGCCGCTGGGCAGCACCCGCCTGAGCGAGGCCGTGGCGCGCTACCTGTTCAAGCTGATGGCCTACAAGGACGAGTACGAAGTGGCGCGCCTGCACACCGACGCGGCCTTTGCGGCCAAGGTCAGCGGCATGTTCGAAGGCGATGTGCGCCTGGTGCACCACCTGGCACCGCCGCTGTTCTCGAAGAAGAACGCCGACGGCCTGCCGGTGAAGACCACCTTCGGCCCCTGGGTGCGTGGCGGCTTCCGCTTGCTGGCCCGCATGAAGGCCCTGCGCGGCACGCCGCTGGACGTGTTCGGCTACACCGAAGAGCGCCGCACCGAGCGCGCGCTGGTGCAGGAATACCGCGCCAGCATCGAGGAAGTGCTGCGCGGCCTGAAGGCCGACAAGATCAGCCTGGCTGTCGAGATTGCGCGCGTGCCGGAAGACATCCGTGGCTTCGGCCATGTGAAGGCGCGCCACCTCGGCCAGGTGCGCCCGACCTGGACGGCCCTGATGAACCGCTGGCGCAATACCGTGGCCTGAGGCCACTGCAAACCCGAGGCCCGAGACGGCCTTGCGACGGGCGCCCCAGTGGCGCCCGTTTTTACTTCAGGCCACCTGAGAGGAACTGCTGCAGGCGTTCGCTGTTCGGGCGCACCAGCACCTCGCGCGGCAGGCCCTGCTCTTCGATCAAGCCCTGGTGCACGAAGATGGCGTGGCTGGCCACCTCGCGGGCGAACTCCATCTCGTGGGTCACCACCAGCATGGTGCGGCCTTCGCCGGCCAGCTCGCGCATCACCTTCAGCACCTCGCCCACCAGCTCGGGGTCGAGCGCCGAGGTGGGCTCGTCAAACAGCATCACTTCGGGGTCGACCGCCAGCGCGCGGGCAATGGCCACGCGCTGCTGCTCACCGCCCGACAGCTGCGCCGGATACACATCCTGCCGATGCGACAGGCCGACGCGCGCCAGCAGCTCGCGGCCACGCTCCAGCGCCTGCGCGCGGGGCTGGCCCAGCACATGGATCGGCGCCTCGATCACGTTCTCGAGCGCGGTGCGGTGCTGCCAGAGGTTGAAGCTCTGGAACACGAAGGCCAGGCGTGAGCGCCAGTGCTGCAGCTGCGCCGGGCTGGCCGCCGTGAGGCTGCCGTCGCGGTCGGGCTTGAGCGCCAGGGTTTCACCGTTGAGCGTGAGCGTGCCGGCATGCGGCTGCTCGAGCAGGTTCAGGCAGCGCAGCAGCGTGCTCTTGCCCGAGCCGCTGGAGCCGATGATGGCCACCACGTCACCCGGTCGGGCCTGCAGCGAGACGCCGCGCAGCACCTCGCGCTCACCAAAGCGCTTGTGGAGGTTTTCAACGACCAGGCCGGCGTTGTTGCCGGCGTTGTTGCCGGTGTTGTTGCTGGACTTGTCGACGGACACAGGAGCAGTCATCTCAACGCTCCTTCAGGCCGACAGCAGCGGGCCGCTGCGCAGGGCCTGCGTGCCGGCCACCTTGCCCAGCGACATGCCCGCCACCGCAAAGCGGCGGTTGTCACGCGCAAAGAACAAGCCGTCCACCGGCGCAGTCAGCGTCGTCACTTCGGCGGTGAACGGGTCAATCAGGTCGACCATCGGCGTGCCCGCCGTCACCCGCTCACCCACCTGCCGCAGGAACACCACCATGCCGCCCGTGGGCGCCACCAGCGGGATCGAGCCGGACAAGGGCGTGGGCTCGCAGCGCAGCGCAGGCAACTCTGGCGGTGCGTCGGTGTGCACCACGCCGCGCGCCTCCAGGAACCGGATGATGCCGTCGGCATCGGCCGCCGCCAGGTCGTGGCGCACATCACCCTCACCGCGCAGCTCGATGGTGGCGGCCATGCAGCCCGGCGGCAGCGGCACATCAGGGCCGAGTCGCTTCGCGATGTCGAGCCAGACCATCGAGCAGGCTTCGTCAAACGGATCACCGCCCGAGCGCTCGGCCAGCAGCGCCACCTCGGCGCCGATGCAGCGCACCAGCACCTCGGCCTGCGGCCAGGTGGCAGGCGTGGTGTAGATGTGCAGCAGGCCTTCGCCGTCGCTGTGCAGGTCAAGCACCACCTCGGCGTCAATCGCCAGGGCCAGCAGGGTGCGGCGCAGGCTTTCCAGCGCGTTCTTGGCAGGCAGCGCCAGCGCGGCGTCTGACAGCGCGCGGCGCACCAGCGCCACGTTGGTGGCGGCATCGGCGCCCACATGCGGCTGCACCGCGGCCACCACGGCGTCGGTCAGGTCGGCGTAGTTGCGGTTGAAGTTTTCGCCGCTGTGGAACTCGAAGCGGCCCTGGTAAGCCCGCAAGTGCCACTGGTGCAGGCCGATCGGATTGGCCGCCGGCACCAGCACCACCTCCCCCCGCAGGCGGCCCGCGTCTTCCAGCGCCTGCAAGCGCTGGCGCAGGTGGTGCGCCACCAGCATACCGGGCACCTCGTCCGCATGCAGCGAGCCCTGGATGGCGATCTTCGGGCCGGTGCCCGGCGTGCCGTAGTGCAGGCTCACGAGGGCCTGGCTGGTGCCCGGCGTGGCCGGCATCAAGGGGTGGTGAACGAGTTTCATGATCGGGGCAGCAGCGGCTTCAACCAGCGGGCCTCGGCGGCGCGGAACAGCGCCACCAGCACCGCGGTGATGGCCGCGTAAAAAACGGCCGCCGTGACGAAGGCTTCGTACGGCAGGTAGTAGTTGGAATTCATCTGGCGGGCCGCGCCCGTCAGGTCGAGCAAGGTGACGACGCTGGCGAGTGCCGTGCCGTGCAGCATCAGCACCACCTCGTTGCCATAGGCCGGCAGCGCGCGCCGGAAGGCCGAGGGCAACACGATGCGGCGCAGCATCACCCAGCGGCTCATGCCCAGCGCCTTGGCGGCTTCAATCTCGCCGGCCGGCACCGCCTTCATCGCGCCATGCAGGATCTCGGTGGTGTAGGCGCAGGTGTTCAGGGCGAAAGCCGTGACCGCGCAGAACCACGGCGAGCTCAACCAGGGCCAGAAGGGGCTGGCGCGCACGGCCTCGAACTGGGCCAGGCCGTAATACAGCAGGAAGAGCTGCACCAGCATCGGCGTGCCGCGCATCACATAGGTGAACAGCCAGATCGGCCAGCTCAGCCAGGCGATGGGCAGGCTGCGCAGCATGGCCAGCGGCATCGCCAGCGCCAAGCCGATGCCGCAAGACACCAGCAGCAACTGCAGCGTGACCCAGGTGCCCGACACATACAGCGGCAGGCTGTCGATGATGGCGTCGACGTTCACAGCGACACCTGCTTCACGCCAATCGCAAAGCGCTTCTGCAGCAGCTTGAAGCCCAGCTCGGAAACGCTGGTGAAGGCGAGGTAAATCACGGCCGCGGCCACGTAAAACAGGAAGGGCTCACGGGTGGCGCCTGCGGCCTGGCCGGCGCGGCTCATCATGTCTGACAGGCCGATCACCGAGACGATGGCCGTGCTCTTGATCATCACCAGCCAGACATTCGACAAGCCCGGCAGCGCGTGGCGCAGCATCTGCGGCCCGACCACCCGCACCATCACCTGGCGCGGGTTCATGCCGTAGGCCAGTGCGGCTTCGCGCTGGCCCGGTGGCACGGCCATGAAGGCGCCGCGAAGCACTTCGGTGAGGTAGGCGCCGAAGATGAAGCCGATGGTGAGCACGCCCGCCACATACGGGTTGACGTCGATGAACTCCCAGCCGAGCTTCTCGCCGATCTGGTTGATCAGCATCTGCCCGCCATAGAAGACCAGCAGCATCATCACCAGATCAGGCACCGCGCGGATCAGCGTGGTGTAGGCCCCGGCCAGCCACTGCAGCGGCCGGCTGCGCGAGAGCTTGGCCACCGCCCCCGCCAGCCCCAGCACCATGGCCACGGCCAGTGACATGAACGCCACCGACAGCGTCAGCAGCGCGCCCTCCAGCAGGCTGGCGCCATACCCGTGCAACATCGTCTGCCCTTCGCTCAAACTCAGGGCTTGCCGTAGACGTCGAAGTCGAAGTACTTGTCCTGGATCTTCTTGTAGACGCCGTTGGCGCGCACAGCCACGATCGCGGCGTTGAACTTCTGCTGCAGGTCGTTGTCGGCCTTGCGCACCGCGATGCCCGAGCCGATGCCGAAGTAGGTGGCGTCATCCACCGGCGTGCCGAGGAAGCCGAAGCCCTTGCCCGAGCCCTTCTTCAGGAAGCCCAGGTCGGCCGCCACCGAGTCGCACAGGGTGGCGTCGATGCGGCCGGCGGCCATGTCGAGGAACACTTCATCTTGCTTGGCGTAGCGGACGATCTCGCTGTCCTTGTAGATGGCGGTCAGGTAGCGGTCATGGGTGGTGCCGCGCTGCACGCCGATCTTCTTGCCCTTCAGGGCTGCCGGCGAGATGTCGTGCGGCGCGCTGGCCTTGCCCACGAAGCGGGCCGGCGTGTTGTAGTACTTGTTGGTGAAGTTGACGGCCTTCTTGCGCTCGTCGGTGATGGCCATCGAGGCGATGATCGCGTCGAACTTGCGGGCCTGCAGCGCGGGGATCATGCCGTCCCACTCCTGCTGCACCAGCGTGCACTCCGCCTTCATTTCAGTGCACAGGGCCATCGCCATGTCGATGTCGAAACCCTTGAGCTTGCCGTCGGTGCCCACTTCAGAAAACGGCGGGTAAGCGCCTTCCACGCCGATGCGGACTTTCTTCCAGTCCGGGCTCTGTGCCGCGGCCGTGAAGCTGGCGGTGGCCAGTGCAAGCAGGGTGATCATCAAGCGACGTTGCATGGTGCGGTGGCTCCTGTGGGAAGGGCTGGGGCTCGTTGGTATGAGTGGAGGTGCAAGGTGGCTCAGCGGCCAGACCAGGGCGTGAACAGGGGGCGGCTCATCCGGACCGGCGTGATGTCCAGGTACAGATTGGACACCGTGTATTCATCCGCGCCCAATTCGTCAGAGTACCAGCCCACGCTGTCCTTGCCCTTGTAGAGGCGGAAGGAAAAACCCAGGTCTGCCTGCGGATCGGAGGCCGGCGCCTTCGGGTCGAACGCCAGGCCACGGCTTTCTTTCTGGCTGCTGTCGATCAGGATGCCCATGGCGTTGCTGATGATGGTGTCGCCCAGCATGTCGGTGTAGTACGGGTCATTGGTGAAGTCGGGCTTGTAGCCGGGCGCGTTCGGGTCGAGCTTGCTGCCACGCAGCTTTCGTGCCGACGGCTGGATCTTGTGCAGGCCGAGGTCGTAGCGGTCACCGCGGTCCAGGTAGCTCACGCGGATGCCCGAGGCATTCAAGGCTCCCGTGCTGGTGTCGGTCTTCACGTCATTCAGGTCAACCAGCAGCGCGCCCTTGGCGCCGATGATTTCCACCATGTCGCCCTGCACGATGGCGGCGGAGTTTTCATCCACGCCCAGCCCCATCTTGTAGCCCTTGGCCAGCATCAGCGGAATCATCCGCCCGAAGCGGCCACGCTTGAGGAAGTGCTGGTCGACAAACAGGTTCGGGCCGACAAAGCCCAGGCCGCGGTCAACTTCCTTGCCGTCGCGCAGCTGGCCCTTCATCACGGCCATCACCGACAGCGCATCGCGGAACATCACCGACGACATGATGGCCGCGCCAGCCGACGTGCCGGCCACCACACCGCCGCGGCGGTAGACGTCCCAGATGGCATCGAGCATCGGCGTCGGGCGGCCACCGGGCGCGAAGGTGTCGACGATGCGCTCTTGCGCACCACCCGAGAAGAAGATGCCGGTGGCGTTGTTCACCAGCTCCAGCAGGGCCGGGTCGCGCACGGCCTTGTCCAGATCGACCCAGCGCAGCTGCGGGGCCACCGGGATGACCTCGGCCACGGCGCCGCGGCGCTCCAGCAAGTCAGCCAGCCGGCGGCCGGTCTTGTCGGGGTTTTCAGACGCGGTGCCGAACACCACCCAGCGTGCGCCCTTGCCGCCCGAGAGTTCGACCAGGCGGCCCCAGACGTCGTCGTTGTCGGCCTTCAGCGCGCCGCCGATCACCACCGCGTAGCCCTTGGGGGGCGGCTTCACCGCCTGCGCCACCGCGGGCGCAGCCTGGGCCACCGCCAAACCACTGCCCAGGGCCAACAAGCCCACCAGGAATTGCCTGCGCAAAACCGACATCATCGCCATGACCACCTCACCCTGTGAAAAGCTGCCCGTCGACGCGGGCCATGCCGATAGTCTGTCACTGATCCGCGCAGCGCCGGGCGGGTGCAGCAATCGCGCCACACCCAGCCCCCTTGAACGGTGAAACATCGTGACTGCCGCTGCGCAAACTGAAGCGGTCGCCCTACCATCGACGCATGTCCGCTTCATGGCGGAACGTTGCCAGCCCCGGCATCACAAGCAAATCGGAGGATTTCCCATGGCTCACCGTGTTCCCCGTCGCTCCCTGACCTGCCGGCTCACCGCCTGCAGCCAGGCCGCCCTGCTGGCCGTGCTGGCCGCTGGCGCCACCGCCGCGCTGGCGCAAGAGGCCGCCGCGCCGCAGAAAGTGGAGATCACGGGCTCGGCCATCAAGCGGCTGGACGGTGAAACCGCGCTGCCGGTGCAAATCATTACCCGGGAAGAGATCGCCAAGACGGGCGCCACCACGGCCTCGGAAATCATGGCCAAGCTCAGCGCGAACACGAATGCGCTGACCGACGGCGGCAGCATCGGCACCGGCGGTTTTCACGACCAGACTGGCTTCAACGCAGCCAACCTGCGCGGCATCGGCGTGTCGTCGACCCTGGTGCTGCTGAACGGCCGGCGCATGGCGAACTTCGCGTCGCCCGGTGACGACGCCGGCGTGGACTTGAACAACATCCCCGCCGCCGCCATCCAGCGCGTGGAAGTGCTGCTCGACGGCGCCTCGGCCATCTACGGCGCCGACGCCATCGGCGGCGTCATCAACTTCATCACGCGCTCTGATTTCCAGGGCCTGGAGCTGAACGCGCAACTCGGTGCCACCCAGGAAGGCGGCGCCGGCAAGCGCGCGTTTTCCATCGCCGGCGGCTTCGGCGATCTGAGCAAGGACGGCTTCAACGTGATGGGCGTGTTCGAGGTTCAGCGCACGGGCAGCCTGAGCACCTCGCAGCGCAAGTTCATTTCTGATCTGAAGATTCCTGAGCGCCTGCCGCACCTGCTGTCGAGTGCCACCAGCCCCGGCAACATCCGCCTGTCCAGCAGCCAGCGCGATCTGCTGCAGAGCGAAGGCTTCTCGACCAACGGCACCGACGTGATCGTCAACCGCACGATCAACCTCAGCGCCCCGACCTGCAATGCGCCGCACACGCTGTACCTGCCCAATGGCATCGGTGGCGTCGATGGCTGCACTTACGACTACATGCGTGACGTCGAGCTCTATCCGAAGTCGGAAAAGCTCAACCTGCTGACGCGCGGCGTGCTGCAACTCAGCGGCACCCAGCAGTTGTTTGCCGAGGTCGCACTGAGCCGCGCCAAGACCTACTACGTGGGCACCTCCAACCGCGTCGACGCCGACCTCGACGTGTCACTGATTCCGCGCCTGGCGGCCACTGGTCTGGGCGCGCTGGATGCTGACGACGAAGACCGGATCATCACCGTGCGCACCCGGATGCTGGACGCCGGCCGCCGCACCAGCGAGCTCACCAGCATCGGCCAGCGCTACACGCTCGGCACTTCCGGCACTGCTGGCGGCTGGGATTACGACGCGGCGCTGATCCACGCGGTGAACACCGTCAAAGACCGTGACACCCACGGCTACCTGCTCTACACGCCGATCATGGAGGGCTATGCCAGCGGCATCCTGAATCCGTTCGGAGAATCCAGCGCGGCAGGCAAGGCCTACCTGGAAGCCAACCAGGTGGACAACGTGGCGCGCAAGGCTCGCGGCACGATGGACAGCATCGACATCAAGGGCTCGCGCACCCTCACCACCCTGGCCGCAGGCGACGTGGCGATGGCACTGGGGGCCGAGTTCCGCCGCGAGGCATCGCGCTTCGAGGTATCCGACCTGCTCGTGAGTGATGAAATCCTCGGCGACGGCACGCCGGGCGACAACCAGAACACCCGCAACGGCCGCAACGTGGCCGCCGCCTTTGCTGAGTTGAGCGTGCCGCTGGCCCAAGGCCTCGACCTGCAAGCCGCCGTGCGCCACGACCGCTACCAGGGCGTGGGGAGCAGCACCAACCCCAAGCTGGGCCTGCGTTACCAGCCCAGCAAGGAATGGCTGCTGCGCGCGTCGGTAGGCACGGGCTTCCGCGCGCCGTCGCTCTCAGACCTGTACCGCCCGAACCGCAGCAGCGAAACGTCGGTGCTGCCTGACCCGGTGTACTGCGGCGACAACGACAACGACTATTCGGTGTGCGCCGACAACTGGACCACGCGCATCTACAGCAACCCGGCCCTGAAGCCTGAGCGCTCACGCCAGTTCTCGTTCGGTACGGTGTTCGAGCTCAACACCCACTGGAACTTCAGCGTTGATTACTGGAACATCCAGAAGCGTGACCTGATCAGCGAGATCGGCGAAGACGTCATCCTGGGCGACCTGGCGAAGTACGGCAACCTGGTGCACCGCTACAACCAGGACGGCGACCCGCTGTGCGACTACGATCCGGACGACAACACGATCTGCTACATCGAGCTGCGCAAGGACAACCGAGGTCGCCAGAAGACCGCCGGCATCGACATCGTGGCCGAGCTGCGCAAGCTGCAGACCAGCGTGGGCACCTTCGGGGCACGCCTCTCGGGCACCGTGGTACTCACGTCCAAGCGCCAGGCCACCGCCGGCGACAGCTACGTCAGCAACCTCGGCCGCTTCGTCACCGACGGTGTGGTGCAACGCTGGCGCCACCGCCTGAGCGTGGACTGGGAGCAAGGCCCGCTGGCCCTGACGCTGGGCAATACCTACTCATCTGGCTATGAAGACCAGAACTCGGCCATCGACACCGACAGCGGCACCGTGGTGGCGAAGAACCGGGTGAAGGCCTACTCGCTGTGGGACGTGTCCGGCAGCTACCAGGTCAGCAAGGAATTCCGCCTGCGCGGCGGCATCCAGAACCTGACCAACGCCGCACCGCCCTACTCGAACCAGGCCTACTTCTTCATCAACGGCTACGACCCGAGCTACACCGACCCACGCGGCCGCTACTTCTACCTGAGCGCCCAATACCAGTTCAAGTGATGCACCCTTGAACGACAAAGCCCCGCCGGCATAGCGCCGAGCGGGGCTTTTTTATGGGTCGAGTGGATCGCGAAGGCTTACTTGCCGCCCGTCAACTTGCGCTTGAGCTCCAGGCCTGAGCCCTGGTTGACGAACTGGTAGGTGGCCACGCGGCTCAGGTCCACGTCACCCGCCTTGTACAGGCCGGCGCGCACCATCTTGTCGTAGAAGTCCTTCACGCGCTCGGGCTTCATCGCGCCCAGGCCCAGCTTGAGGCTGTCGCCGCTATCAACCACGCCCAGCTCCTTCATCAAGGCTACAGACTGCTGCAGCGTCGCCGCATCCATCTCCGGGTTCTCTTTCAGGATCAGCGCGTCGGCCTTGCTGCGGTCACCGTACAGGTAGTTGTTCCAGCCGACGATGGACGCCTCGACGAAGCGCTTCACCAGCTCGGGGTTCTTCTGCACCGTGTCCACGCGGGCTTCGATGGTGGTGCTGTAGGTGGAATAGCCGTGGTCGGCCAGCAGGAACACCTGGGGCTTGAAGCCGCCCTGCTTCTGCACGCTGATCGGCTCTTCCACCGCGTAGGCCTGCTGGATGCTGCGCTTGTCGGCCAGGAAGGGGCCGAGGTTGTAGTTGTACGGGCGCAGCTGTTCGTCCTTGAAACCGTAGTCGGCCTTCAGCCAGGCCCACCACGAGAACTGCGCGTCCTTGGCAATGAAGGCCACCGGCGCACGGGTGAGGTCAGTGAACTTCAGGTAACCCTGGCCCGGCTGGGCCATCAGGGCCTGCGGGTCTTTCTGGAACATGCTGGCCACGGCCACCACGGGCACGCCGTTCTTGACGTTGTCAAAGCTGTGCAGCAGGTTGCCTGTCATCAGGAAATCGATCTTGCCGGCCGGCAGCAAGGGGCGGTTGTTCACCTGCGGGCCGCCCTGGCGGATCTCCACGTCCAGGCCGTACTGGCGATAAGTGCCATCGGCCAGCGCCTGGTAGAAGCCGCCGTGCGCCGCCTGGGCCTTCCAGTTGGTGGCGAACACGACCTTGTCGGCCGCCTGGGCCGCCGTGGCTGCGCCCAGCACGCCCAGCGTCAGTGCGCCGGTGCGAATCAGGCTATACAAGGGGGTGGACATGAGCTGGGCCTCCGCGCCGATCAAACAAGACCGCCGATGGTAGCGGCTCCCCAAGTCCGCAGGTTCCGGGGTGGTTACCGCGGTGGCTGGGCTGGGCTCAGCCGCTCAGCGGTCAAACCCGTTCAGCGCGGCTCGGAGCCATGCCAGCCGCGCAGCAGCCGGCGCGAGAGAGCTTCAAACAACAGGTGGATGGCCACGCCCGTGAGCGACACCAGCACCAGCGCCGCGAACATCTTCGGGATCTCGGTGCGGAACGCCGCCTCGAGAATGCGCGAGGCCAGGCCCGTGTTGCGGCCCGCGGCACCCGCCGTGAACTCGGCCACCACCGCGCCGATCAGGCTCAGGCCGCCCGCTACCTTGAGGCCGGAGAGAAAGTACGGCAGCGCCGTGGGCAGCAGCAGGAAGCGCAGCGTTTGCCAGCGGCTGGCGCGGTAGAGCCGGAACAGCTCCACCAAGCCAGCGTCCGCGCTGCGCAAGCCGGCCAGCGTATTGGCCAGGACCGGGAAGAACGCGACGATCCAGGCGCAGATCAGCACCGTGGCGGTGGCGCTGTCGGTCAGGATCATGATCAGCGGCGCCACGGCGATGATGGGCGTGACCTGCAAGACCACCGCGAACGGCGTCAGGCTCCACTCCAGCCAGCGCGAGAGCGCAAACGCCCCGGCCAGCGCCACGCCCCCAAACGTGGCCAGGGCCAGCGCGGTGAGCGTGATGCGCACGGTGACCCACCAGCTGCCAGCCAGTGAGCCGAAGTTGTCATACAGCGTCTGCAGCACCAGCAGCGGGCCCGGCAGCAGGTAGGGCGGAATGTCCCATAAACGGACGGCCGCCTCCCAGCCTGCAAAGAACACGCTGACGGCCAGCAGTGGCGCCAGCCAGCGGCCCGCAGGCCGTTGCTGGCGACCGGCTTCAGCCAAGCGCTGTCTCCTCGCTGGCGCGCGCCAGCGATTCAGTCAGGCGGGCACAGGCCTGCAGGTAGACCTTGGACTGGCGGAACGAGGCATCGCGCGGGTAGGCCGCCTTGATCTCGACCTCGTCCACCACGCGGCCCGGACGCGCGCTCATCACCAGCACGCGCTGGCTCAGGAACACGGCTTCGCCGATGCTGTGCGTGACGAACACGCTGGTGAAGGCGGCCGCGCCACGAGGCTTCGGCTTCCACAGCTGCAGCAGCGCTTCGTTCAGGCCGTTACGCGTGATTTCGTCGAGGGCCGCGAACGGCTCGTCGAGCAGCAGCAGCGACGGCTGGGTCACGAGTGCGCGGGCGATCGCGGCGCGCATCTTCATGCCACCCGACAACTCACGCGGCGAGCTTTCAGCAAAATCACCGAGGCCCACCAGCTGCAAGGCGGCGCGGGCGGCCTTCTCGCGGGAGTCGGCCGGCGCGCCCTGCAAGCGCAGTGGCAGCTCGACGTTGGTGGCCACATTGGCCCAAGGCATCAGCGTCGGTTCCTGGAACACGAAACCGGTGTCGCCGGCCGGGCCGCGTGCGGCCTCGCCCTTGCGCAACACGTCGCCTGCGCTGGCACGGTCCAGGCCTGCCATCAGGCGCAGCACCGAGCTCTTGCCGCACCCGGACGGGCCCAGCAAGCTGACAAATTCACCCTGACCGATCTGCATATCGACGCCTTCCAGCGCCAGCAAACCAGTCTCGTAGCGGCGGTCAACCGCCTTCAGTTCGATAAATTGAGAGGACTTCACGGGCCGAACTTTATCGCGAGCTGGAAAACCACCCGCCAAAGTACCCGACTGGGGCCATGGTGGCCTGCCGTTTCTCACCTTGATTCCCTGAGTGGCTCATGTCGTGAGCCACCTTGAGAAAGCAGCTCAGCGCACCGGCTCGTCGCTCTGCACCAGCACGCTAGATGCAGCCGCTACCACGTGCGCCGTGAGCTCTGCCGCCATCGGCAAACTCTGGCGGCATTGCCAGTAGAGCGGCACCCGCCATTCGGCTTGCGGCCCCAGCGCCACCAGGCGGCCGTCGGCCAAGGCGGCGCGCACCAGCGGCTCGGGGTTCATGCCCCAACCCAGGCCCGCCAGGCTGGCATCCACAAACGCTTGTGTGGCCGGCAACCAGTGCGTGGGCGGGCTGGCGTTCACGGCGCCCTGCTGCTCCATCCACTGGGCTTGCAGCCGGTCGCGGCGGCTGAAGGTGAGGCAGGGCGCGGCGGCCAGGGCCGATGCGTTCACGCCGTCAGCAAAGTGGCGCGCCATGAAGGCCGGGCTGGCCGTGGCCACATAACGCAGCGCCCCGATCGGCACGCTGCGGCAGCCCGGCACCGGCTTGGCCAGCGCGGTGATGGCGGCCACCACCTGGCCGGCGCGCAGGTGGTCGGCGGTGTGTTCCTGGTCTTCCAGATGCACATCCAGCAGCACCGGCAAACTGGCCGCCACGGCCGCAGCCGCGGGCACGAACCAGGTGGCCAGGCTGTCGGCATTCACGGCCAGCGGCAAGGTGACAGGCGCTGAGGCCTCACCGGCCAGGCCGGGCAAGCGCTGGTGCAAGGCCTGCTCCAGCAAGGCCACTTCTTCGGCGTGCCGGCACAGGGCCAAGCCGGCCGATGTGGCGCGGGTGGGCAGCTCACGCACCACCAGCACCTGCCCGCAGCGCTCTTCCAGCAAGCGCACGCGCTGCGACACCGCAGACGGCGTCAGGTGCAGGGCCCGGGCCGCGCGCTCGAAGCTGCCTTCGCGCACCACCGTGGCCAGTGCGTTGAGCAAGGCGTAATCGAACATCTTCAGCATCTCTTCAGGGGCTGAAGCAAGTCTAACTGGCGGTGGTGCGCCGGCCCGGGCATGCTGCGCGCCATGCTGAATCTCTCGTCCTTTCCCATTGACGCCGCGCTGGGCGGCTTCGTGTTGAGCCTCGGACTGATCGTCGCGATCGGCGCCCAGAACGCCTTCGTGCTGCGCCAGGGCCTGCGCCGTGAACACGTGGGCGTGCTGGTGCTGGCCTGCAGCCTGAGTGATGCCGTGCTGATGGCCATTGGCGTGGCTGGCCTGGGCAGCCTGATTGGCGACAGCGTCTGGCTGGCCCGTGGCCTGGCCGCCATCGGCATGGCCTTTCTGCTGCTGTATGGCCTCCGGTCGCTGAAGCAAGCGATGCACCCCGGCAGCCTGGAAGCCGCACAAGGCCCGGCCCTGAGCCTGCGTGCCGCACTCATGCAACTGGCTGCCTTCACCTTGCTCAACCCGCATGTGTACCTCGACACCGTGCTGCTGGTGGGCTCGGTGGGTGCGCAGCAAGCCGATGCCTCGGCGCGCGTGGCCTTCGTGGTCGGTGCGGCCTCTGCCAGTGTGCTGTGGTTCACCGCGCTGGGTTATGGCGCGCGGTGGCTGTCGCCGCTGTTCGCGCGGCGCCGGGCCTGGCAGGTGCTCGACGTGGTGATCGGCCTGATGATGATCGCGCTGGCCGTGTCGCTGTGGCCGATGGTGCTGGGTACCGTGTAGGCTGCACCCATGTTGCTTGGAAGCTTGTTTGCCCTGCTCGCGGGCCTGATGTGGGGGCTGGTGTTTGTCGGCCCCACCTTGTTGGCCGATTACCCGGCCGTGATGCTGTCGTTCGGACGCTACCTGGCCTTCGGCCTGATCGCGCTGCCGCTGGGCTGGATGGACCGCCATGCGCTGCGCCAGTTCAGCCGGGGCGACTGGCTCGAAGCCCTGAAGCTGTCGATGGTCGGCAACGTGATCTATTACCTCTGCCTCTCGGCCGCCATCCAGCGGGCCGGCGGGCCGTTGCCCACCATGCTGATCGGCACGCTGCCGGTCGTCATCGCCATCACCTCGAACCTGCGCGATGCGCGCCGCGACGGCCGCCTGCCGTGGCTGAAGCTGGCCCCGTCGCTGGGCCTGATCGCTGCGGGCATCGCGCTGGTCAACCAGGTCGAGCTGGCCCATCTGCGCGCTGATCCGAACGCCGATGCCGGCCGCTACGCCGTCGGCGCCTTGCTGGCCCTGGGCGCCGTGGTCTGCTGGACCTGGTACCCCATCCGCAACGCCGACTGGCTGCGCCACCACACCGACCGCAGCCCGCGCGCCTGGGCCACCGCCCAGGGCCTGACCACGCTGCCGCTGGCGGTGGTGGGCACGGCCGGCACCTGGCTGTGGTTCAGCCTGACCGACGCCCCCTGGCAGATGCCCTTCGGTCCGCGCCCCGAGGCCTATGTGAGCCTGATGCTGGCCATCGGTTTGCTGTCGTCGTGGCTGGGCACGCTGTGCTGGAACGAGGCCAGCCAGCGCCTGCCCACCACCCTGGTCGGCCAGCTGATCGTGTTTGAAACCCTCTCCGCGCTGGCCTACGCCTACCTGCTGCGCCGCACCTGGCCTGAGCCGGCCACGCTGGCTGGCGTGGCATTGCTGGTGGCGGGCGTGATGTGGGCGCTGCGCGTGCGCCCGGAGCCGCTGGCTGCGGAAGCCGCGCCACACTGAGCGGGCTCAAGCCTGCCCGCATGGCAGCCGATAAGACAGAACTGAACTGCCCGGGCCGCTGCCATGCTGACCTCTGAATCCTCTGTCCTGAAAATCCTGCTCGTTGATGACTCCGCCTCGCACCGCATGGTGCTGGCGGCCGAGCTGGACGCCATGGGGCACGTCACCGTGGAGGCAGACTGCGCAGAAGACGCCTTGCGCCTGTACAAGCTGGAGCGCCCCGACATCGTGCTGATGGACGTGGAGATGCCAGGCCACAACGGCCACTGGGCCGCCCACCAGATCCGCCTGAGCGACCCGGACGCCTGGACACCGATCATCTTCCTGTCGGGCCTGGCCCGCGACGACGACCTGGCCGCGGGCATTGATGCCGGCGGCGACGATTACCTGTTCAAACCCGTGTCGCCGGTGGTGCTGCAAGCCAAGTTGCGGGCCATGCAGCGCCTGCGCGCGCTCAGCCAGCAGTTGCTCACGCTGACCGACCAGCTGCGCGCCAGCAATGCTGACCTGCAAGAGCTGTCTCTGAAGGATTCACTGACCGGGCTGACCAACCGGCGCGGCCTGGACATTCGGCTGGACGAAGAGCTGCGCGCCGCCCGCCGCGAAAAACTGCCCCTGACCGTGCTGCTGCTCGACGTCGACAACTTCAAGCTCTACAACGACACCGCCGGCCACTTGCAGGGCGATGACTGCCTGCGGCGCATCGGCCAGTTGCTGGCAGGCACCTGCCGCCGCCCGCGCGACATGGCAGCCCGCTTTGGCGGCGAGGAGTTCGTGATCCTGCTGCCGGGCACCTCGCACTCGGGCGCCATGATGTTCGCCAAGGCGCTGCGGCGCACGGTGCACCAGTTGGCCCTGCCGCACCCGGCGCACGGCGGCGAGCGCTGCGTGACGATTTCCGGCGGCATCAGCACCGCCGTGCCCGACGGCAACAGCACGATCGAATCGCTACTCTCGCGCGCCGATGCCGCGCTCTACACGGCCAAATCCCTCGGCCGTGACCGCTTCTTCTGCTTCGAGACGCAGACCGACACCACCACCGGCGTGGCCGAGGCGGCCAATTACGACCGCGACAAGGGCAGCTCGACCGACCTGTTCTGAGCAGGCGTCAGCGCTTCAGGGTCTGGCCGCTTCAGCGACGCAGCCGGCAGGCATCGCCGCTGGCTTCGCGGCGCACTTCCACGCAATCGAGCTTGGCCGCGTACAGCAGCTCCATCGCGCGCCAGATGTAGCCGCAGAGGTTCTCCAGCGTAGCCGGCCCCAGGCCCGCCACTTCATCGAGGAAGCGGTGGTCGAGTTCGCGGCGCAGGGTCTCGATCGCCCGGCGCAGATGGCCGAGGTCCACCACCATGCCGCTGCCGGCCTCCGGCTGGCCGGCCAGCGTGATCTGGGCGATGTAGGTGTGGCCGTGGATGCGCAGGCTGGGCTCGACGTCCACATTGCGGCGCAGCGTGTGCGCGGCTTCGAAATAAAAGGTCTGGCTGAGTTCGTACTTCATGGCGTTGTCTTTCGGGGCGCTTCAGCGAATGCCCAGCACTTTGTGGGTCTGCACCGACAGGCGCCAGCGCGGGTCAGCCATGCAGAACTCGGTGGCAAGCTGGGCATTGCGGCGCGCCAGCGGGCCGTCCATGGCCTGCACAAAATGGTGCTCGAACGGCAGCTCGGCCAAGGCGGCCAGGTCCAGGCCGTCCTGCGGAATCACCACCTTCAGCTCCTGCCCCTGCTTCACCCGCAAGGTGCTGCCGGCCTTCGGGCTGACGCACAGCCAATCGATGCCGGCCGGCGGCTCGACGGTGCCGTTGGTTTCGACGGCGATCTCGAAGCCTTCAGCATGCAGCGCCTGCACCAGTGCGTCGTCGACCTGCAGCAAGGGCTCGCCGCCGGTCAGCACCACCAGGCGCGCGCCGCGCTCGTTCGGCCACTGCGCGGCCACCATCGCGGCCAGCTCGGGCGCGGTGGGGTATTTGCCGCCCAAGGTGCCGTCGGTGCCGACAAAGTCGGTGTCGCAGAACTGGCAGACGGCGCTGGCGCGATCTTCCTCGCGGCCCGTCCAGAGGTTGCAGCCGGCAAAGCGGCAGAACACCGCGGCGCGCCCGGCATTGGCGCCTTCCCCTTGCAGGGTGTAGAAAATTTCCTTGACGCTGTAGGTCATGGCAGCAACGGGTGGGTCGCAAAACAGGCGACGCCCGGGAGGGTGGAACACCCCTCGATTGTCAGTCATGGGCGCGTTGTGCGCTGCGCCACAATGCCCGCATGGCATCAAAACCTGCGCACGGGCACCCTCTGGACGACTGGCTGCCGCAGCACCAGTTCAGTGAAACCCACAGCACCCTGGTCGCCGCCACACCCGCCAGCTGCCTGGCCGCCGCGGCGGCGCTGAACCCCGACGACGACCGCCTCATCGGCACCGCACTGGCCCTGCGTGAAGCCCCGGGCCGACTGGCCGAGGCGCTGGGGCTGCGCGGCGCACTCCGCCAGCGGCGGCGCTTCGGCCTGCAAGACTTTCTGCTGCTGGAGAACGACGGCGTGCACCGCCTGGTCTACGGCCTGGTCGGGCAGTTCTGGCGCGCCGACTACGGGCTGCGGGTGATGAACACGCCCGAGCAGTTCCGCGCTTTTGATGAGGCCGGCGTGGCCCGGCTGGCACTGAGCTTTCACACCGAGCCGGAAGTCGGCGGCCAGCGCACGCGGCTGATCACCACCACCCGCTTGTTCGGCCCCGACGCGCAGACCCTGGCGCGGCTGCGGCCCTACTGGTGGCTGATCCGGCCGGTCAGCGGCTTGATCCGCCAGCGGCTGCTGGGCACGGTCCGGAGAAGCGCCGAAGCCACCGCCGCCGGTTGATCAGCGCAGCTCGGGCAGGGCCTCGTCGAGCACTTCCACCCAGTGCCGCACCGGGCGATCACTGCCCGATTGCAGGTGCTGGATGCAGCCGATGTTGGCCGACACGATGGTCTCGGCCTGCACGGGCTCCAGGGCCTTGAGCTTGCGGTCGCGCAGTTGCAGCGCCAGCTCGGGCTGAAGCACCGAGTAGGTACCGGCCGAGCCGCAGCACAGGTGGCTGTCGCAGGGGGCGGTCTGCACCGCGAAGCCGAGCTCAGCCAGGTGGGTCTCCACGCCGCCGCGCAGTTGCTGGCCGTGCTGCAAGGTGCAAGGCGGGTGGTAGGCCAGCGGCGTGGGCTCGAAGCTGTCGGCTTCATGACGGCTGCGGCGGCTGCTGATCAGCGGCTTGAGCTTGGGCACGAGGTCGGGCAGCAACTCGCTCAGGTCGCGCGTCAAGGCGCTGATGCGTTCGGCCTTCTGGGCGTAGTCCGGGTCATGGGCCAGCGCGTGGCCATAGTCTTTCACCGTCGCGCCGCAGCCCGAGGCGTTCATCACGATGGCCTCGACGCTGCCGGCTTCGGTCAGGCCTTCCACCAGCGGCCACCAGGCGTCGATGTTGCGACGCATGTCGGCAAGGCCACCTTCGTGGTCGTTCAGATGGCTGCGAATGGCGCCGCAGCAACCGGCGCTGTCGGCCACCACGGTCTGGATGCCGGCGGCGTCGAGCACGCGGGCGGTGGCCGAGTTGATGTTGGGCATCATCGCCGGCTGCACGCAGCCCATCAGCATCAAAACCTTGCGGGCATGCGTGCGGGTGGGCCAGCGGTGCGCGGACGCGCCACTGCGCGCCGGCACCTTGTGCTTGAGCGACTTGGGCAGCAAGGGCCGCACCACCTGGCCCATCTTCATGGCCGGCGCGAACAGCGGCGAGGTCAGCCCCTCCTTGAGCAACCAGCGCACCGCGCGCTCGGGCGCCGGGCGCTCCACTTTCTGGTCGACCAGCTTGCGGCCGATCTCCACCAGGTGGCCGTATTGCACGCCGCTGGGGCAGGTCGATTCGCAGTTGCGGCAGGTCAGGCAGCGGTCCAGATGCTGCTGGGTGGACCGGCTCACCGCCCCGCCTTCCAGCACCTGCTTCATCAGATAGATGCGGCCGCGCGGGCCATCGAGCTCGTCGCCCAGCAGCTGGTAGGTCGGGCAGGTGGCGGTGCAGAAGCCGCAGTGCACGCACTTGCGCAGGATGGCCTCGGCGGCCTCGCCGTCAGGGGTGCCGGCGTACTCGGGGGCAAGTTGGGTTTGCATGGCGTCGTCGGCGGCGTCAGAAGTCGGGGTGCAGGCGCTGGCGGTTGAACACGCCGGCCGGATCGAAGCTCTGCTTGAGCTGGTGGTGAATGCGCAGGACGGGCTTGCTCAATGCGGTGAACGGCGCCTCGCTGCGGTCACCGCCGCGCCAGAGTGTGGCGTGGCCGCGGGCTTCAGCTGCAGCCTCCCGCAGCGTGGCCGCGGGCGCGTCGGTGATCAACCAACGTTGCGAGCCGCCCCACTCCACCAGCTGCTCGCCCTTCAGTGCGATGCGCGGCGCAGTGGCCGCAACAGACAGGCGCCACAGGCTGGCGCCCTGCGCCACCGCCTCATGGGCATGCTGGAAGAAGTCGTCGCGCTGGTCTCGCAGGCCTTCCCAGAAGCCGTGCGCCAGCGCATCGGGAATGGTCTCGCCACCCAGCCGCGCGGTGGCGGCGTCCACCGCAGCCACGGCACCGCGCAGGCGCACCACCAGGGTGTCGTCCCACCAGGCGCTGGCATTCAGCGGCAGAGGCTGGCCCGCCCAGTCGTTCACGCGGCGCAAGGCGCTGATCTGGTCCAGATCAAACCGCAACGTGCGCGTGGCCAGGGCCTGCGGCAACACCTTGAGCGAGACCTCGCAGATCACACCGAGCACACCCAGCGAGCCGGCCAGCAGCCGCGACACGTCGTAGCCGGCCACGTTTTTCATCACCTGCCCGCCGAAGCTCAGCACATCGCCGCGGCCGTTCAGCAAGGTGGCGCCCAGCACGTAGTCGCGCACGCCGCCCACCGCACCCCGAGCAGGGCCGGCCAGGCCAGCGGCCACCATGCCGCCCACGGTGCCCGCACCCAGCGCACCGGCGCCAAAACGCGGCGGCTCAAACGGCAGGCATTGCCCGCGCTCAGCGAGTGCGGCTTCCAGCTCGACCAGCGGGGTGCCGGCCCGCGCCGTGACCACCAGCTCGGTCGGCTCGTATGACGAGATGCCGCACAGCTCGCGGGTGTCGAGCACATCGCCCACCAGCGGGCCACCGAGAAAATCCTTGCTGCCATGGCCGCGGATGCACAGCGGCTGGCGGCGCCCGGCGGCGTCACGCACCTGCTGCTGCAGGGCGGCCAGCGCGGGGTCGGTCACAACGGTGTCAGCACTCATCAAAAACGTTCCAGTTCCGGGAAGGGCAGCAGGCCCTTCTTCACATGCATGCGGCCGTACTCGGCGCAGCGGTGCAAGGTGGGCACCACCTTGCCGGGGTTGAGCATGCCCAGCGGATCAAACGCGCGCTTCAGGCTGATCATCTGTTCGCGCTCTTCCGGGCTGAACTGCACGCACATCGAGCTGAGCTTCTCGACGCCCACGCCGTGTTCGCCCGTGACGGTGCCGCCCATCGCCACGCTGGTTTCCAGGATGTCGGCGCCGAACAACTCACAGCGGTGCATCTGGTCCGGGTCAGCGGCATCAAACAGGATCAGCGGGTGCAGGTTGCCGTCGCCGGCATGGAACACGTTGCAGCAGCGCAGGCCGTATTTCTTCTCCATCTCGGCGATGGCCAGCAGGATGTCGGCCAGGCGCTTGCGCGGGATGGTGGAGTCCATGCACATGTAGTCGGGGCTGATGCGGCCCGACGCGGGGAAGGCGTTCTTGCGGCCGCTCCAGAACTTCAGGCGCTGGGCCTCGTTTTCGCTCACCGCCATGCGGGTGGCACCAGAGGCCGAGAGCACGGCCATCATGCGTTCGATCTCTTCCGCCACTTCCTCGGGCGTGCCGTCGCTTTCGCAGAGCAGGATGGCGGCGGCGTCCAGGTCGTAGCCGGCGTGCACGTAGTCTTCCACGGCCGCCGTCATCGGCTTGTCCATCATTTCCAGGCCGGCCGGAATGATGCCGGCGCCGATGACGTTGGCCACCGCGTCGCCGGCGCGCCGCACATCGTCGAAGCTGGCCATGATGCAGCGCGCCACCTGCGGCTTCGGCGTGAGCTTGACCGTCACTTCCGTCACCACGGCCAGCATGCCTTCGCTGCCGATCACCACGCTGAGCAGGTCGAGGCCGGGCGCGTCGAGCGCGTCGCCGCCGAACTCCACGGATTCACCTTCCACCGTGTAGCCCTTGACCTTCAACACGTTGTGCACGGTCAGGCCGTACTTCAGGCAGTGCACGCCGCCGGAGTTTTCGGCCACGTTGCCGCCAATGGTGCAGGCGATCTGGCTGGATGGATCAGGTGCGTAATACAGGCCATGCGGCGCGGCTGCTTCACTGATGGCGAGGTTGCGCACGCCGCACTGGACCACCGCCGTGCGGCTGTGCTTGTCGAGTTGCAGGATGCGGTTGAACTTGGCCATGCCCAGCGTCACGCCCATGGCGTGCGGCATGGCGCCGCCCGACAGGCCGGTGCCGGCACCGCGCGCCACCACCGGCACGGCCAGCTGGTGACAGGTGCGCAACACAGCGGCCACCTGGGCGTCGGTTTCGGGCAAGGCCACCACCAGCGGGCGTTCGCGGTAGGCGGTCAGGCCGTCGCACTCATAGGGCACGGTGTCTTCGCTGGTCCACAGCAAGGCGTGGGCGGGCAACACGGCCTGCAGGGCCGCCACCACCTCGGCTTGCCGGGTCATGCGCTCATGGCGCAGCGTGGCCGGATCGGCGGCTTCTGGAAGTTCAGCAACAGCATTCATCACGAGCGCCTCTGGCACAGTTCCGGTGTGGGTCAACTGTACCCGGCCGGACTTGGAAGAACCTGAATGTGATGGCTACCGTGAGGTCACAACGGTCGTGACCTGGATGCGGGTGATCAGGCCGGCTCGGTGAAGACGGTGAGCACGCCGGTGTAGCCATACAAGTGGTGGTGGGCGATTTCGCCGGCGGCAAAAAACCCGACCAGCGGCACATCGCCCAAGGCCTGCTGCACCAGGCGCAGCTCGGCGTTCGGGCTGCCGAAATGCGGGCCGCCCCGGCCGGTGCAGCTCACGTAGACCGCCCCGCGGATGGCGCGCCGCTCTTCGGGCAGATCGCCTTCCAGCTCATCGCGGATCTCGGCGCAGATGCGCAGCAGGTCACGGCGCGCGCCTTCCGGGTTGCGGGTGCAGAAGTTCAGCTGCATGCCCGGCACCACCACATCGCCCAGCACCACTGCCTCACGGCCCACGTCCAGGCCGATCAGGTGGCGCACGCGGGTCTGGGCGCCAAACTCGCCGCCGCGTCCGCGGGCCGCGTCACCGGCGTCGGTCAAACCCGCCAGTGCCTGCTTCAGGCGCGGCATGGCCACCTCGGCGTTGTCGAGCGAGATGTCGAGCTCTTCGAGCAGCAGCGGCAAAGCCGGCTCGCCGTCGAGCGTGAGCACGACGTTCTGGTCGGCGGAGGTCACGCGGCGGGTCGGGCCGATCGGGTGGCAGCCCTGGGTAACGCGTGAGACCACGCCCACGCCGTCGCCAAACGCCACGCCCGACAAGCCGCCATCAAGCACGCCGTCGGCCAGCTGCACGCGCCGGCCACGGCCGCTCACCAGACCGCCAAACAGATAGCCACTGCCCGTGCGGTCGGCCAGCTCACCAATCAACTCCACCAGGTCAGAGGTGGCCGGGTCGGCATGCACCAGCGCCGACCAGGCGTCGCCGTCACCCAGGGGCTGGCGGCCACTGAAGACGCGGAACTGGGAGCGCGGCAGATCGGTGAGCATCACGGCCAGCGCGGGCTCGTCGATGTACTCGACACCGCTCACGCACAGGCCCACGCTGGTGCTGCCCACCACGCTCACGCCGGGCCAGCGCTGGCCCACTTCGGCCAGAACGGCTTCGGCCTGGTCGGCGTAGCGGTCACTCAAATAGAGCAGCGCCAGCGTGGGCACGAAGGCCGGCTGGCTGGCGCGCTGGGCATCCAGCTGCGCGGCGACCAGCGCCAGCGCCATGTGGGGGTCCGGGTGGGTGGCATGGCCCAACAGAAACGGGCCGGTGGAAACTGCAGTCGCCATGCGAGGGAACCTTGGTCGGGAAAGTCAGCTTCGGGGCTTGGTGGCGCGCTTGGCTGCCGTCGTTTTGGAAGCCGTCGTTTTGGAGGCGGACTTGCTGGCTGGCTTCTTCGCCGCCGGTTTGCCCGCGGCAGCGCTGGCAGCCTTGCGCGGCGCCGCACGGCCAGCGGCCGCCGTGGCCGCTGAGGCAGCCTTCTGGGCCACCGCCGCCGGCACACTGACCGCCTTCTTCAGGGTTTCATTGGCCGCCTCGAACGACTGCTTCACCATGGCGCCGGCCAGGTTCTTGGCAGCGTCGGTGGCGCTTTCTTTCATGGTGTTGGCTGCCAGCTGGGTGAACTGCTTGGTCAGGGCGCCCCACCACTGCATCGGGTCGACCACGCCAGCGGGGGCGTCAGCCGAAGCAGCAGCAGGTGAAGCCGCGACTGCAGGCGGCGCTGCGGCTTCATCGTCGTCCTCGTCCTCGTCTTCGTCTTCGTCCTCATCAAGCTCCTCGGCGGCGGCCTGCGCGCCGGGCGTCTTGAGCGTCATCGCATCACGCAGCTCACCCATCGAGACGTTCATCGACTTCAGGGTGGACAGCGTCATGCGCTGCACCTCCAGCGCCTGGATGGTGGCGCCCATCATCCGGGCGTTCTGTTCCAGCCAGAACTGCACGGTGCGCAATTCCTCGATGCGCTTTTCCAGCTCTTCCGGGTTCAGCGTGGGGGCCACCCACTGGCCCATGTTGGGCAGCGCCGAGCCCGCGGTCTTCACGAGGCCCTGCAGAAAATCAAACCCCGGAACCATCTTGGCAAAACCGCCGGCATCAGCCATGTGAACCCCTTTGATTGACGGGAAGTGAGGTGATTGTGCGCCCGCCTCAGCGCACGCGCTCAACTTGAAAGCCCTGCGCCGCCAGCAGGGCTGGCAGCGACTTCGGCCCGACCATGTGCAAGGCACCCACGGCGGCGAACACGCGCTGGCCACGCTGGTGGGCATCGGCAATGCGGCGGGCCATCGGGCCGTTGCGGCCGTCCAGCAGCTGCGCGTAGAAGCGCTTCTGCTCGGCGGTCTTCACGCAGTTGCACCACTGGGCGTAGGTTTCCAGTTCGCTGAACTCGCTGGCGGCCCAGGCGCGGGCCAGGCGCAGCAGGGTGCGCCTGGTTTCGCCGCTTTCCAGCTCGGTGAGCACCTCGGCCACCGAACGTGCCGTGTCGGCCGGCTTGTTCGACACCAGCAGCGCCATCTGCAACTCCGGCGTTTCCAGCGAGATGACGGGCTTCTGCAGGCCGCGGGCGTAACCGGCCAAGAAGCCGTCCACGCCCCACGAGGGGTCAATGCCTTCGTCGCGCGCCACCAGCACCGACAGCGTCACGGCCTGCATCTCGGGGCGCAGGCCGGCCAGCGCGTCGTCCACGCAGGCCAACCGAGCTTGCGTGGCCAGCCGGGCGGCCAGCTCGGGCGGCAATGCGGCTGGCTTGGCCGGCATCTTCACGGCGGTTTCCAGGCGCTTGGCCACGCCGGGGTCGAGCACGTCGATTTCCAGTGCCACCACGTCGCTGTCGCGCAACGCCTGCTGCACCGCCGGGCCGGGGTAGACCCAGTCGATCTTGGCCGCATGCAAGGTGCCGTACAACCACGACGAGCGGCCATTCCGGCTGACCTTCCACAGGAAACCACGGTCCACAGCGTCGCGCATGCCTTGCTGCATCTGGGCCACATCGGGCGGCACGGGCGCGGGTGGGCAGACGCGGGCGGGCTCGGAAGCGGCAGGGGCCGCAGTAGAGGCGGCAGCGACGGGCTCGTCAGCCGCCTGTGCGGTGTGGCCAGCCAGGCTCAGCGACAGCAGCGACCAGATCGCCAACCGGCGGCTGGCACGAAGGCCGCGCAGCCCGAGCAGTGCCGTGAACGAAGTGTGGATGCTCATGGTTCAACCCGGGTCAGTGACAGTCTGCTCAATCGCGCCGAACAAGCTCAGGCCATCGCGGCCTTTCATCTCGATGCGGATGGTGTCGCCAAACTGCATGAATTCGGTCTTGGGCGCGCCGTGTTCGATGGTCTCGATGGCGCGGCGCTCGGCGATGCAGCTGTAGCCCTTGGCCCAGTCCTTGTTGCTCACCGTGCCGGAGCCCACGATGCTGCCGGCGCGCACCTGGCGCGTCTTGGCCAGGTGGGCAATCAGCTGGCCGAAGTGGAAGGTCATTTCCGGGCCGGCTTCGCACTGGCCCACCTTGCGGCCGTTCCACGTGCTTTGCAGCGTCAGGTGCACCTTGCCGCCCTGCCAGGCATCACCCAGCTCGTCGGGCGTGACGGCGACCGGGCTGAACGCGGTGGCCGGCTTGCTCTGCACGAAGCCAAAGCCCTTGGCCAGCTCGTCGGGGATGAGGTTGCGCAGGCTCCAGTCGTTGGCCAGCATCAGCAGCCGCACACCTTCCAGCGCCTGGGCGGGCGTGGCGCCAATCGGCACGTCACCGGTGATCACCGCCACTTCCGATTCGAAATCGATGCCCCAATCGGTGCTGGCGAACACGGCGTCGTCGCAGGCACCGAGGAAGTCGTCGCTGCCGCCCTGGTACATCAGCGGATCACCATAAAAGCTCTGCGGCACTTCGGCGCCACGCGCCTTGCGCACCAGCTCGACGTGGTTCAGGTAGGCCGAGCCATCGGCCCACTGGTAGGCGCGCGGCAGCGGCGCCATGCACATCGCCGGATCAAACGGGAACGCGTGCCGGGCCTTGCCATGGTTGAGCGTGATGCTGAGGTCATGCAGCTGCGGCGACAGGAAGTTCCAGTCGTCCAGCACCTGCTGCAGCCGGGTGGCAATGCCGTTGGCAAAGTGCGCGGTGCTGAGGTCGCGCGAGACGACCACCAGCTGCCCGTCACGCGAGCCGTCCTTGTAGGTAGCGAGTTTCATGGTGATCCGGATTTTGGTGGCAGTATTGTGCGATGCCCGGAACGGCCCCGCTCGCCACCCGATCAGGCCGTACCCCCACCAGCCCCACAGGCCGGGGCGCTGTTGTGTCTGCTGTTGTGTCTGCTGTTGCGCGTGCTCTTGAGCAAGCCCCTGCGCGGCGCTGGGCACAACTGGGCCTGCTGGTGGCCGTGCTGGTGGTGCACTGGCAGTTGCTGTCGCCGGGCATGGCGCGCTGGGCAGCCAACCTGCCAGCAATACCCGCCGATGCCGAAGCGCCCGTGGCGATGTTGGTAGTGGCGGTGGCTGAGCAAACGCCGGCGTTGGTACCTGCCGCGCCTACAACACCGACAAGGCACCCAACCCGCCGCGCCACCGCCGCCGCGCCGGTTCCCGCACCACCGCCAGCCACCGATGTGCTTGAACCGGAAGCAGCGCCAGCAGACCCCGCCCAAGCCACTACCCCAGCCAAAGAACCAGCACGCCCACTGCCCGCCGAGCGCAGCCAGCCCGCGCCGCAGCTGCCCGCCGCCGGCCACTGGGCCTACACAGCCCAACGCGGCGAGCGCGTCGGCCAGGCGCAGCTGGACTGGGAACCGCAGCCCGACGGCAGCTACCGCCTGGCCTGGCGCTTGACGCTGGCCGGCCGGCCCGCCGCAGGCTGGTCCAGCCAAGGCCAGCTGAGCGCCGAAGACGGCCTGCTGCCGCTGCGCATGGTGGAGCACCGCGGTGAGCGGGCCACCCGCGCCGTCAACTTCCAGCGCGACAAGCAGGTGGTGAGCTTCTCCGGCAGCACCGCCGCCCATGGCCTCGAAGCCGGCACGCAAGACCGGGCCAGCTGGCTTGTGCAACTGGCCGGCCTGGCGCAGGCGATGGGGCCGCGCCTGCGGGCGGGGCACAGCCTGGTGGTGCCGGTGGCGCTGCCAGGCGGGCAACTGGATGCGTGGCAGTTCGAGGTGGTGGGGCCGGTGTTGCTGGCATTGCCCGGGCACACCGCCCTGCCCTGCGTGCACCTGCTGCGCGAACCTGCACGCCCCTGGGACCAGCGGGTGGAGGTTTGGCTGGCGCCGTCGATGGGCCACTGGCCGGTGCAGCTGCGCCACACGCCCGTGCCCTCGGGCGAGCCCTTGCTGCTGCAGTGGGCGGGCGACCGTGGCGCGGAGCTGCCCGGCACACCCACCAGCACAGCTTTCACCACACCAGCCCACCCTTGAAATGCCGGAAAAGAGCGGCATGTGTGGAGCATCACTGGCCTTCCCTGGAGCACTGCATGACCCTCGTCTACAACTCGGATACCTTCGCTGTGCTGGCTGTGGATTTGTCGGCCCACGGCGGTTATGAAATCGTCGACAAGTCGTCGCGCCAGGGCATCTTCATCGAAGGCCTGGTGGCGCAGAGTTTTCGCGCGCAGGCCGAAGCGCTGGTGCAGAGCGAAGCGTCTGCCGAAGACATTGATGAGTTGCTGGGCCGCTACACGGCGATGGCACCCGCACACGCCGGCCTGCACTGAGCGCGCGCGCCTAGCAGCGCTTATCCGGCCCAACGCCCGGCAGGTGTGGGCAGAATGGCTCGAAATGAGAGGTGTAACGGGGCAAGTATCACGCTCGTGGCTTCTCCGGGGTTGAGAGAATGCGGTGGATGGCCGATAAAGCCATCTGAGCCATGGAACCGCATTCATCCCCCTCCCTTCTCTGGGCACCGTTGCTGCTGTCAGCACTGCTGGCCGGCCTGAGCTTCGGCTTTCTGCTGCACAGCCTGCGGAAGATCCGCTCACGCGACAAGATCAATACCTTAGGCTGGGGCCTGGCAGGCACGGTCACCACGGCCTGCGGCCTCTGGTCGTCGCAGGTGGCGGCCCTCTCGGCCATGGCCTTGCCCTGGGAGCTCTACTTCCGAACCGAGGCGCTGGGCCTGTCAGCCGCCGCGTGCCTGGTGACCAGCGCGCTGGTGCTGGCCTCGGGGCGGCTGTCGCTGCACCCGCGTGGCCGCATGACGCTGCTGGCGGGCCAGATCGGCCTGCTGTGGAGCCTTTGCCTGTGGCTGGGCCTGCGCAGCCTGGGCACACCGCCCACCGGCCATGGCGCCTGGTGGCTGGCCCTGGTGCTGCCACCGATGGTGGTGGTGGTGGGCGCGCTGGCCGCCGCCTGGCTGGCCCTCAGCCCACGCTGGCACCAGATGGGCCCGGCCAACAGCCGCCTGTGGCTGGGCGCGCTGCTGTTCGGCCTGACGGCAGGCATGGCGCAAGACATCGCCCTGGGTGCGCAACACTTCGTGGACACGCTGGGCAATGTGAACGGCCTGCTGGATGTGACCACCGCTCAACTCGCCGCCAGCGCGGGCTGCATCGTCTTGCTGCTGGGCGTGTTCGGCGTGATGGTGGACAACCGCGCCCATGGGCAGAACCGCATGCTCGCCAACTCGCTCAGCGAGGCCAACCGGCGCCTGCGTGAACAGGCCCTGACCGACCCGCTGACCCGCCTGGCCAACCGCAATCTGTTTGAAGAGCGGCTTGAAGAATTGCTGACCCGCCTGGGCGATGAACCCGGCAGCCTGGCTGTGCTGTTCATCGACCTCGACGGCTTCAAGCCCGTGAACGATTCCTTCGGCCATGTGGCCGGCGACTCGGTGCTGCGCGAAATTGGCCAGCGCCTCAAAGCCACGGCCCGCCCGACCGACCTGGTGGCGCGCATCGGTGGTGACGAATTCCTGGTGCTGGCCGAAATGCCTGGCGGCACGCTGGGTGCCGGCAAGCTGGCGCAGACCGCGCTTGATACGGTGAGCAAGCCGTATGTGCTGCCCAACGGCGTGCATGTGACGCTGTCGTGCTCGGTGGGCATCGTGATGTACCCCGATCACGGCCCGTCGCAAAAGCTCATCGCCAATGCCGACGCGGCCATGTACGCGGCCAAGCGCGCCGGCGGATCGACGTTCGCGTTCTTCGAGCCCAGCATGGACCACGACGCGCGCGAGCAGCTGCAACTGCAGCATGACTTGCGCAGCGCCCTCGACCGCCATGAGCTGGAGCTGTATTACCAGCCGAAGATCGACGGCTACTCCAGCCAGATCACCGGGGTGGAAGCACTCGTGCGCTGGCACCACCCCACCCGCGGCCTGATGATGCCGGGCGTGTTCATTCCCATTGCCGAGCGCTTCGGCCTGATCGGCGCATTGGGTGGCTGGGTGCTGGACGAAGCCTGTCGCCAATTGCAGATCTGGCAGAACCAGGGCCTGCGCATGCGCGTGTCGGTGAACCTGACGCCGCAGCAGCTGCAGCAGGACGACCTGATGGACCGCATTCACCGCGCGGTGACCCGGCACAAGATCGACCGCCGTTTGCTGACGCTGGAGATCACCGAATCGGTGTTCATGCAGAACAAGGACGCGGCGCTGCGCGTGCTGACCCGCCTGGCGCAAGACGGCATCACCTTGTCACTCGACGACTTCGGCACCGAATATTCCAGCTACGCCGTGCTGAGCGAAATGCCGGTGCACCAGCTGAAGATCGACCGCCACTTCGTGATGAAGCTGGGCACGTCGCTGAAGGCCGAAGCCATCGTCGACGGCATCATCCACATGGCCCACGCACTGAACCTGCGCGTGGTGGCCGAGGGCGTGGAAACCGAAGAGCAGCGCGACACGCTGGTGCGCCTGGCCTGCGATGAATTGCAGGGCTACCTGTTCGCCAAGCCGATGCCGGCCGATCGCCTCACGCTGTGGGCGATGGGCGACGACACGGTGCACGGCTCCCCCGATTTCCGGCCGTCGCTCTACGACGACGGCACCGAGCTGCTTACGGCGATGTCTTGACGCGGCGGCGCTGGGCCACCGCTTGCGCCAGCTGGCGCAGCATCGGCGCGGTGTCTTCCCAGCCCACGCAGGCGTCCGTCACCGAAATGCCCCAGGCCGGGCACTGGCCTTCGACCAGATCCTGGCGACCTTCCAGCAGGTGGCTCTCGATCATCACGCCCGTGATGCGGTGCTCACCGCCCGAAATCTGCCCCGCCACATCGGCGCACACGGCGATCTGGCGGCGATGCTGCTTCTCGGAATTGGCATGCGAGAAGTCGATCATCACCTGCTCACGCAGGCCGCTCTTGGCCAGCACGGCGCAGCAGGCCTGCACATCGGCGGCACTGTAGTTCGGCGCCTTGCCACCGCGCAGGATGACGTGGCAATCGGCATTGCCGCGGGTCTCGAAGATCGCGGCCTGGCCCATCTTCGTCATGCCCATGAAGGCGTGCGAGGCCTGGGCCGCCACGATGGCATCCGACGCCACCTTCACGCCACCATCGGTACCGTTCTTGAAGCCCACCGGGCATGACAGACCCGACGCCAGCTGGCGGTGGCTCTGGCTTTCGGTGGTGCGGGCACCGATCGCGCCCCAGCTCACCAGGTCAGCGATGTACTGCGGGCTGAGCAGGTCGAGGAATTCGGTGCCGGCAGGCAGGCCGAGCTCGGCCACGTCCAGCAGCAACTGGCGCGCACGGCGCAGGCCTTCGTTGATGCGGAAGCTGCCGTCCAGGCGCGGGTCATTGATGTAGCCCTTCCAGCCGACCGTGGTGCGCGGCTTCTCGAAGTACACGCGCATCACCACCAGCAACTCTCCACTCAGCTCATCGGCCAGGGCCTTGAGCTGGCGGCCATAGGCCAGCGCCTGTTCGTGGTCATGGATGGAGCACGGGCCCACCACCACGATCAGCCGGTCATCAGCGCCCGACAGGATCTTCGACATCGACGCGCGGGCCTCTTCGACCAGCGACTGCGACGCCGGTGGCATCGGCAGGTCGTCGAGCAGCAGTGCCGGCGAAATCAGCGGGCGCACAGCGCCAATGCGGACGTCGTCCACGCGGGTGGTGTCGAGCGTGGTGGCCGGGGGCGGGCTTTGGCGCTCGCCACCCACTTCGTGGTCGTGCTGCCAGTCGTCGGGACGGTTCAAGGAAGGCTCCGTGGGGCGTGTGCAAAACGCAATTATCGACGGGTGGCAAACTCGGGGGCTGCAACCACCCAACACACCTCGCTGGAGACACCCCATGATTCTTGAACTGGCCGACATCCGCATTCACGCGGGCCAGCAAGCCGCCTTTGACGAAGCCATCCAGCGTGGCCTGACCACCGTGATTGCGCACAGCCCCGGCTTTCGTGGCTTCAAGGTGAACAAGGGCATCGAAAGCCCCGAGCGCTACATCCTGCAGATCTTCTGGGACACGCTCGAAGACCACACGGTGGGCTTCCGCCAATCACCCGCGTTTGCCGAATGGCGCGCCATCGTCGGCCCGTTCTTTGCCGGCGCACCGGTGGTGGAACACTTCGACCTGCTGGCGAAATCCTGACAGCGCTGGAGGGATGGCCCGGGGCGCTTCAGGGCGCCTCAGCCGCCACGCCTTCCACCTGCACCACCAGCCGCACCGTGTCGCCCACCAGCGGCAAGCCGAACGTGGCGCCGAAGCGGCTGCGGCGGATCTCGCCGACAAAATCACCACCGCACACGCGGCGGCGGCTTTCAGGCTGCGTGTAGCAGCCGAACTGCATGGCCGTGAGCGTGAGCGCCTCTGACACGCCGCGCAGCGTGAACTCACCGCGCAGGCTGGCTACCCGGCCGTCGGCCGACACCTCGAAGGGCCGCGCCACAAAGTAGGCCTGCGGAAAGCCCTCGCAATCGAGCAGGTCCGCTGCGCACAGGCGGCTGTCGAGCATGCGCACCCCGGTGTTGACCTGGCTGGTGTCGATCGTCAGCCCGACCTCGCCGCGGCCCGCCGCCACGTCCAGCATCACCTCACCGGTGAGCGGCCCGAACCGGCCCCGCAGAGTGGACGTGCCGAAATGCATCACCTCGAAGGTGGCGAAGCTGTGTGCCGGGTCAAGTTGGTAGCGCTGTGGCGCGGCCATCAACGGCAAAGCTGCGGAGGCCCCCAAGAGGGCCAGCGCGGCTTTGCCGAGTTGACGGTGGCACAGGATGCGGCGGTTCATGCACCGATAGTGACATGAACCTGCCGGCCTGTCCGGCGTCGCTGTCTTTACTGCTTGATCGCTTCGACCTGGATGACCAGGCGCACGGCGTCAGGGAAGCCCCAGTTCAGGCCGTAGTCCACGCCGAACTGGCTGCGGGTCAGCGTGCCTTCGAAGTCGCCGCCGCAAACTTCGCGCTTGAACATCGGGTTGGTGTAGCAGTTGAAGTTGGTGGCCTTCAGGGTGACCGGGTTGGTCTTGCCCTTCAGCGTCAGCTGGCCAGCCACTTCAGCAACCTTGTCACCGTTGAAGGTGAACTTGTCGGCCACGAACTTGGCGGTCGGGTACTTCGCGGCGTCCAGGATTTCGGCGCTCTTCAGGTGCGTGTCGAACGCGCCGGTGCCCGAGTTGATGGCGGTCATGTCGATCGTCAGATCAACCTTGCCGGTCTTGGCGGCCTTGTCCAGCTGCACGGTGCCTTCCTTCTTGTCGAAGCGGGCGCGGTTCGTCGAGGTGCCGAAGTGGCTGATCTCGAAGGTGACGAAGGTGTGCGTCGGCTCGATGGCGTAGGTGGCGGATTGCGCTTGGGCGGTGGCGGCGGTGGCCAGCAGGGCTGCGGCGAAGAGGAACGGCTTCATGGGGAACTCCGAAAAGGGGTTGGGTGAAAGAAAGAGGTGGGAAGGAAACGCTTGAATCGTTGAAACAGCGAGCAGCGTCAGAGCGGTGCCACGCCAGTGACCGCGAGCTTGAACTTCACGGTCACGTCGTTGGCCACCATCGAGGTGTCGGCCCAATCGCCTTCACCAATCTTGAAATCGAGGCGCTTGATGACGAAGCTGCCGGCGGCCGTGGTGGTGCCTGCGGCTTGGCTGAGTGCCACCGGCACCACCACGTCACGCACATTGCCCTTGATGGTCAACTTGCCCGCCACTTCCAGCTTGCCGGCGCCGGTCGACTTGATGCTGGTCGACTGGAACAGGGCCTGTGGGAACTTGACCACGCTGAACCAGGCGGGCTTGGACACCTCGGCATCGGTTTCCGGCACGCCGAACGCGGCGCTGGCGGTGTCGATGGTGAAGCTGACCTTGCCGGCCTCGGGCTTCTTCGGATCAAAGGCGATCTGCGCGTCCCACTTGCGGAACTTGCCGTCCACCGGCACGCCCATCTGGCGCGAGGTGAAGCTGATTTCGCTCTGGGCCGGCACGATCTTCTGCTGGGCAAAAGCGGCGCCAGCGGTGAGCAAGGCCAGCAGGCCGGCGGCCAGGCTGCGTTGCAGGAAACGGGTGTTGGAAGAAACGGTCATGGGTGGTTCACCTTGAATGGTTGGGCTGCGGGCGGCGCGGGGTTCAACGGCCGCCAAAACGCATGCGGTTGATCAGGCCATCGCGGTCGATGAAGTGGTGCTTCAGGGCGGCTGCAATGTGCATCAGCACCAGCAGGGCCATGGCCCAGGCCAGCGTCTCGTGCCAAGGCTTGATCAGCTCGGCCAGCGCCTTGTCCTTCGGCACGAAATCAGGCAGCGGCAGCACGCCGAACCAGACGATGGGGTAGCCGGCTGCCGAGCTGTAAGCCCAGCCCACCAGCGGCACGGCGAAGAACAGCACGTAGAGCAGGTGGTGGGTGCCGTGGGCAGCCACTTGCTGCCAGCGCGGGCCCGGCACGTCAGCCGGCGGGCGGTGCGTGAGGCGCCACAGCAGGCGGGCAGCCGACAGCGCCAGGATCGTCACGCCAGCCCACTTGTGCCAGTTGTAGAGCTTCAGGCGGGCAGGCGACATGGGCAGATCGGTCATGTAGATGCCGACGCCAAACGCGCCCACGATGGCCAGCGCCAGCAGCCAGTGCAGGGCAATGGCCACGCCGCTGTAGCGCTGGGTGGTGGTGTTGAGGGTGGTGGTGTTGCTCACTTGGGGCTTCCTTGCAAAGTCGCTGTCGTGAATGACACCGACTTGAATCAGGACGCCAGTGTCTGCAAACACCAATGATTCGCGGTTCAGCCCAATTGAGGCCGGGGTTCAGTTGGTTTGAAGGAACTCACCCCCAGGCGGGGTCGAACCACGCGGCCTGAGGTGCCGGCACGGCCAGGGCGCGCAGGGCGGTGGCCTCTGGCGCGTCAGCCGCCAGCAGCTGGTGACGCAGACCAAAATCGAGCATGGCCAATGACGCATCCGTCGTCATGCGGCCCGCGGCGGCGTGGGCCAGGGCCTCAGCCACCGGCAGGCATTCCAGCCCGGCCACCTCCCCGTCTTGATTGACGGGCGTGAGCCCGGCGGGCAGCGGCACATCAAACACGTACAGCCACTCCAGCTGCCGGCCTTCACGAATGTCCGCCTCAATGTGCAAGGCACTGCCGCGCTGCACCGCCTGCAACTGGTGCGGCAACAGGCCGGCCTCTTCCCAGGCCTCTCGCAACAGCGCCTGAGAGGGCGTTTGCCCCAGCGGCACGCCGCCGCCCACCAGGTTGTCGAGCATGCCCGGATCGGTGGGCTTGGTGAGCGAGCGACGCGCCACCCACACCTGCACCGGCCGCCCCGCCGCATCGGCCACATAGCCATTGGCATGCGCGCCGAAGGTGAGGCTGCCCCAGAAGCGCGCGGTGGCACGTTCGATGTGGGCGAGCAGGGGCGGCTGGGCGTTGGCGGCGGACGTTTCAGCGCTTGCGCCGAAATCTACAGGTGGGTGGCCAGGCAGGGCGAACAGCGCGTACGGCTCATCGCGCCAGGCGCGGATGCGGCCGGATTGGCGCAGCGCGAGGCCGATGTGGGTGAACCAGGCTTGGCGCTCAGGCGCAGCCAAGTTCAGGCACAACGCGCCAGACGCGGTGGGGCTGAGCACTGTTGCGGCGGTTTGAATGGTGGCGGAGGCGGCCCACCCGGCGGAGGTGGCCAGCAGCCAGGCCTGCTCAGCGGCGGGGATGCTGCCGATGGTGAACACCTGGCCCAAGTGCGCGACCTGGAAGGGGACGCGGGGGTGGGGGGTGTGGCGGGCGGCGGGGAGGGAGGGCCAGAGGCGGGTTGCGGGCGGGGGCATGGTGGGAGTGTCGCGTACGTTGGTTGACCGTTCGTTTGGAGGCTTCACGCCAGGCAACGTGATGTAGCCATTCCCCGCATCAAGCGGCACGCAAAACGCTGAACTCCCGAAACAAAGCCGCAGACAACGGCGACTCCAACCGCCACTCGATACTCATTGGACGATCGCCCTCTACTGAAACCATCTGCACTCGTCCGCAGGCCCTGTAGGGAGTGCCCTTCTTCTGCCGGACAAAGAGTTGAAACTGCCAGCCATTGGTTGCACTTTCAATGTATCGGCGACCATTATTGGTGTCGGGCCCGGCCGAGTTTTGAGATTGCCAGTGGAATCTGTCCGTACTTATCGCGTAGTCCCGGTAGGCGATGCCGTCGTGATAACCCTCACTCTTGTCGAGAGTCACAAAAAGCAGCTCGACTTTACGCTTCGCCAGTGCCAATACCCCTGCTTGAGTGGGAACTCGCCGAGTTGAGGTCCACCAACCCACCGCAGTCAAAATTTCGCGGATGCCATACGCAGCGTGTAGGCACAGTGGCGTGTCTTCCAGACCCGCGATCCGCGAGGCGCCCAATGTCGCGCGCGACTGCAACATCGCCGTCAATTCCGCCAATTCCGCGGCAATCGACGGATGGTCATGAATTCGCCGAGTGAACTCTTGATGGTCAGCAATCTGCGAATGCTGGCCATCAACTTGATAGGCCAACATCTGTGCGGCAATGCTTGCAGTGGTGTCCAGCGTCAAAGGGGAATAGTTAGGTGCAGCAACATCAGCCAAGGTGGCCAATCGGACGGGATCATCGATATGCAAGAGATCCCCGAAACGACGACTGAAGTAGGCCTCCTCAGGTCCAGGCTCAGACGCCAAGAGGCCAGCTTCTCGCCGCAGCGCTGTCCATCCGCTTTTCGCCGAACCAGTACTCGAGCGATAGACATCATCCAGGTCCAACGCTTGCTCTCGTAGAAAGTCTGACAGACGAATGTCCGTCCGACCTTTCAACGCTACGTACGTTTGAAGCTCGGTGGTCAGGCGCCGCCAATTCTGCGTCGTTAATGTCCTTAATCCATTCAACACCTGTTCTCGCGTCTTTGGCTGCAAGTGAATATGACAGCCAGGCGGCAAGCTCCCAAATCCCTCGCCAACCCCATCGAGCAACTCGCGCCTAGACAACCCTGTCAAACCAGAAAGTAGTCGATCAAATCTGAAATCGGCGCGATGCTGCCCCACGAAATCCAGCACCAAACAACTCTCTTTATCCTTTGACAGCCGAAGTCCGCGCCCAATTTGCTGCTGAAAAAGAACCGGACTTTGGGTGGGGCGTAGCAGGAGCAAGGTATCGACCATGGGTAAGTCGACGCCCTCGTTGTAGAGATCTACCGTGACCAACGCGCAGAGCTCACCGCTTTCCAAGCGTGCTGGCGCCTTGCGCCGCTCGTCCATGTCTGTGCTGCCGACAACGCATGCTGCAGGCAATCCAGCGCGATTGAGGCAACTGGTCATGAACTCAGCGTGTTTGACGGACACGCAAAAAACGATGGCACGCGAGTTTCTCGCGTCTGCTGCGAGTCTCCGCCATTCATTCACCACCAACTTGGCTCTGACGTCGTTACCTGTGACGAGGACATCAAGGGCATCCCGCTCGCCAGGCTTATCCCAAGGCACTGAAGAAAAATCCGTCGCGTCGTCGCAGGCGTAGTACTCAAAGGGAGCCAATAGCTGAAGATCCAGTGCGTGCCACAGTCGTAACTCCACCGCCGGGCTTCCGTCTGGTCGAGACTGAAAGTGCTGGGAAATTGGCTGTCCATCGCTACGCTCAGGTGTCGCAGTCAGGCCCAAAAAGATGTCCGGCCGAATGGTGGTAGCAAATGCATTCAAGCGCTCAGCACCCAGTCGATGGCACTCGTCCACGACGACGGTATGCCAGTAAGTCTCGCCGAGCGTGTTGACCAAATCGCGACTTGATAGGCTATCAATGGTGGCGAAGATGTGCCGGAAATTGGTTGGCTCGTGTCGGCCAGTCAATAACTGGCCAAATTCAGGGTCGCGCAGCACTTCGCGATAAGTGCGCAGTGCCTGCTGCAGAATTTCCTCACGATGTGCGACGAACAAGAGACCCGGTTGACCCCCAACTGTTCGGCAAGTAATCCGGTAATCGAAAGCAGCCACCATCGTCTTGCCTGTTCCGGTTGCGGCAACCAGCAAGTTACGGTTACGACCGAGCGCTCGTTCCGAAGCCAGTTGCTCCAGCATTTCAGACTGATAGCTCTTTGGTACTAGGTCGAAGAAGCTGACGGCAGTTTGAGAGCCCCCTGCGAATGACTGTTGCCCCAGGGCTTGTATCAGCGCACGCCTATGCTCTTCGTTGCTGGGGTCGTACCGCTGGAACTCGGCATCTGCCCACAGTGTTTCGAAGTGAGCAACCGCACGCGCAAAGATCGGTTCTTGCGCGCGCTGCGTCATCTTGACCGTCCACTCCAGCCCACCGGATAGTGCTGCACCTGACAAATTCGCACTACCCACGTAGGCAGATCCAAAGCCGGTCTTGCGATGAAAGATCCAAGCCTTGGCATGCAGTCTAGTTCGTCTCCCATCAAGCGAAACTCGAACCTCACAGCCAGGAAGGCTGGCCAGTTCATCAAGCGCTCTCGCCTCAGTGGCACCGGTATAGGTCGTCGTTAAGATACGAATCTTCAGTTTGGCTTCTTCACGGCCTTCGAACGACGCCCCCATCGCAGTGATTTGCCGCAAGACATCTTGAAGCTTTCGTACCCCAGAAACGGTAATGAAGCTGACTAAGATATCAACGCTGTCGCTGGATGCCAGCTCACGCCGAATCTCCTGCAACAAAGAAGGCGAGCCCTTGCCTGCCGTAAACAGCCAAGGTATGGACAGCCCTAATTCCGGCGGCGTGGTGAACTGCTGATTCCGCTGCACTGCACGCAGAACACGGAGCGGCGATGAGATCAAGTTAATGACCTCCCCTTCAGTTTCCGCTAATTTGTCGGCACTGATGGGCGATAAACGCCGCCTCAGGGCGACCAGAAGTCCATTGACCAATTCAAGTTGTTGGTGAGCCTGCTCAGAACCATTTCCAGACACATCTTCCAGTGCCTTTGAGATTTGTCTGGCGAGCTCATCGGCTAGCAGGTTCGCCGCGTCACCCTTGATTAACTCAACATCAGAGCGCTTCGCATCGAGACCGTCGATCAGTTTCGACAGCCCTTCGGTCAGCAATAGGTCGTACCGGCCGTCAGGCAACACACTGGCCATTTTTTCTCTCCGCCCTGCTATTTGATATTAGGATAAATCTCAGCTTTTGCCGAGATACCATTGCGGCAGATGCTATCCGCAAAGTGCCAGACCTGCATGAAGACCTGTGCCTGTTTATCTGGCTACAGCGAGGGGGTGAGCTGACGGTCAAGTTCACGAAGCGTCTTTGGCCGTTCGCAAAGCGTTTCAGGCGCCCAAGGCAAGCTCCTTGCACAGGCGGCAGCTTGCTCCGTACGCACCTCGATTCGTTGTCACCGTTGGACGCCGCGCCGGGTCCGCGCGATCGTTGCCGACCTCTGACGGAGCGCTAACCAGAGGCCCAAATTTCGGAATTCCATGAATTCTCGCGTCGAAGTTGCTTACATATGTCATGATTTCGGAATTCAAGGAACACGCCTCCCACCGGCGCTCCTCTCGCCCACCATCCCGGGAATTCCGAAATGACGCCCAGCGCCCCCGTCTCGCCCGAGCTCTTGCGCCTCACTGACGCGAATGCGCTGGGTCCGGTCATCCGCCAACGTCGACGTGCACAGTCGCTGCGCATTGATGATGCGGCCGCGTTGAGCGGTGTCTCGGTGGATCTGCTCTCGCGCCTGGAGAACAGCAAAGGCTCGGTGCGGCTGGACAAACTGCTGGCTGTGCTGGACAGCCTTGGTCTCACGCTCGTGCTGGGCCCGAAGAACCATCCGGCGATGCAGTCCATCACGCGCGACAGCGCCCACCAGCCGGAGCAGCCATGACCGATCCAGCTGACGTTGCCGCTGCCCCGCATGCGCTGCACCTTTGGGCAGATGACCGGAAGGTCGCGACCTTGGGCTACGACGCGCTGAACGACCGGTGGTCACTGGATTACGACCCGGATTGGATGGCCGCGCCGAACTCATTTCCGCTGTCTCCCGCTCTGCCATTTCAGCCTTTGAGCGGCGGCTATGCCGTTGGTAGCGTGAAGCGCTTCGTGGAGAACCTGCTGCCTGAAGGCCGCGCGCTCGACGTCACGGCCACAACCTACCGCATCTCGAAGTCGAACATCTACGCGCTCATCACCGCCCTCGGCACAGAGACGACCGGGGCGTTCCGGTTCTGGCGCTCGGATGACGTGCCGCCCGCCGTGGCCGCCAAACCCGCGCGTGAAGTCACCCGTGAAGAACTGGACCAGCGGTTGGCCTCGCTCGACCAGATGCCGCTGGCGGTTTGGGACGGCAAGGTGCGCATGTCCATTGCCGGTGTGCAGGACAAGTTGATGGTCTACCTTGACCGGCCTTTGATCGACGGCGGGCGCCTGTTTCTCGTTGAGCCACCTTTGGCCTCCACGCACATCCTGAAGCCCGATCCGGCTCGTCCGATCACGCCGCACTTGGTCGTCAATGAGCACTTCTGCATGTGTCTGGCGCGGCGCATGAATCTGCCTGTTGCCGAAGTCAGCATCTATCGAACGCCGAGGCCGGTGCTCGTCGTTCGTCGCTTCGACCGTGAGCTCGTGCAAGGCGCAGCCGCGGGCGCAGCCCACGGCAGCAGTGCGCCTTCCGTGCGGCGCCTGCACATCATCGACGCGGCCCAAGCTTCTGATCTGCCAGAGAGCGGCAAGTACGAGCGGAACCTCGGGAATGGCGAGCATGTACGCCACATCCGCGAGGGCGTGAGCTTCGAGATGCTGTTTGAGCGCGTTGACCAAACCATCAACAAGGCCGCGGCCCGCATGACCCTGCTTCGGTGGGCCTTGTTCCAGTTCCTCATTGGCAATTGCGACGCGCACGGCAAGAACTTTTCATTCTTCGTCAGCCGCGAGGGTCTTGAGCCAGCACCTTGGTATGACCTGGTCAGCGTGGTTCAGTACGCCGGCATCAGCCATGAGCTGGCCATGGCCTGGGGCGACGCCTTCTTGCTGGAAGAGGTAGGCGCTTTTCAGTTGGCAGACTTTGCACAACGGTGCGGCATCGACAGAAAACTGTTGAAACGCGAGGCGACGCGGCTGGCCAAGCTGGTGGTGGAACACGCGCCCGCGCAGGCCCTGGCAGAGGAGTACGTCGACGAAAGTGAGCGCGCCTTTGCGGCTCAACTCCGTGATTTCGTGGTCGGGCAGGCCGCGAGGTTGGTCGCGCTCGTTGACGAAGCCACCAAGGTCAAGGCCAAGTTCTTGTAGCGCCTTGAGGCTCAAGCCCGCAACAACTCCTGCTCCCACCACCGATGCAGCCACTGCCCCAGCTTCGCCGGGTCACTGAGCCGCTGGTTGGCCATCTGTGTTTCAGCGACGTCGGCAATGCTGCGCTCGGGCGCAGCCAAGGCCTGCAGGAACTCAGCTTCGTCCGCGTCCAGGCCACTGAAATGCGGCTGCAGGCCCCAGCGCCAGACGATCACGGTGGTGGGCTGATCGCGCAGGTGCGCCTCGGGCACGTCCACATCGTCGGCAATGGCCTTCCAGATGGCGATCGCGTTGGTGCGTTGGGTGCGGAAGCGCACGGTTGAGTGCAGCACCGGCCATTGGGTCAGGCAGGCGTCGGCGCCCATGCGCTGCACCCGTGCCAAGTCCCACGCCGGCTGGTCGGCTGCGTCGAACACGGCGCGCAAGGCCCACTCCAGTTCGGCCAGCTCATGCAGCGCGGGGTAGCTGGGGTAGGCCTGCGCCAGGTGCGCGGCAAATTGGTCGCCATAGCGGCCCAGGTGATGGCCTTGGGGCGCGTGCCGCTCAACGTAGTCGCGCGCCAGTTCGTCAAAGGTGTCGCTGCCGGTGTAGAGCAGGGTCTTGGCGTAGTGGTCGGCCAGCACCTCCACCAAGCGGCTGCGGTAGGCGTTGTGATAAATCTCCAGGCCACGCAGCGCAGGCAGGGGGCCGGGTGCGTCCAGCGCGGCGGGCACGTGGTCGGGTTGCGGGCCCAGCACCAAGCCGGCCATCAGTTGCTGGGTTGGCCCCAGCGCCAGCGGATTGGCCGATGCAGCCGCCGGCGGGAATCGCAATGCAGGCCCGCGGGCTTGACCAGGCGCGGCATTCACGGCGCCGTGCGCATCGGCCACATCGCGCGCGTGCTGCAGCTCGGCCAGCAGTTCAGGCAACGGCGGGATGTGGTCGTCGCGCTCGATCATGGTGGCCGTCGGGCCGTAGAGCACACACGCCTGGGCATAGAGCGCCCACACCTCCGGGCACACCGGGTGGTCGTGGGTGTCGATGATGAAATCGCCGCTGCGCGAATGGCCTGCGAGGTGAATCTGCCGCACCCGCTGGGCAGGCAGCGCGCGCAGGTATTCAACAGGGTCGAAGCCGTGGTTGACGCTGCTGACGTAGATGTTGTTGACGTCCACCAGCAGCTCGCAATCGGCCTCAACGGCCAGGTGCGCCAGGAAGTCCCATTCACTGACACCCGAGGCGCTGAAGCGCACGTAGCTCGACACGTTCTCCAGCACCAGGCGGCGGCCCAGCGCGTCTTGCGCCTGGCGGATGTTGTTCACCAGCAGCCGGGCGCACTCTTCGGTGTAGGGCAGCGGGTAAAGATCATGCAGGGGCTGGCCGAGCGGGCCGGTCCAGCAGAGGTGGTCGGACACCCACATCGCGTCGATGCGATCAGCGAGTTGCTTCACGCGCCGCAGATAGGCCGTGTCCACGCCATCAGCTGAGCCCAGTGACATGGCCACGCCGTGCAGGGCGATGGGGTAGTCGCGCCGGAAGGTGTCCAGCATGACAAGCGGCTTGCCGCCGTCCACCAGAAAGTTGTCGGTGATGACTTCCAGCCAGTCCACCGCTTGGCGGCCCGCCAGAAAGTCAGCGTAATGGGGCGTGCGAAGGCCCAGACCAAAACCTGGCGAAACGCGGTGGGGGCCGGGGGCCAGCGGAAGTGGCTGCATGACGGGCTTTCAAGGAAAACGGGCCTCCCGAAGGTGCGGGAGGCCTGGAAGCATCAGCACATCACAGATCGCCGATGGTGCCCTTCTGGTCGAAGCAGGCCTTGGCGGTAACAGCCTTGAAGCCGTGGCCCTTGCAGGCGTTCTGGCCCTTGCAGGCGTGCTCGGCGGTCTTGCAGTCGCTGTTGCCCTTGCAGTCGTGGACGTTGTAGCAATGCACGGTGTCAGCAGCGCCGACGGCCTTGCCCGACGAGCCCTTCGGGGCTTCGACAGCGCCAGCAGCGGTGGCCAGGGCCAGTGCGCTGGCAGCCAGCAGGAAAGCGGAAGCAGATTGAATCGACATGGGAATCTCCGGGTGGTGAGTTGAAGTTGCCGCCGCAAGCCAACGCATGCTGCGGTCCTTCTTCAGTCGGAGAGACCGGCCTGGCCTTACAGGGCAAGGCGAAAAATGTTGGGGCTGGCCCCATGGTGCGGATCATCACGCTGTTCATCACGTCGGCCGTCACGGCCTGACACGTCTGGGCATCACACCGCGAAATCGCGCGGCGGTGCGATTTGAGGGCGAGCTGGTGCGCCACTGCGGGATGCCAACAAGCCGGCGATCCAAGGTTTACCGGCAGAAAAGACAAAGGGGCTAGCTCGTTACAAGCTAACCCCTTGAATTTCTTGGTGGCCTGGGGCGGAATCGAACCACCGACACGCGGATTTTCAATCCGCTGCTCTACCAACTGAGCTACCAGGCCATCTGCTGAAGCTAGCAGTATAGCACTACTTTAAAGCCTCAGGCAACACCGCCGCGTTTGTTGCGAGACAAGTCAACGCCGAGTTGCTTGAGCTTGCGATACAGGTGGGTGCGTTCCAGCCCGGTCTTTTCGGCCACGCGGGTCATCGATCCGTTCTCGCGGGCGAGGTGGAATTCGAAGTAGCTCTTCTCGAAGGCGTCGCGCGCTTCGCGCAGCGGGCGGTCGAGGTCGAAGCTCTGTTCCGACTGCGGGCCCAGGTCAACGGGCATGCTGGCCGGCAGGCCCAGGCCACCGGTCATGGCGGCTTCCACCGTCAGGCTCACGTCGGGGCCGCGGAAGCTGCTGATGATCGGCGCGTTGGCCAGCGCGGCCGGTGCGGGCGGCTTGGGCGGGGTGCGGGCCAGAGCCTGCTCCACGGCGCGCAGCAGCTTTTGCAGCGTGATGGGCTTTTCAAGGAAGGCGGTGGCGCCGTACTTGGTGGCTTCCACGGCGGTGTCGATGGTGCCGTGGCCGCTCATCATCACCACGGGCATGTTCAGCTGGCCGGTGGCGCCCCACTCCTTGAGCAGGGTGATGCCGTCCACGTCGGGCATCCAGATGTCGAGCAACACCAGATCGGGGCGGACGCGCTCACGGGCGCTGCGCGCCTGGGCGGCGTTCTCGGCCAGCTCAATGGTGTGGCCTTCGTCGGTCAGGATTTCCGACAGCAGGGCACGAATGCCCATCTCATCGTCGACTACAAGTATCGTTGCCATGGATGCTCACAACGGTGTTCAAACGCCCCGTGGGTCTGGGGAACTCGCCACCGCAGGATTCCTCTGTTCAGTGAAGCCCGAAAATGATAACGAAACTTGCGCGCCTCCCGGTACATCGTCTTCCCCGTGCTGCGATGGGAGATTGACGATGCGTACTCGCGCGCCGTGTTCGTCGGCGATCTTTTTAACCACCGCCAGCCCGAGGCCCGTGCCTTTGCTCTTGGTGGTGACATACGGCTCGAAGGCGCGTTTGAGCACCTTCTCGCCAAATCCGGGGCCATTGTCCGACACTTTCAGTCGCACGACGCGCAGGCGCCCATCCTCGTGGAATTCGGCTTCGGTTGCGATGTTCACGCGGCCATCTTCGCGCCCCGTCACGGCGTCCAGGCCGTTCTGCAGCAGGTTGTGAATGACCTGCCGCAACTGCGTCGCGTCACCCCGGATGTTGGGCAGCGCAGCCTGCAGGCGCGCCTGCAGCCGGCCCTTGTCAACATCATCGCCATACAGCGCCAGCACCTCGTTCACCAAGCCGTTCAGATCAATCGCCTGAAGCTGTGCCGCCGGCAGGCGCGCGTAGTCGCGGAACTCATTCACCAGCTGCTTCATCGCCTGCACCTGGTTGACGATGGTGGCCACCGAACGCACCAGCAGCGTCTGGTCGGTGGGCTCGCTCAGCTTCGATTCGAGCTTGTGCTGCAAGCGCTCGGCCGACAGCTGGATGGGCGTCAGCGGGTTCTTGATCTCATGCGCCAGGCGCCGCGCCACCTCACTCCACGCGGCTGAGCGCTGCGCCGACACCACCTCGGTGATGTCGTCGAACACCATCAGCCGCGCCTGGCCGGGCAGCATCGCGCCGCGCACCAGCAGCGTGATGCTGTCGTCGCGGTCGCCCACCTGCAGCTCGAAGGACTCCTGCCACAGGTCGCGCTCGCCGTCTTCGGGGTGGCTCTGGTGCAAATCAAAGCGCTGCCAGACAGCCACGGCAAAGTCCGCCAGGCCGGGCACATCGGCCAGATCACGGCCCACCCACGCCGACATCGGCGCGCGCAGGATGCGCGTGGCGCCGGGGTTCACGGTGTCGATGTGGCGCTGGCGGTCGAACATGATGACGCCGGCACTCAGGTTGTCGAGGATGGTCTGCAGCCGGGTGCGCGCGGCCTCCAGCTGGCGCACGCCGCGCTCGGCCTGCTCACGCGCGGTGCCCAGTTGCAGGGTCATGTCGGCGAAGCTGCGGGTCAGGCCGCCCAGCTCGTCGCGAGAGGTCATCACCGGCTTCACGCCCAGGTCACCCGCGGCCACCTGGCGCATGCCTTCGGCCAGCAGCAGCAGCGGCCGCGCCAGCTGGCGGCCCAGCACAAACGCCAGCAGCACCGCACCGAACACCGAGAGCACCAGCGACAGCGTCAGCGTACCGATGTACATGCGCCGCAGGCCGTCGCGCGCCAGCATGCGCTGCTGGTATTCGCGGTACGCGGCCTGCACGATGAGCGCGTTGCTGGTCAGCGCGCGCGGCAGCGGCTGCACCACCATCAGGTAGCGCTCGGAGTTGCCGGTGATGGCAATCTGGCCATTGGGGATCCAGGCCACTGCCCGCACCCGGCCTTGCGGGCCGTCACCCGCCAGCACCGGCGGCGCGCCGCCCACGGTGTCGTCTTCCAGGCCTTCGAGCTGGCTGGCCGAGCGGTTGTTGCGCGCCTGGCGCAGCATGGCCACCGAGGGCCGCTCCACCGGAATCGCCGCGCTGCCACCCACCGTCAGCAGCAACTGGCCGTTGCCGGTGAGCAGCGACACCTCTTCCGCGCCCAGCTGGTCACGCAGGCGCTCCAGCGACAGCAATTCCGGCGGGTTGCCCGGCTCGGCGAATCGGTCAGCGGCATTGCGGGTGCGCGTGGCCAGGTCTACCGACAGCGCATCAAGCGTGCCCTTGCCCAGCGCCAGGCCCGCATCGAGCGCGTTTTCCACGCGGCTGTCGAACCAGGCCTCGATGCTGCGCGAGACGAACTGATAGCTCACCGTGTAGATGAGTGCGCCGGGCAGCACGCCCACCAGCGCAAAGATGCCCGCCAGCTTCAGCAGCAGGCGGCTGCCGAACTTGCCGCGCCGCACCCGCAGGAACAAGCGCACCGCCGCGCCGGCCAGCACCAGCAGCAGCACTGTGGCCACCGCCACGTTCACCCAGAACAGCCAGCCGATGTGGCGCTCGTACTGCATCGGCCCCTGGGTGAGCAGCGACAGCACGAAGGCCAGCACCAGGCCCATGCCCGACACCGCGAGCACCGCAATGCCCCAACCCCAGCGGGACGAAGTTTTCATGGTGCGTGGGCGAGTGACGCGGTCAGGTCAATCAATCTTGAGGGTGCGTTCCACCGCCAGCCGCCAGTCAGACTGGGCGGCCAGGTCCAGCTGCATCGGTCGCGGCAGCTGCGAGCTGTCGAGGCGGTAGCTGAACTCGAGGTAGTAGCGCTCACCGGCATCCACCTGATCGGCTTCGGCGATCTTCCAGCGGCTGACACGGGAAATCATGGCCATGGCGGCCTGCTGCGTCGGAAAGCTCTGGCTGAGCGCGCCGAAGCTGACCCGCCAGCTGGACGTGAGTGGCTGGTAGGCCACGCGCCAGCTGCGGCTGGCCCGAGACACGCGCTCGTCGCGCCAGTACCAGCGCCCCCGATACACATTGGCCTGCGCCGTGAAGTACAGCGGCACGCCGCGGTGCAGCGCTTCTTCCACCGCTTTGCTCAAGCTCAGGCGCACATCGAAGTCGATGCTGATGCCCTGGCTGTCTTGCCGGGACGCTTCGAGTGAGAGCAGGTCAATGGACTGCGCCTGCGCCGGCACCGCCAGCAGCAGACTGAAGAGCAGCGCCAGCGGCATCAAGACCCGCGCGAAGCGGGCACGCCAAACGGCCACTCGCGTACAGACACGGTGGCCGGAGCATCCAGAAACCGTCTCGGTACAACTCACGGGTGGGCTCAGTGGCGATCAGGCTTGCGCAGCAGCGCGTAGTAGAAGCCGTCAGCCAGACTGGCCGCGGCGGCGTGCTGGGGATTGTCGGCGAGCGGGAGCAGATGCCCCGGTGATTCCGGGTTGACCCGGAGGCCTTCCGCGACGTGTCGTTGCAAAAACGCATCGACTTGATGGTCGCCCTCGTCACGAAAGATGGAGCAGGTTGCATACAGCAACACACCGCCCGGCTTGACCAGCGGCCACAGCGCCTCCAGCAACTCGGCCTGGGTGCGGGCCAGTGCGGCCACGTCGTCAGGCCGGCGCAGCCAGCGGATGTCGGGGTGGCGCCGCACGATGCCCGAGGCCGTGCACGGGGCGTCAAGCAGCACGGCATCAAACAGCTCGCCGTCCCACCAGCTGGCCACGTTGCGGGCGTCGGCAGCACGGGTGCGGGCGTTCAGGCCCAGGCGCTCCAGCGTTTGCTGCACCCGGGCCAGGCGGGTGGCGTCGGTGTCCAGCGCCAGCATGTCCACATCGGCCAGCTCCAGCACGTGCGCGGTCTTGCCGCCGGGGGCCGAGCAGGCGTCCAGCACCCGGGCACCCGGGGCCAGGCCCGCGCCGATCAGCAGCGCCGCAGAACGCTGGGCCGACAAATCCTGCACTGACACATCGCCCTGGGCAAAGCCCGGCAGGCGGTCCACGCCGCAAGGCTGGGTCAATACGATGGCCTGCTCCAGGCCGGCGCCCTCCACCGCGTGGCCGCTGATGCCCTCGGCGCTCAGGCGCGCCAGGTAGTCGGCCACGTTGCCGCGCCGGGCATTCACCCGCAGCGTCATCGGCGGGCGGCGCTGGGCTTCGGTCAGCAGGGTTTGCCAATGCGCGGGCCAATCTGCCTTGACGCGGTCGATCCACCAGGCCGGGTGGTTCCAGGCGCCCTGGGGTTGGCGGGCGGCCTGGGCCACCACGGCGTCGCGCTCACGGATGAAGCGGCGCAGCACGGCGTTGATGAAGTTCGCGGCGGCCGGCACCTTCTTGCGCGCGGCCGTCACGGCCTGGTCGACCAGCGTGTGGTCGGGGTATGGCGGCGCTTCGTCGGGCCACAGCAGCGCCAGCGACGACACCAGCAGCGCGTCCACCGCAGCGGGCGGGTTGCGCGGCGCCAGGATTTCGCGGGCAGCGGTGGCGCTGCCCAGGCGGCGCAGCACCGCAAAGGCCAGCGCCTGGGTGCCGGGGCGAGAGACCGCCGGCACCTGGGCCAGCACATCAGTCAAAGAGCGGCCACCACGAACGGCAGCCACGGCGTCAGCGGTCAGCGCCAGCAGGCGCGACAGCGGGGGGGAAGCAGGGGAAGGAGAATTCACCGCAGGAGTCTAACCATCCCACCCAACAGGGTCGAAGCGATTGGCCCACAATCGGCGTCCCGACACCGCACGGTCGCTCTCAGCGACCCAGGAGCCACGGCATGCCTCAAGACACGCCCGAACAAGCCGCCCCGAGCCGCGGCGCATTGATGTTGAACGAAGCTGATCTGTCCGCTCAGCCCGCTTCCGAGCGGATCCGCTACCGGCTGGTGAATGCCGGCCGCCGCTATCACGCCAACGACAACATCTCCGAGTTCGTGCGTGAGGGTGAGCTGAAAGAGCTGAAGGCCGAAGTGCAGGCCAAGATGGCCGAGGTGTTGAAGGCTCTGGTGATCGACACCAGCAGCGACCACAACACGCAGGAAACGGCCAAGCGCGTGGCCAAGATGTTCATCGAGGAAGTCTTCCGCGGCCGTTACCAGCCGATGCCGGACGTGACCGAGTTCCCGAACATCTCGCGTCTGAACGAGCTGATGATCGTCGGCCCGATCACCGTGCGCAGCGCCTGCTCGCACCACATGTGCCCGATCATCGGCAAGATCTGGATCGGCGTGCTGCCCAATGAGCACTCGAACCTGATCGGCCTGTCGAAGTACGCCCGCATCGCCGACTGGATCATGTCGCGTCCGCAGATCCAGGAAGAGGCCGTCATCATGCTGGCCGACGTGCTGCAAGAGCGCGTCAAGCCCGATGGCCTGGCCCTGGTGATGGAAGCCGACCACTTCTGCATGCACTGGCGTGGCGTGAAGGACACCGACTCCGCCATGGTCAACAGCGTGATGCGCGGGGCCTTCCTGAAAGACCCGAACCTGCGCCGCGAATTCCTGTCGTTGCTCTCCAAGAAGGACTGACCATGCTTGTACGCCTCATGTACGCGAGCCGCGCCGCCAATGCCGTGCAGCACGACGAATTGCTCACCATCCTGAAACAGTCCAAGCAGACCAACCCGGCTGCCGGTGTGACGGGTGTGCTGTGCTATTCAGACGGCATCTACATCCAGGTGCTGGAAGGCGGCCGCGCAGCCGTCAATGCGCTCTACAACAAGATCGTCAGCGACACCCGCCACACCGACGCGACGCTGCTGAGCTACGAGGAAATCGCCGAGCGGCGCTTCGCCGGCTGGTCGATGGGCCAGGTCAACATGACGCGCCTGAACCCGGCGATGCTGCTGAAGTACTCGGAAACCGCGACGCTCGATCCGTACGCCGTGTCGGGCCGTGCCACGGCCGCACTATTCGAGGAAATGGTGGCCACCGCGGCCATCATGGGCCAGGCCTGATCAGACCCGGGCGGTGGGCTTGAACCTGAACAAGCCCACCAGCAGGCGGGTCGGGAAGGCCTGGATCGCCTCGTTGTAGGCATCGGCCTGCTCATTGAAGCCCTGCCGCGCGTACCCGATGCGCGGCCCCAGCTCTTCCAGCTGCTTGCGCAGCGGCCGCACCGGGTCGGTGTGCGCCACCTCGGGGTGCTGCTCAACCAAGGCTTGCACCCGCGCCAACGGTGAGCCCAGCTCACTCTCGGCCAGCACCCACGCAGACAAGGCTTCCGCCGCACTCGGGCGGGCGCGCACCGTGCGCGCCGCTTCCTGCTGCTTCAGCAAGGCGGCTTCCAGCGCCTGCACCGTGTTGGCCTCGGCGGCCATCGGCTCACGCAGGGCTTCGATCATGGGCTCCAGCGCAGCCGAGCGGCGCGTCAGCAATTCGTCGATCTGCCCCCAGGCCGTGACCAGCGCCGTGCGCAGCCGCACCAGCCGGTTGTAGGCGCCCACCATCCAGCCCATCAGCACGGCCAGCAGCGCCAGGCGCAGCAGCCAGTCCCACAGGTCAGGCCACAGCGCGGCCATCTCAGCCAACCGCCTGAACAGCAGCCGACGCGGCGCTACTGCTGGCCAGCCATTCGGCATGGCCCGCCGCACGCAGGGCACACGCCGGGCATTCGCCGCAGCCATGGCCCCAGGCATGGCGCACGCCACGCTCGCCGAGGTAGCAGGTGTGGGTGTGCTCGGCAATCAACTCGTTGAGCTGGTCACCGCCGAGTTGCTTCGACAAGGCCCAGGTCTGCGCCTTGGTCAGAAACATCAGCGGGGTTTCCAGCGTCATCGGTGTGTCCAGCCCGAGGCTGAGCGCCACCTGCAGCGCCTTCAAGGTGTTGTCGCGGCAATCCGGGTAGCCCGAATAGTCGGTCTCGCACATGCCGCCCACCAGCACCGAGGCGCCACGGCGGTACGCCAGCGTGGCCGCAAAGCCGAGGAACAGCAGGTTGCGGCCGGGCACGAAAGTATTGGGCAGGCCGTTGGCCTGCAGCTCGATGGCGCGTTCGCTGGTGAGTGCGGTGTCAGAGATCTGGCCCAGCAGCGACAAATCCAGCACATGGTCGTCGCCCAGGCGCGCGGCCCACTGCGGGAACTGCTGCTTGATCTGCTCGCGCACGGTCAGCCGGCAATCCAGCTCGATGCGGTGGCGCTGGCCGTAGTCGAAGCCCAGCGTCTCCACCTGCGCGAATCGCTCAAGCGCCCAGGCCAGGCAGACGGTGGAATCCTGCCCACCCGAGAACAGCACCAGCGCCTTGCGGCCAGCGGCGGCTGCAGGGTTCACGGCACCCGCCGGCGTGCTCACGAGCGCACCTCGCCCTGGCCCAGCACCACCCATTTCATCGAGGTCAGGCCTTCCAGGCCCACCGGGCCGCGGGCGTGGAACTTGTCGGTGCTGATGCCGATTTCGGCGCCCAGCCCGTACTCGAAGCCGTCGGCAAAGCGGGTGCTGGCATTCACCATCACGCTGGCCGAATCCACTTCCCGAAGGAAGCGCATCGCGCTCGGGTGGTGGTTGGTCAGGATGGCGTCGGTGTGGTGCGAGCCGTACTGGTTGATGTGCGCGATAGCCTCATCCAGGCTGGCCACCACCTTCACGCTGATGACGGGCGCCAGGTATTCCTCGGCCCAGTCGGCTTCGGTGGCGTCGGCCAGCTTCGCGCCGGGCACCGCCTGCAGCACGGCCTTGGCGGCGGCGTCACAACGCATCTCCACACCCTTGGCCGCGAAGATGGCGCCGATCTGCGGCAGGAAGGCCGCCGCGCTGTCGGCATGCACCAGCAGGCTTTCGGTGGCGTTGCAGGGGCTGTACTTCTGGGTCTTGGCGTTGTCGGTCACCACCAGCGCCTGGGCGATGTCGACCTGCGCATCGATGTAGGTGTGGCAGTTGCCGTCCAGGTGCTTGATGACAGGCACCTTGGCCTCGGCGCTGATGCGCTCGATCAGGCCTTTGCCGCCGCGCGGAATGATCACGTCGACAAACTCGGGCATCGCGATCAGCCGGCCCACGGCGGCGCGGTCGGTGGTTTCCACCAGCTGCACGGCGGTGGCGGGCAGGCCGGCCGAGACCAGCGCCTGCTGCACCAGCTTCCACAGCGCGAGGTTGGAATGCAGCGCTTCAGAACCGCCCCGCAGGATGCAGGCGTTGCCACTCTTGATGGCGAGCGACGCAGCCTCGATCGTGACGTTCGGGCGGCTTTCGTAAATCATGCCGAACACGCCCAGCGGCACGCGCATCTGGCCCACGCTGATGCCGGTGGGGCGGCGCTTCACGCCGGTGATTTCGCCCACGGGGTCGGGCATGGCGGCGAGCTGGTCGCAGCCCTCGGCGACCGTGTCGATGACCTTGGCCGGCAGGCGCAGGCGGTCGACCATCGGGCCGGCCAGGCCGTTGGCCTCGGCAGCGGCAATGTCCACCGCATTGGCGGCCTGCAGTGGCTCGCCGGCGTCACGCAGCAGGCGGGCCAGCTCGGTCAGGGCGGCATTCTTGGCGCGGGTGCTGGCCCGGGCCATGGCCGTGGCGGCTTCGCGGGCGGCAGCGCCCATCTGGGCCATGTAGGCAGGGATGTCGTGCGGGGTGCTCATGCTCCGGATTATCCCGGATGCGGCCCGGCCTTGCGGCGGGCCGCCGCAGCCTCACAACAACACGCCGGCCAGCTTCTGCAAGCGGTCATCCGCCTGGGCATACAGGCCGTCGTGGCGCTGCGCGCCGGCACGGGCCAGCTCGCCGGTCACCAGCAACTCGGCCCGCATCTGCTGCGCACGCTGGGGCGCCAGGCCCGGCACCTGCAGCGCCTGGCGTTGCCAGCGGCTGGCCACTTCGGGCTGCCCATGGCGCGAAGCCAGCAACGAGAGGGCCGCCAGCGCGCGTGCCTGCAAATCAGGGCGATTGGCGTGACGGGCCGCGTCGGTCACCTGCTCGGCGGCCTGCGCCAGCGCGGGCTGGGCCACCGAATCAGTGATGCGCGCCAGGTCTTGCAGCGCCGCCGCACGGTCGTCGAGTGAGCTCATCTGGCCGATCTGCGCCAGCGCATCCGCCAGGGCCTGCTCACCCGCCTGACGCTGGCCCAGCATGCGCGCCGTGTGGTGCCACAAGCCCAGCAGATGCACCGAGGTGGGCCCGGGCAGGGTTTGCTGCTGCAGCTGCACCAATTGCGCGGCGAGGCCGTCGGCCGTGGCGCGGTGGCCGGCGGCGGCGTGGCGCTCAGCCTGCGCAGCCAGGGTGTCGCCGAGGGCCTGCATCCACACGGTCACGGCGCGGCTGCGTTGCTCGTCGTTCTCGATGGCCTTGGCACTGTCAGACGCCAGTTGCAGGAAGCCCTGTGCGAGGGTGTCGGGCAGATCGGGCTGGCGGGCCAGCACCGCGGCCACGGCCGAGCCGGCCTCCGCGCGCGTCAGCGCATCCGTCACACCGGCCAGGCGGGTGCGCAGCAACTCGGTGCGGCGGCGGGTTTCAATCGCCGGCGCTTCCTGGATGGCCCAGGCTTCGATCTGCAATTCGGTCGCCAGCAGCCGGGCGAGCACCGCGGTGTCGGTGCTGCGCGCACGCCAGCTTTTGAGCGTGTCCAGCACTTCCTGGCCGCGGCGCGCCTGGCCCATCTCGGCCAACCCCAGGGCGAAAGTGCCCACCAGCTGGGCCTTGTCGGCGGCGCCCAGGCCGGCCGTCACATCGTCGCCAGCCGGCACCACGGCGGGCGGCAGGCCCGGCTCCATGTCCACCAGAGCCTTGGCCAGCGCCGCGCTGCGCGTCGCTGGTGAAGCCTGCCCCAGGCCGCGCACCAGCGAAGCCTCGGCCTGCTGGCTGGCCATCATCACGGCGGCTTCGGCCATGTCACCGCCGCCGGGCTCAGCGTCACCGGCCGCCGGTGGCGCCACGTTCATCTGGGCCAGCAGCGCGTCCAGATCCTGCACCTTGATGTTGCGCGGCTTGGCCACCAGCGCACCGGCGCCCGGCCCGACCAGGCGGGTGGCGCCGAAGCCCAGGCCAAAACTCAGCACCGCCAGCGACAGCACCACCACGCCCACCATCGCGGGCTGCTGGGCAAAGCGCGCCAGGCGGCCTTGCTGGCGGCCGTACTGGCGCTCCAGCTCGGCGCGGATCTGCCGGCGCATCGCCTGCTCCATCGCCTCGCGGTTGAATTTCTTGGCGTCGGCCTGCTCGCGGGCCACGGTCTGCTCCAGCCGGCCGCGCTCTTCTTCCAGCAGCTTCTTGCGCAACTGCAGGTCGGCATTCACCTTGTCGACGTACACGCCGCAGGCCGGGCATTGGCGCTCCGGCCCCATGTCGGCGCGGGCACCGCAGGCGGGGCATTCGGTGGTCGGATCGACCGCGTCTTCGCCCATCGGCTTCAGGCTCAGCACCGGCACCACTTCCACCCGCAAGCCGATGGCTTCGAGGTCGATGCGGGCCTTGTGGGCGCGTGAACGCGGCACTTCCTTGCCCAGCTGCACACGCGGCTGGGTGGCCAGCGCCTGCGTCAGGCGGTCGATCTTGGTGGCGGGCATCTGGCCCTGGTCCAGCGCCATCTGGCGAACCTGGTCCACCGACACGCCGCTGCGGCGGGTCGCAAAAACATCGAACAACGGCTCGTCGGTCGGCGAAACCGACGCCGGCATGCTCTGTGACATGGTGACTCCTACTGCTCCGGCCCCGACGCTTGCGGTGGGTGCACGGCCTCCCTAGAAGTCACAAATGCTAACAAACCGGCGTCAATTCCCGCCCAATCTGCATCAAACAGCGCCCGATATTCAATGCAGAAGCGACAGCACCCACAGCCAGAACGGCGCCACCGCCACGAAGGCCAGGGTCGACAGCACGTTGACCGCCGCGGTCTCACCCTCCAGCGCGCGGTAGCGCTGCGCGAACATCAGCGCGTTGCTGCCGGCCGGCAGGCTGGCCATCAAGACAAGCACCGACAAGGTCAGCCCGCGCAGGCCAAACACCCCCCAGGCCACGGCCAGCACCAGCGCCGGTTGCAGCAGCAGCTTGATGCCGGAGATGGTGAGCGCACCGGCCAGTGACTTGGGCAGGCCCAGGTAGGCCAGCGACATGCCGATCAGCGTCAGGCACAGCGGCACCACGGCCGAGCCCAGCACCTGCAGCACTTCGTCCACCGGCTCAGCCAACCCCAGGCCGGTGAGGTTCCAGGCCAGGCCCACCAGCACGGGCAGCACCACCGGGTGAATCAGCGCATTGCGGGCCGTGCCCAGCAGCACCTGCCCCAGGCCGGCCGCACCATCGGCATGGGCGCGCGCCAGGTCCATCTCGACCAAGGTGGTGACGACCAGCAGCAGCACCAGCGCATGCATGCTGACCAGCGTCAGGTGCAGGCCCAGGCCGGCTTCGCCCAGGATGCCGGCGGCCAGCGGAATGCCGATCTGCACCGAGTTGCCAAAGCTGGCCGTGATGGCACGCACCGCCGGCGCGGCCACCGGCGCCCCGGCGTGGCCCGGCAGCCCGGCTCGCCACTTCTGCCAGCCGTACACCCCCAGCATCACGCCCACCACCGGCAGGAAAAACGCACTCAACATGCCCCAGGGCAAATGGGCCAGATCAACCCGCGCCGTGGCGCGAAAGAACAACGCCGGCGCAAACAAATAGAAGGCCGCATTCGACAGTACACGGGCCGGATCGGCGGATTCATCACCCAGCCAGCGCAACCGGCCGACCACCCAGCCCAGCGCCACGATGGCCACCAATGCAAGCAGTTTGTAGAGGATGGGCAGGGTCATGGTGCGGCTTCAACAGGCGGGTTTTGCATGATGCCTTGGCCTGATTGGCTCGCCTGTGCGTGGTGTCCACACACCCAACATCCCTTGTACGGCTTTGTCACGGTCCTGACACGGGCGCTTCACAAAATCGCGCCGCTTGAGCCCGAGAAGGGCCGCCAATCAACATGTCAGGAACGGATAACTCGATGAGCCAACTCAACCAACCCACCCGCCGCCACATGCTGCGCTTCCTGGCCGGCGCGCCCATGCTGCCGCTGGCCTCGTCGCTGGCCAGCGCCGGCCTGCTGACCGCCTGCGGCGGCAGCGACGACCCGACGCTCACCGCCACCAGCTTCACCACGATGGCTGCGCCCACGCTGGCCAACGCCGCTGCCATGGCCACCACCACCGTCACCGGCGGCCTGGTTGCCAACTTCAGCGACGGCAGCAAGCAGGAATACAGCCTGGGCTACGCCTCGTTCTTCAAGACCGGCGACCTGGTGCCGGACGGCAAGGGCGGCACCGTGGTGGCCGGCGGCTACTACAACATCAAGAACGAGCCGATCCTGGACACCTCGGTGGCCGGCACCTCGCGCCAATTCTTCTCGGACAGCCCGGACGGCACCTCGCTGCTGACCGTCGCCAACCCGACCGTGGCTGGCGTCAAGGGCAACACCGTGTTCGCCGTGGTGCAATTCGAATACACCACCCGCAACCTGGCGCAGTCGTCGATGTACGGCCTGCTGCCTTCGCCCATCGCCGTGCTGACGCTGGACCAGGACAAGTCCACCGGCAAGCTCAGCCTGGTCAAGTACAGCAACGTCGACACCTCGGGCGTGAACGGCCTGTGGATCACCTGCGGCTCCAGCCTGTCGCCGTGGAACACCCACCTGTCGAGCGAAGAGTACGAACCTGACGCCACCGTGGCCGTCAACACCCAGCTGCAGGCCTACAGCCTGAACACCTTCGGCGATGCCACCAAGGCCAACCCGTACAACTACGGCCACCTGCCGGAAGTCACCGTCAACCCGGACGGCACCGGCACCATCAAGAAGCACTACGGCACCGGCCGCATCTCGAAGGAGCTGGTGTGCGTGATGCCTGACAACCGCACCGTGCTGATGGGCGACGACTGGACCAACGGCGGCGCCTTCATGTTCATCGCCGACAAGGAAAAGGACCTTTCCGCAGGCACGCTGTACGTGGCCAAGTGGACGCAGACCTCGGGCACCGGACCGGGCGCCGCCACGCTGACCTGGATCAAGCTCGGCAGCACCACGAGCGCCGAGATCAAGGCCCTGGTGGACGGTGGCATCAAGGCCGCCGACATCATGGACGTGAAGACGGTCGACCCGGTCGACACCACCTACACGAAGATCCCGTACAGCGGCAAGTTCAACTGGATCAAGGTCAAGCCGGGCATGGAGAAGGCTGCCGCCTTCCTGGAAACCCACCGCTATGCGGCCCTGATGGGTGGCTCGCTGGGCTTCACCAAGTGGGAAGGCACCACCGTGAACGCCAAGGACAAGATCGCCTACATCGCCATGTCGCGCATCGAAGCCTCGATGCTCAACGGCTCGGGCGACGTGAAGGTGCAGGGCCCATACTCGGGCGCCGTGTACGCACAGAACCTGAAGGGTGGCCAGAAGGACACCGCCGGCGCCGCCATCACCAGCGAATGGGTGCCGGTCGACATGGCCGCCGTGCCGGCCCTGATCAGCGAAGACCTGGGTGCCACGCCCACCACGCCGTACCCGATCAAGGCTGCACAGGACGCGCTGGGCAACTATGCCAACGCGGACAAGATCGCCACGCCGGACAACCTGAAGTTCTCGGCCAAGCTGCGCACGCTGTTCATCGGCGAAGACAGCAACACGCACGTCAACAACTTCGTGTGGGCCTACAACGTCGACACCAAGGTGCTGAGCCGCGTGCTGTCGGCCCCGGCCGGCGCCGAGTGCACGGGCCTGTTCGTGGCCGATGACATCAACGGCTTCACCTACGTGATGAGCAACTTCCAGCACGTGGGCGACTGGGAAACGCCGATGCACAACATCGTCAAGCCGACGCTGGACCCGCTGGTGCGCGCCAACTACGCCGACCGCTTCGCCTCGGCCGTGGGCTACCTCACCACCACCGGCACGCAGATCAAGCTCAACGCCTGAGCCTGACAGCGCCAACGGAAACGGGCCCCTCGGGGCCCGTTTTTTTCGTTCGGCAGAAACCGCTTATTCGGTCGCAGCGGCCTTCTTGGTGGTCTTGCGGGCAGCGGGCGCCTTGGCGGCGCGCGGTTCGAACTCGAAGCCGACCTTGCCTTCCTTCTTGTCCCAGGCCAGGAAGGCCTTGAACTTGCGCTTGGTCTTGTTCGAGACGAAGTTCTCCAGCAGGTCGGTCTTGCCGACCGTCAGCAGCTTCTGCACCTGCTCATGCGGCACCGGCTGCTGCAGGATGATCTTGCCGGTCTTGAAGTCGCAGGTCGCGGGCACCGCCACCGAGCGTTCGCAGACGTAGTTGCTGCCGTGCTCGAACACATGGCCCGCGCACTTCGGGCAGGCGCCCAGGCTGGTCTGGCCGGTGAAGTCGACGGGCTCACCCTCCTCGGCCTGCTTGGCATCGTCGCCGAAGTCGAATTCGAGCTTCCAGTTGCGGATCTCGTCGTCGAACACCAGCTTCATCTCGGCGGTGAAGGGCCAGCCCGCCTTGGAGCGGAAACCTTCCAGCGGGCCGATCTGCTTGTTCGCCAGGAACTGCTCCACCTCGGGCAGCTCGAAGCTGCGGCCCGCCGGGATCTTGGTGATCGAGAAGCCGCAGCCCTCTGACGCGCCGTCCTTGCCCGTGCAGGTGAAGCGGCGGTAGTTTTCCTTCACCACCCCCTCGCAGTTCGGGCAGGCGGTCTTCAGCGTGGCGTAATCGCCCGGGATGGTGTCGCGGTCGTATTCCTTGGCCTTCTTGACGATGCGCTCGGCCATCTCGGCGATGCCTTGCATGAAGACATCGCGCTGCAGCTTGCCCTGCTCCATCTCGGAGAGCTGGTGCTCCCACTGGCCGGTCAGGTCGGGGCGGAAGAGGTCTTCCACGCCCAGGCCGCGCAGCAGCGTCATCAGCTGGAAGGCCTTGGCCGTGGGCACCAGCTCGCGGCCTTCGCGCAGCATGTACTTTTCCAGGATCAAACCTTCAATGGTCTGCGCGCGGGTGGCTGGCGTGCCCAGGCCCTTTTCGGCCATGGCTTCGCGCAGTTCGTCGTCGTCGATCATCTTGCCGGCGCCTTCCATCGCGCTCAGCAAGGTGGCTTCCGTGTAGCGGGCGGGCGGGCGCGTCTTGGTCGCGTTCACGCTCACATGCTCGTTGGGCACCTGCTCGCCCGGCAGCACGGCCACCAGGTTGGCGTCCTCGTCCTGCGCTTCCTTGCCGTAGACGGCCAGCCAGCCCGGGTTGACCAGCACCTTGCCGTTGGTCTGGAAGTGGTGCTCGGCCCCCGGCGCACCGATCTTGGTGATGCGGGTGGTGACCATGAACTCGGCCGGCGGATAGAACACCGCGATGAAGCGCTTGACGACCATGTCGTACAGCTTGGCTTCGATCTCGGTCAGGCTCTTCGGGGCCTGCAGCGTCGGAATGATGGCGAAGTGATCCGACACCTTGGCGTTGTCAAAAACGCGCTTGGTGGGCTTCACATAGCCTGCGTTGAGGCCCTTGCGGGCATGCATGGCCAGCTCGCGCAGCGGACCGGGCAGGTCTTCGCTGGCGATCATCTCGAAGGTCTGCTTGACCGTGCCCAGATAGTCTTCCGGCAGGGCCCGTGAATCGGTACGCGGGTAGGTCAGCACCTTGTGCTTTTCGTACAGCGCCTGGGCGATCGACAGCGTGGTCTTGGCCGAGAAACCGAAGCGGCTGTTGGCCTCGCGCTGCAGGGTGGTCAGGTCATACAGCAGCGGGCTGCTCTGGTTGCTCGGCTTGGCCTCTTCCGTGACGGTGCCGGTCTTGCCCAGCACCGCATCGTTGATGGCCTTGGCCTGCGCTTCGGTCCAGATGCGGTCGGCGCGGCGGTCGGCCTCGGGCACCGGGTTGCCGGCGTCGGGGCCGATGGCCTTGTCCTTCTTGAAGTTCGGATCGAACCACTTGCCTTCGTAGCTGCCCGCGGCAGCCTCGAACCCGGCTTTCACTTCCCAGTAATCACGGGCCACGTGCTTGCGGATCTTTTCCTCGCGCTCCACCACGATGGACAGCGTCGGCGTCTGCACCCGGCCCACGGTGGTCAGGAAGAAGCCGCCATCGCGTGAGTTGAAGGCCGTCATGGCCCGCGTGCCGTTGATGCCCACCAGCCAGTCGGCCTCCGAGCGGCTGCGGGCGGCGTCGGCCAGGCCCAGCATCTGCTCGTCACTGCGCAGTTTGTCGAAGCCGTCGCGGATGGCCTGCGGCGTCATGCTCTGCAGCCACAGGCGCTGCACCGGCTTGTTCACCTGCGCCTTGGCCGTGCCGGCGTACTGCACGATGAGGCGGAAGATCAGTTCACCCTCGCGGCCCGCGTCACAGGCGTTGATGAGGCTGGTGACGTCCTTGCGCTTGACCAGCTTCACCACGGCGCTCAGCCGGGCCTTGGCCTTGTCGATCGGAGCGAGGTCGAAGTGGGGCGGCACCACCGGCAGGTTGGCGAAGCTCCACTTGCCGCGCTTGACGTCGTATTCCTCGGGCGCCTTGATTTCCACCAGGTGACCAACCGCCGAGGTGACGACGTACTGGTCATTCTCGAAGTGGTCTGCGGCTTTTTCGAACTTGCCGGACACGGGCGTCAGCGCGCGCACGATGTCCTGCGCCACGCTGGGCTTTTCCGCAATGATCAGTGACTTGCTCATGTGTATGTGTTCGTGTTCCAGACGGGTCCTTGCAAACCCGTGCCTACAATCGGCCGTCTCGCGCGCTCACGTGTACACGCGCACGCGCCCATGCTTTCAATGTACCCAATGAAGCCTGCCAAGCAAGCCCCTTCTCGCGCTACCCCTGCGGCCCCATCAGCCACGGCCAAGGGCCGTCGCATCCAGGTGCGCCGCAGCGGCGTGCATGGCAAGGGTGTTTTCGCCGTGCAAGCCCTCGAACCTGGCGAGGTGCTCATCGAGTACACCGGCCAGCTGATCGACTGGGACGAAGCGCTGCGCCGCCATCCGCACAACCCGATGGATCCGCACCACACCTTCTATTTCCAGATCGAGGGCGGCCAGGTGATCGACGCGCTGTACGGCGGCAACGCCTCGCGCTGGATCAACCATGCCTGCAACCCGAACTGCGAAGCCGAAGAGCGTGACGACGGCCGCGTCTTCATCAAGGCGCTGCAACCCATCGCCCCGGGCGAAGAGTTGTTCTACGACTACGGGCTGACCATCGACGAGCGCTACACGCCGAAGCTGAAGGCGCGTTACGCCTGCCACTGCGGCGCGCCTGACTGCCGCCGCACGATGCTGTCGCCCAAGCGTCAGGGCCGGGGCTGACCGACCGATGAGCGTGCTCACGCCGGGCGACTGGGACATCGAGGCCTTGTGGTCTGCGCTGCAGCCGGTGTGGCCGGGCCTGAGCGTGGAGCTGGTCGACGAGATCGGCTCGACCAATGTCGAACTGACTGACCGCCTGCGCCGCCTGGCGGTGGTGCATGCCGGCGGCCAGGTGCCTGACGACGCCGTGCTGCCCGTGCTGCTGGTGGCGCGCCGCCAGACCAGCGGCCGCGGCCGCCTGGGCCGCCCGTGGCTGGCCGACCCCGACAGCGCCCTCACCGCTTCTTTGTGCCTGCCGATTGACCGCGCCGATTGGTCGGGGCTGTCGCTCGCCGTGGGTGTGGCCCTGGCGAATGCACTGGATGCGACTGGCCAGCACCTCGGCCTGAAGTGGCCGAATGATTTGTGCCTGCGCGACGCCAGCCAGCCGCTGGGCCGCAAGGCCGGCGGCGTGCTGATCGAGGCGGTGAACGTCGGCCATCGGCGCATCGCGGTCATCGGCTTCGGCCTGAATGTGCGCCCGCAAGCCGTGCCCGACCGCCCGACTGGCGCGCTCACGGAAATCTGGCCCGAGGCCACGCCGCCCGCCGCCCTGGCCCGCGTGATGCCCGCCCTGCTCCAGGCCCTGCAGCGCTTCGACCAGCAAGGCTTCGCCCCGTTCCTGCCCGCTTACGCGCCGCTTGATTTGCTGAGCGGCTTGCCCGTGGCCACCACCGACGCGCAGTGCGCCGCCGGCATCGCCCGCGGCGTGGACACCGACGGCGCGCTGCGCGTGCAGCAAGGCGAGCGGATACACCGCATCGTCAGCGGCGAGGTGAGCGTGCGTGCGCATGCCACCGAGCTGCCACCAGCGCCGGGCCACTGACAACGATGCTGCGCCTGGTCATCCTGCTGCTGTTGCTGGCCAACCTGCTGTTCTGGGCGGGCCACCAGCCGGCCGTGCGCGACGCGCTGGGCATGCCCGCCGTGGGCGACAGCGAGCCTTACCGGCTGCAGCGCCAGATCAACGCCGACGCGCTGCGCGTGGTGTCGTCCGAAGGCCTGCCGGCGGTTGCGGCGGGCCGCGCCAATGGCGGCAACACGGCGGCGTCGTCGGGCACCTCGTCGGCGACGGGCCCTGTGGCTTCCAGCGGTGTGGCTGCTGTTGCGGCCAGCGGCGTGGCTCCCGGCGCGCCAGCGTCCTCAGCGTCGGCCGCGAGCGCCGTCAATGCATCTATCGCGGCATCGGCAGCCTCCCCAGCGTCCGCCGCCTCCCTGCCCGCCTTCGCAGCCGCCAACAACCCGGCCACCGCCTGCCTGCAAACCACCACCCTGAGCGAAGCCGACGTGGCCACCGCCCAGCGGGAATTGCTGCAAGCCGGCCTGCGCACCGGTGACTGGCTGGACATTCGCCGCGAGAAGCCGGGCCGCTGGATGCTCTACATGGGCCGCTTCGCCGACCGCGATCAGCTGGAACGCAAGGCGGACGAGCTGCGTCGCATGCGTCTGCCGTTCTCCGAGTTCAGCGGCGTGGCCGAATTCACGCCGGGTCTGTCACTGGGCCAGTTCGGCTCGAATGCCGAAGCCCAGGTGCGGCTGGGCCAGCTGCAGCAGCGCGGTGTGCGCACGGCCCGTGTGGTGGCGCTGGCGCCCGGCCAGGTGGAACACCGGCTGCGCATTGATCAGCCCGGCGCCGCAGGCCCTCGCCTGCTGGCCCTGCGCAGCAACTCCCGCTGGCAGGCCTGCGCCGATTGAGGCCTCAGGGCTTCTGAACGCCTCGCGGCAGAGCGCCCAGCGCCCAGGCCAGCGCCAGCAGCAACAGGGCCGCCAAGGCATCCATGCCGCCCCCGCCGCTGTTGCCACTGTTGTTGTTGCTGCCGCCTGAGGTGCTCGTGCCATCGGTGCCGCCCGTGCCTGCGGCTGCTTCGCGGTCTTGCCCCAGTGCCACCGCCGCACGCAATTCGGGCGTGTCGATCCAGCCCGCCACCCAGTCCGGGGGCGCATAACCACGGCCTTGTGCCGCCGCCTGGGCCCATTGCAGGGCTTGCGGGGCATCGAGGATGCCGGCGCCGCAGGTGCTGGTGGTGCACAGGCAGCGGCCCGGGTTGGCGCTGCTGCACGCCGCCATCCAGCTCGACTGCACATGCGGGCGCGCCGACGCAGCCAGGCCCGCGCTGATCTGCGCCGGCGTCAGACCGGGGTTCACGGCCAGCATCAAGGCCACCGTGCCGCTCACCAGCGGTGCGGCAAAGCTGGTGCCGCTGTGGCGCTCGTAACTGCCCAGGCCAGGGCCTTGCACGCCGGTATTGCCGAGCGTGAACAAGCCGCCATCGGCCAGCAGGCCGCCCCACAGGCCGCCGGTGTCGTCGCCGCCCGCCGTCGCGATGCGCAGGGCGGCGCCGAAGTTCGAATAATTGGCCTTGAAGCCGTCGCGGTTCAGCGCCGCCACGCCAATCACCTTCTCGCAATTGGCGGGTCGGGTCGGGGCGGCATGCTGGTTGCCGGCCGCAGCCACCACCACCACGCCCAGCGACCACAGCTCATCGATGGCGGTTTGGTAGGCCGCGTTGCAGGCCAGCGCTCCGCCAAAGCTGATGTTCACCACCCGGGCCGGCGTCGGGTTGAGCGGGGCCCATTCGGCGCAGCTGCCGCTGGCATCGGTGCTTGACCAGCGCTGGCACACCGCCAGGCCTGCGGCCCAGCGCATGCCGTCGACGATGTCCGCCACCGAGGCGCCGCATTTGCCGGCCACCCGCACCGGCAGGATGCGCGCGGCGGCGTCCATGCCGGCCACGCCCAGCGCATTGCCCGTGCGGGCCGCCAGCAGGCCGGTGACGATGCTGCCGTGCCAGCTGCTGTCCTGCAAACCGCAACTGGCGTAGCGGCCAGCATCCTGGGTTTGATCGGCCGCGCTGACCCAGTCGCCGGGGTCGCTCGGGTCGGCGTCACGGCCATCGCCGTCGTTGGCGTAACCGCGGCCCAGCGCGCTGTCCCAGTCGCTGACCATGTCGAAGCCGGGCAAGAGACGCTGCGGGTCGAGGTCGGGGTGGCTGGTCACGCCGGAATCGAGCACGGCCACCACCGTGGCCGCACTGCCGGTGCTGGTGCTCCAGGCGGTCTGGAAACCCGGCACGCCGCGCAGGCGCGCCGCCAGCACATCGGCATTGCCGCCGCTCACGGGTTGTAGCCACCACTGCTGCGACACCCCGGCAAACAGCGGGTCGTCCGGCAGCAGCACCTGGTCCTGCAGGCGCATCTCGCGCTGATCGGGCACCACCCAGGCCACCTCGGGCTGCTCGCTCAGCCAGGCCTGCCAGGCCTTGACCTCTGACGATGTGAGCGCACGCTCAGAACGCAATTCATGCTGGGACGCCCCCACTGCACGCAAGCGCAGCGCAGACAAGCCGGGCGGCGTGGCCGAGGTGGACAGCAGACGCCGCCACTGGCGCTGTACCCGCTGGCGGGCGGCCACGGTGCTGGCAGCCTCAACCTGGCCGGTCGTGTTCGCCTGCAAGGCCGAGGCCCGACCGGCGCCAGCCGGCGCATGCGGCACCGCATCGCGCATCTGCACGATGAAGCCCCGCACGGGCGCAACGGGCACCTCGGCCGTCGCCAGACCGGGTGTCAGTGACGTGGCGGTCGACGCAGCAGCATCGCGCCACGGCGCGGTGGCCAAGGCAGGCCAGGCCAGCGCCAGGGCGACGACGGCCGCCGCACTTCGGGTGATTCGGGGTAACAACATGGGCAATCCGGAGGCTGAGCGGACAGGCGGCCCCCACCCCTGCGGGTGAAGGCCTCTGTTCCTTATCGGCCGGTGTTGCCCAAACCCAAGGCCCGCGCAGATGTGCCCGCGGGGCCGTCGGGCGAACGTTCGCTCAGCGGCGGCGCGGGCGGCCGAGCGCCAGGCCCAGCAAGGCCAGGCCGGCGGCCCACCACGGGGCCATGGCACCGCCGCCACCACCGCCGGACGACGACGAGGCGGCCGTGACCGTGAGGGTGCGGCTGACGCTGGTGGCCACGCCGGCGCTGTCGGTCACGGTCAACTGCAGCGTGACGGTGCCGGTGCCGGTGAACTGCAGGGTGGCGGTGGGGTTGGTCGAGCTGCCAACGAAGTTGGCCAGCGTGTTGCCCGCCGTCAGCGTCCACTCGTAGCCCTGCACCGTGCGGCCGGTGTCGGCCCTCGACGCCGAGGCGTCCAGACCGATGCTGTCGCCGACTTGCGGCGAGGTATCACTCAGCGAGAAGCTGGCGACCGGTGCCGCAGTGACGGTCAAGGTCTTCGAGGTCGAGCTCGTCACGCCGGCGCTGTTGGTGACCACCAGTTGCACCACCACCGTGCCCGAGCTCGTGAACTTCAGGCTGGCCTGGGCGGCGTTGGTGGCGCCCTGGAAGCTGGCCAGGTTGGTGCCGGTGGTGACCAGCCATTGGTAGGTGCTCAGGGTCTGGCCGCTGCCGGCCGTGGAGGTGCTGGCGTCCAGCGCCACGGTGTTGCCGATGGCCGGCGTGGCATTCGACACGGTGAAGGCGGCCGTCGGCGACGGGGCGGTGACGCTGAACGACCGGGTGTCGGTGGAGGTGCGGCCCTGGCTGTCGGTCACCGTCAGGCTGACGGTGACGCTGCCGACGCCGGTGCCCAGCAGGCTCACGCTGCTGCCGGTGGTGCCGGTGGTGAACTGCGCCGCCGAGCTGCCGTTGGTGATGCTCCAGGCATAGCTGCTGATGGTGGAGCCGTTGACCGCCGACGAGCCGGAGGCATCGATCGTCACGCTGCTGCCCTGGCTGACCACGCTGGCCGACAGGGCCATGGCCACGGTCGGCGTCTGCGGGGCCGCGGCCACCACGGCGGCACCTGCGTTCAGCAGGCCGGCGCCGCAGGTGCTGGTGGTGCAGTAGCACTCGCTGTCCTGGGCGGTGGCGCTGGGCGCCTGGCAAGTGCCCACGCCGGCATCCGCCCCGGTGGTCGGGAAGGCGCGCGCGGTGGAGCGCATCAACGCCTTCACGTCAGACGGCGTCAGGCTGCTGTTGGCCGAGATCATCAACGCAGCCGTGCCCGCCACCAGTGGCGAGGCGAAGCTGGTGCCCAACTCGTAGGCGAAGCTGGTGAAGTAGCTGTTGGTGGACGGCACCGTGGTGCCGGTGTTGGTGGCCGCGATCAGCGGGTACAGGCAGGCGCCGGTGGCGTTCACGCAGTTGCCAGCGGGTGCGGCAATGGTGTTTTCAGGGCCGAGGTTGGAGAAACCCACCTTGGTGCCGGTGTGGCGCACGCCCGCCACCGAAATCACGCCGGTGCAGTTGGCGGGCACGCCCACCGCCAGGCCTTCGTTGCCCGAGGCTGCAACCACCACCACGCCGGCAGCCGTCACGGCGGTCACGGCATCTTGATAAGCGGGGCTGCACGCGCCCGACGAGCCCAGGCTCAGGTTGAGCACCCGCGCCGGGTTGGCATTGGTGGGCACACCGGCCACGCTGAAGCCGGCCGACCAGCGCATGCCGGCAATGATGTCGGAGTCGTAGCCGCCGCACTTGCCCAGCACCCGCACCGGCAAGATCTTGACGTTGGGCGCGACGCCCGCCATGCCGACGCCGTTGTTGGTGGCCGCCCCTAGCAGCGACGACACCGCCGTGCCGTGCCAGGAGCTGTCGCCGACGCCGCAATCCTTGAAGACACCCGCCGTGTTCTCAGACGTGGTGATCCAGTCACCGGGGTCCGACGCATCGGCATCACGACCGCCACCGTCATTGGCGGTGCTGGCATCGCTGATGAAGTCGTAGCCGTCCAGCAGCTTGGACGTCAGATCCGGGTGGTCCTTGCGCACGCCCGTGTCGAGCACGGCCACCACCACGCTGGTGCTGCCCTGCGTCACGTTCCAGGCGGTTTCAATGTCGAGCGAGCTTTTCACCTCGCCGCTGGGGGCGCGCAGGTACCACTGGCCCACCACCGGTGTGGTGCTGGTCTGGCTGCCGGCGTAAAGCGGGTCATTCGGTGCGGTGGTGGCGAAGCGGCGCTGGTCGACCACCGCCCATTCCACATCGCTGTCGGCGGCCAGCTTGGCGGCCAGACTGCGGCTGTCGAGCACGGCCGACTTGACCACCTGCGTGCGGGCGGCAATGGCGCGGCCGTCGCTGAGTGTCAGCCCCAGCCGGTTGCCCATGGCCTGTGCGAGTTGCGGGCCGGTATCGACCGCCGTGCCCAGTGCGCGTGCTGTGTTGCTGCTGTTGCTGCTGCCGAGCACGCTGGCGTTGGTGCGGTACTTGACGATGACGCGCCCTTCGGCAGCGGCCACCGAAGCGGCAGGCGCGCGACGAACGGGGTTGGTTTCCGCCGCTGCCAGCGTCATCGAAGCGACGGCCAGCGCCGCAGCGGTGAGCAGAGGAACCAGGGGGCGGACACGGAACATGGCAATACCTCAAGCAACTCGGAAACTTGTACGCCAGTCTAGCTTTGCTGATGTTGCCGTTTCATGTGCGGTTCACACATGCACACCATTCAGTCATGAAAAAAGGCCCCTCAGGGCCTTTTCTTGAGACAACTCGCGGACAGCCTGAGGCCATCCGGGAGCCATCAGCGCGAGATCACTTGGCGATGACGCGGGCCATTTCCAGGCACTTGTTCGAATAGCCCCATTCGTTGTCGTACCAGGCCACCACCTTCACGAAGGTGCTGTCCAGCGCCAGACCGGCTTCAGCGTCGAACACCGAGGTACAGACTTCATCGCGGAAGTCGGTGGCAACCACCTTGTCTTCGGTGTAGCCCAGCACGCCCTTCATGGCGCCTTCAGACGCGGCCTTCATGGCGGCGCAGATGTCGGCGTAGGAGGCTTCCTTGTTCAGCTCGACGGTCAGGTCAACGACCGACACGTCCGAGGTCGGCACGCGGAAAGCCATGCCGGTGAGCTTCTTGTTCAGCTCAGGAATGACCACGCCCACGGCCTTGGCAGCGCCCGTGCTCGAAGGAATGATGTTTTCCAGGATGCCGCGGCCACCGCGCCAGTCCTTGTTCGACGGACCGTCCACGGTCTTCTGCGTGGCGGTGGCAGCGTGCACGGTGGTCATCAGACCGCGCTTGATGCCGAAGGTGTCGTTCAGCACCTTGGCCACGGGGGCCAGGCAGTTGGTGGTGCACGACGCGTTCGAGATGATGGCCTGGCCGGCGTAGGTGCCGTGGTTCACGCCGTAGACGAACATCGGGGTGTCGTCCTTCGACGGTGCCGACAGGATGACCTTCTTGGCGCCGGCCTTCAGGTGGGCTTCGGCGGTTTCCTTGGTCAGGAACAGGCCGGTCGACTCGATCACGACGTCGGCGCCAACTTCGTCCCACTTCAGCTCGGCCGGGTTCTTCACCGCGGTCAGGCGGATCTTCTTGCCGTTGACCACCAGGGTGTTGCCGTCGATGGCCACGTCGCCCTTGAAGCGGCCGTGCACGCTGTCGTACTTCAGCATGTACGCCAGGTAGTCCGGCTCCAGCAGGTCGTTGATGCCGACGATTTCAACGTCGTTGGCGAAGTTCTGCACCGCAGCGCGGAACACCATGCGGCCGATGCGGCCGAATCCGTTGATACCGATCTTGATGGTCATGGGAGTCTCCAGTAAAAAACAAAAGCGAATTCAAATGTCGAGCTTGATGCAGGGGACGTGGATGACACCTTCGTGCGCCGCACCGGCCGCGCCCATCATCAAGAGAGCCAGCAAGCACAGCGCCCGCAAAGACAAAAGCGCAGCCGACAGCCGTGCTGCCAACTGCGCCTTGCCTTGTGTCCACATCCTGATCATCGGCCGCTGCTCTTCGCCCATGTGCACGTCAAAACTGAAATTGTGCGTCATGGAAGGGCAACGGCGCGAGAACAAGATCAGCGGCCCAGCACCTTGCGCACCGTCAGCGCGAGGTTGTCGACCGTGAAGCCGAACAGCTTGAACAGGTCACCAGCCGGGGCCGACTCGCCGTAGCGGTCCAGGCCGATGACGGCGGCACAGCCGTACTTCCACCAGCCTTCGGTCACGCCGGCCTCGATGGCGATGCGCGGCAGCTTGGCCGGCAGCACTTCGAGCTTGTAGGCCATGTCCTGGCGGTCGAACACGGTGGTCGACGGCATCGACACCACGCGCACGGCGATCTTGGCCTTGGCCAGCTCTTCCTGCGCACGCAGGGCCAGCTGCACTTCAGAGCCGGTGGCGATGATGACGGCCTGGGCGGCCTTCTTCATGCCCACGTCCACCGGCTCGGACAGCACATACGCGCCCTTGGTGATGACGTCCGCGTCTTCCTTCGGCAGGTAAGGCAGGTTCTGGCGCGACAACAGCAGCGCGCTCGGGCGGTTGCGGTTGGCCAGGGCCATGGTCCAGGCCACCGCGGTTTCGGTGGTGTCGGCCGGGCGCCAGACGTCCAGGTTCGGGATCAGGCGCAGGCTGGCGGCGTGCTCCACCGACTGGTGGGTCGGGCCGTCTTCACCCAGGCCGATGGAGTCGTGGGTGAACACGTGGATGACGCGCTGCTTCATCAGCGCAGCCATGCGGATGGCGTTGCGGCTGTAGTCGCTGAAGGTCAGGAAGGTGCCGCCGTAGGGGATGTAGCCACCGTGCAGGGCCACGCCGTTCATGATGGCGGCCATGCCGAATTCGCGCACACCGTAGTTGATGTGGCGGCCACCCTGGCCAGCTTCGTTCTTCACCAAGGCGCCGGCGGCATCAAAGCGCAGGTTCGGGGTGGACTTGGTGTTGGTCAGGTTCGAGCCGGTCAGGTCGGCCGAGCCGCCCAGCAGCTCCGGCAGCGCGGCGGTGAACACTTCCAGCGCGAGCTGGCTGGCCTTGCGGCTGGCCACGGTTTCAGCCTTGTCGTGGGCGCCGGCCACGGCTTGCACGGCGATCTCGGCGAAGTTCTCCGGCAGCTCGCCCGACATGCGGCGCACGAACTGGGCAGCGGCTTCCGGGAAAGCGGCGGCGTAGGCTTCGAAGCGAACGTCCCACTCGGCGTTGGCGGCAGCGCCGGCTTCGGTGGCGTCCCAGGCGGTGCGCACGTCGGTGGGAATGACGAAGGGCTCGTCGGTCCAGCCCAGGGCTTCGCGGGTCAGCTTGATTTCTTCGCCACCCAGCGGTTCGCCGTGGGCCTTGGCGGTGTTGGCGCGGTTCGGCGAGCCCTTGCCGATGCTGGTCTTGCAGATCACCAGGCTCGGCTTGTCGCTGCTCTGCTTGGCCTTGGCCAGCGCGGCATCAATCGCGTCCACGTCGTGGCCGTCGACCGGGCCGATGACGTTCCAGCCGCAGGCAGTGAAACGCTGGGCGGTGTTGTCGATGAACCAAGGGGCGACCTGACCGTCGATCGAGATGCCGTTGTCGTCGTACAGGGCCACCAGCTTGTTCAGCTTCCAGGCGCCAGCCAGGGCCACGGCCTCGTGGCTGATGCCTTCCATCAGGCAGCCGTCACCCATGAACACGTAGGTGCGGTGGTCGACCACGGTGTGGCCTTCCTTGTTGAACTCGGACGCCAGCAGCTTTTCAGCCAGGGCCATGCCCACGGCGTTGGTGATGCCCTGACCCAGCGGGCCGGTGGTGGTTTCGATGCCCGGCGTCACGTCGACTTCCGGGTGGCCCGGGGTCAGGCTGTGCAGCTTGCGGAAGTTCTTCAGCTCGGAGATCGGCAGCGCGTAACCGGTCAGGTTCAGCAGCGCGTAGATCAGCATGGAGCCGTGGCCGTTCGACAGCACGAAGCGGTCGCGGTCAAACCACTTCGGGCCTTGCGGGTTGTGCTTCAGGTGACGGTTCCACAGTGCCTGCGCCATTTCGGCCATGCCCATGGGCGCGCCGGGGTGACCGGAGTTGGCCTGCTGGACGGCGTCCATCGCCAGCGCGCGGATCGCGTTGGCCATCTGGGGGTGTTCGGGGCGGAGGTTGGCTGTGGACATAGGTGGTTCCGAGTCGGATCGTGGCGGCCGGCAGCGCGGGTGTGGCGCCGTCGGGGTTGGGATCGGGAAGGGAGAACCCTCGATTTTAGCCGGGCCTGCCTGACAGCAGCTTCACGCGATTTTTCAGGCCCTGAAGAGCGTGTTTTTGAACACGTTTCGAGGCCTCCTCCGGCGCCATTTCAAGCGGGTTAGCATCCAGCCCGTTCTTGCCTTTCGGCTCTTCTCTTTCCTCTTCTTTTTCCTCTTCTTTTTCCTCTTCATTTCCCTCTTCTTTTTCCTCTCGGCCCAACGCCCTCACATGCACGGATTGCACCTGACGGCCGACCTGCTCGGCGTCGACCCTTCACTGCCCCTGATGACCAACCCGGAAGCCCTGCGCAGCTGCTGCGTGGCGGCCGTGGCGCAAGGGGGATTGAGCGGCGTGGCCGAGCTGTTTCACCGCTTCGCGCCCGCACCGGGTGAGGCCGGGCCGGCCGGCATCACCGGCGTGGTGCTGCTGGCTGAATCGCACCTGGCGGTGCACACCTGGCCGGAGCTGGGCGGGGTCACGCTCGACGTGTACGTGTGCAACCTCGGGCGTGACAACAGCGACCGCGCAGAAGCCGTGCTGGCTGCGCTCGAAGCCGCCTTTGCGCCGACACAGGTGACACGCGGCCGTCTGCAGCGCGGCAGCCTGCGCCCGGCCACCTAAACTGCGGACATGACAGCCCCGCTCGCCCCCCGCGCGCTGATCCTCGCCGCCGGTCGCGGCGAGCGCATGCGCCCCCTCACCGATGCCACGCCCAAGCCGCTGCTGCGGGTGCAGGGCAAGCCGCTGATCGAATGGCATCTGGAAGCGCTGGCGCGGGCCGGTGTGCGCGAAGTGGTGATCAACACCGCTTGGCTGGAAGAGCAGTTTCCGGACGCCCTGGGCGACGGCAGCCGCTGGGGCCTGACGCTGCACTACTCGATGGAAGGCCGTGACCACGGCGGCGCGCTGGAAACCGCAGGCGGCATTGCCAAGGCCCTGCCCCAACTGGCGCCCGCGGGCGACGAGGTGTTCTGGGTGGTGTCGGGCGACGTGTTCCTGCCCGGCTTCACCTTCCCGGCGGATGCCGCCGACCGCTTCGCGCGCTGCGCGCTCGACGCCCAGCTCTGGCTGGTGCCCAACGCGCCGCACCACCCGGGTGGCGACTTCGGCATCACGCCCGACGGCCTGGCCACGCGCGACGCCGCAGACAAGTTCACCTGGGCCAGCGTGGGCTTGTTCCGCCCAAGCTTGTTCACCGACGTGCCGGTGGGCACGCGCCTGGCGCTGCGGCCCAAGCTGGAAGCGGCCTTGAGTGCACATCGGCTGGGTGCGGCACTGTGGCCCGGCGCGTGGACCGACGTGGGCACCATCGAGCGGCTGGACGCGCTGAACCGCTGAGGCGCCTCAGTCGGCCGTGTTGCGCGGTGGCGTGTCGGCGGCAAACCGGTAGCTGGATCCGGCCACTTTCTTGGCCGCATACATGGCCCGGTCGGCATTGGCCATGATCTGGTCGGCGGTCTCGCCGTCGCGCGGGTACTGGCTGATGCCGACACTGACCCCGACCCGCAACAAGCCCATCGGTGAATCCACCGGCTCGCCGATCAAGGCCATCAGCTTCTCGGCGATCTGGCCCGCATGCACCGGGTGCGCGGGTGTGCCGAGCAGCACCACAAACTCGTCACCACCCAGCCGGGCGACGGTGTCCACCTCGCGCATCTGGGCCTGCAGGCGGCGCGCCAGGCCTTGCAGCAACAAGTCGCCGGCCTCGTGGCCAAACTCGTCATTGATGCGCTTGAAGTCATCGAGGTCGAGGAACAGCACGGTCACTTCTTCGCCATGCCGTCGGGCATAGGCCAGCGCCTGCGCAAGGCGGTCGCTGAACAGGCGGCGGTTCGGCAAGTCGGTCAGGGTGTCGTGGTGCGACAGGTGCTCCAGCTGGTCCTGCTTGTCCTTCAGGTCGAGCAGTTGCTGGGCGATGCGGGTCTGCATCTTCTGGAAGCTGCGCGCGAGTGATCCGATCTCGTCCTGCCGCTCCACCGGCAACTCGCCGGCCGATTCCCCGGTCTCGAAGCGCCGCGCGGCCTCGGTCACCGCATTGATCGGCCGTGACACCGCGCGCGACACCAGCACGGCCAGCGCCGCACTCAAGGCGCACAGGCCCAGCACGATGCGCACGATGGCGCTGCCCACCTCATCGCTGCGCGCCAGCACGAACGACAACGGCTGCGCCAGGCCGATGACCAGGCGGTTGTCGTTGTCGGGCGATTCGATCGACTGCGGAATGAAGGCCGCCACCTGCGGCGGCCGGCCCGGCAGCGCTTCGCTGCGGTCGATCAGCACGGGCGCGGCCTGGCCGGTGAAGAGCGACACCGTGTCCGGAAACTCGCTCTGCAACAGCACCCGCCGGCCCCGGTCGAAACCGAAGGTCTGGGTGGCGTCAGGATGGATCAGCACATCACCGGCGCCGTTGGCCAGGTAGAGCTGGTAGCTGCCCGGCAGATCGGCCGCCAGCAGGCCGAACAGGCCGTTCAGGTCGACGTTGATGACCACCACCCCGCGGGCCGCGCCCTGGGCGTCCATCACCGGCATGGCGAGCTGCAGCAGGGGTTGATCCAGGCCGGCATAGGTGCCCGTTTCGTGGTTGATCGAGATGCGCGACAGCCAGGTGCCGCCCAGCGGCAGCCGCAGCGCGTCGGCCACATAGGGGAAATGGCCCTTCTCCTGCAGGTCGTCCCCCACCAGCCGCACGGCCAGGCTGCCGATGCGGTCCAGGCGCACCCGCTCCATGCCGTGGCCATCGGCCGAGATCAGGCGCACCTGCAGGTAGGCCGGGTTGGCCGTCATGACGCCGTCGAACAGGGTGGCCACCTGGTCGGCATCGCTCGGATGCCCTTGCTGCAGCGTGGCCAGGGCCACCGGATGGCGCGTGAGCATCTGCAGGTTGCGCGTGATTTCGCCCTGCATCAGCGTGATGCGTCGGGCCAGCATCTGGGTCGAGGTGAGCAGCTCGGTGCGGGCCGAATTCAGCTGGAGCTTGCGGCTGGCCTCATAGGCATAAAAGCCCGTCAGGCCCGCGGCGAGCGCACCCACCAAGGCCAGCAGGATCGCCAGCTTGAAGCTGATGCGCAGCCTCATGTGCCCAGCACCTTGGTGGCGTTGTCACCCGAAAAGATGCGCGACCAGAGTCGGCTGCGGCGATCTTCGCTTTCCACCGGGGCCAGCCAGACCAGCCGGCCGCCGGCCTGCGGCGACAGACCGCCACCGGTGGTGTTGTTCAGCCCCTGCCGCTGACGCAGCAGGTCGCTGGCGGGCTGGTCCAGCAGGTGGTTGATCCAGGCGTGCGCCAGCGCGGTGTTGCGCGCACCGCGGGCCATCACCCAGCAGTCCAGCCAGGCCAGTGCGCCCTCCCGCGGAATGACATAGCCCGCATCCACACCCGCTGCGCGCAGCAGGTGCAATTGCTGGGTGCCGTAGTTGGCGAACATGATCGCGGCCTGGCGCTGGCGGAACAGCCGCACCGCTTCCTCAGGCTGCGTGTAGAAGCCGCTGACGTTGCGGCGCAGCGCAATCAGCTTGTGCACCGCCGGGGTCCATTGGGTTTCGGCAATCTGGAAGGGGTCGGACCAGCCCAGCGCCTGGGCGGCGAGCGAAAAGTTGTGCGTGCCACCGTTGTAGGCCAGCACCTGGCCGCGCCAGCGTGAATCCCACAGCGCATGGATGCTGTCAGGGGGCTCGGGGCAGCGGCGGCGGTCGTGGATCAGGCCCATCTCGGCCCAGGCGAAGGGCACGGCCCAGCGCTGGCCGTTGCGGGCAATGCCGGGCAGCGCGCTCACGTCCCGGAAGCGGTCTTCCTGCCGGGACAGCAGCGGCAGCAAGGCGGGGGTCAGCGGCAGGGCCAAGTTGGCGCGCAGGTAGCGCTGCAGCTCGGCGGTGTTGACGGCGAAAACATCGAAGTCAGCGCCATTGCGCTCACGCACGCGCTGCCATAGGGTGGCGTCGGAGTCGATCTCGCTGACTTCCACCCGGCAGCCGTGGCGGCGCTCGAATTCGGCCACCACTTCGGGCTCGGCGTAACCCGGCCAGGCCAGCACGCGCAGCACGTCATTGCCGGCCCGTGCCGCCATTGGCCATGCAGCGGCGGCGGCCAAGGTGCCTACTCCCCAACGCCTCCTGGATACTGCTGACGACGCCATGCTCTGCTTGATTGTTTGCAGAATGTTACTTGTTTGCGCCCAGAAGGCGCGACTGCATGGCCACCCACCCGTTTTCTACCGGATCTGCCTTGTGCTCACAGCGCCTAGTGTGAAGGCTTCTTCGAAAACTGAATAGCCCGCCAGATCCGCATGCGCAAAACGTATACGGCCGCGGGCCTGCCGCAAGGCCGTGCGCGCCGCCTGGCTGCGCACCCCCGGCACCGGGATGCTCATGGCGTGGCCCCAGCGCATCAGCTCGGCCTGCTGCAGCTGCTCGGGCAGGTCTGGATGCACGGCTTGCAGGTCGGCCACGATGCGGGCCAGCCAGCTGGCCGCGGGTTGCTGGAGCAGCGATGCACGTTCAGCCACCGGCAGCGCGTGGTACGTGGTGAGCAGTTGCGGGCCGGTCAGCCCCGCGTCGGGCCGCAAGGACTGGTGCTGGGCATTCACATAACCCAGCGCCGCATTGCCCCCGGCAGGCGCGTAGGCCACGTTGTCCCAGGCGGCCGGTGCCCCAACGCGCTCTTGCAGCGGGCCGCGCAGCAGCAGGTTGCCCACCAGCCAGGGCGCGTAGCGGGTGGCGGCTGCCGCCTCGGCCAGGGCCTGCTGCAACGCAGCCTCGGCGCCTTGCAGCAGGCGTTGGGCAATGAACAGCGGCGTGGCCAGCACCACGGTGTGGGCGCGCCAGGCTTCGAGCTGCCGTGCGGCGTGGTCAAAGGCCAGCACCTGCACGCCTTGCCGCTCGGCCGTCACCCGCAGCACGGTGCGGCCTGACTGCAGGCGCGGCTGCAGCGGCGCGGCCAACTCGCGCACCAGAAAGGCATTGCCCTCGGGCCAGGTGAACACGGCGTCGCGCTCGGCGCTGTCATCACCGGGCGGGTGGAAACCGTGGCGGCTGGCGAAGTAGTGCAGCCCGGCCCAGGCCGACACGGTATGAATGCCGGCGCCGTAGTCGTCGCGGCAGGCGTAATCGAGGTAGCCCAGCAGGTGCGGGTCGCTCACCCCTTGGGCCTGCAACCACGCCCCGAAGGTCTGGGCATCCAGCGCCGCATGGTCGGCGGTGAAGCGCCCGGCATGGGTGGGCAGGTTGAAGCCGAGCTGGCGCTGGGCACCATCCACCAGCCGCGCAAACAGGCGGTACTGGGCCTGGGTGGCGGGCCGGCCATCGGCAGCAGGCAACAGGCCGTCCTGCCAGGCGCCGTCGATGAACAGGCGCTCTTGCGGGGCGTGGCACAGGTAACGCTCATTCGGCACCACGCCGGCCGCGGTGGAGCGCAGCAGGCCGATGTCGTGCAGCCAGGCGCCTACCTCGATGGCGGCCGGGCCGGGCACCGGCAGGTAGTGCGCCCCGAGCGGACAGGCCAGGCCGCCCACGCTGTGGCCGCGGCTGTTGCCACCGACCTGGTCTTCCAGCTCCAGCAGCACGGCGTCGTCCACACCGGCCTTCACCAAGTGATGCAAGGCCGATAGGCCCGCCACGCCGCCACCCACCACCAGCACGCCAGTCTGGCGCTGCACGGCCACCAGCGGCAGGCTGCCTGATTTGCCCTGGCCAAAGCCGTCGCGCAGCTGGTGGCCGCGCTCGGCATTGGCACCGACCCAGCGCACGGGCACCTGGTTCAGCGCCTCGCGCTTTGATGCCTCAGGCGCGGGCGTGCACGCTTGCAAGCCCAGGCCCGCAAGCGGCGCGGCACCTGCCATCGTCAACACCTGGCGGCGGCGCATCACTGGTGCACCCGGCCCCACTCGTCTTCAAACGTGTGCACCAGGCCCTGGTTCGACAAGCGGTTCGGCTCAGCCGGCACGCGGGCCATGTCGGGCGGAAAGTCGAGCAGCGCGGGCAGACCAGCCACGGTCAGGAAGCGCAGTCCGTCAGGCAACTGCCGGGGCGGCTGCCAGGGCCGGCGGCCCGCCAGGATGAAGCCCCACTCACCAAAGCTCGGCACATGCGCGTGGTACGGCGTGGTGTGCAGGCCCACGGCCTCGATGGTGGTGGCCACGGTCCAGAAACTCTTGCGGGCGATCAGCGGCGAGGTGGTCTGCACCACGGCAAAACCACCGGCCGACAAGTGCGGATCGAGCAGCGCATAGAAGCTGGTCGTGTAGAGCTTGCCGAGCGCGAAATTGGTCGGGTCGGGGAAGTCGACCACGATCACGTCGAACACCTCGTCGTGGCTTTCCAGCCAGCCGGAGGCGTCGGTATTGACGATGCGCACCTTGGGTGACGTGAGCGCGTTGCCGTTCAGCCGCGTGAGCATCGGCTCGGTGCTGAACAACTGCGTCATCGCCGGGTCCAGCTCGACCAGCGTCACCTGCTCGACCGACGAGTACTTGAGGATTTCGCGCACCGCCATGCCGTCACCACCGCCCAGCACCAGCACCTTCTTCGGCGCACCATGCGCAGCCATGGCGGGGTGCACCAGGGCCTCGTGATACCGGTACTCGTCGCGCGAGTGGAACTGCAGGTTGCCGTTGAGGAACAGGCGCGTGCCGGCACCGCTGCGCGTCACCACGATGCGCTGATAAGGGCTGCTGCTGCGGTAGACGATGTGCTCACCGTAAAAGCGGTCTTCAGCCCAGGTGGTGAGGTGGTCAGCACCGCCCACCGCGGCGCCCAGCGCCAGCACCACACCCGCGCAGGCGAGCGCATGGCTGCGCCAGCGCGGCAGCTCGTCGCGGAACATGAACAGCGCCCAGATGGCCACCGCGGTGTTGAGCAGGCCGAACAGCAGCCCGGTGCGGATCAGCCCGAGGTGCGGCACCAGCAGCAGCGGAAACGCCACCGCCACCACCAGCGCGCCGAGGTAGTCGAACGTCAGCACCTGCGAGACCAGGTCCTTCAGCGCATAGCGGTGGCTGAACTGGCGCTTGAGGATGCGCATCACCAGCGGAATTTCCAGCCCGACCAAGGCCCCCACCAGGCCAACCAAGCCGTAAAGCAGGATCTTGAAAGACAGCTGCCCCGTGCCGTTCAGGCTGCTGTGCGCCACGAACAGCGCGGCGGGCATCAGGCCGCCCACCAGCCCCACCAGCAGCTCGATGCGCAGGAACTGCGCCACCAGTTGACGCTCGATCAAGCGCGACAGCCACGAGCCCACGCCCATCGCGAACAGGTAGGCGCCGATGATGGTGGAGAACTGCAGGACCGAGTCGCCCAGCAGGTAGCTGGCCAAGGCGCCAGCGGCCAGCTCGTACACCAGCCCGCAGGCGGCGATCAGGAATACCGAGACCAGCAGCACCACCTCGGCGGGGTGCACGCGCGAGGTCGGGGTGGCAGCGTCGGGTGACTTGGGCGCGTTCAACTCAACCGTGGATCGCTGCGGCAACGATCTGGCCGATGGCCACGAACATGCCGGCCACCACGATGCCCAGCGCCACGTTCTTGTGTTCGACGATCTCTTCCCAGAGCTTGTAGGGCGTGAGCTTGTCGATCACGACGAAGCTCGCCCACAGCACCACCACGCCAATCACGGCGTACAGCACCGAACCCAGCACCACCGCCGGCTTGAGCCATTCAAAGTCCATCGTCATCTCCTTGTATCAGCGGGAAGCGGCCTACTTGTGGCCGCCGCCCCCGCTGGAAAAACCGCCAAAAGATCCGCCGCCGGTGCGCAGCCCGCCCGAGCTGCCGCTGCTGCGGCGGCATTGCTGGTATTCAGCGCTGGCCTCACCGAAGGTGGCCCGCGTCTGGTCACAGTCGTCGCGGCTGGTGCAGCGGCTCATCAGCAGGATCACCACCACCACGACGATCAGGATGATCACGCCCTGGCTGATGCCGCTGCTGCCCAAGCCGCCACCACCGAGGCTGGAGGTGGGCAGGCTGTCGCCGCCGAGGCTCCCCGGTGGCAGGTTGAAGCCGCGCGCAATCTCCGCCGCACCCAGCCTGCGGCCGGCCGACCAGGTGACTTCGCTGCCGGTTTCCTCGCGTGACAACACACGGCCATCGGCGCCGGTGAAGTCGGTGACGCGGGCGCGCTCATCGCGTTTGACGCGCCAGTAGAACTCGCCCTGCACCCAGGTGACGGCCGCCACGTAGCGGTAGCGCTGCTGGTAGGTCTGGTCTTGCCAGGTGGCGGCGTTGCCGCGCTGTTGCGGCGCACCGGTGAGCGGGCGCACGGCGCTCCAGCCGTCTTCGGCATCCACCAGAAAGGCAAAACCCGCCTGGCGGTTGTAGAGCAGGTATTCGCGCCAGAAGGTCTGCTCGTCGTCATCGCCCGGCGACGGGATGTCGCAGCGTTCCTGGTAACCGACCACGGTCCAGTCTTGCGCACCCTCGTAGCCGAGTGACAGGCGGCCGGTGCTGCCCAGCGGAATCTGCGGGCCGATGCCGGCCTCGCCAGAATTGTTCTGCGCGTAGTGCTTCAGGTCAGCGCCTGCGCCGGCAGAGATGTCGACCACCGCATGGCACTGGCCGCAGGTGATGGCCTGCGTGCTGGCCAGCGTGGCGGTGAGCGACGCGCCGCACGACGGGCATTCCAGCGTGCGACCACTCACCGCGGCGGCGTTGTCATCACGCAGGCCGGTCAGCGACAGCGCCGAGAGGTTGATCGGCTTGCCGATGGCCCATTGCAGGGCGGGGCCGGCCGCGTCATCCAGCGTGCCGACCTCATCGCGCTCATTGCGCAGATCGACCACCGTGTGCGGGTGACCCAGGGTCGGCGGGCGCGGCAATTCGCCCACGGCCGCACCCAGGGTGACGGGCTGGATCGACGCCACCGTCCAGGCGCGGCCGTCCACCAGCACGCGCTGGCCGGCATGCCACTCGGCCAGCACCGGTGGGTCGGTCAGCGGCTTCTGGTCGAAGCTCAGCACATGGCCGGCGTTGTCCTCACTCAGCCAGCCCGAGCGCGGCGGGCCGTCGCCCGAGGTGTCGAACAGCAGGTGCCATTCGTTCCAGGTGCCCTCGGGGTAGCGGTATTGCAGACGCCCCACGAGCGTGAAGCCCACGCCCTGCCAACGGCCACTGGCGCCGAGTTGCAGCGGCGTGTGGTCATCGAACAGCTCGGCGCTTTCGCCGATCTTGCGCAGGGTGTCGCCGTCGCGCAGCAGGCTGCTGCGACAAAAGCTGCACACCGCACTGGCCGATGCCGCCGAAGCGAAATCAACCGGTGCGCCGCAATTCGGACACGCCGCGCGCCAGGCCCGCTGAGCGCGCGGGCGTGGGGATGGCGATGCGGGGGAAGCTGGCTCGGTCAAGGCGCAGCCGTCAGACCAGCTTCTTCAGCAGCTCGGCCTTCTTGGCGCTGAATTCCTCGTCGGTCAGGATGCCCTTGGCCTTCAGATCAGCCAGCTTTTCCAGCGTGGCCATCACGGCGTCGGGGCTCATCGCCGCCGGCGCTGCGGCTGCGGCTGCCGCGGCCGCAGCGGGCTGCGTGGCCGCGTTCAGGCCCTGCGACATCTGCTGCGCCAGCATCTGACCCATGGCCACACCGGCGCCCAGGCCCAGTGCGTCACCGGCCACGCCGCCGCCCTGGCCCACGCCCTCGGCCAGCTTAGGAATGGCCTGCGCGGTCTGGTACTGCATGAACTTGTTCATGTCGCCACCGACCATGCCCATGCCGATCTTCTGGTCGAGGATCTTCTGCAGCTCTTCCGGCAGCGACACGCTCTGCAGCGTCACGCTTTCCAGCGCCAGGCCCAGCGCGTCGAAGGAGGCCGCCGTGGCTTCCTTCAGCTGCTTGGCAAATTCGATCTGGTTGGCGGCCAGGTCGAGGAAGGGAATGCCGCTGGCGGCCACCGCATCACTGATGTGCTGCAGCATCAGGCCGCGCAACTGGCCGTCGAGGTCTTCGGCGGTGTAGCGCTCACGCGTGCCCGAGATCTCGACGTGGAACTTCTTCGGATCGGTGATGCGGTAGGCGTAGTTGCCGAAAGCGCGCAGGCGCACCGCGCCGAAGTCCTTGTCGCGGATGGTGATCGGTTGGGCCGTGCCCCAGCGCTGGTCAATCTGCTGGCGGGTGCTGAAGAAGTAGACGTCGCTCTTGAACGGGCTGTTGAACAGCTTGTCCCAGTTCTTCAGATAGGTCAGCACCGGCAGCGTCTGCGTCGTCAGCTTGTAGGTGCCGGGGCCGAAGACGTCAGCCACCTTGCCTTCGTTGACGAAGATCGCCATCTGGCTCTCGCGCACCGTCAGCGAGGCACCGTTCTGGATTTCGTTGTCGGCCATCGGGAAGCGCCAGGCCAGCGTGCCATCGCCGGACTCCGTCCACTCCAGAATATCGATGAACTGTTTCTTGATGAAATCCATCAGGCCCATGGCGAGTCCCCTTCTGTCGACGCCGGCAATGTGCCGGCCACACCGGCGAGAGATGCCGGCGCGGCGAATAATACGCGTTGGGAAATGAAGATCCAGCCCCGCCCGCCCTTCAGGAAACACATGGAAGCCTTTGCGCCCCGCCCCAGCGTCTCACCTGTGCCACAACACCTGGCGGTGATCGGCGCCGGCCCGGTCGGCCTGACCCTGGCCTTGCTGGCCCAGCGCCTGTTGCCCGATGCCCGCATCACCGTGTTCGATGCGCGCCCGGCCGACCGCGACGTGAGCGCCGATCCGCGCACGCTGGCGCTTTCACTCGGCAGCGTGCAGTTGCTGCAGCGCCTGGGTGTGTGGCCGGCCGAGGTGGCCCAACCGATTCTTCAAGTGCATGTGTCGCAGGCGCCGCCCACGCTGGGTGGCCAGCACCTGCGCGCCGAAGTGGCCCTGAGCGCACGCGACGAAGGCGTGCCCATGCTGGGCGCCGTGCTGCGCTACGGCCAGATCGTGGCGCCGCTGCAGCGCGCCTGGGCCGCCGCCTGCGCCGCACACCCGGAGCGTTGCGCGATGCGGTTTGGCACGCCGGTGGCGGCGTTGAAGGACGTGCCCGGCGGCGTGGAAGTGGATGCCGGCGTGATGGACGCCTTTGATCTGGCCGTGGTGGCCGAAGGTGGCGTGTTTGCCGACCAGGCCCGCAAGGCCGTGGTGCACGATTACCGCCAGAACGCCTGGGTGGGCACCGTGACGCTGGATGCCAGCGTGCCGGCCGGTGCGGCCTTCGAGCGCTTCACCCGACACGGCCCTGTCGCGCTGCTGCCTCTGCCTCCGCTCTCGCCGCAGCCGGGTTCGGGCGGCGCATCTGGGCAGCGTCAAGCCTCTCTGGTGTGGTGCGTGCCGGCCGATGACGACCCGGTGAGCGCGCTGGACGATGCCCAGCGCCTGGCCGTGCTGCGCTCGGTGTTGCCCGAGGCCGCCGGCCAGTTGCAGAGCGTGGGGCCGCTGAAGTGCTTTGCGCTCGGCCTGAACGCCGAGCGCAGCCTGGTGCAGGGGCGCACCGTGCGCATCGGCAACGCCGCGCAAACGCTGCACCCAGTGGCCGGCCAGGGCCTGAACCTGGGCCTGCGCGATGCATTTGCGCTCATCGACACGCTGCGCCGCACACCCGACATCGAGCAGGCGCTGCGCCGGGTCGAATGGGCCCGCGCCCCCGACCGCTGGAGCATGATCGCCGCAACCGATTTCCTGGCCCGCAGCTTCACCTGGCAATGGCCGGGACTGCCCGCGGCACGCGGCCTCGGGCTCGCCCTGCTGCAGCTGGTGCCGCCGCTGAAATCAGCGTTGGCGCGGCAGATGATGTTCGGGCGGCGTTGAAGGCAGGGGAAGTCCGGGCGGGCGAGCCCTCTCTGGGACATAAACTGTTGACGTTGAGCAGGCTCGATCCTGCTTGATGACACTCAATCCCAGGGAAATCAAAAATGCGCAAACTCATGCTTTGCGGTTTCAGCGTCGCCATTTCGGCGCTGACCGCAGGCTGTGCGACCGAAGCGTCGCGCAGCATTCCAGTCACCAAGGTGGAAGCTGCCACCACCGTCTACAAGGGCCAGCGCGTCCCGGTGGTTGTCGGCAAGTTCGAGAACCGTTCCTCGTTCATGCGCGGCGTGTTTTCCGACAGCGTCGACCGCCTCGGCGGCCAGGCCAAGACGGTGCTCATGTCCCACCTGCAGCAATCGCAGCGCTTCGGGGTGATGGACCGCGACAACATGGGCGAAGCCAAGCAGGAAGCCCAGTACAAGACCCAATCCCAGACGATCCGCGGTGCCGATTACGTGATCGCCGGAGATGTGTCCGAGTTCGGCCGCAAGGAAGTCGGCGACCAGCAACTGTTCGGCCTGGTGGGCCGCGGCAAGTCGCAGGTGGCCTATGCCAAGGTGACGTTAAACGTCATCAACAGCAACACCTCGGAAGTCGTCTTCTCGGTGCAAGGGTCGGGCGAATACAGCCTGTCCACCCGTGAGGTGGTCGGCTTTGGCGGCACCGCCTCCTATGACGCCACGCTGAACGGCAAGGTGCTGGACCTCGCGATTCGCGAAGCGGTGAACAACCTGGTCACCGGCTTCGACGGCGGCCAGTGGGGTGCCGGCAAGCCATGAGTCCAGTGACCGTTCTGGCCCGTCGCACGGCCACCACCGTGGCACTGGCCGCGGCTGCCGCATTGGTCGGCTGCGCCCAGCCGGCCAAGCCGCCGCTGTATGTGTGGGGCGCCTACCAGGGTCAGGTGTACGAACACCTGCGCGCTGAAGGTGGCAACCCGCTGGATCAATACGCCGTCCTCAGCGCCCAGCTGCAACAGACCGTGTCGTCGGGCGGCCGCGTGCCACCCGGCCTGCACGCCCACCTGGGCCTGCTGCAACTGAAGCTCGGCAAGCCCGATGAGGCCTTCGCCCACTTCGAAAGCGAGAAGAAGCTGTTCCCGGAATCGGCCGCCTATGTGGACTGGTTGATGAAACGCTCGAAGACGGGAGGCAAGTGATGAAACAGTTGTTCATGCGCACCACCATCGCGGTGGCCGCCTTGGTGCTGACGGCCTGCGTCGCGCCACCCAAGCCTTACGACTACACGGCGTTCAAGGCGGCCCGTCCGGCATCGCTGCTGATCATGCCTCCGATCAACGAATCGCCGGATGTTCGCGGCACGTACAGCGTGCTCGCGCAGTCGACGATGCCGCTGGCGGAAGCGGGCTATTACGTCTTGCCCGTGACGCTGGTGGACGAGACCTTCCGTGAAAACGGCCTGACCACCCCGACGGACATCCAGGCCGTCGATGCCGCGAAGTTGCGCAGCATCTTCGGTGCGGACGCAGCGGTCTACATGACCATCAAGCAGTACGGCACGTCCTACAACGTGGTGTCCGGCGATGCCACCGTGGTGCTGCAGGCCAAGATCGTCGATCTGCGCGACGGCAAACTGCTGTGGGAAGGCGCGTCCTGGGCATCCACGGCCGAAGGGCAGTCCAACCAGGGTGGCCTTGCCGGCATGCTGATCAAGGCGGTCATTTCGCAGATCGTCAACCAGGCGACGGAAGCCAGCCACCGCGTGGCCAACACGGCCAGCGTGCGGCTGTTCACGCATGTGCGACAGAACGGCGTGCTGCCGGGCCCTCGCCTGCCTGAGCAAGCGAAGTAAGCGCTACAGCCCAAAAGAACGGCCGGCTGCCCTTGACGGGGCAGCCGGCCGTTTTCCTTGGTGCGCGCGCAGGCAGCGCGCGGCATCCAGATCAGTCCAGACGCATCATCAGGCGCACCCAGCCCACGGTGCCTTCAGGGCGGTTGCGCACCTTGAATTCAGGCAGCACCTTCAGGTCAGCCGCCCAGACGCCGCTCTCGGAGGTGTAGCCCACCGATGGGCCCACGGCCAGGATCTGAGCCTTGTTGCCGTCAGCGGCCACGTTCGGGCCCTTGTCCTTGGTGGTCTGCTTCAGCACGTAGCCGTTCAGGCCCACGCGCCACAGGTCGTTCAGGCGGTACATCACCGACGCATCAGCGTGCAGGTACTGGCCCGAGCGCACCTGGGTGTCGCTGTTCTCGGTGTTGAACGAGTAGGTCACGCGGGTGCCGAATTCCCAGCCGTTTTCCCAGGCGCGACCGTACAGGAAGCCGGGGCGGAAGGTCCAGAACTTGCCGGCGCCGGTGTTCACCGCGCGGCTCGCCTTGTAGTCGCCGGTCGGGGCCACCACGGCGGCCAGCAGCACCAGGCGCGATTCGTCGTCCTGGAAGTCGATGAATGGGGCAATCTCCATGTCGGCCAGGCCGGTGACCGTGCCCGAGCTGGTGGCGGCCTTGGCGTTCAGGCCGGCTTGCACGGCGGTGGCCATGGCGGCCGGGAAGCCGGCAGGGAACACACCGGTCAGGGTCGTGTTGACGTCGAGGTTGACGATCGGCAGCGTGGCCGAGATGCCGAGTCGGCCATCACCCAGCATGGTTTCGCTGACGTAGGTGACGCGCGGCACCAGCGCCACGGCGCTGATCTTGCCGCCACGCACGGCCGTCACGCCATTGCCCACCGAGGCGGACTGGTCGTTGCCGGCGCTGTCGCGGAAGCTGGTGGCGGTGTAGCTCTGGCCCCAGACCTGGCCGTACCAGCCCGGCAGCTGCGGCGTGGTCATTTCCTGGCCAGGTGCGCCGAGCAAGGCCCGCACGGCCTGGTTCTCAGTCGCCTGGGCGGGGCCGAAGAAGGCGGCCATGATGGCCAGGGTCAATGCACTGGCGCCAAAACGTTGGGACATAGGGTCGACTTGGTGATTTTTGTTCGAGGCGGGAAGATACCCCGCCAATTAGGGGATTGCCAACGGCGGATTCCCACGTTGTGTGGAGATAGCCACAGATGGATACTGTAGCCATCGTGCTTCGGCCTGAGTAGAAGCAGCTCCCCATTCACCCACCACAACCACATGGTCACTTTTACACGCAGAAACACCTTGGCCTTGCTGGCCGGCGCCGGCACCACAGCCGCGGGCTGGCCCCTGGCCGCGTTGGCCGCCGATCCACCGATTGAAATCGACGGTTTCAAGTTCGAGCCCACCATGACGGTGGCTGGCAAGGCGCTGCAACTCAACGGCGCGGCCGTGTCGAGCATCCTGTCGGTGCGCACCAGCGTGGTCGCCCTGTACCTGCCGCGCAAGCAGACCACCGCGGAAGGCGCACTGGCCGAGCCGGGCGCCAAGCGTCTGTGCTTCTACAGCCTGCGTGAGGTCTCGGCGAAGGACTTGTCCAACACCTTCCTCGACCGGCTGCGCCAGAACGCTTCCCGCGAGGAAATTGCCGCTGGTTTCATCCAGATCGCCCAGTTCGGCTCGGCCTTCAGCAACCGCAACAAGTTGAGCCGCGGTGACTTTGTCACCATGGACTTCAACCCGACCAGCGCCCTCACCGACATCGCCCTGAACGGCCAGCGCATCGGCGAGCCGATGCAGGGCGAAAACTTCTTCCGGATGATGATGAAGATCTGGATGGGACCGAAGGTGCGGCCAGCCACGCGCAACGGTCTGCTGGGCGATGTCAGCGGCGCCACGGGCGCGGGCGGCTGAACCAGCAAAGAAGACGCAGCTGAACCGGCAGACCGGTCAGCTGGCCTGCGCGGCCTTGAGGAACAGATCGCGGTCGGGCGCGAAGTTCGCGTAGAGCGGCAGCAGCGCGCCACCGATGGCGCGCGCATCTGAGCCGATCGCGCCCGGCAGCACGCTGGGGCGCACCACGCCTTCCCAGCTGTAGCGCTCGAACGCGGCGTTCACGCTGCGCAGCAATTCGGCCAGCAGTTCGCGGCTGATCGAGCCATCCACGATCACGCCTTCGAGATCGAGCAGGCACGTCGCGCTGTTGGCGGCCAGGGCAATGCCCGCCGCCGCTTGCTCCAGCCAAGCCTGGGTGATGGGTAACCACGGCGCCTGCAGCGCGCGCGCATCGCTGGCCGCTGACGCCTCCAGCCCAGCCGCCAAAAAACGGGTTTCCAGCGCCAGCAGCGAGGCCACGCTCAGCAATTGCGGTGGCGCGCCTGACGCACCGGCTTGCGCCAGCCCCAGCGGCATCGAGCCGATGGCACCGGCGTTGCCGTGCAGGCCGGCGCGCAAGTGGCTGTCGATGACCAGGCCGCCGCCGACGAAGGTGTCGACGAAAACGTAGAGAAACGACTTCACGCTGCGGCCCCGGCCGGCCACCAGCTCGGCCACACAGGCGGCTGCGGTGTCCTTCAGCGATTCCACGGGCAGGCCGGTGACGCGCTCGACTTCGGCGCCCAGATCAATGCGCTCCCAGGCCTGCGCCAGCGCCTGCGGAATGTTGAGCAGGTCTTGCCAGCCCCCCAGTGACAAGGGCGCGGCAATGCCGATGCCCTGCAGCCGCTCGCAGCCGGCAGCACCCAAATGCGCGCGCAGCGCCTGCACCCGGTCGGCGATTTCCTGCAGCACCTGCGCGGGTTCAGGGAAGGCGTAGTCGCAGCTGGAACGCTCGCGCACGCGGCCTTCAAAATCGATCAGCAGCACATCGAGGCTGCGGCGCCCGACCTTCACGCCGATCGACCAGGCGCCGTCCGGGTTCAGGCCCAGCGGCACCGAGGGCTGGCCCACCTTGCCGCGTTGCGGCGCGCCTTTCACCAGCAGGCCTTCATCGATCAGGCGCTTGGTGATCATCGAGACGGTCTGCGCCGTCAGGTGTGTCAGTCGCGCCAGTTCCGCCCCGGGCAGCGCGCCATGCAGGCGAATGGCCTGCAGCACCACACGCTCGTTGTACTGGCGCAAGCCCCCCTGGCTGGAGCCGCGCGGGCGCAGCCGCAGGCCTTCAGGGTGGGGGCTGGGGGCATCAAGGGACAAGCACTTCTCCGATCACGCCCTTCTTGAACAGGAAGTTGCCGTAGGGCTGCAACTCGCCGGTCAGGACGATGGCATGTGCCTGGCGCACACGGTCGTAGAACGCAAAGCGTTCGGTGGGCTGGCATTGTGCCGCGCTGGCATGGCCGCCCTGCACCAGCATCTCGATGACGCTGCGCTGCTGCGCGCTTTGCCAACCCGGCGGCTGGGCACACACCTGCATGTAGGCCACGGGTTGCTCCACCGCCGCGTCGAGCGGCAGCAGCGCCAGCACGGCCTCGGCCACCTGCTGCACCGAGGCGCCGGGCAGGTGAATCAGCGGCTTGGGGCCGTGCGGCCCCTGGGCCAGCGTGTGGGCGGTGAAGTTGGCGTCAGCGATGACGATCTCGTCGCCATGGCCCATCTGGGCCAGCACCTTCAACAGGTCGGGCGTGAGCAGCGGAGGAATGCCTTTGAGCATGGAAGGTCGCGGCGCGCTTCAGGCCAGGCAATCGGCCGGAATGTCTTCGGCCCGCATCGCGCCGGTCATCACCGCGACGGTGTCGCTCATGCTGATCTTCTTCGGGTTCAGCACGGCCGCGCGCTTGCCCAGGCGGGCCACGTGGATGCGGTCAGCCACCTCGAACACATGCGGCATGTTGTGCGAGATGAGCACCACGGGCAGGCCCTTGTCGCGCACCCGGCGGATGAGCTCAAGCACCATGTTGCCCTCCTTCACACCGAGCGCGGCAGTGGGCTCGTCCATGATGACCACGTGCTGGGCGAAGGCCGCCGCGCGGGCCACGGCCACGCACTGGCGCTGGCCACCCGAGAGCGTCTCCACCGGCTGCGTCATCGAGCGGATGCCCACCTTCAAATCGTTCATGCGGGCAATGCTCTGCGCCAGCATTTCCTTTTTGTCGAGCATGCGCAGCACGTTGCCCATGAAGCCCGGGCGGCGCAGCTCGCGGCCCAGGAACAGGTTCTCGGCAATCGTCATGGCCGGGGCCACGGCCAGGTCTTGATAGACGGTCTCGATGCCGGCGCGGCGCGCGTCGATCGGGCTGCGGAAATGGATGGGCTGGCCGTCGAGCAGGATCTCGCCTTCGTCGGGCACCACGGCGCCCGACAATGCCTTGATCAGGCTGGACTTGCCCGCGCCGTTGTCGCCGATCACGGCGAGGATTTCGCCCGCGCGCAGCTCGAAGTCAGCGCCATCAAGCGCGGTGACCTGACCGTAGCGCTTGACCAGGCCCTTGGCTTGCAGCACCAGCGGTGCGGTGTTGGAGGATGCAGTCATGGTGTGGGGCTCCGGGGCGCTCAACGGCCGGCCTTGTGGGAAAGCTGGTCGGCAGCCACCGCCAGAATCACCAGGATGCCGGTGACCAGGATCTGATAGACCGACGACACGCCCATCAGCGTCAGGCCGTTGCGGAAGACGCCGACGATCAGCGCGCCCACGAGGGAGCCGAGGATGATGCCGCGGCCGCCAAACAGGCTGGTGCCACCCAGCACCACGGCGGTGATGGCGTCGAGGTTTTCGGTCTGGCCGGCGTTCGGGTCACCCACGCCGGTGCGCGCCACGCTCAGCAGCGCCGCGATGCCGTAGAAGAAGCCCGCCAGCACATACACGCCCAGCAGGATGCGCTGGGTCGGGATGCCGGTGAGGCGGGTGGCTTCCGGGCTGTTGCCCACCGCGTACACATGGCGGCCGCGGGCGGTTTCACGCAGGGCGAACCAGGCGACCAGGTACAGGCCGAGCATCGCCACCACGCCCCAGGCCACCTCGGTGCCACCGATGGTGAAGGTATTGCCCAGGCCAGTCATCAGCTCGGGCAGGTCGGTGATGGTCTGCGACTGCGAATACAGCTGCGTGATGGCGAAGGCGATGTTCAGCGTGCCCAGCGTCACGATGAAGGGCGGCAGCTTGATGCGCGTCACCAGCAGGCCGTTGGCCAGGCCAAACAGCGTCGTCACGGCGATGCCGCACAGCACAGCCAGCGCCGGCGGCATGCCCAGCTCGGTGGCGAACTTGGTCATCACCACCGAGCCCAGCGCCATCACCATGCCGCACGACAAGTCGATGCCGGCGGTCAGGATGATCAGCGTCTGGCCGATGGCGATGACACCCACCACCATCACTTGTTGCAAGACCAGCGACAGGTTCTGCCCCGTCAGGAAGCGGTCACTCTGGGTGGCAAAAAAGGCGCAGGCCATCAGCAGGGCGATGACCGGGCCGAGCGTGCCCAGCGGGGGCAGCTTGTCCTTGAGGGCGTTCATGTCAATCAGTCAGGCAACGAGTGGTGAGGTGGGCGCAGCGGTTTACTTCTTGCCCCAGCAGAGCTGGGTGCCCACTGCCGTGTCCTTGCTGTCGACGCCGGCCACGGCCTTGGCGGCGATCAGCGTCACGCCGGTGTCGGTGTAGCCGCTGGGCTTCTTGCCGGACTTGGCGTACTCGACGCCTGCATCCACGCCCATCGCGGCCATCTTCAGCGGGTACTGCTGGCTGGTCGCGGCGATCTTGCCGGCGGCCGTGTCCTTGATGCCCTGGCAGCCGCCGTCGACCGAGACGATGAGCACGCTCTTGTCCTTGCCGGCCTTCTTCAGCGCGTTGTAGGCGCCGGCTGCTGCGGGTTCATTGATGGTGTAGACGACGTTGATGTCGGGGTTCTTCTGCAGGCAGTTTTCCATGGCGGTCTGGCCCTTGGCCTGGTCGCCGAAGCTGTCGGCCATGCACACCACTTCAGCCGGCTTGGCCAGCTCGTTGCTCTTGGCGTCCAGGCTTTGCAGACCGTAGCCCTGCAGGAAGCCGTTGTGGCGCTGGGCGCCCACCGGGTGGCCGGGCAGCAGGTCGAGCGTGGCGATCTTGGCGGGCTTGCCGGCCATCGTGGCCTTGGCATATTGGCCGATCAGCACGCCGGCCTTGTAGTTGTCGGTGGCGAACAGCGCGTCAGTGCCATCGACCGGATCGGTCGGGCTGTCGAGGGCGATGACCAGCACGCCCTTGTCACGCGCCTTCTTGATCGCCGGCACGATCGCCTTGGAATCGCTCGGGGTGATCAGGATGGTCTTGGCGCCGGCGGCAATCATGTTTTCCATGGCGGTGACCTGACCGGCGTTGTCGCCGTCGGCCTTGCCCGCACCCGTCAGCAGCTTCGCGCCTTTGGCCTTGGCGGCTTCGGCGGCGCCTTCCTTCATCTTCACGAAGAAGGGGTTGGTTTCGGTCTTGGTGATCAGGCCGATCACGGGTTCACCGGCGGCCAAGGCAGAGCCGGCCAGCGCGAACAGGGCGGCCATCGTCACGGTCTTCAGGGCATGGGTCATGGTTGTCTCCTGGGGATATTGGGCGTGCTGTGGGCCGGCGATCGCCCTTCCAGGGCCCCGGCGAGGTGGATTGTGCGCAAGGGTCGATAAATAAATCAAGTGGATTGATTAATGGAAAACCCCCAAGCCTGAACGCCGCCTTGCAAGGCACGATGCGGCCCGTGGCACCTTGAGTTGCGCGCGCGTGCTGCGCCTCGAAGCCCCCTCATTCAACGGAGAAGACAATGTTTGTGGTTTGCGGAGAAGCCTTGTTTGACGTGTTCGCCGCGGGTGACACGCCCACCGGCATGGCGCTGGACGCGCGCATCGGCGGCTCGCCTTTCAACGTGGCCGTGGGTCTGCAGCGCCTGGGCCAGCCGGTGGCCTTCATGGGCGGCGTGTCGCGCGGCTTTCTGGGTGAACGCCTGCTGGCCGCCCTGCGCGCCGAACGCGTGAAGGAAGACTGCGTCGCCCTGCTCGACGCCCCCACCACGCTCAGCCTGATCGGCCTCGATGCCCAGGGCGTGCCGTCATACAGCTTCTACGGCGAAGGCTGCGCGGATCGCCTGCTGCCGATGACCGCGCTCGACACCGTGCCCGCCCACACCCAGGCCATCCATGTGGGCTCGTACGCGATGGTGGTTGAGCCCGTGGCCAGCACCCAGCGCGCGCTGATCGAGCAGCACCACCAGCAGCGCGTCATCGCCTATGACCCGAACGTGCGCCTGAACGTGGAGCCCCGCCTGGAGCGCTGGCGCGAGACGCTCGACTGGATGGCCGCCCGCACCCACCTGCTCAAGGTGAGCGACGAAGACCTGGGCCTGCTCTACCCCGGCGTGCCGCATGCCGAACTGGCCGCCCGCTGGCGCGCCGCCGGCGTGTGCGCGGTGGTGGTGACCCGCGGTGGCGAGGGCGCACAAGCCTGGACCGCCCAGGGGCAGCTCAACATCGCGCCGGTGCGCACCGAGGTGGTCGACACCGTGGGCGCTGGCGATACCTTCCAGGCCGCGATGCTCACCGCCTTGGCCGAGCGCGGCGTGCTGTCGCCCACGGCCCTGCCCGACGTGGCGCTGGCCGCCTGGGAAGAGGTGTTGAACTTTGCGGCCCGTGCTGCGGCCATCACCTGCGGCCGCCGAGGCGCTGATTTGCCTCGCCGCCACGACGTGAACTGACAGTCACTGACACGTTTTGAGGGTTTACCCTCATTCCGTGCCGGTGCACGGGGACGATGAGCGTGCTGCGCCCTGCTGCGCCTTGGAGGCCCGCCTTGTCCCTGACCGACCCGTACGTACGACGCGCCCGCAGCCTGCCGGCCATGCCCGAAGTGGCAGCCCGGCTGCTGACCTCCTTCGACCGCGATGACCTGAGCCTGCACGAGGTGGCCAGCCTGATCGGGCGCGACCAGGCCTTGTCGGCCCAGGTGCTGCGCATGGCCAACTCGGCCCGTTACGCCCACCATGCCAAGGTCAGCTCGCTGAATGATGCGGCGCAGCGCCTGGGCCTGCGCGCGCTGCGCGACCTGACCCTCACCGCCTGCGTGGCCCGCGCCTTCCCGGAGGTGCCGGGGTTCGATCGCATGCACTTCTGGCGCGGCACGCTGGCCGTGGCCGCCTACGCCCAGGCCATGGCGCCGGCCCTGAAGGTGCAGGCCGACACCGCCTACCTCGGCGGCCTGATGCTGCGCACCGGCCAATTGCTGATGATGCTGGAAGACGCCGGCGCCTGCGCCGACGTGGCCCTGCATGCGATGGAGCTCGACAGCCGCATCGGCTTCGAAGCGGTGGTGCTCGGTTGCACCCACCCGGAAGTGACCTCCGAGCTGGCGCGGCACTGGGGCTTTCCGCGCGGCCTGGTGACGGCCTTCGGCGCGGCGGCTGATCCGATGGTGGTGCGCCCCTTCAACGAGCTGGGCGCCGCCCTGCGCCTGGCCAGCGTGGTCGACGAATGCCGCGAGGCGGGTGATGACGTGGCCCAGGCGCTGCGCATGACCCACCCCGGCGTGCTGGCCCACATGAACCTTGATGTGGAAGCGCTGACGGCAGGCCTGCCAGATCACCAGCTGGCCTGCGCTGGCGCCGAAACGCTGATGCATTGAGACACTGCATTCCTGCAGGCGGGCGCGGCCCGACGGGCTGCGATACTCGCCCCCCGCATGCAGGCCATTCTTTCCGTCACCCTTCCGTTTTTCGCCTTGGTACTGGCCGGCTGGCTGGCGGCCCAGCGGCGCATCCTGCCGGAAGCGGCCATCCCCGGCCTGAACGCCTTCGTGCTGTTCTTCGCCCTGCCCTGCATGCTGTTCCGCTTCGGCATGACGACCCCGGTGTTCGAGTTGCTGAACCCGGCCGTGCTCGCGGTGTATGTGCTCACGGCGGCGATCATCGTGTTCTTCACCATCGCCATGACGCTGGGGCCGGGCCTGAGCCTGAAGAACGCCGCCTTCGGCGCGCTGGTGGCCGCCTTCCCGAACACCGGTTTCATGGGCGTGCCGCTGCTGGTGGCGCTGCTCGGGCCGCCGGCGGCGGGCCCGGTGATCTGCATGGTGCTGGCCGACATGATCGTCACCAGCTCGGCCTGCCTGGCGATTGCCCAGGCGCGTGACACCACCGGCCAGGGCCCGCGCGCAGCCGCGCTGGCAGCCGCCAAGGGGGCGTTCTCGAACCCGCTGCCGTGGTCCATCGCCCTCGGGGCTCTGGTGGGCATCGCGGGCTTGAGCCTGCCGGGGCCGGTGAACACCGTGGTGAAGATGCTGGCCGATGCCGCCAGCCCGGTGGCGCTGTTCACCATCGGCGCCGTGCTGTGGCGCGCCGGTGAACACACCCGCGCCGTGCCGCTGAAGGCCTCCAGCCTGGAAGCGCAAGCCACGCTGGTGCTGCGCAGCGAAGACTCCCAGGCGCCCAGCGTGTGGCCGCTGGGCGATGCGGGCGGCATGGCGCCCACCTCACCCGGCCGGCTCGACGCACTGACCCGCAGCCTGCCGCGCCGCGGTCTGGGCGTACCCATGAGCACCTACATGCCGGTCGCCCTGATCAAGCTGCTGCTGCACCCGCTGGTGGTGCTGCTGCTGGGTGCGTGTGCGCGCAGCCTGGGCGCGCCCTTGAGCAACTTCCAGCTGATGGTGCTGACGCTGGCCGCCGCGCTGCCCAGCGCCAGCAATGTGTCACTGCTGGCAGAGCGTTACGGCGCCGACAACGGCCGCGTGGCGCGCATCATCCTCGCGTCCACGCTGCTCGCGTTTGGCAGCTTCACCCTGCTGGCCTGGGCCTTCGGGGTGCGGCCGCACAGCTGATCACAGCGGCACGCTGCGCGCCATGTAGGTCGGCGGCCGGCGGTGCTTGGTGGCCTGCTCGAAATGCAGGCCCATCGCCAGCAAGCTCATCTCGCTCCAGGCCGGGCCGACAAACGACAGGCCCATCGGCAAGCCGCGCACAAAACCCGCCGGCACGGTGAGGTGCGGATAACCCGCCACCGCCGCCGGGCTGGAGAAGCTCATGCCGTAGTGGTCGCCCGCGATCGGGTCGATCAACCACGACGGCCCGCCCGTGGGCGCCACCAGCGCATCCAGGCGATGCGCCTTCAGCACCTTGTCGATGCCCTCTTCCTGCGAACCTTTGGCACATGCCGCCAGCGCCTGCAGGTACGCCGGGCTGTCGAGGCCGCCGAGGGCCTGGGCCTTGATGAACAGCTCCTGGCCGAACCAGCCCATTTCCTGCGTCTTGTGGGCTTCGTTGAAAGCGATCACGTCCGCCAGGCTCTGCACCTTGGCGCCCGGCGCAAAGGCCTTCAGCCACAGTGCCAGGTCGTGCTTGAGCTCGTACAGCATCACGTCCAGTTCGGCGTCGCCGTAGCTGGGTTGGGCCAGCTCGACGTTGTCGATGATCTCGGCACCCAGTGCCTTGAGCTGCGCAATCGCCTTGTCGATCAGGGCGTCGGCCTCATCAAAACCGGTGAAGTAGTTGCGGCACACACCCAGCCGCTTGCCCTTCAGGGCCTGGGCCGGCAGGCCGGCATCGTCGGCCGGGGCACGGCGCGTGGCCGAATCGGCCTCGTCGCGGCCCAGCATGGCCTGGTACAGCAACGCGGCATCGGCCACGCTGCGGGTCATCGGGCCGGCGGTGTCTTGCGTGTGCGAAATCGGAATCACGCCGTCGCGGCTGATGCGGCCCACCGTGGGCTTCAAACCAACCAGGCCGTTGATGGACGCGGGCGAGGTGATTGAGCCATCGGTCTCGGTGCCCACACCCAGCGCGGCCAGGTCAGCGGCCATGGCGGCGCCCGTGCCGGAGCTCGATCCGCTCGTGCTGCGGTCCAGCGCATACGGGTTGCGGGTCAGGCCACCGACGGCGCTCCAGCCGCTGGTCGAGCGCGTGGAGCGGATGTTCGCCCACTCGCTGAGGTTGGTCTTGCCGAGGATGACGGCGCCGGCTGCGCGCAGGCGCTGCACCAGGAAGGCATCACGCTTGGCACGCACACCGGCCAGGGCCAGCGAGCCGCCCGTGGTGGCCATCTTGTCGCCGGTGGCGATGTTGTCCTTCAGCAGCACAGGCAGGCCGTGCAGCGGGCCGCGCACCCGGCCGGCCTTGCGCTCGGCGTCCAGCTCGCGGGCGATCTGCACCGCGTCCGGGTTCAGCGCCAGCACGCTGCGCAGCGTCGGGCCGTGGCGATCGACGGCCTCGATGCGCGTCAGGTAATCGCGCGTCAGCCGCTCGGCCGACAGGCGGCCCTGCGACATGGCCTGGCTCAGCGCTGCGGCGCCGGCTTCAGCGTGGGAGAAGGCAGGCAGGCGTGCGGCGGTGGCCGCGGTGCCGCTTGCAAGGGTGCCGGCGCCGAGGGTGGTGGCGGAGGCTTGCAGCAGGGTGCGTCGTTTCATGAAAAGGCATGTTGCCTGAGCCGCCCGCACTGCGCAGCAGGGAGACCCCCCGGGCCCTCAGGCTGTGCCAGCACCGCAACAGACGGCGTCTCGGCCTTGCCTTCAAACATGCCATATCGCCAATGCAAGCTGACGATCTGATCAAGTTTTGAAGCGATTTGTGCAGGTTGATGGCTTCCTGTTGGCTGAGCGTCTCTTCAGAATCAGCCCAGCAGCCAGTGCCCGAAGGGCGGACGCCGGCGCATCCATCAAGCAAGAACGAGAGACAAACCATGGTCGACTACATCGGCATGGCCGACATCCAGCGCCTGGTCCATGAACTGGGCACCGCCACCTTCATCGAACGCCTGGCCGGGCACATCGAAGCTGATTACCGCCGCTGGGGGCAGTTCGAAAAGTCCGCCCGACTGGCCAGCCACTCCGACGTCGGCGTGATCGAGCTGATGCCCACCAGCGACGGCCGCCACTACAGCTTCAAGTACGTCAACGGCCACCCGAAGAACACGGCCGCCGGCCTGCTGACCGTGACCGCCTTCGGCGTGCTGGCCGACGTGGACACGGGCTACCCGCTGCTGCTGTCCGAGCTCACCCTGACGACCGCGCTGCGCACCGCCGCGATGTCGGCCCTGGCCGCCAAGTGGCTGGCCCGCCCGGACAGCCGCGTGATGGCCCTGATCGGCAACGGCGCGCAGAGTGAATTCCAGGCGATCGCTTTCCACCGCATCGTCGGCATCCGCACGCTGCGCCTGTTCGACACCGACCCGGCCGCCAGCGCCAAGCTGGCCCGCAACCTGCGCAGCCTGCCAGACCTGGCCGACCTCGACATCGTCATCTGCCAGAGCACCGCCGAAGCCGTGAAGGGCGCCGACGTGGTGACCACCGTGACGGCCGACAAGCGCAACGCCACCATCCTGACGCCCGACATGGTGGCGCCGGGCATGCACCTGAATGCCGTGGGCGGCGACTGCCCCGGCAAGACCGAACTGCACGCCGACATTCTGCTGCGCGCTGACGCCCGCGTGTTCGTTGAATACGAGCCGCAGTCGCGCATCGAAGGCGAGATCCAGCAACTGCCGGCCAGCTTCGGCGTCACCGAATTCGCTGACGTGGTGTCGGGCGACGCCCCGGGCCGCTCTGCCGCCAACGAGCTGACGGTGTTCGACTCGGTCGGCTTTGCGCTGGAAGACTTCTCTGCCCTGCACTTCCTGCACACGCTGGTGCAGGCCCAGCGCGAGGGCGTGCGCCAGATCGACCTGGTGCCCCAACTCGATGACCCGAAAGACCTGTTCGGCGGCACGCTCGGCGCGTCCACCCCGGCCCGCAACCGCCTCAAGCGCGTGGCCTGAAGGCCCTCGGGCTGCAGGGCCTGGCTTGGCCCTGGCCCGGCTTCAGCCCTCGCCCAGCAGCGCGCGCAGCTTCACGAAGGCCAGCGCGGCCATGGTGGCGTCGTTCACCGCGTCGTGCGCCTGCCGCGTGGGCAGGGCCAGGTCGGCCATCAGCGTCGACAGGCGCAAATCGATGCTGGCGCCGTGCTGGTAGGGCGGCAAGGAGCGCTGCTTCCAGTCGTAATACAGCGCCGAGACCTCGATCTGGCGCTGCGGCAGCCGCACCCCCAGCATCGGGAAGATGGCGCGGTTGATCAACGCCACATCGAACTCCAGGTAGTAGCCCACCAGCGGCCGCGGCCCGATGAACTGCAGCAACTGGTGCATGGCTTCATCAGGCGCCAGGCCACCGGCCACGTCCTGCTCCCGCAGCCCGTGCACCTTGACGGCGTCGGCCGCAATCGCCCGGCTCGGCTTGACGAGCACGCTGAAGCGCTCACTGGTGAGCACCCGGTTGCCCTTGATGCGCACCGCGCCGATGGCGATGATCTGATCGCGCTGCGGGTTCAGGCCGGTGGTCTCGCAATCCACCGACACCCACTCATCGGGTGGCGGCGTGTCATAGAGGTGGCGCAGGCGCTGGTCCGCCAGGTGCCACAACATCCACGCGCGGTGCAGGCGGCGCCAGGGCGCCAGCCACAGCGGCAGCGGCTTCAGGCCCGCACTCACAGCATGTCCAGCCGGAAGCGCTGGCCCAGCATCGTGCGGAAGCGCTTGACCACGCCGAGCGTGTCCTTCAGCAAGTCGCGATCAAGGCTGGAAAGCCGCGACACGCTGATGCCCGAATACGGTTGCCCGCTGTCCAGCGCTTCCAGCCCGGCCTTCAGCCGCAGGCCCATGAAGAAATGCAGGCTGTCGATGAGAGCGGTGGCCAAATCCGGCGGCAGGCGCTGGTCAGCCGCCAGCGCTTCGATGCGCGCCACCGTGCCGGTGGCCGTGATGCGGTGGGCCAGCGCCAGGCTGCGCACCCCGTGCACCAACGGAAAGAGGCCGGCCTTCTTGATGTCGAGCCGCTCCTCGCCGTCGCCCAGCGTCAGCCAGCGCATCCACCAGCCCTGGCCGGCATCAAAGGCGTCGATGGCCGAGGCGAAGCGGGCCATCATCGCGTCGTTGTCCAGCACGCTCTGGAACAGCTCCTGCCGCAGGCCTTCCAGCAAGCTGCCATCGCCACTCACGGCATGCGCGTCGATGAAGATGGCCAGCGCCATCAGGCTCTCGGCATCGGGCGCAAACAGCCAGCGGCGCACGGTCTGTGCAAACACGGTGGCGCCATGCCGCCAAGCCGGGTTGCTGAGCATGATGCGGCCCGGGCATTCGGGGTAACCGAACTCGGCGAGCACCTTGGAAAACCGTTCGCAGATCTCCGCCAGATCCGCCGGTGGCTCGTAGCCATCGCGCAGCACCAGGCCGTTGTCCTGGTCGGTGCGCAGCAACTGCTCGCCCCGGCCTTCGCTGCCCATCACGAACAGGCAGCTGTTGGCCACCAGCGCGGGCGGCGCGATCTGCCGCCAGGCGGCGTCGAACAGCAAGGCGTTGAGTTCCTGCACCAGCCGCGCGATGAGCCGCACGGGGGTGCCGCCCCGGTGCAGCAGGCCGATCAGGTGCTGCACCTGGCCCGCGGCCACGGCCAGCGCAGCCAGGTCGGTGGCCTCCATGATCTGCCGGGTGATCAGGTACGAGTGGTTCGACAGGAAGCTCAGCAAATCCAGCTGATCAAGCGTGCCGAGGATGCGTTCACCGCCCGCCCCATCGGGCTCGGCCACCACCACCCGGCGCACCGTGTGGCGGATCATCATGGCCTGGGCATCAAACAAGTAGGCATCGGGCCGCACGCGCACCAGCGTGAACGAGGCGAGCTCACCCACCGGCAGGGTGTCGAGCGGCCGTCCGGCCAGGATGGCGCGCTGCAGACCGGTGGTGGTGAAGATGCCCAGCCGCGGCGGCTGGCTGCGGGCGTCATGCACCAGCACATGGTCGGTGCGCTGGGCGCTGAACAGGCGCACCACGCTGACGATGTCGGTGTCTGCCGGCACCGTGTGCACCGGCCGCACGCTGGCCTCGGCCACGCGGGCCAGCGCCAGCGATTGCAGCTCGTGCTGGCTGCCGCGCCGGGCCAGCGCACCGAGCTTGTTCGACAGATCCGCAAACAGCAGCGCGCCAAACGTCGCGTTGCTGGCGATCAAGGCCATCACGGTGCTGCGGGCCAGCTGGTAGGCCAGCACCTCTTCGGTGGCGACAAACCGGCTGGCCGCCTGACCAGCCACCAGCGCGCGGCCGTCGAAGCTGTCGTCCGGGCCGTAGCTGGCCACCACCTGGTCGCCGTCAAGCTGGTCGACATGGCCCTTGATGATGACGAACAGGCAGGCCGGCTCCACGCCCGGCTCCAGCGCCACGTCACCGGCGCGCAGGTAGGCGATGTCGACGTGGTCACGCACGGCCTGGCGCTCGTCGCTGCTCAGGCAATCAAAAGGCGACAAGGCGAAGTTGAAGGCGCTGGGCACGAGCGGGGCTTCCAGAAGCGGGCAATCGGTCATTGTGCGCAGCCATGCCTGACGCGGGCCTGTTCCAGCGCAAGCCTGTCGCATTCACCAGAGGCCCCCGCAAGGCCGGGCCTTCTGCACAATCCAGCCCATGAACACGCTTGATTCGCTGCAGCGACGCCACTGGCTGGGTGCGGCCCTGGCCACCGGCCTGGCACCGGCCTTTCTCCGGCATGCCTGGGCGGCCGACCAGCCCCGCTTCGCGCAGGGTGTGGCGAGCGGCTTTCCGAGGCCCGACGGCATGGTGCTGTGGACCCGCCTGACCGGCCCCGACCTGCCCGAGCGGGTGGAGGTGCAATGGGAAGTGGCGCATGACGAGCGCTTCAGCCAGCTGGTGGCCAAGGGCACTTACATGGCCGAAGCCGCCTGGGCCCACAGCGTGCACGCCGAGCCCGCAGGCCTGGCACCCGACCGCTGGTACTTCTACCGCTTCCGCGCCCTCGGCGACCAGAGCCCCGTCGGCCGCACCCGCAGCACGCCCGCACCTGACGCGGTGCGGCCGCTGCGCTTCGTGATCGCCAGCTGCCAGCGTTATGACGCCGGCCACTTCGCCGCTTGGCGCCAAGCCGTGACCGACGCGCCCGACCTGGTCGTGTTCCTCGGCGACTACATCTACGAATACGCCTCGCGCGCCGATGCGCTGCGGCGTCACGAAGGTGGCGCCACCGTCACGCTCGATCAGTACCGGGCGCGTTACGCCACCTACCAGTCTGACCCGTTGCTGCAGGCCGCCCACGCCGCCTGCCCCTGGGTCAGCATCTGGGACGACCACGAGGTCGAGAACGACTATGCCGGCCTGCAGAGCCAGACGCTGGATCCGGCCTTCCGCTTTCGGCGCGGCGCCGCCTACCAGGCCCACTGGGAGCACCTGCCCTACCCGCAGGCGCTGCGCCCGGACCGCGGCGAAGCCCGCATCAACGGCACGCTCGACTGGGGCGCGCTGGCGCGGCTGATCCGCCTCGACGGGCGGCAGTTCCGCGATCCGCAGGTGTGCCCCAAACCCGGCCGTGGCGGCTCGAACACGCTGACGCGGCAAGCCTGCCCGGCCTTCGATGAGCCCGGCCGCAGCCTGCTGGGCCGCCCGCAGGAACAGTGGCTGGCCAACGCCTGGGACGACCGCCGCCCCTGGAACCTGCTGGCCCAGCCCACGCTGATGTCGCCTTTCAGCTGGACCGACCCCGGCGCCCCGGAAGGCGGCACCTGGTGGACCGACGGCTGGGACGGCTATGCCCCGGCCCGCCAACGGCTGCTGGACGACCTGGCTGCGCGGCGCGTGGCCAATGCCGTGGTGCTGGGGGGCGACGTGCACACCCACTATGTCAGCCAGCTGCACCGGGTGGCGCGTGACCCCGCCTCGCCCATCCTCGCCAGCGAGTTCTGCGGCAGCTCCATCACCAGCCCGTCACTGCCGCAGTCGCGGGTGGCCGGTGCACTGCCGTTCAATCCGCATGTGCTCTATGGCCGGGCCGACCAGCGCGGCACGATCAGCTTCGTACTGACGCCGCAGCGCCTGGAAGCGACGCTCACGGCGGTGGACAACCTGGCCGATCCGGCCAGCCCGGTGCGGGTGGCGGCGCGCTATGTGGTGGAGGCGGGCAAGCCGGGGCCGGTGGCGGCTTGAAGACGCCCAGCCAAAACGGCGACAAACCCCGTTCAGCGCTATGAAAGCCGCGCTCCGTCCATCGTCCCGATAGCCGATACCCAGCGGCAGGCCGCGGGGCTAAGGTGCATCCTCCCCGCCGAACCGTGGCCAAAGCAGCCACGGGCGCGCGGCACAAGAAGACACCTGCCCAGCACACCAACCACAGCAGCACCATGAACTTCAAATCCACCGCCCTGGCCGCTCTGGCCGCCCTGACCCTGCCGATGGCCGCCCAGGCCGCCGTTGGCGCCGCCAACTGCCCGGGCCTGAAGACCGGCGACTATGTTGCGCTGGGCCCGTTTGACGGCGACGTGACGACCCGCGTGGAGCCCCTGGGCGTTGACGCGACGACGCTGGTGGTGACCACGCCCAACGGCCCCAAGCAGCTGACGGCCGATGCCGACAAGTGCGCCTTCACCACGCCTGAGGGCCTGGCCCTGCGCGTGGCCAATACCTCGGGCGTGTTCCTGGTGACCGGCGAAAACGGCGGCGCCCTGGTGGTGCCCAAGCAGGTCGTGGCCCGCAAGGCCCTGGCCGGCACCTGGAACTACATGCGCCAGGAACAAGGCACCGACGGCATCCTGCACACCTACAACGGCAAGCTCGAAGTGACCGCCACCGGCCGCGTCACGGGCACCAACTGCGACAGCGCCGGTCTGAACTGCGGCACGCAGTTCAAGCTCGGCACGCTGGTGGCCGAAGCCGCCGGCGGCTTCTCGGTGGTCAATCCCGAAGGCGTGCGGACCTGGCTGTTCCCGATCAAGAGCAAGGACGGCAAGCTGGCCATGATCGGCGTGGATCCGGATGCCAACCTCGGCGCCATCACCGTGCTGGCCCAGGCCAACCCGCTGAGCCTGCCGACCGCCGGCGACAAGTTCGCCAACTGGGACAAGCAGTTCCCGGGCAACGGCACCTACTCGCCACTGGCCGCCTACAGCTTCCGCATCCTGTCGACCGACGCGACGACCAACAGCTTCGTGCGCCGCCGCAACGAAGACTGCCGCAAGGAAACCTGGGGGATGAACAGCGGCCGTGACGGCCTGCAGTTCCGCAAGGCGGGCTCCAGCACCCTGTGCGACGGCAGCGTGGCGTCGTACGGCCCGAACCTGGTGATGAACCTGCGTTCGAGCTTCGGCTTCTCGGTCTACGGCTACGAATCGACCAACACGCATTACTTCGGCATGTCGATCGCCCGTCCCTGATCGTCAGAGACGCCGGTGCGCCAGCGCCGGCAACTGGCTTCGCACGGCATCGCGCCGTGCGAGGCTCACCTCTCCCTGGGCCAACCCGGGCCCTTCGGCCAGCACGGCTTGCACCTCGCCCCAGGGGTCGATCACCATGCTGTGCCCCCAGGTGCGGCGGCCGTTTTCATGCAGCCCGCCCTGGGCCACGGCCAGCACCGTGCACTGGTTTTCCACGGCGCGCGCGCGCAGCAGCAACTCCCAGTGGGCCTGACCCGTGGTGTAGGTGAAGGCCGCAGGCACCACCAGCAGATCACACGGCGGGTGCATCAGCTGGCGGTACAGCTCGGGGAAGCGCAGGTCATAACAGATCGACAAGCCCACCCGCAGGCCATCGGCCTCAAACGCCACCGGCGTGTCACCGGCTTCCAGCACGCGGGCCTCGTCGTAGCTCTCGCGGCCGTTGTCGAAGGCGAACAGGTGGATCTTGTCGTAGCGCGCCACGCGCTCGCCTTGCGGGCTCCAGACGCAGCAGGCATTGCGCACTCGCCCAGGCGTGCTCGCCAGCAGCGGCAGCGTGCCACCCACCAGCCACACGCCGTGGCGCGCCGCCGCTTCTGCCAGCGCGTTCTGGATCGGGCCGTCGCCATCGCGCTCGGCGATGCGCAGCTTGTCGTCATCACGCAGGCCCATCAGGCAGAAGTACTCGGGCAGCGCCAGCAGGCGCGCACCGGCATCGGCCGCCTGGGCGATCAACTGCCGGGCGGTGTCGAGATTGCGGTCCACGTCGGGCGTGGAGACCATTTGCAGCGCAGCGATGTTCATGCCCGCAGCATAGCCGCAGGCCTGCGCCATGGTCACGGCAGGCGGGGTGGCGCGCTGGCCGCAGCCGCCGGGGCTGCGGCCGCAGGCTCTTCGGTGTCGGGCACCGGCGAGTTCGCGTTGCGCTCGATCGCCGTGACCTGCGGGTCAGCCCACGCTCCGGTGACCTGGAATTCGCGCGTGCTGGCCTGCATCAGCGGCTTGCGCAGAAACACCTGCGCCAGGAAGGTGCCCAGGCCAATCGCCGGGTTGATGGTGGCGTAGTAGAGCGATGCGGTGCCGGCATTGAGTTCAGGCACCACATACATGTGCAGGTCCTGGGTTTCACGCCGCAGGTCGGCCTGGCCTTCCACCAGCACCACTGCCTGCACGCCGCGGATGCGCAGGTTGCGGGTGCGCGCCAGGCCGTCAGCCAGGGTCACGTCGCCGCCCACGCTGTCGAAGCTGAAGCCCTGCTGGAACACATCGCGGAAGTCCAGCAGGAAGCGCCGCGGCAGCGACTGCAGGCTCAGCACGCCCAGCACCCGCGCTGCGCCGAGCTCGGCCTTGAGGAATTGCCCGCCCTCGAGCTGCATGTTCATGCTGCCGGTCATGGCCGCCCAGTCGGGCGCCAGCGGCGAGCCGTTCCAGGCCAACTGGCCCTGCATGCGGCCCTTGCCGCCGCGCACCACGCCGCCCATCCCCAGGCGGTCGAGCAAGGCGCCGCCATCCGACATGTCGAGTTTGAAGTCCATCGTCATGCGACGGCGGGCGCCGCCCACCCATTGGCCGCTGCCGCTCAGGCGCGCCTCGGGCAACCCCAGGCTGAAGCGCGAGAGCCGCCAGTCGCGGCCGTCCACACCACGCACCTGGGCTTCCACTTCCAGCCGGCCCAGCTTGCGGCCGCGCAGCTCGAAATCGTCGACCACGATGTCCAGCGCCGGCACGCTGCTGGAGGCCTGGTCAAGCAGGCTGTCGACCGCGTCGGCGTCCGACGGTGGCAGCGCCAGCCGTGACAGCCGGGCATGGAAGCGCGCGGCCTGCGTGCCGGCCGCCGGCTTGAACTCCAGCTGGCCCTGCGCCTGCTCGCTCTGCACCGTGGCCCGCCACAGGGCGCCGTCGGTGCCCTGGCGGTGCTGGGCCTCGATCTGCACTTGCCGCAGCGTGCGTCCTTCCACCAGCAGCTCGCTGGCCCGCAGCTGCACGTCGGTGGGCTGGTAGCTGGCCAGCGCCTGCGCGCTGAGGCCGTCTGCCGGTGCGGCACCCGCCGGGCCTTGCAGCGCACGGGCCAGCTCCGACCACGCATCCAAGTTCAGCGCCCCCACCTTCAGATGGGCCAGCACCTGGCCCGGGGCGGGCGGGGGCAGCGGCTCACCCACGGCCACCGCGCCGCGTTGCACGCGCGGCCAGGGGCCGGTCAGATCACGCTGGAATTCAGCCTGGGCCTGGCTGCCCAGCTCCACCCGCAAGGTGTCGCGGCTGCCGACCGGGTCACCGGACAACACCGTTTGCACCCGCAGCGGCCAGCTGGCCTCGGCCGGCTTGTGCAGGGGCGCGGGCAACTCCAGCGCCATGCCGGTCAGCGGGCTGGTGAGCGTGAACTCCGGCTTGCTACCGCGCAGCGCCAGTTGCAACCGGTACGGCGCGTGGCCGCTCATGCGCTCCGCCAGGCGCTGCAGCCCACCCAGCTCGGGCGACTTGCGCAGCGCCTCGGCCGTGGCCTGGCCTTGCAGGTTGAACTTGAGGCTGCCGTCAGCGCCCAGGCCGCCGTCCAGCGTGGCGTCGCCGCCCAGCACGCGCACCGCCAGGTTGTTCAACGAAAACGCCTTGTCGGAAAAATCGATGCGGCCCTTGGTGCCGGCGAACAGCGGCAGGTCGGGCCGGATGCGCACATCGCTGCCGGCCAGCTGCAACTGGCCCTTCACGGTGGTGCGCGCGCTGTCGTCCAGCGGAATCGACAGGCCCAGCTTCAGGTCCATGTTGCCGGTGGCGGTGGTGTCGCGCAGCGCGTTCTGCAGCCAGCTGCCGATGGGCGTGGCCGCCACGTAGTGCAGGCCATCAGCCACCGGGCCGCGCACCTGACCATCAAGCACCAGCACGGGTTGGTGCAGCAAGTCCTTGATGCCGCCATTCACGCCACGCAGCTCGCTGCCCCAGAGGCGACCCTGGGCCCCGCGGATGCTCATGCTGGCCTTGTCGAACACCAGCTCGCCCTGCACCTGGGTGAAGGCCGGCCAGGCGGGGTCGCCATGGTCATTGCCCGGCACATAGGCCAGCGTCACGCCCTCCACGCGGCCGGCGATGCGGAAATCACCATCACGGCTGCGGTCAAACGGGAAGCGCCAGAGATCGCCCCGCACCTTGAAGTTCAGGTTGCTGACGGTGCCCTCACGCACCGCCTGGGTGACGTACTGGCGCACATCGGCGCCAATGCCCACCGGCAGGTAGCGCGCCACCTTCACGGCCGCGCCCTTGCGCACCACGCCGGTCAACTCGATCAGGCCAGGGAAGCGCCCGCCTGTGCCAAAGCCCGTGCCATCACCGGTGCGCCAGCGGGCCTGCAGCTCGCCCTGGGCATCGGCATTGGCGAACTGCACATCATTCACCTGCAACTCGATCGCAGGTGGTGGCGTCACCCCAGGCGCCGCACCGGTCACCGGCTTGCCCGGCTTGATCTGCCAGTTCAGGCGGCTGCTGAAATGGGTCAGCGGCACCACCGGGTCTTCAAACACGCCAGGCAGATCAAGCGCGCCATCGGTCAGGGTGAGCCGCGCCTGACCACCCGCTTCATGCGCGTCAATCAGCAGGCTGGCATCGCGCCATCCCGGCCGGCCCACGCCACCCGCTTCCGATGACGCCAGCGAGGCGATGGACAGGCCGTCAATCTGGCCGCGCACGCGGTATTTGCTCGGCGCTTCGGGGCTGCCGGTCCATTGCACCTGCAGGCCGCTCAGCACGCCTTCGGGGGCAGTGTCTTCCAGGCCTTGGCGCACCTGCGGGGGCAGCGGCAGGCGCTCGGCCAGCTGGGCGAGCATGCCCACGTCGAGCCGGTCGGCGCTCAGCTCGCCACTGCGCACGGGCGCGTCGGCCGGGCCCGGCAGGCTCAGGTTCTGGGCCTGCTGCCAGCGCAGGCTGAAGCGGCTGTCGGGCCAGTGCAGGCCGTCAGCGGTAGAGAAACTCAGGTGCTGGCCGGAGATGCTGACGCTGTCCGCGCTGCGCGACAGGGCCACGCGCCCGGTGACGCGCTGCAGCGCCAGCGGCGCCAGGCCCTTGGCCAGCCGCATGCTCACCGCGTCCAGGCCCACATCCAGCGTGGCCGCGCGCCACTGGCCGCGCACCACGTCCAGCCACAGCCGCAAGGCGCCGTCGCCTTCACGCAGCTCGAAGGGCAAATCCACGTGGCGGTGCAGCGCGGCCACGTCGGCACGCGGCAGATCGGCATGCAGCGTGCCCGACCAGCGCTGCCAGTCACCGGCGCGCGCCAGCAGCGGCTGGGTGAAGCGGCCCTGCACGCTGAAGCGCTCGCCCCAGCCGTCAGGCGGCGTGGCGTCCAGGCGAAGGTCGTGGTCACGCAGGCCGTTGCGCAGCACCAGGTCGGTGTCGGACAGGGTCAGCGCGGGCGCATCACGCTGCTCGTCGATCCAGCGCAGCTTGCCGTGGCGGATGACGATCTCGCGCTGCTGGAACAACCAGTCGAGGCCGTCGGTGGTGTCCACCGAGGCGCCGCCTTCCATGTCGAGCCCGCCCACGTGCCAGCGGCCGGCGCGGTCGCGGCGCACTTCGAGCTGCGCGCCGTCGATGTAAAGCTGGCCCAGGCGCAGGCGCAGCGTCAGCAGGGTTTGCACCGAAACCGCCGCCGAGACCTGCGGCAGGCGCACCGCCTGGCGCCCCTGGGCATCTGACAAGGACACATCGTGCAGCGTGAGCGCAGGCAGCCAGCTGCCCGTCGTCACCTCGATGCGGCCGATGCGCACCGGCAGGCCGAGTGCCGCGCTGGCACGGGCTTCCACCTGAGGGCGCCATTCGTCGATGTGCGGCAAAATCCCCCAATGCAGTGTCAGCCACCCAAGAAGGGCTACGCTCCACACCATGAACACCGTCCATGCCGTCAGTCGCAGCAGCTTGCGTAGCAGCCGCGAACGCATCAGGCGGCGAGCAACAGGGGCACGGACAGTGGCAGAGGAAAACAAAGGCATGAATTCGGTATCTGGGCGACCTGAACCCTGCGCATGATTCGCTAAGGTGATGCAGTGCTGCCGCCAACCCCGATGCAGCGGGGCGAGGCAATCTAGCACAGACCCCTTCCCTGACACTCGGTTCCATCCCCCGCCGTGACTTCACCTTCGTTCACACTCGCCGACCACAGCCGTTTCGTGCAGCGGGTCCGCCGCCGCTACCACGCCGAGTTGCCGCTGATGCCGCCGGGCGTGCCTGACGTCGCCAGCATCACCGCCCTGATCCACACGCTGCGCGAAGGTGGCCGCGCGTTGCCCTCAGCCCTGCGGGTGGCCCGCCAGCTGGTGATGGAGCGCCTGGTGGTGCTGGACGTGGAAGCCGGTGCACCGCTGACCGACATCACGGTGCCGATGACCCACCTGGCTGAAGCCACGCTGGAATTGGCCCTGGCCGAAGCCCGCCGCGAGGCCGACGAGCGCCACGGTGCACCGCTGACTGACGACGGCCAGCCGATCGATTTCTGGATCGTCGGCATGGGCAAGCTGGGCGCCCGGGAATTGAATGTCTCCTCGGACATCGACCTGATCTATGTCTACGAAGAAAGCGGCCAGACCACCGGGCCGCAGGTCGTCAGTGCACATGAGTACTTCAGTCTGGTGGCGAAGAAGCTCTACACGCTGATCGGTGACGTGACCGAAGACGGCTTTGTCTTCCGGGTCGACCTGGCGCTTCGCCCCAATGGCAACTCGGGCCCGCCGGTGGTGAGCCTGGCGATGCTGGAAGAGTATTTCCTGGTGCAGGGCCGCGAGTGGGAGCGCTTCGCCTGGCTGAAGAGCCGCGTGGTGGCCCCGCGCGAGAGCGTCACCAGCGGCCGCGCGCTGCAGCTGCGCTCGCTGGTCACGCCGTTTGTCTACCGCAAGTACCTCGACTACTCGGTGTTTGAAGGCCTGCGCCAGCTGCACCGCAAGATCCGCGAAGAAGCCCAGCGCCGCGCCGCCGGACGGCCTGAGCGCGCGAATGACGTGAAGCTGTCGCGCGGCGGCATCCGCGAGATCGAGTTCACCGTGCAGCTGCTGCAGGTGGCGCGTGGCGGGCAGTTCCCGGAGATCCGCACCCGCTCGACTCTGAAGGGCCTCGACAAGCTCGCCGCGTCGGGCCTGATGAAGGTCGACACCGCGCGCAAGCTGGCCGACGCCTACATCTTCCTGCGGCAGGTGGAACACCGCATCCAGTTCCTCGACGACCAGCAAACCCACCTGCTGCCCACCGCCGATGCTGATCTGGGCTGGATCGCCGCGAGCATGCAGCTGGCCTGCACGGCCGACACCTGCCAGCTGCTCGACCGCCTCGGCGAAGTGCGCGAGCTGGTGGCCACGGAATTTGACGCCCTGCTGCACGACGGCCAGGCGCCGAGCCCGCGCAGCCCGGGCGGCACCTGCCGCAGCTGCGTCACGCCGCAGCCACTCGACAGCGACGTGCTGCTGGAGAAGCTGCCGCCGGAGCTGGCCGAGCGGGTGCGCCCGTTCTCCGCCAGCCCGCGTGTGCAGGCCCTGCGTGACGAAAGCAAGCTGCGCCTGGGCAAGCTGGTGTGGCGCGCCGCCTGCAGCGTGGCCGACGGGCAATGCACGATGAACGCCGCCGTGCGCTTCGTGGATTGGTTGGAGCCGCTGCTGCGCCGCGAAAGTTACCTCGCTCTGCTGGTGGAGCGCCCCGAGGTGCACAAGCGCCTGCTGCGTCTGCTGGGCCTGGCGCGCTGGCCGATGCAGTACCTGCTGCGCCATCCGGGCGTGATTGATGAGCTGGCCGACGAGCGGCAGATCGCCGAGCGCTTCGACCGCGCCGGCTTCACCGCCGACCTGAACGAGCGCCACGCCGCCTGGGTGCGCTCGGGCGAAGCCGACGAAGGCCTGCTGCTGGACACCCTGCGCCGCGCCCACCATGCCGAGGTCTTCCGCACGCTGGTGCGTGACGTGGAGCAACGCATCACGGTGGAGCAGGTGGCCGATGACCTGTCGGCGCTGGCCGACGCCACGCTGGACTGCACCGTGCGCTGGGCCTGGTCGCACCTGAAACAACGCCACCGCGACGAGCCGCAGTTCGCCGTCATCGCCTACGGCAAGCTGGGCGGGCTGGAGCTGGGTTACGGCAGCGATCTGGACGTCGTGTTCCTCTACAACGACGCCGACGAAGCCGACCCCGACAAGGCCCAGGAGGTGTACGGCGCCTTTGCCCGCAAGCTGGTGCCCTGGCTGACCCTGCGCACCGCCGCCGGCGAGCTGTTCGACATCGACACCGCGCTGCGCCCCAATGGCAACTCCGGCCTGCTGGTGACCAGCATCGGCTCTTTCGAGAACTACCAGATCGGCCGCGGCAGCAACACCGCCTGGACCTGGGAACACCAGGCCATCACGCGGGCCCGCTGCTGTGCGGGCAGCCCGCGTCTGGCCGAGCGCTTCGAGGCCACGCGCCGCGCGGTGATGTGCGCCGAGCGTGACCCGGCCGCCCTGCGTGAAGAAGTGCGGGCGATGCGCGAGAAGGTGCGCGGCGCCCACCCGGTGAAGGCCGGCCGCTTCGACGTGAAGCAGAGCGTGGGCGGCATGATGGACGCGGAGTTCGCGGTGCAGTACCTGGTGCTGTCGCAATCGGCGCGCCACCCTTCGCTGCAAGACAACGCCGGCAACATCGCCCTGCTGCAACGCGCTGAGGTGGCGGGCTTGCTGCCCGCCGGCGTGGGCCAGGCCGCCGCCGACGCCTACCGCGAGCTGCGCCGCGCGCAGCACCGGGCGCGCCTGGACGAGCAGCCCACCCAGTTCGAGCCCGAACTGCTGGCCCGCGAACACGACGCCATCGTGGCCCTGTGGCAGGCGGTGTTTGTTGACTGAGTCTGCCGACGCAGTGGCGTGATGGTGTTGCGTAACCCCGCCGCCCGGAGCGGCATCCTGGCTTGGGGCGACTTGACCGCGCTGCTCGCCGCCGGCTGCCTGCTGGCCGCCGCCACCACCGGCCTGGCCACCCCCGACGCCCGTTTCGACTGGCAACCGGCCCTGGCCGCCAGCCAGCCCTGGCGCGCTTTCACCGCGGCGCTGCTGCACTGGAGCCCGCAACACCTGGCCATGAACCTGGCCAGCCTGCTGCTGCTGGCCTGGCTGGCCCACCGCGCCAACGCCGGCCTGCGCGATACCGTGGCCTGGGGACTGGCCTGGCCGCTCACCCAGCTCGGCCTGCTGGCCCGGCCGGACCTGACCCACTACGCCGGCCTCTCAGGCGTGGTGCATGCCGGCGCAGCGGTGCTGGCCTGGCGGCTGCTGGCGCAGCGGCAGATGCGCCCGAGGTTGATCGGCGCGCTGCTGGCCGCCGGGCTGGTGGTGAAGCTGCTGAGTGAGCAGCCCTGGGCCGCCGCGGTGCAAGCGGTGCCGGGCTGGGACTTCGCATTGGCGCCCTGGGCACATTTGTCTGGCGCGGTGGCGGGGCTGTGCTGCGCGGCTGTGGTCTCATGCTGGCCCGACCGCCCGGACACGTCCACACACACGCCCACCTGATGACCCAACGCCGCACCGACCTCGACACCTTCGCCATCACCTGCCTGGTGTACTGCTGCGCGCTGTGGGGCCTGAACCAGGTGGCCACGAAGGTGGCGCTGAGCGAAGTGCCGCCGCTGCTGCAGGCTGGCCTGCGCTCACTCGGTGCGGCGTCGCTGTTGTGGCTGTGGGCGCGCCGGCAGGGCATTCCGCTGTGGCCGGAGCGCCGGATGTGGCGCGGCGGCCTGCTGGCCGGCAGCCTGTTCGCGGCCGAGTTCGCCTGCATCTTCATCGGCCTGCAATTCACCACGGCCTCGCGCATGGTGGTGTTCATCTACCTCGCGCCCTTCATCGTGGCGCTGGCCATGCCGCTGCTCTCGCCGTCAGAGCGGCTGCGGGGCTGGCAATGGGTCGGCCTGGCCGCCGCGTTCGCCGGGGTGGTGAGCGCCTTCGCCGAAGGCTTCAGCGCCCCGGCCGCCGGCCCGATGCAGTGGCTGGGTGATGCCCTGGGCGTGGCCGCCGCCGTGGGCTGGGCCGGCACCACGCTGACCATCCGCGCCACGGCGCTGTCGAAGGCAGCCCCGGAGCAGACCTTGATGTTCCAGCTGCTGGTATCGGGCACCTTGCTGCTGGGCGCCGCCTTGCTGCACGGCGAAGCCTGGCCGGCCGGCGGCATCAGCCCGCTGGTGGCCGGCTCGCTGGTATTCCAGACCGGCATCGTCACCTTCGCCAGCTACCTGGTGTGGTTCTGGATGCTGCGCCACTACCCGGCCACCAAGGTCTCGGCCTTCACCTTGCTGACACCGGTCTTCGGCCTGTTCGCCGGCGTGCTGCTGCTGAACGAGCCGCTCACGCTGCGGCTGATGCTGGCCTTGGCCACCGTGGCCGCCGGCATTGCCCTGGTCAGCCGGCCCCCGAGACAACCCTGAGGCTGTCGCCTTGGCGCCAGAAAGTGGCCTGCACCGCGCCTAGACTGGCCGGCTTCGCCCATTTTTTCCTGGAGCCCCCATGATCACGCTTTGCGGTTTTGCCCTCTCGAACTACTACAACAAGGTCAAGCTGGTGCTGCTCGAAAAGGGCATCCCCTTCACCGAAGAGCGCGTGATGACGGGCAGCAAAGACGAGGCCGTGCTGGGCGCGTCACCGCTGGCCAAGGTGCCGTTCATCCGCCTGGCCGACGGCTCGGCCCTGTGCGAGAGCGAAGTCATCGTCCAGTACCTGGAAGACCTGCACCCCACGCCGGCCCTGATGCCCGCTGACGCCCTGGCCCGCGCCAAGGTGCGCGAGCTCACCACCTACATCGAGCTGCACCTGGAACTGGTGGCGCGCGAGCTGTATGGCCAGGCGTTTTTTGGCGGCACCGTGAGCGAGGCCAACCAGGCCCGCGTGCGCAAGCAACTCGAAAAGAACGTGGTGGCTTTCCGCCGCCTGGCCAAGTTCGCCCCATATGTGGCCGGCGACAGCTTCACCACCGCCGACGCCGCCGCCTGGGTGTCGCTGCCGCTGGTGGCGCTGGCCAGCAAGCTGGTGCTGGGGGTCGACGTGCTCGCCGAGGGCGGCATCGACTGGAAAGCCCACGCCAAGCTGATCGGCGAGCGCCCGCACGCCCAGGCCGTGGCGGCAGACCGCAAGCGCGCCCAGGAAGAACAACTCGCCGCCGTGAAGGCCCGCGCCGAGGGCTGAGCCCCGTCTGCCGGGTGGCCCCGCCGGGAGGCGACGGGCGGCCCGGCCCCGCTGTTTTCGCGGGCTCCACCGCATCCATCGCGCCCTGTTCTGCGTAAGTCAGAACAGGGCTTTCCCTCGTCACGGCAAAAATGTGAACTGATGAGTTTACAAATCGAACCGGCCGGTGCATTATTTCATCCAGCGATTCGCGCCATGCATCTCGATGCCGGCCTCCACCGACTCACAAAAATTCACAGACACCGATGGAACTCTTGAACAGCTGCCTTGTCACACCACCGTGGGTTGGGTGTTGGCACTTCGGTGCCACCCCCGGTGCCGGTGGTTCTGCTGCTGGTGCCGTTTTCTTCAAGCCGCGCAGTCAGGCCGCCATCGGGCGTGCCCCCCGGGAGCATGACTCCTCCTCCCTCCCTCTCTCTTGGGCTTCCGGGCGCTGCGCGGCTCCTTTTTTTCCCACGGCCCAAGCTGCCCTTTCCTCTGAACACCGCACGGGGGTGCCGTCATGAACGCACCACGCCGCCGTGTGGCTGTCATCGGCTCCGGCATCTCCGGCCTCGGTGCTGCCTGGCACCTGTCTGAAGAAGCGGATGTCACCTTGTTCGAAGCGGGCCGCCACTTTGGTGGTCATGCCAACACGGTCGACATGACGCTGCCCGGCCCGAACGGCCCGATCACCCACGGGGTGGACACCGGCTTCCTGGTCTACAACGAACGCACCTATCCGCAGCTGATCGCGCTCTTCGAGCAGTTGCAGGTGCCGGTGGCCAAGTCCGACATGTCGTTTTCGGTGCAGGCGCCGGCCGTCGGCCTGGAGTGGAGCGGCTCTGACCTCAACACCGTGTTCGCCCAGCGCAGCAACCTGCTGCGCCCGCGCTTCTGGGGCATGCTGAGCGACATCGTCCGCTTCAATCGCCTGACCACTGCGCTGGCCGAAGCCGGCGAAGACGCCGCGCTGGCACAGCCGATTGCTGACTTCCTGAAAGAGCACCGCTTCGGCACGCTGTTCACCGACGGCTACCTGCTGCCGATGATCGGCTGCATCTGGTCCAGTCCGACCGACCAGATGCTGAAGTTCCCGATCGGCACGTTGATCCGCTTCTGCCACAACCACGGCCTGCTGCAGGTGGCCAATCGGCCGCAGTGGTACACGGTGGAAGGTGGCTCGCGCAACTACGTGCAGCGCATGCTGCCGCGCATCCACGATGCCCGCCTGATGTGCCCGGTGCATGCGGTGCGCCGCCAGCCACCCGACAGCGGTGAATCCGGCGTACTCATCGACAGCCCGCGCGGCACCGAGCGTTTCGACGAAGTCGTGCTGGCTTGCCACACCAACCAGAGCCTGGCCCTGCTGGCTGATGCCACCGCCGCCGAGCGCGCGGTGCTCGGCAGCATCAAGTACCAGGCCAACCTCGCCGTGCTGCACACCGACACCGCCGTGCTGCCAAAGCGGCCGCTGGCCTGGGCCGCCTGGAACTACGAACGTGCGCCCGATCAGGCCCGCGAATCGAGCGCTGTCTGCCTGCACTACCTGCTGAACCGCCTGCAGCCGCTGCCGTGGCAGACGCCGGTGGTGGTGTCGCTGAACCCCGTGCGTGAGATCGACCCGGCCAAGGTGCACGCGGTCATCGATTACGACCACCCGGTATTTGATCTGGCCGCCGTGGCCGCGCAGCAGCGCCTGCCTGAGATCCAGGGCCACTCGCATGTGTGGTTCTGCGGCGCCTGGACGCGCTACGGCTTCCATGAAGACGGCCTGATGTCGGGTCGAGCCGTGGCCGATGCCTTGCGTGCCCGCTGGGCCAACGCGCCCGCAGAACGGGAAAGTGCCTGACATGTCGCACGCCCTGATCGGTACTGGTGAGGTGCTGCACACCCGGCTCAAGCCGGTGCGCCACGCCTTCCGGTATCCGACCTTCTTCCTGCTGCTGCCGATGCGCCAATGGCGCAACGAGCCGGGTGGCGCGCTGAAGCGCAACCGCTTCGGCCTGGTGAGCTTCCACGACGCCGACCATGGCGACGGTGGCCCCGACGCGCTGGCGTGGCTGGAAGGTCTGCTGGCCCGTGAAGGCGTGGCCGACGCTGACGGCGAGGTCTGGCTGCACTGCTTCCCGCGGGTGCTGGGCTTCGCGTTCAAGCCGGTGAGCTTCTGGTATGCGCACCGGCGTGATGGCTCGCTCGCTGCCGTGGTGGCCGAGGTCAACAACACCTTCGGTGAGCGCCACGCCTATCTGCTGCAAGGCCCCGGCCTGACCTGGGGCACCGAACAACGCGCCACCAAGCGCTTCCATGTGTCGCCGTTCTGCGCCGTGGACGGGCAGTACCGCTTCCGCTTCTTCCGCAATGACCTGGGCGCCGAGCCCGCGGCCACGCCACGCACCGTGGTGCGCATCGACCACGACGACGCCACCGGCCCGCTGCTGCAGACCAGCGTCAGCGGCCACCTGGCGCCGCTCACGGCCGGCAGCCTGCGACAAGCCTTCTGGCGCATGCCGCTGCTGACGCTGGGCGTCATGTGGCGCATCCACTGGCAAGCCCTGCAACTCTGGCTGCGCAAGGTGCCGTTTTTCACCAAGCCGCAACCGCCCGCCATTCCACTCACGCACGGACACCCGCCCGCTCCGGCCGTGCCGCCGATCGAGTCAACCGCCCACCCCGTCCTGACACGACCATGAACACCACCACTGCCTCCGCCACCAGCCTGCCCACCGGCGCCCCTGCCGCTGCACGCACCGTGCTGCGCCTGCTGCAACGCCTGCAAACCGGCACGCTCGACCTGCAGTGCCCGGACGGCACGCAACTCCACTTCGGCAATGCCGCACACCCCGAACCCAGGGCCGCGCTGCGCATCAAGAACTGGGACGTCTGCAGCGCCGTGCTGCGCTCGGGCGACGTCGGCTTCGGTGAAAGCTACATCGCCGGTGACTGGACCTCACCCGACCTGGCCGCCCTGCTGCGCCTGCTGCTGGCCAACCGCGAAGCCGTGGACCAGGCCATGTACGGCACCTGGTGGGGCTCGCTGCTGCACCGCCTCAAGCATCTGCTGAACCGCAACTCACGCAAGGGCAGCCGCCGCAACATCCAGGCGCATTACGACCTCGGCAACCCGTTCTACAAGCTGTGGCTGGATGAGACGATGAACTACTCGAGCGCGTGGTTCAACGGCGACCAGAGCCAGCCGCTGGCCCAGGCGCAAGCGGCCAAGATGCAGCGGGCGCTGGACGAATGCGGCATCCGCCCGGGCGACAAGGTGCTGGAGATCGGTTGCGGCTGGGGCGCCGTGGCCGAGTGCGGCGTGCGCGACCGCAACCTGAACATGGTCGGCGTGACCTTGTCGACCGAACAGCTGGCCTGGGCACAAGAGCGCGTGGCCCGTCTGCCCGCCGGTCACCAGGCCGATCTGCGCCTGCAGGATTACCGCGACATTCCGGAAACCGGCTTCGACGCCGTGGTCTCGATCGAGATGTTCGAAGCCGTGGGCCGCGAATACTGGGGCCAGTTCTTCCGCAGCGTGCACGACAAGCTCAAGCCGGGCGGCCGTGCCTGCATCCAGTCGATCACCATCCGCGACGACCTGTTCGAGCGCTATGTGCGCGGCACCGACTTCATCCAGCAATACGTCTTCCCCGGCGGCCTGCTGCCCAGCCCGTCGACCTTCCGCGCGGCCGCCGCCGAGCAGGGCCTGAAGGTGGTGAACCAGCTGGCCTTCGGCACCGACTACGCCGAGACCCTGCGCCGCTGGCGCCATGACTTCATGGGCCAGGACAACCAGGTGCGCCAGCTGGGCTACGACGCCAACTTCGTGCGGCTGTGGGAGTTCTACCTCGCCTACTGCGAAGCGGCCTTTGACGCCGGCAGCACCAACGTCATGCAGTTCACGCTGCAACGCGACTGAGCCCCCCCATGCGCCACCTCCGATCTGGTCACATCACCCGCCGAGCCGGCCTGGCTTGGGCTGCTGCCGCGCTGGCCTGGCCTGCGCATGCGCAGGGCGTGGCCGTGCCGCCGGAGTTGCGTGGCGATTGGCCGCAGGCGCGCCTGCAGGGCCAGACCAGGCTGACCTTCTTCGGCCTGCACATCTACGACGCGCGCTTGTGGGCGCCCGCTGCGGTGGCCGCGGCCGACACGGCGCGTGCGGCGCTGGCGATCGAGCTGATCTACGCCCGCGGCCTGAGCGGCACCAAGATCGCCGAGCGCTCGCTCGACGAGATGCGGCGCGTGGGCAGCGTGGACGACGCGCAAGCCGAACGCTGGCTGCAGGCCATGAAGCGCCTGTTCCCCGACGTGAAGGCCGGTGACCGCATCACCGGCGTGCAGCAGCCCGGTCAGGGCGCGCGCTTCTTCGTCAACGGGCAACTGGCGGGCGAGGTACGCGAAGACGCCTTCGCCGCGCTGTTCTTCGGCATCTGGCTGTCCAGCAAAACCTCCGAACCGACGCTGCGCGAACAACTGCTCGGGCTGCGGCCATGAGCACGGCGCTTCCGGGCGGCCCGCTGCGTGCGGCCGCCGGCTTGCGCTACGGCGCCCTCGGGCTGCCCCTGGCCTTCGTGGCCTTGCCGCTGTATGTGCTGTTGCCCAGCCATTACGCCCAGACTTTCGGCGTGCCGCTGGCCAGTCTGGGCGCGCTGCTGCTGGGCGTGCGGGCGCTCGACGCCATCGCCGACCCGTTGATCGGCCGCGGCGTGGACCGCGCCATGGCAGGCCCGCGCGGGCCGCTGATGCGGGCGGCCTGGGTGGCGGCGCTGCTGCTGGCGCTGGCCTTTGCCGCGCTGTTCTTTCCAACGGTTTTTTTCCCCGCCTTGCAGGGCGACGCGGCGCTGCTGGCCTGGTGCGGTGCCGGCCTGGTGGTGGCCTACCTGGCGTTTTCGGCCTTGAGCGTGCTGCACCAGGCCTGGGGCGCCCGCCTGGGCGGCGATGAGCCGGCCCGCGCACGCGTCGTGGCCTGGCGCGAAGGGCTGGCGCTGCTGGGCGTGATCGTCGCCAGCGTATTGCCCGCCACCGCCGGCTTGCCCGCCACCTGCGTGGTGCTGGCCGTGGCACTGGCGCTGGGCTTGTGGGGCTTGAGCACCGGGCCTGCGCCCGCCGCCACATCGGCGATGCACGCGGCGCCGGTGGATGAGCGCGGCCTCATCGCCACGCTGTGGCAGCCGCTGCGTCTTGCGGCCTTCCGCCGCCTGCTCCTCGTCTTCCTGCTGAACGGCGTGGCGAGTGCCGTGCCTGCCACGCTGGTGCTGTTTTTCATCCGCGACCAGCTGCAAGCCCCGGCCTGGGAGCCCGCCTTTCTGGGCGCCTATTTCGCGGCGGCGGCCTTGTCGCTGCCTGTGTGGGTGAAGGCCGTGGCGCGGTTCGGGCTGGCGCGCTGCTGGCTGGCGGGCATGGCACTGGCCATGGCCACGTTCTTGTGGGCGGCAGGCCTGGGCGCGGGCGACACGACGGCGTTTTTGCTGGTGTGCATCGGCAGCGGCCTGGCACTGGGTGCTGACTTGACCGCGCCACCTGCGCTGCTGGCCGGCCTGCTGCGCCGCGAAGCGCCCGACGGCAGCCAGGACGGCGCGTTTTTTGGCTGGTGGCAAATGGCCACCAAGCTCAATCTGGCCCTGGCGGCTGGCCTGGCACTGCCCCTGTTGCAGTGGCTGGGCTATGTGCCGGGCCAGACATCGAATGACGGACATGCTGCCCTGTCGGTGGTGTATGCCGTGGTGCCCTGCGGGCTCAAAGCCGGCGCCGCCGGCGCCCTGTGGTGGCTGTGGCTTTCAAAGGAATCTTCATGAACCGCTTGCCTACTTCCCGTCGAACGGCCTGGCGCCTGGCCACGGCCACCTTGCTCATCGCCAGCGCGGGCTGGCTCACGGCTTGCGCCAGTGGCCCGAAGCCGGCCGACTACGCCGCTGAAAAGCCGGTGCTGGATCTGGCCACCTACTTCAATGGCCCGCTGGTGGCGCACGGCCTGTTCACCGATCGCTCGGGCAAGGTGGTCAAGCGCTTCACCGTGAAGATGGTGGGCACCTGGACCGGCAACCGCGGCGTGCTGGAAGAAGACTTCACCTACAGCGACGGCACCTTGCAGCGGCGCGTGTGGCGCCTGCAGAAGCAGGCCGACGGCCGCTACACCGGCGAGGCCGACGACGTGGTGGGCGGCGCGGTGGGCCAGGCCGCCGGCAATGCGCTGAACTGGCGCTACACCATGGCCTTGCCGGTCGACGGCAAGGTCTGGGAAGTGCAGTTCGATGACTGGATGTACCTGATGGACGAGAAGGTCATGCTGAACAAGGCGGTGATGAGCAAGTTCGGCATCACGCTTGGTGAAGTGACGCTGTCGTTCTACAAGCCGTGAGCAGGCCATGTCACTCAACCCCCGATTGACCGACTGGCAAGGCCGCGTGGTGTGGCTGGTGGGTGCGTCCACCGGCATCGGCCGCGCACTCGGCGTGGCCCTGCATGCGCGTGGCGCCACCGTGGTGGTGTCGGCCCGCTCGGCCGCTCCGCTGCAGGCCTTCGTGACGCAGCACCCGGGCAGCCACGCAGCGCCGCTGGACGTGACCGACCGCGAGGCCTGCGCCAGCACCGCCGAGGCGCTGGTCGCCCAGCTCGGTGGCCTGGACCTGGTGCTGAGTTGCGCGGGCACCTACCAGCCCATGCACGCCACCCAGTTCGACCTGGACGTGATGCTCCGCCACCAGCAGATCAACGTGGCCGGCGCCCTGAACCTGATCGGCGCGGTGATGCCCACGCTACTGGCCCAGGCCCAGACCGGCCGGGGCGGCCACCTGAGCCTGGTGGCCAGCGTGGCCGGCTACCGCGCACTGCCCAATGCGCTGGCCTACGGCCACACCAAGGCCGCACTGATCCACCTGGCGCAGTCGCTGCACCTCGACTTGTCACCACGCGGTCTGGGTGTCTCGCTGGTCAACCCCGGCTTTGTCGACACCCCGCTAACGGCGCAAAATGGCTTCACCATGCCCGCGCTGCAGACACCGGAACAAGCCGCCGCCGCCATCCTGCACGGCTGGGCGCGGGGCGACTTCGAGATCCATTTCCCCCACCGCTTCTCGCGCGTGCTGAAGGCGCTGGGCCTGCTGCCCACGGGCAGTTATGAATGGCTGGTGCGTCGAGCCACCGGACTGCAATGAGCACCTTGCCCGGCGAGCCCAAGAGCCAGGATCCGCGGCTGCAGCGCCTGATCGATTTTTACGAGCAGCTGCAGCCCGCGCACCTGGACAAGCTCGATCGCATCTACAGCGACGACGTCCGCTTCAAGGACCCGTTCAACGACGTGAGCGGCCTGCCTGCGGTGCGCCACATCTTCAGCCACATGTTCAACACGGTGCAGGCGCCCCGCTTCGTGGTGCAGCACGCGGTGAGCGATGCGGACCAGGGCTTCTTGACCTGGGACTTCCACTTCAGCAGCAAGGGCAGCACGTTCGAAGTGCACGGCGCCACGCGCGTGACGTTTGCAGCCGATGGCCGGGTGGCCCTGCACCGCGACTACTGGGACGTGGCTGAAGAACTGTACGAAAAGCTGCCCGTGCTGGGCAGCTTGATGCGCTGGCTGAAGCGCCGGGCGCGCGGGTAACTCGACACCGGGCGGGCGGTTGGTTGCCGCTTGGTTTCAGCTCAGCGCCTGCAGCAGCCCATCCAGCGAATCCGTCACCAGCCAGGGCTGTGCTTGCGCGTCAGCGGGCTTGGGCGGATGACCCGCCCGGTGCAACCATACGCTGGGCAGGCCCGCCGCATGCGCGCCTTCCACGTCCAGCGCCCAGTCGTCGCCCACATGCAGCACCTGCGCTGGCGGCAGGCCCAGTTGCTCGCACGCCGCATGGAAGAACACCGGCGCCGGCTTGCCAATGCCAAATTCGCGCGCCGTCATCACGCCCTGGAAGTGCTGCGCCAGGCCAATGCGTTGCAGGTCGGAGTTGCCGTTGGTCAGCGCCAGCACCGGGTAGCGGCGGGCCAGCTCGGCGAGGGCGCGGGGCACCTCGTCGAACAGGGTCACGCGCTGGCGGTGATCAAAAAACACATCGAAGGCCGGGTGGGCCAGCGCGGGGTCTTCACCTGCCAGCGCCAGCGCGCGCTCAAGGCTGGTCTTGCGCAACCACGACAAGTCGTGAACCTGGTCCGGGTGCTGTGCGCCCACCGCGTTGCGCAGCGCACGCAGGCCCTTCACGTCAAACCGGGCCGCGGTGGCGGGGGCGTGCTGCGACAGCCAGTCGTGCAGCACGGCTTCGGCGCGCTCGATGGTCGGCCAGACGGGCCACAGCGTGTCGTCCAGATCGAGCGTGATGGCGCGGATGCGCTGGGGCACCGGGGCGAGGAGGTGCGGGGTCGCGGTCATGGGCGCTGTTGTCCTTCAGTCAAGCTGTCGAGCTGGAAGCGGCCTGACTTGTCGACCAGCCAGATGTCGACCCAGGTGTAGACGGTGTCTTGCTGAGGAACTTGCGCCCCCCCCTGCGCAACGTCACCGCGCAGGCCACGCGGCGCAGGCAGCTGGCCAAGTTGCCGGATCATGCCCACCACCCACGGGCCCACGTCCTTGGCGGCGGCAGGCTCGCGGGTCAGGCGCACGTCCAGCACACGGCCGTCGGCGTCCACGTCGGTTTCGGTCACGGCCACCGCGTGCATCCAGGCGGGCAGCTGACCACGGTAGATGTGCGGTGCGTAGGCCGCGTACACATGCCGGGCCACATCCTCGCGCCAGGCGGGCATCTGCGCTGACACCGAAGGCGCCGCCTCAACGCGCACCACCGGCGGCGGCTGGCGAAACTGCGCCCGGGCGGGGGTCACCAGCCCCCCCAGGGCCAGCACCCCGGAGGCCAGCGCCAGCAAGGCGTGCCGCATCCAGCTCACCGCATCCAGCCCTTGCGGCGGAAGTAGATCAGCGGCGCCGCCACCGAGGCCACCATCAGGCCCAGCGCGAACGGATAGCCCCAGGGCTGCTGCAATTCCGGCATGTGCTGGAAGTTCATGCCGTAGATGCTGGCGATCAGCGTGGGCGGCAGCAGCGCCACCGAGGCCACCGAGAAGATCTTGATGATCTTGTTCTGGTTGATGTTGATGAAACCGACGGTCGCATCCATCAGGAAGTTGATCTTGTCGAACAGGAAGGCGGTGTGGCTGTCGAGCGAATCGATGTCGCGCAGAATCTGCCGCGCTTCCTCGAACTGCTCGGCGTTCAGCATGCGGCTGCGCATCATGAAGCTCACCGCACGGCGGGTGTCCATCACGTTGCGGCGGATGCGGCCGTTCAAGTCTTCTTCCTTGGCGATGGCCGACAGCGCCTCTCCAGCCGCCCGGTCATCCACATCCTGCTTGAGCACCCGCGCGCTGACCTTCTCCAGGCTGTCGTAGATGCCTTCCAGCGCATCGGCCGAGTACTCGGCGTCGGCGTCATAGAGCTTGAGCAGCACGTCCTTGGCGTCGTCGATCAGGGCCGGGTTGCGGCGGGCGCGCAGACGCAGCAGGCGGAACACCGGCAGGTCCTCGGCATGCACCGAGAACAGCACCTTGTTGAACAGGATGAAGGCCACGCGCACGTTGCGCGGCGTGATGTCGTCGTCGATCAGGAAGTCGGAGCGGATGTGCAGCTCGCCGTTGTCTTCTTCGTAGAAGCGGGCGGACTCTTCCAGGTCATCGTCGACGATGTTGTCAGGGATCTGCAGGCCGAAATGGCTGGCGATCCAGCCGATTTCTTCCGAGGTAGGGGCTTCGAGGTCAACCCAGACCGGGTTGACGTCCGCCAGGTCGGCGATGGAGTCGATCTCTTCCTGCAGCAGGCGGCCGCTCAGGCGGCCCTTGTCCAGCGTGAAAACGTTGAGCATGGCGGGTTCCAGCATCGGCAACGCGGCCCGGCGCGGGCGGCGTGTGCATCAGTTTCGTGTCGGGGTGAGGGGCAGACCGTCGCACTCCGACACCGGCCACCGCGCAGGTGTGGAACACCCGGCACGGCCAGCGCGCTGGAGAGGACGGTCACCGAGGGTGAGGGGCGTCCAAGTCAGGCTCTCTGGAAATCAAGAATGGGCCGCATTATGGTGCATTCCCGCAGGGCCTCAGCCGCCGTGTTCCAGCAATTGCGGCGCAGGCTGGGCCTGGGCCACGCAGGGCAGCCACAGCGTCACCCGGGTGCCGCTGCCGAAGGCGCTGTGCAGCCGCACCGCACCGCCCTGCAACTCGACGATTTCCTTCACCACGCTCATGCCCAGGCCGGTGCCGGGGATGTTGCCGGAGGGGTCGGCGCGGTAGAAGCGCTCGAACACCCGGGCCAGCTGCTCGGGCGTCATGCCGATGCCGCTGTCGGCCACCTCGATGCCCACGGCCGGCGCGCCGTGCAGCTCGCCGTCGAGCGTGCACAGGGTGATGCTGCCGCCGGCGGGCGAATACTTGTAGGCGTTCGACAGCACGTTGGTCAGTGCCTGGATGGTCTTGTCGAGGTCGATCAGCAAGGGCTGCGCGCCGTGGCTGACCTGCACCTCCACCTTGCGGGCGTCGCCCTGCACCATCAGCCCGTCGATCGAGCGGTCCACCAGCTCGGCCACGGTGTGCGGCTCGCGGCGCATGTCCTTGCCCTGGCGGGCCTCGATGCGGGCCAGGTCGAGCAACTCGTTGACCATGTTGATGAGCAGCGAGGCCTGTCGGTGGATCGTCTCCAGCACGTCGCGCCGGCGGGCTTCCGGCACAGGCCGGTTCAGCAGCAGCTCGGTGAAGCCGAAGACGCTGACCATCGGCGTGCGCAGCTCATGCGCGGCGGTGGTCAGGAACTCGCTCTTCATGCGGTCGACTTCCATCTCGCGGGTCACGTCGCGGAAGTACAGGATGGACTCACCGCGGCCATCGATGTTCAGCCGCGCCAGGCGGGTGACGGTGCGGCGCTCGGGCAGCACCATCTCGATCAGCTCATCGGTGTCGAAGCTGCCGGCGCCTTGCGCGTTGGCGTTGAGCGTGCTCAAGGGCTCACAAGGCTTGGTCGGGTCACACAGGGCACCGAAGAGCAGGTCGAACTCGCGCAGCGTCATGCCACTGGCAACGCGCTCGACGTCCCAGCCGGTGATCTTGCGCAGCGCGCGGTTGCCAAACACCAGCACGCCGTCGCTGTCGAACACGGCGTAGCCGTCCGGGCTCAGATCGAACACCGCGTTCAGGCGCGCATTGCGCTCGGCCAGCGCCAGGCGTGATCGTTCGCGCTCGCTCACGTCGTTCAGGATGCCGACATAGTGGCGAACGGTGTCGTCTGCCGAGCGCACTGGCGCCAGCGCCAGTTCATTGAAAAACAGCGTGCCGTCCTTGCGGTAATTGCGCAGCACCACGGTGGCCGAGGACTGCGTGGCAATGGCCTGGCGCATCACATCGATCTCCGGCTGGTCCTGGTCGGTGCCTTGCAGCAGGCCGCACTTCTTGCCGATGACTTCCCAGGGCTGGTAGCCGGTGATGCGGGTGAAGGCCGGGTTGGCGTAGAACACCGGCTGGCCGGGCAGGCTCATGTCGGAGATCACGATGCCGTTGGTGGCGCATTCGAGGGCCCGGTTGTAGAGCTCCATCATGCCCATCGTCATGCGCTGCTCGGTGAGGTCACGCACCACCGCGGCGTAACGCGTGCCGGCATCCGTTTCCACCCGCGAGATCGACACCTCGGCCGGGAACGGCGTGCCGTCGTTGCGGCTGGCGTCAATGTCCAGTCGCGCCAGGTGCGAGCCCGACGCGCGCATGAACAGACCCGCGAGCGTGGCCTCTTCAATCTTCTCTGCGGTGAGTGAAGGCAGCAGCCGGCTCACGGGCTGGCCGATGATCTGCTCTTCCGTGCAACCGAACACCGACGTGACAGCGTGGTTGACCAGTGTGATGCGAGCCTGGTCATCAAGACCCAGCAAGGCATCTGGCGCGGCGTTGATGACCGCCGCCGTGCGCGCTTCCGCGGCGCGTGTGGCATCGAGCTGGCGCACCATCGCGGCCGACGCTTCATTCAGCGCGTCCACCAGTTCATCCACCTCTGCACTGCCGCCACTGTTCGCCGCCATCTGCAGGCCGAACTGCCCCGGCAGCCGCCGCGCGAACATGACGACCCGGTGCAAGGGCTGTAGCGCCTGGGACGTGAAGATCGCCATCAGGGCGATCACGACAATGCCGCCGATCACCATCCAGATCACGGCCTGGTCACGCAGGGCATCGAGGTGCTTGGTGTTGACCCGGGAATCGAAGCGCACGCGCAACCACGCCTGCGCACCTCCGACCGGTGCGGTGGCTTCCACGGTACCGTTCTCATCAGTTTGCGCTTCGCCCAGCGAAGGCTGCATGCGCTCCTGCGAGCGGTCGGTGATTAGCACCCGGCCGCTGTCGCCATGCACATAGGTGTGCAGGATCTGGCCATCGCGATCGGCCAGGTCGATGCGCAGCACGCCCTGCAGGCTGGCCAGATCAGACAGACGCTGATGCAGGCCATGAACGTCCCGGTGCGCCAGGTCGGCCGCCACGTTGTCCGCGACCGACAAGGCCAGGTTCTGCGCCCAGACCCGCCCTTCCTGCCGGGCGGTCTCGGTGATGCGGTGGGTGGAATCCACCGCCATGGTGCAGACCGCAGCCACGATCACGCCGCTGGCCACAACCAGCAACTGCCGCCACAGCTTGCGTGGCCAGATCAACTGCCAGAGCGCGGACATGGCGCGGGCCCGTCAGGCGGTGGCGCCGACCATTCGTTCCAGCGTCTCGATCAGCTGCAACGGGCTGAAGGGCTTGATGAGGTATTCGTCGGCGCCGACCTGCGTGCCGGCCTCGCGGTCTTTCTGCTGGCCACGGGCGGTGAGCAGCACCACCTTGATGGCCTTGAGTTCCGGGTCGCTCTTGATGCGCTGGCAGACCTGCAAGCCGTCGAGCTCGCCCGGCATCATCACGTCGAGCAGCATCAGGTCGGGCTTGATGGCGGCGGCCATGCGCAAACCGAACGAGCCGTCCGAGGCCTCGTGGATTTCGTAGTTCTCGAACTCCAGCGTCATGCGGATGAGCTTGCGGATGTCTGCCTGGTCTTCAACGATAAGGATGCGCTTCATGGTTCAGCTCCTGGCTGGGTCGTCAACGGGCCGCCGTTGAATCAACGGAGGCGTTCGCGGGGGGGGGCTCCTTGCGGCGGCGCGCACGGGCCATCAGGGCGGCCAGGTCCTTCGCATATTGCTGGGCCTGGGCGATGTCGAGTTGGGTGGTGTCTGCGCGGTAGGGCGCACCGGTGGGCAGATCGATCATGAAGGTGCGCACACCGTGGTCGATTTCCTCGCGCAGCAGGCCGCCGTGCATGGCGACGATGTGCTGCGAGAGCTGCAGGCCGATTTCCTCGCGCGCCTGCCGGCGTTTGGTAGCGGCGTTCGCAACGTTTGGCGTGGCCGCTGCCGGGGTTCCCAGCATCGGGATGCCTTCAGGCACTTCACGGTTGAAGACGCCGCAATCACGGAAGATGATGAGGGCGCGCGGGCCCATCTGGCGATGCTCGATCTCCAGCGTGCCCTCCTTGGGCGTGCTGCGCACCGCCGACTCCAGGCACTCCTGGAACACGCGGGTCAGCCACTGCTCGCTGCCGTACAAGGTGGCCAGCGCCGTCACATCCCCTTCGGCGATGAACCGGGCCGTGATGCTGCGCTCGACCGCCAGCGGCTCCACCGCCGTCCAGGCCTTCTGCAGCAGCGGCCACAACTCCAGCCGGTCGGTCGACATCAGCGACGCCGAGCCCCACACCTCGGCCAGATCCACCAGCTTGTCGAGCACGCGCAGCACGTCCTCTGAGCGTTCCTGGGCCACATGCACCGCAGCGGCATCACGCTCCTGCAGCGCCATGTCGAGGCCGTCGTGCGCGCGCCGCAGAGGCTCACGCAGGTCTTCCTGAACGACGATCATCAGGTTGTTGAAGGCCACGCCGCCAGCGTCCAGCGTGTCGTTGGCAATCATCACGAAGGCATCGTCCTTGACGAGGCCGGGAATCACGCGACACATCAGCTCAGCCGGCGCCTGCCCTGGCTGCGACGCAACCCCGGAGGCCTTGATCACGCGGGGCGTCTGGGTTTCGACGGCCTCCGTCACGGCCCGCATCATGTCGGTGTCATACAGGCGCAGCCCCGAGGACAGGCCCGTCTTCTGACCGGCCAGCGTATTGGCGTGGCGCACCACGCCATCACTGCCCACCCACAGCAGGCCCTGTTTCAGGTTCTCAAGCAGCTCAGACAAGCTGGTGTTCATGATCAGCACTCTCCAGCCCAGGGGCGGTTCGCGGTCGTCGCATCGTGTCGCGGGCGACCGGACGGACGCCAACCGTTCGACCACCATGCGTCGGTTATCGGCGTGTCTGAGGGAGGCTGAAGTGGTGGGCGCGAAGTTGTGCGCGTTCTTGTGCGCGAAGTTGCGCATGCAGTTCCGCACGCAGTTCCGCACGTACCGGCAGGCGCGTGGCGCCGTGCCGGAGGATCAGAGCGGGATGGCCGCGCTGTCCAGCCGCACGATGCCCAGCTCGGCGATGCGCGCGCGGGCGAGCTTTTCAAGCTCGGCAAACGGAACCGGCTTGGTGAGGCAGCGCACACCGGGTGGCAGCGTGCCGCGGTCAGCCAGCTCCACCGGGCTCAGCGCCGTGATGACCACGATGTGCTCAGCCGACAGCGCCTGCTCGGAGGCCAGCAGCGAGCGCAGCATGTGGAAACCGTCCATGCCGGGCATCATCAAGTCGGTGATCAGCAAGTCAGGCCGCTGCTGGCCGATCTGCATCAGACCGTCGAAGCCGTCCTTGGCCAGGCGGACATGGATGGGCAAGTCCCAGCCTTCAATGACCATGGCGTAGAGATTGAGCAGATCAGGCTCATCTTCAACCACCAGCATCTCCAGCGTGTCGCGGGCCGGGCCGGCCACCGCCCCGCGGCGCTCGGCCGCCAGGGCCAGCACGGCGGCACGGGCAATCCGGCGATGTCCGCCTGCGGTCTTCCAGGCCGGCAAGACGCCGCTTTCAACCCAGAGTTGGACCGTGCGCAATGCCACCCCCAGCATCTGGGCGGCTTCGCGGGTGGACATGACGTCGTCGTTGGTAGGTGATCGGTGCACCGTGGCAATTTATCAGTTGTATCAACTGAAACCAATCCCGCATCGGGATGAATTGCGCCGGGCTGCCGTCAAGGGCGTGATCTGCATCAAACGCGGGCGCCATGGCCGGCTGAGCGATGAGCGAAAGCGGAGGGCCGCTGCAAGCAGAGCGGCCGATTCACCTACCCGGAATTTCCGTGGCGCAGTGCTCAAACCAGCGGAGTCTAGCCCGCTTTTTCGGGGCTGAACATTCTTGTCAAAGCGTCGAGGCAGGCGCACACTGAATTCAACGGGGTGCCTGGCTGACAGCAGCAACCCGGGCAAGCAGACCGAGTGCCTGCAATCTGTTCCCTCTCTCCCTGCACACGCGAAAGGAGTTCTCGATGAACCTGAAGATCAGCGGACACCACCTTGAAGTGACCCCTGCACTGCGTGAATACGTGCTGACCAAACTAGACCGCGTGACCCGGCATTTCGACCAGGTGGTTGATGTCAACGTCCTGCTGACGGTGGAAAAGATGAAGGAGAAGGAACGACGACAGAAGGCGGAAGTGACCTTGCATGTGAAGGGCAAGGACATCTTCGTGGAACAGTCCCACGAAGACCTGTACGCCGCCATCGACACCCTGATGGACAAGCTGGACCGGCAAGTCTGCCGCCACAAGGAACAACTCCAGAACCATCACCATGTCGCCGTGAAGCGGCAAGTCGTTGCAACAACCTGATTTCAGACCTCTGACGCACAGGCGGCCCCACAGGGGCCGCTTTTTGTTGGCGCTCCCCACAGGGGGCTGAAAAACAGCACAATGTTGCTGCAATGCAGCACGGCTTGGCTTCCCAACCGTGTCAGCGCATGTTCAGATTCCCAGAAGCCTGCCGATTTCTATAATCCGCACCCTTGACCAGACGCAACGTCGTTCTGAAGCCGTCACACAGAGACACGTCGGAGTACCTGCCATGAACCGCCTTGCCGCCATCCTGCCCGCAGCCAACGTGCTGGTCGGGGTGGAAGCCACCAGCAAAAAGCGCGCGTTCGAGCACGCCGGCCTGCTGTTTGAAAACCAGCACTCGATTGCCCGTGCCACGGTGACTGACAACCTGTTCGCCCGTGAACGGCTGGGCTCTACCGGCCTGGGCCACGGCGTGGCCGTGCCGCATGGCCGCGTCAAGGGCCTGAAGAACCCGCTGGCCGCCGTGCTGCGTGTCGAAAACCCGATTCCGTTTGACGCACCCGATGACGAGCCGGTCAGCCTGCTGATCTTCCTGCTGGTGCCCGAGGCGGCCACCCAGCGTCACCTCGAAATCCTCTCGGAAATCGCCGAGCTGCTGTCAGACCGCGAACTGCGCGAGAAGCTCAAGGCCTCGCCTGACGCCGCTGAAGTGCACCGCCTGATCGAAGGCTGGGAACCGCTGAAGTCGGTCGCCTGACCAGCCAGCCCCAACAGCGTCGCGCCGCGTGAAGCCCATTTCAATCAGCGCCGAGGCGCTGTTCGAGGAACACCAGCCCGCCCTCAAGTGGGAATGGATCGCTGGTCATGCCCATCCTGAGCGTCGTTTTGACGACGCCGCCGTGCGCGATGCGCATTCGGCCGCCGACCTGGTCGGCTACCTGAACTACATCCACCCGTACCGGGTGCAGATCGTCGGCCGACGTGAAGTGGCCTACCTCGGTGAAGGCGTGCCGCTGGAGGTGCAGGAACGCCGCATCCAGCGCATCGTCACGCTGGAGCCGCCCGTCCTGATCGTGGCCGACGGCGAACATGCCCCTGATCGCCTCGTGGCCATGTGCGACCGGGCCGAGATCCCGCTGTTCACCACCGCGCACTCCGCCGGCCACGTCATCGACGTGGTGCGCTCTTACCTCAGCCAGCTGTTCGCGGACCGCACCACCCGCCATGGCGTCTTCATGGACATTCTGGGCCTGGGCGTGCTGCTGACCGGTGAATCCGGCCTGGGCAAGAGCGAGCTGGGCCTGGAGCTGATTTCACGCGGACACGGCCTGGTGGCCGACGACGCGGTTGATCTCTACCGGGTCGCGCAAACCACCCTGGAAGGCCGCTGCCCCGAGCTGCTGATGAACCTGCTGGAGGTACGCGGCATCGGCCTGCTCGACATCAAGGCCATCTTTGGCGAAACCGCCGTGCGGCGGAAGATGCGCCTGAAGCTCATCGTGCACCTGGTCCGCAAGGAAACCATGGAGCGGGAGTTCGAGCGTCTGCCTTACGAACCGCTGTACGAAGACATCCTGGCCATCCCTGTGCGCAAGGTGGTCATTGCGGTGGATGCCGGCCGCAACCTGGCCGTGCTGGTGGAAGCCGCGGTGCGCAACACCATCCTGCAGCTGCGCGGCATCGACACCTACCAGGAATTCATCCAGCGGCATCAGGCCGCGATGGGCCAGAACCAGGATTTCTGACCGGCGCTGCCGGGCGGTGCTCGCAGTCGGTCTTGGTGCAGTGCCCGTACAGCGACAGCGCGTGGTCCTGCAGCTCGAAGCCGCGGGCCTGCGCCACCGAGCGCTGACGCGCCTCGATGTCCGGATCGAAGAACTCTTCAACCCGCCCGCAGGTCAGGCACACGAGGTGGTCGTGGTGCTGGCCCTCGTTGAGCTCGAACACCGACTTGCCTGATTCGAAGTGGTTGCGGCTCAGCAGGCCCGCCTGCTCGAATTGCATCAGCACGCGGTACACGGTGGCCAGGCCGATGTCCGACCCTTCCGTCAGCAAGGCCTTGAAGACGTCCTCGGCCGTCATGTGCCGCTGCTGCGACTTCTGGAAAATCTCGAGGATCCGGATGCGGGGCAACGTGGCCTTCAGGCCGCTGCTCTTGAGTTCGTCTGCGTTGGTCATGCTGTCTTCCTGATCTGCGGCCGCAGCCATTGCCGATGGGGTCGCTAGAATCGTCGCATCATAGCCAGCCTGCCCCGGGTTGGCACTTCACAGCCTGCAGGCATACTCCGCCCCATGCGATTTTTGCCCTACTCCCGAACGGCCGCCCTGGCGCCCGTGGCCCTGGCGCTTTGCCTGCTGGGCGGCTGCTCCACGATCTCCAACACCCTGTCGAACGGCATCACCAGCGTGATTTCGCCTTACCGCAGCGACATCGTGCAGGGCAATGTGATCACCCGCGAGCAGATGGCCAACATCAAGCCAGGCACCAGCCGCGCCGACGTGCGTGACGCGCTGGGCTCGCCCCTGATTGCCGACGCCTTCCATGCCAACCGCTGGGATTACGTCTTCACGCTGCGCCGCCCGGGCGTGGAGCAGCAACGCCGCGCGGTCGTCATCCTGTTTGAAGGCGACAAGGTGGCTTCGATCGAGGCCCCCGAGCTGCCCACCGAACTTGATTTTGTCGCCAGCATCAGCCGCGGCGCACCGAGCACCAACGTGCGCAAGCTGGAGCTGACCGACGAGCAACGCGCCGAGTTGCCCGCTCCGAAGCCGGTGAATGCCGCCGCCGCCAACCAGCCGCAAGGCGCCGTTCGCACCTACCCGCCGCTGGAGGCCCCGTGAGCGCCGCCGCCCCTTTGCGCATCGCGATTGCCGGTGCCAGCGGCCGCATGGGCCGCATGCTGATCGAAGCCGTCCACCAGGCCGATGACTGCGTGCTGGCCGGCGCGCTCGACGTGCCCGGCAGCCCGGCGCTTGGCAACGACGCCACCGCTTGGCTCGGTCATCAAAGCGGTGTTGCCATCACGGCCGACCTGCGCGCAGGCCTGGCCAACGCGCAGGTGTTGATCGACTTCACGCGCCCCGAAGGCACGCTGGCCCACCTGGCCATCTGCCGCGAACTGGGCATCAAGGCGGTGATCGGCACGACCGGCTTCTCCGACGAGCAGAAGGCGCAGATCAACCAGGCCGCTGCGGACGTGGCCATCATGATGGCGCCCAACATGAGCGTGGGCGTGAACGTCGTGCTCAAACTGCTCGACATGGCCGCACGCGCGCTGAACGAGGGCTACGACATCGAGATCATCGAAGCCCATCACCGTCACAAGGTGGACGCGCCCAGCGGCACCGCATTGGCCATGGGTGAGACCGTGGCTGGGGCCCTGGGCCGCGACCTGAAGGCCTGCGCCGTCTACGGCCGTGAAGGCGTGACCGGCGAGCGCGACCCGTCCACCATCGGCTTTGCCACCGTGCGTGGAGGCGACATCGTCGGCGACCACACCGTGCTGTTTGCCGGCACCGGCGAGCGCATCGAGATCACCCACAAGTCGTCGAGCCGCGTCACCTATGCCCAAGGCAGCCTGCGCGCCGCCCGCTTCCTGGCGAGCCGCCCGAACGGGCTGTTCGGCATGAACGACGTGCTGGGTCTGGCCTGACGCCATGGGCGGCCTGCAGGAGTTCTGGTCCGAAAGTGATGCCATCGGCCGCGCCGTCGCGCTGGCCTTGCTGGCCATGTCGGTGGGCGCCTGGGTCCTGATCCTCTGGAAGGGCTGGCTGCTGAACCGGGCCCGCCATGACATCACCCACGGCACGGCCATCTTCTGGGATGCGCCCGAGCTGGCCGCCGCACGCGAGCGCCTGCAGGCGGTTGACCGTGAACAGACCTTGCTGCCTCTGGTGGAGGCGGCCTTCGCCCAGCCGACGGGCGGCACGCTGCAAGCCCAGGGTGACGCTGCCGCGCAGCGCACGCGCCGGCTGCGCGACGCCTTGAATGAGGTCTTGAACCGGCTGCAATCGGGCCAGGTCTTCCTGGCGTCGGTCGGGGCCGTGGCGCCGTTTGTCGGCCTGTTCGGCACCGTCTGGGGCATCTATCACGCGCTGCTGGGCATGGCGAGCAGCGGCTCGATGAGCATCGACAAGATCGCCGGCCCGGTGGGTGAAGCGCTGGTGATGACCGCCGCCGGCCTGGCCGTCGCCATTCCGGCCGTGCTGGCCTACAACGTGTTCGGCAAGCGCGTGGGCCAGTGCGAGGCCGAGCTCGAAGGCTTTGCGCACGACCTGCATGAACTCGCCGGCCACCGCGCCGCGCCGTTGGGCGACTGAGCCATGGCCTTCGGCCGACTGGAACGCCACCGCGCGCAGGCGCCGATGAGCGACATCAACATGACGCCGCTGATCGATGTGATGCTGGTGCTGCTGGTGATCTTCATGATCGCTGCGCCGCTGATGACCAGCAAGCTGAAGCTGGACCTGCCCAAAGCCAACGGCGCTCCAACGCAGACGCCGAAGCAGCCGCTGCGCCTGGGGCTGGACGCCGAAGGCACGCTCTACCTGGGCGACGAACGCATCACGGCTGACGAGCTGGCCACCCGCGCCGCAGCCGCTGCCAAGACCGACCCGACCACCGAGGTGCAACTGCGCGCCGACGTGAAGGTGCCCTACGGCCGCGTGGCCGAATTGATCGGCCAGCTGCAAGCCGCCGGCCTGAGCCGCATCGGCTTCATCACCAGCACCGCGGCGCCCAGCCGCTGATTCGCTGATCCGCTGACAACTCAGGGCCGTGGCGCAACGCCCGGCACCGCCTGAACCAGCGGCCGGGCCTGCAGCAGCACGATGCGCCCCTGCGGATCGGTCGCCCATTCGATGTCTTGCGGCGCCGGGCCCAGCAGGCGCTGCACGCGCTGGCCGGTTTCCGCCAGCCCCCGCACCAGCGCATCGGTCAGCACGGCGCGGCCCGGTGGCTGAGCTTCCTCGCGCACGCCACCCGCCGCATCCAGCAGCAAGGCCACCGGGTCTTCGCTGCGGCTGAGCACCTGCACGGCGCGGCTGCGGTGGTGATACAGCACCTGCTCGGCCTGCCGCTTGCCTTCCACCACCCGGATGCCCAAGCCGCGCTTGGCCGACACATAGCTCAGGCCCGGCCGCTGGGGGTCGAACGGGTTGATCGTGGCCAGCACGCCCGACGACTGTGCCGCCACCGCCCGCTGCACCAGCACGCCCATCACCACGCTGTCCTGCGGCACGCCGGCCCAGCGGCGCGCTTCCCAGGCATCGGCGTTCCACACCGACGCCCACACCGTGCGCACCGCATCGGCCAGGGCCTCCGGCCGCGTCACGTTGGGCACGGTGGTGTAGAGCCCGGCACCGCTGAAGCCCGGCAAGTCTTCCGAGTTGGATGAGCTGCGCACGAACACGCCATCGCCGCCGAGCTGCTGCTGCCAGCGTGCCAGCCAGCCACGCTCGTCGCCCTCGGGCAGCGGCACGGTCAGCAGGGTCTGGCGCAGCGTGGCCAGGGCCTCGGCACGCACCCGGCGGTCGGTGGCAAAACCCGGGGTGGCCTGGGCACGCGCCAGCGCCTCGCGGGCGGCCGGCTGGGCCATGAAGGCAGCGAAGCGGCCAAACGGGATGCAGAAGCCGTCTGGCACCGGCGCCACGCCGGGGAAGGCGCCTCGCTGCCACGCGGTGGTCAAGGCACCGAGGTTGGCCGCCTTGGCGCCGCAGTGGCGGCGGTCGGCCACACCCAGCCGGGCCAGCGGCACCAGCTCATCACGGCGCAGCTCAGGTGCCGGCCAATGGGTGATCGGTGCACGCAGCACCTGCCCGGCCTGGGCGCGCTCGGCCTCGGTGACGCGCACCAGCGTCACCCCCGTACGGGCCACCTCCAGGCGCACCCACTCGCCCGCCAGGCTGCGCCAATCGCGGGTGTCCAGCACCCAGGCGTTCGGAATGCCCCAGCCGCGCGCCAGCAGGTTCACATGCGACAAGGTGGTGGACGGCCGCGCCGTGATCACGCCGGCCACCGGCGGCAGGCCCAGCGGCACCTCGTCGAGCAGCACGATGTCGTCCGGTGCCAGGTCATCCACCGCATCGGCATCGGCCACCACCCGCAGGCGGCCCACGGCCCGGCCCACGTTGAGCGGCAGAAAACCTTGTTCTCGAATCAGATCAGCGGCGGCCAGCATCGGCACGCCCAGCGTCTCGCCCACCGCCTGCTGGGCCTGTGAATTGGGCTTGAAGCGCAACGGGGCGTAGAAGCTGTCCTGCAGCGACTGCCGGGCCAGGCGCAGCAGGTTGGCATCGAGTTGATCGCCTTCCCAGAACTCGAAGGTCCAGGCCTGGCTGGCCGATTGCCAGGCCACGGTGCCGAACAGGTAGCGGCGCTGGGGGGAGCGGTAGTTGGCCTTGAAGGCTCGCTCGTCGATCTGCGTCAGGCCGTCACGCGCTTGCAGGAACTGCTGGTGCAGCGCGTACCGGCGGCTGTCGATGTACTGCACCTGGTTGCCACGGCCGCGGTCGATCAGGAACAGCAGGTGCGGCAGCGCCAGCGGCGTGCCGGCGTCCATCACCCGCGCCAGGCGATCGGCGTCAACACGGCTGCCGATGCGCGGCAGCCAGCCCGCCGGCACGGGCGTGGCGCCGGCCGGCGTCGACATGGGCCCGGGCCGGGGGGCGATCGACCGATAGCCCGAGGGCTTTTCAGCGAGCTGGGCCTGGGCCGGGCCGGCCAGGCTGGCCACCACCGCAAAGGCAACTGAAGCCGCCAGCCAGGCAAGGCGGCGCGAAGGGATGGAAACAAGACGTCCGGGCATCGGGCCATGATGCCAAGGGCACGCGCGATAATCAGCCCCATGAACGAGAAATACGTCCCCGCCGAGGTCGAAGCCGCCGCCCAGGGCCACTGGAATGCCCGTGATGCCTACCGTGTCACCGAGGATGCGAATCGCCCCAAGTTCTACGCCTGCTCGATGCTGCCTTACCCGTCGGGCAAGCTGCACATGGGCCATGTGCGCAACTACACCATCAACGACATGCTGACCCGCCAGCTGCGCATGAAGGGCTTCAATGTCCTGATGCCGATGGGCTGGGACGCTTTCGGCCTGCCGGCTGAAAACGCCGCAATGAAGGGCGGTGTGCCGCCCGCGCAGTGGACGTACTCGAACATCGCCTACATGAAGGGCCAGATGCAGGCCATGGGCCTGGCGATCGACTGGTCGCGCGAGGTGGCCACCTGCCAGCCGCAGTACTACAAGTGGAACCAGTGGCTGTTCCTGCAGATGCTGAAGGCCGGCATCGCCGAGCGCCGCACCCAGGTCGTCAACTGGGACCCGGTCGACCAGACCGTGCTGGCCAACGAGCAGGTCATCGACGGCCGCGGCTGGCGCTCTGGCGCGCTGGTTGAAAAGCGCGAGATCCCCGGCTACTACCTGAACATCGTCCAGTACGCCGACGAGCTGCTGGGCGCCGTGGCCAATCCGGAAGATCCGAACTACCTGTCGGGCTGGCCTGAGCGCGTGCGCCTGATGCAGGAAAACTGGATCGGCAAGAGCGAAGGCGTGCGCTTCGCCTTCCCGCACCAGATCACCGGCGCTGATGGCGCGCTGATCCAGGACGGCAAGCTCTACGTCTTCACCACCCGTGCCGACACCGTCATGGGCGTGACCTTCTGCGCCGTGGCGCCTGAGCACCCGCTGGCCACGCATGCCGCGGCCACCAACCCGGCGCTGGCGGCGTTCATCGTCGAGTGCGGCCAAGGCGGCACCACGGAAGCCGAACTCGCCACCCAAGAGAAGAAGGGCATGGCCACCGGCCTGTTCGTGACGCACCCGCTGACGGGCGCGCAGGTGGAAGTGTGGGTCGGCAACTATGTGCTGATGAGCTACGGCGACGGCGCCGTGATGGGCGTGCCTGCCCATGACGAGCGCGACTTCGCCTTCGCGAAGAAGTACGACCTGGCGATCAGGCAGGTGGTGGCCGTGGAAGGCGAAACCTTCTCCACCGACGCCTGGGCCGACTGGTACGGCGACAAGCAGAAGTGCGTCTGCGTGAACTCCGGCGAGCTCGATGGCCTGGGCCAGAAGGCCGCCGTGGGCAAGGTGGCCGAGCTGATGGCCGCCAAGGGCCTGGGCGAGAAGAAGACCACCTGGCGCCTGCGCGACTGGGGCATCAGCCGCCAGCGCTACTGGGGCACGCCGATCCCGATCATCCACTGCGACGACTGCGGCGCCGTGCCGGTGCCCGAGCAGGACCTGCCGGTCGTGCTGCCGGAAGACCTGATCCCCGACGGCTCAGGCAACCCGCTGAACAAGTGCGCGAGCTTCCTGAACGTGGGCTGCCCGAAGTGCGGCAAGCCGGCCCGCCGCGAAACCGACACGATGGACACGTTCATCGATTCGTCGTGGTACTTCATGCGCTATTGCGATCCGGCGAACCCGGACGCGATGGTGGCGGAGGGTGCCAAGTACTGGATGCCGATGGACCAGTACATCGGCGGCATCGAGCACGCCATCCTGCACCTGCTGTACGCCCGTTTCTGGACCAAGGTCATGCGTGACCTGAAGCTGATCGACGTGAGCGAGCCCTTCACCCGCCTGCTGACGCAGGGCATGGTGCTGAACCACATCTACTCGCGCCGCACCGACAAGGGCGGCATCGAGTACTTCTGGCCGCACGAGGTGGAGAACGTCGCTGACGAGACCGGCAAGGTCATCGGCGCCAAGCTCAAGGAAGCCAAGGGCGACCTGCCGGCCGGCACCGCCATCGACTACCAGGGCATCGGCACGATGTCCAAGTCGAAGAACAACGGCGTCGATCCGCAGGACCTGATCAACACCTACGGCGCCGACACCGCGCGCCTGTTCGTGATGTTCGCCAGCCCGCCCGAGCAGACCCTGGAGTGGAACGACTCCGGCGTGGAAGGCGCGCACCGCTTCCTCAAGCGCGTGTGGGCGTTTGGCGCCAAGCAGGCCGAGCACCTGCGCCGCGCCACGGCCACCGACCTGTCGGGCGCCGCCCTGCGGGCCGATGCCAAGGTGCTGCGCCGCGAGATGCACCTGGTGCTGCGCCAGATGAGCCATGACTACGAGCGCATGCAGTACAACACCGTGGTGTCGGGCTGCATGAAGCTGCTGAACGCGCTCGAGGCCTTCAAGCCGGACGGCAGCGACGGCGATGCCGCCGTGCTGTGCGAAGGCATGTCGCTGCTGCTGCGCGCGCTCTACCCGGCCTGCCCGCACATCAGCCACGGCCTGTGGACCGACCTCGGCTATGCCGCGGTGGTGGGCGAACTGCTGGACGCCCCGTGGCCGCAGGTGGACGAAGCCGCGCTGGTGCAAGACGAGATCGAGCTGGTGCTGCAGATCAACGGCAAGCTGCGTGGCGCGGTGAAGGTGCCGGCCTCGGCCGACAAGGCCGCCATCGAAGCCGCGGCGGTGGCCGCGCTGGCCGATCCGGAACTGGCCAAGTTCACCGAGGGCAAGCCGCCCAAGAAGGTGGTCGTGGTGCCGGGCCGCCTCGTCAACGTGGTGGTCTGACCCTTGAGCCACCTGCCCGCCCCGATTGGCCTTGATCCGGCGGCACAGCCGCAGGCCGACGCACGTCCGTCACGCCGCAGCTGGCTGCTGGCGGCTGCTGCCGGCTTGGGTGTCTCGTTGGGTGCGGGCTTGAGCGGCTGCGGCTTCGCACTGCGCCAGCCCACGGCCCTGCCCTACACGCGCATCGCGCTGCAGGGCTTTGCCGTGCGCTCGCCAATGCTCGACGAGATTCGCCACGCGCTGCCGCCCAGCTGCGTGGTGGTCGACAGCCCGGCCGCGGCGCAGGCCGTGATCGTGGCGCTGGAAGACAAGGTGTTCCGCACCGTGGCGGCCTCGACCTCGGCCGGTGAAGTGCGTGAATTCCGCCTGCGCGTGACGCTGAAGTTCCGGCTGGCAGGCCCCGGCGGCGAAGAATGGCTGCCGGCCACCGAGCTGGAACAGTCACGCGACATGAGCTACACGGAATCTGCGGCACTGGCCAAGGGCAGTGAAGAGGCCGGCCTGCTGCGCGCCATGCGCGCCGACCTGGCCCGGCAGCTGCTGGCGATGCTGGCCGCCACGGGCCGGCAGGCCCGCTGAGCGCCCGACGCTGATCGCCACCGATGCAAGTTCGCGCCGCCGACATCGCTGCCCACCTGCAGCGCCAGGGCCTCAAGGCCATCTACACCGTGCACGGCGACGAGCCGCTGCTGGCCCAAGAGGCGGCTGACACCATCCGCGCCGCGGCCCGCGCCCAGGGCTTCAGCGACCGCCAGGTGTTCACCGTCAGCGGCGCGCATTTCGACTGGAGCGGCGTGCTCGGCGCGGCGCAGTCGATGGGCCTGTTCGCCGACCAGCAGCTGATCGAGATCCGCATTCCCTCCGGCAAGCCTGGCAAGGAAGGCTCCACCGCGCTGCAGCAGTATTGCGACGCGCTGGGCGACGGCCTGCTGACCATCGTGCACCTGCCGCGCCTGGACAAGCAGCAACTGACGAGCGCCTGGTTCCTCGCGCTGGACCGCGCCGGCGTCACCGTGCGGGTCGATCCGATCGAGCGGCACCAGTTGCCCACCTGGATCGCCCACCGCCTGGCCGCACAAGGCCAGCGGCTGGCCGCCGGTGAAAGCGGCCAGCAGGCGCTGACGTTTTTTGCGGACCGCGTGGAAGGCAACCTGCTCGCCGCCCACCAGGAGTTGCAGAAGCTGGCCTTGCTCTACCCGGCGGGCGAGCTCAGCATCGAGCAGATCCAGGACGCCGTGCTCGACGTGGCCCGGTTCGATGTGTTCAAGCTCGGCGCCGCCGTGCTGGCCGGCCAGACCGGCCGCGCCCTGCGCATGCTCGAAGGCCTGAAGGCCGAGGGCGAAGCCGCCGTGCTGGTGCACTGGACGCTGGCCGACGACGTGCGGGCCCTGTACCGCGCGCGGGCCGCCATGGACGACGGCAAACCCCTGCCGATGGCCCTGCGCGAAGCCCGGGTCTGGGGCGACAAGGAACGGCTCTTCGAGCGCCTGCTGCCCACGCTCGACACACCCGCGCTGGCCCGCCTGGTGGACGCCGCCAGCATCTGCGACGGCCTGGTCAAGGGCCTGCGCCACCCCGATTGGCCGGGCGACGCCTGGGACGGCCTGCGCCGCCTGGTGCTGCTGACACTCGACACGCTGGCACCGGCACAGACGCCGCGCGGCCAGGCGATGCGACCACCGATGGCGCTGCAGACGGCGCCGGCGCGCTGAGGCGCTGGGCGCACGCTGTCCTCAGCGGCCCTCCGCAGTTCTCAGCTTTTTCAATACCCCGCGCTGCGCGACACCCGGTGCGCCAGCGGCCTGCCCGCTCGCAAAGCCTGCACATTGGCTGCCACCACAGCCGCCGCACTGCGCGGGTCCGTGGCCGCTGCCGCATGCGGCAGCACGGTGACCTTGGGGTGCCGCCAGAAGGCATGCGCGGGTGGCAGCGGTTCGGTGGCGAATACGTCCAGCACGGCCCGGCTGATGTGCCCGCTGCTCAGCGCCGCGAGCAGATCCGCCTCCACCAGGTGCGCGCCGCGCGCCAGGTTCACCACCGAAGCGCCTTGCGGCAGCCTGGCGAACAACTGGGCGTTCAGCATGCCGGTGGTGGCGGGCGTCAAGGGCAGCAGGTTGATGAGCACGTCCGTACTGGCCAACAGACCGGGCAAGGCCGGCAGGCCTGAGCAGGAAGGCACCGGCGAGGGCGAAGCCGGCGGCTCAAGCCCCAGGCGCCACCCAGTCACCGCATAGCCCGCAGCCTGCAGGGCACGCGCCACGGTGCCGCCCATCTGGCCCAGGCCGAGCACGCTCACGCGCACCTCGTCAGCCCGGCGCTGCGGCAGCGGCAGCCAGCACGCCTCGGCCTGCTGCCGCGCGTAGTCGAAGAAGCCGCGGTGCAGCGACAGCACGGCCCACAAGGCGGTCTGCGCCATCGCGTCGTTCATGTGTGGATCGACCATGCGAGCCACCGGCACGTCAGGCGGCAAGGTGCTGTCCAGCATCAGGCGGTCCACCCCGGCCCACAGCGACTGGATGAGCCGCAAGCTGGGCAGCCCTTGCAGGCTGCCGGCCGGCGGATTGGCCACCACGGCCACGTCCACCTCGCCGCGTTCTGCGGATGACAGCGTCGTCAAGATCCGTTCTTGGGGGAGCGCGGCCTGCAGATGTGTCTGCCAGGACACGATGTCGGCGGCGTCGAGGTTTCCGCACAGATAAACAGTCATGCGGGGCAGCTTAACCGGTAGAGAATGTCACGAACTGACACACAGCAGCGTAGGAGGCGCTCAGCGTGGCCGGCACCAGCAATGACAACCTACGCAACAGTGTGCGCAACAGCGGCTGGCCCGAGGCTTCGCCCGCCACAGAGCGAATGCCCGAGCGGATGACCGAGCGGGCGGGTGCTGGTGGGCGCATGGCCGGGCGGCGCTGGCCCACGCATGTGCGTGTTGGCGCTGCGCTGGCGGCCGGTGCCGTGCCCGTGGCTCTGGGTGCGTGGCTGGCGCCGTGGTGGCCTGCGGCCTGGGGTGCGCAATCGCTCTGGCCCACGCTGGCCGTGGTGAGCGCGGGCGTCACCTACGCCACCTTGCGGAAAACGCTGCTGCAGCCGCTCTCGGCGGTGGCCTTGCGCACCGGCCTGCTGGCGGACCCCGATGCCGCCAGCGCCAGCCAGTCGCGCGACCAGGTGACGCTGCTGGATCAGCAGATGAGCCAGGCGCATGAACGCCTGCGCATGCTGGAAGGTGCGCTGGAAGCCGGCCACAGCGAATTGCGCCGCCTGGCCATGGCCGACCAGCTGACCGGCCTGCCGAACCGGCGCCTGTTCGGCGAGTTGTTCGACCACGCGCGGGCCACGGCCCTGCGGCAGCGCCACCCGATGGCCCTGCTCTACATTGACCTGGATCATTTCAAGCAGGTCAACGACACCCTCGGCCATCCGGCGGGCGACGAGCTGCTGCTGTGCATCAGCCAGCGCCTGCGCGACGCGGTGCGCGAATCCGACCTGCTGTGCCGCCTCGGCGGTGACGAATTTGCCGTGCTGCTGACCCCGGTGGCCGGCGTCGAGTTGCTGGCCCAGGCCGCCCTGCGCTTGATCCACGCGGTGGAGGTGCCGGTGCCCCTGGGGCAGCAAGGCGCCAGCGCGTCAGTGTCGGCCAGCGTGGGCATCGCCTGCTTCCCGCGGGACGGCGACACGCTGGATCTGCTGCTGCAGCGCGCCGATCAGGCCATGTACCAGGCCAAGGCCGCCGGCCGCAGCCGCTTCGCCATCTACCGCCCCAACGCCGCCGACGAAGACACGAGCACGCCGTTGTCGGGCGACATGCGCCTGCACTGGCAGCCGGTGATCGACACCCGCACGGGCCAGGCGGTGTCGGCCGAAGCCCTGATGCGCTGGCAGCACCCGCGCGAAGGCCTGCTGCCGCCCGCCCGCTTCCTGGGCAAGGTAGAGGCCGCCGGCGACATGCCCAAGCTCGGCCGCCAGACGCTGGACGAAGCCTGCGCACAGATGGCCCGCTGGAAGGCCAGCCACCATTCGCCCGCGCAGGTGTCGGTGAACGTGTCGGCCTCGCAGCTGAGAGACCCGGGCTGGGCCCAGGCGCTGGACGAATCGCTGCGCAAGCACGGCCTGCTGGCCGGCGAGCTGGCGGTGGAACTCACCGAAAGCAGCTTGATGGAAGACGCTGAAACGGTGATGCCGCAGATCGATGCGATGCACACCCTGGGCGTGTCCCTGATGGTGGATGATTTCGGCACGGGCCCGATGTCATTGGCGCGTTTGCAGCAGTTGCGTCCGACGCGGCTGAAGATCGACGCCAGCTTCGTGCAGCGCCTGCCAGGTGATCCGCGCGCGCTGGCGATGATCGACGGCATCGTGCGTCTGGCCCGCAGCCTCGACATCGGCGTGGTGGCTGAAGGCGTGGAAACCGCCGCCCAGCGCGATGCCCTGCACGGCCTGGGCTGCCACCACCAGCAGGGTTACCTGTTCGGCGCGCCGAGGGCCCCGCTGGATGAGCCCGACTGGCCTGTGGGCCCATCGATCAACAAGGCCAGCAACCGCCCGATCGCACACTGAACGGTGGCTGAGCGCACGGCTGTGCGGTCCCCATCCAGGTTGAGCAGGCTGGCCGTGGTGTGGATCGTGGTGTGAATGGTCGCATCGCCCTGGGCAGCGCCAGCTTCCGGGGCTTTTTCGACATCCACGGCTTCTCGCCAACCCAGCGCCAGCCACACCGTGCCGACCGGTTTGCCCGGCACCGCGCCCCCCGGACCGGCAATGCCCGTCACCGCCACCGATAGCGTGGCCCGGCTGTGCAGCAAGGCGCCTTCCGCCATGGCCAGCGCCACCGCTTCGCTCACGGCGCCGTGGGCGTCGATCAGGGCCGCTGGCACGCCCAGCATCTGTGTCTTGGCCTCATTGCTGTAGGTCACGAAACCGCGGTCGAACCAGTCACTGGAACCCGCCACGCTGGTGCACAGCGCCGCGATGAGCCCGCCGGTGCAGCTCTCGGCGGCGCACATCATGGCGCCGCGGGCCCGCAGGGCATCGGCCAGGGCCGGCAGTTGCTGCGTCAATGCGTCGGTGTTCAGCAGCAGGGTGCTCATGGCGTGGTCACGGGGTGATCAGATTTTCCAGAGGGCCAGCACGATCAAGGTGCAGAGTGCCGCCACCAGGTCGTCGAACAGGATGCCGAAGCCTTGCGCCCAACCCGGCGCCTGGCCGGGCGCGGCCTTGAACAGCCGATCGGCCCAGCCCACAGGGCCCGGCTTGGCCGCATCAAACAGGCGGAAGACGAGAAACGCCGCCAGTTGCCAGACCCAGCTTGCGGGCATCACGATCCAGAGAATCAGCCAGAAGGCCAGCACCTCGTCCCAGACCACCGAGCCCGGATCGCCCGTGCCCAGCGCCTGCGCCGTGCGGGTGCAGGCCCACCAGCCGATGCCGAAGCCCGCCAGCAGCACGCCCGCCCATTGCACGTCGTTCAGCCAGGGGTTGAGCACCAGGAACGCCACCCAGGCCCACAGCGTGCCCACGGTGCCGGGCGCGATGGGCGACAGCCCGCTGCCGAAGCCGAACGACAGCCAGTGCGCGGGGTGACTGAACATCAGGCGCACCGTGGGGCGCCGGGGGGCGGGCGTTACAGGTGGCGTTGCGGGTGGCGGTGAAACCGGGGTCGGATCCGGTTGGTCGAATGAAGTCGAGTTCAGCGGCGGCAAGGCAGCGTCCCCATCAGGCCGTGAAGGCTCGGTCACCATCTGGCGTCAGCTCCGGAAGTGGTCGAAGGCCTGTCGGCCGGAAAGGTCCAGCGGCACGCCGCCAGCGCCCAGCACCTGCACACCGTCGCCAGCGCACAGGCTGCCCACCAGGGTCACGGGCGTGGCGGCTTCTTGCGCGGCAGCCCGCACCGCATCGCGGCGTGACGGCGGCGCGGTGAACAGCAGCTCGTAGTCATCGCCGCCGGTCAGCAGACACAAGGCCTGGACCTCGTCTTGCTGCTCAGCCATCAGCGCCGAGCGCGGCAGATCGGCCAGGCGCAATTGCGCGCCCACGCCAGAGCGCCGCAGCACATGGCTGAGGTCGCCCAGCAGGCCATCGCTCAGGTCGATCGCGCTGGTGGCCAGGCCGCGCAGCGCCAGGCCCAGCGCGACGCGCGGCTGCGGGCACTCCATCGCGCGGCGAGCCTGCTCGAAAGCCTCGCCTGACAGTTGCAGCTGGCCGCGAAAGACTTCCAGCGCCAAGCGGGCATCGCCCAGCGTGCCGCTGATCCACACATCGTCGCCCACCTGCGCGCCGCTGCGCAGCAGCGCCTGGCCGGGGGGCACCTCGCCCATCACCGTGATGCCGATGGTCAATGGGCCAGCCGTGGTGTCGCCACCCACGAGCTCGATCTGGTGTTCGTCTGCCAGCGCCAGCAGGCCTTGGGCGAAAGGCGCGAGGAAGGCCTCGTCGACGCGCGGCATCGACAGACTCAGCGTGAAGGCCAGCGGCCGGGCGCCGCAGGCAGCCAGGTCACTCAGGTTGACGGCCAGCGATTTGTGGCCGAGCCGCGCGGGGTCAACCGTGGACAGGAAGTGCCGGCCCTCGACCAGCAGATCCGTCGAGACGGCCAGCTGCATGCCCGGCGCGGGCGTCAGCAAGGCGCAGTCATCACCCACGCCCAGCGCCGCGCGGCGCACAGGCCGCTTGAAGTAGCGCTCGATCAGTTCAAATTCACCCAATGCCATGGGCGGATTCTCGCTGATGGGTGGGCCCGGCAGCGGCCTGCATGGGCCGGCTGCAATTGGCGAACGTCACCCTTGGCGCAGCAGGTTGGCCAGCTCGACCGCCGATTTGACGTTCATCTTCTCGAAGACGCGGGCGCGGTGTACTTCCACCGTGCGCACGCTGATGTCGAGTGCGTCGGCGATCAGCTTGTTCGGCTTGCCTTCGACCACCAGCTGCATCACCTCGCGTTCACGCTCGGTCAGGTCCGAGAGCGCCTGTTGCGTGGCGCGCTGGTCCACACGCGCCTCCAGCACCGCTTCGCTGCGCAGCAGGGCCTGCTCAACCCGGTCCACCAGCGCGTTGTCAGAGAAGGGCTTTTCGACGAAGTCGAAGGCGCCGCGCTTGACCGCCGCCACCGCCGTGGGCACGTCGCCATGGCCGGTCAGGAAGATCACGGGGAGGGCGTCCACCAGGCCGCGCTCGATCAGGCGTTCGAACAGCGCCAGGCCGCTCATGCCGGGCATGCGCACATCCAGCAGCAGGCACGAAGGCGAGCCGGGCCAGGCCGACGGGTTGGCGGCCTTTTCATCCAGCATGGCCTCGAAGGCCTCGGCACTGCCAAAGCCCTCCGACAGCAGGCGGCGCGATCGCAGCAGCCACGCCAGGGCATCGCGCACCACATCCTCGTCGTCTACAAGGTAAACCATCGGCAATCCGAACCGGGCAGAAGTCAAACTCATGGCGCGTGGGTGGACGTTGGGCGACGGGTGGCGTCGGGAACGGCTAGGGTAAACCGGAAAGTGGTGCCGCGGCCATCGGGCGTGGCGGGGCCGTGGTCGAGTGCGCCGCCATGCTGCTCGATCACGGTGCGGCAAAGCGACAAGCCCAGGCCCATGCCCTCTTCCCGCGTGGTGAAGAAGGGCGTGAACAGGCGCTGCGCCACGTCGGGCGCGATGCCCGGACCGGCATCTGACACGCTGAACTGCACCCAGCGCGGATGGGTCTGGGCCACGGCGATCGTCAGCACCCGCTCGGCCAGCGGCGTGGCTTCCATCGCCTGCACGCCATTGCGGGTGAGGTTGAGCAACACCTGCTCGACCATGGTGCGGTCGGCCACCACGCGCGGCGCGGGCTTCGGGCACTGGATCTCGATGCGGGTGCCGCTCTTGCGCGCCTGCAGCCGCACCAGTGGCAACACCGATTCGATCAGCTGATCGGCCCCCACCGCCTCACGCGCCTGCTCACGGCGGCGCACGAAGCCATGCACGCTCTTGATCACGCGGCCGGCGCGTTCCGCCTGCTCGGCAATGCGCTGCAGCGCCTGCTTGAGCAGCCCCTGCAACTCCGGGTCAGCCTCAGGCTCGGCCATCAGGTTGAGCGAGCCGGTGGCATAGCTGGCAATGGCCGCGAGCGGCTGGTTGAGCTCATGGCTGAGCAGCGACGCCATCTCGCCCACGGTGGCCAGGCGGGCCGTGGCCTGCAGGCGTTCCTGCTGCTGGCGCGAGAGCTCTTCCATGCGGCGCTCACCGCTCACATCCAGCACCGCGCTCATCCAGCCGGCGTGGTGGCCGACGCGGTCCAGCAGCGGCGCCTCGTAGATCATCACCGGGAAGCGCTCGCCATTGCGGCGCATGAACAGGGTCTCGAAGCCCTCGCGATGGCTGCGGTCGGTGTCCAGGCTCAGGCGAGAGGCCTGCCGCTGGCGGTACTCGTCGACCTGCTCGGGCGGCCAGTACGGCGGCGGGCTCTGGCCCACCAGCTCGTCGGCGGAGTAGCCCGTCATCGCGCAGAACGCCGGGTTCACGTAGGTGATGCGGCCGCTCACGTCACGCGCCCGCAGGCCGGTGACGAGCGAGTCTTCCATCGCCCGTCGGAAGGCCAGCGCCTCAGCCAATGCGGTTTCGGCCCGGGTGCGCCGGCGCATGTCGCGGGCCAGCACCACCACCAAGGCGAACAAGATGAGCGAGAGGCCCAGCACCAGGGCAATGGCGACGTTGGGAATCAGGCCCGGTCGGCCCTGGGCGGCGTCCGCCCGCAACTGGATGGAATAGCCCGGCAGGTCGACCAGCCGGGTGGCGTAGTACACCCCGGCGCCGCGCAGCGAGCCCGCCCGCACGAGGCGCGTGCCGTCCGCCTCGACCAGCGAAACCTCATGGCTCGTCAGGCCGGCCGCATGCCCGGCCTCGTCCAGCAGCGCACCCAGGCCCATCGTGGCCACCAGATAGCCCTCCGGATGCCCGGCACGGCTGAACGGCACGCACAGATCAATCACCTCGGCGCCCAGGCCGCCCTGCTGCGGCACGAAATACGAACGCGAGAAGGCCGGCGCCGCCGTGCGTCGGGCCGCGGCACAGGCGGCCTGCGATTCAATGTCGAGCTCGGTGCGGGCAATGCTGCTGAACAGCGGATTGCCGTAGCCGGTGTCTTCGGCGTCGGTGATCTTCAGCGACATGTTGCGCAGCTCGAGCCGCAGCAGCTCACGCCGCTGGCGCAGCATTTCGCGGGCGTCGTTGCGCCACTGGCCGACCGACGGGTCATTCCAGAGCAGCGACTGCACGCTCTGCTGCACGCGCTGAACCACCCGGCGCATCTCGAGCGAGCCGGCCGCCGCCGCGGTGTCAGCCTGGTCCTGCGCCCGCGACTCCTCGTAGCTGAAGGTCAGCCACAACAGCAGGCTTTGCGCCACCAGCAGCAGCAGCACCAGCGCGGCCCACAGCCAGCGCCGCCCACCCCGCACTTCACGGGCGGGCTCGGCAGCAGGCACGGCGGATACCGGGGCGTCAGTCACAACAGGCATGTACAAGAAGGGGGCAGACCACAGCGCGTCGAGTATCAACGGCATGGTCCGGGTCGGGATAAGCAGTTTCGCGCATGCGATTGACAGGTTCCCGGCGCACACTGTCGGGCCGCGGGCTGCGGATCTCCGTGTGGGCGGGTGCGTTTTTGCGCCGCTCCTAGAATCCCCTCCCCTCTTGCGATCGAACCCAAGGAAGCTCCCTGATGCCGTCCGCCGAAGAAAAACAAGCCGAGTTGCGCCGCGCCGCGCTTGAGTATCACGAGTTCCCGACACCGGGCAAGATCGCCATCAGCGCCACCAAGCAGCTGATCAACCAGCGCGATCTGGCCCTGGCCTACTCGCCCGGCGTGGCCGCAGCCTGCGAAGAAATCGTCGAAGACCCGGCGAACGCTTTCCGCTACACCTCGCGCGGCAACCTGGTGGCCGTGGTCACCAACGGCACCGCGGTGCTGGGCCTGGGCGACATCGGCCCGCTGGCGTCCAAGCCGGTGATGGAAGGCAAGGGCGTGCTTTTCAAGAAGTTCGCCGGCATTGACGTCTTCGACCTGGAAATTGACGAGAAGAACCTCGACAAGCTGGTCGACATCATCGCGTCGCTGGAGCCCACCTTCGGCGGCATCAACCTCGAAGACATCAAGGCCCCGGATTGTTTCTACGTCGAGCGCAAGCTCCGTGAACGTCTGAAGATTCCAGTTTTCCATGACGACCAGCACGGCACCGCCATCGTGGTGGGCGCCGCCCTGCTGAACGGCCTGAAGGTCGTTGGCAAGAGCATCAAGGAGGTCAAGCTGGTGTCCTCGGGCGCAGGCGCCGCCGCACTGGCCTGCCTGAACCTGCTGGTGAAGCTGGGCATGCCGCGCGAAAACATCTTCGTGACCGACCTGGCTGGTGTGGTCTGGAAGGGCCGCACCGAGCTGATGGACCCGGACAAGGACGAGTTCGCCCAGGACACGCCGCACCGCAGCCTGCGTGAAGCGATTGCGGGCGCCGACATCTTCCTGGGTCTGTCCGCCGGTGGCGTGCTCAAGGCCGACATGGTGGCCAGCATGGCAGCCTCGCCGCTGATCTTCGCGCTGGCCAACCCGAACCCGGAAATCATGCCGGAGGAAGTCAAGGCGGTGCGTGACGACGCCATCATGGCCACCGGCCGCACCGACTTCCCGAACCAGGTCAACAACGTCCTGTGCTTCCCGTACATCTTCCGTGGTGCCCTGGACTGCCGCGCGACCACCATCACCGACGAGATGGAAATCGCGGCGGTGCATGCCATCGCTGACCTGGCGCAAGCCGAGCAGAACGACGTGGTGGCAGCCGCTTACGCCGGCGCCACGCTGTCGTTCGGCCCGGAATACCTGATTCCGAAGCCGTTTGATCCGCGCCTGATGATGCAGATCGCGCCGGCCGTGGCCAAGGCCGCCGCCGAGTGCGGCGTGGCCCAGATGCCCATCAAGGACATGCAGGCCTACCGCGACAAGCTGCAGACCTTCGTCTATGCCTCGGGCACGATGATGAAGCCGATCTATGCGGTCGCCAAGAAGGCCAAGGCCCGCCGCGTGGCCTACGCCGAAGGCGAAGACCGCCGTGTGCTGCGCGCCGTGCAGGTGGTGGCCGACGAAGGTCTGGCCCGCCCGGTGCTGGTGGGTCGTGCGGCGGTCATCAAGGCACGCATCGAGAAGCTCGGCCTGCGTCTGGAAGAGGGTCGCGACTACGAGATCGTCAACATCGACGATGACCGCCGTTACCGCGACTACTGGCAGACTTACCACCAGATGATGGAGCGCAAGGGCGTTACCGAGCAGTTCGCCAAGATCGAGATGCGTCGCCGCCTGACCCTGATCAGCAGCATGCTGCTGCACAAGGGCGAGGTCGACGGCATGATCTGCGGCACCTGGGGCACGACCTCGATGCACCTGGCGCACATCGACTCGATCATCGGCAAGCGCCCGGGCGTCAAGACCTACGCCTGCATGAACGGTCTGATCCTGCCGAATCGCCAGATCTTCCTGGTGGACACGCACGTGAACTACGACCCGACCGCAGAGCAGCTGGCCGAGATCACCATCATGGCGGCCGAGGAAATGCTGCGCTTCGGCATCCAGCCCAAGGCCGCCCTGCTGAGCCACTCGAACTTCGGCTCGAGCAACCAGCCGTCGGCCGTGAAGATGCGCGAGACGCTGGCCCTTGTGCAGCAGCAGGCCCCGTGGCTGGAAATCGACGGCGAAATGCACGGCGACACGGCCCTGGACGCCGAGTACCGCGCCGAGCTGATGCCGCGCAGCACGCTGAAGGGCGAAGCCAACCTGCTGGTGCTGCCCAACATCGACGCCGCCAACATCAGCTACAACCTGCTCAAGACCACGGCTGGCGGCGGCATCGCCATCGGCCCGGTCCTGCTGGGTGCGTCAAAGCCGGTTCACATCGTCACGCCGTCGGCCACCGTGCGCCGCGTGGTGAACATGACCGCCCTGACGGTCGCCGACGCCAACGCCGCGCGCTGAACTTTTGTGCGCAGGTCGCAGCCCCTGTCAAACGGGGCTGCGACCACAAGTTAGCGCCCACTCAATCACCTTTGGTACAGCTGCTTTCAACCCCGCGGACTTGTGGTATTGGAGCCAATCCGATACCATCATGGTTTAAGTATTCAGGGTAAACCCGTGGCGCGCTTTGATCCACTCCCGGTGGCTCAGTCCCTTCGCAAGTTGGGGCTCACTGCCAATGTGATGGTCAACGCAGCGGCAACTTTGAGCATCGTCGCCTTGTGCGCGTTGTTCACGCCGCAGCAGGTTCACGCTCGCGACACCGCACGGCTTGCCGACGTGGTGTCTCTGGGCAGCCTGCCCGCAGAAGCGCAGAAAACCGAGCAACTGATTCGGGCCGGTGGCCCGTTTCCGTACAGCAAGGACGGCAGCGTCTTCGGCAACCGCGAACGTGCGTTGCCTCGGCAAGCACGCGGCTACTACCGCGAGTACACAGTGCGCACTCCAGGCTCCCGCGACCGCGGTGCCCGGCGCATCGTGTGCGGCGGCAGCCCACCAACCCGCCCTGAAGCCTGTTTTTACACCGATGACCACTATGCGAGCTTTCGCCGCATCGCACCGTGATCATCGACTCGGTTCATGAATTTTCTTGACCACAGGAGGAACGAGACCATGCTCTTGCAGACAGTCCGTCCCAACATCGTGCAGGCGATACGCGCGTACCGGATCGACGATCTGATGCGCGCGGCCCAGGAGTCGGGCCAGCACTTTCTGTTCGCCAATCTGACTGAAGCCCAGTCCAAGCAGGACGTGCTGGAAGGCATTGCCAGCTCATTCCTTTTCCCGTCTCACTTCGGGAAAAACCTGGACGCTCTCTACGATTGCATGACCGATCTGGTGCACAAGTCAGGCCCCCAGCCTGGCTTCGTGGTGGTGCTTGAACAGATCCCGGACAACTCGCGCTTCGACCGCGAGTCACGGGAACAGCTGCTCGATGTTTTCCGTGATGCGGCCGATTACTGGTCGGACCGGAAGATACCGTTCAGATGTTTTTATTCTTTTCAGTAGCCCGCTCCCAAGAAAACGGGTCATGGGAGCGGGCTGCTGAAACGGCCCCAGAAGCTACTAAGCCGGCCACCAAGGCCAGCGCCAAGGCAGGCACCAATCCAAACTTCGGCACCAACATGCCGATGATGAGCAGTGCCTTCGACACCTCGATGTGGTTGAACGCCGCCTGAACGGCAGCGCAAACATCCGACTGAAAGCAAAAAGGCCCGCAGCAAGCGGGCCTTTTTTCATGGCGCACCGCCCAAGCGGTGCGTGCCTGCAGAAACGCCGGCTCAGGGCAGCGATTGCGCCAGGGCCACGAACTCGGCCACAGGCACCTCTTCAGCACGCCGCTGCAGGTTGAAATCGCCCTGGTAGCCCTGTGCGGCCAGCCACGGGCCCAGGGCGTTGCGCAGGATCTTGCGGCGCTGCGAGAACGCCGCCTGCACCATCGCCTCGAAACGGCGCACGTCGATATTGGCGGGCTGCGGCAGCGGCAGCATGCGCACGATCGCCGAATCCACCTTCGGGGGCGGATCAAACGACTCCGGCGGCACATCGAACAAGGCTTCGATGTGATAGCGCCACTGCAGCATCACGCTCAGGCGTCCATAGACCTTGCTGCCCGGCTGGGCGGCCATGCGGTCGACCACTTCCTTTTGCAGCATGAAGTGCTGGTCCTCGACGCGGTCGGCCTGCTCCAGCAGGTGGAACAGGATCGGCGAAGAGATGTTGTAGGGCAGGTTGCCCACGACGCGCAGCTTGGCACCCATGGTGTCGGCGAGCGCGGCGAAATCCACCCGCAGCACGTCTGACTCGATCACCGTCAGGCCCTTGCGCTCACGCAGGCGGGCGGCCAGATCGCGGTCCAGCTCGATGACCGTCAGTTGCTGGCACTCGGCCAGCAGCGGCAGCGTCATCGCACCGAGGCCCGGCCCGATCTCGACCAGTGGCTGGCCGGGTTGGGGGTTGATGGCGCGGATGATGCCGTCAATGATGGCGCCGTCGCTCAGGAAGTGCTGACCGAAGCGCTTGCGCGCCTGATGGTGGCCTGCGCTCACAGCGGCGGCTCGCGCATTTCGATGTAGGCGCGTTGACGCAACTCGGCCACCCACTCGGTGTAGGCCTCTTCGAACTTCTGCTCACGCAGTGCATTGCGGGCCTGCTCACGCACCTGGCGCGGATCGACCGGCACCGAGCGGCGCTCGACCACCTGGATCAGGTGAACACCGAAGCGCGAAGTCACCGGGCCCGACAGGCCGCCCGGGCCCAGGCGGTTCATCGCCTCTTCAAACTCAGGCACGAAGCTGCCCGGCGTGGCCCAGCCCAGGTCGCCGCCATTCGGCGCGCTGCCGTCTTCCGAGAACTCGCGGGCGAGGTCGTCGAAGCTGCGCTTGCCGGTCAGCACCTGGTCGCGGAACTCGCCCAGACGACGCTGCGCAGCATCGGCCGACAAGCGGGGCGACGGCCGCAGCAGGATGTGACGGGCGCGGGTTTGCGTCATCGTCATCACGGTGCTGTCGGAGCGCGACAGCAGCTTCAGCACGTGGAAGCCTGCGCCGCTGCGCACCGGCTCGGCCGTGACAGCGCCCACGGCCATGGTCTTCACCGTCTCGACAAACAGGTCGGGCAGACGCTCGGCCGGACGAGCGCCGATTTCGCCGCCGCGGTCCTTGTTGCTGTCTTCCGAGAAGGCCTTGGCCACGAGCTCGAACGGCTCGCCGCCCTTCAGCCGGGCCTGGGCTTCAGCGACGCGAGCGCGCTTGGCGGCCACAACCGCTTCGCTGGCGCCTTCGGGCACCGAGACCAGGATCTGCGCGATGTTGAGCTCGCTCACCGCGGCACGCTTGGCTTGCTGCTCGGCCAACACACGCTCCACATCGGCGTCAGACACCTTGATGCGGCTGTTGACCTCACGCTCCCGGGTGCGCTCGGACATCAGCTGGTCACGCAGGTTGGCGCGGAAGCGGGCGTATTCGATGCCATCAGCGGCCAGGCGGGTGCGCAGTTCGGCCATGGTGATCTTGTTGGCCGTGGCGATGTTGGTGACGGCGCGGTCCACTTCCGGGTCATCCACCTTGTAGCCGCTGTCGCGGGCGAAGGTGATGATGACGCGCTCGTCGATCAGCGATTCGAGCACCTGGCTGCGCAGTTCGTCATCAGAAGGCATCGCGGTGCCAGCGCGCTGCGCCTCTTCACGTGCCCGGGCGATGCGCTGGGTCAGCTCCACCTGCGTGACCAGTTCATTGTTCACGACAGCCACGATGTAGTCGGCTGCCCGGGAGGCCTGCAGCGCGGTGCGCGGCTTCGCCGAAAACTGGGCAGCAGCCGGGCCCGAGGCCAGGGCGGCCACCAGCGCCAGAGGCAACAGGCGGAAAGGAACAGGGATATGGATCATGGGTTCACCGTGGGGGTCGGCACTGCGTCTTCGTCGCGCAGCAACCGGTAACCGGGGATATTGTCCTTCAGGACCTTGAGCGGGTTCGAGCCGATGCGAGACAAGCCAACCAGTTCGAGCTGCACCATCAAATGCTGGCGCGCCTCGCTCTGGCCGGTGGAGATGCGCTCGGCCACGATCCGGCCGATCCAGCAGCCGGCATCGTATTCAACGCCGGCGATGGAATCGGTGATGCGGTTGTCGCGCATGCTGTAGTTGATCCGGCCCACACCATACATCGTGCCCTGGCAGCTGCTGCCGCTGCGCAGCGCGCCCTTGTAGATCGGCCATTGCCAGCCAAGTTCCACCTGCTCGTTCAGGCCGCGGGCAAACCGGTAGGTGGCGGCCAGCGTGTGGAAGGGCAGCGGCTGGTAGCGCGCAGACACGATGGAGCGGGTGAAGCGGTTGATGTCACCGCTGTACTGCACCGTCGAATCGAGTCGCCACTGCGGCACCAGCGTGGCCGAGCCAAACAGCAGCACATCCGAGAAGCGGCCGTCGGTGGGGGTGGTGCCGTCGGGCGTCAGCGCGGTGATGGTCTGGTCGCGGAACAGGAAGCGCTGCGCCGCGCCGAAGCGCAGCAGCTCGCCGCCGGTGCGGGCGTCCAGCAGGCGCGTGGTGGCGCCCAGCGTCATCTGCTTGGCGTCGGCGATGCGGTCGATGCCCGAGAAAACGTTGTCGGCGTAGATCGAGATCTCGTTGAAGTCGTTGGCGCCCACGTCGAACTTGGGCAGCTTCGACTGGTCGCGGTACGGCGTCTGCACCACGTGCAGGCGCGGCTCCAGGCTCTGCACCAGGTCGCGGCCGAAGAGCTGCGTGGTGCGGTCGAAGCGCAGGCCGGCATCAAGGCTGAAAGTCGGGATGCTGCGACCCACGCGGGTGCGGCCATCGGCCATCGCGGTGTCGGTGCGGTAGCTCGCGGCGTTCAGCGCCACCTTGGGCGTGATCCAGCCCCAGCCACTGTCCCACGGGCGGCTGACCGAGGCCTGCAGGTGCACGCGCTCGCCCTCAGGGCGGGTGTCGTTGGTGGCAAGGTCGCGCAGCTGGAAGCGATTGGCTTCGGTCTCCAGCTCGTATTGCAGCCCTGCGCTCAAGCCCGTCAGCCGCAGGCCGATCTGCGGCGCGCGGTGGTAGGGCGAAGTGATCGGGTCGGTGGTGCTCTGCAGCACCTGCCAGTTCTGCACGCGGCCGTAGGCCTCCAGCTCCGCCGTGCCCAGCTCGAAGCGGCGGTTGGCCTGCACGCTTTGCGAGAGCAGGCGCGGAGTCAGGCTGGGCAGCGTGCCGGAGAAGTCTTTCCAGTAGTTGTCATCAGACGCCGACTGCCAGTCCGCACTGTAGAACCAGGCGTTTGCCAGCGAGCCGGTGTGCTCGAACCAGAACGACTGGCGTGAGCGGCCGGCAGAACGGTCATGCGGCAGGGCATGCAGTTGCAGCTTGCCGCTGTCGGACGGCTGCAGGTAGCGGAACTCGCCCTGCACGCCCAAGCCACGCCGGGTGGCCAGGGTCGGGGTGATCGTCGCGTCGTAGTTCGGCGCGATGTGCCAGTAATACGGCAGCGCCAGGCCAAAACCACTGCGGCTGTCGAAGGGGTCGATGGTCGGTGGCAACCAGCCGGAGCGCGGCGCCTCGGTGGACGGGAAGCTCAGGACCGGAAAGCCCAGGATGGGCACATCCATGAAGCGCAGCACGGCGCCTTCGGCCCGGCCATCGTTCTTCTCGAAGTCGAGGTCGAGCTTGTCGGCGCTGAGCACCCAGTCCGGGCCCAGCACGTCGTCGCGCGGGCAACTGGTGTAGTTGGCCGACAGCGCCGACACCTGCTGCGAGCCGATGAAGTCGATGCGGGCCGCGTCACCGCCCGCGCCGGTGCGGGCGAAGTGATAGGTCGGGCCCAGCACAAAGCCGGCGCCGGTATCGAGCTTGAGGCGTGCTTCGCGGCCAACCACACGGTCCTGGTCACGCTGCACCACCACGCGGCCGGAGGCCTGGACGATCTCGCTGTCGTGCTCGAAGCGCAGCAGGTCGGCACTGAGCGTGAGACGGCCCTGGCGCAGCTCCACTTCGCCGGCAGCGGTGGTGGCGCGGTCGAGTTCGCTGCGCACCTCCCGGGCCGTGATGGTGACCGGGCCGTTGGGCGTGGCGGCCACGCCAGAGGCGGGTGTGGATGCGGGTGTGGGTGCGGCAGACACCGGTGCCGACTGCGCCTGGGCCACGCTCTGGCCCAGGCCCATGGCCAGCAATGCCAGCCACAGGGGCTGGGGGGCGTGGCGGGAGCGGCGCAGGGCAGCGTGGCGTGGCCGGGCAGATTCAGGTCGGTGCAACAAGCGCGTGCGCAGGCAAGGTGATCGGATGAGGCGGGTGCAGACGTCGCATGCAGGCCGCTGGAGGCAGCCGCAACGCCCGCGGTGCGGGTCTCAGTAGAATTTGCGATTATCCACGAGGGCCGTGCCGGCCGTGTGGTGGCCCGGCTGCGTGGTTTTCCTCGTGCCCGGCCCTTCCCTGACACCCGCCCGCCCGGCGCACACTGCCCCATGACCCTCACCTCACAACCGGTCGCCTGGACCGATTCAGCGCGCCACGCCGCATTCGACGCCTGGCTGGCGCCGCTGGCCGCCCAGCACGGCCTGAAACTGGACACCCTGACCCCGGCCTCGGCCGACGCCAGCTTCCGCCGCTACCTGCGCATCACCAGCCAGGATGGTGGCAGCCTGGTCATCATGGACGCGCCGCCGCCGCTCGAAGACGTGCGCCCGTTCCTGCAGGTCGGCGAGTTGATCCAGGCCGCGGGCCTGCATGGCCCCGAGGTGCTGGCCGCCGACATCGAACAAGGCTTCCTGCTGCTGCGCGATCTGGGCAGCACGCTGTATCTGGAGGTGATGCAGGAAGGTGACATTCGCCAATCCGACCGGCTGATGCGCGACGCCATCAAGGCCCTGGTGCATTGGCAGGGCCACGTGCCCGCCGACGCCCTGCCCGCCTATGACGACGCCCTCCTGCGCCGCGAGCTGGCCCTGTTCCCCGAGTGGTGCGTGCAGCGCGAATTCGGCATCACCTGGACGCCGGTGCAGCAAGGCCACTGGGACCGGGTGTGCGACGCCCTGGTGCAAAGCGCGCTGGCCCAGCCCACCGTGGCGGTGCACCGCGACTGGATGCCGCGCAACCTGATGGTGTCCGATCCGAACCCGGGCATCCTCGACTTCCAGGATGCCGTGCGTGGCCCGATCAGCTACGACGTGGCCTCGCTGCTGCGCGACGCCTTCATCTCGTGGGATGAGGAGCGGGAAATTGACTGGGCGGTGCGCTACTGGGATGCCGCCCGCAAGGCCGGCCTGCCGGTGGGCGATGACTTCGGTGAGTTCTGGCGCCAGCTGGAATGGATGGGCCTGCAGCGCCACCTGAAGGTGCTGGGCATCTTCTGCCGCCTGAAGCACCGCGACGGCAAGCCGAAGTACAGCACCGACCTGCCGCGCTTCTTCGCCTACGTCACCAAGGTGGCCATGCGTTATGGCCCGCTCAAGCCCCTGCTGCTGCTGATCGAGCCGATGCAGGACAACAAGGTGTCGGTGGGTTACACCTTCTGAGGCACGGCCCGGCCATCGGCCAGTGATTCGCTGGCCGGCGCACAGTTCGCCAGCAGGCTGGCGCACGGGGTTTCGCAGCCCGCCGCGGCCAGCCACGGGTCGCGGTCTTCGCCACCGAACACCTGCACCAGAAAATCAAGCATGGCGCGGGTGCGCGCGGGCACGTGCTGGCGCGTCGGCATGCAGGCCCAGAGCGTGGAGCTGAACAGCCGCCACTCCGGCAGCACACGCTCCAGGGCGTGCTCCATCAGCGCGTCTTCAATCACGAACGACGGCAAGCCCGCCACGCCCAGCCCCGACAGCGCCGCCGCGTAGTTCGCGTCGACATTGATGGTGCTGAGCACGCCCCGCCGCGGGACCGCGTGGAACGAGTCGGTCGGGTTCTCCGGATCGGTGCCCCGATAGAAGGTGATGCCTCGCTGCAACTCGGAGATCGGCGGGATCAGCACGTCATAGCGGGCCAGGTCTTCCGGATGGTTCGGCCGGCCGTGCTTGTCGAGGTACTCGGGCGACGCACAGCTGATCACCTCGGTGCGCGCCAGCCGCCGCGCGATGAAGTTGCCTTCCAGCGGCTTGCGCACCAGCGCGATGGTCAAGTCGAAGCCGTCATCGACGGTTTCCACCGGGCCGTTGGCCACGATTTCCAGCGTCACCTGCGGGTACATCGCATGAAAACGCGGCAGGTGCTTGGCCAGCTGGTGCACCGCAACGGCTGGCGGCATCAGCATGCGCACATGGCCCTTGGGGTCGGACACGGACGCATTTGCCATCGCCTCCGCATCATCAATGTCCGCCAGGATCTGCCGCACCCGCTCCAGGTAACTCTCACCGATCTCGGTGAGCGAGATGCGCCGCGTGGTGCGGTTCATCAAGCGGGCGCCCAGGTGTTCTTCCAGGTCGGCCACCAGGCGCGTCACCACGGCCGGCGCGAGGTCCAGCGCACGCGCGGCACCGGCAAAACTGCCCTCGTCAATGACGCGGGCAAACACCCGCATGGCGCGCAAGGAGTCCATTGAATTGTTCCAGTGGGTGGAATTGGCGAAAGCCATTGAACAGCTTTGTTCGCCACAGGTCAACAGACGCCCGTCATTTCATCACCCTAGCCGTGCGGCAGCTGACAGACAAGCGCCCGGAATGACCCGATTTCGCACACAGCGGTTGAATTGGAATTGAGTTTATTGCTCGATCCTCAACGGTGAATGCAGGTTTGGCGGGTTTATCCCGAAAGGGTTAACCCGTAAAGTTCACCCCATCGATGAGCCGAATACAAAACAACGACTCACCGAGGCTGGACAAGACGGAGCGACTCAGTAAGTGCTCACCGCCATGCCGGCACCGTTTGACCTCAACCTCAAGGACCTCATCATGACCCGCTTCCAAGTTGCTTTCGCCGCCATCGCCCTCGTCGCCGCCAACGCTGCCTCGGCCCAATCGGCTCCTGACGCCATCCCCGCTGCTTTCCAGCGCGCTGATGTGGTCGCTGCCCCCGCTACCCCGGCTGTCGCCGCTGTGCGTGAAGGTGCCGCCAAGGTCGCCGCTGCCGGCTTGACCCGCGAACAAGTGCGCGCCGAATTCCTGGCCGCCCGCGCTTCTGGCCAGAACAACCCGTTCGACACCGACGGCTTCCTGCCTGCCACCCCGGTCAGCCGCACCGCCACCGGCCTGGCTCAGGCCAAGTAAGCCAAGCAATCCAGCACTGAACTGCTGACCCAAACATCCCCACCGAACCCGAAAGAGAAAACATCATGAACCGCTTCCAAGTTGCCTTCGCCGCCATCGCCCTCATCGCCGCCAACGCCGCTTCGGCCCAATCGGCACCTGACGCCATCCCCGCTGCTTTCCAGCGCGCTGATGTGGTCGCCGCTCCGGCCAACGCCGATGTCGCCGCCGTGCGTGAAGGCGCCGCCAAGGTGGCAGCCACTGGCCTGACCCGCGAACAAGTGCGCGCCGAGTTCTTGGCCGCCCGCGCTTCCGGCCAGAACAACCCGTTCGACACCGACGGCTTCCTGCCTGCTGCTCCGGTCAGCCGCACTGCCACCGGCCTGGCCCAAGCCAAGTAAGTCAGCAAGTACGGTCAGCCGGGCCAACATTCGGCTTGCCAGGTTCGGGGCTTAAGGCCCCGGCACCAACAACAAGGCCCGCTGCGTGCGGGCCTTGTGCATTTCAGGGCGGGGCGCGATGCCGATGGATGTTCAGGCGGCGCGCGGTCGACACCAGCGCCAGCAACCCAGCGCAGCGAACAGCACGCCGCTAACGGTCAGCGCCAGCAACTCCGGCGCCATGTCGTGCGAGCTGGCGCCCAACTGGTTCAGCGCCACAAAGCCCTGAACGCCTGCGGTGGACGGCAAGACCCAGCGCACGGCGGCCAGCAGCGGCGGCAAGGCCTGGGAAGGCCACGACAAACCCGCCACGAACAAGATCGGCACAGCCAGACCGAGCATCAACTGCACGCTGCGCTCGCGACTGCGGAACCAGGCCCCCAGCAGCACGGCCAAGGCGGCGGCGCACATCGAGAAGACCACCGCAAACACCGCCAGGCCGGCGGCATTGCCACCGCGCGGATAGTCTTGCACCCACAGCACGAAGCCGAACCACCAGGCGCAATTCAGCAGTGCGGCGCTGGTGCAGGTCAGCCACAGGCCGCACCAGCCGGCTGGCGTGGCAGGCACCGGCACGCGCCCGCGCTCAGCCCAGGTGCCCATCAACATGGCCACGGCCATCAGCAAGGTCTGCTGGATGATGATGACGGCCACGCCGGGCACGAGGTAGGCGCCGTAACCCTCCCGCACATTGAACAAGGGCACGCTGTTCAGACCGAGTGGTTGCCGCTGTGCCGCCGCCTGCACTGACGAGGATGTACTCGCCGCCAGTCGCTTGAGCTCGATGCCGGCGGACACCGTGCCCACCACTTCCGCCAAGCCACCCAGCGCGGCTTTGTTCAGCATCAGGTAGGCGCCGTGGCCGACCAGTTCCACTTCAGCCACCTTGCCCGACAGCACCCGCGCATTCATGCCGGCCGGAATGATCAGCACGCCGCCCGCTTCATTGCGCCAGAGCAGGTCCTGGGCAGGGGCCACATCCGGCGTGACCTGCACCACCTGCAGGGCCGGATGCGCATCAAGGTAGCGCACCAGTTGGCGCGACAAGGCACTGCGGTCCTGATCCACCACCGCCACCGGCACGCGCTGCACAGACTCGTGCGCATAGGGCAGCGGATAGAAGAAGGCGTAGACCACCCCACCGCCAAACAACAGCAACATCACGCCGGCATCAGCCAGCAATGCACACCAACTGGCCACAAAAGCTTGCCAGATCGCCTTCATGACCGCCCCCAGGCACTCGGCGCCAGGGCGCGTCGACGCAGCAGCCAGGCGCCGAGCAGGCCGAAGCCCAGGGTCATGGCGGCCAGCGTCAGCAGGTCAGGTACCCCGTAGCGGGCCGGGGCACCGGCCACCCAATGGCGGCTCTGCAACTGCAGGTAATGGGTCAGCGGCAACACCTCGGCCCAGGCGCGCGCCAGCACCGGCATCGACTGCAACGGAAAGCCCTGCCCGGCAAAGGCAAAGGCCGGTGCGGTGATGAAGCCCGCGGCCGACAAGCCGTTGCGCAGCGCCAGCGTCACGCCGATCAGGAACACGCCCAGCGCCAGCTGCGCGGCCACCAGCAAGCCCAACCCCGCCAGCACCATGAAGGGTGCGTCGGCGATGGCCCAGCCGCGCACCCCGGCCATCACCAGCACAAAAGCCAGCGCCATCACGCCAAAGGCCAGCGCCGGCCAGGCCAGCTTGGTGGCAAGAGCCACGTGCCAGCGCCCGCCCGCCGTGGCGAGCCACTCGGGCACGCTGCCGGTCTTCAGCTCCCGGCCGATGGCCGTGACGGCGGCCAGGGTGATGAAGATCTGCATCACCGCCGGCAGCAGGGCCAGGGTCAGGAAAAACTCGTAACTCGCCGACTCGTTGAACAAGGTGACCAGCTTCATGCGGATCGGCTCGAACTGCGCCTTGGCCAGCACCGGGGCGGCGCCGCGCTTTTCACGCGCACTCAACTCGATGCCCGCGGACAGGGTGCTGACCACCGCGCGTACATCGCGCGACAAACCGCCGACATGCGACTGGAACTGCCCGTTGTAGAACCATTGCACGGTAGCGGCCCGGCCACCCAGCACCTGGGTCTGCAGTTGCGCCGGAAAGATCACCACGCCAAACGCCTGTCGCTGGCGCAGCAGGCTCAGCGCCTCTTCCCAGCTGGCCACATGCGCCACCACGCTGATGCCCGGTGAGGCTTCAAGAAAGCGGTCCATCTGCCGCGACAAGGCCGACTGGTCCTGGTCGATCACGACGATGGGCAGGTCCCGCGGCACACCGACAGAAAAGATCCACACCACCAGCGCGCACACCGCCCACGGGATGAGCGTGAGCATCGCCATGTCCCAGGGGCTGGCGCGCAGCCAGCGGCTTTCGCGGGCCAGCGCGGCCCGCCAGCCAGCTGCGGTCTCGCTCGTGGGCTCCAGCATCACGCGGCGTGGCGCTTCAAGGGGCGGCGAAGAGCACGCTCATGCCCGGGCGCAAACCCGGCACGGGCGCCACCGGACGCAGCCGCACTTCGAACGTGCGCAGATCGGTGCCACCAGGGCGGGCCGCCCGCCAGGTGGCGAAATCCGGCATGACCGCCACCGAGCTCACGGTGAAGCGCTGCTGCTTGCCCAGGGCGGGCAATTCGGCCTCGTGCTGGCTGCCCACGGCAAAGGCGGCCAGGCGGTCTTCACGCACCGCCACCACCGCCCAGGCATCGCTCAGGTTCACCAGCGTGACCACCGGAAACCCCTGCGGCGCCAGCTCGCCCGGCTGGATCTGGATCTTGGCCACTTCGCCGGCCGCAGGCGCATGCACCCGGGTTTCGGCCAGCGCCACCTGGGCCTCCGTCACCACACCGGCCACCTGTCGGGCCTGGGCCGACGCGGCCTGCTTGTCTTCCGTGCGCGCGCCGGCGCTGGCCATCTGGAACTGCGCCTGCGCGGCCTGGGATTGCTGCTGCGCCGCGCGCCACTGGGCCTCGGCCTCGTCGCGTTTCTGCCGCGCCAGCACACCTTGATCGGCCATCACCTGCACGCGGTCCAGCGTTGTGCGCGCCATGCGCTCAGCGGTTTGTGCCCGCTCCCAGTTGGACCGGGCCATCTGGATTTCCTCGGGCCGGGCGCCATGGCTGGCCTTGTTGGCCACGGCCTGGGCCGCCTCTTGCGCAGCTTGCGCCTGCGCCACCTTGGCACTGACCTCGGGGCTGTCGAGCTCGAAGATCACGTCACCGGCCTTCACCGATTGCCCGAGGCTTACCTTCAGCGCACCCACGCGGCCCGGCACCTTGGACGAGACATTGATTTCCTGCGCGTCGATCTGGCCCTGCAGCGGCAGCACCTGGGGCTCGAAGGCTTTTTTCAGGCCCCAGCCCAGGCCGCCAAGAACCAGCAGCCCGACGACGGGCAGCACAAAAGAGCGCGGTGAGATGTTGGAGGTGCTCATGGGTGTGTTGGGGGGCGGCGGTCGCGTGATGATTCAAGGCTGCAGCGGCAGGCGAATGTCGGCGCTGGCGGCCAGCTCGGGCAGGCGCTGCGGCTGGCCGGAGGCCTCCAGCAGCCGCGCCAGCGCCATCACGTAATCGTGCGCCGCCTGCAGGCGTTCGATCTTCGATCTGGACAGGCCGAGTTGCGCGTCGGTCACGTCGATGGAGGTGGCCTGGCTCTGGGCAAACGACACCTGCTGCAGACGCAAGTGTTCGGTCGCCAGCTCCACCGCCGAGCCCCCGCTCACGTACTGCGCGCGGGCGTTTTCCAGGGCGCGCCATTGCGCTTCCACCAGCGTCGGAATGTCACGGCCGGCCTGCTCGGCGCTCACCTCCACGCGCTGCTGCTGCAGGCGGGCGGCGTCACGCATCTTGTCGTGGTCGATGCGGCTGACCAGCGGCAGGCTCATGTGCACGCCCACCTGCCAGTTCGGCTGCACCGTCTTGTCGTTGCTGCGGTTCAGGTTGACGTTGGCCAGCGCCACGACATTGGGCGCCAGCTCGGTGCCTTGCAGGCGGTAGGACTCATCCGCCTGGTCGCGCTTGGCGGCCAGCTTCTGCCAAGCCGGGTGGCGCGACATGCCGGTGTCGATGAAACTGGCCAAGGGCCCGACACCCTGGCTGTGCACGAACAGCGGCGTGGTGGCTTGCACCGGCGCATCGGTGCGCAGCAGACGCTGCAGCGCCACCTCGGCCAGCTGCAGATCGCTGCGGGCCCGGGCTTCGTCGCGGCGGGCGTTGTCGAGGGCCACATCGGCACGCAAACGCTCAGCGCGGGCGATCAACCCGGCCTGCTCCAGCTTCAGCGCACTTTGCTGATGGGCGCCGATGCCGATGACCGCATCACTGCGCAAGGCCAGCGCCTGGCGCGCCAGCTGCACCGTGAAATAACGCTGGGCCACCAGGGTGGCGAGCTTGTCTTCGGCGTCCTGCTGCTCGGCCTGCGCCTCACGCGCACGGCCTCTGGCCAACCCCTGCAGGGCCTCGACCCGGCCACCGGTGTAGATCGGCCAGACCGAGCCCAAGCCGGCCGAAACCAGGTTGACGATGCGGTCGGTGGTGTAGGCGTTCGGGATGGTGGGGATGGGCGCGCCGGGCAAGGCGGCGTCGAGCATGCCCAGGCTCGGGTTGGCGGCCGCGGCCACGTTCGACAAATCCAGGTTGATGGACGTGGACACGCGGCCGGCAAAACCGGTGAGGCTGAGCGACGGGCCGCCGAGGCGGTCCAGGGCTTCAGCCTGAAGCCCCCGGGCCTGGGCGTCGAGCTGCGCGCCACGCACGGAACCCGATGCCTCGGCGGCGAGCTTCATCGCTTCGCCCACATCGACCGCCAGTTGTGCATGGGCCTGCACCCCGGCACAGAGAAGCACGCCTGCGAAGGCCTGCTGCAGAAGGGTTTGCCATCTCATGCACCGAGTGTAAGCAGACGGCTGGCTGGTGGAGGACAGGAAATGCGCGCGGCAGCTGCACCAAAGGCTTGTTTTCAAATTATCAACAGTAAATTTATTTTCAGACTGTTTATTCATCAAACAGCAATCTGTACAGTTCACTACATCGATGAGCCGAACACAAAACAACGACTCACCGAGGCTGGACAAGACGGAGCGACTCAGTAAGTGCTCACCGCCGTGCCTGGCACCGTTTGACCTCAACCTCAAGGACCTCATCATGACCCGCTTCCAAGTTGCTTTCGCCGCCATCGCCCTCGCCGCCGCCAACGCTGCCTCGGCCCAATCGGCTCCTGAAGCCATCCCCGCTGCTTTCCAGCGCGCCGATGTTGTTTCCGCCCCGGCCAATGCCCATGTCGCCGCTGTGCGTGAAGGTGCCGCCAAGGTCGCCGCTGCCGGCTTGACCCGCGAACAAGTGCGCGCCGAATTCCTGGCCGCCCGCGCTTCTGGCCAGAACAACCCGTTCGACACCGACGGCTTCCTGCCTGCCACCCCGGTCAGCCGCACGGCCACCGGCCTGGCTCAGGCCAAGTAAGCCAAGTAATCCAGCACTGAATTGCTGAACACAAACATCCCCACCGAACCCGAAAGAGAAAACATCATGAACCGCTTCCAAGTTGCCTTCGCCGCCATCGCCCTCATCGCCGCCAACGCTGCCTCGGCCCAATCGGCTCCTGAAGCCATCCCCGCTGCTTTCCAGCGCGCTGATGTGGTGGCTGCCACCGCCAACCCGGCTGTCGCCGCCGTGCGTGAAGGTGCTGCCAAGGTCGCTGCCGCCGGTCTGACCCGCGAACAAGTGCGCGCCGAATTCCTGGCCGCCCGCGCTTCTGGCCAGAACAACCCGTTCGACACCGACGGCTTCGTGCAAGTGGCACCGGCCAGCCGCACCGCCAACGGCCTGGCTCAAGCCTACTGATCCAGCGCGTGGCCAGGGCCAGCCCAGGCCACGCTGACCACACGCCCTGCGCCCGTCGCAGACAAAAAAGGCCCGCTTGCTGCGGGCCTTTTTGCTTGCCTCAGTGCCGAAACGCTGAACGCCGGATCACCTCAAGGGTGCGCGGCAATCACCTCGGCCACCGCCGACGTCAGGCGGGTGCCGTAGCCGATGTGCAGGAACTCGTTCGGGCCGTGCGCGTTGCTTTTCGGGCCGAGCACGCCGCAGACCATCATCTGGGCCATCGGGAAGCCTTGTTGCAGCAGGTTCATCAGCGGAATCGTGCCGCCCTGGCCGATGTAGCCCAGCGGCGCACCGAAGTGCCGGCGTGACGCGGTGTCCATCGCGGCCTCCAGCCACGGCGCCAGCGTCGGCGCATTCCAGCCCGTGGCGCCCCAGTCGTTCATGCGGCCGTCCGGGTGGAAGGTGACCTTGGCGTTGTAGGGCGCGTTGTCTTCCAGCAGCGCCTTGAGTTGCACCGCGGCCGTGTGGCCTTCCACCAGCGGCGGCAGGCGCAGGCTCAGCTTGAAGGCCGTGAACGGGCGCAGCACATTGCCGGCGTTCTGCAGCGAAGGCATGCCGTCCACACCCGTCACCGACAGCGTCGGACGCCAGGTGCGGTTGAGCAGCGCCTCCACCGGGTCGGTGTCGGTGGCCAGTGCGAAAGCGCCGTCGGCGCCACAGGCCCAGGGGTAACGCTTCCACACCTCGTCACCCAGGATGTGCGCAGTGGCGCGGGCCTGGGCCACGCGCTCGGACGGCACTTCGCAGTGGAAAGCCTCCGGCAGCAGTCGGCCGGTCTTCGAATCTTCCAGGCGGTCGAGCACCATGCGCATGATGCGAAAGCTCGACGGCACCAGGCCGCTGGCATCACCCGAGTGAATGCCCTCGGTCAGGATCTCCACCTTCAGCGTGCCGGTGATGTTGCCGCGCAGCGAGGTCGTCAGCCAGAGCTGGTCGTAGTTGCCGGCGCCCGAATCCAGACACACCACGAGGCTGACTTCACCCAAACGCGGGCGCAGCAGGTCGAGGTAGGGCAGCAGGTCATACGAGCCGGATTCCTCGCAGGACTCGATCAGGCCGACGATGCGCGGGTGCGGCACGTTCTGCGCCTTCAGGGCCTCCACGGCGCTGATGGCGGCGTACACGGCATAACCGTCATCGGCGCCACCGCGGCCATAGAGCTTGCCGTCCTCGATCTTCGGCGTCCAGGGTCCGAGGTCCGAGCGCCAGCCGCTGAATTCCGGTTGTTTGTCGAGGTGGCCGTACATCAGCACGGTCTGCGTGCTGGCCGGCTTGGTGGCGGCCACTTCAAAGAAGATGACCGGCGTGCGGCCTTCCTGGCGGATGACTTCCAGCGTCAGGCCCGGCACCTTGCGGGAGAGCACCCAGTCGGCGGCGTCACGCACCACCTTGTCGATCAGACCGTTCTTCTCCCAGTCGGGGTCGAACATCGGGCTCTTGGCGGGCACGCCGATGTAGTCGATGAGGCTGGGCACGATGCGTTCGCGCCAGGCGTCGTCCACGAATCGATGCAGTTGTGCCGGATCGAGCGCGGCCAGGGTGTCAGGTGCATTCATGATGCAAGGTGTCCTCGGTGTCGGTAAACACCACAGATTGTGCGACGGTTTGAGGCTGACGTATGCTGGGTTGATGACTGCACCCTCCCCCACTCGCCGCCGGTATCTTCAACTGACGGGTGGCGCGGCGGTCGGGCTGGCCGCCAGCACCCCGTGGCAGATGGCACTGGCCCAGCCAGCGAGTCCCTCCACACCGGCGCCCGCCGCCAACCCCACGGCCGGCATCACGCCGACGCAGATCCTGCTCGGGCAGACGATCTCGCTGGAGAACGCCAAGAACGATTACGCGGTGGCCATTCGCCAGGGCATCGAAGCCGCAGCGCAGCAGATCAACGCCACGGGCGGCGTGGCGGGGCGGCGCTTGCAGATCAAGGTGATGGACGACCATGCCAAGCCCGCGGAAGCCGAGGCCAATGCCCGGCAGCTGGTGGCAGACGGCGTGTTCGCGCTGTTCGGTCCGATCGAGGGCGGGCCGTCGACCGCCGTGATGGGCGTGGCCAATGAAACCGGCGTGCCGCTGTTCGGGCCGATGGCCGGCTCGCCCGGTTTGCGCCGGCCGCTGCAAGCGCTGGTGTTTCCGGTGCGCGCCGAGCACCGCGAAGAGTTCCGCGCGCTGCTGAACCACGGCGCCAGCCTGGGCATGCGCCGCGTGGGTTTTCTGCAGGCCGATTCCGACACCGGCCGCCAGCACCTCGACAACGTCCGGCGCATCGCCGGCCCGCTGGGCATGGAGGTGCGCCTGCCGATGCCGTTCAAGGGCGACATCACCGATGCCGGCTTGCAGGCCTTCGTGCAGCAGCTGGGTGACAAGCAGGTGGAGCTGGTGTTCAACCATGGCTCGGCGGGCGTCTATGAGCGCCTGATCCGGCTGAGCCGGCAAGCTGGCCTGAACACCAGTTTCTGGGGCATCAACTCAGGCTCTGCGCAGCTGGCCAAACACCTCGGGCCACTCGCCAACGGCATGGTGTTCGCCCAGGTGATGCCCAGCCCGTGGGAGCGCAAGACCGCCCTCACCCGCGCTTATCAAGACGCCTTCCGCGCCCTGTTCCGGGACCAGGACTATTCGTACGGCAGCCTGGAAGGCTATGTCACGACGCGCGCGCTGGCCGAAGCCCTGCGCCGCTGCGGCCGCGACCTGAGCCGCCCCCGCTGGCTGGCGGCCATGAAGGACGCGCAACTCGACATCGACGGCTTCAAGATCAGCTGGCCGGCGGCCGAGCACGCCGGCTCCACCTTCGTCGACACGGCCATCGTCACGCGCGACGGCCGTTTCCGTCACTGACCCGCCATTGGCTCAGCGGGCTGCCGGGTAGCGGGCGTTCAGCCAGCCATTCAACGCGGCCAGCACCTCGGCCTGCTCCGGCTCATTGAAGATTTCGTGCGCCAGGGCCGGCCAGGGTTGCGCCTGCACCGACGCCGGCGCCGCAGCGGCAAACCGCGCGCTGCCCGCCGGAGCCACGCAACGATCCGCGCCACCCCACATCAGCAAGGTGGGCACGCGCCACGAGGCCGCCATGCCCTGCACTTCCGGGCCGGCATCGGCGATGAACTTGGCGAGTCGGCCGCAGATGCGGTCATGGACCAGCGGGTCGGCCACATAGGCGGCCACCACGGCGGGGTCGCGGCAGATCCACGAGGGCTTGAGGCCGTTGCCCAGCGCCAGGCCCGGCACCAGGCTGGAGCCCACCGCCACCAGCAACTTCTGGAACAGGTTCATGCCGGCATCGAGGGCCGGCGACGACAGCACCAGCGCATCCACCGGGCGCCACCAGGCCGCCGGCTTCACATGGAGGCCCTCGGCCACATAGCGCGCGGCCACCAGGCCACCCAGGCTGTGGCCCAGCATCACCAGCGGGCCGGGCTGCAGCGGACGCACCGCATCCACCACACGGCCGAGGTCTTGCAGCAGGCTGTTGCGATCGGGGATCACGCCCCGTCCGCCACCCGACTGGCCATGGCCGCGCTGGTCGTAGGCCACCACCTGCCAGCCCTGGGCACACAAGGCCTGGGCCACATGCTCATAGCGGCCGGCGTGTTCGCCCAGGCCATGCACCAGCAGCACCTGCCCACGCACCCGCTCCGCATTGGCCGAAGCCGGCCACACACGCGCCTGCAGGCGCACTCCATCGGCAGTCACGATCTGATCCATCCCGGCAGTCTACGCGGTGCTGTCACCTGCGTGATGGCGGGCCCCAAGGAACGCGGTAGGCTTTCGCCCCACAAACATCATTCCGGAGACCCCATGACGACACGCGCCTTCGACCTGCAGTTGGACACCGCCACCGGTATCGCCCGCCTGGTGCTCAACCGCCCGGACCGCATGAACACCATGGACCCGGCGTTTTTCCCGGCGCTGCGCGACGCGGTGCGCGAGCTCGACGACGCCGGCGATACACGCGTGCTGGTGATCAGCTCCACCGGGCCGCACTTTTCAGCCGGCATGGCGCTGGAGGTGTTTGCCGGCGGCCTGCCGATGCTCGATACCAGCGATGCCCGCAAGCGCCTGGCCTTCCAGACCGGCCTGCGCCGCCTGATGGACTGCTTCACCGCGATCGACGAAGCGCGCTTCCCGGTGATCTGCGCGGTGCAGGGGGGCTGCATCGGCGGCGCGCTTGACCTGGCCGCCGCCTGCGACATCCGCGTGTGCAGCGCCGATGCCTTCTTCACCATCCAGGAGATCACGGTCGGCATGGCGGCCGATCTGGGCTCGCTGCAACGCCTGCCCAAGATCATCCCGCAAGGCCTGGTGCGCCAGATGGCCTACACCGGCGAAAAACTGCCGGCCCAGCGCGCGCTCGACGCCGGGCTGGTGAACGCCGTGCTGCCGGACGTGGCCGCACTCGAAGCCCACGCGCTGGCGCTGGCCCGCGACATCGCCGGCAAGAGCCCGCTGGCCATCACCGGCAGCAAGCTCGCCCTGAACCACGCCCGCGACCACGGCACCGCCGACGCGCTGGCGCAGATGACACTGCTGCAAAGCGCGATCTTCGACATCGGCGAGATGGAGCGCGCCATCGGCGGATGGAAGAAGAAGCAGGCCGCCGAGTACGCGGCACTGGGCCCCACCGCGCCGCTTTGATGCAGCGTTCATGCCGGGTTCATGCCGCTTTGATGCCGCATTGATGCCTGCCACTGCAACCACCCCTGACAATCGCCCGATGTGGACCTTGAACGTGGTGGGCCCCGGGCGGGTCGGACGCAGCCTGAGCCGGCTCTGGCTGGATGCGGGCGTGGCGCAATTGCAGGCGGTGCTGGCGCGCCAGCCCGGGCATGCGCAGGCCGCCATTGAAGCCTTGGGCGCGGGCACGGCCTGCACGGCGCTGGCGCAAATGCCGCGTGCCGACGTGTGGCTGCTGGCTGTGCCGGACACCCAGATCGCCAGCGTCGCCGCGCAACTGGCCGAGCTCAGCCAGACTCAGGCCTGGGCACCTGCGCAGGCCTGGCATTGCAGCGGCTTCTTGACCTCGGCTGAGATGGCACCTTTGCAGGCGCTGGGCTGGGACGTGGCCAGTGCGCACCCGGCCCTGAGCTTTGCCGATCCAGACCGCGCCTGCGCGCAGTTCCCCGGCACGGTGTGTGCGCTTGAAGGCACGGCAGCAGCGTTGCAGCGGGCTCAAGTTGCGTTCGAGCAGATCGGCGGCCGGTGCTTCGAATTGCAGGCCGCCCAGAAGCCGCTGTATCACGGGGCCGCCGTGTTCGCGAGCAACTTCCTGCCGGTCTTGCAGGCGGTGGCGACTGAGCTTTGGCAGGGCACGGGCGTGCCGCCCGCCTGGGTGCCGGGCCTGGCGCAGAGTTTCCTCACGCAGGTCAGCAGCAATGTGCAGGCCCTGGGGCCACGGGGCGCCTTGACGGGCCCGGCTGCGCGGGGTGATGCGATGGTGCTGGCGGCTCAAGGCCAAGCGATGAGCGCCCGAGACGCGGCGCTGGGCGAGGCCTATGCCAGCCTGAGTGAGCTGGCCGGCCGACTGGCCAGGCGCGGGCAGGTGCTGGACGATCCAGCCAGCAGCTGACGGCCTGCCGCAACGGGCCAGCCAGCCAAGTCAGCTCGCCAAGTCAGCCCGCCAGTTCAACCCGCCACCAGCGCCAGCCGCCGCTCACGCTCATCCAGCCCGGGGCTGTTGTCATGCAGGTCTTCGGCCAGCACCACCTGGTTGCGGCCGTTGCGCTTGGCGCGGTACATGGCCTGGTCGGCGCGGGCCACCAGGTCGTCCAGGGCCACTTGCTGCAGGTCCAGCGCGGCCACCCCCACGCTGATGGTCACGCCAAAGGCGCTGCCCAGCGGGGTCGCAATGTTCAGCCCGGCCACGGTCTGGCGCAGGCGCTCGGCAATGCCACGGGCCTGGGTCAGGTCGCAGTGGGTCAGCAGCACCACGAACTCTTCACCGCCGTGGCGTGACACCAGGTCACCATGCCGCATCTGGCCCTGCAGCGCACCCGCCACGGCCACCAGCGCCTGGTCGCCCACGGCGTGGCCGTAGCTGTCGTTGATCTGCTTGAAATGGTCGATGTCGATCACCAGCGCGGCGGTGTCGATGGTGTGCCGGTGGGCATTCACCAGCTCACGCTCACCGGCTGCAAAAAACGCCCGGCGGTTCAACAAGCCGGTCAGCGAATCGGTGCTCGACAACTCGCTGAGCTGCTCGATCAATTCCGCCCGTTCCTGCTCCAGCGCGCGGCGGGCCACCTCGCTGGCCTGCAGCGCACGCACCGCCCCCAGCACGGCACCAATTTCATCGTCGCGCTCCACCACCGGCCAGGCCGCCACCGGCTCGCCGTCAGCCAGCGCCTGGATGGTGACGGCGGTGGCCGCCAGCGGGCGCATCACCCGGTGGTGCACCAGGGCCATCGAGCCCACCAGCAACAGGGCTGCCAGCACGGTGGCCACCAGCACGAGTTGCAGTGAGGTCTGTGCCTGCTGGAGCGTGTCACGCGCATGGTTCAGCGCCTGGGCCAGCACCGCGTCGCGCAGGCCCAGCAAGGGCGCCATGTCGGGCACGTAGGCGTCGCCGAACTGGGTCACGTCGGTGGCGTAGGGGGTGCCGCGCATGCCCGCGTCGATCACGCGCTGCAGCTCAAGCTGGGTGCGGCCGAAGTAGCCGAGCGCGAGCCGCTCGCGCACCTCGCTCACCGCCGGGCCCATGGTGTGCGCACCCAGGTGGCGGTCGAGCAGAATCTTTCGGGCTTCGATGCGCCCACGCAGTTGCAGCACCTGCGTGAGTTCGTGTTCGGTCAGTCGGCGTTGCTGCAGCAGCGCCGGCCGCAGCCAGGTGCCCAGCACGCCCGCTTCCTCGCGCAGATCGGCGGCCAGCATCGCGGCGCTCACATCAGACGCCAGCGCCGGAAACGCCGTGCCGGTGGCCGCAGCCCGTTGATCCACCAGCGGCGTGATCAGCAACACCGCATCGCGCAGCCGGCCCACGTCGTTGCCCTGTTTGGCAGCGTCATCACCCACGCGGCCGCGCATGGCCATGGCATCGACCGACTCGCGCACGGCCTCCACCACCTGGCGCGCGCGCTGCACCTCGGGTGGCGTGGGCTGCAGGGATTGGAAAGCCAGGTCGGTGCGCTGGCGGGCGCGGGTGAGGGTCAGTTGAGGCGATGTGTCGGACGGCGCGATGTCGCCCAGCACCGCAAACGACGGCGCCCGCTCGCGGGAAATCATCTCCATCAGGCCCAGGCCACGCTGCAAGTCCTGCAGTGCCTGCACGCCCTGCTCGGCCTGGCGCCACTGGGCCAGGTCGGTGCCGGCCAGGCGCCACAGCATGGCGGCCACCACCAGCGCCAGCACCCAGTTGATGAGGCGGAACAAGGACATCAGGCGCATGCCAACCTCCCGGGGCTGGGCAGCCTGCTGAGCAGATGAGCGGAGGGGGACGGGACAAGCACGCGGGTTCCTTGCGGGCCAGATAGCCCGGAGAGGAGCGACGAGGCTCCTGCAGCGGTTATCGACCGCCGCCCCGCGAACTTGATGCTGGCGTCAGGCCTTCTCGAACTTGAACACCGCCACGCTGGCCCGGAGGTTCGGGAAGGTGCGCACCACCTCACCCGCCTGCAAGCCAAAACTGTCGAGGATGTTCAGCCCGTTCTTGCGGGCCAGCACGTCGAAGTCGGTGTAGGTGCCCACGCGGATGTTGGGCGTGTCGTACCACTGGTACGGCAGGGCGCGCGTCACCGGCATGCGGCCACGGATCACCGACAGGCGGTTCGGCCAATGCGCGAAGTTGGGGAAGCTGACGATGCCCAGGCGGCCGACCCGGGCGGTTTCGCGCAACATGCGCTCGGTATTGCGCAGGTGCTGCAATGTTTCCAGTTGCAACACGACATCGAAGCTGTGGTCCTCGAAGAGCTGCAGGCCTTCTTCCAGGTTCAGCTGGATCACGTTGACGCCGCGCCGGGCGCAGGCCAGCAGGTTGGCGTCGTCGATTTCCACGCCGTAGCCGGTGCAGCCGCGCTTGTTCTTCAGGTAGGCCAGCAACTCGCCGGTGCCGCAGCCCAGGTCGAGCACGCGCGCACCTTCGGGCACCAGCGCGGCGATGGCTTGCAGGTTCTTGTTGTCGGTCGTCATGCGGTCACCACCGGCTCATCGGCAATGCGGTCGAAATAGGCCCGCATCACGCCGTGGTAGCGCGGGTCGTCGAGCAGGAAGGCGTCGTGGCCATGCGGCGCGTCGATCTCGGCGTAGCTCACGTCCACCCGGTTGTCGACCAGCGCCTTGACGATCTCGCGCGAGCGCGCCGGTGAAAACCGCCAGTCGGTGGTGAAGCTCACGAGCAGGAACTTCTTGTCGCGGGCCACCTGGAACGCCCGGGTCAGGTCACCGCCGTGCTGCTTGGCCGGGTCGAAATAGTCCAGCGCACGGGTGATCAGCAGGTAGGTGTTGGCGTCGAAGTACTCGCTGAACTTGTCGCCCTGGTGGCGCAGGTAGCTTTCGATCTGGAACTCGATGTCCTGGGTGCTGTAGCCAATGCCACCCTCGCGCATCTCGCGGCCGAACTTGGCCTCCATCGAGTCGTCGCTCAGGTAGGTGATGTGGCCGATCATGCGGGCCACGCGCAGGCCGCGCTTGGGCACCACGCCGTGGGCATAGAAGTGCCCGCCGTGGAAGTCGGGGTCGGTGACGATGGCGCGGCGCGCCACCTCGTTGAAGGCGATGTTCTGGGCCGACAGGTTGGGCGCCGTGGCCACGGCCACGCAGTGGCGCAGGCGATCGGGGTAGCGCAGCGTCCAGCACAGGGCCTGCATGCCGCCGAGGCTGCCGCCGAGCACCGCAGCCAGCTGCGTGATGCCCAAGCGCTCCACCACGCGGGCCTGTGCATCCACCCAGTCTTCCACCGTGACGACCGGAAAATCGGCGCCATAGGGCTGGCCGGTGGCCGGGTTGGTGTCCATCGGGCCGGTCGAGCCGAAACATGAGCCCGGGTTGTTCACGCCGATGACGAAGAAGCGGTCGGTGTCGAGCGGCTTGCCCGGGCCCACCAGGTTGTCCCACCAGCCTTCGCTGCGGGCCTGGCCTTCATACACGCCCGCCACATGGTGCGAGGCATTCAAGGCGTGGCACACCAGCACCGCATTGCTGCGGTCGGCGTTCAAGGTGCCATAGGTTTCCACTGTCAGTGAGTAATCGCGCAGCACCGCACCGCTCTGCAGCGGCAGGTCTTGCTCGAACCTCATCTGTTGCGCCTTCACGTACCCGACGGAAGCCATGTATTCATCCCCAGAAACAACAAAGCCCAGCTCCGGACTCAAGAGTCGGACACCGGGCTGTCGTGCCGGAATGTCCCTCTTTAGCGGCATTTTTAAGGCGCCCGCAATCCGGAACAAATCGGCGCCATACAGGCCCGAAGTTTAGCAGGGGGTGTGCGGCTCCGCTTGCACGCCGGGCACCGGGTGCGGGAACATGGGCGCACTCTTTCACGTCTGCAGATCCTGCAGTGCCCGCATGTCACGCTCACCCGGCCGCCCGCAGCTCTTGCCTGAGGCGGCCCCCGCCGCCACCATCACCCGACGCGATTTCCTGAACGGCGTGGCCCTCGGCCTGGGCGGCACGGCCAGCTTAGCCGCCGCGGCCACGCCCGGAAGCGAGCTGCCCGACCCCGCCCTGCGCACCGGCCTGCAGGGCCAGACCGACGCCGTGAACGCCGCGGCCCACGCCTGGCGTGACCGCGCCGGCGATATCAGTGAAGCGCCTGCTGAGCGTGACGAGGGCGTGGAAGACCTGCTGGTGGTGGGCGCGGGCCTGAGTGGCTTGTGTGGTGCGCACCTTTACGCCAAACATTGCGCCAAGCACGCCGGCCGGCCGGTGCGCATGCTGCTGCTCGATGCACTCGACGACGTGGGCGGCCATGCCCGGCGCAACGAATTCATCGCCCGCAACGGCCAGCGGCTGGTGGGCTATGGCGGCTCGCAGTCGCTCGACAACCCCAGCCTGTTCTCGCCGGCCGTCCAGCAGGTGCTGCAAGACATCGGCGTGGACTGGCCCCGCTTCAACACGCAGTTCTTCGACCACGGCTGGCATGAGCGGCACGGCCTGAACAGTCGCGCCCTGGTGTTTGATGCGCGCACCTGGGGCCGATCAGCGGTGGTGCTGCGCCAGCCCGGCGAAGCGCCGGCCAGCTGGCTGGCCCGCACGCCGCTGCCACCCGACGCGCAGCGGCAACTGGCCCGGCTGCTGGCCGAGCCAGCGGCGGATGTGCTGCCGCGCGGCATGCCGCCTGCTGCGCGGCGCGACTTGCTCACGCGGCTCACCTGCCGCCAGTTCTACCAGCGCCACTGGCAGCTCGGCGCGCAGGCCCTGCGCTGGCTGCAGGCCGACACCGAGGGCTACTTCGGCGCGGGCATCGACGCCACCAGCGCGCTGGACGCCTGGGCCGCCGGCCTGCCCGGCTTCAGCGGGCTGGGGCTGGGCGCATCGATGGACACGCGGCTGTCGCCCAGCGGACGGCTGCTGCACCAGGGGCAAGACCCCTACGTCTTCCACTTCCCCGACGGCAATGGTGGCGTGGCCCGGGCGCTGCTGCGCCAGCTGATCCCGGAGGCCATGCCGGGCAGCGACATGATCAGCCTGGCCGAAGGCCGGGTGCAGCACGCCGCCCTCGACCGCCCCGATGCCCCGGTGCGGCTGCGCCTGCGCGCCACTGCCGTGCACCTGCGCCACCTCGGGCCGCCGGGCGAAGCACAGCTGGTGGAAGTGCGCTACCTCGACAGCCACGGCCAGCTGCGCGTGGCACGCGCCCGGCAGGTGCTGCTGGCCTGCTGGCACCGCGTGGTGGCACGGCTGACCGACGAGCTGCCGGCCACCCAGGTGGCGGCGCTGAACGACCAGGTCAAGGTGCCACTGCTGTACGGCACCGTGCTGCTGAACAACTGGCGCGCCTTCCACCGCGCAGGCATCAGCGGCCTGCAACCGGTCGACAGTTTCTGGCGCGAGGCGGCGCTCGACTTTCCGGTGCGCATGGGCTCGCTCGGCCCGCCCGAGCACCCTGATCAACCCATCTTGCTGCACCTGTCGAAGGTGGTGCTGCCGGCACCTCAGGAACCAGCCCTGGCCCCGCGTGAGCAGGCCGCGCGCGGCCGTGCGCTGCTCACCGGTTGGTCTTTTGACGAACTGGCCCAAGAGACCACGCGGCTGCTGCAGTCCGGGCTGGGCGACTTCGGCTTCGAGGCCGGGCGCGACATCGAGGCCATCACCATCAACCGCTGGGCGCATGGCTATGCGTACGAATACATGCGCCCCTGGGACCGTTGCTGGCCGCAAGGCCCGCTGCCCTGCACCACGGCCCGACGCGGCTGGGGCCGGGTGGCCATCGCGAATGCCGATGCGGGCGCCTATGCCTATGCCCACGGCGCAATGGACCAGGCCACCCGGGCGGTGCAGGAATTGCTGCCCCAAGCCCGTCTGCCGAGCTGGTCAAAAAGGCCGGGGCCGGTGTGAGGCCGCCAGCCTCCAGCCGACTTCACACCAGACCGAGGTCCTTCGGCTGGCTGCCCGGAAACACCGCCTGCACCTGCGCCGGGCTGAGGCCGTAGAGGCGCTGGAACAAACCGCCGAACAGCTCCTGGTAGGAGGTGAGCACGGGGAAGTCGCGGTTCTGGTGCAGCGTGGCGGCCGACACCGCCACCTGCTCGCCGGCGATCCGGCCACCGCGCACCCGGCCGCCCATCACGGCGCACACCGTGCCGTGGCCGTGGTCGGTGCCGCGGTTGCCGTTTTCACGCAGCGTGCGGCCGAACTCGCTGAAGACCACCACCACGGTGTCACGCCAGGCCGGGCCCATCGCGTCCGCGAAGGCGGCCAGGCCACGGCCCAGCTCACCCAGCCGGCTGGCCAGGGTGCCGGTGGCATTGCCCTGGTTCACATGGGTGTCCCAGCCTCCCACATCGAGAAACCCGAGGTGATAACGCTCGCGCATCATCTGGGCGACGCGACGTGCTTCGGCCTCGAAGCCGCTGCTGCTCAGCGCGTTGCGGCTGGCGGCCTGCATCTCGGCGCTGGCGCCGGCGGCCATGTCACGCATCGCCTCGCGCTTGACCTCGAAGCCTTCGGCCACGGCACCGGCCAGCGGCTGGTCGCGGTACATGCGGGCGATCAGCGCCGCCTGGCGCTCGTCCACCGCATTACGTACCGACGACGCCAGCCGCAGATTGGGCACCGGCAGCGCACCGCGCAGGATGATCGGCAGCTGGTCGGTGAAGGCCATGCTGTCGCGCCGCTGGCTGCCCAGTTGCTGCGCCAGCCGGTTCAAAAAACCCGACTGCTGCTTGGCGCCGGCCGTGATGTCGTCGAAGCCGTACTCGACGCTGTCCTGGGTTTCAAAGTGGCTGCGCGACAGGTTGTGGCTGCCGGCAAACGGCACCCAGGCCAGCTGCCCCTGCTGGTAGAGCGGCGCCAGGCTTGGTGCCAGCGCCGGGTGCAGGCCCCAGTCGGCGGTCAGCGGCAAGGCGGCGTCGGCCTGGGCGCCTGGCCGGGCGATGGCGATGCGGGGCCGGGCCTCGTAGTAGAAATCGCTGCTGACCGGCACCAGCACGCTGGCCGCATCGGCCGCGCCACGCAGGAACACCATCAACAGCCGCGGCGGCGGGCTGGCGCTCTCGGGGGCGGCTGCCCACAAACGGCCCTGCACGGCACCCAGGGCCGAGGCCGCAGCGGCCCCGCGCCAGGCGTGGTTCAGAAAATGACGGCGATGCATCCAGGGCCTTCCGGGTCAGGCGTGTCAGCAGCGCATGAATTCAGGGCTGGACAGCAGCAGCGCGTTCCAGGGCGCGGGGCTGCCAGCCTCGGCCAAGGCGCTGCGGGTCTCGGCCGAGAGCACCGGCCAGACGTTCTGGCGCACCAGCGGTGCCTGCTCCAGTCTGACCAACGCGGGCACGACCATCACGTTGACCGGCCCCCCCTCTTCCGCACGGAACAAGGCGTTGGTGCCGCCCCCGATGGCCCGGGCGATCTCGAACCGGGTGCCCAGCTGGCCGGAACCCGACCAGGCCGAGGCCTGCATCGGATAGCCATCCGGCGTGACGCGCCCCCACGGCGCCTGGCCCAGGCGCTGCAGCCAGGTCAGCGCCGGAGCTGGGTTGACGATCAGGCGGTCGTCATGCACCAGACGCAATGAAGACAACACCCAGCGCTGCGGATCCTTGAACTTGCGGCCGAGAGACGGTGCAAATTCAGGCGCGTCGAACAAGGCCTGCAGCATCGGGGCGATCGCCGTGTCAGCCTTCAGGTAAGCCGTGGCCATGCGCTCAACCACAGCCGCTGGCGGCTCGTCGGCCATCAGGAAGCGGGCGATCTTGCGGCTGAGGTGGCGCGCGGTGGACGGGTGGAACGCAAAGCGCTGCAGCTGCGCCACGATGTCGTCCCAGCCCTTGCCGCCGCTGGTCACACCCAGGATGGTGACGGGGCCGTTGTCGTGGCGCGCCGGATTGAATTCAGTCAGGCCCTGGCGGCGGTACTGCGCCATCTGGTGCTCACGCAGGCGGGGTGTTGCCTCGCCGCTGGCCACGCCCAGGCCGGTCAGCAGCCGGGCCAGCTCCTGCACGTCTTTCTGGGCATAGCCGCCGTTCACGCCCAGCGTGTGCAGCTCCATCAGCTCCCGGGCGAAGTTTTCGTTGATGCGGCCGGCGGAGTTCTGGTCGTTGTCGAGGTAACGCAGCATGGCGGCGTGGGTCGACGCGGCCACCAGCAGGTCTTGAAAACGGCCGAGCGCATGCGGGCGCAGTGCGGTTTCTTCGTAATCACCGACCAGGGCGCGCAGCTCACGCTTGTTGCCGTGGATGCTGAAGTGGTTGCCCCAGAACCAGACCATCTGCTCGCGCAGCTGGTGCGGGCTGTAGAGCGAGCGCCAGAACTGGCGCGTGGCCGCCTCGCGCTCCAGGCGGTTCATTTCCTGTTGCCAGGCCCGGCGCGCCTGGCTGCGGTTGGCGGGCTCGCCCGGGCTTTCCGATTCGCGCCGACGCTCCTGCATCTCCCAGGCCAGGTTGGCCACCGGCCGGGTGGCGATCGTCATGCCGGCCACCCGCAGCGCCAGGGCTTGCGGCAGGCCGTCAGATTTTGGTGGGGCGAGCTGGTTCTGCAGCCATTCCTGGCGGCCTTGCTGGGCGTAGGCGCGCACGGTGCCGCCGTTCACGCCGAAGCTCAGGCGGTTGATCCAGGCGAGGTCGTCGGGGGCCAGCGTGGGCAGCGGCGCGGCGGGTGGCGGCACGGCGCCGGCTTCAGCCAGCGGGGCCGATGCAGTGGCCACACCGGCGGGGCTCGATGCGGGCGCGTGGCCACAACCCACCAGGGGCAACGCAGCCAGGCCAGCCAGACCAGTCAGCAAATCACGACGCAACAACATGGTTGTACAACCTCTATCCCATCGAACTTCAACAACTGTAAGCCGGGCAGATGACAGGGCGGTAACCAACCGTAGAGGTCAGTTCGGCGCTGCTCAGTTCGGCTCGCTCGCCGCGCCTGAGGCGCCCCCCGCCGGCCCCACCGCGGCCGCCGGCTCTTCCAGGCCGATGCGGCGCACGAACCCGCCTTCCGCATAGTCGGTGAAACGCCAGTCGCCGTCCACCTCGACAACCCCATCCGGCGGCACGGCCGGCCGCACCGGCACGCCGCGCAGGGCGCGCTCCATGTAGCTGATCCAGACCGGCAGGGCCAGGCCACCACCCGATTCGCGGCTGCCCAGGCTGCGCGGCTCGTCATAACCGATCCACACCACGGCCGTGATGTCGGGCTGGTAGCCGCCGAACCAGGCATCCACCGCGTCGTTGGTGGTGCCGGTCTTGCCGTACACGTCGGGTCGCTTGAGCTGGGCCTGGGCGCGCGCGGCCGTGCCGGTGCGGGTCACTTCGTTCAGCAGGCTGCCGGTGATGAAGGCGGTGCGGGCGGGCACCACGCGCAGGCTGTCATCCAGCGCGGGGGCCGGCGGCGCCTCGAACAGCACCTTTCCCTGGGCGTCGGCAATGCGCTCGATCACCAGCGGCGTCACCTTGTAGCCGCCATTGGCCAGCACCGCGTAGGCCGAGGCCAGTTGCAGCGGGCTGGTGCTGCCGGCGCCCAGCGCCAGGGTCAGGTTGTCGGGCTGCTTGTCCAGCTCGAAGCCGTAAGCCAGCAGGCCCTGGCGGGCTTCGCTCAGGCCCATCTGCTGCACCAGGCGGATGCTGACCAGGTTCTTCGACTTGGCCAGGGCGCGGCGCAGCGTCAAAGGCCCATCGAACTGGCCGTCGGAGTTCTGCGGGTTCCAGCCGCCGATGCCGCCGCCATCGGCCAGCGGCGCATCGTTGATCAGCGTGGCCGGCATCACGCCGTGCTCCAGCGCCGTGGCGTACAGGAACGGCTTCAGGCTCGAGCCCGGCTGGCGCCACGCCTGGGTCACGTGGTTGAAGGGCTGGCGGTTGAAATCAAAGCCGCCCACCATGGCCCGCACGCGGCCGGTGGCGCTGTCGAGGGCCACCAGCGCGCCCTGGGCCTGCGGCCACTGAGCCACCGTCCAGCCAGCGCCCTGGCGCATCACGCGGATCACCGCGCCGCGCTTGAGTGCCAGCGCCGCCGGTGCCTGCGGGCTGAGCGCCGGCAGTGCCCACTTCAGGCCATCGCCGCTCAGCTTGACGCTTTCACCGGTGGCCAGCCGCACCGACACTTCCTTGGGTGAGGCCTGCAGCACCACCGCCACGCGCAGGTCTTCATCGTCGCGGTGGTCTTTCAGCACCTGGGCGGCGGCCTGCTCGGCATCGGCCAAGTCGTCTGGCAACTCCTCGTTGTCTTCCGGGCCGCGCCAAGGCTGCTTGCGTTCGTGGTCGAGCAGGCCGCGCCGCAAGGCCGCCCACGCCGCCTGCTGGTCAGCCGACAGCAGCGAGGTCGTGACCTTGTAGCCCTTGGTGTACGCCTCTTCGCCGAAGCGGTCGAACACCGCCTTGCGGGCCATTTCGGCCACGTATTCGGCATGCACCGCCGTCTGGCCCGGACTGCGGATCTGCAGCTTCTCGGCTTTGGCCTGGGCCGCCTGGGCTTCGGTGATGACGCCGGTGGCCAGCATCCGGCCGATCACCAGTTGCTGCCGCGCCGTTGCCCGGTCGAAGTTGGTGATGGGGTTGGCGTAGGCGGGGTTCTGCGGCAGGCCGGCCAGCATCGCGCTTTCGGCGATCGACAGCTGCGCCACCGGCTTGCCGAAATACACCTGCGCCGCCGCACCGAAGCCGTATGACCGGTGGCCGAGGTAGATCTGGTTCATGTAGAGCTCGAGGATCTGGTCCTTTCTGAGCTCCTGCTCGATCTTCAGCGCCAACAGCGCTTCCTTGATCTTGCGCTCCGGCGTGCGCCGCGACGACAGGAAAAACGTACGCGCCACCTGCTGCGTGATGGTGGAGGCGCCTTGCCGCATGCCGCCGGTGAAGTTGGCCACCACGGCCCGGGCCACGCCCTTGAAATCAATGCCGCTGTGCTCGCGGAAGCGGCTGTCTTCCACCGCCAGCACCGCGTCCTGCATCAGCTTGGGCATGTCGGTGATAGGCACGAACACCCGGCGCTCGGAGCCGAACTGGGCGATCTCCACGCCGTCGCGGGTGAACACCTGCAGGGGCTGGCGCGGCTGGTAATCGGTGACCTTGTCGAGCGTGGGCAACTGCTGCGAGTACCAAGCCGCCGCCCCACCCAGCAGCAGCCCGCCGACCAGCACCAGCGCCACCAGCGCCAGCAGCAGGGCCAACACGATGCCGCCGGCTTCTCGCCCGGCGCGGTGTTCTGGTCGATGTTCGGCAAGGCAGCCAGCAGGCCGGGCGAGGTGGCGGCGCAAGGCCGCGAGGTTCTGGATCGTCATGGGGCACAGCGAATCAAGGCGGGCTGATTATGGGCATGGCGGGCCGGCTGCGGTGCGCGCCCTCCGTCGCGAAGACGGCGAAAGCCCCGACAAGGTCCTGTCATAACCCCTGAAAAGCTTCGGGATTGCGTGCTGTCTGTCTCTGTTGGCGAGCGCACGTTCGGCAGCACAATGGCCTTTCCTGCCTCGAGCTGCCTGGGAGCCTTTCAGATGCCCGCTTGGTTGAATGCCCTGAATCAGCACTTCCCGCTGCGCTACCTGGTCTGGGTGTGCTGCGCCGTACTTGCGCTGCTGGGTGCCTTCACCCAGGTGTCTTTCGGCACCGGTGGCTGGCTCGCACTGCTCGGTCTGTGCGGCGTGGTGCTCGGCCTGCGCGACAGCCGCCAGCAGCGGCATGCCGTGCTGCGCAACTACCCGGTCATCGGGCACATGCGCTTCCTGCTCGAATTCATCCGCCCCGAGATTCGCCAGTACTTCATCGAAAGCGACAACGAGGCGGCGCCGTTTTCCCGCCAGCAGCGCTCGCTGGTTTATCAGCGCGCCAAGGGCCAGCCCGACAAGCGCCCCTTCGGCACCCAGCTCGATGTGCACCACGACGGCTACGAGTGGATCAACCACTCGCTGCAACCCACCGAGCTGCCCGGGCACGACTTCCGCATCACCATCGGCGAAAACTGCGCGCAGCCCTACAGCGCCAGCGTCTTCAACATCTCGGCGATGAGCTTCGGCGCGCTGAGCGCCAATGCCATCCTGGCGCTGAACGGCGGCGCCAAGCGCGGCGGCTTCATGCACGACACCGGTGAGGGCTCGATCAGCCAGCACCACCGGGTGCACGGCGGCGACCTGGTCTGGGAGATAGGTTCGGGCTATTTCGGCTGCCGCGGCGACGACGGCCGCTTCAACGAGGCCGCCTTCGTGGCCAATGCCACCGACCCGCAGGTCAAGCTCATCGAGATCAAGTTGTCACAGGGCGCCAAGCCCGGCCACGGCGGCGTGCTGCCGGGCCCGAAGGTGACGCCCGAAATCGCCCTGGCGCGTGGTGTGCCGGTGGGCGTGGATTGCGTGTCACCGGCGGCGCACAGCGCCTTCAGCACCCCGCGTGAGCTGCTGCAGTTCGTGCAGCGGCTGCGTGAACTCTCCGGCGGCAAGCCCGTGGGCTTCAAGCTGTGCATCGGCCACCCCTGGGAGTGGTTCGCCATCTGCAAGGCCATGCTGGACAGCGGCATCACGCCCGATTTCATCGTGGTGGACGGCGCGGAAGGCGGCACCGGCGCCGCGCCGCTTGAATTCACCGACCACGTCGGCGCGCCGCTGCAGGAAGGCCTGCTGCTGGTGCACAACACGCTGGTGGGCCTGAATCTGCGCAGCCGCATCCGCATCGGCGTGGCCGGCAAGATCATCGGCGCCTTCGACATCGCCCGTGCCATGGCGCTGGGCGCTGACTGGTGCAACTCGGCGCGCGGCTTCATGTTCGCGCTGGGCTGCATCCAGGCGCAAAGCTGCCACACGGGCACCTGCCCGACCGGTGTCACCACGCAAGACGCGACCCGCCAGCGTGCGCTGGTGGTGCCTGACAAGCTGGAGCGGGTCTACCGCTACCACCTCAACACGCTGCACGCGCTGCAGGAACTGGTGCAGGCCGCCGGGCTGAAGCACCCGGGCGAGATCAGCCCGCAGCACATCGTGCACCGGGTGGGGGGCGATCAGGTCAAGTTGCTGATCCACCACCTGCCCTTCCTGAAGCCGGGACAGCTGATTGAGGCGATCGAGGGCCGGGCGGACTGGCCGCACGGCGTCTACAAGATGTACTGGCCGCTGTCGCAACCCGACAGCTTCACCCCGGCCGCGATGGCCTGAGGGCTCAGGCCGCCGGCGGCGCGGTGTCGATGAAGCTCGGCCGGGCGGCCAGCTTGTCGTGCAGGCGCTGCAGGTTCGGGTACGGCGTGCGCCAGTCGATCTCCGGGTAGCGGAAATCGAGGTAGCCCAGGGCGCAGCCCACGGCGATGTCAGCCAGGCTGAGGTGGATGCCGACGCACCAGGGCTTGTCGCCCAGGCCGGTGCTCATGGCGGCCACGGCAGCGTTCACACGCACCATCTGGCGATCGACCCAGGCTTGCGAGCGCTGGGCTTCAGTGCGGCCGGTCCAGTGCAATTCCATGCGGGCGAGGATGCTGGCGTCGAGCAGGCCGTCGGCCAGCGCTTCCCAGGTGCGCACTTCCACACGTTCGCGGCCGGTGCCGGGAATCAGCTTGCCAACCGGCGACAGGGTGTCGACGTATTCCACGATGACGCGGGAGTCGAAGACCGCCTCGGCGCCTTCCATCACCAGGCAAGGCACCTTGCCGAGCGGGTTGGACGCGAGGATGGCGTCATTGCCCCAGACGTCTTCCAGCACGAACTGGTAGTCGAGCTTCTTCTCTGCCAGCACAACCCGGACTTTGCGCACGTAAGGGCTGGTGAGTGAACCGATCAGTTTCATGTGTAGTTTGTCGAGGTCTTCCCTTGGGCTTTCATTCTAACGAAGGCAGTCGCAAGCCGCGTCGCAAGGGAAACACAGCTGCTGAGGCGCTGAGCCTTAAAATAGGGGGCTTCCCGCAGCGCGATCCCCGCGCCGCGACCAGACCGTCTGCACGCCCATGAGCTTTTCCACCCTGATGGCCCTGTCCCCCCTCGACGGCCGTTACGCCGCCAAGGTGGCCGATCTGCGCCCGCTGTTGTCCGAATTCGGCCTGATGCACCGCCGTGTGCAGGTGGAGATCGAGTGGTTCATCGCCCTGTCTGACGCCGGTCTGGACGGTTTCGCCCCGCTGTCGGAGGCCAGCCGCAGCCAATTGCGTGCTTTTATCACCGGTTTCGGCGAAGAAGATGCCGCCGCCATCAAGCACATCGAGAAGACCACCAACCACGACGTCAAGGCCGTGGAGTACTGGCTGAAGTCGAAGCTCGAAGGCCATGCCGAGCTGGTCGCCGCCAGTGAATTCATCCACTTCGCCTGCACCAGCGAAGACATCAACAACACCAGCCATGCGCTGATGCTGCAGGCCGCGCGCCGTGACGTGCTGCTGCCGTCGCTCGACCGCATCATCGACACCCTGGTGGCCATGTCGCACCGTTTTGCCGATGTGCCGATGCTCTCGCGCACCCACGGCCAGACCGCCAGCCCGACCACCGTGGGCAAGGAAGTGGCCAATGTGGTCGCCCGCCTGAACACCTCGCGCCAGCGCATTGCCGCCGTGCCGCTGCTGGCCAAGATGAACGGCGCCGTGGGCAACTACAACGCCCACAGCCTGGCCTACCCCGACAAGGATTGGGAAAGCTTCTCGCGCAACGTGGTTGAAAACCACCTGGGCCTGACGTTCAACCCGTACACCATCCAGATCGAGCCCCATGACTACATGGCCGAGCTGTTTGACGCCGTCACCCGCACCAACACCATCCTGATCGACTTCTCGCGCGATGTGTGGGGCTACATCTCGCTGGGCTACTTCAAGCAGAAGCTCAAGGACGGTGAAGTGGGCTCGTCGGCGATGCCTCACAAGGTCAACCCGATCGACTTCGAGAACGCCGAAGGCAACTTCGGCCTGGCCAACGCCCTGCTGGCCCACCTGAGCCAGAAGCTGCCGATCAGCCGCTGGCAGCGTGACCTGACCGACTCGACCGTGCTGCGCAACATGGGTGTGGCGCTGGGTTACGCCCTGCTGGGTTATGACTCGCTGTCACGCGGCCTGGGCAAGCTGGAAATCAATGTTGACGCGCTGGCCGCTGACCTCGACGGCGCCTGGGAAGTGCTGGCCGAAGCCATCCAGACCGTGATGCGCCGCCACGCGCTGCCGCAGCCCTACGAGCAGCTCAAGGCCTTCACCCGCGGCAAGCCGATGACCCGCGACATGATGCAGGGCTTCATCGCCAGCACCGACCTGCCGCAAGCCGAAAAAGACCGCCTGCTGGCCATGACGCCGGGCAGCTACATCGGCCAGGCCATCGTGCTGGCCCAGGGCATCAGCGCCGTTCGCTGAGCGCCACCACCTGCGGGCTGTCATGGCTGGCCACATCGGCCAGTGACAGCCCGATGGACAACATCGCCACCGAGGCCACGGTGCTGACCGCCAGCACCCACAGCGGCGACAGGCGCGACAGGTGATCTTCCGGCTCCCGCGGGTAGTCCGCCGGGGCAGTCGCTTGATCGTGCAGGTCGGCGTGGGGCAGTGAGTCAGGCATGGTCGACGTCCTTGTGACTTGTTGTGGCGGCAGGTGCCGCTGTCTGTACATACGGGCTGGCTGCGCAAAACCGGCCATGTGACATGGCAGATCGCACCCTCCCCCAGCCACCGCAACGTTGATCAGCGCCCGCTCGGGCTGGCGCCCAGGTTCAACCCCAAATTCAACGCGACCCAGCGCTGCTGCCAGACCGGCCCCCAGCTGGCCATGGACGGCACCAGCTGCGCGGCATTCGGAACGGCCGGCGGCAATCCCGGGTTCTGACACCGCGCATGCAAGGCTGATGCCAGCGCCATCGGCGGCGCCGTGGGCGGCACCGCCTGCAAGGCGGCCACCGCCTCGCTCGCCCACTGGCAGGCCTGGGGGCCCTGCCCCTGCCGCCAGGCCAGCTCGGCCGCCATCGAGGCGGCCTCACCCCGCTCCACCGTGCCTATCTCCGCGGCGGCTTCCGGGGTGATCAGCGCATGCGCCTGGGCGGCCAGCGCACTGGCTTGCACCAAATCCGTGCCCGCCTGCAAGCGGGCCTGCGCGGCGCGCAGTGCCAGCCGCGCCTGGCCACGCAGGCGCACCACCGGGGTGGCCTCGCGGCTCGCTTCGTCCTCGACCTCGCGCCAGCGCTGCAGGGCGTCCTGTGCCGAGCCCAAGCCAGCGGGGCTGCGCACTTCGGCCACGGCCAGCGTGGCGCGGGCTTCGGCCAGGGCGCGCTCCACATGCCGGGCCTTGCCGACCTGGGCGGCTTCCGCCGTGGCCAGCGCCAGCCATTGCCGGGCCTGGGCCAGCTGCCCGCCCTGCGCCAGCACCGGCACGGCCAAGGCGCGCCAGAAGGCCCGCCAGCTGTCGGGGCGCTGGCCAACGCGGCGCGAGAGCACGTCCACGGCCGAGCCGTAGGCCGTCGCCGCCGCCGGATAGTCGCCAAACTGGCCCAGCGCGCCGGCAATTTCCACATCCAGCGACGGCAGGGTCGACATCTGGGTGGCCACCGGCGTGCGCATCGCGTCTGCCCGGGTCTGCTGCAGCAGCGCCAGAGCGGCCTGCGGCTGGCCGGTGCGGCGCAGCGCCAGGCCCAGCCGGTAACCGGTCTGCAGGGTGTCGACATGGGTGGCGCCCAGCCGGGCGCGGCTGCGGGCGTGGATCTGGCGGTACAGGCCGACGGCCGCCTGGAAGTGGCCGAGGCGCATTTCCACGTCCGCCAGACCAGCCTCGTGCTGGGTCAGGTCCAGCTCGGACAGGCTGGGGTCGGCGCGCATCAGGGCCAGCAGACGCACATAGGTGTCGCGGGCAGCCTGCAGCTGGGTGCCGGAGGTGGTCAGCATGCGCGCCTGGCCGGCCACGGCCTCGGCCCGCAGTTGCGGCGGCATGCCGGGGGTGGCGAGCACCGCTTCGGCCCGCTCGAAAGCCTTGAGCGCCACGGCCCAGTCGCGCGATTCACTCTCGGCACCGCGCGCCAGCATCAGCCGGCCTTCGATGTCGGCCGGCACGTTTGGCGTGCGGGCAAACAGCGCGCCGGCTTCCTCAAGGCTGGTGGCAGCGGCGGCCTCGTCATGGCCGATGCGGGCATTGGCCAGCAGCAGCAGCGCCTCGATCTGCGCGGCGGCATCACCCGGCATGCGGCTGCGCACATGGGCCAGCAGCTCGCTCGCCATCTTTTCGCGCTGCTCGGGCGCATCCACGTCGCGGAACAGGCCGAGCAGCAGCTTCATGACCTCGCGCTGCACTTCGGGGTCGGCCAGCGGCTGCTGCCGGAGTTGCTCGGCCGAGAGATCAAGCAGTTCCCGCGCACTCACCTCACCGGCGCGAGACGGGTTGCCGCTCAGCCACGACACCGGGCGATACAGGTTTTGCAGAAAGTCGAGCGCCGCGCGGGCCCGCTGCGCCTCACGTTCCGCCAGCCGGCTCTGGTGGATCGACAGCACGGTGCTGCCCACCAGCAGTGCGGCAATCACCGTGGCCAGCGAGGCGATCAGCCAATGCCGGCGCAGCACGCGGCGCACCCGCGTGGTGAGGGAATCGGGGCGGGCCGCCACGGGCAGGCCGTCCAGCCAGGCCTGCAGATCGGCGCGGAAGGCGGCCGGCCCGCTGTACCGCGCCGCCGCTTGCTTGCGCAGCGCCATCAGCACGATGGCGTCGAGCTCGCCGCGCAGGCTGCCCGCCAGCCGGCGCGGGGTCAGCCCGAGGTGGCTGGCCACGGCCGGTGATTCATGCACCCGGCTGCTGGGGCGCGCGGGCTGGGTTTCCAGCACTGCTGTTTCAAGCTGGGCCGCGCTGCGGTGCTTGAGGCGGTACGGCTGCTGGCCACACAGCAGCTCATACAGCACCACGCCGAGCGAATACACGTCGCTGGCCGTGGTCAGCGACTCACCGCGGATCTGCTCCGGGCTGGCGTAATCGGGCGTCATGGCGCGGCCGCCCAGCCGCGTGAGCTGGGTGTCCTCGCTCTGCCGGGTCTGCTCGTCCAGCAGCTTCGCAATGCCGAAGTCGAGCAGCTTCACGCCGCCGTCGCGGGTGACGAGGATGTTTGACGGCTTCAAGTCACGGTGCAGCACCAGTGCGGCATGGGCATGCGCCACCGCATCCAGCACCTGCAGGAAGACCTCGACGCGCTCACGCAGGCCAAGCGCCTGCTGCTGGCACCAGACCTGCAAGGTCTCGCCGCGCACCCGCTCCATCGCCAGCCAGGGCAGGCCGTCGTCGGTGACGCCGGCGTCGTAGAGCTGGGCGATGTGCGGATGGGTCAGCCGCGCCAGGATGTCGCGCTCTCGGGCCAGCCGGGCTGCCAGGTCGTCACGCCAGGGCAGGTGCAGCGGCAGCTTCAGGGCCACTTCGCGCACATAGGCGCCATCAGCCCGCTCCGCCAGCCAGACCACCGACATGCCGCCCGTGCCCAGCAGCTCCACCAGCTGCCAGGGCCCCACGCGCTGCCCGGGCTGCAGGCCGTGGCCGCGGTCGGCCGCAGGCGGCGCCTGCAGGCTCGGCAGGTGGGCCAGGCGGTCGTCAGCTTCAGCTTGGCCGTGCGCGGCCAGCAGGCGCGCCAGCTCGGCGGCGAGGTCGGGCTCACGCTGGTGCCAATCGGCCAGCCAGTGGGCGCGTGCCGCCGCATCGGGCAGGTCCAGCGCTTCGTCCAGCAGCGCCGACAACCGCTGCCAGCGCGCCACGGCGGCGGCGTCTGGCCGGGTGGGTGGCGTGGGCTGCGGTGGCGTCGCGCTCATCGTCAGGGCGTGAGCTGGGCCAGCAGGTAGGCGCGGGCCTTGTCCCATTGCCGGCGCACGGTGCGCTCGGACTGCTCGGTCAGCTCGGCAATCTCGAGCTGGGTGTAACCGGCGAAATACTGCATTTCCACCACCCGGGCGAGCGCCGGGTCGAGTTGTTCCAGGTCGCCCAGCGCGTCGTGCACCTTCAGCAGCCACACGTCGCCGCCGCCTTGCACCGGGTGGTCGCCGGGCAGCAGCTCATCAAGCGGCAGGTGCGGGGCACCACCGCCGCGGCTCTCGGCCTGGTGCTCACGCACCAGATCGACGATGACGTTGCGCATCACGGTGGCCGAGTAGGTGAAGAAGTGCCGGCGGTCGACGATGTTGAGTTCACGCGCCTTGGTGAAGCGCAGGAAACTCTCGTGGACCAGCTCGGTGGTCGACAACAGCGCCTGCCCGCCACCGGTGTAGAGCCGGGCATGGGCGATGCGGCGCAGCTCGGGGTAGAGCGTCGCGAATAGATGCTCGATGGCGCCCGCCTCGCCGGCGGTGGCGCGCTGCAGCCAAACCGTGAGTGAGGACACCTCGGTCACAACCACTTCCCTTCCGAGGGCAATGCCTGAAGCGGCGGAGCATACCTTGCCCGCTGCGGCCGCCTCCTCCGTAAAATGGAGGAATGAGCTTCAACCGTCTGCTGGCCGCGGCCACCCACCGCCACGAATCCCTGCTGTGTGTCGGTCTCGATCCGGAACCCTCGAAGTTCCCGGAGCACCTGCGCGGTGATCCGTCGAAGATCTTCGAGTTCTGCGCGCGCATCGTCGACAGCACCAAGGACCTGGTGAATTCGTTCAAGCCGCAGATCGCCTACTTCGCCGCGCACCGCGCCGAAGACCAGCTGGAAGAGCTGATGGCCTACATCCGCCGCGTGGCGCCGGATGTGCCGGTGGTGCTGGACGCCAAGCGCGGCGACATCGGCTCCACCGCCGAGCAGTACGCCCGGGAAGCCTTCTCGCGCTACCAGGCCGATGCCGTGACGCTGTCGCCCTACATGGGCTTCGACTCGATCGAGCCCTACCTGAAGTACGACGGCAAGGGCCTGATCCTGCTGTGCCGCACCTCCAACCCGGGCGGCAGCGACCTGCAGTTCCAGCAGCTGGCCAACGGCGAGCACCTGTATGAACACGTGGCCCGCCTGGCGGCCGGCGCCTGGAACCGCGACCAGCGCCTGGGCCTGGTGGTGGGCGCCACCTTCCCGAACGAGCTGGCCCGGGTGCGCGAACTCGCCCCGACGCTGCCGCTGCTGATCCCGGGCGTGGGCGCCCAGGGTGGCGACGCCGCCGCCACGGTGCGGGCCGCCTGGCGGCCTGATGCGCCGATCATGGTGAACTCGTCGCGGGCCGTGCTGTATGCAGGCCAGGGCGAAGATTTCGCCAGTGCGGCCCGCCAAGTGGCGCAGGCCACACGCCAGACGCTGGAATTGGCGCGCAAGGCGTAAAGCAGGTTGCAAGACTGCAAGGGGCGCATTCAGATGGTGCCAACCCCTTGTTTTTGGTCAGCTGGATGCAATCGGAAACAGGTTTAATCGCGCTTGAACCTGATTGCATTCAAACTTGCGGGACGCGTCCCCGAACAGTCCCCGTGTCTCCTCCCGCTGTACCGCCCTCCTCGCACCGAATGCTGCTCACCGCCCTGGCGGGGGCCGGGCTGGCCGGTGGTGCGGCCGTGCTGCTGCCGCCCGAGTGGCCGACCTGGCTGCGCTGGGTGCTGGCCAGTGGCGTGGCGGGTGTGGGCATCGCCAGCCTGCTGACCTGGGCCCTAGCGCCGTGGCGAGAGGCGCTGACTGACGCGGCCACTTCGGCTTCCGACGCGCACGCCAACCCCGCCGCAAGCCCCGCCCCTCAAGACCTGCCCCAGCCCGCGCCGGTGGTGGAGGTGGCCACGGGCCCGCAGAGTGCGGAGCAAGTCATGCAACGCTCGCAGGCGCTGCTGTCGCACCTGGTGGCCAACAGCCCGGACGTCATCACCCTGACCGACATGGACACCGGGCGCTACGTCATGGTGAACGAGAGCTTCACCCGCCTGAGCGGCTACACCGCCGCCGAGGCCATCGGCAGGACGGCGCTGGAGCTGGGCATCTGGTTTGACGAAGGCGACCGGAACCGGGTGGTGTCGTTGCTGCGCTCGCAGGATTCGGTGCAGAGCCTGCCGGTGGTGTTTCAGTCGCGCGACGGACGGCTGATCGACACGCTGATGTCGGCCGCCAAGTTCGAGATGAACGGCCAGAACTTCCTGGTGATCAGCTCACGCGACGTCACGGCCGCCGAGCAGGCCCGGCTGGAGCGCGAAGCCATTCTTGAAAACGCCCTGATCGGCATCGCCCTGACGCGCGACCGCCGGTTCCAGATGGTCAATCCGCGCATGGCGCAGATGCTGGGCTGGACGGTCGACGACCTGCGCGGCACCTCCACCCGCGTGATCTGGCCGAATGACGAAGACTACGTCCAGATCGGCGCGCAGGTGGGCCAGAGCCTGATGGCCGGGCAGCAGATCGAGGTGGAGCGGGTGATCTGCCGGCGCGACGGCAGCCAGTTCCTGTGCCGCTTGCAGGCCAAGGCGCTCGACCCCAACCACCCGGGTCGCGGCAGCACGATCTGGATGGCCGAAGACATCACCGAACGGCGCGCCGTGGAGCAGGCGCTGGCCCGCGCCAAGGACGAAGCCGAGGCCGCCAACCGCGCCAAGAGCACGTTCCTGGCCAATACCAGCCACGAGATCCGCACGCCGCTGAACGCCCTGCTCGGCCTGGCGCGCCTGGCCCGCCAGCCCGAGGTCGACCCGCTGCGCCGCCAGCAGTACATCGAGCAGATCAGCGACAGCGCCGAAACCCTCTCGGCCATCCTGACCGACATCCTGGATCTCTCGAAGATCGAGGCCGGCAAGATGCACCTCGACAGCGTGCCGTTTGATCTGCAGGCCCTGCTGAACAGCCTGCACCAGGCCTACGGCGCGCTCGGCGATACCAAGGGCCTGCAGATGAGCCTGGTGGTGAGCGACGACCTGCCGCGCCGGGTGCTGGGGGATCCGGTGCGCGTGCGGCAGATCCTCAGCAACTTCCTGAACAACGCGCTGAAGTTCACCGAGGTCGGCCTGGTGCGCATCGGCGTGCAGGTGGAGCGCGAGGGCCTGGTGCGCTTTGACGTGATCGACACCGGCCCGGGCATCGACCCCGAGGTGCAGGCCCGCCTGTTCACGCCGTTCGTGCAGGCCGACAACTCCACCACCCGGCGGGTGGGCGGCACGGGCCTGGGCCTGTCGGTATGCCGGCAACTGGCCACGCTGATGCAGGGCGAGGTTGGCGTGGTCAGCCTGCCCGGCCAGGGCAGCTGCTTCTGGGCCCGGCTGCCGCTGCCCTCGGCCGATGACCACCCGGAGGAGCAGGACTCCAGCGGCTTCGGCGTGGACCACCTGAGCGGGCGCCGCGTGCTGATGGTGGAAGACAACCCGGTCAACATGATGATCGCCGTGGCCATGCTGGAGCAGTGGGACATCGACGTGACGCAGGCGGTGGATGGCCGCAGCGCCCTGGATGCGGTCGACCGCGCGAAGCACGAAGGCCGGCCGTTTGACCTGGTGCTGATGGACGTGCAGATGCCCGACATGAGCGGCCACCAGACCACGCTGCAACTGCGCCAGCACTATTCGAAGCGCCAGCTGCCCATCATTGCGCTGACGGCCGCCGCGCTGGTGTCGGAGCGCGACCAGGCCCTGGCCGCCGGCATGAACGACTTCCTCACGAAGCCGATCGACGCACAGCGGCTGCGCCACACGCTGGTGCAGACGCTGCGCGACGCCGAAGCGGTCTGAGGCCGCGTCAGGCCAGCTTCAAGGGCAGGTTGCGCAAGCGCTGGCCCGTCAGCAAGAACAAGGCATTGGCCAACGCAGGTGCCACCGGCGGCACCGCCGGCTCACCCATGCCCGTGGGCGCGTCGGTGGACGGCATCAGGTGCACCTGCACCACCGGCGTCTGCGCCATGGTCAGCAAAGGCTGGTCCGGGAAGTTGCTCTGCTGCACGGCGCCCTTGACGATGCTGATGCCGCCGTAAAGCGCCGCCGACAGGCCAAACACCACGCTGCCCTCGACCTGCTGCGCCACGCCGTCGGGTTGCACCACGGTGCCGCAATCGACCGCGCACACCACGCGGTGAACCCGCGGCTGGGGCGGTGCCTTGTCAGCGCCGGGTTCCACCGACACCTCCATCACCATCGCCACGATGCTGCCGAAGCTCTCATGCAATGCCACGCCCCGCGCCCGGCCAGCGGGCAACGGCGTGTCCCAGCCGGCTTCGCTGGCGGCTTTTTTCAGCACCGCCGCGTGGCGGGGCTGGTCGCCCAGCAGGCCCAGGCGGAACGCCACCGGGTCGGCCTTGGCGGCATGGGCGAGTTCGTCGATGAAACCTTCGCTGAAAAACGCGTTGTGTGAATGGCCCACCGAGCGCCAGAACCCCACCGGCACACCGCTGCGCGTGGCCACATGGCGCATCGACTGGTTGGGCACGGCATAAGGCAGGTCGAACAGGCCTTCGGCGGTGGTCTTGTCGGGCGTATCAACCGGGCCGGCCAGCCAGGGCGCGTTGCGCTCCATCCAGCGCGGGGTGATGGCGTCACCGGCGCTGTGGCTGCTGAGCGCCAGCAAGCCGCCGCGCGACGTGAGCCCGCCGCGCAGCACCGCCACGCCGGCAGGCCGGTAGAAGTCGTGCTGGAAATCTTCCTCGCGAGACCACAGCAGTTGCACCGGACGCCCGCCCGTTTCCAGCGCCACGCGCACGGCCTGCGCCACCACGTCGGCGTCCAGACGGCGGCCAAAACCGCCGCCCAGCAGCGTCATGTGCACCGTCACCTTGTCTTCCGTCACGCCGGCCACGCGGGCCGCCACGGCCTTCGCGAAGGCCGGCACCTGCGTCGGTGCCCAGACATCCACCCGGCCGTCGGCCACGCGGGCCGTGCAGTTCATCGGCTCCATCGTGGCGTGTGCCAGGTAGGGCGCGGTGTAGACCGCATCCACCACCTGGGCCGCCTGCGTGAAACCGGCTGCCGTGTCGCCCAGGCTGTAGAAGTTGAAGCCTCCGCCTGTGGCTTGTGCCTGCGTGGCCTGTTGCTGCAGGTTGGCCAGGATGGCGGCCGAGTCCAGCGGCGCACCCGCCGGCCGGCCCTGCCATTCGATGTCCAGCGCCAGCGCGCCCTGGCGGGCATGCCAGCTGCTGCGGCCCACCACGGCCACGGCGTCGGTGGAGCCCACCGCCGGGCCCAGCCGCACCACCCGCTCCACGCCAGGGCGTTGCAGCACGGCATCCACATTCAGCAGGCGCTGCGGCGCCCCGCCCAGCACCGGGGCATGGCGCACGGCCGCAAACACCATGTCGGGCAGGCGTGTGTCGATGCCGAACATCGCCGTGCCGTTGGTCTTGGCGGGCACGTCCAGCCGCGGCTGGCTGCGGCCGATGCGCTTCCAGAGTTCGCGGCGCTTGGGCGCCACATCGCTGGCCGGCATGGCGGCGGCCTGGCGAGCCAGCTCACCAAAGTGCGCCTGCTGGCCGGAGGCATGGCGGATCACGCCGTCTTCAATCACCAGCTCATCCAGCGGCAGCTTCCACTGCAGCGAGGCCGCGCCCAGCAACTGGGCCCGCACCGTGGCCGCTGCCAGGCGCAGCACCGGCCAGCTGTCGGCCATCGTCGACGAGCCGCCGGTGACCACCAGGCCCAGCTCACGGGCCACCTTGCTCACCATCCACCGGCTGCCCTTGGCCAGCGTGGTTTCCTGGCCGGACTCGGTGCTGCGCGGGTGCAGCGGCAGGCTCGACACCAGCATCGCCACATTGCCGTACAGGCTGTCAGACACGGCCGGAATCAGGCGCACCTTGGCGGGCGATACATCCAGCTCTTCGCCCACCAGCGTGGCCAGCGCGCTGTGTGCGCCCTGGCCCATCTCGGCCCAGGGCATGGCCAGCAGCACCTGCCCGTCAGCCGCCACCTTCAGCCAGCCATTCAGGCCCACCTCGCCGTCCACCGGCGGCAAGGTGGACGCCTGCCCCAGCCGGCTGCGCGGCGGTGCCACGCTCCAGCCCACCAGCAGGGCGCCCGCACCGGCCAGGCCGGCCCACAACACGGTTCTGCGACGCACGCTCATGCCGCACCTCCGCGCAAGGCCTTGGCAGCCGTGTGGATGGCCGCGCGCACACGCGGATAGGTGCCGCACCGGCACAGATTGGTGATGGCCGCGTCGATCTGCGCGTCCGTCGGGTTGGGGGTCTTGCGCAGCAAGGCATCGGCCGCCATCAGCATGCCGCTCTGGCAGTAGCCGCACTGCGGCACCTGGTGCTGTATCCAGGCGGTCTGCAGGGCGTGGGGCCGGTCGGGTGCACCAAGGGCTTCAATCGTGCGCACCGATTTGCCCGCCACCGCACCAACAGGCGTCACGCAGGCACGCAGGGCCTGGCCGTCGACCTGCACGGTACAGGCACCGCACGCCGCCACGCCGCAGCCAAATTTGGTGCCGGTGAGCGACAGCTCGTCACGCAGCACCCAGAGCAGCGGCATCTCGGCCGGCACCTTGGCCGGGTCCAGGGCCATGGTCTGGCCGTTCACTTGCAGGTTCATCAGGCTCTCCAGAAGGCCGGGCATGTTTTCTGCTGGAAAACCCGCGGGGCCGTCACTCGATTGCGGCTCTGCAGCCGGACACACATGGGCGGCGAGTGTGGCAGAAATTACCTCTGCCCTGATCGCCCCGATGTGGACGTCGCACCCCAGAAAGGGCTCGCGTTTTCCCCCGGTCGGCTGCGCACACCCACCCACAGCGAAGGAGTCACTCGCGATGAAGAAAAGTCTGTTCCACCCGGCCCGCACGGGCTTGGCCATGGCCCTGCTGGCTGGCGTTGCGGCCACCAGCCACGCACAGTCCTCGGTCCAGTTGTACGGTTTGATGGACGCGTCCGCCGGCCGTTTCCAGGCCGCCGGTGCCGCCAGCAGCAATGCAGTGTCCAGCGGCAACATGACGACCAGCTACATCGGCTTCAAGGGCACGGAAGACCTGGGTGGCGGCCTGAGCGCCAAGTTCGCAGCCGAGCACTTCATGCGCCTGGACACCGGCGAAGCCGGCCGCTTCAACGGCGACGCCTTCTGGGCCCGCAACGCCTACGTCGGCCTGACCAGCACCAGCCTGGGCAGCGTCACGCTGGGCCGCAACACCACGTCGATGTTCGTCTCGACGCTGCTGTTCAATGCCTTCGGCGATTCCTTCGGCTTCTCGCCGAGCATCCGCCACTGGTTCACCGCCGGCACCCTCACGGGTGACTCGGGCTGGAGCGATTCGGTCTCGTACACCACGCCAAGCATGAGCGGCCTGACCGGCCAGCTGCAAGTGGCGGGCGGCGAAGGCAATGGCGGCCGCAATGTCGGCGGCAACGTGCTGTATTTCAGCGGCAAGTTCGCGGCCACGCTGGCGGCCCAGAACGTGAAGAAGGGTGCCACGGTGGCAGACACCACCGCCTGGCAGCTGGGCGCGTCGTACGACCTGGGCTGGGCCAAGCTGTTCGGCCAGGGCGGCCAGGTCGACAACAAGACCACCGACGTGACCTACAAGCTGGTGGAAGCCGGTGTCTCGGTGCCGATGGGCGCCGGCAAGTGGCTGGCGCAAGGCGGCTACCTGAAGCCGGAAACCGGGAAGAAGCGCGCCACGTTGAGCCTGGGTTACAGCCACAACCTGTCGAAGCGCACCGAGCTGTATTCGGTGTACATGTTCGACAAGGCCGCGGCCCTGACCAACGGCAATACCTACGCCGTGGGCGTGCGTCACAAGTTCTGACGCTTAAGCCCGCCAGCGCCGGTTCAGGGGCCTCACTGGCCCTTGAACTGACCCTGGAAATGGCGCGACACCGGCAGCTTCTCGGGGCGGCCGCGCAGCGTCAGCACCATCGTGCCTTCGTCCACCCGCACCGCGCTGGCGATGTGCCGGTGGTTGACGATGACCGAGCGGTGCACCTGCCAGAAGGTCTGCGGATCGAGCTGTGCGAGCAGCTCCTTCAGCGGCGTGCGGATCAGGGCTTCACCCGCCACGCCGCCGTCTTCATGGACGACCCGCGTGTAGCGCGCGTCGCTCTCGAAAAACACCACGCTGTCGACCGGGATCAGCCGCACTTCCTTGCCCACGCTGGCCTGGATGACGGTGGGCCGGGCCGGTGCGCGCAGCTGTTGGCCGAGCTGGCTCAGCAAGGCATTCAGATCGGGCGCCGCGGGCTGACCCAGGCGGGCCTGCAGGCGCTCGATGGCCTGCCGCAGCCGCGTGTCGTCGACCGGCTTCATCACGTAGTCCACCGCACCGGCATCAAAGGCGGCCAGCGCATGGTCGCCGTAGGCCGTGACGAAGACCACCGGCACCTGGCCGTCGATGCGGCGCGCCACGTCGATGCCCGACAGGCCCGGCATGCGGATGTCGAGGAAACACACCTGCGGCTCATGTTCCAGGAAGGCGTCCCAGGCGTCGACGCCATTGGCGGCTTCGGCCACGATCTGCAGCTCGGGCCAGCAGCGCTGCAGCGCGGCGCGCAGCTGGGCGCGTGGCGCTTCCTCGTCGTCGGCGATCAGGGCGGTCACGGGGGTGGCGGGGGTGGTGCTCATGGGGGTCAGGCGGGGGTGGCTGAAACACCCGCTGGCAAGGCCGAGGCGGGCAATTCGATGCGGGCTTCACAACCGCCGGTGGCGGCCGGGCCCAGGCGCAGCTGCGCCAGCGGGCCAAAGGCCTGCGCCAGGCGGGTGCGGGTGTTGCGCAGGCCGAGGTGGGGGCTGGGGTTGAAGGCGACATTCAATTCGCCTTCGTTCGCCGCCGTCGCGGCAGCCAGACCCGCGGGCAAGCCCGGTCCGTTGTCGGCCACCACGATGTGCAGCGAGCCGTCGGGCTGGCGCCGTGTGGCCACCAGCACCTCGCCGTCGCGCAGCCGGGCCTGCACGCCATGCTCCACGGCGTTTTCCACCAGCGTCAGCAGCAGGCCGGGCGGCAGGGCCACGGCGTCAAGGGCGGGATCGATCTGGAAACGGGCCTGCAGCCGCTCGTCACCCAAGCGCAGCTGCATCACGGCCAGATAGCGGCGGACGGCTTCGAGCTCATCGGCCAGGCGCAGCTGGCGGTGCTCGAACAGCGGCAGCGTGGCGCGCAGGTAGCCGGTCAGCGCGTCCAGCAGGCCAGCCGCGCGCGCATCGCCCGTGGCCACCCAGTGCTGCACCGAGGCCAGCGTGTTGAACAGGAAGTGCGGCTGGATCTGGGCGCTGCCGAGCTGGCGGGCCATCTCGATGGCGCGGTCACGCTCATCGAGTTCGGCCAGCCGCATCACCACGTACTGGTGGCGGTGCACGATGGTGAACCACAAGGCCATCGAGGCCAGGCCGAGCAGGATGCCGACGATCAGGCCGGACATCATGTCGCCGCTCACCACCCGGTGCCAGGCGTGGTCGCGCAGCGCGCCCGTGAGGCCGAAGACCAGCCCTTGCGCGGCCGGCAAGCCGTAGTAGGCCCAGCGGCCGGCCCGGCAGCCCGGGTCTCGCCAGACGGCCCACAGCCCCATCAGGATGACGGACAGATGCAGAACGACGAACGCCACCACGGCCATTGGCAGGTTCATCGGCAGGAAGACACCGAGGATGCCGCCCACCAGCAGCAGGTTGAACAGCACCGCCACCACCACAGACGCCGAAGGTGGATCGGGAATGGCGCGGGCCAGCTCGGCCGGGGTGAAGCGGCGCTTCGGCAGCAGCATGAAGATGAGGTGCCAGTCGAGTGTGCGCATCACGGGGTCTCCAGGGCCTGGGGCCATTGCGCACGGGCCTCGGTGCGGCCGTCGGCCAGCGCCGTGAGGGTGAGTTGCGCACTCGCACCATGCAGTCGCATCAGGCGCTCACGGCAATTGCGCAGGCCCACGCCGGTGGCCTGCTCTGCTGCTGCGGCATCCAGCGGCTGGCCGCTGTTGATCACGCTCAGCCAGGCGATGTGTGGCGGGTCGTCTGCGGCCGTGCCCGCCATCAGGTCCGCCGTCACGACGAGCTCTCCGCCGTGCAAGGCCGGCGAAATGCCATGCTCCAGCGCGTTCTCCACCAGCGTCAGCAGCAGGCCCGGCGGCAGCAGCAGCGCATTGGCCGCGGCCGGCAGGTCGATGTGCGTCTGCAGGCGCTCACCCAACCGCGCCTGCTGGATGCGCAGGTAGTCGCGCAACATCGCCGCTTCTTCTGCCAGCGTGATGTGCTCGCGGGTCATCAGGTCGGTGGAGGCGCGCAGGAAACCGGTCAGGGCGCGCAGCAGCTCAGGCGCGCGGGCGTCGCCGGTGTCCACCCAATGCTGCAGGGCCGCCAGCGTGTTGAAGATGAAGTGCGGCCGGATCTGGGCCTGCAGCAGGCTCAGCCGGGCCTCGGCCGCGGCGCGGGCGGCCTGGTCGCGCTCGCGCACCAGTTGCAGCCGGTCGACCTCGGCTTGCAGCACCTTGCGGCGCGCGCTGGACAGCAGCCACACATAGAGCACCGTCATCAGCCCCAGCATCAGCTGGAAGGGCGTGGCGGCCCAGATCAGCGGCAGCCACTCCTGCGGCTCGGGCCAGCTGGCGGCCTGCTCGCCCTGGCGGCGCTGCCACACATAGGCCAGCGTGCTGGCGTAGGTGGCCAGCACCATGAACGCGGCCACTCGTGCCAGGCGGCGGCCGGTGTAGCGCTCGGGCTCACGCCAGGCGCGCAGGGTCATCAGCACCAGCGCCGCGCCATAAAGCGCCGTGATCAACACGGCTGCCAGCCAGCTCGCTCCGGACGCACGCAGGCCCGACGCCATGCCCACCAGTCCCCCGGCCAGTCCCACCCAGATGCCGATGCCCTGGCGGCTCAGCAGCACCGCATCCAGCAGCTGGGCGCGTTGCCGCTGCTCGGCCGGCCAACTGGTGCGTCGCTGGTCGGCCCAGGCCAGCAGGCGCGCCCGCAAGGCGGCGGCCTGGGTGGATGGGACGGGCGAATCAGTCATGACGCGATTGTGCAGAGCGTCGCAGCCAGCCCGCCCACCTCGCGGGCGAACAGCGGAACGGGGCGCACGAATGGCGGAAGCGCTGCGTGAATGGCGGGCCGCGGCAGTGCGGGCACGCCCGGCCCGCTCACACCGCGGCGCGGCCCGTGCCGGCCTCGAACACCCGCAGCTCACCGGGCTCGAAGGCGGTCCAGGGCTCATCGCTGGTGAGCGGCTCGGTGGCGATGAGCGCGACGCGGTCGTTCGGCGTGGTGACGCTGGCGAAATCGACCCGCATGTCCTCGTCCTTCAGCGCCACGGGCTGGAAGGGGTGCCGGCGCTCCAGCCAGTGCAGGCGGGTGGAGGCATGCGCCCACAGCGCCTGGCCGTTCGACAGCAGCATGTTGAACGTGCCGTGGCGGTGCAACTGCGGCATCAGCTCGGCCAGCGTGCGCGAGAGCTCATCCACGTCCGGCACACCGGCATGGGCCTTGGCCATTTCCTGCATCAGCCAGCAGAAGGCGCGTTCGCTGTCGGTGTCGCCCACCGGCTTGAAGGCCGCATGCAGGCGCGGGTTGAAATCCACCAGATTGCCGTTGTGGGCGAACACCCAGTAGCGGCCCCAGAGCTCGCGCTGGAACGGGTGGGTGTTCTCCAGCGACACCACGCCCTGCGTGGCCTTGCGGATGTGGGCGATGACGTGCTCGCTGCGGATGGGCCAGGTCTTCACCAGCTGGGCCACGGGCGAGACCCGGGCGCTCTGGTGATCCACGAACAGGCGCACGCCACGGCCCTCGAAGAAGCCGACGCCGAAGCCGTCCTTGTGCTCATCCGCACGCGTGGCCAGCCCGGTGAAGCTGAACATCACATCGGTGGGCGTGTTGGCATTCATGCCCAGCAGCTGACACATGGGAAAGGGGCTCCGCTCAGGTGATTCGGCAGCCCGCTGGCTGCTGCGGGGCATTGTAGGCAGCGGCGCCCCTGGCCGGCCGCTGCCGCACAGGGCTTGATGCGCATCAACGACCGCAACGCCACACAGGCAGACGATGTCCCCATCAACCCACCAAGGAGAAGCGATGTCCCTGTTTCACGCCGTTGTCTGGATGGACCATCAACAAGCGCAGGTGCTGCAGTTCGACGCCGAGTCGGTGCAGGCCCAGCGGGTGAAGGCACACAGCCACCACCCTCGCCACCACGGCACCGATACCCGCACGCTGCACGTGTTCTTCGAGCAGCTCGTCGGTGCGCTGAATGGTGTGCAGGAGGTCTTGCTGGTCGGCCCGGCGGGCGCACCGGAAGAATTCAAGACCTGGGTGGCCCAGCACCAGGCGGCGTTGTTGCCGCGCCTGGTGGGCACCGAGCCGGCCGATCACCCGACCGAAGCCCAGCTGGTGGCGCTGGCGCGGCGCTACTTTCTCAAGTACGACCGGATGGCCGGCACGCCCACGCCGATGTGAGGAGGGGGCCGGCCCATGCGGACCAGCCCGGGCCCCTCAGGCCTTCTTGCGCAGCAGCAGGTGCAGCAGCACGGCACCGAAGGTGGCGCAACCGATGCCGCCCAGCGCGAAGCCGCCGAAGGTCAGCGTGAAGTCGCCCGTGCCCAGCACCAGGGTGATGGCGGCGATCAGCAGGTTGCGGTTCTCGCTGAAGTCGACCTTGTTGTCGACCCAGATCTTGGCGCCGGCCACGGCGATCAGGCCGAACACGACGATCGACACGCCGCCCATCACGGCCAGCGGAATCGTCTGGATCAGCGCGCCGAACTTCGGCGAGAAGCCCAGCACCACGGCGATCAGCGCAGCCACCACGAACATCGCGGTGGAGTAGATCTTGGTGGCTGCCATCACGCCGATGTTCTCGGCGTAGGTGGTCACGCCCGTGCCACCGGCAGCGCCCGAGACCATCGTCGCCACGCCGTCGCCCAGGAAGGCGCGGCCCATGTAGCCGTCGAGGTTCTGGCCGGTCATGGCGCTCACGGCCTTCACGTGGCCGAGGTTTTCAGCGACCAGGATGATGGCCACCGGGGCGATCAGCAGCATGGCGTTCACGTCGAACACCGGGCTGGCAAACGCCGGGGCGCCGAACCAGGCCGCGTTGGCGATGCCGCTCAGGTCGATCGGCTTGCCCAGGCCCAGGCCGTTGGTCAGCACCGCATAGATCACGGTGGCCATGATCAGGCCCACCAGGATCAGCAGGCGCTGCAGCATGCCGCTGGTGCGCACCGCCACCAGGCCGACGCTGACGAAGGTGATGACCTGCATCCACTTGTCGAAGTCGGTCGGGGCCATGTTCTTGATCGGCACGCCTGCCAGGTTCAGGCCGATCACGGCCACCACGGCGCCGGTGACGACCGGCGGCATCAGCGACTCGATCCACTTCGTGCCGATGACCTGCACCAGCAGGCCGATCAGCGCATACACGGCACCGCAGGCAATGATGCCGCCGAGTGCCACGCCGATGTTGGCATTGGGGCCGGAGCCGCCGTAGCCGCTGGCGGCGATCACCACGCCGATGAAGGCAAAGCTCGAGCCCAGGTAGCTCGGGACGCGGCCGCCCACCAGGGCGAAGAAGATCAAGGTGCCGACACCCGACATCAGGATCGCCACGTTCGGGTTGAAGCCCATCAGCAGCGGGGCCAGCACGGTGGCGCCGAACATCGCGATGACGTGCTGCACGCCCATCGCTGCGGTTTGCGGCCACGACAGGCGCTCGTCGGGGGCCACGACGCGGCCGGGCTCGGCCGCCACTTCACGCCATTTCGGGAACAGGCTCATGGTTGTTGTCTCCTCGGGAAAAACTCGAAAAAAGGCCCCGGCACAGCGAGCGCTGCACCGGGGCCTGCAGATAGGCAGCGTCAGGCGGCAGCGCTTGCAGCAGGTTGCCAGCCGCGGGGCACGGCGCCGATCAGGCGCTTGGTGTAGGCCTGCTTGGGCGCATGAAGAATCTCTTCGACGCCGGCTTGCTCCACCACCTCGCCGTCCTTCATCACCAGCACTTCATCGGAGATGAAGCGCACCACCGCCAGGTCATGGCTGATGAAGATGTAGGACAGGCCGAGCTCGTCCTGCAGGTCCTTCAGCAGGTTCAGCACCTGCGCCTGCACCGACACGTCGAGCGCGCTGACCGACTCGTCCAGCACCAGCACCTCGGGGTTCAGGGTCAGGCAGCGGGCGATGGCCACGCGCTGACGCTGGCCGCCCGAGAACTCGTGCGGGTACTTGCCAAACGCGCGGTCATCCAGGCCCACCTTCACCAGCAGCTCGCGGGCGCGTTGTTCGCGCTCGGTGTCGTCTTGGCCGATGTTGTGGATGCGCATGGGCTCGATCAGCGCCTGGCCGATCGTGAAGCGCGGGTTCAGCGACGCATACGGGTTCTGGAAGACGATCTGGATGCGGCGGCGCATCGCCTGGCGCTCGGCTGGGCTGAGCTTGAGCAGGTTCTTGCCGTCGAACAGCACTTCGCCAGCGGTCGGCTCGTGCAGGCGCAGCAGCGTCAGGCCCATCGTCGTCTTACCGGAGCCGGATTCACCCACCACGCCCAGCGTGTAGCCCTTGCGCAGCGTGAAGTTCACGTCGCGCACGGCCTTGAATTCGCGCTGGCCGAACAGGCCCTGCTTGATGAAGAAGCTCTTGGCGAGCGACTTCACTTCCAGCACCACGGGGGCGTCGGGGTCCTTGGCCTTGACGTCGGTGCGCGCCTGGCGGCCTTCGATGTGATCGTCGATCACCATCAACCGGGCCGGGTTGTTCTCCAGGCTCGGGCGGCAGGCCAGCAGGGCGCGGGTGTACGGGTCTTTCGGGGCGCTGAACATGTCCCCGGTCGGGCCGGCTTCACGGATGGTGCCGTGGCGCATCACCACCACCTGGTCGGCGATTTCACCCACCAGGCCCAGGTCATGGCTGATGAACAGCACCGACAGGCCCAGACGCTGCTTCAGGCTGGCCAGCAGCTCGATGATCTGGCGCTGGATGGTCACGTCGAGCGCCGTGGTCGGCTCGTCGGCGATCAGCAGCTTGGGCTCGCAGGTCAGCGCCATGGCGATCATGACGCGCTGCTGCTGGCCACCCGACAACTCGTGCGGGTAGGCCTTCATGCGGCGCGCCGGCTCCGGGATGCCGACCTCGTTGAGCAGGGCTTCGGCGCGGGCGAATGCCGCCTTGCGCGACAGGCCCATGTGGGTGATCAGCGGCTCGGCGAGCTGCTGGCCCACGGTGAACACCGGGTTCAGCGAAGACATCGGGTCTTGAAAGACGCAGGCGATGTCGCGGCCACGCATGGCCCGCAACTCCGCCTTGCTCAGGCCGATCATGTCGCGGCCGTTCCAGAGGATCTGGCCGCTGCGCTCGGCGTTGTCGGGCAGCAGGTTCACGATCGACATGGCCGTGACGCTCTTGCCCGAGCCCGATTCGCCCACCAGGGCCACCGTGCTGTTGGCGGGGATGTCGAAGCTGACGCTGTCTGCGCCGCGGCCGACCGCTTCCGCGCGCTGCACGACACCGTTGACGGTGCCCATGCGGAACGCGACCTTCAGGTTGCGGATGCTCAGCAGCATGCCCGCCTTGTCTTGGGAATTCATGGTGCTTTACTCCAGGCCGCGCAGTTTCGGGTCGAGCGCGTCGCGCCAGGCATCAGCCATCAGCGAGAACGCGGTCACAAACACCGCCATGAAGGCGGTTGCAGCGGCGAGCTGCCACCAGTGGCCCAGGATCAGTTCAGCCTGCGCTTCGGCCAGCATCGTGCCCCAGCTCACCTGGTCGACCGGCACGCCCAGGCCCAGGTACGACAGGATCACTTCGCTCTTGATGAAGCCCACCACCATCAGCGACATGCGCACCAGGATGACGTGGCTGATGTTCGGCAGGATGTGCAGGAACATGCGCGACGAGGCCGAGGCACCGATGGCTTCAGCGGCACGCACGTATTCACGCGCGCTGTGCTTCATGAACTCGGCACGCACCTGGCGGTACAGGCTGGTCCAGCCGACCAGGCCCAGGATCATCACCACCGTGCCGATGCCGCGGCCGAACACCGCCGCGAAGGCGAAGATCAGCAGGATGTCGGGGATGGCGGTGAAGACGTTGTAGAGCCACTCCAGGAAGTCGCCGACCTTGCCGCCGAAGAAGCCGGCCAGCGCACCCAGCACCGTGCCGATCAGCGTGGCCACCAAGGCCGCCAGCACACCCACGAACACCGAGATCTCGGTGCCCTTGATGGCCTTGTCGAGCACGTCGCGGCCCATGCGGTCAGCGCCCAGCGGCAGCGTCTGCGCCTTGGGCACTTCGGTGGTCTTGTAGGCCTTGGCCTTCTCGGCCCACTCGGCGTAACGCGGCGCCAGCGGGTCCACGCTGGTCAGGTCCACGTTCGGGCCGGTGGTGGCGTCTGCCGGGCCGCTGGCCTCGGCGGCCGCGGGGCCCATGAAGGTCGGCGGGGCATTCGCCACGCCCACTTCGGCCTGCCAGTTCTTGGCCACCAGGCCCAGCGCTGCCAGCGCGATGACGGACAGGAAGCCTGCCACGACGATCATCGACACGAGGCCGACGCGGTCGCGCTTGAAGCGGCGCCACGCGGCTTGCCAGACCCCTTCGGACCGCTCAAGCTTGGCGGCCGGTACAACATTCATCACTGCGCTCATTTCAGCACCACCCGCGGGTCAACGACCTTGTACATCAGGTCGGTGCCCAGATTGATCAACATCGTCAGCACGGCCAGATAGACCGTGGCGGCCTGGATGACGGGGTAGTCGCTGCGGTTCACCGCCAGCAACACCTCGCGGCCCAGGCCCGGGATGGAGAAGAACACCTCGATCAGGAACGAGCCGACAAAAATGCCCGGCAGCGCCAGACCGACGTTGGTCAGGATGGGGATCAGCGCATTGCGCAGCACGTGCTTGAACAGCACCGTGCCCTCGCCCAGGCCCTTGGCCCGCGCGGTGCGCACGTAGTCCTGGCCCAGCTCGTCGAGGAAGAAGCTGCGGTAGAGGCGTGTCTGCGGCGACAGGCCCACCGCCACCGCCAGCATCACCGGCAGCGGGCAGAAGACCAGCAGGTTCGTCAGGGTGGAGTCGCTCCAGCCCTGCACCGGGAACCAGCCGAGCTGGAAGCCGAACACGTACTGGCCCAGGATGACGTAGACCAGGAAGGAGATCGACAGCGCCACGGTGGTGACCACCATGATGGTGCGGTCGGTCAGTGAGCCGCGCACATACGCCACGCCCAGGGCGATGGGCACCGCCAGCAGCGTGTCGAGCAGCAGGATGGGCGTCATCACGGTCAGCGTGGCCGGCATGCGGCTTGCAAACAGGTGTGACACCTGCTCATTCGTGGCCCAACTCTTGCCCCAATCAAACGTGACGATCTGCTTGACGAAGATCCACAGCTGGAACCACCACGGCTCATCCAGCCCCAACTGCTGCCGGATGGCGGCGATCTGGGCCTGGTTGGCGTTCTGGCCGGCCAGCAAAACGGCAGGATCACTGCCGAAGAATTTGAAGAGCACGAACACCAGCAAGATGACCCCGATCAGGGTGGGCACCATCTGCCAGAGACGTCGTATCAGGTAGGCAAGCATGAGGCTGACGACACGGTTGAGCCCCGAAGCGCTTGTGGCGCAAGGGCGGGAATTTTCAGAATGCGCGAGTGTAGGCGCTGTGAATGAAGCCCCCGGCTTATCGCAAACCCCGTGCCAGGGCTGGCCGAAGCCGCCCGGCGGGCCGGATAGACTGCGCGCATCGCAACCTTTGCTGAAACGGCACATGAGCCGAACACAGTTCTTCGCGCAGGCCACAAGCCGGGCGCTTCTTGTTGCACTCACGGCGCTGCCGTGGTGCATGCCTGCTGCCCACGCTGCGGATGCACCCGCCGGCGCCTCCAGCAGTGCCGCCGCTTCGGCCACGCCGCTGAAGGTGGTGCGCTATGCGTTTCCGGCCGCCGAAACCGGGTTTGACCCGGCGCAGGTGTCGGACCTGTATTCGTCCACGGTGATCGCCCACATCATCGAGCCACCGCTGGGCTACAACTACACCGAGCGGCCCATCCGCGTGCAGACCGTGACCGCGGCTGCGCTGCCCGAGGTGTCGGCCGACTTCAAGACCTGGACGGTGCGCATCCGCCCGGGCATCTACTTCGCTGACGATCCGGCCTTCAAGGGCCAGAAGCGCGAGCTGACGGCCGCCGACTACGTCTACTCGCTCAAGCGGCATTTCGACCCACGCTGGAAGAGCCCGAACTACAGCTCGCTGCAGGACGCCGAGCTGCCCGGCCTTGAAGCCGTGCGCCAGAAGTCGCTCGACCAGCGCAAGCCGTTTGACTACGACGCGCCGGTGACCGGCATCCAGGCGCTCGACCGCTACACCTTCCGGGTGCAGCTGGGCAAGGCCGACCCGCAGTTCAACCTGAACCTGGCCAACCCGCTGCTGTTCGGCGCGGTGGCCCGCGAGGTGGTGGACGCCTACGGCGACGAGATGATGGGCCACCCGGTGGGCACCGGGCCGTTCAAGCTGACGCAGTGGCGCCGTTCCTCGCGCATGGTGCTGGAGCGCAACCCGGGCTTCCGCGAGCAGGTCTACGAGAGCCAGCCAGCCGCTGACGATGCGATGGGTCAGGCCATGGCCAAGCGCTTCAATGGCCGCAAGCTGCCGATGATCGACCGCATCGAGTTCGCGATCATCGAAGCCGCGCAGCCGACCTGGCTGTCGTTCCTGTCGAACGACTTTGATCTGGTCACCGTGCCGCTGGAATTTGCGGCCACCGCGGCCCCGGGCGGCAAGCTGGCGCCTAACCTGGCGCGCCAGGGCATGTCGCTGGAGCGCGTGCTGCGGGCCGACCACACCTACACCTACTTCAACATGGAAGACCCGGTGGTGGGCGGCTACACGCCGGACAAGATTGCGCTGCGACGCGCCATCAGCCTGGGCTATGACAACAGCGCGGAGATCCGCGTGGCGCGCCGCGGCCTGGGCATTCCGGCCACCAGCATGCTGGTGCCGCACACCACGGGCTACGACGCTGCCCTCGACTTCGGCTTCAGCGAATACGACCCGGCCAAGGCCAAGGCGCTGCTCGACATGTACGGCTACGTCGACAAGGACGGCGACGGCTGGCGCGACATGCCTGACGGCAAGCCCATGGTGCTGGAGTACTCCACCCAGAGCGACACCACCAGCCGGCAGTTCAACGAGCAGTGGGCCAAGTACATGAAGGCGATCAACGTGAACATGAAGTTCATCGCCGGACAGTGGCCCGACCAGTTCAAGAAAGCCAAAGCCGGCACGGTGCAGATCTGGTCGCTGGGCAACAGCGCCACCTCGCCCAACGGCGCCAATTTCCTCGAAGAGGCCTACGGCCCGCAGACGGGTTCCGGCAATCTGTCGCGCTTCAAGCTGCCGGCCTACGACGCGCTGGTCGACCGCGTCGGCCAGCTGCCCGAAGGCCCGGAGCGCCTGGCGCTGATCAAGCAGGCCCAGACCTTGCTGGCCGCCTACATGCCGATCAAGCCGCATGTGCACCGCTTCCGTCTGATGGTGTCGCAGCCGTGGTTCCTCGGCTACCGCGACCACCCCTTCGCCCGCGACTTCGGCCGCTATGTGGATGTCGACACGACGCGCCAACCCGCCGTGCGCAAAGACTGATCCCGCGCTCTGCGCCCTGAATTTCTGCTGTTGATTCCCATGACCGTGTCTGTTCTGTTCAGCCGTCGCCGCGCGGCCCACACCCTGGGCGCCCTGGCGCTGGCCTGTGGTGGCCTCACCGCCCCGGCATCAAGCCCGTTGGCCGCTGATGCGCCTGCCGCTGCCGCAGCCGCCACTGCGCCCAAGGTGCTGCGTTACGCCTTCCGCGTGGCTGAAACCGGGTTCGACCCGGCCCGCGTGAGCGATTTGTATTCGCGCATCGTCATCAGCCACATGCTCGAAGGTCTTTACACCTACGACCACCTGGCGCGGCCGATCAAGATGAAGCCGCTGACCGCCGCCGGCATGCCGGAGATCTCGGCTGACTTCAAGGTGTTCACCATCAAGGTGCAGCCCGGCATTTACTTCACCGACGACCCGGCATTCAAGGGCAAGAAGCGTGAGCTGGTGGCGGCCGACTACGCCTACGCCATCAAGCGGTTCGCTGACCCTTCCACCAAGAGCCCTGGCTGGGGTGACCTGGAAGAGCTGAACTTCATCGGCCTGAACGCGCTGCGCAAGGAAGCGCTCGACAAGCGCAAGCCCTTTGACTACGACCGCGAAGTGCCCGGTGTGCGCGCGATTGACCGCTACACCCTGCGCCTGGAAGTGACCGAGTCACGGCCGCGCCTGACCGAGACGCTGGCCAGCGGCGACACCCTGGGCGGCATCGCCCGCGAGGTGGTGGAGTTCTACGGCGACAAGATTGCCGAGCACCCGGTGGGCACCGGCCCGTTCAAGCTGGCGCAGTGGCGCCGCAGCTCGCTCATCGCGCTGGAGAAGAACCCCGACTACCGCCTGCGTTACGACGCCGAGCCCGCCGCCGATGACGTGGCTGGCCAGGCCATGCTGGCCAAGTACAAGGGCCGCCAGCTGCCGATGGTGGACCGGGTCGAGGTGTCGATCATCGAAGAGAACCAGCCGCGCTGGCTGTCGTTCCTGAACAAGCAGCAGGACTTCCTGGACCGCCTGCCGGAAGACTTCGCCACCATCGCCATCCCCGGCGGCAAGCTGGCGCCGAACCTGGCCAAGCAAGGCATCCAGGCCTTCCGCCAGCTGAACCCCGACATCGTGCTGACCCTCTACAACATGGAGGACCCGGTGGTTGGCGGCTACACGCCCGAGAAGATCGCGCTGCGCCGCGCCGTGAACATGGCGATCGACATCGAGCGCGAGATCAACCTCGTGCGCCGCGGCCAGGGCATTCCGGCCCAGGCCATCACCGTGCCGCACACCACCGGCTTTGATCCGAAGTTCAAGTCGGAGATGGGCGATTTCGACCCGGCCCGCGCACGCGCGCTGCTCGACTTGTACGGCTATGTCGACAAGGACGGTGACGGCTGGCGCGACCTGCCCGACGGCAGCCCGCTGAAGCTGACCAAGAACACCCAGCCCGACCAGCAATCACGCCAGCTCGACGACCTCTGGCAGCGCAACCTGAAGGCCATCGGCATCCGCATCGAGTTCAAGTCGGCCAAGTGGCCCGAGAACCTGAAGGCGGCGCAGGCCGGCAAGCTGCAAATGTGGGGGGTGGCTTCGTCGGCGTCGCAGCGTGACGGCCAGAGCGCACTCGGCCGCCTGTACGGCCCGATGAAGGGCGGCGCCAACCTGGCCCGCTTCCAGAACGACGCCTTCGACGCGATCTACACCAAGATGCAGGGCCTGCCCGACGGCCCCGAGCGCGAGGCGCTGTTCGTGGAAGCCAAGCGCATCAGCGTGGCCTATGCCCCGTACAAGAACCACCTGCACCGCTTCGTGACGGACATGGCCCACCCCTGGGTGGAAGGCTATCGCCGTCCGCTGTTCTGGCAGGACTGGTGGCAGTACGTGGACATCGACACCAGCAAGCAGCCGGTCTCGACGCGTTGAAGTGCTGAGGCGCTGAGGCGCTGAAATGCCGCCTCGGCCTTACGCCGAGGTCGACACGAACTGCCCGCGCGGCTGAAGGAAGCGCGCGGTGAGCAGGCGGGCATGCACCAGCTGCTGGCTGGCGTGCCCGTGGCACGACACCACCTCGGCCAGCGCGTCGATGGTGTGGTCACGGATGCGCAGCACGCGCCCGGCTGGCAAGGGTGCCGGCGCCAGAAAACTCAAACCCGTGAGCGACATGTCGCGCCAGCGCGCCGGCAGCAGTGCGCCGGCTTTGCCGAGCTGCACGGTCAGTGATTCATCGCGAGGCATGCGCAGCGAAGCGCGGCGGCCAAACAGCTCTTTGCCGACGTGGTCGGTGTCGGGTGCGGGGCTGAGCGGGCTGTCGCAACTGGCGCAGCGGCTGTCGGCCAGCAGGCGCGGCGGCAAGGCGTGCTGGCACAGCGGGCACTGGCCACGCTGGCGCCACAGGCGGGCACCGGTGGGCGGTGCCGGCTCGGCGGGCGCGGGTGCGGCGGCAGGCTGCGAGGCGGGTGTGGGTACGGCTGAAGCGGGTGAGGCGGGTGAATCAGCCGCGCGGGCTGAAGTGCCAGTGGCGGACGATGCCGTGCCCTTGCGCTGGCCCTTGAGTTTGGCGGCCAGTTCGCGGTCATAGGCGGCGCGGCGATCGGCGTCACCCAGCACGGCCCAGGCCTCGTTCAACAGGGCTGCCTGTTCGTGGTCACCGCCCAGGTCAGGGTGGGCCCGCAAAGTGCCCATCAACACCCGGTAACTGGCCTTGATCACCTCGACGGGTGCACCGGGCTGCACATGCAGCAGGCGGTAAAGGTTGCGGCGGTTGGGGCGGCTCATGGGGGTAAACGGGCGGGCCGGCAGGGGCCAGAGGTTGCTCGATGTTGCCAGTGTCACCGTTGGCACGCTGCGCGAACGAGTGTCAAACGATGCGACTACCCCGCTTTTCTGGCGCCATCCTGTGTCAGGCGGGTCAACCTGCACGCAACTGCCGCTCAGGCCGGCTTGAGCCGCAACGCGATGGCGTCGCCCACATGCTGCATGAAGGCCCGCACCCGGGCGGTGTCGCGCAGATCGGGGTGGGTCAGCATCCAGACGGGCACTTCCAGCTCCGGCAGCGGATCGGACACGGGAATCAGCTCAGGGTGCCGCTCTTCCATGAAGGTGGGCAGGATGCCCACGCCCACGCCGGTGCGCAGCATCGCGGCCACGGCGTTGAAGATGTCGACGCGCACGCGGATGTGCGCCGTGGCCAGCGCCTGGCGCATCCAGCGGTCATACACACGCGCCTGGGCATCGCGCTCGAACGCCACCCAGGGCGCATCGGCCAACAGGTGGGCCAGCGGGGTGATGGTCTGGGGCAAATCGGGCGCGCCGCGCAGGGCATAAACGCGGCATTCAGACAGCCCGAGCGGCCGGCCCACCAGGTGCTCGGCCACATGGGCCGACAGCCGCACGGCCACGTCGGCTTCGCGCTGTGTCCAGCTCTGGCCGGGCTCGCTGCTGCGGCGGGCCAGGTCGACCAGAAACGCGTTTTCCATCACCTCCACCTCGATGCCGGGGTAGGTGCGGGCGAAGCTGGCGAGTGGCGCGGGCAGCAGGTGCTCCATCACGACGAAGGCGGTGGTCACGCGCAGCTCGCCGGTGAGTTCGCGGTCGCGGCCCATCACGCGGCGCTCGATCTCGTCGGCCTGATCAGCCATGCGCCGGGCCTGCTCCAGCACCAGCGCGCCGGCCTCGGTGGGCTCGTAGCCGGTGCGGTGGCGCTCGAACAGGCGTGCGCCGAGGCGGCTCTCGAGTGCATCCAGGCGCCGCAGCACCGTGGTGTGATTCACGCCCAGCTGCCGGGCCGCGCCGCCCAATGACCCCGCATGCCCGATCGCAAGGGCATATCTCAGGTCGCTCCAGTCCAGTCCAGCCATGGGGCGGAGTGTCCCACATCACTGCAAATATGCAGAACGCAGATGCACATCAAGCAGTTGTATGCAAAACAGCGAATCCATAGAGTTCGCACACGGCATCAGCGTCAGTGCTGCAGCCGACCACCCATGACACGCCACCCCTTTTCACCGTCGACGCTGGACCTGCTGCCGGGCGAAAGCCAGCAGCCACCGCTGCGCTTGCTGCAACACCCCGGCCCGCGGCAACAAGCCCGGGCACGCGTGGTGCTGCCCACCTCGCACTGGCTGGCGCGCCTGGGCGGCGCCGCACGGCGGGTGCTGCTGGGTTGATGACGGCGGGCTGATCGCGGCGCGCCCGGGCGCCCGCGATCGGTTTGAACGCTCAGCGCTTGGGCGGCGCCGGCGGCTCTGATTCGTCGAACTGCGTCGGCTGGAACGAGGTGCCGGAAATCACCTGGCCCTCTTCGGCCACGTCCAGCAGGCGGCTGAGCTGCTCACGCACGCGGCGAATCTCGTCTTCCGCAGCACGCAACTCGATGCCGTGCTGGTGCTTCAACGCTTCAGTTTGCTGCGCATTGCGCCGGTTCAGGCTCTCGATCTGTTCGGTCAGCTCGTTGTGGCTTTCACGCATGCGCTCCAGAGCGCGGCGCTGCTGGCCGTCGGCCAGCGCCAGCTTGGCTTGCTGGGCCTGCTTCTTGGCGCGCATCGGCCCAAGCGCGATGGCCAGCACGGCGCCCACAACGGCACCACACACCAACCAAGCTGCAGAAAGAAAGAGATCCATGGAAAGCGCCTGAAAAAGCCCGGCTCAAAGCCGCGGCGGGGACGTGGAAACGATGGTGTTGGCGAATTCGGTGGCCATGGCCGTGGGCGCACCCGCGGAGGCACCGCCGCCCTGGGTGCGCAATCGCTCAAGCTCGGCCTCCAGGTTCTTCACCTGCGAAGCGTGGGCCTTGTGGATGCCATCGACCTGTTCCACCAGCACCGACATCAGGTGCGCCAGCTCACCGGAGTGGGCTTGACGCAATTCTTCAAGCTGGCGCTCTTGGCGGATTTTTTCCGCTTCTTGTTGCTGGTTTGATTCAGAAAACGCCCGGGCGTGTTGTTCCGTCAGGGCTTTGACCTTGGCTGCGAGCTCCAGATTGTTCTCACGCAGGCGCTCAAGCAGGCGGGTCTGGGCACTTTCAGAGCGGAAACCGGAGGCCGGTGGCACGCCGGGCAGCTGCGAATGCAGCATCGATGGCCGCTCCGCTTCAGCTGGCGGACGCACCACGCGACGCTTCGATTTGGCCTTCTGACGCTTGCGCCGCACCGAGTCGATCCAGATGCCGAGACCCAAGCCGCCTACCGCCGCACCGGCGATGACTTGCCAAAACCAAACCGGGTTATCCGCCATCTGAAAACGCACTCCACTCTGAGGTTGGGCCGGGCCAGTCCGATGCTGGCGGGCCCGTGTAGTTATCGCACTATTGTGACGCGGCCCGTCAATGGCCGCCATACGAGAATGTGGCGGCTCGAAACCGGCTCCTAGAATCGTCGGATGCCTGCTACCCCCGATCAGCTGACCCCCGGCCCTGCCGCCCCCGCCCCCCGCATGAGCCGCGGGGCCTGGCACCGCTTGCTGGTGGTGGCCGTGCTGGGCTTTGCCTCCGGCCTGCCGCTGGCCCTGACTGGCCAGGCCATGCAGGCCTGGCTGAGCGTGGAAGGGTTGGACGTGGCGGCCATCGGCTTTCTCAGCCTGGTCGGCCTGCCCTACACCTTCAAGTTCCTGTGGGCGCCGCTGATGGACCGCTTCGACCTGCCGCTGCTGGGTCGGCGGCGCGGCTGGCTGGTGCTGACGCAGCTGCTGCTGGCGGGCGCGCTGGTGGTGCTGTCGGCCACGCCCCCGCGGGAATCGCTGCAGGTGTTTGCGCTGGTGGCCGTGGCGGTGGCGTTCTTGTCGGCTTCGCAGGACGTGGCCAGTGACGCTTATCGCACCGACCTGCTGCCTGCGCGCGAACGCGGCCTGGGCTCATCGCTGAACGTGATGGGCTACCGGATGGCGATGATCCTGTCGGGCGGCGTGGCCCTGATCTGGACCGACATGGCCCAGGGCGGCGGCCGCACCTGGCCCGAGGTGTATCGCCTGATGGCCCTGCTGATGGCCGGTGCCGCGGTGCTGAGCGCGGTGCTGCTGCCCCGCCTGCCGGCCCCCGCCGTGCCCAGCGGCGCGGCGGAGCCCGCTGACGCCCACCAACCCGGCAGCGCCCGCAACGACGTGCTCGGCTTTCTGGCCGTGAGCGGCGCGGCGGTGGCCGGCTACCTGATCACCGATCTGCTGTTTGGCCCGCTGGCGCACCGCCTGCTCAACCCGGTGCTGGCTGGCAGCAGCCTCACCCCCGCCTTGCAGCAGCGCTGGATCGACCTGGTGGCACTGCTGGCCGGCCTGGCCTTCACCCTGCCGCTGGCCGGTTGGGCGGCCCGCAAAGCCCGCTTCAACACGCTGCTGAACGGCTTGCAGAACTACTTTTCACAGCCGGGCGCGGTGGCCTTTCTGGCCTTCATCATCCTGTACAAGCTGGGCGATGCGTTTGCCGGCTCGCTGATGACGCCGTTCCTGCTGAAGAGCATGGCGTACACCTCGGCCGAGGTGGGGCTGGTCAACAAGGTCATGGGCCTGTGGCTGACCATTCTTGGTGCGCTGGCCGGCGGGGCGCTGATGCTGCGCCTGGGCCTGTGGCGCTCTCTCATGCTGTTCGGCGTGCTGCAACTGCTGAGCAACCTGGGCTTCTGGTGGCTGGCCACCGCGGGCAAGGGCGTGCTGCCAGGCCTGATCATTCCGGCGTTTGACCTGGGCTTCGTGCAGCTCGCCCAGCCCACGCCGGTGGACGGCGGCTTGCTGATGGTGATTGCCTTCGAGAACCTCTCTGGCGGCATGGGCACCGCTGCCTTCCTGGCGCTGCTGATGAGCCTGACCAGCCAGCGCTTCACCGCCACGCAGTTCGCGCTGCTGAGCGCGTTTGCGTCGGTCGGCCGGGTGTGGGTGGGGCCGCTGGCCGGTGTGCTGGCCGCGTCCATCGGCTGGCCGAGCTTCTTCATCGTTTCCACCGTGCTGGCCGCCCCGGCGCTGGTGATGCTTTGGCGACTGCGCCCGAGTGTGGAAGCGCTGGTGCGTGACGACACCCAGAACCTGCCCACCGACGACTGACAAGCTGCACAATCAACGCCACCATGCCCCTGCCCTCGCACCTGCCTGACGGCACCGCCCCGCACTTCTGCACCGATGCCGAGTTGACGCTGCCCGCGCTGGCGCACCGCGGCGATTGCCGCTGCGCCCTGCACGCGCGCCGCCGCATGGCCACCGGCCTGGTGGCTGGCACGCTGCTGCCTGGCGCCGTGTTCGCCCAGGAAGGCGTGCGGGGTGACGTGGGCCGTGAATCGCGCTTCACCAAGCTGGTGTCGGCTGATCAGGTGGAGCAGGCCGCGAACCAGCAATACGGCCAGATGAAGCGCGAAGCCGCCGCCAAGCGTGCGCTGGCCGGCGACGACAACCCGCAGCTGCAACGCCTGCGAGCCATCGCCCAGCGCATCATTCCGTACACCGAGGACTGGAACCGCCGCGCCACCAACTGGCGCTGGGAAATCAACCTGTTTGGCTCGAAGGAGCTGAACGCCTTCTGCATGCCCGGCGGCAAGATCGCCTTCTACTTCGGCATCCTGCAGCGCCTGCAACTGAGCGACGACGAAGTGGCCATGATCATGGGCCACGAAATGGCCCACGCCCTGCGCGAGCACGCCCGCGAACGCATGGGCAAAACCGCGGCCACGCGCATCGGCGCCGGCCTGGTCAGCTCACTGCTGGGCCTGGGTAACCTGGGTGACGCGGCGCTGAACATGGGCGCGCAGATCCTGACCCTGAAGTTCAGCCGCGAAGACGAAAGCGAAGCCGACCTGGTGGGCCTGGAACTGGCCGCGCGCGCCGGCTACGACCCCAGCTCGGGCGTGACGCTGTGGCAGAAGATGATGAAGGCCAGCGAGGGCGCGCCGCCCGAGTTCCTGTCGACCCACCCGTCCGGGCCTTCGCGCATTCAGGACATTGAACGCACGCTGCCGAAGGTGGAGCCCTTGTACGACCGGGCCCAGCGCCCCCCGCAGCGGTTCAACCCGCCGGCGCTGCCGCGCTGAAACCGGGCATTGGGTTGGGCAGGCCCCAGCCCTGAACGCTCAGGTATTGCCCACGTAGGGGTTGGTGCGGCGCTCACGGCCGAAGGTGCTTTCCGGGCCGTGGCCGGGGATGAACACCGTGTCGTCACCCATCGGCCACAGGCGCTGTGTGATGCTGGCGATCAGCGCGGCGTGATTGCCCTGCGGGAAATCAGTGCGGCCGATGGAGCCCGCGAACAGCACGTCGCCCACGAAACAGCGCTTCGCCTCGACGCTGTGAAACACCACATGCCCCGGCGTGTGGCCCGGGCAATGGCGCACGTCCAGCGTGCACTCGCCCAGCGTCACCGTGTCGCCATCCGCCAGCCAGCGCGTGGGCGTGAAATGCTCGGCCGGCGGAAAGCCGAACATCTGGCTCTGCTGCGGCAAGCCGTCAATCCAGAACTGGTCACCCGGATGCGGGCCGATGATGGGCAAGCCCAACTCCCGCGCCAACTGCCCCGTGCCGCCCGCATGGTCGATGTGCGCATGCGTGATCCACAGGGCCACCAGCTTCACCCCCAGGCGCGCCACCTCGGCCTTGAGCACCTCAATGTCACCACCCGGATCAATGATGGCCGCGTCCATGGTGCTGTCGCACCAGACGATGGAGCAGTTTTGCTGGAAGGCGGTGACGGGGACGGTGAGGTAGCGGAGCATGGGGTGGCCTGTTTTTTGACAACTAGGTGTCGACTCTGACAACTCTGTGTCGACTTTCAGGGGCATTTTGGCAGGGGAGTTTCCAGGACTGTGTCGACAACTGGGGGCTTGGGACCGTGTCAGGTCCGCAAGGCACAGGTGCGGCCAATGGGGGCCTCCGGCTGGCCTAGGTCCGTTGGTCTTGCAGGCCTGGCGGCCAGCCTGCCTCAAAACGCACCGACTGCTGTGCAGCGGTTGCGGTCGGTCAAGCTTTAAAACCGAGTGGCCGCTGTCGGCCATCAGCCGACACTCAGGCTGCACGTGTTGAAGGCGGATCGCAGCGATTGGGACGGTCAATGTCAGGCTACGGAATCTGCGTTGCCCAAGCAACCGGTCATCTGACGAGGCCAAGTGAGAGACTAAGCAAGAAGCTTGCTTGGCCGCTTGCCCGCACCGGTCTAAGCTAGGTCGTACTGCGATGACGGCAGGTCCTGAAGACTAGGTATGCTCGAACTTGACGGCCTGACTCACCGTTTGAGCATAGAAGTCGTTTTGAGGAGGCAGACATTGACCAGCGCCCTTGAGAATTTGTTGGAATCGTTCAGAAAAGATCTTCCGGTTGTTTTGTTCTTGGGCCAGGACTTCTTTCGAGGTGAACAATCGGAGCCTGTCCTGAACGGTTTGCTCGAGCGAATCGAAGGCAAGCCACCCGAGCCCGAGGCAAAGTGGCGAGACGTGCTTCGAACGCGAAAACTAACCCCCGCTGATTACCAATGGCTAGGTGAGCGGTTCGACCGGCGGGTGCCCACGGAAGGGCTCGAGAAGGTTTTTGATCTAGCGTGGAGTGGTGTCTTCACAACATCATTGGATCATCGAATTGCAGGCCTTCTTGAAACACGTGGGCGTCTTCCCGAAACTGTGTTAGCCGCAGATCATTACTCCAGAGCGCCAAGGAGTAAGGCGCGCCCCGCAATTCACTACGTTTTTGGCCGCGCGACCGATGCGGAGAACTCACCGCCGCCAATGTCTCCTATCGAACTTAAGCGCAGACTGTCGGCCCATACAGTTCCCTTATTGAATAGGCTTCGTGAAACGGCTACGGCTCTTGGCTTGGTGGTCATCGACGGGTTTATTCCCGAAAGTGATTGGCTGGAGATCGACGATCTGCTTGCCGCGGTTTCCGAACAACCTGCCCCTCTAGTACTTTGGTTTGGGGCAAAGCATACAGATTCCGATTTCGTGGCGCACATGCTCAGCGAGGGTTCTCTGATATGCGAAACCCGCAGTCTGGTCGAGGTGCTCGGCGCATCGGCGCTGCCGTTAGAGGCCGAAACAATAGTATTTAACAGTGCCGAAGGGACCATCAGCATTCAAGATGGTCGCTTTTTCAACCTGTCCCCATCGTTGCGCTTGCGGGTTGAAGCAGTAGCGGCCGTCGTTGACGACACGTGGACAGATCCACCGGACAGTTTACCCAGCCAAGTCAATGAGCTGTTCCAGAGATTTCATGGCGATTTCGGTGGCCCCCGGTCAACTGTCGAAGGCATCCTTAGAGGCTTCGCTATCCTGCGCGATTTCGAGCATCGGCTTTTCTCGACGACGGAACTACTGCTTAAGAGAAGTAGGGATGCTGACAGCTTCGCAATACTCCATGGCCAGTCCGGAACGGGGAAGAGCATTGCACTCGCGCGCTTGGCTGTCAAGCTTAGAACCCAACTGAAGGTACCAGTACTTTTTTCTTGGGGGAGAGTACCTCTTGCTTCAGAACTAGACGACTTCTGTGAGGCAGCCGAAGAGTCGGGGGCGTCCGGTACAGTTGTGATTTGTGACGGCAATCACCTATCGACCCGATACATCGATCTAACTACAGGCCTGAAGAGCAAAGGCCGTCGTGTGGTGGTCGTTGGTTCCTGCTACAGAATTGAAGGCGAAGATAATTTAAGTGACAAGAATTACGTCTACGCCCCGGAGAGGTTGACGCGCGCTGAGATCGGTTCTCTAAGCGTTTTACTGGAGAAGTACGGCCACGTCAGCATTGGGAATGATCAGATATCTGAGGAGTATTTCCTTCCACTCTTGTACCGGTATCTTACTTCTAGCCGGAGCCGGCTAGCCGGGGGTGTATCCGGCGAAGCGAGGGCGGCGGAAGGCACCATCCGCATTCGGGCACGCGCTGTCCCGCGCGCAACAATTCAGAATACACAGCTTGCCGAGAAACTCATCGCAGCGGGTATAAGCCAGCAGCCAGAGTCGATTTTTGAGGATGAAGTCGGCTCGACCGATTTTGATGCGTCGGCGCGTCTGATCGATTATGTAATGGTGGCGGGAAGGCTGGACTGCGCTATACCGGCCAACTTACTGTTGCGCTCCCTTCGTAAAGCTGCCGGAGGCGACTTTGACATCTCACAGATCGCATTTATTTTCCAAGAGCTTGACTTGTTTCGCTGGCGAGCAGGAGATCCCGAGGGCAACAGTTTTCTAGTTCAGCCTCGACTGCAGCTTGAGGCTGAACTGATTTGCCGGAAGCGTCTGGCTGACAAGGAGCGCGAGCTTGGGTGTCTTGTCGCCTTGATTTCCGCAGTACGCTCGAATTCCGTCGATGAAGAGGGTGAGATCCAGTTTGCCTTGGACTTGCTCCATAAGCTCCATCGCGACGGACCAAGGGGCAAGGCCTATCAAGCCGGTTACTTGACGATTGCTCGAACATTGACCTCTTTGCGGGTAGAGCATCAGGTCATGGATGCCCGACTGATGCTTCAAGAGTCCGCCTTCCGCCGCGAGGCTCTTTTTGTGTCAGACAAGCCGGATCAATCTGAGTCGATCTCCGATGAGAGCCGTGACTTCATCCTCAATGAGGCGCGGGAGGTGGTCGAACTTGCGCTGTCACAGATTGCGGCCAAGAAACTTCGCGCCGGCAGGAGGGCTCGACAAAACTTTTCGGTGGAGCGGGCCTCCATCTATGGTTTTCTGGCTGTTGGTTTGGCAAGGAGAAATGCCCACGAGCAAGATATATGGTCCAATTATCAGGCGGCGCGCGCAGCTGTACAGAAAGCCATTTCTGGCAATACTGGATATCACCCGATCGATGTGGCGCTCTGGACGCCAGCTGATATCCTTCGAGAACACCGGCTGTCTGATGTTCATGCTGCAGAGCTACGTGCCGACATCCTCTCCACGCTGGATCAAGCCTCAAGCGGCGTGCTCGGCAATAATGGCATTCTCGCTTTTCATTCTCGCAAGATGAAGGTTGCTTCGTTGCTCGAGGATGCTGCCTTGTCAGAGCAAGCGTTTAGTGAATTGGAAGCCATTAATCCTCCAGTCGCCTATTTCCTTCGGGCTAGAGAAATGGCATTCGAGGTGTTGGTTGACCCATTAAGAGAGCCGACGTCCAGCGAGGTCGCTCGAGCGTTCGACGCAGTGCAGTTCCTGGAGATGCACTTAGATTCAATCCAAGGTGACGTTCGTTCCTTGCAGCTACTCTTAAACCTGAAGTGGATATGTTTGACTGGTAGGCGCCTTTTTGCCAATGACAGATCTCGCATTCCGCAAGAGCGATCTAAGCAAGAACAGGTCCATTCGATAGTGTCGGCCCTCAATGCAACCGCGGGCGAAGGAGCAAGAAACGGAAATCGCTTGCTCGAGGCTGCCCTTGAGTGGTTAGTTGGAGATGCGCAAAGTGCGCGCGACCAGTTTCGTAGTCTCGGGCACGATAGTGACTTCGAAGATCCTGCGCGTGTTCTTCGCCGCCTGCTGTTGGAAGCACCAGGAGGGTTGGGGTTTGCCGGAAAGATTCGTAGGCAGCGAAGTGAAGGCCATTGGGAGGTTCAGGTTGCTGGCTTCAATGGCGAGATCGACTTACTAACCCGGGACTTCCCGGCGGATGATCTGCGGTTGGGACGCGATGTTCGTTCTTTCAACATCGCATTTAACTATCTGGGTCCCATTGCTGATCCGTTAAACCGCCACGGAGACAAGGCATGAGCTTTTCTCGTGCCCAAGTGGCGTACCTACAACTTCGGCGTCGACTAACAGTTTGCATTTCCGAAGGTGTAATCGCGGACGTAACAATTGAGCCTCCGAAGGATCCGGCCGACGAACTGGCTTTTCTACGGTTAGTCGCTTGGTCCTACACGGTCCTTCACGAGACGGCGAAGCTATCGTTGGGCGTACTGCGGCACTTGCCCCCGCTCCGAGAACGGCCAGGAGCATTGCTTCCCCACGTCCGTGCACTACGGACCTGGACTAGTCATAACCTAGCGTTTGACAGCAAGTCTGATGTTGCAACATTAAGAAGTGCAATTGCCTGGTTTCGCATCAATTGCGGAACGGGTACACCTACAACTGACATGCATTGGTCCCAATGCTTCGACGTACTGTCGAATGACATGGCGATTCTTTTGGAGCAGGCAGTTAGCGCTTGCGATGCATTCGAGGATCCGACAGATGGGAAGGGCCTGAAGGAGGAATTCGAACGACGCCTTGAGCGTAGTTGGGAGGGGTTCCGTTTCGATATTTTCGTGGAGGCGGCATGCAAACAACTTGGGTACTCCGGCGTAGATGTCGTGTCCTTGCGCAACAAGCATCTTCAGGCGTGGCGCAATATCGTTGACTTGTCCGAACCGGATGCCGTCGCCAAGAATCTCACGAAGCGAGTGGAAGCCGATGTGCTTGAGCATATGGGCGACGCCGCACCATTTACAGGGGCAGAGTTCCAAGCGTTGCTGGCACTTTCTACGGCCCAGGAGATCCGTGCCTGCCTATCCGCTTTTCGGGGTATTTCCTCGGCTGATCGCCAATCTCTGTCAGAACACGTTGTCAAGCTTGCCGAAGGTGAGTCGACATCCACAGGACTAGATGGGAGTCGCTGACGAGCTGGCTCAACGACGGGTGTGATGACCGGACCGAGCGCTCAAGGATTTTTCGCCACTGACAGTTCCACAGCGGTCATTCGTGCGCGCGCCTGAACTTCCGCAATGGGTCGATAGCCGACAGTCGCAACGCACCTTGCGACCGACCGCAGTCAGTCTGATGCAGCCGATGGAGCTAATCTATTCGGCACTTCATGACAAGAATGGTGAGGCCCCCGAATACAAGCTGCATAAACGGAAAGGTCTCGCTGGCCATCAAGTCCCTGGATGGACCGCGTGCGTTCGCATGGCCTCAGACTCCTCCCGAGGCGTCAGCATCCAACTCTGCTGACACGCCAATTCAGCACCGAGATGGACATCGCAGAAGCGCTCCCAGCCTGTCATAGACCAGCATCCGCGACGCGCTGATACCAACGCAGCGTCAAGAAGAGGCCCAAGCAACACTGCGCCACTGGGAGCCACGATCGTTGCCTGACGAACCGTGCGGCCGAGTTCCACGTCATGGCACTCTGCGACGACTAGTTCGCCCACCACCAAGTTGTGCCACATGAGATGCCTCGGCAGCAATTTGCCGCCGCGTCTAAATGGAACTGCCTCAAAGATCATCGCGTCAGTCTGAAGGCTGACAGGCTCATGGCGTGCGCCAAAGAAAGAACTGCGCACTTGGCCGAGTGCTAGTGGGGATCGTCAGAGGGCGATTGTGTTCCGTTGGAGCCTAGGTGATTGTCGACATGTTCGTGGACCTCAGGTAAGAGCGTGTCCGAGTTGTTCACGGATCAAACTTCTCGAGTGCTAGCGCGTCCGGACAGCTTGGGAGATTCATTTCTGCCTACTGCCATTGTTGAATGGCGTGCCTCAGGCTGATCGACGCGGCAGGTCTTACCCAACTAGTCTCGGCGGAGTGCCCTGTGGGGCAGTACTCTCTGAGTCACCTATCATGTGCGAATGATCTGGACGATATGGAAATGGGTTTGCCGCGGTGGTGCAGTGTTCTTCGGGGCCTTTGGCCTGTTGATCTTCGCCACACTTATCTTCAGTCCGCATGTCGACGTCGGCGCCTTAGTAGTAATGCCCTTGCTGGGAATCGGTTCTCTCGCTCTAGCCCACAAGATTTGGCCAAAGGAACTTACTCAGGAGCAAAAGGCCCATCGCCAAGCAAAGTTGAGGACATTGCCTGAAGGAATCGCCTTTTTAGCGAGTGAATTGGCGGAAAGGATCGCGTCAACAGCGATTTTTCAGCGCATCAAGAACGCCAGCAAAGCAGCCAGTCGGGAAATGGCTAAACAGCGAGACGCGCAACAACTTCGCGCCAGCGCGCAACACAGCGCCCAACAGGCTCTAGAGCGCGAGCGCCGGCGAGTTGAGGCTCTTCGAGCTAACTTCTTTGACCAAATCAGAGAAAGCGCCAAATCTCCGATGATTCAGGCAAACGTGTTCAGCGCTGGTGAACTGGCATTGAAGCGCGACGAACTCGTCTACGTGACACAAACGACAGATGGAATTTGCATCGCCGTCATGGATGCTCAAAAGCGATTTGACATCGCTTGGGATGATTTGCTCGGTATAGACGCGACCGGGGTCGGGAAGTCAACCCGGAATGCTGGGATCGTGGGTGGTGGGCTCGGTGTCGAAGGCGCAGCAACTGGGATTATCGTCGCGTCGGCTCTGAACGCTATCTCCACTCGAACGAGCTTGGACTCCTGGTTGACACTTCGTACTGCGACCAACGAGGTGGTTCTGAGCGTGCTGCAAAGCGATCCACGCGAAGTACGTGGCATGCTCGCTCGCGCATTCGCCGTTGTGGGTGCCAAATCAGTTGCGAAACCTGAGGGTACAAACGGACTTGCCGCAGAACTGAGCGTGTTGTCCAAGCTTCATGCTGACGGTGCACTGACTGAGGCCGAGTTCAATTCTGCAAAGGCGAAGCTACTCGCGAAGTGATGCGCACAGAACGCGGAAGCACTGTCCCTTTGATCTGTTGATTTTGACGATCGCGTCGGACTGATCTAATTTACAACATGGTTGGTAGTTCTAGTTGATCTACCAGATTGGGGCTATGGCATCGGTGATGAACTCCAATCGGTGGGTCAACTCGGCGCGATCCAAGCGGGTCAATCTTCCACGAACATCAACACACAGCCAACCAGATCATCGCAATCCAAGCGGAACTGGATCTAAACTTAAGGTTCGGTCAATTGGTGCCACCGCATATTCAAGTGCACCGTTCAATATCAAAACTGGGAGTTATTAGCTTTGAAGTACCTTGTCACAATCGCCGCAGTTGGCGTTTTTTTGACCGGATGCGCTGCACCACCGCGAGCCGAGTGGTCCAAAGAAGGCGCAAGTGCCCATGAACGTGAAAGCGTTCAGTCCGAGTGCCGCTACAACGTGAAAATGAACAAGGTCGGCGCGACTGAGCAGGAAGAACTGGTTGAACTTTGCATGAAGGGCAAGGGTTATCGCCTCCGCAAGGTCGGCTGATTTACCCAAACCATAGGGGCACATGCCCCTATGCAGCGCTTCGCGACAGGGGCGGTTGATCTGCCAATGTACGCAGGTACCGCGTTGCTGATTGGCACCACCGCGGTGTGGTTTGAGCACCAGTTGTCCACATAGGCGATGGGAGCCAGATGAAGCCGCCTCACGGCTTGACCCGCTTCATCACCACCACCCCAAACACCCCCGGATGATCCCCTCGGTCAGTCTCCAGGTTCCCCGGCCCCGCGTGCATCAGCGCCGCCTCCATCAGAATCGCCAGATACTGCCCGTCGGCGCCAAAGAACATGCCGCGCATCCGGTATTTGGGGTCGTTGGCAAAGTGCTTGTCTGGCTGGTCGGGCTGTGTGTGAAAGCAGTCGCTGTCGTAACGGCACTTCTGGATACTGCCTTCGGCATTGATGTAGCCCTGGGTGATTCTGAAGTGTGTCAGACCACCAAAGCGCTGCGCCGGCGCGCTGGGGGTTTCGTCGATATTGCGCTTCACGGGCAGGCTGATGGTTTCGCTGCCGCGCCCGCTTTCAACCTTGAGCTGCAAGACACCGCTGAGCTGCTTTTCCAGCGTCAGCTCCAGCTGGGCATCGCGCACCGTCACCTTTTCCTGGCGCAGCCATTTGTTGGCGCTGCCGTAAACATGGCGCATCAAGCTGGCCGATTCCAGTACAAAGCGCACGCTGCCTTTGTCTGACAAATCACTCCAGGGCGTGACCTTGCCGGTCAGAAACCGCAGGTATTGCTTGGGGTCGGTGTTGGCCTTGTAGCGGCGCTCCAGGGTTTCTTGCCCCACCACCAACCACCAGGGTTGTTCCACCTTCGGTGCAGCCACCGTGCGGTTGTTCAGGCGGCAGCAGCGGGGTGCGCCTTGTTCATACCGGCCCCACCACAGCTCGCCGGTTTCACCCCAGTGGCCTTGCTCCACTGGCGTGGCCGCACTCAAATCCATCATGGAATCTTCGGGCCGGGGTGGCGGGCCCAAAGGGCGCCACAGCCTGAAGCCCTGCAACGTGCCGTTCAAGAAGGCCGCCGTCATGCCGTCGTTCGTGAGCTGGCTTTTCAGCGGGTCAAAGTCTGGCTCACCGGTAGGCAAAACGGTGTTGAGCGTCATCACGGATTGGCCACAAGACCAATCCAGCTTCGCCGGTGGTTGTTGCAGCCATTCCGTATCGGGCTTGCGGGCGTCGCAGGCCATGGTGGGGGCAGATTGGGCAAGCGCTGCAGGCGCAGCAAGCAGTTGGGTGCCAAACAGCAGGCCACAGGCCAGAACAACGCGCATCAGGGTGTTTCTTTCAAGTATTTCGCTGCGCCCATGGGCGTCGCCGGCGACTATATCCATGGGGCCATCAAAACCTGTTTGCAGAGTTCATGTGGCCGGGCATGGCGGTGCGTCACTTACTATCGGTGAAGACTCAACTCAGCCCTACCCCATGAAATTTGCACTCCGCGCCTTGCCCCTGTGTTTGATCCTGGCCTCTCAGCTGGCCTGGTCTCAGGTTTCAATGGACAAGGAGCGCGCCGCCGGCCTGGTGAAGCAGGTCTTGACCGAGCGCGGGCTGGCCGTGCAATCCACTGCCGATGAAGGCGCCCGGTTCAAGTCCGAGCCGTTCAAGTTCGAGAGCGAAAGCCAGATTCGCTACCAGGGCAGCTACAACTTCCAGGTGGTGAATGGCGAGATCAAGGTCACCATCACCGACATCCGGTTTGCGTCGGGCATGCCCACGCTGTTCCCGGTGCCGGGCGCCCTGCTGGCCAGTTTGGCCAACCCGATGCAAGAGCGCTTGCAGGCCTTGGCCGCCGGCACGCCCATGGCCCGGGCAGAGCCCGCATCGGCGCAAGGCAAGACGGCCTCGGCCACCAACGCAGGCCCGGCCTTCAACGCCAATGGCGAGCCGATGCAGCCCTCGCCCGATGGGCTCATGCCGGCGCGGGCCTCACACACGGCTGCGCCGCCGGTGGTGCCCGCCTCCGGCGACCACCTCAACCAGGCCGACATCCTGGGCATTCACCTGAACATGTCGGCGGCGCAGGCGCACAAGGTGCTGGCAGGCAAGGGCAAGTGGACGGAGCGTCCGCTCAAGAGCGGCATCGGCAACGAGTATCGGCAACTGCCGATGACGGTGGGCCACTTCCAGTACCGCTGTGCCGGTGCGGGGCCGTGCAAGGTGGGCGATGCCATCGAATCAATGGCCACCTATGCGCTGCCCGGCCAGCCCGACATGGTGGGCATCTACCGCGTTCGCATCTTTGGCGCGAATGAAAAGCCGCTGCTGAACGAGACCATCAAGGCGCTGCAAGACAAGTACGGCCGGGAGCTGTTCCATACGCCGCACGAGTACATGGGCACCGCCGACCGCTACACGATGCGGTGGGCAGCCAACATCCCGGGGGGCGTGCGCGGTGATTACTCCGGGCTGAGCCCGATGGACCAGCGCTCGGCGGCGGGCTGCCCCATCGCCTATCTGCCGGAAGCGCCGATGCCCGCTTGGGGTGATCCAAAGGCCTTTTACGGCGTCAATGGCGTCGATGGGAACCAGCCCATCATCAACAACTCCGAATTCTTCACCGACGTGAACCGGGTCTTGCGCAAGGAGCGCCCGCTCGCCGGCTGCGGCACGCTGCTCGGCGTGGTGCTGACACTCGACAGCAACCGCGACTACGTTCAGCGCATGCAGGTGTCCGTGCTGAACTACGCCAGGCTGGACGCCCAGTTGCAGGCCTTGGGCAGCAACTTCCTGAAGGACGCCGACGGCGCCCGGATGCAGCAGCTGGAGAAAGACAAGGGCCGCAAGCCCGAGCTCTGAACAACGAGCCGGGGTTGCGGCGCAGGCCGATCAGTACGGGGTGAAGCGGATGACGGTGCTGCCGCTGTTGTCCGCGCAGATGCCGTCGGAAATGAACGCGTGGATGTCGCCGTCGAAGCCGCCGGCCACCTTGAACTTCAGTGACTTGCCGATGGCGATGCCGCCCAGCACGTTCCCGGCCTGGAAGAGGCCGACGTTGGAGTTGATGTAGTCCGGGTAGCCCGGGTTGGGGACGTTCGTGCTGCGCACGACGCTGGCCTTGTAGTTGCCGTCAGGCAGGTACACCTTGACGAGGGCCGGTGCGGATGCCGTGCCCAGGTCCAGGCAATTGGCGAGTGCGTCGACGGTGACGACCGTCGGGGCTGCCGAGGCGACGCCGGCTGACAGGGCAAGGATGGCGGAGAAAACTGCTTTCGTGACGTTCATGACATTGGCTCTCTGAGTTGGTTGCCCACCACGTGCTGGATGCCGCAGGGATACGTGGTGAGGTATGTGTGTTGGACCCCGTCGGCACTTCAGGAACGAACTCTAGTGAGATGCGGCTGGGTTTGAAATGGTCTGTTTGGACCAGTCGTCCACACGCCCCTGCATGCTTTAATTCCCTGATGAAATCGCCGCGAATCCTGCTGGTCGACGACCACGCCATGTTCCGGTCCGGCCTCGCTTTGCTGATCCGGGCTGCCATGCCCGACGCCCACATCCATGAATGCGCGTCCGTACAGGAAGCGTCTGCCGCCGTGCTCGACGGCGTGGATGTGGTGTTGCTCGACATCCACCTCCAGGGCCTGAGTGGCCTCGAAGGCATCGACCTGATGCACCGCCGCTGGCCCGATGCGCCGGTGCTGATGCTGTCTTCACAAAGCGAGCCGGAAACGGTGCGCCTGGCCATCGCCCGTGGCGCGGCCGGCTTTGTGTCCAAGGCCGAAACCGCCGACGACATCGTGAAGGCCATTGACCGCGCCTTGCATGGCAACAGCGCAGCCCCCGCCGCATCACCAGATGCGCAGGGCGAGCGGCGCCTCACGCCAAGGCAATGCGAAGTGCTGGACCTGCTGAGCCAGGGCATGTCGAACAAGGTACTGGCGCGCCAGCTTTCGCTGTCCGACAACACGGTGCGCCGCCACGTGCAAGACATCCTGATGTTCTTCGACGTGGGCAGCCGCGCCGAGGCCGTGGCGGCCGCGCGCCGTCAGCGCCTCATCGGCTAACGCCAACGCAGCAGCACTGAACGCAGCCATGTTGCGCAACCCGCTTCGCCTGGCCGAGGAGCGCATCCTCGCGGAGCAGCTGCGCTTCATCATGGAGGGCCTCCGGATCGCCTTCTGGCCCGTGGTCATGGCGATCTTGCTGATGCTGTCGATCCTGATCGACGCACACAACGCGCACATCCTGGTGCCGTGGGGCGTGGCGGGTACTGTCGCCAACCTGAACACGGGCCGGCTCGCCCGCGCATTCCTGCGCGCACCGCCGACCAGCCAGGGCGCTCACCGTGCCGTGTACAGCCTCATGTTCGCGCTCACCCTCGAGGGCCTGGCCTGGGGCGCGCTGGCCTGGATCGCACTCGATGGCATCAACCCCGGCGGCAGCTTCGTGGTGCTGGCCGTGATTGCGGCGATGGCCGGTGGCGCCGTCTCCGTGCAGGCCGCCATTCCAGCGGTTTACATCGCGCTGGGGCTGCCGATGGGGGTGCTGGTGCTCGCCCGGCTCTGGTATCTGGGCGGTGATGTGCACAACGGCCTGACCTGGCTGGTGCTGCTGTTCGCCGTGCTGGTGGTCGGACAGGCCCTGCGCTTCTCGCGCACCGTGCTCAAGTCGATCGAGCTGCGCTTCGAGAACGAAGCCCTGCTTGGGCAACTGCGAGAGAGCACCACGCAGGCCGATGAGTCTCGGCAACTGGCTGAGACCTCCAACGTGGCGAAGTCCAAGTTCCTTGCCGCTGCCAGCCACGACCTGCGCCAGCCCGTTCACGCGCTGGGCCTGTTCCTCGATGTGCTCTCGCGCACCGAGCTGAGCGCGGTGCAGCGGGAGCTGGTCACCAATGCCAGCGCCGCTGGCCGGGCGTCGGCGGAAATGCTGGAGGTGCTGCTGGACTTTTCGCGCATCGAGGCCGGGGTGGTCGAGCCCCATGTGCAGCCCTTCGCGGTGCAGCCGCTGCTCAACCGCATCGAGCGGGAGTTTGCGGGCCAGGCCGATGCCAAGGGCCTCGAATACCGCTCGCGCGAAAGCGACCTGGTGCTGGCCTCCGACCCCGCGCTGGTCGAGTTCATCCTGCGCAACCTGGTCTCCAACGCCATCCGCTACACCGCGCAAGGCGGCCTGCTGGTGACCTGCCGCTTGCGCGATGGGCAGGCGATGCTGGCGGTGCACGACACCGGCATCGGCATCGAGGCCTCGCAGCAGCGCGCCGTGTTCCGCGAATTCCACCAGCTCGGCAACCCGGAGCGTGACCGCACCAAAGGCCTGGGCCTCGGCCTGGCCATCGTTGATGGCTTGGTGCGGGCGCTCGGCCCACCGCACGGGCTGGGGCTGGTCTCTCGCCCGGGCCGCGGCAGCGTGTTCAGCGTGACGCTGCCGATCTCCGAGGCGCCTCCGCCCGCATCGCCCAAACCTGCTCTTGATGACAACCCGCCACGGCTGCGCGCCCGCGTGATGGTGGTGGACGACGACGACGCCGTGCGCCGGGGCATGGTGGAGCTGCTGCGCGACTGGGGCTGCGATTGCCAGGCCGCAGGCTCTCTCGACGAGGCCTTGGCGCTGGCCCGAACCTGGGTGCCCGAGGCCGTCGTCTGTGATTACCGCCTGCGCGAGCACATCACCGGCGTCGAGGTCATCGCGGCCCTGCGCGCGCAGCTGATGTGCCCACTGCCCGCGCTGCTGATCAGCGGCGACACGGCCCCGCAGCGCTTGCGTGAAGCCGTGGGCAGCGGCTTGCCCTTGCTGCACAAACCGGTCAGCCCGGGCCTGCTGTACCGGGAGCTCGTCACGGTACTCATGAGCGACCCGGCATCATCAACACCCTGAAGTTTGGTGCGGGCTCTTCGGCGCCCGCACCGCTGTCCACCTTGACGTCGTAGCATCCGCCGCTTGGCTGGATGCCCGGCATGTTGCTGCGCGGCGGGGCCGTGAGGGTGCAGAGATGTTGATTCGCCTGATTTACGCCAGCCGCACCGCGGGTGTGCTGACGCCGCTGGATGTGCGCGACATCGTCCAGCGTTCGCAGCGCAACAACCGCCGACTGGGCATCACCGGGGCCTTGCTGCTGAGCAACGGCATCTTCCTGCAATGCCTGGAGGGTGATCACTTGGCCGTCAACGCGCTGTATCACCGCATCTTGCTGGACGCGCGGCACACCGATCCGGCCATCCTGAGCTTCACCGAAATCGACAGTCGCATGTATGCGGAGTGGTCGATGGGCCTGGTCACCAGCACCGAGGCGAACCAGCAGACCTTCCTGAAATACAGCCCGCAGGCCGAGTTCGACCCGTACCAGATGCGGGGCACCGCCCTGACCGCGTTGTTCGCTGAAATGGTGGCCCACGCGCGGGTGTTGCCAGGCTGATGCAGGGCTGGGGCCGTCTGCCCAGGATCAAGGCAGCCCGCTCTGCATGACCACATAATCACGCACCGTGAAGCACCTCCGCGTCCTCCTCCTCGTCCTGCTCACCGTGCTGCTGCCCGTTCGTGGCGCGGTGGCCGCGGCGATGCTGTGCTCGGGCGGTGGGGTGATGGCGGCTGCGGCCAATGCGGCCCCCGCCCCCATGGTCGTCGGGCACTGTGATGAGGCCCGGCTCGCGGTGTTCAACATGGCGGCCCAAGATGCAGGCTCGCCAGACAGCAGCGCGCACACCGAGGCGGCTGACGACGCCGACAGCAGCAGCCCCCACGCCGGCGCGTGCCCGTTTTGCGCCGGTGGCTGCAACCTGACGCCGCTGGCCTTTGCGCCACCGTCGGTAGAGGCCGTTGCGCCCGCCAACACGGCCCACTTCCCTGAGCTGACCACACGCGTGGCCGCACGCTACCCCGACGGCCAAGAGCGCCCTCCCCGAACCCCCTGACGCCGCCCGGCCTCCACCCAGAGGCCCAACGGCGCACACACGCCTGGCCAGTTTCAAGCGTGCGTGCTTTCCCCGCCTGCTTTGCCCGCCTGCATTACCCGCCTGCGGCACGGCCCGTGGGTGCTCAGAACAGGTTTGAACCATGACTCTCCCCCCCTTCGCCCGGCGCACGGCCATGGCCACAGTAACGGCCGCCACCGCGCTGGCGATGCTGGCCCTGACCGGCTGCGCGTCGTTCTCCAGTGACGGCGGCTTTGGCCAGGTCGCGCAGCTGACCAAAGACCGCACCGGCCAGACCCCGGTGGTGCAGCGCCAGCCCGAGCAGACGCAGGCGGCTGCTGAACGTGTGGCACAGCTGCTCAGCCAACCGCTCTCGGCACACAGCAGTGTCGAGATCGCGCTGCTGAACAACCGCGGGCTGCAGGCGCGTTATGCAGAACTCGGCATTGCAGAGGCCGATCTGGTGCGCGCCGGGCGGCTGGCCAACCCGTCGCTGCGCTTCGGACGCTTGAGCGGCAACAGCAATGGCCACAACAGCATCGAGATCGACCGCGCCGTGGTCTTCAACGTGCTCGGGCTGTTGACGCTGCCACTGGCGCAGCAGCTGGAGCAGCAGCGTTTTGAGCAGGTGCAGATGCAGGCCGCGCTGGCCACCGTCAGCCTGGCCACCGACACGCGCAAGGCGTTTTTTGAAGCCGTCGCGGCGCAGCAGCTGGTGGGGTATCACGGCCAGGTGAAGGACGCGGCGGATGCCTCGAACGATTTGGCGCGCCGCATGGTGGCGGCGGGCAATTTCAGCAAGCTGTCGCAGATGCGCGAGCAGGCCTTTTATGCCGACGCCACCGCGCAGCTCACCCGCGCGCAGCACCAGGCCGTGGCCACGCGTGAACGGCTGGTGCGCCTGCTGGGGCTGAGCAGCGCTGGCGCCAAGGCCTTCACCCTGCCTGCACGTTTGCCCGATCTGCCCAACGCCCCCGCAGAGCGCCAGGACGCCGAACAAACCGCGATGACTACCCGCCTTGACGTGCTCATGGCCAAGCGCCACACCGAGGCCACCGCCCGCGCGCTGGGCCTGACCAACGCCACGCGCTTCGTCAACGTGCTGCAGGCGGGCTACCAGAATAAGAGCGCCACGGGCGAGCAGCGCAGCAACGGCTTCGAGATCGAGCTGGAGCTGCCGCTGTTCGACTTCGGCAGCACCCGCACCGCGCAGGCGGAAGGCACCTACCTGCAAGCCGTGCACCGCACCGCGCAGGTGGCCGTCAACGCCCGCTCGGAAGTGCGCGAGGCCTACTCGGCCTACCGCACCGCGCATGCGCTGGCCCTGCATTACCGCGATGAGGTGGTGCCGCTGCGCCAGCGCATTTCCGAAGAGAACCTGCTGCGCTACAACGGCATGCTGATCAGCGTGTTCGACCTGCTGGCCGATGCCCGCGAGCAGGTGGCCGGCGTCTCGGCCGCCGTCGAGGCGCTGCGCGATTACTGGACCGCAGAAACCCAATTGCAGGCCGCGATGACGGCCGCCTCGGCGCACGGAGAACAGCCATGAACCACCGCAGAAACTTCTTCAAGGCGGCGGGCGCCACCGTGGTCGGCGCGGCCGCTGTCAGCCGGGCCGGTGCCGCATTGCTGCCCGAAGCAGCCATCAACACATCACCCGCCACGCAGCTGCCGCCGGCGCCGCCCACCGGCCGGCCGTTCCAGCCGCTGGTGACGCTGAACGGTTGGTCGCTGCCCTGGCGCATGAAGAACAACGTCAAGGAATTCCACCTCGTGGCCGAGCCGGTGGTGCGCGAAATCGCCCCCGGCATGACGGCCAATCTGTGGGGCTACAACGGCAGCAGCCCCGGCCCGACCATCGAAGCGGTGGAAGGCGATCGCATCCGCATCTTCGTCACCAACAAGCTGCCCGAAGTCACCAGCGTGCATTGGCACGGTGTGCTGCTGCCCTCGGGCATGGACGGCGTGACGGGGCTGACGCAGCCGCCCATCGAGGTGGGCAAGACCTTCATGTACGAGTTCGTGCTGCAGCGCCCGGGCACCTTCATGTACCACCCGCATGCCGACGAGATGGTGCAGATGGCGATGGGCATGATGGGCTTGTTCATCGTGCATCCGAAGGACCCGCGGCAGTTCAAGGTCGACCGCGATTTTGGTTTCATCCTGAATGCCTACGACATCCAGCCCGGCAGTGCCACGCCGCAGGTCAACACGATGCTCGACTTCAACCTGTGGACCTGGAACAGCCGCGCCTTCCCCTGCATTGATCCGTTCGTGGCGCGCACGGGTGAGCGCGTGCGCATCCGCGTGGGCAACCTGACGATGACCAACCACCCGATCCACATGCACGGCCCGCACTTCGAGGTGACCGGCACCGACGGCGGCTGGGTGCCCAAGAGCGCGCGCTGGCCCGAGGTGACCACCGACATCGCCGTGGGGCAGATGCGGGCCTTCGAGTTTGATGCGCTGGCGGGCGACTGGGCCATCCATTGCCACAAGTCGCACCACACGATGAACGCGATGGGGCACGGCGTGCCCACGATGATCGGCGTGGACCACCGCGAGGTGGCGAAGAAGATCACCCGCCTGATTCCGGACTACATGGTGATGGGCGACCGCGGCATGCACGACATGGCCGAAATGGAAATGCCGCTGCCGGACAACACCTTGCCAATGATGACCGGCACCGGGCCGTTTGGCGCGATCGGCATGGGCGGCATGTTCAGCGTGGTGAAGGTGCGCGACAACATCCAGCGCGGTGACTTCAAGGACCCCGGCCCCTACCAGCACCCCGCCGGCACGCTGGCGAGTGAGTACACGGCCGAAGCGCCCGAGGTGGTGCGCGCGGCGGCGCCAAAGGCCGATAGCCACACGCTGCAGGTGCGCAAGCCGACCGGCCATGAGGGGCATTGAAAGGCGTTTGAAAGCCGTTGAAACCCAGCCGCCTGAAGGCAGCGGCGCGGCTCAGTCCGCGTCGCTGCCGCCCTGGCGGAAGGCGCGCGGTGTCACGCCGCGCCACCGCTTGAAGGTGCGGCTGAAGTTGCTGGTGTCGACGTAGCCCAGCTGCTCGGCCACCGCCTCGACCGACAGGCGCGAGTGGCTGAGCAGCCAGCAGGCGTGCTCGGCGCGGGCTTCGTCGAGCAGCTCCTGATAGCTGGTGCCGTCATCCGCCAGGCGGCGGATCAGGGTGCGGGGGGAGACATGCTCTTCCAGCGCCAGCGCGGGCAGGCTGGGCGGGTGCAGCAACTCGTCGACCAGGCGTTGGCGCAGGCGGCGCACCAGGTCGCCGCGGTCCAGTTGCGCCAGCAGCTGCTCGCAGTCACGCAGGGCGCGCTGGTGGGCCTGCGGGTCCGGCGCCAGGCCGGGGGCGGCCAGCAGCGCGGGCGGCAACAACAAGCGCCACGCGGCAGCACCGAAACGGGTGCGGGGCAGCCAGGCGGCCGCATCGGCGGCAGGCTCATCGAAGGGCCAGTCCAGGGCCACGTCCGCCCGCCAGTCGCGCCCGGTGATCGACTGCATCAGGCGCAGCACCGCGCCGGTCAGGTGGCCCAGCACATAGGCGCTCACCGCCGGGTCAGGGCGCAGCTCGGTCAGGCTCAAGGCCAGGTGCTCGTCCACCACCTGCAGCTCGAAGTGCACCAGGTGCTGGCGCAGCCGCGAAAACCGCAGCAGCAGCGGCAGGGCCTGCGCCACGGTGTCGCAACTCATGCCTGCCATGCCCAGCGCGCCATGCGCCGAGAGCTCGGTGCCCAGGCCCGCCAACAAGCCCAGCGTGCGCTCGGAGCACAGCGCCGTGGCACGTGTCACCACGGCGTGCAGCTGCGCGCGGGTCAGAAAACGCTGGCCCACCTGCAACGCGGCCCATCCCAGGCCGGTGCCGGCCAGCACCTCGTCTGGTGCATGGCCGCGGCGCTGCAGCTCGGCGCACAGCAGGCGGGCGTAGGTGGGATGCACGGCCGGCTCATCACCCACCCCGGGTGGCCAGGGGGTGGCGGTGGTCGGCAAGGGGTGGGCGGCTGTCACTATCAGACGATTTTGTGGCGACTGGCGCGGTGGGCACCCCGGGTTGATCCCTGAAGAATCAGGCGCAACACCACAACAAGACCCGGAGACCGCATGCACGCCCACCCCGCCACCTTGCCCAGGCCTCAGCTGCCCGGCGAAGCCCCCCCCGCCTGGCGCGACAGCAAGCGGCTGGGCTGGTTGTTCTCGGTGGTGGGCCCGGCGGGGGCGGCCATCGGGCCGGTGGCGCACAGCCTGGGCGCCACGAGCCAGGTGTGGTTCCTGCTGCCGCTGCTGTTTTTCTACGGCGTGGTGCCACTGGCCGACGCGTGGCTGGGCGAAGACACCAGCAACCCGCCTGAAGCGCAGGTGCCGGCGCTGGAGGCCGATGGCTACTACCGCGCCATCCTGTACGCCGTGGTGCCGGTGCTGTGGCTGACGGTGCTGGGCAACTGCCTGTTCCTGGCGCTGAACCCCTTGCCGTGGACCAGCTGGCTGGCCACGGTGCTGTCTACGGGCGCGGTGCTGGGCTTCGGCCTGAACCTCGGCCATGAGCTGGGCCACAAGCGCGACTGGCTGGCCCGCAAGGTGGCCCTGTTCACCACGGCGCTGGGCGGCTACGGGCACTTCTCTATCGAGCACAACCGCGGCCACCACCGCCATGTGTCGACGCCGGAAGACCCGGCCTCGTCGCGCCTGGGCGAAAGCATCTGGACTTTTGTCTGGCGAGAGATCCCGGGCGCCTTCCTGCGTGCCTGCCGCCTGGAAGCCGACCGGCTGCACCGCCAGGGTCTGCCGGCCTGGCACTACAGCAACGAGATCCTGCAGGCCGGCTGCGTAACGCTGCTGGTGCACGGATGCCTGCTGGCCGTGGGCGGCTGGCCGATGGTGCCGGTGCTGCTGGCGGTGTGCTTCTGGGGCGCGTTCCAGCTGACGTCCGCCAACTACATCGAGCACTACGGCCTGAAGCGCCGCATGCTTTCCAACGGCCGCTATGAAGCCTGCCAGCCGCACCACTCGTGGAACAGCAACCATGTGGTGTCCAACCTCGTGGTGTTCCACCTGCAGCGCCATGCCGACCACCATGCGCACCCGGCGCGCAGCTACCAGTCGCTGCGCGACTTCCCCGATCTGCCGCGCCTGCCCTCGGGCTACTTCGGCATGTTCCTGCTGGCCTATGTGCCGCCGCTGTGGTGGCGGGTGATGGACCACCGCGTGGTGGCCATGTCAGGTGGCGATGTCAACCGCATCAACTTCGTGCCGCGCAAGCGGGCCGCGTTGATGGCGCGCTGGGGCTTGAAGGAAAGCACCAACTGAGCGCCACTTGAGGGCAGCCGCTGCCGCCGCTCAGAACGACGAGCCAGGCGTTTGCAGAAAGGCCAGCTCGTCGTCGGTCGAGACACGACCCAGCAGTTCATTGCGGTGCGGGTAACGGCCGAACCGATCCACGATGGCCTTGTGGCGCAGCTCGAAATCGATCTGCCGCTGCGCGCCCAACTCGGTGAACAGCGCCAGCGCATCCACATGCACCAAAGGCGACTCGCTGTGCATGTAGGGCATGTAGACAAACACCCGCTGCGCCGCCGGCAAGGCCTGGTCGGCCCCCACGGCCACCGCCGTCTGGGCCAGGCCCAGCGCCAGCGGGTCATTGGCAAACGAGAGCGGGCTGCCGCGGTGGATGTTGCGCGAGAACTGGTCGAGCACCAGGATCTCCGCCAGCCGCCCCTCGGGGGTGGCCCGCCACGCTGACAACTCACACAGGCCCGCGGCCCGGTGCACCGCGCCGAAGCGCTGCGCCACCATCGCATCAAACGCGTCCGACTTCGCCCACCACTGCGCGGGCGTGATCTCCTCGAACCAGAAGGTGAGGATGTGGGCCGGGGTGATGCCGGTGGTGATGCCGGTGGTGGTGCCGGCGGTGGTGTCAGTGGTGTTGGGCGTCATGGGGAAGTGTGGTGTTGGCGCGGCTGGTTGAACACCCAGCGCGAAAGCATCAGGTACGACAGGCCGGCCATCAGCGGCGTCAGCAGCACCTGGGCCAGCAAGGGGCTGCCCAGCCAGGGGCTCGCGGTGCGCAGCAGCAGCAGGTTCACGGCATACAGCAGCGCGTAGGCCAGCACGAAGCGGGGCGCGCGGGCGAGAGACAAATCCCGAAAGGCATAACCGCCCATCGACAGGAAGTTGAAGACCACCCCCATCACCAGGCCGATCAGCAGCGCCAGCCAGTCGGCAGCCCCGGCCTGCAGCGCCAGGGCGTAAACCAGCAAGCCGAAGCCGGTGTTGACCGCGCCGGCCAGCAGGAAGCGCAGCCACAAGGCGGCGTCGCGTGTCATGGCTTGCCGGGCAAAGGCCGCCAGCCCACGCACAGCCGGTTGCCCACATTGAAGCGCAGCTTCAGCGGGCCCAGGCCCAGGGCGTCGAGGGCGCGGATGAAGGCCGTGCGCAGGCCGCCGGGCAGGGGCAGCAGCCGCGCCCAGTAACGCAGCGCGTAGCGGTTGGCGAAGCTGTGGCTGCGCACCTGCACCAGGCCGGCTTCGGTGAACAGGCGCTCGATGCTGGCGGGCGAGAACAGCTGCATGTGCTCGATGTCGATGATGGGCGAGCGCTTGCCCAGCAAGCGGTTCAGGGGGGCGCGCCAGTCGTGCACCACCACCACGAACGCACCGCCGGGCTTGAGCAGTTGCTGCACGGCGCGGGCCACCTCGCCGGGGTCGCGCACATGCTCCATCGTCATGAAGCAGCAGACCAGATCGAAGCTGGCCGGCTCGAAGTCTTCAGCGCGGAAGATGGCCTCACGCAGCCAGGCCTGCCGCGCCACAGGCGCTGCGGCGATGGCGGCCGGCGAGGGCTCCACGCCGCACACCTGAGTGAAGCCGGCCTCGGCCAGGTGTTCGAGGAACACGCCGGTGCCCGCACCGATTTCGAGGGCGGCCTTGTTTGGTGATGACTGCGAAAGGACCTGCGCCGACAACTGCGCCAGCACCGGCTGTATGGCCTGCAGGTACGCCCGCGCCGCGTCATCGGCCTCCACCGCGCTGTCGAACTCGCTGGCGTGATATGCCCGTGCCAGCTCGTCCTGTCCGGGCGGGGTGTCGGCATACACCAGGTCACAGCGCTGGCACTGCACCAGGTGGTGGTTCATGAACTCCGGCGTCTTGCGTGAGGCAAAGCTCAGCCCGGTGAGGCGGGTCGGGTCCACATGCTCGTCCAGGAAGACCCGCGCCTGCTGCGGTGGCGCGTCACACACGGGGCAATGTCGCGGGCTGCTCATCGGCCCCACCCTGTGTCCACCTTGCCGTCAGGCAGCAGGCGGGTGGAGCGGCCATGGCGGATCAGCGCCGAGCGGATCAGCCGCGGCCGGCCCTTCACCTCGGTCATGATCTTGGCCACGTACTCACCCACCACGCCCACGGCGAACAGGTTCAGCGAGCCGAAGAACAGGATGGTGAGGAGGATGGTGGTGGCCCCCTTGGGCGCGATGTCGGGGAAGAACAGCTTGAGCCCGATCAGGGTGAGCGCCACGCAGAACGACAGGAACAGCAGCACCACCCCGGCGGCGGTGAGCATGGTCAGCGGCGTGTCGCTGAAGGAGAAGATGCCCTTCTTGGCCCAGCCGATGTTCTTCAGCAGGTTGTTGGTGGAGCGGCCGAACATGCGCTCGGGCCGCACGTAGTCCACGCCCGTCTGGCGAAAGCCCACGTAGGCGCGCAGGCCGCGCACGAACAGGTCGCGCTCGGGGCAGTTCAGCAGCCAGCCCACCACGCGCCGGTCCATCAGCGAGAAGTCGCCCGCGTCGCGCGGCATCGGCACATAGCTGAAGGCCGCAAACACGCGGTAGAAGGCCTTGTACATGAGCCCCCAGAACCACGGCATCTCGCGGCGCACGCGGCGGCCATAGATCACGTCATGGCCCAGCTCCCACTGCGCATAGAACTGCTCGATCAGCTCGGGCGGGTCCTGCAGGTCGCCGTCGAGCAGCACCACGCTGTCCTTCGTGCACAGCTCCATGCCGCTGCGGAAGGCCATCTGCGAGCCGAAGTTGCGCGAGTGGGAGATGCCGATGACGTGCGGGTCGGTCTGGCTCAGGCGCTCGATGGCACCGGCGCAGTCGTCCGGGCTGCCGTCGTTGACGAAGATGATTTCGTAGTCGACGCCCAGCTTCTGGAACGTGTCCGTCAGGCGCCGGTGCATGACCGGAATCGCCTGCTCGTCCTTGTAGCAGGCGATGATGGCCGAGACGCTGCGCTTGCGGGAGTTGGCGTTTTTCTTGGTCAGCAACTGCATGTCGCTGTCCGTCAGCGCACGCACCCATTCGGCCGTGCGCGTCAGGCCTTCAGACAGGCCGATCTGCGCCTTCCAGCCCAGCAGCTCAGACGCCTTGGCGGGGTTGGCGTACCAGTCGGTGAGGTCCCAGCGGCGGGCGCTCATCGTGCCGCAGGCCGGTGCCTCGCTCACGTCGAACAGGCTGCGGGTCAGCTCGGCCAGCTCGCCGATGGTGGTGCGCACGCCGGAGCCGATGTTGAAGCTCTGCCCGTAGAGGTCGGGGTGCATCTTCACCGCGGCCAGCACGAAGGCGCGGCAGACATCGTCCACATGCACGAAGTCGCGCGAGATGGCCGGATCGACCAGCGGCGGCAGGCTGCCCGCGAGCGCCTGGCGCAGCAGGTTGGGGATCAGCCGCGAGGTGTCTTCCAGCGGGCCGTACACCGAGTACAGCCGCAGGTTCACGCAGGGCACGCCCTTGTGGCGGCCAAGGTATTGCAGCAGGTCAGACGCGGCGCCCTTCGAGACGGCGTAATGGCTGTTGGCATCACGCTGGTCGTGCTCGGCCGGGCCGGCGCTGACGGTGCCGTATTCGGATGAGCTGCCCGCATGCACATAGGCCGCCACCGGGTGTTCGGCCAGGCGGTCCATCAGGTGCGCCAGGGCCGAGAAGTTGGTGCGGTAAATCAGCTCCGGCTGTTCCTCGAAGGAATAGGCGCCATAGGCCACGCAATCGAACACCGTGCGCGGCTTGACGGTCTCGATCATGTGCCGGGTGGCATTCGCATCCGTCAGGTCGGCCGAGATGACGCGCTCGTCATGCACATCGGCCAGGCGCCAGCCCTTGTCCTGGCGCACCACGCCGTAGACGTCACGGCGCACGGCCAGCAGCTGCTTGAACAGGTTGGCACCGATGAAGCCCGACGCCCCGGTGACAAGGATCGGGCCGTCCAGGGCCCGGATGTAGGTGGCCAGCGAAGACATGGGGTCAGGGGCTTTCAGAGGGAGAGGGCTCAAGGGACTGCAGCGCGGCCAGCACGGCGCGCGGGTCCAGCCCGGATTGTTCACGCAGCCAGTGTTGCGAGCCATAGTGCTCATACCGGGCTGCCCGCGCATGCAGGGCCTGGAAGCGCGGTGGCACCAGGCCACGGGCGGCGAGGTGCAGCACCAGCTCGGAGGCCATGCTGCCGCGGGCCACGTGTTCTTCCACCGTCAGCAGGGCACCGGCCGAGGCCAGTTGCGCCAGCAGGGCCGGCGGCGGCAGGTGCTGCTCGATCGGCAGCATGCCGATCACCCACAGCCGTGGCCGCCGGGCCTCGGGCAGGGCCATCAGCGGTGCCAGCAGGGGGCCGACCAGGGGGCCCGCCACCACCATCACCGGCCCCTGCCCGTCGAGCAGTTGCCGCCAGGGCTGGAAGGGCGGTGCCACGTAGCCGGCGGGGCCCTCACCCCGGCCGAGGCGCAGGTACACGGGGGCCGGCAGGTCAGCCAGCTGCCGCACGGCCTCGCCCACGTCTTCATCGAAGGCGGGGATGCAGGCCTGCAGGCCGGTCAGCGTCAACAGGCTGCCGTAGTCCTCGATGGCATGGTGGGTCGGCCCCATCACGCCGTAGCCATAACCACCGCCATTGCCGACGATGCGCACCGGCAGGCCGTGCAGCGCCACGTCATTGCGGATCTGCTCGAACGGCCGTGCGGTGCAGAACGGGGCGATGCTGTAGACCCAGGTGTCCAGGCCCGTGAGGCACATGGCGGCGGCCACCGACACCATGTTCTGCTCGGCCACGCCAGCGTTGATGAAACGCTCGCCGATGGCGGCCTTCAGCGGCTCCAGCGCCATGAAGCCCAGATCGCCGGTGAGGAACACGAAGCGCTCTTCCTGGCCACGCGCCACCATCGCGTCACAGAAGGCCTTTCTCATGCCGCATCTCCGGTGGTGGGCAGGCTGGCAAACAGCTCGGGCGTGAGCGGCAGGTAATGCCACTCCATGCGGTTCTCCATGAAGGGCACACCATGGCCCTTGATCGTGTTCATCACCACCAGCCGCGGCCGGCCAACGGGCGGCTGCGCCAGGGCTTGCCTCAGGGCCTCGGCGTCGTGGCCGTCCACCACCTGCAGATCCACGTCGAAGCCCTGCAGCCGCGTCCACAGCGGCGACATCGACGCGACTTCCTCGGTGCTTCCAAAGCCCTGCAGCCGGTTGTGGTCGACCAGGATGGTGAGCTGCTCCAGGCGGTGGTGGCAGGCGAAGATCAGGGCCTCCCAGGTGGAGCCTTCCTGCCATTCGCCATCCGACGTCAGGCAGATCACGCGGGTATCGCGCCGCTGCAGGCGTTCACCCAGCGCCGTGCCCGCAGCCAGCGACAGGCCGTGGCCCAGGCTGCCGGTGGCGAACGGAATGTCGGCGTGGCCGCCGCAGGGCGGGTGGCCGGGCAGCAGGGTGGCGTCCTTGTGGAAGGTGGCCAGGGCACCGTCATCCAGCCGACCGAGCGTCCACAGCGTCACGTACAGGGCGCCAGCGGCGTGGCCCTTGGAGAGGATGAACCGGTCGCGCTCGCCGAGGCATTCGTGGAACACCACCAGCAGCGCGTCCAGGCAAGACAGGTTGCCGCCGATGTGGCCGACACCGCTGTCGAAATGCATGCGCAGCAGCCGCTGCCGGGCGCGCTCGACGAGGGCGGGCGTGACGGGGGTCATCGAGAATCTCCGGGCTGGGGCGCCGCATGGGGCAGCACAGGGGTGGGGGTGCGCATCAGGCCGGTCAGCCACGGGCGATTCGGGCGCGCCACATAGTGCGGCGGCAACTCAGCCGGACCCGTGGCGCCACGCTCGATGGCCACGGCTTCAGGGAAGGAATCGCCGGAGCGCGCCCAGCGAGGCTCGGTCAAGGCGCGCCAGGGCTCATGCCAGGCGCCAAACCCACCCACGGCCAGCACCAGCAACAGGCCAGCTCGAATGCCGCGTGGCGTGGCGGCCGGTGCCGTCAGGGCTTGCACGGCGGCCAGCGCCAGCACCATCAAGGCGGGCACCGACGCGCGCATCGCGAGGTCATTGGCCTCACCGAAGCGGTAGAGCGGCAAGAGCAACAAGACGCCGATCGCCAGCAGCAGGGGCCGATCACGCAGGCCGGCCAGCAGCAGCAAACCAGCCAGCAATCCGAATTCGAGCAGGCAGAACAGCACGTAGGTCGGGAAGAAGCGGCTGAAGGTGGCCGGATCACGAAACTGCCAGCCGGAGGGAATCGCGCTGCTGTCCATGGTGATGTACGCCGCCACCACGACCAGCACCAACCCCCAGGGCCATTGCCGCAGCGGCGACAGCAGCAACCCCGCATGGCGCCGCCAGTCGAGGCCCAGCAGCACGAAGGGCGCCAGGCCGATGGCAATCAGCGGCGACCACAGCGGCGTGACCGCCATCAGACAGGGCGCGATGCGGGCCAGCGAGGGCTGGCGCCAGTGGCGCAGCACCAGCAGCGTGCCCAGCCACGCGGGCAAGGCGTGGTTCGGCACCCAGGCCAGCAAGGTCAGGCTCGACGAGTACTGGGCGAAGGTGGCCCACCATTCCAGATGCTTGGTCGAGGCGGGCCAGACGAGCTCGAAGTACATGTCGCCAAGCAGGTCCCAGCCGCCGAACATCACGAGCACGAGTGCCAGCACCAGGCGCTCTCGCGGCCGGGTGCAGCGCAAGGCAGCACCCCAGGCCACCAGGCCCACGCCCAGCGCCGTCCACGTCAAGATCGCCGCGTCGAGCACGCTGCTGCCGCTGCCGTTGCCGAAAACCGCGCCCAGCGCCGCAGCTGGCAGGTAGTACGCCACCGGGGCGCGCAGCAGCACGCTTTGCCCCTCATTCAGATAGCCGGGCGGCCAGGGGGTTTCGGCGAGGTCGCGCAGCACGGCGTCCCGAATGTGCCAGTCGGTGTTGGCGTACACGAGGTGCCCCGCGCCGCTCACGGCCGTCAGGCCCACCGCCAGTGCGGCCAGCATCAGCCAGCCCATCCATCCCCAGGGCGCCAGCGGCTGAGCAGCCGCGCGCGAACCATGCCAGAAGCGGCTCAAGCCCCAGAGGATGGCGGCAGCCAGCGCCAGCGCCGGCACGGGCAGAAACCAGCCCGCGAACAACAGCATGGGCAGCACCAGATAAGCCAGTGCCGCCAGATCAAAAGCATCCAGCTGCCCGGTGGGCAAGTGCCCCGGCGCCGGCCTTGTTGGCTCGAAGGGGTGCGCGGGGAGTGGCTGGTTGAACTTCATGGACTGCGGCGCATTTTGCATGAGCAAGCCGCCGCAGCCGGGGTCAAAACACTACCGCAGGTAACCGCTGGCCACTCACAGGCTGAAGTCGTATTCCACCGTCAGAGGCGCATGGTCGCTGAACCACTGTTCCTTGTAGACACTGGCGCTGCGGGCCAGCGCGGCAAGGCCGGGCGTGGCAAGTTGATAGTCGATGCGCCAGCCCACGTTCTTCGCACGGGCCTGGCCGCGGTTGCTCCACCATGTGTAGCACTCGTCGGTGGTGTGGGGGTGCAGCTGGCGGTACACATCCACCAGGCCGACGCCGGCGGTGAGGTCGAGCAGGTCGGTCATCCAGGCGCGCTCTTCGGGCAGGAAGCCGGAGTTCTTCAGGTTGCCCTTCCAGTTCTTCAGGTCGGCTTCCTTGTGGGCGATGTTCACATCGCCCACCAGAATGAATTCGCGCTCGGCTTTCAGGGCCTGCAGGTGCGGGCGCATCGCCGCCAGGAAGCGGTACTTGGCCAGCTGTCGCTCTTCGCCCGAGGAGCCGCTGGGGAAATAGCAGCTGATGATGCTCAATTTGCGACCAGGCTTGTCAAATCGCAACTCAACGTAGCGGCCTTCGTCGTCGAATTCAGGTTCACCGAAACCGATCACCACGTCGCTGGGCGCCACCTTGCTGAAGGCCCCGACGCCCGAGTAACCCTTCTTCTGGGCATAGTGGAAATGACCCGGCATGCCAGCCACGCTGTCGAGCTTGCCGAGCACGTCGGCAGCCTGTGCCTTGACTTCCTGCACCCCCATACAATCCGGGGCAATGGACTCGGTCCATTCCCTGTAGCCCTTGGTTGCCGCTGAGCGAATGCCGTTCAGATTGAGCGAAACCAGCTTGAATCCCATTTTGTCGAATACTCCATGAACACCACCACGCACACCGACCCCCTGGCTCAGGACTTCGTGAGGTTCTCGGTCGACGCAGGGGTGCTGCGTTTTGGTGAATTCACGACCAAAGCCGGCCGACGCTCGCCCTACTTCTTCAACACCGGTCTGTTCGACGACGGCGCCAAGCTGATGCGGCTGGGCGAATTCTATGCACGCCGACTGCTGGCCTCGGGCCTGGAGTTCGACATGCTTTTTGGCCCGGCCTACAAGGGCATCACGCTGGCCGCGGCCGTGGCCATCGGCCTGGCGAAGGAAGGCAAGAGCGTGCCTTACGCCTACAACCGCAAGGAAGCCAAGGACCATGGCGAAGGCGGCACCCTGGTGGGCGCTCCGGTGAAGGGCCGCGTGCTGATCATTGACGACGTGATCACCGACGGCGCCTCCAAGCGCGAAGCCGCCGACATGATCCGCGCCGCCGGCGCCACCCCCGTGGGCGTGGCCATCACGATGGACCGCCAGGAGCGCGCTTCCGACGACCCCGCCAACCGCCGCTCGGGCGTTCAATACGTCGAGCAGGAGCTTGGCCTGAAGGTGCTGTCGATCGCCACGCTGGCCGACCTGATGGAATTCCTGGCCACCACCGGCGACGCCACCCTTCAGGCCAACACCGAGCGCGTGGCCGCCTACCGCGAACGCTACGGCATCTGAGGCCTCGGCCAACGCCGCCATGCACCGTCTGCCAACCCACCTGCGCAGGCTGCACTCGCAGGCCTTGCGTCGGCGCTGGGTGACGGGGTGCGTTGCCGCGGCGCTGGTGCCCGCAGCCCTGCTGGTGAACGCGCAAGCCGCCGACACCGGCAACCCGCGCATCTATTCCTGCATCGATGGCAAGGGCCGGCGCCTCAGCTCTGACCGACCGATCCCGGAATGCCTGACGCAGGAGCAGAAGATGCTCGGGCGCGACGGCAGCCAGCGCGGCACCATGGCGCCGCTGATTTCGCCCGAACAGCAGGCCCGGGAAAACGAAGAACGCGACCGGCAGCAGCAAGAGCGTGCCCGCCGAGAAGACCAGGCACGGCGCGACCGTAACCTGCTGACCCGCTACCCGGACCCCGCCGCGCATGACCTGGCCCGCGACCGCGCCCTGGAAACGGTGCAGGAGCGTGTGCGCCAGGCCCGCTCACGCCTTGACGCGTTGAACCTGGAAGCGCTGAAGCTGACCGCCGAACGCTCGGCCCTCGGCCTGAAACCGCCCAGCGCCGAGTTGCGCGCCAAGACCAGCGCCAACGAGGGCGCCACCGAAGCCCAGCGCAACATCCTGCGCAACCAGGAATCCGAGCGCGACCGCGTGACGCAGCAGTTCGTGCTGGAACGCGATCGCCTGAACCAGCTGTGGGCTGGCGTGCCGCCGGGCTCTGACCCGACACCACCGGCCACACAGCCCACCAGCCGACCGGTCACCCGGCCATGATGGCCGTAGCGGCCCGAAAGGCCATGCCGGCCGCCAACGCCGCCTTCCCCACCTCACCGAGGCTCGCCATGACAGCAGTACCCATGCGCCTGAACCTGAAGCTGGCCGTGATCGGCGCCTTCGCCTTCACATGCGCCGTGCTCAGCGGCACGGCTAACGCAGCCCCGTCGGCCTGGCGCTGTGACAACGGCCAGGAGCTGGTGGGCGAGTTCACCCCCAAGGCTGGGCAGCTTCGAATGGGCGACCAGTCATGGAGCCTGCAGCGCGTGCGCGATGTCGGCGAGGCCCGCTACGTGGACCGCCGCAAAGGCGCCACGCTCACCATGGCCCGCAGCCAGGCGGTGCTGACCGTCAAGGGCCAGCCGTCGGTGGGCTGCAAGCTGGTGGTGCGGGCCCTGGAGCCCGACGCGATGGCCGCCGGCCGCCGGGCTCAGCCGCCGGAGCGCTGAGCCTTCCACAACGGCCGCGGCAAAGGCGAAGCCGCCAGACTCAAGCCAGACGGGCCTTGAGCATCTCGGTGGCTTGGGCCGGATTGGCCTTGCCCTTGCTCGCCTTCATCACCTGACCAACCAGGGCGTTGAACGCCTTGTCCTTGCCGGCGCGGTATTCCTCGACCGACTTGGCGTTGGCGGCGATGACCTCGTCAACGATCTTCTCGAGCGCGCCGCTGTCGTTCATCTGCTTCAGGCCCTTGGCCTCGATGATGGCGTCGACGTCGGCGGTGTCGGTCTGCGTCCACAGCACCTCGAACACCTGCCGGGCGGCGTTGTTCGAGATCGTGCCGTCCTGGATGCGGTTGATCAGCGTGGCCAGCATGGCCGGCGTCACCGGCGCATCGACCACGCTGCGGTCTTCGGTGTTCAGGCGCTTGGCCATCTCGCCCATCAACCAGTTGGCCACCAGCTTCGGCGCCTTGCAGCCGTCACGCGCGGCTTCGTAGTAGCGGGCGAAGGGCAGCGACTGCGTCATCATCGTCGCGTCGTAAACCGCCAGGCCGTCCTGGTCGACGAAGCGCTGGGCCATGGCGCGCGGCAGCTCGGGCATCTCGCCCTTGACGCGCTCCACCCACTCGGGCGCGATCACCAGCGGCGGCAGATCGGGGTCGGGGAAGTAGCGGTAATCGGCCGAATCTTCCTTGCTCCGCATCGCGCGGGTTTCGCCGCGATCAGGGTTGTAGAGCACGGTGGCCTGCTGGATGGTGCGGCCGTCCTCGATCTCGTCGATCTGCCAGTTCACCTCGTAGTTCACCGCGTCCACCAGGTAGCGGAAGCTGTTGAGGTTCTTGATCTCTCGGCGGGTGCCGTAAGGCGCGCCGGGCTTGCGCACCGACACGTTCACGTCGCAGCGGAACGAGCCTTCCTGCATGTTGCCGTCGCAGATGCCCAGCCACATCACCAGCGCGTGCAGCGTCTTGGCGTATTCGGCGGCCTCGGCGCCCGAGCGCATGTCGGGCTCGGAAACAATCTCCAGCAGCGGCGTGCCGGCGCGGTTCAGGTCGATGCCCGACTGGCCATGGAAGTCTTCATGCAGGCTCTTGCCGGCATCTTCTTCCAGGTGGGCGCGGGTCAGCTGCACGGTCTTCTTCTGGTCGCCCACGAAGAATTCGACGCTGCCGCCCTGCACCACCGGAATCTCGAACTGCGAGATCTGGTAGCCCTTGGGCAGGTCGGGGTAGAAGTAGTTCTTGCGCGCGAAGATCGACAGCGGGGCCACCTTGGCGCCCACGGCCAGGCCGAAACGGATGGCCCGCTCGACGGCCGCGCGGTTCAGCACCGGCAGCGTGCCCGGCAGGGCTAGGTCCACCGGCGAGGCCTGGGTGTTGGGCTCGGCACCGAAGGCGGTGGACGAGCCGCTGAAGATCTTCGACAGGGTCGAGAGCTGGACGTGGTTTTCCAGGCCGATCACGACCTCATAACCGCGCACGAGTTGGGAAGAGTTGGCTGCCATGTTCAAAGTCCTGCGGGCGCGCGGGTGTGCCAGTCGGTGGCTTGCTGCAGGGCATGCGCGGCATGCAGCAGCTGGCCTTCCTGGAAGTAGTTGCCGATGAGCTGCAGACCGACAGGCATGCCGCTGGCGCCGAAGCCGGCCGGCACGCTCATGCCGGGCAGGCCGGCCAGGCTGGCGGGCAGCGTGAAGATGTCGGCGAGGTAAGCCTGCAGCGGATCACCGCCCTGCTCACCAATGTGCCAGGCCACCGTGGGTGCCACCGGGCCGGCGATGACGTCGCACTGCTGGAAGCAGGCCTGGAAGTCGTCGGCGATCATGCGGCGCAGCTTCTGGGCCTGCAGGTAGTAGGCGTCGTAGTAGCCGTGGCTGAGCACGTACGCGCCGATCATGATCCGGCGCTTGACCTCGGCGCCGAAACCTTCGGCACGGGTCTTCTTGTACATGTCGAGCAGATCGGTGTAGTTGGCCGCACGATGGCCGAACTTCACGCCGTCAAAGCGGCTCAGGTTCGAGCTGGCTTCGGCCGGGGCGATGATGTAGTACACCGGGATCGACAGCTCGGTGCGCGGCAGGCTCACGTCCACCAGCGTGGCGCCGAGCTTTTCCAGCTCAGCCAGCGCCGCGCGCACGCTGCCGTTCACATCAGCCGCCAGGGCTACCGGGAAGAACTCGCGCGGCAGGCCCACGCGCAGGCCCTTCAACGGCTGCGCGGCGGTGGCGCCTTCGCGCTGCGCCAGCATCTGGGCGTGGTAATCCTGGGCCGGGCGCTGGGCGCTGGTGGCGTCGCGCTCGTCAAAGCCACCCATGGCCGAGAGCAGCAGCGCGCAGTCTTCGGCCGAGCGGGCCATCGGGCCGGCCTGGTCGAGGCTGGAGGCGAAGGCGATCATGCCGTAGCGGCTGCAGACGCCGTACGTCGGCTTGATGCCGGTGATGCCGCTGAAGCTGGCCGGCTGGCGGATGGAGCCGCCGGTGTCGGTGCCGGTGGCGGCTGGCACCAGACGTGCTGCCACGGCAGCCGATGAGCCGCCGGACGAGCCGCCCGGCACGCGGGTGGTGTCCCAGGGGTTTTTCACCGGGCCGAAGGCGGAGTTCTCGTTCGCCGAGCCCATCGCGTATTCGTCGCAGTTGAGCTTGCCCAGGCTGACCGTGCCGGCCGCCTTCAAGCGCGCCACCACGGTGGCGTCAAACGGGCTGCGGTAGCCGGCCAGCATCTTCGAGCCGGCGGTGGTGGGCATGTCTTCGGTGACGAAGATGTCCTTGTGGGCGAGCGGCACGCCGGTCAGCGCACCGGCCTGGCCGGCCGCGCGGACGGCGTCGGCGGCTGCGGCGGTGGCCAGCGCGGCATCGGCGTCCACGTGCAGGAAAGCACCCAGGCCTGCGTGGGCATCGACGCGGCCCAGCAGGTGGCGGGTCACCTCCACCGAGGAAACACTCTTGTCAGCGAGCGCACGCGACAGCGCGGCCACGCCCATGTCATGCAGTTGCGCGCTCATTCGATCACCTTGGGCACGAGGAACAGGCCGCCTTCAACCGCCGGCGCGCTGCGCTGGTTGCGCTCGCGCTGGTTGGTTTCGGTCACGACGTCGTCGCGCAGGCGCAGGGTCACGTCCTGCACGGCGGACAGCGGCGTGTAGAGCGGCTCGACGCCGCGGGTATCGACCGCACTCATCTGCTCGACGATGCCGAAAAACCCGTTCAGCTGGGTCAGCATCGAGGCAGCTTCGGTGTCAGACAGTTCAAGCCGCGCCAGATTGGCGATGCGGCTCACGTCCTGGGGGGTGAGGGCCATGGTTTTGACTCGGGAAATGGTCGGGCCGGACGGGCTCGGCGGCACCGAAAAAAGGCGTTTTGCCCCTGGGGCTGCCGGGGGCCATAAGGTATTATCTACGGTTATCCACAACCCTCAGTCTGGTGTAGTCGGGTCTTGATCCGACCGGCCTGGAGCGAGGGTTGTGCAGATACGTTTTGACGCCTTGAGGCCGTTGCCAACGCGCCGCCCTCGGGGCCCACTGACTGATCAACACCGCCTCTCACACCCCATTCATGCGTCTCGCGCTGCCGAGCCCGCCCCGCGTCCAAAGCACGCCGTCGGGGGCTTGTCATCCAGGGCCGCATCCAACTGCAGCTTGAATCACCATGTTCGCATCCCTGCGCCGCTACGTCTCCACCGACCTGGCCATTGACCTTGGCACCGCCAACACCCTGATCTACGTTCGCGGCAAGGGCATCGTCCTTGACGAGCCGTCGGTGGTCTCGATCCGCCACGAAGGCGGCCCGAGCGGCAAGAAGACCATCCAGGCCGTCGGCCATGAAGCCAAGGCCATGCTGGGCAAGGTCCCCGGCAACATCGAAGCCATCCGCCCGATGAAGGACGGCGTGATCGCCGACTTCACCGTCACCGAGCAGATGCTCAAGCAGTTCATCAAGATGGTGCATCCGCGCTCGGTGCTCAAGCCGAGCCCGCGCATCATCATCTGCGTGCCCTGCGGCTCGACCCAGGTCGAGCGCCGCGCCATCCGTGAATCGGCCCTGGGCGCCGGCGCCTCCGAGGTCTACCTGATCGAAGAGCCGATGGCAGCCGCCATTGGCGCCGGTCTGCCGGTGTCGGAAGCGTCCGGCTCGATGGTCGTCGACATCGGCGGCGGCACCACCGAAGTGGGCGTGATCTCGCTGGGCGGCATGGTCTACAAGGGCTCGGTCCGCGTCGGCGGCGACAAGTTCGACGAAGCCATCATCAACTACATCCGCCGCAACTACGGCATGCTGATCGGCGAGCCGACGGCTGAATCCATCAAGAAGCACATCGGCTCGGCCTTCCCCGGCTCCGAAGTGAAGGAGATGGAAGTCAAGGGCCGCAACCTGAGCGAAGGCGTGCCGCGCAGCTTCACGATCTCGTCGAACGAGATCCTGGAAGCCCTGACCGACCCGCTGAACCAGATCGTCTCGGCCGTGAAGAACGCGCTGGAGCAAACCCCGCCTGAGCTGGGTGCCGACATCGCCGAGCGCGGCATGATGCTGACCGGTGGTGGCGCCCTGCTGCGTGACCTGGACCGCCTGCTGGCCGAAGAAACCGGCCTGCCGGTGCTGGTGGCCGAAGACCCGCTGACCTGCGTGGTCCGCGGCTGTGGCATGGCCCTGGAGCGCATGGAGCGCCTGGGTTCGATCTTCACCTCGGAGTAAGGCGCGACACAGGCACCCCCCCTTCGGTGCCTGACAGCGACGACCCATGCCCCTCGGCACGCTGGACCGCACCCCGCCACCGTTTTTCCGTCAGGGCCATTCGGCTCGGACGAAACTCGTGTTTTGCTCGGCGCTGGCCCTGTTCCTGATGGCTGCGGACTCCCGCATGGCCCTGACGCAACCGCTGCGGGCCACGATGGCCACGGCCCTGCTGCCAGTGGTGCGCGTGCTGAGCCTGCCGGTGCAAGCCTGGGACGGCGGCGCCGATTACCTCGGCGGCCTGCAGGCGGCACAGAACAGCGCCAACGAGATGCGGGCCCGGCTGGCTCTGCAGGCCGAGCGCTCCTCGCGGGCCGACCGTCTGGCCGAAGAAAACCAGCGCCTGCGCGCGCTGCTCGACCTGCGCCCGGCGGTGACGGTGAAGTCGCAGCCCGCCGAGGTGCTGTACGAGGCACCCGACCCCTATTCCCGCAAGATCTTCCTGGATCGCGGCAGCCAGCACGGCATCATCGCCGGCTCGCCCGTCATCAATGAAGCCGGCGTGCTGGGCCAGGTCACGCGGGTCTATCCGCTGTCCTCGGAAGTGACCCTGCTGATCGACAAGGACGCCGCCATCCCCGTGCTGAACGGCCGCACCGAGCACCGCAGCGCGGCCTTCGGCAGCGGCACCTCGGGCACGATGGAGCTGCGCTTCATGGCCGGCAATGACGACGTGCAGGTGGGTGACGTGCTCACCACCAGCGGCGTCGACGGCGTGTATCCGCCGGGGCTGCAGGTGGCCAAGGTCAGCGCGGTCGACCGCCGCGGCGATTCCGCCTTCGCCCGCATTGCCCTGGTGCCCACGGCCCAACCCGATGGCGTTCGGCATGTGCTGGTGCTGGAGCCGCTCAAGCTGCAGCAGCCGCCGCGCCCTGAAACACCGGCCGAGCCGGAGCGCGGCGCGCGCAACCACAAGGGGGGCCGGCGATGATCATGCCGCGCGGATCTGACCAGCTGCTGCTGCCCGTCAACCCGGTGTTCCTGTGGTTTTCGCTGCTGCTGGCCTTCGGCATGAATCTGGTGCCAATGGGGCGCCAGCCCGCCATGCCGGACCTGATGGCGCTGGTGCTGGTGTTCTGGAACGTGCACCAGCCGCGCCGTGTGGGCGTGGGTGCGGCTTTCGTGTTCGGCCTGCTGATGGACGTGCACGGCGGCGCCCTGCTGGGCCAGCATGCACTGTCGTACACCCTGTTGAGCTACCTCGCCATCACCATCCACCGTCGGGTGCTGTGGTTCGGGGTGGGCGAGCAGGTCTTGCACGTGTTGCCGCTGTTCATCGCGTCGCACCTGGTGTCGCTGGTGGTGCGCCTGCTGGCTGGTGACAGCTTCCCGGGCTGGAGCCTGGTCGCGGCACCGCTGTTCGAAGCCCTGCTCTGGCCGGTGGCCACCTGGCTGCTGCTGGCGCCGCAGCGTCGCCCGCCCGACCCCGACAAGAACCGCCCGCTATGAGCGGGTGCGCCGAGGCATCAACGTGACCGAGCTGAAGAACCTCGAGCGCGAGCTTGACCGCTTCCGGCTGCGGGTGCTGGCCGCGGCCGCCTTCGTGCTGATCGGCTTCGGCCTGCTGTCGGCCCGGCTGGTGTATCTGCAAGTGGTGCGCCACGAAGAGCTCTCGACCCGCGCGGAATCCAACCGCATCGCGGTGGTGCCCATCGTGCCGAACCGCGGCCGCATCGTCGACCGCAACGGCGTCGTGCTGGCCACCAACTACACCGCCTACACGCTCGAGATCACGCCGTCGAAGATCGACGATCTGGAAGCCACGATCACCGGCCTGGCCGAGTTCATCGACATCCAGCCGCGCGACCGCCGCCGTTTCAAGCGCCAGCTCGACGAGAGCAAGAGCTTCGAGTCGCTGCCGATCCGCAATCGGCTGACCGACGAGGAAGTGGCGCGCTTCATCGCCCAGCGCTTCCGCTTCCCGGGCGTGGAGATCAAGGCCCGGCTGTTCCGCAACTACCCGCTGGGTTCGGTGGGCAGCCACCTGATCGGCTACATCGGCCGCATCAACCAGTCGGAAAAGGCGGCGATGGAGGACTGGGAAGACGAAGCCCAGGCCAACTACCGCGGCACCGAGTACATCGGCAAGCTGGGCCTGGAGCAGGCCTACGAATCTCAGTTGCACGGCACCACCGGCTTCGAGCAAATCGAAACCTCGGCCGGCGGCCGCGCGGTGCGCCGCCTGGCCAGCCTGCCGGCCACGCCCGGCAACACGCTGGTGCTGTCGATCGACATCAAGCTGCAGGCGCTGGTGGAGGAGCTGTTCGGTGATCGCCGCGGCGCGCTGGTGGCCATCGACCCGCGCAACGGCGAAGTGCTGGCCTTTGTCTCCAAGCCCACCTTCGACCCCAACCTGTTTGTCGACGGCATCGACGTGGACAACTGGCGTGAGCTGAACGAATCCATCGACAAGCCGCTGCTGAACCGGGCACTGCGTGGCACCTATCCGCCGGGCTCCACGTTCAAGCCCTACATGGCCATGGCCGCGCTCAATGCGGGCAAGCGGGCGCCCAGCACCATCATCAACGACCCCGGCTTCTTCATGTTCGGCGGCCACCGCTACGGCAGCCCAGAGAACGAACGCGGCGGGGCGATGGACATGCGGCGCTCGATCGTCGAATCGAGCAACGTCTACTACTACACCCTCGCCAACGAGATGGGCGTGGACCTGATCCACGAACAGCTGCTGCCCTTCGGCTTTGGCCGCAAGACCGGCATCGACATGGAAGGGGAAGTCACGGGCCTGCTGCCTTCCACCGAATGGAAGCGCAAGGCCTACAAGCGGCCCGAGCAGCGCAAGTGGTACGCCGGCGAGACGATTTCGCTGGGCATCGGCCAGGGCTACAACAACTTCACGATGCTGCAGTTGTCGAGCGCCATGGCCACGCTGTCGTCCGGCGGCCAGCGGTTCGAGCCGCGGCTGGTGCGCGAGATCGAAGACCTCGTCACCCGGGAACGCAAGGGCGTGGCGTCGAAGGCGATCGAGCCGCTGCCGCTCAAGCCTGAGCAGGTGAGCGTGGTGCTGCAGGCCATGAACGGCGTGACGACCGGCGGCACCTCCGCCAAGGTGTTCGCGGGCGCGCCCTACCTCAGTGGCGGCAAGACGGGCACGGCACAGGCCGTGGGCATCCGGCAGAACGAGAAGTACAGCGCGGCGCGCCTGACCGAGCACCTGCGCGACCACTCGCTCTACATCGCCTTCGCCCCGCTCGACCAGCCCCGCATCGCGCTGGCCGTGATCGTTGAAAACGCCGGTTGGGGCTCGGCCGCCGCAGCGCCGATCGCGCGGCGCGTGTTCGATTACCTGCTCAACAACCAGTACCCCAGCGTGGAAGACATCGCCCTGACCCAGAAGGGCCAGTCGGTGGCGCCTGTGGGGGCCTCGCGCACGGTCGAGAGCGTGCCGCTGCCGAGCGGCCCGGGCAACAGCGTGGCGCTGGGGCCAGTGACGGCGGTCGCGCCGGTCACGGGTGCAGCCTCGGCAGCATCGGGCGCCGCCCCCGGCACAGTGTCCAGTCAACCTGCCAGTGCGGCCTCCAACCCCGCAACGCCAGGCAACGCCGTGACTGCCGCCAGCGCCCCAGCCGCCACCCGCCCCGTGCAGGCCGCCGTGCGCCCTGCGGCCTCAGGAGCCTCTCGATGAGCAATGTGTTCGAACGCCCGTCCCTGTGGCAGCGGCTTCGGCCGGTGTTTTCGGGTTTCGATCTGCCGCTGATGCTGGGCCTGCTGGTGCTGGCCACGCTCGGCATGGTGACGATGTATTCGGCCGGCTTTGACCACGGCACGCGCTTCGTTGACCACGGCCGCAACATGCTGCTGGCGGCCATCATCTTGTTCGGCGTGGCGCAGGTGTCGCCGCAGCGGCTGATGCAGCTGGCCGTGCCGCTCTACACCCTGGGTGTGATGCTGCTGGTGGCCACGGCGCTGTTCGGCATCACCAAGAAGGGCGCGACGCGCTGGTTGAATGTGGGCGTGGTGATCCAGCCCAGCGAGGTGCTGAAAATCGCCATGCCGCTGATGCTTGCCTGGTGGTTCCAGAAGCGTGAGGGCCAGCTGCGCACGCTCGATTTCGTGGTCGCTGGCCTGCTGCTGATCGTGCCGGTGGGGCTGGTGGCCAAACAACCCGACCTGGGCACCTCGATCCTGATCCTGTCCGCCGGGCTGTACGTCATCTTCTTCGCCGGGCTCTCGTGGCGCCTGATCATTCCCATCCTGATGGCTGGTGCGATCGGCATTGCGGCACTGGTCTTGTCGGGCGACGCCATCTGCCAGGACGGCGTCGAATGGCCGGTGCTGCGCGACTACCAGAAGCACCGCGTCTGCACCCTGCTGGACCCCACCAAAGACCCACTGGGCAAGGGCTTCCACATCATCCAGGGCATGATCGCCATCGGCTCGGGTGGCATCACCGGCAAGGGCCTGATGAACGGCACCCAGACGCACCTGGAGTTCATTCCCGAGCGCACCACCGACTTCATCTTCGCGGCCTACGCCGAAGAGTTGGGCCTGGTTGGCGTGCTGGGGCTGATCGGTGCTTTTACCTTCGTGCTGATGCGCGGCCTGATGATCGCCGCCGAGGCGCCCACCGTGTTCACCCGCCTGCTGGCCGGCTCGATCACGCTGAGCTTCTTCACCTACGCGATGGTCAACATGGGCATGGTCAGCGGCATCTTGCCGGTGGTGGGCATTCCGCTGCCCTTCATCAGCTATGGCGGCACAGCCATGGTCACGCTTGGCCTGGCGCTGGGCATGCTGATGGCCATCGCCAAAAGCCGCCGCCTGATGCAGAGCTGACGGGCCTCAGGGCGCGGCGCGCGGGAAGCGCACCGTGAACCGCACACCCGGCCCGGTGCCGGGGGGCAAGGGCCCGCTGCGGGTGGGCTCAACCAGCATCTGGGCGCGGTGCTTGTCGGCAATCTCCTTCACGATCGCCAGGCCCAGCCCGCTGCCGTCCACGTTGGTGCCCAGCGTGCGGTAAAACGGCTGGAACACCAGTTCGCGCTCGGCCTCCGGAATGCCCGGGCCGTTGTCTTCCACCTGCAGCACCACCACCTGGCCGAACGGGTCCGGCATGACGCGCACCGTGACCGTGCCGTGCTCGGGCGTGTATTGAAGAGCGTTGTCGACGAGGTTGCGGATGAGCTCGCGCACCAACAGCGGCTGGCCGACCAGCCGTGGCACCGGCACGCCGGGCTCGGGCCCCTCGTAGCCGAGGTCAATGTGCTTGTCCATCGCGCGCGGCACGAAGTCCTGCACGGTTTCCGTGGCCAGCCGGACGATGTTGAATTCCTGTTGGCGGCGCGCCTGCTCCTCGTCTTCGGCGCGCGCCATCGACAACAACTGGTTGACCATGTGTGCGGCGCGCTGGCTGGACAGCGAAATCTGCTGCAGCGAGCGCTTGACCGACTTGGAATCACCCCCGGCGTCAATCTCGCGCTGGGCCAGTTCCGCCTGAGTACGCAAACCGGCAAGCGGTGTCTTCAGCTGATGGGCCGCGTCCGCCAGAAAGTGCTTCTGGCTGCCCATGCTCTGGTCGAGGCGGGCCAGCAGATCATTGATGGAGCGCACCAGCGGTGCCACCTCTTCCGGTGCGTCGTGCTCGTCGATCGGACTGAGGTCATGGCTTTCGCGGCGGCGGATGCGCTGCTGCAACTGCGACAGCGGCGCGATGCCACGTGCCAGCGCAAACCACACCAGCAGCACCGCCAGCGGCAGGATGACGAACTGCGGCAGGATCACGCCCTTGATGATCTCGGTGGCCAGGCGCGAGCGCTTGTCGAGTGTCTCCGCCACCTGCACCACGGCCACGGCGGGCAATTCGCCGTCCACCGGGGACAGCCGCAGGCTCGCCACGCGCACACTCTCGTTCTGGATGGCGTCGTCGCGGAATTGCACGTCGCCGGACAAGCCCGTCTCGGATTCTGGCTGCGGAATTTCGGGGTCGCCCGCCAGCAAGCGGCCGCCGGGGCCCAGCACCTGGAAGTAGATGCGGTCGACATCGTCGCTGCGCAGCAGCGCGGCGGCAGATTCGGGCAGGCGCAGCGGGCCGGGGTGATTCGCCGCCTCGATCGTCATCTGCCGCGCCACCATGCGCGTCAGCTGACCGAGGTCGCGGTCATACGGGCGAGCGGCGATGTTCTGGGCCACCAGCCAGGTCAGTGCCACGCTCATCGGCCAGAGCAGCAGCAAGGGGGCGAGCATCCAGTCGAGGATCTCGCCAAACAGGGAACGCTGCTCACGAGGCGCAGCAGCAGCATCGCCTGGCGGTGATGCCGCGCTGCGGGACTCGGAAGGGGCCGGCTTCATGCGGGGCAGCTTACGCCGGCCACCTGCTGCGCAACTGACAAGGGCAGGCGATCAAGCCGCGATCTTCTCAAGGCAATAGCCGAGCCCTCGCACCGTGGCGATGCGGATCGGGCCTTGCTCGATCTTCTTGCGCAGGCGATGGATGTAAACCTCGATGGCGTTGTTGCTCACCTCTTCGCCCCACTCGCACAGGCGCGCCACCAGCTGGTCTTTGCTGACCAGACGGCCCGCACGCTGCAACAGCACTTCGAGCAGGCTGATTTCACGGGCAGACAGCTCGATCATCTGGTCGTTGATGTAGGCCACGCGCCCGGTGGCATCAAAACTCAGCGGCCCGTGCTTGATGACGCTGGAGGCCGTTCCCAGACCACGCCGGGTGAGCGCACGCACGCGCGCTTCCAGCTCCTGCAGGGAAAACGGCTTGGCCATGTAATCGTCGGCGCCCAGATCGAGCCCCTTGACGCGCTGCTCCACCGAATCGGCGGCCGTGAGAATCAGCACCGGCATCGACGAGCCCCGGGCGCGCAGCTTGCGCAGCACTTCCAGGCCATGCAGCTTGGGCAAACCCAGATCAAGAATGACCAGGTCAAACTCATGGGAGGCTAGCGCCGCGTCGGCCTCCGTGCCGCTGCCCACCTGATCCACCGCGTAGCCGGCGCCACGCAGGGAACGCAGCAGGCCGTCGGCCAGCACTTGGTCATCTTCCGCAATCAGGATGCGCATACTGCCAGTCTCCAAGTCCCGGTTGTGTGCCCGGGTTTGCCTTGATTTTAGGCGGCGGCGCGACGCACCGATGTTGACGAGAACGCGATACTGTACGAATATCCAGTTTCTGACATAATCTGCGCAGACCTCAGGAGATACGCATGGACGCCAACAAGAACCTCAACCCCGAAAAAGCCAAAGCCCTGCAAGCTGCCCTGTCGCAGATTGAAAAGCAGTTCGGCAAGGGCTCGATCATGCGCCTCGGCGAAGGGGAGGTGATTGAAGACATCCAGGTCGTGTCCACCGGCTCGCTGGGCCTGGACATCGCACTGGGCGTTGGCGGCCTGCCGCGTGGCCGCGTGGTCGAAATCTACGGCCCTGAATCTTCGGGCAAGACCACGCTGACCCTGCAGGTCGTTGCCGAAATGCAGAAGCTGGGTGGCGTGGCCGCGTTCATCGACGCCGAGCACGCCCTCGACATCCAGTACGCCCAGAAGCTCGGCGTGAACCTGCAGGAACTGCTGATCAGCCAGCCGGACACCGGCGAGCAGGCCCTTGAAATCGTGGACTCCCTGGTGCGCTCCGGCGCCGTGGACCTGGTCGTCATCGACTCGGTCGCTGCGCTGACGCCCAAGGCTGAAATCGAAGGCGAAATGGGCGACTCCCTGCCCGGCCTGCAAGCCCGACTGATGAGCCAGGCCCTGCGCAAGCTGACCGGCACGATCAAGAAGTCCAACTGCATGGTCATCTTCATCAACCAGATCCGGATGAAGATCGGCGTGATGTTCGGCAGCCCGGAAACCACGACCGGCGGCAATGCGCTGAAGTTCTACGCTTCGGTTCGCCTCGACATCCGCCGCATCGGCTCGATCAAGAAGGGCGACGACGTCATCGGCAACGAAACGCGCGTCAAGGTCGTCAAGAACAAGGTGGCCCCGCCGTTCAAGGAAGCCGAATTCGACATCCTCTACGGTGAAGGCACCAGCCGCGAGGGTGAAATCATCGACCTCGGCGTGGCCGCCAAGATCGTCGACAAGTCGGGCGCCTGGTACGCCTACAACGGCGAAAAGATCGGTCAAGGCAAAGACAACTCACGCGAATTCCTGCGCGAGAACCCCGACCTCGCCTACGAGATCGAAAACAAGGTGCGTGCCGCCATGGGCGTGCCTCTGCTGCCACCCGCCGAAGCGCCTGCCGCTGAGTAAGTGCCGAGCAGCAGTCTCATCTGCCCACTGAGGTTCGGCCTGTGAAAAGGCCGCTGCTCAGCCTGAAAGGGCAGGCGATGGCCCTGCTGGCCCGGCGTGAACACAGCCGGGCCGAACTGCGCACCAAGCTGCTGGCGCACGTCCGCAAAATGGAAGCCGTGGCCGCCGAGGCCGCGCGCCAAGCCAGCAGCATGGAAGATCCATTGGCTGCCTTTCTGCGGCCGGATCTGCCTGCGCCAATCGCTGACGATGGCGATAAGGAGCACGACCGCGCCGCCGCGGCAGCCCTGGTCGACGAGGCGCTCGACTGGCTTGAATCCAAGAAGTACCTGAGCGACACGCGCTTCGTCGAAGCCCGTGTGGCCACCCGCGCCCCCCGATTCGGCCAGGCCCGCATCAAGCATGAGTTGGGCCGGCTCGGCGTCACCATGGACGCCGACACCGCGCAAAACCTGCGTGACACCGAACTGCAGCGCGCCCGCGAAGTGTTCCTCAAACGGTTTCAAGCCCCCGCCGAAGACCCAGCCGGCCGGGCCAAGCAGATGCGATTTCTCGCTTCCCGCGGTTTTGGCGCCGACACCGTGCGCCGTGTGATCGGCGGGCGCGACGACGACTGAATGCCAGGCATTCCGCAGCACCCGAGGCCAGGAATGATGCTGCAATGCAACACGCGTGCTAAAGTTCGGCGCTGTTCTTGCGTGTAACCAGTCCCCGGCGCCTCGCGCGCTCAAGCCGAATCGCTGACTACCGTTGCACCTGGCCACATGCCCCTGCCCAGCTCAGATCCCAGTCGCCAACTCCGCCACCGCCGAGCCATCCGCGTGGATGCTTTCGCCCGTGGGGATGGCCTGTGGGAGGTGGACGTGAACATCAGCGACGTGAAAACACGTGAAACCCGCAGCCCGGCCGGTGTGCGTGCAGCGGGTGAGCCGATCCACGATCTACTGCTCCGGCTGGTGGTGGACACCCAGTTCAACATCATCGAGGCCGGCGCCGAGTCCTTGTCGACGCCCTACCCCGGGCACTGCGAACAACACGGCGACGCCTACGGCCAACTGGCCGGCATGAACCTGCTGCGCGGATTCAAACGCGGCGTTCGCGAAAAGCTGGGCGGCACCGCTGGCTGCACCCACCTCACCGAATTGGCCGATGTGCTGCCCACCGCGGTCATCCAGGCCTTCGCCGGTGAAGTCATCAATACCCAGGGTGATGGCGACACTGCGCCCTTCCAGCTCGACCGCTGCCACGCCCTCAAGACTGACGGTGAAGTCGTCCGACTTCACTACCCCCGCTGGTTTCGTCAGGTAAATACCAGCAAACTGGCGCACAATCGCGCCCCGATGACACAGGCGGCGCCACAGGGCGAGCCGCCGAAGGCGGATTCCGCCCCTTTCATTTCGTCCTGAACTCCTCCAAAGACCACCCATGAAGATCCACGAATACCAAGGCAAGGAAATCCTGCGCCAGTTCGACGTGCCGGTGCCGCGCGGCTACCCGGCGTTCAACGTGCAAGAGGCCCTGGAAGCCGCCCAGAAGCTGGGTGGCCCGGTCTGGGTGGTCAAGGCTCAGATCCACGCCGGTGGCCGCGGCAAGGGCGGCGGCGTGAAGCTGGCCCGCTCGATCGACGACGTCAAGGCGCTGTCGGAACAGATCCTGGGCATGCAGCTCAAGACCCACCAGACCGGCCCCGAAGGCCAGAAGGTGCGTCGCCTCTATATTGAAGAAGGCGCTGACATCCAGAAGGAATACTACGTGTCGCTGGTCACCGACCGTGGCACCCAGAAGGTCGCCTTCATCGCCTCCAGCGAAGGTGGCATGGACATCGAAGAGGTCGCTCACTCGACCCCCGAAAAGATCATCACCGAAGTGATCGATCCGCTGGTCGGCCTGACCGACGAGCTGGCTACCAAGATCGCCAACGCGATCGGCCTGCCTGCCAACTCGACGGCTCAAGCCATCACGCTGTTCCAGAACCTGTACCGCTGCTACATGGAAACGGACGCGTCGCTGGTTGAAATCAACCCGCTGAACCGCGACAGCAAGGGCAACCTGATTGCGCTGGACGCCAAGTTCAACTTCGACGCCAACGCCCTGTTCCGTCACCCGGAAATCGTGGCTTACCGCGACCTGGACGAAGAAGATCCGGCTGAAGTTGAAGCTTCGAAGTTCGACCTGGCCTACATCAGCCTGGACGGCAACATCGGCTGCCTGGTGAACGGCGCCGGTCTGGCCATGGCCACCATGGACACCATCAAGCTGTTCGGCGGCGAGCCGGCCAACTTCCTGGACGTCGGCGGTGGCGCCACGGCCGAGAAGGTCACCGAAGCCTTCAAGATCATGCTGAAGAACCCGGAAGTCAAGGGCATCCTGGTCAACATCTTCGGCGGCATCATGAAGTGCGACACCATCGCTGAAGGCGTGATCACCGCCTGCAAGGCCGTGAACCTGGCCGTGCCGCTGGTGGTCCGCATGAAGGGCACCAACGAAGACCTGGGCAAGAAGATGCTGGCCGACTCCGGCCTGCCCATCATCGCCGCAGACACCATGGCCGAAGCAGCGACCGCCATCGTCGCCGCTGTCAAGTAAGCCCGGACCGAAGGAACACACACATGTCCATCTTCATCAATAAAGACACCAAGGTCATCACGCAGGGCATCACCGGCAAGACGGGCCAGTTCCACACCCGTGGCTGCGTCGCCTATGCCAATGGCAAGAACTGCTTCGTGGCAGGCGTGAACCCCAAGAAGGCCGGCGAAGACTTCGAAGGCATTCCCATCTACGCCAACGTCCGCGAAGCTGCTGGCCAGACCGGCGCGACCGTGTCGGTGATCTACGTGCCGCCCGCAGGCGCTGCTGCCGCCATCTGGGAAGCCGTTGAAGCCGACCTGGACCTGGCCATCTGCATCACCGAAGGCATCCCCGTCCGGGACATGCTGGAAGTGCGCAACAAGATGAAGGCCAAGGAAGCCGCCGGCGGCAAGAAGACGCTGCTGCTGGGCCCGAACTGCCCTGGCCTGATCACCCCCGACGAAATCAAGATCGGCATCATGCCGGGTCACATTCACCGCAAGGGTCGCATCGGCGTGGTCTCGCGCTCGGGCACCCTGACGTATGAAGCCGTGGCCCAACTGACCGAACTCGGCATTGGCCAGTCCAGCGCCGTCGGCATCGGTGGCGACCCGATCAACGGTCTGAAGCACATCGACGTGATGCGCGCCTTCAATGACGACCCGGACACCGACGCCGTCATCATGATCGGCGAAATCGGCGGCCCGGACGAAGCTGAAGCTGCGCTCTGGTGCAAGGCCAACATGAAGAAGCCGATCGTCGGCTTCATCGCTGGCGTGACGGCTCCGGCCGGCAAGCGCATGGGCCATGCTGGTGCCCTGATCTCCGGTGGTGCTGACACCGCCGATGCCAAGCTCGCCATCATGGAAGAGTGCGGCTTCACGATCACGCGCAACCCGTCGGAAATGGGTCGCCTGCTGAAGGGCCTGCTGTAATCAGCGGTCAGGGGGCTGCCCGGGTCGCTGCGTAGTAGTACGCACGCCACCCGATACCGCCTCCCCTAAACTCCGAGGCCTGATGCTCATGCGTCAGGCCTTTTCCATTCCAAGACCTATTCGGAGACCCGCGCCATGGATATTGCATCGGCTGCGTTCTGGGCCGCACTCGGCTCGATCATCCTTGCCAACGTGCTGCTGTCGGGGGACAACGCGGTGGTGATCGCCCTGGCTGCGCGCTCGCTGCCTGCGCACCAACAGAAGAAGGCCATCTTCTACGGCAGTGCCGCTGCCATCGTGATGCGGATCGGCCTGACCATCCTGGCCGTCAAGCTGCTGACCCTGCCCTTCCTGAAGATCATCGGCGGCGTGCTGCTGGTCTACATCGGCGTGACGCTGCTGCTGGAAGACGACGAAGAAGGTGACGTGGGTGGCGAAAACGGCCAGGGCAACCTGATGACCGCGATCCGCACCATCCTGATCGCCGACCTGGTGATGAGCCTGGACAACGTGCTGGCCGTGGCCGCTGCCGCCAAGGGCGACACCGTGCTGCTGGTCGTGGGCCTGGGCATCAGCATCCCGCTGATCATCTTCGGCTCGACCCTGCTGCTCAAGGTGATGGAGCGCTTCCCGATCATCATCACGCTGGGCGCTGCACTGCTGGGCTTCCTGGCCGGTGAAATGGTCCTGACCGACCCGGCGGTCGACGCCCAGTTCGGCGCGCAGTCGCACCTGCTGATCAACCTGGCGGGTGTTCTGGGCGCAGGCCTGGTGGTGGGTCTGGGCACGGTGCTCAAGCGCCGGCACGCGGCTTCCGCCTGATAAATCACGGTCGCCCGTGCTCTGAAAGCCCCGCCCAGCGGGGCTTTCTTGTTTTGACGCTACACTTCAGACTTGAAGGGGAGTAGCTCCCGACGGGTTGCCAGCGGCGACGCGTCATCGTCGATTCGTCAATACGGGCCCGTGCAAACCGGCCCCGGATCGTCGGAACCATGCATCAGCGCGGTTCGAGCAAGACCTTCGATGTGCGAGGCCGGCCAGGCTCTGCAACTCGAAGGCACAGGATGCGCAACGCATCCATGTTCTCCTTCGTGACAGAGCCCCAGGCATCGAGCAGCGATTCTCTCGAAACCCAACACTGGAACATGTCATGGAATTTCTCTCCCCCGATTGGTTCTCCGCCCTGCTGGCGATCATCCTGATCGACCTCGTGCTGGCCGGCGACAACGCCATCGTCATTGCACTGGCTGCACGCAACCTGCCGACCCACCTGCAACGCAAGGCCATCCTCTGGGGCACGGTCGGCGCCATCGTCGTCCGCTCGCTGATGACGCTCGTGGTCGTCTGGCTGCTGAAGATCCCCGGCCTGATGCTGATCGGTGGCCTGGGTCTGGTCTGGATCGCCTACAAGCTGCTGGTGCCTGACCAGGGCGAAGGCCACGAAGGCGGCGGCGCCACCACCTTCGTCGGCGCCATGAAGACCATCGTGATTGCCGACGCCTTGATGGGCGTGGACAACGTGCTGGGTGTGGCCGGTGCCGCCCACGGCAGTTTTGATCTGGTCATCATCGGTCTGCTGATCAGCGTGCCGATCGTGGTCTGGGGCAGCTCGATCGTGCTCAAGCTGGTGGACCGCTTCCCGTCGATCATGTACATCGGTGCCGGCGTGCTTGCCTTCACCGCTGCCAAGATGATCGTCAGCGAGCCGTGGATGCGCGACACCTTTGCCGCCTGGCCCGGCAGCAACATCGCCGTGTATGTGGTGGCGATTGCCGGCGTGCTGGCTGCTGGTTGGTGGGCTGCCCGCCGCACCAACTCGGCTGATTCGGCCCAGGCTTGACCTCGCCTTGGTGTCAGGGGGGTCGCCTGTTCGGGTGACCCGGCTGCCGGTTTTGCTGTGTTAACGTCCTTTCTCCCGTTCAAATCGGGGGGAGGGACCACGCAGATGGCCGCCACTGGCAGCGGATTTTGGCAACAGGCATTGCGATGGCCGAAGCGGCAGCCTGCCCGGGACGCGCCAGATATCGCCCAGCCCCCCGCTCCACGTTTCAGCATGGTGGCCGGACGCAAGATCGGCAACTTCGCGCTGGTGCGCACCGTCGCTACCAGCGCGATGGGTGAACTCCACCTTGCCAGCGACCACGCAACCGGCTTGCCCGTGGCCCTCAAGACCGTGCGTTTTCAAGGCAGTGAACTGACGCGTGAGCGCTTCCTGCGTGAGTCGGAAGCCGCTGCCCGCCTGAATCACCCCGACATCGTTCGCACCTATGCCGCCGGCATCGACGAGGCCGGCGACTCGCTACTGGGCTGGATAGCCATGGAGTGGGTCAGCGGCACTGATCTCACGGCACACATCACCAAAGCCACGCGACTGCCTGACGATCTGGTGCTGGCCATCATGGCCCGGGCGGCCGATGCCCTCGTGCACGCCCACGCACAGGGCGTCGTCCATCGGGACCTGAAGCCAGCGAACCTGATGTTCAACCAGGCGACCGACACGGTGAAGATCACCGACTTTGGCTGCGCGCACCTGACCGATGGTCAACGCAGCCGCAGCGGCCTGATCGTTGGCACGCCCGCTTATATGGCCCCGGAACAGCTGTCTGGCGGAGCGATTGATGGCCGCTGCGATTTGTATGCTCTGGGTGTGGTGCTCCATCAGCTGCTGACCGGTGATTTGCCGTTCCCTCATGGTTCGATGGGGGAATTGCTGTCGGCCATCGCGACCGCCCCTCCCCCCCCGCTCGGGCGGCTTCGGCCTGATCTTCCCCCATTGCTCGGTGACGTTTTGCAGCGCACCATGGCCAAACGACCCAATGACCGCCATGTGGATGGTGCGCAACTGGCTCGTGAATTACGACTGCTGATCCCGGCGTGCCAACCCGCCCGTCGCGATGAGCCCGCTAGAACTCTCCACAATGCCAGATCGTCCTAAGCCGTCACCTGCTACTTCCACCGTGCTCCCAGCCTTCGACATCGAGTATTCAAGCGCTGTCGACACCGGGCGAGCGCGCAGCAACAACGAAGACGCCGTGCTGGTGGATGAAGCCCTCAGCCTGTGCGTGCTCGCTGACGGCATGGGCGGCTACAACGCCGGCGAAATTGCCAGCGACATGACCGTGCGCGGGGTGCGCGACCAACTGGCTCGCTGGCGCTCCGACCAAGGCACTGGCCACACCGAAGCAACGCTGCGCCAGGGCATGTCTGCCGCAGCGCAATCCGCCAACTTGGCCGTTTTTGAAGCCGCACAGCAGCACCCTGAATATGCCGGCATGGGCACCACGCTCGTGCTCGCCATGTTCGAAGGCCAGCAGGTCTGGATCGGGCACATCGGTGACTCCCGCGCCTACCGCTGGCGCGACGGCCGCCTGGAGCAACTCACCCGCGACCACTCCCTGCTGCAGGAGCAGATTGACGCTGGCGTGCTCACCCCTGAAGAAGCGGCGTATTCCCTGCACCGCAACCTGGTGACCCGCGCCGTGGGGGTTGAGCCCGACGTGGTGCTGGAGGTTCACGCCCACGAGATGCGGGTGGGCGATTGCCTGCTGCTGTGCTCGGATGGGCTGTCAGACATGCTTCCTGACGCGGGCATTGCGCAGGTGATGCGCGCGCACGACACCTTGTCTGGCGCTTCGCAAGCACTTGTAGAAGCCGCCAACGCCGCAGGCGGTCGCGATAACATTGCAGTGATCTTGGCACGCGCAAAGGGAGGAACGCCCCCTGCGAGCCGCATTTGGTGGCCTTTCAAGCGATGAATGGCCACTGACATTCGGTCACAGAGGCAGGCATTGGCGGCCAAGCCAAAGATAGAAAAACAGAGGTTTCAAATGGGCAAGCTGGTTGTTTCACTCGACAACGTGGTCATCAAGGATGTCCAGATTTCCAAGGACAGGACCACCCTTGGGCGGCGGCCTTATAACGACATCGTCATCGACAACCTCGCCGTCAGCGGCGAGCACGCCGTGTTGCTGGCCGTGGGCGACGACGTCTTCATTGAAGATCTGAACAGCACCAACGGCACGTACATCAACGGCAAGGCCATCAAGAAGCAACTGCTGGCCCACAACGACACGGTCGAGATCGGCAAGTACCGCATCAAGTACCTGACCGAAGAAGTCGCCGACTACGAAAAGACCATGGTGCTGCGCCCGGGCACCATCGCGGCCCATCAGCCGCCACAGCCAGCAGTCTCCACGCTGCCGGCCTCCATCAAGGTGCTCAATGGCGGCGCCGCCGGCCGCGAAGTGCTGCTGACCAAGGTCGTGACCACCGTCGGCAAGCCCGGCACGCAAGTGGCCTCGATCGCCAAGCGCCCGACCGGCTATGTGCTGTCCCACGTCGAGGGCGACCACCGACCCAGCGTGAACGGTGCGACCGTCGGCGAAGACGTGCTGCCCCTGAAGAACGGCGACATCATCGAGCTGGCCGGCACCCAGATGCAATTCATCCAGGGCTGAGCCCTCGATCAGGCGCGGGGCGCTCGTGCACACCCGCGGCCCTGCGCGTTTGGTGGCTTGGCTGGCCACCGGCCTCCTGGCGGGGTTGGGCTGCTGGCATGCCGCCGTCTCGCCCATCGCGCCGCTGACCCGGCTTGAACTGGCCACCGCCGACTGGCGCACCCAGGCCCTGCTGCCCGCCCAAGGGCAACCCCACCCGGACATCGTCATCGTCGACATCGACGATCACAGCCTCCAGGCCATCGGCCATTGGCCCTGGCCGCGTGGTCGCATGGCGGCGCTGGTGACCGAGCTGACGGCACGCCAGAAGGCCGCCGTGGTCGGGCTGGATGTGGTGTTTCCGGAACCCGACGACGGCCACTGGGCCACGCTGTCCAGCGCACTGGCGCAACAAGGCCTGGGCGACCAGGCGCTATCGGCCCGGCTGCAGCAGAGCCTCGATCAGGACGGGCTGCTGGCACAGGCGCTTCAGGGGCGCCCGGCGGTGATGGGCTACTACCTGACGGCACAACCCGGCGCGCAGTCCATTGGCCCGCAGCCCCCAGCGCTGGCCCCCAGCCCCCCGCTCACCGGGCCGCGCTGGACCTCCCATGTCAACAACGTCGGCCCGCTGAGTGAAGCATCTGCCGACGCCGGCTTCTTCAACGTGGTGCCGGACGCTGACAGCCTGATCCGCCAGGTGCCGGCCGTCGCCAGCCTGGATGGGCGTCTGCTGCCCTCGCTCAGCCTGGCCATGCTGCGCTCGGCCACCGGGCACCCGCGCATCGAGGCGCTCATGACCGCCGCCGCGGATGCGCACGGCGCGCGGGCGCTGACCGGTCTCCGCGTGACCCAGGCCGACGGCGCCACCCGCACCTTGGCGCTGGACGAAAACCAGGCCTGGCACGTGCCCTACCGAGGCCACGGCGGGCGCGATGGCGGTGGCTTCCGGTACATCAGCGCCAGCACCTTGCTGACGGGGCAGCTGCCCGAGCGCAGCCTGGCCAACAAACTCGTGCTGATCGGCAGCTCGGCCACGGGCATGTCGGACCTGCGCGCCACGCCCGTTCATCCGGCCATGCCCGGGGTCGAGATCCACGCGCATGTGCTGGCGGGCCTGCTGGACGGCACCCTGGCCGTGCGGCCGGCGTGGGCCGCGGGCTATGAGGTTTGCCTGATGGTGCTCAGCCTCGGGCTGGCCACCTGGGCCGCACTGACCCTGGCTGCGCCCTGGGCCGTGGGCGCCATGGTGGGGCTGACCGTGACGATGGTGGCCGGCAATGTGTTGGCGCTCACCGCGGGCGGGCTGGTATTGCCGCTGGGCGCGGCCCTGGCACTGGGCCTGGTGCTGCTGCTGGTGCTGCTGGGCGTGAATTACGTGAACGCCTGGCACAGCCGGCGATCGCTGATGCACCTGTTCAACCAGTACCTGCCGCCGGCGCGCGCACGCGAGGTCTCGATGTTGCCCGCGAGCGCGCAGATCACGGCAGAAAACCGGGAGCTGACCGTGCTGTTCTGTGACCTGCAAGGCTTCAGCGGCCTGGCGGAAAAGCTCAGCCCGGACGCCCTGCGCGACCTGCTCAACCTGTATTTCAGCCGCGTCACCGAGGTGGTTCACGCACACGAAGGCACGGTCGACAAGTTCATCGGCGATGCGGTGATGGCCTTCTGGGGCGCGCCGCTGGCCCAGCCCGACCACGCGCGGCGCGCGGTGATGGCGGCGCTGGAGTTGTCCACCGCCGTGGCCTCCCTGAACAAAGAGCTGGTGCGCCGGCAACTCCCGACCGTGCATTACGGCATCGGCATGGCCACAGGTGTGGTGTGTGTGGGCGATCTCGGCTCGCGCCTGCGTCGCAGCTACACGGCCGTGGGCGACGCCGTGAACATCGCGGCCCGGCTCGAAGCCATGACGCGCCAGGCCGGCGTCAACCTGCTGGTAAGCGAAGACACCCGGCAAGCTTGTGCTGAGGCGCTGCCCGACGTGGCCTGGGCCGAGGTTGACCGCTGCCAGGTGCGGGGCCGCCATCAAAGTGTGACCGTCTTCACACCGCTGCAAGCAGGGGCCACGAATCGGCCCAAAATCGACGCACAGTTGCGACTTTGGGCGCTTGCCCTTGAGGCGCAGCGGCAGCAACATACGAGTGACGCTGCGACGCACCTGCAGGCCCTGCGGGAATTGCTGGATGCTGCTCCCCACACTCCCGGGCCACTGGCCTCGCTGGCAGCCAACCTGACCGCTCAACTCGACACTCCGCCGGCTCCCGAATGATCGCTCCCTCCGTCCGCGTCCTGGGCTGCTCTGGCTCCATTGCCAAGGGCAACCGCACCACCGCCTTCCTGCTCGACAACGACATCCTGATCGATGCAGGCACGGGCGTGGGTGACCTGACGCTGGAAGAGATGAGCCAGATCGATCACATCGTGCTCAGTCATTCGCACCTCGACCATGTGCTGGGCATTCCCCTGCTGGCCGACAGCGTGATGCGCCGCCGCCGCGGCCGCCCGCCGATTCGCGTGCTGGCCCTGGAGGCCACGCTCGATGTGCTGCGCCGCCATCTCTTCAACGACCAGCTGTGGCCCGACTTCACCAAGTTGCCGCAGCCGGACGCGCCGGTGCTGGAACTGGTGCCTGTGCGTCTGGGCGACGTGCTCACCCTGGGCCAGCAACAGCGCAAACTGGAAGTGCTGCCCGCCCTGCACAGCGTGCCGGCCATTGGCACAGCTGTGGAAGGCCTGCGCGGCTGGTGGGTGTACACCGGCGACACCGGGCCGAACCCCATGCTCTGGGAATGCCTGCGCGGCCGGCCCTTGAGCCACCTGACCATTGAAGTGGCGTTTCCGGAATCAGAACATGCGCTGGCGGGAGCCAGCCTGCATCACTGCCCTTCAACGCTGGCCAACGAATTGCGGCACCTGCCGCCGGGTGTGCATGTGCAGCTGACGCATGTGAAGCCCGGCGACATGACCGCTGTTCGCTCTGACCTGGCGAAGCGCCTGCCCGACACGGTGTTGCACGCGCTGCGCGCCGGGCAGCGATTTCTGATCGACTGACCCTTTTGGTCAGTGTGGCTGGGCCCGGAATGTCACCGGGGTGATGTGCAAAGCGGGATAGTGACGTTTTTTGTCAGATCGCAAGAACACCTCACCTCAAATTCGTGATTTCTTGCGCAAATTGAGCTGGCACGCCTCTCGCGTAGAGACAGGCACATCGCGTGATTCGGACCGTCGTTGGGCCCACGCTCGTTTTGCCCCTGAATTCAACAGCTGGAGTTTTGCTCATGAAGCGTATTCAACAAGGTTTCACCCTGATCGAGTTGATGATCGTCGTGGCGATCATCGGCATCCTGGCTGCCGTGGCCCTGCCGGCCTACCAGGATTACATCGCCCGCTCGCAAGTGTCGGAAGCCTTCACTTCGGTTGAAGGCGCCAAGACCGCCATCGCCGAATATGGCCAAGTGAACGGCATCTACCCGACCGCAGCCACCAAGCCATCGGTCAGCGACCTGGCAGTTGCTGGCAAGTACAGCTCGGCTGCCGTCACCGCCTCGACCGGCGTGATCACCGTCACCATGGGCGCCGCCGGCACCGTCAACGCCGCTGTCGCTGGCAAGACCATCACTTTCACGCCGCCGGTGCTGACCGCCGTGGGCAACACGCTGACCTTCGCTTGCGCTTCTGGCAATCTGGCCCAGAAGTTCCTGCCGAAGTCGTGCAGCGGCACCTGATAGCTCAAGGATGACCTGACAATTTTTGTCAGATCACTGCGCCACTGACACGAATTGACAGACTTTCCCGCCCATTTTTGTCAGGGAAAGTGCAGAAGTCACAGGAAACAGGCGCCAAAAAGCTGGCACAGCAATCGCTTGGTTACCTAGGCATCAAATTCAGAACCCCCCAGGTTCACTTCTTCCCCCCCCACCCGGATTTTTACTGGAGTCCAATATGAAGCGCGTCCAACAAGGTTTCACCCTGATCGAACTGATGATCGTCGTGGCGATCATCGGCATCCTGGCTGCCGTGGCCCTGCCGGCTTACCAAGACTACATCGCCCGCTCGCAAGTGTCGGAAGCCTTCACCTCGGTCGAAGGCGCCAAGACCGCCATCGCTGAATACGGCCAAACCAACGGCGCATACCCTGACGCTTCGACCAAGCCGTCGGTCAGCGACCTGGCTGTTGCTGGCAAGTACAGCTCGGCTGCCGTCACCGCCTCGACCGGCGTGATCACCGTCACGATGGGCGCCGCCGGCACCGTCAATGCTGCCGTCGCGACCAAGACCATCACCTTCACCCCGCCGGTCCTGACCGCCGTGGGCACCACGCTGACCTTCGCTTGCTCTTCTGGCAACTTGGCCCAGAAGTTCCTGCCGAAGTCGTGCAGCGGCACCTGATAGCCCGCAGCATCTGAAGAAGGGCGGCGCAGCCTGTGGGCTTCGCCGCCCTTTTTTTGTCCGACGGCCAATCGTTACCGGTTGTAGTGCCCGGACGCATCCAGACACCTCAAGGGAGCACGCCATGAAAACCGCGCAACAAGGTTTCACGCTGATCGAGTTGATGATCGTGGTGGCCATCATCGGCATCCTGGCCGCCGTGGCCTTGCCGGCTTACCAGGACTACATCGCCCGCTCGCAGATGTCAGAGGCCTTCACCTCGGTGGATGGCACCCGCGTCACCGTCTCGGAATACGGTCAGACCAACGGCATCTACCCCGGCGCCAGCACCAACCCGTCGGCCGCCAGCCTGGCGATCACTGGCAAGTACGGCACTGCGGCTGTTGCGGCTGACACCGGCGTCATCACGGTCACCATGGGTGTGGCTGGCACGGTCAATGCAGCGGTGGCTGGCAAGACAGTGACCTTCACACCGCCCACGCTTGCAGCCACCGGTACCGCCTTCAATTTCGCCTGCTCGTCCACTGCGGCCCAGAAGTACCTGCCCAAGACCTGCAGCGGCACCTGATCCGTCCACACCTTGATTCAAGCTCTCAACCAGCGCGCCAGCCCGCGCTGGCTCAGCCCTGCGGCACTCTGGATGCTCGCGGGCCTGCTCATCGGCAGCTGGTGGCTCGGAGCCCCTTACATGGGCCTGGGCCATGACGCGTTGTATTACGCGGGCGACGCCCTGCGCAGAAGCGTCTTTCCCGGCCTGCAGCACGACCCCTTCTTCGGCACTGGCAGCCAGGGCAATTTCACGCTCTATCCGCATGTGTTCGACGCGCTGCTGGGCCACACCGACATTCACACGGCGGCGCTGATTCTGACCATCAGCGCCAAGCTGGTCTGGCTGGTTGCGCTGGCGGTGATGTGCCGTGCCGCCCTCCAGCAGCAGCCCCGCTGGGTGCTGGCCTTCGCACTGGTGCTGGCACTGCCCACCGCGTACGACCCGCAGCGCATCCTGTCCTACGGCGAGTCCTTCACCACCCCCCGCCATTGGGCCGAAGCGGTGGTGATGCTATCGATCGCTGCACAGTTGCACGGCCGGCCGTGGCTGGCGCTGGCCGGCTCGCTGCTGAGCTGCACCATTCACCCGCTGATGGGCCTGGCGGGCCTGGTACTCAACGTGTTTGCGCTGCCTGGCCGGTGGCGTCTGATCGTGATGGCCGCAGGCGCCTTGTCCGTCGCATTGCTCTGCGCGCTCGGTCTGGGGCCGTTTGCCCATGTCTTCGCCGCTTACGACGACGCTTGGTGGGAGATTGTCCGCACCCGGAACTCGATCGCCACCATCTACCCCTGGGACGCCGACATGGTGGCCAAGGTTGCCGCCTGGCTGGCCTTGTGGCTGCATGCCACGCGACGCCTGGGTGATGACCCTGCAGCCCAACGCACGGCCTGGGCCGGCATTGCAGGCACCGTGGTCTTGCTGGGCTTCTTCGCCGTCGGCGCGCTCTTCCACAACGTGTTGCTGGTCAAGCTGCAACTGGTTCGCGGTTGGTGGCTGGCGCAGGTGCTGGCGCCCATCTTCATCGTCAAGGCGATGGCCGACGTGCATACCTGGCGCCCGGTGGACCGCATGGTGGTCGCACTCACGCTGGCTGCGCTGATGACCGACCTGTGGAGTTGCCTGGCCATGGCCGCTTGCGCCCTCGCACTGGCCAACCTGCCCGCCGTGAACACCTGGCTTGAAAAGCGCCTCGGGCCGACGCTGGGCCTGGCGCCCTGGCTGGCTTATGGCGTTCTGGCGATCACCGTGGTCACGCGACTGGCCCGGATTGAATTCAACGCCGTGGCCTACAAGCTGCTGTGGAACGACCCGCACCCGCTTGTCACCGCGTCGGCGTCCGAGCCCGCATTGACGATCGGCTTGGGACTGGCGCTGCTGTGGTTGCTGCGAACTGTGTTCAAGGACCGCCTGCCTGCGCGTGTTGGCGCCGTTTTGGGCCTGGCCCTGGCATCGACCGGGCTGGGGTTCTGGCTTCACCAGGCCCAGGTCAAACTCGACCATGACCCCGAATGGGAAGCCGCACTGCGTCAGGAAATTCCAGCCAACGCCACCGTGCACTGGGACAACAACCTGCCGCTGGTGTGGATTCTTCTCGGCCATCCGGCCTACGCCACGTCGCCGCAAACCGCAGGCGCCTTGTTTGACCGCCCCACCGCCATGGAGCTGACACGCCGGCTGAACTGGCTGGATCAGCACCACCTCGGCACCGGGCAAGACACCTCACTCCGGCAGAGCGAAAAAGGCCGCTCGGCCGGCTATGACGACATCGTGCGCGCCTGCGCTGATGAAGCCCTGGACGTGCTGCTGCTCGACCACGAGCGCGCCGGGGCGACCAAGGTCTTCCGCCGACCAGGCAAGCCGCCGATCTCGATTTTTGATTGCCGCGTACTGCGGACCTCAGGAAAGTCATGAGCGCCTTCAGCCCCTCCCTGCCAGCAGAAACGCCCGACGCCGGCCGATCGGCCGCTGCGGGCAAGCGCCTGTCGATCCAGCGACTGCAGCCCCTGCTGGGTGAAGCCGCGCGCTACCTGGTGGCCAGCGCCGCGGCCCTGGCGGTAGACATGCTCACGCTGACGCTGCTGGTCGAGCGCGCCGGCTGGCACTACCTGTGGGCTGCCACGGCCGCCTACCTGCTCGGCACCTTCGTCGCGTTTTTCATCAGCGTGCGCTGGGTGTTCAAGCACCGCGCCTTCACATCCTGGCTGGCTGGACTGGGCGTGTTTGCGCTGCTCGGTCTGCTGGGCCTCGGGGTCAATCTATTGGTCATGTGGGGCGCCACCGAGGCGCTTCATACCCCGTATCTGCTGGCCAAGGTGCTGGCAGCCGGGACCAGCTTCATCGTCAATTTCAGTGCTCGTCGCGTGGCCTTGTTCATGCAGCGTCACCGCCATCCTTCACATCCATGACCCAAGTCATCATCATCGGCGCCGGCCCGGCCGGCCTGACCGCAGCGCGCGAATTGCAGCGCGCTGGCGTTTCCCAGATCACCGTGCTGGAGGCCAGTGCCGACATCGGCGGCCTGTCGAAAACCGTCAACTACAAGGGCAACCGGATCGACATCGGCGGCCATCGCTTTTTCTCGAAGTCGGACTGGGTGATGGACTGGTGGCGCGACAGCCTGCCCATCGCGCTGCCCGAGCCGCGGGTGACGGAGTCGGAGTTCCGCCTTGGCTACCAGGGCGCACACCGCCTGCTGGGGGCCAATGAAATCACGGCCAGCGAGAGCGATGCCGACGTGATGCTGGTGCGCAACCGCTTGTCGCGCATCTTGTTTGGCGGTCAGTTTTTCGACTATCCGCTCAAGCCCGGTTTCGACACCGCGCGCAAGCTCGGCCCGGTGAAGTGCGTGAAGTTCGGCGCCAGCTATGTGGCCTCGGCCATGTCGCCGATCACGCCGGAAACCTCGCTCGAGGACTTCTTCATCAACCGCTTCGGCAAGCAGCTCTACCTGCAGTTCTTCAAGGAATACACCGAGAAGGTCTGGGGCGTGCCGTGCAATGAAATCAGCGCGGCCTGGGGCGCGCAGCGCGTGAAGAGCCTGTCGGTGACGAAGATGATTGCGCATGCCGTGCGCAAGGGCTTCAAGCGCGATGCCGCCGCCGAGCAGACCTCGCTGATCGAACACTTCCTGTATCCGAAGTTCGGCCCCGGCCAGATGTGGGAAACGGTGGCCCGCCGCTACGAGCGCGAAGGCGGCCAGCTGATCCGCGACGCGCGTGTGACCGGCCTGCACCGCAGCGATCGCCGCATCACCGGCGTGAGCTTCCAGCGGCCTGACGGCAGCACGCAGCACCTGCAAGCCGATCACGTCATCTCGACGATGCCGGTGAAAGAGCTGACGCTCGCCCTGCAACCGGCCCTGCCGGCCGAGGTGACGGACATCGGCGCGAACCTGCTGTACCGCGACTTCATCACCGTGGGCGTGCTGTACCGCAAGCTGCACCCGACCAAGGCCTCGATCCACCCGCGCACCCACCTCGTGCCCGACAACTGGATCTATATCCAAGAGCCGGGCGTGAAGGTCGGTCGTCTGCAGATCTTCAACAACTGGAGCCCGCACCTGGTGGCCGACCCGAACACCGTGTGGGTCGGGCTGGAGTTCTTCGCCAAGGACGACGACGACCTGTGGGCGATGAGCGACGAGGCCCTCAAGGCCCTCGCGCTGAAGGAAATGCAGCAGATCGGCATGGCCCATCCGGAAGATGCCCTGGACGCCACCGTCATCCGCATGCCCAAGGCCTACCCGGGCTACTTCGGCAGCGCTTATGCGGAGTTCCCGAAGCTGCAGGCCGCACTGGATGACCTGAGCAACCTGTTCCTGATCGGCCGCAACGGCATGCACCGCTACAACAACCAGGATCACTCCATGTTGTCAGCCAAGGCCGCGGTCGACGCCATCGTCTCCGGCCGCAGCGACAAGGCGCCGATCTGGGCCATCAACGTCGACGACGAGTACCACGAAGACGAAGAGAAATGACGCGGTGGCGAGCGCCCGATAATGCCGGCGCCTTCTCGAGTCGCTCCGCCATGTCACACCCAACGCCTGAAACGTCACCGTCGCTGTTCGCGGGCGGTCTGCTCGCCATGGCGTTGCCGGTGCTGCTGGCCTTCAACCTCAGCCCGTCATCCACGGTACTGAACCAGTTGCTGGCGGTGGCAGGCTGGGGCGCCTTGCTGTGGCTGGTGCCCAGCAACGGCCACGCATTGCGGGCCGCGCGACCTGCGGCTGCCCTGCTGGGCATGCTGGCGTTGCTGATGGCCGCCGTGGTGTGGTCCTGGTCGGCCAGCCTGCCGTCCTCGCTGGCGCTCTCGGCGCTGGCCAGCCTGGCATGTGCGGCGGTGCTGGTGGCCTATGCCCAGTGCGCGGCCGGGCCTGACGTCCCAGACGCATCCGACACGGCCGAACCCCTTTGGATCGGCTTGCTGGTGGCAGGCGTGCTGAGCGCCGTCATCGCCGTCATTCAGGTCTTTGCGCCGGGCTGGCCCGACGGCGAATTCATCGCGCGCTCCGGCCTGGTCGGCCGGGCCGTCGGCAATCTGCGTCAGCCCAACCACCTCAGCACGCTGCTGCTGTGGTCGCTGATGGCGCTGGTGCCGCTGGCCCAGGCGCGGCGCGCTTCCGGGCTGCGCCTGCACGACGCCGTGCTGGCCACCCTCGCCACGCTGATGGTGCTGGCGGTGGTGCTCACGGCCAGCCGGACCGGCGTGCTGGGGGTGCTGATGCTCGGCCTGTGGGGCGCGGTGGACAAGCGCCTGCGCGGCCGCGTGCGCATCGCCCTGCTGAGCGCCCCGGTGGTCTACGTCATCGGCTGGGCACTGCTGGCCGCCTGGGCGCATGCCACACAGCACACCTTCGGCGGCGAGGCCCGCCTCGGCGAGGCTGACCTGTCCTCATCGCGCTTCGGCATCTGGGCCAATGCGTGGTCGCTGGTGAAGGCGCAGCCCTGGACGGGCGTGGGGTTTGGTGAATTCAACTTCGCCTGGAGCCTGACGCCCCTCCCCGGCCGCCCGGTGGCGTTCTTCGACCACACCCACAACGTGCTGCTGCAGTTCCTGGTGGAGCTGGGCCTGCCGCTGGCAGCGCTGGTGACGGGGTTGATGCTGTGGGCCCTGTGGCAGGCGCTGGTGCGCAGCATGCAGGCCACTGGCCCGAATGCGGCCGGGCAGCGCGCGGCCTTCATGATCGTGCTGCTGGCCGGTGTGCACAGCCTGCTGGAGTACCCGCTCTGGTACGCCTATTTCCTGCTGCCCACGGCCTGGGCCTGGGGGCATGCGCTGCGCCCGGCTGAACCAGACACTGGCTCCAGCGACAGCGCTGCCAGCCATTGGCCCATGGTGGCCGGTGGATTGATTCTGGTGGGCACCCTGTTTGCGGGCTGGGACTACAGCCGCGTGGTGGTCATCTACGCGCCGGGCGGCAGCGCCCTGCCCTTGGCCACGCGCATCCAGCAAGGCCACGACAGCGTGTTTTACGGCCACCATGCCGACTACGCAGCCGCCACCACCACCGAGCCGCCTGCGCAGGCGCTGGCGGCCTTCCAGACCACCACGCACGCCTTGCTCGACACCCGTTTGATGATCGCCTGGGCGCGCGCGCTGGCGGATGCCGGCCGGGTCGACGAAGCCCGCTACCTGGTCGACCGGCTGCGCGAGTTCCGCAACCCTGCCGCTGCCAGCTTTCTGGCTGAATGCGATGACGCGGAGCGGCAACCGCGTCCGTTCCAGTGTGAGCCCGCCAGCGGCAAAGGCAGTGGCAACATCAGCTGGCGCAACTTCACCCGCTGAGGACTTGCGCGGGCTTGAGGGCTCAGTCAGCCACCCAGTGCCCTGACTTCCCGCCCTGCTTCTCCACCACGCGGATGTCGCCCATGGTCATGCCGCGGTCGACAGCCTTGCACATATCGTAGACCGTGAGCAGGCCGACCTGCACCGCGGTCAGGGCTTCCATTTCAACGCCGGTACGGCCCAGCGTTTCGGCCGTCACCATGATGTGCACGGCGCTGCCCGCCTCATCGAGCGTGAACTCCACCGCGACGCGGGTCAGCGGCAGCGGGTGGCACAGGGGAATCAGATCGGCCGTGCGCTTGGCGGCCTGGATGGCGGCGATGCGGGCAATGCCGATCACATCGCCCTTCTTGGCCTGACCTCCGGCAATCAAGGCGAAGGTGGCGGGCAGCATGCGGATGGTGCCGATGGCGCGCGCCACGCGGTGCGTTTCCGCCTTGGCAGCCACGTCCACCATGTGGGCCTGGCCTTGGGCGTCGAAGTGGGTGAGGGGTTGGCTCATGCAGCGGCAATCCGGTCGAAACAAGTCGGTGCCATGATAGCGGGCGAACTTTCGCAGCCGGCCCGGGTCAGACCGGGCCGAACCGATTCGAGGATGGCTCGCTTTGACGTTTTCCAAGCCCCCGATGGCGCCCATGCCCACCGCCCGATTGGCGCACCTGACACTGGCTGCCGCCTTGTGGGCCGTCTGGCCCGCGCCCGTCGCCCATGCCCAGGTTCAATTGCCGGCGCTGGGGGATTCGGTGTCCGGCGACATGGACATCCTGGCCGAGAAGCGCCTGGGCGAGCGCATCATGCGCGAGCTGCGCCGCGACCCCGATTTCCTCGATGACCCGACCTTGAGCGAATACATCGATGCGCTGTGGCAGCCCTTGCTGGCCGCCGCCCGCGCACGCGGTGACATCGACGCCGACATCGACCGCCATTACGGTTGGGACACCTTCCAGGTGCAAGACCGCAGCGTGAATGCCTTCGCGCTGCCCGGCGGCCACGTCGGCATCAACCTCGGGCTGATCGGCATGACGGCCACCAGCGACGAGCTGGCGTCGGTGCTGGCCCATGAGCTGACCCACGTGACGCAGCGCCACATCGCGCGCGGCATGGCCAACTCGGCGCGCCAGAGCACCGCGTCGATGGCCGCGATGATCCTCGGCCTGATCGTGGCCAGCCGCGCCCGCAGTGCCGACGCCGCGCAGGCCGTCATCATGGGCAGCCAGGCGGCGGCCATCCAGGGTCAGATCAATTTCACCCGCGAGATGGAGCGCGAGGCTGACCGCATCGGCCTGCAGTTGATGACCACCGCCGGCTTTGCGCCGGGTGGCATGGCCGCGATGTTCGAGAAGCTCGAAGCCAACGGGCGGCTCAATGACAACAACCTCTACCCCTATCTGCGCAGCCACCCGCTGACCATCGAGCGCATCAGCGAGGCCCGCCTGCGCATGCAGGGCAGCGCGGCCACGCGCACGCCAACGCTGGTCTGGCATGCGCTGATGCAGGCCCGCGCCAAGGCCCTGATGGACCGCAGCGACACCGCCTTGCAGCGGCTGCAGGCCCAGGCGGCCCCCGGCGCGCCGGTGGCCGATTTGCCGCGCCTGGCGCAGCTGTACATGGCCGGCCTGGCCTCGATGCTGCTGCGTGACTTTGACAAGGCCGAATCGGCCATCCAGAGCGGCCTGGCGCTGGCCACCCAGCGCTTTGCGCAGGAACCCGCGGCTCGGCGGGCCTTCATGCTGCTGAAGCTGGAGCTGCCCGTTCAACAAGGCAAGCCCCGCGGCACGCTGGCTGCCGCCTTGGCTGATCTGGGTGATGACCGCAGCCGGCCCGCCCTGCTGGCCCGCGCGCAGTTGGCGCTGGTGTGGCAACGCACCGGTGATCCGGCCGCCACACCGGTGCTGCGCAGCAGCCTGGAAGACCTGCAGACCTGGGTGGTCGAGCACCGCAACGACGCACTGGCCTGGCAGATGATGTCCCAGGTGGCCGATGGGCAGGGGCTGCGCCTGCGCGCCTTGCGGGCGGGCGCCGAAGCGGCCGCCGCAGGTGGCGATGTGCTGGGTGCGGTGGAACGGTTCCGCACCGCCCAGCAGATTGCCCGCGAAGACCCGGCCTCGGATTACGTCGAGACCAGCGTCATCCAGTCACGGCTGCGAGAGCTGGAAGCCGAGCGCCGCAAGATGATGGCCGAGGCCCGCGGCGAACGGGTGGACTGAACGCCGCCGGTTCAGTCGCGCTGGAACACGCGCTCGATCAGAGCGTCGATGATCACGCCGCAGGCGCTGTAGATCAGCGAGCCGATCAGCGCCGCCGCAAATCCGGTGACGGCCAGGCCATCAAGCAGGCTGGCCGCCGACCAGAACATCAGCGCGTTGATGACGAACAGGAACAGCCCGAGCGTGAGCAGCGTGACGGGTAGCGTCAGCAGCACCAGCAGCGGGCGCACCAGCGTGTTGAGCAGGCCGAGCACCGCGGCGGCAATCAGGGCCGAGCCGAAGCTGGCCACGGCCACGCCAGGGTACAGGTGCGCCACCAGCAACAGGGCGCCCGCAAGGAGCAACCACCGGACAATCAGCTTCATGACAGACAAGCTCCCACGTTGAATACAGAGCTGCCATTCTGGGGGCGGCGCAAGGCGATTCAATCCCCCGAAGCGCCAACCCGTCAAAGATACCCGTCACCGTATCCTCCACGAGTGAAAACCAGCACAAGAACGCTGTTTGACGTTGCGGTGCCACAAAAAAGCGCGTTCCAGAGGAGAGAAAGCAGTTTTTACGAGGGAAACCTGCTTCTCAGCCCCCTGCACAGGCAGTACCATTCATTGCGCTGTGGCACTGCAGAGAATCGAAGGCTCACGCGGCTTTCGCCCAGTCCCGGCACATCAACATTTTTTTGATGGAGAGAATCCAAATGGCAACTGCAAAGAAGGCCGCTCCGGCCAAGAAGGCCGCCGCCCCGGCGAAGAAGGCTGCTGCGCCCGTGAAGGCGGCTGCTGCTCCTGCAAAGAAGGCCGCTCCGGCCAAGAAGGCTGCTGCTGCAGCTCCTGCTGCCAAGAAGGCTGCTCCTGCGAAGAAGGCTGCTGCTCCTGCAAAGAAGCGCACTCCGAACGCTGCCTTCATGAAGGCGATGACCCCCAGCGCCCATCTGGCCGCCATCATCGGTGACAAGGCTGTGCCGCGTACCGAAGTGACCAAGAAGGTCTGGGAATACATCAAGAAGCATGAGCTGCAAGACAAGGCCCAAAAGACCATGATCAATGCAGACGCCAAGCTGAAGGAAATCTTCAAAAAGGCTCAAGTCTCGATGTTCGAGATGACCAAGCTGATCAACAGCCACCTGAGCTGATCTGGCACGGGCCGCTCACGCGGCCTTGCCAACCCGAAGCCGGCGCCAACGCGTCGGCTTTTTTCTTTTCAGCGGCCGTTCTCAGCCGCGTCAGATCAACCCGCCGGCCCGGCCACCGCACGCGCCAGCGCGGGCATCAAGCCGGCCAGATCGATGGGCTTGGTCCAGTAGTCATCAAAGCCGGCAGCCAGCGCCGTCTCGATCTGCTCGACCATCGCATCTGCCGACAAGGCGATGCAGGGCATGGCCCGCGTCACCTCGTCTGCGCGCAGGCGCCGCAGCACTTCCAGCCCGTTGAAGTCCGGCAGGTTCATGTCGACGAGGGCCAGGTCAGGTCGCAGCGTTCTTGCCATCTCGACCCCCTCGCCACCATCCCGGGCCACATGCAGTTGCCACTGGGCATGGCCGCGGAAGATTTCCTGCATCAGCACGACGTTGAGCGGCTCGTCCTCGATGTACAGCACCTGGTGCACCCGGGTCGAGGTTGGCGCCGGGGTCCGATCAGCTGGCGTGCCTGCCACGCTGCCCGGCGCGGCCGGCAAGGCCACCGTCAGGCTGGTGCCCACGCCGAGTTCACTGTGCGCTGTCACGTGGCCATGCATGCGCACCACCAACTCACGCACCAGCACCAGGCCCAGGCCCGTGCCAGTCAAGGCGCGTGGGCCGGCGGGCTGCGCGAACGGCGTGAAAAGCTGCTGCAGCCCTTGAGGCGCCAGGCCGGGGCCGTCGTCCTGCACGCTCAGCTCGATCAACCCGGCGGGCGCGATGGCGGCACTGACGCGCACCCGGCCACCCGGGCGGTTGTAGCGAATGGCGTTGGAAACAAGCTGGTCCAGCACCTGCGCCACGGCCTCGGCATCACCCAACGCCAGCAGGCCTTCAGGCACCTCCGTCTGGAGCGCCACCTCGGCCGTCTGTGCCTCGGCCGCCCATTTGGCAAGACAACGCAGCACCAGCGGCGCCAGCGGCACGGCATCGGTTCGCAAGGTGCGGGCGCCGCGCTGCAGCTCGGCAATCTCCAGCAGATCATCGATCTGCGCCATCAGCGAGCGACCTGCCCGCAAGATGCTCGTCAGGCGCTGGGCCTGCAGGCCTTGCAAGGGCTGCTCGGTGTCCTGCGTCATCAGCTGCGCGAAGCCGAGCACCGCATTCATCGGCGTGCGCAGCTCATGGCTGACCCGTGAGAGGAACGCGCTGCGTGCCTGGCTGATGCGCTCGGCGGCTTCCTTGTCACGCTGCAGCAGAGCACGTTCCTGCATCTGCTGCTCCAGCACGATGCCGGCCGTGACGTTGCGCGTGGTACCCCGATAACCACGGAACAGGCCATCGGCGTCAAACACCGGCACCGCGCTGCGCGACAGATACCGCACCTCGGATGCGCCGGCATCGAAGCGTGTCAGCACCCGGGAAAAAGCCATGCGCTGGCTCAGCAGCTCGCGCAAACCCCGGGCAGGCACCACGGGCTGGCCAAGCGCGTCCACCAAGGGCTCATCGTCCATCTGGCGGTTCAGGGCCGCGGCCGTGCCGCTGCCGGTGGCGGCTTCAAAGTCACCGGAAATCCAGTTGCAGCGCAACTGTTCATCCAGCTCCCACATCCAGTCGCCGGACGCGCGCGCCAGGTCGTGCAAGCGGCCTGCCTGCAGCTGCAACTGGTACAGCTGGCGGCGCTGCGCCAGTGCAGAGCAGGCGATCTTCGCGCAGCGTTGCAGCTGTGCGCGCGCGGCGCTCGACAACAGCGTCGTGCCTTCGTCCATCACGCACAGGGTGCCCACGGCCACGCCGTCGAGCATCAGCACCTGCGCCGCATAGTGGCGCCACGACGGGCCGCCTTCCGCTGGCGTGACCTGCGCAAACCGCGGGTCCACGCGAACATCGGCCACCTCGACCCAGTCACCGCACTCGATGGCCAGGCTGCAGTAGGCCTGGGCATAAGGGGTCTGCTCCGGCAGCCAGCCCACCCGCGCCAGGTGATGCACCTGCTGCGAACCAACCAGGCTCAACACCACCACTGCGCTGCCGGTGAGCTCGGCGACGAGCTCGACCAGGTCTTGCAGCGCCCGGTCGGTCGGTCGATCGATGAGGTCCACCGACTGCAACACCTCCAGCCGCAGCGGGGCGTCCATCACAGCCGGTTCGGTCGAAGGGTGCATCGTTCAGGCGGCGCGTTGTGCGGCCGCACGTGATGGCGAAAGCAACATTCTCGTGTCACTTTCCTCGCCGGACAACCGCTTTCACACAACTCCGCACACTTGCAGCTTGCAATCGACTGCAAGCCGCTGCGCGCCGTTTCAGCCTTCAGCCAGCAAGGTCTTGAGGAAGCGGCCGGTGTGGCTGGCGGCGCAGGCCGCAATCACTTCGGGCGCACCCTCTGACAGCACGGTGCCGCCGCCCGAGCCGCCTTCCGGGCCCATGTCGATCAGCCAGTCCGCCGTCTTGATGACGTCCAGGTTGTGCTCGATGATGACCACGGTATTGCCGGCGTCACGCAGCTGGTGCAGCACCTTGAGCAGCAGCTGGATGTCGGCGAAGTGCAGGCCGGTGGTCGGCTCGTCGAGGATGTACAGCGTGCGGCCGGTATCGCGCTTGGACAACTCCAGCGCCAGCTTCACGCGCTGCGCCTCACCGCCCGAGAGCGTGGTCGCGCTCTGGCCCAGCGTGATGTAGCCCAGGCCCACATCGAGCAGCGTCTGCAGCTTGCGCGCGATGCTCGGCACGGCGTTGAAGTAGCCGTGGGCGTCTTCCACCGTCAGCTCCAGCACCTGGGCGATGTTCTTGCCCTTGTAGAGGATCTCCAGCGTCTCGCGGTTGTAGCGCTTGCCCTGGCACACGTCGCACGGCACGTACACGTCCGGCAGGAAATGCATTTCCACCTTGATGACGCCGTCGCCCTGGCAGGCCTCGCAGCGGCCACCGGCCACGTTGAAGCTGAAGCGACCTGCGCCGTAACCACGCTCGCGCGCGGCCGGCACTTCGGCGAAGAGCTCGCGGATGGGCGTGAACAGGCCGGTGTAGGTGGCGGGGTTCGAGCGCGGCGTGCGGCCGATCGGGCTCTGGTCGACGTTGATGACCTTGTCGAAGGCCTCCAGGCCCTCGATGCTGTCATGCGCCTCGGGCTCGGCATGGCTGTTGTAGAGCTTGCGCGCCACGGCCGTGTAGAGCGTGTCGTTCACCAGCGTGCTCTTGCCGGAACCCGACACACCGGTCACGCAGGTCAGCAGGCCGACCGGGATCTCGACCGTCACGTTCTTCAGGTTGTGGCCACGCGCATTGACGATCTTCAGCGTGCGCGGATCCGCCATGTCGGCCAGCGTGTGGCGGCGCTCCGGCACCGCGATGCGCAACACCCGGCCCAGGTATTGGCCCGTCAGCGAATCGGGATTGGCCGCCACTTCAGCCGGCGTGCCGCTGGCCATCACCCGGCCACCGTGCTTGCCGGCGCCCGGGCCCATGTCCACGCACCAGTCGGCAGCGCGGATCATGTCTTCGTCGTGCTCCACCACCAGCACCGAATTGCCGAGGTTGCGCAGGTGCTGCAAGGTGCCGATGAGGCGTTCGTTGTCGCGCTGGTGCAGGCCGATGCTGGGCTCATCGAGCACGTACATCACGCCCGTCAGACCGGAGCCGATCTGGCTGGCCAGCCGGATGCGCTGGGCCTCGCCGCCGCTGAGCGTGTCAGCGCTGCGGTCCAGGCTCAGGTAGTTCAGGCCCACGTCGTTCAGGAAGCGCAGGCGTGAGCGAATCTCGCGCACGACCTTGTCGGCGATCTCGGCCTTGGCGCCCGTGAGCTGCAGGTTGCTGAACCAGTCGAGTGCGCCGGCCAGCGTCAGGTGCTCCACCTCGAAGATGGGCTTGCCGCGGTCGGCGTCGCTGCCCGGAATGAACACATTGCGGGCTTCCTTGCGCAGGCGGGAACCACCGCAGTGGCCGCAGGGCTTGGCGCTTTGATAGCGGGCCAGGTCTTCGCGCACGGCCACCGAATCGGTTTCCTTGTAGCGGCGCTCGAAGTTGGGAATCACGCCCTCGAACGGATGCGCGCGCTTCACGCTGCGCGTCTTGCCGTTCTTGCCTTCGGCTTCGTAGGTGAACTCGATCTCTTCCTCGCCGGAGCCATACAGCACGACCTGGCGGGCGCGCTCGGGCAGCTCTTCAAACGGCAGGTCGATGTCGACATTCAGATGCCGACCGACGCTCTCCAGCATCGAGAAGGTGTAGCCATTGCGGCGGTCCCAGCCCTTGATGGCGCCGGAGCCCAGCGACAGCGACGGAAACGCCACCACGCGCTCGGGGTCGAACACCGTCTGCATGCCCAGACCGTCGCAGTGCGGGCAGGCACCCACCGGCGAGTTGAACGAGAACAGGCGCGGCTCCAGCTCTGACAGCGAATAGCTGCACACCGGGCAGCCGTACTTGGCCGAGAACAGGTGCTCGCGCCCGCCGTCCATCTCGTAGCCGATGGCCCGGCCATCGGCGATGCGCAGCGCGGCCTCGAAGCTTTCCGCCAGGCGCTGCTTCATGCCCTCGGCGGTCTTGAGCCGGTCGACCACCACGTCGATGTCGTGCTTCTCCGCCTTCTTCAGTGCCGGCACATCGGCCGCATCCAGGATCTGCCCATCGACCCGGAAGCGTACGTAGCCCTGTGCCTGCATGTCCTGGAAGAGCTCGACGAACTCGCCCTTGCGGTCACGCACCACCGGGGCCAGCACCATCAGCTTGGTGCCCTCGGGCAGCGCCAGCACCGCATCCACCATCTGGCTGACGCTCTGGGCCTGCAGCGCCAGGCCGTGGTCGGGGCAGAACGGCGTGCCGGCGCGGGCGTACAGCAGGCGCAGGTAGTCGTGGATCTCGGTGACCGTGCCCACGGTGGAGCGCGGGTTGTGGCTGGTGGCCTTCTGCTCGATGGAAATCGCGGGCGACAGACCCTCGATCACGTCCACATCCGGCTTGTCCATCAGCTGCAGGAACTGCCGCGCGTAGGCCGACAGGCTTTCCACGTAGCGGCGCTGGCCCTCGGCGTACAGCGTGTCGAACGCCAGGCTCGATTTACCCGAACCGGACAAGCCCGTGATCACCACCAGCGCGTGCTTGGGCAAGTCCAGGTCGATGTTTTTCAGGTTGTGGGTACGGGCGCCACGCACGGAAATCGTGGTGGCGTGGGCCAGGGCAGGCATGGCGGGCGGGAACGGAGGCGTGGTGGACATGGCAGGCAAGTGGCCGCAAAGGCGCGGCGAGGGCAACCGGCCATGATACCGGGGGTGGGTTTCCCCTGCTCACCCGGCCTTGCCACAGCACCGGTGCGTCAATGCAGCGCCGTGATGAATTGCTGCAACTCGGGCGTGGCCGGCGCGCCAAAAATCTGCTCCGGCGGGCCCACCTCATGGATGCGCCCGGCATGCATGAAGACGACGCGGTCGGCCACCTTGCGCGCGAAGCTCATTTCATGGGTGACCATCATCAGCGTCATGCCTTCGTCGGCCAGGCCCTCCACCACTTTCAGCACCTCGCCCACCAGCTCGGGGTCGAGGGCGGAGGTGATCTCGTCGCACAGCAGCACGGCCGGCTGCATGGCCAGCGCCCGGGCAATCGCCACGCGCTGCTGCTGCCCGCCCGAGAGCTGGTCAGGCCAGGCGTCGAACTTGTCGGCCAGGCCCACGCGTTCCAGCAGCACCTTGGCCTGCGCCTGGGTGGTGGTGGCATCGCGCTTCTGCACCAGCGAGGGCGCCAGCATCACATTGCGGCCCACCGAGAGGTGCGGGAACAGGTTGAAGTTCTGGAAGATCATGCCCACGTGCTGGCGCAGCTCGCGCATGGCCTGGGCATGGCCGTGGCGCAGCGCCTGGCCGTCCACCTGCAACTGGCCTTCCTGGAACTCCTCGAGGCCGTTCACGCAGCGCAGCAAGGTGCTCTTGCCCGAGCCGCTCTTGCCGATGATCACCACCACCTCGCCGCGGCGCACCTGCAGGTCGATGCCCTTCAGCACCTCGTTGCTGCCGTAGCGTTTGCGCAGACCGGTGATCTGCACCACGGCATCCGGGGCCGGCGCAGCCGGGGCCGTCGTGTGGGCGAATTCAGTTTGAAGTTCAGTGTGCACGGCGCAACTTTCTTTCAAGTGATCGGCTCCAGGCCGACAGGGGGAAACACAGCGCGAAATACAGCAGGGCCACGAAGGCGTACACGGTGAAGGGGCGGAAGGTGGCGTTGGTGATCATCCCGCCGGCCTTGGTCAACTCGACAAAGCCGATGACCGACGCCAGCGCCGTGCCCTTCACCGCCTGCACCGCAAAACCCACGGTGGGCGCAATCGCCAGCCGCAAGGCCTGCGGGCCGATGACGTGGCGCATCTTTTCGCCGAAGGACAACGCCAGGCTGTCTGCCGCCTCCCACTGGCCACGCGGAATGGCCTGCACGCAGCCGCGCCAGATTTCGGTCAGGTAAGCGCTGCTGTACAGCGTCAGCGCCAGGCCGGCCGCCACCCAGGCCGACACGTTCACGCCCAGCAGTGCAAAGCCGAAGTACGCAAGGAACAACTGCATCAGCAGCGGCGTGCCCTGGAACAGCTGCACATAGGCCGACACGGCCGTGGCCGCGCCCGGCCAGCGTGCCAGGCGAGCCAGCAACAGCGCCGCGCCCAGCAAGCCGCCGCCCACCAGGGCGATGAGCGAGAGCGCCACCGTCCAGCGCGCCGCCAGCAGCAGGTTGCGCAGGATGTCCCACCAGGTGAAGTCAACCATGTCAGTGGCCTCCGTGGGTGGGCGCAACCCGCCCGAAGATCAACAGCGGGCCGAGCCAGTTCAGCACCTGCCGCAGCAGCACGGCCAGCGCCAGGTACAGGCCGGTGGCCACGATGGTGGCTTCGAACGCCCGGAAGTTGCGGCTGTGGATCAGGTTGGCCTGGTAGCTCAGCTCTGCGGTGGCGATCTGGCCGCACACCGCCGAGCCCAGCATCACGATGATGATCTGGCTCACCAGCGCCGGCCACACCCGGCCGATGGAGGGCGGCAGCACCACGCGGGTGAAGACCTGCCATTCGCTCAGCGCCAGGCTGCGTGCGGCCTCCAATTGCCCGCGCGGCGTGGCCTCGATGCCCGAGCGCATGATTTCCGCGGCGTAGGCGCCAAGGTTGATCACCATGGCCAGCACCGACGCTTGCTCGGGGCTGAGCCGAACGCCCAGGCCGGGCAACCCGAAGAAGATGAAGAACAGCTGGACGATGAACGGCGTGTTGCGGATGAGCTCCACGTACGTCGCCGCCAGCCAGCGCAAGGCAGCCGGCCCCTGCAGCCGAGACCAGGCGCAGGCCACGCCCAGCGCCAGCCCCAACAGCGTGGCCACCGCCGTCAGCCCCAGCGTCATGGCAACGCCCTGCAGCAGGGCGCGCCACTCCACCAGCACCGCCGCGAAATCAAGCGTGATCACGGCGGGGGCCTCAGTTCGGCAGGTTGCCGGCCGGACGGCCCAGCCAGCGGGTGGCCATCTTGTCGAGGTCACCGCTGGCCTTGGCGCCGGCGATGATCTCGTTCACCTTCTCGCGCAGCTTGTCCTCGCCCTTGGCCACGCCGATGTGGTTGGGCGATTCCTTCAACACGAACTTGAACTCGGTGCCCAGCTGCGGGTTGCGGGCGATCATGTTGCCGGCCACCGAGGCGCCGGTGGCAATCACCTGCACCTGGCCCGAGACAAACGCCGACACGGTGGCGTTGTTGTCTTCGAAGCGCTTGATGTCGGCCGTGGCCGGGGCGATCTTCGACAGCTCCATGTCTTCGATGGCGCCGCGCGTCACGCCCACCGACTTGCCCGCCAGATCGGCCGCGCCCTTCACCGGCAGCGACTTGGTGGCGAACACCGCCTGGAAAAACGGCGAGTACGCCGCGGTGAAGTCGATCACCTTCTCGCGCTCCGGGTTCTTGCCCAGCGTCGAGATCACCAGATCGGCCTTCTTGGTCTGCAGGTAGGGGATGCGGTTCGCGCTGGTCACCGGCACCAGCTCCAGCTTCACGCCGAGCTTGCCGGCGATGTAGCCCGCCATGTCAATGTCCAGGCCTTGCGGCTTCATGTCGGTGCCCACATAGCCGTAGGGCGGAAAGTCCGTCGGGATGGCGATGCGGATTTCCTTGCGAGCCAGCACCTCGTCCAGCGCAGACTGCGCGGCGGCACTCAGGGGGAACACGCTGCACACGGCCAGCAGCGACAGGGCAGCCAGGCGGCCACGGGCGGAGAAACGGATCATGGCAAAAGCTCCTCAGGGTGGGGGACGGGTGGAACAACAGAAGCGGGGGACAAGAGATCGGTGAACAGCCGGCGGCGTGGTGCCTGGGCTTGTGGCACCGGCGCCAGGGCCTGGCGCAGCGAGGCATCGTGGTGGCGTGGGGCGCCCAGGTGATCGGCCACCTCGCCGATGTGCTCACGCAGGCGCTGCGCGGCGAGTGGCAAATCACCTGCAGCCAGTGCGTCAACGATGGCGGCGTGCTCGCTGCACGACTGCGACGCGGCGTGGGTGGATTGGTAAAGCGTGGCGATCAGCGTGGTGCGCGCCGTGAGGTCTTTCAGGATCTCGGCCAGCAGCGCATTGCCCAAGGTCTCGGCCAGGCACACATGGAAGTCGCCCAGCAGCCAGCTGCGGCGGCCGGCATCCCCCTCGGCGATGGCGGCCTGCTCGTCCGCCACATGGCTGCGCAGGCGGTCCACGTCCACTGCAGTGAGTGCACCACGGCGGCTTTGCAGCAGCCCGGTCTCGATGGCCAGGCGTGCCTCGAAGGCCTCACGCGCTTCCACCGGCGAAGGCTGCACCACGAACCAGCCACGGCGGGCCGACACCTCGACCATGCCGCGCGCCGCCAGGCGGCCGAGGGCCTCACGGATCAGCGTGCGGCTGACGCCATACACATCGGCCAGGGCCTGCTCGCCCAGGCGATCGCCCGGCGACAGGCGCCCGGCCAGGATGGCGTCGACGATGCTGTCGGCGATGAATTCGGGGCGGGGCACGTCGCCCGGCTCTGGTGCCATGGTGTCCTCACGCTGGTGCACATGGGCCGATTGGCTGTGTGCAAAACCTGTACGCAAGGCTTGTATGCAAGCTCGGTGCCAACCTGGCGTGGCACCTCAGCTCGGCTCAATGTGGCGGCTCAGCCCGCGTCGCGCAGGCGCTGTTCGCGGAACAGCCGCTCATCCATCAACCGCAGGGGCTCAGCCACCGCCACCGGCGCGCCACACACGGCCAGCACGTCGCGCTGCACGTCGATGCCTGGCGCCACTTCGGTCAGCGTCAGCCGGCCGTCCAGCAGCTCGAACACGGCACGCTCGGTGATCACCATCACGCTGCGGCCCAGGCTGGCCACGTACGGGCCGTTGAAGCTGAGGTGCTGCAGCGCGGGCACCAGCTTGGTCGTCTGGCCTTCGCGCACGATGCGCAGCCGGCCGTCGCCGATCTCGACCTGCAGCCCGCCCGCCGTCAGCGTGCCCATGAACACCAGCCGCCGGGTGCTCTGGGTGATGTTGATGAAGCCCCCGACCCCGGCCACGCGGTCGCCGAAGCGGCTGACGTTCACGTTGCCGAGTGCATCGAATTCGGCCATGCCGAGGAAGGCGATGTCCAGCCCGCCGCCGTCGTAGAAGTCGAACATCGCGGCCTGGTCGATGATGGCTTCCGGGTAGGCGCTGGCGCCGAAGCTGAGCTTGTCTGCCGGGGTGCCGCCCACCGGGCCGGCCTCCACGGTCAGGGTGAAGCCGGTGTGGCCTTCCTCGCGGGCGATGGCGCCGAGGCCCGCCGGCATGCCCACGCCCAGGTTGACCACCGGCGCCTCCAGCCGCTGCAACTCCAGCAAGGCGCGGCGCTGGATGACCTTGCGCACGTCCAGCGGCAGCAGCGTGGCCCCGGCCGGGTCTTGCGCAGGCATCGGCGCATCCACCGGCCGCTGCCAGTAGGCCGGGTTGTGGCGCTCACCGTAAGTCATCCAGTGGTCGTCCGGGTCCTCAGCGATCACCAGGTGGTCGATCAGGATGCCGGGCACCTTCACGGCGTTGGGGTCGAGCGTGCCGGCGGGCACCACCCGACGCACCTGGGCGATGACGATGCCGCCGCTGTTGTGGGCCGCCTGGGCCAGCGTCAGCAAATCTTGGTGAAACGGCTCGCCGTCGGTGCACAGGTTGCCGTTTTCATCGCAGGTGCCACCGCGGATCAGCGCCACGTCCACGGGCAAGGCCGGGTAGAACAGCATCTCCTGGCCATTGACGGGCATCAGCGTGACGCGCGGCTCCAGCGCCGACGTTGCCGTGCGCGGCGTCAGCCGCCCGCCGTCCCTGCGCGGGTCGACGAAGGTGTGCAGGCCCACCGGCGTCAGCACGCCAGGCTTGCCACCAGCCGTGGCGCGGAAGAGCTGGCAGATCACCCCTTGCGGCAGGTTCCAGGCTTCCACGGCGTCAGCATTCACCAGCGCACCAAGCTTGGGCGCCGAGATCCAGTGTCCGCCAATGATGCGTTTCACCATGCCCGCATGGCCGAAATGATTGACGCCGCGGTGAGCCCGGTCGCCCTGCCCTGCGCCGTAATACAGGGTCAGGTCTTGAGGGAAGCCGGTGGCCAGAAAACGGGTTTCCAGCGCCCGGGTCACCGCCTCGGCATGGCCCACGCCAACGAAGCCGGCACAGGCCACGGTCTGGCCGTTCTGGATCAATTGCGCTGCCTGCGCCGGGGTCAACACGTTCATGCGGTGAAGTATGCCCGTCGCCGAAGGTGGTCAGCGCGGGCCGGGCAGGATCCATCGAAATCAGGAAATCCCATATTTCATAAGCCACGCAGACAGAGCATGCGCTCACATTCACGGATGCCTTCAACCCCGGTTCGGCCGGCGCTTCACAGAGTTCCAGTTTTTTTCATATTTTTTTGCATCCGCTGTCATCCAGCCGGCCAGAGGCTGCGTTGTGATCGTACGGCAGCCCGCCATCAACAAGACGGGGCCGGTCGTTGAATGGATACGAACATGCAAAAGTCATCGCTCGCCAACCAGCCCTCCACCCGCCAGGAACGCTTCCGCAGCGAACCTTTTTCGGACAAGGGCCAGAAGTTTGAACCGTTCTGGTCGGCCATGGTCGGCTGCGACCGCCGCACCCTGGCCCGCCTGATGAAGGCCGACCAGAAGCGTTGAACCCGGTGTGCCCGCCTGGCGCGGGCCACCCTGTTTGCAGCGAGGAAGTCTCGTCCTCAGTTGCCGCGGCCGTGCATACTCCCTGACGTATGCCTCCCGCCCAAGTCATCCCCCTGCACGCCGAGCCCGCGCTCTTCAACCCCCAAACCCGCATCTGCGCGGAATGCGGGGTCCGGAAGTTCGCCCTGCTCGGTGTCGTGGATCTGGCCGATCTGGACCGGGTCCACACCCACATCTCCAGCATCAAGCTCAGCCCCGGCCAGTCGCTCTACAGCGCACAGGCCCCGGGGCTGGCGGCGTTCACCCTTCGGTCGGGCATCGTTCGGCTGGAACGCACCAGCGAGCGTGGTGAGCGCCGCATCCTGCGTCTGGCGGGCGCCAGCGACCTGGTCGGCATGGAAGCCATGCTGGGCCAGACCTACGCCGCCGACGCGGTGGCCTGCACCGATGTCGAGGTGTGCCGCCTGCCCCGCAGCCTGATCGAAGAGCTGGCGCGCCAGCAGCCCGAGTTGCCGCTGAACCTGATGAAGCGCTGGCAAAGCGCGCTCGACGACGCCGACGAGTGGATGACCGAGCTGTGCGCCGGTGCGGCCCGCCACCGGATGTTGCGGCTGCTGCTGAAGCTCACCGAATACGCCGAAGGCGACCGCGTGTGGCTGCCCAGCCGCCAGGAAATGAGCGCGATGCTGGACATGACCATCGAAACCGCCAGCCGGCTGGTGTCTCAGCTCAAGCGCGAAGGCGTGCTCGACACACCCGACCAGCGCCATGCCGTCATCCACAACGACGCGCTGATGGCCGCCTTGCGCAGCGACAGTCTGAGTACGTGAGCGCTGGAGTGAACCGGGCTCAGGCCCCGGCTCAGAAGCCCACGTTGTCCAGCACCCGCAGGATGTCGCGCCCGTAGGCGTCGAGCTTCTTGGTGCCCACGCCGCTGATGCCCGCCAGCTCGTCGAGTGACGACGGCGCCTCGGCGGCCATCTGCGCCAGCGTGGCGTCATTGAAGACGATGTAGGCCGGCAGGTTGTGCTCCTTGGCCACCTCGGCGCGCCAGCTCTTGAGCGCCGCGAAGCGCGCCTGGCCGTCCACATCGAGCGTGGCCACGATGCCGGGCACGCGGCTGGCGCTACCGGTGCCGCTGCTGGTCTTGGTGCGGCCACGGCCGCGGGGCGTCGGCTCGCGCGGTTCACGCAGCTCGATCACCACCTCGCCCTTGAGCACGGCGCGCGCGCTGTCGGCCAGCGCCAGCGTGTTGTATTCGCCTTCGCTCACCACATGCCCCAGCGCAATCAGCTGGCGGATCACGCCGCGCCACTGCGGCTCACCCAGCTGCTTGCCGATGCCGAAGGTCGACAGGCCTTCATGCCCGCGCTGGCGGGTCTTGTCGGTGGACACGCCGCGCAGCACGTCGATCAGGTGGCCGGCGCCAAAGCCGAAACCCGAGTGCTGGTGACAGCGGTAGATGCACGACAGCGCCATGCGGGCCGCTTCGGTGGCGTCCCAGCGCGCCGGCGGGTGCAGGCAGTTGTCGCAGTTGCCGCAAGGCTGGCTGTCTTCGCCGAAGTAGCTGAGCAGGCGCACGCGGCGGCAATCCAGGCTTTCGGCCATGGCCAGCAGCGCATCGAGCTTGGCCCGCTGCAGGCGCTTGAAATCATCGCCCGCGGTGCTTTCGTCGATCATTCTCCGCTGGTTCACCACGTCGGCCAGGCCGTAGGTCATCCAGGCGTCGGCGGGCTCGCCATCACGGCCGCCACGGCCGGTTTCCTGGTAATAGCCTTCGATGTTCTTGGGCAGGTCCAGGTGGGCCACGAAACGCACGTCGGGCTTGTCGATGCCCATGCCAAACGCCACGGTGGCCACCATCACGATGCCCTCTTCGCGCAGGAAGCGGTCTTGATGCAGGCGGCGCACGTCGGCGTCCAGGCCCGCGTGGTAAGGCAGCGCGGAGAAGCCCTCGGCCCGGAGCCAGTCGGCCGTGTCTTCCACCTTCTTGCGGCTCTGGCAGTAGACGATGCCGGCATCGCCGTCGTGTTCGTCGCGGATGAAGCGCAGCAGCTGGGTGCGGGCGTTGTCCTTCTCGACGATCGAATAGCGGATGTTCGGCCGGTCGAAACTGCTGATGAAGGGCTGCGCGCCCTCCAGCGACAGGCGGTGGACGATGTCGGCGCGGGTGTGGTCGTCGGCCGTGGCCGTGAGCGCGATGCGCGGCACGCCGGCATAGCGCTCGGCCAGCATGTCGAGCTGCAGGTATTCCTCGCGGAAATCATGGCCCCACTGGCTGACGCAATGCGCCTCGTCGATCGCGATCAGGCTGAGCTTGCCGCGCTCATGCAGCGAGTCGAGCATCGCCAGAAAGCGCGGGTGGGTGATGCGCTCGGGCGCCGCATACAGCAGCACCAAGCGGCCCGCCAGCAGATCGCGCTCGACCGCCTGCACGCCGGCGATGTCGAGGGTGGAATTCAGGAAAGCGGCCGGCACACCGGCTTCGTCCAGCGCGCCCACCTGGTCGTGCATCAGCGCGATCAGCGGGCTCACCACCACGGTCACGCCCTGGCCGGCGCGGTGGCGGGCAATGGCGGGCACCTGGTAGCACAGGCTCTTGCCGCCGCCGGTAGGCATCAGCACCAGCGCATCACCGCCCTGCGTGACATGCTCGACGATGGCAGCCTGGTGGCCGCGGAAGGCGGTGTAGCCAAACACCTCATGCAGGATGGCGGAGGTGTCGACGGATTCGGGAACAGTGGGCATTGGGGGCGAATGGTACCTGTCGACCACCCCGGCCAGCCGATACCCCGCGCGATCAGCGGGCGGTGGTGCCTGTCAAAGGCACGCCGCTGCGGCGGGCGTTCAACACGCAGCGGCCTGCGGCGGCGTCGCAACGCGCACCCGGATCCGCCTCGGCCATGCAGTTGGACACCATGCCGGCGCGGGCCTGCGCGTCCGCCTGCGCACGGGCATGGGCGTCCACCTTCTGCTGCAGCGCATCCGGCCGGCTGTCCAGCACCGACCAGGCCAGATAAAACGCCGGGCCGCCGCAGGCCTTGTGCCCCGCGCCGATGCTGCGGCACTGCGCGTCCTGCGCGCACCGGGCTTTACCCACCTCGGCCTGCACCTGCTGCCAGAGGGCATCAGGCCCTGCGGCCACGGATGAAACTGGCGCCACAGATGCCACCGCGGCGGGTGCCGCCGGGGCCGGGGGCGCCGCATCGCCGGTGCTGCAGGCCGCCAGCAGCGTGAACAGGCCCGAAGCGGCCACGCCGCGGATGGATCGCAGTGGTTTCAACAAGCGCATGAGTGGCTCCCGGGCATGGTCCTCAGTCTAAGCCCGCCCCTGCTCGCAGGCGTGATGCGGCACAATGGAGGGTCATTCCGAACAGTTTCTTGCGCAGGAGCGCCCATGGCCTCGATCAACAAAGTCATCATCATCGGCAACCTGGGCCGTGACCCCGAAGTGCGCTACACGCCCAGCGGCGCTGCGGTGTGCAACCTGCGCATTGCCACCACCCGGAACTGGAAGAACCGCGACAGCGGCGAGCGCCAGGAAGAAACCGAGTGGCACTCGGTGGTGCTGTATGACCGCCAGGCTGAAGTGGCCGGTGAGTACCTGAAAAAGGGCCGCCCGGTCTACATCGAAGGCCGCCTGAAGACCCGCAAGTGGCAGGACAAGGAAGGCCAGGACCGCTACACCACCGAAATCGTGGCTGACAGCATGCAACTGCTGGGCGGCCGTGATGGCGGCGACGGTGGTGGCATGGGCGGCGGCGGCATGGGTGGCGGCATGGACGACGACCGCGCCAGCATGGGCGGTGGCGGTGGTGGCGGCAACGGCGGCGGTGGTGGCTACAGCCGCCCGCCAGCTCGCCCGGCTGCAGCCCCGCGCGCGCCGGCCCCGGCACCGCGTCCGGCCCCGAAGTCCTCGACCGGCTTCGACGACATGGATGACGACATTCCGTTCTGAAGCGGGTGTTCTGATCTGCCGGCCCGCCTGACGGCGCCGGCAGCCCAATGAAAAGGGGCTCGCAGCCATCGCTGCGAGCCCCCTTTGGTTTTCAGCCTTTCAGCTTGTCAAACCTGAGCGCTCAGTGCATGCCCGCCAGCAGCGCGGCATTGCCACCGGCGGCCGCGGTGTTGATGGTCACCGTCTGCTCGGCGCAGAAGCGGTACAGGTAGTGCGGGCCGCCCGCCTTCGGGCCGGTGCCTGACAGGCCCTCGCCGCCGAAAGGCTGCACACCCACCACCGCGCCGATCATGTTGCGGTTCACGTAGACGTTGCCGATGTGGGCCAGGCGCGCCAGGCGCTGGGCACGGCTGTCGATGCGGGTCTGGATGCCGAAGGTCAGGCCGTAACCCAGGGCGTTGATCTGGCGCACCACGTCGTCCACGTCACCGCCCCAGCGCACCACATGCAGCACCGGGCCGAAGATTTCCTGCTTCAGGTCGGCAATGGCCTTGAGCTCGACTGCCACCGGCGCCACCAGCCGCGGGAAGCTGGACGCCACCGGGGTTTCGCCCAGCAGGCGGGCTTCGCGCTTGAGGCGCTGGACATGCCCGCGAATGCCGTCGAAGGCCTCGTCGTCGATCACCGGGCCGACGTCGGTGGCCAGGTCTGACGGATCGCCCACCTGCAGCTCGATCATCGCGCCGTGGATCATCTCGATCACGCCGTCGGCAATCGACTCATGCACGCACAGCAGGCGCAGCGCCGAGCAGCGCTGGCCGGCCGAGCGGAAGGCGCTTTGCACCACGGCGTCCACCACCTGCTCGGGCAGCGCCGTGGAGTCGACGACCATCGCGTTCAGGCCGCCGGTTTCGGCGATCAGCGGGACGATGGCGCTGTCCTTGGCGGCCAGAGTGCGGTTGATGATGCGGGCCACTTGCGTGGAACCCGTGAAGCACACGCCGGCGGTGGCCGGGTGGGCCACCAGGCCGGCGCCCACGGTTTCACCAGCGCCGTGCAGCAGTTGCAGCGCGTCTTCGGGCACACCGGCCTCGCGCAGCAGCATCACCATGCGCAGGGCCACGGCCGGGGTTTGCTCGGCGGGCTTGGCCGCCACCGTGTTGCCCGCCACCAGGGCCGCCACCACCTGGCCGGCGAAAATCGCCAGCGGGAAGTTCCACGGGCTGATGCAGACGAACACGCCACGGCCATGCAGGCGCAGGGTATTGCTCTCACCGGTCGGGCCGGGCAGGGTCTGCTCAGCCAGGCGCGCCTCGGCCTGGTCGGCGTAGTAGCGGCAGAAATCCACCGCCTCGCGCACTTCGGCCACGCAGTCACCCAGCGTCTTGTGGGCTTCGCGCACCAGCAGGCCGCAGTACTCGGGCAGTCGGGCGTCGAGCAGGTCACCGGCCTTGCGGATGATGGCGGCGCGCTCGCTCACCGGGCGGGCGTTCCAGGCCACGAAGCCTTGGGACAGCGTCTGCATGGCAACGTCGATCTGGGCCGCATCGGCCAGCGGCACCGGCAGCACGCGGGTGCTGGCCACGGCGGCGTCCAGCGGGGCGCGCTGGCTCAGGCTGGTCAGGTCGGCGCCGGTGGAATTCCGGCGCTGGGCGCCGTAGAGGTCCATCGGCAGCGGCAGGCCTTCCACGGTCTGGCTGTCGGTATCGTCCAGCACGGCCAGGCTCAGGGGCGAGGCCAGCAGTTCCGGCGGCGCCACCGACGGGTCGGCCAGCTGGTGAACGAACGAAGAGTTGGCGCCGTTTTCCAGCAGGCGGCGCACAAGGTAGGCGAGCAGGTCGCGGTGCTCACCCACCGGGGCGTACACGCGGCAGGCCATGCCGGCTTCCTTCAGCACCTCGCGGTAGACGCCGTCGCCCATGCCATGCAGGCGCTGCATTTCATAGTCGACGTCCGGCACCGAGCCGGCCTGTTGCGCCATCAGCTGCAGCGCGGCGATGGTGCCGGCGTTGTGGGTGGCGAACTGCGCGTACAGCACGCTGCGGTTCCTGAACATCACCTGCGCGCAGGCCAGGTAAGACACATCCGTGTGCGCCTTGCGCGTGAAGACCGGGTAGGCCGGCAGGCCCTGTTCCTGGGCGCGCTTGACCTCACCGTCCCAGTACGCGCCCTTGACCAGACGAACCATGAAGCGCAGTCCCAGCTCGCGGGCGATGCGGGCCACCTCTTCCAGCACCCACGGGGCGCGGTTCTGATAGGCCTGCACGGCCAGGCCGAAGCCGCGCCAACCCGGGAATTCGGTGGCGATGCGCTGGGCCAGTGCCTCGAACACGTCCAGCGACAGCTCCAGGCGGTCCACCTCTTCGGCGTCGATGGTCAGGTTGAGGTTGGCCTTGGCGGCGCGCTCGATCAGCGTCCACACGCGCGGCAGCAGTTCGGCGAACACCCGGGCGCGCTGGGCGTCTTCATAACGCGAGAACAGCGCCGAGAGCTTGATGGAGATGCCGTCGGCGGCCTCCGGGCCCTTGGCGATCGCCACGGCGCCGTTGTTCGAGCCGGCGATGGCGTCAATCGCATTGGCATACGAGGCGAGATAGCGCTCCGCGTCGCGCTCGGTGCGGGCGCCTTCGCCCAGCATGTCGTACGAGAAGCGCAGGTTGTTCTGCGCCTTGCGCTGCGACGCGGCTTCCCCCATGGCTTCGCCGATGTTGCGGCCGAGCACGAACTGGCGGCCCAGCAGCTGGATGGCGCGCACCGTGGCGCCCACCACCGTGCGGGCACCCAGCCGCTTCAGCAGGCCGGCTTCTTCCTCGGCGCCGGGCAGGAACTTCTTCGACAGCGCAATGGCGCTGGCCGACAGGCCGGCGAGCATGCCCTGGCTGCCGTCGTTGCCGTCAAACTCAGCGCGGCCGAGCTGGTCAGCCGTCAGGGCGATGGCGGTTTCCACATCCGGCACGCGCAGCAGTGCTTCGGCCAGGCGCATCAGGGCCAGGCCTTCGGCGCTGGAGATCGGGTACTCCTTGAGCAGCGACTCCATCGCCCAGAACGGCGCCGGGTGCTGCCGAACCGACTCGACCCACGGCGACGCCTTCTCGATCACACCGGCCCAATCCAGCTCGGTGCCCAGGCGCAATCGCGCAGCCGCCAGGGTGCCCGCCTCGCGTTGGTAGGGGAAGGGCAGGCGCTGGCGCTGGGCTGGCAGTTGGAACATGTGGGGTGTGGTCATGACAGTAGAAACCTGACTGGATGGATGCGCAGCTTAAGCGGACAATTCCTGAAAAAGATTCGGAGTTTTCTGTCCATGACGGAGTTTTCGCAAGCATGAAACCCGCAGTTGAGTTGACTGACCAAGAGCGAGGCCTCGACAAGATCGACCTGCGCATCCTGCGCGTCCTGCAAAAGGACGGGCGCATTTCCAACCTCAAACTGGCCGAGGAGGTGCACCTGTCACCCACCGCCGTGCTGGAGCGGGTGAAGCGCCTGACGCGGGAAAACTACATCCTGGGCTACGAGGCCCGACTCAACCCCGCCAAGCTGGGCGCCGGGCTGATGGTGTTCGTGGAAGTGCTGCTCGACCGCACGGTGCACGACGTGATGGACAGCTTCCGCGCCGCCGTGCAGGTGCGCTCCGAAATCCTGGAGTGCCACCTGGTGGCCGGTGGTTTTGATTACCTGCTGAAGACCCGCGTGTCCGACATGGGCGCCTACCGCTCGTTCGTGGGTGACGTGATCTGGTCGCTGCCCGGCGTGCGTGAAACCCGCACCTACGCCGTGATGGAAGAAGTCAAGAACACGACGGCGCTGAGCTTCTGAGGCCCGGGGCTTCAAGGCGCCGCTGCTGCGCGGCAGGCCCCCAACGGGGCGATGGCAGGGCTTGAGCCGTGGCCGGACGATCGCACCTCGCTGTGCTGTCCGCCCACCTGGCCGAGGAGCCCACGATGTTCGAATCGTCGCTGTCCGTCGCGCAGTACACCCCCGAGTACCCGGCTGACACCCTGACGGGTGCGGCCAGCACTCCGCCGGCCACCTCTGCAGCGGTGCTGCTGGTGCCCGGTCTCCTGCAGCAAGGCTTCTGCGCCGAATCCAGCCTCGACTTGCGCGTGGGTTGCTACACCAGCGAGATGGAGATCGACCCGGTCACCGGCGAGCTGCGCGAGGTGGTGCCGGGCCAGGCGCCAGCGTCCTGAGGTGTTGGCGTTGGCGCCGCGCCTCGCAACAGCGTCGGGTACGCAGCGAGCCGCCTCAGTGTGCCTGCGGCGCAGGCCGCGCGCCGAACAGCGCCGTGCCCACACGCACCAAGGTGGCGCCTTCCAGCACGGCGGCCTCGAGGTCGGCACTCATGCCCATCGACAAGGTGTCGAGCGCCAGGCCCTGCGCCTGCAGCTCGGTCATCCAGCGTCGCAGCAGCGCATGCGGTGCGCGCTGGGCGTCCAGGCCCTCCAGCGGCTCCGGAATCGACATCAGGCCGCGCAGGCGCACCCCTGGCAGCGCGCTCACCGCCTGGGCCAGCGCAGGCAGCTCGTCGGGGCAGATGCCGCTCTTGCTGGCCTCGCCGCTCACATTGACTTGCAAGCAAATGTTCAAGGGCGGCAGGTGGCCCGGGCGTTGCTCGGACAGCCGCTGGGCGATCTTCAGGCGGTCCACCGAATGCACCCAGTCGAAGTTTTCTGCCACCACACGCGTCTTGTTCGACTGCAAGGGGCCGATCAGGTGCCACACCAGCTCGGCGCGCCATTCAGAGGTGGCGGCGATCTTGTCGAGCGCTTCCTGCACGTAGTTTTCGCCGAACTCGCGCTGGCCGGCCTGGTGCGCTTCCAGCACCGCGCTGACGGGCTGGAACTTGCTGACCGCGAGCAGCGCGACGTCGTTCACGGGGCGTTGCGCAGCGGCACAAGCCGCCGCCAGACGGGCCCTGACTTGTAGTATGTTCTCGGAGATGCCGACCTTCATGGCCGGAGCATAAGCCACACTCGCCGGCTTACCGGTTCACGCCCCTTGAAACGGGCCCGCACAGGTCGCCCTTCCGCACGAGACCCCCCATGGACATCACCCAACTGCTGGCCTTTTCCGTCAAGAACAAGGCGTCTGACTTGCACCTCTCCGCGGGCTTGCCGCCGATGATCCGTGTGCACGGGGATGTGCGGCGCATCAACATCGACCCCCTGCAGCACAAGCAGGTGCACGCCATGGTGTACGACATCATGAACGACACCCAGCGCAAGGTGTACGAAGACACGCTGGAGTGCGACTTCAGCTTCGAGGTGCAGGGCCTGGCCCGTTTCCGCGTGAATGCCTTCCACCAGAACCGCGGCGCCGGCGCCGTGTTCCGGACGATTCCGTCGAAGATCCTGACGCTGCAGCAGCTCAACTGCCCGCCGATCTTCACCGAACTGGCGGTCAAGCCGCGCGGGCTGATCCTGGTGACCGGCCCGACCGGCTCGGGCAAGTCGACCACGCTGGCCGCCATCATCGACCACCTGAATGAAAGCCATTACGGCCACATCCTGACGCTGGAAGACCCGATCGAATTCGTGCATGAATCGAAGAAGTGCCTGGTCAACCAGCGCGAAGTCGGTCCGCACACGCTGAGCTTCTCGAACGCCCTGCGCGCCGCCCTGCGTGAAGACCCGGACGCCATCCTGGTGGGCGAATTGCGTGACCTGGAAACCATTCGCCTGGCACTGACCGCCGCTGAAACCGGCCACTTGGTCTTCGGCACGCTGCACACCTCCAGCGCCGCCAAGACCATCGACCGTATCGTCGACGTCTTCCCGGCCGCTGAAAAAGACATGGTCCGAGCGATGATGTCGGAGTCGATGGTAGCCATCATTTCGCAGACGCTGTGCAAGACCAAGGACGGCCAGGGCCGGGTTGCGGCCCACGAAATCATGCTGGGCACCGCCGCCATCCGCAACCTGATCCGCGAAAACAAGATTGCCCAGATGTACTCGTCGATCCAGACGGGCCAGAACATGGGCATGCAAACGCTCGACCAATGTCTGGCCGATCTCGTCCGGCGCAACCTGGTGTCTGCCGCGGAAGCCCGCGTCAAGGCCAAGTTCCCGGAAAACTTCCCAGGCTGATCCCTGATCCTCCTCATGTTCAAGCAGATCCTTTCCCGCTGGTTCGGCCCTCCCGCCAAGCCGGCTTCGGTGCCAGACGACTCGGGCTATTTCGCCACCCAGTTCGCCGACCGCCACGAAGACACCCAGCTCTTCGTGCCGTGGGCCAACCGTGCGCCCGACCTGAAGGCCCGCCCGTATGACAACAGCCTGGGCGTGCTCAGCCTGGTGAAGCTGCTGAGCCAGGATCAGGCGCTGGGCAAGCTCGGCGCCGAGCAGCTGGCCATCCTCGGCGGCTACCTCGACTACGTGCAGCTCGACAACGGCAAGCAGGTGATTGGCCAGGATGAGCAGGGCGATTTCCTGCTGATCGTGCTGCAGGGCAGCGTGGCCGAAGAGCGCCGTCTGCACAACAAGTCGCAAGTGCGCATCGGCGAAGCGCGCCCGGGTGATCTGCTCGGCGAGATGTCGCTGTTCGACGGCGGCGGGCGGTTCTCGTCGTGCGTGGCGCTGTCGCCGGTCACGCTGGCCGTGCTGTCGAGCTCCGCCCTGGAACGCATGATGCAAGAAGAGCCTCGCCTGGCCGGCACGGTGCTGGCCTGGATCGCCAAGCGGCTGTCGCTGCGCCTGCGTCAGGTCAGCGCCCGCTTGTCCGTGCAACTCACCCGAACCACGGCGGATTGATCCGCCCCGTCAAGGAAACGTCCGAATGGAACGCGATCAGGCATCCAAGTTCGTCAGCGACCTGCTGCGCTTGATGGTCACCCGCAATGGCTCCGACCTCTTCCTCACGGCCGATTTTCCGCCGGCCATCAAGGTCGACGGCAAGGTCTCGAAGGTGTCGCCGCAGCCGCTGACGGGTGCGCACACCGTGGCGCTGGCGCGGGCCATCATGAACGACAAGCAGGCCGCTGACTTCGAGCGCACGAAGGAATGCAACTTCGCGATCTCGCCGCAGGGCATCGGCCGTTTCCGGGTCAGCGCCTTCATGCAGCAGGGCCACGTGGGCATGGTGCTTCGTACCATTCCGGCCACCCTGCCGACCATCGACGGCCTGGGCCTGCCCGGCATCCTGAAGGACGTGGCCATGACCAAGCGCGGTCTGGTCATCATGGTGGGCGCCACGGGCTCGGGCAAGAGCACCTCGCTGGCGTCGATGGTGGACTGGCGCAATGAAAACGCCTACGACCACATCATCACCGTGGAAGACCCGGTGGAGTTCGTGCACCCGCACAAGAACTGCGTGATCACCCAGCGCGAAATCGGCATCGACACCGACGACTGGGAAATCGCGCTGAAGAACTCGCTGCGTCAGGCGCCCGACGTCATCCTGATGGGCGAAATCCGCGACCGTCAGACGATGGAGCTGGCCGTGGCCTTCGCTGAAACCGGCCACTTGTGCATGGCCACGCTGCACGCCAACAGCGCCAACCAGGCGCTCGACCGGATCATCAACTTCTTCCCGGAAGAACGCCGCGACCAGCTGCTGATGGACGTGTCGCTGAACCTGAAGGCGATGATTTCCCAGCGCCTGCTGCCGCGCCAGGAAGGCAAGGGCCGCGCCGCCGCCGTGGAAATCATGCTGAACACGCCGCTGATGGCCGACCTGATCTTCAAGGGCCAGGTGGGCGAGCTGAAGGAGCTGATGAAGCGCTCACGCGAGCTCGGCATGCAGACCTTCGACCAGGCCATCTTCGACCTGTACGAAGCGCACTCCGTCACCTACGAAGACGCGCTGCGCAACGCCGATTCGGTGAACGACCTGCGCCTGAACATCAAGCTCAACAGCAAGCGCGCGCGGGTCTCTGACCTGTCCGCCGGCACCGAGCACCTGTCCATCATCTGAAGAACCGAAGCACCCCATGAGCAACCGCAGTTACGAGCCCATCCAGTCGCACCGTGTCGCCTTCATCGGCCTGGGCGTGATGGGCGGCCCGATGGCCGGCCACCTGCAACGTGCAGGTCACGACGTGTGCGTCTACAACCGCACCGCCACCAAAGCCGCCGAGTGGGCCGCGCAATACGGCGGGCGCCATGCATCCACGCCGCGTGAGGCGGCCGCGGGCGCACAGATCGTGTTTGCCTGCGTGGGCAACGACGATGACCTGCGTGCGGTGGTGCTGGGTGCCGACGGCGCGTTCGCCGGCATGCAGCCGGGCGCCATCCTTGCTGACCACACCACCGCCTCGGCCGAAGTCGCCCGTGAGCTGCACGCCGTGGCGCAAGGCCTGGGCCTGCACTTCATCGATGCGCCGGTATCTGGTGGCCAGGCCGGCGCCGTGAATGGCGCGCTGACGGTGATGTGCGGTGGCGACGCCGCCCCGTTTGCCGCGATGCATCCGGTGGCCATGGCGTTTTCGAAAGCCGTGACCCGCGTGGGCGACAGCGGCGCGGGTCAGCTGGCCAAGATGGTCAACCAGATCTGCATCGCCGGGCTGGTGCAAGGCCTGTCGGAGGCCGTGGCGTTTGGCCAGAAGGCCGGTCTCGACATGCACCAGGTGCTGGAAGTCATCGGCAAGGGCGCCGCACAAAGCTGGCAGCTCGACAACCGCGGCAAGACCATGGTCGACGACAAGTTCGACTTCGGTTTTGCGGTCGACTGGATGCGCAAGGACCTGGGGCTGGTGCTCGACGAGGCGCGCCGCAACGGCGCCAAGCTGCCCGTCACGGCGCTGGTCGATCAGTTCTACGCCGACGTGCAGACGATGGGCGGCCACCGCTGGGACACCTCCAGCCTGATTCGCCGGCTGAAATGAACGAAGGGGCCTCGCGGCCCCTTTTTTTCACTTCGGCGTCAGCGCCTTGAGCTCGTCTTCCGTCAAGGTCTCGAACACACGAACGACCTTCTGCACACCGGCGATGGTGCGCGTCAGCTCAACCGCCCGCGATGCCTCGCGCTCGGTGACACGGCCCAGCAGGTACACGGTGCCACGCTCGGTCACCACCTTGAAGGCGTTGGCCTGCACGTCCTTGGCATCCACCAGCGTGGCCTTGACCTTGCCGGTGATCAGGCTGTCGTTCGAGCGCGTGGTGAGCGCCGAGTTGGGCATCACGCCCACTTCATTCACCACCGAACGCACGTTGTCGACGGCCGTGAGGGCCTGCTCCACCGCAGCGCGGTCAGCATCGGTCGGCACTTCACCGGTGATCAGCGCCACGCGGTTGTAGCTCGTCACGTTCAAATGGCCACGGTCACCGGCGGCCGACTTGGCACGCGCCAGGCCCTTGATCTCGATGCTCTGGTCTTCCAGTTGCGCGCCTGAGGTGCGGCGGTCGGTGAACAGCATGGCGCCGCTCACGGCAGCGCTGCCCACCAGCAAAGGCGCGCACGCGCTCAGGGTGGCAGAGGCAGCCAGCAGAGCCAGCAGGGTCGATCGGCGGAAATTCATCAGGAGTCCTTGAAGAGGGTGAGCGACGGGCGCATCAGGCCGGGTCGGCCTCGCCCATCAGTTGCATGTCGATGGCGTCGCAGAGCGCGTGCAGCGCCAGCAGCTGCAGCTCCAGCACACGGGCGGGCCGCTCATGGGGCACGCCAATCCAGACGTCGGTGTCCAGCAGGCGGCCGGGCAGATCACCCGGCGCGGGGCCGCTGAGCAGCAGCACCGTCATGTCCTTGGCATGGGCTTCATCAATGGCCGCCTGCCAGGCCACGTCGGCACCGGCGGGGCAGAACACCACCAGCAAATCACCCGGGTGGCCGAGCGCGCGGATCTGGGTGACGACGCCATGCACCGCGGCCGGGTTGGCGGCATCGGTGGCGAGGGGCGAAATCAGGCTGGCGTTGAGCGGCAGTGCCGACAGGGCCGGACGCTCACGCTCGAAGCCCTGCAGCAGGGCGGCGCACATCAGGTTGGCCAGCTGCTGACCAGCACCCTGCCCGCCCACCAGCAGCTTGTTGCCGGAGGTCAGGCAGCCGACGGCCGCGTTGGCGCCATCCAGGATGGCTCGGGACAAGTGCTCGCTGACCTGGTACATCAGGTCGGCGCTCTCGAAGAAATGTTGCTGGATGCGGGGTTCAAGCATGGGCGCCGATCATAAGCGGGCGCTGTGTCTGACTTGCACCAAGGCACGAAGTTCCCGGCAAACTGCTGGCCTGCGGGCTGTTCACCGGGCCCGGCCATCTCACCGCATCACCTCACTGCATCACCGAAGGACACCGCATGACCATCGAAGCTCGCCTGCACCGTGATGCCGGCGCCCTCACCACCCTGAGCAACGGCCGGCATGTCTGGAGCGCCGATGTGAGCCGCGAGCTGGGCTCGGGCGACCGTGCGCCCGACCCGCATGACCTGCTCGACTCCGCCCTGGCCGCCTGCACCACGCTGACGCTGGAGCTCTACATCCGCCGCCGCCAGCTGGCCGTGACCAGCCTGCGCGTCACCGTGGAGCGCACCGAGGGCAAGGCCGCCGACGGCCGCACGCTGTACACGCTGCAACGGCAGGTGTTCATCGACGGCGCGCTGACCGACGATGAGCGAAACAAGCTGCTGGAGATAGCCGGCAAATGCCCGATCCACCGCCTGCTCGAAGGCGAGATCCACGTCCACACCCAGCTGGGTTGAGGGGGTGACCATGTCAGCACCGCTGATCCTGCAAGGGCATGAAACAGCGCTGGCCACGGGCCTGCAGGTGCGGCGCCTGCTGCCCGCAGCCGCGCGGCGCGCGGTCGGCCCGTTCGTGTTCTTCGACCACTTCGGCCCCGTCACCCTGCCCGCCGATGTGGACAGCGACGTCGGTGGCCATCCGCACATCGGCCTGGCCACGGTGACTTACCTGTTCGACGGCCGCCAGGTGCACCGCGACAGCCTGGGCACGGTGCAGCCCATCGAGCCCGGCGCCGTGAACTGGATGACGGCCGGCCGCGGCATCGTGCATAGCGAGCGCACCCACGACGACGACCGCGGCCGCGATCGCCCGGCGCACGGTCTGCAGCTGTGGGTGGCCCTGCCGCCCGGGCTGTCTGATGTGGCGCCCTCCTTCCAGCACGCAGGCGCTGAAGAGATTCCGGAAATCGACGAGCCGGGCGGCGTGCAGTTGCGCCTGCTGGTCGGCGAGGCGTTTGGCCAGCGCAGCCTGGTGAAAACGGCCTCACCCACGCTCTACCTCGACATCACCCTGCCGCCCCACACCCGCTGGACATTGCCGGCGCTGGCGCCCGAGCTGGCCCTGTACGCCCCCTGTGATGAGCTGCAAGTGAACGGCCTGCCCCTGCCCGCCGCCCACATGGCTGTGCTGCCAGACGGCGAAGGCGCACAGCTGGCCAGCGGTGCCACCGGCGCGCGGCTGGTGGTGGTGGGCGGCGAGGCGCTGCCTCAGCCCGTGCGCATGTGGTGGAACTTCGTGGGCTACAGCCGCGAGGTGCTGGGCGAGGCGGCGGCGCGCTGGGCGGCCGGGGGCTTCGAGCCCATCCCGGGTGAGACGGACCGCATCGACGGCCCGCCCTGGCGGGGATAAGAAGGCTCAGCCCGCATCAAACGCCGCCAGCAACCACTCGATCTCATCGCCATCCACCGCCACCACATCAAAGCGACACGGCGGCAGGGTGTGCAGCGCCTGCAGGTACACCTGGGCGGCGTAGATCAGCTTGCGCTGCTTGCCAAACGTGACGCTGGCCGCCGCGCCGCCATGGTCCGTGCGCTGGCGGGCGCGCACCTCGACGAAGACCAGCGTGCCGTCGGTATCGCGCACGATGAGATCAATCTCGCCGCCCCGGCGCGAGGGACCGCGCGCCACCCGATAATTGCGCTCGACCAGCCGCAATCCCTGCCGCTGCAAAAAAGCCAGTGCGCGCGCTTCGGCCTGCGCACCGGCTTCGGCACGCTCCGTGCCTTGTCCGGCCCTGTGATGGGGCCCAGGATCGCTGACCATGAGTGCACTCCCCTCCTCGTCCTTGTTGTCGGCCGCGGCCGCCGCTGCCGGCGGACAGACCTATCCGGGCGCCACGCTGTATGTGGTGGCCACGCCCATCGGCAACCTCGCCGACTTCAGCCTGCGCGCCATCCACGTGCTGGCCCTGGCCGATGCCGTGGCTTGTGAGGATACGCGCGTCAGTGGTGGCCTGATGCGCCACCTCGGCCTGGACAAGCCATTGATTGCGCTGCATGAACACAACGAGCACAGCGCATCCGACAAGGTGCTGGCGCGTCTTGCGGCCGGCGAGCGTGTGGCGTATGTCAGCGATGCGGGCACGCCGGCCATTTCTGACCCCGGCGCCGTGCTGGTGGCCCGTGCTCGCGCCGCCGGTTACCGGGTGATGCCGCTGCCGGGCGCCTCCAGCGTCGTGACGGCACTGAGCGCTGCCGGTGATGCCGGCCAGCATGACCAGCCCGGCCAGGGCGCCGGTTTCGTGTTCCTGGGCTTTCTGCCTGCCAAGGGGCAAGACCGCGCGCAGGCCCTCCAGGCCGCGCTGCAGCAGCCCTTGAGCACGGTGCTGTTCGAGGCCCCGCACCGCATCGAAGCCCTGGTGGCCGAGCTGGCGGAGCATGCGCCCGCGCGGCTCATCACGCTGTGCCGCGAGTTGACCAAGCAGTTCGAGCAGATCCACACCCTGCCGGCGGTCGACGCCCCGGCCTGGCTGGCGGCCGACGCGCAGCGCCTGCGTGGCGAGTTTGCGGTGGTGCTGCATGCGCAGCCCAAGGTCGAGGCAGACACTGACGGCCTGCCTGCGGCCGTGGAGCGGCAGCTGGTGATCCTGATGCGTGAGCTGCCGCTGAAGCAGGCGGTGGCGCTGGCGGCGGAGCTCAGTGGCTCACCGCGCAACGCGCTGTACCAGCGTGCGCTCGCCCTGCGTGCGCAGAACGAGCCCGACTGAGCCTGACGCAGCAGGCCGGCTCACCGCATCAAGGTCAACGCATCAAGGCTTGGGCGCGTCGCCAGCCTTGTTTTCCAGCTTGCGGCTGATGTCGTGGTTGGCTGCGCGCTGGGCCTTGCGCATCTTCTTGCGTTCTTCGTTGGTGACTTGCCCGTCGGCCATCACCTTTTCCTGCTTCTTGTCGACGCGGGCCTGCTCCTTCTCAAGGCGCTGGGTTTCCTTGGCCGTGAGCTGGCCGCCGGCAGCACCGGCTGCGATGCGGTCTTGCTGACGGGCCTGGCGGTTGTCCAGCTTGCCACCCGCGGTGGCGGACGCAGCCGGCACGGACGGCACGGGCGTCTGGGCTTGCGTGGCGGCGGCAGCGGCCAGCATCAGAACGGCGCAGACAGACTTCAGGCGGGTATTCAGGGTCATGGAAGTGCTCCAGAGTGAGTTGACCCCTGTTCAACGCAGACCCAGCACCCGAAGAAGACAGATGACTTAGGGGGTTTGTCACCAACGGTGTTTTTCGCCCCCTCCTACAATCGGCCGATGATCTCCCGCGAACCCACCCTCGAACGCCTCGCCGTTGCCCAAAGCCTGTTGCTGGATCCGTACCAGCTGTCCGAGGCCACCCTCGGGCGCGCCTTGGCCACCATCGGCGAACACAAGGTCGACGATGCGGACCTGTACTTCCAGTACACCCGCAGCGAGGGCTGGAGCCTGGAGGAAGGCATCGTCAAGAGCGGCAGCTTCTCGATCGACCAGGGCGTGGGCGTGCGCGCCGTGGCGGGTGAAAAGACCGCCTTCGCGTATTCAGACGATCTGTCGGAAGCCTCGCTGCTCGACGCGGCCCGCACCGTGCGCACCATCGCCGCCGCCGGCCAGAGTCGTCGCGTGAAGGTGGGCAAACCCACCACTGTTGCCAAGAGCCGCCTGCTGTACGCACCGCTCGACCCCATCGCCACACTCGACAGCACCCAGAAGGTCGCCCTGCTGGAGCGCGTCGAGAAGATGGCCCGCGCCCGTGACCCGCGCATCGTGCAGGTGATGGCCGGCCTGGCCGCCGAATACGACGTGGTGATGGTGGCCCGCGCTGACGGCACCCGCGCCGCCGACGTGCGCCCGCTGGTGCGCCTGTCGGTCACCGTGATTGCCGAGCAAAACGGCCGCCGCGAAGTGGGCTCCGGCGGTGGCGGTGGCCGCTTCGGCCTGGGCTACTTCCAGGACGCGCAGATCACCGACTACGTCGATCAAGCCGTGAACGCCGCCCTGACCAACCTCGAATCGCGCCCGGTGCCCGCCGGCATGATGACGGTGGTGCTGGGTTCGGGCTGGCCCGGCATCATGCTGCACGAGGCGGTGGGCCACGGCCTGGAAGGCGACTTCAACCGCAAGGGCTCGTCCACCTTCACCGGCCGCATCGGCCAGCGCGTGGCCGCCAAGGGCGTGACGGTGCTGGACGACGGCACGCTGGCCGACCGCCGCGGTTCGCTCAACATCGACGATGAAGGCAACCCGAGCCAGCGCAATGTGCTGATCGAGGACGGCATCCTGCGCGGCTACATGCAAGACAGCATGAACGCCCGCCTGACCGGCGTGAAGCCGACCGGCAACGGCCGTCGCGAAAGCTACGCCCACATCCCGATGCCGCGCATGACCAACACCTACATGCTGCCGGGTGACAAGACCAAGGAAGAGATCGTCGCCAGCATCAAGCGCGGCGTCTACGCCACCAACTTCGGCGGCGGGCAGGTCGACATCACCAGCGGCAAGTTCGTGTTCTCGGCCTCGGAAGCCTACTGGGTCGAGAACGGCAAGATCCTCTACCCGGTGAAGGGCGCCACGCTGATCGGCAGTGGCCCGGAAGCCATGGCGCGCGTCAGCATGATCGGCAATGACATGCAGCTCGACAGCGGCGTGGGCACCTGCGGCAAGGAAGGCCAGAGCGTGCCTGTGGGCGTGGGCCAGCCCACCCTGCGCATCGACGGCCTGACCGTGGGCGGCACGGCCTGAGGCCCTGCCCACGCCCGCTGTTGCCACATTTGTGTGCTACATTGATTTCGTGATGACCGCATCCCGCTTCTTTTTTGCCTACTTTTGGTTCTCGCCCCGTCTGGCGGCTGGAGAGGCAAACGCGCGCACCTGAAGCAACGCGAACACCCCCAGAAAACCGCCGGCAACCCCCGGCGGTTTTTTTTCGCCGGTCTGCATCAGGCACCCACCCAGGAGATACACGATGAACGCGAAATCCACCGCCTCCAGCAGCGACAGCCGCACCGGCCTGATCCTGAGCGAGCGCACCAGCGAAACCGACGACCAGCGCATCCAGGAAGTCACGCCGCTGCCGCCGCCGGAGCACCTGATCCGCTTCTTCCCGATCGCCGGCACGCCCATCGAGGCGCTGATCAAGCAGACCCGCCACACGGTGCGCCGCATCATGAACGGCAAGGATGACCGCCTGCTGGTCATCATCGGCCCGTGCTCCATCCATGATCCGGCCGCCGCGGTGGAATACGCCCGCCGCCTGAAGGACGTGCGCGAGCGTTATGCCGACACCCTGGAAATCGTGATGCGGGTGTACTTCGAAAAGCCGCGCACCACCGTGGGCTGGAAGGGCCTGATCAACGACCCGTACCTCGATGAGAGCTACCGCATCGACGAAGGCCTGCGCATCGCCCGCCAGCTGCTGGTGGAGATCAACCGCCTGGGCGTGCCGGCCGGCAGCGAGTTCCTCGACACCATCAGCCCGCAGTACATCGGTGATCTGATCAGCTGGGGCGCCATCGGCGCGCGCACCACCGAGAGCCAGGTGCACCGCGAACTGTCGTCAGGCCTGTCGGCACCGATCGGCTTCAAGAACGGCACCGACGGCAACATCAAGATCGCGACCGACGCCATCCAGGCCGCCGCCCGCCCGCACCATTTCCTGTCGGTGCACAAGAACGGCCAGGTCGCCATCGTCGAGACCAAGGGCAACAAGGATTGCCACGTCATCCTGCGCGGCGGCAAGGCCCCGAACTACGACGCCGTCAGCGTGGCCGCGGCCTGCAGCGAACTCGAAGCCGCCAAGCTGCCTGCCACCTTGATGGTGGACTGCAGCCATGCCAACTCCAGCAAGCAGCACCAGCGCCAGATCGACGTGGCCCGTGACATCGGCGAGCAGCTGAAGGCCGGCAGCCGCAGCATCTTCGGCGTGATGGTGGAAAGCCACCTGGTGGGCGGCGCCCAGAAGTTCACGCCGGGCAAGGACGACCCGGCCAAGCTGTGCCACGGTCAGAGCATCACCGACGCCTGCATCGACTGGGACGATTCGGTGGGCGTGCTGGAAACGCTGAGCGACGCTGTCAGGGCTCGCCGCGGGTGACAAGCGCGCGGGGGCGTGCCAGACTCGACACACCCCCGCACACACCCCGCCGAGGTTTGCCGATGCGCCACATGGTGACCGTTGTCTTCGATACCCGCCAGAGCCTGGACATCCCCGTGGACGCCAATGAGCTGCCGCCCGCCGACGAGGCCCGGCGATGGCTGGATGGCGAATTCACGCGGCTTGATTGCAGCCCGCTGCGCGCCAGCGGCAAGGTGCTGACGGCCGACAAGCTGCTGGCCGTGGCGGACGCCGCCGGCCCGCTGGCCTTTGACGATGTGCACTGGCAGCAAACCTTCGGCCGCGCCACCTGCGCCGCATTGGGCCGGCCCGTGGTGCGGGTAGATCTGTCTCAGATGACGGTGCGCAGCTGACACCGCGGCAGGTTCAGCCGCCGGTGTTGTCGGCGGCGCCCTCAGCAGGCTGGTCATCAGCACCTTCAGCCTGCGCGCGCTGCAGGCGCTCGCTGCGCCAGTAGACATCGTCGCCACCCAGGCCGTCCAGATTGGCCCGGTTGAGCACACGCGCCAGCACGAACAGCAGATCGGACAGACGGTTGAGGTACTGGCGCGGCGCGTCGTTCACCGGCTCGATCGCCGTCAGGCCCACCACGGCCCGCTCGGCACGCCGGGCGATGGTGCGCGCCACATGCGCCAGCGCGGCGCTGCGCGTGCCGGCCGGCAGGATGAACTCGGCCAGGCGCGGCAGTTGGGCGTTGTAGTGCGCCAGGGCTTCGTCCAGGCGGATCACGGCGTCGGGCTTGAGCAGCTCGTATCCCGGGATCGACAGCTCGCCGCCCAGGTTGAACAGCTCGTGCTGGATCACCACCAGCAGCTCGCGCACATCGGCGGGCAGCGGCTCGGCCAGCAGCACGCCGAGTTGCGAGTTGAGTTCGTCCACATCGCCCATGGCGGCCACGCGCAGGTGGTCTTTGGGGACACGTTGTCCGTCGCCCAGCCCGGTGGTGCCGTCATCCCCGGTGCGGGTCGCGATTTGAGTGAGTCGATTGGCCATGCGGCAGTGTAGAGGCACCGCAGCAGCCCCGCGACGCACGGGCCCATCGGCAGTACAGTGAGGCCATGAACGCTCCGATGCCGCACCCCGCCGAGCGCCTGCTCGCCCGTCCGCTGCCCGCCCAGATGCTCAGCGCGTTGAGCGCCCGTTTCGGGCATCGCCTGTCCACGGCGCTGGCCGTGCGCGAGCAGCATGGCCGCGATGAATCGCCCTTCGACGTGCCGCCGCCCGACGCCGTGGTGTTCTGCGAAAGTACCGAGGAGGTGGCCTTCGCCGTCAGCCAGGCCGCGCAGCACCAGGTGCCAGTCATTCCCTACGGCGCGGGCTCGTCGCTGGAAGGCCATTTGCTGGCCGTGCAAGGCGGCCTGAGCATCGACCTGTCGCGCATGAACCGCGTGGTGCAGGTGCATGCCGATGACCTGACCTGCACCGTGGAAGCCGGCGTGCTGCGCACCCAGCTGAACCGCGAGGTCAAGGACATGGGCCTGTTCTTCCCGATCGATCCGGGCGCAGACGCGTCCATCGGCGGCATGACGGCCACGCGCGCCTCCGGCACGAACGCCGTGCGTTACGGCACGATGCGCGAGAACGTGCTCGGCCTGACGGTGGTGACCGCCAGCGGCGAGGTCATCCGCACCGGCACGCGCGCTCGCAAATCAAGTGCCGGCTACGACCTGACGCGCCTGATGGTGGGCAGCGAAGGCACGCTGGGCGTCATCACCGAGATCACGCTGAAGCTGCATCCGCTGCCCGAAAGCGTGGCCGCCGCGATCTGCTTCTTCCCGGACGTGGAAGGGGCCGTCAACACCACCATCCAGCTGATCCAGATGGGCGTGCCGATCGCCCGCTGCGAGTTCCTCGACCGCCATGCCGTGCGCGCCGTGAACCTGCACGACAAGCTCGGGCTGACCGAAGCGCCGATGCTGCTGATGGAGTTCCACGGCAGCGCCGCCAGCGTGGCCGAGCAGGCCGCCACGGTGCAGGAAATTGCCCGCGATCTGGGTGGCAATGATTTCCAGTGGGCCACCACGCCGGAAGAGCGCACCCGCCTGTGGACGGCGCGCCACCACGCCTACCTGTCAGGCCTGCAGATGAAGCCGGGCTGCCGCGCCATCACCACCGACACCTGCGTGCCGATCTCGCAGCTGGCCGGCATGGTGACGGCCGCGCTCGACGACGCCGAGGCCGCCGGCCTGCCGCACTTCGTGGTGGGCCATGTGGGCGACGGCAACTTCCACATCGCCTACCTGATCGACCCGGCGCTGCCCGAAGAGCGCGAGCGCGCCGAGGCCCTGAACGACCGGGTGGTACAGCGCGCCATCGCGGTGGAAGGCACCTGCACGGGTGAGCACGGCATCGGCCTGCACAAGCAGGGTTTCCTGGTCGAGGAAACCGGGGCTGGCAGCGTGGCGATGATGCGGGCGATCAAGCTGGCGCTTGACCCGCACAACATCCTCAACCCGGGAAAGATCTTCCAGCTGTGAGTGCGACGGCGCCGCGGTCTAGCCAGGCCTCGAAGGCAGCAAGCGTGGCGCCGAGGTCGAGCGGCTTGGTCCAGTAATCAGCAAAGCCTGCGGCCAGCGCACGGTCCACATCGGCGGGCAAGGCATCGGCCGACACCGCCACCGCAGGCACCGCCTGCAGGCCGGGCAAGGCGCGCAGGCGGCCCAGCAACTCCAGGCCGTTGATGTCGGGCAGGCCGATGTCCACCAGCAGCAGCTCGGGCGCATGCCGCCCGGCCTGGGCCAGGCATTCGGCACCGGTGGCGGCCACATGCAGCCGCATCGCCGGGCAGCGCTGGGCGATGGCCTGCATCAGCATCACGTTGACGGGGTTGTCGTCCACATACAGCGCATGGCGCACCTGCTGACCCGCCGTGGACTGAGCGGCCGGCACGTCAGGCGGACGGGTTGATTCAAGCGGGCGCTGGGCCTCAATGCCCGCGCGCTCCACGGCCGGCAACTGCAGCGTGAAGCAGCTGCCCTGCCCCGGCACGCTGTGCACCAGCACATCGCCGCCCATGCGCCGGGCCAGGCCACGGGTGATGACCAGGCCCAGGCCGCTGCCTTCCACCGTGGTGCGCTCGGCGCCCAGGCGGTTGAAGGGCTCGAACAGGTGGGCGCATTGCCGGGCGTCCAGGCCCGGCCCGGTGTCATGCAACTCCAGCGCCACCCAGGCCCCCTGCGGGCGAGCCGTCAGCCGCACTTGGCCTTGCGGCCGGTTGTATTTCACGGCGTTGGTCAGCAGGTTGAGCAGGCACTGCGACAGCTTCTGCGGATCAGCCATCACCGCCAAGCCCGCAGGCACCTCGCAGTGCAGCTCGACACCCGCCTGCGCGGCCTGCAGCGTCACCATGCCCATGCCGGCCAGCAGGGCCTGGCGAACATCGCAGGGCTGCAGGTGCAGATCGACCGCGCCGGTTTCGATGCGGGTGAGGTCGAGCACCTCGTTGACCAGCTCCAGCAGGCCCCGACCCGCGGCCTCGATGTGGCCCAGGTAGTCGCGTTGGGCAGCATCGAGGCGCTGCGCCGAATCGGCCGCCAGCAGCTGCGAAAAGCCCATCACGGCATTCAGCGGGGTGCGCAGCTCGTGGCTGATGCGGGCGAGGAATTCACTCTTGGCGCGGCTGGCCTGCTCGGCCACTTCCTTGTCACGCACCAGGGCGTCGGTGGCGCGGCGCTCGGTGGCGTCACACAGGTAGGCATGCCACAGCACCGTGCCGTCGGCCAGGCGTTGCGGCGAGGCCCGGCCTTCGACCCAGCGCTCTTCGCCACGCACCTTGACGCGGAACTCGTGGTGCCAGGGCAAGAGCCGGCGTGCGGACACCAGCAGGCTGCGCCGCAGCGAACGCCAATCGGGCGGGCTGATGCGACTGCGCATCGGCGTGGCGCTGAGCCGCGCCTGCGCGGGCGTCACGTCGAACAGGGTCTGGATGGCATCGCTGGCGAATGGGAAGCAGGCGGCGCCGTCAGGCTCCAGCATGAACTGGCAGACCAGGCCCGGCACCTGTTCGGTGGCTCGGCGCGCCCGCAGCAACCCCTCTTCCATCCGCTTGCGATCACGGATGTGCACCAGCACGGCCACGTTGTGAACCAAGCCATCCGGCATCGCTTCGCGGCGGATGTTGACCAGCACCGGCACATCGCCGCCCGCCGAGGCGCGCAGCGTCAGGTAACTCTCTTCCACCCATTGCTGCAATTGCAGCTTGGGCCACAGGCCCGTCAGGTACAGGATGCGCGAGGCCGGTGTGAGCGCATCGGCGAACAGCGCCGGCGGGGCCGCCCCCACCTCCAGCCCCAGCCCCAGCATCTGCAGGTAGCCCGAGTTCCAGTTGTAGATCCGACCACTGTCAAAGAAGCGGATCACCGCGCAAGGCAGGCCGTCGTGCACAAGTCCGGTGGGGGGCGCCGAATGCAGCTGCTGAATGGAAGAGCCGGCGCCAGAGGCGAACATCAAATGCCTTGGTTGCGGAAGTAGTCGCGCATGACGGCAACGGCCTCATCGGGCTCGCTCATGTGGGGGCAATGACCGGTAGCGCGCAGCACCTGCACGGTGCTCTGCGGCATGTGGCGGGCGATGTAGTCACCAACTGCCAGCGGCGCAAGTGCGTCTTCGCTGCATTGCAGCACCAGCGAAGGAATCTGCATCTTGGGCAGATCAGCGCGGTTGTCGGCCAGGAAGATGGCCCGCGCCCAGCGGCGGGCGATAGAAGGGTCCAGCGCACAGAAGCTGGCATCCAGCTCTTCGGCCAGCTCGGGCCGGTCGGCATGCTTCATCACCACCGGCGCCAGCGCGTCGGCCCAGGCCTCGAAGTTGTGCTCCATCATGTCGAGCATGGCGTCGATGTCGCTGCGCTCGAAGCCGCCGACGTAGTCAGGCGGGTGGTTGATGTAGCAGGGCGACGGGCCGATCATCACCATGTGCGAAAACAGACCCGGCTGCATCTGTGATGCCAGCACGCCCACCATGGCGCTGGCCGAATGGCCGACAAACACCACGTCCTTCAGCTCCAGCGCATTGACCAGGCCCACCACGTCCTCGGCATAACCCGCCAGGGTGGCGTGCCGGACGGGGTCGTAGGCCGAGGCATCGGAGCGGCCCGACCCGATGTAGTCGAACAGCACCAGCGAATAATCGTTCTCGAAAGCGGGCACCAGGTGGCGCCACATGCCCTGGTCACAGCCGAAGCCGTGAGCGAACAACAAGGTGCGCGGCCCATTTCCACGTCGCACCACGGCATGGCGGTGCGTCCAGACTGACAGTGGCTCGCTCATCCAACGACTCCTCGCGTGCAGCGATCGGGGGTGCAACAGGTGTTGCACTCGACAGGGCGTTCAACGCCTCAATCGCTGCCATTCTTGCAGCCAGCGTGATCTACATCAAGTCAGGGGGGCCGCCACGCTCCATCGCCGGGTGGTCTCCCCCTGGCCATTGACGCTTTCCAGCTGCACGCCGAAGCCCCAGAGCCGGGACACATGCTTGAGCACCTCGGCCGCACTGTCATCAAGCGGGCGGTTGTTGTGCTGGGTGTGGCGCAGCGTCAGCGACCGGTCGCCGCGCAGGTTCACGTTCCACACCTGGATGTTCGGCTCGCGCGCGCCGAGGTCGTATTGGCGCGACAACGCTTCACGCACCCGCCGGTAACCGCCCTCGTCGTGGATGGCGCTGACGGCCAGTTCGGTCTGCTTGTCGTCGTCGACGATGGCGAACAGCCGGAAGTCGCGCATCAGCTTGGGGCTGAGGTACTGGCCTACAAAGCTTTCGTCCTTGAAGTTGCGCATGGCCTGGTCCAGCACGGGCAGCCAGGGCTGACCGGCGATGTCAGGAAACCAGGCGCGGTCTTCGTCGGTGGGCGCTTCGCAGATGCGCTTGATGTCGGTGTACATCGCAAAGCCCAGCGCGTACGGATTCAGGCCGTTGTAGCCGCGGTCACCCACACGCGGCTGGTAGACCACGTTGGTGTGCGACTTCAGCCATTCGATCATCACGCCATCGGTCAGCAGGCCGTCGTCGTAAAGCGTGTTGAGCAGCTTGTGGTGCCAGAACGTGGCCCAGCCTTCGTTCATGACCTGGGTTTGCCGTTGCGGATAGAAGTACTGCGCCACCTTGCGGACGATGCGCACCACCTCGCGCTGCCAGGGCTCCAGCAGCGGCGCGTTCTTTTCGATGAAGTACAGCAGGTTCTCTTCCGGCTCTTCAGGAAAGCGGCGGCTGGTGGGCGCGTCTTCCACCGCATCGGCCTTGCGGGGCAAGGTGCGCCAGAGCTCATTCACTTGCGACTGCGCATAGGTCTCGCGGTCCTTGCGCTGCGCCAGCTCTTCGGCGAGCGACTTCTTGCTCGGCCGCCGGTAGCGGTCAACGCCGTGGTTCTGCAGCGCGTGGCAGGAGTCGAGGAACAGCTCGACCGTGTCCACGCCATGCCGCTCCTCGCACTCGGCGATGTAGTTCTTGGCGTAGACGAGGTAGTCGATGATCGACGCGGCATCCGTCCACATGCGGAACAGGTAGTTGCCCTTGAAGAAGCTGTTGTGGCCATAGGCCGCGTGGGCAATCACCAGGGCCTGCATGGCCATGGTGTTCTCCTCCATCAGGTAGCTGATGCAGGGGTTGGCATTGATGACGATCTCGTAGGCCAGGCCCATGTGGCCGCGCCGGTAGTTCTTCTCGGTGCTGATGAACTCCTTGCCGTAGCTCCAGTGGCGGTAGTTCACCGGCATGCCTACGCTGGCGTAGGCATCCATCATCTGCTCGGCGGTGATGATCTCGAGCTGGTTCGGATAGGTGTCGAGCCCGTAGCGCTGCGCTGTGCGGCGAATCGCGTCGTGGTACTGCTCGATCAGATCAAAGGTCCAGTCGCTCGGGTCAGGCAGCGGCCGCTCGGCACGCAGCGGTGCCGGCAAGGGGTGCTGCTGCACCTCGCGCACATGCCGCCGATCCCCCTCGGCAGCCACACGCCCGCGGTCGTCGTGCCAGCGGCGTTCCTGGGAAAAGTGCTCGCTCATGCGTTCACCCCTTCCTTCTTGAACAGGTCCCGGAAGACCGGGTAGATGTGCGACGGATCGACCGCCTTGCGCATCGCGAAGTGCGGCTCGGCATCCACCAGCTTGGTGTATTCCTCCCACAGGTTCTGCTCTTCCTCGGCCACCTGCACATAGGCAAAGTAGCGGCAGGCGGGCAGCAGCTTCTGGGTCAGCAATTCGCGGCAGCGGCCTGAATCGTGGTGCCAGTTGTCGCCGTCACTGGCCTGGGCGCCGTAGATGTTCCATTCCTCCGGGCTGTAGCGCTCGGTGATGATCTTGCTCATCAATTCCAGCGCTGACGACACCACCGTGCCGCCGGTTTCCCGCGCATGGAAAAAGTCTTCCTCGCTCACTTCCTGGGCCTGCGTGTGGTGGCGGATGAAGACCAGCTCGATCTTCTCGTAGTGCCGCGTGAGGAACAGGTAGAGCAGGATGAAGAAGCGCTTGGACAACTCCTTGCGCTGCTCGTCCATCGAGCCCGAGACATCCATCAGGCAGAACATCACCGCCTTGCTGGTGGGCACCGGCGTGCGCACCCGGCTGCGAAAACGCAGGTCGATCGGATCAAGGAACGGGATCAGGCCCAGTCGAGCTTTCAGCGCGGCGATGCGCTCCTGGGCCTCCTGCAATTCCTTCAGCGCCACCGGCTCGCTGCCGTGGTGGCGCATCAGGTGAGCCACCCGCTCTTCCAGCTGGTGCAGCTCACGGCGCGACTCACCACCGAGGGCAATGCGCCGGCCAAGCGCGCCGCGCATCGAACGCACGATGTGCAGGTTGCTCGGCGTGCCGTCACTCGAAAACCCCGCGCGGTGGCTTTTCCACTCCGGCGTTTCAGCCAGCTGCGTGCGCACCAGGTGCGGCAGGGCCAGGTCCTCGAAGAAGACCTGCATGAACTCTTCCTTGCTCAGCGCAAAGGTGAAGTCGTCTTCGCCATCACCGGAGTCGCTGGCCTGGCCCTTGCCACTGCCCTGCCCGCTGCCGCCGCCCTTGGGGCGCTGGATGCGGTCACCGGCCACATACTCCTGGTTGCCCGGGTGCACCATCTCGCGCTGGCCACCCTGGCCGTGGTGAAACACCGGCTCCGACATGTCCTTCTTCGGAATCGTGATCTCTTCGCCGCGCTCGAGATCGCGGATGCCGCGGCCGTCCACCGCACGCCGCACGGCGTCGCGGATCTGCCCTTTGTAGCGCCGCAGGAAGCGCTCGCGGTTGCCGATCGACTTGTTCTTGCCGGCCAGCCTGCGGTCGATGACTTGCTGCAACATGAACGACCTTTTTTGAAGGGTTCGCGATCAGGGAGTGGCTGGCTCAACCCATGAGCCAGCCCCGTCAACATCAACTGCTCTTGCGCACCCGCAGGTACCACTCGCAGAGCAGCCGCACCTGCTTGGGCGTGTAGCCCTTGGCCACCATGCGGTCGACGAAATCCTCGTGCTTCTTGGCTTCGTCGGCACTGGCCTTGGCGTTGAAGCTGATCACCGGCAGCAACTCCTCGGTGTTCGAGAACATCTTCTTCTCGATCACCGACCGCAGCTTTTCGTAGCTCGTCCACACCGGGTTCTTGCCGGCGTTGTTGGCTCGCGCCCGCAGCACGAAGTTCACGATCTCGTTGCGGAAGTCCTTCGGGTTGGCAATGCCGGCCGGCTTCTCGATCTTCTCGAGTTCACCATTCAACGAGACGCGGTCGAACACCTCGCCGGTGTCGGTGTCGCGGTACTCCTGGTCCTGGATCCAGTAGTCGGCGTAGGTGACATAGCGGTCAAAGATGTTCTGCCCGTACTCGCTGTAGCTCTCGAGGTAGGCCGTCTGGATTTCCTTGCCGATGAACTCCGCGTAGCGCGGCGAGAGCTGCTCCTTGATGTAGGCCACGTACTTCTGCTCGACCTCCGCCGGGAACTGCTCGCGCTCGATCTGCTGCTCCAGCACATACATCAGGTGCACCGGGTTGGCCGCCACTTCGGTGGAGTCGAAGTTGAAGACCTTGGAGATGATCTTGTAGGCGAAGCGCGTGGAGATGCCGCTCATGCCTTCGTCCACACCAGCGTAGTCGCGGTACTCCTGGTAGCTCTTGGCGCGCGGGTCGGTGTCCTTCAGGTTCTCGCCGTCGTAGACCTGCATCTTGCTGAACAGCGACGAGTTCTCCGGCTCCTTCAGGCGCGTGAGGATGGCGAACTGGCTCATCATCTTCAGCGTGCCCGGTGCGCAGGTGGCACCGGCCAGCGAGCTGCCCTTGAGCAGCTTCTCGTAGATCTTCACCTCTTCACTCACCCGCAGGCAGTACGGCACCTTGACGATGTAGATGCGGTCGAGGAAGGCCTCGTTGTTCTTGTTGTTGCGGAAGGCCTTCCACTCGCTTTCATTGCTGTGGGCCAGCACCACGCCGTCGAAGGGAATGGCACCAAAACCTTCCGTGCCCTTGAAGTTGCCTTCCTGGGTGGCGGTCAGCAGCGGGTGCAGCACCTTGATCGGCGCCTTGAACATTTCCACGAACTCCAGCAGGCCCTGGTTGGCCAGGCACAGGCCACCGCTGTAGCTGTAGGCGTCGGGGTCATCTTGGGCAAAACTCTCCAGCTTTCGGATGTCGACCTTGCCCACCAGGCTGGAAATGTCCTGGTTGTTCTCGTCGCCCGGCTCGGTCTTGGCAATGCCCACCTGCTTGAGGATGCTCGGGTGGCGCTTGACGACCTTGAACTGGCGGATGTCGCCACCGAACTCCTCAAGGCGCTTCACCGCCCACGGCGACATGATGCGGTTGAGGTAGCGACGCGGGATGCCGTACTCGCTCTCCAGGATCGGGCCGTCCTCATTCACATCAAACAGGCCGAGCGGTGATTCATTCACCGGCGAGCCCTTGATCGCGTAGAACGGCACCTCCTGCATCAGCGCCTTCAGACGCTCGGCGATGGAGCTCTTGCCGCCGCCCACCGGGCCCAGCAGGTAGAGGATCTGCTTCTTCTCTTCCAGGCCCTGCGCTGCATGCCGGAAGTAGGACACCACCTGCTCGATGGCGTCTTCCATGCCGTAGAACTCGGCGAAGGCCGGGTAGATCTTGATGACCTTGTTGGCGAACAGGCGCGACAGGCGGGTGTCGTGCCGGGTGTCCACCATCTGCGGCTCACCGATGGCGCGGAGCATGCGCTCGGCGGCGGTGGCATACGCCAGCGGGTTGCGTTTGCACTCGTTGAGGTAGTCCTCGAGGGACATCTCCTCCTCACGGGTGCGCTCGAAGCGGGCGGCAAAGCTGCTGATCACGTCCATGGGACCTCCTGAGTGGATGACGCTGCAGGCCATGGCTAGCCTGCGAAGCGCCTGGAAAGTTTTGATGGCGTCCCGGCTTGACCCGGCCCGGGCGCCATCAGAGCGTTCCGGTCAGTGACGTGAAAGAAGTCTCGTTGCGATGCCTTCAGCTTGCGACGATGTCGAGTGTGCCTAAAGCAGGAAAAAGGGTGTTGTTGGTTCGCAATCCAACAGACCGCTCAGGGTTTCAACGTTGCTAGCGACTTTCATGCCGACATGCTGCGCACCTTGAATGGGCATGCAGCTTGGACATGTGCGGTGCACGTTGGTTCCGCGGGGGCGCGCCTCCCGGCGCACGCCCCTTGATGCGGCGGTGTCAGCGCTCGGTGATGCCGAGCTTGTCGAGCAGGCCGTTGAGCTCGTCGAGCGAGCTGAAGCGGATCGCCACTTCGCCCTGCTCACCGCGGCGCGTCTTGCGCTGCACGCGGATTTCAACGTCCGCCGTCAGGATGTCGGCGAGCTGCTCTTCCAGCCGGACGATGTCGCGCGACTTTTCCTTCTCGACGCGCAGCAGCGGCGTCTGGCGGCCCGGGTTCAGGGCCTGCGTGGCCAGCTTCTCGGCTTCACGCACCGACAGCTTGCGCGCCACCACTTCATTGGCGGTGAGGATCTGCTGCGCCGCCGGCAGCGGCAGCAGCGCACGGGCATGGCCCATGTCCACATCACCGGCCATCAGCATCTTCTGCACCGGCTCAGCCAGGTTCAGCAGGCGCAGCAGGTTGCTGGCCGCCGAGCGTGAGCGGCCCACGCTCTGTGCGGCCTGCTCATGCGTCAGGCCGAACTCATCGATCAGGCGCTTCAGGCCTTGCGCCTCTTCCAGCGGATTCAGGTCTTCGCGCTGGATGTTCTCGATCAGCGCCATCACGGCGGCTGCTTCGTCGGCCACGTGCTTGACCAGCACCGGCACTTCATCGAGGCCCGCCAGTTGCGCCGCGCGGAAGCGACGCTCACCGGCGATGATCTCGTAGCGGCGCTCAGCCGGCTCGCCCACCGGGCGCACCAGGATGGGCTGCATGATGCCCTGGCTCTTGATGCTCTCGGCCAGCTCGTACAAGGAGCCCTCGTCCATGCGCGTGCGAGGCTGGTACTTGCCCGCCTGCATCTGCGCGATCTTCAGCACGGCCGGTGCACCGTCGCGCATTTCAGCCGGCGCGGACGCGTCGGTGACTTTCGGGCCCAGCAGGGCTTCCAGCCCCATCCCGAGGCCTTTGGGTTTCTTCGTTGCCATGGGGGGATTGTCCGCTATCAGTCGTCGTCAGCCACGGGTTCGACGAGGCGCATCAGCAATTGACGTCCCTCGGGCCAGTCGCCCAGCCCGGAGTCGCCATTGATGTGCCCCAGGGCGCCGATCTCCAGCCCCGGCACACCCCAGTCGTCGGCCATGTCGTTGGCGCGCGGCAGCGTGCAGTAGGGGTCGTCGGTGCTGAACAGCGCCACCGCCGGGAACGGCAGCGGCTGGCGCACGATGGGCCGCCAATTGTGCAGCTGCGGCGGCATGTCGGCGGCCTCGGTGTCGGGCGGCGCCACCAGCAGCGCGGCGAGCACGCGGTGGGTGTGTTTCGAGTGCGCGGCCCACGAGGCGACCAGCTGGCAACCCAGGCTGTGGGCAATCAGCACCGCCGGGCGCGGGTCGGCCAGCAGCACCTCGTCGAGGCGCGCCATCCAGTCGCCACGGCGCGGCCAGACCCAGTCGTCCTGCTGCACGCGCTCGTCGCCATGCAGGGCTTCCCAGCGGCTTTGCCAATGGGTCGGGCCGGAGTCCATCCAGCCCGGAAGGAGCAGAAATCGCGGTGTGGTGGCGTTGGTCATGCGGGTGTCGCAGCCTTTGGCTTATGCTTTCGGGTTGACCCTGATTCTGGCGCAAGCTGCGCCCGGCACACCCGAACGAGGACGATGATGACTTACAAGGTTTTTGTGGACGGCCAGGAAGGCACCACCGGTCTGCGCATTCACGAGGTTCTGGCCGGCCGCAGCGACATCGAAGTGCTGCGCATCGACAGCGACAAGCGCAAGGACAGCGCCGAGCGCGCCCGTCTGCTGAACGCCGCCGACGTGGCCTTCCTGTGCCTGCCCGACGCCGCCTCGCGCGAAGCCGCGGCGATGATCGACAACCCGAACACCTGCCTGATCGACGCCAGCACCGCGCACCGCACCGTGCCAGGCTGGACCTTCGGCATGCCCGAGCTGTGCGCCGGCCAGCGCGAGGCCATCCGCGCCTCCAAGCGCATCGCCAACCCGGGCTGCCATGCCAGCGCCTTCATCCTGGCCCTGCGGCCGCTGGTGGACGCCGGCCTGGTGCCTGCGGGCCTGCCGGTGAGCGCCACGTCGCTGACGGGCTATTCGGGCGGCGGCAAATCGATGATTGCCGAGTTCGAAGCCGGCGGCAACGCCCGCCTGCAATCCCCCCGCCCCTACTCGCTGGGCCTGGCGCACAAGCACCTGCCCGAGATGAAGGCCCACACCGGCCTGACCACCACGCCGGTGTTCATGCCCATCGTCGGCAACTTCTACAAGGGTTTGGCGGTGAGTGTGCCCTTGCATCTGTCGCAGCTGAAGGCCGGCACCACCGCCGCCATGCTGCAGCAATGCCTGGCTGAGCGTTATGCCGACGAGGCCTTCGTGCACGTGCTGCCGCTGGGCGACGCGGCCAACCTCGACGGTGGCTTCTTCGACGTGCAGGCCTGCAACGACACCAACCGGGTCGACATCGGCGTGTTCGGCAATGACGAGCAAGTGGTGCTCATCGCCCGCCTGGACAACCTGGGCAAGGGCGCCAGCGGCGCCGCCGTGCAGGCCATGAACGTGCACCTGGGCGTAGCCGAAGGTCTCGGCCTGTGAGGCACCTGCCGCCTCAGGACGAGGCGGCAGCGGTTTCTGCGGTGACGCGCTCGACCATCTCGCGCGCGAACTCGATGAAGGCTTGTGCGCCTTTCGATGACGGGTCGAACACCACGCCGGGCAGGCCGTAGCTCGGCGCCTCGGCCAGCCGCACGTTGCGCGGGATCACGGTGTTGAACACCTTCTCGCCGAAGTGCGCCTTGAGCTGGTCACTCACCTGCGTCTGCAAGGTGATGCGCGGATCGAACATCACGCGCAGCAGGCCGATCAGCTGCAGATCCTTGTTCAGGTTGGCGTGGACCTGCTTGACGGTGTTGACGAGGTCGGTCAGGCCTTCGAGCGCAAAGTACTCGCACTGCATCGGCACGATCACGCCGTGCGCGCTGCACAGGCCGTTCAGCGTGAGCATGCTGAGCGACGGCGGGCAGTCGATCAGCACGAAGTCGTAGTCGGCGTCGGCGGCCCGCAGGGCGCGGCGCAGACGCTCATGGCGGTGCTCCAGGGCCACCAGCTCCACCTCGGCACCAGCCAGCTCCCGGTTGGCGCCCAGCACGTCGTAGCCGGCCTTCTCGGCCCGGGCACGCGCCTCCGCCACGCTGGCGGTTTCCAGCAGCACGTCGTAGACGGTGGTGGGTAAGGTGCGCTTGTCCACACCGCTGCCCATCGTGGCGTTGCCCTGCGGATCGAGATCGACCAGCAAGACACGCTGGCCGATGCGGGCAAGGCCGGCGGCGAGGTTGACGCAGGTGGTCGTCTTGCCGACGCCACCCTTCTGGTTGGCAATGCAGAAGATCCGGGACATAGGGGGCGGATTGTCGCCTGAGCCGGGCTCGCCTGCCGCGTCAGTCACGCAACAATCGCCAGCCAAAACCGATCAGGAACACGCCGGCCAGGCGCTCCAGCAGCTTGGCCACGCGCTGGTGCGCACGCACCTTGGCAGCCACGGCCTGTGCGAAGGCGCAAAGTGTCAGGCAATAGGCCGCGGTGATCACCGCGATGGTCAGCGCCATGACCACGAACGTGGGGCCGCCGAGGTGGTGCGCGGGGTCGATGAACAGCGGAAAGAAGGCCATGTAGAACACGATGGCCTTGGGGTTCAGCAAGGTGATCAGAAACGCCTGGCGGGCATAGTGGTGCGGCTCGATGCGCACCGGGCTGGCGTCCTCCCCCTCACGGGCGAACAAGAGCTTCAGGCCGATCCAGGCCAGGTACGCTGCGCCGGCCCAGCGCACGATGTTGAACACCGACGGGTAGGACGCCAGCAGCGCAGCCACGCCCGCCACGGCCAGCCAGAGCAGCACCTGGTCGCCCAGGATGACCCCCAGCGTGGCGGCAGCACCCGCCTTGAAGCCGCCCTTGGCGGTGGAGGTGAGCAAGGCAAAGGTGCCCGGCCCCGGCAGCGCCAGAAACAGCAGGATGGCGGCGCAGTAGGTGCCGTAGTCGGCAATGCCCATGAACGGGCCGAAGAAGCTGGGGAAGGTCATCGCTGCGGGCCTTTCGGGGGCCCTGCCGCAGCTTGTGGACAAGTCTGTGGATGGCGCCCGGAACAAGTGGTGGATGAGTTGGGGATTATGTGTGCATGACCCGCACCCAGCCAGTGGGCAACCGCGTGGACAAGCCGTGCGCAACCGATGGCCTGCACGGGCCTGTGGCGCCATCACCACCGAATCGACACCACCCAATCGACACCATCCAGCAGCGACCGGCCGGCGGCCTGCCCGCCATCAAGGCGCTGGCGCGTCAGCCGATCAGGCCTGCTTCGACATCCAGACGATGCAGCGCTCGGCGTCCAGGCCCGGCACCTGCACCGAAGCCACGTGATCGATACGCACGTCTGCCGGCACCGCTGCGCGCTCTTCCTCGGTCGGCCGGGCCTTCATCGCCGCCCACACGCCACCGGGGGCGAGGCGCTCCCGCGTCAGACTGATGAAGTCGACCAGCGACGCGAAGGCGCGCGAGGTGATGAGGTGGTGCGGCGCATCGGTCATGGCTTCGACGCGCTGGTGCACCGCCGTGAGGTTGCGCAGGCCCAGTTCGGCGCCCACCTGGCGGATAAAGCTGGCTTTCTTGCCGACGGTGTCCACACAGGTCACCTGCCACTGCGAGCGGCAGATGGCGAGCACCACACCGGGCAGCCCTGCCCCGCTGCCCACATCCAGCACCCGGAACGCCGGCGCATCCGCCGCACGGGCGTCAGCCACCTCCGACAGCGGGACCACCACGGCCAGGCAATCCAGCAGGTGCTGCGAGAGCATGTCGTCCGGGTTGCGGATGGCCGTCAGGTTGTAGACCTTGTTCCATCGGCCGATCAGGTCCATGTAGGCCAGCAGCGGCTGCGCCAGCGCGTCATCATCAGGCAGGCCCAGCGCACGGAGGCCGGCCACCAGGGCGTCGTATTGAGGATGGGTCATGGCTGGCGTGGAAAGGGTGGCCGCTGCCACCGGGGTCAAGAGTTCGGAGCGAGGCGGGCTCGGAACGACAGGCGCCTGTCGTTCGGCCTGAACACCCTGCCCCGGATTTTGCAGGTGAAAACCGGGGCCGTCAGTTCAGGCCGGCGCGCCGGCTTCAGATTTGTCGGCGTCGGGCATGGTGGGCGCCGCAGGCGCGTCACTGTCAAAGCCCTTGAAGCGCTTCTTCTTCAAATGCACCAGCAGCAGCGACACCGCCGCCGGCGTGACACCCGACATGCGCGCCGCCTGCCCCAGCGTGGCCGGGCGGTGGCGGTTCAAGGTTTGGCGCACCTCGAAGCTCAAGGCCGAGACCTGGCCGTAGTCGAGGTCTTCCGGCAGCGCGAGGTTTTCATACGCCAGGGCACGACCCACCTCTTCCACCTGTTTGTCGATGTAGCCGGCGTACTTGATCGCGATCTCCACCTGCTCGATGACCGCATCGGCCAGCGTGGCACCCAGCTCAGCCACGCGTGTTTCACGTGAAACACCGGCATTCGGGTGGGCGATGGCCGCCACTTCCGCGAGGGTGTCGTAGGTTACGCCCGGGCGGCGCAGCAGGTCGGCGAAGTTGTACTCGCGCTCAATGGCCTTACCCAGCAAGCGCTCGCCCGCCTCGGCCGGCAGCGTCGCCGGGCGCACCCAGGTCGACTTGAGCCGCTCTGTTTCACGTGAAACAGCGTCGCGCTTGCGGTTGAATGCATCCCAGCGGGCATCGTCCACCAACCCGAGCTCACGGCCCAGCGCCGTCAGGCGGGCGTCGGCATTGTCTTCACGCAGCTGCAGCCGGAACTCGGCCCGGCTGGTGAACATGCGGTACGGCTCGGTCACGCCCTTGGTGATCAGGTCATCCACCAGCACACCGAGATAAGCCTGATCACGGCGCAGCACCAGCGGTGGCTTGCCCTGGGCCTGCAGGGCCGCATTGGCGCCCGCATACAGGCCTTGCGCCGCCGCCTCTTCATAGCCGGTGGTGCCATTGATCTGGCCGGCGAAGAACAGACCCTGGATCTGCCGGGTCTCGAACGTATTCTTCAGCTCGCGCGGGTCGAAATAGTCGTACTCGATGGCGTAGCCCGGGCGCAGGATGTACGCATTCGCCAGGCCTGGCATCGTGCGCAGCGCGTTGAGCTGGATATCAAACGGCAGCGAGGTGCTGATGCCGTTCGGGTAGAACTCGTTCGTCGCCAGGCCTTCGGGCTCCAGAAAGATCTGGTGCGAATCCTTGTCGGCGAAGCGGTTGATCTTGTCTTCGATGCTCGGGCAATAACGCGGCCCCACCCCTTCGATCACCCCGGTGAACATCGGACTGCGATCAAAGCCGGAGCGGATGACGTCGTGGGTTTGCGTGTTCGTGTGGGTGATCCAGCACGGCACCTGGCGCGGGTGCATCGCGGCGTTCCCCATGAAGCTGAACACGGGCACCGGGTCCAGGTCACCGGGCTGCTCTTCCAGCTGGCTGAAGTCGATCGAACGGCCGTCAATGCGCGGCGGCGTGCCGGTCTTCAGGCGGCCCTGCGGCAGCTTGAGCTCTTTCAGGCGCGCCGACAGGCTGATGGCCGGCGGGTCGCCCGCGCGGCCGCCGCTGTGGTTCTGCAAGCCGACGTGGATCTTGCCGTCCAGGAAGGTACCGGCCGTCAGCACCACGGTGCGCGCCCGGAACCGGATGCCCACCTGCGTGACCGCCCCCACCACCCGGTCGCCCTCGACCATCAGGTCGTCCACCGCCTGCTGGAACAGCCACAGGTTCGGCTGATTTTCGAGGCGCTGGCGGATGGCGGCCTTGTAGAGAATGCGGTCGGCCTGCGCGCGCGTCGCCCGCACGGCCGGGCCCTTGCTGGAATTCAGGATGCGGAACTGGATGCCCGCCTCGTCGGTGGCCAGGCCCATCGCGCCACCCAGCGCGTCCACCTCTCTCACGAGGTGGCCCTTGCCGATGCCGCCAATCGACGGGTTGCAGCTCATCTGACCCAGGGTCTCGATGTTGTGCGTCAACAGGAGCGTGGCACACCCCATGCGGGCCGCAGCCAGCGCGGCTTCGGTGCCGGCATGGCCGCCACCAACCACGATGACGTCAAATTCTTGGGGATAAAGCATGGATCCGGTCCTGGAGGAAGGCGTGCACCGGCAAAAGGCGGCAAGCGCAAACCCTTGATTTTAAAGGACATGCCCGATGAGCGGGGCCTCCAGCACAGAACTCGCCGCCGGTCTACGGGCTATTTCCGCTTCTAGGGGCCTGAGGTTTAGGGGCTCCGCGGGGCCCGCGTAGGGATGTTTTGAGAACCGCCGGCCAAGCACAGTGCGCCACGGACATCGAGATTGATGTCCGGTAACCAACGAGGAGTTCAACATGACCACCAAGTTCACCAGCATCGCCCTGTTCGCCATCGCCACCGTGGCCGCCCCGGCCACCATGGCCGCCGAGTGCCTGCAAGACCAGTACGGCAACCAGTACACGCTGAGCTACGACACCGACAGCAAGTCCATCAGCGGCACCGCGCTGGTCGTGCAGCGCAGCAATGAAACCTGGACGATCAGCGGCAACTACTCGGGCAAGAAGCCGCACAAGGGCTACCAGCAAGTCACCATGGCCGACTCAGCCGACTCCAACACCCTGTACATGCTGATGGGCGAGTACCCCAACTTCCAGTGGTTCTACAGCGGCAACAACGGTGGCCAGGCCGCCACCTGGGTCGCCTGCTCCAGCCCCGTGCAGCCGTCGCTCACCCCGAGCACCAACGGCCGCAACGGCGTGAACTGATCACGACGAAGGTGCCGCGCCGGTGGCGGCCGGCACCTGTTCCACGTGAAACAATGGGCGATGGACTGTCGCCCTCACTGCGCCGCCTGCTGCATTGCCCCGTCGATCAGCAGCCCGATCCCTGGCATGCCCCAGGGCAAACCGGCCGGCGTTCGCTGCATTCAGCTGGACGCCAACGATGGCTGCCAGCTGTTTGGTGACCCCCGGCGCCCCGCCGTGTGCGGCTCCCTGCAGCCCGCCCCCGATATGTGCGGCAACAGCCGCGATCAGGCCATCGCGTGGTTGACCCAGCTGGAAGACTGGACCTCAGCGTCTGCCTCATCAGCTTCGCCGACCGGCGCCACCTGACGACCATCACCCGCCGCCATCAGCGCAGCCGCCTGCTCCCGCCGGCTCCACCAGCGGTCGAAGAAGTAGTGCGCCACGGTGTTGCACAGCGGCTCGACGATGGTCAGGGCGCCTGCGATCGCGAAACTGCCCGTCGGCGCGTAACCCACACCAAAGGCGATGCCTACGTGCATCACGCCGAACGCTGCTGACTTGGCCATCTCACACCTCGCTTGAATCAAACCCCGCGTGGAAGCGGGCATGGGCAGAATTGTCCCGGAGGGCGCATTCGCCCGGCATCATTTCGATGCATCGTGGCCATAGCCCTTTCCCGCACACCCGATGACCGAACTCCACCAGCTCTACCCCAGCATCGCCGCCCTGCCCGCTCAGCTCCGCGACGAGGTGCTGGCCCATCACGCCACACCCATGGACGTGCCTGCGCACACCAGCCTGTTCGAGGCCCACCAGCCTTGCCAGGGCTTTCCGCTGCTGCTCAGCGGTGAAGTGCGGGTGGCACGCGGGGCACCGGGCGGGCGGCAGCTGGAGCTCTACCGCGTGGTGCCCGGCGAAATCTGCGTGGCCTCCACCGCCAGCCTGTTCGGCCATGCCCCGCTGGCAGCGCACGGCCACACCACCTGCGACACCCGCATGCTGGTGCTCTCCCCCACCGGCTTCGAGCGCTGGCTGGCCGATGCGACCTTCCGCCAGTTTGCGCTGGGTGTGTTCGCCGAGCGCCTGACCGACCTGATGGCGCTCGCCGAAGCCGTCGCCTTCCAGCGCCTCGATCAGCGGCTGGCTGCCGCCCTGCTCGGCCATGGCAGCACGCTGCACCACACCCACCAGGTCCTGGCGGATGAGCTGGGAACGGTGCGCGAAATCATCACCCGTCTGCTGCGCCGGTTCGAGCGCGCCGGCTGGCTGCGCCTGGGCCGCGAACAGATCGAGGTGCTGGAGCCCGGCGCCCTGCGGCGCGTGGCGGCCGGCGAATCGACTGAGTGACCCCGGTCACAGACAAGGCCGTGCGCCGGGCGCACAGTGGGGTCAAGCGTCACCCCGTGGCGCCTTCTCAACCGAACACGCAAACACCCAGGAGCCCAGCATGACTTCCAACGTTGGCGGCATCGACCGCATCGCCCGCATCACCCTCGGCCTGGTGCTGATCGTCCTCGCCGTCACCGGCACGATCGGCGCTTGGGGCTGGATCGGCCTCGTGCCACTGGCCACCGGCCTGACCCGCTTCTGCCCGCTGTACCCGATGCTGGGCTACTCCAGTTGCCCCATCACCAGGGACTGAGCGGGGCTCAACTCAAGCCGCAGCGCCGGACACAGCGCCTGACCCAGCGCCCGCCTCGGAACCCGCCTCCGCGCCCACACCCGGCACGCGCCGGAAGTCCTGCACCACCCGCCCTTCGCTGAGCACGATGACGCGGTCAGCGCTGGCCACGGTGTCGGGCCGGTGAGCGACGATGATCCGCGTCAGCTGCAGTTGCTGCACAGCGCGGTTCACCAGCCGTTCACGGTCCACATCCAGCGCGCTGGTGGCCTCATCCAGCAGCAACACACGCGGGCGCCGGTACAAGGCCCGCGCCAGCAGGATGCGCTGCTTCTGCCCACCTGACAGTGCAGCACCCATGTCGCCCACCAGGGTGTGAAAGCCCATCGGCATCGCCTCGATGTCGTCGAGCACCGACGCCATCCGGGCACAGGTGCGCACCCAGTCCATGTCGGTCTCGGGGGTGAAAAAGGCGATGTTGTCGGCGATGGAACCGGCGAACAGCGGCTCCTCCTGCAGCACGGCGCCCAACGCCTCGCGCCAAGGCCGCAGGCCCCAATGCGCCAGTGGCCGGCCGTCCATGCACACCTCCCCCGCCGTGGGCACATGCACGCCCAGCAGCAGCTTGAGCAAGGTGGTCTTGCCGCAGCCCGACGGCCCGACGATCGCCACGCTGTCACCGGGCTCGATGCACAGGCTCACGCCGCGCAGCACCTCAGGCTCCAGATCGCTGTAGGCGAAGTGCACGTCGCGCAGCTCCAGCCGCCCTTCGCAATCAGCCGCCTTTGGCGAGCGCGCCAGCACGCTGCCATCGTGCTCGGGCGCGGTGAGCACGATGTCGGCCAGGCGATCGGCCTGCACCTTCAGCAAACGCAGCTCACCCAGCTTGTCGATCAAGGCACTGGTGCGAGTGGCGAACTGCTCCTGGTACGCCAGGAAGGCGAACAGCAAGCCGGTGGACAAACCGCCGTCGAGCACCGCCAGCGCGCCCAGCCACACCACTGCCACCCGCTCCAGCCCGAACAGGCCGCGGTGCGCCAGCGCCAGGCGCAACTCCAGCCGTCGCAGCGTCAGGTCGGCGTTCATGGCGTCCACCACCAGGTTCATGAAGCGCGACTGGCGCTGCGCCTGGGCATTGAACAATTTGATGGCCGACACACCGCGCAGGCTCTCCAGGAAGTGTGTCGACTTTTTCGCGTCATGCACCAGCGCTTCTTCGGTGGCCTCGCGCATCGGCCCCGCCAAGGCCCAACGCACCAGCGCATACAGCAGCACGGCGGCCAGGGCCACGGCGCTCAGCAGCGGGCTGATCAGCCACATCAGACCGAGGCAGAACAGCACCATCACGCCGTCGATCAGTCCTTCGGCGAACTGCGTGGTGAGCTTGTCCTGAATCTCATGCACCGCCGCAAACCGCGACCACACATCGCCCGTCTGGCGCCGCTCGAACCAGGCCAGCGGCAATTTCAGCAGGTGAGAAAACACCTGGCCCAGCCACTGCAGCTTCAGGCTGGACGACAGATACATCAGCGCCCATGAGCGCGCACCCGCGGCCAGCACCTGGAACAGCACCAGCCCACCAAAGCCGATACCGAGAGTGAGCATAAACTCACGTTGACCCGTCACCAGGACGCCGTCCACCACCTGCTGCAGCAGCAGGGGCGACAGCATCACGAAAAACTCCAGCGCCAGCGCCAGGAGCAGCACCTGCCCCAAGGCCCGCTTGAGGCCGTGCACCGGCCCGAGCAGTTGCCGCAGGCGCACCGGCTGGCGGTCGCGGCGGGGCTGGAAGGACGCTGTCGGGGTGAACTCCAGCACCACGCCGGTGAAGTGCGGCGAGGCCGCCGCCACCGACATGTGGCGCACACCGCGCGCGGGGTCGTGCAGCGTCAGCACGCCGCGCCGTACCGCCACCAGCACCACGAAGTGGTTGAGGTTCCAGTGCAGCACGCAGGGCAGATGCAGCTTGTCGAGGTCAGCCAGTTCGCAGCGCAAGGCGCGCGGCGCCAGGCCCAGCGCAGAGCCCATCTCCGACACATCCGCCGCCGTGGCGCCTTTCAGCGACAACTGGAAGCGCTGGCGCAGGGTCTGCAGATCGGTGTCCAGGCCGTGCGCGCCGGCCACCATCGCCAGGCAAGCCAGGCCGCACTCGGCGGCTTCCGACTGCAGCACCAGCGGCACGCGGCCACGCCGCTGCCCCAGCCGCTGCAGCCAACCGGGCGACGAGGCGGCGGCGTCACGCATGCTGTCGCCGTCCACGTCTGAGCCCCGCTCGTTCAACCCACTAACCACGGCGCGCCAAACCCAGCAGAGGCTCAAACAACCAGGCACCCAGGCGACGCGACTCCAGCACCACGTCGGCCTCCAGCTGCATGCCGGGCAGCAGGCGCCGGGGCATGGGCTGCGGGCCTGCCGCCTGGCGCACCACCAGCTCACCCGGCTCCAGCGCCACCGTCACCCGGTACACCGGCTCCTGCGCCGCAGGCCGAACCGCCAGCGGCACGGTGGCCAGCTCAGCGGCCTGCACCGGCGCCTGCGCCACGCTGACCACCCGCCCCGGCTGCAAACCAAACTGCTGGTACGGATAGGCCTGCAGACGCATCTGCACCGCCTGCGACACCTGCAAAAAACCCAGCGCGCTGCTGGGTGCGTAGAGGTGCGCCTGCAACACGGCGCCCTGCGGCACCACGCTCGCCAGCGCCACGTCGGTGCCCACCGCCTGGCCGGGCAGCACATGCACGGCGGTCACCGTGCCGTCCACCGGCGCACGCAGCACGATCTGGGTTTGTGCACTGGCCGCGTCGGCACGGGCCGCCGCTTCGGCGATCTCGGCCTGCTCACGGGCCAGCTCGCCCTGCTTCTGGGCGGTCTCCAGCGGCGCCTCCCGACGCTCCGCTTCCAGCGCGCCCAGCTCACGCATCAGCGTCTGCCGCTGGCGGGCCACGGCCGCGGCTTCTGCGCGCAGCGCCAGCACCTCCTCGGCCTTGGCTTGCACCTGGGCGGACGAAATGAACTGCTCGCTGTTCAGCGCTTCGAGCCGGGACTGGGCTTTTTCAGCCAGCACCAGGCGCTGCTGCTGCAGTGCCGCCTGCGCGTCCGTCTGCTGCAACTCGCGCTTGAGCGCCTCCACGCGCTCCCCCAGCCCACGCAGGCGCTCGGCACTCAGGGCCGCCGCATGGCGAGCCGCCAGCGCCAGGCTGTCACTGCGGTGGTCGAAGGTTTGCTGCAAGCCGGCCTGGGCCTGCTGGCTCAACTGCGCGGCCGCCAGCTGCACGGTGAACAGCACATCACCGGCCCGCACCAGCTGCCCTTCCTGCACGGCGGCAGCCAGCACGGTGCCCGCCTGCGGCGACACCACGCGCATCAAGCCGCGGTCCGGCACCAGCACGCCGCTCAGGCGCGACTTGCGGCTGGCTTCGCCCAAAAAAAGCAGGGTGCTGACCGCGACCAGCGCAGCGAGCACCCCGAACATCAACCTGCGCAGGCCGACCGGCTGCATCACATGGATGCTGCCAAGCCAGGCCTGTTGCCGGTTGTGGAGGGATTCAGGTCGAAACAGCGGCACGCGCTTGTCGACAACAGCTCGGACGACTTACCAGCCGCGGCCCGGCAGGCTCACTTCACCAGCGCCAGACACGCTGCGGAGTTCCTCGGCGCTCAGCTCGCGGTGCACCTTGCCGGCAGGCACGGCAGCCGGCTGCGACGAAGCGACAAAAACACGGCGGATCAGGGCAATCAGGGACTGGGTCATGGTGGTTCTCCGAAACGTTGAAGCGCTGTTCCAGCGCATGGCGTCATTGAACCAAGCCACTCCCGATCACGACACTGTCAACTCTTACAGGGTCAGTGGATCAGCCCCAGCCGCAGGGCCTTCAGCACCGCCTGGTGCTTGTTGATGGCGTCCAGCTTGTGCATGGCATTCTGGATGTGCAGCACCGCCGTGCGCTCACTGATGCCGAGGATGCTGCCAACCTCCCAGGCCGTCTTGCCTTCCATGGTCCAGCGCAGCGCTTCCAGCTCGCGGGGCGTCAATTTCGGGCGTTCCAGCTGCAGCTCTGCCGGCACAAAAAGTCGCATCGCTGCATCTTGCGCGTGCACGGCAAACAACTGCAAGTCAGCCACCATCCGGGTGAGATCGCCAGCATTCCCGGGGAGGTTTTCGGAGCGGTCCACACCCATCGTGAAATGCCGCCCTTCCGGGAAGTGCATGGCCAGGGCAATGCCGGTGCGGTAACCATGCTCGGCGAGGTTTTCCCAAAGCTCAGGCACGCCACGGTTCACGTAGGTGGTCTGGTCCCAGATGATGGGCACGGTGCCGCGCTTGCAGTGCTGCATCACGGGGTCACGCCGGTAGGTGGTGGCCGATGCCGCAGCGTCCACCATCGCCTGTGGCATGTTGTCGACGTTGATGAACTCCGAGTGCGACAGGGAGTGGTCCACCACCGTCATGGCAGAGACATAGTCGAAGCCCAGCTCCTGGGCGAACCGCACGATGCGGTCACGGAACTGCTCCTGGGTCTGCGCTTCCATGACCGACAGATAACTGCCGCTCAGCATGCACACCCCCAAGGTCTCAACACCCGCACCCCTGCCGGCGCCCGACGAGGCGCCCTGACAGGTCTTACAGCTAGCAGACGCAAGTTGCACTCTCCAGACTTCAGGTCATGCAGACGACAAAGAACTCCATCTTGCAGCACGTCCAGGACATGACCATGCCACCTCCCTGGTCCTTGTATTCGTGGCCTGCCGTATTCTGTCAGGCAAACGCGCGAGAACAATTACGGTTTGTGCATCTGGGTACGCGCATCACCACCTTCGGCGACCGCTCGCGCCCCTCCACCGGGCAGACGATCTGGGGCGAATGCAGCGGCCACACCGATGCCGGCCTGGCCTGGGATTGGGTGCAGATTGACCAAGGGGTGCTGGCCATGGCCGACCCCATGTGCGTGGTCACCAATCTGCGGCTGGTGAGCGACCAGGGCGAGGTGCTGACACCGCGCGAATCCGCGCTGCACTTCAGCCGGCTGGTACGCGCACTGCCCTGGCAGGACGCCGTCTGGCAAGCCTTGAAACGGGCCTGAACGCGCACGGCGTCAGGCCACCACTCAGCAACACGGGGCCGCCCTCCCGGGCGCCCCGCGCCACCATCAACGCACGGCCGTTGTCTGGAACTGCCGTGCGATGTAGACCACGCACACCGTGGCCAGCACCGCGCAGGCCGCGGCGGGCACCAGCATGTCGGTGGTGCTGATGAACTCGCCCTTCAACACGCGCGACATCAGCGTCGATTGCGCCAGCGCCGGCACCCACAGGTGCCACGGCTTTTCGCCGTCCTGGTTGAACAGCGTGAGCATGGGCAACAGCGACACCACGAGCACCACCACCGTGCTGCTGGCCTGGGCTTCCTTGAAGGTCTTGCAGCGGATGGCGATGGCCATCAGCACCGCGGCCAGGGCCCCGGCCAGCGGCAGCAGCAGACCCAGGAAGGCCAGCGCCTCCGGCCAGTCGTAGCGGAACAGCGCCGCCAGCTGCTCGCTCTTGAACAGCATCTGGCTGGGCAGAAAGCTGAGTGACGACAGGATGGCCACCAGCATGCCCACCGCCGCCACCGCACCCCACTTGCCCACCACCAGCGACAGGCGTGTGGCCGGATTCATCAACAGCGGCTCCAGCGAGCCTCGCTCGCGCTCACCGGCCGTCGTGTCGAGCGCCGCATTGAGCGCGCCATACAGCACCGCCATCAGCACGAAGAAGGGCAGCATGCCGGTCAGGCGGGCAGCGCGGGCCGCCGGGTTGGCCAGGTCACGCCGCTCCACCTGCATCGGCTGCAGCAGCATCGGCGCCACGCCGCGCACCATCAGGCGCAAGCCAGCCTGCTCGCGGGCATAACCCTGCACCAGGTCCTCCAGCCGGCCCGCCGCACCGTCAGCCCGCTGATTGGCACTCGAAGTGACGATCTCCAGCAGCGGCCGCTCGCCGGCCACCAGGTCCGCCTCGAAATTCTTGGCCACCACCAGCACCGGATCGCCCAGCTGGCTGCGCTCCAGCGCCCGCTCGTAGTCGGCCGGCGCGGGCAGCACCTTCCAGGTCTGGCGCTCCAGGTAGTTGCGCAGGCCCGGTGCGTTGTCGATGCCCGCCACGAACACCTCGCGCGCCTCGGCCCGCTTCTCCATGCCTTCGACCAGCGTCGACAACGCGAACAGCATAAGCGGGCCCATCATCACCGAGCTCATCAGCACGGCCATCAGGGTGCGCCGGTCACGCAGGGCGTCCTTGAGCTCCTTCAGGAACACTTGCCATCCGATGTTCATGCCTGCTCCTTCGGGGCCGACGCGGCGTGCGTGCCCATGCTGTTGTCCGTGCTGTTGGCCACACCATGGCTCGAAGCCGCCCCAGCCCCGAAAGCCAGGCTGACAAAGGCCTCTTCAAAATCCGTCTGCCCGGTCTGCGCCAGCAGGCCCGGCACCGTGCCGCTCGCTACCGTGCGGCCATGGGCAACCACCACGACGTGGTCACACAGGCGTTCCACCTCCTGCATGATGTGGCTCGAAAAAACGATGCACTTGCCGGTCTCGTCACGCAGCCGGCGCAGGGTGTCGCGCAGGGCGCGGGTGGCCAGCACGTCCAGCCCGTTGGTGGGCTCGTCAAGCACGATGTTCGGCGGGTTGTGCACCAGCGCCCGCGCCAGCGCGGTCTTCATGCGTTCGCCCTGGCTGAAGCCGTCGGTGCGGCGGTCCAGCAGGCCCTGCATGTCGAGCAGACCGGCCAGCTCAATGCAACGCCGGTTGGCATCAGCACCGCTCATGCCGTGCAGGCGGCCGTAATAAACCACGTTCTCGCGTGCGGTCAGCCGGGGGTAGAGGCCTCGGGCATCAGACAGCACGCCCATGCGGGCCAGCGCCGCGCGCGGCTGGCTGGCCACATCGATGCCGTCGACCACCACCGTGCCGCCATCGGGCTCGATCAAGCCGGCCACCATGCGCAGCGTGGTGGTCTTGCCGGCGCCGTTCGGCCCCAGCAAGCCGGTGATGCGACCGTCCTCGGCACGCCAGTTCACACCGTCCACGGCCAGCACCGTCTGCTTGCGGCGCCCGCTGCCTTGAACAAAGCGCTTGCGCAGATCCTGAACATCAATCACTTGGCGCCCTCCCCGGCGGTCACGGCCGTTGCTGCCCCCACCGGCACGAAGGCCGGCGGGCGAGGCAGATTGGCGGCACAGGCCGCATCGGTCTTCACGTCAGCCAGCGCCTTGGCGGGGTTCGGCTGGTCGACAAATCGGTACACCACATCGCGCACGCAGCCCAGACCCATCACGCCGTGGCCCACGTTGGGCACCACCACCTGCGCGGCCTGCGGGCCGAGCAAACCGGCCACGCGCTGGGCATGGCGCGGGGGCGTCACGGGGTCGAGGCTGCCGCTCAGCAGCAGCACCGGATGGCGCGCCGCAGGCACGCTGTAGAACGCCGGCGGCACCACGCCCTGCGGCCACTGCGAGCACACGCGCCGGTACATGTTTTCATTGCCCTGGCCCACGTCACCGCCGGGCACATCCGTGGCCGTGGCAAGGCGCGGCAGGTCTTCGGCACACACCACCGAGAAGTGCATGCCGGTGGACAAGCCCATGCCCCGCCCACCGCCGATGCTGCCCAGCCCCAGGCCCAGCAGCGGCATGAAGCGGCCGTTGGCTGCCTCGCTGATGGCCAGAGGCAGTGCGGCCGCCAGCATCGGCGCATACAGCGGCGTGCGGATCAGCGTGATGACCGCGTCGCGCGTCAGCGTGACCCGCTCCGGCTGGCCGGTGATCGGATGCTCCAGCGTCACCTCGCGCGGCAGGCTGCCCAGCAGCTTGCGCCATTGGCCGGCCAGGTCCGGGTAGCGTCGCTGGCAGTCGGGCGATTGCGCGCAACTCGCCAGCAGCGCATCGAACGCGGCCTGCACGTCGGTGGACATCGAGCGCATCAGCACCATGTCGGGCGGCGCCACACCGTCGATCACCGCGCGGCGCACGCTGTCAGGGAACTGGCGCTGGTACTCCAGCACCGCCCGCGTACCGTACGAGCCGCCAATCGCGTTGATCGGCCCCAGGCCCAGCGCCAGCCGCACCGCTTCCACGTCCTGCATCGCGATGGTGGTGGTGAAGTAGCGCAGGTCGCCGTAGGGCAGCGCCTTCAGCCGCGTCAGGCAGGCCAGGGTGCGGCGGTCTTCGGCGCTGGGGTCGAGCATGTCCTGCAGGCGACTGCTGCGGGTGGATTCGGCGTCCTCGCAGCGCAGCGGGGCGCTCTGGCCCGTGCCGCGCTGGTCGATCAGCACCAGATCGCGGCGGTTCAGGAAACGGCCCAGCTGCTGGCTGACCGGGCCGGCCAGCTCGATGGCGCTTTGCCCCGGGCCGCCGGCAAACATCAGCACCGGATCGGGCAGCTTGTTGCGCGCCAGGGCGGGCAGCACGGCCACATGCACATCGATCTGCGCGCCCGCCGGCTCAGCCGGGTTCAACGGGCGCTTGAGCACGCCGCAGCGGGCTTCATGCGCCACGCCCTTGAGGCGACAGGCCGAGAGTTCAAGCCGGGGCGGGCTGGCACCCACGGTGTCTGCTGCGGCCCGTGAGGACGATGGCGAGAGATTGGCCAGCAGCACGATGACCAGGCTCAGGCCCCAGCTGGCGGACCAGGCTGTGGGGCGGGTGTTGGAACGGGATGAGGTTCTCATGCCGGCCATTGTGGTGGCGCCGGGCGCTGCCAACACACCCCATGGGCGAACGGCAGGCCGCACCGCATGAACGGCAGAAAACGCGCATGACTGGCGACTGCGGCCCCGATGCCAGCCCCGCCGCTGGCCCGCTGCGTGCGGCTCAGCCCAGCAGGCGCTTCAGCTCACCGCTGTCGATCAGGCGCTGCAGGTCTTGCGCACCGCCGACCATCTGGCCGCGCACGAAGATGATCGGGAAGGTCGGCCAGCCGCACCACATCTTCACCGCATTGCGACGGCGCCAGCCACTGACGTAGCTGCCGTGGTTGATGTCGTGGTGCGCGATGCCGAGCCGGTCAAGCGCCGCCCGGGCCTTCTTCGGCCACGGGTTGCCGGCCATGCCCAGCACCACCACCGGGTGGGCTGCGACGGCCGCTTCCACCTCGGCGATGGCGTCGGCATGGTGGCCGGCCACCACGCTGCGGATGGCGGGGTGGATACGTTGTTCATCCAGCACGGCGCGTGGCATGGGCAGTCCTTCGGAAGAGATTCAAAAACAGCGGAAGCAGGGTTCAACACCGGCGCATGCAAGCCAGCCCAAAGGCTGGCAGCATGGCGGCCCGAGCATTCCAACACACGGAGACCCGCATGAAGTTGTATTACAGCCCCGGCGCCTGTTCCCTCTCGCCGCACATCGCGCTGCGCGAAGCCGGCCTGGCGTTTGATCTGCACATCACCAACCTGAAGACCAAGAAGCTGGCTGACGGCAGCGACTTCCTGGCCATCAACCCGCGCGGCCAGGTGCCCCTGCTGGAGCTCGACAGCGGCGAGCGCCTGACCGAAGGCCCGGCCATCGTCCAGTACATCGCCGATCAGGCGCCTGCCACCGGCCTGGCCCCGGCCGCCGGCACCCTGGCGCGCTACCACCTGATGGAGTGGCTGAACTTCATCACCAGCGAGCTGCACAAGGGCTTCTCGCCGTTGTTCACCCCCGGCACCGCCGAGGACACGCAGGTGAAGGCCCGCGCCGCGCTGATGAAGCAGCTGAGCTGGGTGGACGGCCAGCTGGCCGGCAAGACCTGGCTGACCGGTGAGACCTTCACCGTCGCCGACGGCTACCTGTTCACCGTGGCGGGCTGGGGCAAGTACGTGGGCGTGGACATCAGCGGCCTGGCGAACCTGAGCGCCTACATGGGCCGCGTCGCTGCGCGGCCCGCGGTGCAGGCGGCCCTCAAAGCCGAAGGCCTGGTGAAGTAACTCAGGCCTTGATCAAGCCGTCGCAGGTGGCCTTCTGGCCATCGGCGGCGGGCAGCTTGCCGCAGACCGGGGCGAGCTGGGCCTTCAGGCGGTCGACCACCGCCTGGTGCTGGCCACCCTTGTTCCACTGGCCCAGCTGGGTGCCGACCTTCTGCAGCGAACGCGCGCTGCGCTCATAGAAGGCGCCCTGCTGGTTGCCGGCTTCGGTGAACAGCTGCGCAGCCACCTTCTCGATGGTGGCTGCATCCTTCGGCGACAGCTCGATCAGCGCCGCGAAGTAGCTTGAGCCCCACTGCAGGCGCGTGGCCGGGCCTTCGCTCTTGGCAAAGGCCTGCGCATACCAGGCCAGCGCGTCGTCCTTGCGGCCCTGCTTCTTGGCGTTGCCGCCCAGCTGGCTCATCAGGTAGTACGGCGAGTGACTCTTGGCCAGATTGGCCTTGAGCAGCGCGTCGCTCTCCTTCCACAAGCCTGCCTGGCCCAGTGCGTAGGCCGCCGAGGTGATGACGGCCTGGCGCTCATAGCCGTCGGTGATCTCGCGGTCCAGCGTCGCGGCCATGTCGCGCACCTGCTTGACCAAGGCATCGGGCAGCTGCGGCTTCATGGCCTCCTTGGGTTGATCCAGGCGAGCCACCCCCACCCGCGCCATCAGCGCAGACAGGCGGTCACTGCGCGACAGCGTGGTGTCGGCCTGCAGGCGCTGCAGCGCGGTATCCACGGCCGCGGCGGTGGACTTGCGCTCGGGGCCGGCCTGCGGCGCCAGCGCGCTGACGAGGTCGGGCGCGTAGTTGACGATGACGTCCATCTGCGTGCGGCTGGCGGCGGCATCGGCCACCACCTTGAGCACGCGCTCACGCTGGGCCGCTGACACGGCCGCGGGCTTGCCAGCGTCGGTTTCAGCCAGCGACTTCAGCAGCAGGCGGGTGCTGGTTTCAACCTCGGCGGCAGGTGCTGCGGCAGCCAGCTGGGCCAGCAGGCCCGGGCGCTCGGCGGCCGGCACCAGCTGGGCTTCGTCGGTGTCCCAGGAGTAGAACGCCAGCAGGCGCCACTCGTTCGCCGGCAGCGGCTTGCCGGCACGGGCATCGGCCAGCACGGCCTTGATCGGGCGGCCACCGGCCAAGCCCATCTGCAGCACGTTCATCACCTGCGGCGCATCCACCTCGCCCGGCAGGCGGGTGATTTCCTGGCCTTCGGGGTTGAACAGGATCACGGTCGGGTAGCCGCGCACCTTGAAGCGGCTGCCCAGCTTCTGGGCGCCGGGGGCATCACCGTCGATGTGCACCGCCACGAAGCTCTTCGAGCGCTCGGCGAAATCCTGGCGGTTGAACAGCGTGGCCTTGAGCTGGTTGCACGGCGGGCACCAGGCCGCGCCCCAGTACACCAGCACCGGCTTCTTCTCGGCCTTGCCCTGGGCGAAGGCCTTGTCGATGTCGGCATCAGCTGCGGCCGGCTGCCAGGCCACGTTGTGCGACGGCGGGTTGTAGGCGGCCAGGGAGACGGCCGGGCCGGACAAGGCCAGCACGGCGCAGAGGGCCGTGGCGCGCAAAACGGAGACAGGCAAAGACAGGACAGCAGACCGGCTCATGGGTTTTCAACTCCAGATGCAGACCGGGGCGCAGACGCGGCAGCTTGTGGCAGCAACGACTGAGGCGCACCGGGGAAGGATGGGGGTGGACAACAACTCGCGAGCAGATTTTGCGCCAACCCGCGGCTTGTCCGATAGACGATCTCCGCAGATGGTTCCCGGGTGATCTTCAAGCAGCGTCGCCAGGGCCAGGTTCAGGCACATCGTCATCAGGCATCAGCGACGCCTGCGGCTCATCATCGAAGCGCTCCGGCGTGGCCCGCGCGAGCGCCAGCCAGCCGGCATGGGGCACGCGGCAGGCCCGCCTGGGTGCCGGGCGCAGCACCTCCAGCGCACCGTAACGAAGCAGGCCTTCGGCACCGGCCACCGGGTGGGCGCGCATCACGCCGTACACCTCGGGCACGTCGTGCTCATCGCCGATGCCGGCCGCCAGCACGTACCAGCACTGGCTGGCCAGGGCGCGGTAGGCCTCGCCCTTGGCGGGCTTCTTCAAGTCGCCCAGCAGGTCGGCGCGGCGCACCTTGATCTCGTGCACCACCGGCTCGACATGCGCCTCCAGCGTGCTCGGCCGGATCGAAAAGACATCCGGCATCGCCATCGCCCAGCGGGTGATGGCCGCCGTGCTGCCGTCCGGGCCAGCCACCTCGGCGGCCACCGGGGCACGCAGCGACAAGCCCCGCCACACCAGCCGACCAGCGCGGTGCATTTCCAGCGATACCCGCGCCACCAGCGCTTCATGCGCATCGCGGGCGCTGCGGTGGCCCTGCACCGTGCGCGCCAGCTCATGCAGGCCGGCATCGGTCAGGCGCAGGCTCTCGCGGCCGGCGGCGTCCAGGTGGCGGCTCAGCAGCCCGGCCACCAGCAGCTCCAGGTCCAGCGCGTCGTGGCTGGGCCAGCCGGCCGAGCGCCACAGCGCCCTCAGCCGGCGGCGGTGGGCGGTGGTCAGGGTGACGACGCAAGCCGCAGCCGCGCCGTCAGTCGACGATCTGGACACCCTTCCAGAAGGCCACGCGGCCCTTGAGCTCCGGGTATTCCTCGGCCGGCTCCGGATAGAACCAGACCGCGTCGGCGTTGAACTCGCCATTCACGAACAGGCTCAGGTAGTGGGCCTGGCCGCGCTCGGAGCTGCTGCGGTGGTTGGAGAACGAGGTGTGCGTGCGCTGCAGCGCGGCCTCGGGGAAATATTGGTCGCCACCAACCACGACGATGTCGTCGCTGTCGGCCAGCACGGCGCCGTTCCAGATCGCTTTCATGGGAGGAACCGCCCGCAAGCGGCAGAGCAGGAAAAGCGCCAGTGTGCCAGCCCGGCGCGCCTCGGCATACTCGCGCCATGCCTGACTTCTCCACCGTCCAGCTCCACACGCCCCGCCTGCACCTGCGCCCGCTGGTGGAGGCCGACGTGCCCGCCCTGTTTGCGCTCTACAGCCACGCCGATGTGACCCGCTACTGGAGCCACGGCCCGTGGACCGACGACGCCCCGGCCCACGCCATGGTGGCGCGCGACCGCAGCAGCCTGGCCAGTGGTGAATCATTGCGCCTCGGCCTGGCGCTACACACCGCCCCCGAGGCCTTGATCGGCACCTGCTCGCTGTTCAACCTGATGCCGCAGTGCCGGCGCGGCGAGATTGGCTATGCCCTGCACCCCGCGCACGGCGGACAAGGCCTGATGCACGAAGCCCTGACAGCCCTGCTGAACTGGGCGATTCCCGCACTGAGCCTGCACCGGCTGGAAGCCGACATCGACCCGCGCAACACCGCGTCCGCGCGCAGCCTGGAGCGGCTGGGGTTCGAGCGGGAAGGCGTGCTGCGCGAGCGCTGGATCGTCGGTGACGAAGTGTCTGATTCAGCGCTGTACGGTTTGCTGGTCAGGGCCTGGGCGCACGCGCCAGCGGGTTGAACGCGGGGCCGGCTTCCTGGTTTTCACAGGGGGCCAGCGCCTGCACCATCGCATCGAGCAGCGCGCGGGTCTTGGCCGGCATCAGCCGCCGCTCCGGGAACACCGCCCAGCAATCCACGCCGGGCAGCTGCCAGTCGGGCAGCACCCGCACCAAGCGGCCGTCGCGCACGGCGCGGTGCGCAAAGAACTCACCCGCCGCCGCCACGCCCTGGCCGGCCTCGGCCAATTGCAGCAGCAGCGCGGGTGAGTTGGCCTGCGTGGCGCGCGCGGGCAGGCCTTCCCAACGCGCCGTCACCTGGCCGTCGATGCTGTGCTGCTGCAAGGCCCAGGGCAGCGGCCGCCCCACCCCGCCGGGCGCAATCACCAGTGCGCGCCAGCCACGCTCGGGGTCCAGCAACTCGTCGGGGTGCTGCGGCGCGCCCAGTGCGGCCAGGCAGCCCGGCGACGCATACAGGCCGGTCTGGAACGTGGCCAGCCGGCGGGCCGACAAATGCGCTTCATCGCGCAACGAGCCCATGCGCACCACCAGATCAAAGCTCTCAGCCACGAGGTCGACCCGACGGGGAGACAGGTCGAGCGCCAGCGTCACGCGCGGGTGATCTCGCACGAAGGCGGCCAGGGCATCGGCCAGCACCAGCTGCGCGATGTCGCCGGGCATCGACACCCGCAGCACGCCACTCGGCTCAGCCTGCCGGTGCTGGGCCAGGGCCAGCACGCTGTCGGTTTCGGCCACCACCTGACGGGCATGTTCCAGCACGCCCAGGCCGAAGTCGGTCAGCGTCAGCCGGCGGGTGGTGCGCTGCATCAGGCGCTCGCCCAGGCGCGCCTCGAGCGCCGTCAAACGGCGCGACACGGTGGATTTGGGCAGCCCGAGGCGGTCTGCGGCCACGGTGAAGCTGCCGGCGTCGGCCACATGGGCAAAGAGGGCGAGGTCGTTAGGGTCCATGCCGCCATTGTTCCACCAATGGAACATTCACACCCAATGCAATGGGTTTATCAATCATCCAGCCACCAATAAAGTTCACCCCATGCCAGCCCGAATCACGGAGTGGCACCCACCTTCGGAGCCCACCATGAACATCCTGCAAATCAACACCAGTGCCCGCGCCTTTGAAAACGGCCAGGGCTCGCATTCCACCCGCCTCGGCAATGAGCTGAGCGCCGCGCTGCTGGCCCGCCATGCCGGCGCCACCCACACGGTGCGTGACCTGGCTCGCCAGCCGCACCCGGTGCTGGACGAAGCCACCCTCGGCGCGCTGTTCACCCCGGCCGAGCAACGCAGTGCTGAACAGGCCGCCCGCGTGGCGCTGGACGACGCGCTGATCGCCCAGGTGCAGGCCGCCGACGTGCTGGTGCTGGGCTCGCCCATGTACAACCTGGGCATCACCGCGCAGCTGAAGAACTGGATCGACGCGATCTCGCGGGCCCGAGTCACCTTCGAATACACCGCCACCGGCCCGCGCGGCCTGCTGACCGGCAAGACCGTGTACGTGGTGCTCAGCCGCGGCGGCATCTGGCGTGACCAGCCGGCCGACACCCAGGTGCCCTACCTGCGTGGCATCCTCGCCTTCCTGGGCATGACCGACGTGCACTTCATCTACGCGGAAGGCATGGCCATGGGCCCCGACGCCGAAGCCGCCGGCCTGGCCAGCGCGCGCGCCCAGATCGATGAGCTGCTGAGCGGCGCTGTTGCCTGAACGAACGAACCAAGGACACACCATGACCACGACCACAGCTGACACCACCGCCACCACCGTGCTGCACCCCCGCACCGTGGAGCGCGTGGTGACCGGCCAGGCCACCAGCGACGGCGCCGGCGTCAAGCTGACGCGCGTGCTGACGCAAGACCTGCAGCGCCGGCTTGACCCCTACCTGATGCTCGACGCCTTCGGCTCGGACAAGCCCGATGACTACATCGCCGGCTTCCCCGACCACCCGCACCGCGGCTTCGAAACCGTGACCTACATGATCGCCGGCCGCATGCGCCACCGCGATTCAGCCGGCAACGAAGGCCTGTTGAGCAACGGCGGCGTGCAATGGATGACCGCCGGCCGCGGCCTCATCCACAGCGAGCTGCCTGAGCAGGAAGAAGGCGTGATGGAGGGCTTCCAGCTCTGGCTGAACCTGCCCGCCAAGGACAAGCTCTGCGACCCGGGTTATGTCGACATCCAGACGGAGACCATTCCCGAAGTTCGCAGCGGCGACAGCGTAGTGCGCGTGATCGCCGGCCACCACGCCGGTGTGGCCGGCGCCATGCAGCGCCCGGTCACCGAGCCGCTGTACCTGGACGTGCACCTGCCCGCAGGCGCCAGCTTCAGCCACCCGCTGGCCGAGCACCACAACGCGTTCGTGCAGGTCTACCGCGGCGGTGTGCAGATCGGCACGCAGGCGGTGCCCACGCAGCGCATGGCTATCCTGGCCAACACGCCCGGCAGCGACGGCGTGGCGCTGCAGGCCGGTCCAGAGGGCGCGCGCTTCCTGCTGATCGCCGGCCAGCCGCTGAAGGAGCCGATCGTGCAGTACGGCCCGTTCGTGATGAACAACCGCGAACAGATCTACCAGGCCGTGGAAGACTTCCAGGCCGGCAAGATGGCCTGAGGCCACCCAACAAAAAAGGGGCTGCGAATGCAGCCCCTTTGTCATGGTTGAAACCTGTCAGTGCTCAGTGCTCAGTGCTCAGTGCTGGCCGGAATCAACGGTCCTTCTTGACCTTGGCCGTGGCCACACCGGCCGACGTGTCATAGACGAACACGGTGTAGATGCTGTTGGACAGGTAGGCCTGCTCGGTCACGCTGAACACCGGCGTGGTCGACGAGAGCGAGTTCACTTCCAGGCTGCTGCTGGAGGTGCCCGTGCGGCTGACGAAGCTCGACGACGTGCCCCAGGTCAGGTCGGTCACCAGGTCTTCCAGGTCCAGCGTCAAGGTCAGCGCGTCGCTGGCCAGCGAGGGCGCGGCATGCACCAGACGCATCTTGAACTTGGTGCTCACCGTGGGCAGGCGGTTGTCGTCGCTCAACACCTTCACCGTCGCATCGGCGGCGCTGTTGCCCGTCACCAGCAGCGTGGTGTCAGAGCCAGCCTTGATGGTCTGGGTGGTGCTGGTCAGCGCGGTGCCGTCGACACTGGTGGTCAGCGTCACGGTGCCGGCGTCGATCAGGGCGTAGTCCTTGATCGCGGGCGAAGCGGCTGCGGTGGCCAGCGTGGTGCTGCCCGCCTTCACGGTGACCTTGCCACCGCTGGCCATGCCGGCCACGACGCGGGCGCGGGCCTTGGTATTGAGCTGCTGCGTCAGCGCGCCGCCCTGCTTCAGCATCAGGCTGTTGACCAGCACGCCGCCGCTGCCCGGGGTCAGCACGAAGGTGTAGACGCCAGTGCTGGAGACCACCGCTTGGGCAATGTCCAGACGCAGATCGCTGGTGTCGCCGTAGCCGGTGATGCGCAGGCGATAGGTGCCGGCCTTGACCGTGGCGAACGACGAGCGCGAGCCGCCGCTGACGTTGCTCAGCACCGGGGTTGAGGAGTCGAGCGACTCGTCGGTGCCCGTCAGGTAGATGTCTAGCGCGCCGGCATCTACCGCGGTGTTCAGCACGCTGACGCTGCTCTCGCCGCTGTCAGCGTCGTCCTGGTTCTCGGTGATCAGGACCGACTTGATCGCGCCTTCCCAGCCGTAGGTGACCACGGTGTAGGCGTCATCGGTGCCCAGCGACAGGCTCTTGGTCAGCAGCGCGGTGGTGGAGCCGGCGTTGGTGAATTCCGCGGTCACGTCACCCGAAGTCACGCCCACGTAATCGCTCAGGGTGCCGAAGCCGACGGCCCCGATTTCCTTCTCGTCTTCCACGTACAGGTCGACCGAGCTGTAGCCCGCGCTGGCGTTCAGCAGACGGACGGTGGCCTCCTTCTCGCTGCTGCCACCGCAGCCAGCCAGAAACACGAGAGGCACTGCGGCCACCAGGCCGAGCAAGGAACGTTTTTTCATGCGACGAGGGTCCTGTCTTCGCGGCCGACTGGCCGGGTTAACCGATTTTGAGCGGCGCCAGTTTGCTGGCATGTTGCCCAGTGATGCCCGCTGGTGAAGCGCACACAAGCCTTCATCCACCGGATAACACCCCCGAACAGCCGGGTGATGGTGGCGCATTTCACGCCTTCCATCTCAACAAACCCCCTCAGTATGTCGATAACTCCCTACGAAGTACTACCGGCCCCCATTCCATGTCCACCCCGCTGCTTTCCCATACCCAGTTGCAAGTCAGGCTGTCGACCAAGGCCGACAAGCTGCTGATGTTGATCCTGGCGGGGTCGACCTTGATGGCACTGGCCATTGGCAACTACTACGGCAGCTTGGGCACAGCCTTGGCGGTGGGCCTGCCGCTGCTTGGTGTGGGCGTAGCCGCCGGCCTGCTGGCCCCGGGCAGCCTGACGGCACGCCTGGTGCTCGCCGCCAGCCTGATGGGCATGGTGGGCCTGCACATCCAGTTGGCGCGCGGCCTGCTGGAAGTGCACTTCGGCGTGTTCGTCACCCTGGCCTTCCTGCTCTTGTATCGAGACTGGCGGCCCTTGCTGCTGGCTGCAGGCTTGATCGCCGTGCACCATGTGGCGGCCGACCGGCTGCAAGCCAGCGGCGTCGGGGTGTATTGCCTGACCGAGCCTGATCTCGCCCGCGTACTGATTCATGCCGGCTACGTGGTGGCCCAAACCACCTTCGAGGTGTGGATGGCCCTGCTGATGCGCCGCGACGCTGCGCAGGGCGAAGAAATGAACCAGCTGCTCAGCCAGGTGCGCAGCACCGACGGCCAGATCATCCTGGACGTCGCCGCGGTGGACACCAGCACCCAGGGCGCCGGCACCATGAAGCAGACGCTGATGGAGCTCGACGCCGTGATGGGCTCGGTGCGCGGCAGCATCGACAACATCCAGAACGCCTCGTCCGAAATCGCCGCCGGCAGCGTGGACTTGAGCCAGCGCACCGAACAGGCCGCCAGCCACCTGCAGCAAACCGCGTCGTCGATGGTGCAGCTGACCAGCACCGTGCGCCAGACCGCCGACTCCGCCCGCACAGCGAACCAGCTGGCCGCCTCCGCCGCGGAAGTGGCGCAGCGCGGCGGCGCGGTGGTGTCTGAAGTGGTGCAGACGATGAGCGACATCAACACCGCGTCGAGGAAGATCTCCGACATCATCAGCGTGATCGACGGCATCGCCTTCCAGACCAACATCCTGGCGCTGAATGCAGCCGTGGAAGCAGCCCGCGCCGGTGAGCAGGGCCGCGGCTTTGCGGTGGTGGCCGGCGAGGTGCGTTCGCTCGCCCAGCGCTCGGCCGGTGCCGCCCGCGAAATCAAGACCCTGATCGGCGCCAGCGTCGAACGGGTGGAAAACGGCACGCGCCTGGTGCAGGACGCCGGCAGCACGATGAACGACATCGTGGCTTCGGTGCAGCGCGTCAGCGACATGATTGGCGAGATCACCGCCGCCGCCAGCGCGCAGAGCGACGGCCTGGTGCAGGTGAACCAAGCCGTGGGCCAGCTCGATGCGGTGACCCAGCAGAACGCCGCGCTGGTCGAGCAAAGCGCCGCCGCGGCAGAAAGCCTGAAGTACCAGGCGGTGACCCTGGCGGGGGCCATGTCGCGCGTCAGCCAGCGCGCGCCCGTCTGAGGCCCATCCCGCCCGCACCGGAACACGACACCACCAGACAACGCCACAACACGGCGCCAGACGCGAAGGAAGTCACGCCAACATGGCACAAGCGGCCATGCCCAGGGCTTCAGATTTCCGAAGGCCCGTGCCATAGTGACGCCGACGGCAGCCTGCTTTCAGGGTTGCCAAAGGGCCGTCCATGTTGTCTTTCAACTCCATGTCGGCGCTGCCTGCCGACCGTGAGTCGTCAGCCAACCAGCGCACCGCCATTGAGCGCATCGCCACGATGCGCCGCATCAACTCCGCCACCGACGACGCCGCCGGCTCGGCCATTGCCGATCGCCTGGCAGCCGCGCTGCGCAGCAGCACCGTGGCCGTGCAGGCCATGGAAGACGGCCAGTCGCTGGCAGAAACCGCCGACGGCGCACTGAGCCAGACCACCGAACACCTGCAGCGCATGCGCGAGCTGGCCCAGCAGGCCGGCAATGGCACCTACACCGACCGCGACCGCGAAGCCCTGAACCGCGAGTACCGGCAGATGGCTGCCGAGGTGGAACGCACCCTGGCCAGCACCCGGTTCAATGGCCAGGCCATGCTGGCCGGTGACGCTGGCAGCACGCCCTTGCCGGCCGGCCCCGGCCCCACCGACACCATCACCGTGGACACCCAGAACCTGCAGCAGAACGCACAGGTGATGGCAGCCACCGCCGGTACCCTGAGCGGCCCGCAAGCCGGCCCCAGCCACGCCGCGCAGATGACCAAGGCCCTCGACGCAGCCCTCAAGACGGTGTCGGAGCTCCGGGCCACGCTGGGCGCGGCGCAGTCGCGGCTGTCCTCGGCCGCCAGCAGCCTGCAGCAGCAGGTGGCGGCCAGCAGCAGCAGCTATGAGCGGCTCACCGGCTCGAACATGGCGGCGGAAGTCAGCCGCATGCACAGCGCCCAGACGGCCCAGTACGCCGCCGTCAGCATGCTGGCGCAAAGCACCCAGAACCGCCGCAATCTGCTGATGCTGGTGGCCTGACGCCCGGCCGCGCCGCGCGGTTAGCATGCGGGCATGGCCCGCACCTTTGGCAGCAACATTCCGCCTGACCAGCGCCGCCGCGTTGCCTGGTACGCCCCGGGCGTGCTCTGGCAAGCCGGCCGTGAGCTGGTGCAGTCCGTCGACTTCCAGCGCAACCTCGACCGCCGCGAGACCTTGTCGCCGGTGCTCACGCCGGTCGATCTGTCGGCCCAGCCGGCCAGCGTCGAGCAGCCCTTCTGGTTCGATTTCATGTCCGACACCGGCGACGGCGGCAACGCCACCTTCACCGTGGCGCAAGCCCTGCTGGCCCGTGAGCTGACCGTGCCCGACGACAACGGCCAGATGCGGACCCTGCCCGAGGGCGAGTTGCTGGTGCTGGGTGGTGACCTGGCCTACCCCGGCGCCAGCGCCCAGGAGTACCAGTACCGCTTCATCGAGATGCTGGCCATGGCCCGCGACCCGGCCAGCCGCTTTGTCGACCCCGACCAGCCCGGCCCGCGCAAGACCCTGGTGGCCATTCCGCAGAACCACGACTGGTTCGATTCGGCCTCCACCTTCTGCCGCTACTTCGTCAACTACGACCGCGGCGCGGTGATCGGTGCGCGCACGCCGCAGCGCCAGACCTGGTTCGCCACCCGGCTGCCGCAAGGCTTCTGGATCCTCGGCCTCGATTTCGCGCTGGTAGGCGACATCGACCGGCAACAACTCGAAGGTTTTGCCAGCCTGCTGGCCACTGACAACCCGACGGGCATCCAGCCCGGCGACGATGTGCTGTTGGTCTACCCCGAACCCTACTGGACCCGCCCGCTGGGCGACGGCGCCAGCCCCGGCTACCCGCGCCGCTACCAGCGCCTCGAAGCCATGATCGAGGCCCGGGGTGCCCGGCTGCGCGCCCGCATCGCCGGTGATCTGCACCACTACCAGCGCGAAACCCTGGCCCGCGACCCGGCCACCGGCCTGGACACCCACCTGATCACCTGCGGCACGGGCGGCGCCTTCCTGCACCCCACCCACAGCCCTGACGTGCAGGCCACCAAGCAGCTCGACCGCGAGCCCGAACCGCAGGCCAGCAGCGCCGACCTCGGCCAGCGCGTGCGGGTGGGCCGGCCGGGCGCAGGCGCCCACACGGCCTCGCCCCACAACCCGCGCTTCGAACACGCCTGCAGCTTCCCGCCACCGGCCCGCACCCGCGCGCTGGCCTGGCGGGCACTTTGGTCGATGTTCGCACTGCGGCCCAGTCGGCCGGTGTGGCAGCTGGGCGTCAGCCAGACGCTGCGCGAGGCCTGGGATTCCAACCTCGGCTTTGCGCTGTGTCTGGGCCTGCTCTACGGCTTCAATGCCTACGTGACGGCGGCGAACTTCCACGCCAGCCTGGCCGCCGTGGCCGCGCCCGGCCTGTGGGACGCCGCCCTGCACTGGCTCAAGGCCATCGTCGTCAGCCCGTTTGCCGCCTTCATCAATGCAGCCATGCTGACCGCCTGCGTGCGCGTGGCCTGGGAGGGACCGGGGACGTGGCCGGGCCGCCTGGCCAGCGGGCTGGCGCTGGGCGCCGTGCACGGCTTCGCCATCTTCCTGCTGTTTCTGGGCGCCGAACACGCCGTGAATGCGCTGTGGCCCGGGGCCTTGGCCGCCGCTGATCCGCTGGTGTCGATGGGCGCGGCGCTGGCCACCTGGTGGCTGGTGGCGCTGGCCGGCATGGGGGTGGGCGGGCTGATCTTCGGCGCCTGGCTGGCTCTGGCCAGCGGGGTGTTCGGCCAGTTGCCCAACAACGCCTTCGGTGCGCTGGCCATTGCCGACCACAAAGGCTTCCTGCGCTGCCGGCTCGGCCCGGACGGTCTGGAGGTGTTCATGCTCGGCATCGACAGCGTGCCGCGCCGCCGCCATGCGGATGAGCCCGTGCCGGCCGGCTGGCGCGTGGTCGACCGCTTCCTGATCACCAAGCGGGCGCGCTGAGCGGCGCCACGGAGGCACCCCACATGTGCGGCAGATACGTGGTGGCCTATGACCCGGCCACCCTCGTGCAGGCCTTCAGCCTGACCCGGGTACAGCCCTTCCCGCAGCGCTGGAACGTGGCGCCCACCTCGGCCGTGCCGGTGGTGCGCAACACGCCCGAGGGCGAGCGCGTGGCCGACCTGATGCACTGGGGGCTGATTCCGCACTGGGCCAAAGACCCGTCGATCGGCGCGAAGCTCAACAACGCGCGGCTCGAAGGCATGGCCGGCAAACCCTCGTTCCGCCAGGCCGTGCGGCGCCGTCGCTGCCTCATCCCGGTCAGCGGGTTCTATGAATGGCAGCCGATGACCGGCGCCGACGGCAAAGCCTACAAGCAACCCTGGTACTTCAGCGCCGCCGATGGCCCGCTGCTGGCGTTTGCCGGCCTGTTCGAGGCCTGGCGCCCGGAGGGCTCCACCAGTGACGAGGACTGGCGGCTGAGCTGCTGCATCATCACCCGCGATGCCAATGAGACGATGGCCCCGGTGCATGACCGCATGCCGGTCATCGTCACGCCTGAGCACCAAGGCGCCTGGCTGGACCGCCAGCAACAAGACCCCGACGCCCTGGCCGCCTTGCTGCCCCTCACCCCGCCGCAGGCCCTGCAAGCCTGGCCGGTGGGGCGCGCCGTGGGCCGGGCCAGCAACGACGGCGCATCGCTGATCGAGCCCGTGGTGCTCTGAACAACCCGGTTCAGCCCCTGCTGTTTCCGCTGAAGTTCAGCCGGCACTCGGCCGAAGATGAGCCATGTGCAGAACGCTTCCACGGAGCCTTTGATGAGCTACCCGATGACCCCTCGCCTGCCCATCAAGGCCAGTCAGCCGGCCACGCCCCGCGGTGCCATCTGGCCCGACACCCTGCCCATGCCGGTGGACATGGACCTGCCCAATGCCGAGCCCAGCCCCTTCCGCGAAACCCTGCGCGGCCTGCATGTGCGCGAGCTGCTGAGCGAAGACTTGTTCCGCCAGTTTTTCGGCCGCCGCTGAAGCGCTGAGCAGCTGAGCAGCAGAAGCTCAGTCCCGCCAGTCCTTCACCCACACCGCGCCCACGCTCACCGACCAGTTGTTGCGCGCCTGGGTCAAGGGGCTGTCCACCGCCGGCCCGGTGAGCCGGCCGAACGCCCCCGTGGCGCCCAGCCGCCAGGCCGGGCTCACGTTCCAGGTCAGGCCCGTCGACACCCCCACGCCGTGCATGCCCGCCCCCGGCACATAAGCCGTCCGGCTGGTGGCTGCGGCCACCTCCGGGCTGATGCCGTGATAGCTGCGCATGTAGGTCGCATCTGCCAAGCCCAGCCCGCCACCCAGCGTCCAGCGCCAGGTCGGCGTCAGCATCGTGCTCCAGCCCACATCGAGCGCTCCCAGCGTGCCGCCCTTGCGGTTCAGCATGTCGGTCGACACCGACGCGCCAGCGCTCCACTTGGGCGTGATGGCGTAACGGGCGCTCACCCGTCCGCGCACGGTCTGGCGCACCTCGGGCAAACCGGCCAGCAGCGGGTCGTCACCGGCACCTCGGCCATGATCGATGCGCAAGGCCGCGTTGAGCGACCACGGGCCCCGCGGCGAAAGATCAACGCTCGCCCCCGACAACTGCCCGCCGCCGCCCGAGGACTCCACCAGCGACGCCCGGGAGCTGCTCAGCCTGAAGCGGCCATATTGCAGACCCAGCACGGGCCGCAGCTTGGTCTCGCGGTTGGGTGAGCCGAGGTAGGTGGGCCGGGTTTCCAGCGCCATGCCGATCTGGGTGCGCAGGTAGGGCGCGGGCGGCGGGCTGGCCGCCGGCTCATCGGCTGATACGGCGGATGCGGGGCTTTCAGCAGCCGGGGCAGCGGCTTCACCGGCGGGGGGTAGCACCTGGGCCCAGGCCAGGCCCGGGCCGGCCAGCAAAGCCACCGGCCACACACGGCTGAAGGACCGTCGCACACGCATGGAATCAGCAGACATCTGGACCTCACCTTGCCCTGTTCAACACTCCGCCGCGATGTGCCCGGAGCTACCGCTGGAGAGGTTGCCACACAAAGATGAAGGGCAGCTGAGCATCTGCCCGGCTTGGGGGTTTTTGCGGCCTCTGACGAGTGGTTCGGTGTGGCATCGTCAATGCATCGCATGCCATGAATGGGCCGACGCCTTTGACTGCAGCCGAACTGCCCACCACGACCACCGCCATCGGTGCCTCGCGCGCCGGCCGCCTCAGCACCCTGGCCCTGGTGCTGGCGGGCTTGCTGCTGCTGGGCACCTGGGGCGCCACGCTGGGCATGCTGAGCCTGCAGCGCGACGAAACCGTGGAGGCCGAGCTGCGCCAGAACGCCAACCTGGCCAGCGTGCTGCAAGAGCAGACGCTGCGGGTGCTGGCCGGCGCCGACCAGGCGCTGCTGCGCCTGCGTGACCAGATCAAGCGCGGTGAGCCACCCGACCTCGTCGCACTGGCGGGAGAAACCGGCCTGGCGCCGCGCATCCTGGTGCAGCTCTCGCACATCGGACCGGACGGCCGGTTCCGCGGCAGCAACCTCGACCCCGATGGCCGCCAGACCGGCGCGATCGACCTGTCTGACCGCGAACATGTGCGGGTGCACCTGGGCCCCGAAGGCATCATCGACCGCGGCCTGTTCATCAGCAAGCCGGTGCTGGGCAAGGTGTCGCAGCGCTGGACGATCCAGCTGTCACGCCGCATCAGCGCGCCCGACGGCCACGGCCTGGGCGTGGTCGTGGCCTCGCTCGACCCGGCCTACTTCGAGGACGTGTTCGGCGGCGTGGCCCTGGGCCGCCTGGGCAGCGTGGCGCTGGTCGGCCAGGACCAGGTCATCCGCGCCCGGGTGATGGGCGGCGACAGCCAGGGCATGGGCAGCAAACTGAGCCCGGGCAGCCCGCTGGTGCAGCCGCTGGCCGGCGCGATGGGCCGCTACAACGGGCCCGGCATGGACGCCACCGACCCGGTCGACCGCATCCATGCCTGGCACCAGGTGGGCACCTACCCGCTGCGCGTCAGCGTGGCCACCGCCACCGACGAAGTGCTCGACAGCTGGCGCACCACCCGCACCGCGGTGCTGGGCATGGCCGCCCTGATTTCACTGGCGGTGCTGGGCGTCACCGCCAGCATCGTGCTGGGCCTGCGGCGGCTGGAACAGCGCCACAGCCTGCTCGCAGCGCGTGAACAGCAGGCCCGCCTGGCGCATCAGGCCCAGAGCCGCTTCCTTGCCCGGCTGGCGCAGCAACTGCGGCGCCCGCTGAACGGTCTGCTGGCCATCGCCGACGAGCTGCCGGCGGACCAGGCGGGGGTGGTGCGCATGGGCACCGACCAGCTCAACCAGCACCTGCTGGCCATCCAGGACCTGGCCCTGATCGAAGCCGGACAGATGCACCTGCGCCCCGAGCCCGAGCCGCTGCGCCCCCTGCTGCGCGAAGTGGCGGAGGCGCTTGCGCCGCTGGCCACGCAACGCGGCCAGCACCTGCAACTGGAGGTGGCGCCGGCGGTGCCGGACTACCTGCACTGCGACGCCGCCCGCCTGCGCCAGCTGCTCGAAGCCCTGGTGCGCCATGCCTTGCTGACCGGCGGCCCGGGCCGGGTGCTGCTGGGCGTGCGGGCCCAGGACGACGCGGTGGTGTGCCATGTGGAAGCCCCGGGCAACGGCGAGGCCAGCCTGCCGATGGGCGCCCAGCCCTTTGCCCTGGACACCGAGGACGCCGAGGCCGAGCTCGGCCCCCGGCTGGCCATGGCGCTGGCCCAGGCCCTGGCGCGCCGCATGGGTGGCCAGCTGCTGGGCGAAAACACCGGCGGCAGCGGGCATGCCATTCGCCTGGTGCTGCCAATCGAACCGCCCCCGGGCGGACCCACGCCCGCCAGCTTGTAATGACCTCACGGCCTTTGCGATACTGCCGTTGTGCCACCCTGCAGCAAACAGGCACCGAGGACTCGCTTTGAACATGCCCGGGCTGACCCGATTGACCTGTGCGCTCTGGCTGACGGCCAGTCTGCTTGGCGGCACGCCTGCCGCCACCCATGCGGCCACCACCGCCCCCGCATCAACCACCTCCGCTGGCACAGCAGCTGACGCGCCCATCACCCTGCGGGTGGTCGGCGGCCTGGCGAACGTCAACCAGTTCACCCGCCACGAAGAACCGTTCTGGACGCGGGAGCTGCCGCAGCTGACCGGCGGCAAGCTCAACGGCGAAGTCACGGCCTTTGACCGCGCCGGCATCCGCGGCCAGGACATGCTGCGGCTGATGCAACTGGGCGTGGTGCCCTTCGGCACGGCCCTGCTCAGCCTGAGTGGCGTGCAGGAGCCCCTGCTGGCCGCCCCCGACCTCGCCGGCCTGAACCCCGACATCGCCGCACTGCGCAAGCACACCCACGCCTTCCGGCCGGTGATGGCGAGCACGCTGCGCGAGCGCTACGGCATCGAGCTGCTGGCTGTTTATGTCTACCCGGCGCAGATGCTGTTCTGCAACCGCCCCTTCAGCGGCTTGGGCGATCTGAGCGGCCGCCGCATCCGCACCACGGGCACCTCGCAGGCCGACTGGGTTGAAGCCGTGGGCGCCACGCCGGTGCCGCTGCCCTTTGCCAGCATCGTCGGCAACCTGCGCAGCAGCAACATCGACTGCGCCATCACCGGCAGCATGTCGGGCAACACCATCGGTCTGCCCGATCTCACCACCCACATCCACAGCCTGGCCATCAGCTGGGGCATGGCGGTGTTTGGTGCCAATGGCGATGCCTGGGGGGCCTTGACCACCGGCCAACGCCAGTTGCTCAAGGTGGAACTTGGCAAGCTCGAAACCCGCATCTGGGACGAGGCCAGCCGGGAGACCGGCGACGGCGTGGCGTGCAACATCGGCGCCAGCCAATGCCAGGCTGGCCGCAAGGGCGCGATGACCGAAGTACGCGCCACGCCGCAGGACGAACGCCGGCGCCGCGAGATCTTCGCGAGCACCGTGCTGGCCCGCTGGGTGCAGCGCTGCGGCACCAGTTGCGCCGAGGCCTGGAACCACCACCTGGCTCCCGTCAGCGGCATCACTGCCCGACAACCCTGAGGCCCCCAGGCGGTTGCATGCCCACGATCTTGCGCCGCAGCCGCATCGCCGTTGCCGGGGTCACCGTGATCTTCGTCGCCGGCATGGCGGCGGTGGCGGGCGCGTTGATCCGCAACGCCGAACATGATGCGATGCAGGCGGCGCGACAGCGCAGCGCACGGCTGATCAACAGCGCGGAATCCGACATCAACCGCGGTCTGCTGGCCGTGGACGTGATGCTCGCCGGCACGCGCGAGCTGCTGAACCCGGCGCTGCAGCGCAACGGCCAGCTCGACAAGGCCCTGAGCGCCCAGCTGCTGCGTGCCGCCATCAACCGCAACCTGCTGATCAGCGACCTGATGCTGGTGGACGCCACCGGCACCGTCATGGTCGCCGGCCTGGGCAACCGCACGAAACTGGCCTCTCCGCTGCCGCCAGCCTTCGTCAACAAGGTGATGGGCCAGGCCGCACCGCAGATGTTGGTGAGCCAGCCGACGCTGAATTTCGCTACCGCGGAAAACGCCTTGTTCTTCGCGCGGCCCGTGGATTGGCCCGGCGTGGGCCGGCTGCTGGTGGTGGCCGAAGTGCCCGTGGCGCAGATGGCTGCGGTGCTGGACCGCGACGCCGACAGCGACGGCGTGCAGATGACGCTGGAGCACAACGACGGCGAACTGCTGGTGATGGTGCCCGAGCAGACCGCCCTGGCCGGCCGGCGCCTGAGCCCGCCGCTCAACCGCGCCAACAGCACCGGCCTGGCCCAGCCGATGGCCGCCCGGCTGGACGGCCAGGACGCGCTGGTCGCCGTGCGGCCGACCCTTTATCCACAGCTGCTGATTTCAGCCAGCCTGCCCACCCGCCAGGCCCTGCTGCCGGCGCGCCAGCAACGGCCGGTGGTGTTGCTGGTCACCGGCGGCTTCATCCTGCTGGTGCTGGCCTCGGCGGCCACGGCGCTGTGGTTCCTGCAGATCACGCACCGCGCCCGCGCGGGGGCCGAGCAGTCGCGGCAGACCCTGGACAAGGCCCTGGCCGCCATGGCCGACGGCTTCCTGCTGTGCGACGCCAACGAACGCGTGGTGGCCTGGAACCCGCGGTACGAGGCCATCTTCCCGTGGCTTCGCGGTGTGCTGCGCCGCGGAACGCCCTATGAAACCCTGGCCTGCACGGCCGTACAGGCCATTCACCCCGAGCTGCCGGACAACGAGCAACGCCGCTGGGTGCAGGCCCGGCTGGACGCCCACCGCCGGCCCGAAGGCCACCTGGAGCAGCAGCTGCCGAGCGGCATGGTGATCCATGCGATCGAGCGACGCATGCCCGACGGCGGCGTCGTCAGCGTCTTCCGCGACATCACCAGCTCCGAGCAGACGCTGGCACAGGCCAAAGCCGACGCCGAGGCGGCGAACGAAGCCAAGTCACGCTTCCTGGCGCAGATGAGCCACGAGATCCGCACGCCGCTGAACGCCGTGCTGGGCACCAACGGGCTGCTGCTGGCCAGTGGCCTGAACGACGACCAGCGGCGCCTGTGCGAGCTGATGCGCCAGTCCGGCCAGGCGCTGCTGGCGGTCATCAACGACATCCTTGATCTGTCCAAGATCGAGGCTGGCCGGATGACGCTGGAGATCGTCTCGTTCAACCCGCTGGGCACCGTGAATGACGTGGTGCAGTTGCTCTCGGTGCGGGCGCAGGCGCAGGGCCTGGGGCTGCACCTCGAAGGCCACGCCCTGCCGCCCCTGATGGGCGACCCCAGCCGGCTGCGGCAGATCCTGTTCAACCTGATCGGCAACGCACTGAAATTCACCGACCGTGGCGAAGTGCGGGTGCGGCTGTCGGCCACGCCGCTGACCGACGGCCAGATGCAGCTCTGCATCGAGGTGCAGGACACCGGCATCGGCATCGCGCCTGAAATGCTGCCGACCTTGTTCGAGCGCTTCCTGCAGGGTGACAGCCGCACGGCCCGGCGCTACGGCGGCAGTGGGCTGGGGCTGGCCATCAGCCACGACCTGGCGGTGCTGATGGGTGGGCGCATTGAAGCGCACAGCGTGCTGGGCCAGGGCAGCACCTTCCGGGTGACGCTGCCGCTGCCGCTGGCCCACGAAGCGCCGCAGGTGGCCCCGGCGTTGCCGGCCCCGACGAGCATCGGTGCCTTGCGGCGGCGCATCCTGGTGGCCGAAGACAACGGCGTGAACCAGATCCTGATCAAGGCGATGCTCGACCGGCTGGGCCATTACTGCGACATCGTGGCCAACGGCGTGGAAGCGGTGCGGCAGGTGCAGGCCAGCCAGTACGACCTGGTGCTGATGGACATCCAGATGCCCGAGATGGACGGTGAAGCCGCCACCCGGGCCATCCGCGCCCTGCCCGGTGCGGTGCGCAAGGTGCCCATCGTGGCCATGACGGCGCACGCCATGGCCGAACACCGCCAGGCCTCAGAGGCCGCCGGCATGAACGGCCACCTGAGCAAGCCGGTCGATCTGGCCGTGCTGGCGGACATGATCCGCCGCATGGCACCCTGAGCAGGCGCCCGGCGGCAGATCAAGCCGGCCGCAAGATCACCAGATCTTGATGCGGTCCTTGGCGGGCTTGAACATGCGGTCACCCGCGCGGGTGCCAAACGCCTGGTGGAAGCTGTCGATGTTCACCACCGTGCCGTTCGCGCGGAACTCGTCAGGCGAGTGCGGATCGGCCGTCAGGATGCGCAGCATCAGCTCGTCGCGCATCTTGCCGCGCCAGGCGTAGGCGAAGCCGTAGAAGAAGCGCTGCTCACCCGTGATGCCGTCGATCACCGGGGCCGGCTGGCCCTTCAGCGACAGCACCCAGGCCTTGTGCGCGATTTCCAGACCCGACAAGTCGGCGATGTTTTCACCCAGGGTGAGCTCACCGTTGACCTTCTGGCCTGGCAGGGCTTCGTAGCTGCCGTACTGCTTCACCAGCGCGGCGCCGAGCTTGGCGAAGGCCTTGCGGTCGGCCGGGGTCCACCAGTTGAGCAGGCGGCCGTCGCCGTCGAACTGGCTGCCCTGGTCATCGAAGCCGTGGCTGATTTCATGGCCGATCACGGCACCGATGGCGCCGTAGTTCTGCGCGTCGTCGGCTTCCATGTCGAAGAACGGCGGCTCCAGGATGGCGGCCGGGAACACGATCTCGTTCATCGACGGGTTGTAGTACGCATTCACCGTCTGCGGCGTCATGCCCCACTCGGTGCGGTCCACCGGCTGGCCCAGCTTGGCGGCCACGCGTTCGAACTCGAAACGGCCGGCGCGCATCAGGTTGCCCAGCGGGTCGGCGTCGCGGATCTCGAGCTTGCCGTAGTCGCGCCACTGGCTCGGGTACCCGATCTTCACGGTGTACTTCGACAGCTTCTCGCGGGCCTTGGCGCGGGTGGCTGCGCTCATCCACGACAGCTTGTCGATGGACTCACCGTACGACACCATCAGGTTGTCGACCATCTGCTGCATGCGGGCCTTGTTGGCCGGCGGGAAGTGGCGTGCCACATACACCTGGCCCACGGCTTCGCCGAGGGCGCCGTCGAGCGCATCGGTGCCTTCCTGCCAACGCGGACGTGGCTCCTTCTGGCCGGCCAGCGCCGTGCCGCGGAAGGCAAAGCGCGCATCACGCCAGGCCTTGGGCAGCACGCGGGCCGCGCTGTCCAGCGTGTGGGCCTTCAGGTAGAGCTGCCAGGTGGCCAGCGGCACGTCATTCACGGCCTTGGCGAACGCCTTGTTGTAGCTCGGCTGGGACACCGACAGGCGTTCCATCTTCGACATGGAGGACGCAGCAAAAAACGCCGCCCAGTCAAAGCCCGGTGCCGAGGCCGCCAGGGCCTTCAGCGTCATCGGATTCCAGGTCTTCTTCGGGTCGCGGTTCTTCACCTCGTCCCACTGGGCCTGCGCCAGGCGGGTTTCCAAAGCCATCACGGCCGTGGCACCGGCTTCAGCCGCCGCAGCGGTGTCACCGTTCAGCTTGAACAGCTCGACCAGATAGGCCTGGTAGGCGGTGCGGGCCTTGGCCTTGCGCTCGTCCTTCGAGAGGTAGTAGTCGCGGTTCGGCAGGCCCAGGCCGGCTTGCCAGGTCAGCGCCAGGTTGACGTCCGGGCGCTTGGCATCCGGCTGCACATCCAGGGCGATCGGGCCGGCCACGCGGCCTTGCCATTCACCGAGCAACACGGCCAGATCACGCTGCGACCTCACTGCGTGGATGCGGGCCAGCCACGGCGTCAGCGCGGCGGTGCCGGCCTTGTCGATGGTGTCGACGTCGATGAACGACTTGTAGAAGCTGCCGACCTTCTGCTCGATGCTGCCCGGGGCGTGGGTCTTGGCGGCGAGCTCGTCGACGATGGCGCGCACGCGGCCGTCGGCGCGGTCGGCCAGGATCACGAAGTTGCCGTAGCTGGACTTGTCAGCGGGGATGGCGTTGGCCTTGAGCCAGCCGCCGTTGGCCGCGCGGAACAGGTCGTCCTGCGGGCGCACGGTGGTGTCAAAACCGCTGCGGTCGAACGTGGGGGAGGCGCAAAGCGCCGTGCCATGCAGGCTGAGGGCAAGCAGGGCCGCAGCAGCCAGGGAGGTGAACTTCAACACGTGAGGATCCTGTGGGGTGAGGAACAAACCACCACTGGCCCGGCTTGTGGCCGACAAAACGCAGTGGCACCGATGGGTGCCACGCTATCACGCCGGGGCGTCCGCCCGAAGCATGGTTTCCAGGCACTGCTCCGTGATGCCGTAGAAGGCCTTGAGCTCGGCGATCTGGGCCAGCACGGCGGCGCGGTGCTCGGCTTCGCCGGGTACATCCGCTGGTCGACGCACCGCCAGGATCATCTTGTTCTTGCTGGTGTGTTCCAGCGCCACGAACTCGAACACCTGGGCGTCGTAGCCATGCGCGTCAAGCAGCAATGCACGCAGGCTGTCGGTCACCATCTCGGCCTGCTGGCCGAGGTGGATGCCGTGCTGCAGCATGGGCTGCAACAGCGGCGGCAGTTGCATCTGCGGGCGGATCTGCTTGTGGCAGCACGGTGAGCTGAGGATGATGGCCGCGCCGGCACGCACGGCCGTGTGCAGCGCGAAGTCGGTGGCGGTGTCGCAGGCGTGCAGCGCGATCATCACGTCCAGCCGCTCGGGCACATGGCTGCGCACATCGCCGCAGATGAACTGCAGGCCGCTCAGGCCCCGCCGCCCAGCTGCCGCGTTGCACAGGTGGACCATGTCTTCACGCAACTCCACCCCGCGCACCTGGGCGTTCCAGCCGCGCGCGGCGTGCAGGTGCTGGTAAGTGGCGAAGGTAAGGTAGCCCTTGCCCGCACCGAAGTCCACCACGTTCACCGTGCCGTCGGCCGGCTGAAACTGCGCCTGGGTCAGCGCATGGTCGAGCACCTCGACGAACTTGTTGATCTGCTTCCACTTGCGCGACATGGCGGGCACCAGGCGGTGCTGCGCGTCGGTCACGCCCAGATCTTCCAGGAAGGGCAGGTCCAGGCTGAGCAGGCGGTGTTTTTCGCGGTTGTGGCCGGTCAGGGCAGCGGTGGTGGCGTCCCCTGCGCCGGCTTCATCGCCACTGGCGGCGGAAGCGTTTGCGGCCGTCACGGCCTTGCGCACCAGCCCGATCTTGCCGCGCTTGCTGATCATCAGCTGCAGCTCTTCGGTGGTGGTGAACAGGTGGGCGTGGCTGAAGGTGCCACCCAGCAATTCATCCACTTGCGCCAGGCCCTCGGCCAGCGGCGGGTTCTTGGTGATGTCCTTGGTGCTGTGGCGCCAGACCAGGTTCAGGCAGGCCTCGTTGCGCAGCGTCAGCGGGCGAGCCGTGACGCGTACCAGGTCATGCCCGCCGTGGCGCGGCTTGCCCAGCACCAGCTTGATGCAGCGCTGCTGGGCGATCGCCTCGCGCAGGCTTTGCAGGAAGCGGTCGCGCCGGGCCAGGTCGACCAGCGCGGCGCGGTCGTCGTTCAGGGCAGCAGAAGAAACATCCGGGGCATCACTCATGCCCCGGATTGTCTCAGGCGCGCTCACACCAGCGTGTTGCTCTCCACCACCTCGGTGGTGATGGGGCCGTTGCCGGCCCAGCGGTCAAGCGCCAAGTAGATGACCGGCGTGATGTAGAGCGTCACGGCCTGGCTCAGCACCAGGCCACCCACCACGGCCAAACCCAGCGGCTGGCGCAGCTCGGCGCCGGCACCCAGGCCCAGCGCGATCGGCAATGCACCCATGATGGCCGCCAGCGTGGTCATCATGATCGGCCGCAGGCGCAGCACCGCCGCCTGCCGGATGGCCTCGGCCGGTGTCATGCCCTGGTGGCGCTGCGCATCGAGGGCGAAGTCGATCATCATGATCGCGTTCTTCTTCACGATGCCGATCAGCATCAGGATGCCGATGGTGGCGATCAGCGTGAGGTCTTGGCCAAACGCATAGAGCGTGATCAACGCGCCCACCGCCGCCGACGGCAGGCCCGCCAGGATCGTCAGCGGGTGGATGTAGCTCTCGTACAGCACGCCCAGCAGCACGTAGATGACCGCCAGCGCCGCCAGGATCAGGATGGTCTGGCCACTCTGCGAATCCTGGAACACCGCGGCGTCACCACCCCAGCTGGCGATGACGGTGGCCGGCAGTTGCAGGTCGGCGCTGATCTCGCCCATGCGCTTGGTGGCATCACCCAGTGCCGCGTCCGGTGCGATGTTGAAGCTGAGGGTGACCGCCTGTAGCTGCCCCTGGTGGTTCACCGAGGTCGGCCCCAGCGTGCGCTGCACCGTGGCAAACGCCGACAGCGGCACCAACCCACCGGCCTTGCTGCGCAGGTAGACCTTGTTGAAGGCGTCTTCAAAACGGCGGTCGGCATCGGCCGCTTCCATGATGACGCTGAAGCTGTTGCTCGGGCCGTAGATGGTCGATACCTGCCGCTCACCAAAGGCGTTGTAGAGCGCGGTGCGCACGTCCGACATCTGCACACCCAGCATGTTGGCCTTGTCGCGGTCGATGTTCAACGAGGCTTCCAGGCCGCGGTTCTGCGCGTCACTGGTCACGTCGCGGAACAGCGGGTCGGCGCGCATCTTCTCCTGCAGCTTGCTGCCCCATTCGGTCAGCGAATCGGCGCTCACGCTTTGCAGGGTGTACTGGTAACGCGCCTTCGATTGGCGGCCACCCAGCTGCAGGTTCTGCACCGGCCGCATGAACACCTGCATGCCAGCCACGCCACGCAGCTTCTTGCGCAGGCCTTCCACCACTTCCTTCATCGGCGGGCGTTCACTTCGCGGCTTCAGGTTGATGAACATGCGCCCACCACTGCCGCCGCCCAGGAACGACGACACCGTGGCCACCGATGGGTCGTCGCGGAAGATCTTCACGACCTGCGCCTGCAGCACCATCTTCGCGTCGAAGGAAATGTCTTCCGCGCCTTCGGTGGTCACCTGCATCTGGCCCAGGTCTTCCTCGGGGAAAAAGCCCTTGGGCATCACGGTGAACAACCACAGCGTCAAGGCCAGGCTGCCGACGGCCACACCCAGCATCCAGCGGCTGTGCTTCAGGGCCCAGTCGAGCGAGCGGGCGTAGCCGTTCTGCAGCGCCAGAAAGCCGCGCTCAAACGTGCGGCCCAGCGGGCCTTCCTCATGCGCTTCATGGTGCTTCAGGTAGCGGCTGCACAGCATCGGCACCAGCGTGAGTGACACCACCGCCGACACCAGGATCGACAAGCCCACCACCACTGCAAATTCGTGGAACAGCAGACCGATCACGCCGGGCATGAAGAAGATCGGGATCAGCACCGCCACCAGCGACACCGAGATCGAGACGATGGTGAAGCTCATCTCGCGCGCACCCCGCACGGCCGCGGCAAACGGCTGCATGCCGTCCTCCACATGGCGCACGATGTTCTCGAGCATCACGATGGCGTCGTCCACCACCAGGCCCACGGCCAGCGTGATGCCGAGCAGCGAGATGTTGTCGAGGCTGTAGCCGAAGGCGTAAAGCAGCGACACCGCGCCGATCAGTGACACCGGCAGCGACAAGGTCGGGATGACCGTGGCCGACAGCCGGCGCAGGAACAGGAAGATCACCAGCACCACCAGCGCCACGGTGAGCGCCAGCGTCAGGAACACATCGTGCAACGCCTCGCGGATCGATTTGGACCGGTCGTTCACCGGCGTCATCTTCACCGAGGCCGGCAGCTGCGATTCGAAGCGCGGCAGCATCGCCTTGACCTTGTCCACCACCTGCACGGTGTTGGCATTGGGTTGGCGCTGCACGGCCAGCGTGATCGACGGCTCACCGTTGAGCTCGGCATGGCTCTTCACGGTTTCAACGCTGTCTTGAACCAGCGCCACATCCCGCAGTCGCACCGGGCCGCCATTGCGGGTGGCCACGATGACTTGGCCCCACTCGCGCGCCGACATCAGCTGCTTGTTGGCATTCACCGTCAGCGTCTGGCGCGGCCCTTCCAGTAGGCCCACCGGCGTGTTCGAGTTGGCACCGGCCAGGGCCGTGCGCAGCTCATCGAGCGTGAGGTTGCGCTCGGCCAGCATCTCGGCATTCACCTGGATGCGGACGGCGTAACGGCGCTGACCAAAGATCGACACCTGCGCCACGCCTTCGATCGTCGACAGGCTCGGCGACAGCAGGTTTTCGGCGTAGTCGTTCAGCTCGGTCAGCGAGATGGACGGCGAGGTGAGTGCCACCAGCAGCACCGGCGCATCGGCCGGATTGACCTTGCGGTAGCTGGGCGGCGAGGTCATTTCCGCAGGCAAGCTGCGTTGGGCCCGGAACAGCGCGGCCTGCACATCGAGCGCGGCCGCATCGATGTTGCGCGAGCCGTCAAATTCCAGCGTCAGCGAGGTGCTGCCAAGCGAGCTCGACGAGCTGATCACCGACAAGCCGGCGATGGTCGAGAACTGCTTTTCAAGTGGCAGCGCCACCGAGCTCGCCATCGTTTCAGGTGAAGCGCCGGGCAAGCTGGCATTCACGTTGATGACCGGCGTGTCGTAGCTGGGCAAGGCCGCGACCGGAATCTTGTCGAGCGCCAGTGCGCCGGCCACCACCACGGCCAGGTTCAGCAGCACCGTCATCACGGGACGGCGGATGAAGGTCTCCGCGAAACTCATCGCGAGGCTCCGGAAGCAGCGGTGGCTGCAGAGGCTGCGGCATCATTCGCACCACTACCTGCACCACCACCGCTGGCCGCACCACTGGCACTGCCCGCCGCGCCCGAGGCGCCCTTGCCTGCCTTGGCTGCCGCCACCTTCACCGGCGTGCCCGGCCGCAGGTTCTGCTTGCCGTCCACCACCACCTGCTCGCCGGGGCTCACGCCTTCCACGGCCACGAATTCACCGGCGTTGAAGCGCTGCTGCACCGGACGCATCTCGGCTTCACCCTTGGCATTCACCACATACACCTGGCGCTCCTGGCCGCGGATGATGAGGGCCGCCTGCGGCACCACGGACGCGTCCTTCAAGGTGCGCAGCGTCATCTTCACCGTCACATACTGGCCCGGCCACAGCAGCTGTTTGGGGTTGGGCACTTCGCCCTTGACCTTGATCGTGCCGCTGGTCACATCCACCGCGTTGTCGATGAAGGACACCGTGCCACTCAGGCTTTCACGCGGGGCATTGCGGCCCGGGCCCGACGGCGGCAGCAGCACCGACACGCCCGCGCCCTTGGCGCCCTTGCCTTCTTCACCACCGCGCAGCAGCGCACCCAGCTGCGCTTCCGGGATCTGGAAGCTCACGTTGATCGGGTCCATCTGGCTGATCGTCACCAGCGCTGCACCCGAGGGTTGCACCAGGCTGCCCGGGTTCACCGCGATCGCGCCGGTGCGTCCCGACAAGGGCGCGCGCAGGCTGCCGTAACTGGTGCTCACGTCGGCGGCACGCACGGCGGCTTCGTCAGCCACCACCAGCGCACGCTGCGCTTCCACCTGGGCCAGCACCGTGTCAGCGGCGCCTTGCGAAATGAAGTTCTGCGCGCGCAATTCCTGCGAACGCTTCCACTGCCGCTCCAGATCGGCCAGCGTGGCGCGGTCACGCAGCAGCGTGGCACGGGCCTTTTCGGCATTGGCCTGGTCGGCGCGGTCGTCGAAGCTGAACAGCAGGTCGCCCTTCTTCACGAACTGGCCTTCACGGATGGCGATGCTGCGCACGGTGGTCGACACCTGCGGCCGCAACTCCACCGTGTTCAGCGGCACCACGGTGCCGGTGGCTTCGATGGTGACCGGCACGTCCTTCTGCTGGACGGTGAACACGGTGACGGTTTGCGCCGGCCGTGGTGCAGAGGCCGCACCTGCTGCTGCGTCTGCAGCGGGCTGGGCGCTGCGTGCCCGCCACCAGGTACCGCCACCAACGGCAGCCGCCACGGCCACCAGGGCCCACAAGGTCGTGCTCTTTTTCATTTCAACTTCATCCAGCTTTGTTCATACAGCAGGAGCGCGCAGCACCCGCAAGAGTTCCATGGCTTCACGCAATTGCGTCAAAGCCGAGTCCGGCAAGCTCGCCAGACGATTTGAAAACGATCGGGCCGTGCGGGCCCAGGCGGCTTCCACCAGCGTTTGCCCGGCGGGTGTCAACGAGATGAGCCGACGGCGCTTGTCACCCGTGTCGGATGCCACCACCAGCCAACCCGACTTGGCCAGCCGCGTGACATTGACCGAGGCCGTGGGCACCGTCACACCGAGGTGCGCCGCCAGGTCACCCACCGTGGTCGACGGTTGCCGCCACGCAAAGATCAGCGCGCGAAACTGCGGCACGGTCAGGCTGTCTGGTGCGGCGCTGCGCATGGCACTGCGCAACTCACGCATCACTTCAGGCACCACCCCCATCACGGCCAGCGCAGCGGCATGGGCCATCTCAGCAGGCGACTCGGACGAGGCAGGACTGCTGGATAAGGGGGGCGCGGATAAATCTGACACTTTGATAATCTAACAAAGTGTCATGACACTGTTGAGACGAGGTTTACACCAACCCTGCCCGCGGTCAGGTCTGGGGCGCTTCAGGTGGGGGTTGCCAATGCTTCCATCAGGTCCTCGACGCTCCAGGTTTTCACGCCGCGCTGGCGAATGGCGGGTGGGCGCGTCAAATCTTGCGCCTCAGCCGCATTTGCACGGTTTTGCAGCACTGCATCAGGCTGGCCTGCTCGAACCAGCGCCGCCAGCGCACGGCCTCGGGTGGCGCGGCTTGATCGGGTGGTAGCGGCCTCCGTCACGTTCACCACTTCCACATGCGGCAAAAAATCAGCCAGCAAGTCCTGGCATTCATCGGCCGCCAGTTCCCATCGTGGCCAGGCCAAAGCCTGCACCAGCTCGCGCGCCGTGGCGGTGCACAGCAGCGGCGTGATGCGCCCGGCTTGCCAGCTTTGCCGCAGCCAGGCGCCAGCACCTTGATTCCGGATCAAGGCATCGAGCACCACCGGCGTGTCGATGGCCACCCGCCAGGGGCGCGTCGTTGTTGGCACGGGTTTTTTCAAGGGGGCGCCGCTCATGCCGCGTCCTTGCCCGGTTTTGAACGCTTTTGGCGGGTCTCCTCGTTTTTGGCGGGCTCAAGGCGCGCTTCGCTCATCACTTTGGCAGGCACTGCCCGTTTTTTTTCCCGCGTTTTTTCAGCTTTGCCTGTCTTTGCAGCAGCGGGGGTGGCGGCGCGCTTGCGGGCCGGCGTCGGCTTCTGATTGCGGGCCCAGGCCACCGCGTCGAACGCACTGGTTTCAGCCAGGCCCAGCGCACTGAGTTTGGCGCGCACGGCATCTGAGCGCTGGATGCGCACGGGGGTCAGCACGATCTGGCCGTCGGTCACCTGCACCTCGAAATACTCGGCCGGGCCCACCGCTTCGGTGATGGCCTTGGGCAGCGTCAACTGGTTCTTCGAAGTCAGCTTGGCCAGCATTGAAATCCGTCAATCAGAATGTAAGGGGCCATTACTTTAGCCTTGAAAGGCGTTCCGATTGGATCCTCGCCACCACGTCAACCATCAAAATTACGCCTGTGACGCGCGACAATAAAGGCATGTCGTCAGCGTTGATTCACACCTCGTTTTATCGCTTCACACCTCTGGCTGATCCAGAGGCCGTGGCCCGCCACTTGCGCGAGATTTGTGGCCATGTGCAGGGCAGCATCCTGGTGGCGCCCGAGGGCCTGAGTGGCGTGGCCGCAGGCACCGCCGAGCACATCGCCGCGTTTGAGCAGGCCTTGCTGACCGACGCCCCCTTCGCAGATGTCTTCACTGGCATGGCTTTCAAGCGCAGCAGCTGCAACACGCCGCCCTTCGCCCGCATGAAGGTGCATGTGAAGCCGGAAATCGTGGCTTTCGGCGTGGACGGCGTGACAGCCGTGGCGCCTGACGACACCCATGTCAGCCCGCAAGCCTGGCGCACGTTGATCCAGCGCGACGACGTGGTGGTCATCGACAACCGCAACAGCTTCGAATACCGCCTTGGCCGTTTTGAAGGTGCCATCGATCCGCAGGTCGACAACTTCCGCGACTTTGCGCAGTGGGTGCAAGCCCGCGCACCGCAGTGGCGTGAGCAAGGCAAGACGGTGGCGATGTACTGCACCGGCGGCATCCGCTGCGAAAAGACCAGCACCTGGATGCAGGAGCAAGGCCTGTCCGTGCGCCAGCTGCAGGGCGGCATCCTGAATTACTTCCAGTCGCTGCCGGACGCCGAGCTGGATTGGCAGGGCGAGTGTTTTGTCTTCGACAACCGCATCGCCATCAACACCCGCATGCAGGAAACTGAAACCACCGCCCGGCAGGTGTATGACCCCGCGTCGCCCGATGAAGCCTGGCGGCTGACCCGGGCCCTGCGGCTGGACGCAGCCACCGACGAATGAGCCGGCCCCGCCCCGCCTGGCGCCCTGCCCCCCGCGAAGGCGTGGGCGCCAGCTGCGTGGCCTTGTCGCCCGGCCCGTGGCTGACCGTGGCTGAATTCCTGGCCTGGCGGCTGCCAGCGGTCTCGATGACCGATTGGCAGGCCCGCATGGCCCGCGGAGACGTGCTGGACGCCCAGGGCCTGCCCGTGCCCCCCGAAGCGCCCTACAGGCCCCACAGCACGCTCTGGTACTGGCGGGAACTGCCGGCAGAGGCCCACATTCCCTTCGACGCCCAGATCCTGTTCCGCGATGAGCAGTTGCTGGTCGTCGACAAGCCGCATTTCCTGCCGATGACGCCCAAGGGCCGCTATGCGCGCGAAACCCTGCTGGCGCGTCTTCAAAAGCAGACCGGGCTCGATACGCTGGTGCCCATCCACCGGCTCGACCGTGAAACCGCCGGCGTGGTCATCTTCAGCATCCGGCCGGATGACCGGGCCGCCTACCAGTCCCTCTTCCGCGACCGGGTGGTGCACAAGGTCTATGAAGCCCTGGCTCCGGTGCGTGACGATCTTCAATGGCCGATGACCCGCGCCAGCCGCCTGGCCACGAGCGATGCCCACTTCATGCAGGTGACCGAGGTGGCGGGTGAGGTCAATGCCATCACCCACATCGACATGTTGCGCCGGGTGCCAGGCACGGGTGCATCCGAGGGTCAGACCATCGGCCACTACCAGCTCAGCCCGCACACGGGCCGTACGCACCAGCTGCGTGTGCACATGCATGCGCTGGGCCTGCCCCTGCTGGGTGACGGCATCTACCCCGTGCTGAAGGATGAACCGCCTGTGGGCGTGGCGCCGGACTACAGCCGCCCTCTGCAGTTGCTGGCTCGCAGCATCCGCTTCGATGACCCGGTGACGGGTGAAGCGCGCAGCTTCAACAGCCTGCGTTCGCTCAGCTGGCCAGACTTCCTCTGAAGCTTCCTTCGAACGCTTTTGCAGGCGTTCCCAGATTTCTTCTTCGCTTTTTCTTCTCTTGTATTGATTGAAGAAGTTGAAGGAAATCTGAATAGGTCATAGCAGTAGAGGGCGCCTCTTTGTGTGGATATCCCCGTTTTTCCAAGCGCTGACAAGCACTTGCCAGCAGGACAAGCATGTGGGCCGCACCCTTGCAACGGCGGGACCAGTTCAACAACAACTACTGCGCACCCCTTGAGGCCGGTGGACAAGCCCGTGCTTGTGCCAGGACTGTCCACAAGTTTGTGCCTTGACAGCGCCTCCAGGCTCCGCTCAATCCAGCCTCTTCAAGCTTTGGAGCCCACCCTGTTTTCCCCAAAGCTGCGCTGAAAGCCCGCCCCCGTGTTTTTTCTTCTTCCTGTATTCAACAAGAGAAGTCTCTGAAAAAGGGTAGTCGTATTAGTAGAGCAAGGCAAAATCTGTGGACAAGGCTGTTTTTCACTTTCAGATCAACAGCTTGCAATTGAACAAACCCTGTGAAGACAGCCCTTGGTTGTGCAGGGACGGTTCGATATCAACCTTGGACAAGGCGTTTGGCTTGTGGATAACCGGCCTGTTGCTCAAAAGTTGTCCACAAGTTTGTGCCTTGACGACACCTTGTCCACCGTGATCAGCGCTTGTCTTCCGGGCCCAGCAGGTGTTCCACGCGCGATTGCGCCTTGTTCTTCACCAGCGCCCGCTCGATGAAGTTGGCTTTTCTGTAGAGCGCCTGGCCCTCGCTCTGGCAGGCCTGCGACAAGGCCTTGAGCTGCTCGGTGCCCTGGGCCTTCTGCGCCTTCTCGGCGTCCTGCATCAGGGTGTCGGCCTGCGGGTTGCGCAAACCGCGCAGGTAGGCCGTGCCGGCGAAGGTGAAGCCCAGCTCGGTGAGCTTGAGGATGTCGGGCCGGGTTTGGGTGGCGCCTGCCTTGTACCGGGCAATCAACGGCGCCACATCGGCTTTCAGCGCCGCCACGCAACTGGAGCTGCGGCGGAAGAACTCTTCGGTGCCGGCGTCGGCCGCGTGGGCACTGTGTGCGCTCAAGGCCATCCAGGCGGTGCAGATCGAGAGCCACAAGCGGCTGGAAGGCCGGTGGCCAGCTGAGCGAATCAGGTCCATGCCGTATTCAACGTCAAATTGCAGGCGAAGGCCGACAGCGCCCGTGATGAGCCCCTGAAACCGTTGATAAACAACTTCTGGGCCACCGGGCGTCAACTTTGGCGCACTTCAACCCGCTCCAGCCCCTTTCAGCCCAGCCGCAACCACCTCGGCCAGCCCAGGCGCTCGATCCACACCAGCGCGCCAGCGGTCATGCCCACCAGCACGGCCAAGCCGGGCAGCACCACGCCTTGGGCACCGGGATCGATCCAGTCGGCATTCGCCATCACGGCCGGGCCCAAGGTAGCCACCACGGTGCCCGCCGTGAAGGCCAGGCCCAGCACCATGGCCAGGGTGTCCCGGGTCATTTGCACCTTTTGCTGATCCAGTTGCTGGCTGGCCATCTGCCATTCGGCTTCGGCAGCGGCTTTTCGGGTGGCCAGCTCCTGAGCCTGTTCCATGGCAATGCGCTGCCAGACACTGGCCTGCAAGGTGGGCGAAACAGGCGGTGCCTTCAGCGCCTGCGTCAGGGCCACGTCCAGCGCAGCGTCCAGGGCGGGGTCAAAGGGGTCATGTGGCAGTGACATGGTCTGGCCTCGGTGCGTGCAACAACAGGGGCTCAGTGGCCCAGCCACAGTGCCGGATCGGCCAGGCCATGTTGTTGCAGTTGGTGTTTCAGGTTGGCGCGGGCGCGGTGCAGGTGCGTCTTCACGGTGTTCTCCGGCTGCCCCAGCATCAGGGCCACTTCAGCCACCTGGCGCTCTTCAAAATAGAACAGGCGCAGGCATTGCTGCTGGGCGTCCGGCAATTGCCCGATCAGTTGTTGAAGCACCTGCTGGCTGTCTGCGGTGTTGTCTGTTTCCGATGGGTTGCTCAATTGCTCGGCTTGAAAGGCCACATCCTCATCGCTCAATGATTCAACTCGCAGGTCAGGCTTCGCCAGCAAGCTCAGGCAGCGGTTGCGCGTGATGGCGTACATCCATGTTGATGGAGCCCCCAGTGCGGTGTTGTAGCTGGGCAGCGCCCGCCAGATGCGCACCAGGGCGTCTTGCGTGGCCTCACTGGCCAGTTCGGGCCGGCGCAGCAGGGCCAGGCACAGGTGGTGCAGATGCCGCTCGTAGCGTCGCATCAGCAGATCGAACGCCATCGTCAAGTCACCGGCGGCCAGCAAGGCGCAGATGTCCGCATCGCGGGCGGCTGCAGCGCTGGGGGCAGGGGGCTCGATCCGGTCACGCATGCGGGTTGATACCTTGGCCTTGTCGAACAGGTTTCACCTGGCCCCACAAAAATTTTTTGTGCCTGGGCTGAAACCATCAAGCTGATTCCCGGGTATCAACCGCATCACGACGCCAACACGGCTGCAAGGAGCGCTGACATGACCGAACTCAAGCACATCATTCCCTTCCTGATCCCGATCATCGCGATGGTCATGGGCATCAGCATGGCCATGCTGGCCATCATGATGGACTACCGCAAGAAACGCATCATGCTGGAGTTGTTGCACAAGGAACGCATGCTGATGCTGGAGCGCGGGCTGGAAGTGCCGCCTCTGCCGCCAGAGCTGTTCGAGCAAGGGCGCAAGGCCTCTCGCATCTGCGGGCCGGCCACCATCCTGCGCCGGGGCCTGCTGTTTCTGCTGGTGGGTGTGGCGGTGGCCGGTGCGCTGGTGTTCAACGAAGACCTCGCCTCGGCGGTGTGGGCCGGCATTCCGATGGCGATTGGCGTGGCCTACCTGATCAGCTATCTGATCGAGGTGAATCGCCCAGCCGTGAACGCCAACTGAGCGTTTCGCTCAGGGACGTGAGGCTTCCGCCTCAGATGCGCCGTGGCCATTGCCGCTCTGGCGCAGCGGCAGCCACTGCGACACCACGATGGCTACCAGGATCAGACCGCACCCGAGCCAGCCGCTGGGTGTGAGGCGGTCGCCCATCAGCAGGGCGCCAAACAGGGCGGCGAACACGGTTTCGCTCGACATGATGAGCGCCGCGTCCGAGGCATGGGTATGGCGTTGCGCCACGACCTGGCCGGTGTAGCCAATGCCCACCGACACCGCGCCGGTGTACAGAATCGCCCAGCCGGCGCCCTGGATGGCCTCCCACGACCAGGGCTCGATCACCAGCGACACCGCCAACGCGAGCACGCTGCAGACGATGAACTGCACCAAGGCCAGCACATAACCCACATTCCAGCGGGCCGATACCCAGCCCACCAGCGCCACATGCAGTGCCCAGGGCAGGCTGCTGCCCAGCACCCACAAATCACCCACGACGAAGGTGGTGGTGTCACTGCCCTGGTGGCCTGCCAGCAGCCAGGTGCCCACCACGCAGGCCAATGCGGCCGGCCACACCACCCAATGCGGCTTGCGGCCAAAAAACAGCCAGCCCAGCACCGGCACCATCGGCACATACAAGGCCGTGAGGAAGCCGGCATTGGTGGCACTGGTGGTGAGCAAGCCCACCTGTTGCAGGCCCGCACCCAGAAAGATCAGACTGCCCAGACCCGCCATCGCGGCCCAGCCGCGGGCAGTGGCCACCGCGTGCACCTTGGGTTGCCGCCATTCACGCCAAGCCAGCGGCGCCACCACCAGCGCACCCAGCGCAAAGCGCAGGCCGGTGAAGGCAAACGGGCCGAGGTGCTCCATGCCCCAGGCCTGCGGCACGAACGCAAAGCCCCAGATCAGGGCCACGGAAATCAACAGGGCATCAGCTTGCCAACGGGTCACGCGCAGGGTCTCCAGAACAACACCGGTGGCACTTCAGTGGCCTGTGACGCAGCGGTCAGCCCGGGGGCGGGCAGTGTCGCATGGGTGTGGTTGTGGCCGGCAGGCGCAAGGTTCGTTCGTGCCTGTCACCGGGGCTTGCACCTGCCAAGGCAGCAGGGCAAAGTGGGCAACGCACAGGTGGTGCTGAGCCATTTGAGCAATGACCCCGCCAGCCTCCGCCTTTTAGCCAAAGGATTGCCATGAGCAAAGTATTCGTCAACGTGGGTCTCAGCCTGGATGGCTACCTCGCCCCCGACGGGATGACCATGGAGAACCCGGGTTACAAGAACTGGGGCGCAAAGTGGGGCGCATTGATGAGTTGGCTGCTCAAACAGCAGCACATGCGCGACAACCTGAAACTTGGACCGGGTGGAGAAACCGGCGCCGAGAACGAACTGGCTCGACGAACCAGCGAGCGCATTGGCGCCAACATCATGGGCAAGCGCATGTTTGATCAAGGTGAACGTGTCTGGCCCGAGGAGGCGCCCTTTCACACACCGGTGTATGTGCTCACCAATCAGAAGCGTGAACCCTGGGTTCGCCCGGGGGGAACAACGTTCTACTTCGTCAATGACGGGCCGGAGCGCGCCTTGGAACTCGCCCGCGCATCAGCGGGTGGTCGAGACATTCGAATTGCGGGTGGCGCTGATGTGATCCAGCAGTACCTCAAGCTGAACGCCATCGATGAGTTGGAGATCGCGTTGGCGCCCGTACTGTTCGGAAGTGGGCGCCGTCTTTTCGAGAACCTGGGGGAGCCGGCTTCGACATTCCGGATCGACAACGTGCTTCACGGCCAGGCAGCCACCCACTTGCGCTACGTTCGTCAGCAAGCGTGAACCGGTTGGCTGGCGCTCGTTGTCAGCCGCCCGGCACCGGGTGCTTCACCGCGTTCTTGCGCAACTTGGCTGCCACCGCGGCCTCCAGGTCCACCCCCGCATGGTCGGCGATCTGAAGCAGGTAGAGCAACACATCCGCCACCTCGTCGCACACCTGTTCGTGCACCAACGGGTCATTACGCGTGGCCATCGATTGCTCCGGCGTCAGCCACTGGAAGATCTCGGCCAGTTCGGCCGCTTCCACCATCAACGCAGTGCTGAGGTTTTTCGGGGTGTGAAAGGGCTGCCACTGGCGGTCAGCGGCGAACTGGCGCAGGGTGGCTTGCAGGGCGGCGGTGTTCACGGGCGGTGCGGCCACGGCAGGCAGCCGCAGCAAAGGAACTAGAAGCTGCGATTGTGGGTGAGCGCCTTGTTCGCTCGCAGGCTGGCAGGCTCGCCGTTTCAGACGCTGATGTCGAGCAGGCTGCCCAGCATGCGGTCACCGGTGCGGATGACCTGCACGTTGGCTTTGGCGTTGTAGAGCGCCACTTTCTGCTCCACCACGTCTTGCGCGATGTCCGTCTGGGCCTGTTCGGTCTGGCGCACGCTGGCACGCACACCACCGTCCGGCCGCGCTTCCTGATGCACCTCCTGGCGCTTGAAGCCTTCGGTGCTGGCGTTGGCGATGTTGTGGGCCGCCACACTCAACCGTGCCTGGTTGGCACTCAGGCCCGTGGACGGGATGCTGGAGATGGCTGATGTAGACATGCCCCGACTATCGACCGAACTGGCCAGCTGTTGAGCCGCAATTCCGATCATTGAATGTAAAAACCTGAAATCAGCTGTGAGCGGTGCTGCGATGTCACTGCCGCCAGCCCGGTGCAGGCATGATGCCGACGACGCAGGCAAGCCTTGTCTGCCGGGGGAACATCGCATGAAAAAACCAGGCAAACGCCCAGTCACCACCGCCTTGTCGGCCTTGTCTGACCTGCGCGGCGGCGTTCGGCTGGCCGTGGAAGGCACCCAGGGCGTCACCGGCATGGTGGAAAGCGTGCACCAGCGGGTGGTGAGCCTGGCGCCGCCGCTCGGCAAGGTGGCGGACACACGCACCACTGGCCTGACGGGCTTTGTGTACCGCAGCATCCGCAACACCACGCACTGGGTGGGCACGGGCCTGGACGCCGCACTGGCCCTGGCGCAGCGCACGCTGGCAGCGCTGCCAGACGACGACACCGCCGTCGCAGCGACCGACGGTGCGGCGCCTCCGCAGCGCCGCCTGGCCGTGCTGGCGGCGCTGAACGGCGTGCTGGGTGATCACCTGGCAGCCACTGACAACCCGCTGGCCTTGACGATGGGCCTGCACCGTCGCCCGGCCGATACGCCCGCCACGCCGCATGTGCTGGTGCTGGTGCACGGCCTGTGCATGAACGACCTGCAATGGACGCACCAGGGCCATGATCACGGGCAGATGCTGGCAGCAGCCGGCTGGTCGCCCGTTTATGCGCGCTACAACAGCGGGCTGCACATATCGGCCAACGGCCTGGCGCTGGCGCAGCACCTTGAGCGTTGCCTGGCGGCTTGGCCTGTGCCCGTGGCCTCGGTGGCCTTGCTGGGCCACAGCATGGGCGGGCTGGTGCTGCGCAGTGCCCTGCAGCAGGCGCAGGCCGCAGGCATGGCCTGGCCCGCGCAGGTGCGCCAGCTGGTGTGTCTGGGCACACCCCACCACGGCGCGCCGCTGGAGCAGGCAGGCAGTTGGGTGCATCAGGCCCTGTCGCTCAGCCCTTACCTGATGCCGTTCACCCGGCTGGCGGGCCTGCGCAGCGCCGGCATCACTGATCTGCGCTACGGCAACCTGCTGACGTCAGACATCCGCCATGCCCAGCGCCATGTGGGCCGTGACCAGCGCACCCCCGTGCCCTTGCCAGCGGGCGTGGCCAGCTATGCGGTGGCTGGCAGCCTGGCGCCGGCCTGGCTGGGCGACGGCCTGGTGACGATCGACAGCGCCCTGGGCCGGCATCGGCAATCCAGCCGAGCGCTGGGGTTTCCGCCTTCGCGTACGTTCGTGGCCAAGGGCTGCGGCCACATGAACCTGCTGGACAACGCAGCGGTGCAGCGCCATCTCCAGAAGTGGCTCACGCTCTGAGCCTGTACAAGTTTTAACGGGCTGATTTGGACTGGGAAACTTTTTTCAGAAATGTCGTCAACCAGTGTGTTCGAGGCGGCGTTGTCATCTCAAGCCCGGCGATTGCCGGACCTGCTCAGGAGAGTCGGAGCTACCGCGAATCTCGATCACACCTGGAATCTGGAATCATGATCAAGACCAAATCGTTCATCATCGCTTCGCTGTTGTCCGCTGCTGCCGCTGCCTCGTTCGCCCAGGCTGCAGCCACCCCTGCCCCGGTGGCCGCGCCCACCCCGGCCGTTACCGCCGCACCGGCTGCCATGTCAGCCACCACTGTGCAAACGGCCAAGCACGAAGCCAAGCATCAGGCCAAGCACGAAGCCAAGATGGCCGCGAAGCAAGCCAAGAAGCATGAGCACAAGGCCCATGCCGCCGCAGCCACCACGGCTGCACCTGCCGCAGCGCCCGTGACGGCTGCAGCACCTGTCGCCAAGTAATCGCGCAGTGGTCGCGTACTGATGGTTCGGCCCGCCAGCGTGCGGGCCACCCACCAGCGGGAAACCGCCAATCAGCCGGGCTTGCCCGGCTTTTTCATTCCCGGCTCACCCATTGAGCCTGTCTGATCTGGTGCTGCCTTAGAAGCCGCGTCACTGCAGATCAGAAAACGCGTGCCCCAGCTGGTGCTTCTTGGCGCGGTACATCGCGGCGTCGGCCACGCGAAGCAAGCCCGGCATGTCGCTGGCGTCCTGCGGGTAAAACGCGATGCCGATGCTGGCGCGCACCTGCACCTGCTGAGCACCCACCAGACACGGCGCACTCACCACCGCCTGCAGCTTCTGCGCAATCGCCTCTGCGTGCGCCTGCATCGTCACATGGCAGAGCAGGCACAGGAACTCGTCGCCACCCTGGCGGCTGACGGCGTCGCCGCTGCGCATCGCGTGGCTGAGCCGTGCGCTGATGACCTTCAGCAACTCGTCGCCCACGGCATGGCCATGCCGGTCGTTCACGGCCTTGAAGCCGTCGAGGTCGATGTACATCAGCGCGAAGCCGTCAGCGGCATGCTGGTGCGTGCTCAACGCATCGGTGGAGCGCTGGTCAAAGGCCTGGCGGTTAGGCAGGCCGGTCAAGGTGTCGTGAAAGGCCGAATGGCGTGCCTCCTCCTCGCGCTGGCGGCTGGCCAGCAGCGCACGCTCCTGGTGGGCCAGCAGGGCGCGCAGGCGCTGGATCTCCCGCCACAGGGCCTGTCGGCTGGAAGGGTCGTCGTGTGTCACGGCGCCGTTGGCCAGTGCGGCGGCCGTGGCATTGGAGGTCATGGCAAGACCGTTCATGTCGCATCCCCTGATCGGTAGGTCCAAAGGCCCAAATGGCGTCAACAAGGGCCATAGCCTGATGGCCGCGCGGTCAAAAGTCTGTGCGGTAGCCGCTCTCAGCGTTTGCGCTGTTGCTGCTGGTGCTTGCGCTGCCAGGCCTGCAGGTCCTTCTTCCATTGGGCCAGTCGGGGGTCGGGCGCGGTTTCGTCGCTGCCGGCCGAAGCCGCGACCAGTTGATCCAGCAGGCGTTGCTGTTCGCTGCTGAGCCGTGCCGGAAAGATCGGCTCCACCTCCACCGCCAGGTCACCGCGCAAGCCGGGCTTGCGAGACGGGTAGCCGGCCGCTGGAAGGCGGTAGTGCAGCTGTTCGCGCACCAGGCGCAGGGCTCGCAGGCCATCCAGGGTAGGGATGTCCACGGCGCGTTGTGCCATCCAGCCGAAGCCGTCGATGGGCACCTTGATATGCAGCAGGCCGTCGTCATCCAGCTTGAACAAGGGGTGCGGCAGCAGGTCGATCGTCATGTCCAGCGTCACGGCGCCGTGGCCCGCTCTGGCCTGGCTGCCGTCGGCATGCAACACGTCGCCCTGGCGGGCGCCCGCCGGTATGCGCACGGTGAGGCGCCATGGCAGCGAGGCGGCCTTGCCGGTGCCCTGGCAGGCTGCGCAGGGCACGCGTGTCTTGCCGCTGCCGTCGCACACCGTGCATTCGCCCGGCAGGCTGAACAAGCCGATCCAGCCCGGTGCGCGCGCCGTGCCGGTGCCGTTGCAGTTGCTGCAATCGTGGGTGTGGCGCAGCACGCCCCGGCCGTCACAGGGCTCGCAGGTCGACGACAAGAAGCCGCTGAGCAAGCGCGTGCAGCCGAGCGCCGCTTCTTCCAGTGTCAGCTTCACGCTCCGCCGCACGACACGCGGGGGCGGGCCTGGTGGCGGCGGTGGCCCTGCGGGCGGTGCCGCTGGGGGCTCAGCCTGTGGCGGTGGTGGTGGCCGTGGCGATGCCTGCGGCGGGGGCGCAGGCGCATCTTCCGCCGGGTCTTGGTCGCGGATCAGCTGGTAGGCCAGGTTGATGCGCTGCATGCGCGCCACGGCCATCGGGCCCGGATGGCGATCGGGGTGCCACTGGGACACCAGCTTGCGCCAGGCGGCCTTGACCTCTTGTTCGCTGGCAGTGCGTTGCACCCCCAGCTCGACGTACGCGTCCTCGATGTCCACTCGATTGAATTCCCGCTCCGGCCACATGCCGGGCCATGGCGCTTATCGGCCGCTCCGGCGGGCTGTTGAGCGTCATGCAAAGTGGTTGGCACAGATGGCGACGGCAGCCTTTGTCATTGCCGTTGCCCCGGATGGCTGCAGCCCCGGCGGGCTGGGAAACTGCCCACCATGAACTTTCCACCTGTGTTGCTGCTGGCGGCCATTTCTGGCGTTCTGGCCATTGTGTCGGCGCCATGGGCGCTGGGCCAGCCTTGGCTGAACTATGTTTTCAAGCCGGCCACCACGTTGTTGTTGATGCTCTGGGCCTGGCCGCGGGGCGTGGGCCACCCGATGCAGCCGTGGATCCGCCGGGCGCTGGTGTGCTCGCTGGCGGGTGATGTGGCGCTGATGTGGCCGGTGGCGGGCTTCTTGCCGGGCCTGGGGTCGTTCATGCTGGCGCACCTGGCTTACATCGTGGCCTTCACCCGGGGCGGGCACCGCGCTTGGTGGTGGCCGGCGCTGGCGTTCAATGCGGTGGTGGCGGCGGCTGTGCTCAGTTGGCTGTGGCCGTCCATTCCGGCTGAGCTTCAGCCGCCGGTGCTGGTGTATGTGGTGGCGCTGAGTTGCATGGCAGCGTTGGCTGCAGGCCGCTGGCAGGCGCTGCGCCAGGATGCCTCACAAGCCGTGCAGGTGTCGGGGGCGCGACTGGCGGCTGGTGGCGGCCTGCTGTTCATGCTGTCTGACTCACTGATCGCCATCAACAAGTTCGCCGGGCCGGTGCCGATGGACAGCCTCTGGGTGCTGGTCACCTACTGGGTGGCTCAGGCCTGCTTCGTGTCGGCGTTGCCCGCGCCAGCGGCCACGACCACGCGGTCGCGGCCCTGGCACTTCGCGTCGTAGAGGGCCTTGTCTGCGGCTTCCACCAGCGTAATGGGAGCCCGCCCGGACATGGCCAAGGCACTGGCCACGCCGATGCTGACGCTCAGCAGGCCGCTGGCGCTGTCCATGTGCTCCAGGCGCAGGGCCGACACGGCCTGGCGCATGCGCTCGGCCACCACCAGGGCGCCGTTCGCATCAGCGTCTTCCAGAATCGCCAGAAACTCCTCGCCGCCATAACGCACGAGGTGATCACCCGGCCGCACCAGCGCGCTGCTCAGGGCCTCGGCCACCTCGCGCAGGCAGTGGTCACCCGTGGTGTGGCCGTAGCGGTCGTTCAGCAGCTTGAAGTGGTCGATGTCGATCATCAGCACGCTCAGGCTGTGGCGCTCACGCAGCGCGCGGCGCCAGGCCTCGTTCAATGAGCGATCCAGCCAGTGGCGGTTGGCCACGCCGGTCAGCGCATCGGTGAAGGCCACCGATTGCAGGGCGTCGTGTTCACGCCGCAGCAACTCACCAGTCGCCAACGTGCTGGCCTGGGACAGCGTGTTGCGCAAGGCATAGCCCAGCACCGCCACCAGCACCCCCACCACGCCGGCGGGGTAATCGAAGGGCACCAGCACCAGCGACACGCCCAGCAGCGCGCCGGCAATCATCACCGGGCTCAGGCTGCGCACCATCAGCACCACGCGCAGGGGCACCTGGCTCAGCATCATGGGGCCGGCTGGCCGCAGGGCCAGCGTCATCAGCAGCGCAAAGGCCACGGTGATGGCCGAGCTGATTTCCGGCCCCTGCGCCGCCACCCAATGGTTGTTCAGCCCCGCGAGCACCATGTAGACCACGCTGTGGGTGGCCACGGCGGTGAAGAGGTCGCGCTCGGCGCGCTCTTGCGCGGCGCGCCACCGCACAACGGCGCCGGCGGCCACGAACAGGTTCTGCGCATCCACCAGCCACACCATCACGGCCACGCTGGCTTCATCCGGGGCGCCGCGGGCGGTCAGGCTTTGCCAGGTCAGCAGGAAGTAGCTGACACCCAGCGCGAGCGACAGCCCTGCGTCGACCCAGCGGATGGGCTCAGACCAGCCTGCACGCCAGGGCGTGGCGATCAGCAGCAGCAGCGGCACCGCCGACAGATGGAACGCCAGCATGGCCTCCCGGTACATGTCGTTCTGGCGGCCCAGCACCCATTCGTGCCAGAGGTTGGCGGCGGCACCGCCGGTCCAGATGAAGATGGCGAAGGCCAGCAGCAACCAGCCGCTGCGCGCGTGCTTGGCTTCACGGTATGCGCGCAGCAGCACGCACACGCCGGACAGTACCGGCACGATCACCATGGCCAGGTAGGCGATGGTCGGAATGTCGGCCGGCATAAGGCCCATCAACAGGGCCTGGATCAACAAAACAGCAAGGGGCAATACCAACGGCATCCCCCCATTCTGCCGGTGTGGCGAGCCGGGTCAGCGGCGACCACCCCAGCGGTCATCGCCGCGACCGTGATCCCAGTCGCCGCGGGGGCCGCCGCCCGGGTAGATCACTGGCGGTGATTCCACCACCACGCCGGGCCGCCAGCCGTGGTGATAACCGCGCGGCGTGACCACGATGCAGCCGCTGAGCGCTGCGCCCAGCAACAGGGTGGCGGCGAGCGACAGCAGCCGGGTGGCACGTGGATAGGCGGTCATGGCAGCAAGCCTCGGATGTGGAAGACACCTCCCTAACGCCATCGAGCCCGACAGCGATGACAGCCTCGCGCACAATGGGTGATGAAAGCACCTCCCCGACTGCAGTCGCTGATCGAAGAAGGGTTGATCGACACCGTGGTTCGACAACTCATGAGCGGCAAGGAAGCCATGGTCTACGTGGTGCGCAGCGGTGACGAAACGCTGTGCGCCAAGATCTACAAGGAAGCCACCCACCGCAGCTTCCGGCAAGCCGTGGACTACACCGAAAACCGCAAGGTGAAGAACACCCGCCAGGCGCGCGCCATGGCCAAGGGCACCCGCTTCGGCCGGCAGGCCCAGGAAGAGGCCTGGCAGAGCGCCGAGGTGGACGCGCTGTACCGCCTGGCTGCGGCCGGCGTGCGCGTGCCCCGGCCCTTGAATTTCCATGACGGCGTGCTGCTGATGGAGCTGGTCACCAACGCCGATGGCGATGCCGCGCCGCGCCTCAACGACGTCGAGTTCACGCGGGAAGATGCCGCGCGCCACCACGACACGCTGCTGCGCCAGGTGGTGCGCATGCTGGCCTCGGCCGGCACCGTGCACGGTGACTTGTCGGAGTTCAACATCCTGCTGGCCGAAGACGGCCCGGTCATCATCGACCTGCCGCAGGCGGTGGACGCCGCCGGCAACAACCACGCCGCCCGCATGCTGCTGCGCGACGTGGACAACCTGCGCAACTTCTTCGGCCGCTTCGAGCCGGCGCTGCTCAACACCGCCTATGGCCCCGAGATGTGGAGCCTTTATCAGCGCGGCATGCTGCAGGCCGATACCCCGCTGACCGGCCACTTCGAGCCCGAACTCGCCAGCGTTGATCTGCGCAGCGTGCTGCGTGAAATCGACGATGCGCGCGATGAGGAAACCGCGCGGCAGATGCGCATGTCCGGCCGCGAGGCCTGACGCGCGTTGGCCGGCCCGCGCCGGCTGATTTACTTGACCGGAATCGGCGTGCCGCGGTCCACCGGCACGGCGGTCACCGAGTTCTGCGGCGAGCCTTCAATCAGCCGGTCGGAGTAGGTCAGGTAGACCAGCGTGTTGCGCGGCGTGTCCACCATCCGCACGATGCGCAGCTTCTTGAACACCAGGCTGATGCGCTCGCTGAACACCTCTTCCTGTTCGGGCAGCGGCTTGCCGAACGACACCGGCCCGACGGCCCGGCAGGCGATGGAGGCTTCCGACTTGTCTTCCGCGAGGCCCAGCGCGCCCTTGATGCCGCCGGTCTTGGCGCGCGACACATAGCAGGTCACGCCCGCCACCTTCGGGTCGTCGTAGGCTTCCACCACGATCTTGTGGTCGGGCCCGATGAACTTGAACACCGTGTCGACGGCGCCGATCTGCTCGGCCCGCAGGCCGGTGGCAAACAGGCCCAATACGCCCAGCAAGAGCGCATGGGTGGGGGCACGTTTGAGGACATTCAATTGGCGCATGGCGATCTCCCGGAGTAGATGGTTCTGATCTTGCGACTCAGGCTCACATGATCCGTCAAGCGCGAGCACAGGTACATGGCGGGGGTGCGCACGCAGTGGCTGCCGCCCGGGTTGCCATCCCACGCGCCACCGACATGAAAAAAGGGCCGGGTGTTGCCACCCGGCCCTTGGTACCTTCAGTCCGCGTTCAGCCTGCAGTTGCAGGCTGCTGCGGCTGGCAGCTTACTGGCCGATCGGCCAGCCGATGTCCTTCAGCAGGGGCAGCGTCAGGTCCACCGGTGCCTTGACCTTCTGGGTCAGGTCGGCGTTGATCGCCGGTTCCATCAGCAGGTTCGGGCTGGCGGCGGTGTCCCAATGCGAGACGGATGAGCCCGACTGGTACGGGTTCGGTGCGTACAGACGCGGACGGCCGGCGGCGTCAGACGCCGAGCGGACGTTGTTGTCGACACGCAGGTTGCCACGGACGCCGGCGGCGCCTGCTGCAGCCACGCCAGCACGGATCTTGGCGCCGTCGGTCTTCAGGATGCGCACAGCCGGGATGACGACGGTCGGGTCAGCGCCGCCCAGGCCGGTCAGGCCTGCCACCACGTTGTCGGCCACCAGCACGCCCACGGCGCCAGCGTTCTGCACGTTCTTCGCCTTGATGGTGAAGCCGCACACGCCACGGTCCACCAGGGCGATCTTGCCGGCCACGGCAGCCGCGTTCTCAGGGCTCAGCGGGTTGCAGGCCAGGCCCGTCACGCCGTCAGTCTGGTCCACGATCGGGGCGATGTCGCCCTTCAGGCCAGTCGTCGTCACCGGAGCGCCGAACGAAGCCGTGCCCACCGAGTAGGTGCCGGCAACATCAGGTGCAGCCTGCGAGAACAGCTTCAGGAACGGGGTGCCGTTCAGCACCTTCGGAGCGTCGGCCACCACGTTCGCGCCGGTCCACACCAGGTTGTTGGTGTTGATGCCCGAGGTCACGCGCTCGGCGTCGGTCATGTCGGCCCACGACTTGCCAGCCGTGTTGTCGTACATGAACGATTCCCACATGGCCGGGAAGGTGCCCACGTCGTCGGCAATGCGTGCACCGGTGGAGCCGCTGGTCAGAGCCTGGAAGCCCAGGCCGTGGCCCAGCTCATGCAGCAGCACGATGGCGAAGTTGATGTGGCCAGCCGGGGCGACGTTGTCCACGCCCAGGTAGAACGGCGAGCTCGGCAGGCAGCCCGGGGTGCCCAGGTTCACGTTGAAGCGCGAGATGATTTCCGGATCAACGCCTTCGTCCAGGTCGCTGCCGGCCAGGGTGTTGGCCAGCGCGGACGAATACCAGACGTCCTGCTTCGGAGCGTTCGGGAAATTGCGCCACACGTTGTAGGCACCGGCCGAACCCAGCACGGCGCTGGTGGCCGAGCAGGTCAGGGCTTGCCAGCTGGCAGCCACGCGGATCGGCGGGCCCGGGGGCAGCTCGCGCGCCCACTTCTTGGCCACGTAGTCGTACACGAACAGGCGCTGCTCGCCCAGCGTGGTGCCGGGGTTGCCACCCACCGGCGTGGCCGGGGTCGTGTCGTTGAAGCCGACGCCAGCGGGGTCACCGTTGACGATCAGCAGGCGGGCCTTGGCGCCAGCTGCTTGCGCACCCAGGGCGGCCACGGCCATCGCCACGGCGCACAGGGCCTTGGCGGAGAAGGAAAGAGACTTATTCAAGGTTCGACTCCTTGCGTGCTGCTGCAGGAGCGGCGTGGGCATGACCAGCGTGGTCGCCGGCTTCCATGCATTCCATCTGGAGCTTGCCATCGGCCGAGATCGTGGCGACGGCAGAGCTCATGTGCTCTTCGCCCAGACGCACGCCGCGGGCACCGGTGGCCTTCGACTGCAGGGTCACAGGCTTGCTGCGCTGCAGGCTGGACGCGTCGACGCCGGACTTGCGGTCCAGTGCACGCGACTCAGCGGCGCTGACAGGCCGGATTTCCTTGGTCACCGGATCCACGCTGACGCGCATGCCGGAGTTGGTATCACTGGGCGCTGCGGTAGCAGCTTCCTGGGCTTGCGCCGCAGTCACCAGGCTGATGGTCAGGGCGCAGCCGATCAGGCACGCACTGGACAACGACTTCAAGAACATGAGGAGGCTCCTCGCCAAATAAAGCTGAAGCCCCAATTTATGACGTGTGTCTGAACGTTGCCATTGATGTTCTAGGGGTGGGCTAACCAGAACGGGGGAACTCTCTCTTGCTTTTTGGAAATACAAGCAGGTCTTTTTTGAGGTTGGCCTGGCTGGGTCGGGAGTCCGGCGCGCGTAGCAGATCAGGCCCGTGGCGCAAAGCTTCACGACGCCTTTCGGCACCTCTGTCTTAGGGGGTGGGCAGGCCCTCCGGGCGGCCTTGGTAGGGGCTCCTTTTTGAAGGTCGCACTCCTACATTGGCCTGTCAGTGGCAGGTGATCGAGCCTTGGCGCAAGTCCGCGTCGGCCGTGTGGCCTGTTGATTTTTCAACACAGTCGAGCCGCCAAACATGCCCGCCAGCATCGCCACCGAGTACCTGAAATTTGTTGCACAGCAACACACGGCCTTGACCCTGGCCGCCGTGCGGGTGCCCTTGACCGAAGGTCAGCTGCATCCCCCCATCGACATGGGCGGTGGAACCGCCCGCGAGCTGCTGGCCGTCGCCATGCGCGAAGCCGCGGGTTTGTACCGACCAAGCCTGCGCAAGGAGGTGGTCTGGGTCGATGGCAGTGACGAGCTGGCCGTCGCCCTGGAACCCTCCGACGTGGCCATCGACGACGGCGTGCTGGCCCTGACCCTGGCCGTGCGCTGCGACCAGACCGGCGACGCCCGGGTGCGCATCACCTTCGTCTGCGGCTCTCCCGACCAGCCCGCGGGCCTGTTCGCCGCTACCCACCGCGTACCCGAAGGCCCGGCCCTGGTGGTGGACCGCTGGGGCGACGCGCTGGTGGCCTTCGCCTGGCAGTGCGTGCTGGGCCTGTTCAGCGGCCTGGCCGCGGCGGCCGGCAAAGACGCGCGGGGCCAGGTGCTGGTGCCCGTCGAAGTGATGGTCACGGCCAAGGGCCTGACGATCTTCCCCATGGCCCGCCACCGGTTCACCGGCCAGTCGGCAAAGCTGTGACCCTCGAGGTGACCTGATGAGCATGCACCGCAGTGATCTGGGCCTGCTGGGCCAACTGGCCGCCGCCCTCGGTTTGTTCGACGGCGAAGACCCCAACCCCGACTGGTTCTCTGACCCGGCGGCGTCGCTGACGCGGGTGTTGTCGAACCCGGCCCAGCGCGAGGCCCTGATGGCCTTCATCGACGAAGCGCTGGGTGGCGCCGCGCGGCAAGAGGTGGACGGCATCACCTGGCTGCCGCTGATCACCCTGACCGACCCGCCGGTGGATCTGGCGCTGACGGTGGATGCCCGGCCGGTGGACGGCTTGCACATCGGCGTGGGCCTGACGGTGCGCACCACCGCCCCGGCCATCAGCCAGACGCGCCTGATGGTGCCGCTCTTCCGGGCCTTCCGCGAAGACGCCAGCGCGCCGGTGGGTGCGCTGCTGCTGCTCGGTGCGCCGGGTGGGCGCCTGCGCGTGCAAACCCAGGTCACGCTCGACACCGCAGCGCCAGTGCCGGGCCAGCCTCGGCTGGGTGGCATCGGCTTGTCGCTTGATGCGCCCACCGCCATTGACGATCACACGGAGCCGCCCGTGTTCGGCCTGATGTTGCAGGGCCTGCAACTGCCCGGCGCGCCGGTACCGCGTGATGTGTTCGTCAGCGCGGCCGGGGTAGATCAGCTGGATGAAGCCGTGCTGCACCTCGTGCTGGCGCTGCTGCAGGCGCAGGCCGAAGCCGGTCCGCCGGCGGTGCAGGCCCTGGCCGGGTTGCTGGGGCTGCGCAGCACCGATGACCTGCCTGACTTCCCGCTGCAGGGCCTGTTCGAGCGCGGCCCGCTGGCGCTGGCGCAATGGCTGGAGCAGGTGCTGGGCCAGGCGCCGATGCGCACGCGCTGGCTGGGCCACCTGGCCACCTTGCTGGGCGCGCAGGTGGTGGGCGATGCGGTGCAGCTGACCATCGGCGGCAGCGCTGCGGTGTCGCTGGCCATCGGCGTGGACACCGGCCCGACCGGCCATACCCGACTGACCCCCGCGCTCACCGTGCGGCTCGGGCCCGCCGACACGCCGGTGCAGATCCGCGCGGCGCTGCTCCGTGCTGATCTGGTGGATGGCAGCCTGCTGGCCCTGCCCAGCCTGGCCGTGTGGGCGCAGGCCGGCTTGCCCGCGCCCGGCACACCGGTGCTGGATATGCCCGGCGCGCCGGCCGTGCACGTCGACACCGTGCGCATCGGCTTCGAGCTCGACGCCAACCGCCAGCTGCGCTTCCTGCTCGCGGCGGACGGCGTGGTCATCGGCGCGCAGCGCTTTGCCACGCTCGACCTCAGCACGCCTGACGCCGTCATCGACGCGGCCGCCACCACCGTGGCCAGTCTCGCCGACAGTCTGTTCGCCGGTCTGGGCGACGTGCTCGGTCTGGTGCGCCGCTTGCTGGGCCTGCAAGCACCGTCAGGCCTGGCGCCCGTGGCCCTGCACGACTTGCTCGACGACCCGCTGCGCGCCGTGGCCGCCCACTGGCGCGCCTTGATGAGCCGGCCGTCTGAGCTGCGTGACTTGCTGGTGGCGGTGCAAACCGCGCTGGCCGATGCCGGCGCGGCGCTGCCCGCCATCACCGGCAGTGGCACCCGCGCTGACCCGTGGCACTTGCCGCTGCACCGCGCGCAAGACGCCACCCGGCAGACCGAACTGGCGCTGGAGCTGGCGGTGGACGGCTCCGTGCTGTGGCTCGACGCCGTGGTGATGGCCCGCCTTGACGCGGTCGATGCTCGCGCCGTGGCCCTGAACGCCGCCACCCGCCTGCGCGTGACGCTGCTGAAGCTGGATGTGCTGGTGCGCAGCGCCGAGGTGTTGCCCGCGGCCCAGGCCCGCCTGATGTTGACCGAAGCCGGTGCCACGCCGCCGCGCATCCGTCTGCCCCTGCAAGCCGGTGCGGCCCTGCTGGCCGATGGCCTGGGGCTGGACCTGCACTGGCTGCCCGCCACCGGCCTGCAGGCGCAGTGCCTGCTGCCCTCACCCAGGTTGTCGCTGCCGAGTGGGGATTTGCCGCTGGTCATGCCGCAGCTGGATGCGGCTGGTCGCCTGACCCTGCCCGCCGCCGACTGGGATGCGCTGCAGGCCCTGCTGGCTCATCTGTTGAGCCAGCCGGTGGCGGTGCACCCCGCGCTGGCCGAGGCCATCGCCTTGCTGGGCTGGCAGCCCGCACCACCGCCGTCTGGCAGCCACCCGCCGCTGCGCCTGGCCGACCTGGTGGCCAACCCCGCGGCCGCGTTGCAGGCCTGGCTGCGCCCCTTGCTGGCCAGCCCGCTGGCCCCGCGCGCGCTCGGCTGGTTGGCTGACCTGTTGGGCAGCACCCCCGCGCTGCCCGCCACCCTGGCCGCCACGGGCCACCCGGATGACCCGTGGCGCCTGGCTCTGGCCGGCCCCGCCACGCCTGCTGCGGCCCTGCTGCCCGAGTTGGTGGCCTGGTTGCCACCGGCCGGCCCGGCACCTGCCTTGAACGCCGCCCGCGATCTGCTGCAGAACTGGCTGCCCGGCTTGCCGGCCCTCACCCCGGCGCAATGGCTGGCGGCACTGCAGGCCGATGCCCGCCGCGCGCCGGACCTGGCCGACCTGCTGCGCCATCGCCTTCTGGATCAACTTCAGGACGGCCTCGAGCGCTTCGCCAACCGCTGTGCAGACGGCGACGGCCGCCTGCGCCCGCCCGTGGCCGGCGCTGTGCCGGCCGGCGTGCGCCTGCACCAGCTGGCCGTGGCTGCCACGCAGCTGTGGGAGCAGGTTGACGTGGCTGTCATCTCCGGCCGCTCGCCCGACCTGGTGGTGCATGTGGCCGTGGGCGAGCAGGCCTGGGCGGCCATGCCCGCCGACCGCTGCATCAACCTGACCGGCAGCGGCCTGAGCCCGGCGATGTTCACCCTGCCGCCGGCGGATAGCGGCGTGTGGTTCGTGGCCCTAGGCAGCCGTGCCGACTGCCGCGCACCGGGCGACACCGACGACGGCACCGCGCAGCAGGCCGCGCGCCTGTCCCGCGTGTTGAATCACCTCTCCAGCATCGACCCCGCCATCGTGCTGGTGGCGCTGGCCGGCGCCGGCCACGCCGCGCGCATCGCGGCTGACCAATGCCCAGCCGTGGCCGACCTGGTGCTGGTGGGCACGCCGCTGTCCGACATCTCGCTCAGTGTGCTGACCGAGCAGCCCATGGCCGATGCCGTTCAGCTGCTGGGCCGCCTGCTGCCGCCGCCGCCCGCCACCGGCGCGCCGGCCGACAACAGCGACCTGACCCGTGGCCGCGCGCTGCTGGACGGCCTGCTGCCGCTGGCCGATCAACCCGAGCCCACGGCCGAGCTGCGCTTGCCGCCGCAGGCCTTGCCGGCGCCCCGCGCGGGCCTGGCCGTGAACGCCGTGTTTGGCGTGCTGACGGCGGCCCAGGTGGCTGACGCGCTCACCGCCGTGGTGGCGGCCGGCTTGAACCACCGGGCTGCCGTTGCAGCGGCAGCCGCAGCGTTGGCGCCACTGCTGGCCGCCGCACCCACCGGCTGGCGCGCCGGCTTGCGTTGGTCGCTCCCCGTGCAGTCAGCTGGCGATGTGCGCATCACCGGCCAGGCCGATCTGCTCTTGCTGGCGCATGACGTGGGCCCGGCCGGCGTGGTGGCCGCCACCCGCACGCTGCGCGTGCAACTGGGCCTGGCCGACCGCCAAGGCTGGCTGATGGCCCGCCCCGAGATGGCCTTGCGCGCCGTGTCGGTGGAGATGGTGCTGCCGCTGGATGGCTCAGCCGCCAGCACCGCCACGACGACGATCACCCTCCACGACGCCCGCCTGTTCGGCCAGCGCTGGGAGCGCCTCGTGCTGGGCACCGGCGCCGATGCCGTGCCGGCCTTGCCCGAAGCGCGGGTGTTGTTGTCTGCGGTGATGCAGCGTGTGCAGGCCGATGTGGGCCATTCGCTGGCCGTGGCCCTGGGCGACGTGCTGGAAGAGCTGGGCTTGCTGGCTGCGGAAGGTGGCCTGGTGGCCGATGCGCTGGATCAACTGGTGCTCGACCCGCTGGGCTTGTTGCGTCAGCGCCTGGCCGCGCCCGGCGGCGCCTTGGCCGATGCGCTGCGTGCCTTGCTCGGCCCGCTGGGGGCGTCGGTGGACCTCACCACCGACACCGTGCGCGTCCAGGCCGGTGGCCCCAACGCCGGCCGCTTCGGCTGGCTGCTCGACCTCACCTGTTCACCCGCCGGTTGCACGGGCCAGTTCCAGCTCGGGGTGCGTGCGCCCGAGGCATCGCAAGCCCATTGGCAACTGCAATTGGATGCACCCGTGGCCGGCGCTGCGCCCACCGTGCGCCTGGTGTGGCTGCCCGTCAGCGGCCCGGCCCAGGCCGTGGCCTTGTGGCCGGTGGCCGATGTGCCGGCGGCCGAGCGCCTGCTGGCGCGCTGGCTGCCCGCGGTGGTGGCCCAGGCCGGTTTGCAAGGCCTGCGCTCGGCCGACACGGTGCTGGCGCCGGTGCTGGAAGCCGCGCTGGACGCGCTTGATCTGCTGGTGCCCGCCAGCGAGGTGGCCGCGGGCGCACTGCGCCCGGTGCGGCCTTTGCTCGCCTGGCTTGATCAACCCGCGGCCTGGTGGCAACGCCAAGGCGCGGCCAGCGCCCTCGCGCAACGCGGCCCGCAATTGCTGAACGCACTGCGCCTGCTGTGGGGCCAGGCCGCCGCTGCGCCGGGCGCCCCGGCCACGCTGGTGGTGCTGCCGGGCGTCAGCGTCAGCTGGTTGGTGGATGGGCCGCGCAGCGGGCTCTCACTGGCCATCGACGCCGCCGCCTGGGTGGCCCCCGCCGCCGGCCAGCCGCACCTGCAGCTGGGCCTCACCGCCGGGCTGTGGCTCACGGCGGGTCAGTCGCCAGTGGCTGCACTGGCAGCCCAACTCGGCCTGCCCGGTGCCTCGGCCGGCCGCCCTGCGCTGCACCTGGCGCTCGACAACGGCCAGGTCCGCCTCTTCCTGCGCCCGGCCAGCGGGGCCGATGTGCCCTTGCTGCCGTTTGCCGGGCTGGGCAGCCTGGCTGGCGCAGCAGGCTCCGCAGTGGAAGCGGCCTTGCCCTTCCTGCTCGACACCCTGGCCGCGCAGGCCGCCAACGTCGGGCCGCTGGTGCAGCAGGTGGGTGACTTGATGCGCCTGCGCACCGGCGCACCACCCCGGTTTGACGCGGCTGCGTTGCGTGCCTGGGCCCAGGCGCCGGTGGCGGCGTTGAAGGCGGCGGCGCCGGGTGCGTCGGTGGCCTTGCTGCAGCCGCTGGTGGCGGCGTTGCGCGGCGTGGTGCCAGCGGCGCTCACCCTCAGCAGCATCGACTCGTCGGGCGGCGCCGCCATCCGCTGCGCGGTCGGCGTGTTCAGCCTCACCTGGACGCCGTCCACGGGCAGCGTGCAACTGGCGGTCACCAACCTGATCGTGCCCGACGTGCTGCTGCTCGACGCGGCCTTCACCTTGTCTGACGCCGGCGTGCAGGCCGTGGACGCCACCGTGCGCCTCGAGCCCATCGACATTGGCGGCGCGCACCTGCGGCCGTGGTTCAGCGTGGTGGCCGGCGCGGCGCCGGGGCGTACGCGCCAGGTCAGCGTTGGTTTGTTGCTGGACGACGTGGCGCCTTTCAAGCGTCTGTCTGTGTGCTGCCAGCTGGACGACGGCACCTTCCACCTGGTGGCCAGCGACGGGCCTTTCAACGCGCCGCATGACGTACCCGCCTTGCCGGTGGTGGTTACGCCCGCAGTGTCGCCAGATGCGCCGCCTGCCGTGCCGCCCGAAGTCGCCCAGCGCGCCGTGCAATTGCTGTTGGAACTGGTGGCCGCCGTGGCACTGGCGCAGCCGGCCGTCACGCAACTGCTCAACACGCCGGTGGGCACCGCAACCAGCAGCGTGGGTGAGTTGCTGAAGGGCGTGCTGCTGAAAGACGTGTCGGGCAGCTTCGAGCTGGACACCGGCCTGTTCGAGGCCACGCTCAGCAGCGTGCAGCCGCGCGTGCTGGCGCTGCTGAAGAACATCGTGTCCGCTGGCATCGTGCTGACGGTGGACGGCCTCACCGTGTCGCTGCTGGAGCTGGCGCCGGGCGGGCCACTCGGCCTGCAGCTGGGCTTGTCGCAGCGCCTGTTGCTGGTTGATGGCGAGGTGCGCCTGTGGCTCGAAAACGATGACCGCTGGATCACGCCCAACCCGCCGGGCGACGGCGGCTTGTTCGTGGGCTTCCTGTCCACCACCCCGACGCTGGCTTTTTCGCCGAGCCTGGTGGTGAACGGCTTGGGCTTGCGCGTGGGCAAGGCCACCGGCCCGCTGCTCGACACCGGGCTGAGCATCGAAACGGTCGCCCTGCACCTGTACGGCGGCATCGATAGCACCGGCCTGACTGGTGCGGGCATCCAGCTGCAGTTCCAGAATCTGGCGGTGCCGATGGCCGGTGCGGGTGGCAACAACCCCATCGCCCAGGGCTTGATGCGCGACAGCGGCCCCACCCCGCCGCGGCCGGCGTTTTCACCGGCGCTGGCGGTGCAGCAGCATGGCAGCGGCGGCGTGTCTGTCAGCCTCACGGCGGGCGAGCCGCCGGGGCCCTGGTGGCTGGCCATCCAGCGCGGCTTCGGTCCGCTCTACCTGGAGCAGGTCGGGCTGGACGTGCCCACGCGCGATGGCCAGATCCAGTCGGTCGGTGTGCTGATGGACGGCTCGGTCTCGATGTTCGGGCTGAGCTGCGCGGTGGACGACCTGCAGCTTCGCTACAACTTCAACAACACCAGCGGTGCTGGCCTGCTGGACCCGGCGAACTGGGCGATCGATCTGGCCGGCCTGGCCGTGGCCGCCGACATGGCGGGCGTGTCGATCGCGGGTGGTTTGCTCAAGCAGACGGCGTCGGGCGGCGGCATTCAATACCTCGGCATGTTGCTCGGCCGCTTCGGCGTGTATGGCCTGACGCTGTACGGTGGTTACGGTGAGGGGGCAACGAAAGACGGCGAGCGCTTCACCAGCTTCTTCGCGGCAGGCGCCGTGGTCGGCATGCTGGGCGGCCCGCCCGCGTTTTTCCTCACCGGCCTCGGTGGTGGCTTCGGCATCAACCGGGCGATGAAGCTGCCGACCGATCTGTCGAAGTTCGGCGAATACCCGCTGATCGAAATGCTCGACCCCAGCGCCAGTGCGGGCGAGCCGATGGACAAGCTGCAGGCGCTGGGCACCTACTTCCCGATGCAGCGCGGCACCTTCTGGTTCGCCGGCGGCCTGTCGTTCACCAGCTTCGCGCTGGTCGATGGCATCGCCGTGATCGGCGTGCAGGTGGGCGACGGCCTCGACATCAACCTGCTGGGCCTGGCGCGCATGGCGTTGCCGCGGCCACAGGTGGCGCTGGTGTCGATCGAGCTGGCGCTGATGGTGCGCTTCTCGACCAGCGAGGGCGTGCTCTGGGTGCAGGGCCAGCTGACCGACAACTCCTGGCTGCTCTACCCCGACATCAAGCTCACCGGCGGCTTCGCCTACGTGATCTGGTTCAAGGGCGAACACGCCGGCGAATTTGTCATGACGCTGGGCGGCTACCACCCCGACTTCCACCGCGACGGCTACCCCGTGGTGCCCCGCCTGGGCCTGCGCTGGGCGATCGGCGACAGCATCGTCATCAAGGCCGGCAGCTACTTCGCGCTGAGCTCGGAAGCGCTGATGGCCGGCGGTGATTTCGAAGCCTCGGCGCACTTCGGGCCGGCCTGGGCCGAGGTGCGTTTCGGCGCGCACGGCATCGTGTATTTCGACCCCTTCCACTATCACGTGATGGCCTATGCGCGCATCGCGGCGGGGGTCACGCTCGACCTCGGTTTCCTGGGCGACCTGACCATCTCGGTGCACCTGGGTGCGCGCATCGCGGTGGAGGGCCCCGACTTCCGCGGCAGCGCCACCTTTGAGGTTGGCCCCATCGAGCTGACGCTGGAATTTGGCGGCAGCGACCAGGCCCAGCGCGCGTACCTGACGGCGGAGGCCTTCACCGCCAAGTACCTGGGCACCGAAACCGGCAAGCCGGTTCGTACACAGGCCCTGATCACCGGGCGCGGTGCGCAACCCGCCGCGGCCAACGCCAAGCCGCCCGACGGCACGGCCGAGCAGCCCTTCGTGGTGGTGGCCGAGTTCGGCTTGACCTTCACCAGCACGGTGCCGCTGGTGCTCATCCAGACGGCGGCGAAGGATGGGTCCGTCACCACGACGCCTGCGGACAGTGAAGGTGTGCTGGGCATCGGGCCGATGGGCCAGAGTGACATTGCGCCGGTGGTGACGTTCACCTGGCTGCGCAACGGCGCCGAGCGTGTGCCCTTCCCGTTCGACCTGGCACCACAGCCCCTGGGCAGCTTCCCCATGGGTGTGTGGGGGCCGCCGGGCGATCCGAGCAACCGCAAGGTGCCCAAGGGCGAGATGATCAAGGCGCTGCAGTCCATCGTCTTGACCACCACCGGCCAGCCGGGCGAAGCCACGCCGCCGGTGGCGTACCACCAGGTCAGCATCGGCCGGCGCAAGCCGCTGCCGCTGAGCCGCAGTCTGGCCGACAGCCAACGCCTGCGTGACCTGGCGATCAGCGTCAGCAAGCTGGTGCCGGCCGTGACCAACGTCGAGGCCGCCATGGCCCAGGCCCGCAGCCAGCTGGCGCGGCAGGCCTCGCCCACGGCGCTGGCGGCGTTGCGTGGTGAACGCAGTGCGCCCCCGCGCTTCAGCAGCCTGGCTGAAGGCTTGGAATCACCCACGGAGACGGTGGTGCCGCTGCAGGTCAAGGCCAGGCCGCTGCCGGTGGCTGATGCGGTGGTGGATGCGCCCGTGGCGCTGGCGCTGATGAGCGCCGGTCAAACCGATGGCCGCATCGGCCAGGCCGCGGCCACCACCACCGTCAAGGGCAGCGACAAGGCGTGGCGCACGGCCCCGCCGACGATGGCCTTGGTGGAGGCCAAGCGCAGCCGGTCGTTCGCGGCCAAGCTGGTGCTGGTGGGCACGCCCGCAGCGTCGCGCACCTTGACGGACGGCACCACCACGCTGGTGGCCACGGCCCGTGTGCCACTCACTGGCCAGGCCGCCCTGCCCACCGCGGTGGTGGCACGGGCCGGCGCGCCACTGGCCGCCGACCTGAGCGTCTTCCAGCAGGCGATGACCGGCCGCGACCGTGACCGCCAGGCGGGCGCCCGCCTGGCCGCTGGCCAGACGGTGGTGCTGCAGCTGCCCAATGCGCGGGCAGACGCCAGCTCGAAGCAGGCCCGCCCGGACCTGGTGATGACCGGCGCGGCCTGCCGCGTGGTGTTGCTGGGGCTGGGCGGCCGACGCCTGCTCGACACCCGGCTGCCGGCGCAAGCCGATGCCAAGCAGGCCGTGAGCCTGCCGCCGGGCACCGAGCGCATCGTGGTCACCGGCCTGGGCGCAGGCAGTGCAGACGGCGCTGCGGCGGGCCTGCTCGGCTGGCATGCCGGCTTGCTGATGCCGTATGCCGGCTGGAACACCGCCGTGGCACCCGGATGCCTGATGCACGCCACGGCCACGCCGGTGCCTGCCCACGGCCAACGTGCGGCGGCCGGCTGGGTGCGCGGGGCCGAGCTGGCCCAGGGCGACACCACGGTCAGCACGGTGTTCAACCAGCCGCTGCGTTCGGTGCTCATCGTGCTTGACGACGAGCAGCCGGCGCCCGGCGATCTGCTGATGGGCCTGGACGGCGCCACCCGGGCGCTCGACAAACTGGGTGAGCCGCTGGCGCCGCAGCTGCTGGTGATGGGCCAGCGCAGTGTGCTGGCCTATGACCTGGTGCCGGTCGAATCGAAAGACGGCAGCGCCGCACCGTCGATCAGCATCGCCACGGGCTCGGGCATCGCGCTGGCCGGCGTGCTCGGCAGTGCCGGCCTGAGCGCTGCGGCCGCCCTGGCGCTGGTGGCTGCACGCGGGCTGGACGCCGCTCTGGCGCCGCTGGCCCCGCCCACACCACCGGGGCAGGGGGCTGCTGCCACGCGCCTGCATTGGCAAGGCCCCGTGCGCACCCCGCAACAGCGCGCAGCGGCCCGCACGCTGGCCACCCGGCCCGCGGCCACGCCGCTTCCCAAGACACGTCGCAGAAAGGCCGCCTGAATGCCCCCCATCGGACACTTCATCCTGCACAGCCATGTGCTGCCGCAGGTCACCGCCGGCAACTACACCCTGCGCACCGCTCAGGGCGGCTTGCCCTTCCCGGTGGGCACTGAAACCACGCATGTGCGGGTGTCGGCGCCTCGCTACGTGATGCCCACCGACCAGATCCTCAGCACTTTCCCGCCGGCCAATGCCGAAGGCGCGTTCAGTGATCGGCTGCCGCAGATCGTGCTCAAGCGCCGCACGCTGCCCTGGGAGCGCAACCCGGCCGGCGGCCCCGAGGTGTCGGCCCAGCCCTGGCTGGCGCTGGTGCTGGTGGCCGAGGGCGAGGCGTCCCTGTCCACCCCCACGCCGGTGGCAGATTACGTGACGAAGGACAAAGCGCTGCCCGACACCAACGACCAGGACGTGGCCCAGGGCCTGTATCTGGCCGTGACGGCCTCGGTGGTGAAGAAGATCTTCCCGTGCGCTGAAGACCTGGCCATGCTGACGCATGTGCGCGAGGTCGACATCAGCGACACCGAGCTGATGGGCGCCGACGACGACGGCTGGGTGGCCGTGGTGCTGGCCAACCGCCTGCCGGTGATGGAGCAGACAGACGGCACCCCAGTGCCCGTGCGCTACATGGCCTGCCTGGTGAATGTGGAGGGCCAGCTGGCGGCGCTGCCCAAGCCCGGTCTGGCAGTGGCTGACTTTGCCTTCAGCCGTGCACAAGACTGGCGCCCGCTGATGCAGCTCCAGCTGCCCGGCGGGCCGGACGATCTGGTGATGCCGCGCGCCGCCTTGCCGGCCGGCATTCAGGTGCCGGGTGCGCCGCGCGTGTCACGCGCCGAACGGGCCGCGCGCGCGGCAGCACCGGCGGCCAGCAACGCCGCCTTTCATGCGCTGGATGGCAGCCGGCCCCTGGGCCAGCAGGCCGCCGCCGCGCCTTGGGCCCAGGCCACGCACCAGGTGACCATGGCCGCGCGTGACCCCGCCGCGATGACCCGCGTGCGTGAGGTGATGGCCAACGGCTTCCGCCCGCCGATCGAGTTCTACGCCCGCGAGAAGGTGCTGAAATTTCCGGTGCTGGCGCACTGGACCTTCACCAGCACCGAAGGCGCCACGTTCGAGACGCTGATGCAGTCGCTGGACACCGGCTTGATCGGCACCTTGCCGCCCGAACCCGACGCGGTGGCAGGCGACGCGGCGCCCGCACCGCGCCGCGCACCGCCGGAAGTGGTGGCCACCGGCCACCTGGGCCTGGACCACCAGAGCCGCCGCGGTGATGCGCTGCGCGCCTGGTACCGCGGCCCTTGCGTGCCTTTTGCCACTGACCGCGGCGACGCCAGCGGCAAAACCACCTTGCCGCTGGCCCACGCCGCCGACCAGCTGCGCAGCGTGGTGCCTGATGGCCGCGAAGACCTGGGCCTGGCCGCAGCCTTCGAGCTGGGCCGGCTGCTGGCGCTGTCGCAGCTGTCGGTGGTGTCGTCGCTGCAGCGCTTTCGCGCCGAGCAGTTTGGCGTCGGGCGGGTGCGCAGCCTGCTCGACCAGGCCCTGCCGTTTGATCTGCCCGAGCTGCTCGCGACCGTGGGCCAGCGGCGGATTGACCTCGGCCGCTTCGTTGCCCTGACGATGGTGAAAACCATGGCGGACAACACCGAGCCCATGCTCGGCCCGCAGCGCCCGTTGGCTGACCCGGGCCGGCCGCTGGCGATGTCGACCGCCGAGCTGGACCAGCGCGTGGCCAACGGCCTGGGCCTGGACCTGGGCGCGCTCGGCAAGCGCAGCGCGATGCTGGGCGTGACCGGCGCCTTGCAGGCCAGCCCGGTGGTGCTGGCCCCGCCGCTCAAGGCCGGCGCCGATCTGCCTAGCTTGCGTGCGGGCTTGATGTCGGAGCTGCAGCGCACGGTGAGCCAGGTGATCAAGCAGGTGCCCAAGCGAACGACAGCTGCCGCGTTGGCCACCAACGCCGATGCGCTCGACCAGCTGATGGCCCGCGCCATCGACGACAGCACAGAGGACTGAGACCATGAAGCTCCACCTTGATGCCGCCGCGGCCATGAGCTCGGCGATGCAGGCCGCCACCAGTTTTTCCCACCTGCTCACCGACCAGGACCCGGACGACGGCGACCATGTCGTGCCGGGTGAGCTGCGCCGCTTTCTGGCGCGCTTGCGCCTGCTGCATGGCGTGCCGTTCAGCTACCTGGTGCCCGACGCGGCGTTGCTGCCGGTCGAGTCGATCCGCTTTTTCCACATCGACCGCGCCTGGACCGACGCGCTGGTGCAGGGCGCGCTGAGCGTGGGCACCGTCAGCACGCTCGACCATGCCCACCTCGAAGCCGTGTATCCGCACATCCGCGATGAGGTCGACCGCACCGAGCGCGCCGTGCGTGCACCGGTGCTGAACGGCAGCCCCGCCACCGCGCGTGATCAGCTCGACGGGCCGGCCGGCACCATCACCGGTTGCCTGCTGCGCTCGCGGCTGGTGTCGGGCTGGCCGGGGCTGCATGTGCGCGCCTACGCCCGCGACGTGCTGCCCGATGACGCCCTGAGCACCGTCGCCGAGGACGACCCCAGCCGGCTCAAGCTGCTGCGCATGGAGCGGCTGGCGCCCGCGGTGCTGCTGGTGTTGTTTGATGGCCTGCCCGAGGTGGTGCACATCGAAGAGCCGCGCCAGGGCGTGCAGTTCGGCGTGCGCCTGAATGCCGCTGACCCGCCATCGGCGCGCAAGGCCCGTGTGGCCCTGCGCAATGCGACGGATGGCGCGCTGGTGCCGCCCATCAATGCACTCACCGCCGGCAACTCGGTGGAGGTGCCGTTCCGCGCCGGGGCGTCGGGTGTGATCGACGTGGCCGAGCTGCGCAAGCGCCTGGCCGCCAAGGTGCCGAATGCCGCGTCACCGCTGCCGGCCAGCGGCCTGGCGCTGCAGATGCTGCGCTTCCCGTATCGGCAGGTGTTTGGGGACCCGAGCGACGAGCAGGGCCTGCACTTTCAGGCACTCGACAGCTTCCGGCCCAGCGTGGCGCTGGCCGACTGGAAGGTGAGTCTGGACAAGGTCATCAAGGAGGCACGGCCATGAGCCAGCAAGCCAAACGCGGCGCCAAGGCACCGTCCGCCGTGCGCAAGCCGCGCGGGTCCACGGGCTCGACCACGGCCCGTCCTGCCGACGGCATTTCGATACTTGTCCCGGTCAACCCGCTGCAGCTAGCCCTGCGCAGTTCGCGCTTCCTGGCGCTGGAGCGCGCCGGGCAGTCGCTGGGCGAAATCGCCAGCTGGGACGAGCACCTGCTGCGTGACCCGCGCCTGCTGGTGCCGGTGGACGTGCAGGCGCTGGTGGTGCCGCCCGACCACAAGGAGCCGATGGTGCGGCTGCCATTGCCGGTGGTCTCGGCCGATGGCCAGAACGCGGCTGCAAACGGCCCGGGCATGCCGCCGCCGTTTGAGGTTGGCACGCCGCGCCCGGCGGGTGTGCACCTGCACTGGGCCATGCCGGATGCGCTGCTGCGCGGCCGGCTGGATGACGGCGCGCGGCAGGGCAGCAACCGGCTGGCCCTGCCGCGGCTGCCCGACCGCTGGGTGTTGCTGCGCACCGTGTTGCCGCGCGGCGCCCGGGTGCCGGTGGTGACCGGCTGGGTGCTGGAAGCTGATCGTGCCGTGGCGGTGTCGCTGGGCAGCTGGCGCGAAGGTGGCAAGGCCTCGACCGCGGCCACGCCGGCGGGTGAGGCCGTGCACCGCGAGGCGCTCATCGGCACGGCGGGCGGCAGCGTGGCGTGGTCGGGGGTGTACGACGCGGTGCTCAACCGCTTCGCCTTCCATGACACGCTGGAAGACCTCGACAAGCTCGCACCCGGCGGCGTGGACCAGGGCTGCGTGAGCTACCTGGTGGCCGGCTGGTGGAGTGACCCGACGCTGGACCCGCTGGGCGATGCGAACGATCTGAAGGGCTTGAGCCAACACCTCGACAAGCTGCGCTGGTCGCTGCCCACCGACTGGGGCACACAGGTGGCGCAGCGTGTGGCGGAGCTGGAAGCGCAGGCGCGGCGCGACGCCCTGGGCCTGACGACCGCCACCTTCGACAAGGCCGGCACGGCGCAAGCCGCACGGGTGGCCGCCACGCCTGAACAGCCCTTCGTGCCGCGCAGCCTGCGCATGGTCGAGATGGCCGTGGACGAGCGCTCATCGCCCTTCATCGGCGAAGCCGCCAAGGCCTGGCAGGCGCCCGCCTGGCACCTGCGCAGCAGCCTGCTGCACGGCGTGGTGGTGGGCGTGCCGGTGGGCGGCAAGTTGTGGGGTGACTTGCGCCCGGCAGCCGAATCACTGAGTGTGGCCATGGGCCAGCATGACGATGATGTGCTGGCGGCACTGGCGGCACGCGGCGCCACGCCCAACCAGCAACGCGCCACCGAGCGCCTGCTGGCGGCGTTCACCAGCCAGCGGGTCAACCAGCTGGGCTCGGCCGATGGCCTGGTCAACCTCGAAGAAGGTGAGCACGCCGCGGCGTTCTTTTCGCAGCCCTCCGGCAGTGCCGGCAACGACCGCTTCAAGCAGCTGCCGCAGGGCCGCCTGGCCAGGGCGGGCACGGGGGCGGCCAAGAGCGGCACATCCGCTGACGCGGCCAATTCGGCCAAGAACACAGCCACCGCCAATAGCAACGTCAGCACCGTCAGCAAACCCATGGCGGCGCGGCTGGACCTCGGGTTCCGCGCCGACCTGGTGTCGACGAGTCGCATCGACCTCGAGGACCTGGCGAGTTCCCGCATCAAGGACGCGCTGGCGACGTTCAGCCCCCGTGTCGTTGATCGCCCTGCCGCCCGCTGGACGGCGCCCACCGACCCGCTGGTTGCCGTGCGCGGTGCCTCGCGCAGCCTGCGGCACGGCCATGACGGGCGCGGCTCGTCGGACCGCACGTTGGGTTGCCGCTGGCCTTCGCAGGTGGTGGAGGGCGTGGCCGGCGTGGCCGATCTGAAGGCTCTTCTGCCGACGCTGGGCCACGGCGGCCTGCCGCCGGAGGTGCTGAAGCTGGCCCGCGAGATGCTGCTGTTCGACCCCTACCACCTCGACTGGCTGGCGAATGCCGTGGCCACGGGTGACCAGGTGAAGCCTGCCCGCGCGCGGCTGGACGCGGAGCTGCTGATGCGCTTTGGCGCTGATGGTGTGTACGACGGCAGCACGGCGGCGTTCAGCGGGCTGGGGGCCGTGTTGCACGACGTGCCGCGTGACAGCACGAGCGGCGCTCCACGCGCCAGCCAGGCCCCGGCCATGGCCGCTGCAGCCCGGCTGGCCCAGCGCCAGGTGGCCGAAGCCTTGCGACCGCATTCCTTGTTTGAAGGTATGGACCCCGACCTGGTGGCCATCACCAACTGGCAGCAGCCCTGGGTGCCGCTGTGGCTGGAATGGCAGGTGCAGGTGGAAGGGCTGGACCCGCCCACGCTGGCGGCCTGGCAGCTGGGTGCGGTGGACCTGCAAGGTGGCGCCACCGACGCCAGCGTGGCGGGTGAGGTGCTCACGCTCACCGGCCGTTCCTTGCTGACCGGCGGCGCGGCCACCACGCTGCATGCCGCCATCACCGATTGGTTGGCGGCTGAAGACCAGCTCGATGCCTCGCCCTCGGGTGGGCAGGTCGATGAAGCCACCGAAGAGGCTTACCGCGCGCTGGATGCCTCGGTGCAGCAGCTCGATGTATTGACCGCCTCGCTGGACGGCTTGCGCCACCAGCTGCTGGGCTTCGTGACGCAGGACGGTCTGCGCCGCCCGGGTGGGCCCGGCAACGTGGGCCCGGCGCCGCAACGCCCGCCCGCCAGCGTGTGGGCAGGCGCTTTGACGCTGCAACGAGCCCGCCTGCTCGATGCCTTTGGTCGCACGCTGGAGGTGCCCGCCAAAACCTTGGGTGCAGTGGCCGTGCCCAGCCGCAGCGTGTTGCCGGCCCGGCCGGGCAGCTTGGGCCTGGCGCCGCGCCTGCTGCGCCCGGCGCGCTGGTTGTTCCGCCTGGTGGATGCGGCCACGCCGCTGGGCGCCGAGGGCGTGGAGGCGCGGGTCGACCAGATCGAGCCCGCCCTGGCCGTGAACCCGGTGGTCGGCTTTTTGATGCCCGACCACCTGGATGAAAGCATCGAGCTGTTCGGCTCAGACGGCGCCCCGCTGGGTGAACTGCTGCACGAGCCCATCAGCGGCGGCGTGATGTGGGAAGCGGCACCCGGCCGCCCGGGCCCGGTGGACGCCGGCCCGCTGTACGGACTGAAGGCGTCGGAGGCGCCGCTGGGTTTGTTGGCCACCGGCCTGGTGGCGGCCGACGCCGCGGGCCGCGCCGGCACCACGGCGCCTGCGGGCCTGGAGAGCCTGTCGGCCCTGTCTGCGCTGCTGCGCGCCATTGATACCAGCCAGTGGACGGTAGACAGCCTCGCCTCGCTGGGCACCGAGCATGTGGCGGGCCTGGTGGGCCGGCCGTTGGCGGTGGTGCGTGCGCAGCTGCGGCTGGAGCTGAAGCCGCCCACCGATGTGGACCTGTCAGACCCGACTCAGGCGGCGGCCTGGGCGCAGGCCGAAGAAGACGCGCGCCGGCATGCCTTCGAGGCGCGCATCGGTGAGCTCACCCGCAGCGACGACGGCGTGCTGGGCTACTTCGTCAACGACGACTTCAGCCTGTTCCATGTGGTGGACAAGGTGGTGGCCAGCCAGGCGGCGGTGAGTGGCAAGTACCGGGGCCACCTCGGCTTGTTTGGCAAGGGCACCGCCCAGCCGCAGGCTCAAGCCTTGAGCCACCCGTATCTGGCGGGCCTGAAGGACGACGACGCCCTCCGCCTGCACCTGGGCCAGACCGTGACGCTGACGGTGTTGATGCACCCCGGCGGCAAGTGCCACCTGACCAGCGGCATCTTGCCCCGCAAGGCACTGGCGCTGGCGCGTGATTGGGTGTCGCCGGGTTTGTCGCGCCTGGCGCCTTCACTGCGCACCGGGCCGGTGCTGGTGGAAACCGACCTCGCGGCCAAGGGCCAGGTGCGCTTGCCCAAGGTGTCGGTGTTTGGTCAGTCGCAGAACTTTCTCTGGCGCGACACCCCGGCCAGCTGGCGCACCGACGCCATCCTCTCGGCCACGCAAACGGCGCTGCTGCCGGACGAACCGGGTGAGCTGCGCGAGGGCTGGGTGCGCGTGGCGCCCGAGCCGCCCGAGCCAGTCAAGTAAGGCCAGTTGGCCTTGATTGAAACACCGCCACCTCCATCTCTCTGATCGCTTGGAAGGAATGAACACCCATGGCCCGACTCTGCAAGATCTGCTCGCCCCGTGTGCCCGGCCTGAGTGGCCTGGCGGCTGCCCGCCGCTCAGCCGACGAAGTGGCCACGCTTGAGCGTGTCGACAACACGCGCGTGACGGTGCTGCGCAGCGGCCCGGGCGGCCAGCGCCACACCCGTGCCGCGTTCGAAGTGCTCAAGCTCTGGGAAAACGGCCGGCGCATCCGCTGCAAGTTCCTCGACGGCGACCCGGTGGTGCAGGCCCGCGTGCAGGCCATCGCCAAGCAGTGGGAGGTGCATGCCAACCTCACGCTGGACTTCGTGACGCAGGGCGCGGCGGAGATCCGCATCAGCTTTGCGGAGAAGGGTTTTTCATGGTCCACCGTGGGCACCGATGCGCTGACCGTGCCGGCCAGTGAAGCCACGATGAACTACGGCTGGCTGGAGCCTTCCACCAGCCTGCGCGAGTACGAGCGCGTGGTGCGCCATGAGTTCGGCCATGCGCTGGGCATGATCCATGAACACCAGAACCCGGCCGCGTCGGGGCAAATTCCTTGGGACAAGCCGAAGGTCTACCAGTACTACGCGCAGCAAGGCTGGAGCACGGCGGATGTGGACTTCAACATCTTCCAGACCTACTCGGAAGCAAGCACCAACCACAGCGCTTTTGATGCCACGTCGATCATGCAGTACGCGGTGCCTGACAGCCTGACCGTGGGCAGCTTCGCCATTGGCTGGAACACCGACTTCTCACCGCTGGATGTGAGCTACATGCAGCGGCAGTACCCGCGCACCGGCGCGCCAGGCGTGGTCGACCTGGTGCTCGGCGCTGCCCGCCATGCGGCCGACCTGGCCAGCACCGGCGAGGTGGACACCTACCGCTTCACGCTCACTGCCGCCACCACCTGCATCATGAATACCGAAGGCAGCACCAACACCGTGCTGGCACTGCACGGCCCCAACGACCCCGGCGCCGTGCTGGCGGTGGACGACGACCGCGGCCAGGGCCTGAACGGCCGCATCGTGCGCAAGCTGGGCGCCGGCGATTACTGGCTGACCGTGAAGCATCACGCACCCGACGGGCGCGGTGCGTACACGATCGGGGTCAAGGCGCGGCGGGGCTGAGGGTCAGGCAGCGGTCTGCCACGCGGCGGGCAAGGCTGGCGTCATGCGTGACCAGCAGCAGCGCGCCGCCGTACTCCGCCAGGGTGTTGGTGAGCAGGGCCATCGTGTGTTGCTGCGTCAGCGGGTCGAGCCGCGAGGTGGGCTCGTCGGCAAACACCAGCCGGGGTTCCAGCAGCAGCACACGCGCCAGCGCCACGCGCTGCAACTCACCCCCCGAAACCTGATCGGGGCGCCGGTTGAGCAGGCCCTCGTTCAATGAGAGCCGCGCCAGCAGGCGCTTCAAGCGGTCCGGGTGCAGGTTGTGCAGCCGCATCACGTCCGCCAGCGCGGTGCGCAGTGGCAACTGCGGCGCGAACGCTGCCAGCGGGTCTTGATACAGCTTCTGGACCGCGTGCGGGCCCAGCTGCCGCTGGCGTTGCACCCGGCCTGCGGTGGGCTGCACCAGACCCAGCAGCACATTGCCCAGCGAGGTTTTGCCGCTGCCGCTCGGGCCGGTGATGGCCATGCGGTCGCCCGGCTGGATCCTCAGCGAGATCTCGCTGAACAGGGTGCGCTCACCGATTTGCAGGGACAGGTCGGTGGCGTGCAGCAAGGGGCCGGCCGGGTTTGTGGCGGGCGATGGTTGCGCGGGGGGCAGCACCGGCCAGTGCCGTGGCTCGGCGGCCAGCAGCGCGCGGGTGTAGGCCTGTGTGGGCGCTTCCAGCACCTGCGCGCTGGGGCCGTGTTCCAGCAGGTGGCCGTCGCGCAGCACCGCCACCTGGCCGTGCAGCATGCGCGGCAGCGCCACGTCGTGGGTGATCAGCAGCACGGCGCCGCCGGCGTCGAGCACGCCGCGCAGCAAGCTGACGATCTCATTGCGCAGGTCGGCGTCCAAGCCCTTCGTGGGTTCATCCACGATGAGCACCGGCGCGCCGGCGGCGGTGGTGGCACCAAACGCCACGCGCTGGGCCATGCCGCCCGAGAGCTGCCATGGATAGTGCCTTGCCGCCCGCGCCAAACCCACCGCGGCCAGGCTTTGCCTGGCGCTGGCCCGCGCTTCGGCACCAGCCAGCCCGCGCACCAATTGGTGCACCTCGGCCACCTGCGCGCCGGCCCGCATCGTCGGGTTCAGGGCAGACCACGGCTCTTGCGGCAGCAGCGCCAGCTGCCGGCCCCACAGCGCGCGGCGCTGCTGCGGCTGCCCGGCTGGCGAGGTGATGCCCTGCACGCTCACCTGGCCACGCGCCAGCAGCTCTGGCGGCAAGGTGCCCATCACCGCCTGGGCCAGCAGTGATTTGCCGGAGCCGCTTTCGCCCAGCAGCGTCAGCACCTCGCCGGCTTCCAGCTTGAACGACAGCGGGTGCAGGATCGGTTTCAACGGCGACGTGTCGGGCGCCGCACCCGGGTGCACCGCCAGGTCTTGAACTTCCAGCAAGGCGGTCATGGCGCCACCTTGTTGCCTGCCAGCAGCACGAGGCCGGCGAGCAGCAGCACCAGGCACGCCATCGGTGAGGCGATGAGCCAGGGGGCTTCACGGTAATAGGGCATCAGGTCGATCAGCATCACGCCCAGTTCGGCGGTGGGGGGTTGCAGGCCCACGCCCACAAGGCCCAGCGCGGCCAGGGCCAGCACGGCATTGGCCACGCCAAAACACACCACGGTGGTGAGCATGGGCAGCAGCGCGGGCAGCAGGTGGGTGCGGATGATGTAGCGCGGGCCGAAGCCCAGCAGCCGGGCGGCCTCCACCGCCGGGCTGGCCAGCACGCGGCGGCTCATCACGCGGACGAGTCGGAAGTGCTCTACCCACAAGGTGGCGGCCAAGCCCAGGTACAGCGCACTGAACGAGCCCGGCGCGATAGCCGCTATCAGCAACACCAGCAGCAAGCCGGGCAGGGCCATGGCGCAGTCGGCCAGCACCACCGCCATGCGTTCGGTCCAGCCTTGGCGCCAGGCGGCCAGCAGGCCCAGGCCAGCGCCCAGGGCGGCGGCCACCAGCACCGTCAGCAGGCCGCCCACCAGCGATACCCGCAGCGCCATGGCCACGCGCGTGAACTGGTCGCGGCCGAGGTGGTCGGTGCCCAGCCAGTGGGTGGCGCTGGGCGCCTGGCGCACCTGGTCGAGCTGCTGGCTGATCGCGTCGTGGCCAGACACCACCGGGCCCAGCGCGGCCATCATCAGCAAGGCAGAGAGCAGCACCAGACCGGCGATGCGGCTGGCGCGTGGCGCTGATGCAGCGGGTTCGTGGCTGTGCTCGGTCAGGATGCTGGGCATGTCGAAGGTGGCGCTCATGCAGCAGCCCTCCCGCGCGGGTCGATGGCCTGGCAGGCCAGGTCGACCGCGGTGTTCAAGACGACGAACAAGCCGCCCATGGTCAGCGCGGCGCCCTGGATCATCGGAATGTCGCGGCCGAAGACCGCGTGCACCAGCGCATGGCCGATGCCGGGCCAGGCGAACAGCGTTTCAACCACCACCACGCCTTCCACCAGCACCACCATCTGCGTGCCCAGCCAGGCCACCACCGGCACGCCCACATTGCGCAGGCCGTGGCGCAGCAGGGCCTGGCGTTCGCTCAAGCCCTTGGTCAGGGCGAAGCTGAAATAGGCCGAGCTGGCGACGCTGGCCATGGCGTCGCGGGTGACGCGGGTCAGCAGCGCGGCCAGCGGCAGGCCCAGGGTCAAGGTGGGCAGCACCAGGCTGCTGGCGTTGCCGTGGCCGGCGGCTGGCAGGGCCGACAGCTGCACCGCCAGCACCAGGATCAGCACCAAGCCCAGCACAAAGGGCGGCAGGGCACGCAGCAGCACCGCGGCGGCCAGCGTGGCGCGGTCTAGCCAGCCGGCGGGGCGAAGGCCGGCGAGCAAGCCCAGCGGCAGCCCCAGCGTGGCCGCGAGCAAGAGCGTGCTCAGGCTGAGCTGCAGCGTGTTGCCCAGGCCCTGCATGAGCTCTTCCCAGACGGGCTCGCCGCCGACCAGCGAGTGGCCGAGGTTCAGCCGCGCCAGGTCTTGCAACCAGGCAGTGAGCGCGCTCAGCGCATCCATGTCAAGGCGCAACTCGGCCCGCACGGCCTGCGCCGCGGCGGTGTCGACCAGGTCGTAGCCATAGCGGCCGGCGGCAATGCGGTAGGCCAGATCGCCCGGCAGCAGGCGCATCAGCACGAAGGTGAGCGTGCCCACCAGCAGGGCCACCAGCACGCCTTGCCAGAGCCGGTGCAGCAGCACGTTGAGGACGTTGTTGAACACGGTATTGAACGCAGTGTTGAGCGCGGTGTCTGGGCGAGTCATGGCTGGGCCTGCGGCGTGTTGAAGCCTTGCAGGCGGGTCAGTCGGTAAGAGCGTTCCAGCGGGTCGAGCGAGAAGCCGGTCAGCGCGGGCGACACGGCGGCGGTCTGGCGGTACCAGGCCACCGGTATCACCGGCAGCTCACGGTGCAGGATGTCGGCCACGCGGCCTCGCCAGTGGGCACGCACCGCGGCGGTGGCGTTGGGCGGCAGGGCGCTCAGCTTGGCCAGGGCTTGCTGCAGATCGGGGTGCTGCCAGTGCATTGCGCCCCAGTCGCCGCCGGTCGGGCTGAAGTCTTGCAGCAGGGTGCCGGTCGGGTCGGGGATCAGGCCGAATTGCCGGGCCACCAGGGCCAGCTCCAGGCTGCCGTCGCGGTGGCGGGCAGGGATCTCGCTGGAGTTGCCGATGGCCACCTTCACGTCGACGCCAGTCTGCCGAAGCTGCTCTTGAATGGCCGTGGCCAATAACGGCAGTTCGGGCCGGTCGGGGAAGGTGCGCAGGGTCAGGCTCAGACGCTCCTTGCCGCGCACGAAGATGCCGTCGGGGCCAGGCTGCCAGCCCATCGCGCGCCAGAGTTGCCGGGCGGCGGGCGCGTCCATGTGCAGCGCCGGCAGCGTGGGCACATGCCATTCGGCCAGCGTGGGCGGGAAGAGCTGGGTGGCGCTCAGCCCGGGGTCGCGCAGCAGGGCGCGGGCGATGCCGGGGCGATCCAGCGCCAGGCTCAGTGCCTGGCGCGCGCGGGGGTCAGACAGCCAGCGGTGGCCGGCATTCACCTTGAGCAGCGTGGTGCGCGGGATCGTCACGGCCACCACCTTGACGCGACCCGCGCCGCGCAGCTGCGCCAGGCTGGCGGGGTCCAGCCCGAAGGCGATGTGGGCCTGTCCAGCCTCGGCCATCAGCGCGCGGGTTTCAGCGCGGCCCACGCTCAGGTAGCTGGCGTTGCGCACGGTGGGCGGCGGGCCGTCGTAGTGCTCGGACGCGCTGATGTCGATGCGTTGCGGCGGCTGCAGATTGACCACCTTGTAGGGCCCGCTGCCGATGATGCGCACCACCCTGCCGCCCGCATCAAAGGCGCTGGCCGCCAGCACCATCGTGCTGCTGTGCGAGAGCACCGCGGGCAGTGCCGCGAAGGGCGCCGAGAGCTGCACCACCACGGCCGCGCCATCGGCGGTGATGCTGGCCACCGGCGCTGTCGAGAGCGGGCCGGGCCGGCCGGCGGCGCGGCGCAACATGGCCACCACCTGCGCGGCAGTGACCGCGCTGCCGTCGTGGAAGCGAGCCCGTGAACGCACGGCAAAGCGCCAGCGCAGGCCCTCGGCCGAGGCTTGCCACTGCTCAGCCAGGCCCGGCAGCGGCAGGCCGTCGTCATCGGCCTCCATCAGTGTCTCGGCGACTTGCAGGCGGGTGAACAGGAAGCCGGAACTGGCGGGCTCCAGGCCGGTGATTTCCCAGGGGCCGACGATGCGCAGCGGGCCGGCATCGCCGCCTTCGGGGTGGGCCAGGGTGCGGCTGGCGGCCAATGCCAGGCTGGTGGCGATGCTGGTTTTCAGCCCGGCATTCAAACCGGCTTTCAGACAGGCGCGGCGAGCGTGCGAGACGGCCATCAGAACTTCGCCTGCACGCCGACCACCACGCTGCGCGGCGCGCCAGGCGTGACCCAGATGCGGCTGTAGGAGCTGGTGTAGTGGGCGCTGTCAAACAGGTTGTCCACGTCCACCGAGACCCGCAGCGTGGGCGTGGCCCGCCAGTACGCCACCAGCTTGACGGTGGTGTAGGCCGGCAGGTCGAAGTTGGTGGCGGTTTCACCCAGGCGGCGGCCCATGTGGGTGATGCCGCCGCCCAAGCCGACGCGCGACGCATCAGGCAGCGCGTCTTCAAACACCGCCAGCAGGCTGCCGTTGATGTGCGGCACATTCAGCAGCCGCGCGCCGCCGCCGGCGTCTACATCGGCGTAGCTCAGGCTGCCCGTCACGCGCCAGGACCGGGTGAGCTGCCCGGCCACGTCGAGCTCGGCACCGCGGCTGGTGACTTCCCCGGCGGTGACCGAGTAACCCGGGTTCGCCGCGTCGGCCGTCAACACATTTCGCTTGGTGATGTTGAACAGCGCGAGCGTGCCGCCAAAACGCTGGTCGGCCGATTCCCACTTGGCGCCGGCCTCCAGCGCCTGGCCGGACTCGGGCTTGAACGCCGTGCCGGCAACATCACTGCCGGCGTTGGCGCGCAGGCTCTTGCCGGTGTTCACATACAGCGTCCATTGCGCCGTGGGCAGGTACGAGATGCCCAGCCGCGGCAGCGCCTCGGTGGGGTGCTGTGAGGTGCGTGCGCCGGTGCGGCGGTTGTCGAGCGACTGGCGAACCTGGTCGAGCCGCACGCCCGCCACCAGCCGCCACTGCGGCGCCAGCACCACGGCATCCTGCAGTGTCAGCGCGGTGCCGTGCTGGGTCTCGCGGGTGTCGGTGTTGGGCAGCGGCGTGGGCAGCGTCTGGCCGTACACGGGCGCCAGCAGATCCAGGGCATAGGGCGTGGTGGCGTTGGGGCTGAAGCGCAGCATGCGCTGGTCCAGGTGGAAGCGGTAGGCGTCGAGCCCGATCAACACCTCGTGCGCCATGCCGGCCAGATCGAGCCGGCCTTGCAACTCGGCCTGCGCCGAAACGTCGTCGCTGCGGTAGTCGCGGTCACGGCGCTGGCGCCACAGAGTGTGGTTGTCGGGGCGCAGGCTGGCGGGCTCGGTGGAGGCGCCCTGCAGCGTGCCGTTGCGCAGGCCCACGGCGCCGCGCAATTGCCACTCGGGGCTCAGCTCATGCTGCAGCACGAGCTGGTGGGTGCGGTTGTCGACTTTCACGCGGCCGTCAGCTGGCTCGCCCGGGAACTGGCTTTGCGGCACGCTGCCCAGCACGCCCTGAATAGCCTGCACGCCCCGGTCGAGTGGCGTGCTGTGCTGGATCCACTGGCCGTTGTAATCGAGCGTGGTGTTCGCGCCGAGCTTGAAGCTCAAGGCCGGGGCCAGCACGGCGCGGCGCGAGCGCACATGGTCGCGGAAGCTGCCGCGTGATTCGAGCGCGGCGTTCAGGCGGTAGGCCACGGTGTCGCCCACCGGGCCGGTGGTGTCGATGGCCGTGCGGGCGAAGTCGAAGCTGCCGGCGTACACCTCCATCGACGTGGCACGCTGCCAGCGTGGCCGCTTGGTCACCAGGTTGATGGTGCCGCCGGGCTCGCTTGCGCCGTACAGCGCGCCGGCCGGGCCCTTGAGGAATTCGACGCGCTCCAGATCGACGGTGTCACGCGGGGCGTTGAAGCCGCGGTTCGCCGCGAAGCCGTTGAGCAGCATCGGCATGCCGGTGTTCTCGTTGCCTGGCAGGCCGCGGATGGCGATGTTGTCCCACAGGCCGCCGAAGTTGTTCTGCCGCGAAATGCCGCCGACGTGATCGAGCACGTCATCAAGTCGCACGGCGCCGAGGTCGTCCATGGCCTGGCGCGACATCACCCGTGTGCTTTGCGGCAACTCGCGCTGCGGCAGTGTCGTCTTGGTGCCGCTCACCTCGCCGGCTTCATAAGCACCGCCCTGGCGGCGGCCCACCACCTCGATGCTGTCGGTGGCCGGGGTTGATTCGGTGGTGGCTGCGGGCTGCGCCAGGCCGGTCAGCGGCAGGCAGGCCGTGGCGGCGCACAGGGCAGCGGCACGGGCGAGAGGGGTCCAGCGATGCGAGGTGGAAATCATGAGGAAGCGGGTTGTGGTGGCGAGCAGGAGAGGCGAGGGGTTGCGGCGCGGGTTTTGGCGCGGGTCTAGGCGGCGATCAGCACCGTTCATTCATCCGCCAGCGGCACGCGGTGCCACTGCGGGAATGGATCGGGCAGTGCGCGCCAGGCGGCGGGGTGATGGCCGCCGTCGCCAGCTTCCTCAGCGTTGAGGTGCACGGCCTGCCATGCGGCTTCCACGTCGGTTCGGCTCAGGTGCCGGCCGATGAACACCACCTCGTTGAGGCGGTCGCCGTGCGGCTCGGTCCACCGGGCCTGCAACTCGTTCCGTTCAGGGCTGCCGGCCTCGGGCCAGGCCGCGGCCGGTGCCGCTGCCCACCAGCGCCCGACCGGCTCGTGCGTGGCCGTGTTGCCGGCGCGTGAGTAGCTCACCACCCAGTCGGGGCGGCTGGCCAGCCAGACCACGCCCTTGGCCCGCAGCAGGCCGGCGATCGGCGCTTCCATGAATGCCGCAAAGCGGGCCGGGTGCAGCGGCGCGTGGCTGCGCAGCACGAAGCTGCTGATGCCGTAGGCCTCGGTTTCCGGCGTGTGCTGCCCTTCCAGTTCACGCACCCAGGTGGGCATGCTGCTGGCGCGTTCCATGTCGAACTTGCCGGTGCCCAGAATGTTCGAGAGCGGCACGCGGCCGTGGTCGGCCAGAACGATCTGTGCCACCGGGTTCAGGGCCTTCACCACGGCGATGACCTCGTCGCGCCGCGCTTCGTCCACCAGGTCGATCTTGTTGATGACCACCACATCGGCGAACTCGATCTGCTCGGTGAGCAGGGCGGCCAGCGTGCGTTCGTCGTCGTCACCGGCTACCGCACCGCGCTGGCTCAACAGCTCGGTGCTGCTGTGATCGGCCAGCAGGTTGAAGGCGTCCACCACCGTGACCATGGTGTCGATGCGCGCCACGTCGTTCAGCGACTCGCCTTTGTCGTCGGTGAAATCGAAGGTGGCTGCCACCGGCAAGGGCTCACCGATGCCGGTGGACTCGATCAGCAGATGGTCGAAGCGCTGCTCTGCCGCCAGGCGCTTGACCTCGATCAGCAGGTCTTCACGCAGGGTGCAGCAGATGCAGCCGTTGCTCATCTCCACCAGCTTCTCGTCGGTACGCGAGAGCTCGGCGCCGGCGTTGCGTGCGCTGTGCGCCACCAGCGCCGCGTCGATGTTGACCTCGCTCATGTCGTTGACGATGACGGCCACGCGCAGCCCTTCGCGGTTGGCGAGCACGTGGTTCAACAGGGTGGTCTTGCCGGCGCCGAGGAAGCCCGACAACACCGTGACGGGAAGACGACTGATGTGCATGTGCAGAGCCCCGGTTTGATTTGATTCAATAATGATATGGCAGTATCACTAGCGATCGAACCGGCGTGGCGCGCAAGCACCGCCAACTCAAACTCCGTTACGCTTGTCACATGGAAAGAAACACCCGCCAACGCAGCGCCATCCGCGACGCCATCGCCCTGGCTGATCGCCCGCTGCTGCCCCAGGAAGTGCTGGACGCGGCCCAGCAGGACGTGCCCGGCCTGGGCATCGCCACCGTCTATCGCAACCTCAAGGCGCTGGTGGAAGAGGGCGAGTTGCAGCCCGTGAACTTGCCCGGCGAAAACGCCCGCTTCGAGCTGGCGGGCCACCAGCACCACCACCACTTCCAGTGCCTGCATTGCCAGCGTGTGTTCGACGTGCACGCCTGCCCGGGTGACTTGTCGAAGCTGGCACCGCCCGGCTTTTTGGTGGAAGACCACGACCTGACGCTGTACGGCCGCTGCAAGGGTTGCGCGGCGCCGGCGCCCAAGAAGACGCGGCGCAAGGTGGCTTGACGTGCCCCCACCCTTCCGCGGCCATCTTTAATGCCTTCGGAAATATCGATTGACTCGCATATCACACAAATGATATAAAGCGAACACTGGCATGCAGGAAATCGCTTCCCCAACGGCGATTTCTCAAAGCGTCACACGCCTTGCACGGGTAGCACCTTGCCGCCCCACCGCCCCTTTTGGTCTGCAGAGCAGCAGCCAACCGAGCCGTCCGATGCTCCCGCAGGTGATTTCAACCCCGCGGTTTTGATTGAACAAGATCTCACATACAGCCATTTCCATGGGCAAGTTCGTCGTTTCGCCCGCGACACACCTCACCGACTGCGGCCGTTTTCGCGCCTCATTCTCGGTACAGCGCGCACAAGGCAACGGCAGCTACTGCCGTGTGTTCCGCTTCGACAAGACCTTTGTCTCGCGCGATGCCGCCAAGCTGTTTGCAGTCACCCAAGGCTGGCTGCAAACCAGCATGCCTCACCCCCCGGTGTGCTGATTTCCTGCGTTCACCCAAGCAGACCTCAGCACCCCAGTCGCTGCGAACGACCGCTTCGCACAACCGCATCGCGACGATGCGCCTGATACAGAAAGACTCCCCATGAGCAGCAAGATTTACGTGGGCAACCTGCCTTATTCCGTCACTGACGCCAGCCTGCGCAGCAACTTCTCCGAGCACGGCAGCGTGTCGTCGGCCAAGGTGATGATGGACCGCGACACCGGCAAGTCCAAGGGCTTCGGCTTCGTGGAAATGGGTTCGGCCGACGAAGCGCAGACCGCGATCACCGCACTGCACGGCATGTCGGTCGACGGTCGCTCGATCGTCGTCAGCCTGGCCCGTCCGCGTGAAGCTTCGAGCGGTGGCGGCAGCTACAGCGCCGACGGCTACAAGGGCCAGCGCGCCGATGTCGGTTACGGCAACGGCGGCTTCGGCGGCGGTCGCTACTGATCTTCAGTCACTCGTTGACTGCAAAGAGCCGGCTCTGAGGAGCCGGTTTTTTTTCGTCTGCAGCACAACAGCACAGTCGGTGCCCCCCAGTTTGAAGTGCGGTGCGTGCCCGCCTGAGACGCGGCTGAGACGGTGGCTTTGAAGAATCGGCGTGTCGACCTAGCTCACACCCACTTCACAACACTGCCTGAAGGACGCTGTCATGAAAATCCACCACCCTGCTCCGCTGTTGATGCTGAGCCTGCTGGCCGCCCTGGCGGCTGTGCCCGAGGAGGCCCTGGCGGCCACCGTGCCGGCGCCTGCCGTCAACATCAGCACCGCGCAGCAGGCCAATGTCGGCTACGCGGTCGCCAGTGACGATCTGCTGCAGACCCATCTGGCCACCTCCAGCTTCGAGGGCGACTTCCGGAAGGAGGGCGCCAACGGCGCGGTTGCGTTCAACAACGGTGTTTATGGCGGCCAGGGCAACCAGGGCAACGGTGGGGAATCTGCGACGGCAGACGGAAGCCACACCGCCACGTTCACCTTCGATACCGTCGGCGGGCAAGGCTACAACCTCAGTGCCATCAACACCTATGCCGGCTGGGACGGCAACCGTGGCGGCCAGGCCTATGTGGTGTCTTATGCCACCGCCGCGGCCCCAACCACGTTCATCGAGCTGGCGACCGTGTTTTTCAACGCCACCACCCGGGGCGGCAACACGAACTCACGGGTCGGCCTGACCGGCTCCGGCGGTTGGCTGGCCACCAATGTGCAGACGGTGCGCTTCCAGTTCAGCAATGGCCTGGACTATGGCTACGCCGGCTACCGCGAACTGGATGTGTTCGGTGTGGCGGCCGCGGCCCCTGTGCCTGAGCCCAGCCAGGTGGCGATGCTGCTGGCGGGCATGGGCTTGCTGGCCGCACGGGCGCGCCGCAAGCGCGTTGCCTGAGCGAGCGCACGACTTTGTGCGGCTTGTGACCCGGCGGCCGAGGCTGCGACACTCGGTTTCAACATGCTGATCTTGTTGACAGGCCCGGCCTGGGCGCCGGCTGACGCGCCCCCGCAGCCCCTGCCCCCGACGGTGCCGGCAGCCTTACTGCTGCTGCTGGCCACCCAGGGCGGCTGGATGACGCGCGAAGCGCTGGCGCTGGTGTTCTGGCCCGACGCCACACCCGCCGATGCGCTGCACCACCTGCGCATCAACCTGCACCGCGCCAAGCAGTTGCTGGCGGGCTGGCATCAGGTCGAGGCTTTGCAGTCGGAGCGTGCCCGCGTGCGGCTGGTGCTGCCTTCAGACCTGTCCGCCTTGCGCGCCGCGCAGGCGTCTGGCGACAGCGCCGTGTTGACGCGGATGTCGCCCGCCGGTTGGCTGCAAGGCTGGCGGCTGTCGGGCTATGCCGGCTTCGCCCAGTGGTGCGAAGACACCCACCCCGCGTTGCAGGTCGAGTGGCTGGAGGCTTGTCGCCGGAGCCGTGAAGCCCCGGCCGGGCTGCGCGCTGCGGCGGTGTCTGCGTCAAGGTCAGCATCAGCGATAGCGGATGCGCCTGACGCGCCCGATGCAGCGCCGGTGTCGAGCGTCGCCGCCAGCGCGGGTGTCGGCGATGCCGCCCACGCCCCACCCGGCCGCGCGCACGAACTGCAGCACCTGCTGCACAACCCGACCGCAGCGGTGCTGCTGCTGGGTGAACCTGGCGCCGGCAAGACGACGCTGCTGCAAGCCACCTTTCCCGGTGTGCCGTTGCTGCGCGGCCTGGAGGGGCTGCACGCCATGCCTTACCGGCCGCTGCTGGATGTGCTGCGCAGCCACATCGCCACCCTGGCGCGCCTGGTGCAAGACCCCGCTCACCCGCTCCGCCCCTACCGGCTGGACCTGGCCCGCGTGCTGCCCGAGCTGGCCCCGGAAGAGGCCTTGCCGCCGCTGGACGCCATGACCGCCCGCACCCGGCTGGTGGAGGCGCTGACGCGTGGCTTCGAAGCGCTGACACCGATGCTGCTGGTGGACGATCTGCAGTGGTGCGACACCGCCACCGTGGAGTGGTTGCTGATGCTGGCCCACAGCGGCCGGCTGCCCTGGCGGGCCGCAGCCCGGCGCCATGAAGTGAGCGAGGCGCTGCAGGCCAGCCTGGACGGCCTGCAAGCCGCCAACCGTCTGGCCGTGCAGGACGTGGGCATGCTCACTCGTGAGGCCGTGGCGCAAGCCTGTGCCAGCCGCTGGCCGCACCTCGCGCAGGACGCCGGCACCCTCGACCGCCTGCATGCCTTGAGTGGCGGCAATGCCTTCCTGTTGGGCGAGCTGGTGAAAGCCGGCCTGGGCGCCGAGGACGATGACCTGCCCGGTCCGGTGCATGTGCGCATCGCCCGCCTGGTGCTGCAGCGGCTGGAAGGTTTGCCGCAGCCCCTGCGTGCCGCCGTGGAGCAATCGGCGGTCTTTGTGCAGCCCGTACCGGCCGCGGCCTTGATCAAGGGGCTGGATACCCGAGACGACGCCGCGCTGGCGATGTGGACGCAGCGCCTTCAACGTGCCGTGGCCGCCGGGCTGCTGCGCGAGGACGGTGGCGGCCGCCTGGTGTGCCGGCACGACCTGGTGCGCCAGGCGGTGGCCCAGGCCCTGCCGGCGATGCACCGCGCGGCCCTGCATCGACATGCGGCGTTGTGGCTGGCCAGCCAGAGCCAGACCGGCGACGAGCCGCCCGACGCGCTGACCATCGCCGAGCACTGGCGCTTGGCGGGCGATACCCAGACCGCGCTGGCCTGGTGTCACCGCGGCGCCGAGCAACTCAAGGCGCGCGGCAGCTTCAGCGCTGCCAAGGCCTTGTGGCGTGAGGTGGCGGATGCGTCGCTGGATGCCACCCAGAGCCTGCGCGCCCAACTGGAGCTGGCCGCCTGCGACCTGTTCGAAGACCTGGCCCGCGGCGAGGCCGCGCTGGAGGCCGTGCAGGCCCGACTCGGCGCGGTGGCCGACCCCGAACAGCACCGCCAGATCGAGGCCCGGCTGCGCTCTGCCCTGGTCGACAACCGCGTGTTCGCTGGCGACATTCCGCGCGCGCAGGTGCATGCCCAACGCCTGCGCCAGTTGCTGCCCGCCTTGCCGGTGGGTGAACGCGTGGATGCCATCGAGGTGCTGATCGAGCTGGCGATGCGCGAGCCCGACATCCCCGCCGCCTGGGCCTTGCTGGCGCAGTTGCGGACCCACGCGCCGCAGCGGCCGAGCCTGTTGAGCTGGGAGGGGCAGATCCACTGGTTCGGTGGCCAGGTGCAGGCTGCGCATGACGCGCTCGCGAGGCTGCTGGAGCGCCACCCCGAATACTGCAGCGGCATCACGGTGGAGAACGACCTGGCCGTGATGCTGCACGCCCTCGGCCGCATCGGCGAAGCCGAAACCATGGCGCGCCGCAGCCTGAAGAGCTGGGCTGGCGTGGCCCACACCGAAACCCTGTCGCTGCTGGTGCTGGGCCTGGTGCTGGCCAGTGCCGCACGCTTCGAGGACAGCGACGCTGCCCTGACGCGTGCGCTGCAGATGGCGCGTGAGCAGGCCAGCCCCGGCTTCGAGGCCGAGGCGCTGGTGCGTCGCGCCCGCCTGATGCTGCTGTGGCAACGGCCCGCCGACGCGGCCCTTGCGCTTGACGAGGCGGCACCGCTGCTCGCCCAGAGCGCCGAGCCCCTGCGTGTGAGCCAGCTGCTGCTGGCGCAGGTGCAGGCAGCGCTGGCCTTGCAACAAGCCGTGTCGCCCGCGTTGCTGGAGCGCCTGCAAGGCCTGGCCGTGCGCAGCAGCCACCCGCTGGTGCATTGGCGCGCCGCGCGTGCGTCGTTCGAGCTGGCCCGCGCCGCCAATGACGCGGCTGAGGCCGCACGGCAGGCCGAGCAGATGGTGCAGTCCGCCCGGCGCGGCCAGTTGCAAGAGGCGCTGGCCGAGTCGCTGTTTCTGCAGGCGGCATTGCTGCGGGACGAGCCCGCCGCGCGACGCTGCCGTGCCGAGGCAGAGTTGCTGGTGACCCGGCAGGGGCTCGCGGCGCTGGCAGCGCTTTACGCGCTTACTTGAACATCTTGTCCAGCCGCTTCTCGACGCTCTTGGCCATGGCCGCGTCGCGTGACTTGCGGCGCGCCAGCTCTTCCTGGCGCTGCTGCACGTTCTTGGCGGCCCAGGCGCACATCTCGGCGAAGGCGGGCTGGAGCATGCACTTCAGGTTCATCTGCACGACGGTGGCCGAGTTCTTCACCTGAAACAGGCTCTGGCCCATCGTCACCTGGTTGCGTGGCAATGCGTCGATCATGTCGCTGCCCTCGCGTTGGTCCTCGATGGCGTCGGGCAGCAGCTCGGCGGGGGTGTCGAAACGCGCGAGACCGGCCTGCAGCGTGTCGGCCGAATCGGCCAGCAGCCCCAGGGGCTTGCGCTGGACATGGGCCAGCATGCGGTAGGTGCGGAACGACGCGTCGGGCGCTGACGTGGCTGCCTTGAGCAGGCTGACCTTCCTGGCCGGGTCGTTGTTGATGTCGGCCGCAGCGGCCAGGCCCATGGCCGTTCGTGGTGGTGCGGGCCGGCGGGTCAGCTCTTGCGTCAGTCGCGCGGCGGCTTGCCGTGCGTCTGCCTCGGCGCCCTCGAAATAGGTGATGGCCAGCAGGTACTCAGCCTCGGCCGATTTGAATTCTGGGTTGTTGAGCACGGCCTTCCAGCGGTCGCCCGAGCCGGTGGCGGGGCGCTGCCGCGGCAGGGTGAGGGCGAGCTGGCGCGTGCGGTTGATGCGCTCGGCAATCGGCGGGTGGTTGTCGACGCCGGTGCCTTCCTTCGCAGCAGGCGCGTTCGCAGGCGGTGCGGGCTCTTTGCGCTTGGCGCTGCGCTCGACGGACTCGATCCGGTCGAGGAAGGCCTTCACGCCGGAGACATAACCAAACCCCATCGCGTGGGTGGTTTGCAGGGCGAAGGCGTCGGCTTCGTATTCCTGGTCACGGCTCCAGTTGGGCAGCAGGATTTCTGACCAGCCGGTATCCATGATGGTCATGGTCCAGGTGTTGTTGATCTTGTATTTGGCGGCCCAGTAATTGGCCGCCAAGGTGGCGTAGTGCGCGGCGGTGCCGATGCGGTTCTTGGTCACCAGGTGCTCACGCACCAGATGGCCGTATTCATGGGCCAGCAAGGCGGTCAGTTCGGCCTCGCTGTCGATGCTCTTGAGCCAGCCCAGGTCGACGGCGATCAGGCCGCTGGCGGTGGTCGCCGCGTTGTAGCTCAGCTTGGGGCGAATCACCACCTTGGCAAAGACCGGCGGCTGCGGCCCGGCGGCCTGCACCTTGCGCATCTGCTCATCGAGGAAGGCCTGCGCCACCGGAATGTCGGCCAGGCCCCAGGCCATGCCTTGCAGACGCTGCAGATCGGCGCGGCGCTCGGCTTCTGCATCGGTGGGTGGAGGGGCCGCAGAAGCGGCAGCCTCCGGACTGTTCGGCGCCGTGGTGGATGCGACGGTCTCGGGCGCACCCGCTGGCCGCAGCGACGACGCCAGCGGCATCGACGCATTGCAGGCACTGAGCAAGCTCACGGCGCTCAGCCCGAGCAGCGACAGGCCCGCCAGGCGCTGAAGGGGCGTGGTCATTTGCAGCCCGAAGAAGCACCCTGGATCGACGCCGTCTTGACCGGCCGCTCCTGGTCCTTCACGCAGTTGAACGCCACGGCCTTGTTGATGGCCACTTCAGCGCCATCGAGCCAGACTTCCTTGCCGTTGAGCTTGACCTTGAGGAAGTCGCCATCGACCTCCATCACGGCCAGCGGAAAGCCCAGCTCCTTGGGATCAAGGCGCGTCTGGGCCTTGTTGTCGTAAGCCTTGGCATACAAGCTGACCTTGTCGACACCCTTGAGCACCGCCACCACCTGGTCAGTGGTCTGGGTCTGCGTTTGGGCCTGGACGCTGGCCAGCAGGCCGCACAGTGCCAGGCCCATCAGGCTGTGGCGCAGGCGTGCGTTGGCAGAACGAAGGAGCGGGTGCTTCATGATGCGGCCTTGGTGTCGTGAGGGGCTGATGAGGTGCCGGTGTTGGCGGGTGTGACGGCGGTGGTGTCTGTCGGGACCGTGGGTGCAGTTGCCGTTGGAGTCGGGCTGGCAGGCTCTTTGGGCGACTCATGCGCCGCCACTTCTTCGGTGGCCACGAACACTTCGCCGAGCAGGCAGAAAGCCAGCGCAGACGAGTAGCCGAACACCGAGATCCAGAACACGTTTTCCAGCAGCAGGCTCATCGGCAGCGCCACCATCAGCGCCAGATAGACCCGGCCGAACCGCCCAAGCAGGGCGCGCAGTTCGGTGACGACGTGGCTGCGGTGATGGGTGTGGACTGCATGATGGGCGGCCTCAGGCGCCTGCGCCGGCGACGCGGCTGCCGTCCGACGCCACGTCCTCAGGCGATGCCTGGCCGCTGCCAGTACCCTGCGGATGCGGTGGCTCAGGAAGCGCACCACATCCTTGAGCAGCAGCGTGAGCAAAGCCATGCAGAACAGCGCGCCCAGCGTCATCGGCCACTCGGCCTGGTGGCCCAGGCGACCACCGATGTTCGTGCGCCGCCAGCTCTCCCCGTAGCGGATCAGGTTGTCGGCGGCCTGCGCGTGCAGAAAGACGCCGGGCAGGTCGCCTTGCAGTGGCGAGGCGATGAAGTCGTTGGGGTCGAACGAGCCGCCGTACAGCACGGCGCGCTGGGTCATGGCCTCTGCCAGCTGCGACGCCTGCGCCTGCGTTTGCGGCCCGGTGAGCGAGGAAGCTTCGATGCTGCGATGGGCGGGGCAGAAGGGACGGTTGTCAGCCGGAATCTGCAGCAGACGCCAGGCGACCTGCCGCAAGGGAATCATGTCTTGCCAGGCGGCTTCGCGGCAGTAGTGGCCGTCGGCGTTGGCGTCTGCATTGGCAGGGGTGTCCGCATGGGCCTCAGCGGCTTGGTGGGCAGGCGCCGGCGCTTGCCAGCGCGGGCCGTTCGAGGCCGAGCCAGTGCCCCACACCAGACCCATCGTCGTGTCGTGCGCATGCTCGTCCAGCAGCGGCTCACCACGCAGGTGCTGGGCGATCGCCAATGCGGCGGAGTCCAGCTCGGTGTCGCCCACGGTGGCCTTGAGCGGGTAGGTCCAGGCGATGTGGTCGATCGGCGAGGGCACATAGGTCACGCTGACCTTCTCGAAGCACGGTTGCCCGTCGCTGCCGCGCAGGGCCTCCAGCTCGGGCCGGAGCAGGCCGTTGGCGGCTTCCGAGCCCGCGGCCATCAGCACCGGAATGCCGTCGGCCTTGAAGGCGCACAGCGTATCGCCGAGCTGGCTCAGGGTGTCATCGGCCCGGGGCGCCTGGAACTGGAAGTCGATGAACAGCACCTTGGGCTTGGCGCGACGCACGCGCTCAAGGATGCGCGCGTGTTGCCCGTAGCTCAGTGGCCAGCCGTCGCGTGAGCGCGCCAGGGTTTGCGCGCCGATGTCCACCACCAGCAGTTGATCGCGGGCCGCACGGGCCTCATCGCCCAGCGCGTTCGTGAACGCGTTGTAGGGGACGAACATCCGCGCCGCGGCGTGCCTGAAAAACTCGCTCTGAAGGGAGGCGTCCGTGATGAATTCAGTCACCAGCGCCGTCAGCGACACCAGTGCCGCCATCCACAACTTCCCCTTCATTCGCCGTTCCCCCCGGAGGACCGGCGCATTGGGCAAAAGCCGAGCCGATCTGGATCATTGATGTTTGCAACAAGTGTAAACACAGCTGTTCGTGCGGCTGTATGACGGCATCCCTGTATCGGGGCGGGTTGCCGCGCTTTTCCAACAGCGTTGATGCGGGTGGTCGAGCGGGATGGGAAAGGGGCGGCTTGGTGGCCGCGCTGAGAGGCAGGCGCGCGATACTCTTCGCGTTCAACCCAACCACCGATGACCATGTCGAAGATGATCAAGTCACTTTCCACGGGCCTGCTGGCCACCGTGCTCGCTGCATCCGCATTCGCCGGCCCCAAGGCCGACGCGCTGGGTGCTTGCCTGGCTGACAGCACCACGGGCAAGGAGCGCAAGGAGCTGGCGCGCTGGATCTTTGTCGGCATGTCGCAGCACCCGGAAATCAAGGCGCTGGGCAACGTCAAGCCGGCCGACATGGAGGCCTCTTCCAAGGCCATCGCCGGCATCTTCGGCCAGTTGCTGGGGGAGCGTTGCACCGCGCAGACCAAGGCTGCTGTGCAGGCGGAAGGCAACCAGGCGCTTGAGATCGGCTTCGGCATGCTGGGCCAGATGGCCATGCAGGAGTTGATGGCCGACTACGCCGTCAAAGGCGCGTTGTCTGATTTCCAGCGCTACGTGGACCCGGCCAAGGTGCAGGCAGCCACGGGCCGCTGAGGCCCGCAGTTCAAGCAGCCGGTCAGGCGGCGTGTAGCTACGCCCGCGTCGCCCAACCCAGTGCTGCTTTGCCCCCAGCCGCCGAGGCCGTGCTGACCACCGTGCCCCACGCCATGTCGATCAGCGACAAGCCGGTCGGCCAGTTCTTGAGGGTGGCGAGGTTGGTCAGGTCGTAAGTGCCATAGGCCACCAAGCCCAGCAGCGCCGCCATGCCCAGCGTTTCGGCCCAGCCGCGCGGTGCGGCCGGCGCCAATTGGGGCGCCACTGCCAGCACCACCACCCCGAGCGCGTAGAGCACGTAGAAGAGCACGGCCACCGGCACGATGGGCTGGTCGGTCATCAGGTGGCCGATGCCTTGCTGGTACAGCGGCTTGGCGATGACGCCCAGCCATAGCAGGTCGAGAGCCACCATCACGGTGGCGGTGCCGGCGTAGGCGGCGAGATAGCGGTTCATCGCGGCAGCTTACAGGCGCAAGGCGACAGATGGTGTGGTCTGCCCCACAGACGAGCACATCTTCGGAAACTATCCAAAGTTACTAGACGACCGGTCTAATTTGGGTTATCGTTGCACCCATGCCTTGCCAAAGACAGCCCGCAAAGCCGATCTGACCGCAGCGCGACCTGCCGCACTTCCGATGAAGTGCATTTTTTGGGCTCGGTCACTAGCCGACCGGTCTAATTTATATCCAACTGCTCACCTGACGGAGAAAATCATGAAGGTTTTGATGGTTCTGACTTCCCACGACCAACTCGGCAACACCGGCCAAAAGACTGGCTTCTGGCTCGAAGAGCTGGCAGCTCCGTACTACGTGTTCAAGGACGCCGGTGCGGAGATCGTGCTGGCCTCGCCGCTGGGTGGCCAGCCGCCGCTGGACCCGAAGAGCAACGAGCCCATGTTCCAGACCGAGCAGACCCGCCGGTTCGAGCAAGATGCCGACGCCACCGCCCAACTGGCGAGTACCGTTCGCCTCGACGCGGTCTCGCAGGCTGATTTCGACACCGTTTTCTACCCGGGCGGCCACGGTCCGCTGTGGGACCTGGTGGCTGACCAGTACTCCGTCGCGTTGATCGAGTCCTTCATCGCCGCAGACAAGCCGGTGGCGCTGGTGTGCCACGCGCCCGGCGTGCTGCGCGACGTCAAGGCCGCCGACGGCCGCCCGCTGGTGGCGGGCAAGCAAGTCACCGGCTTCACCAACAGCGAAGAAGCGGCCGTGGGCCTGACGGACATCGTGCCGTTCCTGGTGGAAGACATGCTGGTGGCCAATGGCGGCGCTTACACCAAGGGCGCTGACTGGGGCTCGTACGTCGTCGCCGACGGCCTGCTGATCACCGGCCAGAACCCGGCTTCGTCGGAAGAAGCCGCCAAGGTGCTGTTGAGCCACCTGGCCGCCAAGGCCTGAGCGGACGGCCGGCTCGATCAACCGGGCCCGGCGTGGCCCGGTTCCAAGACGACCGGTCTAGTCTCGATTAGCATGACGCCATGGCTACCAGCAACAGCGCAAGCACCGACGTTCGCAGCGACATCATCGCCGTCGGCCAACGGATCATGGCCACCAAAGGCTACTCCGGGGTCGGCATCAACGAGATCCTGACGACGGCGAGCGTGCCGAAGGGCTCGTTCTATCACTACTTCGCGTCGAAGGACGCGTTCGGTGAGGCCATGCTGGTGGCTTACTTCGAGCAGTACCTGGCCGCGATGGACAGCACGCTGGGTGGCAGCGACGCCCCTGGCGCACAGCGGCTGCTGGCTTACTTCAACGACTGGCGCAGCACCCAGTCATTGCAGGATTGCCAAGGCAAATGCCTGGCCGTGAAGCTGGGCGCCGAAGTGGCGGACCTGTCTGACACCATGCGCGCGGCCATGAAGCTGGGCACCGACGGCATCGTCAGCCGGCTGGCGCAGGCCATTCAGGCCGCGCGAGACGACCAGTCATTGCCCGCCGGCGCCCCACCGGCCGAATTGGCGGAAAGCCTGTACCAGCTGTGGATGGGCGCCAGCGTGCTGGCCAAGGTGGCGCGCAACGCCCGGCCGTTTGAAGCGGCGATGGCCAGCACGTTGCGGCTGCTTGGGTTGCAGGGCTGATTGCGCTTCAAGCCTGAGCCAGCCAAGCCAGCGCAGCCTCCTGCACCCGGTCACCAAACAGCCCCTGGCCCATCTCGACATCGGGCGTGACGCCCACGCCTTCCAGGCTGCGGCCGTTCATCGTCCGGAAATCGGCGTAGGGCAGGCGCACCACGTAGCCGTCACCTGCGGGCAGCTCACTCGACGACAGCATGGCGCCGGCAGACTTCGCGCCGAAGAGCCTGGCGCGCCCAGACTCTTTCAGCGTGGCCAGCAAGGCCTCGGTGGTGCTGGCGCAGGCCTCGTTCTGCAGCACCGCCACCGGGCCCGCAAACAACGGCGCGCGGCCGCCCGCCTGCAAACGCACGGCACCTTCGCGTTGCAGCGCCGCCTGAAAACCTGCCACGTCGTAGCCGTCAAAAGTGGGCAGCGCGGCGGCGTCCATCGCTTCGATGTTTGTGGCTGCAAAGCGAGCCAAGCCGCGCCGCGCAGCAAACAGCCCGAAGCTGCGTCGCTGATCAAACAGATGGTCGCCCAGCCGCACCGCCAGGTTGAGCGACCCACCCGTGTTGCCGCGCAGGTCGATTAGTAGGCGCTGCAGGCCCGCCGCGCCCGCCAGTGCCGCATCCAGCTGCGCCCGGTAGGCCGGCCCTTCGGCAAAACTGCTGATGCGCAGCAAGCCCAGCCCGGACTTCAGCATGCGCAACTCGCTCACGGTGGCCAGCTCGGGTTCCGTCTCGAACGGCGATGTTGGCGGCACGTAGTAGCCCATGTGCGACAACTGGCTGGCGCGCAGCAAGGTGCGCACGGCCAGCACCAGCTCACGCTCGGTCGTGGCGCCCAGCACGGCTGTGCGGGCTGCCAGCTTGCTGGCCGCCCAGGTCGCAGGCAGCCGCGAGGGGTTGAAGATCTCTGCCTCCAGCGTGGCCACCGCTTGGTCAAAAAGCTCGATCAAGGGCCGAGCCAGGCCGTCGCTGCGGCGCCGCGCACGCAAGCGCCCGGTGGCACTGCCCGGGCCACTCACCTCCCACGAACCCTCAGCCTGCACCGCAGATTCACTGCTCTCCAGCTTCAGCGCGATGCGCACCGGACCCAGCGCGGTGCTGCCACTGAATCGGCCTTGCGTGCCGTCAAACTCCAGCGTGCTCAGGCTCAGCCCCAAGGGGTTGGGGCCGATGGTGCCGGCCGTCAGCTGCCCTGCGGCATTGCGCTCGATCACCGACACCGTGGTGAAGCTGCCCCCCTCGCGCACGAAGTGCAGATCCCACCGACCCAGCCAGGCGTTGCCGGGCTCTGGCGACGCGGCCATGCCCAGCAGAGGGCACCCGAAGAGCGCAGCGCCACCCGCGGCCGCGCCCACCAACTGGCGACGCGTCAAGCCGCGCGGTTCAAGCGCATGAGGGGATGGAACAGGCATGTGAGGCATGGTGGAATTGTTGAAAGCGGCAACGCTCATTCCGTTGGCGGCATGCCTGCCAGTGTGCATCCAGAAGCGGTGCGGCCCCAACCCACGCTTCACTCGATCACAGCCCGCTTGACGATGCCCCATTGGTACAACGTCACCCAAGTCGAGCCCCCATGAAGGCCACCCGCACATGAATCGATCCTTGCGCAGTCTGCTTTGCATGGCCGCCACTGCCGCGCTGCTTGGTGCGATCACGCTGGCCGCACCGGTCCCGGCGCAGGCTGCTGAAACCGCAGCTCCCCGCCCTGGGCCTGCCTGCCCCGCGTCATCCACAGACATTGATCCCCTCACCCCTGAGCAGAAGCTCCAGTGGCGAGGACGCAGCGTCAAGCTCCGTGCGTGCTTGGTGGGTGGCGACGGCCGGCAGGAAGATCTGCTTGTGCTGGAGGCCCAAGCGGAGGGCCAGCCGCTGGTGCGTACGCAACTGCCAGCACGCCAGGAGCTTGAAGGCACGCTGGACGGCATGCGCTTCGATGACGTGCGCTTCGTGCTGTCTGACGGCGACAAGAACGGCCTGACCGTGGCGCTGCGACTCTCGACGCGCAACCGCGGGGCCATCATCGACGACAGCTTTGTATACCTGTGGCTCTATCAGTTCGACGGCCAGCAACTGCGGCGCGTCTTCGACATGGCCGCTGACCAGATCAGCGCCCCACGGGGCTGCGACGGTGCATGCGACCTGCCCTCACGCAGCCAGGCGGTCCTGCTGATCCAGCCCGGGGCGGGGCACCACGGCCTGCGCGACCTGCGTCAGCGACAGAAAACCTGGACCGTCGGGCCTGGGGGCAAGCCGGTCGGTGGTGCGCCGCGGTGGAATGACCAGCTGTACGTCTTTGACGGGGTCAAGTACCAAGCCAAGAACTGATCGGACACAACGGAACACCCATGCGCAAGAAGCTGTACACATCGCTCGCGGCCACCATCGTGGCCACCGCACTGGCCTTGCCAGCCGCTGCCGATGCGGCCGACCTCGACACGGCCTGCTTCTCCATCCATCTGCCAGACAAGTGGTCAGCGTCGCCAGACTCGATCGAGGTGGCCACCAACACGGACGGCTTGGACGCCGTGGTGACATGCGTCCGACTGAAGGGGTCGCCCGAGCCCAAGGACCAGCGGGATGAATTGATGCAGCAGCGACTGGACAACGAAGCCCAGTACCTGGGCAACTACGGCCGCGATCACGACATGAGCGTCGTGCAGCCACCAAAACGCCGCAAGATTGGACGATTCGAATCGCTGATGTTCAGCGTCTGGCAGCGGCGTGACGGATCGCGCTTCATGCGATACAGCTTTCTGCATGAACGCGCGGCGCTCGTCGCCGAGATCAGCTACCGGCCTTCGCAACAAGCCGTGGTCGATCGCTTCGTGCGCGACAGTCTCGATCGCGTGCGCTGGAAGCCTCACGCGAATTGGGATGCGGCGTATTGAAGGTGCCGGGGCGTGGGGGGCTGTTGTCGGCGCCAGCAGTAATTGCTTTGGCTTGCACGATAGATCAATGATTTGGCGATGGCGATGGCACACGCTGTTTTGACGACTAGCACCAGTTGCTGCAACCCACCTACGAGTGCGCCACGGTTGTTGCACTGGGCGCGAAAGTGGACGTCGGCGATGTTGACAATCGCCATCCTAAAAACGCCTTTTACAGAGCCTGAAATCACTCGCGGCTGGCCCTCGAACCCGGGACGCCGTTGCTTTCCAAGAGCAGATCCCAGACCGGGACAATTTCGTGGGATTTCACCAGGGCAACAGTGGCTTTTTCGCCAGGCCCAACCTCTGTCCTCTGGTTGAGACCCGAGCCAACGGCCCGACACCACCTACCGCCATCGGCTGGCCAGCTAGCGGATGTAGACGCCAGGCGAACCCATCCCTGCGCCGTTTAGGTCAGCGGCCCGTCGGTCCGAGGCCTCAACGCGTTGACAGTTTCGGATCAGTCTTGCTGGTTTGCCTGGTGCTATTCCGGCCTGTAGGCGGACTGTCGGACAGCCTAATAGTCCTGATCGCTCCATCGAGATCCGGCTAAGCCTACCCTCTCTTGACGAACCAAGCGGCGGAGAAGTGCGCCCATAGTGTTCCGCCACAGACGGTGGGTACTCTTCAAAGCTCGAAGTTGTGTGAAACTGTTAGGTACAAATTGGTGGATACAAGACCGTAGATATCGAATCTAGATCGCGGAGCAGGCATTACGTGCTGCACGCATTTCGATACGAGCGACAAAGACGGCACCCACCGACAACCCCAACACCGCAGGACTATTCAGAGCAGACTGGCCTATGCCGCCGGAAACGCTCCCGATGGTCGTTGATTTTTTTGATCGCAAGCAGGGAGCTTCGAGCAGTCATGGCAACGGTCCGAAACTATGAGGGTGAGCTTGCAAGCAAGCTTGCGGAGTACAGAACGCTCGGGCAAAGAGAAGCGAAAGCGAGTCGCCCAACGTCGGACGCTGCGGCACCAGATCAGCACGAAGTGGCTCTTAGCACTGCCGCAGAGGGCTGGCTTGCCGCTGAGCAGCAACTGTTCGATCGGCACGTCACCGAAGCATCGCGCGAGGTTGTCGAAGCAACACAAAAAGTTATCGAGCTGCAGGCCAATGCTGAGCAACTGATGAGCGATGACTCGGCCTCAAGCATGGTGGACGCTGAACTTGCTGGGGTGCGGCCGGTGCTGGTCCGCGCGACAGAGGAAAGGCTCGGAGCAGAGCTCTCTCTAAAGTACTTCCGTGCCTCAAACGACATTACTGAAGAAGCACGCTACCCCGAAAGCATTCCTTGGCACCTAGGAGTTCTGGCAATCTTGGTCGTTGTCGAAACTACGGTCAACGCATTCTTCTATGAGAACAGTCAGGGGTTGTTGGGCGGGGTTGTCGTCGCTTTAGGCATCGCGGCACTCAACATGTTCGTCGCGCTTGGTTGTGGCTTGTTCTTCCGATACAAAAACCTAAAAGCGCCAGACAAGAAGGTCGTTGGGTGGTCCTCGTTGGTTCTCTTTGTTTTTGTCAGTCTTTTCTGCAACGCGCTGTTTGCCGCTTTCCGAACCGAGTATCAGCTCGTCGTCGATCCTTCGGAATTTTCCGAAGTGAGTGTCGCATTCAGGCATGCCTGGCCTGAGGCAGTTCTATTGTTCAAGGGAGACATGGAATTCAAGGATCATTGGAGCTTCCTGCTGTTCGGGATTGGCCTCCTACTTAGCGTTTGGGCGTTCTACAAGGGTTACACGCTCGACGATCGCTTTCCCGGCCACGGCAGCAAAGACAAGGCGTTTCGCGCTGCTGCTCAGCTAGAAACCGAGGAGCAGGATAAGGCCCGCCACAAAGTGAAGGAACTTCTCCATCACCGTCGAGCTCAGGTCCAGGCCGCACTGCACGAACCGAGTACACAGGTTGGCATGTTGGCGCGGCGGATCGCCGACCTTCAGCACGCACGCAAGTCAATGGAACAGCGCGCTGCGGCAGTTCTGCGGGACTTCTCGCTGGTCATCGGTGCCTACCGGCAGGCGAACGCCTCGGTCAGCGTTCTCCCGCGTCCAGCCTACTTCAAGAACCCACCTGCGCTAGCCTTTGCGGTCGATGGTTCCGCTGCGGATGAGGTAGTCGTTCAGCTATCTGGCGTTCAAGGTCTACTCAAGCAATTGGCAGACGATCAACGTGAAGGGTTGAATGCAAGACTCAATGCCCTTCAATCGGACTCTGCTCACCTGCTAAATCAGTCGCTCAGTGGCTTCTTCGCCGATGTCCGCCAAGAGGCCCAGGAGTCTATTACTCGACGCACGCCCACCATTCATCGAACCAGCGATTCGAACTAGAAATGGCTATTTCACAAAAGGATAAGCGCGGCTATCAAATGATGGCCGGCGCAGCCTTGGTCATCGCAGCAATGTTTGCATTGAAGCTGACTCTCGGCACAAAACCGCCACCAGCAACCGATGGCTGTGTCGGTACTCCCACATCTGAGACAGTGGTTGTACTTGACCACAGTGAAGAGCTTGCAAAGCAAACGCTTGATGAGATCACCAAACGCGTGATGAGGCGTGTGGAGGAGCGCGTTCAGACCAACGAGCGGGTGACGGTGTTCTACGTTTCAGAGCTGAGCAAAAAATCGCTTGTACCAGCCTTCTCACGGTGTAAGCCTCCGCAGGAGGGCAACCGAGCCTACGAAAACGCCAAAGGTATTGCGAAGGTCTACAAGACGTCGTTTCTTGACCCGCTCGGCGCTGCGATCAAGGTAGCGCCAGCAAATGCCAAGGAATCGCCCGTGGCTCAGGCTTTGATCGACATATCCCTCAGCCAGTACCTGCGCGGGCGCCAGAACACATTGCTTGTTTACTCCGACATGCTGGAGCACACACCGAAGTTTTCGCTCCTCCATTGCACCGAGCCAAGCAAAACAATCGCGCTTTTCAGGCAGGCACGAAGCGGAGCGCAAGAGCGGCCCAAATTTGAAAGAACGTCCGTTGTGTTGAATATCGTGCCAAGACTCAATATTCCAGCGACAACACTGAAGTGTAGGGACCAGGTGTGGGCCTGGTTCTTTGGCGACAACGAGGGCCAAGGGGCCGGCCTTGAAACAGACTATCTGCCGGGAGCCTGACATGTACAGTGAGTCAAAAACAGTCGGCAACGGTTACTTTCCGGTTCTTCGCGTTTGCGTCTTCGCGTCGTTTGTCGCGCTCGCCCTTGCTTCATTCCTACACCTTTCCGCATGGCTGGGGATGCTCGGCGGTGGGGTACCACTTATCTATTACCACCGCGTTTACCTAACGCCTAGGGCAAAGACAGGGCTTCCGCAGGCAGCGATCGATAGCGTCTACTACTTCGGCTTTCTCGTCACTGTCGCCGCGCTGGCGGTGAGTGCCGTGAGCATTGCTCTGAACGACGGCAAAGCGCCCTTGAACGAGATCGCGTTTCACTTCGGGCTTGGACTTCTAGCGACTGCCTACGCAGTCTGGGCGCGGCTTCACCTTACGAGTCTTAGCTCGGGAGTAGACAGTGTCAGTGCTGAAGATGTACTTGAACGGTATGCGAAGCGTTCAACTGAACTTGTCAGCAACGTCGAGCTGGCCGCAGAAAGCTTTGTCACACTTGCGCAACGACTTACTCAGCGGACCGAAGAGGCGTCGAAGCTGACTCAGGAAACTACTCAAAAGGCAATGCTGGATGTAGCTCGCATGTTCGATCAGGAGTTGCGTGGCACGCTTTCGTCCGCGCGCGAGGGGTTGAGCGAAGTGCGCGGCCTTATGCAGGAGGCAGCCTTCGTTACAGAGCGCGAGGAACTTGCGCGTAGCCTGAAGCTCACCTTGGACACCGTTGCCACGCTCAACAGTGCGCTTGCTAGCTTGCGTGATACGACAAGCGAAAACGCTGGCGCGACAAAGAGTCTTCTTTCGACGACCTCGGAGCTCGAGAAGTCGCTTTCCACTTTCCAAGGGAGCCTGGCATCTGTGATTGCCGGCGATGGTCCCCTGGTCAATGCTTCGTCTGCGATCGTAGAGGTTCAGCGAACGATTTGCGATGCCGGCACAACGTTGGTGACTACCGTCGATGAAATGAAGGAGATGGTGGGGACGGTTAGTGGCATCGGGCAAACCTTCAAGAATGTTCGTACCCTCAATCAAAAGGCTAGTGAACAACTCGACGGACTGATTGTGTCTACCGGTCGGCTCGATGAGGCGTCACTCCAACTTGCTCAGGCATCTCAGGCCTCGGGCCAACTCGCCCACAACATTCAGCATGCAACACAAGCATTGCCTGCGCTGTCGGATGCTGTGACAGCAATTGGGCGCCAGCTGGAAACAATGGCCGCGACCTTTGCCACAGTTCAAGCAGATATCAAGACGCTACCGACACCTGCACTCGAACTGACGCGGCTCGGGTCAGAGGTTTCCAGTGCATTGACACAAACCGCGCAGGCGCTTCGCGGCGCAAACTCCGAAGCAGCCGCACTGCTCCATCACACCGCGGAGCAAGTGGCAGCCGTCAAGCAGGCCCGAACAGTGATAGTCGATATCTCCAACCTTGACGGCTCGACAAAGGCATTCCAGGAGGCACTAAAGACCCTGACTGGCAACTTGCAAGCCATGCAAACAGAGCTGACAACGACGACAAGCTCGCTACGCCATAGCTTTAAGTCGGCGACCGACACCTTAGAGCTAGACGTGAAGCGGTCCGTCGAAATGTCAAAACTGTTCGGCGAACGCATGGTTGGCTTGGCAAACGTGATCATCGAGAAGACCAAGGAAGGTCGCCAGCCATGAAGCGCACAGATGACGTGTTTTTCTTTACCCTGATCGACTTCCTGCTTCAGGTCTTCTTCTTTGGCCTCTTTCTCTTCGTCGCTGCTCAAGCACTTCGGCAGAGTGAGGACGATGCGCGCAAGGTTGATTCCACCAAGATCGATGATGCGCTTAAGGCAGCAGGCGTATCCAGCCTTACTGAGCTTACCGACCTGCTTTCAAAGCTCGTCCCTCTGGATCGACTGACAGGTACCGCAGAGTTCGTCGCTAAAAATGGCGGTGAGGCCAAGGTTGCGACCGCGATTCAGGCGATGAACGCAATTGGTGGGCCGGACAAGCTCGCAGGTTTGAAAGCCGAAAACGAAGCGCTCAACGCGCGGATTGCGAAGTTGGAGGGCTGGGGGAAGGTCTCATGTCTACCAAACGTAATGACCGATGGTCGGCCACAGCCTAGGACCGTCGCGACTGCAATCGTCAGCGATGATGCGATCACGTTGGTGGAGCCGACTAACGAGTTGCAGTCCTTGCTTCGTACCCATGGGCTGGACTACGAGCACGTTCGGCGACTGAGTCTTTCTGAGTTCAGGAGTACTTTCGCCGTTATTGTGAACAAGCAGCCCGACTGTCGCTACTTCATGGCCGTGAAGCGGGAGACGCGCTTTTTCGAACCGATGGGCGCTCTCTGGTCTGCTTTCCGGACACTTTGAGAATGAACTGGCGACAGGATCAGCTTACAGTGCTCCGCTCTAAGCTCGATGAGCTTGACGGGATTGTTCGAGCAGCTACGGCCCACATACCCTTCGGTAGTGGGCCTGTGCAAGGCGGCGCATTAGCAACGCCTCCTATAGATTCAAAGGGCCCTGAGCATCCGACAGATGGCGCCGGTGTTTCTCGGCCAAAACGGCCGCTTGACGTACCTGGCGCAGGCGCCGATCCAAGCCCGCCTGAGCAGAGTGGGCCGACCAATCGGCAACCGACCGAAGGCTTGCGAGGACTCCTGAATCGTCTTTTCGGAACTCGACTGTAATCCGCCGCCGTGTAATTCCGCATGCGGCCACCACATCTGCGGCAGTCGCAATCGATCTTAGTCTAAGGGTGAATGTCCGCGCATTGTTCAAAGCAGTCACTGCCATTCGCGTGAGCCCTTGAGCCAGGGCTCACGCAAAGTATTTGGTTCAGTACAGTTCTACGTTAGCGCTTTCGGCCACCAACGTACTTGCTGCCTTTGCCCTTACCGTTGTTTCCGCCGACTCGCTTGCTGCCGTTGCGATTGGCTGTCACGGGTTGCGACATGATCGTCGATTCTGAGGCTGACTTAGCGTCGCCCGCAGCATGCGCCTGCGTTCCAGCAAGGCCGAGCGTTGATGCGGCTAGGATGCCAAATGTTGCGATGAGACTTTGTAGCATATTTATCTCCCTTAAGTAAAAAAGTGAGGGACTAGGTAAGTACGGCCGGCTATCAATTTCCATACGCTTAAGACGCCGCCATGGAATCCTACAACCGAAATGCGAAGGCTAAGCCGCAATTTATGGCCTCCCAGTACCTGTGTTAACTCTTATTGCGAAGGGGCGAGGCGTTGATTTGTAAGATAACCTTGACTTTGCCGCAGGAGCGTGATGGCAAATTGAGTTGTCTTGGCTCGTTCAGCTGCCCCGCCGTGGATCTCACTCAACTTGAATCGCTCAGGGTTTTGTGGAGGCCAGTTGGTTCAAGTCAGACGCAGTGACCTTCTCGGCTTTGAACGGTTGATTGACCTTATCCAGCGGGCGCCGTTCCTGTTTGTCGTTGGTGGTAGTTCGCGCCGCCTTGCCGCGCATCAGGCCGCGCAGCTCAAGGCGGCGCATCAATCGTACGGCCCTGCACCATACAGTCGGCGTCCCCTCGTGAGTCAATTGACGCCAGACTTTGTCGGCACCTTAGACCTGCCGCCACACCCGTTCGATCTGCAGCGGTCCAGTGCCGGGCGCTGGGCCAGCGCGTATTGCTGTTTCGGACGGCGCCGAAGCGCTGCATTCCGTCCATACCCGGGCAGAGAGCTTTCCAGAGCCCTGCAGATTGGCTCGCCCGGAACGTGTCGCGTCGAGTTGTTGTTCAGCTCTCTAAGGGCTTGAAGCGGCGGGCGAGCCCTTCCCGGGCGAAAAGCGCGCTGGTCACCTTCAGTACCTCGTTAGCTTGGCGCAATTGCTTCACCTCGCGCTCGGGCTCCTTAACTCGCTGCGCCTCCGACGTCTTCACACGCTCCCGCAGGCCGCTGGCGACTTCGCGGCGCTTGACACACGTCAGCAGCGTCTTTGCCACTCGTTTGATCTTGGTTGCGATCGATTTGATCGCTAGCCGCATCGAGTGGTGCATCCCGGGATGCTGCGGCAACAGGCCGACTGCGCGTTCGTGGATCCCTGGTGAGAACTTCTTGGACTTGTTCATGGCTCCATCTTCTCAAGGGTTGGAGTCATCAAAAAATCAGGGACGCTCTACTTCAGCGGCATCAAAGCGGTCGACTCGGGATTGCGCTGGGTACATTAGCGCGGATGTACCCACGTTTTTTGTCTTCACAACGCCAATGGCTTGTCGTCGCATTCCTTGCCTTTGTTGCCTCTTTCACGGACTTACATGCAGAGACTCTTCGGGGGGTTGTCATTGGTCTCGCTGACGGCGACACCATGACGTTGCTCGATAGTGCGAAGGTCCAATACAAAATTCGTCTTTCGGGCATTGATGCTCCGGAAAAGCGTCAGCCCTTCGGAAATCGATCTAAAGAAAACCTGTCTGCATTGGCTTTTGGTCAACAAGTTGTAATTGAATGGGGGAAGACTGACCGCTATGGAAGAATAATTGGCAAAGTATTAGTTAACGGGCGTGATGCTGGCCTAGAGCAAATACGATGCGGGCTTGCGTGGCATTACAAGGCATACATGCGCGAGCAATCAGCGACAGACCGTGCGCTTTACAGCGCAGCTGAGGTTGAAGCTCGTTCGGCGAAGCGTGGGTTATGGGGCGAGCAGGGTCCCATGCCGCCTTGGGAGTTTCGCCGGAGATGAGTGCGCACGCTCTGAATCCGTAGCCGAGGATAAACCATAGATGCTACTGCGCTGACGGTGAGAAGGCGTTTCGGCCCATCTCTTGATACGGGGCGAAAATGTCGCCGCGGCGAATTATTTCTGAATGAAATATATCTTCTTCGCATCCGGACAAAATGTTACCGGCTAGCTGGTACAGCATTCATATCCCGTCGGTTATGAATGCGATGCTCAGTCAGACTGTATATTTTATCTATCAAATTCGTGTTGTAGTAGTCGGGGCGGTTTCGCTTCGAGGTGGATCACGCCTGATGCATTGCTATTCGGTTCTGTACGTTTCGCCGATAGTGCGAGGCGACCGACGTATCGTGTATTGGATTGCGCCAAATCAGCGTGCAATGAGATGCACGTACGCGTCCGTTTCGTCGCGCGAGCGCCGACCATCCCTGTTGGTCACGCCGGCGTATCTGGGCTAGAGCGACAATTCGATGCTATTTGATGTTCCCCTATTTAAGCGATTTGGATACGCTTTATATAGCGGTTGCTCGGGGATCTGTGGGAAAAGTGTCCACATGCCGGTCGTAGGCCGTCGTGGCAATTACTTTGGCCCGTACGGTGATTCAACGACTTAGCGATACCGGCTCCATAGGCTGGCTTCAATGCGCGTCCAGTTGCTGCGACTGACCTATTGGCGGGCCAGAGTTGTTGTGACCTTTGTGTCGGGCAAATACGCTGCGGTTGACTATTTCTATTCAACTTATAACGCCGTGCGAAGTATTGCCGCCTTCTTCGATCAAGAGCTGCAGTTGAAAATATTTGATCGGAATAAGATTTCCAGTGATTCCATACGCTGAAAGTGCCTCCTTCAGATCGTTCAGCATTTCACTGCTCGCCCACTCTAGCGCTGGTCGTCGATCGATTGATATCAATCTGTTTTTTGCATGCCTGACGCCGTGAGCGGCAGTTTCAGAGGATATGTTTTCAACCTTGACATCGAACACCTTCCCACCCCAGGAAAAAGCCCAAAACCTTGCGTTTTGCGCTCCGCCCGGGCTATAGGAAAGTCGATGAATCAAGAACATTCCCCTCGACCTATCAACAGTCTGAATCGCCCCGGATTTCCTGGACGCAAGCGAGCTATCGGGAATGGCGTTGTTTGAACTGCGCTAGCGACTGGCCTGCCGTAGTCGAGTGATGCCGCGCGAGCTTCCAGCACATCTCAATGTAGTGGAACACGTCCGAGCGGGTGTTCTCGCGAGCGAGGTAAACCTGGTGTCCGATGCATTCACGCTTGGGCAACTGGCGGAGGCTCTCGGCTGGTGATGATGGAGCGCGACGGCCCCGTCCAGCCCATCAGGTTTGGCGATCGACAACACCTTCAAGCACCCAGAGCAAACTCATCCCGAGGCTCGGCTGCTGGAGGGGTCGGACCGGTCAATTTCAAGACGTGGTGTAGGTTGAATCTGGTGCCGGCCTAGTTCGGTTGGTCCACGCCGCCGAGAGCTGCTGCTCAGGCAACAGGCTCTCCACCAGCTTCAGCCACGTATCGGTAGACCAGTCGTAGTTACTAGCGCCCGTCAGTCGCAAACGAGTGGCGCCAGTCGCAATTACTTTGGCGCCCTACGGGCCGACAAACCCATCAAGCATCAATATTCGCCGCCCTCAGCGCATTGGTCTCGATGAAGTCGCGACGCGGCTCCACCTCATCACCCATGAGCATCGTGAAGACCTTGTCGGCTTCGATGGCGTCTTCGATCTGCACGCGCAGCAGGCGGCGCACGGTCGGGTCCATCGTCGTTTCCCAGAGCTGGCTGGGGTTCATCTCGCCCAGGCCCTTGTAGCGCTGGCGGCCCACGGCGTTTTCGGCCTGGGTCATCAGCCAGGCCATGGCGGCGCGGAAGTCGGCGCCGACCTTGCTTTCCTTCTGCTTCTCGCCTTCGCCGCGCTTGACGACGGCGTCGGCCGTCAGCAGGCCCTTGAAGGTGCGGCCGGCCGTGGCCAGGGCTTCGTAGTCACCACCGTGCACGAAGTCCGGGCTGATGGTGCTGCTCTTGATGTTGCCGTGGTGGCGGCGGCTGATGCGTAGCAGGTGCTTGTCGGTGCGCTCGTCGAACACCGCGTCCACTTCCGCGTCATGCAGCATGGCCTTGAGGGCGGCTGCGCTGGTTTCAGCCTGCGCCAGGTCGTCGAGGTTCAGCACCAGGCCGTCGCTGATGGCGCGCAGCGCTTCCACGTCCATCCAGTTGCTCAGGCGGTTGATGACGTTGGTGGCCAGCACGTAGGCGCGGGCCAGCTCGTTCAGTGCATCGCCTTGCAGGGCGGGCTTGCCGGCGCCGGGCTCGATGATGGCGCTGTCGAGCGCCACCTTCAGCAGGTAGGCATCCAGCTCGGTGCCGTCCTTCAGGTACTGCTCGTGCTTGCCTTGCTTGACCTTGTACAGCGGCGGCTGCGCGATGTAGATGTGGCCGCGCTCGACCAGGTCCGGCATCTGGCGGTAGAAGAACGTCAGCAGCAGGGTGCGGATGTGGGCGCCGTCAACGTCGGCGTCGGTCATGATGATGATGCGGTGGTAGCGCAGCTTGTCGGGGTTGAAGTCATCGCCCCCCATGCCCTTGCCGATACCCGTGCCAAGCGCCGTGATCAGCGTCAGGATTTCGTTCGACGACAGCAGCTTTTCGTAGCGCGCCTTCTCCACGTTCAGGATCTTGCCGCGCAGCGGCAGGATGGCCTGGAACTTCCGGTCGCGGCCCTGCTTGGCCGAGCCACCTGCGGAGTCACCCTCCACGATGTAGATCTCGCACATCGCCGGGTCTTTTTCCTGGCAGTCGGCCAGCTTGCCCGGCAGGCCCATGCCGTCGAGCACGCCCTTGCGGCGCGTCATTTCTCTAGCCTTGCGGGCGGCGTCACGGGCGCGGGCGGCGTCAACGATCTTGCCGCAGATGGTCTTGGCGTCGGTCGGGTTCTCCAGCAGCCAGTCGGTCAGCAGGCGGCTGACGATGTCTTCCACCGGCGCGCGCACTTCGCTCGACACCAGCTTGTCCTTGGTCTGGCTCGAGAACTTCGGCTCGGGCACCTTCACGCTCACCACGCAGGCCAGGCCTTCGCGCATGTCGTCGCCGGTGATGTCGACCTTCGCCTTCTTGGCGATCTCGTTGTCTTCGATGTACTTGTTGATGACGCGGGTCATCGCGGCGCGCAGGCCGGTCAGGTGGGTGCCGCCATCACGCTGCGGAATGTTGTTGGTGAAGCAGAGCACGTTCTCGCTGAACGACTCGTTCCACTGCATCGCCACTTCCACACCGACGTTGGTGCCCTGGTCGCTGGTCTTGTCGCCCACCGCGTGGAAGATGTTCGGGTGCAGGACCTTCTTGCCCTTGTTCACGAACTCGACAAAGCCCTTCACGCCACCGGCGTAGGCGAAGTTGTCTTCCTTGTTGTTGCGCTCATCCACCAGGCGGATCTTCACGCCGTTGTTCAGGAACGAGAGTTCACGCAGGCGCTTGGCCAGGATGTCGTAGTGGAACTCGTTGTTCTGCTGGAAGATTTCCGTGTCCGGCAGGAAGTGCACTTCGGTGCCGCGCTTGTCGGTGTCACCGGTGACGCGCATCGGGCTGGTTTCCACGCCGTCACGCATCTCGATCAGGCGGTCTTGCGGCACGCCCTGCTTGAAGTCGATCTGGTGGATCTTGCCGTCGCGGCGCACCATCAGGCGCAGCCATTTGGAGAGGCCGTTCACGCAGCTCACGCCCACGCCGTGCAGGCCGCCCGACACCTTGTAGCTGTTCTGGTTGAACTTGCCGCCGGCGTGCAGCTCGGTCAGGGCAATTTCAGCGGCACTGCGCTTGGGCTCGTGCTTGTCGTCCATCTTCACGCCGGTCGGAATGCCGCGGCCGTTGTCAGTGACGCTGATGGAGTTGTCGGTGTGGATGGTGACGACGATGTCGTCGCAGTGGCCGGCCAGGGCTTCGTCGATGGAGTTGTCCACCACTTCGAAGACCAGGTGGTGCAGGCCGGTGCCGTCGGACGTGTCGCCGATGTACATGCCCGGGCGCTTGCGCACGGCTTCCAGGCCCTCCAGGATCTGGATGCTGCCTTCGCCGTAAGCCGCTGAGGCCTCCGAGCCGGTGGACACCGTGTGGCCTTCGGCGGACGGAATGTCACGGCGGGTGACGCCGTCGTCACCAGGCTGTTGGCTGTCTTGCGGAAGGTTTTTCGGGTCGCTCATGGCTTCGGATCTGCTGGTTGGGCCCGCAGCCGGTGGTGCCGGCGGACCCCTTTAAAAACGGCTTGGCGGGCCTGAGCCCGCCGGTGTGTCTTCGAGGTGTGTGCTGGCCTCAGATGCGCATCGGCATCACGACGTACTTGAAGCCGGCTTGTTCCGGCACCGTGACGAGGGCGGCGGACGAGCCGTCGTGCATTTCCAGACGCACCATGTCTTCGCCGATGTTGGCCAGGGCGTCCATCAGGTAGGTCACGTTGAAGCCGATCTCGATGCTCGGGCCGTCGTAGTCGATTTCCAGCTCTTCCTTGGCTTCTTCCTGCTCGGCGTTGCTCGATGCGATGCGCAGCGCGCCCGGATCGATGTTCAGGCGCACGCCCTTGAACTTCTCACTGGTCAGGATGGCCGCGCGCTGCAGGCTCGACAGCAGGGCCTGGCGGCCGAGCGTGATGATGTTCTTGTGGTTCTTCGGGATGACGCGGTTGTAGTCGGGGTATTTGCCCTCGACCAGCTTGGTCACGAACTCCATGCCGCTGAAGCTGAACTTGGCCTGGTTGCCGGCAAAGCGCATCTCGATCTGGTCGGCTTCGCCGTCCTTGCTGTCCTTGCCGTCCTTCAGCAGGCGCATCAGCTCCAGCACGGTCTTGCGCGGCAGGATGACTTCCTGCTTCGGGATGTCGGTTTCCAGCTCGGCCTGCGCCAGCGCCAGGCGGCTGCCGTCGGTGGCCACCAGGGTCAGCGTCTTGCCCTCGGCCACGAACAGGATGCCGTTCAGGTAGTAGCGGATGTCGTGGACGGCCATGGCGAAGTGCACCTGGTCGATCAACATCTTCAGGGTCTTCTGGGGCACGCTGAAGGCCGGGCCGAAATCAACGGCCTCGTTCACCAGCGGGAAGTCTTCCGACGGCAGCGTCTGCAGCGTGAAGCGGCTCTTGCCGCCCTGCAGCGTCAGCTTGTTGGCATTGGCCGTGAGGCTGACGACCTGGTCACCCGGCAGGGTGCGCAGGATGTCGATCAGCTTGCGCGCACCGACGGTGGTGCTGAAAGAGCCGGCGTCGCCGCCCAGCTGGGCCGTGGTGCGCACCTGGATTTCCAGGTCGCTGGTCGTGAATTCGATGCTCTCGCCCGTCTTGCGCACCAGCACATTGGCCAGGATGGGCAGGGTGTGACGCCGCTCGACGATGCCGGCCACCGCTTGAAGGGCGCCCAGCAGGTTGTTTTGTGCGGCTTTCAGAACAATCATGTCTTCCTCTTTCAGCGTTGCCGTTCGGGCGGTCAGAAGGCCCTGCGAAGCATTTTCGCCTGTTTTTCACAGGTTTCCGCGGCACGGTTTCCCGGGGCCGTCTTCAACCCTTCAGCGTTTGCTCCAGCACGTGCAGTTGCTGGTTCAACTCGGTGTTCTTCTGGCGCTCGCCACCGATCTTGCGCACGGCGTGCAACACGGTCGTGTGGTCGCGGCCACCAAAGAGCTCGCCGATCTCCGGCAGGCTCTTCTGGGTCAGCTCTTTCGCCAGGTACATGGCAATCTGGCGCGGGCGGGCAATGCTGGCCGGGCGCTTCTTGCTGTACATGTCGGCGATCTTGATCTTGTAGAAATCCGCCACCGTCTTCTGGATGTTCTCCACCGAAATCTGCCGGTTCTGGATCGACAGCAGGTCTTTCAGGGCCTCGCGGGCCAGGTGGATGGTGATTTCCTTGTGGCTGAACTTGGCGTAGGCCAGCACCTTGCGCAGCGCGCCTTCGAGCTCACGCACATTGGCGCGCACGTTCTTGGCGACGAAGAAGGCCACGTCCTCGGGCAGCGGCGTGCCTTCAGCGCGCGCCTTGCTCAGCAGGATGGCCACGCGCATTTCCAGCTCCGGCGGCTCGATCGCCACCGTCAGGCCGGAGTCAAAGCGGCTGGTCAGGCGCTCATCGATGTCCACCAACCCCTTCGGGTAGGTGTCGCTGGTCATGATGATGTGGGCCCGCTTGGCGAGCAGCGCTTCGAAGGCGTTGAAGAACTCCTCCTGGGTGCGCTCCTTGCCGGCGAAGAACTGCACATCGTCGATCAGCAGCAGGTCGAGCTGGTGGTACTTGGCCTTCAGCTCATCGAAGGTTTTGCGCTGGTAGTTCTTCACCACGTCGGTGATGAACTGCTCGGCGTGCAGGTACAGCACCTTGGCGTTCGGGTTGTCCTGCAGCAGGGCATTGCCCACGGCATGCACCAGGTGGGTCTTGCCCAGGCCGACGCCGCCGTAGATGAACAGCGGGTTGTACATCTGGCCCGGTGCGCCGGCCACGTGCAGGGCGGCCGTGCGGGCCATCTGGTTGGCGCGGCCGGCCACCAGGGTGTCGAACGTCAGGGCCGTGTTCAGCCGGTGGCGGTTGATGACCGGCGGCGTTGGCAGCGTGCTGGCCTTGACGATGCGCGGTGCGGCCGGGGCTGGCGGCGTGGCGGCCTGCACGGCGGCGGCCAGTGCCGCGGCCTTGGCGGCAGCGGAGCCGGCTTCGAACAGCGGCGCCTGGATGGGCGTCGCGGTGTCCGTGGGGGCCGTCGCGTCAGGGGTGCTCAGCGCTGGCGGAGTGGCAGGCACGGCGGCGGTGGCGGCAGCCGGGCTGCGGGCCAGCGGACGGCTGGCCGCCGGTGCCGCTTGGGCAGCAGCCGCGGCGGGTGCCACGGAAGCCAGAGCGCCAGCCAGCACGCGGGCGGCGCTGTTCGGGCGTGCCGGCATCGGGCGCGGTGCGGCCACGGCGCCGGCTTCTCGCGGGGCCAGGGTCAGCTCAAGGCGGGTCGGCACGCCGGCGAGTTCGGTCAGCACGTTCTCGATGCGCGTGCTGTATTGCGACCGGATCCAGTCGAGCTTGAATCGGTTGGGCACACGCAGGGACGCCACCGCACCTTGCTCACCGTCATCTGAAGCGATGTCGGCAGGCGGCAGTGGGCGAATCCAGGTGTTGAATTGCTGTTCAGGCATCTCGGCTGCGAGTCGTTCGCAGGCGCGCTGCCACAGGTCAGGGCTCATTGTGGACAAGTTCTTATCGAGCGGCCGGATTCTACGCATGGAAGGGGGTCTGATGTCCATGGTTATCCACAGTTTTTGATCCAAGGACAAACCCGGCACCTGCCCACACCCTTGCAAGACCTTTGTTTGACGCCTGTGGTCTTTTTTGCTCTAATCGTGGGTTTCCCGGATTGGGCGGGTGCGGCATGGCCGTGCTTGCGCATTTCAGCACCAGGCGGCGGTTCAACCGTTAACTGCCGCATTCAACCCCTACAAGGTAAGAAAAATGAAGCGCACCTATCAGCCTTCCAAGGTCCGTCGCGCCCGTACGCACGGCTTCCTCGTTCGCATGAAGACCCGTGGTGGCCGCGCCGTGATCGCTGCGCGCCGCTCCAAGGGCCGCAAGAAGCTGTCGCAGGTCTGATCCCAGACGCACCATGATCGGCCGCATCGTGCGTCCGGCCGATTTCGAACGCGTGCTCGCGGCGCCTCAGCGCTCGCGAAGTGCTCACTTCGCTGTTCACTACGTTGCTGGCGTGCCCTCGCGGCCGAACGCAGCGTTGGCGAAAGCCGCCCCGGAAGCAGTTGTTCCAGGGTTGTCACCAGAGTTATCCACAGGCCAAGCCGGTGCAGCATGCACCATTGTGGATGAGTCCGGCCATTGGCTGGGTCTGGTGGTGCCCAAGCGGCATGCGAAGCGAGCAGTCACCCGCAACCTGATCAAGCGTCAGGTGCGCGCCGCGATGGCGCGTCACGCTGCTGAACTTCCCGCAGGTTTGTGGGTGGTTCGTCTGCGTGCGCCCTTCGACCGCCAGCAGTTTCTCAGCCCGGGTTCTGACCATTTGCGTGCCACGGCACACGATGAAGTCGACGTGCTGTTTGACCGTGCGGCGCGTTCGCCGCTGCCTCCCGTGCCCTATCGTCCGCGTTCGCGGACCTGATGGCGCTTGAGTTCGGCCGGCTGATCCTCATGTTCCGCGCCATGCCTGCACTGCCGCCCCTGCCTCCGCTGCGCCTCTGGCCGCGCCGGGGGCTGTCCGCGTTGGTGCAGGGCTATCGCCTGTTGCTCAGCCCCTGGCTGGGCAGCAATTGCCGCTTCGAGCCCACCTGCTCTCGCTACGCACTTGATGCGTTGGCGGCGCACGGGGCCGCAGCGGGCACTTACCTCGCGGCTGGCCGCATCCTGCGGTGCCACCCCTGGTGCGCCGGTGGGTGTGACCCGGTGCCGGCCCAGCGGCCGCGCCTGTTTCGGCATTTGTTTGCCGATGCCACCGATACTTCTTCCCTGACTTCTTCCGGGCCTTTGCCATGACCGATATGCGCCGTACCCTGCTTTGGGTGGTGTTCACGATGTCGCTCGTCCTGTTGTGGGACGCGTGGAACAAGCACAACGGCCAGCCCACGCTGTTCGGTGCGCCGATCGCCGTTGCTGGCGCGTCGGCCCCGGGCAGTGCTCCGGCGGGTGTGTCTGCGCCGGCGGCTGCCGCCGTGGCGGGCCCTGCGGGCGCGATCGCGGCCGCACCGGCCACCGCGCCGAGCGAAAAGTTCGACGTCACCACCGACGTCTACAAGCTGAGCTTTGACGCCCGCGGCGGCGATCTGGCCCGCGCCGAATTGCTGAAGTTCAAGGACGACATCGACCCGACCCGCCAGGTCGTGCTGCTCGATGACAGCAAGGACCGCGTGTATCTGGCCCAGACCGGCCTGATCCCGTCGGCCGGCGGCGCAGCGCTGCCCACGCACTTCACCCAGCTCAAGGCCCTGCCGGGTGAGCGCGTGCTGAAGGACGGCGTTGATCAGCTGGAGGTCAAGTTCGAGTCGCCCGAAGTGGGCGGCGTCAAGCTGATCAAGACCTACACGCTCAAGCGCGGCGACTACACCATCGGCGTCAAGCACGAAGTGCAGAACGTGGGTGCCGCCCCGGTGCAGCCGCAGCTCTACCTGCAACTGCTGCGCGACGGCAATGCGCCTCCCGGCGGCTCGTCGTTCTACTCCACCTTCACCGGCCCGGCGCTCTACACCGAAGCCAAGAAGTTCGAGAAGGTCGAGTTCAAGGACATCGCCAAGCGCGCCGAAGGCGACAAGCCTGCGCACCAGACCTCGGCCAACGAAGGCTGGATCGCGATGGTCCAGCATTACTTCACCAGCGCCTGGCTGGTGGCTGATGGCAGCCCGCGTGAGTTCCGCACCAGCAAGGTGAAGGACAACCTGTTCTCGGTGGCCATGGTGCAACCTTTGGGCGTCATCGCCCCGGGCGCCAGCGTCGCCAACGAGGCCCGCCTCTACGTCGGCCCGCAGGAAGAGTTCAAGCTGGCTGCCCTGGCCCCGGGCCTGGAGCTGGTGAAGGACTACGGGATGTTCCACCTGCTGTCCAAGCCGCTGTTCTGGCTGCTGACCCAGCTGAACGCCCTGCTGCACAACTGGGGCTGGTCGATCATCGCCCTGGTGGTGCTGCTGAAGATCGGCTTCTACTGGCTGAACGCCAAGGCCTACAAGTCGATGGCCAAGATGAAGGCCATCAACCCGAAGGTGATGGAGCTGCGCGAGCGTTACAAGGACGAACCGCAGAAGATGCAGCAGGAAATGATGCGCATCTACCGCGAGGAGAAGGTCAACCCGCTGGGTGGCTGCCTGCCGATCTTCATCCAGATGCCGTTCTTCATGGCGCTGTACTGGGTGCTGCTGTCGACGGTTGAAATGCGCGGCGCGCCGTGGCTGGGCTGGATCACCGACCTGTCGGCCAAGGATCCGCTGTTCATCCTGCCGGTGCTGATGACCGCCTCCAGCCTGTTCCAGGTCTGGCTGAACCCGGCCCCGACCGACCCGATGCAGGCCAAGATGATGTGGATCATGCCGCTGGCTTTCAGCTTCATGTTCTTCTTCTTCCCGTCCGGCCTGGTGCTGTACTGGCTGGTGAACAACATCCTGTCGATCGCCCAGCAGTGGGTCATCAACAAGCGCCTCGGTGTGAACTGATACCGCGTCAGCCCGGCTGACCTGAACCCCCGCACGCCTGCCCGGCGGCGGGGGTTTTTTCTTGTCTGGCGCAGGCTGCAGCGATTGTCATTTTTTTCACATTAATGGAGGTTCACGCCACTGACCTGCTCAATTCATCCGCTCCGGTGACGACCGCACGGGCCACAACCCCACCCCGAAGAGGAGCAGATCATGGCCAACAAGACAGTGTTCATCGCGGCAGGTGCCGTCGGCCTGGCAGCAGCTGGCTGGCTGGGCGCGTCCGTCGTCGTCGGCCAGCGCGCCGAAAGTGCGCTCAAGCAATTGCAGGCTGCGCCCACCCAGCCGGGCGGCGGGTTGCGCATCACGAGGCTCAGCCATGAACGCGGCCTGATCGGATCGAAAGGGCAGCTGGAGCTGAGCTTCGAGCCCGGCTGCGCCGCCGAGGCGGGCGCCGATGAGCCGGTGACGATGAAGGTGGACTACACCATGTCCCACCTCGTGCTGCCTACTTCGCTGACTCGCTTCGATTGGCAGGCCGCGCCCTCGGGCACCTCGGCTGACGAATTCAAGGCCTTGTTCGGCAGTGCCAGCGCGCTCACGGGCGCGGGGGCGGTCACGCTCGGCGGCGCACTGCGCACCGACATGGCGCTGCCCGAGCTGTCGGTCAGCCGGGCCGGTGAGGCGATGCAGATGTCGCCCTCCAAGGGCTTCATCACCGTCAAGGACAAGGCCTTCGCCTTCGGCTGGAAGGTGGACCGGCTGGTCACCCGCGGCAACGGTGAGGCGGTCGAGATGAAAGACATGGCAATCGACCTCGACCTGAAGAACCGCTACCTGGGCACCGGCACCGCCAGCCTGACCATCGGCAATGTGGCGATCGGCATCGGCTCGCTCGAAGGCGTCTCGTTTAAATCGGAGGCCAGCGAAAACGGCGACCGCCTCGACATGACGATCACCCCGTCCATCAAGCGACTGCAGGGCAACGGCGTCGACCTGTCGGATTTGACGATGGAGCTGGCCGCCAAGGGCATGGACACTCGCAGCGTCGAGACCCTGACCACCGTCTTCCAGGCCACCTGCGGCCTGCAAAGCATGACCGCCGCCGAAGGCAAGCGGATGCGCGATGCGGCCGTCACCTTGCTGACCCGTGGCTTCTCGATGGGCATCCCGAAGCTCGCCGGCAAGGGGGCCGACGGCAGCATCCAGGGCTCGATGATGGTTGAGCTGGCACCGGCCAAGGGCGGCACGCCCTCGCTGGCGGAGCAGCTGAAGTCCTCGGGCCAGCTGGATCTGACCGGCAAGCTGCTGCCCCAGGACAAGCGCGACATGGCCATCGCCATGGGCTTCGCCGTGGCGCAGGGCGATGGCTTGCGTGCGAGTTATGACTACGGCGTCGGGTTGCTCAAGGTGAATGGCCGTGCGCTGGATGCGGGCAGCTTCCAGGCCGGCCTGAAGCAGGCGGACATGGCCCTCCAGACCGCGCTGACGCAATGGGGCTCGATGTCCAACCCTGCCGTGGCGCAAGCCCCGGTGGCCGCACCAGCCCCCGCCGAGCCCGCCATGCCGGCCGCCCCGGCCGAGGCCCCGCCGCCCGCACCCGAAGCTGCGCCGGCGCAGGCGCTGGCCCCCGCCACCCCACCCACCATGGCCCCCGTTGCCGCACCGGCAGCTGACTGTGCGGCGCTGGGCGCCTGCTTCCAGCAAAGCCTGGCCGCTGCCCGCCGCGACGACATCGACGCCGTGCGCCGAGTCGCCAGCCAGATCGACAACCTGCCCAAGCCCGACATGGGCAACCGCGCGGTGTCACGCCAGCTCAACACGGCCGGCCTCGACGCCCTCAAGCGCGACGACCTGGCCGAAGCCGTGGCCAAGTTGCGCCTGGCGCTGAAGGAGAACCCGCGCGACGTGGAAGTGGCGGGCAACCTTGGCTTCGCGATGGCCAAGGCCGGCTTGGCCGCCGAGGCCATCGACGTGCTGCAGACCGCGCTGGTGCTCGACCCGCGCCGCAGCTCGACCTGGACGCCGCTGGCCGAGGCCCTGGCCCTGAGTGGCCGCGCCGACGATGCCAAGGCCGCGCTGTGGGTGTCGTTCCAGTGGTCGGGCAACCGCGACAAGTCGCTGGCCTATTACGAAGACCGCGCCGCCAAGGAAAGCCGGGCGCCGCTGCAGGCCCTCTACAGCCACATGAGTCGCGTGGCCCAGCAGCAAGTGGCGGCCGGGCGCTGAAGGATCGTCGACAATCCGGGCGTGTCACTTGGTCGCCATCATGATCCCGTCGTAGCCATCGCCACCGCCCCCGGGCGCGGGGCGGTTGGCATGGTCCGTGTCTCCGGTCGGGGGTTGCAGCCCTTGATCGATGCCATCGTCGGCCAGCCGCTCAAGCCGCGGCACGCGCATTACGGCCCGTTCAAGGACGGCGACGGCCAGGCCATCGACCACGGCCTGGCCCTGCATTTCCCCGGCCCCCACAGCTACACCGGCGAAGACGTGCTGGAGCTGCAGGCCCACGGCGGCCCCGTGGTGCTGCAGCTGCTGCTGGCGCGCTGCCTGGAGGCGGGCTCGACGATGGGTTTGCGCCTGGCCGAGCCGGGCGAGTTCACCGAGCGCGCGTTCCTCAATGACAAGCTCGATCTGGCCCAGGCCGAGGCGGTGGCCGACCTGATCGATGCCAGCACCGAGGCTGCGGCGCGGTCGGCCAGTCGCTCGCTGGGCGGCGCGTTTTCCGCCGAGATCAACGGCCTGGCCGAGCGCATCGTGAACCTGCGCATGCTGGTCGAGGCCACGCTTGATTTCCCCGAAGAGGAGATCGACTTCCTCGAAAAAGCCGATGCCCGTGGCAAGTTGCGCGCCATCCAGCAGGCCGTGGCCGCCGTGCTGGCGCGCGCACGCCAGGGTGCCCTGCTGCGAGAGGGCCTGCGCGTGGTGCTGGCCGGGCAACCCAACGTGGGCAAGAGCTCGCTGCTCAATGCACTGGCCGGCGCTGAGCTCGCCATCGTCACCCCGATCGCCGGCACCACCCGCGACCGGGTGAGCGAAACCATCCAGATTGCCGGCGTGCCGGTGCATGTCACCGACACCGCAGGTCTGCGCGACGACGCCGCCGCCAGCGACGAGGTCGAGCGCATCGGCATGGCCCGCAGCTGGGAGTCCATCCACGGCGCCGACGCCATCGTCTTCCTGCATGACCTGACCCGGCTTGATGACCCCGACTACCAAGCGGCCGATGCCGTGATCGCCGAGCGCTTGCGTGCGGCCGACCCGGCCCGGCTGCTGCAGGTCTTCAACAAGGCTGACGCAGGCAGCACCTTGCCGGAAGGGCGTTCGGGCCTGTGCCTCAGCGCCCGCACCGGTGAAGGCCTGGACGCCCTGCGCCAGGCGCTGCTGGAGCGTGCCGGCTGGCAAGCCTCGCCCGAGGGCGTGTTCATTGCGCGCACGCGCCACGTGCAGGCGCTCAACCGCACCCGCGACCACCTGGATTGGGCGGCAGCCCATGCCGCACAGTCAGACGCCGCGCTCGACCTGTTTGCCGAGGAGTTGCGACTGGCTCACCAGGCGCTGCAGTCCATCACCGGCCAATTCACGGCCGACGACCTGCTGGGCGAGATTTTTGGCCGATTCTGTATCGGCAAGTAAATCCCGCTGAACGGTCGTTGTCAGCGGCCGAATGACAGGCATCACCCACTTGGACGGCTGGACGGTCTGGCCGTGCCTGTCAATAATTGCAACCGAGTCACACCAAGAATCGCCGACCTTTTTCACGGCGACGAGTCGTGTGCACAAGGGACAGGCATGGCGGTCGAAAATCTGGTCGAAGCGCTGCAGACTCTGAACGCGGACGACGCCTTGCGCGCCCGCTTCAACAAGCAGCAGTGGCTCACGCTCGTGGGCTTTTTGCAGCAGCACACGCTGCGCAGCGGTGACGTGCTGATCCGCTTCCGAGACATGGACCGCGGCATGTACTTCCTGGAAAGCGGCACGCTGCAGGTCTATGTGCCTGACAGCGCCCCGGTGCGCCGCCCGGTGGCCATCCTGCGGCCCGGCTCCGTGGTCGGTGAGCCGAGCCTGTTCGGCGAAACCCCGCGCATGGCGCAGGTCGAAGCCATGTCGCCCTGCACGGTGTGGCTGTTGACCGGCCCGCGCTTTGAGGAACTGAGCGCCCGCCAACCGTCGCTGGGCATCGAGTTCCTGCGCGCCGTGGGTGGCGTGATGGCCGAGCGCATGCGCGCCAACCTCGAGCGCGGCCTGCCGGTCGCCTGAGTCAGGCACCAAAAAAAGCGGGCCCGCAGGCCCGCCGTCATCACACCGGCTTGAAAGCGAAGCCGTTGCCCGCCTTCTCGATCCCGCCCATGGCCGGGAACGGGAAGTGGAAGCCACCAGCGATGACCTTGTCGTTGGCCATCATGTCGAACACCTTGCGGCGCACCAGGCGGGCCGCCTCGGCATCCATGTCGAACTGCACGGCCCAGTCCGGGTTGCGGGCGAACAGCGCCGGCACGTTGGTCAGGTCGGCCACATAGATGAACTTGCGCTGGCCGGAGCTCACCTGGAACAGGCTGTGGCCCGGCGTGTGGCCGTAGGCGGCCATCGTGCTCACGCCCGGGGCCACCTCGCCACCCGGCTCGAAGCGCACCAGCTTGTCCGCCGGCATCGCCCCAAACACGCGGCGTGCGCCCATGAACGCGCCCTTCATGCCCTCAGGCGCTGCGGCCATGCGCGCATCGTCCATCCAGAACGCATATTCAGGCGCCGGCACCATCACCTTGGCGTTCGGGAACACCAGATCACCCGCCTTGTTGCGCAGGCCGCTGATGTGGTCGCCGTGGAAGTGGCTGATCAGCACGGTGTCGATGTCGCTGGCTTGCAGGCCGGCGGCGCGCAGGTTGTCCAGCAGCTTGCCGGTGGTCGGGCCGCCAAACTCACCCAGGCCGGTGTCCATCAGCATCTTGCGGCCACCCGCCACCACCAGGAAAGGCGTGAACGGGATGTCGATGTGGTCGGTGGGCAGGCCTTGCGATGCCAGCATCGCGCGCACTTCGGCGACCGGAGCGTTCTTGACGAACTCTTCACCCAGCGGGCGGCGGGCCACGCCGTCGTTCAGGGCGATGATCTCGATGTCCCCCAGGGCCATGCGCTTGAAGCCGGGCGCAGGCGGCGTTGGCGTGCCCAGACCGGTGGCGTTCTGGGCCCACAGCGGCACCATGGATGTGGCTGCGGTGGCTGCGGTGGCAGTCAGGAACAAGCGGCGGTTCAGCATCGAGAGGTCTCCAGTCGTTTCGGGGCGTGGATGGTGGCAAATTACGCCAACTCCACATGTTCGCCAAATTCGCGACCGGGCCATCAAGGGCTTTCCCAAGCCCGCATTCCCAGCCGGGTCTAGCCAGTCAGCAGTCGGGTTTCCGCACGGGCCAGCGGTTCCGGCAGACCGGCCAGCACCAGGGCGTCGCCGCCGGCCAGGCGCAGGGCGTTGTCGGGGCTGACCACATGACCGTCAGCTCGGCGGATCGACACCACGTTGACGTTCAGATTGCCCAGCAGCTGCTCGCCCAGGGTGGCGCCCACGCACGCAGCCGCATGCGGCAGGCTGATGGTGCGCAGGCGGGCCTGCTGCAGCTCTTCCACCGTGTCGTCGTCGGCGCCGTGGAAGTAGCCGCGCAGCAGGCGGTAGCGGGCGTCACGCGCATCGCGGGTCAGGCGGATCACCCGGCGCATTGGTACGCCCACCAGGGCGAGTGCATGGCTGGCCAGCATCAGCGAGCCTTCCACGGCCTCGGGCACCACCTCGGTGGCACCGGCTGCGCGCAGGCGTTCCAGATCGGTGTCGTCGATCGTGCGCACCACCACCGGCACCTGTGGCGCGTGCTGCCGCACCAGTTGCAGGATCTTCAATGCCGACGGCGTGTCGTGGTACGAGATGACCACCGCGCTGGCGCGGGCCAGGCCGGCTGCCATCAGGCTTTGCAGCCGTGCCGCGTCGCCGAACACCACGCTCTGGCCGGCCGCGGCGGCCTGCCGCACCCGGTCGGGGTCGAGGTCGAGCGCCATGTACGGCATGTGTTCCTGCTCCAGCAGCTGCGCCAGGTTCTGGCCGCTGCGCCCGTAGCCGCAGATGATGATGTGCGCCTCGTTGCGGATGGATTTCTTGGCGATGCTGGTGAGCTGCACCGATTGCATCAGCCAGTCGCTGCTGGCCAGGCGCATGACGATGCGGTCGCTGTGCATGATGATGAAGGGCGTGGCCAGCATCGACAGCACCATCGACGCCAGCACCGGGCTCACCCACTGCGCGCCCAGCAGGTGGTTGTCGGCGCCCAGCGTGAGCAGCACGAAGCCGAACTCGCCCGCCTGGGCCAGGTACAGGCCCGTGCGAATGGCCACGCCGGGGGCCGCCCGGAAGCCGCGCGCCAGTCCGGCCACCAGCGCCGTCTTGGCTACCACCGGCACCAGCGTGAGCAGCAGCACCAGGAACCATTGCTCCCAGACCGGGCGCCAGTCGAGCTTCATGCCGATCGTGATGAAGAACAGGCCCAGCAGCACGTCGTGGAAGGGCCGGATGTCGGTTTCCACCTGGTGCTTGTATTCGGTTTCGGCGATCAGCATGCCGGCGACAAAAGCACCCAGCGCCAGTGACAGGCCGGCGTGCTCGGTCAGCCACGACAGCCCCAGCGTGACCAGCAGCAGGTTCAGGATGAACAGCTCGTCGCTCTTGCGGCGGGCCACCAGCGTCAGCCACCAGCGCATCACGCGCTGGCCGCCGACCAGCAGCAGCGTCAGCAGCACCACGGCCTTCAGCAGCGCCAGGCCGAGCGACCAGGCCATGTCCTCGCCGCTGGAGTTCAGTGCCGGGATCAGCACCAGCAGCGGCACCACGGCCAGATCCTGGAACAGCAGCACGCCCATCACGCGTTTGCCGTGCTCGGATTCCATCTCCAGCCGCTCGGCCATCAGCTTCACGACGATCGCCGTGGAGGACATCGCCATCGCGCTGCCCAGCACCACCGCGCCTTGCCATGACAGGTCCCAGGCACGTCCGGCCATGGCAAAGGCCCAGATCAGCAAGGCGTTGCCCGCCAGCGCACCGAGCGTGGTCAGCAGCACTTGCGAGAGCCCGAGCCCGAACACCAGCGTGCGCATGCTCTTGAGCTTGGGCAGGTTGAACTCCAGCCCGATCACGAACATCAGGAACACCACGCCGAACTCGGCCAGGTACTTCACGCCGGCGGAGTCTTTCGCCAGGGCCAGCGCATTCGGTCCGATCAGCACGCCCACCGCCAGATAGCCCAGCATCGGCGGCAGTTTCAGGCTGCGGCAGATCACCACACCAGCCACTGCAGCGATCAGGTACAAAAGGACAAGTTCGAGGGTGGTGGCCATGTGGAGGGCAAGCACGGGGCGCGGCAAGGCGTCCGACAACTAAAATCACCTCCATTCTGAATCAGAGCTCCACCTTGAACGCATCCGCCCCCTTCGATTCCGAGCGCGCCCTCACCCTGGCCCGTCAGACCCTGGCCATCGAGGCCGCTGCGCTGCAGGCCATGCAGGCGCGTCTGGACGGCAGCTTCACGGCAGCCATGCAGGCGATCCTCGCCACCCAGGGCCGCGTCATCGTGATGGGCATGGGCAAGAGCGGCCATGTGGGCCGGAAGATGGCCGCGACGCTGGCCTCCACCGGCACGCCCTCGTTCTTCGTGCACCCGGCCGAGGCGGCCCACGGCGACCTAGGCATGGTGCAGGCCGGTGATGTGGTGATTGCCATCTCGAACAGCGGCGAGAGCGAAGAGCTCAACGCCATCCTGCCGGCGATGCGCCGCCTTGGCATCACGCTCGTGGCCATGACCGGCCGCCCGGCGTCGTCGCTGGCGCGCCATGCCGACATCACCTTGTCGACCGCGGTGGAACAGGAAGCCTGCCCGCTGAACCTGGCGCCCACGGCCAGCACCACCGCGCAGATCGCCATGGGCGATGCCCTGGCGGTGGCGCTGCTTGACGCGCGCGGTTTCCGCGAAAACGACTTTGCCCGCTCGCATCCGGGCGGCGCGCTTGGCCGCAAGCTGCTGATGCACGTCAGCGACCTGATGCGCAGCGGCGATGCCCTGCCGCGTGTCGCCCCCGACATCGGCTTCCTCGACATGATGCATGTGATGAGCAGCAAGGGCCTGGGCTTCGCGGTGGTCATGCAAGGCGAGGTGCCGCTCGGCATCTTCACCGACGGTGACCTGCGCCGCCTGATTGAAACCGGCGCTGACCTGCGGGCGCTGGATGCCCGCGGCGTGATGCGCCCCGGCCCGCGCACGGTGCGGGCCACCGCGCTGGCGGTGGACGCTGCCAGCCTGATGGAGCAGCACAGCATCACCAGCGTGCTGGCGGTGGACGACAACGGCCACCTGGTGGGCGCCCTCAACACGAACGACCTGCTGCGCGCGAAGGTGATCTGACATGGCTGCCACCCCCCTCACCCCGGCGCTGCAGTTCCCGCCCGAGTTGCTGCTCAAGGCCCAGGGCAGTGGCCTGGGCATCCAGCTCGCCATTTTCGACGTCGACGGGGTGCTGACCGACGGCCGCTTGTTCATCGGCGAGACCGGCGAGGTGTTCAAGTCGTTCTCGACGCTGGACGGCCACGGCCTGAAGCTGCTGGCGCAGGCTGGCATCACGCCGGTGATCATCACGGGCCGTGATTCGCCGGCCGTGCGCCGCCGTGTGGCCGATCTGGGCCTGAAGCATGCGGTGTACGGTGTGCATGACAAGCTGGCTGCCGCCGAGCCCCTGCTCGCCCAGTTCGGCGTGGCCTGGGCCGATGTGGCCGTGATCGGCGACGACTGGCCCGACTTGCCTTTGCTGCAGCGCGCTGGTTTTGCCTGCGCTCCGGCCAACGCCCACATCGAGGTCAAGGCGGTGGCCCACCACATCACCACCCTGCGCGGTGGCGACGGCGCCGCCCGCGAGTTTGCCGACCTGCTGCTGGTGGCCGCCGGCCGTTATGCCGGCCTGCTGGCCAGCCAGTGCCAAACGCTGGACGGCCGTTGAGCCCCGCCCGCGATGAGCGTTGAGCTGCACCTGCCCGACCTGCCTGAGGTGCCCGTGGCCCTGCCACTGGGCCCGGCGCCGGGCGGCCCTCGGCGGCTGGCACCGGCCTGGTCAGAGCGCCTGCGTGGTGTGCTGACCACCGCCTTGCCCTTGCTGCTGATGGCGATGCTGGCGCTGGGCACCTGGTGGCTGGTGAAGCACGCCCCACAGGCCGATGCGCCGGGCGGCGACAAATCCGCCCGCCACGAGCCCGATTACCGGCTGGAGCGCTTCACCCTGCAGCGTTATGCCCGTGATGGCGCACTGGCCCTGGAGCTGGAGGGTGAGCACCTGCGCCACTTCCCGGACAACGATGAGCTGGAGATCGACGTGGTTTCCATCGTGGCGCATGGGGCCGAAGGGCGCCTGACCAAGGCCACCGCCCGTTCGGCCGTGGCGAGCGGCGATGGTCAGCACGTCAGCCTGATGGGCGGCGCCCATGTGGTCAGCACCGCCCCCGGCACCGAGCCAGTCGAGTTGACGGGCGAGCACATCGAGCTGCGCGCCGCCGACAACCTGGTGGTGGCCGACAAGCCCATTCGTGTGCAGCAAGGCGCTTCGGTGTTTTCAGCCGATGCGATGCAGTTCAACAACCTCACCCGCCAGCTGGTGCTGGTGGGCCCGGCACGTGCCACTTTTGACATGAAGGCACGCCAGTGACGATGCAATCTGACGCCGTGAGCGGTGCCGCGAATACCGCTGCCGCGCCGCTGGTGTTCATCACCGGGGCGTCCAGCGGCATCGGCCAGGCGCTGGCTGCGCGGTTTCATGCAGACGGCTGGCGGCTGGCGCTGGTCGCCCGCCGGACGGATGCGGTGCAGCAGTGGCTGCGCGACAGCGGCATCCCGGCTGAAAAAGCGCAGGTCTACGCCGCCGATGTGCAAGACATCGACAGCATCGTGGCCGCCGGGCAGCGTTGCCTGGCCGAGTGCGGTTTGCCGGATGTGGTGATCGCGAATGCCGGCATCAGCGTCGGCATGGATTCCGCCGAGCGTGATGACCTCGATGTGATGCGCGACACCTTCGCCACCAACAACACCGGCCTGGCGGCCACCTTCCACCCGTTTGTGGCCGCCATGCGGGCGCAGCGTCGCGGCGCGCTGGTGGGCATCGCCAGTGTGTCGGCCATCCGCGGCTTGCCCGGTCATGGCGCTTATTGCGCCAGCAAGGCAGGCGTGGTGGCTTACTGCGAAAGCCTGCGCGGCGAATGTCGTCCGTTCGGCGTGAAGGTGGTCACCTTGGTGCCGGGCTACATCGCCACACCACTGACTGCCGGCAATACCTACGGCATGCCGTTCCTGATGCAGCCGTCGGAGTTCGCCGACCAGGCCTTCAGGGCCATTGCGGCCGGCACCAGCTACCGCGTCATTCCCTGGCAGATGGCCGTCGTGGCCAAGCTGCTGCGGGTATTGCCCAACCCGTTGTACGACCGCGTCATGGCCGGGCGGGGCCGCAAGAAGCGCCGGGGCGAATAACAGCGACAGGCTTCGCGCCTTGGCTCGGCCAAGCACGCGGCAGGGCGGTCACACTCAGTGAATCGCCCATGAAAAAAGGCACAGCGGTAAACCACTGTGCCTTCTTCAGATCAGCTGATCGCGAGGATCAGTAGCCGCCGCGGCCACCGCCGCCATAGCTGCCACCGCCGCCGCCGCCGCTACGGCCACTGCCGCCGCCGCCGCCGTACGGGCTGCGGCCACCGCCACCGCCAGCACCGCCACCGCCGTAGGGGCTACGGCCACCGCCGCCGCCACCACCACCGTAGCCGCCACCGCCACCACCACCGTAGCCGCCGCCGCCGCTACGGCCGCCGCCGCCACCACCGAAGCCGCCCGGACGCTCTTCGCGCGGACGTGCTTCATTGACGACGATGGCACGGCCTTCCAGAGGCTGACCGTTCATGCCGTTGACGGCTGCTTGGGCTTCAGCGTCCGAGCCCATTTCCACGAAGCCGAAGCCCTTGGAACGGCCGGTTTCGCGGTCCATCATGACCTTGGCGGACGTGACGGTGCCGAATTCACCGAATGCTTGTTGCAGGGAGTCGTCGCGCACGCTGTAAGCGAGGTTGCCGACGTAAAGCTTGTTTCCCATGGGGAACGCTCCTATCAATCACAAAAAGACCATGTGGAGCTTCAACCCAGCGTGAACCATCAAGCGAAGGTGCCGCGTCCATACACAGCAAACACGAGACCGCACGAGGACGGCCCCGACCCATTATGTGACCAATCGGCGAGGCTTAGTAAAGCGCGGAATGGGTTTGTGTCTCTTTTTTACTTCAAAAATCCGACAACAAGGCATGCTGTGACACATGTCACCTTCCAAGCCTGTACGTATTGCCAGCCTTGTGCCCAGCCTGACCGAGTTGCTGGTGGCGCTGGGCCTCGGGCCGAACCTCGTCGCCCGCACCGGGTTCTGCATTCACCCTGCCGCGGCGCTGCGCGATGTGCCCAAGGTTGGCGGCACCAAGGACGTCAACCTGGCCAAGCTCGCGCGCCTGGCGCCCACGCACGTGCTGGTCAACATCGACGAAAACCGGCGCGACACCGCCGATGCCCTGCGCGACATGGGCGTGGAGCTGCTGGTGACGCACCCGCTGTGCCCTGCTGATCTGGACGGTGTGCTGACCCAATGCGAGTTGGCCTTCGGCCACTTGCCCGGCGTGCGTGAGCGCGCCGCCGCCCTGCGCACCGAACTGCAGCTGGCGCTGGCCGACGTTCGCCGCGAGGTGTTTGCACCGCAGCGTGTGCTTTATCTGATCTGGCGTGAGCCGTGGATGACCGTGGCGCGTGACACCTACATCTCGCGCCTGCTGGCCCAGGCCAACTGGCACACCTGGCCGCCAGCCGACGGTGGTGCGGCGGGGGCGTCGCGGTACCCGGTGGTGAACGGTGACGAGCCGTGGCTGGCCGAGGTGCAGCAGGTGCTGCTGTCGAGCGAGCCCTACAACTTCCGGCACGAACACCTCGCGCTGGCACAACAGTTGTGCCCCGGCGCGCATGTGCAGCTGGTCGACGGCGAGCTGCTCAGCTGGTACGGGCCGCGGGCGCCTGAAGGCTTGCGGTATGCAGCCAGCCTCGCTGCTGCCCGTTGAACGCCGCTGCCCCGTGAAGACCGTGTTCTTCCCCTCGTGAAGTCGACCCGGTTCAGGACAGAATCGCCGCATGGACCTGATCAAACCGCTGATCGCCTTGCTGGCGATCGTGAACCCCATCGGCGTGGTGCCGTTTTTCATCCACTTCACGCAGGCGTTTTCGCGTGAAGAGCGTCAGCGCACCATCCGCACCAGCTCACTCGCGGCGTTCGCCGTGGTGTCCATCAGCGCGGTGGCGGGCTTGAAGATCATCGAGTTCTTCGGCATTTCCATCGCCTCGTTCCAGGTGGGCGGGGGCTTGCTGCTGCTGATCTCGTCGATGCACATGCTGAACGCCCAGCCGGCCGAAAGCCGCAGCGAAGACGTCAATCAAGGCCAGGCCAAGGCTGATGCGGGCTCGTCGATCGCCGTGGTGCCGCTGACCATTCCGCTGCTGACCGGCCCGGCCACCATTTCCACCATGGTCATCTACGCCGAGAAGACCCGCACCTTCTGGGAGCATGCGGCACTCGTCGGTTACGGCGTCGTGATCGGTGCCGCCACCTTCGTGGCGTTCTCGGCGTCCGGCCGCATTGCGAAAGTGCTGGGCCAGACCGGCATCAACGTGATGACCCGGTTGATGGGTTTGATCCTGGCGGCAATGGCGGTGGAGTTGCTGGCCGACGGCCTGATCAAGCTGTTCCCGGTGCTGGCGTCTCACCTGGCACGCTGAGCGCTCGCGCGGCCTTGCCCGGCAGCGGCCCGGGCTGCCACACGGTGGCCGCCACGTCGAACAGCACGTTCACGGCTTGAGTGGCCTCCGCCAGGTCGGTCGGCATCGCGGAGGCGGGCCGGGCCACCAGGTTCAGGGCCGTGTCCAGCGCGTGCTGGCGCGAGATGGCCACGCCGGCCTGATCCGCTTCGCGCAGCGCGACGGCCTCACGGGCCAGGCTCAATCCAAAACCAGCCTTGACCAGGTCCATCATCGAGGCTTCCTGATCGACCCGGGCCACGGTGTGGCGCCGTGTGCCTGCGGCCTTGAACACGGGTTGCAGCAGCTGGTGATGGACGGAGTCACGCGGGGTGTCGATCCACGGCAACTCGGCCAGGGCGTCCCAGCCGCGGCCATGCAGGCGTGATTGCCAGCCGCGCGGCGCCACCACCACATAGCGCACCGTGGCCAGCCGCTGCACCCGCAGGCGCGTGGCATCGGGCTGCCCTAGGCAGAAGCCGGCGTGCAGCTGGCCTTCGCGCACTTCCCGCTGCACCCAGCCCGACACGCCGTGGCGCAGCTCCGGGTGCAACTGCGGCCCCTGCTGACGCACCGCATGCAGGAACTCGCCCAGGCGCAGCGCCGCCGGGTCGAGGATGGTGCCCAGCACCACGGGCACGGTGGGTGAGCAGGCGGAGCGTGCCGTCTGCCCAGCCTGCTGGCCGGCAGCCATGGCGCTCAGGCGGGCCACGGCCTCGACAGCGTCGCGGGCCATGGGCAGCAGTTGCTCGCCCTCGGGCGTCAGCGCCAGGCCGCGGCCCGTGCGGCGCAGCAGGGTCACCCCCAGGCGGTGCTGCAAGCCGGTCAGCTGCATCGACACCGCGGTGGCGCTGCAATGCAGCGCATCGGCGGCGCGCCCGAGCGTGCCGTGGGTGGCCACGGCCAGAAGAGCTTGCAGTTGGCGCAAGTCAGGCGTCATTTGATTTCAATAAAGTTGAGATCAGAGCGGGTGCACAAGTGTGCCCGAGCCGTGGCCCAGGCCCTACAGTGGGCTGAGGAGACAAACAGAACATGACGCAAAGCGCCCCGGTTTATGACCACATCGTGGTGGGGGCCGGCACCGCCGGCTGCCTGCTGGCCAACCGCCTTTCGGCCGATCCGAACTGCCGCGTGCTGCTGATCGAGGCGGGTGGCCATGACGACTACCTCTGGATTCACATCCCGGTTGGTTACCTGTATTGCATCGGCAACCCCCGCACCGACTGGCTCTACAAGACCGACGCCGACCCCGGCCTGAACGGCCGCCAATTGCGCTACCCGCGCGGCAAGGTGCTGGGCGGCTGCTCCAGCATCAACGGCATGATCTACATGCGCGGCCAATCGCGTGACTACGACGGCTGGGCCGAGCAGGTGGGTGATGCCGCCTGGCGCTGGGACAACTGCCTGCCGGCGTTCAAGCAGCACGAAGACCATTGGCGCGGCAGCGATGAGCACCACGCCGCGCCCGGCTTCGATGCCAAGGGCCAGCGGGCTGGCGGTGAGTGGCGGGTCGAAAAGCAGCGCCTGTCCTGGGAGATCCTCGACGCCTTCTCGTCCGCGGCGCAGCAATCCGGCATTCCGGCCTCGCCCGATTTCAACCGCGGCAGCAATGAAGGCGTGGGTTACTTCGAGGTGAACCAGCGCTCCGGCCTGCGCTGGAATGCGGCCAAGGCGTTTCTGCGGCCGGTCGTGGGTCGGCCCAATCTGCAGGTCTGGACCGGGGCGAATGTCAGCCGCGTGCTGCTGGAAGACCTGCCCGGCGGCCGCCTGCGCGCCGTGGGCATCGAGGCCGTGCCCGTCAACGGCGGTGAGCCGGTGCAGGCGCGTTGCACCGGCGAGGTGGTGATGGCAGCGGGCGCAGTGGGCACGCCCGCCATCCTGCAGCGCTCGGGCATCGGCCCCGGCGCGCTGCTGCACCAGCACGGCATCACGCCGCGGCTGGAGTTGGCGGGTGTCGGCGGCAACCTGCAAGACCACCTGCAGATCCGGGCGGTTTTCGAGGTGAGTGGCGTCAAGACCCTCAACACGATGGCCAATTCCTGGTGGGGCAAGGCGCAGATCGGCCTGCAATACCTCTGGTCGCGCAGCGGGCCGATGAGCATGGCGCCGTCCCAGCTCGGCGCCTTCACGCGGTCGTCGCCAGACCACGCCTGGCCCAATGTGCAGTACCACGTCCAGCCGCTGTCGCTGGACGCTTTCGGCGAGCCCTTGCACCACTTCAACGCATTCACGGCCAGCGTGTGCAACCTCAATCCGACGTCGCGCGGGCGGGTGGCCATCACCTCGGCCGATCCGCAGGCGGCGCCGTCCATCCTGGCGAACTACCTGTCCACCGACAGCGACCGGCGCGTGGCGGCCGATTCCCTGCGGCTGACCCGGCGCATCGCCGCCATGCCGGCCCTGGCGCCCTACCAGCCGCGCGAGGTGAAGCCCGGTGTGCAGTTCCAGAGCGATGACGACCTGGCGCGCCTGGCCGGTGACATCGGCACCACCATCTTCCACCCGGTGGGCACCTGCAAGATGGGCCGCGATGACGATGCCGAGGCCGTCGTCGACAGCCGGCTGCGGGTGCGCGGCGTGGTGGGCCTGCGGGTGGCCGATGCCAGCGTCATGCCCACGATCACCAGCGGCAACACCAATTCGCCCACCTTGATGATCGCCGAGCGGGCTGCGGCATGGATCACACAGGCCCGGGGTTAGCCCTGATGCGCCGAGGGTCGTGCGCCTTTACAGTGCATCAACTTTCGGCGCAGCGCCCTCAAATGGTGCGCGCAGAAGGGGGTCCGAGGAGACAAACCGGGCCAACAACAAAGAGAACTCGAATGCCCCGCGCAGCCTTATCCAGGCCCCGCGCGATGACAGTGTGAAAATGAAAAGGCGCCGGCTACCCCCGGCGCCTTTGTCTTTTCCGGGCCGCCCACCTGTCTGATCGCCTCCCCCCATGCTTGAACTGATGATTGTTGCGGCCGCCTCGGGGCTGGCCGGTTTTATCGACGCGATCGTGGGTGGTGGTGGACTGGTGCTGCTGCCGGCCTTGTTCGCCGTGTTCCCGACGGCGCATCCGGCGACTCTGTCAGGCAGCAACAAGGGCGCGGCCATCTGGGGCACGGCCTGGGCGGCGCGGCAGTACGCGCAGCGGGTCACGCTGCGCTGGCAGGCGCTCGGGTTCGGCGTGGCCGCGGCGCTGATCGGCAGCTTCGGTGGCGCGTGGATGCTCACGGTCGTCAACCCGGCGGGCATGCGCAAGGCGCTGCCCATCGTGCTGCTGGGCATCCTGGCCTACACCCTGGCCAAGAAAGAGCTGGGGCGTGAGCACGCGCCGCGCTTCGAAGGCCGCCAGGAAGCGGTGCTGGCGGGCAGCATCGGCCTGGCCATCGGCTTTTACGACGGCTTCTTCGGGCCTGGCACCGGCAGCTTCTTCGTCTTCCTGTTCGTGCGCCTGCTGGGCTACGACTTCCTGCACGCCTCGGCGTCGGCCAAGCTGATGAACACGGCCACCAACGCCGCCGCGCTGGTGCTGCTGATCAGCAAGGGCCACATCTGGTGGCATGTGGCGGCGGTCATGGCAGTCACCAATGTCATCGGCAGCCTGCTCGGCACCCGGCTGGCGCTGCGCCACGGCGCGGGCTTCGTGCGTGGCGTCTTCATCGTGGTGGTGGGCGCGCTGATCTGCAAGACCGGCTACGACGCGTTCCTGCGCGGCTGATCAACCACCTTGCCCCATGAAAAACGGCGCCCGAGGGCGCCGTTGTCACGTCAGATCAAAAGTGGCGCAAAGGCAATTCAGGCGCCCGCCTTGACCTTCAGACGCCAGGCGTGCAGCAGCGGCTCGGTATAGCCACTCGGTTGTTCCTTGCCCTTGAAGACCAGGTCCAGGGCAGCCTGGAAGGCGGCGCCCTGCGGGTTGGCCACCAGCGGCTTGTAGGCAGCGTCGCCGGCGTTCTGGCCGTCCACCACGGCGGCCATGCGCTGGAAGGAGTCGCGCACCTGCGTCTCGCTGATCACGCCGTGGTGCAGCCAGTTGGCGATGTGCTGGCTGGAGATGCGTAGCGTGGCGCGGTCTTCCATCAGGCCGACGTTGTGGATGTCGAGCACCTTGGAGCAGCCCACGCCCTGGTCGACCCAGCGCACCACGTAGCCGAGGATGCCCTGCACGTTGTTGTCGAGTTCCTGCTGGCGCTCGGCGTCCGACCAGTTGGCCTGTGCCACCACCGGAATGGTCAGCAGGTTGTCCATCAGGTCTTCGCTGACGGTGGATGCCGCGGCGGCGTCGCCCTGCTCCAGCTGCTGCTGGACACCGGCCACGCTGACCTGGTGGTAGTGCAGCGCATGCAGCGTGGCGGCCGTCGGGCTCGGCACCCAGGCGGTGTTGGCGCCCGACTTCGGATGGCCCACCTTCTGCTCCAGCATGGCGGCCATCAGGTCGGGCATGGCCCACATGCCCTTGCCGATCTGGGCGCGGCCGCGCAGGCCGCATTGCAGGCCGATCAGCACGTTGCGGCGCTCATAGGCGGCAATCCAGGCGCTCGACTTGATGTCGCCCTTGCGCATCATCGGGCCGGCCAGCATGGCGGTGTGCATCTCGTCGCCGGTGCGGTCGAGGAAGCCGGTGTTGATGAACGCCACGCGGCTGGCGGCCGCGGCAATGCAGGCCTTCAGGTTGACGCTGGTGCGGCGCTCTTCGTCCATGATGCCCAGCTTGACGGTGCTGTCCGGCAGGCCCAGCAGCTGCTCGACGCGGGTGAACAGCTCGGCGGCGAAGGCCACTTCGGTCGGGCCGTGCATCTTCGGCTTGACGATGTAGACCGAGCCCTGGCGCGAGTTGCACAGGCCGTTGGCGCCGTGGCGCTGCAGGTCATGCAGGGCGATGGTGGTGGTCACCACCGCATCCATGATGCCTTCCGGGATCTCGCGGCCTTCAGCGCCCCACAGGACGGCCGGGTTGGTCATCAGGTGGCCCACATTGCGCACGAACATCAGCGAGCGGCCGTGCAGGCGCACTTCGCCGCCTTGCGGGCCGGTGTAGAGCCGGTCGGCGTTCAGCGTGCGGGTGAAGGTGGTGCCGCCCTTGGCGACTTGCTCGCTCAGCGTGCCCTTCTGGATGCCCAGCCAGTTGCTGTAGGCCAGCACCTTGTCTTCGGCGTCCACGGCAGCCACCGAGTCTTCCAGGTCGAGGATGGTCGACAGTGCGGCTTCCAGCACCACGTCAGCCACGCCGGCGGCGTCGGTCTTGCCGATGGCGGTGTCGCGGTTGATCTGGATGTCGATGTGCAGGCCGTTGTGGGCCAGCAGCACGCTGCGCGGGGCTGCCGCGTCGCCCTGGTAGCCGGCGAACTGGGCCGGGGTTTCGAGGCCGGCGCTCTGGCCGTTCTTCAGGCTGACCACCAGCTGGCCGTTCTCGACGCGGTAGCCGGTGGCTTCCTTGTGGCTGGTGCCGGCCAGCGGCACGGCCTGGTCGAGGAAGTTGCGGGCGAACTCGATGACGCGTGCGCCACGCACCGGGTTGTAGCCGCCTGACTTCTCGGCGCCGCCGGCTTCGCTGATGGCGTCGGTGCCGTACAGCGCGTCATACAGGCTGCCCCAGCGGGCGTTGGCGGCGTTCAGCGCGTAGCGCGCGTTCAGGATGGGCACCACCAGCTGCGGGCCGGCCTGCGTGGCCAGCTCGGCATCAACGTTGGTGGCCGTGGCCTGCACCTGCGCGGGCACCGGCACCAGGTAGCCGATCTGCGTCAGGAAGGCGCGGTAGGCCGGCATGTCGGTGATGGGGCCGGGGTGGGCGCGGTGCCAGCCGTCCATCTCGGTCTGGATGCGGTCACGCTCGGCCAGCAGGGCGGCGTTCTTCGGGGCCAGATCGGCCACGATCTTGTCGAAGCCGGCCCAGAAGCTCGCGCTGTCGATGCCGGTGCCGGGCAGCACCTGGTCTTCGATGAAGCGGAACAGTTCGGTGGCCACTTGCAGGCCGTGGATGGTGGTGCGTGCAGTCATGAGAGCCTCGTCAGGAAGATGAATCGGTGAATGAAAGCAGGGTGTGGCGCGACGCTCAGGCGTCGGAAGCCACGATGTCGAGCACGTCGCGCAGCGTCGTGCCCTGGTGATGCGGGGTGGTGCCCAGGCGCTCCAGCGGCGCGCCGCTGCGGTTGACCCACAGGGTGCGGTAGCCGAACCAGGTGGCGCCGATCGCGTCCCAGCCGTTGCTGGAGACGAACAGCACGTCGCGGGCCGGCAGCCCCAGGGCGTCGACGCCCACCTGGTAGGCAGCCGGGTCGGTCTTGAAGCGGCGCGTGGCGTGCACGCTCAGCACATGGTCGAGCAGGCCGGTGAAGCCGGCGCTGCGCACGGCGACAGCCAGCATGTCGGGGTCGCCGTTCGAGAGGATGCCGGTCGGAATGCCGCGCGCCTTCAGCGCCTGCAGCACCTCGCGGTTTTCCGGGAAGGCCGAGAGATGCCGGTACTGGTTCATCAGCTGGTCTTCGCTCTCGGCCGTCAGGGCCAGGCCCAGCTGGCTGGCGCTGGCCTGCAGCGCGGCGCGGGTCAGGTCCCAGAAGGGCTGGTAGGTGCCGCTCATCGACACCAGGCGGGTGTAGTCGATCTGCTTGTCGCGCCACAGGCGGGCGAGCGCTTCGCCGGCGCCGGGAAAGAGCTGCCCGGCCGTCAGCCCGACGCTGTAGACGTCGAACAAGGTGCCGTACGCGTCGAACAAGACAGCGCGGGGAGCGGGGCTCTTTTCCATGTCGCCAATTTATTCCATACTTGGCAATACATTACCAACCTGAAAAGTCATGGATTTGTGACTTTGACGCACAAATCCGACGAGGGCCTCCGCAGCCATGGACCGACTCAAGCAGATTGAAACCTTCGTGGCCGTGGCCGCCAAGGGCAGCCTGACGGCGGCCGCGCAGGCCGAGGGCGTGGCGCCCGCCATCATCGGGCGCCGCATGGACGCGCTGGAGGCGCGGTTGGGGGTGAAGCTGCTGCTGCGCACCACCCGGCGCATCACCCTGACCCACGAGGGCAGCGCCTTTCTGGAAGATTGCCAGCGCCTGATCGTTGACTTCAACAACGCGGAAGCCAGTGTTTCAGAGGGTGGCGTGAAAGCGAGTGGCCACTTGCGTATCACCGGACCGGCCGGTTTTGGCCGGCGGCACGTGGCGCCGCTGGTGCCGCGCTTTCTGGCTCAGCACCCCGATGTGAGCCTGTCGCTGAACCTGTCGGACCGCGTGGTCGACATCGTCAACGAGGGTTTTGATTGCGCGGTGCGGGTCGGTGATCTGCCGGATTCGTCGCTGATCAGCGTGCGCCTGGCCGACAACCGCCGCCTGTGCGTGGCCACGCCCGAGTACCTGCAACGGGCCGGTACGCCCGCACATCCGTCCGAGTTGTCGCGCCACGCCTGCCTGACGCTCAGCTCAGACGCCAGCCAGACCCGCGGCTGGGCCTTTGCGGTGGACGGCAGCGTGACCCACCTGCGCCCCGGCGCCCGGCTGGATTGCAGCGACGGCCAGGTGCTGCACGCCTGGTGCCTGCAGGGCATGGGGCTGGCCTGGCGCAGCACCTGGGAGGTCCAGGGCGATCTGGCCGCTGGCCGGCTGGTCAGCGTGCTCGATCAGTTCGCAGCACCCCCCAACGGCATCTACGCCGTGTTTCCGAGCGCCCGGCACCTGCCGCTGCGCGTGCGCCTGTGGATCGACTTCCTCAAGCACAGCTATGGCGACGCGGCCTACTGGAGCCGTCCGCCCAGCATGACGCCCTGAAGGCGCGGCACCAATGAAAAACGCCCGGCTGAACCGGGCGTTGGCAGGCGGCGCAGACAGCGCCGGAAGCGCTTACTTGCTCAGGCATTCCTTCATGAAGGCCTTGCGCTCGTCGCCCTTCAGCGCCTTGGTCTTGGCGTCGGCGTTGCAGGTCTTCATCTTGTTCTGCTGGGCGGTCTTGCCGTCGGCCTTGGCGCTTAGGCACTCCTTCATGAAGGCCTTGCGCTCGTCGCCCTTCTTCTCGCCGGCGTTCTTGTTGCACGAGCCCATCTTGCTTTGCTGCGCGGTCGGCGCCTTCTCGGCGGCGGCGGCGGGGGCGGCCGGGGCAGCGGCTTGTGCGAAGACGCTCAGTGCGGCGCCAGACAGCAGAACAGCGGTGAACAGCTTTTTCATGGGTGCTCCTTCCTAGGGATGTGGGTGGGCATGAGTGCCACACGTCATGGAATCAGACCCGCGCCGTGCTGGCAAGCACTACAAACGCGCGGACGTGGCGTTTGGTGCACACCGCGCCCAAACAGATCACGCCTTCTTCACAGAATGCGTCTAGGGTGCGCCATGGCCTCGTGCGCGGCATGCAGCCGGCGCACCAGCACCTTGATGAAGGCTTCGTCGAAGCGGTGCCGGGTTTCGCCCGACAGCGCGCCCAGCGTGTCCGGCGAGAAGCACAGCGTGGTGGCCGGCTCGGCCACGGTGACGTCGGTGGCGTGGCGGCGCAGGTCGGGGTTGGGCGCGAGGTAGGCCATTTCGCCCACCGACGTGCCCGCGCCCAGCCGCGCCACGCGTTGCCCGTCGCGGAACACCTCCACCTCGCCCTGGGCAATGATGTGGAAGCTGCGGCCCTCCTGGCCCCGCTTGAACAGCTTGTGGCCGTAGTGGAAGCGTTGCCAGCGGGCGCGGTGCACGACTTCCCACAGGGCCACGTCGTCAAAGCCGGTGAAAAACTCGAGCGAGCGCAGCAGCGTGAAGCGCTCCGAATCAAGCACCTTCTGCAGCCGGCCGCGCGGCACCAGGTGCTGCGCAATCAGTGCCGACAGCGACGCGGCGAAGCTTTCCCAATCGGCCGGCCGGCCTTCACGCGATTTGTTCAGCGCGCTCTGGATGACGCCGTCCAGCGCCGCGCTCACGCCCTCGCGGCAGCCGATCAATGAGGGCGGGTCTGAATGCCAGACCTGCTGCAGCAGCGCGCCCTGGGTGTCGGCCTGGAAGGGCGGACGACCTGCCACCAGGTGGTAAAGCACGGCGGCCAGTGCATAGATGTCAGCGCGGCAATCGAGCGTCGCGCCGTCGAGCTGCTCGGGCGACATGTAGGCCAGCGAGCCCACCCGGTGCACCTGGGTCTGGTCGGCGGTCAGGTTCAGGGCACTGCCGAAGTCGGTCAGCTTGATGTCGATGACCTCGTCGCCGTCCATCACGGCCAGGATGTTGGCCGGCTTCACATCGCGGTGGATGATGCCCTGCCGGTAGACATAGCCCAGCGCCATCGCGCACTTGAAGCCGATTTCCACCACCTGCTCCAGCGGCAGCAGCTTCGCCGGGCTGCAGAACTCGCGCAGCGTCACACCGGGCACGTATTCCATCACCAGATACGGGGCGACGGGGTCGTTCACCGCGTCAAAGATCTGCACCACGTTCGGGTGGTTCAGGCGGCCGACCAGCTCGGCCTCGGCGGCGAAGAATCGGCTGGAGAAGCGCTGCTCCAGCGCCGACTGCCCGGCCTTGTCGCGGGCCTGCTTGATGGCCACGTCCCGGTGGTGAAAGTCGTCGTGGGCGAGAAACACCTCGCTGGTCGCCCCTTCGCCCAGGCGGCGCTGCACCGTGTACTTGCCGATGTGGGTCGGCAAGCCGCTGCGCGCCATCGGCACGGTGGTCACCACATGGTCGGAAGAGTCGTTCACGTTCAGCGGGGCTTGGTGATGGGTCAAGGACAGCGGCGACACCCGCAGGCGGCGAGGCCGCCGGGCGGCATCCCGGGCCCCGATCGTCGCCCGGCTCGCGGCGGTGCAGTGCGTCGAACAGGCGGGCTGAGCGCAGTCTTTTCCGGGCCGGTGCGTTGGCGGCAGGGGGCAAACGTAGAATCCGCGCATGATCCAAGCCAAGGCAGAGCTCCAGCGCGCGCTGGCCGCTGCGGTCGCGCAGCTGGCCCCTGACGCCGCCCTCACCCCCCAATTCGAATCGCCCAAGCAGGCCGCCCATGGCGACCTGGCGATCACCGCTGCCATGCAGCTGGCCAAGCCCATGCGCTCGAACCCGCGCGCCGTGGCCGAACAACTGATCGCCGCCCTGAACCAGCAGCCTGCCGTGCAGCGCTGGGTCAGCAGCCTCGAGATCGCCGGTCCGGGTTTCATCAACCTGCGCCTGGCCCCCGCGGCCAAGCAGGCCGTGGTCGACGAGGTGCTGAGCGCCGGCGAGCGCTTCGGCTGGAAGGACGCGAACGGCCAGAAGCTGATGCTCGAGTTCGTTTCGGCCAACCCGACCGGCCCGCTGCACGTGGGCCATGCCCGCCAGGGCGCGCTGGGCGACAGCCTGAGCCACCTGTTCGAGACCCAGGGTTTCGACGTGCTGCGGGAGTTCTATTACAACGACGCGGGCGTGCAGATAGCCACGCTGGCGACCTCCACGCAGTGCCGCATCAAGGGCCTGAAGCCCGGTGACGCCGGCTGGCCCGAGAGCGCCTACAACGGTGATTACATCGCCGACATCGCCGCTGACTTTCTTGCCCGCAAGACCGTCAAGGCCGATGACCGCGAGTTCACCGCTTCCGGTGATCCGGACGACCTCGACAGCATCCGCCAGTTCGCCGTGGCCTACCTGCGCCATGAACAGGATCTGGACCTGCAGGCCTTCGGCGTGAAGTTCGACAGCTACTTCCTCGAGTCCAGCCTCTACAGCTCGGGCCGCGTGGCCGACACCGTGGACAAGCTGGTGGCCTCGGGCAAGACCTACGAGCAAGACGGCGCGCTGTGGCTGAAGTCGACCGACTACGGCGACGACAAGGACCGCGTGATGCGCAAGTCCGACGGCTCGTTCACCTACTTCCTGCCGGACGTGGGCTACCACGTCGCCAAGTTCGAGCGCGGCTACACCACCTGCATCAACTGCCAGGGCACCGACCACCACGGCACCATCGCCCGCGTGCGCGCCGGCCTGCAGGCCGTGGGCCTGGGCATTCCGGAAGGCTTCCCGAGCTACGTGCTCAACACCATGGTGCGCGTCGTGCGTGACGGCGCCGAGGTGAAGATCAGCAAGCGCGCCGGCAGCTACGTCACCCTGCGTGACCTGATCGAGTGGACCAGCCGCGACGCCGTGCGCTTCTTCCTGATCAGCCGCAAGGCCGACACCGAATTCACCTTCGACATCGACCTGGCCCTGAAGCAGAACGACGAGAACCCGGTGTTCTACGTCCAGTACGCCCACGCCCGCATCTGCTCGGTGCTGGCCCAGGGCGAAACGCAAGGCATCACGGCCGACGCGCTGACCCAGGCTGACCGCAGCCTGCTGACCGCGCCGACCGAGTTGTCGCTGATGCTGAAGCTGGCCGACTACCCCGAGATGCTGGCGAACGCGGCCCGCGACCTGGCGCCGCACGACGTGGCGTTCTACCTGCGTGACCTCGCCGCGGCCTTCCACAGCTATTACGGCGCCGAGCGTTTCCTGGTCGACGACGCGGCCCTGGCCCGCGCGCGGCTGTCGCTGCTGTCGGCCACCCGCACGGTGCTGCGCAATGCGCTGGCGCTGCTGGGCGTCAGCGCCCCCAACCAGATGTCGCGCGACACCCCCGCGCAGGAGACGGCATGAACGCCCTGGCTTCCCGGTCCTTGTCGCGTCAGCGCGGCGGTTTTGCGCTCGGCCTGATCGTCGGCCTGCTGATTGGCCTGGCGCTGGCGCTGGGCGTGGCCCTCTACATCGCCAAGGTGCCCGTGCCCTTTGTCGACAAGGTCGGTCACCGCAGTGCCGAGCAAGACGCCGCCGAGGCCGAGAAGCTCAAGACCTGGGATCCGAACGCCGGCCTGGCGGGCAAGCAGGCCCCGCGTCCGGCCATGCCGGCCTCGGGCGCTTCGGCACCCGCTGCGGCTGCGCCCGTGGTGGCTGCGCCGGCCTCTGCGGCCACGGCAGCCGCCAAGCCGGCGTCGCGGCCTGACGCCGCCGCCGAGCCGGCCAAGTCCAGCCGTGATCCGGCCGCCATCCTGGCGGGCCAGTCGCCGGCACCGGCCGTTGCGGCCACGCCGTCGCCTGGTTCGGTGAAGGACGGCTCGATCTACTTCGTGCAGGCCGGCGCTTTCTCCAGCGCTGACGACGCCGAGCAGCAGCGCGCCAAGCTGGCCATGCAGGGATTTGCCGCCAAGGTCAGCGAGCGTGAGCAGAGCGGCCGCACGGTGCACCGCGTGCGCATCGGCCCGTTTGAAACCAAGGACGACGCCCGTGCCCAGCAGGAGCGTCTGAAGTCTGCCGGCGCTGAATCGGCGCTGGTGGCCGTGGACCGGCCGAAGCCCTGAGCTTTTTGCCCCGCTGTTTTTCACCTCACCCATTGCCTGCCATGAACCGTCGCGACTTTTCTGCCCTCTCCCTGGCTGCATCGGCGGCCCTCGGCCTGCCTCAAGCGGCCCGCGCACAGGGCGCCCCGGTGGAAGGGGCGCAGTACACCCGCCTGGCCCAGCCGGTGCCGGTGGCGGCCAGCGGCAAGATCGATGTGGCCGAGTTCTTCTGGTACGGCTGCCCGCATTGCAATGCGCTGGAGCCCGAGTTCGACGTCTGGGCCCGCAAGCAGCCCGCCGATGTGCAGGTGCGCCGCGTGCCGGTGGGCTTCACGCCTAGCCATGAGTTTCACCAGAAGCTGTTCTACGCCCTGGAGGCGCTGGGCCTGCTCGACAGCCTGCACCGCAAGGTGTTCAACGCCATCCACGTGGAACGCAAGCGCCTGAACACCGAAGCCGATGTGCTGGCGTTTGCCGCGGCCAACGGCGTCGACGGCGCCAAGCTGGTCGAGACCATGAAGTCGTTCAGCGTGATCGGCAAGGCCCGCCAGGCCAAGCAGCTGACCGAAGCCTGGCGCCTGGACGGCGTGCCGGCCATCGGCGTGCAGGGCAAGTTCCTGACCTCGGCTGCGCTGACGGGCAGCCATGCCGCGGCGCTGGCCGTGACCGACTACCTGGTGGCGCAGGCCCGCAAGGCGCGCGGCTGAACCGACGGGGCGACGCCGGTGGCTGACGGCCAGCGGCGCTTGGCTTGATGTTGGCAGCCCGCGGCACGCTGCAAGCTGCACGCAGGGCGTCAGTGCGTGACACGCTGCCCGTTGTTTGTGCCCCCCATTTGCCACCTTGGTGCACGAGGGCGGGGCTCAGGCGCGTAGAATCGTCTGCAAGTTTCATGCCCCGCCAATGACATCACACCCTCTGTTTCGTGCCCTGCTGGCCAGCGCTGCGTTGCTCGCAACGGCTGCGGCATGGGCGGAGAAGGCTGATCGCAACAAGCCGATGGTGGTTGAAAGCGACGGCAAGCAGGCGGCCTCCGTCGACCTGAAGACCAAGACCACGCTCATCAAGGGCAATGTCTCGGTCACCCAGGGCAGCTTGCTGATCAAGGCCGACCGCATCGAGGTGCGTGAAGAGGCCCCGGGCCGCTTCGTCGCCCGTGCCGTGGGCCAGGCCGGCGAGGCCGCCAGCTTCCGCCAGCGCCGTGACCGGCCGGACGAAGTGGTGGAAGCCGAGGCTGACCGCATCGACTACGACGGCGGCAACGAGCGCGTGCGCTTCGTTGGCAGTGCCAAGCTGCGCGTGCTGCGCGCGGGCAAGGTGTCTGACGAAGCCAGCGCCGACACCATCACCTACGACCAGCGCGCCGACACCATCGTCTTCGAAGGCGGCGCCGCCACCGGCCCGGGCACCACGGGCAAGGCCCGCCTGGTGTTCACGCCGCGGGCGGCCGAGCCTGAACCCGCGCCGGCACCGGCCACCAACCGCAGCAGCGGCGGAGACGCTCGTTGAGCACCGCGGCGGTTGCGGGGTCGGCCGAGAGCCGGCTGGAGGCCACCGGCCTGCGCAAGGCCTACGGGGCACGCACCGTGGTGCGCAATGTGCACCTGTCGGTGGGCGCCGGTGAAGTGGTGGGCCTGCTGGGCCCGAACGGCGCCGGCAAGACCACGACCTTCTACATGGTGGTGGGCCTGGTGCGCTGTGATGCCGGCGAGATCCGCATCGACGGCCAGCAGATCGAGCGCAAGCCGATCCACCAGCGCTCGCGCCTGGGTTTGTCGTACCTGCCGCAGGAAGCCTCGATCTTCCGCAAGCTCACGGTCGAAGAGAACATCCGCGCCGTGCTGGAGTTGCAGTACGACCCGCAGGGCAAGCCGCTCAAGGCTGACGAGATCCAGCGCCAGCTCGACGGCCTGCTGAACGACCTCAGTCTGACCGGCCTGCGCGATTCCCCCGCGCCAGCGTTGTCGGGCGGTGAGCGTCGGCGAGTCGAGATTGCCCGTGCGCTGGCCACCCAGCCGCGCTTCATCCTGCTGGACGAGCCGTTTGCCGGCGTTGATCCGATCGCCGTGATCGAGATCCAGCGCATCATCAGTTTCCTGAAAGCGCGTGGCATCGGTGTGCTGATCACCGACCACAACGTGCGCGAAACCCTCGGTATCTGCGACCGGGCCTACATCATCAGTGAAGGCGCTGTGCTGGCCGAAGGGACGCCTGAACACATCATCGAGAACCCGGACGTGCGCCGGGTCTACCTCGGTGAGCACTTCAAGATGTAAGGCGGCATGAAACCGACTCTGCAGGTTCGCCTGTCCCAGCATCTGGCGCTGACGCCCCAGTTGCAGCAATCGATCCGGCTGTTGCAGCTGTCTACCCTGGAGTTGCACCAGGAAGTCGAGCAGATGCTCGAACAGAACCCCTTCCTCGAGCCCGAGGAAGACGCCGCACCGTTTGATTTCAGCGCCCCCGACCGCGCCTCGGCCAGCACCCGCGAAGAAGCGGACTCGGCCGGCAGCAGCGTGGGCGAAGGCGGCGAGGAGCCGGCCACACTCGATGCCGCCGAGTTCGGATCGACCGAGCGTGACGATTGGGAAAACGGCACCGAGCGCGACGACTTCGACGGCATCCGCGAGATGCCCAGCGCCGGCAGCGGCACCGCCAGCGGCGACGAGGACTTCGAGCCTCAGGAGCGCAATCGCCACGGCCCGTCGCTGCAGGATCATCTGCGCCAGCAACTGCTGGGCATGCGCCTGAACGCGCAAGACGCCGCCGCGGTGCATGTGCTGATCGAATCGCTGGACGACGACGGCTACCTCGACGGCACGCTGGAAGACATCGCCTCGCGGGTGGCCGACGTGCTGGGCATCACCGGCGATGAGGCACGCGAGGAACTGCTCGATCAGCTGCGCTGCGGCCTGCGCTGGTTGCAGAGCATGGAGCCCACCGGCGTCGGTGCGGCCAACCTGTCTGAGTGCCTGGTGCTGCAGCTTCGCCAGCGCGCGGCCAGCCCGGGGCGCGCCTGCGCCATCACCATCGCCCAGGGCCACCTCGACCTGCTGGCCCGCCGCGACATCAAGAAGCTGATGGCGCTGACCTGCTGCGACGAGCCGACGGTGAAGGCCGCGCAGGGCATGATCGTGGCGTGCGAGCCCAAGCCCGGCCGGCCGTTTGTGCATGCCGAGAGTCTGGTCATCGTGCCGGACGTCATCGTGATGAAGTCGGGCCGCAACTGGAAGGTGGTTCTGAACCCCGACGTGATGCCCAAGCTGAAGGTCAGCGACCTCTACGCCCAGGCCATCCGTGGCCAGCGCGGCGCGGGGCACTTGTCTGCCCGGCTGCAGGAGGCCCGCTGGTTCATCCGCAACATCCAGCAGCGCTTCGAGACCATCCAGCGCGTGTCGCAGGCCATCGTCGAGCGGCAGAAGGCGTTTTTCACCCACGGTGAAATTGCGATGAAGCCGCTGGTGCTGCGCGAGATCGCTGACGAACTCGGCCTGCACGAATCGACCATTTCGCGCGTGACGACCGCGAAGTACATGACCACGCCGTACGGCACCTTCGAGCTGAAGTACTTCTTCGGCTCGTCGCTCAACACCGATGCGGGCGGCAACGCCTCCAGCACGGCGGTGCGCGCCCTGATCAAGCAATTCGTCGCGGCTGAAAGCACCGTCAAGCCCTTGTCGGACAGCCAGATCGCTGACATGCTCGAAGAGCAGGGCATCCAGGTGGCCCGCCGCACCGTCGCCAAATACCGCGAAGCGCTGAAGATCGCGCCCGCCAACCTGCGCAAGGCGCTATGACTGAAGACAACTCCGCACCGCGCCGCGCGGCCGCACCCGCCCGCACCGCGTCGGACATCGAGACCGGCGTGCTGTTCCTCACCTGCGCGGTGGGCACCGAGCCCTTCCTGCTCGACGAATGCGCCCGCCTGCTGCCGCCTGGCACCCAGCTGGAGGCCGGCCGCGGCGGCGTGTATGTGGACGGCGACATCAACATGGCGATGCGCCTGAACCTGGGCAGCCGCCTGGCCCAGCGCGTGCTGTGGCAGGTCATCGACGGCCAGTACCGCGACGAGCACGACCTGTACGACATGGCCTGCCGGGTGCGCTGGGACGACTGGATCACGCCGCGCAACACGCTGCGGGTGGATGCGTCGGCCTGGCGTTCACCGCTGCAAAGCCTGAATTTCGCGGCGCTGCGCATCAAGGACGGCGTCTGCGACGTGATGCGCAACGCCTGTGGCGAGCGCCCCAGCGTCGACACGCGCTTCCCTGATCTGGCACTGGTGCTGCACCTCGGGCCCGAATACGCGAGCCTGTCGATCGACCTGTCTGGCGAGGCGCTGTTCAAGCGTGGCTGGCGTGAGGTCAAGGGCGAGGCTCCGCTGAAGGAAACCCTGGCGGCAGCGATGCTGGCTGCGGCCGGCTGGCATGGCCGCGAGGAAGACGGCGGCTTGCTCGACCCCTGCTGCGGCGCTGGCACCATCGCCATCGAGGCGGCACAGATCGCCTGCGGCATTGCGCCCGGCATGAACCGCCGCTTCGCCTTCGAGAAGCTGCTGCCCTTCCGAGATCATCTGGGCGACCTGCGCCGCCTGCGCGAAGACGCCGAGGACGCCATCCACGCGCCGCGCGTGCCCATCTGGACCGGTGACGTGTCGTTCCGGATGACTGACTTCGCCACCCGCAACGCCGAGCGCGCCGGCGTGCTGAAGGCCATCGAGTTCAAGACTGGCGACGCCCTGCAACGGCCCGCCCCGGCGGACCACGGCGTGCTCATGATGAACCCGCCGTATGGTGAGCGGATTGCGCCCAAGGGCACGGGCCAGGGCCCGGCCGGCATGGCGCGGCCCGGTCGGTTCGCCGAGCGCGACACCGCGGGCGAGAAGTTCGAAGGTGCCGCCGATGCGGGCGAGTTCTACGCCCGCCTGGCGGCGCACTGGAAGAAGCAGTACGCCGGCTGGACCGCCTGGGTGCTCACGCCCGAGGCCAAGCTGCCGACGCTGATGCGGCTGAAGGAAAGCCGCCGCGTGCCGATGTGGAACGGCGCCATCGAATGCCGCATGTTCCGCTTCGACATGGTCGCAGGTTCCGCCCGCGACAGCCGCACCGCGCCTGAGCAGACGCCGAGCTGATCGGCGTCGTGCCCTGGCGGGCGCTCAACGCCCGAGCAGGCCGCCCAGCAGGGCGCCGAGATCGGGCGTGCCGTTGCCGCCGGGCAGTTGCCCGTTCGGGGTCATCTGGTCGATGACCTGCGGCAGCATCTGGCTGAGCTGGCCCATGAGCTGGCCGTTGTCGAGGCCGGCCTGTTGCGCCAGCCCGGCCCACTGCGGATGCTGCTCGAGCACCGATTGCAGCTGCGACGGGTTGATCGGCAGGTTCTGGCCGGTGGAAATCCACGAGCTCACCACGTCACCCAGGCCACCTTGCTGGAACTGCTGCACCAGACCGGCCAGTCCGCCGCCGGGTGCGTTGTTGTCCAGCAGGCCCGCCACCACTTGCAGCAGTGCGCCCTGGCCACCGTTCTGGCCACCGGCCGCCTGGCCCAGCATGCCGACCATCGAATCGAGCAATCCCATGTGTTTCCCCTGCGCCAGCGGCGCGTTGCGTTGCGATGCCCGCAGCATGACGCCCTGCAGGGGCGCTGGTGTGACACCCCCCTATCGCCTTGGCGGAGCTTGAGACTTAGTGGGGGCCGCCGTGGTGCCAGACGGACGCTGCCGCTCGTGGCTTTTGTTGCAGGACTTCAGCCCAGCGCGCCCACCAATGTCAGCGCCGCCAGCGGTGCGGTATCGGCCCGCAACACGCGCGGCCCGAGGCTCAGCGGAATGAAGCCGCGTTGCCGCGCCAGCGCTTCTTCGCGCGGGTCGAGGCCGCCTTCCGGGCCGCTCAGGAAGGTGATGTGCCGCGCGTCGCCCGGCAGGTCTTTCACCTGGACCGCGTCGGGCGCAAAACTCAGCACATGGCGCACCTCGCCAGGGGCGGGCTCAGCCGGCAGGGCGGCCAGCCAGGCGTCAATCGTGCGGATGGGTTCGATCAGCGGCACCCGGGTGCGGCCGCTCTGCTCGGACGCAGCCACGGCCACGCCTTGCCAATGCGCGCGGCGCTTTTCAGCCCGCTCACCGCTGAGCTTGAGCACGCTGCGCGCGCACTGCAGCGGTTGCATGCCGCGGGCGCCCAGCTCGGTGGCCTTTTCAACCAGCGCGTCCATGCGCTCGTTGGCCGGCATGCCCACGGCCAGCACCACGGTGCGCGGCAGTTCACGGTGGCAGGTCTGGCTGGCGCCGATGCGCACGTCCACGTCCTGGCGGCCCATGCGGGTGACTTCAGCCAGCCACTCCACGCCGTCGTCGTGACCATTGAAGATCAACAGGTCGTCGCCGGGTTGCATGCGCAGCACCTGCACATGGCGTGAGGGCTCGGGGGGCAGGGTCAGCAGCGCGCCTTCATTTAGCGGCGCATCCAGATAAAGGCGAACAGGCATGGTCGCCAGTTTGCCTCATCCGGGGTGCTCAAGCCGGCTTGGCAGCTAGGTTCAGGGCCAGCTCGAAGCGCCGCAGCGCAGACAAGCCGCGTTCCTCGCGCACTTGAACCAGAAAACGCTGGGCCAGTGGAATCAACTCGCTCAGGCCGTTGCAGCGCTCCACCTCCAGCACGAAGCGGAAGCCGCCGACCAAACCCAGCTCAGCCTTGCCCTGGCTGTTCAGGGTGTCGTACAGCACGCTGTAGCTGGTGGCCCGCACCATATCCATCAGGCTGGCGACTTCGGGGTCGAGTGCCTGGGGCGCCGGTGGTGCCGGTGGTGTGGCCGGCGCGGGCGATGCAGGCGATGCGGGGCGTGGTGCCGGCGCTGGCCCTTGGGCCTGAGCCGATGACGGGGAAGGAGAAGGGGAAGGCGCAGGCGCCGTCACTGGCGGCGAGCCCGCCGTGGCCTTGCCGAGCAGTCCTTCATCCAGCAGGTGCTGGAGATCGACGTCGGTCACGCCCTGCACCTTCTCCAGCCAATAGCTCACCGGCTGGCTGTCGTTGATGACGAGCAACAAGTTGCGCACGGACCTGGAGAGTGGCCGGCTGCGCGACTGGATCTCCGCATGTCCGGCGGCCGTCTTGATCAATCGATACTGCATCATGATCCGTGGGCTGAAAAAGCAAACAGGCCGGGATCACCGGCCTCATGGTCACCTGCGCGCCAGACCCTTGGGCCTGGCTGCCGCCACCTCAGTGCGCTGCGGGCTTGTCCCGCAACTCGCGTCGCAGCACTTTACCTACCGGGGTCTTCGGCAGGTCAGCCCGGAACTCAACCACACGTGGCCTTTTGTAACCAGTGAGGTTGGTTTCGCACCAGGCACGCACGTCCGCTTCGGTCAGCGCCGGGTCCTTCTTGACGATGACGACCTTCACCGCCTCGCCGGCCTTCTCGTCGGCCACGCCCACGGCGGCGCACTCCATCACGCCGGGCAACTGGGTGATCACGTCTTCAACCTCGTTCGGATAGACGTTGAAGCCCGAGACCAGGATCATGTCCTTCTTGCGGTCGACGATGCGGAAATAGCCGCGCTCGTCCATCACGCCCACGTCGCCGGAGCGGAAGAAGCCGTCGGCGGTCATCACCTTGGCGGTTTCGTCAGGGCGCTGCCAGTAGCCGGCCATCACCTGCGGGCCGCGGATGGCGATTTCACCCGCCGTGCCCAGCGGCACTTCATTGCCGTCGTCGTCCAGCAGCTTCAGCTCGGTGTTCGAGACGGGCAGGCCGATGGTGCCGGTGTAGGCGGTGGTATCCACGCGGTTGCACGAAGCCACCGGCGAGGTTTCCGACAGGCCGTAACCTTCGCAGATCGGGCAGCCGGTTTTTTCGAGCCACAGGCGCGCCGTGGCTTGCTGCACGGCCATGCCGCCGCCCACCGAGATCTTCAGGTGGCTCCAGTCGACCTTGTCGAAGTCAGGGTGGTTGGCCAGCGCATTGAACAAGGTGTTGACGGCCGGGAAGCTGTGGAAGCGCTCTTTCGAGAGTTCTTTCAGCACCGCGGGCAGGTCACGCGGGTTCGCGATCAGGATGTTGCAGCCGCCCATGCGCAGGCCCAGCATCATGTTCGTGTTGAAGCCGAAGATGTGATAAATCGGCAGCGCGCAGATGGTGGTGATCTGCTCGCCGGCCGGGATTTTTTTCAGCGCCGGCTGGTACCAGGCTTCGGACTGCAGCACGTTGGCCACGAGGTTGCGGTGCAGCAGCACGGCGCCCTTGCTGACGCCGGTGGTGCCGCCGGTGTACTGCAGCACGGCGATGTCGTCGGGGCCGACTTGCGCGGCGGTGAAGGTCTTGCCGCGGCCGCTGGAGAGTGCGTCGTTGAAACGCACGCTGCCCGGCAGCTCGAAGGCCGGCACCAGCTTCTTGACCTTGCGCACCACGTGGTTCACCAGCGTGCCCTTGATCAGGCCGAGCATGTCGCCCATGGCGGCCACCACCACGTGCTTGGTCGGCACCTGGTCTTGCACCTGCTGGAAGGTGCTGGCGAAGTTCTCCAGCACGATCAGCGCCTTGGCGCCCGAATCCTTGAGCTGGTGTTCCAGCTCGCGCGGGGTGTAGAGCGGGTTGACGTTCACCACCACCAGGCCGGCGCGCAGGATGCCGCCCACCACCACCGGGTACTGCGGCACGTTGGGCAGCATCACCGCCACACGGTCACCGCGCACCAGGCCTGCCGATTGCAGGTGGGCCGCGAACGCGCGCGACAGGTCATCGATCTGCTCGAAGCTGAACGCCTTGCCCATGAACTTGTAGGCCGGCAGGCGGGCGAATTTGCGGAAGCTCTCTTCCAGCAGGGCCACCAGAGAAGGAAACACATCCGTGTTCACTTCGGCGGGCACGCTCTCCGGGTATTGCTTCAGCCAGGTCTTTTCCATCCGTGTAACTCCGTCAACGACAGTGCATTCTCGCTGTCAGTCCGGGGGCGGTCATCAGGGGATTCGATAGCGCTCATTGGAGGCTGCTCCCCAGGTGCCGCGCTGCCCGTCCGGCAGACGCAAAAAGGCCGGGCAGCAGCCCGGCCGGCAGGACGCGAAGCCCCGTTTATTCGATGGCCTTGACCATGTCCTCGACGACCTTCTTGGCGTCGCCGAAGACCATCATGGTCTTGTCCATGTAGAACAGCTCGTTGTCGAGGCCGGCATAACCGGCGGCCATCGAGCGCTTGTTCACGATCACCGTCTTGGCCTTGTAGGCCTCGAGGATGGGCATGCCGTAGATCGGGCTGCCCTTGGTCATCGCCGCCGGGTTCACCACGTCGTTCGCGCCCAGGATGATGGCCACATCGGCCTGGCCGAACTCACCGTTGATGTCTTCCATCTCGAAGACCTGGTCATACGGCACTTCGGCCTCGGCCAGCAGCACGTTCATGTGGCCGGGCATGCGGCCGGCCACCGGGTGGATGGCGTACTTCACCGTGATGCCCTTGTGGGTCAGCTTCTCGGCCAGCTCCTTCACCGCGTGCTGCGCGCGGGCCACGGCCAGGCCGTAGCCGGGCACGATGACCACGGTTTCTGCGTTGCCCAGGATGAAGGCGGCGTCGTCTGCACTGCCGCTCTTCACGCTGCGTTGCGGCTGCGCGCTGCCGGTGGCGGCCGTGGCGTCACCGCCGAAGCCACCCAGGATCACGCTGAAGAACGAGCGGTTCATGGCCTTGCACATGATGTAGCTCAGGATCGCCCCCGAGCTGCCCACCAGCGAGCCGGCAATGATCAGCATCGAGTTGTTCAGCGAGAAGCCGATGCCGGCCGCTGCCCAGCCCGAGTAGCTGTTCAGCATCGACACGACCACCGGCATGTCAGCGCCGCCGATCGGGATGATGATGAGCACGCCCATCACGAAGCCCAGTGCGCAGATCAGGCCGAAGTCGAGCGCGCTCTCCGAGTGCCAGAAACCGAACAGGAAAAACAGCGTGGCCACCGCCAGGGCGGCGTTGAGCTTGTGTTGGCCCGCAAAGGTGACCGGTGCGCCCTGGAACAGGCGGAACTTGTACTTGCCGCTCAGCTTGCCGAAGGCGATGACCGAGCCGCTGAACGTGACCGCACCGATGAAGGCGCCCAGTGCCAGCTCGACCCGGTTGCCGCCTGGAATGGCGCCGCCCTTGGTGGTGATGGCGAAGGCCCAGGGCTCTGCCACGGCCGCGGCCGCGATGAACACCGCCGCCAGGCCGATCATGCTGTGCATGAAGGCGACCAGCTCGGGCATCTTGGTCATTTCAACCCGGCGTGCCATGGTGGCACCGGCGGCACCACCCACGACCAGCGCACCCAGCACCCAGGCCAGGCCTTCGCCGAAGCCCACATCAAGCGCGACGGCCTGGCGCTGGATGAGCGCCGCGGTGGTCAGCACGGCAATTGTCATGCCGATCATGCCGAACAGGTTGCCGCGGATCGAGGTGGTCGGGTGCGACAGGCCCTTCAAGGCCTGGATGAAGCAGACGCTGGCGATCAGGTACAGCAGCGTGACGAGGTTCATGCTCATGCCGATGCTCCCTTGTCTGCCGCGGGCTTCTTGTCTTTCTTCCTGAACATCTCAAGCATCCGTCGGGTGACGAGGAAGCCGCCAAACACGTTGACGGCGGCCAGGGCCACGGCGAGCACGCCGAAGACCTTGCCCGTGGGCGTGACGGTGAGCGCCGCCGCCAGCATGGCGCCGACGATGACGATGGCCGACACGGCATTGGTGACGGCCATCAGCGGCGTGTGCAGCGCGGGCGTCACGGTCCAGACCACGTGGTAGCCGACATAAATGGCCAGCACGAAGATGATCAGGTTGGTGATGGTGGGGGAAATGAGGTCCATGGTGTTCACGCCTTCTTCACGTCACCGGCCTGCGTCATGAGGCAGGCTGCAACGATGTCATCGTCCATCGGCACCTGAAAGCCGCCCTCCTTGGGCAGCACCAGCTTCAGGAAATCCAGCACGTTGCGCGCATACAGCGCCGACGCGTCTGCTGCCACCAGGCCGGGCAGGTTGGTCTCGCCGACGATGTGCACGCCGTATTTGGTGACGGTGCGGCCCGCTTCGGTCAGCGGGCAATTGCCGTCGTGGCCGGCCGGGCCTTTGCCGGCGGCGATGTCGATGATCACCGAGCCGGGCTTCATGGCCTTGACCATCTCTTCGGTGATCAGCACCGGCGCTGCGCGACCGGGAATCAGCGCCGTGGAAATGACCACGTCGGCCGCGGCCACGCGCTTGGCCACCTCGATCTTCTGGCGCTCCAGCCATGAGGCCGGCATCGGGCGGGCATAACCGCCCACGCCTTCCGCCGCTTCCTTTTCCTCGGCGGTCTCGAAGGCCACGTCGATGAACTTGGCGCCCAGCGACTCGACCTGCTCCTTCACCGAGGGGCGCACATCCGACGCCTCGATGACGGCACCCAGGCGCTTGGCCGTGGCGATGGCCTGCAGGCCCGCCACGCCCACGCCGAGGATGACCACGCGGGCCGCCTTCACGGTGCCGGCGGCAGTCATCAGCATCGGGAAGAACTTCTGGTAGCGGTCGGCCGCCATGATCACGGCCTTGTAGCCGGCGATGTTGGCCTGCGAGCTCAGCACGTCCATGCTCTGGGCGCGGGTGGTGCGCGGCGCGGCTTCGAGGGCAAAGCTGGTCAGGCCGGCCGCGGCCATGGCCGTCAGGCCCGGCTTGTCGAACGGGTTCAGCATGCCCACCAGCGCGGTGCCCGGCTTCATCAGCGCAAGCTCTTCGGCACTGGGCCGCTGCACCTTCAGCACCAGCTCGGCGCCCAGGGCTTCGGCCCGGTCGACGATGCGGGCACCGGCGGCTTCAAAGGCCGCGTCGGTGATGCTGGCTGCGACGCCGGCACCGGTCTGCACCAGCACCGTGTGGCCTTGCGCCACGTATTTCTTCGCAGTCTCCGGAGTGACTGCGACGCGTGTTTCTCCGGCCGCTGTTTCCAGCGGAACGCCTATCAACATGTGGATCTCCTCTCCAACGCCTTGTGTCTGTCTGCACTCGAGCGGCGGCCGTGGCGGTCGTGCGCCCTGCTTGCTTTGCAGCAAAGCTTAACCGCAGAAGGTCCGCAGCAGGAGCTTGTCAGCCAGGTGTCGGAAAGCCGGTGTGCGAGCGTCTGTCCTGCGATACAAAAACGACGCACTTCACGCGTCGTTACCATCCGCCCATGGCACAAGAACGATGGAAACCCAGCGTCACCGTGGCCGCCGTCATCGAGCGTGATGGCCGCTACCTGCTGGTCGAGGAAATGACCCCGGAAGGGCTGCGCTTGAACAACCCGGCGGGCCATCTGGACCCGGGCGAATCGCTGCTGCAGGCGGTGGTGCGCGAGACCCTGGAAGAGACCGCCCGCCCCTTCGTGCCAGAGGCGCTGACGGGCATCCACCTGGCCCGCCTGGACAGGCCCCAAACCGGTGAGGACATCACCTACCTGCGCTTCGCCTTCTGCGGTGCGGTGGGCGAGGAAATTGCCGGTCGGGTGCTCGACACGCCGGTGGTTCGCACGCTGTGGATGAGCCTCGATGAAGTGCGCTCCAGCACCGCCCGCCACCGCAGCCCGCTGGTGTTGCAGTGTGTCAACGAACATGCCGCCGGACAGCGCTTCCCGATGGCGGTTTTGAGTACGCACCCTAGCGTGGCGCTGCTGCAAAAATAGGCACGCACGTTCGTGCTTTTTACAATCCGGAATGCCCATTCATCAGATGTGGCCTCGGCGGCCCGATCGGATCGCTGCCTGATCCCGGCCTTGCGCCGGCAAGGGCTCGGCCCCAGCGCCTAAAATTGCGCGATGTTGAAGCAGCGTGTGGTGGTGGGTTTGAGCGGGGGCGTGGACTCCGCGGTGTCGGCGTGGCTGCTCAAGCAGCAGGGCCACGAGGTGGTCGGCATCTTCATGAAGAACTGGGAAGACGATGACGACAGCGAGTACTGCTCGTCGAACATCGACTTCGTCGACGCCGCCGCCGTGGCCGATGTGCTGGGCATCGAGATCGAGCACGTCAACTTCGCGGCTGACTACAAGGACCGCGTCTTTGCCGAGTTCCTGCGTGAGTACCAGGCCGGCCGCACGCCCAACCCCGACGTGCTGTGCAACGCCGAGATCAAGTTCAAGGCCTTCCTCGACCACGCCATGCGGCTGGGCGCAGAGAAGATCGCCACCGGCCACTACACCCGGGTGCGCGAGCGCGAGGGGCGCTTCGAGCTGCTCAAGGGCCTGGACCCGCTGAAGGACCAGAGCTACTTCCTGCACCGCCTCAACCAGGCGCAGCTGTCGAAGACGCTGTTCCCGGTGGGCGAGCTGCCCAAGACGGAAGTGCGTCGTCTGGCCGAGGAGATCGGCCTGCCGAATGCGCGCAAGAAGGACTCCACCGGCATCTGCTTCATCGGCGAGCGCCCGTTCCGCGAATTCCTCAACCGCTACCTGAGCCACGCTCCCGGCCCGGTGGTGGATGACCGCGGCCGCAAGGTGGGCGAGCACGTCGGCCTGAGCTTCTACACCCTGGGCCAGCGCCAGGGCCTGGGCATTGGTGGCGTGAAAGACAAGAAGGGCGTGCGCGGCGGTGCCGAACACCTGCCCTGGTACGTGGCGCGCAAAGACCTCGACCGCAACACGCTGGTGGTGGTGCAGGGCCATGATCACCCCTGGCTGCAATACCGCTGGCTGGAGGCCGCAGACACCAGCTGGGTGGCGGGCGAGGCCCATGCGCCGGGCGCGCTGGGTGCCAAGTCGCGTTATCGCCAGGCCGATGCGGCCTGCACGCTGGCGCCGGGTGCGGGTGACGCGATGCGGCTCGATTTCTCGGAGCTGCAGTGGGCCGTCACGCCGGGCCAGTCGGCCGTGCTGTACGACGGCGAGGTGTGCCTGGGCGGCGGCGTGATCAGCGCCGCCGGCTGATCAGACGCCGGTCATCTCGGCCAGCTGGCCGGTTTCGAGCGCGCCTTCGGTCTTGCCAAACACGCCCGACTTGCCATTGCGGAAGACGATCAGCGGCACCGACTCGGCCTGCAGCTTGCGCAGGATCTCGGTGTTCGCCTTGACCTTGGCCAGGGCCGCTTCGGGCAGGTCGCCCGGCACGCTGATGCCGCCCTTGCGCGCCAGCAGCAGCGTTTCGTTCTCTTCCATCGCCGCGGCCGGGTTGGCCGCACTCAGGATGGCCGCGCCCTGCGTCAGCGACTGCGGACGCAGGTAGGCCACCGGCATCCAGACGATCTTCAGCTTGCCCTGCAGCGGCTTGGCCGAGGCCCACAGGTGCGCGCAGTGCGGGCAGGTGGTGTCAAAGAACACGTACATCGTGTTGGCTGCCATCACCGGGCCGGTCGTGAAGCCGTTGCCGGTGGCTGCCAGGTCGTAGACCGCCTTGCTGGTCAGGCCGCCGTTGCCGTTGCCGGCTGCTTCGGCGCTGGGCTGGCCGCAGGCCACCAGGCCGAAGGCGGTCAGGGCAGGCAGGGTGCGCAGGGCGAAGTCGCGTCTTTTCACGGTGCAATTCCTTGAGGAAAAAGTGGGGGCGTGCCGGGCAATCCGGCGCCAACTGTAGGGTGGAGTGCAGGTGCCTGCGCCGAGTTCCCCGCCATTGTGTCCCCCCAAGCAGCCGATGGCTGGCCGCGGGTGTGAACCCGATACTGGCCAGCCCATCAGGCCACCTCCGCAGTCCAACGTTGTTCGCCTCGCTTGATCCCCGCCGCAGCCTGCGTGTCCGTTTCGCCTTGGTGCTTGGCGCGAGCGGCTTGCTGTTTGCGGTGACGGCGGCCTTTGTGGTCGAGCACCTCACCACCCAGCAGCTCGAAGCCAATGCCGGCCAGGCTGTGCGCCGCGAGGCCGACCTGGTGGGCCGCGCCCTCGCTGCCCAGTTGTCTGATCGCCTGAACCTGCTGCGCCACCTGGCGGCCGACCCCGTGCTGGCCAGCGGCGTGATGGAGACCGCCGATGTGCGCGACCGGCTGGAGCGGCTGCGCGCCACCCAGCCCGAGCTCGCCTGGCTGGCCATGGTGGGGGCCGACGGGCTGGTGCAGGTGTCGACCGGCAACCTGCTGATCGGTGAGTCGATGGCGCATGAGCCTTGGTTCGCCACCGGCATGCTGCAACCCTGGCTGGGCAAGCGCGGCCCGATGCCGCGCCTCTCGCCCAATGTGCCGCTGACGACCGAAGGCCGCCCGCCGGATTTTCTCGACATGGCCGTGCCCCTGATCGACTACCAGGGCCGCCATGTGGGCCTGATCGTCGGCCTGCTGCATTGGGACTGGCTGACCACCCAGCACCAGTCGCTCGGCCATCCGCTCGATCGCCAGCATGGTCTGGACACGCTGGTGCTGGGCCGCGACGGCCGGGTGGCCAGCGGCCCCGCCGAGCTCATCGGTCAGACCATCGACTGGCCCGATGTGATGGCGATGCGGCGCGGCGGCGCGCCCGGCGTGGTGCGCTGGCCCGATGGGCAGGACTACCTCACCGCGCTGGCCGCTGACCCCGTGCGCGCCGGCGAGCCCTCGGCCGAGCTGAGCGTGGTGGCGCGGCAGAACCTGGCCCAGGCCTTTGGCGAGTTGCGCAGCCTGCACCAGCGGCTGCTGTGGGCCGGCGTGCTGGCGACCTTGATCTTCGTCACGCTGAGTGTGCTGCTGGCTGACCGCGTGGCGCGGCCCATCGCGCGATTGAGTGCGGCGGCCCAGCGGCGGCGGCTTGGCCAGGCGGTGAGCTTCACGACGGCGACCGGCAATTCGCGCGATGAACTGGGGCGCCTGGCCAATGCGCTGGCCGAGCTCGACGATGAACTGCGCGAGCTGCATGCCGACCTGGAGCACCGCGTGGCCGACCGCACCGCGCAGCTGCAGGCGGCGAACGCCGAGCTCGACAGCTTTGCCTACGCCGTGTCGCATGACTTGCGGGCACCCTTGCGGGCCCTCAGCGGCTTCGCCATGGCGCTGAAGGAAGACCATGCCGCGGTGCTCGACGAGCGTGGTTTGCAGTACCTGGGCCACATCGAATCTGCCAGCCACCGCATGGGCGACCTCATCGAAGGCTTGCTGGTGCTCTCCCGCGTGACCCGCGGCACGCTGCACCAGGACACGGTGGCCTTGTCGGCCGTGGCGCTGCGCGTGCTGGCCGACCTGGAAGCTGCCGAGCCGCTGCGCCTGGTGGAGTGGCAGGTGCAGCCCGGCCTGCAGATCGATGGCGATGCGCGGCTGATTGATGCGGTGATGCGCAACCTGCTCGGCAATGCCTGGAAGTATTCGGCCGGCCGCACGCCGGCCCGCATCGAGGTGCGCGGCGAGACCATCGACGGCCGGCGCTGGATCACCGTGCGCGACAACGGCGCCGGCTTCAACATGGCCTACGCCGGCATGCTGTTCAAGGCCTTCGAGCGCCTGCACCGGCAAGATGAATTCCCGGGGCTGGGCATCGGCCTGGCCACGGTGCTGCGCATCGTGCAGCGCCACGGCGGCGAGATCGTGCCCGAGGGCGAGGTGAACGGCGGGGCGACGTTCCGGTTTACCCTTGACCGTGCGCCACTGACTTCGGTGGACGCGCCTCCTGCCCCCTGATGTTTCCTTGTTGTTGCCTGTGCTCATGGTCTCCACGCCCCCTGCCGTCCTGATTGTTCAACCGATGGCCGACGACGGCCCCGCCTTCCTGACGACGTGGCTGCAGGAGCAAGGCATTGCCTTCCAGCTGGTGCGTGTGTTTGCGGGTGACACCGTGCCCCGCAGCGCGGCGGGCTGGCGCGGCGTGGTGATGCTGGGTGGCGCGATGAGCGTGAACGACGACCTGCCCTTCCTGCACGATGCTGAAGCCCTGCTGCGCGACGCCGTGCATCGCTGTGTGCCGGTGCTGGGCCACTGCCTGGGCGGCCAGATGCTGGCCCGCGCCCTGGGCGCCGCCACCACCGACAACCCGGTGCCCGAGGTGGGCTGGGCGCACATCGATCTTGCGGATCAAGCGCTGGCGCGGGACTGGCTCGGTGATGTCGCTTCCGGCACTGCCGAGCCACTGCCCGTCTTCCAGTGGCACTACCAGACTTTCGCGCTGCCGGCGGGCGCCACGCTGCTGGCCAGCAACGCCGCGTGCGCGCACCAGGCCTTCGCCTTCGGCCCGCACCTGGGCATGCAGTTTCACATCGAGGTGGATGCCGAGAAACTGAACCGCTGGTGTGCGGAAGCGCCCGCCTCGGCGCTGGCCGATGCCCACCACGCCAGCGTGCAGGACGAGGCCCGCATGCGCGCCGACACGCATCGCCTGCTGGCCAGCAGCCAGGCCACCGCGCGGCGCATCTATGCGCGCTGGTGGTCGCTGGCGCAGGCGGCGGTCGGCGTTTGAACTCGCTGTCGCGCGCTCAGCCCGGAATATCCGGCTCCACCAGCCAGGCCAGCTGCGTCAGCGATTCCTGCCAACCCAGGTAGCACATCTCCAGCGGAATCACGTCTGGAATGCCCGCCTGGCTGATGCTCACCTCGCAGCCGCACAGCACGGGTTTGATGCGCACCGTCACCTCCAGCGTGCCGGGCAGGTTCGGGTCATCGAAGCGTTCGGTGTAGCGCAGGAACTCATCTGGCACCAGCTCCAGGTACTCGCCGCCAAACGAATGCGCGCTGCCCGTGCCGAAGTTCTGGAACGACATCCGGAAGCTGCCGCCCACGCGGGCTTCCAGCTGGTGCACGGTGCAAAGAAAACCGTGCGGCGGCAGCCACCGGGCCAAGGCGCCGGCCTCCAGGAAGGCTCGGTAGACCTTGGCAGGCGGGCAACGCAGCACGCGGTGCAGGTGGATGGTGCGATCAGACATGCGCTGCGCCTTCAGCGAGGGGTGGCCAGGAAGGCAGCGACCAGCGCATTGGCGTGGCCGTGCCCGAGTTGATGGTCGGTCTTGAGCAGCGCCACCAGGGCCATGTGCTTGAGCGGACCGGCCGCTTCCAGCACCGCCATCCAGTGGCTGATGGGCTGCCCATACGTCTTCTCGATCGACGGGAAGTACGAGGCCGGGCCTTTCACCTTGTCATCACTGCTTGCCATGGGTTGTTCCTCAAGTGGGTGGTCAGGCCGCGGTGGCCGGAGCGTAACTCCAGCGCGGCGTGATCAGGATCACCGCGATGGACAGGGCGGCGAGTGAGGCGCCGGCCAGCAGGAATTGGCTGTGCTCATCAAGGCGCTGCGGGAAGATCCGCCACGCCGCGCCCAGGCCGATGACGTTGCCGAACAGGGCCAGCAGCAGCGTGGCCAGGTCGCGGAAGCGGCGGGCCTTGTTGGCCCCTGACGACCAGCGCGGGTCGGTGTTGTAGCTGGGCAGGCGCAGGTGGGCGTCGTTGAGTTGCTCCAGCGAGGCCAGGAAGGTGCGCAGGTTGCTGATGGCGCGCTCCGAGGTGTAGTTCAGCAGCGCAAGTGCGAGCGAGGCCACCGGAAACCCGAGCAGCAGCCATTCCACCGGCGCAGTCTCGGCCTTGGCCGAGCTGCCGAGGGCCACCAGCGCGGCGAGCAGGCTGACGGTGAGCGTGACGTACAGCGCCAGGGCCTGCTGGCGCTGGGCGATGCGCGCATTGACCTCCTGGTAGGCGGCAATGAAACGGTAGTTGGCGTCAACGCTGGGTACGGACATGGGGCACGCGGAAGTCAATCGGCGCATTGTGCCGCCGTGCTTCGCGGCGGCGTCACGGGTTTGCCACGGGGCTGTCATCAAGGCAGCGGGCTGCGCTGTTTCCAATCGGCCATGCCTGTCGGTTTCCATCGCATCATCCTCGCCCAGTTCCTGTCGGCCTTGGCTGACAACGCGCTGCTCATCGTGGCCATTGCCCTGCTGCACAGCCAGGGCGAGCCGGCCTGGTGGGTGCCGATGCTGAAGCTGGCCTTCAACCTGTTCTTCGTGGTGCTGGCGCCGTTCACCGGCGTGCTGGCCGATGCCTGGCCCAAGGGCCGCATCATGGGCTGGATGAACGGCATCAAGCTGCTGGCGGTGCTGGGCATGCTGCTGCAGGTGCACCCGGTGCTGGCCTATGCGGTGGCCGGCCTGGGCGCAGCGGCCTATGCGCCGGCCAAGTACGGCCTGATCACCGAGCTGGTGCCGGCCCCGCAGCTGGTGGCGGCCAATGCCTGGATCGAGCTCAGCGTGGTCGGCGCGGCCCTGCTCGGGGTGACGCTGGGTGGCGCCTTGATCAGCCCGCTGATGACCACCTGGATGGCGCCGTGGCCGGTGCTGGAGGTGGCGCTGCTGCTGGTGGCTGCCATCTACCTGGCGGCGGCCTGGGTGCAGTTCAAGGTGCCCGACACCGGCTGGCGCCACGCACCACCCACCGTGCGGCCGCAGCAGCTGGTAGCCGACTTCTGGCAGGCCCACCGGCAGCTGTGGCGCGATGCGCAGGGCGGCGTGTCGCTGGCCGTCACCACCTTGTTCTGGGGCATCGGTGCGGTGCTGCAGCTGGCGGTGCTGCGTTGGGCTGGCGAGGTGTTGCAGTGGCGGCTGGACCAGGCCGCGGTGATGCAGGCCGTGGTGGCTTTGGGTGTGCTGGCCGGTGCCGGTGTGGCGGGGCGCTGGGTGCCGCTGGCGCGCGCCCGCCGGGTGCTGCCGCTGGGCATGCTGCTGGGCCTGCTGACGTGTGGCGTCGCGCAGCTCACCGAGCCCTGGCTGGCCGTGCCCGCGCTGGTGTTGCTGGGGGCGGTGGGCGGTTTGCTGGTGGTGCCGATGAATGCGCTGCTGCAACACCGGGGCCAGCAGTTGTTCAGTGCCGGCCGGTCGATCGCCGTGCAGGGCTTCAATGAAAACCTCAGTGTGCTGCTGATGCTGGCCGCTTACGCCGGCGTGCTGCGCTTCGAGGTGCCCATGCCCGCGCTGATGACCGGCATGGGCCTGCTGGTGGCGCTGGCGATGGGCTGGGTGTGGCGCTGGCGCGCCGCACCGCCGCTCAGTCGACCGCCAGCGTGCCAGCCGTGAAGGCCGGCTGCGCGGCCTCTTCCACCGCGCGCCCGGCGATGAGCTTGTGATACACGCCTTCGATCTGGTCGATGATGCGGTCCCAGCCCAGCTGCTCGGCGCCTTGCCGCGCCGCCTGGCCCATCTGCCGCAGAGCGTTCACATCGCTGGTGAGCTGGCAGGCCGCATGCACGAAGGCCGGGGTGTCGGCCATCGGCACCACCGCGCCGTTCACGCCGTTGCGCACCAGCTGGCCCGCAGCCGCGTAGTTGAACGCGGCCACCGGCAGGCCGCTGGCCAGGGCCTCGGCCGTGACGTTGCCGTAGGTTTCCGACAGGCTCGGAAACAGGAACAGATCACCCGACGCGTAGTGCGCGGCCAGATCGGTGCCATGCCGCATGCCGGCAAAGATGGCGCGTGGCAAACGGCGCTGCAACTCGCGCGAGGAAGGGCCGTCGCCGACCAGCACCAGGCGCGCGGAAGGCTGCGCGCGCTCGATCGCTTCAAAGGCCACGACCAGCGCATCCAGGTTCTTCTCGGGCGCCATGCGGCCCACGTGCACCACGGCGATGTCCTGCGGGCCGACGCCCCATTCGGCGCGCAGCTCGGGGCTGCGGCGCTGCGGGTTGAACAGCTGGCTGTCCACGCCACGCGCCACCACGATGACGTTGCGCATGCCGAGGTTGGTCAGCGTCTGACGCAGGCCGGCGTCGGGCGTGGTGGTGCAGCCGGTCTGGTTATGGAACTTGCGCAGGTACGCCATGATCGGCTTGTGCAGCCAGCCGATGCCGTAATGCTGGCTGTAGGCGTGAAAGTTGGTGCGGAAGTCCGAGCACACCGGGATGCGCAACTGGCGCGCCGCCTGCAACGCGGCCCAGCCCATCGGGCCTTCGGTCGCGATGTGCACCACGTCCGGCCGGCGTCGCGACCAGATCCGCAGGAAGGATTGCCGCGTGGCCATGCCCAGCCGCAGCTGCGGGTAGCGCGGAATCGGCAGACCCCGCATCAGCACCTCGTGGAAACGGCCGTCGCTGCTGGCCTCATCACCGCGGTGCTGGTTGGGGCGGATGAGCTGCAGCTCATGGCCACGCGCGCGCAGGCCGTCCACCACGCTGGCCACCGTGCGCGCCACGCCGTTGACCTCCGGCGGGTAGGTCTCTGTGACCATGCTGATGCGCAGCCAGCGGCCCTGCGCAGGGAAGTCATCAATGACCAGGTCGCTGGAGGGCAGAGGTGTCATGTGCGCATGCTGCCTGCGCTTCGCAACGGTTTTGTGACGGTCTCGGACTTGTCCACTGTCACCGCGTTTTCATATCCGGAGGTCACTATCCGGTCACACGACTCTGTCTCAACAAGGACGCAAGCCCATGCTCGATTCGTTCATGAAGGAACTGCGGGAGCAGCGCTGGGATGACCACCGCTACTACCACCACAGCCGCATCAACCAGACGCTGCATTTCATCAGCGCCATCAGTTTCATGGTGGCCTATGCGCTGCTGTTCGTGGACCCGGCCTGGTCCGCCTTGCTGGCCTGGCTGGTGTCGATGACGACGCGCCAGGCGGGCCATTTCTTCTTCGAGCCGCTGGGCTACGATGAAGTCAACCAGGCCACGCAGGAACACAAGGAAGCCATCAAGGTGGGCTACAACCTGCGCCGCAAGGTGGTGCTGATGGGCCTGTGGGCCGGCGCGCCGCTGCTGGTGTGGCTGCAGCCCACGCTGTTCGGCCTGTTGCCCGCCTGGTCGCAGCCGTCCGAGTACGCGCACCACGTCGGTTATGTCTGGTTCTGGCTGGGCGTGGCGGGCTTGCTGTTCCGCACCGTGCACCTGTTCTTCCTCCGGGGTCTGCAAACCGGTCTGGCCTGGATGACGAAGATCCTCACCGACCCGTTCAACGACTTCCTGCAGTACCGCGACGCACCGCTGGCCCTGCTGCGCGGCGAGCTCATCGACCCGATGACGCATGTGCACCAGCCCCGCCACTGAACAACGCGCCAGCCGGTGTGCTGGCGCTGATGGAAAAGGGGCCAGCCGGCCCCTTTTTGTTGCCGGGGCCGGCGGGTGCTCAGAACCGGTGGCTCAGCATTTCGCGCAGCAGGTTGCGGCGGATCTGCTTGTTGCCAGTGTGCCCGTCCTGCCAACCCCAGCCGTCGTCCCGCATGGCCTGCGCGGCGGCCACGAAGCGGTCGGCCACGTCATCGAAATCGGCTTCGCTGAAGTTCAGGCTGAAGATCATCCGGCCCGTGCCCACCCACGACAGCGCCAGGCCCTGGTCGCGCAGGTAGAACTGCAGCATCCAGTTGTAGCGCGAGGGTTCTTCGTAGAACACCGTCCACACCGTCGACATGTTGGCCACCCGCGGCGACAGCCCGGCTGCCTGCAGACGGGCGTTCAGGCGCGCCGCGCGGGCGTCCTGAAGGGCGTCGAGCTGCTCGTACTGGGCTTGAACGGCGGGCTGCTCCAGGTGGTCGAGGAAGGCGCTCATCGCACCCATCACATGCGGGTGCGCATTGAAGGTGCCGCGGGCAAAGCAGATGTCGGCCGGCCGGTCTTCGCGGAAGCGCTTCATCAGATCGGCCCGGCCGCACACCACGCCCACCGGCAGGCCGCCACCCAGCGTCTTGCCCCACACCACGAAGTCGGCCTTCACGCCGAAATAGGCCTGGGCGCCGCCCGGGGCCAGGCGGAAGCCCATGAACACCTCGTCGAAGATCAGCGGAATGCCGCGCTGGGTGCAGACCTCGCGCAGGCGCTTCAGCCAGGCGGTGTAGGCCTCGCGGTCATAGGCCGCGCGGCGCGAGCTGTCGACCAGCGACGAGTCGCCGGGCGCCGCGCTGTTCGGGTGCAACGCCTGCAGCGGGTTGATCAGCACGCAGGCGATGTCCTTGCGGCTGCCGATGACCTGCAGGCTGCGCTCGCTCATGTCGTTCAGCGTGTAGGTTTCACGCGGGGGCAGCGGGTTGCCGGGGCCGGGCTGCACGTCTTCCCACCAGCCGTGGTACGCGCCGCAGAAACGCACCAGGTGCGTCTTGCGCGTGTGGTACCGGGCCAGGCGCACGGCCTGCATCACGGCTTCGGTGCCGCTCATGTGGAAGGACACGGCGTCCTGGCCCGACAAGGCCTTCAGGCGCTCGACATTGCTGGCCACCACCGGGTGGTAGCTGCCCAGCACGGTGCCGAGCTGCGCGACCCGCGCGCTGCCTTCGGCGATCAGGCGGCGGTACACATCCACCCCGAACAGGTTGACGCCGTACGAGCCCGCCACGTCGATGTAGCGGTTGCCGTCCAGGTCGGTCACCGTGTTGCCTTCGGCGCTTTCCAGGAAGGCGCCGATCTGCACATGCTGGCGCAGCAGCGGGCTGAACTGGTAGGGCACGCGGTAGCTGCCGGTGAACTGCAGATCCGGCAGACCGGCGCGGGCCTGGGCGGTCAGCGCCAGGGTGCGCGGGCAACGCTGCGTCAGCCGGGCGCCCAGTGCTTCCAGCGCGGCGCGGCGTTGCGCGGCGATGTTGGCCGGCGCGCCGTCGGCGTTGAAGAACGCGGCGTCGTCGTAGGCATAACCGGGCAGCAGGCCAGCCACCCGCTTGGCCATGCGCGAATGGCCGGTGAGAGAAGGGTGCTTGGCGCGCGACAGCGCCAGGCGTTGCGTGATTCGGGGCAGGCTTGCCACCAGTGCCGTACCGGCCAGGGCAAACAGGGCCAGGGTCTCGTCCATGGGAAAGGTGCCTTCGTGGCTGTGACAACAAACCGCATCTTTGCGTCAGGCCTTTGACATGCTGATGACATTGAAAAAATGGCGTGATCGCCTGCTGCTCCAGGAAGACCTCAACTTCCTGCTCACCAACCGCATTCCGCGTCTGGCCGTGACCCGCTTCGTCGGGCGTTTCAGCCAGATCCGCCATCCGTGGGTGGCGCGCGTCTCGATCGGCGCATGGCGGATGTTTTCCGACCTCGATCTGAGCGAGGCCCGCAAGACCCGCTTCGAGAGCCTGCACGATTGCTTCGTGCGCGAGTTGAAGCCCGGCGCCCGCCCGGTTGATCAGAGCGCCGAGGTGCTGGCCAGCCCCAGCGACGGCATCGTCGGTGAGTGCGGCGCGGTGGAGGGCCAGCGGCTCTGGCAGGCCAAGGGCTTTCCGTACAGCCTGTCAGACCTGTTCGGCAGCGAGGCGGCCGCGCGCCCCTACGAAAACGGCTGCTACGTGACCTTGAGGTTGACCGCGTCGATGTACCACCGCTTCCATGCGCCGCATGACGCGGTGCTGCGGCATGTCACCCACATCGCGGGTGATACCTGGAACGTCAATCCGATTGCGCTGAAACGGGTAGAGCGCCTGTTCTGCCGCAACGAGCGCGCCAGCCTGCATCTGCAACTGGCGGGCAGCGGGCATCCGGTGGCGCTGGTGCCGGTGGCGGCCATCCTGGTGGCCAGCCTGCGCCTGCATGCGCCCGATCTGCTGCTGCACCACCGCTACGGCGGGCCGAACGAGTTGCCGTGCGAGGTGCCGATGACGAAGGGGCAGGAGCTGGGTTGGTTCCAGCACGGCTCGACCATCATCGTGTTCGCGCCCACGGGCTTCACGCTGGCGCCGGGTGTGGCCACGGGGGTGACGGTGCGGGCAGGGCAGGCGCTTATGCGGCTGCCGGAGGGTGGGGCGTAGATCGCCGCTTCAGCTGCCCGAGCTGGCCTGGTGCAGCACCGGCAGGTTCAGGCGGTGCACCTGCGAAGGCACCCAGCCCATCGTCCCGGTGCGGGTGCGCACGCAGGTGGCCGCCTGGTTGTGGCTGGACGCGGCGTCAGGGCACTGGGTGGCGGCTTCGAGGTCACGCTTGCTGGCGGACGCCACAGGCACCGCGCCGAAGCGGCCGGCGGCTACCGTGGCTGCATCGAAGGGCGATGCATAAACGGACACCACCTCGGACGAGGCGGCGGGCACATCTTCCGGCATGGACTGGCAACCTGCCAGACCCGCCAGCATGATGGCCAGGGGAACACTGCGATCTCGCATTTGGACTCCAGTCAGGACACGGGCCTGACATTCCCTTCGAACGGCGGCTGGCCTTGTGAACCAGCCGTCCACGTGCCGAACGCACGCGGGTGTCGAGGGTGGTTTATACCTTGTTCCCGTGACAGCCCTGAAATTGCCCCCCCAGTTTCAAAACCAGTACTTGGTCTTGGCGGCCCATTCACTGCCGGGCCAGCGCTTGTGCAGCAGGCGGAAAGCGTCGCGTGAATGGGTGGGCTCGGGCGTGCCCGCACGCCGCTCCTGCGCCGGGCCGGCAGGGCATTCCATGCGCGTGCTGGCCACCAGGAAGTGCAGCGCCTTGGGCGCTTCGGCATCGGCCTGGTTGCTGGCGGCCCAGGGCAGCAGGCGATCGGCCAGCCACTCGGAGCGGATGGGCAGGGCCGTCAGGCGCTCCTGTTCGCGCCGGGCCTGCTGCAACTGTGCAGGGCTGAGGAACTGCGGTGCCAACATGCCCAGCTGGTCCACATCCCACGGGCCGCCGTAATCCCGGCAGCCCCAGTACAGCGATTGCCCGCCGGGCTGCACGGCGCGGGGGCTCAGCTCGGGTGTGTTGACCAGCAGCAGCGTGGCGGCCACACGCTGCGCCTCCAGCGTCTTCGCGTTGCGCAGGCGGTCATACAGGTGGCGGGTGGTGGCGCGGCCGGACGCCATCTCGTCGATCAGGCCCAGCGCGGTGGGCCAGTCCTCCAGCACCAGGGCGCGGGTGAAGATGCTCTCGCCGAGCTGACCCCGAATGCTGGCCGGCAGGTCCTTGCGGGCGAGCATCTGCTTCAGCAAGGCCAGCGGCATGTAGTGGTAAAGCCGCCGCGGGAAGTCGGTGTCGACGCCATTGGCTTCCGGGATGAACGGGGCCACCGGCGCACTGGCCGCAGCCGCCGGCTTGACTTCATCGGGGATGGGCGTGGCGATCTCGGCGTCGGGCGCGGGCGTGCGCGCCGCGGCGGCGAGAAAAGCGTCGAGGGTGCGGGCACTCACCAGCTTCAGGCGCAGCCACTGGTTGCGTCCGCTGATCGAGAGCGCACTGGCCTGGCCGGCGAGCGCGCGATCGGCCAGTGCATCGGCGGCCACGCCCTGGCCGGCGGCCAGCTGCAGCCGGGCGAGGTGGAAGTTCAGCGTTTGCCAGGCCGGCGACGTGGTCGGCACGGCTTGCACGGCCTTGAGCTCGGCGGGTTGCAGGTCGGTCAGCGTGCGGGTCTGCATCAGCAGCGGCAGCAGCCAGGCGATGTCGCCGGTCTTCTCGAAGCGGCTGCGCGCCGACTGCAGGGTGGACGCGCGCTGCTTGTCGTCATCAACCGGGCTCTGCACCAGGCCGATCCAGCTGGTCATGGGGTCGGTCGAGAGCGAGAGCGCGAGCGGGCCGGTCTCGGCCTGGCCGTCCAGCAGCCAGAGGTAATCGGTGAGGCCTTGCCGGCGGGCGGCGGTGTCGAGCGGGCCGGTGGCCAGCTGGCGGCCGAGCTCCAGCACACGCTCCGTCGGGTTCAGCCGGGCCTCGATCCAGCCGACCAGCCGCGCCGCAGGCGGGTAGCTCACCACCTGAGCCTGCAATTCCTTGCGGGCGGTCAGCAGCAGCTTGCGGCCGGCGGGCGCGATCTTGTCGGGGCTGCCGTCGGCCACCGGCATCAGCGTGGCGGCGCGGATCAGGCAGCGGCTGGCGAGGTAGTCGCCCAGCGGTTGCCACGGCGAGGCCTTGTCGCGGCCGATGGCCTTGAAGGCTTCGCGGGCGTGGTCGAACTGGCCGGCGTAGAACAGCGCGGCGGCGGTTTGATAGGCGTGGTCCTGCTGCAGCCACAGCGGTGCCTTGGCCGGCAGGGCCGGCGGCCAGATCACACCGGCCGGCTGCATCTGGCCGTTGGCGTTGCGCGTGGGCGTTTCGCCGCAGTTGGCGAACACCGCGTCCTGGCCCGCCACCCAGGCTTGCAGGGCGGGGGCATCACCGCGCTGCTTGCGGTCCGTCAGCGTCCGGGCGGCCGTGGTGAAGGCGTCGGCATGGCAGTTCACATAGGTGACGTAGCTCGGTGTCGACTTGGACGGGTCGATGCGGGTCTTCTCGGACAGCGGCGGTTGCACCGTGTTGCGCACCTTCTTCCAGGCCTCGACGCCGTTCTCGGTGTCGCTCCAGAAATAGCCGTAGCCCATCTGGGGTTCACCCACCTGCCAGCGTTGCTGGTTCAGGGCGGCGTACTGCGCTGGCGTCAGGGTCTGGCCGTGCAGGGCTCGCCAGGCCAGCACATGGTGCAGCCGCCACCAGTCGCCTTGCAGCACGCCGATGCGGCCCGCGGCATAGGCCGGCATCTCGGGGAACGGCACATGGTTCTCGGGCACGAAGGGGTTTTCCGAGAAGCCGTCGGCGCCGCTGGCGAAGGCCGTCTGAGGCAGTACGGTGAGCGAGGTGGCGAGTGTCGTGGCGAAGGCCGCCAGCAGGGCCAGTCGGGAAGAGGTGAAGCGCATGGTCAGGCTTTCAGTCGGCGGCAACAGGTGCCGTGTCAAACGGGTGCGCGGCCCAGGCGGCAGGTGTCCAGGGGCGCGGAGAAAACACGTAGTGGCGCGGTGCACGCAGCCCGGCCAGGGGCTCGTCGGTGGCGCTGCCGATGGCGCGGCCGCAGCCCTCGGCGGTGAAGCGGCCGTCTTGGGCCTGCAGGCGGGCGCGCAGCATGGCGCTGTCACGTGACATGCGGAAGGCCATCGGCACGATCTCGTCAGCCGGCAGGCCCTGCAGCCAGGTGTCGCTGGCGCACCAGGAGGCCAGCGCCGTGATGGACAGCGCCACGTCGGCGGGCAGGGCCTGCCGCGCGGCACGCACCACGTCGGCCAGGAAGGCGCGTTGCGACAGGCGCACCTCGAAATCGAGCTGCACCACCCGCGACGGCGCCCGGGCGGCGGCACGCAGCAGCTGCGCCACGATGCGCTGGCGCTGCGGGGCAGTCAGCGCGGGCGGCTGGCGCACCGAGGCATCCACATGCACGACGGGCACCAGCACCGTCTCGGGCCGCACCTGCATCGGCTGCGCGCGCGGCATCACCAGCGTCTGCTCGCCTTGCAGCAGGATGCGGCTGTGCAGCCAGGCGACGCCCGCATCGGCGGGCAGCCAGCGCAGGTCTTCCGGTCGCTCCCAGGCCCAGGCCAGCCGGGGCGGCAGGGCGCGCAGGGCGGGGTGTTCTTTCAGGCGCGCTGCCGGGGGCGCGGGTTGGCGGGTATCGGCCGCAGCGAACGACAGGCCGAGCCTTACCAGCAACGTCACCAGCAATGCCACCAGCAGCGTCAATGCCAGACTCGCCAGCAGCGCCGCACCCACCCGGCCGCGGGTGAGCAGCGGGGCCATGGGGCGGTGAAGGGCGGTTGCACAGTGCATCGAGGGCGCCACGGTACACCAGCCGGGTGACGCACCCCGGCCACGCCGTCCCCTCATCCAAGGGCTGGTTCTGCACGCCGGTGTCGCGTGGCTTATGCGTTTTCCATCCATGCATGAATGAAATGGGTGGTTGAACCTTGGGCACCGGGTTTTGATAATGCGGAAATCTCATAACGACCTGCTTCCAACGCCGGTCAGCAGGTGTTCCGATGAATTTCCAACAATTGCGCTCCGTGCGTGAAACCGTGCGCCGTGGTTTCAACCTCACTGAGGTGGCCGGTGTGCTGCACACCTCGCAGCCCGGCATCAGCCGCCAGATCCGCGAGCTGGAAGACGAGCTGGGCGTGGACATCTTCGTGCGCGCCGGCAAGCGCCTGACCGGCCTCACGCCGCCCGGCGAGCGCGTGCTGCCCTGGGTTGAAAAGCTGCTGCTGGACGCCGAGAACCTGCAACGCGCGGCCGATGATTTCCGCTTCGGCGACAGCGGCACGCTCAGCATCGCCGCCACCCACTCGCAGGCCCGTTACGCGCTGCCGGCGGCGGTGCATGAGTTCCGGGCCCACCACCCCAAGGTGCAGTTGCAGCTGCACCAGGGCTCACCAACGCAGATCGCCCAGATGCTGCGCAGCGGCGCCGCCGACATCGGCATCGCCTCGCATGCGCTGGCCGATGACAGCGGCCTGGTGGCGTTGCCCTGCTACCGCTGGACGCACGTGGTGGTGGTGCCGCCGGGCCATGCGCTGCTAGACGGTGAGCTCACCATCGAGCGCCTGGCCGAGCACCCGGTCATCACCTACGACACCGGCTTCACCGGCCGCGGCAGCATCGACGACGCCTTCAAGCGCGCCGGCCTGGCACCCAAGGTGGTGCTCACCGCCATGGACGCGGACGTGATCAAGACCTACGTCGAGCTCGGCATGGGCGTGGGCATCATTGCCGCCATCGCCTTTGACGATGAACGCGACAACCACCTGCGCGCACTCGACGCCCGCCACCTGTTCCAGGTGAACACCACCAGCGTGGGTGTGCGTCGCGGCGGCCTGCTGCGCTCGTACGCCTACGAGTTCATCAGCACCTTCGCACCGCACCTGGCGCGTGATGTGGTGCAGCAGGCGCAGGCGGCACCGGCTGATGTGGCCATGGCCCCGCTCTGACAAGCGCTGGCCAGGCCATGCAGAATCAGGACGTTTTTACTCAACGCACTGAACACCATGAGCCAACGCCAAGCTGCCCACCCGATCGATCCGCAATTCACCGACCGCTGGTCGCCCCGCGCATTCACGGGCGAGGCCATCGCTGCGGACGCCCTGCTGGGTCTGCTTGAAGCCGCCCGCTGGGCGCCGTCGGCGTCCAACATCCAGCCGGCGCGTTTCCTGTTTGGCCACGCCGGCACACCGGCCTTCGCCACCATCCTCGACGGCCTGGTGCCGTTCAACCAGGGCTGGGCCGGCAAGGCCTCGGCGCTGGTGGTGGTGCTGTCCAAGACCAGCTCGGTGGCCCCGGGCCAGACCGAGGCCAAGGCCAATGTCTGGCATGCCTTCGACGCCGGCGCGGCATGGATGAGCCTGGCACTGCAGGCCCACCTGAAGGGCTACATCACCCACGCCATGGGCGGCTTCGACGGCGACAAGCTGCGCGCTGCGCTGAATGTGCCGGCCGATGTGGCGATCCATGCCGTGGTGGCCGTGGGCAAGCAGGGCGACAAGGCGTCGCTGCCTGAAGGCCTGCAAGCCCGCGAACTGCCGAACGACCGCCTGCCGCTGGCGCAACTGGCTGCCGAAGGCGCCTGGTCCTTCTGATCCTGCGTCAATATTCGCCAGACGCATAAGCTTATGCGCTGGCGCCGCTTGCGGTGGGGCAGGTGCGGGGCGACCATCAACGCTTCCCAGCGTTCGAGGCGCCTCGCCCCCCACCATGCCCGCAGCCCAAGACCCGCCCGTGCCACCTGGTGTGATCGTCATCGGCGCCGGCTTTTGCGGTGTGGCGGTGGTGGCCAGGCTGGCGGCGCAATGCCCGCCCGGCACCCACCTCACCGTGCTGGAGCAAGGCCCGCGCTGGGGCCGCGGCCTGGCCTACGGCACCCGCAGCAGCAGCCACTGGCTGAATGTGCCGGCCGGACGGCTCGGCCTCGATCCTGACCACGAGGCCGGCTTTCACGACTGGCTGCAGCAGGTGCACCCCGGCCATGCGGCCAACGCCTTCGTGCCGCGCATGTGGCTGGGCGATTACCTCTGCGCCAGCCTGCAAGCCGCCACCGAACTGGCCCAGCAACGCGGCCTGACGGTGACCCACGAGATGGCCACCGCCGTGGATTGGCTGCCGGCTGCAGCCGGGCAGGCGGCCGCTGTCACGCTGTCTGACGGCCGGGTGTTGCAGGCGCGGGCGGTGGTGCTGGCCACCGGTCACCTGCCGCCCTCGCCGCCGGCATTGCCTCGGCCGGCTCCAGGACCTGACGCTGTTGCCAATGAAGTTGCTGAGGATGTTCCCCCTCTCACCTGGGGCGCCCCCGGCCTGATGGCCAACCCCTCGCAGCTGGAATGGCTCGACGGTCTGGATGAGGACGCCGAGGTGCTGGTGCTGGGCAGCGGGCTGACGGCCATCGACATGGTCACCATGCTGCAAGACCAGGGCCACCAGGGCCGCATCACCTTGTTGTCGCGGCGCGGCTTGTTGCCGCAACCGCACCGCAGCCTAGAAGCGCGTCCCCGGCCGGGGCTGTCGCCGGTGGCTGAACTCGGTGATGAGTCGCGCCTGCGGCACATGCTGCGGGCGGTGCGCCGGTGGATGAGCGAAGCCGCCGCTGACCAGCGCGACTGGCGTGACGTGATGGCCAGCCTCCGCGGCTGCACGCCCAGCCTGTGGCAGCGGCTGTCTCTGCGCGATCGCCGTCAGTTCCTGCGGCACCTGCAACCCTGGTGGGACACCCACCGCCACCGCCTGGCACCCGGCATCCACCGCCGCCTGCAAGGCGCGATGGCGGCGGGGCAGGTGGCGCTGCAGGCTGGGCGCTTGCTGTCGGTGGATCGCTCGGCCGATGGCGCCTTGAGTGTGCGCTGGCAGCGCCGGGGTGGCCCGGTGGTGGAGGCGCGCGTGGCGCTGCTGGTGAACTGCACCGGCGCCACCACCGGCCTGTCGCGTGCCAGCACGGGTTTGCTGGCGCGGCTGCGGCAGCAGGGCGTGCTCACGCCCGATGCGCTGGACCTGGGCGTGCTGGTCGATGAGCAGCACCGGCCGCTGGACACGGCGGGCCACGGTCGAGCAGGCCTGTATTACGTGGGGCCGATGCTCAAGGCGCAGCGGTGGGAGGCGGTGGCGGTGCCTGAGCTGCGCCGCCACGCGCGCCAGGTGGCTGACGCGGTGGCGGTGTTCATGGCGGAGCTGGAGGCCGACACATCGGCCGATGGTGCGACCGCCTCACCGGCCGAAGCCCTCAGCGGCCCGGCTTGCGCGAGATGATCTGGTCGTAGACGCCGCCGTCGTCGAAGTGTTCCTTCTGGGCCTTGGTCCAGCCACCGAACACCTCGTCCACGGTGAAGGTCTGCACCTTCGGGAAGTCCTTCGCGTAGGCGGCCAGCACCTTCGCATTGCGTGGGCGCAGGTGGTGTTTGGCAGCAATTGTCTGGCCTTCGTCTGACCACAGCCACTTCAGGTAGTTCTCGGCCACCACGCGGGTGCCGCGGCGGTCCACCACCTTGTCGACCACGCTCACCGGGTTTTCGGCCAGGATGGTGCGCTCGGGGTAGATGACTTCGTAGCCACCGCCAAACTCCCGCTCGATCAGCGGCACTTCAGACTCGAACGTCACCAGCGCGTCGCCCAGCTGGCGCTGCGCGAAGGTGGTGGTGGCCGCGCGGCCGCCACCGTCCAGCACCGGCACGTTGGCGAAGATGCGTTCCACCAGGGCGCGCGCAGCTTGCGGGCTCACACCGGCCTTGATGCCGGCGCCCCAGGCGGCCAGGTAGGTGTAGCGGCCGTTGCCCGAGGTCTTCGGGTTCGGGATGATGACCGACACGCCTTGGCGGCCCAGGTCGGTCCAGCCGCGGATGTTCTTCGGGTTGCCCTTGCGCACCAGGATCACCGAGATCGAGGTGGTGGGCGCCGCGTTGTCGGGCAGGCGCTTGGCCCAGTCCTGCGGAATCAGACGGCCACGCTCGAACAGGATGTCGATGTCGTTGGCCTGGTTCATCGTGATGACGTCGGCTTCCAGGCCGTCGGCCACGCTGCGCGCCTGCTTGCTGGAGCCGCCATGCGACTGGTTCAGCGTCAGCGTGTCGCCCTTGGTCTTCTTCCAGTGGGCGGCGAAGGCGGCGTTGTAGTCCTTGTAGAACTCGCGCGAGACGTCGTAGCTGACGTTGAGCAGGCTGGTGTTGGCGGCCAGGGCAGGCAGCGCCAAGGTCAGGGCGCTGGCCAGCAGCAACAGGCGACGTGGGCGGAACAACGAAACAGTCATGGCGAACAAGGCTCAGGTGAACAGATCCCACACTCTAGGGATCTGCCGCCTGAATCCAAACAACCGTTTTGTTGGTTGCTTATGCCGGGTCTGACGGGTTTGACGTGTTGTTCAGATCGCCGAGGCCGGGTCGACCGCCACGCCTTCGAAGCGCGTCACCCGGCGCGGGCGCAGGTGCGCCACGCTGCCGGTCTGCAGCGACAGCTGGTCACGCACCTGCACCCAGGCAGCGCGTGGCAGCTCCACGTCCACCAGCGAGCCATCGGCGTCGCGGCGGAACTCCAGCCGGGTGTTCGGGCCCACGGTCAGCACCTGCGCCAGCGTCACCTGCCAGGTGTCGGCATCGGCATGGGCGACGATGTCGAGCTCATGCGGGCGCACATAGCTCACGTCGCCGGCGGCCGTGCTGGCGCCGGTGGTCTGGCCACGGCCGTGGAACAGGTTCACATCCCCCAGGAACTTCAGCACGAATGGCGTGGCCGGGTGGTCATAGACCTCGTCCGGGCTGCCCACCTGTTCGATGCGGCCTTCGTTCATCACGACGATGCGGTCGGCCACCTCCATGGCTTCTTCCTGGTCGTGGGTCACGAACACGCTGGTCACGTGCATCTCGTCGTGCAGGCGGCGCAGCCAGCGGCGCAGCTCCTTGCGCACCTTGGCGTCCAGCGCGCCGAAGGGCTCGTCGAGCAGCAGCACCTTGGGCTCCACGGCCAGGGCGCGGGCCAGGGCCACGCGCTGGCGCTGGCCGCCCGAGAGCTGGTGCGGGAAGCGGTCAGCCAGCCAATCGAGCTGCACCAGCTTGAGCAGCTCGGTGACCTTGGCGGTGATCTCGCGCTCCGACGGGCGGGTGGCCTTGGGCCGCACGCGCAGGCCGAAGGCCACGTTCTCGAAGATCGACATGTGGCCGAACAGCGCGTAATGCTGGAACACGAAGCCCACATGGCGATCACGCACGTCGTCGAACGTGGCGTCTTCGCCGTGGAACAGCACGCTGCCGCTGTCGGGCTGCTCCAACCCGGCGATCATGCGCAGCAGGGTGGTCTTGCCCGAGCCCGACGGGCCCAGCAGCGCCACCAGCTCGCCCGACGGAATCGTCAGGTTGAGGTTGTTGCAGACGGCCAGTGAGCCGTAGTGCTTGACGAGGTTGCGAACTTCAATCGACATGGTGATTCGTGCTCATTCAACGTCGGCGCGGGCGGCCAACTTTTCTTTCTTCACGCGCTGCTCGACCAGGTACTTCAGCACCAGGGTCACCAGCGCCAGGCTGGCCAGCAGCGAGGCCACGGCGAAGGCGGCGGCGAACTGGTATTCGTTGTAGAGGATCTCGATGTGCAGCGGCAGCGTGTTGGTCTGGCCGCGGATGTGGCCCGACACCACCGACACCGCGCCGAACTCCCCCATGGCCCGTGCGTTGCACAGGATCACGCCGTACAGCAGCGCCCACTTCACGTTCGGCAGCGTCACGCGCCAGAAGATCTGCCAGCCCGAGGCGCCGAGCACGCGGGCGGCTTCTTCCTGCTCCTGGCCTTGCGCCTGCATCAGCGGGATCAGCTCACGCGCGACGAACGGGAAGGTGACGAACACGGTGGCCAGCACGATGCCGGGCACGGCGAAGATCACCTTCAGGTCGTTGTCGCGCAGCCATTCGCCCCACCAGCCCTGCAGGCCGAAGACCAGCACGTAGATCAGGCCGGCGATCACCGGGCTGACGCTGAAGGGCAGGTCGATCAGGGTGAGCAGCAGGTTCTTGCCGCGGAACTCGAACTTGGCGATGGCCCAGGCGGCAGCCACACCGAACACCAGGTTGAACGGCACGGCAATGACGGCGGCGATCAGCGTGAGCTTCATCGCCGACAGCGCGTCTTCTTCGACGATGGCCGCGAGATAAACCTCCCAGCCCTTCTTCAGGCCTTCGTAGAACACCGCGTACAGCGGCACGAACAGGAAGAGCGACAGGAAGGCCAGGGCCAGGGTGATCAGCGTCCAGCGAACCCAGACGGGTTCCTGGTTGGCGGCGAGCGCGGTGCGCGCGCCTTGACGGGTTTGCAGGGTGGCAGACATCGGTCAGCGTCCTTGGCGCTTGCGGGCCCAGGCCTGCAGCAGGTTGATGGCCAGCAGCAGCGCGAAGGCCAGCACCAGCATCACCACCGCAATCGCGGTGGCGCCGGCGTAGTCGTATTGCTCGAGCTTGGTGATGATCAGCAGCGGCGTGATCTCGCTGACCATCGGCATGTTGCCGGCGATGAAGATCACCGAGCCGTATTCACCCAGGGCGCGCGCAAAGGCCAGCGCAAAGCCGGTCAGCAGGGCGGGTGCCAGCGTCGGCAGAATAACGAGACGGAAGGTTTGCCAGCGGGTGGCGCCCAGCGTGGCAGCGGCCTCTTCCAGCTCCTTCTGAAGGTCTTCGAGCACCGGTTGCACCGTGCGCACGACAAAGGGCAGGCCAATGAAGGTCAGGGCCACGAACACGCCGATGGGCGTGAACGCCACCTTGAAGGGCAGCAGGCTGCCGATCCAGCCGTTCTGCGCATACAGCGCTGTGAGTGCGATGCCAGCCACCGCGGTGGGCAGGGCGAAGGGCAGGTCGACCAGCGCATCAACGATGCGCTTGAAGGGGAAGTCATAGCGCACCAGCACCCAGGTCACCAGCAGGCCGAACACCGCATTCAGCGCCGCCGCGGCCAGCGAGGCGCCGAAGGTCAGCCGGTACGAGGCCATCACCCGGGGCGAGGTGACCGTGTCCCAGAACGCGCCCCAGGTCATGGTGAAGGTTTTGAGGAACACCGCACTCAGCGGGATCAGCACGATGATGCTGATGTAGAGCAACGCAAAGCCCAGTGCCAGGTCGAAACCGGGCAACACGCTGTGGCGCTTCAACAGGGTCTTGGAGAGGAACACGATGGGCAATCTGCTGGCTGGCTGCGCAGGCGCGCCGTGCAGCATGGAGCTGGGTGGACCGCGATGCTAGTCACGGCCCACCGAACAAGGAACAACTAAAAACGCTTGTGCTTATGCGTTCAGCGTTTAAGGACGCTGTTCAAGCGCCAATCGCATCACTTCTTCGTGTAGATCAGGTCGAACTGGCCGCCGTCGGTGAAGTGGGCCTTCTGGGCCTTGGCCCAGCCGCCGAACACGTCGTCGATCGTGAACAGGTTGATCTTCGGGAAGAACTTGGCGAACTGCGTCGCCACCTTGGGGTCGATCGGGCGGTAGTAGTTTTCACCGGCTATTCGCTGGCCTTCCGGCGAATACAGGTACTCCAGATAGGCCTTGGCCACATCGCGGGTGCCGCGCTTGTCGACCACCTTGTCGACCACCGTCACCGGCGGCTCGGCCAGGATGCTGACCGACGGCACGACGATCTCGAACTTGTCCGGGCCCAGTTCCTTCACGGCCAGGAAGGCCTCGTTTTCCCAGGAGATGAGCACATCGCCCATGCCGCGCTCGACGAAAGTGGTGGTCGAGCCGCGGGCACCGGAATCGAGCACCGGCACGTTCTTGAACAGGGCGCCCACGAAATCACGGGCCTTGGCTTCATTGCCACCCGGCTTCTTCAGGGCGTAGCCCCAGGCCGCCAGGTAGTTCCAGCGCGCGCCACCCGAGGTCTTCGGGTTGGGCGTGATCACGCTGATGCCGGGCTTGACGAGGTCGTCCCAGTCCTTCACGCCCTTCGGGTTGCCCTTGCGCACCAGGAACACGATGGTCGAGGTGTAGGGGCTGCTGTTGTGCGTCAGGCGCTTCTGCCAGTCGGCGGGAATCAGCTTGGCCTTGTCGCTGAGCTCGTCCACGTCATAGGCCAGGGCCAGGGTGACCACGTCAGCTTCCAGGCCGTCGATCACCGAGCGGGCCTGCTTGCCCGAGCCACCGTGCGATTGCTTGACGGTGACGTTGTCGCCCGTCTTGGCCTTCCAGTGGGCGGCGAATGCCTTGTTGTAGTCCTGGTAGAACTCCCGCGTGGGGTCATAGGATACGTTCAGCAGGGTCACATCCTTGGCCAGGGCCAGCGGGCTGTGCAGCGTGGCCAAGGCCAGCACGGCGGTGGCGGCCAGGGTCTTCAGGGCGGGGCGGCGATTCTGCATGGGGGCTCTTTCGGGACGAAGGGAAAAGCAATGCCCTGATCCTAAAAAGCCGCCCCTCTTCAGGGAACGAATCAAAACGGAGTTGCTTATGCGTTTTCCGTTTGTGCAATCGCCGAGCGGGCGTTCGCCTTGGATGTCTGCTGTGTGGCGCTCGTGCGGGCACGCACGCCGGCGGCGGCATGGCGGTCGGCGTCGCGCAGCTCTTCCACCAGGGCCTGGGCCAGCGGCCACGGGCCGAAGCCGGCATCCACATTGATGTGCCCGGCCGGGCCGATGCACACCGGCCGGCTGCCCCACTGCGCGCCCAGGGCCAGCGCATCTTCACGGGCCATCCAGTGGTCGTTGTCGCTCACCACCAGGCTGGAGCGGAAGGGCAGCGGCCGGGCGATGTGCCCCGGCGCCAGGTTGAAGCGCTGCGGGTTGGCCGGGGCCACCAGCAGGCCGGCATCGATGTCGCGCCCGCCCAGTGCCGCGTAGCGCGCCAGCGCCAGGCAGCCAAAACTGTGGGCCACGGCCAGCCACGGGCCTGGGGCTTCGGCGATCAGGGTGGCGGCGATGCGCTCGGCCCACACATCGACCTGGCCGACGCTCCAGTCGAGCACGTTCACGCGCACGGAGGTCGGGTGGCGGGCCTGCAGCCAGCTTTGCCAGTGGGCGGGTTCGCTGCCGTACAGGCCGGGGATGATCAGCAGGCGCATGTCAGCTCCAAGGGGTGATGGGCACGTGCCACGCCTTCGCGGCGGGCTTGGGTCGAGTGGTTGGCGGCTGCTGCTGTGGCTGCGGATGGGCGGCTGCTGGCCGCGGCTGATGACCGCTCGGTGGCCGCCGGTTGCAGCCGCACCAGCACGGGCTGGTTGAAGTTGTCCAGCAGCTCGGCGCTGTCGTGGGCCAGCAGGCGTTCACGCAGTTGCTGCGGCTGCACCTGACACCCGGCCACCCGCAATTGCCCCACCAGGCGCATCAGCCCTCGGGCGTCACCGGCAGCCATGTCGCTGCGCAGCTCGGCGCGGCTGAAGCTGGCCACCAGGGCGCGCCGAGCCAGCAGGGCGGCTGAGGGCGACGGGGCGGCGGTGGAAACTTGCAAGGCGACCTGCATGGCGATGGTCCGGAAGGCTGGTGTGAGTGCATCTTCAGACCAGCGGGCGCCATCGCCAACGAATCAAATCTCCGATCCTTATCTCTCTGGCGCATAAGGCTTCACGAGACTTCTTGCCGCGTCAGCGGCTTTAAGTATCGGAAGGGCTTGCCGAAAACTCGTAGGAGCCGTTCACTGCAACTCACTGCACTGCCCGGTGGCGTCTGTCCTCGAACCCAGCCCAGTCTTTGCCGCCATGAGCCGTCTTTTCCACTTTTACCGTCGTCAAGCGCCAGTGCCTGGCGAGCGCCAGCCCGCACCGACGCTGGCGGCCATGGTCTGGGCCGGGCTCCGGGCCGGGGTGGCTGCAGCCCTGCTGGCGCACCTGCCGGCCCAGGCGGCGGCGGTGAAATTCCAGGTGAGTGGCGCCCAAGGCCAGCCGCTGGCCGACGCCGTGCTGATGCTGGAGCCGCAAGGCGCCCATCCGGCCGTCAAGCCGCTGGAGGGCATCGACGTGGCCCAGGAGAACCGCGCTTTCCTGCCGCTGGTCACCGTGGTCACCGTGGGCACCAAGGTGCAGTTCCCGAACCGCGATTCGGTGCGGCACCACGTCTATTCCTTTTCCGAAGCCCGCAAGTTCGAACTCAAGCTGTATGTCGGCAAGCCGGAAAAGCCGATCTCGTTCGACAAGGCCGGGGTGGTGGTGCTGGGCTGCAACATCCATGACCAGATGGTGGGCTGGATCGTCATCACTGATACGCCGTGGTACGGCAAGTCGGCGGCCAACGGGCAGTTGTCGCTGACAGATGTGCCGGCCGGCAACTACACCTTGCGCACCTGGCACGCGGGCCTGCCGCCCGGCTCGCCAGGCCTTGAGCAGCCCGTCGTCGTGGGCCCCGCAGGCCAGACTGTGGCCGTGAAGCTGGGGGTGCGATGAGCGCCGCAAATTGGATGCGGCCCTTCACGCGCAGCCTCGGGCGGCGCATCGTCGGGCTGTTCCTCGTGCTGCTGCTGGTGGTGCAGGCGGTCGGCTTCGTGGCCATCGGCCGCGGCATTGACGCCAATGCCCGCTCGCAACTCGATGAGCAGATGGTGCTGGGTGAGCGTGTCCTGCAACGCTTGATGACGCAGAACACCAAGGTCTTGTCCGACGGCGTGATCTTGCTGTCGCGCGACTTCGGCTTTCTGGATGCGGTGAGCAGCGGTGACGCCGCCACGGTGGGCGACGCCCTCGACAACCAGGCCGCGCGCATCGAGGCGAATTTCGCGGCCCTGTTTGACCCCGAGCTGAATCTGGTGGCGTCAGGCCATTCCAGCCAGCGGGCGGTGCTGGCCTTGAAGGGCATGCTGCAGACCGGCCCGTCCGGCCGCTTGCCGTCGTCCGTGCTGACGCTGGTGGATGGCCGTCCGTTCCAGTTTGTGGTTTCGCCGCTCAAGCCGCCGCAATTCAACGACGTGGTGGTGATGGGTTTCCCGCTCGACCAGGGCCTGGTGAACGAGGTCGAGGCCTTGTCAGGAGTGCAGCTGGCGCTGGTGACCAGCCTGCCCGACATGACGAACGCGTCGACGTTGATGTCGTCCAAGTCGGCGGTGAACGCGCCGGTGCTGGCCACGCTGATGCCCGGTCGGTCCGAGACCACGATCGATGTCGAGGGTCGCCCCATCGAGAAGGTGGTGGCCCGGACCGTCGTGCTGTCCAGCGAGACCAATGGCGAGTTGCGGGCCGTGCTGTACCGCTCCATCGACGAGGCGGTGGCGCCGTACCGCCGCCTGCAGGCCTTCCTCGGGCTGATCACGCTGATCGGCGTGATCGTGTTCACCTTGGGCAGCATGCTCATGGCGCGCCACCTGACACAGCCGGTGCAGGTGCTGGTGGCTGCCAGCCGCCGCCTGGGTGACGGCGACTTTGACACCCCCGTGTGCGACGAGGCCCTGACCCGCAGCGACGAGCTGGGCGAGCTGGCCGTGGCGTTTGACGGTGCCCGCGGCAACCTGGCCGATGCAACGGCGCAGATCCGGCAGCTGGCCTTCTGGGACAAGCTCACCGGCCTGCCCAACCGGGTGCGGTTCGAGGCACTGTTGCGCGACGCTTCGGCACAGCATGCGCAGGTGGCCGTGCTGGTGTTCAACCTCGATCGCCTGGAGAAGGTCAACCAGCTGCTGGGCCGCCAGCAGGGCGACCGCGTGCTGCGCTGCGCAGCCGAGCGCCTGCAAGCGCTGGCCCGCCGTCTGCCGGAGTTGCCGCTGGGCGGCGACGAGTGCGTGGCCCGCCTGGGCGGCGATGAATTTGCGTTGCTCCTGCCCGGTGCCGGCGAGGACCGCGCCTGTGAGGTGGCGGTGCAATTGCAGCAGTTGTTTGAAAGCCCGGTGGCGCTGGACGACAGCGTGGTGGATCTCTCTGCCGGCATCGGCCTGGCGGTGGGGCCGGCGCATGGCGACAGTGCGGAAGCCTTGCTCGCCCACGCGCTGCTGGCCATGTCTGAAGCCAAGCGACGCATGGCCGGCATGCTGGTCTACCAGCCGTCCATCGATGCGGGCAGTGCGCAGACGCTGTCGCTGCTGGGCGAGTTGCGACAGGCGCTGCGCCTGCAGGAGCTGCGCTTGTACCTGCAGCCCAAGCTCGGTCTGGTGGATGCCAACCTGGTGGGCGCCGAAGCGCTGGTGCGCTGGCAGCATCCGGTGCGCGGCCTGGTGCCGCCGGTGCAGTTCATTCCCTTCGCCGAAGAAACCGGCTTCATCCATGAGCTGACGCTCTGGGTGGTCGATGAAGCGGCGCGGCTGTGGTCGGTGCATGCGGCCAACGGCTTCGAGTTGCGCCTGTCGGTCAACCTGTCGGCCCATGACTTGATGAAGGCCGATCTGCTGGCCCGGCTGGTGGCGCGGCTGGACCACCACGGCGCGCCGCCGCGGGCGCTGTGTCTGGAAATCACCGAAAGCGCGATTGCGCTCGACCCGGTGCGTGCGCTGCAAACCCTGCATGCGCTCAAGGCCCACGGCTTCAAGCTGTCGATCGACGACTTCGGCGCGGGCTACACCTCGCTGGCGCAGCTGATCGACCTGCCGGTCGATGAGCTGAAGATCGACATGCTGTTCGTGCGCACCATGGACAAGGACGCTGACAAGGCGTCGATGGTGGGCTCCTTGATCCGCATGGCCCACGACCGCCACCTCAGCGTGGTGGCCGAGGGCGTGGAGAACGCCGTCATCCTGGAGCAGCTGCGCGAGCTGGGCTGCGATGAAGGCCAGGGCTGGCACATCGGCAAGCCCATGCCGGGCTCCGAGCTGCAGGCCTGGGCGGCGTCTCGCTGGCCGGAGCGCGTGCCCGCGGCCGTGTCACACCGGCACGTGGCCTGATTCAGCCAGCCGCAGCACGCGCTGCGCCAGGCCGGTGGTGGCGGGCTCAGTCAGGGCCGGCAGCCGGCCCTGCACGCCCTGCGTCACCATGCGCTCCAGCACGCCCAGGTGCGGCAGCACGGTGCCGAAGAAGCCGACCTGGTCGCCCTGCATCACCAGCAGCGTGGGGAAGTTGTCGATGTCCGGCGCATCACCGCCGTCGTCTTCCAGCGCATCGGCATGGTCTTCGATGTCGACCCAGAAAAACCGCACGTCCGGAAACTGCGTTGCCAGCTGGGCCATCAAGGGTCGGTAGCTGCCGCAGGTGTTGCACCAGCCCGCGCACAGGCAGGCCACGGTCAAGGCGTTGGAGGGCACGGGGGCAGTACTCGAAGACATGGCGCGGGAGTTTGCCATCGCCGCCGTCACGGCGTGCTGGCAGGGACGATGGTGGCCACCGGCTCAGGCGCCAGCAGCGTGCCTTCACGCAGGCCGCGCAGGGTGCCGGCCGCCAAGCCCAGGATGATGAGCGAGCTCAGGGCCAGCAGCAGCGGCCCCAGCACGGCCATCGGGCTGCCGGGCGTGGCCAGGCGCAACGTCAGGGCGGCAAAGGCGGCCACCGGAAAGCTCAGCGCCCAGTGCGTCATCGAGAACGCCAGCGCCTTGATGCGGTTGGCCAGCGCACCCACCCACACGAAGCTGAACGCGGCCATGCCCCAGGCCACCCAGCCCACCACCTCGGGCGCGCCCAGCTGCAGGGCTGACAGCCCGGCCACCGTGGGCGGCGCAATCAGGATGAACATCGTGGGCAGCAGGCGCTCGGGCAGCATGCCCTGCGTGCCGATGCGCACCATCAACAGCACGGTGATGACCGGCCAGAACAGCAGGCCCACGCCGAACTGCGCCGCCGACCAGTTCGGGTGGCCCAGCGGCACACCGGCGAGCGGCACCAGCACATTGCCCACCACTGGAATGAACAGCGCGGGCGTGATGCCCAGCCACTGCAGCCCGCCCACGCGGTTGCCCAGCCACCAGCGCGTCAAGACCCAGCGCGTGACCAGCAGCAGCCCGAGCGAGCCGGCCCACCACAGGGCCTCCAGCGCCGGGTGCGGGCCGAACAGCGACACGCCCACGGTGGCCAGCAGGGCCGCCGCAATCGGCAGCGTGGCGATGAAGCTGTGACGCACCGGGTGCGCGCGGTCTTCGGCCCAGGCCTCGGGGTGGCGCTGCCAGCGCAGCACGGTGGCCACCAGCAGCAGGCCGAACACCAGCGCCGCCACGGCACCGGCCACCAGGGCCACGGCGTCGGCCATCTCGCCCATCAGGGGCGCTGCGCGGTGCCAGGCCAGCGCCAGGCCGCACAGGCCCATCGGAACGGCATACCAGCCGGGCACGAGGAATTTCAGGGGAGTGGGGTGGGCCGCCATCGGAGCAATTCGGTCAGTAGAGGGAAATCAAGGCATCAGCAGGTTGACCAGCAGGCGCACACCCAGGCCACCCGCCAGCACGGCCAGGCCGGTTTGCACCCAGCGTGCCGGCAGCCGTGCCGCAAAGCGCTGGCCCAGCAGCATGGCCGCCATGGCCGCGCCGCCAAAACACAGCGCCACCGGCACATTCACGCTGCCGAAATGCAGCGCACTCAGCCAGCCGCTGAGCGTGGCCAGGGCCGTGACGGCCAGCGAGGTGGCGGTGATGTGGCGCACGTCCAGCGTGCTGTGGCGCGACAGCGCGGGCACGATGATGAAGCCGCCGCCCACGCCCAGCAGGCCCGACAGCAAGCCGGCACTCGCGCCCGTGCCCGCCAGCGCGCGGGCGCAGGGCGCGGTCCAGTGGAGCTGGCCCTTTTCCGGGTCGAACTGGCAGGGGCGGTACGTCAGCTCGCGGGCATCGGCCGGGGTGCGCTGCCAGGCCATGCGGGCCATGCGGAAGCAGGTCCAGCCCAGCACCGCCACCAGCGCGGCCTTCAGCCACTGGCCGGGTACCTGGTGCGAGAGCCACACGCCCAGTGGCGCGGTCACGGCTGCAATGCCGCCGATCAGGGCCGCGGCCCGGTAGCGCAGCACGCGTTCGCGCCAGCCCAGCCACGCGCCCAGCCAGGCCGCAGCGCCCACGGCCACCAATGCGATGGGCGTGGCCTCAGAGGGGCTCAGGTGCAGCACCAGCATCAGCAGGGGGGCTGCCAGCACGCCACCGCCCGCCCCGGTGAGCGCCATCACGCCGCCCACCAACAGGCCCAGCACACCGGCTTGCAGCAGCAGGTCCATGTCGCCTCAGGCCGTTGGCTGTTTGGCGTGGCTGCCGTGCAGCCGGGCATGCACCCGCCGCGTGGCTTGCCATACGCCCCACAGCACCACCGGAATCAGCGCGCCAGCAGCCATTTCCGGGTTCACCGGCAGGCCCATGGCCTTGAGCGCCTTGCCGCCGTACAGCAGCAGGCTGATCACGTAATACGAGATGGCCGCGATCGACAAACCCTCCACGGTGGTCTGCAGGCTGAGCTGCAGTTCCTGGCCGTGGGTGAGCTTGGCCAGCAGCTGCTGGTTCTGGGTTTCGGTGGCGATGTCGACACGCGTGCGCAGCAAGGCACTGGCGCGTTCGATGCGCTGCGACAGCGCCGCCAGCCGGTTGGCCGTGGCTGCTGCCGTGGCCATGGCCGGTGAAATGCGGCGCAGCAGGAATTCGCCCAGGGTTTGCGTGCCGGGAATCGGCTGCTCGCGCAGCTCGGTGATGCGCTGGCGCACCAGCGCGTCATAGGCCTGCGTGGCGGCGAAGCGGTAGCCGTGTTCGGCCGTGGCCCGCTCCACCCGCGCAGCCTGATGAATCAGCGTGTCCAGCAGGTCTTGCTCAGACACGCTGCGGCTTTCCAGCTTGGCCGTGATGTCTGACAAACCCCGTTCGGCATCCGCCAGCACCGGCCCCAGCGCCTTGGCCACGGGCAGGCCGCGCAAGGCCATCAGACGGTAGGTTTCCATCTCCAGCAGGCGCTGCGAGATGCGGCCGGCGCGGGTCTCGCCCGTGCCCGGCGGGGCGATCACCAGGAAACGCTCGAAGCCGCTGGCACTCAGGCGGAAGTTGGTCACCGCCAGCGAGTGGCCGTGGCCCAGCAGCGACGCGACCACGGTGCGCCCGCCCAGCCACTGCTGGCCCAGGGCCAGCGCGGCGTGCGGGTCGTCTATCGGGTGTTCAAGCATCACCAGCTTGATGGCGGCCACGGTTTGGCCCGGGATGCTGGCGAGCCAGTCGTCGGGCAGCTGCACATGGCTGAGCAGTTCGGGCTGCGTGGCGTCCAGCCCGGCGTGGGCGGGCAGCGGCTGCACCAGCGAGTAGCGGGTGAACTCGCTGTGGCGCTCCCATTTCAGGGTGGCACCGTCCAGGCGCAGGCGCAGGAAGTTGTGTTGCAGGTCTGCGACGGTCAAGCCAGCCTTGTCAGGCAGGCGCTGCAGGTGCGCGCATTCGTCTTCGCGGCTCACGCCCTGGTTCAGCACGGCCACGTAGACCACCAGCGCGGGCAGGCGGATGCGGGCCGAGGGGCGCGCGTGGATCTCGTTGTGCAGTTCCTCGCGCAGCGGGTCGTCCGCCGGCAGGGCGTGGCGCGCGCGGCCCCGGGTGGGCGTGGCGAGCGATGCAGCTGAAGAGGACGTCGTGGACGTCGAAAAAGGCGGGACGGCAGACGACATGACGGGCGACCAGGTCAAAAAACCAGAGTCGCCAGTATGGGGCCTGCCAGCCCGGTGCATGGGGCTGGCAGGCCTGCAGCATCAGCTCTTGGCTGCCGGTGCGGCGGGTGCTCCAGGGGCGGTGCTGCCGTCGCGCGGGCCGCCACGGTGTTCGCCGCCATGGTCATGACGGCCGCCATGGCCGCTGCCTTCCGGGCCGCGGGCCATCAGGCGCTGGAACTGCTGGTCGGCGGTGGCGCGTTGCTCCGGCGTCAGCACGCCATACAACGATTGCAGCGCCGACTGCGTGGCTTCCATGCCGGCCAGTTGCTGCTTCATGCGGGCCAGGTGCTGTGCCATGCGTTCAGGCGCGGGTGCGCTGGCCATCTTGGCGTGCTCTTCCGGGGTGGGCGGCGCCGGGCGGGCGGCCACCTGCTTGTTCACCTGTGCGGCGAAGGCGCCCCAGGCGGCTTCCTGGGCCGGGGTGATCTTCAGCTGCGCCTTGGCTTCGGTCAGGCGCTTCTGGGCCTGGGCGGCCATCTCGGCCCCGTCGCGCTGGCCGTGGTGGCCAAACGGGCCGTGGCCGTTCGTCGTCTGGGCCAGCACCACGCCGGCACCCAGCAGGGACAGGGTGGCGGCGGCGGCAACGGCGATCTTCTGCATGCGGTTCATGGAGGTTCCTTTCGAGAACGGTGAGGGAGTGATCAACATGAACCGTATTCAAAACCTCCCGTGTAAACCGCGCATGTCATGAACCGGCCTTTTTGCATCACTGCGTATCTGCGGCCGGTGTTGACATACTGCGTTACGAAACACGGCCCACACCGGGCGCCGGAACGGATGCAATCGCGCCATGGACCTGCCAGACCACATCCTCATCGTTGACGACGACGTCGAGATCCGCCAATTGCTGGGCACTTATCTTGAGCGCAACGGCCTGCGCGCCACCACCGTGGGCGACGGCCGGGCGATGCAGCGCGCGCTGGAGGCGCAGCGCTGCGACCTCATCGTGCTGGACCTGATGCTGCCCGGTGAAGACGGCCTGACGCTGTGCCGCGACCTGCGCGCCCGCGGCAATGACACCCCCGTGCTGATGCTCACCGCCCGTGGCGACGAGATGGACCGCATCCTCGGTCTGGAGATGGGTGCCGACGACTACCTGCCGAAACCCTTCAGCCCGCGCGAGCTGCTGGCGCGCATCAAGGTCATTCTCAAGCGCACCCGCAGCCTGCCGCCCAACCTGCGGCCCGACGACCAGGCGCGTCTGCAGTTCGGCCCGTGGGTGCTCGACACGGTGCAGCGCCACCTGCAAACGCTGGAAGACGGGCAGGTGGTGTCGCTCAGCGGCGCCGAGTACAAGCTGCTGCGCATCTTTCTGGCCCACCCGCACCGCGTGCTCAACCGCGACCAGCTGGTCGACCTGACCCAAGGCCGCGAGGCCGACCCGCTCGACCGCAGCATCGATGTGCAGGTCAGCCGCCTGCGCCAGCGCCTGGGTGACGACCCGAAAGACCCGCGCCTGATCAAGACGGTGCGTGGTGAGGGCTATGTGCTGAGCGTGCCGGTGCGGCCGGCCGGGGCGCCGGCATGAGCACCCATCTGACAACCGACGGGCAGTCAGAGGTGAAGGCACATGCCGCACCCCGTCTGCGCTGGCTGCCCCGCTCGCTGTTTGGCCGCCTGATGGGCGTGCTGTCGCTGGGCCTGCTGGCCGCCTTGCTGCTGAGCACCTGGATCAACCTGGCCGAGCGTGACCGCATGATGCTGCGCGCTGCCGGCGCCCATCCGGCCCAGCGGGTGGCCGAAGTGGTGCGCCTGCTCGATTCGCTGGAGCCCGCCGAGCAGGACCGCGTGGCCAGCATCCTCAACCAGCCCGGGCAGCGGGTGCGGCTGGCGCCTGCGTCGCGTGAGGCAGGTCGGCCCGCGGACGGCGCTTCAACTTCTGACAGTGAACCTGACGACACCGGCCCGCAGGCGGGCGTGGTGATGGCGCTGCTGCGCGCCAGCCTGGGCCCCGACCGTCCGATCATCGTGCGGGCGCACCCGGTGGGGCCGGGGGCTGAGCGTGCCGAGCGCGGCTGGTGGGGCCGGCATCGGCTGGGTGCGGGCAGCGAGGCGGCCAATGGCCATCCACCGCACCCTGGCCTGGTGTTGAGCGTGCAGGTGCAACTGGCGAACCAGCGCTGGCTGCTGCTGGACAGCCGCATGGCCGCCGATACCGCCAGCTTGCCGGTGCGCATGCTGGCCACGCTGGGCGTGCTGCTGGTCAGCGTGCTGTTGCTGTCGTGGCTGGCGGTGCGCTGGTTGACCCGGCCGCTGCAGGTGCTGGCGGTGCAGGCCGAGGCACTGGGCACCGACCTGCATCGCCCGCCGCTGCCCGAGAGCGGCCCGGCCGAAGTACAGCAGGCCGCCCGCGCGATGAACACCATGCAGCAACGCCTGGTGGCCACGCTGGAGGGCCGCACCCGCGTGCTGACGGCCATCTCGCACGACCTGAAAACGCCGCTGACCCGCATGCGCCTGCGCGCCGAGCTGCTGGATGATGACGCGCTGCGCGAGCGCTTCGACAAGGACCTGCTCGACATGGAGGCCATGGTGCACGACGCCCTGGCCCTGCTGCGCGGCCTGGATGAGCCGGCGCAGCGCCTGAGCATCGACATGAATGCCCTGCTGCAGGCGGTGCAGGCCGATCAGCAGGAGATGGGCCGCAGCGTGTCGCTGAGCGGTGAAGCCGCGGCGCCCTTCGAGGGTGATCCGGGCCGGTTGCGGCGCTGCATCGGCAACCTGGTGGACAACGCGGTGCTGTATGGCCAGCGTGCGCACATTGAGGTCACCGATGACCCGTCGGCCCTGCTGATCCGCATCCGCGACGAAGGCCCGGGCATTCCGCCCGCCGCGCTGGCGCAGGTCTTCGAGCCCTTCTTCCGGCTGGAGGCCTCACGCAACCGCGCCACTGGTGGCAGCGGCCTCGGATTGGGTATTGCCCGCGAGCTGGCCCGATCCGCCGGCGGCGACGTGACGCTGAGCAACCACCCGGCCGGCGGCCTGGTGGCGCAGCTCAGCCTGCCGCGCGGGCGGGGCTGAAGCGCCGCAGGTTCAGCGCACCTTGCCCAGCAGCGCCTGCATGTCTTCGAGCACGTCGTCGACATGCTTCTTCTGCTTGGGGTTGTCGCCCAGGCGCTCGGTCAGCTGCTCTTCCATGAAGCACACCGTCATGCGCACATAGGTGCTGTCCAGCGCCTTGCGCACCGCTGCCATCTGGCTGGCAATGTCCAGGCAGGGCTGGCCTTCTTCCACCATGCGCTGGATGCCGCGCAGCTGCCCTTCGGCGCGCTTGAGGCGGTTCAGGATGTCGGTGCGGCTCTTGTCGTTGGACAGGCTGGACATGGCGGTGTCTTCGGTCTTGGGCAGATGGGGCAGTCGGCGCATTGTCAGGCTTCGGGCCCGACAACGCGGGCGGCGCGGCTTTCCGGCACGCCCAGGCGCTTCAGGATGATGCCCAGCGGGCAGACGTTCGTGAAGCCGAACTGCAGCAGGTTGGCACCCACGAAAGCCGTGAAGGCCAGCGCCCAGGGGCTGACGAACAGCGGGCTGCCTTCAACGCCCAGCAACAGCGAGATCAGGATGAACGAGCCGGCAAAGATGCGGATGAGTCGATCGACGGTCATGGTGAGGGTCCTCAGATGGAGGTGGGTGTTGAAAGCGGCAAGGCGGGTGTCTGGCGCTGCAGGGCCAGCGAGAAATACAGCACCGGAATCACCACCAGCGTGAGCAGCGTCGAGACCAGGATGCCGAAGATGAGCGACACGGCCAGACCATTGAAGATCGGGTCGTCGAGGATGAAGAAGGCGCCGATCATGGCGGCCAGGCCGGTCAGCACGATGGGCTGCGCGCGCACCCGCACCGAGTTCACCACCGCCTCGGCCAGTGGCGTGCCCTGGCCGGTCTGCAGTTCGATGAAATCAACCAGCAGGATCGAGTTGCGCACGATGATGCCGGCCAGCGCGATCATGCCGATCATGCTGGTGGCGGTGAACTGCGCACCGAGCAGCGCGTGGCCGGGCATCACGCCGATCAGCGTCAGCGGGATCGGCGCCATGATGACCAGCGGCGTCACATAGCTGCGGAACTGCGCCACCACCAGCAGGTAGATCAGCACCAGCCCCACCGCATAGGCCGCGCCCATGTCGCGGAAGGTGTCGCAGGTGATCTGCCATTCGCCGTCCCACTTCACCGCGTACTGGCGGAAGGGGTCAGACGGCTGGTGGATCCACCATTCACCCAAGGCGCCGGTGCCCGGCAGGGCGGCTGCGGCCAGCTGGCTGCGGATGCCAAACAGGCCGTACAGCGGGGAGTCGAGCCGGCCGGCCATGTCGCCGAACACATACGACACGCCTTGCAGGTCCTTGGTGAACAGCGGCTTGTCGATCACGCCGCGCTCCACCCGCACCAGCTCCGACAAGGGCACCAGCTGCCCGTTGGCCGCGCGCATCGGCAAGGCCAGCAGGCTGTCGAGGCCGACCTGCGCATCGCGCGGCAGTTGCAGGCGCACCGGCACCGGGTACTTGCTGTGGCCATCGTGCAGCCAGGCCACATCGACGCCCGACAGCGCGCCCTGCACCGTGCTGGCCACGGTGGCTGCCGGAATGCCCAGGCTTTCTGCGCGCTGGCGCTGGATGCGCAGGAAGGCCCGCGGCGCATCGGCCTTCAGCGAGTCATGCACGCCGACGATGTCCGGCGTGGCCTCGAACGCGGCCGTGATGCGCCTGGCCAGTTGCTGGCGGCCGGCTTCATCCGGACCGTACACCTCGGCCACCAGCGGGCTCATCACCGGCGGGCCGGGCGGCACTTCCACCAGCTGGATGCGCGCGCCATGGCGCCTGGCGATGCGGTCGAGCTCCGGCCGCACGCGCTGGGCGATGGCGTGGCTCTGGTCGCTGCGGTGGTGTTTGTCGACGAGGTTCACCTGCAGGTCACCCTGCTCGGCATCAGCGCGCAGGTAGTACTGCCGCACCAGACCGTTGAAGGTGATGGGGCTGGCGGTGCCGGCGTAGCCCTGGATGTCCTGCACCTCGGGCTGATCGGCCAGGAACTGGCTGAGCTCCTGCAGCGCCGCCGCGGTGTCTTCCAGCGCGCTGCCGGCCGGCATGTCGAGCACCACCTGGAACTCCGACTTGTTGTCGAACGGCAGCATCTTCAGCACCACGCCGATCGCCGAGTTCGGCACCAGGGCCAGCGCCATCGACAACAGCAGCGCTGCGGTGATGCCGGCGGCCAGCCACCACCGCCGCCGGGCGCTGAGCAGCAAGGGGCTCAGCACCTGAGCCAGCAGCCCACCCAGGCGGGCGCCGGGCGTGTGGGTGCCCTTCGCGGCATGGCCGGCCTGATCGGTGTGACCCGCCTGGCCCATCTGGCGCATCAGCTTCAGCGCCAGCCACGGCGTCACGGTGAAGGCGATGATCAGCGACAGGGCCATGCCGAGGCTGGCGTTGATCGGGATCGGGCTCATGTACGGTCCCATCAGGCCCGACACGAAGGCCATCGGCAGCAGCGCGGCGATGACGGTGAGCGTGGCCAGAATGGTGGGGCCGCCCACTTCATCCACCGCCAGCGGAATGATCTCTGACAGAGGCCGTGCCGGCGTGAGTGCCTGATGGCGGTGGATGTTCTCCACCACCACGATGGCGTCGTCGACCAGGATGCCGATCGAGAAGATCAGTGCGAACAGCGAGACGCGGTTCAGCGTGAAGCCCCAGGCCCACGAGGCGAACAGCGTGGCGGTGAGGGTGAGCACCACGGCAGCGCCGACGATCACGGCTTCGCGGCGTCCCAGCGCCAGGCCCACCAGCAAGATGACCGAGCCGGTGGCAAAGGCCAGTTTCTGGATCAGCTTGTTGGCCTTGTCGGCGGCGGTCTGGCCGTAGTCGCGGGTGATGCTGGCTTCCACACCCTCGGGCAAGACGGTGTTGCGCAGCTCGTCGAGCCGCGCCCGCACGCCGGTGGCCACCTCCACGGCATTGCGGCCGGGCTGTTTGGTCACGGTCAACGTCAGGGCCGGGAAGCGTTGGCCGGCCTCTGTTTTCTCAGCCTCAGGCTGTGCATCGTTCCTCGAAGCCGCGCCGGGCGTGTGCCACACCAGGCGCGCGGTCTGCGCCACACCGGCCGTGATGGTGGCCACCTCGCGCAGGTACACCGGCTTGCCTGCCTGCACGCCCACCACCACGTCGCCCACGTCCTCGGCCGAGCGCAGGAAGTCGCCGGCCTCCACGCTCAACATGCCGCCGGGCGGGTTGGCCACGGCGCCAGCCGGCATGCCCTGGTTGGCGGCTTGCAGGGTGCTGGTCAGACGCAGCACGTCGACGCCGCGTTCGCGCAGGCGCGAAGGGTCCAGCCCCACCTGGATGCTGCGGCCCGGGCCGCCCAGGGTGGTGATTTCGCGGGTGCCGGGCACGCGCTTGAACTCGGCTTCCAGCGTGTGGGCCACGGGTTCCAGATCGCTGGCGCTGCGGCCGTCACGGGCCCACAGGGTGATGCCCAGCACCGGCACGTCGTCGATGCCCTTGGGCTTGACGATCGGGGGCAAGGTGCCCAGCCCGGCGGGCAGCCAATCCTGGTGCGCGTTCAGCACGTCATACAGCCGCACCAGGGCTTCGGTGCGCGGCACCCCGACCTGGAACTGCACGGTCAGCACTGCCATGCCAGGGCGGGCCACCGAATAGGTGTGCTCAATGCCGGCGATCTGGCCGAGCACCTGCTCAGCCGGCCGCGCCACCATGGCCTGCACGTCGGCACTGCTGGCGCCAGGGAAGGCGATCAGCACATTGGCCATCGTCACGTTGATCTGCGGCTCTTCCTCGCGCGGCGTGACCAGCACCGCGAACAGGCCCAGCAGCAAGGCCACCAACGCCAGCAGCGGCGTCAGCGCGTTCGACTGGAAGCTGCGGGCCAGGCGGCCGGGCAGGCCGAGGTGGGCGGCGTCGGGGGTGTGCTCAGGCGCGCTCATGGCTCACCTCCTGGCAGGGCACCGGCCAGGCCGGCGCGCACGGCGTCCGTCGCGATGCGCTCGCCGGGCTTCAGGCCGGCCAGTACCTCGACCCGGTCGGTGCCTTGCTGGCGGCCGAGGCGAACGGCGCGCAGCACGAAGCGCTGTTCACGTTGCACGTACACGGCGTCGAGTTCGCCCCGGCGCAGCACGGCGGCCTGTGGCACGGTGAGCGGGGCGGTGCTGGTGGCCGCATCCGGCGCCGGGTCGTCAAAGCGCACCCGCAGGCTCTGGCCGGGCGAGAGGGTGTCGGTGGCTGCGGCCAGGTCCAGGCGCCATTCCACGGTCTGCGAAATCGGGTCGGTCACCGGCAGGGCCTGCACGGCGGTCGGGGTCACCCACTGGCCATCAGGCAATTGCACCTGCACCTGCCGTGCGGCGCGGGCCTGGGCGGCTTGCGAGGCCGGCACCTGCACCACGGCCCGCAGGGCGCCGGGGGCGTACAGCGTCAATACCGGGCGGCCCGGGCTGGCCAGGTCGCCGGCGTCGAGGTGGGTGGCCAGCACCACACCGTCAAACGGTGCCACCAGCGTGGCAAAGCCGCGGGCCAGTGCGGCCTGGCTGCGGGCGCCGCTGGCCTGGGCGAGGCCGGCTTGCGCGGCTTTGAGTTGGGTCTCGGCCGTGTCCACTGCGGCCTGGCTGACGAAGCCCTTGCTGCGCAGCTCACGCTGGCGTTCTGCCGCGAGTCGTGCGTTGCGCAGTTCGGCCTCGGCCTGGGCCACCCCGGCGTCGGTGCGCTGCAGGCCGGCATTGGCGTCGCGGTCATCCAGCCGGGCGAGGGGCTGGCCTGCCTTCACGCGGTCGCCGGCCTTCACCAGCAGGGCAAGCACATTGCCGCCCACCTGCGCCGCCACGGTGGCTTGACGGCGAGCCTGCACGGCGCCGTCGAGGCTGACGCCGGCGGCGGTGCCGCGCTGCTTCACCACCAGCACCGGCACCCGCACCGGCACGGCGGTGGGCGACGTTTCCGCGGCCTGGGCCGGTGCAGCTGAGGTGGCCGCGCCCACCGCCATCCACATGCTGGCTGCCAGGGCCAGAGCGCGCACCTTGGCGGGTGCCCGCCAGGCGAGGGACGCGGTCGGCAAGGCGACGGATGCCGCGCCGGAATGGGGGGTATTCAGAATAGCCATGGGGGTATTCTGGCACATACCCCCAGGGGGTATCAAGCACCGAGGTTTTTCAACCCCGGACGAACGTGATGAATGTCAGTCGAGCGAGATGCCCACCTTGCGGATCACCTCGCCCCAGCGCTTGCTGTCGCTGGCCACCACCTGGCGGAATTCGGCGGCCGTGCCGCCCACCGGGGTCAGGCCCTGGCCGTCAAACGCGGCGCGCACGGCCGGGTCGGCCAGCACGGCGTTCACATCGGTGTTGATCTTCTGGATCACGGCGTCCGGCGTGCCGGTGGGCACGAACAAGCCGTTCCAGGCGAGCGATTCCACCGCCTTGTAGCCCGCGCTCGCCATCGAGGGCAGGTCTTTCAGGCTGCCCGGGTGCTGGGCGCTGCTCACGGCCAGCAGGCGCACACGGTTGTTGCGCACATGGGCCATCAGCGCCGGTGCCACGATGAAGGTGGCGTCCACATCACCCTGCGCCACGGCCAGTGCTGCGGGCGGTGAGCCGTTGAAGGGAATGTGCGTGCCGCTCAAGCCGGCCTCCGACAGGAACAGCGCCATCGTCAGGTGGGCGGAGCTGCCGTTGCCCAGTGATGAGTAGTTCAGACCCTCGGGCTTGTTTCTGGCCCAGGCCACGAGCTCGGCGACGCTCTTGATCGGCAGTGCGGCGTTCACGGCCAGCACATTGGGCTGCGAGGTGGTCATCACCACCGGCACCAGATCGCGGTTGGCGTCGTAAGGCACCTTCTTGTAAAGGTAGGGCGCAAAGGCGATCGGGCCGTTGAACGACAGCGCGATCGTCAGACCGTCCGGCGCGGCCTTGGCCACCTGGTCGGTGCCGAGCATGCCGCCCGCGCCGGGTTTGTTGTCGACCACCACCGGCTGGCCCCAGCGGTCCTTCAGACGCTCGCTCAGCTGCCGCGCCACGATGTCGAGGGAACTGCCCGCCGGGGCCGGCACCACGATGCGCACCGGTTTGCCCGGCCACGCAGGTGCTTGCGCCAGGGCCGGCAGCGCTGCGAGGGATGCCAGGGCGGTGGCCACGCTGGCGGCCAGGAGGTGAAGGTGGGAGCGACGACGCACGGCGAATTCCTTGTTGGGTGACAGCTGCCACTGTAGCCAGCCCCCGGGCAGCCGCCCAGCCGGGCCGGCCCGGACGCTCCTTACAACTTTAAATGTGCTTAATGCACATATTGCGCGCACAATGCCCCTGACGGGCACGGGGCCAACGCTGTATCCGGTCCCGAAAAGCCTTCCGACCGCGCCTCGACTTCGCCTCAACAGTCCTTTCGCCTACCCGTTTGCCAGCCCGCCATGGCCCACCTGCCCACCTTGCTGACTGACCTGACCGCGCCCTGGCGCCAGGCGCCCTTGCTGGCGCTGGCCCTTGGTGTATTGCTGGCGCCCTGGGTGGAGGAGGTGGTCTTTCGCCTGGGCGTGCAGCAAGGCCTGCTGGACCGCGGCTGGCGCCCCTGGCCCACCGTGCTGGCCACCGCGCTGGTGTTTGGCCTGGCCCATGCGCTGCTGCGGGCCGACTGGTTCGGGCTGGCCACGGCGCTGCCCGCGCTGGTGCTGGGCGGCCTGTATCTGAAGACCCGGCGTGTGGCCCCGTGTGCCGCGCTGCACGCCGTGTTCAACCTGATCTGGTGGCTGGCGCCGCTGGCCTGGAGGCGGGCTTGACGCAGCGACTCGCCGGCACCGCCACCCACACGCACAACCTCACGCACACCCCCACGCACACCCTGCCTGACCTGGAGATCCCATGCACGCTTCGCCTCACTCCCTGAACCCACGATGGCGCGGCCGGCCGCCGGGCCTGCTGGCGGCGCTGGTCTCGCTGGCAGCGCTCATGGCCCCGTGGGCCGCCGCGCAGGCCCAAGACGCCGCCAACGGCGCCACGCTCTACGGCAAGGTCATCGTCACCGGCAAACAAACCTGCGCCGCCGCCGCCTGCCACGGCAGCGCGCCATCGGCCAACCGCAATAAGATCGCGTCGGGGGCCAGCGCCCCCACCATCAAGCTCGGCATCCAGAGCGTCGGCGACATGACCTTCCTGAGCGGCAAGCTCAGCGGCAGCGAACTCAATGACCTCGCGGCCTACATCTCGCAGCAGACCGGCCGCGCCGCCACCTACATCACCGTGGCCACGGCGCCGGCGGCCACGCTTTCCGCAACCAGCCTCGCGTTTGGCAGCGTCACGGTGGGCCTGTCAGCCAGCCGTACCGCCACGCTCACCAACAGCGGCACGGCAGCGCTCACCCTCAGTGCCATCACGGTGTCGGGCACAGGCTTCAGCCTGGGTCACGACTGCCCGGCCAGCCTCGCCGTCGGCTCCGCCTGCACCCTGACCGCCGCCTTTGCGCCAGCCGCTGCAGGGGCCGCCACCGGCACCGTCACGATCACCAGCAATGCCAGCACCAGCCCGGGCAAGATCACCCTGACCGGCACGGGCGCCACGGCGGCCACCGCCCTGCTGGGCTGGGGCGGCAACGTCAGCAGCCTGAGCTTTGCCGACACCACCGTGGGCACCACCGCCGCTGCGCAAACCCTGACGCTGGCCAACACCGGCACGGCCGCGGCCAGCCTGACCAGCATCACCCTGGGCGGCAGCCACGCCACCGACTACAGCCTGGGCGGCACCTGCACAGCCGGCAGCCAGGTGGCGGCCAGCAGCAGCTGCACCGTCATCGTCAGCTTCACGCCCACGGTGGCCGGCACGCGCACCGCCAGCGTCACCGTGGCGGCGTCCAACGCCACCAACCCGGCGGTCATCAGCGTCAGTGGCGTGGCCAGTGCGGCGTCCACCGGCGGCTCGACCGGTGGCAGCACGGGCGGCAGCACCGGCAACACCACGGATGCCAACAGCAACACCGGTGGCGGCGGCTGCACCCTGGGCAGCGCGCACACCCTCCTCGATCCGGTCTGGGCGCTGATGCTGGCCGCAGCTGCCGGCGTGCTGTGGGCCCGCCGCAAGCGGCCGGCCTGATCACCGCCTTCATCCAGCCACCCCACCACACCACCCCACAAGCGAACACCATGCAACGCCCTCATCCCCGACGCGCCTGGTTGCGCACCACCTTGCTGGCCCCGATGGCAGTCTCGACCATGCGTGCCGGCCTGGCCGGCGTGGTGGCCAATCTGGCTGCCCAAGCGCCTGCGCTGGCAGCGCCCGAGCCCGGGGCCGTCGCCCCTGATTTCGAGCTCGATGGCCCCGCCGGCCGGGTGCAGCTCTCGAAGCTGCGAGGCAAGCTGGTCTACCTCGACTTCTGGGCCTCGTGGTGCGGCCCCTGCCGCCAATCGTTCCCGTGGATGAACGATGTGCAGGCGCGCCTGGGCCCGCGCGGCCTGCAGGTGCTGGGTGTGAACCTGGACGCCCGCAGTGCGGATGCCGACAAGTTCCTGGCCGAAACCCCGGCCCGATTCCAGGTCGCCTTCGACCCCAAAGGTGACACCCCAAAACGCTACGGCGTGAAGGGCATGCCGACCTCGGTGCTGATCGGCCCCGACGGCCGTGTGCTGCTGACCCACAGCGGCTTCCGCCCGGACGACAAGGCCGAGCTCGAAGCCCGCATCACCGATGCCCTGAACCGCATGGCCGCCACCGGTGGCCGCAGCGCCACGTGAATCTGCAGGAGTGCCCATGAGATTGATCACCACCTTCACCCGAGCGGCCACCGCCGCCGCCGCTCTGGCCGCGCTGCTGGTGCTGCCCGGCTGCGCCCAGCTTGCACCGCCGCAAGCCTGGGAAAAGGGCGACCTGGCCCGCCCGGCGATGCGCATGGATGGCGACCCGCTGGAAGGCCGTTTCAGCCAGCACATCTTCGCCAGCAAGGAGGCCGCCGCCGGTGGCGCCGGCGTGGGGGGAGGCGGCTGTGGCTGCAACTGACCACACCCGCCGCACCTTTGGCGCGCTCACGCTGGCCGCCTGTGCGCTGCCCGGCGTGATGCCGGCCGTGGCCCTGGCCGAGGAAGCCCCCGAGCACAGCCTGGTGGCGGTGAAGATGTCGGGCTACCAGGACAAGCAACCGGGCCTGGACCGCCTCAGCGTCAAGTCGCCGTCGTTCTACCTGCTGACACCGCTGGGGCGGCAATGGGCGGTGGAGGGCTCGCTCACGCATGACGATGTGTCGGGCGCTTCGCCGCGGTATTACACCGATGTCTCGGGCGCCAGCCGCATGCACGACGACCGGGTGGCCGGCGACGTGCGACTGACCCGCTACTTCGAGCGCCAGAGCTTGAGCATCGGCCTCTCGCATTCGGGCGAACACGACTATGTGTCGAACGCGCTGTCGATCACCGGCACGCATGCCAGCGAAGACAACAACACCACCTGGAACGCCGGCATCGGCTTGTCACGTGACCGCATCAACCCGGTGAATGCGCTGGTGGTGGATGAGCGCAAGCGCACCGTGGAGTGGCAGGTGGGCGTGACCCATGCGCTGAGCCCGCTCGACCTGGTGCAGGGCACGCTGACCTGGTCGGTGGGCCAAGGCTATTTCAGCGACCCGTACAAGCTGTTTGACGAGCGCCCGCGTGAACGCAACAGCGGTGTGTTGCTGCTGCGCTGGAACCACTGGTCACCGGCGCTGGCCGCTGCCGTGCGCAGCAGCTACCGGCTGTATCACGACAGCTTTGGCGTGCAGGCGCACACCGTGGAGCTGAACGTTGAGAAGCCGCTGAATGCGCAGTGGACGTTGACGCCGTCGCTGAGATATCACACGCAGCGTGCGGCTGATTTTTATGTGGACCCGGTGGACGACGCCAATGTCTACCCCGGCCCGAATGGCACGCCCACCTACGTCAGCACCGACCAGCGTCTGTCGGCGTTTGGCGCCTTTGGCTTGGGGCTGAAGCTGGCCTGGCAATGGAGCCCCGCCTGGGGCGCCGACATGAAGCTGGAACGCTACGAGCAGCGCGCCGACTGGCGCCTGGGCGGGCAAGGTTCACCCGGGGTTGACCCGCTGAAGGCACTGCAATGGCAAATCGGTCTCTCGCACAAGTTCTGACCCTGCGGCCCGGCCCCGGCGGCCCGGTGTGGGTGATCGAGTTCAGGGCCATGGGCTCGCCCTGCCGGCTGCATCTGGCGGGTGTGGCGCTGCCCCGCGCACAGGCCTTGGCCGAGCTGGCGCTGGCGGAAGTGCAGCGCATCGAGCAGGCCTGGTCGCGCTACCTGGACGACAGCGTGGTCAGCCGCATCAACCGCGCGGCCGGCACCGGCAAGGTGGTGGCGGTGGATGCGGAAACCGCGCACCTGCTCGACTTTGCGGACCAGCTCTGGCGGGCCAGTGAAGGCCGTTTCGACATCACCTCCGGCGTGCTGCGTCGGGCCTGGAATTTCAGGCAGGCCAGCGTGCCCGATGCGGCGCGTCTGGCGCAGGTGTGCGGCCTGATCGGCTGGGCCGACGTGGCCTGGAACGGCGAGTTCATCAGCCTGCCGCGCACGGGCATGGAGATCGACTTCGGCGGCCTGGGCAAAGAGTACGCGGTGGACCGCGTGGCCACCTTGCTGATCGAGGCCGGCCAGTGCAGCGGCGTGGTGAACCTGGGCGGCGACCTGCGCGTGCTGGGCCCGTGCCCCGACGGGCAAGCCTGGCAGATGGCGGTGGCGCATCCGCGCCAGCCCGGTGAAAACCTGGTGAGCTGGCCGCTGCTGGAGGGCGCGCTGGCCACCAGCGGTGACTACGAGCGCTGCATCGAGGTGGCGGGCCGCCGCTATGCCCACATCCTTGACCCGCGCACCGGCTGGCCGGTGTCTGACTGGCAGTCCATCAGCGTGCATGCGCCGGCCTGCCTGGCCGCGGGTGCGCTGTGCACCGTGGCCATGCTGAGCGGCCCCGCCGCCCCGGACTTCCTGCGGGAGCAGGGCGTTGATTTTGTGGCCTGCGATGCGCACGGCCACCTCTTTACTTCGGAGGACAAACGATGCGATCTGCGTGCAGCGTGTTGATGTTGGGCCCTGCATTTTTGAGCCGGGGTTGGAGGCGCTGGTTCGGTGGGTTGGCGTTCGCGGTTGTCGCAATGAACACGGCCGCAGCGGCCACCGACACCTTCCTGCCCCCCGAGCAGGCCTTTGCCGCCACCGCGTTGGCCCGGCCTGACGGTGCGGTGGACCTGCAATGGCAGGTGGCGCCCGGTTATCACCTCTACCGCGAGAAGATCGCCGTGGACACGGTGGATGCCGGCGTGCGCCTGGGCACCTGGGTGGCCCCGAAGGGAAAGCAGGTGCATGACGACAACCTGCAGCGCGATGTGGAGGTGCTGGAAGGCCGGGTGGCGATGCGTGTGCCGGTGCTGCAGACGGCGCCGGTGTGGCAGCTCAGTGTCACCAGCCAGGGCTGTGCCGATGCGGGCCTGTGCTACCCGCCGCAAACCCAGCGCTGGCGCCTGCAGGCACCGGACGCAGCCGGCAGCGCCTGGCGCATCAGCCTGGTGCCTGAGCCGGACGACCTGCCGCCGCCGCCCCCGTACCGCAGGCCAGCCACCGCCACGTCCACGTCCACACCCACGGCGAGCCAGGCACCGGCTGACAACGCCGGCCCCGGCGGTGCCGCCGCGCGCATCGATGGCGCCTTGCGGGGCGGGCACCTGCCCACGGTGGCGGGCTTGTTCCTGCTGGCTGGGTTGCTGCTGTCGTTCACGCCCTGCGTGCTGCCGATGGTGCCCATCCTGTCGTCGATCATCGTGGGCCAGGGCGGCACGCCGTCGCGGCGCCGCGGCCTGGCGATGTCGATGGCCTACGCGCTCGGCATGGCGCTGGTCTACACCGCGCTCGGCGTGGCGGCCGGCTTGATGGGTGAAGGTTTGGCCGCCTACCTGCAGAACCCGTGGGTGCTGGGCGCGTTCGGCTTGTTGCTGGCGGGCCTGTCGCTGTCGATGTTCGGCTTTTACGAGCTGCAACTGCCGGCCAGCTGGCAGTCCGGCTTGATGGGCGCATCGAACCGCCTGCCCGGCGGGCAATGGGCGGGCGTGTTCGTGATGGGCGGCTTGTCGGCGCTGATGGTGGGGCCCTGTGTGGCGGCGCCTTTGGCCGGTGCGCTGCTCTACATCGGCCAGACGCGCGACGTGCTGCTGGGCTCGGTGGCGCTGTTCAGCCTGGCCATGGGGATGAGCGTGCCGCTGCTGCTGGTGGGCCTGTCGGCCGGGGCCTTGCTGCCGCGTGCCGGCGCCTGGATGACGGGCGTGAAGCATGCATTCGGCATGCTGCTGCTGGCCGTGGCCTGGTGGATGGTGTCGCCCGTGCTGCCGCCCCCGGTGGTGGTGGTGGGTTGGGCGGCACTGGCCTTGGGCGGTGCCACGGCGCTCGGTACGTTCGAGAGCCTGCCGCGGCCCGTGGCGGCGCCCCGCCTGCTGGGCAAGCTGGCCGGTGTGATGCTGGCGCTGCTGGGCGGTGCGCAGCTGTTCGGCGTGCTCTCCGGCGGACGTGATCCGTGGCAGCCCTTGTCGCACCTGGTGGCGGCGCACTCGGCGGCCAACGCAGCCACGGCGAACGGCGCACTTGAGGCCCGCGTGTTGCCTGCCGGCGGTCATCCGCGCTTCGAGCGGGTGGCCTCCCTGGCCGAGCTGGAGCAGCGCATGCGCCAGGCTGGCAAGCCGGTGCTGCTGGATGTATCGGCCGACTGGTGCACCGCCTGCGAGGAAATGCAGCGCTTCACCTTCAGCGAGCCCGAGGTGCAGCGGCGCATGGCCCGCTTCGAGTTGCTGCAGGCCGACGTCACCGCGCACAGCGAGGCCGACCGCGCCTTGCTGCGCCGACTCGGCCTGTTCGGCCCACCCGGCATCGCGTTCTTCGACGGGGCCGGGCAAGAGCTGCGGCAGCACCAGGTGGTGGGCTTCGTCAATGCCGCTGACTTCAGCGCCCACCTTGATCGCGTGTTGCGCTGACGCATGAAAAAAGCCACCCCGCGGGGTGGCTGCTGTCGATGACGCCGCGTGCATCACTGCATCACGGCTTCAAGCAACGAGGGGGTGTCACCTCAAGGGTACAGACCGCGCTCTTCACGCGCCGTCAGGATGCGCTCGCAGGCCACGGCGAAGGTGGCGGTGCGCAGGGTGATGCGGTGCTGGTCTGCCACTTCCCAGATGCGCTTCAGGGCGCCGACCATGATCTTGTCCAGGCGGACATTGATCTCGTCTTCGGTCCAGAAGAAGCTGGAGAAGTCCTGCACCCATTCGAAGTACGAGACCGTCACGCCACCGGCGTTGCAGATCACGTCGGGCACCACCAGCACGCCGCGCTCGGCGAGGATGTCGTCGGCGCTCGGCACGGTCGGGCCATTGGCGCCTTCCAGCACCAGCTTGGCCTTCACGCGGTTCGCGCGGTCAGCGGTGATCTGGCCTTCCAGAGCCGCCGGGATCAGGATGTCGCAGCTGACGTCCCAGAACTCTTCCGACTTCATCACGTCGGCGCCCTTGAAGCCGCCCACACCGCCCGTGGCCTTCACGTGCGGGATGAGTTCAGCCAGGTCCAGGCCCTTGTCGTTGTAGATGGTGCCGGTGTGGTCTTGCGCCGCCACGATCTTCGAGCCAGCCTGCACGAACAGCTCTGCTGCAGCCGAGCCCACGTTGCCAAAACCCTGCACCGCGACGCGGGCGCCGTTCAGTTCCAGGTTGATGCGGCGGGCGGCTTCACGGCCGGTGACGAACACGCCGCGGCCGGTGGCCTTGACGCGGCCCAGCGAGCCACCCAGGTGGATCGGCTTGCCGGTGACCACGCCGGTGGCGGTGGTGCCGGTGTTCATCGAGTACGTGTCCATCATCCACGCCATGATCTGCGGGTTGGTGTTCACGTCCGGTGCCGGAATGTCTTGCTGCGGGCCGATGATGATGCCGATCTCGCTGGTGTAGCGGCGCGTCATGCGCTCCAGTTCCTTGTGCGACAGCTTCTTCGGATCAACCCGGATGCCGCCCTTGGCGCCGCCGTACGGCAGGTTCACCGCGGCGTTCTTCACGCTCATCCAGGCCGACAGGGCCATCACTTCTTCCAGCGTCACGTCGGGGTGGTAGCGCACGCCACCCTTGCCCGGGCCGCGCGACATGTTGTGCTGCACGCGGTAGCCCTCGAAGTGGGCCACGGTGCCGTCGTCCAGCTCGATGGGGATGTCGACGATCAGCGCGCGCTTCGGGCGCTTGAGGGTGTCGATCCAGCGGGCGAGGTGGCCGAGGTACGGGGCCACGCGGTCCACCTGCATCAGGTAGGTGCCCCAGGGGCTGTCAGCGGTGGGGTGGACAAAAGACAAAGGTGCGTTCATGTGTGTCTCCTAAGGGTTCAAGCAGCCCCGGCATGGCCTCGTGAGCCGGCGTTGTCTGCATGGGTGCGGACTCTAGATCCGGGCAGGCCGAATTTGTCACGGAGGCACATGCAAGATTTGCATAACCCCAGTCCGATGCCGTCATTGCCTCTTTGCATGACCCCCTAAACTCCGGGCATGAACACTGCAAATCCTTCCCCTGACCGCGCGTCTGGCGTGGCCTTCATCGGTGGCGGCAACATGGCCAGCGCCGTCATCGGCGGCTTGCTGTCAGCCGGCCAGCCGGCAACGTCGATCACCGTGGTCGAGCCCTTCGCCGAACAGGCGCAGCGCCTGCGTGAGCGCTTCGGCGTCACGGTGCTGGCGGCCGCCGGCCCGGAGCTGATCAATGCCGGCGTGGTGGTCTGGGCCGTCAAGCCGCAGATGTTCCAGGAAGCGGCCCTGCCGTGCCGGCCGTTCGTGGGCCAGGCCTTGCAGCTGTCAGTCATGGCCGGTATTCCAAGTGCGGCCATTGCGGCGGCCACGGGCAGCCAGCGCATCGTGCGCACCATGCCCAACACGCCGGCGCTCATCGGGCAGGGCATGACGGGCCTGTTCGCCTCGGCGGCGGTGTCGGCGGATGAGCGCCAGCGCGTGGAAGCCTTGCTCGCGCCCACCGGCACCACGCTGTGGGTGAACGAAGAAGCGCACCTTGACGCGGTGACGGCGCTGTCGGGCTCAGGCCCGGCGTATGTCTTCTACTTCGTCGAGGCGATGATCGAAGCCGGCACCGCGCTGGGCCTGAGCGCCGAGCAGGCGCGCCGCCTGGCGGTGGGCACGTTCTCAGGCGCGGCCGCACTGTGCGGCCAGTCGGATGAATCGCCCGAGGTGCTGCGCCAGCGCGTCACCTCGAAGGGCGGCACCACGCATGCCGCCATCACCACGATGGAGGCTGAAGGCGTGAAGCCGGCGTTCGTGAAGGCGCTGCACGCCGCGGCCACGCGGGCGCAGGAGCTGGGCCGGGAGTTCGGCGCCACCTGAGGCCGTTGAGGCCCTTGAGGCCCCGACGGCCCTCAGCGCAGGTACGCCAGCACCGTGCCTGCGAACACGGCAAAACCCACCCAGTGGTTCAGCCGGAAGGCCTTGAAGCAGCCGTCGCGGCTGCGCTGGCGGATCAGCGTGTAGTGCCAGGCGGCCTGCGCGCCCGCGCCCGCTAGCCCGGCCAGCAGCCAGGCGTCCGGCGTGCCCAGGCGGCTGCTCAGCCAGCCCCAGGCCGCCAGGTAGATGGCGTAGAAGGCCATGATGGCGGCCACATCAAAGCGGCCCAGCGTGATGGCCGAGGTCTTGATGCCGATCTTCAGGTCGTCGTCGCGGTCGACCATCGCGTATTCGGTGTCGTAGGCCAGCACCCAGAACAGGTTGGCCACCAGCAGCGCCCAGGCGGTCAGCGGCACCGCGGCGCCCACGGCGGCAAGGCTGGCTTCACGCCCGCCCTGCACGGCACTGAAGGCCATCGGAATGCCGAAGCTGAACGCCACCCCCAGCACCGCCTGCGGCATCGACACCAGGCGCTTGGCATACGGGTACGCCACCGCCACCGCCAGCGCGGCGAACGACAGCAGGATGGTGGGCGGGTTGGTGGTGAGCACCAGGCCAAAGGCCAGCACGGCCAGCACGGCGCCCACCGTCAGCGCTTCTTTCACGCCCAGTGCGCCGCTGGTGACCGGGCGCTGCGCGGTGCGCTTCACGTGGCGGTCGAACTCGCGGTCGGCCACGTCGTTCACGCAGCAGCCGGCCGAGCGCATGAGGATGGTGCCCAGCGTGAACACGCTCACCAGATGCCAGCCGGGAAAGCCATCGGCCGCGATCCACAAGGCGGTCAGTGACGGCCACAGCAGCAACAGCCAGCCGGCGGGGCGGTTCCAGCGGATCAGGTCAAGGTACAGCGCGAGGCGTTGGCGAGGGGCAGACAAGGTCGACATGGCGGAATTGTCACCCGGCAGATTTACATCCGTTCACCAAGCCGCTGCAAGCAGACAAGGATCCTTCCCTACAGTGGCCGCATGAGCCGCTCTCGCCATTCCCTGATCCCCTTGCGCATTGATGGACAACCCACCCGCCGAGAGGTCGCGCATCGCCGAGGCTGGCTCGGTCATGCGCTGGCATTTCAGGGCAAGGACGCCCAACCCGGCGCCTGCGGTACCTGGCTGATGCGCTGCCATTCGGTGGTCAACCTGCACCGCAGCGTCGACATCGCCTTCCTCGGTGAAGACGGCACGGTCATCAAGGTGTGCGCCAAGGTGCGGCCCTGGGAAGTGGTGATCTGCCGCAAGGCCAGTTCGGCCCTCACGCTGCGTCGCGGTCTGGCTTCGCGCCTCGGCTTGCGGCCGGGCGTGCCGCTCGACCTCCATGCTTGAGCCTGGAGGGGCAAAAAAGTGTGACGGCGCGTGACCAGGTGTGACGCTGGCGGCAGGGCTTGATGCCTGCGTTCAGCGTGGCAGGTCGCGCTGCATTTCTCTTTGAAGTGCCGCGATGTTCGCCACCACCCGCGCGCGCGCCGCATCGTCGCGGGGGCCCGCGTTCAGGCTGGCTGGCTGGCGGTCGATGGCCAACAGGGCCAGTTGCTCACGCCGCAGTTCGGCCTGAAGAATGCTCTGCCGGTCGGTGTCGCGTTGCGCCTGGGCCTGGGGAGAAATGGTGGTGTCGGGCCCGCGGGTAATGGCACCACTGCCGCCCCCGCGCGGTGTGGCGCTGGGGGCTGCTGGCGTCGGCATGGGCGTGGGCATGCCTGCCGTTTGCGCGCAGGCCGTTGTGCTGGCTGCGCCGCCACCAAACAGAATCTCCACCTGCCCTTGGCGGCAGCTTTGGGGCGGGCTGGCCAGTCCGGCCACCTCGATGGTCGGGGCGGCCAGCGCGCTGCCCGACAGCGCCATCAACCAGGCGGCTGTGATTGGCGACCAACGCATGGTGTGCTCAATCGTGCTCGTTGGTCACCAGCACCTGCATGACCCGGCCCATGTCGTCTTCGATGGTGATGGGCAGCGACTGGATGCAGGTGCCACTCAGCGTGACGGTGAAGCCTTCGCCTGCCGCGTTCAGCGTGGTCTTGTTGAGTGACATGCCGGACGGCAGCGAGTTCTTCAGGGTGTACGGGGGCAGGCCGCCATACACGTGCACCGTCGGGCCGGTGCCGCGGAAGCATGAGGGGCCGCCGTTCACGGTGAAGGCTTCGGGCGAGGCCTGCAGGCTGTCGGCCGGGCCGAGCTCATTGCCGCCGCCGCCGCAACCAGCCAGCGTGAACAAGGCGCCGCACAGCGCGGGCAGCAGAAGGGATCGGGCGTGAACAGACGTCATGGTCAAGGCGGGTCAGGTTGGGTTGCGGGAATTTCAGTTCTGGATGGCGGCCGATTGCATTTCGATCGTGGCCACGCTTTCGATGGGCATGCGCCCCTGCTGGTAGTACAGCGCGCAGTCGACGGGCTTCTTGAGGCCGTAGACCGAGTCGATGAGAGAGACATTGCCCCAGGCCTCAACGCCCGCACTGCCGCCGCACATCACGCGCGACACCACCCAGGCCATCAGCGGCACCTTCAGCTCGTAGGCGTAGACGGTGCGGATGCGCAGCAGGTTGGCGTCGCGGATGTTGACCTTCGAGGTCGACCCCAGCACGTTGCTGCGCCATTCGAGGTTGTCGTTCGGGATGGCCACCACCTTGGTCGCGGGGTCCTTCACGCCGAAGTCCTTGAACGCGGCGGCCGACGGCGACAGCTTCTGGATCTTCAGGAACAGCACCGCATCGAGCTTGGCTTCGGCGTAGGCCAGGGCCAGGCGCGTGCTGTCATCGGTGTGGGTGGCGTTCTGGTAGAACGGGCTGAGGCCGCGGATCATGGCCTCCTTGATCACGCTGTCCCGGGCGTTGTTGATGGCGCCGGCGCGGGCCGCCATGAAGGTGGCATGGCTCAGCGTCGACTTCGCCATGAACACGAAGCCGGTCTGGATCAAGGCCAGCACGAACAGCACCGCCACCGGAAACACGATGGTGAATTCGATCAGCGACACGCCACGCTGGCGCGGCGGCCGGGCTGCCCGGGGCAGTGTGGGGGTCATGGGCGTTTCCTTGGTTCGGCCGTGCGGGTCGCCTTCATGGCCCACACGAAGCCCGCCAGCAGCCAGGCCATGGACAGCGCGCTCAGCCACTCGGCATGGCGGCTGTAGAAGCTGGCCTGCAGGGCAGGCCAGACCTTGAACACATGCGGACCGCTGCCGCCGCCGGCTGCTTCCACCTGCCCCGAGGGGAGGGCCAGCAAGGTGTCGCCGGCGTTGGCCACGCGCACCACGGGCAGGCCGGTTTCCATGGCCCGCAGACGGGCGATGGCACGCATCTGGGTACGGTAGGCGGCGTGCGGCACCCACATGTCTTCGGCCGGGCTCAGCAGCCAGCCGGCCCGGGCGGCCCGCTGGGCCACGGTCAGCGTCAGCGACAGCTCATGGCAGATCGCCACGCCGACCGGCACGCCGTCATCCAGCAGCGGCTCGGTGTAGGCCTCACCACCCGGTACCTGCTGGTGGGGCTGGGTGCCGAACAGCGCCACCTGCAAAGGCCCGAGCCAGTCGGCCAGTGGCAGGTTTTCGCCCACCGGCACCAGGCGCTCTTTCGCATACACGCCCCGTGTGCCGCTGCCCAGGTGCAGCACGGCGTTGGTGAGCTGCGGGCCGTCGTCGGTGTCCAGCACCAGCGGCAGTCCGACCATCAGGCGCACGCCGTGCTGGCCGAGCATGGCCAGCAGGTCTTCCCAGACGCCGATGACGTGTCGGGGGGCGGCTTCGGCCAGCACGGTTTCGGCCGTCACCACCAGCGCGCCGGGCGGCGCGGCTTGCAGCGCCTGTTGCAGCGCGGCCAGCGCCTCGTCGCGCTGGGTGCGGCCCCAGTTGGCGCGCTTGTCGAAGTTCGATTGCAGCGCCACCACCTCCAGCGGGCGCGCGTCGATGGGGGCGCCGCCAGCGTCGGCCAGGGCCGTGGTCAGCAACAACACCAGCGCCAGCACCAGCGGTCCGCTGGCCGCCAGCCACCAGCGTCGCGGGGTGGTCAGCCAGGGGCTGCAGCACGCCAGCAGCACCGCCACCACCAACCCGTTCGGGCCGACAAGGCTCAGCACGGCCGCGGCGCCAGGGGCATCCACAAACGCCAGCGCCAGGCTGCCATACCCATGGCCGGCCCAGCCCCATTGGCGCAGCACTTCTGCAGCGGCCAGGGCCAGCGCAAATACCAGCGGCGTGGCCTGGCCCGCGCGGTCGAGCCGGCGGCCGAGCCACCACACCGGCAGACAGCAGGCCGCGTGGTGCAGCGCCACCAGCGTCAGGGCCACGGCGCTCCAGAGGCTGGCCGCCTCGGTTTCTGGCGCAATGGCTGCGTCGGCCCAGCCCATGGCGGCCCAGCTCCAGCACAGCACACCGGCCAGCAGCGTCAGCGTGGGCAAGCCACGGCGTGCAGTCAGGCTGGCTGAGCGCTGCACCGCCGCGCACCACAGCACCAGGGCCGCAGGCACCACCAGCCACGACCACCCCAGCCCGCCGCCGGTGCATGCCCCCACCACCCCGCCTGCCAGGGCGCCCAGCAAGGGCAGCCGAACGGCACGAAATGTGTTCAAAAGTAATGAACTGGTGGCGCCGTCAGCAAGCGCTTCGGGCGTGATCTGGCTGGGCGTTGCCATCGGGTGGGTCGACGCACGAGCCACCCGGCCTGCGGGCCAGATGCGCGTGAATTCTCTAGGGAGGTTTTGGACGGCGCGAGTTTATGGACTTGCGTCAGCAACACGAACCCCCTAACTGCGAAGTGCCCTTGTTTTACCTATGAAATCATCCTAGATCCCCCCCAAATTGGGGGCTTGGAATAGTTTGATGGGTCGATAAGGTGCCGGCTCGGCAAAGGCGGCAAGCGCCAGCTCTGGCCGTGTAGTGCAGTTAGTCAACGCAGAAACAATTGGTTTCAAACAGGAGTGTAATTGTGAACAAGACCCAGCAATCCAAGCAGTCGGCTCGTGGCCAAGGCATGACCGAATACATCATCATCGTGGCGCTGATCTCGATCGCTGCCATCGGTGTCTACAACCTGTTCGGCAAGACCGTCCGCAACCAGACCGCCGCCATGGCTGCAGGCCTGGCTGGTCAAGACGGCGATGCCAAGAAGGCCATCGCTGCTTCCAAGAAGGCTGAGCAAGATGCCAAGGCCGATGCCAGCAACGCCCGTGGCCTGAGCAATTTCGCTGACAGCACCGGCACCAAGTAAATTGAAATCGATTGGCGGCGCCCTGAACCGGGCGCCGCCAATACCGTCTGAGGAAGTACCCATGAATGGTTTGACGCGTCGTTGCCTGCAGGCATTTTTGCTGGCTTTGCCATTGGTGTATTCACAATTGGTAACAGGTGCCGAGCTCAAACCGCATCCGATGCTCACAGGTATGCCTGGGTTTGTATTGGCCGAGCGCGAAGACAAACCATTTGATCGAGTTCAGATTGATGATTTCGAACTGGCTGGAAAAATATCTGGCCAAAAGGGTTCGGTGTCATATGAGGGGCATATTTCAGTATTGAAATATGTCGATGAATCTCAGGCCACGAGCGAACTCGCGGTCTTCCGGAACTATCAAACGGCATTGAAAAAAATTGGTGCCGTGCAGCTGAACAGCGGCTACGGCACGTCTGGCAATGATGTGCGGGGCGGCTTTCACGTGTTCCAGCAACCGGCGGCCCAAGGCGGCGCCACCGTGCTGCTCTACATCAACAGTCCGCAGTGGTACTCGCTGACGATCATCCAGCCAGCCGCCCTGGTGCAGAGCGTCACGGCCTCGGCCCTGGCTGAGAGCATCCGCAAGGACGGCCTCGCCACAGTGAAGATCAACTTCGCCACCGGCCGCGCTGAATTGCCGGCCGATGCCACGCCCCTGATCCGTGAAATCGTGGCCCTGCTGAAGGCCGACCGCCAACTGCAGCTGTCGATCGAAGGCCACACCGACAACGTCGGCCAGGCCGCTGACAACCGCAAGCTCTCGCTGGCACGGGCCCAGAACGTGGCCGCGGCCGTGGCGCAGGGCCTGGGTGACCCGAAGCGCGTGCAGGCCGTGGGCCATGGCGCCGATGTGCCGGTGGCTGACAACCGCACCGAAGACGGCCGCGCCCGCAACCGGCGGGTGGAACTGGTGAAGCGCAAGGCGGGCTGACGCCAGGCCCGGACGACAGGACAGGAGACCCGCATGCAGATTCGCACCCCCCGCGGCCAGCGCCCATCGCGCCAGGCCCGCAGCCACGGCCAGGCCCTGATCTGGATGCTGGGCACGATGGCGGCCAGCGCGGCCGTGTTGTATGCGGTGTTCAACACCTCGCAGTTGCTGGTGGGCAAGCAGCGCACCGTGAATGCGGCGGACGCAGCCGCGATTGCGGGCGCCACGGTGGAGGCCCGCCTGCTGAACCTGGTGGCCTACAACAACCGCTCCATCATGGCCAACGAGGCCTTCCTGATCCAGATGATCAGCCTGGAGAGCTGGCTGCAATACCTGCGCCGCACGGCCGACAACATGGGCTATGTGGTGGACGTGCTGAGCGTCTTCGTGCCCCCGGTGGCGGCGGTGGCCAAGTTCCTGCACCAGTCGGCCAGCGTGGCCGAGAAGGTGCACGGCCAGCTGGTGAATGTCGACAACAACGCCGTGCTGCCGGCCCTGAAGGTGTTGAAGGAGTCGGCGGCCGTGGCCCACAAGGCGGTGCTGGCCGCTGGTGGGGCGCTGGCCGAAAACGCCGCCATCGGTGTCGTCAACCAGAACCGCGCCGCCTTCAAGACCCATGCCGACGCCGGCATGACGATGGAGAACAGCGTGCCGGTGCGGGCCCTGACGCTGGGCCTGAACATCACCGCGTTTTCCAACTTCACCTCGCAGTACAAGGCGGGTGACCGGGGGGATGCGGCCAATGTGCTGCTGGCCTCGCGCGATGACTTCTCGGCCAGCCGGCCGGGGCGCGGCTGGATGAATGCGGACTTCGGTTTGGTCGGCACCGAGAAAAACGGGGGCTCGCAGCTCCACAACTTCGAGCGCTGGGAAACCCAGGACACGCTGGAAATCTGGGAGAAGTACCCCTGCAAGAAAGATGGGCCGTGGTGCAAGGATCACCAACCGATCGGCTGGGGCCGCTCGAATGCCGACAAAAACGGCTCGACCGCAGGCACCAAGTGGAGCCCGGGCCGCAGCGCGCAAAGCCTGGCCCGCTCGGATGCCACCAAGCACAGCAACTGGTCGGGCGTGCCCGAGCTCTACGACATCGCGCCGAAGCTGAAGAAGGCCCCCAAGACCGACCCGCTCGGGCTTGATTTCACGGTGGTGGTGCGCCGCCCGCAGGCCAACACGACGACCTCCGAATCGCTCGCCATGGGCGTGGCGACCGACGCTGCCACCGGCTCGTCCGAGATGCCGCAGCGCCTGAACGACAACCAGCTGACGGCCATTGCGCGGGCCCGGGTGTCGTTCGAGCGCCCCCGGCGTGGACTGCTGAACGACATCACGGGCAGCAGCCTCTGGCGCAGCGACAACGCCAAGGAATATGGCTCGCTCTACAGCCCCTACTGGCAGGCTCGCCTGACTGACATGACGCTCAAACAGAAGGCCGCGCTGCTGATGGCGATGGGCATGATCATCCCGGATGAAGCGCTGTACACCCCCGGGGGGCAGAAATGATGCACATCACCGCCTTGACCGTTTTGACGGCGGGTCTGCTTGCTGCTGGCCTGGCCACACCCGGCCACGCTGCCACGGCTGAGCGCCCACCCACGCTGCGTGTGGTGGAGGTGGGCTACAGCCCGGCCCAGGCCCTTGAAGACCGCCTGGAGATGGCGGTGGAGGCCTGCATGAGCGACAAGCCGGCACAGGCCAAGCGACCGGCGATGCCGCTGCCGGCCGAGCTGGCTCGTCTGGTGACCTTCGAGCGTGAGGCTCTGTTCGATGGTGAGTTCTGGGCCGAGTACGTGACCCAGTCCACCGTGGGCGCGGATGCCGCACGGGGCTGCGCACCGGTGGTCTACCGGGAGTTCCATGTGCGCCAGCAGAAGGGCTGTGATGCCGAGTGGGTGGGCTACTCGGCACCAACGTCGGTGCTGGCCTCGGGCGCTGCACCCAGCGCCGGCGACCGCGGCTACAAGGCGGGCACCGCCGGCCCGGGTTGCCCGGCCAAGCCGGCACCGGCGATGAACCTGCAAGGCCTGAAACGACAAGCCACGGGCAACGGCGACTGTGTCTGGAATGCCGATCTTCTGGCCCGTGACATGCGCAAGGCCGGCATGCCGGTGGCTGACAGCGCGGACGACGAGCTCGACGTCTGCCTGCTGGCTTCGCGCCCGGTCTACCAGCACCGCGGCCCGTGGCGCAACGTGACCGTGATGACGCGCCACCCGGCGGGTGGCTTGATGGAAGCCATGCTGTACGTCGGTGGCCGTACCCAGCTCAAGACGCTGGAAGAAGGCCAGCCCATCGCGGCTGAACGCTTTGGCCGCGCAGGCGCCGAGCGCTTCATCCAGCAGGTGGCCAAGCAGCCGCTGGGGGGCACACGATGAATTCGAACATGATCGTCCGCATGGGCGCAGCGAAGGCCACTCAGGCCGGCCAGTCGGCCACCGAATTCCTGATTGCGCTGCTGGTGATGTTGCCGCTGTTCCTGGCGGTGGCGTATGCCGGCCGCTATGGCGAAATCCACCAAACCGCCACGCAGGCCAGCCGTTACGCCGCCTTCCAGCGCGTCATGCAGCCCGACAGCAAGGTGCTCTCCGACGCCAAGATCGAAGACCAGATGCGGGCGCGCTACTTCACCAGCTGGAAGCAGCTGCAAGCCGATGGGCACCTGCAGACCGACGACACCGCCACCACGCTGGCGGATGGCGAGGGCCAGCCCTGGATGTGGCAAAGCGTGAGTGGCCAGGCCCTGCTGCAGAAGCACACCGACGCGAAGTTGACCTGGGCCTCGGGCAGCCTGGGCAGCGGCACTGTAGCCAAGTCGCTGGGCTTCATGACCAAGACAGCCGGCAAGAGTTATGGCGGCACCCACACCGCCCAGGTCGAAGTGTCTTTGTTGAACCGCTACGACCAGTCCACCGACACCCCCGGCCTGCTGACCATTGCCGCGGCCACCGCCGCCGTGGGTGACGGCCTGGGCAGCAGCGGCTCCAAGGCCACGCGCGACGCCGCCTCGACCCTGGTGCCCACCTCCAAGATTCCCAAGGCGCTGTCCGGTCTGCTGGCCGCGGCGATTGGTCTCTTCGAACCCCATGGCCCGCAGCTCGGCTGCATCAAGCCCGACGTGGTCTACAACGGCCGCCTCGACGGCGCCGCGGACAACGGCAAATGCTGGTGAGCCTGCCCCGCCGCTCTGGCCATGCGCTGGCCTTGAGCGCTGTCGCCGCTGCTGCCGCCGCCCTGGCCACGCCGGCGCTGGCCGCCGCCTGGCCCGAGCTGGGCCTGCCGCCGCGCACCACCACGCAGCTGGTGGCGGGTGACTCGGTGGTGAACGGCCGTCCCACCCGCATCGAGGAGTTCCAGTCCGAGCTCACCGTTGACGAGGTGCTGGCGTTTTATCGCCGCGCCTGGCACGACCGCCGCCTGGGTGAGCCGCGCAGCCTGGAAGTGGCCGGCTGGCAGACCGTGTCGATGCTGCGTGATGGCCACCAGATGATGGTGCAGGCCAAGCCGCTCACACCGGGTGGTGGCAGCACCGGCATGCTGAGCATCATCAACTTCAAGGACGGCAGCGCGCCGGTGGTGCCGGCCTTCCTGCCCAGCTTTCCGGACACCCGCGTGATGCAGGTGACCGAGTCACGCGACGGCCCGCGCCGCAGCCAGCTCATCAGCCTGAGCAGCAACGCGAGCCTCGAGGTGTCCATCCAGCGTTGGCGGGCCGAGTGGCTGCGCCGGGGTTGGCAGCTGACCTTCGACCGCACCTCCACCTCGAAGGACGGGGACACCACCTGGCTGGGGAGTTTCGACAAGCCGCCGCAGTCGCTCGACATCGTCGCGGGCCGTGACCCGTCCGGCCGCGCCGTCTACCTGACCGTGAACCTGCTGAGCCCGCCGCCATGACCCTGATTCGTCGCTCCCTGGCCTCCCTGCACCGCGGCCGCCTGCACGGGCAGGCCAGCATCGAATACCTGGTGGTCAGCGCCGCCCTGGTGGCCGCGCTGTTCATGGTCGATGTGGGTGGCCGCACGATGGCCCAGCACCTGGCCGACATGGTGCGGGCGTTCTTCCGCAACTTCTCCTTCTTCATCTCCTTGCCCTGAGTCACCATGCAGTTTCCGAAACTCAAGATCAACTCCAACTGGCTGTTGCTGGGCGGCGCCCTCACCCTGGGTGGTGGCGCCGTGTACCTCAGCAACGCCGTCATCACCGACAAGATGGCGCAGCTGGAAGACGAGGTGAAACGCGGCCAGCGCATGGTCAATGTGGTGGTGGCCAAGCGGGATCTGGAACGTGGCGAAGCCCTGACCGAAGAGCTGCTGGCCGTGCGGCCCATGCCGCAGGAATACGTGCATGCCACTGCCGTGCATCCGGACGAGTTCGGCACCTACCTGAAGCAGCGTCTGGTGGCGCCGCTCAAGCGTGGCGAGGTGCTGCTGCCGGTGCACACCGAAGGCCTGGGCAACGGCGTGTTCTCGAGCACGTTGAAGAAGGGACATCGAGCCCTGACGTTCGAGGTGGACGCGGTGAATTCGGTGTCCGGCCTGCTGCGCCCGGGCGACTTCATCGACCTGATCTATTCCGGCAAATCAGGCGACGGCAACGAAACGGAATTCACCTTGCCGCTGCTGTCGCAGGTGCAGGTGCTGGCCACCGACCAGGTCTTGAGCAAGCGCGCGGAAGGCACCGAGGCCGAGCGCGGCTTCGCGACGGTGACGCTGGAAGTGACGCCCGAGGAAGCCTCGCGCATCATCCAGGCCAAGCGCGCTGGCAGCCTGACGGCCGTGTTGCGCCACCCGGACGATGCACAGCCGAACGGCGTGGCGGCGATGAATGCCGCTTCGTTGATGGGCGGCCGCAAGGCGGTGGCCGCCGCCGAGCGCACGGTGGAATACCTGGTGGGTGGCAGCGGCACCGGTGCTGCTGAGCTGCAGCTCGCCAAACTGGGCAGCACCGTGCCCGCACCGCGCCCTGGCCTTGCCAGCCTGCCGCCGACGGCAGCGGGGCCTGCAGCGGCCCAGGCGGCCAACGTCATCAAGGCGACCACGGCGGCCACGGCCAACGCCACGTCGGCCCTGTCTGGCCAGCGCTGACGCGCGCCAGCCCCCAACACACACCCATGCACCCGGCGGCCCTGGTGGCCGACCTCACAGATTCATGAACAGGGAGAAGACCTTGCAGTTGTATCGCGCGCGAACCAAGCGGAGCGCCCGCACCGGGGTGGCAGCCACCCTCTGGATGTTGCCGGTGGCCTTGTGGGCCCAGGCGCAGACGAGCCCCCCACCGACCAACCCGTCGCTCAAGGCCCCGACGGCCGTGTCGACGCCGGTGTCGGTACCTCGCAATGCACCTGTCACCACCGCGCCAACCACCGCGGCCGCCAGCGCCTTGATCGAGCCCGCGGGCACGACCGCCAAGCCCGCGCCCGTGTTCCGGCCACGTGCTGCCACCACGCCGATGCCCCCGGTGCTGGAGCGTGGCCCGGCCCGCAGCATGGTGGTCGGGGAGGTCTCGACCATCGAGCTGCAGAGCGTCGCCCGCATCGCCATCGGCAACGGGGCCTTGCTGAAGGCCACGGTGGTCGATGACCGCCAGATCGTGCTGCTGGCCGAGGCCGCCGGCCAGACCACCATGCATGTCTGGCTGAAAAACGGCCGGCAGCTGACCTACGCGATCAACATCGATAGCGTGGGTGCCAACACGGTGCTGTCGGATCTGCAGAGCCTGATGCGTGAAGTGCCGGGCATCACCGCCCGTCTGGTGGGTTCTCGCGTGGTGATGGAAGGGCGCTATCCCGATTCGGAAAGCGGCGTTCGCCTGAAGCGGCTGGGCGAGAGCTTTCCGCAAGTGCTGAACCTCGTGCCGGACCGGCCGGCTGATGCCGACCCGCTGATGCTCGACCGCATGGTGCAGATCGACCTGCGCGTGGTGGAGGTGAAGAAGAAGGCACTCGACCAGATTGGCGTGAAGTGGGCCTCGTCGGCCAATGGCCCGACCCTGGCAACCAGCGCGCTGGGCTACAGCAACACGCCGTGGCGCCCGGCGGCATCGGCCACCTTCCCGTCGGTGAACACCTCCAACCCGGTGGCCACCTATTTCGGGCTGGCCACGCAGATCACGTCGGCGATCAACATGCTGGAGCAGAACGGTGATGCCTGGACGCTGGCCGAGCCGCGCCTGAGTTGCCGCAGCGGCGGCGAAGCGAACTTCCTGGCCGGTGGCGAGATTCCGATCCCGGTGCCGCAGGGCAACGGCGTGATCGGCGTGGAGTACAAGCAGTACGGCGTGCGGATCGAATTCAAGCCGCTGGCCGACGGCAACGGCAACATCGATTCGCAGTTGCTGATCGAAGTGTCCGAGCCCGACACGCGCAATTCGAACGGCGGCTTCGTGGCCTTCTCGACCAACCGCACCCAAACCCAGGTGGCGATGAAGGAGGGCGAGCCGCTGGTCATCGCCGGCCTGCTGCGCCAACGCTCGGAGGTGTCGAGCGACGGCGTGCCCGGCCTGTCGCGCCTGCCCATCATCAGCCACCTGTTCAAGGCCCGCGAAAACACGGCCGAGCAGACCGAGCTGTTCGTGATCGCCACGCCGCGTGTGAGCACGCCGGACTCGGCGCTGAATCGCCAGGGTCTGGAGAACGCGCGCAAGCACGCGACCCGCGTCGGCGAGATGACCTCGGAGCGGCTGAATCGCCCGGCGATCATCACCCACGAACCCCAGGAGCCGTGATGCTGACGATCGAAGTGCAGGGCCAGGCGAATGCGGTGGGGCCGGTGCAGGTGGAGGGCCACCGCTGCGTCATCGGCAAGGACCTGGAGTGCGAGGTGTCGCTGCCGGGTTGGCGGGTGAGCCGCCGCCATGCCGAGGTCTTTGTCTCGAACGACCGCATCTTCGTGCGTGATCTGGATTCGACCTTCGGCACGCTGGTGAACGAGGCCCGCGTGCACCAGGCGCACGCGCTGGCCGATGGCGACGAGATCCGCATCGGCACGCACTGCCTGAAGGTGCGCTGGCAGCGCCACACCGATGACGTGGCGCTGGTGCCCGCCGCTGCGCCTGCGCAGGCACCCACGGCCACAGTCGCCACGGCCACCGCCGCAGCCACCACGGCGCGGCCTGCGCAGCCGCCCCAGCGGCCGGTGCCGCGCGCTGATCGACCCGCCGTGCCCACCGTGGCACAGCAGGCCGCCAGCCCTGCCGCAGCCGCTGCACCCATCGCTGAGGTGGCGCCGCCGGCCGCGGCACCTGCGCCCGCGCCAGTGCAGGACGACACCTTCCGCTACCGGCGCATGCTGCACGAGAAGCTGCTGGAAGCGTTCGACGTGCGCCGCACCGACACGCACCGCATGGCCGACGCCGACCTGCGCGAGCTCACCGAGAACCTGATCCGCGACCAGATCGCCCGCATGTCGGCTGATCTGCCGCCCGAGGTCGACCGCGTGCGGCTGCTGGAAGAGGTGCGCGACGAAGCCATCGGCCTCGGCCCGCTGGAGCCGCTGCTGGCCGATCCGTCGGTCACTGAAATCATGGTCAACCGCTCGGACGAGGTGTTTGTCGAGCGGGCCGGCAAACTGTCGCGCTGGCCGGTCAACTTCACCAGCGACCGGGCCGTGCAGGGCATCATCGAGCGCATCGTGGCGCCCATCGGTCGCCGCATCGACGAGAGCTCGCCGATGGTCGATGCGCGCCTGAAAGACGGCTCGCGGGTGAACGCCGTGATCCCGCCGCTGGCCCTGAAGGGGCCGTCGATCACGATCCGGAAGTTCTCCAAGCGCAAGCTGGGGGCGGAGGACCTGCAGAAGTTCGGCTCGGCCAGCCCGGCGATGATCGAGTTCCTGCGCGTCTGCGTCGAGCAGCGCAAGAACATGCTGATCTCCGGCGGCACGGGCTCGGGCAAGACGACGCTGCTCAACATCCTGTCGAACTTCATCCCCGACGGCGAGCGCATCGTGACCATCGAAGACGCGGCCGAGTTGCAGCTGCACCATTCGAACATCGTGTCGCTGGAAGCGCGGCCCGCCAACATCGAAGGCAAGGGCGCCATCAGCATCCGTGAGCTGGTGAAGAACTCGCTGCGGATGCGGCCGGACCGCGTGGTGGTGGGCGAGTGCCGGGGCGGTGAAGCGCTCGACATGCTGCAGGCCATGAACACCGGCCATGACGGCTCGCTGACCACGGCCCACGCCAACAGCCCGCGCGACATGCTGGCGCGTCTGGAGGTGATGGTGCTGATGGCGGGCATGGACCTGCCGGTGACGGCCATCCGGGAGCAGATCGCCTCGGCGGTCGACATCATCGTGCAGCAGACCCGCTTCGCCTGCGGCACCCGCAAGATCACCAGCGCGGTGGAAGTGACGGGTGTCGAGAGCGGCAAGATCCAGCTGCAGGAGGTGTTCGCCTTCGTGCAGACCGGCCTGGACGCCAACGGCAAGACCAAGGGCTACTTCACCGGGCGCGGTTTCGTGCCGGAGTTCTATGAAGAGCTCACCCGCATCGGCATCTCGCTGGATTCCGAGATCTTCTACGACGGCATGTCGCCGGAAGACGTGCAGAGACTGCGCTCATGAACGCCCAGGTTGCCTTGATCGGACTGCTGGCCCTCGGCGCCTTGCTGGCCGTGGTGCTGCTGGCGCGCTCGGCCTTCGGGCAGTGGCGCACCAGCTTCACCTCCAGCGCCAAGCTGTCGCTGGAAGACATGTTCCTGTTCATCGACCCGCGCCAGTTGTTCCGTGTGAACGTGGCGATGTTCCTGCTGCTGCCGGTGGTGGTGTGGGTGGTCACCGGCACGGTGGCGCTGGCCGCACTGGCGGCCGTGGTGGGCGCGGTGTTTCCGCGGGTGATGTGGATCGTGATGCGCAACCGGCGCGCCGCCAAGCTCCTCGTGCAGCTGCCCGACGGCCTCACGATGATGGCCGGCTCACTGAAGGCCGGTGCCAGCCTGCAGGGCGCGCTCGACATGCTGGTGAAGGAAAGCCCCGCGCCGATCTCGCAGGAGTTTTCGCTGCTGCTGCGTGAACAGCGCCTGGGCCTGGCGCTGGAGGATTCGCTGCGCGGCATGTCCGAGCGGCTCAAGCTCGAAGACATCGACCTGTTCGTCTCGGCGCTCACCATCGCCAAGGAAGTGGGCGGCAACCTGTCCGAGATCCTCGAGCGGCTGGCCACCACCTTGCGCGCCAAGGCCACCATGGAAGGCAAGATCAAGGCGCTGACCTCGCAGGGCAAGCTGCAGGGCATCGTGGTGGGCGCGCTGCCGCTGTTCCTGGCCGCTGCGCTCTACACGATGGACCCGGTGGCGATGACGCCCTTGTTCACCACCGTGTACGGCTGGGGCGTGATGGCCGTGATCTTCGTGATGCTGCTGCTGGGCGGCATCTTCATCAAGAAAATCGTGACCATCGACATATGAGCACGCCGCTGCTGATTTCACTGATGCTGGGCGCCGCGCTGGCGCTGGCCGCCTTCTCCGTCTGGCGCCTCTACCAGGAGCTGGGCAAGGCCGAGACCATTTACCGCGACCGTCCGCCGCCCGGCTTCCGCCTGCTCTGGCCGGTCATCAACGTGTTCGCCAATACCTTCGGCCCGCTGCTGTCGGCGGCCCGTGAAGCCGCGCTGCTGGCCCGGCTGCGCAAGGGCGGGCAGGAATACGCGCTGACGCCGCGCCAGTTTTTCGCCGGCAAGCTTGTCAGCATGCTGGTGGCCTCGTCGGTGGTGTGGCTGCTGGCGGGTGAGCTCAGCTTGCTGGGCCTGTTGCTGGCCGCCACGCTGGGCTTCATGTACCCCGACATCTGGCTGAACGACCACACCAAGGCGCGCAACCTGGCCATCCTCAAGGCGATGCCGTTTTTCCTCGACATCGTCACGCTCTCCATCGAGGCCGGCATGAACCTCACCGGGGGCATGCAGAAGGCGGTGGAGCGCACCAAGCCCGGCCCGCTGATGCTGGAGATCAACCGCGTGCTGCGCGACGTGCGCGCCGGCAAGCCGCGGGTGGAGGCGCTGCGTGATCTGGCCGATCGCCTGGACTTCGCGCCGGTGTCGAGCCTGGTGAGTGCGCTGGTGCAGGGCGAGTTGATGGGCTCCAGCCTGGGGCCGGTGCTGCGGGCGCAGAGCGATCAGCGCCGCACCGAGCGCTTCCAGCGCGCCGAGAAGCTGGCCATGGAGGCGCCGGTGAAGATGCTCGGCCCGCTGATCATGTTCATCTTTCCCTGCACCTTCATCGTGCTGGGGTTTCCGATCGTCATGAAATTCATGGCGTCCGGCCTGTGACGCGCGGTCTCTACGTCAACGGCCGGGCCGCGCATGTGGGCATCCGGATGGCCAACCGCTGGTGGCAGCGCCTGGTGGGGCTGCTAGCCACCCCCGACCTCGACCACCCCTCGGGGCTGTGGATCACGCCGTGCAATTCAGTGCACACGCTGGGCATGCGCTACGCCATCGACGTGCTGTTTCTGGACGCCGACGGCCGCGTGATCAAGCGGGTCGACCACCTGCGCCCCTGGCGCGCCAGCAGCTGCCTGCGCGCCCGCGCCACGCTGGAGTTGCGCGCCGGGCTGGCTGAAGAGCTGGATGTGCAGGTGGGGCAGCGGGTGGCGCTGTTCCCCTGAGCCTGTCGGCCCACCTGCACCGGGCGATCAGTCCCCCATCCGCTGCTGAAACACCAGACCCGCGTGCTCGCGCAGCGCGTGGAACTTGATCTTCGGCCAGTTCTCTTGGATGGCGCGCAGCTCGCCGGCGTATTCCAGCAGCAGCGTCGGCGCATCGACGGCGTCGAGGGCCATGCGGTGGCTGTTGTTGTCGATGAAGCGCTTGAGTTCGGCCTCGCCACCATCGGCGGCGTCGCAGGTCACCCAGCGGGCCACGTTGAAGCGGGCCGGCATGATGCGCGCCTTCACGCCGTACTCATGCTCCAGGCGGTGGGCCACCACTTCAAACTGCAGCTGGCCCACGGCGCCGAGCAGCAGCACGCTGCCCAGCATCGGGCGGAAGACCTGGATCGCGCCTTCTTCACCCAGCTGGGTCAGGCCGGCGCGCAGCTGCTTGGTGCGCAGCGGGTCAGCCACTTCCACCGAGCGGAACAGCTCAGGCGCGAAGAAGGGCAGGCCGGTGAACTGCAGGGTTTCGCCTTCGGTGATGGTGTCGCCGAGCTGCAGCACGCCGTGGTTCGGAATGCCGATGATGTCGCCGGCAAAGGCCTCGTCCAGCAGCTCGCGCTTCTGGCTCATGAAGGTCACCACGGTGTTCGGGCGCAGCTCCTTGCCGGAGCGCACCACCTTCAGGCGCATGCCGCGCTCGAAGCGGCCGGAGGCCACGCGCAGGAAGGCGATGCGGTCGCGGTGGGCCGGGTCCATGTTGGCCTGGATCTTGAAGACCACGCCGGTGAACTTGGGCTCTTCCGGCGTCACGGTGCGCTGGATGGCCGGGCGCGGGCCGGGCGACGGGGCCAGGCTCACCAGCGCGTCCAGCACTTCCTGCACGCCGAAGTTGTTCACGGCCGAGCCGAAGAACATCGGCGTCTGCTTGCCGGCCAGGAAGTCTTCCAGCACGAACTCGGGCGCGGCTTCGCGCACCAGTTCCACCTCGCCCTGGGCCTGGTCGTACTCCATGCCGAAGCGCTCGGCGTACAGCGGGTTGTCCAGGCCGTCGATGACTTCCTCGCCGCCCGCGACGCGGTCTTCGCCGGGGCTGAAGACGCGCATCTGCTGCTTGCGCAGGTCCATCACGCCGTGGAAGAACTTGCCCATGCCCACCGGCCAGGTGAACGGCACCACCGTCATGCCCAGCTCGGCCTCGATCTCGTCCATCAGGGCCAGCGGGTCTTTCACCTCGCGGTCCATCTTGTTGACGAAGGTCAGGATGGGCGTGTTGCGGGCGCGGCAAACCTGCAGCAGGCGGCGGGTCTGTGGCTCAACGCCGTTGGCCGCGTCGATCACCATCAGCGCGGCGTCCACGGCGGTCAGCACGCGGTAGGTGTCTTCCGAGAAGTCCTGGTGGCCCGGGGTGTCCAGCAGGTTGATGGTGCAGTCGCGGTATTCCATCTGCATCACCGACGATGCCACCGAAATGCCCCGCTGCTTTTCGATCTCCATCCAGTCGGACGTGGCGTGGCGCGACGCCTTGCGCGCCTTCACCGAGCCGGCGATCTGGATCGCGCCCGAGAACAGCAGCAGCTTTTCCGTCAGCGTGGTTTTGCCCGCGTCAGGGTGGGAAATGATGGCAAAGGTGCGGCGGCGGCGCACCTGATCGGCGAGTTCGGCAGACATGGCAAGAGCGGCCCGGTGATGCGGGCGCTGGCAGCAGCAACCCGGCGAGGGAGGGGAACCCGCCATTATCGCCGGGCAGGCCCGCGGGTACAGTCCCGGCTTTTCCGCCCATGGTCACGAGCCGGGTGGCGGCGTGAAACTTGCTGATTCCTCGCATGCAACAGAATCTTTCCACACATGGCGCTGATCCGCGCCGCTGGGCCTGGCTGCCCTCTGTCGGCAGCCCGGGTTATTACACGCTGCTGGCCCTGGTGGGCATGCTGGTGCTGGGCCCGCTGGGCGCCGTCACCGCGGCCTTCATGAACTTTTCGCTGGGCTTCCTGGTGGGCGGGCAGGTGCTGGCCGGCATCCTCGGCTCGGTCATCACCTTCGGTTACGGGGTGGAAGGCAAGCACGGCGCCAACTACATGCAGACCACGGCGGCCTCGGTGGCCAGCCTGGGCGGCATGGGCGTGTTGATCCAGGCCCAGGCCTGGATGGGCATGCCGCCGATCCCCGATTGGCAGATGGTGGTGTACCTGCTGTGCGTGGGCATGCTGGGCGCGGGCGTGGGCATGCTCTACACGCCGGTGCTGGTTGACCGGCTGCGGCTGGTGTTTCCGTCGGGCCTGGCGGTGGCCAACATCCTGCGGGCCCTGACCGACCCGGTGCTGCTGCGCCAGTCGGTGTCGCGCCTGTTTGGCGGCGTGGGGGCCGGCCTGCTGGGCGGCATCGCCTCGGCCAAGGTGGCGGCGCTGGGCGCACTCGAAATCTCCACCTCCACCTTCGGCGCTGGCCTGGTGGTGGGTGCGCGCATCGGCATCCCGGCGGTGCTGGCCGGTGTGCTGGGCTGGGCGCTGGTGCCGTACTTCATCAGCATCGGCTGGCTGAAGGACGGTGATCCGTTCCGCAAGATCACCTTCCTGATCGCGCTGGGCATGATCCTGGGCGCGGCGGTGGTCGATCTGTCGCTGATCTTCTGGCGCACCTTTGCCTCCCGCGTGGGTGTGGGCGTGACCGAAGCGATGCCCGAAGAAACCACCACCGGTCCGCGCGCCAGCATCTGGCGCCTGGTGCTGTGGGTGCTGTTCTGGGGCGCGGCCACCGTGGTGGCGGGCGTGCAGTTCTTCCATGAGCCGGTCAGCTACATGCTGCTGTCGCTGGGCCTGGTGATGGTGTTTGCCATGGTCAACGGCATCTCGCTGGGCGTGAGTGATTCCAACCCGATCTCCTCGGCGTTTGTCGTCACCGTGCTGGTGCTGGCGGCGTTTGGCCTGCAAGACCCGCTGCTGGGCCTGATGGCGGCGGCCGTGCTGCTGGTGGCCACCAGCGTGGCCTGCGACATGCAGCAGGACCGCTCGACTGGCTGGCGCCTGGGCTCGAACCGCGCCCTGCAGTTCCGCTTCCAGGTGGCGGGCCTGGTGATGGGCGCCGTGATGGCGGTTGTGCTGGCCAAGTTGTTCATGACGGCCTACCCGGTGCTGCTGCTCGACCAGACCGTGATGCGCGCTGACGAAGTGCCGGCGCAGTGGACGTCGGCGATGACCTACAAGTTCGTGGGCGTGCTGCGCAGCCTGACCGACCCGAAGCCGTTCCAGATGACGGCCATCATGCTGGGCGTGGGCATCGGCTTCGTCACCGAGTTCCTGCGCAAGTTCATCAAGAGCCGCGCGGGCTATCAGGCGTTTGTCGCCCGCAGCAAGAACGGTTTCGCCACCGACTTCATGCTCGACGCGGTCGTGCTGCCGTCGCCTTACGCCAGCAGCTTCGGCGGCTTTGTCACCCTGGGCACCTCGCTGTGGCTGGGTGCGGGCGGCGTGGTGTCGAGTGCGCTCAATACCTGGAATGCGCGCCAGGGCCAGCAGGACGATGGCCTGCCGTCGGACATGAGCAGCACCTCGCTGGTGGGCGGCGGCTTGATTGCCGGTGACGCGCTGGCGGCGCTGGGCCTGGGCCTGGCGGGCTTGGCGGCGCTGGTTTGATGCACTGACGTTGCCCAAGCATCAACAAAAAGGGCTGCCCGCGGGCAGCCCTTTTTTCATGGCGCGGTGGCCGGGGGGTCAGTCTTCCAGCAGCGAGCGCAGCATCCAGGCGGTCTGCTCATGCACCGTCAGGCGCTGGGTCAGCACGTCGGCCGTGGGCTCGTCGCCGGCCTTTTCCACCAGCGGGTACAGGCTGCGGGCGGTGCGTGCCACGGTTTCATGGCCTTCCACCAGGATGCGGACCATTTCCAGTGCCTTGGGCGGCGTGCTCGGGGCATCGGCCACCGAACTCAGCTTGGCGTAATCGGCGTAGCTGCCCGGGGCGATGTGGCCCAGCGCGCGGATGCGCTCGGCGATCGGGTCCACGGCGTTCCACAGCTCGGTGTACTGGCCCATGAACATCGCATGCAGCGAATTGAACATTGGCCCCGTCACGTTCCAGTGGAAGTTGTGGGTGGTCAGGTACAGCGTGTAGGTGTCGGCCAGCAGGCGCGACAGGCCATCGGCCACGGCGGCGCGGTCTTTCTCGCTGATGCCGATGTTGATGGCGGGGCCGGCTTTGCCGACGGACTTGGGGCTCTTGGCCATGGTTCGCTCCTTGGTGTCAGGGTTCGTTTCGGGCAACTGGAAACAGATGCTCCGACTGTAGAACGCCCGACGTATTTTGTTGTGACGGATCGGGCCGCGTCTGTGCGCGGCGTGGGGGCTTCAGCTCGCCGCCAGGTGGTGGCTCCACTGGCCCAGCCACAGCAGCGCACCGGCCGCGACCAGACCGAAGCCGATCTGCTGTTGCCAGCGCAGGCGCAGCGTGGGGGCTGAAGCGGTGGTGGCGGCAGTGCCGCGGTCGACGGGGCGGGGAATGCGGGGCATGGAACTCTCCTGCAAGCGGTGGGGCGGCTCGGGGCGCCGAAGTGGGCTGGTCGCCCGCCGCGCCTGACCGGTTCATCGGCAGACCGCGGCGATGCTGAAGCGCGCCAGCCAATCACGGGGTGTGTGGCCGCCGGAGCGCTCTGTTGACCGGGGTACCGGGCATGGCGAGAGTTTAGGGATTTGCTATTGAATCATCCAATGCAATAGCTTTATCGCGGCCATAGCCGGGGCGGCGGCAGGGTGACGCCCGGTGCTCGATACCCGGGTGCGTCAGTCCACCGGCTTGCCGCGGCCCGCCTTGATGTCCGACCGCCGTGATTTGCCGTCCAGGCGTCGCCGCTGTGAGCCGCGCGTCGGTTTGGTGGCCCGCCGGGCCTTGGGCACATGGGCGGCCTGCGCCACCATGGCCTGCAGGCGGGCGAGCGCATCGGCCTGGTTCATGGGCAGGCTCCGGTGCTCCTGCGCCTTGATGACCACCACGCCTTCGGCGGTGATGCGCTGATCGGCCAGGGCCAGCAGGCGCTCTTTCACTGGCTCGGGCAGCGAGGACGCGCGGATGTCGAAACGCAGGTGCACGGCGTTCGACACTTTGTTGACGTTCTGGCCGCCAGCCCCCTGGGCGCGGATGGCGCTGAACTCCACCTCGTCCGCGCGGACGTTGGGCACCGAGGCCATGCGCTGTCTACCCGATGGCGCCGCAGCGCTCAGGCCGCAGCCGTCGGGGCGTCGGGCGGTGCAGCGGGCGACGTGGACGAACCGCCGGCCTGGCCACCGGCGCGCATCTCGCGCTGGCGCTGCTCCATCTCGGTGCGCAGCTGGCGGCGGATGCGGGCGTTGTCCCAGCGCCGCTTCTCGTCCGGTGAAAACGGACGCAGGGCCGGCACGGGCACCGGCTTGCCGCCGTCGTCCACCGCCACCATCGTGAAGAAGCAGCTGTTCGCGTGCCGAACCACCTGGGTGCGGATGTTCTCGGCCACCACCTTGATGCCGATCTCCATCGACGAGGTGCCCGTGTGGTTCACCGCCGCGAGGAAGGTGACCAGCTCACCCACGTGGATGGGCTGGCGGAACATGACCTGGTCCACGCTCAAGGTCACCACATAGCGGCCGGCGTAGCGGCTGGCGCAGGCGTAAGCCACCTGGTCGAGGAACTTGAGGATGGTGCCGCCGTGGACATTGCCGCTGAAGTTCGCCATGTCAGGCGTCATCAGCACGGTCATCGACAGCTGGTGGGAAGGAAGATCCATCGGGGGTGTGCAGAAAGTGGGTGGGTGCCCCGAGGGCAAGCAAGGTCGGGGCCCGGGCCTCAGGCCACGGTGACGGGCACCCGGGGTGCCAGGGCGCACATCAGTTCATAGCCGATGGTTGCGGCCGCCCGGGCGATCTCGTCGATGCCCAGCAGGCTGCCGCCCGGCCCCTGGCCCCACAGCGTCACTTCGCTGCCGAGCTGGGCTGCGGGCACGGGGGTCAGGTCGACGGCCAGCATGTCCATCGACACCCGGCCGATGGTGCGGGTGCGCACGCCGTCCACCAGCACCGGCGTGCCGGTTGGGCAGTGGCGCGGGTAGCCGTCGGCGTAACCGCAGGCCACCACGCCGATGCGCAGCGGGGCATCCGCCACGAAGCTGGAGCCATAACCCACGCTCTCGCCGGCCGGCACCTGCTGGGTGGCGATGATCTTCGAGCGCAGCGTCATGCCCGGGCGCAGTTGCCAGTGTGCGGCGTCGTGTTCAGGAAAATCAGGCACGCCGCCGTAGCTCATGATGCCGGCGCGCACCCAGTCGGCACGCACGCCGGCATCGGCGGCATGTCGCAAGGTGGCGGCACTGTTGGCGAGTGAGCGCTCACCTGGCAGGTCATGCGTGGCGGCCGTCCAAGCGGCCACCTGGTGGGCGATGCCGTTCTGGCCGAAGCGCTCGCCATCGGCATCGGAAAAGTGCGTGACCAGCGAAATTTCATCCACCTGCGGCAGCGCGTTCAGGCGCGTCCAGGCCGCCCGGAAGGCGCGCGGCGTGAAGCCCAGGCGGTTCATGCCGCTGTTCATCTTGAGGAAAACGCGGTGCGGCGTGTGGGTCTTGTGCGCGGCCAGCCAGTCGATCTGGGCTTCGTTGTGCACCGCATGCCACAGGCCCAGGCGTGAGCAGAGTTCCAGATCGCGGGGCTCGAACGCGCCTTCCAGCATCAGGATCGGGCCGCGCCAGTCGAGGGCGCGCAGGCGCTGGGCCTCGGCGAAATCCAGCAGCGCGAAGCCGTCGGCGCCCCGCAAACCCTCGAACGCCCGCTCGATGCCGTGGCCGTAGGCATTGGCTTTCACCACCGCCCAGACCCGGGCGTCGGGGGCACAGGCCCGGGCGCGTTCGAGGTTGTGGGCCAGGGCGTCGACGTGGATCAGGGCTTCGATCGGGCGGGGCATGGTTCAGCAAATGCGGGGGCCGGGGGGCTGGTCAGTGTGCCAGAGGCCCCACCGAGAATTCTTCGGTCCTGCATGGCCTTGTCAGGCGGTGGCTGGCGTTGCTGCTATAAATGCGGGCCGCCGACAGGCTGGCCGTCCATCCCGAGACCTCGGGGTGGGGAGGCCGGCACCGCGGAAATCGCCGACATGGACGTCTTCAACGCACTGCTTCCCATCTTCACCGAGTACGGCTACCTGGCGGTTTTCACCATGTTGCTGATCTGCGGCTTTGGCATTCCCGTGCCCGAAGACGTCACCCTCGTGACCGGCGGCGTGATCGCCGGCCTGGGCTATGCCGACCCGCACACGATGTTCGCCGTCGGCATGGCCGGCGTGCTGATCGGCGACGGCATGGTGTTCGCCATCGGCCGCTTCCAGGGCGAAAAGGTGATGCGCTGGCGCATCTTCCGCAAGGTGCTCACGCCCGAGCGTTATGCCAGCGCCCAGGGCGCCTTCGAAAAATACGGCCGCTGGGTGATGTTCGTCGCCCGCTTCCTGCCCGGCCTGCGCACCCCGGTGTTCTTCACCGCCGGCATGAGCTGCCGCGTCAGCGTGGGCACCTGGTTCCTGATGGACGGCGTGGCCGCCCTGATCAGCGTGCCCATCTGGGTTTACCTTGGCTACTTCGGCGCCCGCAACTGGGACTGGATGTGGCGCATGGTGCACAGCTTCCAGTACGGCATCTTCGGCTTGCTGGGCATTGGCCTGGTGGTTGGCGGGGTGCTGTGGCGCCGCCGCCGCAACCGCGGCCCGCGCGCCGACTGAGCCTGCTGTTTCATGACCTTGCGAACCTCACCGCTGCCCGCGGTGGCTGGCCTGTTGACCAATGCCATGGTCTGGGGCCTGTCGTGGTGGCCGATGCGCCAGCTGAACGCTGCCGGCCTGCACCCGCTCTGGGCCACGGCCATCATCTTTGCCATCTCTGTTGCGGCCATCACCCTGCGCAAGCCCGCCGCCTGGCGTGAGCTGCTGACCCAGCCGCCGCTGTGGTGGATCTTGCTGGCCGCCGGTACCACCAATGCCAGCTTCAACTGGGGCGTGACCGCCGGCGACGTGGTGCGCGTGGTGCTGCTGTTTTATCTGATGCCGCTGTGGGCCGTGCTGCTGGCGCGCTGGCTGCTGAAGGAGCCCATCACCGGCGCGGCCGTGATGCGGCTGACGCTGGCGCTGGGCGGGGCCGCCGTGGTGCTGTGGCCGGCCGAGGGCCAGGGCCTGGGCGCGTTCAACCCGATGGACTTGCTGGGCCTGATCGGCGGCTTCAGCTTTGCGCTGAACAACGTGATGCTCAAGCGCGAATCGCACCGGGGTGACGGCGGGCGCGGCCTGGCCATGTTCCTGGGCGGCTGCCTGGTGTCGCTGGCCCTGACGCAGGTGCTCGACGTGCCGCCGCCCCCGGCGGTGGCGCCGGGCTGGTTGCTGGGTGCCGTGGCCATGGGGGGCTTCTTCCTGGTCAGCAACCTGGCGCTGCAATACGGCGTGTCGCGGCTGCCGGCCAATGTGACGGCCGTGATCATGCTCACCGAAGTGCTGTGGGCCGCCGGCTCGGCCCTGCTGCTGGGCGCCGGCGTGCTGACGCCGCAGTTGGCCATAGGCGGCGCGCTGATCGTGGGCGCGGCGGCGCTGGCTGCTCTGCGGCCTTGATACGCGCCTCCGGGCGCCGGGCTACCATCCAAGCTGTTGCAACCCACCGGGGCGCTCGCCCGCGCATCGCCATGTCCAGCATCTACGATTTTGAAGCCCAGTCGATCACCGGCCAGAACGTGCCGCTGAAGGACTTCCAGGGCCGCGTCCTGTTGATCGTCAACACCGCCAGCCAGTGCGGCTTCACGCCGCAGTTCAAGGGCCTGCAGGCGCTGTGGGACAGCTACCAGACCCAGGGCCTGACGGTGCTGGGCTTTCCCAGCAACGAGTTCGGCAGCCAGGACCCCGGCAGCAACGACGAGATCTCCTCGTTCTGCGAGCTGAACTTCGGCGTCAACTTCCCGATGATGGCCAAGATCGAAGTCAACGGCAAAGGCGCGCACCCGCTGTACCAGTGGCTGAAGAGCGAGAAGCCCGGCCTGCTGGGCAGCGAAGGCATCAAGTGGAACTTCACCAAGTTCCTGGTCGGCAAGGACGGCCGCGTGCTCAAGCGTTATGCGCCCCAGGATTCGCCGGAGAAGATCCGCGCCGACATCGAGGCCGCACTGGCCGCCTGAGCTTCGCCTCTGTTCGGCTTGACCCCGGCCTGAGACCTCGCCGACCTGAAATCCATCTTCATGCAGCACACCGCCACGCCTCTTGAGTGGGCCGCCGCCATCGTCTTCGCGCTGGCGCTGATCCACACCTTCACCGCCAAGTACTTCGAGGCGCTGGCGCATCGCCACCCGCGCCACGAAGGTCTGTTCCACCTGCTGGGTGAGGTGGAAGTGGTGTTCGGTTTCTGGGCCGCGGTGTTGATGCTGATCACCGCCGGCATGGCGGGCAGCCACCAGGCGGTGAGCTACATGGAGTCGCGCCAGTACACCGAGCCGCTGTTCGTCTTCGTGGTGATGGTGATCGCGGCGTCGGGCCCGGTGCTGGCGGCGGTGTCATCGGCCGTGGCGGCGCTGGCCCGCCTGCTGCCGCTGCCCGATGCGCTGGCGCGCGTGTGGCTGGCGCTGGCGGCCGTGCCGGTGCTGGGCTCGCTCGTCACCGAACCCGCCGCGATGACGCTGGCCGCGCTGATGCTGCGCCCGCTGGTGTTTCGCGCGGGTGTCACCGAGTGGCGCAAGTACGCCGCGCTGGGCGTGCTGTTCGTCAACATCTCGATCGGCGGCACCCTCACGGCCTATGCCGCGCCGCCGGTGCTGATGGTGGCGGCCGCCTGGCAATGGGACACCGCCTTCATGGCCGCCCAGTTCGGCTGGAAGGCGGTGCTGGCCGTGCTCATCAATGCCAGCGTGCTGACCTGGCTGCTGCGTGGTGAGCTGGGCCAGGGCGGTGACGCCGGAGCGGCGGATCAGCCGCCCTCGGCGCCGCTGACGGTGCAACTGGTGCACCTGGCCTTCCTGGCCGCGGCGGTGGTGTTTGCGCACCACCCGGTGATCTTCATCGGCATCTTCATGTTCTTCCTCGGCTTCACCCAGGCCTATGCCCGTCACCAGACGCCGCTGATCCTGAAGGAAGCATTCCTCGTGGGCTTCTTCCTGGCGGGCCTGGTGGTGCTGGGCGGCCTGCAGCAGTGGTGGTTGCAGCCGATCGTGTCGGCCCTCAGCCCGACGGCGATGTTCTTCGGTGCCCTCGGCCTGACGGCCATCACCGACAACGCGGCGCTCACCTACCTCGGCTCGCTCATCCAGGGTATCTCTGCGCCCACGCAGTACATGCTGGTGGCCGGTGCGGTGGCTGGTGGTGGCCTCACGGTGATCGCCAATGCGCCGAACCCGGCTGGTGTGTCGCTGCTGCGGCGCGGCTTTGCCGATGAGTCCATCGGTGCCGGTGCCTTGCTGCTCGGGGCGCTGGCGCCCACCGCCGTGGCGGCGGCTGCGTTCCTGCTGCTCTGAGAGGTGGGTGGCAGGCGGTCGATAATGGCCGCTTCCCCACCGGAGGCACTGCACCCATGTTCGCGCACATCGACGCCTATGCTGGCGACCCCATCCTCACGTTGAACGAGAACTTCCAGAAGGATCCGCGCAGCGACAAGATCAACCTGTCGATCGGCATCTACTTCGACGATGCCGGCCGCATTCCGGTGATGGACGCCGTGCGTCAGGCCGAGGCCCGCATCGCCCAGCAGACGGGCCCCAAGCCCTACCTGCCGATGGAAGGCCTGGCGGCATTCCGCACCGAGGTGCAGAAGCTGCTGTTCGGTGCCGATGCGCCGGCACTGGCCGAAGGCCGCGTGGCCACGATCCAGTCGGTGGGCTCCAGCGGCGGCCTGAAGGTCGGTGCCGACTTCATCAAGCGCTGGTTCCCCGACAGCGCCATCTGGGTGAGCGACCCCACCTGGGACAACCACAAGGCCGTGTTCGAAGGCGCAGGCCTGACGGTGAACACCTACCCGTATTACGACGAGACCACGGGCGGCCTGCGCTTTGACGCGATGCTCGAGAAGCTGCGCACGCTGCCCGCACGCAGCGTGGTGCTGCTGCACGCCTGCTGCCACAACCCCACCGGCGTCGACCTGACCGCGGCCCAGTGGGACGCGCTGATCCCTGTGCTGCGTGAGCGCGAATTGCTGCCCTTCCTGGACCTGGCCTACCAGGGCTTCGGTGATGGCATCGAGCAAGACGCCTACGCCGTGCGCGCGCTGGGCGCCTCGGGCCTGGCGGGCTTCCTGGCCAACTCGTTCTCGAAGAGCATGAGCGTGTACGGCGAGCGTTGCGGCGCGCTGAGCGTGCTGTGCCCGAACGCGGCCGAAGCCCAGCTGGTGCTGGGGCAGTTGAAGGCCACCGTGCGCCGCAACTACTCGAACCCGCCGATGCACGGCGGCCAGCTGGTGGCCACCTTGCTGGGCACGCCTGAGCTGCGCGCGCTGTGGGAAACCGAGCTCGACGCGATGCGCGTGCGCATCCAGGCAATGCGCGAGCAGCTGCATGCGGTGGTCAGCGCCAAGGTGCCCGGCCGCAATTTCGACTACTTCCTGACCCAGCGCGGCATGTTCAGCTACACCGGCCTGACGCCTGCGCAGGTCGACCGCCTGCGTGACGAGTTCGGCGTGTACATCCTGCGCTCGGGCCGCATGTGCGTGGCCGGCCTGAACAGCGGCAACGTGGAGCGCACTGCCAGCGCGATGGCCGCCGTGCTGCTGGCTTGATGCTGCACAGGTTTCGCTGCATGAACTAGCCAAAACGGCAATTGCAGCGGTCACTGCGGCGGTACCCACAGCGGTATCCGTCCCGGCCCTCACCACGGCCCGCGTCGTCATCGATGCGGGCCGTCGTCGTTAAGGCAGGCTTCATGCCGCCGGCCCACCATGGCAACACGTTTGATCGGAGTTGCCATGTTCCCTGACCTGTTGGCCTTGTCCACCGCGCGACCGCGTGGGTGGCTCCTCGCTGCGCTTCCACGCTGGCCTGCCCTCGGTGCTGCCTTGCTGCTGGCGCTGACGGGCTCGCTGGCCGCTGCGGCCTCGCCGGCTGAGCTGCTGGCGGCCTACACGGCCGAGGCGGGTGCTGCGGCCAGCGCGGTGCGGGGCGAGGCGTTTTTCACAAGCCGGCACGGCCGTGAATGGGCGTGTGCGTCCTGCCACGGCGCCAAGCCGGTGCAAGACGGCAAACATGCCGCCACCGGCAAGGTCATCGGCCCGCTGGCGCCGGCATTCAACCCGCAACGCTTCACGGAGGCGGGCAAGGCCGACAAGTGGTTCCGCCGCAATTGCCAGGACGTGGTCGGGCGCACCTGCACCGCTGCTGAAAAGGCCGACGTGCTGGCCTGGCTGGTGAGTCTGCGATGAGGGCCGCGGTGCAAACGCTGCCTGCCGCTGCCCGTGCAGGCATGAACGGCATGAAAGGCATGACGGCCCTGGCCGCTGCCCTGCTGCTGGCCTGCGCACCCCGCGTGCAGGCCGATGAAGGCGGCGCCCGGGTGCCGGTGTTGCCGCTGTACCAGCAAGAGTGCAGTGCCTGCCATGTGGCCTACCCGGCGCGCGGTTTGCCGGCCGCGTCGTGGCAGCGCCTGATGGGCAACCTGCCACGGCATTTCGGCACCGATGCGTCGCTTGACGCCGCATCTCTGCGTGAGATCAGCGGCTGGTTGCAAACCCATGCCTCAACCGGCCAGCGCGCCAGTGATCAGCCCACCGACGACCGCATCACCCGCACCCGCTGGTTCGTCCGCGAGCACGACGAGATATCGCCCGCCGTGTGGCGGCGCGCCTCGATCGGCAAGGCCAGCAACTGCGCGGCTTGCCACACCCAGGCCGCGCAAGGCCGGTTCAGTGAACACGATGTGAGGATTCCCAGATGACCCAACCCCGAGTGCTTGTCTGGGACTGGCCCGTGCGCGTTTTTCACTGGCTGGTGGTGGCGTGTTTCGCCGGTGCGTGGCTCACGGCCGACAGCGAGGCCTGGCACCTGTTGCACATCACGCTGGGTTACACGCTGGGTGGCCTGGTGGCGTTCCGCCTGGTCTGGGGCGTGGTGGGCAGCCGCACGGCGCGGTTCACCTCGTTCGTGCGCAGCCCGCGGGCCGCGCTGGCCTATCTGCAGCACCTCAAGGCGGTGGCCCTCGGCCAGGCACCCCGGGAGGCCAGCGGCGACGCACCGGTGGGTGTGGGCCACAACCCCGCCGGCGCCTGGGCCATCGTCGGTTTGCTGGTGCTGATCGCCACCACCGTGGGCCTGGGTTGGGCCACGGAAACCGAACGCCTGCCGGCCTTTCTTGATGAGGCCCATGAAGCCGCCGCGACCGCCTTGCTGGCGCTGGTGGGGCTGCATGTGGCGGGCGTGGTGGTGGGCAGCCTGGTGCACCGTGACAATCTGGTGCGGGCGATGCTGACGGGCTTCGGCCGCGGCCGGCCGCAGGATGCGATTGCGCGCAGCTGGTGGTGGCTGGGGGCCTTGATGCTCGCGGCGGTGCTGGCCTTCTGGGGCTGGCAGTGGCAGCAGGCGCCGGCAAATCCGCATGACCCAAGCCAAGTCGCGAGCCACGACAAGGACGATGATGGTGACGATGACTGAGGAGCGGCCACATGCGCATCTTGCTGGTTGAAGACGACGCCCTGTTGGGCGACGGCCTGCGTGCGGGCCTGCGCCAGCAAGGCCTGGTGGTGGATTGGGTGCGTGACGGCCTGGCCGCGCAGCGCGAGATGCGCACGGCCGTGTACGCCGCCGTGGTGCTCGACCTCGGCCTGCCCTTGATGGACGGCATGGACGTGCTGCAGCAAGTGCGCGCAGCCGGCGTCACCACGCCGGTGCTGGTGCTCACGGCCCGCGACGCGGTGGCCGACCGCATCCGCGGGCTGGATGGCGGCGCGGATGACTACGTGCTCAAGCCGGTCGATCTGCATGAGCTGGCGGCCCGCCTGCGCGCGCTGGTGCGCCGCTCTGCCGGCCAGCCGCAGGAGTGCCTGACGGCCGGTGGCGTGACTCTGGACCCCGCCGCGCGGCAGGTGCTGCTGGACGGCGCGCCGGTGGCCTTGTCGACGCGCGAGTTTGATCTGCTGCAGGCGCTGATGCTGAATGCTGGTCGCGTGCTGTCGCGCGACCAGCTGGAGCAGCACCTCTACAGCTGGGGCCAGGAAGTGGAGAGCAATGCGGTGGAGGTGCACATCCACCACTTGCGTCGCAAGCTGCGGCCCGAGCTCATCACCACCGTGCGCGGCGTGGGCTACATGCTGGCCCGTGCGGAAGGCTCGGCATGAGCCGCGGCGTGCCGTCCTTGCAGCGCCGGCTGCTGGTGGGCCTGGCCTGTGCGCTGGGCGGCCTGTGGCTGCTGACCGGCCTGCTGCTGGGGCTGGATGCGCGGCACGAGCTGGATGAATTGCTGGACGCCCACCTGACCCAGGCGGCGGCGCTGCTGGTGGCGCGGCAGGCGCCCGGCCATGACAACGACGATGACGACGGCCTGGTTGATGCACCGACGCTGCACCGCTATTCGCGACAGGTTTCGTTCCAGGTCTGGCACGAGGGCGAGCTCATCCTGCGCTCGTCGAACGCGCCGGCCACGCCCTTGATGGTGCGCGCTGACGGCTTCGAGACCCGTGACATCGACGGCCAGCGCTGGCGCCTGTTCGCCACGCGCGGCATCGAGAACGACATCCAGGTCTACGTGGGCGAGCAGCTTGAAGCCCGCGACGCCATTCTCATGGCCGTGATGCGCGGTTTGCTGATGCCGATGCTGCTGGCGCTGCCGCTCATCCTGCTGCTGATCTGGTGGATCCTTCGCCGGGGCCTGAAGCCCCTGCATGAGTTGCAGCAGCAACTGGCCGGGCGGGCGCCGCTGGCGCTCACGCCACTGCCGCTGACCCCCGGTACGCCCAGTGAAATCGCGCCGCTGCAGGCCACGCTGAATGGCCTGTTCGAGCGGATTGCACAGCTGCTGAACAGCGAGCGCCGCTTCACGGCCGATGCGGCGCATGAGCTGCGCACGCCCATCGCGGCCATCCGCGCGCAAGCCCAGGTGGCGCTCGGCGCACTGAATGAGCCCGATCGCCGGCATGCGCTGCAGGCCACGCTTGCCGGGTGTGACCGGGCCAGCCATCTGGTGCAGCAGTTGCTGACGCTCGCGCGGCTGGAAGCAGGCGCCACGCAGCCGCTGCAGACACCCGACCTGGCCGCGCTGACACGGCGTGTGGCCGCTGAGCTGGCCCCCGCAGCGCTGGCACGTGGCCAGCAGCTGGAGGTGCTGGCCGATACGCCGGTGATCTGCAGCGCCGACGAAGCTCTGCTCGGGGTGCTGCTGCGCAACCTGATCGACAACGCCCTGCGTTACGCGCCGGATGGTGCGACGGTGGTGGTGTCGGCCGGGTTGGTGGGCGATGGCCCGATGGGCGGTGGCCGGTGGCACTGGTGCATCGACGACAGCGGGCCGGGCCTGGCCGAAGCCGACATGGCGCGGCTCGGTGAGCGCTTCTTCCGGGTGCTGGGCACGGCGGCGCCGGGCAGCGGCCTGGGCTGGTCCATCGTGCGGCGCATCGCGGCCGTCACGGGCTGCAGCATCCAGCTGGCGCGCTCCAGCACCTTGGGCGGCTTGCGTGTCGAGGTCAGCGGGCCCGTGGCCTGAGCGGCCCACCTGAGCGGCCCAACGGAGCTGCCCAACTGAGCTGCCCAACTGAGCTGCCCAACTGAGCAAGCCCGCCCGTGTCAGCGTGCCGAGGCCGGCGCCGCAGCCGGCGGCTGGTCAGGTGTGTCCTGTCGCCCGGCGGCCACCAGACCCCGCAGCCAGCGGTGGGCGGGGTCGCTGTCCTTGCGCATGTGCCAGACCATTTCCACCCGCACGCGGTTCAAGTCGAACGGCAACTCGCGCACCACGAGATGGTCTTGGTTGCCGGTGGCCGAGATGAACGACAGTGGCAGCACGGTCAGCAAATCGGACCGCGTCACCACCTGGCCGGCCGTGTAGAACTGGTTCACCGTCAGCACGATGCGCCGCGTGCGCCCGAGGTTGGTCAGGGCCTGGTCGACAAAGCCTTGCGGCCGCCCGGAAAAGCTCACCAGCAGGTGGTGCGCGTCGCAGAAGGCGTCCAGCGTCAACGGGCCGCGCGCCAGCGGGTGGCCCGGGCGCATCACGCACACATAACGGGTGTCGTAGAGCCGCAGGTGGCGCAGCGGCGTTTCTTCGCCGGCCGCCGCGATGGCCGCCACCGCATCGGGGAAGTGGCCGACGGCCAGATCGGCCTCGCCGCGCTCGATCATGGCGCGCGGGTCACGGGTGGCCAGCGGCAGCACGCGGAAGTTGGCCAGCGCACGCTGCTGCTCGGTCGCCCGCACCAGCAGCGGCATCAGCAGCACGGCGGTGGCGTCCACCATCGCGAGCCGGAAGTTCACCTCATCGGCGCTGGGGTCGAACTCGCTCGGGGCCAGGGCCTGCTGCAAGCCCGACAGCGCGGCCCGCACCTGCGGCCACAGGGCCTGCGCACGCGGGGTGGGTGACATGCCGTGGGCGGTGCGCACGAACAGCGCTTCGCCCACGGCGTCATGCAGGCGCTTCAGGGCATGGCTGACGGCGGGCTGGGTCATCGCCAGCACGCCCGCACTGCGCGTCAGGCTGCCTTCGGCCATCACGGCGTCGAACACGCGAAGCAGGTTCAGATCAAGTGTGCGGAAGTTCACGGACGGCTTTGTTATGCGATTGGTGAATATCGTATCTGAATAATATTCAGTGGGCAGCAATAGGGGAAACCCGTACAGTTCATCCCATCGACGCACAACGTCCCCCTGCAACCTGACTTCCACCGAGGTTCCCTCCATGACCACTTTTGCACTGCCTTCCGGTTCCTATCGCGCCGCTTCCCTGAAGCAGGTCTGGGCTGGCCGGGCCCGTGCGGTGGGCCATGCCGTGTGGGTGGCGCTGGAAGAAGCCGGTCGCCGCCGCGCCGCGGTGCAGATGCTGCACACCGCTGAACGCGTCGCCGCTGGCCAACCCGAACTGGCCGCTGCCCTGCGCAACGCCGCAACCTCCAAGCGCTGAGCTTCACGCCGCGCCACCTTGTTCCTAGGCTCTGTTTCCAGGAGATCACCATGACCGCCATCACCTCGCAAACCTTCCACCACGCTCCTGCCTTCACCGTGCCGCGTGGCGCCCGTGTCGTGGCCGAGCTGTTCATCGCTGCCGCCCGTCTGCTGGCACGCGCCTTCAGCGCCGCCCCGTCGGCGGCCAGCACCCTGCGCAGCCGCGCCGCCGAAGCCGAAGACGTGCGTCGCCTGGCCCGCACCTGGGAGCGCACCGACCCCGGTTTCGCTGCTGACCTGTACGCCGCCGCTGCCCGCCACGAAGGCCAGGCCGACTGACACAGGTTCTCCGGCATCATGGCGTGACCACATCACGCCATGAGGAGCCGGAGATGACCGAAGCACTGCACGCGCTGAGCGCCACCGAGCTGGGCGCTGCCTACGACAGCGGTGCGCTCTCGCCGGTCGAGGTGACCCGGGCCGTGCTGGCCCACATCGACGCCTGCGAGCCTGTTCTGCATGCCACCTGGGCGCAGGACGAAGCCGAGGCGCTGCACATGGCGCAGGCCTCGGAAGCCCGGTGGCGGCACGGCCAGCCCTTCAGCGCGCTCGACGGCGTGCCCGTCACCCTGAAGGAAAACATCGCCACCCGCGGTGTGCCGATGCCGCTGGGCTGCGCCGCCACGGTGTTGAGCCGCGCGCTGGACGATGCGCCGCCCGCGGCCCGTCTGCGTGAAGCCGGCGCCGTGTTCGTGGCGCGCACCACCATGCCCGACTGGGGCATGTTGTCGTCGGGCCTGTCGAGCTTTCATGCGCTCGCCCGCAACCCCTGGGACACCCGGCTGAACCCCGGTGGCTCCAGCGCCGGGGCTGGCGCAGCTGCGGCGGCCGGTTATGGCCCGCTGCACCTGGGCACCGACATCGGCGGCTCCATCCGCCTGCCCGCCAGCTGGTGCGGCGTGGTGGGCTTCAAGCCCAGCCTGGGCCGCATCCCGATCAAACCCCCTTTTGCCGGCCGTGTGGCGGGCCCGATGACCCGCACCGTGGCCGACGCCGCGCTGGCGATGAGCGTGCTTTCACGCCCCGACTGGCGCGACGGCATGAGCCTGCCGCCGCAGCCGATCGAATGGCAGCAGCTGGAGCGTGACGTGCGCGGCCTGCGTTTCGGCTTGTTGCTGGACGCCGGCTGGGGCGACGCCCTGAACCCGGAAGTGGCCCAGGCCGTGAGCGACGCGGCCCGCGCCTTCGAGGCCGCCGGTGCGGTGGTGGAGCCCATCGGCCCGCTGTCGACACGGGCGATGGTGCAGGGCCTCGACCACTTCTGGCGCATGCGCTCGTGGCTCGATTACGCCGCGATGCCGCCCGAGCGCCAGGCCAAGGTGCTGCCCTACATCCGTGACTGGATTGCCGCCGGCCAGCACCTCACGGCCGAGCAGGTGTTTCGCGGCTACAGCCAGATCGCTGCGCTGCGTGATTCGGCCATCGCCGCCTGCCAGCCCTTTGATTTTGTGCTCTCGCCCGTCAGCCCCGAGACGGCCTTCCCCGCCGAGCAGGCCAGCCCCTTGAATGACCCCGAGCGGCCGTTCGAGCACATCGCCTACACGCTGCCCTACAACATGAGCGAGCAGCCGGCGATCAGCGTGAATGCCGGCTTCGACGCGGCGGGCCTGCCCATCGGCTTGCAGATCATCGGGCGGCGGCATGACGACCTCGGGGTGCTGCAGATGGCCCGCGCCTGGGAGCAACTCCGCCCGGTCCAGCGGCCCTGGCCGGAGGTCTCAATTCCTGCCGTACAGTCGCGGGCATGAGCCTGCCACCTGAGCCCCAGCGTGTGTTGAGCGTGCCCGCTGCCGGGCTCAGCGGCAGCGTGTCGAGTTGTGCGCAGCAAGCGCTGCTGGACGCACAGCAGGCTTGGCTCGAAGGCCGGCCTTCCGTGCCTGGCTTCTTGCAGCAGGCGCAGGAAGCGGATCCGCAGTGGGCTTTTCCGCTGGTGCTGCAGGCGCTGTGGTGCCTGGGCCAGGCCGAGGCCGATTCGCCGGCCCGTGCGCGTGCCTGGCTGAACCAGGCCGCAGCCTGGCTGCCCGGCGCACCGCAGCAGGAGCTGCAACACGCCCACGCGGCGGTGGCCGTGCTCGACGGCCGCTGGCACGAGGCCTGCCGGCTCTGGGATGACCTGCTGCTTGGCTCGCCACACGACGTGCTGGCGCTGCTGCTGGCCCACCACTGGGACGTGCAACGCGGCGAGGCCCTCCGCCTGCGACAGCGTCCGGCGGCCGTGCTGCCCGACTGGGACGAGACCGACCCCAGCTTTGCGCAGGTGATGGGTTTGTACGCCGCCGGCCTGTCTGAGAACCAGCTGTATCCGCAAGCCGAAGACATGGGCCGCCGCGCGCTGGCCCTGCAGGCGCGTGTGCCTGCAGCGGTGGTGGCCGTCGCGCAGGTGATGCAGTCCCAAGGCCGCTTCGAGGACGGCACGGCCTGGTTGCGCCAGCACCAGCCCGCCTGGGCTGAAGACGCGGTGCAGGCCTCGCACGGCTGGTGGCTGATGGGCCTGTTCCGGCTGGAGGCGATGGACGTGCCAGGCCTGCAGCGGCTGGTGGATGCGCACCTCAGCGGCGCGGCACTCGGCTCGGCGCAGGCGCGCATCGATGCGGTGTCTTTGCTGTGGCGCATGCAGTGCGTGGGCGTGGACGTGGGCGGCCGTTTCGCCGAGGTGCTGCAGGTGTCGCCACCAGATGCGCCCGGCGTGGCGGCCGGTGAACATGCGCGCAGCGATCTGCATGTGTTGCTGGCGCTGCTGGGCGCGGGTGAGCTGGCACGCGCCGAGCGCTGGGTGGCCCGATGTGCCGAGCGCGCGCTGCAGCCTGAGGAGGCGCGCCGCAGCAACCATGCGGTGGCCCGCGAGCTGGGCCTGCCCTTGATGCGCAGCCTGCTGGCGCTGTCGCGCGGCGAGGGCCCGCGTGCCCTGGCCAGCCTGCATGCGATGCGCAACAGCGGCCATCGGCTGGGCGGCACGGCGGTGCGCCGCGAATGGCTGGATCACACGCTGCTGAGTGCGGCCTGTGAGGTGGGCGCCGCCGACATCGGCCGGGCCTTGCTGAACGAGCGGCGCATGTCACGCCCGCTGACGCCGCTCACGCGGCACTGGGCCGCGCGCCTGGGCCTGGCGCTGTGAGCGCGGCCGTCAGCTGCGTGGCAATTGCGCCGCGTGGTCGAGCCACTGGTGCAGCGCATCCAGCATGTCGCTGCGGCTGAACGAGCAGCTTTCCTCACCGATCATGGTGGCCGTGTCCAGCGGCTGCAGCAGGCGCTCCAGCACGTCGCCATAGCGGGCCGGCAAGCCCGGCCATTGCAGCGAGGCCATGCGGAAGCGCGCGCACACCACCTCGGGCTGCAGTTGCCCGTCGCGCAGGGCGTCCAGCGTCTGCCGCAGGTGGTGCACGGTGCTGTCGATGCTGCTGTTCATGGTTGTTTGTCTCCGGCGGTCGATGTGTGTGGAACGTTCGCCCGACTGGCGAGCAGGTTCAGTGCCAGCCCGCCCATCACCAGGGCCGCGGCGGCGAGTTTCCAGCCGGGCAGGGCTTCGTGCAGCACCGCCGCTGCGGCGCCCATGCCGAACACCGGCACCAGCAGCGCCATCGGCGTGACGGTGGCAGCCGGATGGCGTGCCAGCAGCCAGTTCCAGGTGCCATAACCGAACAAGGTATTGCCGACTGCCTGCCAGAGCACCGCGGCCCAGGCCATGGGCGAGGCCCGCAGCACGGCCTCACGTACCGGCTCGACGCCTTCCACCACGGCACTGATGCCGGCCAGCGGCAGCACCGCGAACAGGCTGGACCACACCATGAAGCCCAGCGCGTCCACCTTGCCGGCGCCCCGCACCACGCTGTTGGCCAGCGCCCAGCTCAGGGCGGCGCACAGCACCAGCGCCAGGCCCAGCGGGGTCACGTCGGCAGCGGCCGTGCCGTGTCGGGCCTGGCCCGCCCAGCCGATCAGCACCATGCCGGCCACCGCCAGAGAGGCCGCCAGCACCTGCAGCGGCCGCACACGTTCCCGAGTGGCCAGCATCGCGATGCCGATGGTGAAGAACACCTGGGTCTGCACCACCAGCGAGGCCAGGCCGGGCGAAATGTCGCTGCGCATCGCCTGGAACAGCAGACCGAACTGGCCGCAGCCGAGCAGCACGCCAAAGGCCGCCAGACGCCACCACGCCACGCGCGGGCGGGCAATGAAAAACACCCAGGGCAGGGCGGAGAGCGCAAAGCGCAGCGTGGCCAGTGCGAAGGGCGGCAACTCGGCCAGCCCCCACTTGATCACGACGAAGTTGGTGCCCCAGACGGCCACCACGGCCAAGGCGAGCAGGAGGTGCGACACGGGCATGGCACCAGTGTAGGTGCCACACCCCTGCGTGTTCAGGGCGTGCGTTCAGGGCGTGCTGAAGTAGGCGCCGAACCAGCGCATGCCGGCCACGCCCACAGTGCCGCCGAAGTCGGTGTCACCCACCATGGCGGTGCCGCTCAAGGTGGGCGCCGTGGTGAGCCGCCAGCCGCCGCTGGCGGGTGCCGCCGCGTTGCTGAATTGCGGCGCCTCCACGAGGTTGCCGCTGGTGCCGGTGACGCTGTTGATGGCCGCCGCGCTGTTGTGGTTGGCGTTGTCGGCCCAGCGCAGGTGGGTGCCGCCGGCGGTGTGGTGCAGCCAGTTCGGGCCGAGCACATTGCTGTTGTTCCAGGCACGGCCATCGACCCACATCGCAGGTACCGCGCTGCGGGTGGACACGGCGATGTTGTTCCACACCTGGTTGCCGCTGGTGCGGTCCAGCGCGGGCGAGCTGGCGATGATCAATTCACCCAGGCCGCCGTGCGTGCCGCCGCTGTCCAGGCCGTTGCCGCGCAAGGTGTTGCCCATCACGCGGTTGTCGTTGCCGTCGTAGATGATGATGCCGGCGCCGTCATTGCCCCAGGCCATGTTCCAGGCCACGGTATTGCCGTCGCACCACTGGTCGATCTGGATGCCGTTGCCGTCGTGGGCCAGCGTGTCGACGTTGTCGAAGCTCAGGTTGTAGCGGATGGTGTTGTGGTCACCCGCATCGTCGGTGGCCGACGACGCCCACAGATGAATGCCTGAGGCGCCGCCCACGGCCAGGCCGCTGCGGCTGACGCTGTTGTGCTCGATCAACCACCAGTTGCCGCGAATCTCCATGCCGTGCTGACCGCTGCGCCGCACGGTATTGCCGCTGATGATGTTCGGGTTGCCGGCCACGGCATTGGTGCTCACGCCGATGCCCTGCGTGGCCGTGTCCTCGACGAGGTTGTTGGCAATCACCAGGCCGGTGCCGGCGCCGTCGGAAACATCGAAGCCGATCGGCGCATTGCGCACGATGGAATCACTGATGCGGATGTCGTGGCTGCCCCGGCGGACGACAAAACCCGCCCAGGTCGGGGCGCGCACGCTCAGCCCGCTGATCTGCACCCAGCCGGCGCCCTGCACGTCGACGCTGTTGGTGATGACCGGCAGGTTGGCGCTGTCGGCCGCCCGCACCACGATGGGCGCGCTGGCGCTGCCTTGTGCATTGATGGTGACCGGCCCCGCATAGGTGCCGGCCGAGACGATGACCAGGCTGCCCACGGGCAGGCTGGCCCAGGGCACATCGGTGAGTTGCGCCACGCGGGTGGCGCCCGTGGGCAGATTGGCACTGCTGCCCACCACATAGGTGGCGCCGGTGGTGCTGGAGCTTGAGCCTGAACCAGAACTGGAGCCGGACCCTGAGCCCGTGTCCGGCGTCGTGGGCGCAGGCTGGTTGGTGGTTTCACCGGCGTTGGCCGTGCTGGTGCTGCCACCACCACCGCCGCCGCCACAAGCCGCCAGGCCGGTGAGCGCGGCCAAGGCCGTGGCCTGCAGCAGGCGGGTGAATCGGGTGTGCAGACACAGCGCGGACAGCCGCTGCTTCAGACGCCGGGGGAGCGCGTTGGATCGGATCATGGGGCTGGCCGCGTGAGGGACGATGCCGCCGCAAGGGCGGGCTGGCTGCGAAATCACAGTATCTGTGCTTCGCAGTGTCTCCGGCCCCGCCAAATGTGAGCGCTTGAAAAAGGCGTCAGCGGATCACTTCATCGATGCGTCGAAGTTTCACGCGCTTGCCCTTGAGCGTGCCGGCGCTCAGGCGTTTCACCGCTTCTTCGGCGATGTCGGTGGCCACGGCGACCCAGGTGTGGAACTCGGTGACCTTGATCTTGCCGATCTGGCTGGCGGTGAAGCCGGCCGTGCCCGTGAAGGCGCCGAGCACGTCGCCCGGACGGATCTTTTCCTTCTTGCCGCCCAGCAGTTGCAGCGTCACCATCGCCGGGCGCAGGGGCACGCCGGGCTGGCTCGGCGTCAGGGACGACAGCTTGGCCCAGGTGAACTCGCTCTTCTGCGCCACTTCGATGCGGCCGATCCGGCCCATCTCGTCCATGCTGGCCAGGCTCAGGGCCAGGCCGTCGCGCCCGGCACGGCCGGTGCGGCCGATGCGGTGCAAATGCTGCTCCGACTCGGGCGTGATGTCGACGTTGATGACGGCCGAGAGGTCGTCGATGTCGAGGCCGCGGGCCGCCACGTCGGTGGCCACCAGCACGCTGACGCTGCGGTTGGCGAAGCGGATCAGCACCTGGTCGCGCTCACGCTGCTCCAGATCACCGTGCAGGGCCAGGGCCACATAGCCCTGCGCCGCCAGCACATCGACCAGGTCGCGGCACTGCTGCTTGGTGTTGCAGAAGGCGATGGTGCTGTCGGGGCGGAAATGCGCCAGCAGCTGCGTCACGGCATGCAGCCGCTGGCTCTCTTCAACTTCGTAGGCGATCTGGCGGATGTGACCGGTGGCGGCGGCTTCACCCGTGTCTCCGGCCACGACCGCGGCCTTGGTCGGGGCGGCGCCCACGGTGATGCGCTGCGGCGCCTTCAGGAAGCGGCTCGCCAGCGCGGCGATGCCTTCGGGGAAGGTGGCCGAGAACAGCAGGGTCTGGCGCTTCGGCGGGCAGTACTTGGCCAACTGCACCATGTCGTCGATGAAGCCCATGTCGAGCATGCGGTCGGCTTCGTCGAACACCAGGGTGTTCAGGCCGGTCAGGTCGAGCGTGCCGCGTTCCAGGTGGTCCAGCAGACGGCCCGGGGTGCCCACCACCAGGTGCGCGCCGTGCGACAGGCTTTCGCGCTGCGGCTTCATCGGCGAGCCACCACACAGGCTCAGCACCTTGACGTTGCCGGTGGCGCGGGCGAGCTTGCGCAGCTCTTCGGCCACCTGGTCGGCCAGCTCACGCGTGGGGCACAGCACCATCGCTTGCACCTGCCACACGGCGGCGTCCAGGCGGGCCAGCAGCGACAGGCCGAAGGCGGTGGTCTTGCCGCTGCCGGTGGGCGCCTGCACGATCAGGTCACCGCCGGCCAGCGCGGACGGCAGGCTGGCGGCCTGCACCGGCGTCATCTGCGCATAGCCCAGGCGCTCGAGGTTTTCGAGGGCGGCCGGGCTGATCGGCAGGGAAGAAAAGGCCGTGTTCGGCGTGGAGCGGGTCTCTGAGGTCATGCGGGATTATCCGGGGTGTGGCTCTCAGGAGCCAGCGCCACGTGCAGATGTGCGATTACGCACGCTTGCTCAGCGGGCATTTCGCGTTAGAGGCCGCGCCCTAGCGGGCAGGATGGGCCGGGGCAGGTTCGGCGGGCATGATGCCGCTCCCGAGCCCTTTGTTGTCTGCGTCCATGTTTTCGCCTCCCGCGCCGTTTTCCGAAGTGCACACCCTGCCCGAGTTGCTGGCAGCGCGCATTTCGCTCACCCCTGACGCCGAGGCGTACCGACAGTTCGACGCACCGACGGGCCGCTGGTTGTCGATGACCTGGGCCGAGGTTGGCCAGCGCGTGATGCGCTGGCGCGATGGCCTGGCGGCGCAGCAGCTGCCGCGCGGCGCCCGCGTCGCCATCCTGCTGCCCAACGGCATTGATGCGATGACCATGGACCAGGCCACGCTGGCCCTGGGCGGCGTGCCGGTGCCACTGCACGCCATCGACAACCCGGCCAGCATCGCCTACATCCTGGCCGATTGCCAGGCCTCGGTGCTCGTGGTGCAGCAGCGCAGCCAGTGGGAGGCGATTGCCGCCACCGGCGCCACGCTGCCGGCCCTGCGTGCCGTGGTGGTGGTGGGCAACTGGCAAGGCCCCGACGCCGCGGCCGGGCTGCCCACCGAAGGCGTGCCGGTCGTGCCGCTGGCCATGTGGCTGGCGGTGTCTATGCCGTCGGCGCACCTCTCCGGGCCGTCGGGGGATGACCTGGCCGCCATCGTCTACACCAGCGGCACCACCGGCAAGCCCAAGGGCGTGATGCTGACCCACGCGAACGTGGTGGCGAACGTGATGCAGGTGATGGCGCGCGTGCGCCCGACGCCTGAAGACCGATTCCTGTCCTTCCTGCCGCTTTCGCACACCTTCGAGCGCACGGCCGGCTACTACCTGCCGATTGCATCGGGCAGCTGCGTGGCCTATGCGCGCTCGGTGGCCGAGTTGTCGGAAGACCTGCTGACCCAGCGCCCGACGGTGCTGATCTCCGTGCCGCGCATCTATGAGCGGGTGCATGCCAAGCTGCAGGAGGCGCTGGGTACCACCGGCCTGAAGGCGCGGCTGATGGCGCTGACCCAGTCGATCGGCTGGCGCCGCTTCCGCGCGGCGCAGGAGTTGCCGCTGGAGCCGGGTGATGCCCACCGCTGGTACGACCGTGCGTTGTGGCCTGTGCTGCAAGCCGTGCTGGCCCGGCCGGTGCTGGCCCGCTTCGGTGGCCAGGTGCGGGTGGCGGTGAGCGGTGGTGCGCCGTTGCCGCCAGCCATCGCCCGGGCGTTTCTGGGCCTGGGCTTGCCATTGCTGCAGGGTTACGGCATGACCGAAACCTCGCCCGTGGTGGCGGTGAACGGGCTGGATGACAACGACCCCGCGTGCGTCGGCCGTGCGCTGGACGGCGTGCGGGTGCGCATCGGCGAGAACCGCGAACTGCTGGTGGCCGGCCCCAGCGTGATGAAGGGCTACTGGGCGCGTCCGGAAGACACGGCCAAGGTGCTTAGCGCCGATGGCTGGATGTCGACCGGCGACCAGGCCGAGATCATCGACGGGCGCATCTACATCCGCGGCCGCATCAAGGAAATCATCGTCACCTCCACGGGCGAGAAGATCCCGCCGGTGGACCTGGAGCTCGCCATCTGCAGCGACGGCCTGTTCGAGCAGGCCTTCGTGGTCGGTGAGGACAAGCCGTTCATCGGCGCGGTGGTGGTGCTCAACCGCGCCGAGTGGCAACGCATGGCCGCCAGCCTCGATCTGAACCCGCTGGACGAAACCAACTTGGTGCACCCCAAGGCGCGGCAGGCGGCGCTGGCCCGCATGGCCGCAGCCACCACGCACTTTCCGCGTTATGCGCAGCCGCGTGCGGTGGTGTTGAGCCTGGAGCCGTGGACCATCGAGAACACGATGATGACGCCGACGCTGAAGCTCAAGCGCCTGAACCTGCAGGCGCGCTTCGAGGTGGAACTCAGCGCGATGTACGGGCCGCGCTGAACAGCGCAGGCGCGAACACGGCAAAGGCCGCCCACCAGTCGATGGCGGCCGACCACAGGTTGTGGCTCAGGAAGTGAGCCCCCTGCATCATGCGCACCTGGCTGAACAGACCGCCCACCAGCAGCGTGAGCACCAGGGCGGCCCAGGCCGCGCGCGGCCAGCCCATCAGGCGGGCGCCAAAAAACAGGGCGATCAGGCTGAAGCCGCCGGCCGCATGGCCACCGGGGAAGCAGCGGCCCGCCTCGGCGCGAGACACCCACCAGCGGGCGCTGAACTCGGCCTCACCCCCAAACTGCTTCAGGTCCCAGGGGCAGACGTGGGTGTTGATGTCCTTCAGCAGCGTCACCAGCGTCGGCCCCAGGCCCATGGCCGCCACCGTCAGCCACAGGGTCCGGCGGTGCGGCTTCAGCCGGGCCACCTTCGGTGCCGCGAGTGCGGCCACCATCAGGCCCAGCCAGATCAGCAGCAGCACGTTCTTGCAGAACTTGTGCACGAACTGCTCGGCCCACCAGGCGTCACGAACCGGAAACCCGCCGGAGGCCACGTCGAAGTAGCGCGCGGCCAGGTTCATGTCAGTGCCGCTGCTGGCCGCCCACTGGGCCACGGCCACCATCGCCCCCGGGATGAGCACGGCATGCCACAGGGTGAGCCGGGCGGGGGAGGTGGGCAGGGCAGCGGGCATGACAGACAACCTGGAAGTGGAACTCGGCAGAACGACTCGGGAGAGCGACGCGGGAGAACAGCGGCAGACAACAGCTGAGGCGGCAGCGCAGCAGTCTATCGCCGCTGGCCGGGCCACTAACATCGCAGCTCAAGCCAAGGACAGCTTTGCCGTGACCACACTCCCCTGGGACCACCCCGACCCCTTCACGCTGGACGTGACGCCTGAGCCAGCGCACATCGACGGCCTCAACCACACCAACAACGCGGTGTATGTGCAGTGGTGCGAGCGTGTGGCCTGGGCGCATTCGGCAGCACTCGGGCTGACGCTGGCGGACTACCAGCGGCTCGACCGCGCGATGGCGATCCGGCAGGCGCACTACGACCATCTGCTGCCTGCGCTGCTGGGCGAGGCTCTGACGCTGGGCACCTGGCTGCTGCCCGGCGACGGCAAGCTGCGCATGGAGCGCTGCTTCCAGCTGCTGCGCCGCAGCGACGGCGCCACCGTGCTGCGCGGCCGCTGGGACCTGGTCTGCATCGAGCTGGGCAGCGGGCGGGCGCGCCGCATGCCGCCGGAGTTCCTGCAGGCTTACCTCAGCGCGGCGCTGCCTGGCCCGCAGCCGGCTGAACCCGGCGCGGTTTAAGGCGCCACGGTCTGCCGCACCGCATGCTCCCAGCGCGCCATGCGCTCGGCGGCGCGGTCGCGGGGCAGCGTGGGCGTGAACACGCGCTGGGCGCGCCACTGCTGCGAAAGCTCATCCAGCCCGCCCCACACGCCGGTGCTCAGGCCGGCCAGATAAGCCGCGCCCAGGGCCGTGGTCTCAATCACCTCGGGCCGCACCACCGGAATGCCCAGCAGGTCGGCCTGGAACTGCATCAGCAAGTCGTTCACGCAGGCTCCGCCGTCCACCCGCAATTCACTGACCGGCGCGCTGCCAGCGGCCACCGCGTCGCGGCTCATCGCCTGCAGCAGGGCGGCGCTCTGGAAGGCGATCGACTCCAGCGCGGCGCGTGCGATGTGGGCCACGGTGGAGCCGCGTGTCAGGCCGACGATGGCGCCGCGCGCGTCGGCGTCCCAGTAGGGCGCACCCAGGCCGGTGAAGGCCGGCACGAACATCACGCCGCCGGCGTCGGGCACGCTTTCGGCGAGTTGCTGCACTTCGCCACTGCCCTTGATGGCCTGCAGGCCGTCGCGCAGCCACTGCACCACGGCACCGCCGATGAACACGCTGCCCTCCAACGCAAATTCGGGCGTGGTCGAGGGCTGTGACGCGCTGGTGGTGATCAGGCCGTTGGCGCTGGTCTGGAACTTCCCGCCGGTGTGCATCAGCATGAAGCAGCCGGTGCCGTAGGTGTTCTTCGCCATGCCGGCCTTAAAGCAGGCCTGGCCAAACAGCGCGCTCTGCTGGTCACCCGCCATGCCGCCCACGGGGATGGATGCACCGAGCAGGTCGGCATTGGTTTCGCCGAACACATGGCTGCTGGGGTGCACGGCCGGCAGCATGCTGGCGGGCACTTGCAGCAGGTCCAGCAGGCGCTCGTCCCAGCGGTTTTCGCGCACGTTGAACAGCATGGTGCGCGCGGCGTTGCTGACGTCGGTGGCATGCACGCGTCCACCGGTCAGCTGCCACAGCAGCCAGCTGTCGACCGTGCCGAAGGCCAGCTCGCCGCGCTCGGCAGCGCCACGTGCGCCGGGCACGTTGTCGAGGATCCAGCGGATCTTCGTGCCCGAGAAATACGCGTCGATGATCAGCCCGGTGGCTTCACGCACCTGCGGGGCGTGGCCCTGCTCACGCAGCTGCGCGCACAGCGGCTCGGCCCGGCGGTCTTGCCAGACGATGGCGTTGTGCACTGGCTGGCCGGTCAGGCGGTTCCAGACCACGGTGGTTTCGCGCTGGTTGGTGATGCCGATGGCGCTCACCTCGCGTGCCGTGAGCCCAGCCTTGACGAGCGCTTCGCGGGCGGTGGCGAGCTGGGTTTGCCACAGCGCCATCGGGTCGTGCTCTACCCAGCCCGGTTGCGGGTAGATCTGCGGGAATTCACGCTGGGCCATGGCCACCACGCGGCCCTGGGCGTTGAAGACGATGCTGCGCGAGCTGGAGGTGCCCTGGTCAAGGGCAAGGAGGTAGGACATGCGGACTCCGCAAAGACGTTAGACGGGAATCGAGGATCGAGGATCGAGGATCTGAACTTATGCGCTCACTTCGAGCTGCACACCGGCATCGGCCAGCAGGCCGGGGAAGGGGGCGGGCGGTGCGGCGTCGGTGAACAGCACGTCGATCTGGGCGATGTGCGCCACCTCCACCATCGCCGGCCGGTTGAACTTGCCGTGGTCGGTGGCCAGCCACGTCTGGCGGCTCTGCTCGATGATGGCGCGGGCCACCTGCACCTCGCGGTAGTCGTAGTCGCGCAGGGTGCCGTCGGCCTCGATGCCCGAGATGCCGATGATGCCGATGTCGACCTTGAACTGGCGGATGAACTCGACCGCGGCCTCCCCGACGATGCCGCGGTCGCGGTGGCGCACCACGCCGCCGGTCACGATGACTTCGCACTCGGGGTTGTCGGCCAGGATGGCGGCCACGTTCAGGTTGTTCGTGATGACGCGCAGGCCCTTGTGCTGCAGCAGCTCACGGGCCACGGCCTCGGTGGTGGTGCCCAGGTTGATCAGCAGCGAGGAGCCGTCGGGCACCTGCGCCGCGATGGCCTTGGCGATGCGCTGCTTGCCCTCGGCGTTCAGCGCCTCGCGCTGGCGGTAGGCGATGTTCTCGGTGGTGGAGGTGGGCACCCGCACGCCGCCATGGAAGCGCGCCAGCAGGCCGGCTTCGGCCAGCAGCTTCACGTCGCGCCGCACGGTTTGCAGCGTCACGCCGAATCGCTCGGCCAGGGCTTCCACGCTCTGCGCACCCTGTGCGCGCACGGCATCAAGCAGTTCGGATTGGCGGGGGTTCGGGGTCATGGGGCGTGATTGTGGCTGGCGCGGGATGCAGCCTAATCCGAATCAAAACGAAAACGAATGATCGAAACACCCATTGCAAACGAACATTTATTGAGATAAAACGAAAAAAGAAGATCAAGAGCCGAGACAATTCCGGCTCGATTCAACCCAGGAGACCCGCTTGCACACCGAAGCGCCCCACACGGCTGCGCCCCAGCCTTTGCCCGACCTTGACTGCGACGTGCTCGTCGTCGGTGGCGGCATCAATGGCGCCGGCATTGCGCGTGACCTGGCCGGCCGTGGCTGGCGCGTGGTGCTGGCCGAGCAGGACGATCTGGCGGCCCACACCTCGTCCTCGTCGACGAAGCTGATCCACGGTGGCCTGCGCTACCTCGAGTACTACGAGTTTTCGCTGGTGCGCAAGGCGCTGCAGGAACGCGAAGTGCTGCTGAAGAGCGCCCCGCACATCATGTGGCCGCTGCGCTTCGTGATGCCGCACGACCCGTCGATGCGCCCGGCCTGGATGATCCGCCTGGGCATCTTCCTGTACGACCACCTGGCGCGCCGTGAAGTCTTGCCGGGCTCGCAGGGCGTGAACCTGCGCACCCACCCGGTGGGCCAGCCGCTGCACGACCGCTACCGCCGCGGCTTCATCTACTCCGACGGCTGGGTGGACGACGCCCGCCTCGTCGTGCTCAACGCCATCGATGCCCGCCAGCGTGGCGCGCAGTTGTTCACCCGCACCCGCTGTACCAGTGCCCAGCGCACGTCCACCGGCTGGAACGCGGTGCTCGAAGGTACCGATGGCACGAGCCGCGTGGTGCGCGCCCGCGCCCTTGTGAACGCCGCCGGCCCGTGGGCCGAAAGCTTTCTGCGGGGCACGGCCAAGCCGGCGGCGGCGGAGGCCCTGGCCACCAAGCAACTGCGGCTGGTCAAGGGCTCGCACATCGTGGTGCCGCGCTGCTTCGAGCATGACCACGCCTACATCTTCCAGAACCCCGACAAGCGGATCATCTTCGCCATTCCCTACGAGCAGGACTACACCCTGATCGGCACCACCGACCAGGAGATCCACGGCGATCCGCGCGGGGCCAAGATCGCCCCCGACGAAGTGGCCTACCTGTGCGAGCAGGCCAGCCGCTACTTCAAGCGCGCCATCACGCCGGCCGATGTGGTGTGGACCTACGCCGGCGTGCGCCCGCTGCTGGACGACGAATCGGGCGACCCGTCCGCCGTCACCCGCGACTACCTGCTGGAATCGAACACTACCGCCGCGCCGCTGCTGAGCGTGTGGGGCGGCAAGATCACCACCTTCCGCAAGCTGGCTGAAGAGGCGGCGGACCAGGTCGGCTTGATGCTCGGCGACCAGCGCCCGCACTGGACACACGACGCCAGCCTGCCCGGCGGCGACCTGCAGGCCTGGATCGGCCCGGCACGGCGCCCTGACACCGACTTCGAGCGCCTGGTGCAGGCCGTGCAGCAACGCCACCCGTGGCTGCCGCGTGCGCTGGCGCACCGACTGGCCCGCGCTTATGGCAGTCGAATCAGCGAGGTGCTGGGCACCGCCGCGGCCTTGAGCGACCTCGGCGCGGAAGTGGCGCCCGGCCTGTTCGAAGCCGAACTGCGCTACCTGCAGCAGCACGAGTGGGCCACCACGGCCGACGACGTGCTCTGGCGCCGCAGCAAGCTGGGGCTGCACTACACCGCGGCACAGCGCCAGCAGGTGGACGACTGGATGAAGACCACAACACCAACAAATGACATGAACCGCATGACGGAGACACCATGCAGCTGACGCTCGAAGGCATCAGCAAGCGCGTCGGGGCAGCGCCCTGGCTGTACGAGATGAGCCTGGCCCCGAAGCCGGGCGCCGTGACGGTGCTGCTGGGCGCCACCCAGGCCGGCAAGACCAGCCTGATGCGCATCATGGCCGGCCTGGACGTGCCGAGTGCCGGCCGCGTGAAGGTGGACGGCGCCGACGTGACCGGCATGCCGGTGCGCGAACGCGACGTGGCCATGGTCTACCAGCAGTTCATCAACTACCCGTCGATGACGGTGTACGACAACATCGCCTCGCCGCTGAAGCTCAGCGGCAAGAGCGCGGCGCAGATCGACCAGCGCGTGCGCGAGCTGGCCGCCAAGCTGCACATCGAGATCTTCCTGGACCGGTTGCCGGCGGCCTTGTCGGGCGGCCAGCAGCAGCGGGTGGCCCTGGCGCGTGCGCTGGCCAAGAACGCACCGCTGATGCTGCTCGACGAGCCGCTGGTGAACCTCGACTACAAGCTGCGTGAAGAGCTGCGTGACGAGCTCAGCCAGCTCTTCGCCGCGGGCGATTCCACCGTCATCTATGCCACCACCGAGCCGGCGGAAGCGCTGCTGCTGGGCGGCTACACGGCGGTGATGGACGCTGGTGAATTGCTGCAATACGGCCCGACCGCCGAGGTGTTCCACCGCCCCGCATCGCTGCGGGTGGCGCGGGCCTTCAGTGATCCGCCGATGAACCTGATCGAGGCCGAGGTGGTGACCGAGCACGTGGCCCACGCCGCCGGCACCGGCCTGCGTCTGCCGGGTGGCCTGGTGCTGCCGGCACAGCTGCCTTCAGGCGCCTCCCGGCAGGTGAGCGTGGGCGTGCGCGCCAGCGCCGTGCGGGTTCACGCACGGCCCGGCGACGTGGCCCTGAACGGCACGGTGGAGCTGGCCGAGATGTCGGGCTCCGACACCTTCGTGCACGTGCACACGGCCGTGGGTGATGTGGTGGCGCAGCTGACGGGGGTGCATGACTTCGCCATCGGCACGGCCATCACCCTGCACCTCGACCCCGCGCAGGTGTATGTGTTTGACCAGGCCGGCGGTTTGCTGCTGGCCCCGGCTCGACAAGGAGGCCGCTGAGATGGCCCGCATCGAACTTGACCTCGCGCATTCGTACAAGCCGAATCCGACCGAGGACGGCGACTACGCCTTGCTGCCGCTGAAGATGACCTTCGAGGACGGCGGCGCCTATGCGCTGCTGGGCCCGTCGGGCTGCGGCAAGACGACCATGCTCAACATCATGTCGGGCCTGCTGGTGCCGTCGCATGGCCGCGTGCTGTTTGATCAGCGCGACATGACCCGCGCCACGCCGCAGCAGCGCAACATCGCCCAGGTGTTCCAGTTCCCGGTCATCTACGACACGATGACCGTGGCGGAAAACCTCGCCTTCCCGCTGAAGAACCGCGGCGTGCCGGCGGCGCAGATCAGCCAGCGTGTTGGCCAGATCGCCGAGATGCTGGAGATGAGCCACCAGCTCGACATGCGCGCGGCCGGCCTGAGCGCCGACCAGAAGCAGAAGATTTCGCTGGGACGCGGCCTGGTGCGCCCCGATGTGGCCGCCGTGCTGTTCGACGAGCCGTTGACCGTGATCGACCCGCACCTGAAGTGGCAGCTGCGCCGCAAGCTCAAGCAGATCCACCATGAGCTCAAGCTCACGCTGATCTACGTGACGCACGACCAGGTCGAGGCGCTCACCTTCGCCGACCAGGTGGTGGTGATGACCCGCGGCAAGGTGGTGCAGCTCGGCACGCCCGAGGCGCTGTTCGAGCGGCCGGCACACACCTTCGTGGGCCACTTCATCGGCTCACCCGGCATGAACTTCCTGCCGGCGAATGTGGCGGGTGGCATGGTCAACGTGGCGGGCCATGCGCTGGTGCCGGCCGGAGCGATGGGGCCGGGCGAATTCAAGCTCGGCATCCGCCCTGAATACCTGACGCTGCAGGCCGCCGGAACGCCCGGTTGCCTGCCCGCCACGGTGCGCCAGGTGCAGGACATCGGCACCTACCTGCTGGTCACGCTGGACGCGGCCGGCCACACCCTCAAGGCCCGGCTGTCGCCCGACAGCCTGCCGCCCGAGGTGGGCACCCCGGTGGCGCTGAATGTGGCGAACGCCCACAGCTGCCACTACCGAGACGAGGAGCTCATCGCATGAGCCAGACCAACAAACCCGTGAACCAGAAGGCCTGGTTCCTGATCCTGCCGGTGTTCATCTGCGTGGCGTTTTCGGCCATCCTGCCGCTGATGACCGTGGTGAACTATTCGGTGCAGGACATCATCAGCCCGGAGCGCCGGGTGTTTGTCGGCACCGAGTGGTTCGCCGCCGTGATGCGCGACGAAGACCTGCACGCCGCCTTGTGGAACCAGCTGCGGTTCTCTTGCGCGGTGCTGGCGGTGGAATTGCCGCTGGGCATCGCGCTGGCGCTGTCGATGCCTGCTGCGGGCTGGAAGTCCTCGGCCACGCTGGTGGTGGTGGCCTTGTCGCTGCTGATTCCGTGGAACGTGGTTGGCACCATCTGGCAGATCTTCGGCCGCACCGACATCGGCCTGATGGGCGCGACGCTGGCCAAGCTCGGCATCGAGTACAGCTACACCGGCGATGCCACGCAGGCCTGGCTCACCGTGCTGCTGATGGATGTGTGGCACTGGACGCCGCTGGTGGCGCTGCTGGCCTTTGCCGGCCTGCGCTCGATCCCGGATGCGTATTACCAGGCCGCCCGCATTGACGGCGCCAGCAAGTTCGCGGTGTTCCGCTATATCCAGTTGCCCAAGATGCGCGGCGTGCTGATGATCGCGGTGCTGCTGCGCTTCATGGACAGCTTCATGATCTACACCGAGCCCTTCGTGCTGACGGGCGGCGGGCCAGGCAATGCCACGACCTTCCTCTCGCAGTACCTGACGCAGAAGGCCGTGGGCCAGTTTGACCTCGGCCCTGCCGCGGCGTTTTCGCTGATCTATTTCCTCATCATCCTGCTGTTCTGCTTCGTGCTCTACAACTGGATGCAGCGCCTGGGCCAGGCACAACAGGAAGGAGCCGGCCATGAATGACATGAGCCCGCGTTTCCAGAAGCGCACGATCTTCCTCATTCTCTACATCGTCTTCGCGCTGCTGCCGATCTACTGGATGCTCAACATGAGCTTCAAGACGAACGAGGAGATCCTGTCGTCGTTCAGCCTCTGGCCCCAGCACTTCACCTGGGCCAACTACGCCACGATCTTCACCGATGAAAGCTGGTACTCGGGCTACATCAACAGCCTGATCTATGTGGCCATCAACTCGGTGATCTCGATCACCGTGGCGCTGCCAGCGGCCTATGCTTTCAGCCGCTACAGCTTCCTTGGCGACAAGCATGTGTTCTTCTGGCTGCTGACCAACCGGATGACGCCGCCGGCCGTGTTTTTGCTGCCGTTTTTCCAGCTCTACACCACCGTGGGGCTGATGGACACGCACATCGCGGTGGCGCTGGCCCACCTGCTGTTCAACGTGCCGCTGGCGGTGTGGATCCTGGAAGGTTTCATGTCGGGCATCCCGCGCGAGATTGATGAAACCGCGTACATCGACGGCTATTCCTTCCCGCGCTTCTTCGTCACGATCTTCCTGCCGCTGATCAAGGCTGGCGTGGGTGTGGCGGCGTTCTTCTGCTTCATGTTCAGCTGGGTGGAGCTGCTGCTGGCCCGCACCCTGACGAGCGTAAACGCCAAGCCGATCGTGGCGACGATGACGCGCACGGTGAGCGCCTCCGGCATGGACTGGGCGACGCTGGCCGCAGCCGGTGTGCTGACCATCGTGCCCGGCGCCATCGTGATCTGGTTCGTGCGCCACTACATCGCCAAGGGCTTTGCGATGGGGAGAGTTTGACCCCGCGCCCGCGTTTGAGAGTTCAGGAGATGAAAGATGTTTGATTGGATGGTTTGGACGACGCCGGTGGCGGTGTTTTTCACCTGCATCGTGCTGATGCTGATCGGCATGACGATCTGGGAGATCCGCTCGCCCACCGTGATGCGCAAGGGCTTCCTGCCCATGGCCACCACCCGGGGTGATCGGCTGTTCATCGGGCTGCTGAGCGCGGCCTACATCAACCTGGCCTTTGCGGGCCTGGCGGGCAAGCTGGCCGAGTGGATGTCGCTGAGCGAAGAGCCCAGCATCTGGATCAGCTTCGTGCTGTCGATGGCCTGCCTGGGCTGGGTGATGCGCAAGGGCTGAAGGCAATTCAAAAGGGAATCCGGCCCGGCGCTGCCCCGGGGCCGTGGTGACCCGACCGCAGATCGGGGCAGCAGCAATTGACGACTGAATCGAGGAGACAAACCATGAAGATGCGTTACACCGCGTTGGCCGTTGCGGCCGTGTGTGCGGTTGCGGCCCACGGGGCCTGGGCCGGTGAGGCCGAGGCCAAGAAGTGGATCGATGCCGAGTTCCAGCCCTCCACGCTGACCAAGGACCAGCAAGCTGCCGAGATGAAGTGGTTCATCGACGCCGCAGCCAAGCTGAAGGCCAAGGGCGTGAAGGAAATCTCGGTGGTGTCGGAGACGATCACCACCCACGAATACGAGTCGAAGACGCTGGCCAAGGCCTTCAGCGAAATCACCGGCATCACCGTCAAGCACGACCTGATCCAGGAAGGCGACGTGGTCGAGAAGCTGCAGACCTCGATGCAGTCGGGCAAGTCGATCTATGACGGCTGGATTTCTGACTCTGACCTGATCGGTACCCACTACCGCTACGGCAAGATCATGAACCTGACCGACTACATGGCCGGCGCAGGCAAGGAGTTCACCAACCCCGGCCTCGACCTGAAGGACTTCATCGGCACCAGCTTCACCACCGCGCCAGACGGCAAGCTCTATCAGCTGCCCGACCAGCAGTTCGCCAACCTGTACTGGTTCCGCGCCGACCTGTTCGACCGCAAGGACCTGAAGGACAAGTTCAAGGCCAAGTACGGCTATGACCTGGGCGTGCCGCTCAACTGGTCGGCCTACGAAGACATCGCCGAGTTCTTCACCAACGATGTGAAGAACATCGACGGCAAGCCGATCTATGGCCACATGGACTACGGCAAGAAGGATCCGTCGCTGGGCTGGCGCTTCACCGACGCGTGGCTGTCGATGGCCGGCACCGCCGACATCGGCATCCCGAACGGCATGCCGGTCGACGAATGGGGCATCCGTGTCGGCGCTGACAAGTGCACGCCGGTCGGTGCTTCGGTTGAGCGCGGTGGCGCGACCAACTCGCCGGCCGCTGTTTATGCGCTGACCAAGTACGTGGACTGGATGAAGAAGTACGCACCGAAGGAAGCTTCGGGCATGACCTTCGGCGAAGCCGGCCCCGTGCCGGCCCAGGGCCAGATCGCCCAGCAAATCTTCTGGTACACCGCCTTCACCGCGGACATGACCAAGAAGGGCCTGCCGGTGGTGAACGAGGACGGCACGCCGAAGTGGCGCATGGCCCCCGGCCCGAACGGCCCGTACTGGAAGCAGGGCATGCAGAACGGCTACCAGGACGTGGGTTCCTGGACCTTCTTCAAGGACCACGATGCCAACAAGACGGCCGCGGCCTGGCTGTATGCCCAGTTCGTGACCGCCAAGACCGCCTCGCTGAAGAAGACGCTGGTGGGCCTGACGCCGATCCGCGAATCCGACATCCGCTCCAAGGCGATGACCGACATGGCGCCGAAGCTAGGCGGCCTGGTCGAGTTCTATCGCAGCCCGGCCCGCGTGGCCTGGACGCCGACCGGTACCAACGTGCCCGACTATCCGAAGCTGGCCCAGCTCTGGTGGAAGAACGTGGCCCAGGCCGTGACGGGTGAAAAGACCCCGCAAGGCGCGATGGACAACCTGGCCAAGGAAATGGACGACGTGATGGCCCGCCTGGAGCGCGCCGGCATGGCCCACTGCGCACCGAAGCTGAACAAGAAGGAAACCGCTGCGAAGTGGCTGTCCGACAAGGGCGCACCGTGGGCCAAGCTGGCCAATGAGAAGCCGAAGGGCGAGACCATCGCCTATGACAAGCTGCTCGGCGCCTGGAAGGAAGGCAAGGTTCGTTGACCTGCCACGTTGACCTTTGACCGCCGGGGCCATCGCCCCGGTTGTGTTGAAAATGTCACCACAGGCCACCCCCGGTTCACGCCGGCGGTGGCCTTTTTCATGGGCCCGGTTCATTTGCCGTGCGACCTGCCGATAAGGGAGATGGCGCAATTCGCGCCGCGACACTCTTCTGGTCTGCCTTCATGCTCGGGAACCGTTGCCCCTCACTGCTGCGTTGGATGTGCTGCATCGCCGGTGCGGTGGCGGCTGCCTTTCCGCTGCGCGCCACCGCCGCTGACGACGACCTGTCGGCGTTGTCGCTGGAAAACCTGATGGCCACCGAGGTCGTCAGCGCGGCGCGCTTCGCCCGCCAGATCACCGACGCCGCATCGGCCGTGTCGGTGTTGACTTCCCGTGACATCCAGGCGCTGGGCCTGCGCACGCTGGGCGAATGCCTGGAGCAGATGCGCGGCCTGAACATGACCAGCGACGGCCAGTACACCTACCTGACTGCGCGCGGCTTTGGCGGCCCGCGCAACCTGGCCGGCCGCGTGCTGCTGCTGGTCGACGGCATTCCGGCGGTGGACAACCTCTACGACCAGCTCTTCCTCGGCCACGACAGCATGGTCGATGTGGCGTTGATCGAGCGCATCGAATACGCGCCCGGCGGTGGCTCGGCCATGTACGGCAACAACGCCTTCCTGGGCGTGGTGAATGTGCTGACCCGCCGCGGCCGGGACGTGAACGGCTGGGAGACCACCGTGGCCAAGGCCTCGAACCGCGGCCACCAGTGGCGGGTGACGGGCGGGGAGCGCCTGGACAACGGTGCGGAGTGGCTCGCCTCCGTCACCGTGCACCGCAATGACGGCACGCCCAGCGTGGACCTGGGCGACTGGCCCGTGCCCGGCGTGGGCCGCGCCTGGCAATGGCTGCTCAAGGGCCAGTGGCAAGGCTGGAGCGCACAGACGCTGGGCATGGCCCGCAGCGTGGCACACGACTACGGCGGCGGTGTGAGCCAGTCCTGGATCGACGGCAGCGGCTTCTGGTCCGTGGGCCATGACGCGAGCTGGGACGCCGGCTGGCGCACGACGCTGAAGATGCAGGGCGGCGTGCACCGCTACTGGGTCGACACGATCTACGGCGAGGACTTCGAGCGGGGCCGCGTCAAGGGCACCTGGTGGGGCCTCGATGGCCAGGCCAGTTATGGCGCGCTGGACGGCCATGAGCTGGTACTTGGCCTGCGCTGGCGGCAGGATCCGCTGCTGTCGACGAGCTACGACAGCAGTTTTGCGGGGAGTGCGCAGCTGGGTACCCAGCGCGAGTCGGGCGGTGTGTCGGCCGAAGACCGCATCCGTCTGCGTGACGATCTGCATGTGACGCTGGGGCTGCGCCTGGATCATCGGCCGAACGCCGGCTGGGTCAGCAGCCCGCGCAATGCGGTGGTGTGGACACCGGCGCAGGGCTGGGCCGTGAAGTGGTCGCAGGGCATGTCGCACCGCTTCGCGTCGGCGGCGGAAGACGGCTTCGGCCAGCTGGGCCAAACGAAGAGCGAGCGGGTGCACAGCCGCGAGCTGGGCGCTGAATATCGACGCAACACCACCCGTTGGCAGGCCACGGCGTACCACTACCGCATGACCGACCTGATCTGGGTCGATCCAGACACCCAGCGCTTCCGGGGACGGGGCCTGGAGCTGGAAGGCGAATGGCAGGCTGATGGCTGGCGCGTGCGCGGCAGCCAGGCCTGGCAGCAGCTCAGTGACAACCTGGGCCGGACGTTTCCGTATTCGCCGCGGCACCTGGCCAATCTGCAGGTGTCAGCGCCGCTGGGCAGCGAGCGCTGGCGCCTGAGTGCCAGCCTGCGCCGCATCGGGGCGATGGATCTGGAACCTGGCTTCCGTGCGCCGTCCGAGACGCGCCTGGACGTGACGTTGATGGCCACGCGCTGGCTGGCCGGGCTGGACCTGCGGGTGGGGGTGCGCAATGTCGGCAACAACCGCCAGCACCAGCAGGACGGCTACTTCGAGGATGGCTCAGCGGATGCCCGCCGCAGCCGCAGCGGCTTCGTCGAGCTCGGAGGGAACTTCCGATGAGCCGCGCCGCTCTGTTCAAGCAGGCGCTGTTGCCGCAGGCCTTGCTCGCGTTGTGCTGCCTGCTGCCAGCCGGCCCGGCCTTGGCCCAGGCGGATGAGCGGGCCGTGAAGGCGGCTTTCCTCTACAACTTCATCCAGTTTGCGCAGTGGCCGGTGCCGCCCGATGAGCCCTTCCTGCTGTGCGTGCTGGGACGAACCAACCTTGATGAACACCTCGCCCGTCTCGAAGGCAAGAATGTGCAGAACGGTGTGCATGTGAAAGTGAAGCACGTGGCCCTGCGCGACAGCCTGCAAGGCTGCCATGCGCTGTACGTGGATGACAGCCAGCGGCAGCTGGCCGAAGAGCTGCTGCCCAAGCTGGCTGGTGCGCCCATCCTCACCGTCACCGACAGTGACGGCCTGGCCGAGCGCGGCGTGATCATCGAGATCCAGAAGCGCGACCTCAAGCTCGGTTTCGAGGTGAACCTGGTGGCGGCCCGCAAGGCCAACATCGCGCTGTCCTCGCGCCTGCTGAAGATGGCCAACTACGTGGCAGGTGGGGCGCGCTGATGTCCGCCCACGAGGTGCGCCAGCAGGCGCCGATCAACAAACAGATCACCCGCCTCGGTCTGGGCTTGACCGGCTTGCTGCTGGGCTTGTTCGCGCTGCTGATGGTGCTGCACGAGGTGAACAACCGGCGCACCGATGTGGAGGCTGGCCTGACCTCGCTGGCCGGCATGATCGCCAGCGGCAGCGAGGCGCCGCTGATGTTCGGCAACGAGCGCGACGCGGCTGACATCCTGGCCCCGTTGCGCGCCTCGCCTGACATCGTGCAGGCCGCGCTTTTTCTGCCTGATGGCAGTGCGCTGGCGCACTACACCCAGGAATCAGCCAATACCACCTGTCATGTGCTCCAGCCGGTGGAGCGCAGCATGGTGGTGAGCTGGTGCGGCGTCGCCATCTATCAACCGGTGATGCGCCACGGCGAGCGCGTGGGCCTGCTGGCCATGGAGGCCAGCTTGCGCGGTGCCTACCGCGCGATGGTCGGCACGCTGGCGTTCTGCGGCCTGGCGGCGGCGCTGGCGTTTGCGTTGTCGGTGCCGCTGTGGCGGCGTGTGGCCTCCCGCCTGGCCGGGCCGCTGGATGAGCTGGTCGACATCACCCGCCATGTGCGGGAGAACGAAGATTTTTCGCGCCGCAGCGTGGCCGGTGGCAGCGCTGAAGTGCAGGCCTTGTCTGCCGCTTTCAACGGCATGCTGGAGCAGCTGCAGCAGCGCGATGAGCGCCTGACCGACGAGCTGGCCCAGCGCCGCCAGGCCGAGTTGCGGCTCAATGACCTGGCCTACCTGGACAACGTCACCGGCCTGAACAACCGCCACCACTTCATGGAGCGCATCGACCTGGCACTGGCCCGCACGCAGCGCGGCCTGGCGGGCAGTGCGCTGCTCTACATCGACCTCGACGGCTTCAAGCAGATCAACGACACCATGGGCCATGACAGTGGTGACGAGCTGCTGCGCCAGGTGGGCAACCGCCTCACCGGCGCCTTGCGCGGCACGGATGTGATCTGCCGCCTCGGGGGCGACGAATTTGCCGTGATCCTGGAACACGCCGGCAGCCAGGACCAGGTGCAGGTCATCACCACCAAGCTGGTCGATGAGCTGGCGCGGCCCTATCTGCTCGAAGGCGGTGTCGGGCAGGTGTCGGCCAGCGTGGGTGTTTGTTTGTTCCCCGCGCAAGCGCAGGACCGCGAGACTTTGCTGAAGCGGGCCGATGCCGCCATGTACCAGGCCAAGCAGCAGGGCAAGAATTGTTTCCGCGTCTGGTCGCCCGATGGCGCCGCGGCACCACCCAGCCGGCAGCAGCTGCTTGGCGAGGCGCTGGGCCAGGCACTGGCCGCGGGCCAGTTGCGGGTGGTGTACCAGCCGCAAGTGACCCTGGTGGGCGGCGGCTGCATGGGCATGGAGGCCCTGCTGCGCTGGACGCACCCCACGCTGGGCGTGGTGTCACCGGCAGAGTTCATTCCGCTGGCCGAAGCGCAGGGCGAGATCATCGCCATCGGCGAGTGGGTGCTGCGTCAGGCCTGCGCGCAGTTGTCGAGCTGGCGCACCGTGCAGCCCGGCTTGCGGGTGAGCGTGAACCTGTCAGCCGTGCAACTGGCGGATGACGCGGCGCTGGACGGCCTGTGTGCCGTGCTGGCCGCCAGCGACCTGCCCTGCGGTGCGGTGGAGCTGGAGCTGACCGAGAGCCTGCTGGTGGATCGCTCGGAGGCGATGCTGTCGCGCATGCGCCGATTGCGCGCCGCGGGTTTTGGCCTGGCGATCGACGACTTCGGCGTGGGCTACTCCTCGCTGGCCTATCTCGACAGTTTCCCGATCACCACGCTGAAGATCGACCGGGCCTTTGTGCAGCCTTTGCTGCAGGGGGGGCACAGCACGGCCATCGCGCGGGCCATCGTGGCCATCGGCGTTGCACTGAAGGTGGACGTGGTGGCCGAAGGCATCGAAACCCCGCTGCAAGCCGATGTGCTGCGTGAGCTGGGTTGCCTGTTGGGCCAGGGTTACCTGTTTGCCAAACCGCTGGAGGAAGCGGCGGCGCTGGCCTGGGTGCATGCCCATGGTGATGAGGGCGCTGCGGTGAGCACGGCAGTGCCGACTCGGTCGGCCCCCGAGGTTCAGGCGGGCTGAGGCCCCGGCGCATGGACTTGGTAGGTGGACAGGGTCCGGCCGTACCAGCGCTGCAAGCCGCAGTCCTGCATGCCCAGGCGTTGCATCACGGCGGCCGAAGCGAGGTTGTCGGGGTCGCAGACCGCCAGCAGGGTGGGGGCCTGCAACTGCTCGAATGCAAACGCGGCCATGGCGCGCGCCGCTTCGGTGGCCAAGCCCTGTCCCCAATGGTCTTGTCGAAGACGCCAGCCGATCTCCAGCGGGCAGTCGAGGTCCGGCTCAGCGGTCGCTTCGCGGCGCAGATGCTGGATGGCGCCGGCACCGATGACGGCACCGCTGCGCGTGTCGATGAAACTCCACCAGGAATGACCGACGGTCTGCCAGCGCAGCTTGACGCGCTCGACCATGGCTTTGGTTTCTTCCAGCGTCTCGGCGCGGCCGGAGAGGTAGTGCATCACCGCCGGGTCGGCGTTCATGGCGTGCAGGCCGGGCAGGTGCTCGTCCCTGAAGGGCACCAGCGTCAGCCGGGTGGTGGTGAGTGTGCTCATGTCGGGAGCCTGCCGAAGCCGTGACGGCCTGCCGTGGGCGTGATGAGCCCCGGCCTTACCAGGCGTACCAGAGCGCCGCAAAGAAGTGGCAGACGCTGCCACCCAGCACGAACAGGTGCCAGACGAAGTGGGCGTAGCGCACCTTGTGGTCCATCAGGAACACCAGCGCGCCCAGGGTGTAGCTCAGCCCGCCGGCCACCAGCCAGGCCAGGCCGGCGGCGGGCATGCGGTCGAGCAGCGGGCCGGCGGCCAGCACCACCGCCCAGCCCATCACCAGGTACAGCCCGGTGGAGACCCACGGGTGCTTGAGGCGGTTCAGCAGCTTCACCGTGACGCCTGCGGCGGCCATGGTCCAGACCAGGATGAACAGCGTCCAGCCCCAGCCGCCCTTCAGCACGCCCAGCGCAAATGGGGTGTAGCTGCCGGCGATGAAGATGTAGATGGCGGCGTGGTCCAGGCGGTTCAGCCAGGCTTTGGCTCGGCCTTCCGGCACCGCGTGGTAGAGCGTGGAGACCAGGTACAGCAGGATCATCGTGCCCGCGAAGATGCTCGCGGCCACCACGTTGGTGGTGGTGCCGCTGCGGGCGGCCTGCCACACCAGGATGGGCAAGGCGGCAATGGCCAGCACGCAGCCCAGCCCGTGGCTGATGGCGTTGGCCAACTCTTCGCCGAAGGTTTGCGGGCGTTCGGTGCGTGCGTTCATGCGCGTATTGTGCGCCGCAACACCCCGGTGATGCAGCACCTTGCTCAAGGGAGCGCTCCCCAACCGATGCCCCTTCGAGCGGGCCCGTGTGGGCTTGATGAAAACAAGTTACGGGCGTTATGCTGCCGCCTGACAGGGCACCGAGGGGTGCCCTTTGTCATGTTTGGACGGTAATTACGACGTGATTACGGATGCGATTTTGGGGTTTTCCCTGTTTGCAATCGTTTGTAGCGGCCTGAATATGCCGATCCATGCGATCGGGTGACGACGTCTGTTCATCCTTCTTCTTGTTCCTGAAGTTTCATTGCGACCATGACCACCGATCAGGCCAGACCACTTTCCTACGCTGAACTCCAGCGCTCTCCCAAAAAGCACCCCGTCGGGCTCATCATCGTCGCCGGCCTGCACGTGGTGCTGGGCTGGGCGCTGGTCAACGGCCTGGCGCGCAAGATCGTCGATGTGGTGAAGGCGCCGATCGAGACGAAGATCATCGAAGAGATCAAGCCGCCGCCCCCGCCGCCGCCAGAGAACCTGCCGCCGCCGCCGAAGAACATGCCGCCGCCGCCGTCCTTCGTGCCGCCGCCGGAAGTGCAGGTCAACACGCCGCAGCAGGCCCCGACGATCACGACCACCACGGTGGCCCCGCCGCCGGCACCGGCCGTGGCGCTGGCCCCGGCCGCTGCTCCTGCGCCGCCCGCACCGCCGGCGCCGAAGCCGGTGGCACGTGCCGCACAGATCGACGTGGGCTCTTGCGCCAAGCCGGAATACCCGGCGGCGGCAGCCCGCGCCGAAGCCACCGGCACCACCCGCATCCGCTTCACGATCGACGGCGAAGGCCGCGTGACCAAGGCCGAAGTGGTGGGCTCGTCAGGCCCGTCTCGTGAGCACCGTCAACTCGACCGCGTGGCGGCCGACGCGCTGGGTGCTTGCAAGTTCAAGCCTGGCACTGATGAGAACGGCAAGCCGACGGGCGCATTCGCGAACGTCGACTACGTCTGGCGACTGGAGTGAGGCGCGGGTCACCCCTTGCGTCCACTTGAACAACCCAATTTCCGAACCCCGGATCAACTTTTTTTCCCCGGAGCATCCATGTCCATCCTGTCCCTCCTGCGTGCGCCGCTGATGGCCGCCGCCATCGCCGCTGCCGCTGCTGTCACCAGCTTCGCCCCGACCCCCGCTTTTGCTCAAGCCTCGGCCCCGGCCGCTGAAGCCGCCGCGCCTGCTGCTGCCGTGGCGCCTGAAGTGAAGAAGGAAACCATCGACAACCCCTACGGCCTGGATGCGCTGTGGAGCCAGGGCGACTTCGTCGCTCGCGGCACGCTGATCATCATGATCATCATGTCGATGGGCTCGTGGTACATCATCTTCACGAAGCTGTTCGAGCAGCGCAAGCTGATGAAGGCTGCTGACGCTGCTGCCGAGACGTTCTGGCAAGCCGGCTCGATCAAGAAGGGTGCAGAGACCCTGGAAGAAGGCTCGGCCTTCCGCTACATCGCCGAGCAAGGCCTGAAGGCGAGCGAGCACCACGAAGGCACGCTGGTCGAGAACATCGACCTGAACACCTGGATCGGCATGGGCGTGGACCGCTCGGTCGGCAACATCAACAGCCGCATGCAAGACGGCCTGGCCTTCCTGGCCACCGTCGGCTCGACCGCACCGTTCGTCGGCCTGTTCGGCACGGTGTGGGGCATCTATCACGCGCTGACGGCCATCGGCCTGTCGGGCAATGCCTCGATCGAGAAGGTCGCCGGCCCGGTCGGTGAAGCACTGATCATGACCGCCTTCGGCTTGGCTGTGGCTGTGCCTGCGGTGATGGGCTACAACTGGCTGATCCGCCGCAACAAGAGCGTGATGGAGAAGGTCCGTGCCTTCTCGGGCGACCTCCACAACGTCCTCCTCGCTGGCAAGCGATAAGACCTCAAGGAGTCCCTCATGGGCATGAGCATCGGCGCCGCCAGCGATGACGGCGAAGACCAGATGAACTCCAGCATCAACACCACCCCGCTGGTGGATGTGATGCTGGTGCTGCTGATCATTTTCCTGATCACCATCCCGGTGGTCACGCAGTCGGTGAAGCTGCAGCTGCCGCGCGAGACCAACG
>NKIH01000035.1 GCA_002255925.1 Burkholderiales bacterium PBB6 | reverse complement strand
CAGATGAACTCCAGCATCAACACCACCCCGCTGGTGGATGTGATGCTGGTGCTGCTGATCATTTTCCTGATCACCATCCCGGTGGTCACGCAGTCGGTGAAGCTGCAGCTGCCGCGCGAGACCAACGTGGTGACGGTGACCAAGCCGGAGAACATCCTGCTGGCGGTGACCAAGGACGGCGACGTCTACTGGAACACCAAGCTGATGGCCGACTCCGAGGCGCTGGTGGACGCGCTGAAGAAGGAAGCGGTGCGTGAGCCGCAGCCTGAAGTGCACATCCGCGGCGACGAGAACGCGCGGTATGAATCGGTGGGCCGCCTGATCGTGGCCTGCCAGCGGGCGGGCATCGCCAAGGTCGGGTTCATCACCCAGCCGCCAGACAAGAACTGAAGCAGGAAGAACAACATGTCCATGAGCGTAGGGTCGTCCGACGACGACATGATGGTGGAGATGAACACCACGCCGTTGATCGACGTGATGCTGGTGCTGCTGATCATGTTCATCATCACCATCCCGCCGCAGAC
>NKIH01000034.1 GCA_002255925.1 Burkholderiales bacterium PBB6 | reverse complement strand
ACATTTTTAAAACCCCACCCACCAATATTTTGCTCTAATTCACTATTTTTGTCAAAAACATAATAATTTCAATGAACTGCCAAGGGTCTTTGAAAAAAATATAGATGCATCTCAAAAACAAAAACATATTGATAGGCGTGTCGGGGAGTATTGCGGCTTACAAAATCGCTTCTTTGGTGCGGCTTTTTGTAAAAGAGGAGGCCAATGTAAAGGTCATCATGACCGATGCCGCCAAGACTTTCATCACGCCGCTTACACTCGCCACTTTGTCTAAAAATCCCGTTTTATCGGCCTTCGCTGCGGATGAAACCGGCCAGTGGAACAACCACGTGGAGCTGGGTTTGTGGGCAGACGTGATGCTGATAGCTCCGGCCAGTGCCAACACTTTGGCCAAATGTGCCCATGGCATCTGCGATAATCTGCTAGTGGCCACCTACCTTTCGGCACGTTGTGCGGTGTACTTCGCCCCAGCCATGGACTTGGACATGTATGCCCATTTTTCCACCAAAAACAATCTCAAACTCCTGACCGACAACGGCAACTACGTCATAGAACCCAATGAAGGCGAGTTGGCCTCTGGACTAGAAGGCAAGGGCCG
>NKIH01000009.1 GCA_002255925.1 Burkholderiales bacterium PBB6 | reverse complement strand
TCAACGCTGGCCAGACCGCCACCATCACCGGTGTCGGCACCCTGGTCATCAACACCAACGGCACCTACACCTTCACCCCGGTTGCCAACTACAACGGCCCCGTGCCGGTTGCTACCTACAACCTGACCGACGGCTCGAGCACCGACTCGTCGACGCTGACCATCACGGTCAACGCCGTTGATGACGCGTTCACGGATGCCAACGAAGTTGTGTCGGTTGATGAAGACACGGTCCTGAACGGCTCGGTGCTTACCGGCACCACCAGCGTCGACGGCCCTGTCACCGTCACCACCTTCACGGTGGCTGGTGTGACGGGCACCTTCAACGCTGGCCAGACCGCCACCATCGCTGGTGTCGGCACCCTGGTCATCAATACCAACGGCACCTACACCTTCACCCCGGTTGCCAACTACAACGGCCCCGTGCCGGTTGCTACCTACAACCTGACGGACGGCTCCAGCACCGACAGTTCGACGCTGACCATCACGGTCAACGCCGTCGATGACGCATTCACGGATGCCAACGAAGTTGTGTCGGTTGATGAAGACACGGTCCTGAACGGCTCGGTGCTCACCGGCACCACCAGCGTCGACGGCCCTGTCACTGTCACCACCTTCACGGTGGCTGGCGTGGCTGGTACCTTCAACGCTGGCCAGACCGCCACCATCGCTGGTGTCGGCACCTTGGTCATCAACACCAACGGCACCTACACCTTCACCCCGGCGCTGAACTTCAACGGCGCTGTGCCGGTTGCGACGTATAACCTGACGGATGGCTCGAGCACCGACACCTCGACGCTGACCATCACGGTCAACTCGATCAACGACGCGCCCACGATCGGTGGCGGCAGCGTCACGGTGTCCGAAGAGGGCCTGCCTGGTGGCTTGGCCGACGGCACTGGCAACCCGGACGACAAGACGGATCTGGCCTCGGTGACGGGTACGGTCAACATCGTCGACGTCGACAGCACGCCGACCGTGACCTTCATTGCCCCGACAACCGCGCTGACCTCTGGCGGCGTGACGATCACGTGGAGCGGCAACGGCACCGCCGGATCGCCGATGATCGGCTCGGCTGGCGGCATCGAGGTGCTGCGCGCCACGATTGACAGCACCGGTGGATACCGCGTCACCCTGTCGAAGCCAATCGACCATGCCACGGGCAACGGCGAAAACGTCAGCACCTTCACGCTGGGTGTCCAGGCCGACGACGGCACGACCATCACGCGCGGCAGCCTGACCGTGAATGTCGAGGACGACTCGCCGACCGCCGTCGCCAGCACCCAGACCGTGCGCCTGCCTTATCAGGACACCAACGTGATGCTGATGCTCGACATCTCCGGCTCGATGGCCACCGACGCCGACGGCGTCGCCGGTGGTCCGACGCGCCTCGATGTCATGAAGCAGTCGGTCGCAGCCATGCTCGACCAGTACGACAACCTGGGCGATGTCAAGGTGCGGGTCGTCACCTTCTCGACCTCTGCCGCCGCCTACCAGACAACCTGGATTTCGGTTGCTGACGCGAAAACCTACGTCAATGGCCTGGCTGCGGGCGGCAATACCAATTACGACGCTGCACTGCTGACGGCCAGAACGGCCTTCACCTCGGCCGGCAAGATTGCAGGCGCCACCAATGTTTCCTATTTCCTGACCGACGGCACGCCGAACGGCAATCAGGATTGGGACGGCACCGGCCCGCTGCCAGCACAAGACGGCATCCAGCCTGGTGAAGAAGCACAGTGGAAGACCTTCCTGTCGGACAACGCCATCAACTCCTTCGCCTACGGCATGGGCACCGGCGCCACGCAGGCCAACATGGACCCGGTCGCCTACAACGGCATCACCAAGACGGATACCAACTCGGTCGTGGTGTCTGACATCAACCAGCTGCCTCCGATCCTGCGTGACTCCATCGTCACCCCGACCGGTGGTGCGCTGACCGATGGCACGCTGGGTGCAGGCTCCGGCATCGGCGCAGATGGCGGCCACCTGGCCAACTTCACGCTGAATGGCACGACCTACGCCTATGGCTCGGGTACGCCGACCAGCGGCACGAACCGCGGCACCTACGACGCAGCGACCAACACCTGGACGGTGAACACGCTGGCCGGCGGCAAGTTCGTGGTCGACATGGACGATGGCAAGTACACCTACACGGCGCCACCGTCCACCACCACGGCCTACAACGAAGCCATCGGCTACACGCTGATCGACAACGATGGCGACACGGCTGGCTCGACGCTGACCATCAATGTGTTGCCGCCGCAAACGGTGACGCTGGTCAGCACAACCAGCACGATCACGTCGCTGAACCTCGGCCTGGCGGGTGAATACTTCGGCTACAACGACACCCGGACTGGCACGCCGACCGACCCGCTGTATTCAGGCGCCAATCGCCTGCATTCAGACGACGGCAGCGCAAAGTTCGGCTCGGCAGGTACCAACCCGAACCTTGACAACCTGGCAGACGCCGAGTCGATCATCGAGGGCCGCAATGCCAACACCAACATCGTTGGCGTTGGTGTGAAGTCGAACCCGAACGCAGCCGATGCCACCTTCTCTGCGAACAAGGTGGAATTCGGTCTGGCAGCCGGTTCAACCACACCGTACTTCGGTGACAACCTCGGCCGCAACAACGCCGTCACGGCGGGCAACACGGTGGGAACGGGCAACAACCTGTACACCTTCCTGAACACGGCCAGCAACAACGTGGACGGCTTGAAGGCCACCTCCGGCGTGGGTGCAACGACCGACGCCATCGTCCGGATGGTGGGCTACATCTACATCCCGGCGGGCGGCACCTATGACCTGCGTATCACCGGCGATGATGGCTACCGTGTCCTGATCGGCGGCCAGACCGTCGCGCAGGTGGACCAGATCCAGTCCACGACCACCAACACCTACACGGGCAAGGTGCTGTCTGAAGGCATGCAGTTGATCGAAATCGTCTACTGGGATCAGGGCGGTGCCGCCAGTCTGCGCGTGGAGGTCAAAACCTCCGGTGCGGCTGACAGCACCTACAAGATCATCGGTACGGACGACTTCGCCTTGTTTGCACCGGGTGACGTGCCGACCCTGGCAGCCAACCAGGACATCGTCGAAACCTCGACGAATGGCACCTACGCCATCCGGACCGGCAAGGACTACACCGGCACCGACACGGCAGAGAAGATTGTCGGCAGCGATGGCAAGGACACCATCCGCGGTGGTGGCGGCAACGACAACATCAACGGCGGTGACGGCTCTGACTACATCGAAGGCGGCAAGGGCAACGATGTGCTGACGGGCGGCCTGGGTGGTGACACCTTCGCCTGGAAGCTGGCAGACCATGGCACCGCAGGTGCACCGGAGAAGGACATCATTTCCGACTTCAGCACCGCCGCCTCGACGGCCGGTGGCGATGTGCTGGATCTGCGTGACCTGCTGCAAGGGGAAACCGGTGCCACGTTGACCAAGTACCTGCACTTCACGACGTCGGGCGGTGACACGGTCATCAACATCAGCAGCACCGGCGCTTACGGCGCCACCTTCGACGCCACGAAGACCGATCAGACGATCACCCTGACCGGTGTGACGCTGACGGGTGCCACCGATGCGGCGATCATTCAAGACCTGCTCAACAAGGGCAAGCTGATCACCGACTGATGCGCCATAAGCGCCATATGGCGCCCCATGAAAAAGGCGAGCCGCAGGGCTCGCCTTTTTTCTTGGTGCTGCCAGGTCACGTCAAGTTGATCAGGCCTTTCGAGGGCGCCCCAACGCCAAAGAAACCAGGTACTTCGCCCGCAGTACGAGCCGCTGGCTGAGCGTGCCGCGCAGACGACTGACAAACGGCTCAGCGGGCGCAGCCAGGGGATGGCCGCTCGTCAGCCAGTCACCTTGCATCTGCCTCTGCAGAATCCGCTGACACTCAGGCTCGGTGCTGTGCATTGGCGGTATCCACGCATCCGGGAAATACGGCACGTCGCTGAACAGCTTGCAAGCCGCTACCCGATAGATCTGCAACTCCGGATTCAATACCTTGGCGAAGCCAGACAACGCCGACGAACACTTCAGCACCGAAGCACACCTCGACAACAACACGCAGTCCAGCAAGGCCCGATCCGCACGAACGCTGCGCTGCGAGTCGCCATCTGTCGATTTGTGAAACGGCACATCGCCGAGGTGAATCACTGGTAACGGTGCGAGCCGTTCCCGAACCTTCGCAACCAGACCGGGCTCATCGGTTGCCAGGAAAATCGCATCGATTTGAGGGTGGCTCCGGAGGTGGTCCTGAGCCAGTCGCAGGAAGTCATCCGCGCTCACGGGGTTGGTATCGAGGGAGGCCAGATTCTTGTCGGTACCGCGAAAGTGCAATCCCAGCGTGTTCGCCGTCAAGCCGGCCGCATCTGCGGCAGCCTCGATGCGTGCCGGCACCCGGAAACACGCATGCCATAGGCGGTGAAGCCCCTGCCAATCGTTGCCCAGCACACTGACGCCACGCGAGCGCAGCGAGAGCAAACCGCGGCGCCGTGCAGTAGCCTGGTCGCCGGCAACGGGCACGGTGTCAAAGACCCCGGGCAACACTCGACAGTCGGGGGCATCGCCGTACAGCCGTGAACGGATGTCCCACGTCGGCTGCACCCCCTTGGCCGCGAGGCCCGGCAACAGCTCAAACACCCACAGCACCACCTGCCCGAACAAACCTTCCTCGAGGTCATCGGGTTGACAGTGAATCAGCCAGCGCGGACCACTCATGCCCGTTTGACCACGGGCCCGGTCACGCCGTCGATGCCACAATCCCACAAGGCCTGGGCATCCGCTTCTTCGTTCACGCCCTCGGCGTAAACAGCCAAGCCAATGCCGTGCAACATCAACAGCATGCTCGCAATGTGCTGCCGGCGAGCCGTGCTTTCAGCGATGCCATCCACCAGACTGGCATCCAGCTTGACGAAGTCCAGACCCGCTTCCAGCAGCCGGCCTGATTCGGTGACTTGCTCGCCAGCATGCTCAAGCCCGACCTTGACACCCATCGCATGCGCTTGATCCACCAGTGCGCGAACCAGCTCGATGCTGCGCATGGCGCCGGCCTCGGCAACCTCCAGCCACAAGCCAGGCGCCGATGCCCGGTGCTGAAGCAGCAGTTGGCGCAATGCGGGCAAGAAGCCGTCATCCGCCAGCGAACTGGGGCTCAAATTCACCGAGCGCGGCAGACCGTCAACGGCAATGGCCGACAGCGCCACATCCACCGCCAGCAAATCGATACGCCAGGTGAGTTGCGTGCGTCGAGCCATGGGCAACCATTGGGCGGCAGGCACAGGAGCGCCGTCACTTTCAAGTCGCAACCGCAATGGGCACTCGAAATGAATCACGTCACCATGCACGTCGACCATCGCGAACTTGGCCAACTCGACCCATCGATGGGCCAGCGCCTGTTCCAGTCGAACCCGCCAGGCATCTTCACCCAGTACGAGGCCATCGCCCGCATCATCAAGGTCAACGGCAAAGGCCCCTCTCGCTTCTGCACGGGCCAACGCCTGGTCTGCGGCCGCCAGCAAGGAGGACGCTGACGCACCATGCCACCAACGCACCGCCCCCACCACGGCGAAGGCATCGCCTTCACGCGTGCGGAAGAGCGTGCGCAACTTGGCCGCCACATCGACTGCCGATTCACGCAGGCTCTGCACATCGGGCAGCACCAGCGCAAAATCTGAACCATTGAGCCGGCCGATCTCGTGGCGAACAGAGCGTCGCCCCGATTCTTCGATGGCAGCGGCCGTCTCACGCAACAGCGCATCGGCCTCTGCGCGACCAAGCATGCGGTTGATGCCTTGCAAATCGCAGATGCGCACCAGCACCAACACGCCGGAGGCACTGCCGTCCTCGGCACTCAGCAGGCCTTTCAGGCGACCCAGGAAATGCGGCCGGTTGAACACGCCCGTCAAATCATCACAGTGCGCCTGGCGACGCAGCACTTCCACCTGACCGGCCTGCTCGTCGAACATCAACCGCAGCCGATCAACCATGAGATTCATGGCACGCGTCACCTCGCGCAGCTCTGGCACCTGGGGCTCGGCCACCGTCACGAAACGACGTTCGGTTAGCGCCATCGCCTGCTGCACCGTGGCAGACAAAGGCGCCTTGATTCGTGCAAGCCCGTAACGCGCCACGGCCCCCGCCATCAGTGCCAGAAATGCCAGCAGCCAAGCCGCCAGCAAGGTGCTGCGCCACAACTGATCAACGGTAAAACTGCTTTGGCTGCGCACTTCCAGACGGCCGATCTGCTTCCAGCCGTCGCTGACCAGGGCAACACCCACATCCGGGGACAGACCCATCCAGCCCACGAACCAGGCCGGCGCGTTGCTCTTGTTGAGCGGCGCGCTGCGGTCGATCAGCACCTTGCCGTCAGGGGCCACCAGCCGCATCTGCTCGTAAAAGCCGGTGTCGAACTGGCTGGCGAGCAACAACTCCATCGCGGTGGCGTCGCCACGCTGTTGCGACAGCGACAAGCCCAGCGACTGCGCCATGTCGTTGTTCTTCATCGTGAGCTGCGTAGCGAGATAACGCCGGGACGACTCGACGGAAATGCCGAATCCGCCCGCAATGGCCAAGGCCAGCGTGACACCCAACAACAACCAGACCTGTCGAATCAAGGACATGCGCACTCCATGTCGCGGTTTATACCCCGGCGCCAGGGCAATGAATCAGAGGTCAAAATCAAAGAAAGCCCTCCTGTTTTCCTCGATTGAGCACATCGCGCCAGCGGGAGAGCCGCTCGCCTGGGTTGCCTCCGACGTTCGCTGTGCCAACGCCCTCCCAGATCGCCTCGGCGTTGAAGCTGAACACTGGCGTCAGGTCCGGCCGTCGGCTTGCCGGCCGAATGTCTGGCACCAGGTTGTCGAGCACGAGTGGATCCGCATCAGCGGACGGGTAGAACGCCAGCACCATGTGCGGCACCACCAGCCCGTTCACAGCCGCGCGCACGTAAACCAGGCGCAGCCGCTTGTGAGGCACGCCCGTCGATATCAACGTGAAATATTTCGCAATGGCGTAGTCCTCGCAATCCCCTGCTCCCTTCTGCAAAGACTCCAGCGGACTGGCCCAGTAGTCGACCTGGCCCCAGTTTTCAAGGTCTTCGCGGAACGCGATGCGCTGATTGAAGAAGGTGTTCACCGTGGCCAGCAGGGTGGCATCGTCGCGCGGCGGAACCTTGGCAAGGCTGGCCTGCAAAGCGCGAACGCCGGCAACCGCTGCGTCGCCATGCCGGCTGGCGGCGGTCAGGATGCGGTTGGCGTCCCAGGGCGCGGCCCAGCCGAGGCAAGCCCCGGCCGCGGCAAGGACAAGAAATACAAACGCCCAAGCGCGCGCGGCCCGGACAAGCGCCAGGCCAGCTAATCGATCCAGGCCTGAACCGCCCTCGACACAACGCACCATGGCGTCTCTATCGGCAGCAGATCGTGGAAATAAAGTGGCAACTGTTGCAAAAATGGGACGGCGCGACTGGGATCCTCCACGCCCCCCCGGATGAGATGTTTAAGAGGTCACGGATACGGGTGCAAACCCAATTTGTATCAATTTGTTTTGCGATACATTTCCTCCCGTCGAAGTGCCGATAACCCGCTCCCCCTAAGAAGATCCCCATGACGAAACATCTGCTCAGCCTCAGCCTTCTTTCGATCGCGTGCACCGCGGCACTCGCGCAGAACAGTACCGGCATCGCCGGCGTTGCCCAGCGTGCCATCGAGACCAGCCCGGAAGTTGCGGCGAAGTTCAATGCCTTCAAGGCAGCGGCAGATGAGATCGACATTGCCAATGGCGCGCTGCGCCCGCGGGTTGACCTGACCGCTGAGGCTGGCCGCACGAACGACCGCCTGACCAACCGCAACCCACAAACGCAAAGCCTGAACCGCACCGGCGCCGCACTGTCGATCACCCAGCTGTTGTGGGACGGCGGCGCCACCACGGGTGAAGTGGCACGACTGGGCCATGCACGGATGGCGCGTTATTTCGACTTCGTTGACGCCACCGAGCAAACCGCGCTGGAAGCGGTGCGGGCCTATCACGATGTGGAGCGATATCGCCGCTTGGTCTCGCTGGCACAAGACAACTACGTTCAGCACAAGTACGCGTTCGACCAGATCCAGTCCCGTGTGAAGGCCGGCGTGGCCCGCGGTGTTGACTCTGAACAAGCTGGCGCGCGTCTGGCCCTGGCCGAATCGAACCTGATCACCGAAAAGGCCAACCTGCACGACGTGACCGAGCGTTATCGTCGTGTGGTGGGTTCGCAACCTGATGCCTCCCCGGCCAGCACGTCGCCTGCCACCCTGCTGCGCAGCCTGCCCGACAGCGGCAACGCAGCGCTGTCGGCCGCAGCCATGAACAGCCCGACCGTGGCCGCCGCCATCGAAAACCTGCGCGCCACCCGCGCCCAGGCAGAGAGCCGCAAGGGCGCCTACCAGCCGCGCGTTGAGGCGCGACTGCGCGCTGGTGCAGGCAACAACTTTGACGGCGTTGAAGACCAGAAGCGTGACGTGAACGCACAGGTCACGCTGGCCTGGAACCTTTACAACGGTGGCTCTGACGATGCTCGCCAGCGCCAGAGCGCCAACCTGCTGAATCAGGCCGCCGACCTGCGCGACAAGGCCTGCCGCGACACCCGTCAAACCGTGGCCATCGCCTTCAACGACAACCGCAAGCTGGACGAACAGCTCGGCTACCTGGACCGCAACGTGGTCGCCATCGAACGCGCCCGCGACGCCTATCGCCAGCAGTTCGACATCGGCCAGCGCAGCCTGCTGGACCTGCTGAATGCCGAAAACGAGCTTTACACCGCTCGCCGCTCCTACGCTCTGGCTCTATTTGACAAGCGCATCGCCGAGGCACGCACCCACGCCGGCATCGGCCAGCTGACGGCTGCGCTCGGCCTGAAGCGCGCAGACACCAGCGCTGAAGCGCCGGAAGCCGGCAGCTGGGCCGCTGGTGAGGATGCCGCCTCGCGTTGCCCGCTGAGCGCCACCGAGATGGCCGGCGCCTCGCGTGAGGAACTGGATGCGCGCGTTCGCGACATGACGCCGAAGGCAGCCCCGGCCCCGACGCCGGCTGCTGCTCCAGTGGCCGCGGCCCCTGTGGCCCCGGCACCGGTGCCTGCCAATGCGCCAGCTGGTCTGGCCGAACAACGCCTGCGTGACTGGGCTGCAGCCTGGATGTCCAAGGACCTGACCGCCTACTACGGCTTCTACGGCCAGAACTTCGGCCCACTGAAGGCCGACCGCGCCAAGTGGATGGCCGACCGCAAGCGTCTGGTCACCAAGGCCGGCGACATCAAGGTCGACCTCAACAACATCAAGTCCAACACCGTGTCGCCAACCCGCGTGGAAACCACGTTTGAGCAGCGCTACGCGTCGAAGGACTACAGCGACACGATGACCAAGACCCTGACCTGGGCGCTGACCGGCGACAAGTGGGTCATCGTCAAGGAAAGCAACCGCTGATGCGACGAACACGGAGCATCAGCTCCTGATCGGGAGGGCGCGTGATCGCGCCCTTTTTCTTATGTTCGAATCGGCGCCCGGGCCATGTCCAAATTTGGATAGACTGGGCAAAATTTCGAGCTTGTGCGGCATTTGGCCCGCTCACTCAATGCAACTTTCCACCATGCAGCTGGCACCACGTCGTTCCCAATTGGCAGCGTCCTCGATCCTCCAGATCGCTTTGGCACTCGCTTTCGGTGCCGCTTCGCTGAGCAACACGGCCATGGCGCAAACGCCGGCCGCAAGCGCGACTGCCAGCGACAGCGTGGAGATCCAGCGACTCATCAAGGAAGGTCAACACGGCCAGGCCTTGAAGCTGATCGACGAGTCTCTGGCGCGCAACCCGAAGGATCCGCAGATGCGCTTCCGTCGCGGTGTGGCTCTGTCCATGCTCGACCGCAAGGCTGAAGCCCTGGCCGTCTTCCAGAAGCTGGTGGACGACCATCCGGAAATGCCGGCCCCGTACAACAACCTGGCAGTGCTGTATGGCGCGCAAGGTGATTACGACAAGGCACGCGGCGCCCTGGAGCGGGCCATCCGCACCAACCCCGCTTACGCCACGGCGTACCAGAACCTGGGTGATGTGTACGCACAGCTGGCGAGCCAGGCCTACTCCAAGGCCCTGCAGCTCGACAAGACCGATGCCACCGTGCCGCCGAAGCTCGCCTTGTTGCGCGAATTGACCTCCGGCCCGACGACAACACCGACCGCTGCCGTTGCGGCCAAGAAGGACCCTGCCCCGGTCCAGGTGGCGGCCGCCAAGCCGACACCGACGCCTGCGCCAACCCCTGCCCCGGTGGCAACGCCACCTGCATCCACCAGCGTGCCCGCGGCCAAGCCGACAGCAACTCCCTCTGTTACGCCAACGCCTGCTCCTGCCCAAGTGGCCAGTGCCGCCGCAGCTGCCACCAAGCCTGCTCCGGCAGCGCAAACCAAGCCCGCGGCCAACCCGGCTGCAGACATCGAATCGGCCGTGCAAAGCTGGGCATCCGCCTGGAGCCGCCGCGACATGAATGGCTATTTCGCAGCCTATTCATCTGATTTCAACGGCAATGCTGGCTCCCGCAAGGCATGGGAGCAAGACCGCCGCGACCGCATCAGCACTCGCAAGGACATCAAGGTCTCGATCTCTGACCTCAAGGTGGCGGTGAATGGCGACAAAGCCACCGCGCGCTTCCGACAAGCCTACAGTTCAGACAAGTTGTCGACAAACAGTCGCAAGACGCTCGAACTTAGCCGCACCTCCAGCGGCAAGTGGGTCATCAAGCAGGAAACATCAGGCGGATGATCAGGCCATTTGCCCTGTCGAGCGGGCAAAATAGCAGGTGATGATCCCGAAGATTGATTCCCCGTTCACGCGCCGCACGCTGATCTCGCTCGCACTCGCTGCTGTTGCAGCGGGGGTTGCCTACGGTAGCGGCCACTGGCAAGCGCTGGCCAGCTCCAACTGGAGCCCGGCGCATCTGGTGGGCGGCACCCCTTCAGCAGCCCTGACCCTGGCGCCCGATGCCGGGCCGGCGGTCAAGCGCGCGCCCGTGGATGCGCTGGCGGGCTCTCCAGAGAGCCGCCTCATCGCCATTTACCGCCTGATTGCCGCGAACGAGCTGGATGCTGCGCTCCAGGCCGCTGAAGCGCTGACGCGGTCACATCCCAACTTCCGTCTGGCTCAGCTGGTGCAGGCTGACCTGTTGTCAGCGCGAACCACGCCGTTGCAGAAGTTCGGCGCTGCAGCAGCCGCAGCCGATGGCAAGGCCGCCAATGATCTGAGCGTGCTGCGCGATGAGGCACGGCTCCGGCTGGCCGCCATCAAGGAACGCCAGAAGCCAGGCTGGCTGCCGAGCGAGATCGTGCTGCTGCCGGGCAGCGTCAAGCATGTGCTCGCGGTGGATGCCTCCCGCTCACGCCTCTACCTCTTCCAGAACGGGCCGGACGGCTTGTCGCTGGTCGAAGACTTCTATGTCTCTGTGGGCAAACAGGGTGTCGACAAGTTTGTCGAGGGCGACCAGAAGACGCCGCTGGGCGTGTACTTCACGACCGACCGGCTCGACCCCCGATCTCTCGAAGACCGGTTCGGGTCTGGCGCCCTGCCTCTGAACTATCCCAATGCCTACGACAAGGTGCGTGGGCGCACGGGCAGCGGCATCCTGCTGCACGGTGTCACCGCCAGCACGTATTCGCGTCCGCCGCTCGACAGCGACGGTTGTGTGGCGATGGCCAACGAAGATCTGCTGCGGCTCTCAAACATGCTGCCGCAACGTGACACGCCCATCATCATCACCAAGAAGCTGACCTGGCTTCCGCCGGGTGAGCAACAGGCCAACAAGGCCGCCAGCAGCTTCATGCCTTGGGTGCAACGCTGGCAGAAGGCCAGAACCATGGCCGATCAGAATGCCCTGCAGGCGCTCTACACAGAAACCGGCGGCCCGGCCGACGGCGCTGCAGAGCTGCGCTTCAAGCAACGTGTGGCGTCGCCACCGGCCGGTTTTGCCGATCTCAGCGTGCTGACCTGGCACGACGACAAAGAGATGATGGTCGTGACGTTCAAGGAACTGGCCGGCCCCGCGCAGAAGCGGGACCGCGTGATGCGCCAGTACTGGAGCCGCAGCGGCGACGAATGGAAAATCGCCGCCGAGGGCCCGGTTCGCTGAAGTTCAGAGCGGGTCGAAAAAGTAGCGCTTCAGGCCCGCCAGAATCATCTCGACGGCGATGGCCGTCAGCACCAGGCCCATCAGCTTTTCCAGGGCCGACACCACCGGTGTGCCCAGCAGCTTGCGAATGCGCTCGGCCGACAGCAGCACGATGCCGCTGACAGCCATGGCCAGCGTCAGCGCACCGACCCAGTGCATGATGCGCTCAGGCTGGCGCGACGCCAGCAGCAGCACAGTGGCCATCGCCGAAGGCCCGGCCAGCAGCGGCACAGCCAGCGGAAAGATCATCGGTTCACGCTGGCCGTCGGCCGCGTAGATCTCACCGCCCGTCGCGAAGATCATGCGGATGGCGATGATCAGAAGAATCACGCCGCCCGCCACTTCCAGCGACCGCTCAGACAGATGCATCAGGCTGAGGAAGCTGTCGCCGGTGAACATGAACGCCAGCAGCACACCAAATGCGATGCCCACCTCCCGCACAGCCACCCGCGTGCGGCGTTCCGGCGCAACGCCGCGCAGCACGGCAATGAAGATCGGCAAGCTGCCAAACGGGTCCAGAACAAGCAGCAGCAGGACAAATGCGGAGATGAAGGTGTGATCCATCGCCCGATTGTCTTACAGGCACCGCAGCAGGCAATCGTTGCGCAGCGGCAACGAAACCTGTGGTGACTGGCCCATGGACTCGGGCTTTCCAGTAGTCCGGCGGTGATACCCCGCTAAACTTTCCCCACGGCGCCGACAACGGCGACCCGGGTGCAGTCTTGAACACCTTCAGTTTGGTGACTCTGGAATGACACCCCCCGTTAAATCCCCAAGCAAAGGGTCCTTCTCATGAAGAAAATTTTCGCTCTCACCGTTCTGGCCGCTTCGATGGCTGCCCCGGCATTCGCACAAAGCAGCGTGACCGTTTACGGCCGCCTGAACCTGACCGCTGAGCGTCAGAAGACGGATGCTGGCTCGGTCACCAACCTGACGAACAACTCGTCGCGTATCGGTTTCAAGGGCACGGAAGATCTGGGTGGCGGCCTGAAGGCTTTCTTCCTGATCGAGCACGGCTTCAGCCCGGACACCGGCGCAGCTGCCTCGACCTTCTGGGGTCGTGAAAGCAATGTGGGCCTGGAAGGCGCTTTCGGCAAGGTTCGCCTGGGCAACATGGGCCCGACCAACGCCTACTTCACCACTGCTGACTACATCAGCATGCACAACCACGACACGGGCACGTCGTCGGATGCGTTCTACGCCTACCCGGGCTCGGCCAAGAACATGATCGCCTACACGTCGCCTAGCCTGAGCGGCCTGGTGATCGACGCTCAGTTCGGCCTGAAGGAAGCTACCCAGACCAAGAACACCGTGGTGCTGACCGGCAACTACGATGCGGGTCCTCTGCACCTGGGCGGCACCTACCTGACCGGCCCTGGCGAAGCCAAGGAATTCGGTCTGCGTGGTCTGTATGAACTGGGTGCCATCACCGTTGGCGCTTACTACATCCACAACGAAGCTGACGTGGCTTCCGTGACCGTGAAGCGCGACATCTATCGCGTGTCGGGCATGTACGCTCTGGGCGCCAGCGAGTTCCACGTGAACGTCGGCGCTGCCGGCAAGGCCAAGGCTCTCGGCATCGCTGCTGATGGCTCCAGCGCCACCCAGTACACCCTGGGCTACAACTACAACCTGAGCAAGCGCACCAAGCTGTACGGTTACTACACCAAGGTGAACGACGGCACTGTGAAGGCCTACGGCGGCGACTTCTCGTCGATCGCTGCTGGCATCCGCCACAACTTCTGATGAAGCGGCCCGCAAGGGCCTTTTGTCAGCAGTACAAAAAAGCCGGCTTTCGAGTCGGCTTTTTTTCGTCTGAACGGCGGAAGTGCTTGTTCAACCAGGGCCGCTGACCTGCCCTCCGCGGGGGTGATGCGCCGCATGCAGGCTGCGCAGGCGTTCGCGCGCCACGTGCGTGTAGATGGTGGTTGTCGAGATGTCTGCGTGGCCCAGCAGCAACTGCACGCTCCGCAGATCAGCCCCGTGGTTCAGCAAGTGCGTTGCAAACGCATGGCGCAAGGTGTGTGGTGACAAGGGCACCCTCACCTCGGCCTGCAGCGCGTGCTTCTTCACCAGGGTCCAGAACATCTGGCGTGTCATCGGCCCACCGCGGGCAGTCACGAACAGCGCTGGTGCCACCTGGCCATTCAGGATCTGCTCCCGGCTCTCGGCGAGGTAACGTGCCAGCCAAAGATGCGCAGTCTGGCCAAACGGCACCATGCGCTCTTTCGCGCCCTTGCCCGAAACCCGCACCAGCCCCTCGGACAAGCTCAGTTGCACCGCGTTCATAGACACCAACTCGCTGACACGCAGGCCGCTGGCGTACATCAGCTCCAGCATGCAGCGGTCACGCAGGCCGAGTGGCTGGCTCACGTCAGGTGCCGCCAGCAAGGCCTCCACCTGCGCTTCGCTCAGCACCTTCGGCACCCGCAAGGGCTGGCGGGCGCCGTCGAGCCGCAAGGTGGGATCGGCCTCGATCATCCGCTCACGCAGCGCCCAGCGGTAGAAGCGGCGAAACACCGCCAGACGCCGGTTGAAGGTGGTCGCGCGCGAGGCGTCATGCCGCGCCAGCATGTAGGTGCGCAAGGTGACTTCCGTCGCATCCAGCAACGCTGCACTCCCCTGCCCCGCCATCCAGCGCGCCAGCAAGGTCAGGTCGCGGCTGTAAGCCTCTCGCGTGTTCTTGGCCAGGCCGTCCTCCAGCCAGATCGCATCAGAGAAGGCCTGAACCAGCTGTTGATCAGCGGCTGACACAGCCGCCGTGGCAAGCTCAAGGCCCGCCGCTTCCGCCTCGGTCTTCAATCGAGTGTGAGCTTCTGCTGCGCGACCACGCGCTTGTAGACATCAAACTCGGCCTTGATCTGCTCGGCAAACTGCTCGGGCGTGTTCAGCACCAGCAGGGATCCGGTGTCCTCGATGCGCTTGCGCACTTCAGGCAGTTCCGCCGTCTTCTTGATGGCCGAGTGGATCTTGTCGACCACGTCACGCGGCATGCCCTTGGGGCCGTACACCCCGTAGAAGGCCATGCGGTTGACGGGCTCCAGCCCCACTTCCTTGAAGGTCGGCACGTTCGGCAACGCCGCCAGCCGCTGGGACGAGGCCACGACGATGGCAATCAAGCGGCCGTCCTTGATGAAGGGCAGCGCCGACGGCAGGTTGTCGAAGATCATCGGCACCTGACCAGCCACCGTGTCATTCAACGCCGGCCCAGCCCCGCGGTACGGGATGTGCGTGACGAACGTGCCCGACAGGCTCTTGAACAGCTCCATCTGCAGGTGGCCAATGCCCCCCGTGCCGGAGGTTGCGAAGCTGTACTTGCCTGGATTCTTCTTGATCTCGGCGAGGAAGCCCTTGTAATCACGCGCGGGGAACGACGGGTGCACCGCGATCACATTGGGCGTGGCGGCAATGTTGATGATGGGCGTGAAGTCCGTCAGCGGGTTGTAGCTGAGCTTGGGGTTGATGGCCGGGTTGGCCGCCGTGGTCGACACGGTGGCCATACCCAGGGAGTAACCATCCGGCAAAGACTTGGCGGTTTCGGTGGCGCCTACCGAGCCGCCGCCACCCGCCTTGTTCTCAACCACCAGCGTCTGGCCCAGCGCGGGCGCAATGCGTTCGGCCACCACGCGGGCCACGATGTCGGTGGTGCCGCCAGGTGCAAAGGGCACCACGAGCCGAACAGGCTTGGCCGGAAAGGCCTGGGCCAAGGCCACAACGGGCAGGCACAGCAGGGCTGCGGGCAGAACCATCAAACCACGACGACGACTTTGCATCTTGGACGCTCCTGGGTCATGAACTGATCGAGAGCATAGCGGAAGGCCACGCGCCAGACGCACGGGATACGCCGGGCGCAGGCACAGGTTTTCACGCATGGCACACTGGCATCAATGCCTCAATTGCTGCTGCTGCTCCCTGATTTCCTGCTGATCGTCAGTGGCTATCTGCTGTGCCGCCATACCGCGCTGAATCGGCCCGTCTGGGACGGCGTCGAGAAGCTGGTGTACTACCTGCTGTTCCCGGTCCTGCTGTTCGTCGCCATCATCCGGCAGCCGCTGGAGTTTGGCGCCTTGCTCACCTTCGCGGGTTGTGGCTTGGCCGTGATTGGCACCGGCATTGCGCTCGCCTATGCCCTGGGCCGCTGGCCCGGAGTTGATCCGCTGACCCATGCCTCAGGCGCACAGACCGCCTTCCGCTTCAACTCCTACGTGGCCCTGGCCCTTGCAGAGCGCTTGGGGGGCGTGCAGGCCGTGGCCTGGATTGCCCTGTTGATCGCCGTGTGCGTGCCCGTGTGCAATGTGGCGGCAGTGTTCCCGCTGGCCCGTCATTCGCGCCAGAATTTTGGGGCTGAGTTGATCCGCAATCCGCTGATCATCGGCACCGTGAGCGGCTTGGTGGCCAACTTGCTCGGCTTGCACTTGCCGGATGTATTGACCACCACCATGACCCGCGTGGGCAGTGCCGCTCTGCCGCTCGGCCTGATGGCGGTGGGCGCCGGGCTGCAACTGGGGGCGCTGAAAGATGCCCCGGGCCTGGCGGCCTGTCTGCTGGGCATTCGCCACGTCGTGCTGCCGCTGGTGGCCATCGGGCTGGTGCACGTGGTGGGTCTGCCACCGGCGCAGCAAGTGGTGGTGGTGGCCTTCGCCAGCCTGCCCACCGCTTCCAGCGCCTACGTGCTGGCAGCCCGCATGGGTGGGCACGGGCCGTTCGTGGCGGGGCTGGTCAGCCTGTCGACCTTGCTGGGCATGGTGGGGCTGCCCTTGGCATTGGCGGCGCTTCAGGCTTTGAGCTGAAACTCATCCGCCGAGGAGCGCGTCAACTACGGCGCCGCCAATGTGGCCACAGGCCCTTGCGCCAAAGCCCAATCAATGTGCTCAGCCAGCATGTCGTCCGCATCAGCGCGGGCCGCTTGCAACACGGCACCAAAAGCGTCCGACTGCGCGCTGCCAGCCGCCCGCGCATTGCCCATCGCCACCACCAGGTTGCGGCGCCACCTGGCAGGCCCGATGCGGCGAATGGCGGTGCCTTCGGTGCGGCGCAGAAACTCCTCCTCGCCCCACTGCCACAGCATCAGCAAACCCGGCTGCTGCCAGTGTGGCCGGGCATCGAAGTCAGCCACCACGGCGCGCTGGGCAAACTTGTTCCAGGGGCAGGCCAGCTGGCAGTCGTCGCAGCCATAAATGCGGTTGCCCATCAGCGGCCGCAGCTCCACCGGAATGGCGCCGTCGTGCTCAATCGTCAGGTAGGAAATGCAGCGCCGGGCATCCAGCTGATACGGCGCCACGATGGCCCCCGTGGGGCATGCCGTCAGGCAAGCGTCACAGGCACCGCAGTGCGCTTGCACCGGGTCGGTCAGCGGCAGCGGCAAGTCAACGAACAGCTCGCCCAGGAAGAACATCGAGCCGGCATCGCGCGACAGCGTCAGCGTGTGTTTGCCCCGCCAGCCCAAGCCGCTGCGGCTGGCCAGTTCCACCTCCATCACGGGGGCTGAATCGGTGAACACGCGGTACCCGAACGGGCCCACCGCCAGCCCGATGCGATCGGCCAGTTTTTGCAGGCGGCTGCGCAACACCTTGTGATAGTCCCGGCCCCGCGCGTAGAGCGACAACTGCCCCTGCTCGGGCGTGCTCAAGCCTTGCCATTCGATCGCCTGCCAGCCCTCGGGCAGCTCGGCGGGCAGGTAGTCCATGCGCACCGTGATGACCCGCACGGTGCCCGGCACCAGCTCGGCAGGCCGGGCCCGCTTGAGGCCGTGGCTGGCCATGTAGCCCATGCTGCCGTGAAAGCCGGCGTCCAGCCAGGCCAGCAGGCCCGCTTCAGCGCTCGACAAGTCCACATCGGCCACGCCAATCTGTGAGAATCCAAGCTCACGCGCCCAGCCCGGGAGGCGAGTCGCAATCTCTGAGATGTCCACCTGATCTTGAGCCATCCAGCCATTCTAGAAAGTCGCCTGCTGCATTGGTCTGATGAATCGGCCTGTGCCGCATTCGCCACGGCGCTGGCAGCGCATGCCGCACTCCACCAAGCCGTGATCGAGCTCGAGGGCCCGCTCGGCGCCGGCAAGACCACCTTCGTGCGCCACCTGCTGCGCGCCATCGGTGTGGAAGGCCGCATCAAGAGCCCCACCTACGCCGTGGTCGAGCTCTATGAGGTGGCCCTGCCCAATGGTGACACGTGCGCCGTGTCGCACTTCGATTTCTACCGTTTCAACGACCCGCGCGAGTGGGAAGACGCTGGCTTCCGCGACATCTTCGCCGCCCCCGGCCTGAAGCTCTGCGAGTGGGCCGACAAGGCCCGCAGCGTGCTGCCGGTGGCTGATCTCGTCATCCACATCGAGCCCGTCGGCGAAGCCGATGAGCGCCGCGTGCAGGTTGACGCCTTCACCTCGGCCGGACTGAGCCTGCTGCGATGAACCGCCGCGATGCCCTTCGACACACCGGTGTGCTGGTGCTCAGCCTCGGCGCTGCCGAGCTGGCCTTTGGCGCGGCGATCGTGTCGGTGCGTTTGTGGCCGGCGAGCGACTACACCCGCGTCACGATCGAGTCTGACAAGCCGCTCTCGGCCAACCACTTCCTGGCCGAAAACCCGCAGCGGCTGGTGGTCGACATCGACAACCTCGAACTCAGCCCGGCCCTGCGTGAGCTGGTCGGCAAGGTGCGCTCCGATGACCCGTACATCGCCGGCGTGCGGGTCGGCCAGAACCAGCCGCGGGTGGTGCGCCTGGTGATCGACCTGAAGCAAGCCATCAAGCCGCAGCAGTTCACCCTGCCCCCGGTCGCGGCTTACCAGCACCGGCTGGTATTTGATCTGTACCCGACCGAAGCCGTTGACCCGCTGCTCAGCCTGGTGCGCGACAAGGTCGAGGCCGAACGCGAAGCGGTGAAGGCCATGGACGATGCCCTGGGCGAGTTCATCGGCAAGGTGGACCGCCCCTTCAACGCCTTGCCCAGCGGGCCAGCGAAGCCAGCCGGGGGCGCGCCGATGCCGTCAATCGCGACGCCCAGTGCAACGCCACCCACCATCACGGCAGGCGGCCCCGCCATTCCAGCGCCACCAGGCCAGACGGCCGCCCCCGTCCCGCCGCCCACCGCCGAGCAACGTGACCGCTTCAACCGCCTGATCATCGTCGCCATCGACCCCGGCCATGGCGGCGAAGACCCCGGCGCCATCGGCCCGACCGGCCTGAAGGAAAAGGACGTCGTGCTCCAGGTGGCCCTGCAACTGCGCGACCGCCTGAATGCCAAACCCGGCATGCGCGCGATGTTGACGCGGGACGCTGACTTCTTCGTGCCGCTGCACGACCGGGTCAACAAGGCCCGCCGCGTTCAGGCCGACCTGTTCGTGTCGATCCACGCCGATGCGTTTTTCACGCCGGAAGCCCGTGGTGCCAGCGTGTTTGCGCTCAGCCAGGGCGGCGCCTCCAGTGCCGCAGCGCGGTGGATGGCGCAGAAGGAAAACGCCGCTGACGTGGTGGGCGGCGTGAACGTCGCCACCAAGGATGCAACGGTGTTGAAGGCATTGCTCGACATGAGCACCACGGCACAGATCAAGGACAGCCTGCGCGTCGGCAACGAGGTGCTCAGCCGCATCGGGCAGGTCGGCAAGCTGCACAAGCGGCAGGTGGAACAAGCCGGTTTTGCCGTGCTCAAGGCGCCTGACATTCCGTCCATCCTGGTCGAAACCGCCTTCATCTCCAACCCGGAAGAAGAAGACAAGCTGCGCGACGCCGACTACCAGCAGCGCCTGGTGCAGGCCCTGTTCAGCGGCATCGAGCGCTACTTCGCCAAGAACCCGCCGCTGGCGCGCAACCGCAGCACCACCTGAGCACTTTGGCGCCGTGCCGCTGCGGCTGAGCCCGGCTTCAGATCAGGGCGTGGGGCCCACCCAGCGGGCGCGCAGAACGCCTCGCAAGGCGTTGCACACGGCCAGTTCGTCAGCCGCCGCCAGATCGGGCCAGCGCAAGCTGCGCTCGCGCACCGGCAGCCCATCGAGGCCCGATGCCAGCAAGGCTGCACGCATCACGCCGGGCAGGGCGCTGTCGGCCACGGGTGGCGTCCACCACACGTCGCCCTGGCGCACCAGCACGCTGGAGCGCGCACCTTCAGCCACCCGGCCATCCTCGGTCAGGAACAAGGCGTCAAACGCACCGGCGGCTTCGGCCGCCGCAATCGCCTGGTCATAGAGCTGCCGGTGGCTGGTCTTGTGGGCGCGCAGCGCGTCTTGCGCGGGCAAGCGCTGGCTGGCCAGGCACAGGCCCACGCGCTGCTGGGTGTCCAGCAACTCTGCGGCCAAGGTCAACAGGGGTGCCCGCTTGGTGCGCAACGTGCCGTCAAAAGAGAGATCAAGGCGCAGCCGCCACGCGTCTAGCGCCTCAGCTTGCGCTGCGTCCGACTCGCCGCGCAAGGCCGCTACCGCCGCACCGGCATCAAAGGCAAAACCCAACGCCGCCGCGCTGCGAGCGAGACGGGCCAGGTGGGCGTCCAGCCGCAGTGCAAGCACCGCCCCATCGGGCTGGCGCTCCAGCTTCATGGTTTCAAACAGCGTGAAGCCCGGGTCCACATCGGTGGCGAAGCGGCCCTTGAGCAAACACTCCTGCCACTCGTCGGCGGCCACGCTGTCGAGCACGATGCCGGCGCCCAGGCCCATCTTCACGGGCCGCAGGCCGTCAGAGCCACGGGGAGACTCCAGCACCAGGGTGCGAATGGCCACGTTCAGGCAGAACGCGCCGGGTGCGCCAGCCGGGGCATCAGGGCCTGGTGCATCCACCCAGCCGATGGCGCCGCAGTACAAGCCCCGGGGCGAGTGCTCGTAGCCTCGGATCAGGTCCATCGTGTGGTGCTTGGGTGCGCCAGTGATCGAGCCACACGGAAAGGTGGCTTTCAGGATCTGCGGCATGCCCAAACCCGGCTTCAGACGGGCCTGCACGGTGGACGTCATCTGGAACACGGTGCTGTAGGCCTCGATCGCGAACAAGGCGGGCACCTTGACGCTGCCGATGTCAGCAATGCGGCCGAGGTCGTTGCGCAGCAGGTCCACGATCATCAGGTTCTCGGCGCGGTTTTTCACGTCGCGCTGCAGGCGGCTGGCCGCTTCTGCGTCTTGCTCCGGCGTGCCTGCCCGCGGTGCAGTGCCCTTCATCGGGCGCGCCGTGAGCACGCCTGCCTCATGCTGCAAGAACAGCTCGGGCGACATGGACAGCACATGGCGCGCGGCGCCCGGCCCGGGCAAGGCCACGCAGGCTGAAAACGCCACCGACTGACGAGCCCGCAGACGGCGGAACAGAGCCAAGGGCGTGCCGTGCGCCAAGCCAGCCACGCGGAACGTGGCGTTGACCTGGTAGGTTTCACCCGCCCGGATGGCCGCCTGCACCGCGTCGATCATGGCCGTGTAGCCGGCTTCGTCGATCTCGGGCCGCCAGCCCATCACGCCGGCCGGGCCGGGCTGCGCGTGGCCGCCATCGTGCTGCTGCAGCCAGGCATCGGTGGCTGCGGCATCGAGGTGCTGCAGCCGCTCGAACATCAGCACGCGCAGGGCGCCGGCGTTGTTGTTGTCGTCGTCGCGTGCGCAGTCGATGGCACGGTCTTGCTTCGATCCGCCAGCGCGTTCGCCCGGCCAGGCCTGAGCACCCGCCCCCTGCAGGCGCGCGCCCCATTCGTAGTCAGCCAGCAGCACCGCATGCAGGCCGCGTCGCTGGTCCGCTTCAACCGCAGACCACACCGCCGCCAGCTGCGCGGGGTCGTCACAGCGGTGCTCAAGCACAAAAGCCGTGTAGAGGCGGCTCATGCCGGCACGGCGGTCGTCGAGCAGCGCGAACGGCCCCGATGGCGCAGCCTCAGCAGACATGGTCAAGGGTGCGCCCGGGGCGCGACAGCGAGTTCATGCCGCCATTGTCCGACAGCCCCATGCACCCATGCAGCGCCGGGGCCAAGCCGGCCCACACACGCTACGCGTATCCACGCACCCGCAAGCGGCAGTTGGCACGGCAACATCGGTGCATGAGCACCACCACCGCCTTCCGCCAGCGCCCCTTGTTGGCCACCTCAATGACCCCGGTGCAAAGCCGTTCGATGCGACCCGCGCTGTTCGCTGCGGGGCTGGTAGGGCTGGCCGTGCTGGGAGGCTGCGCTGCGCCGCGTGATTCAACCAAAAGCCCACCGGTCATCAAGCAGGCCCTCGACGCTACGCATCCACAACATGCCGTCTGCCCAACCGGCCTGCCAGAAACCACCCGGTGCCTCTCCGGCCGAGATGACGCCGGCGCGTACTGGTGGATTGCCGTGCCCACACCCTGGACCGGCGTGCTGGTGATGCACGCCCACGGCGGCCCGGAGCTGGGCAACCCGAAGCCTGAGCGCAGCGCCGAAGACCTGCAGCGCTGGTCCATCATGGTGAAGGCGGGCCATGCCTGGGCGGGCTCCACCTACCGGCAAGGCGGCGTGGAAGTGCGCGCGGCCGCTGAAGACACCGAGCGCTTGCGCACGCTGTTCAGCCGCCACGTTGCAACACCGCGGCGCACCGTGCTGCATGGGCAAAGCTGGGGCGCCAGTGTGGCGGCCATCGGTGCCGAGATGTTCCCCGCGTCGTATGACGGCGTGTTCCTGACCAGCGGTGTGCTGGGCGGCGGCACGCGCTCCTACGACTTCCGCCTCGACCTGCGCGTGGTCTACCAGGCCGTGTGTGGTGATCACCCGCGCGCCGACGAGCCGCAGTACCCCTTGTGGATGGGCTTGCCCGAGGGCAGCAGCCTGACCCGCGCCGAGTTGGCCCGTCGGGTGAATGCCTGCACCGGCGTGCAGTTGCCGGCGGCCGAGCGCAGCCCGAAACAAGCCGCCGCGCTGGACACCCTGCTGCGCCAGGCCAAGCTGCCTGAGCGCTCATTGATCGGCCACATGAACTGGGCCACCTGGCACTTCCAGGACATCGCTTTGAAGCGCACCAGCGGCCGCAATCCGTTTGGCAACATGGGCGCGGTCTACACCGCAGCCACCGACCAGGCCGGACTGAACCAGCGCGTGGCCCGCTACGCGCCTGATGCCCAGGCCGTCGCCAAGCTGGCTGCCGACACCGATCCGCAAGGCCGCATCAGCATGCCCGTGGTGAGTGTGCGCGGCGTGAACGATCCGATCGCCTTTGTGGAGCTCGACAGCGTCTTCCGCGCCCAGGTGGCCCGCCAGGGGCGCAGCCATTGGCTGGTGCAGAACTATGCCGACTACGCCGACCACAGCTACCTGAGCGACGCCGAATACCCCGCCGCCATGGACGCCCTGCTGAACTGGATCGAGCGCGGCGAGAAGCCCACACCCCAGAGCATTGCGGGCCGCTGCCCGGCCAGCCAGGCCAAGTTCGGCGGCACCTGCAAGTTCCTGCCCGACTACCGGGCAGCCGAGCTCGACGAGCGCGTCACGCCGCGCCAGCGCTGAGGCGCGAGCCGATCAGCCGCGCGCCTTGAACTTCGCGCGCAGGCTGCCGGCGATGATGAGGAGGCCCGGCACGATGATCATCGCCCAGATGATCTTGTCCAGGTTCTGCTGCACCCAGGACACGTTGCCGAAGGCGTAGCCCACGCCGATCAGGCCGCACACCCAGAGCACGCCGCCGGTCACGTCATAAAACGTGAACTTGCTGCGGGTCATCGCGGCCACACCGGCCACGAAGGGCGCGAAGGTGCGCACGAAGGGCATGAACCGCGCGATCACGATGGTGATGCCGCCGTGCTTTTCGTAAAACGCATGCGCCTGGTTGAAGGCCTGCTTGTTGAAGAAGCGCGAGTTCTCCCACTGGAACACCTTGGGGCCGAAATAGCGGCCCAGGGTGTAGTTGCTCTGGTTGCCGGCCACGGCCGCCACCAGCAGCAGCGGCATCGCGATGTGCAGCTCCATCAGCCCGGTGCCGCACATGGCGCCCACCACGAACAACAACGAATCGCCGGGCAGGAAGGGCATCACCACCACGCCGGTTTCAACAAAGATGATGAGGAACAGCAAGGCATACACCCAGGCACCGTAGGTCGCCACGAAGGTCGCCAGGTGCTTGTCAACATGCAGCACAAAATCCAGAAGCAGGGGCAGGTAGTCCATGGGCGGGCATTATCACGGCGCCCCATGACGGCACCGGCCGCATCCCTACAATCTGGCTGATGAATTCGCCGATCAGCCCCGACACCGCTTCCCTGCCCGCGCGCCGCGCCATCCGCGAACTGCCGGATGAGCTGGTCAGCCAGATTGCAGCCGGCGAGGTGGTTGAGCGGCCGGCCTCGGTGGTGCGTGAGTTGGTCGACAACGCACTGGACGCCGGCGCGCGCCAGATCACCGTGCGCCTGACGGCCGGTGGCGTGCGCGCCATCGTGGTTGAAGACGACGGCGGCGGCATTCCGGTGGAAGAGCTGCCGCTGGCCCTCAAGCGGCACGCCACCAGCAAGATCCGCTCACTGGAAGAGCTGGAAGGCGTGCAGACCATGGGCTTCCGTGGCGAGGCGCTGGCCGCCATCGCCTCGGTGTCTGACATGAGCATCGTCAGCCGCACGGCCGATGCCGCGCACGGCCAGCGCATCGATGCGCGCAGCGGTGAGTTGTCGCCGGCCGCGCGGTCGGTGGGCACCAGCATCGAGGTGCGCGAGCTGTTTTTCAGCACGCCGGCGCGCCGCAAGTTTCTGAAGTCAGACGCCACCGAGCTGGCCCATGCGGTGGAAGCCGTGAAGCGCCACGCGCTGGTGCGGCCGGATGTCGGCTTCGCCGTCTGGCACGACGGCAAGCTCATCCAGCAATGGCGCCAGGCCAGCCACGACACCCGCATGTCGGACGTGCTGGGCGCCGACTTCGTGGCCAACAGCCGCCTGGTGGACACCATGGCCGGGCCGATGCGCGTGCTCGGCCGCATCGGTTTGCCCGAAGCTGCACGTGCCCGCAGCGACCACCAGTTCGCCTACGTGAACGGCCGGTTCGTGAAGGACAAGCTGGTGGCGCACGCCCTGCGCACCGCCTACGAAGACGTCCTGCACGGCCAGCGCCAACCCGCCTATGTGATGTTCATCGACATCGACCCGACGCGGGTTGACGTGAACGTGCACCCGACCAAGATCGAGGTGCGATTCCGGGAATCCGGTGAGGTGTACGGCGCCGTGCGCCGCGCCGTGGAGCAGACGCTGGCCGTGCCGGGTGGTGCGCAGCCGATCCGCCCCACTGGTGATGCGACCACCGCAGCTGCCACGCCCCTGGCCGCTGCAGGCTCGCTGGCTGAGCAAGCCGCGCCCGCCTGGCCCGCACCACGCCAGAATCCGCTGACTGAATCTGCCGATGCTGGCAGCAGCAGCCCGGGCGGGTTCCGCTTCGCCGGCTTGCCGCCCACGGCCCACCAGCAGCGCCTGAGCCTGGCTGATCTGTCGGCTTTGTATGCCCCCGAGCCCGGTGGGCCGCGCCTGACGCCACTTGATGGCGATGCGCGCCCCACCGTCCGCGAGCAGCCCGCCGCCTGGCTGGCCGCCACCGACGCGCAAGCCCCCGCGCCCACCGACGATTGGCCCTTGGGCCGGGCACTGGGCCAACTGGCCGGTGTGTATGTGCTGGCGGAAAACGCCCAGGGCCTGGTGGTGGTCGACATGCATGCGGCCCATGAGCGCATCGTTTATGAGCGCCTGAAGACGCTGGCCCGCGAAGCACCGCTGGCGTCGCAGCCGCTGTTGATCCCGGCCAGCTTCGCCGCCACCCACACCGAAGTGGCGCTGGCCGAGGCGCGCCACGACGACCTGCTGGCCCTGGGCCTGGATGTGACGCCACTGAGCGCCACCAGCCTGGCTGTGCGGGCACGCCCCGCCGCGCTGCCCGACGCCGATCCGGTGGCCCTGGCCCGCTCGGTGCTGGCTGAACTCAACGAATTGGACGAAGCCGACGCCGGGCGACTGATCGAGCGCGCCCGCGACGACCTGCTGGCCACCATGGCCTGCCACGGCGCGGTGCGCGCCAACCGCCGGCTGACGCTGGAGGAAATGAACGGTTTGCTGCGCCAGATGGAGGCCACCGATCGGGCCGACCAGTGCAATCACGGCCGCCCGACCTGGCGCCAAGTCAGCATGAAAGACCTCGATACGCTATTCCTCCGCGGACGCTGACGCGGGTAAACGCGCAAGCCCGACGCGGAACGGCGACAATCGGGGGATGTGTTTCCAAGAAGTTGACCTGATGCCCGCCGCCGTGAGTGCGCCGGCCCACCCACCCCTGGCCCTGCTGGCGCGCTCGATGCGCGCCGCGGCCGTTTGCTGAAGGGGCCGCCATGCGTTCCGATCGCGACATCAAGCGCACCCCGCGCCGCCCCGTGGCTGGCACCGATGCCAACACCCCGGTTCAAGCCGACGACAAGCGCCAGGCGCCTGAAGAAGGTGCCCGTTTCAACGTGCCCGTGAGCTACGCCCCGCGCAGCGAATTTGGCGCCCCGCAGGGTGACCGTCCGCGTTTTGACCGCCCCCGTGACGACCGCCCCCAGGGTGATCGCCCACGTTTCGGCGGCCCGCGCGACGACCGTCCCCGTTTTGATCGCCCGCGCGACGAACGGCCCCAGGGCGACCGCCCACGGTTTGACCGCCCGCGTGAGGACCGCCCTCAAGGTGACCGCCCCCGTTTCGACGGCCCGCGTGATGACCGCCCGCGTTTTGATCGTCCGTACGGCGACCGCCCCCAAGGCGACCGTCCGCGCTTCGACCGACCGCGTGAGGATCGCCCCCAGGGTGACCGCCCCCGTTTCGACGGCCCGCGTGACGACCGCCCGCGCTTCGATCGTCCGTATGGCGACCGCCCCCAAGGCGACCGCCCGCGCTTCGACCGCCCGCGTGAGGATCGCCCTCAAGTTGACCGCCCCCATTTTGACGGCCCGCGCGATGACCGTCCGCGTTTCGATCGTCCGTACGGCGACCGCCCCCAAGGCGACCGCCCGCGCTTCGACCGCCCGCGTGAGGATCGCCCCCAGGGTGATCGCCCCCGTTTCGACGGCCCGCGTGACCACCGCCCTCGCTTCGAAGGCCAGCGCGACGAGCGGCCGTTCCGGCAAGACCAACGCCGCGACACCCGCGCCCATGAAGCACCGCGCTCCGGCCCCGCAGCACCGCAAGTGCGCCCGCCGGCCAGCGAAGACGGCCATCGCCTCTCGAAGGTGCTGGGCGAGCGCGGTCTGGCGTCGCGCCGCGAAGCCGATGACTGGATCGCCGCCGGCTGGGTGCTGGTGAACGGCCAGATGGCCGTGCTGGGCCAGCGCGTGCAACCCTCCGACAAGATCGAGGTGGACCCGGCTGCTCACCAGCAGCAGGCCAAGCGCGTCACCATCCTGATCAACAAGCCGATCGGTTATGTGTCGGGCCAGGCCGAAGACGGCTATGAGCCCGCGAGCGTGCTCGTCACGCAGGACAAGCACTGGCAAGACGACACGTCGCGCAAGCCCTTCCACCCGGGCCATGCCCGTGGTCTGGCCCCGGCGGGTCGCCTCGACATCGACTCCACCGGCCTGCTCGTGTTGACGCAGGACGGCCGCATCGCCAAGCACCTCATCGGTGAAGACTCCGACGTGGAGAAGGAATACCTCGTGCGGGTGGAATACCAGCGCGAAGGCACCCTGCCCGAGTCCGACCTGAACCTGCTGAACCACGGCCTGGAACTCGATGGTCACAAGCTCAAGCCTGCCAAGGTGAGCTGGGCCAATGAAGACCAGCTGCGCTTCGTGCTGCGTGAGGGCCGCAAGCGCCAGATCCGCCGCATGTGCGAACTGGTCGGCCTGAAGGTGGTGGGCCTGAAGCGCGTGCGCATCGGCAGTGTGGTGCTCGGCAAGTTGCCGATGGGCGAGTGGCGCTACCTGCGCGAGGACGAGCGCTTCTGACCATGCCTGTATCCACCGCACGCCCCGGTGGCCTGAGCCCGGGGCTGGTGGCTCTGGCGCTGGCCTTGCTGCTGGGTTTGCAGCCCGTCACCACCGACCTCTACCTGCCAGCGCTGCCTTTGCTGGCACGTGATCTGGCAGCACCGATGTCGCTGGCGCAGCTGACGATGTCGGCGCTGCTGCTGTCGTTCGGCCTGGCGCAGCTGGTGATGGGCCCGGTGTCTGATCGCTTTGGCCGCCGGCCGGTGCTGCTGGGCGGCCTGTCGCTGTACAGCGCCGCCAGCCTGGCCGCCGCGCTGGCGCCTGACATCCACACGCTCATCGCTGCCCGCGTGGTGCAGGGCGCGGGCCTGGCCGCCTCGGTAGTGTGTGCCCGCGCCATGGTGCGCGACCTGTTCGAGCCGCATGAAGGCGCGCAGGTGATGGCGCGCGGGCTCTCTGGCCTGGGCGTGATCGCCATTCTGGCGCCCTTCAGCGGCGGGCTTCTGGCGGCCTGGGCCGGCTGGCGGGCAGCGCTTGGCGCTGTCACGGCGGTGGGCGCGGTCACCCTCGCCTTCGTGGTGTGGCGGCTGCCTGAAACCGCCCCGCGGCTGAATCCATCGGCGCTCGACGGCCGCGCGCTGGCGAAGAGCTTTTCCGAAGTGGCGCGGCACCCGGCCTTCCGGGCCTGGACGGCGCTCATCTCCAGCACCTATGCCGGCCTGTTCGTGCTGCTGGCCGGCAGCTCCTTCGTCTACATCGGCAACTTCGGTTTGCCGGCCTGGGCTTACGGCCTGGCGATGGCCTCGGCGTCGCTCAGCTACCTGTGCGGCACCCTGTGGTGCCGGCGGCTGCTGCGCCTGCACGGCCTGCCCGGCGCCGTGAAGCGCGGCGCCTTCTTCACCCTGGCCGGCGGCGCAGGCATGCTGGCGCTGGCACTGGGCCCGACCCCGCCGGTACTGGCCGTGCTGGCTTGCCACTGGCTGTTCACCTTCGGCCACGGCGTGCACCAGCCCTGCGGGCAAGCCGGCGCCGTCAGCGCCTTCCCGCGGCAAGCAGGCGTGGCCTCGGCCCTGTCGGGCTTCGTGCTGGCGCTCACCGCCTTCCTGGTTGGTTTGTGGCTGGGCGGGCACATGACGGGCGCGCTGCTGCCGCTGGCCGGCGCCTTGTGCGCAGCGTCGGTGGTCACCAGCCTGATTGCCTGGACCCTGGTGCAGCGGCACGGTCATCCTGAAAAACTCCTTTCTTCTCCCCATGAGTCAGTTGCCTGATTGGCCACGCTGGGTCGGTCTGGCCGGACCGACCGCCGCGGGCAAAACCGCCATCGCCCTTCGACTGGCCAGCGTGCTGCCGGTCGAGATCATCAGCGTCGATTCCGCACTGGTCTACCGCGGCATGGACATCGGCACTGCCAAGCCCAGCGCGGCTGAGCAGGCTGCGGCGCCGCACCACCTGATCGACCTGATCGAGCCGTCAGAGAGCTACTCGGCCGCGCAGTTCGTGATCGACGCAGAGCGCCTGATCAGCGAGATTCGCAGCCGAGGCCGCCTGCCGCTGCTGGTCGGCGGCACGATGATGTATTTCAAGGCGCTGATCGACGGCATTGACCCGCTGCCACCCGCCGACGCGAATGTGCGCGCGGCCCTCGATGCCGAAGCTGCAGCCATCGGCTGGCCGGCGATGCATGACCGACTGGCGAGCATCGACCCCGTCACCGCCGCCCGCCTGTCGCCGAACGATTCGCAACGTGTGCAACGTGCGCTGGAAGTGCATGCGCTGACCGGCCAGCCCCTGTCGAGTTTTCACACACGCGGCAAGGCCGGCGCCGAAGACGCAGCGCCCGCTGACCACCTGCTGGTGTCGGTGGAGCCCGATGACCGCGCCTGGCTGCACCGGCGCATCGCCCAGCGCTTCCGGGAGATGCTGGACGCCGGTTTCATCGACGAGGTGATAGCCCTGCGCGCACAGCCGGGCCTGCACGCCGAGCTGCCGTCCATTCGCTGCGTGGGCTACCGCCAGGCCTGGGAAGCGCTGGACGCAGGCCTCTCCGGCGAGGCCCTGCACGCCGAGGTCATCGAGCGCGGCGTGGCGGCCACGCGGCAGTTGGCCAAGCGGCAGATCACCTGGCTGCGCAGCATGCAGCGCCAGGCCGTGCCGGCGCAGAGCCCGGATGTGGGTGAGCAGGTGCTCGGGCTGGTGCTGCGCGCCTTGCACGCCGCGCCTTGAGCGGGATCAAGGCCGGCCGCACGTCGATTTCTAGAATCGGCGGATGCCAGTCACGCTGTATCAAAAAGACGGTCACCAGTGCCTGATGTTCTCCGACTTGTCGGACGATCATGCGGGTGAGGCGGTGCAATCCAACCAGTTCCTGATCATCGATCAGGACACCGGGGCCATCATCGACCCGGGGGGCAATCTGGCGTACAGCGAGCTTTACCTGACGATGACGCGGCACTTTCCGCCGCACAAGTTGTCGGCCCTGCTGGCTTCGCACGCCGACCCCGACATCATCGGCGCACTCGACCGCTGGACCACCAGCACCCAGGCGAAGATCTATGTGTCGAAGATCTGGGAACGCTTCGTCCCGCACTTCTGCAAGCCCGGCAAGACGGCCGGCCGCATCCACGGCATCGACGACGCCGGCATGCGCATCCGGATCGGGCGGACTGACCTGATCGCCCTGCCCGCGCACTTCCTGCACGCCGAAGGCAATTTCCAGTTCTACGACCCGGTAGCCAAGATCTTGTTCTCGGGTGACCTGGGCGTGTCGCTGGTGGGCGGTGAAGCAGCCAAGCAGCCGATCACCTCACTCGCGCCGATGTTGCCGCGCATGGAAGCCTTCCACCGGCGCTACATGGTGTCGAACAAGGTGATGCGCCTGTGGGCCGACATGGTCAGCGGGCTGGAGATCGACATGATGGCGCCGCAGCATGGTGCGCCCTTGATCGGCCCGGCGGTTCAGGAGTTCATCGCCTGGGCGCGGGAGCTGCCCTGCGGCATCGACCTGATGGGGCCGGCCAATTACCGTGTGCCGGCCTGACGCGGCCGGTGTGGCATCAGCCCGGCGACACCGTGCGCGACGGGTCGCTCTGGCGGGGCAGGATGGGCGCGGCACGCACGCAGTTGCGGCCAGCTTCCTTCGCGGCCTGCAAGGCCACCTCGGATTCCTGGATCAGGCTGTCGAGGGCGATCTGGCCGGCATGCACATGCGCCACACCCACGCTGACCGTGGCCACCACATGCGCCTGCTCCCAGCGGAACGGGGCGGCAGCCACCTGCTGGCGAATGCGCTCAGCGGCATCAAGTGCGCCCAGCGGGTCGGTGTGCGGCAGAAACACCGCGAGCTCGGCACCGCCAAAGCGGGCCAGCACGTCGGATTGGCGCAGCGTGGCGCTCACCCGGCGGGTGGTTTCATGCAGGATGGCGTCGCCGCAGCGCTGCCCGAGGTTGTCGTTGATGCGGCGCAGGTGATCGGTGTCGATCAACAGCAAGGCGCCGTCGTCACCATAACGGCGGCAGCGCGACCATTCGCGCTCGGCGAGCCGGAGAAACTGCCGGCGGTTGCTGACGCCGGAGAGCTCGTCATCGGCGCTGAGCAGCGCCTGCTGCTGGGTCGATTCGGCGAGCGCGCGGGCGAGGTGCATGGCCACGGAGCCTGCGATCAGGGCCGGCACCAGCGCCAGGCTCCCCGCCAGGGCGGCCGTGCTCCAGGAGGCACCGTCCAGCCAGACCAGCAAGCCGGCCACTGCCAGGCCGACGGTCAAGGCCACGCCCATCTGGAACAGCCAGGCGGAGCCGACGCCAACCCGGCCAACGGCGCGGACCAGACGGGAACTCCAGCCGGAGTCGAGCTTGTTCATCGGAGTGACGTGTCCAGATGTTCGGAAGACCTTGATTCGATCATAAATGCAGGGGTCTTCGGTCAAGTGAAAAGCAGGGCTTCGTGACTTCAGTCTCGCCGCTCACCGCTGCCCGCGGGCCGAGGCGCCGGCGCACCGGCCAGAAGCCACCAGCTTTTGCGCATTCAGCTTCTGCGCGATCATCCTCCAAACTTTGCCACCGCACCCAGAGCCCCCCATGAACAGCCCTTTGCTGATGACCCGCACCGACGATGCCGTCGACCTCGTGCTGCAACGCATTTCCGGTGACATCGTGCTGGCGATCCCGCTGGGCATCGGCAAGCCCAACCCCTTGGTCAATGCCCTGTACCAGCGCATCAAGGCGGACGGCGTGCGCCGGCTGCGCATCGTCACCGCGCTCTCGCTCGAGTTGCCCCGCGGCAAGAGCGATCTGGAAGCGCACTTTCTGGCGCCGCTGGTAGAACGCGTCTTCGGCGACTACCCCGATCTGGCCTATGTGAAAGACCTGCGCGCCGGCACCCTGCCCGCCAACATCGAGGTGCGCGAGTTCTTCCTGAAGACCGGCGACTACCTCGGCAACGCGCCGGCCCAGCAGGGCTACATCTGCACCAACTACACCTTTGCGGCACGCGACATGGTGCTGCAGGGCGTGAACGTGATTGCGCAGGCGGTGGCCAGCAGGGGCGCCGGCAGCCCGGATTGGCAGCTGTCCTTTTCCAGCAACCCGGACCTGACGGCCGAGCTGGTCGAGCGCCTGACCGCAGCCGGTCGGCCACCGTTGCTGATCGGCGTGGTCAATCAGCAGTTGCCGTTCATGCCCAACCACGCGGCCATCAGCCCCAGCTTCTTTGATGCCGTGGTCACCGACCCGACCGGCAGCCACGCGCTGTTTGCGCCGCCCAATGGCAAGGTCAGCACGGCCGATTACGCCATCGGGCTGCATGCCTCCAGCCTGGTGCGCGACGGCGGTACGCTGCAGATCGGCATCGGCTCACTCGGCGACGCCATCGCCCAGGCCCTGATCGTGCGGCACCAGCACGGTGATGCGTACGCGCAGATCCTGTCCAGGCTGTGCCCCGACGGAACGGCCGGCCGTGAGCTCGGCCCGTTGAACGAGGGCCTGTATGGCTGCTCGGAGATGTTCGTCAACGGCTTCATGCAGCTGATGGACGCCGGCATCGTCAAACGGGCCGTGTTTGACGACCTGGCGCTGCAGCAACTCATCAACCGCGGTGAAATTCACCCGCAGCAACTGGATGCCGACACGCTGCGCGCCTTGCTCCAGGCGGGGCGCATCCAGAGCCCGCTGCAGGGCAGCGACATCACCTTCCTGACGCGCTTCGGCATCTTCCTGCCCAACGTGGTGCTTGCAGGCGACGAGCTGGTGCGGGGCAGCCACCGCGCCACCAACGACCTGCACGCACCCGACGCCCTGGCCACGCTGGCCCAGCACTTCATGGGCCATCAGCTGCAAGGCGGCGTGCACATGACCGGCGGCTTCTTCCTCGGCCCCAACGACTTCTACCAGCGCCTGCGCACGCTGCCGGCTGAAGCGCTGGCGAAGATCGACATGACGCGCATTGACGTCATCAACCAGCTTTACGGCGCCCGCCCGGGCGACAGCGAACTGCGCGCCGCCCAGCGCCAGCGCGCCTGCTTCATCAACACCACGATGATGGTGACGCTGCTGGGCGCCGCCGTGTCGGACGGCCTGGAAAACGGCCAGGTGGTGTCAGGCGTGGGCGGCCAGTACAACTTCGTGGCCATGGCCCATGCGCTGCCTGATGCGCGCTCCGTGCTGATGCTGCGCGCCACCCACGAAAACCGCCACGGGCTCAAGAGCAGCATCGTCTGGAACTACGGCCACACCACCATTCCGCGGCACCTGCGCGATGTAGTGGTCACCGAATACGGCGTGGCTGATCTGCGCGGCCAGACCGACACCGAGGTCATCCAGCGCTTGATCTGCATCGCTGATTCACGCTTCCAGCCAGAGCTCGTGGAAAGCGCTCGCAGCCACGGCAAGCTCGATGCAGCCTGGGAAGTGCCCGAAGCGCACCGCCACAACCTGCCCGCCACGCTGGACGCCGCCCTGCACCCCTGGAGCGAGGCCGGCGTGCTGCCCGACTTCCCGTTTGGCACCGACCTGAATGCCGACGAGCTGATCATCGTGCGGGCCTTGAAGCGGCTGAAAAACGCCACCGAACACCCGGTGGAACTGGTGGGCATGGTGCTCAAGGCGCTGGTCAGCGACCGTGAAGCGCCGCCCGCTTACCTGGAGCGCCTGGGGCTGGACGATGCCACCAGCTTCAAGCAGATGTTCATTCGCAAGCTGTTCGCCGGCAATTTGTAAGTGTCCAGGTTTGGCATGTATGCCGCTTGACAAGGCCGCCCGATGAGCTCAAAGTGATATCACTTTGATTTGTGAGGGACGACCATGTCACGCAAGCAACATTCGGAAATCGGCTTCCAGTCTCTGAGCGGCTACGCAGCGGTGGCTGCTGGGGTGGCCTTGATTGCGGCAGGTATCGCCAGCCGCACCTTTGCTTTTGACGCCACGCCTTGGTACGTCACGGCGTTGTTGACGGTGGCGGGCGCGGTGGTGCTCTCGGGGCTCTACATGTTGCAACCCAACACCGCCGCCCTGCTCACCCAGTTCGGCGCTTACCGGGGCACCGACCGCTCGACCGGCCTGCGCTGGGCCAGCCCGCTCTACATCAAGCGCACCATCTCGCTGCGGGCACGCAACCTGACCATGCCCACGCTGAAGGTGAACGACAAGCGCGGCAACCCGGTCGACATCAGCGCCGCCGTGGTCTGGCAGGTGGACGACACCGCGCAGGCCGTGTTCGAGGTGGATGACTTCGAGCTGTACGTGAAGGTGCAAGCCGAAACCGCGCTGCGCCACCTGGCCTCACGCTATGCCTACGACGCGGGCGACAGCGCCGAAACCGACGAGCTCACCTTGCGCGGCAGCATCGACGAAGTGGCCCTGGACCTGCAGCAGGAACTGCAATCGCGTGCGGCCGGTGCCGGTGTGACCATCCTCGACGCCAAGCTGACCCACCTGGCCTACAGCGCAGAAATCGCCCAGGCCATGCTGCGCCGCCAGCAGGCCGAAGCCATCATCAGCGCCCGCACGAAGATCGTGCACGGCGCGGTGACCATGGTCGAGGCGGCGCTGAAGGGCTTGTCCGAGCGCCACATCGTGGACCTGGACGACGAGCGCAAGGCGGCGATGGTGAGCAACCTGCTGGTGGTGCTGTGCTCCGACAAGGACACCCAGCCCATCGTCAACACCGGCACCCTCTACAACTGATCCCGTTCGGGGCTGGAAGGAGACGCCATGTCGACGACCAACGAGTACCGCTATCGCCACCGCCAGATCAGCCGCTTCGGGCTGGCGCTCAGCCTGGTCAGCGGCCTGCTGGGTATTGGCTACATCGCACGACTGCCGGAGCCGTTGCCGGTGTGGTGGTGGGTTGACCAGCCCACCGCATTGGCGCTGGCGGTGCTGTTCTGCGGCCTGGGCGTGCTGGTGTTTGGCAGCATGACGATCACCGTCGAGCGCGACCGACTGCGGTGGTCGATGGGCTGGCTGGGCTTTCCGCAGTGGCAGCGGCCATTGGGGCAGCTATCCGGCGTGGCCGCCACGCGTTCAACCTGGCTCGAAGGCTGGGGCATTCGCTACACCGCCCGTGGCTGGCTCTACAACGTGGAAGGCTGCGACGCCGTTCGCGTGGATGACGCCAGAGGCCGCTCATTCCGGCTGGGCACGAATGACACTGCCGGGCTGCTGCGCGCACTGGAAGCGGCGGGGGTGAAGGCAGCGCCCCGCAGTCAGGTCTAGCAGCATGGCCAGCCCCGGAAAGAAGAGCTACCCGCTGCGCATCGACCCCGCGCTGTGGGCCCAGATCGAACGGCTGGCGGCGCAGGAACTGCGCAGCGCCAATGCCCAGATCGAATACCTGCTGCGGGAGGCGCTGGCCCGCCGAGGCCGGCTGCCGGATCCGGCTGCTGACCCATCTTCAGAAACGGACATTGGCACCGACGCAGGCACCGAGGGCTGAACGCCCTGCGGTGTCAGCGCGCGTCCTCAGTGCTCACACCCTCAGTGTGCGCCACCGGCATCCACCGCAGCCGCTCCCGGCGTGCGGGGCGGACGTCGCGTCAGCCAAATGAACCCGATCAGCATCAGGAACAGGCAGGCCGAGCCCAGGAAGATGTCGTCTGCCGCGCGGGTATAGGCCTGCTGGTCCAGCAGGCGGTTGACCTGCGCCAAGGCCTGCGGCAACGACAAGCCCGCCTGCTGCAGCTGGGCCAGCGTCTGGGCAAAAACGCCCTGTCCTTCCACCAGCGTTTCAGTCAGGTGAGCATGGTGCAGCGCCGCCCGGTCGTCCCACAAGGTGGTGGCAATCGACGTGCCCATGGCACCCGCCGTGATCCGCACGAAGTTGCTCAAGCCCGCCGCCGCCGGAATGCGGTCCGGCGTCAGCCCGGCCAGGGTCAAGGTGGTCAGCGGGATGAAGAAAAACGCCATCGCACCGCCCTGCAGCAGCGTGGGCACCAGCACATGGGCAAAGTCGGTCTGGGTGTTGAACTGCGAACGCAGACCCAGCACCAGCGCGAACACGATGAAGGCCCCGGTGGCCATCTTGCGCGGGTCCCACACGCCCACCTTCTTGCCCACCAGCGGCGTCAGCAAAATGGCCAGCACACCCACCGGCGCCAGCGCCATGCCGGCACTCGTGGCCGTGTAGCCCATCCATTGCTGCAACCACAGCGGCATCAACACCACGTTGCCGAAGAACAGGCCGTAGGCCAGTGACAGCGCGAGTGCACCGAACGCGAAGTTGCGGCGCTTGAACAGGCGCAGATCAACCACCGGGTGTGCGTCGGTCAACTCCCAGACCACGAACACGGCGAAGGAAATCAGCGCGGTCAGGCCCAGCACCACGATCTCGGTGGAGGCGAACCAGTCCAGCTCCTTGCCCTTGTCGAGCATCAGCTGCAGTGCGCCCACCCACAGCACCAGCAAGGCCAGGCCCACGGTGTCGATCGGCAGCTTGCGCACGGGCGTTTCACGGTGGCGGTAGATGCCCCAGGTCAGCCCTGCGGCTAGCAGGCCCACCGGCACGTTGATGTAGAAGATCCACGGCCATGAGACGTTGTCGGTGATCCAGCCGCCGAGCAACGGCCCCACCACCGGCGCCACCAGCGTCGTCACGCCCCACAACGCCAGCGCCATGCCGGCCTTGGTGCGCGGGTAGCTGGAGAGCAGCAGCGTCTGCGACAGCGGAATCATCGGGCCGGCCACCAGGCCTTGCAGCACGCGGAACAGCACCAGCATTTCCAGCGACGAGGCAAAGCCGCACAGCCAGCTCGTCAGCACGAACAGCAGCACGCTGGCCGTGAACAGGCGCACCGCACCGAAGCGCTGCGTGAGCCAGCCGGTCAAAGGCACCGAAATGGCATTCGCCACCCCGAAGCTGGTGATGACCCAGGTGCCCTGCCCCGGGCTCACGCCCAGGTCACCGGCAATCGCCGGAATGGAGACATTCGCGATCGACGAATCGAGCACGTTCATGAACGTGGCCAGCGACAGCGACAGCGTGCCCAGCAGCAGCGGCAAGCCGGTCAGTGGTGCGAGCGCCTCGGCAGGTGCAGGCGGCTGTGCTGGTGCGGCTGGGCCTGCAGGCGACGCCGGGATACCGGGCGCGGGTTGAGCGATGTCACTCATGGACGAGCCCGATCAGGGGTGTGCCACGGCAGCGCCGGCCTGGCCGGGCGCATCCATGCGCATCGCCACCTTGCGGCCCAGGCCAGCTGACACGATGCGCGCCACGTCGGCGTCGGCCTGCTTCTGTTGCGCCTCCGGCGCCGAGGTACTCACCCCGGCCGCCGTGCGCGGCACATCCGCCAGCGACTTGCCGGATTGGTCAGCGGTGTCGATCGTCACTTCCATCGACAAGCCCACGCGCAGCGGATGCTCGGCCAACTCCTTGGGGTCAAGGCTGATGCGCACCGGCACGCGCTGCACCACCTTGATCCAGTTGCCAGTCGCGTTCTGCGCAGGCAGCAAGGCGAACGCCGAGCCCGTGCCAGCACCCAGGCCCACCACGGTGCCGTGGAACACCACCTTCTGGCCGTACACATCGGCTTCCAGCTCAGCCGGCTGGCCAATGCGCAGCGCCTGCAACTGGCTTTCCTTGAAGTTCGCATCCACCCACAGCTGGTTCAGCGACACCAGCGTCATCAGCGGCGCGCCGGCCTGCACGCGTTGGCCGATCTGCACACCGCGCTTGGCAATGTGGCCATCCACCGGCGCGACGACATCGGCGCGCTGCACCGCCAGGTGCGCTTCGCGCACGCGGGCCGCGGCACGCAGCACTTGCGGATGCTGCTCCGGGCTGATGCCGTCAGTCTGGGTCTGGCCGGCAGCCAGTTGTTCACGGGCCGCCTGCAGGGCCGACTGGGCAGCAGCCGCCGTGCTGCGGGCAGCTGCCAGCTGGGCGGTGGCGTGCTGGAACTCTTCCTTGCCCACGGCGCCGTTTGCCACCAGCGGGCTGCGGCGGTTCACGTCATCCTGTGCGCGGGCCAGATCAGCCTGGGCGCGGGCCACATCAGCTTCACGGGTCTTCACCTGCGCCGACAAGGTGCTGTTGTTGGCGAACAGCGTGCGCACTTCGCGCACCGTTTGCGCCAGCTGGGCCTGGGCTTGTTCGAGCGCAACGCGGGCATCGGCTGGGTCCAGGCGCACCAGCACCTGGCCCGCCTTGACGTAGTCGGTGTCGTCGGCCTGGATGGCCACCACCGTGCCGGCCAATTGCGGCGTGATCTGCACCACGTTGCCCGCCACATAGGCGTTGTCGGTGGCTTGCTGGTGGCGGCCATGCCACCAGTGCCAGCCGCCCCAGCCCAGGCCGGCCAGCACGGCGGCTGCGGCAATCAGGGTCAGGCCGCGTCGGCGGGTGTTGCTGGCTTCGGTTTGGTTGAGTTCGCTCATGGCTGGGTGTGCTTCAAATGGGGTTCAGAGGTGTTCGGCAAGGCGTTGGGGCGCGCGTTTTTCAGCTGTCAGACCAACCGCCGCCAAGGGCCTTCATCAGGGCGATGCGGGCATCCAGCTGGCGGGCCTGCAGGTCTGCGGCCAGCCGGCGCTGCGCCAGCAAGGGGGATTCGGTGCTGAGCACGATCAGGTAGTTGCCCAGACCGGCGGCGTAGCGCTGGCGCGCCAGCTCATGGGCGCGCTCGGCGCTGGCCAGTGCCGCGGCCTGCTCGCGCTGCTGCAACTGCAGTGATTGCAGGGTGCTCAGGCTATCGGCGGCTTCGCGGGCCGCGTCCAGCACCAGGCCGTTGTACTGGGCCACCGCCACATCACGCTCCGCCTGACGGCCTTGCCACTGCGCGCGCAGTCGGCCACCGTCAAACAGCGGCAGGCGCAAGGCCGGGGCCACGCCCATCTGGCGGCTGCTGCCCTGCAGCACGTTGTCCAGGCCCAGCGCGTTCAGGCCGACAAAGGCCGTGAGGTTCACGTTCGGATAGAACTGCGCGCGGGCCACGGCCACGTCCTGCTGTGCGGCCTCCACCCGCCAGCGGGCTGCCACCACATCAGGCCGACGGCCCAGCAGATCGGCGCCCACCTGCTCGGGCACCGCCGGCAGCGTCAGGCCAGCCAGGGTTGGCGACAAGGTGGCCAGCGCGCCCGGCGCCTGGCCCGTCAGCGTGGCCAGTTGATGGCGCGCCAGCGTGATCTGCTCATCGAGCTGCGCCAGCTGGTTGCGGGTGTCGGGCAAGGCGCCGTCGGCCTGGGTCAACTCCACCTGGGTGTCGAGGCCGGCAGCCACGCGCTGACGTGTCAAGGCCAGCATGGCCTGGCGCTGCGCCAGCGCGGCCTCGCTCACCTCACGCTGCGCTTGCAGGCGGGCCAGCCCCACGTAGCTGCGGGCCACCTGGGCAGCCAGCCATTGCGCGGCGCCACTGGCCTCAACCTGGGCCGCCTTCACCTGGCCGAGCGCAGCTGCCAATTCGGCAGCGTGCTGGCCAAAAAAGTCCGGCGACCAGCTGGCGCCGACCTGCAGCGTGCCGCTGTCGTACACGCTGCCCGCCACCGGCTTGGGCACCAGGCCATTGGCCGTGTACCGCTGCCGGGCCACATCCACCTGCAAACCCACTTGCGGGCCGCTGGAGGCGTCAGTCAACCCAGCCAGGGCCTGGGCGCGCTGCACCCGGGCTTGCGCCACGGCCAGGCTGGGCTGGTTGGCCAGCGCTTGATCGACCAGGGCATTCAGCCGTGCGTCGCCCAGCGCCAGCCACCAGCGCGCGGCCACCACACCGGTGTCGGTGGGCGCCAGGCCCGCATCGGCAGGCGCCTTCATGGTCAGGGCCGTGGGGGCGTCACCAGTGGAGGCGCAGCCCGACAGGCCCAGAGCCAAGCCGCCCGCCAGCGCCAGCAGGCAGGCCAGGCGCACGCCACCCGGGGCGCTTGCAGAGTTGTGCAGATTCAGCATGTTCATTCGTTGGTGGTTGGGGTGGTGGACGCGCGCATCGCTTCGCCGTTGACCAGCATGCGGGTCAGCAGTTGCAGCAGCGTCTGCCACTCGGCTTTCGTGAAACCGGCCAGGTGGCCGTTGAGCACACCGGCCAGCACCGGGGGCACCTGGTCTGCCACGCGCTGCCCCTCGGTCGTGAGGCGCAGGTGCACCACGCGACGATCGGTGGTGGACCGCTCGCGCACAACCAAGCCCTTGGCTTCCAGGCGGTCGAGTGAGCGGGTCATGGCGCCGGGGTCGGTGTCCAGCGTGCGCGCCAAGCTGGCCACGGTGTGGCTGGCATCGGCGCGCAGCTTGAACAGCGGCAACCACTGGGCATGCGTGAGGTCCCAATCGACCAAGCGGGCATCGGCCTGATTGACCACTGAACTCAACACCTGGCGCATCAGGTAACCCACGCTCTCCTCCGGGCTGTATTCACCGGGCCGGTAGAAGGTGACGGACTTGGGGGTCGTGCTTGGCATGGTCGCCATATTAATTGCATAGGCAATGATTGTTTGAACAATAATTGAATAGCCTATGATTTTCTGGGGGCTTGCAGGCACCGCCGCCAGCCCCACCTTGCCTACACTGCCCTGTTACTGCTCCTGCCCGCCTTGCCAACACCCCATGTCCAAAAACACTGAGCGGCCCGCCGCTGCCACGCCACGCTCGCTGTCCGGCCTGTCGCCGTTCCTGCGGCCCTATCGCGGTCGCATCGCCCTGGCCGTGCTGTTCATGGTGCTGGCCGCCGTGGCCACGCTCGTCTTGCCGGCGGCGCTCAAGAGCCTGATCGACCAGGGCCTGGTGGCTGCTGACCCTGGTCAGCGTGTCATGGGCCTGCGCGAGCATTTCGGCGCCCTGTTTGCCGTGGGTGCCGCGCTGGGCGTGTTTTCGGCGTCGCGGTTCTACATGGTCAGCTGGCTGGGTGAGCGCGTCACCGCCGACCTGCGCAACGCCGTGTACGCCCACGTCATCCGCCAAAGCCCCGAGTTCTTCGAGACCACCGCCACCGGCGAAGTGCTGAGCCGCCTGACCACCGACACGACGCTGGTGCAGACGGTCGTTGGCTCATCACTCAGCATGGGCCTGCGCAATGCCGTGATGGGCTCGGGCGCGCTGTTGATGCTGGTGATCACGAACCCGCGGGTGATGCTGCAGGTGCTGGGCATGCTGGTGCTGGTGGTGCTGCCGGCCGTGTATTTCGGGCGCAGGGTGCGCAAGCTCAGCCGCGCCAGCCAGGACCGCGTGGCCGACGCCAGCGCGATTGCCAGCGAAGTGCTGAACGCCGTGCCCGTGGTGCAGAGCTACACCCAGGAAGGCGCCGAGGCCCGCCGCTTCGATGCCAGCACCGAAAGCGCCTTCGACACCGCCCGCAAGCGCACCCGCATCCGTGCGGTGCTGGTGGCCTTCATCATCACCGCCACCTTCGGCGCGCTGCTGTGGGGCCTGTACCAGGGCACGCAGGCCGTGCTGAGTGGGGACATCACCGCCGGCCACCTGGGCCAGACCGTGCTGTACGTGGCCGTGCTGGTGAGTTCGGTGGCCGTGCTCTCCGAGGTCTATGGCGACCTGCTGCGCGCAGCCGGCGCAACCGAGCGCCTGATGGAGTTGCTGCATGCCGAATCACCGGTGACCAACCCAACGCACCCGGTGGCGCTGCCGCCAGCCAACGGTGGCTCCGAGGTGAGCCTGTTGGAGGTGAACTTCACCTACCCGTCGCGCCCCGGTCAGCCGGCCTTGCAGTCGCTGTCGCTGAACATCAAGGCTGGTGAAACGGTGGCACTGGTTGGCCCGAGCGGCGCCGGCAAGTCCACCGTGCTGCAACTGCTGCTGCGCCTCTATGACACCCAGCATGGCCAGATCACGGTCGACGGCGTGGATGTGCGCCAGGCCGACATGCATGCCTTGCGGCAACGCATCGGCATCGTGCCGCAGGACAGCGTGATTTTCTCGGCGAGCGCGCTGGAAAACATCCGCTACGGCCGCCCCGAAGCGTCCGACGCCGAAGTCATCGCCGCCGCCAAGGCCGCCTATGCGCACGACTTCATCCTGGCCCTGCCCGGCGGCTACGACAGCTTCCTCGGCGAGCGTGGCGTGCGGTTGTCGGGCGGGCAGCGCCAGCGCATCAGCATCGCCCGCGCCATGCTGAAGAACCCGCCGCTGCTCTTGCTCGACGAAGCCACCAGCGCACTCGACGCAGAGAGCGAGCACATGGTGCAGGCCGCACTGGAAACCGCGATGAAGGACCGCACCACCCTGGTCATTGCCCACCGGCTGGCCACGGTGCAGCGCGCTGACCGCATCGTGGTGCTTGACCAGGGCCGCATCGTCGAAGAAGGCACACATGCCGAACTCGTGGCCCGCGGCGGGCTGTACGCCCGTCTGGCCGCGATGCAGTTCCAGACCGGCCTGCCCATGCCCGCCATCACCAGCGCGCCAACGCAGGGATAATTGCGAACCTCCGGAGGCAGCGCCGCTGCCCCGCCTTCCAGACCCAACCCAGCCGCCCACCGTGACCCGCCCAGTACGCTCGCAATACGAAGACTTCATGCGCCATGTCTACGAGCATGGCGTGGCCAAGGGTGACCGCACCGGCACCGGCACGCGCAGCGTGTTCGGCCACCAGATGCGCTTCGATCTGAACGAAGGCTTCCCCCTCGTCACGACCAAGAAGGTCTTCCTGAAGGCCGTGATCGTGGAGCTGCTGTGGTTCCTGCGTGGCGATTCCAACGTGAAATGGCTGCAGGACAACGGCTGCACCATCTGGGACGAATGGGCCCGTGAAGACGGCAGCCTGGGGCCGGTGTACGGCGTGCAGTGGCGCAACTGGCCCAAGCCCGACGGCGGCCACATCGACCAGATCAGCGAGGTCGTGAAGCAGCTCAAGACCAACCCGGATTCGCGCCGCATCATCGTCAGCGCCTGGAACGTGGCCGAGCTCGACCAGATGGCGCTGATGCCCTGCCACGCCTTCTTCCAGTTCTATGTGGCGCCGCCCACCGAGGCCGGTAGCCGTGGCAAGCTGAGCTGCCAGCTCTACCAGCGCAGCGCCGACATCTTCCTGGGCGTGCCCTTCAACATCGCCAGCTACGCGCTGCTGACCCACATGCTGGCCCAGCAGTGCGATCTGGACGTCGGCGATTTCATCTGGACCGGCGGCGACTGCCACCTCTACAACAACCACTTCGAGCAGGTGGAGACCCAGCTGGCGCGCGCCCCGCACCCCTACCCGGTGCTGAACATCAAGCGCAAGCCGGATTCGATCTTTGACTACGTCTTCGAGGACTTCGAAGTGCTCGAGTACCAGCACCACGCGCCGATCAAGGCGCCGGTGGCCGTCTGACCAACACGCCAACGCGCATCGGCAGTGTGAGGCACTCGGCCCCTCGTTCGGACGAGGCGACAATGGCGCCATGCCTGCCTCCACCAATCCCCGTGTGACCTTGATCGCCGCCCTGGCCAGCGACCGGGGCATCGGCCTGAACAACCAGTTGCTCTGGCACCTGCCTGAAGACATGGCGCATTTCCGGCGCCAGACCCAGGGCTGCCCGGTGATCATGGGCCGCAAGACCTGGGACTCGCTGCCGCCGCGGTTTCGCCCGCTGCCAGGACGCCAGAACATCGTCATCACCCGCCAAGCTGGCTTCGATGGGCCGGGCGCCATCGTCACGCACAGCGTGGAAGACGCCCTATCGGCCGCTGACCGCACTTCGCCTCGCGTGTTCGTGATCGGCGGTGAGCAGATCTACCAGGCGGCCCTGCCCCTGGCCGACGAGCTGGTGCTCACCGAGGTCGAGCTGACGCTGCCCGCCGACGCCTTCTTCCCGGCCTGGGAGCACGGCAGCTTCACCGAAACCAGCCGCGAACGTCACCAGGCCGCTGCGCCCAATGCGTTCCACTTCAGCTTTGTCACCTACCAACGAACCCCTGCAAGGAACTGAACCGATGTCCGACCATGGTTTTCACGTGCACGGCCCGCACGACCACGAACTTGAACACGCTGCCCAGCACAACCCGGAAGGCATGGCCGGCAAGCTGGCGGTGATCACGGCCATCCTCGCCACGGTTGGGGCGCTGTTCTCGTACATGGGTGGGGCCACGCAGGCCAATGCCGGCCTCTACAAGAACAACGCGGCCATCAAGAAGACCGAGGCCTCGAACAAGTGGAATTACTACCAGGCCAAGAGCGGCAAGCAGAATCTGGCTGAACTGGCACTGGCGCTGGTGCCTGAAGACCGCAAGGCCACTTACCAGGCCGAAATCGAGCGCTACAAGGGTGAAAAGGCCGAGATCAAGAAGGAAGCCGAAGCCCTTGAAGAAGCCGCCACCGAGTGGGACCACCAGTCGGATGAGCAGATGCACCAGCATCACCGCTGGGCGCAGGCAACCACGGCACTGCAGATCTCGATCGCGATGGCTGCGATTGCCCTCCTGACCAAGCGCCGCTGGATGGCCTGGGGCACCGTGGGCATCGGCGGCGTGGGCATCGTGGTGGGCGTGCTGGCCTGGTTCCATGTCTGACAACACCACCCACATCACCACCTCCATGCAACTCGCCACCTGGAACGTCAATTCGCTGGGCGTTCGCCTGCCCCAACTGCTGGACTGGCTGAAAGCCCACCCGGTGGACGCGCTGGTGCTGCAGGAAACCAAGCTCACCGACGACAAGTTCCCACAGGCCGAAATTGAAGCCGCCGGCTACCACGTCGTGTTTCATGGCCAGAAGACCTACAACGGCGTGGCGCTGTTGTCGCGCAGCCCGGCCACCGACGTGGTTCGCAACATCCCAGACTTTGCCGATGAGCAGGCCCGGGTGATTGCCGGCACGGTGAACGGTATCCGCGTGATTGGTGGCTACTTCCCGAACGGCCAGGCGCCTGACAGCGACAAGTTCGTCTACAAGATGGGCTGGCTGACGGCCCTGCGGGAATGGGTGCGCGGGCAACTGGCCGCCCACCCCGAGCTGGTGCTGATGGGCGACTACAACATCGCCCCGGACGACCGGGATGTCTACGACCCCATCGCCTGGGCCGGGCAGATCCACTGCACCGACGAGGAACGCGCGCACTTCCAGCAACTGCTGGGGCTGGGCCTGAGCGATGCGTTCCGGCTGTTCGAGCAGCCGCCGAAGATCTGGAGCTGGTGGGATTACCGCAACCTGGCGTTCCGCAAGAACCAGGGCCTGCGCATCGACCACATCCTGGTCAGCCAGGCCTTGGTGGGCGCGGTGCAGAGCTGCGAGGTCGACAAGCCGACCCGCAAGAACGAACGCCCCAGCGACCACGCCCCCGTGCTGGTGACGCTGAGCCGCTGAGGCGTTGCTTGCTTGATCCGGGCGCAAGGTGCGCCCGGAGCCTGATCACTCGTCGAGGTCCAGTTCCTGGATCTTGCGGGTGATGGTGTTGCGGCCGATGCCCAGCTTCTGCGCCGCCTCGATGCGGCGGCCGCGGGTCAGGTAGAGCGCGGTCTGGATCAGGCGGGCCTCGAACTGACGGGTCAGCACATCCCACACCTCGGGCGCACCAGCTTCCAGCAGGCGACGCGCCTCAGCTTCCAGATCCACCAGCCACGAAGGGCCGCTGACGTCAGGCGACGCCGACGGCGCGGCGGCCGTTGCACCCACGACAACGGCGGCGGGTTGTCCGACGGGCGCGACCGCGGCCGGCACCACTGCAGCGGCCACAGCGACCGTCGGCGCCACACCCGGCAGGTTCACCGACAGGCTGTTGCGCTCCTGAACCTCAGGCCCACCGCCCGCCAGCAACTCCGGCGGCAAATCTTTCGACTCGATCACCTGCGCCGGCGCCATCACCGTCAGCCAGTGGCAGACGTTTTCCAGCTGGCGCACATTGCCCGGGAACTCGAAGGTCTTGAGCAGTTCCAGCGCTTCATCGGTGATGCGCTTGGGCTCAACGCCCAGGTCCTTCGCGCTCTTCTGCAGGAAGAACTTGGCCAGCGCCGGCACGTCGTCAGAACGCTCGCGCAGCGGCGGCAGGCGCAGCCGGATCACGTTCAGGCGGTGGAACAAGTCTTCGCGGAACACACCCTGCCGCACACGGTCTTCCAGGTTCTGGTGGGTGGCCGCGATGACGCGCACATTGGCCTTGAGCGGCTGGTGGCCGCCCACGCGGTAGAACTGGCCGTCTGAGAGCACCCGCAGCAGGCGGGTTTGCAGATCGAACGGCATGTCGCCGATTTCGTCGAGGAACAGCGTGCCGCCGTCAGCCTGCTCGAAGCGGCCGCGGCGCATGGTTTGCGCGCCGGTGAAGGCACCGCGCTCATGGCCGAACAACTCGGACTCCAGCAGGTCTTTCGGAATGGCCGCGGTGTTGATCGCGATGAAGGGCCCGTTGCTGCCCAGATCGCCACGCGGGCTGTGCCGATGCAGCGCACGCGCCACCAGCTCCTTGCCGGAGCCGGACTCACCGGTGATCAGCACCGTGACATTGCTTTGCGACAAGCGGCCGATCGCACGGAACACGTCCTGCATGGCCGGCGCCTGGCCGAGGATTTCCGGGGCCGGTGCGTTGCGCTCGTCATTGACCTCTTCGCGCAGGCTCTCGTCCACCGCGCGGCGGATGAGCTCGACGGCCTTGGTCAGATCAAACGGCTTGGGCAGGTACTCGAACGCCCCGCCCTGGAAAGCCGACACCGCGCTGTCCAGGTCGGAGTAGGCGGTCATGATGATCACCGGCAGGCCGGGGATGCGCTCCTTGACCTTGGCCAGCAAGTCGAGGCCCGAGCCACCCGGCATGCGGATGTCACTGACCAGGACCTGCGGCTCGTCGTCTGCCAGCGCCGCAAGCACTTCTCGCGGATTGGCGAAACTGCGGACCGGCAGTTGCTCACGGGCCAGTGCCTTCTCAAGCACGAAGCGGATGGATTGGTCGTCGTCAACGATCCAGATGGGTTTCATTCAGGCAACTTTTGCGTCAGGGCAACGGAATCACGATCTTGAAGACCGTGCGTCCCGGCGCGCTGTCGCATTCGATCGTGCCCTGATGCTGTTGCACGAATGTCTGCGCCAGCGTGAGCCCAAGTCCTGAGCCACCGTCCCGCCCTGACACCAGCGGGTAGAAGATACGGTCTCTCAAACTGTCGGGGACGCCCGGTCCGTTGTCCTGGATATGCAATTCCAGTGCCAGTCGAAACCGTTGCTTGCCAATCGTGACTTGCCGCGAGACCCGCGTGCGCAGCGTGATGCAGGCATCGCCCTCGTCAATGCGCTCATTCAAGGCCTGGCAGGCGTTGTGAACGATGTTGAGCACGGCCTGGATGAGCTGCTCGCGGTCACCGCGGAACTCGGGGATCGAGGCGTCGTAGTCGCGCTCCACGCGCAGGCCGCGCGAATGCTCGGCCAGCACCAGCGAGCGCACCCGCTCACAGACCTCATGGATGTTCACGTCACCCACCACATGCGGCTTGCGGTGCGGCGCCAGCAGGCGATCGACCAGCGTCTGCAGCCGGTCCGCCTCGTGGATGATCACCTGGGTGTATTCGATCAGCTCGGGGCTGGGCAAATCCATGGCCAGCAATTGGGCCGCCCCTCGAATGCCGCCGAGCGGGTTCTTGATCTCATGTGCGAGGTTGCGGATGAGCTCTTTGGTGACCTGCGCCTGGCCCAGCGCCCGCTCTTCGCGGTCTTGCCGGGTCTGCTGCTCGATCTCGATCATCTCGACCAGGATGCGGCTGTGCGAATGCTCGGTCTGGCTGACGATGATGTGCACCGGCAAGGGCTCGGCGTGGCCTACCGCGGCACGCCTCAGCGCGCCTTCAAAGCGGCGGGTGGCGAACTCATTGCGCGACACGGCATCAATCGCTTCCAGCAGCGCTGAAGGCTCTCTGAACCACTCGGGCAAGGTGCGGGTGACCAGCGTGCGGCGAGACAGCCCCACGACCGATTCGAGCACCGCATTGGCGAACAGGCAGGTGCCATCGGGCTGAACGACAGCGACCATCGTGGCCAGCAGATCGAAGGCTTGCCAGGCCCGGACTTCGTCAGGGGCGGCTTGTTCAGAGAATTGCATCATCCACCGAGCTTCTGGATTTCACGCTTGATGGCGGCCACATCAGCCTCCTTGCGGGTCACGGCGGCCTTGAGTTCGGCGACGCGGTCGAGGTATTTCTGGGCGTTGCGCTCATCGCCGCGGCGCTCTGGCTCGCCGTTGTTGTACTCGCGCTTGGCGGCCTCCAGGGCGGCTTCTTCCTTGCGGAGTTCAGCCTCCAGGATGCGGCGGGCATCGGTGTCGCGGCCGCGCTGCTCGGCGGCGTCCACCCGGGCGTCAGGCGGCCTCGGGCCGGAGGCCGGCGGTGTGCTCGAAGGTGTGCTCGGCTTGGGCTTGGTGCCCGGCACCGTGGTGGGCTGCTGGGTTTCGCGGGCCTTGCAGCCGCGCTGCTCGGCTTCCTTGGCACCAATGGTGTTGGTGAACACATTGCCGGGGCAGATGTAATAGACCGACGGCACCTGCGCCAGGGCAGGCAGCACAGTCAGCGCCGGCGCCACCAGCAGGGTGCGACCAAGCGTGCGGGAGATCAAGCTGGACAGCGTCAATTTCATGCCTTGATTGTGCAGCCAAAAAAAAGGGACGGCCAAAGCCGTCCCTCTTGCTTGCACTGAACCCGAAGGATCAGAGTGCGTAGTACATGTCGAATTCGACCGGGTGCGTGGCCATGCGGAAACGCGTGACTTCCTGCATCTTCAGGTCGATGTACGCATCGATGTACGCATCGGTGAACACGCCACCCTTGGTCAGGAACGCGCGGTCCTTGTCCAGGTATTCCAGAGCCTGGTCCAGGCTGTGGCAAACCGTCGGGATCAGCTTGTCTTCTTCCGGCGGCAGGTGATACAGGTCCTTCGTTGCGGCTTCGCCCGGATGGATCTTGTTTTCCACGCCGTCCAGACCGGCCATCAGCAGTGCTGCGAAGGCCAGGTACGGGTTGGCAGAAGGATCCGGGAAACGTGCTTCGATACGGCGGCCCTTCGGGTTCGCAACGTAAGGAATACGGATCGAGGCCGAGCGGTTCTTGGCCGAGTAAGCCAGCTTCACCGGGGCTTCGAAGCCAGGCACCAGACGCTTGTACGAGTTCGTACCCGGGTTGGTGATGGCGTTCAGGGCACGGGCGTGCTTGATGATGCCGCCGATGTAGTACAGCGCGAATTCCGACAGGCCTGCATAGCCGTCACCGGCGAACAGGTTCTTGCCGTCCTTCCAGACCGACTGGTGCACGTGCATGCCCGAACCGTTGTCGCCAACGATCGGCTTCGGCATGAAGGTCGCGGTCTTGCCGTAGGCATGAGCGACGTTCACGATGATGTACTTCTGCAGCTGGACCCAGTCAGCGCGCTCAACCAGCGAGCTGAAACGCGTGCCGATTTCCATCTGGCCAGCGTTCGCCACTTCGTGGTGGTGCACTTCGACCGGAATGCCGCACTGCTCGAGCAGCAGACACATTTCCGAACGCATGTCCTGGGCGCTGTCGACCGGGGGAACCGGGAAGTAGCCACCCTTGACGGTCGGGCGATAGCCGGTGTTGCCGTGTTCGTATTCGCGGCCCGAGTTCCAGGCGCCTTCTTCGGAGTCGATCTTGAAGAACGAGCCCGACATTTCATTGGCCCAACGGACGCTGTCGAACACGAAGAATTCGGGTTCCGGACCGAAGTAAGCCACGTCGCCCAGGCCCGAGGCCTTCATGTAGGCTTCAGCGCGCTTGGCCAGCGAACGCGGATCGCGCTCGTAAGGCTTGCCGTCGGCCGGATCGATGACGTCGCAGGTCAGGATCAGCGTCGGCTCTTCGAAAAACGGGTCGATGTTGGCCGTGCTCGGGTCGGGCATCAACTGCATGTCGGAAGCTTCAATGCCCTTCCAGCCAGCAATCGAAGAACCGTCGAACGCGTGGCCCGAGGTGAACTTGTCTTCGTCAAAGTGGGAAACCGGCACGGTGACGTGCTGTTCCTTGCCACGGGTATCGGTGAAGCGGAAGTCAACGAACTTGATTTCGTTGTCCTTCACCATCTTCATCACATCGGCGACGGTCTTTGCCATCAAGGGGCTCCTGGCGGATGAGTTGTCAACGGGTTCTTGAGTCAGTGACCAGAACAAGCCTGCTTTCGAGGGCAAGCTCGGACTTGTCACGGCCGAAAGAATGTAGCAGAAACCATGCCCAGAAATGGGGATGCCAGCGCAAGCGGCCGCCAGAAGACACCACCGTGGGTGCAAGACCGCTTCCTCGCGGAAACCTCAGGCATGGCAGCGCTTGAGTGCGCGGAATGCACCGAAATGGCGCCATCGGTGGCGCCAAGTTGGTGCATTCAATTCGCACTCATTCGGTGCGAACCTCAATGTCGGTGAATCGGGCCAGGCCAGCCATCAGGGCGTCGAATGCGGCGGGCAGGTCGGCAGACGCGCCCTTCACGCCCAGCTCGATGTGACGGCCACGCACCGGGTGATCGACGCTGGGCAAGCTGAACACGCGGATGCCGGGATGGTCGCGCTCGATGTCCAGCATCAACGGCGTCAGCGTGGACTCCATGCTACCGAACACGAAGACCGACCGCTCCTCCACATCAGCAGGGCGGACGTGACCGCACTGGGTGTCGAGCACCCAGGCGACCATCGGGTGCGCCATCACAGGGAAGCCGGGCACGAAGTGCACTGTGCCCACGCTGAAGCCCGGGATCTTGTTGTACGGATTCGGAATGATGCGGGCGCCCTGCGGGAACACGCCCATGTTGAGGCGGTGCACGTTGTCGTCGCGCTCGGGCTCATAGGGCACGCCCTGCTCGGCCGCGACGTCGCGGATGCGCTCGAGGATGAGTTCGCGCGCCTCAGGGTGCAATGCCAGCGGCACCCCCAAAGCCGCCGCAGCGCACTGCCGGGTGTGGTCATCGGGCGTGGCACCGATGCCGCCGCAGGAAAACACGATATCGCCACTGGCGAAGGCGTCTTTCAGGGTGGCGGTGATGGATTCGCGGTCATCGCCGATGTAGCGCACCCAGGACAGCATGTGGCCACGCTCGCCGAGCATCTCGATGACGCGGGCCATGTGCTTGTCCTGGCGACGACCGGAGAGGATTTCGTCGCCGATGATGATGAGTCCGAAGGCCATGGTGCAGCTTGCCGAATGAAGAGAAACGCCCGGTCAGGGCAGAGGGGTGATCGAGGTGCCGCCGATGGGCGGTGCCGCATCGGTGGAGCCCGATGCGATGGGCTCGATGACCTGGGGCGCCGGCTCGCGGTCAGTGCGCGGTGCCAGCACCTCGCCCTCCACCCGCAGGCGGTGCGCCTGCAGGGCAGCCAAGGCGTAATGGGTGAACCACAGCGACGAGAACGCGAACACCAGGGTGTAGAGCCACACGGACACCGCCACCATCAGCGGCGCGAGGAACAGCATCGTCGCGCTGATGGCCCAGATCAATGAAGGCGCGGCACCGAGAAAGCCAGTGAACAACCCGATCACCAGCATGGGCCAGCGGTGCTGGGCGAGCAGCGCTTCGCGCTCTTCCCTGCTGGCGTGGTCGGCCAGTGCATCGAAGCCCATCACACGTGCCGTGAGCCAGCCCCAGATCAGCGGCGGAATCAGCAGCATGAGGGGCGGAATGAACCACAGCGGCATGGTGATGAGCAACGCCAGCATGGCCACGACGGTGGCACCGAGGCCACGCAGCAGGCCCTGCCACCAGCCGGCACCATGGCGTCGCTGCAGCGCCGGAAAACGCCGCTCGGCCACCAGGCTCACGATGGCTGGTGTCATCAGGCCCGCCACCAGCAGCAGGCTCACCACCACCACCACAGGCACCGCCATGCCCACCACCAGCAGCGGCGCCAGCACCGCGCGGAAGCTCGGGCCGACAGACGCATCGACCCACTTGAGCATGGCCTCGATCAGCGACCAGCTTTCCAGCGAGGCGCGCACGCCGGCCACGGCAGCTTCCCAGAAGAAGTAGCCCAGCCCGACCGCCAGCCCGCCCGCGATCAACAGCGGCAACAGCGACAGGCCGATGACACGCGGCATCAGCAGGTAAACGGCTGCGCGCCAGGAGGAATCAAGCAGAAGTTTCATGCCGCGAGCATAACGGCAAGCCCGGGGGCCTTGCCGCCGCGGGCAGTACCGTTCAGGTGCGCCCGAAGAGGCGGCGCAGGCCGAGTCGCTGCTGCGCCCAGAAGGTGTTGCCGTAGTCGCGGCCGCCCTCTTCCGGCAACTGGTCACGGATGCCTGTGGCGCCGTCCACCGGCGCGAAGCTGGCGGTGCGGAAAGCCAAGTCCCACACGGGCAGCAACACGGCGAAGTTGTGGCCACCCAGCGTGCCCTTGCCCTCTGACTCATGGCCGATGCCCATGGCATGGTGCAGCCGATGAAACCGCGGGCTGACCAGCAGGCGCTCACCGAGCCAGCCAAAGCTCAAGCGAACGTTGGCGTGCGACAGGCTTTCGAGCAGCTGCGAAATGGCGACCAGCGCCACGAACTGCCCGGGTGCCACGCCAATTACGCGGGCCACCAGCACGAAGATGCAGTCCACCAGCAGGCTGTCGAGCAGGTGGTTCCGGTTGTCGGTCCACATCGTCATGTGGCGCTGGCTGTGGTGGGTGGCATGCAGCGCCCACCACCAGTCGAATTGATGCTGCGCGCGGTGCAGCAGGTAGTTCAGCAGGTCCAGCGCCACGAGGTAAACCACGAAGCCGGCCAGTGCGGTGTCGCTCACCCCCGGCCAGGCCGGTGCGATCCACTGATCCAGGTGCCAGCCGTCCAGGCCCTGCACGGCCAGCCAGCCGAACAGGAGGTTCCACACCGGGTCAATCAGGAAGAACATGGCGACGCGGAACACACCCAGCCGGTGCAGCAAGGTGTAGATCACGTCGGTGGCCACGGCCATGCGGCGCTCGGCGCGGCCGATGGCCGACTGCGGCTCGCGCTCGATCGGCCGCCAGCGCTGCAATGGGCCCAGCACCAGCAGCATGACCACCAGCTGCAGCAGGCCCACCAGCAACCAGCCGGTCGCGTCATAAGCATCAGACAACAAAGACGCCAACCCCGCGTGGAACAGCACCGGCTGCACCACCGTCTCGAACAGCAGCTGCTGGACCTGTCCAAACAGATCACCGAGCCAGTCAAAGAGTTGCGCCAGTACCGCCATGGACGTTCAGGGTGTTGCCGTGGCCAGAAGTTCCCGGTAGCTCGGGTGATCACGCAGGCTGGCAAAGCACAGGCCGCGCGCCTTCAGGCCGTTGATCAGGGGCTCCAGCACCGCAGGCGCCCAGGGGTCTTGCCGCGACCAGATGCCGAGGTGCGCCATCAGGATATCGCCGGCCTGCACATCGCGCAGCGCCTTGGCCAGCAACTGGGCATTCGGGAATTTTTCGCTCGAGAGCTCGTCGCCGAGAAACCCGGCGGGCGCCCAGCCCACATGCGCATAACCGCACTGCCTGGCCGCGGCCAGCAACGCGGGCGAGGTCTTACCACCGGGGGCGCGGAACAGCGGCACGCGCCGCTGCTGGCCGGTCATGGCCTGCACACGTGCGCCAACGCGGTCCAGTTCCTGGCAGTACTCGGCCGCGCTCCACTCGAAGGTCTGGCCTGACTTGGGGCCGGCGCTGGGTCGCATCAGGAACCGACCGCCGGGACGGTCCGCCATCCAGTAGACATGGTCGAAGGTGTGACTGGCCAGCAGGTGACCCTCGGCGGCGCGGGCTTTCCACCAGGGCGCCCATTGCTCGTCGAGGCTGGTGCCTTCGGTGCGCGTGCGCTCGTTGGCGAGGAAGAAGGTGACGGGCACCTGTTGGCGTTGCAGCACCTCGGCCACCAGCGGCGCCACGCCCATGTGGCCCGTGTCAAACGTCAGGTAGACCGGCCGGCTGCAGGTGGCTGCCGGCCCGGGCAGCGCCACAGCGGCCAGGGCCAGCCCAAGGCCGAACTGGCGGACAACCTTATTGGCGGCCGGCATGGTCCAGCGTCCACACACCGTGCGGCGAGCGGCCGACGTTGACCTGGCGCAGCACCTTCCTGGTTTCGATGTCGATGTAGGTCAGCTTGCGGGCCCAGCGTGAGCTCACCAGCAGCGTCTTGCCGTCAGCCAGCAGTTCCATGCAGTCCGGGCCGCCCGGGCCGGGCAGCTGGCTCACCACCGACATCGTCTGCGTGTCGATGATGCTGATGGTGTTCGCCACGCGGTTGCTCACGAAGATGTGGCGCTTGTCGCCCTTGGCACGGAAGGCGTGTGCGCCCTCCCCGGTCTCGATGCGCTTGATCAGCTTGGCCGGGCCGCTGGACACGTCGTAGACCTCGACGAAGCGGTCGCCGGTCAAGCCGACGAACAACGTCTTGTCATCGGCGGTGAGGTACACGTCCGCAGGCAGCTTGCCGGTGCCCACGCGCCAACGGATGGACTGGCTGGCCAGGTCCACAGCCACCAGCTCGTTGCTGTCCTGCATGGTTGCGAAGATCGTCGTGCTCTTGCTGTCGATCCACTGGTGACTCGGCGTCTTGCCAGTGGAAATGCGCTTGGCCAGCTTCAGCGGCTCGGCGGCGTTCTCGGGCTGCCAGCGGTAGATGTCGACGTGATCGAGGCGGTTGGCCAGCGTCACGAACCACTTCATGTCGGGCGAAAAGCGCAGTTGGTACGGGTCTACGATGCCGGTGATGGTGCGCTGCACGGTGGCGTTCACCGGGTCGATGAAGGTCAGCGTGTCGCCCACGGCGTTGGCCACGAGCAGCGACTTCTCGTCAGGCGACATGTAGAGGTGATGCGGCTCCTTGCCGACCGGGATGCGCTTGACCTCGGTGAAGCGCAGCGGATCGACCACGCTGACGCTGGCGTCGAGCGAGTTCAGCACGAAGATGGGACGCGGCGCTGCGGGCGCCGGTGCGGCAGCCGCCGGCTTGGCCGGGCTCTGCGCAGCAACCAGCGCGCAGGCAAGAGAAAGCATCACGCCAGCAGCGGACTGGCGAAGCGAAAGGCGATCAACAAAAGGCAGGTTCACAGCGCGGCGGGCTCATTGGGGGCAACCCGCAAGTGTAGGCGCTGTGAACGCTGCAGCGAAAAGGCAAACGCGCCGGGCGTTTGTCCTTCCGCAAATCCGACTCACTCGTCGTCGCCGCCCAACACGGCACCCAGCAGGCCACCGGCGCCAAAACCGCCCAGCATCGAACCCTCTTCGCGGGAGCCACCACCCGCCTGCGGTGCTGCCGCGAAGATGCGGCTGGCCAGTCGCGAGAACGGCAGGCTCTGCAGCCAGATCGTGCCCGGGCCGGTCATCTTGGCGAAGAACAGGCCTTCACCGCCGAACAGCGCCGTCTTGATCTTGCCAACGTACTGGATCTCGAAGTCGACGTTCGGGGTGTAGGCCACGACGCAGCCGGTGTCCACCAGCAAAGTTTCGCCGGGCTTCAGTTCACGACGCACCACGGTACCACCGGCGTGCACAAACGCCAGGCCGTCACCTTCAAGCTTCTGCATGATGAAGCCTTCGCCGCCAAAGAAGCCGACCGACAGCTTCTGCTGGAAGTGAATGCCGAGCGACACACCGCGGGCAGCGCAAAGGAACGCGTCCTTCTGGCAGATCAGCATGCCGCCCATCTTGCTCAAGTCCATCGGCAGGATCTTGCCGGGGTACGGGGCGGCAAAAGCCACGCGCTGCTTGGACGACACCTGGTTGGTGTAGACCGTGGTGAACAGCGACTCGCCCGTCACCAGGCGCTTGCCGGCGCCGAGCAGCTTGCCGAAGAAGCCGCCGCTGGATTTGGCGCCGTCACCAAACACGGTGTCCATGCCGATGCCGGCGTCCATGAACATCAGACTGCCGGCCTCGCCGACTGCCGCTTCGCCCGGGTCGAGTTCGACCTCGACGAACTGCATTTCCGAGCCCTTGATTTCGAAGTCCACCACGTCCATCGCCATGTTCATCACCCCTTCAACGGGAAGTCTGCAAAGGCGCGAATGGTACCGAAATACGAAGGCAAACTCAGGACTTGCGCAGGCCGTTGAAACAGGTCTGCAACACCCACTCGATGATGCGCTCATCGGTGTGCTGGCCGCTGGCCTGCATCACGCCCGGAACCGGGTCACAGGCACGGGCGAACAAGGTGTAGAGCACCAGCTCAGGGGGCAAGGTGTCATCGATGCTGCCGTCCGCCTGGGCGGCCACGATCCAGGCGCCCATCTGCTCGCTGACCTCATTGAGGCGGTCGAGGTAGGCGGTGTCCGACACCAGCGTCGCGCGGAGCGTGGAATTCTGCGAGGGCAAGGCCGGCATCTCGCCCGCCAGCTGCAACTGCAAGGCCCAGCCGGTGACCGAGCGCAGGCACTGCACCGGCGTCAACTCAGGCCGGCCCGTCAGGGTGTTCATGTGCTCCAGCGTGCGCGCCAGCACACGAACCATCGCCGCCGCAGCGAGCGCCTCTTTGGAGGCGAAGTGCTTGTAGAGACTGGCTTTGGCGATACCGACGTCTGCGGCCACCTCGTCCACCGTCATGCTGTCGAAGCCCTTTTCGGCCAACAAGCGATTGACTGACGTGATGATGGCGTCCTCACGGACGCGGAGCACCTGCTCGCGGAAAGAGATCTTGGCCATGGGCGCTATTTTAGGCGCCCACGGCTATAAGGTGACTGACAAGTTTTCAATGCAGGCGAATGCATCGCGAACAGACCCGCGAGTCATGCCCGCGAGCCCTGCCGGTCAGTCACTCGGTTCAGCGCACCCAGCTGATGAAATTGTCGACCGAGCGGCGCACCTTCTTCAGGCTGACCAGCCAATCCTTGGCGGGCTCGCGATAGCCCAGCGGCAGGATGACGACGCTGCGCAGGCCACGGGCGCGCAGACCCAGGATCTCGTCCAGCGCGTTCGGATCAAAACCTTCCATCGGCGTGCTGTCGACCTGCTCTTCCGCAGCGGCGATCAGCGCCGTGCCCAGGCCGATGTAGGCCTGGCGAGCCGCATGCTGGTAGTTCACTTCAGCTTCACGCTTCGGGTAGATGCCCAGCAGCATGTTGCGGTAGTTCTCCCAGCCTTCGTTCTTGAAGCCGCGCTCGTCGTTGGTCAGGTCGAACATCATGTTGATACGCTCAACCGTGTAGTTGTCCCATGCCGCGAACACCAGCAGGTGTGAGCCATCGGTGATCTGGTTCTGGTTCCAGGCGATCGGCTTGATCTTCTCGCGCACTTCGGCGTTGGTCACGACGATCACTTCATACGGCTGCAGGCCGCTGGAGGTGGCGGTCAGGCGAATGGCTTCCAGAATGCGCTCAACCTTGTCCTCGGGCACAGGCTTGGCGGCGTCAAGCTTTTTGGCGGCGTAACGCCATTGCAGGTTCTGGAGCAGGCTCATGAATTGTCCTTTTGGTGGGATTGGGAATGACCGCGCGAAAAACACAGTCAACGTGAGGGACATCGTAGCCAGTGGCGCGCAGTGGTGCTGGCGTGGGGACATCAGCCCCTGTCAGGCTGAACATGCCCTCAAACGCCCGGTGGTACAACCCCACCATGCGAACCACCACCCTCCTGATTCCCACGCAGCTGCGCGAATCTACCGCCGGCATCAACCGCTCAGCAGCCATCACCACGGGCGTGGCCGCCTTCGTGGCCAACCCAGCGCTGCTGGGCCAGGGGATCACCCAGCGGGCACTGGCCGGCGCGGCGATGACTGCGCCGACGAAAGTGACCTGCACATTGGGCCCGGACACTCACGCCCAGATTGACCAGCTGTGTAGCCACACGGATCTGTCGAAAAACCAGATTGCAGCGTTGGCCTTGGAGTGGGTGCTGCAGACGCGGTGAGAAAACCCAAAGAAAAAGCCCTGGGTCGTTTGACACAGGGCTTTCCAGTTGTTCGCGATCTAGCGCGAACGTTGTGATGGTGGGCCGGGGTCACTTGAAAACAACGCTGCAACCCGCATGAATCCTAGCTTCTAGGACAACAGCACTTCCGAGTTGTGCTGAAAGTTGTGCGGTCAATGATGTGCTTGCCGCGCCTCCATCCTTAGCGTTTCTTAACTACCAATTGCCTGAAACCCCGCGCACCAAGAGTGCGGATGCGCAGCGTCGCCGGAAGGATGACCCGACTTCCCAAGCTGTGGTGTGGCTGGTTAGTCGCGATAGCATGAGGCCACATTTCGTCGCAGCAAAATCGGACTGTTGCGCAGCAAGTATTGGTTTGAGTTTTGCGTACAGAAGCACGCGCTTGGCAACGGGGAAGGGGCAATCAATGCAGGCAAACGAATCTCAGTTTTATGAAACTGCACTCTCAGAAGTTGCAAGCCGGTCGATGGTTCCAGCAGTAGCGGCAATGGCGCTGGTGGAGGCTGACGGCGACGAGAAAAAAGCCGTTGCGAGGTACATAAAGCTACGAGTGGCAGAACTACGGGACCTGAATGAAAGAGAGATGCAGGCCACCGAGCTTGCCCTTGAGCGTGCGGACAAGCAAAGGCAGGTACTGCTAGCGACAGCCAGGCTGGGGAAAGTACATTTTGAACGCACCGGCCAACTAGATGAGGAAGCACTAGAGGCCATGCTGGCGTCGCTGGACGCTGATCCCACTCTGGCACTTGCAGTCGACCGTGTCAGAGGAAACAGTCTGCTGCACCATTGTGCGCAGCGAGGGCTAGAACGTCCCGTCCGGATGCTGCTGGCGTCGGGTGCAGATGCACACGCGAGGAACGGCGATGGCAAATCACCGGCGGCTGTGGCTGCCAGTGAGCATGTACGAAGACTGCTGGCATAGCACACAAAATTCAAAACAGGCTCAGATCGTCTCTCGCCCGGGCTAGCCGCGCCTCAATCGTCCGACAGATGGGGGTTTTGCAGACGTTCACTAACTCACCTTTGGCCGGAGCCCCGTAACGCGTTATGAAAACCACCACCGACGGTGGGTATCGTCGCCGAACGCCTTCCCACATGCAAGCCGATGCCCATGACCACAAACCTAGCGCCCAGAGGCATCTTTTCTTTGGCTGTTTATGCTTCTCAGGGGTTGGGATCGGTTTCCTGCAACCTTTGGCCCGACTTTTGAACCGCCCCCTCCCCTGTAGCGGCGGCGAACCCTCGGCAGCGTTGCGGTAGAACTGCCAACTCCCTTGCGATGGCATCCGCAGACAACCCGGCTTGCCGGAAGTTGACGCAGCGTGACTGGCGGTAATGCGCGCAGTCAGCGGCACAAGTCACCCTGTCGTCGCCGTCTTGCACACTTCTAGTTAGTCGCTCGGCAATTGCCTCCGCCTCGGGCGGTCCCCAGCCCCAATGAATCAACCTGGCCTCGCGGGCCGCTGACTCAGGTAGGCGCACCGGAACATCGTCAGTCGGGCCGTCCAAGCCGACTTCACAGACAAGCAGCGCCAGCAACTCAGCCTTGTGGGCCTTGATCGAATCTCGCTCCACATCCGTTAACGCGCTTGCAGGCGTAACCTTTATCCGGCCGTCCTCAGTCGCCACAAGTGCCACGCCAGCAAGGCGCAGGTGTTCAAGTAGGTCAGGCGCCCCCATCAAAACACCTCGCAATCGTCCGAAGGTGCCACGCCACCTGCCGAAGGTGCCAAAGGCGCCTCACTCTGAAAGCTGGGTTCTTCGGCGCCTTCGTATCGAAGTGGCGCCTTCTTGCTCGGGGCCAAGGCCCAAAGCCAACCACCCTTCATGCCGTCCTTGCGCTTCTCAACATCGATTCGCCTCGATGCCCTTTGAACAGTGCGCCACGCATACCCAGCACCGTCCGCGTCTGCTTTGACCGCTCGGGCAGTCATCGGTCCAGTAGCGAGCAACCCACGCAGGAAGCCATCAACATCGGCCGCTTCGCCTTCGTCGTCGCCAGCTTCTGCCTCGGCCTCGGCCAGCACTTCGCGCGCAGTACCCTCCAGCGGCTCCATCCACACCACCCGCTGGCCTTCAACGTCCGGCGCAACCGTTACCCGCTCAAGTCCATATGCGAACCCGCCGTCATCGGGGCCAATGTTTGATTTGGCGCGAACCAACACCCGCCGGGGTTCGTCGTCGTCCTCCCGCTTCACCTTTGCGGCAACCAGCACCAAGCGAGCAAGCGCAGCAAACGCCAAACTGCCTGTAATGCGCTCCACTGGATCACGGCCGCCTGTGCCCTTGCTGAAGTGGGTGATGCCCAGCACAGCACAACCCAGCCTGTGCGCCAGATCGACCACCGGCTGAAGTGAGCGGCGCACGTCGTTTGACTTGTGCCCGTCGCCAGTGACGGCCGACACGATGGGATCAAGGATCAACAGTCGCGGCGCGGGCAACTTGCCAGCGGTGGACTCCAATAAGTCCATGTGTCGGCCAGGATCGAAGCCCTCCCCTTCGCAGCCGGTCACGCCGTCTACAAAGTGAACCCGGCTCATGTCTGCACCGGAAGCAACCAAGCGCGCGGCAGTAACCGGCGGTGGATCCTCACCACTCCACACCAAAACGTCACCAGCCTGAAGACACTTTGAGCCGTCGGGCCAATGTGCGCCACGAGTAATCGTCGCAGCCAGATCCAGCGCAATCGTGGTCTTGCCACATCCGGGAGCGCCGCCCAGCAGCGTCAACATCCCCGCAGGCAGGAACCCGTGCCACGCCCACTGCACAGCCTCCAGCACGACAGCATCGCCACGCAATAAGCGCACAGCGGGCACAACTGGCGCCGCAGGTGGGGCATGTGCAGCCAATACCTTGGCGCGGTCAGCCTCTAGCTTTCCCCAATTCGGCTTCTGCAAGGGGTTCATGTGCCAGCCTCCTGCATGATGTTCTGAATGGTTCGCGCGGCTTCAATCAACCGTAAACGGTCGGCTTGATCCTTCACGGCCTCCGCCGTGCTGAGCGCAGTGCAAGCAATCAGCCAAGCCTCTGACTGGAGCAAGGCCAGCGCGGCCGGTGCGGACAAGGTGGCTTTGCGGGCAGGACTCGGCACAGCACCGTCAGACACCGTCGCGCCTAACGCCTCGGCAGCATCCAGAAAATCAATGCTCTGCCGTTGCATGTAGAAGCTCAGCACATCGCCCCCATGAACCTCGCAAGCCATGCACTTGAAAGCGCCGGACTCGCTGTTCACCCGCATGGAGTCGCTACCGCCATGAAATGGGCACCGCGTGGTCTTCCACTTACCGGGGCCAGTCAATTGCAACCCCTCGGCCTCGTAGAACCTAATCGGGTCGGGAAGCATGTCGCGTACAAATCGCTTCATGGTTGCCCCCATTCAATTGGCTGTGCCAAGCACAGTGCGGGCAACCGGCCCGGCGTCATTGACCCGGCGACTTGCCCTCGAACGCCTGTCCGTTCAAAATCTTGCTTGTAGTTTTGAGTTTGACCCTTGAAGGCTCGACCGCTCGCAACGGCCGGGCCTTCATCCTTTGGGGTATCGGCGCGGCACTTCATACGCGCCCCCTGACCAACGAGTACACACCGACACTGTGCCGTTCACCAGACTCGGTTTCGACAGGTCGTCGTGTCGTCACGATTTCGTGCCCCTCCCGGACCAGCTCCAGCTTTCGCGGTCGGGGATCGAAAATATCCAAGAAGCGCATTGCTTCAAAGGTTGTGACATGGCCCAAGGTCTGCAGGGCATCCAGCAGGCGGGCGCGCTGTGTAGCAGATGCCTCCCCCTTGTTTCGGTCACGGATAGCGTGCAATGCGTCGATACGCTCGGGCGAAGGATTGAAGGAATTACGCATGTCTTCAGCCCTCCCCGTCTTGTTGAACTGCAACGCGCTTTGCTTGAGCGGCGCGGCTAGCCCTTATGGCTTGTGCCTTCACACCTTCACCTGCTCGCGGATCGCTACTGCCCTGGCGGGCAAAGGCTTCCCAGAAGGCACGAACGTCGGACAATTTCCAGCGGGTGCAACGGGGCTGACGAATCACAGGCGCGGGTGCACGACCCAGCCTGACCGCCTCATGCCACCAACTTACCGACATAGCGCCAGCGGCGGCACATGTTGTGGCTTCGACAAGAGCTACATCGGCCAGGTTGGCAGGAACGGCCTTGCTTTGGATTTCGTTGCAGCGGCCGGTCATTGGGCACCCCCGGTTGCAACGAGGTTGGCGCGCTCAACCCGGAGTCGGGTCACCAGCTCCCGGATTTCAAGGTCCGTCTTGCCCGCAATGCGAGCCGCGTTTAGCGCATCGACTTCACCCGAAGGCCAACCGACCGCACGGGCGCCGATTGAGACTGGCTTGGGCCACAACCCTTGCGCCATGCGCAGATAGATCGTGGAGCGCGAGTAGCCTGATTCGGCTTCGACTTGGTTGCGGCGCAGGATGGAAAGCGCGGCGCGTGTTTTCTGGCTCATGTGTGCCCTTTTGCGTTGAAGAACTCAAACGCCGGGCAGGTACGAGCCGTGGGTCAGTACTCCACTGACACCACTTGGTGTACCCTTCGCACTGTCATCCGTCCAAGTTTGACAATGCGCCCCGGCGCCGAAGGCCCTCTGGTGTTCCACCACCTCGGGGCCTTCAACTTTTTACAAGCTCTGGATTTCGCTGATGACCTCGGCTAGAGGTTCATGTAGTTCCATCCAGTTCCTGTGCGGTGATGATAATCGCCCCAAAAACTATCCGCTGTGGACAAGTCTGTGGATAGGCCGTGGAAATTCAGTTGAGATATAGCGTGAACACTGCTCTTGACGCTCCCTAAGCTCCTGATTCCTCACGATTCCGCACGATTCCGCACAGTCCCCCACACCTCGTGGAGCCTGATGCTGATTAAAACGGCACACGCTCGAAACTGTCTTCTGGTTGTTCTACGGCGCCTTGTACGTTGCTGTACATGTCGGCGATCAGAACCTTGCCCTAGACGCTGATGTGCATGGGCGAGTCACACGGGGTCGCGGGTGAGTGCGCGTTGGAGAGAACCCGCTTCGCCATAGGTGACGCCCCCTGCAAAACCCACTAACCTACCGCTAACTTCATGGTTTGACTTCGTTAAGAACTCGCCCTGCACTTTCGACTGCGCAGCCCCGCCCAGGGGGACGCTTCTGGCCGTGTTCCTGCATGAGGAGGTTGTTGCCAGCGAACACTTGAAGCGTTTGTCGTCGACAGCGAGGCTGACCTCGCAAACTGCGGCGAGCCAACGAAAACACAGGGCAATCAGGCTGCGCGATCGGGCAACGGAATGATTTGCGCCCCGACTCGGAGCCGGTCTAGGTAGTCCGCCCACTGGCCCATCATTTCCCGGCGTTGGTCGAGATATTGAGTGCGGTTGTAGGCTCGCCCCAAGGAGTCCGCGACTGCATGGGCCAATTGAGCCTCGATCACTTCAGGCGCAATGCCGAGTCGCTCAGCAATCATGGTTCTTGCCGTGGCCCGGAATCCATGCGCCGTCATGTCGTCGTTGCCATAGCCCATCCGGCGGAGCGCACTGCGCACAGTGTTGTCGGACATGCAACGCTGGCTTGAAGTTAGCGCCGGGAACACGAACCGACCCGAACCCGTGAGGGGTTGCAAGTCGCGCAGGATGGCGACGGCTTGGGGTGCCAACGGCACAACGTGAGGCGCACCGTTTACCTTGTCGGCTTTGCTGCGCTTCATTACCTCGGGCGGCACGGTTAGGAGCCCGTTGCCCAGATCGAGCCATGCCCACTCCATATGGCGAAGCTCGCCCGGCCGCAACAACAGCAAGGCCGATAGGCCAAGCGCAGCGCGCGTTACCGGGTGCCCCTGATAGTCCGCCATTGCCCGCAGCAGGTCGCCAACCTGCTTGGGATCGGTAATTGCCGCGTGATGCTTGGTCTCAACCGGGCGCAGGGCGTCCTTCAGGTCTGCCGCCGGGTTGCGCTTGCAAGCTCCAATGGCGATGCCATAGCGGAACACCTGCCCGCAGGCATCCTTGACGCGGTGGGCAGTCTCGATAGCCCCGCGCGCCTCCACCCGGCGTAATGCCTCCAGCAGATCGGGCGCCTCAATGGCGTCAATGGGTCGTCGACCAATCCAAGGGAAAGCGTCTTGCTCCAAACGGATGCGGGTGCGCTCTGCATGGCCGGGCGACACCTTGGCGCTATGAACCGTCGTCAGCCACTCACGGGCAACAAACTCAAACGTCCCCGGTCCGGGCTTACCCTCGGCCTCCAGCTTGCGCGCCAGCGCCTTCTGAGTCCGTGCGGCCTTTTCCGCCTTGCGGTCCTCGCTGGGGTCGGCACCTGCCGCAACTAGCTCTCGCGTCTGATCCCTTCGCTCGCGCGCGGCACTCAAGGAAACATCAGGGTAGACGCCCACGCTCAGGCGATTGGCTTTGCCATCCACCCAATAGCGCACACGCCACCAGCCGACCTGGCCCGACGACTGAGCCTCAAGGGTCAGGCCAGCGCCGTCATTGACTGTGACGACTTTTCCGGCCTCAGCAGCACTCTTGAGCGCAGCCCGGATTGCCTTGTCTGAAAGGAGATTTTTACCCCGCATACCGCACAACTCCCTGCACCGCACAACACGGTTTTCATTGTTGTGCTGATTGTTGTGCGGTCAGATGCGCGATGCAAGTGGGCCTATGCGGTCTCATACGGACAAAGAAAAAGCCCTAAGTCGTTGATTACTTAGGGCTTTTTGCCTTAAACGGCCCCTTGCGGAGCCTTGAATGGTGGAGCCGGGGGGAATTGAACCCCCGTCCGCAAGCCATCGCCAGGTAGATCTACACGCTTAGCTGACTGATTTGGATCTCACCACCCCCGACGCGCAGCAGCACGCTTCGTTGGCAGCCAGCCACTTGATCTTATTTCCGGGTACATGGCCCACCTGGAAACCAGCCAATGTGAATGACCTCTCTGCCTAACACCTTGCGGCGTCAGACGCAGCCCATCGGCCAACTGCTGAGAGGCTCACCGGTGTTAAGCGGCGAGGGCGAAACGTTCGTCGTTCGCAGTTACTTTTTTTCCAGTGGTTTAACGAGCGGACTGGTGCTCGGCGTGCCCTATCCCAACTCCGCACCCACGTCGAAACCAGGTCGGCCCCAGGAAGTCTATAGTTTAGGCTATCTCCAGCCAGTTCAAGAGCTCGGCCGGAAACTTAGTCACTGCGGTGGCGCCCCAGGCCTCGATCGCTTCGCCTTGGCCGAGGTAGCCCCAGCCCGCGGCCAGTGTCTGCATGCCGGCGGCGCGTCCGGCCTGAACGTCGCGCAGGTCGTCGCCCACGTAAACGCAACGCTCTGGCGCCACACCCATGCGTCGGGCGGCCTCCAGCAAGGGTTCGGGGTGCGGTTTGGCGTGCGGGGTGGTGTCACCACACACCAGCGTCTTGGCTACCGCATCAAGGCCCAGGCCTGCCACCACCGGTTGCGCAAACCGGGTGGCCTTGTTGGTCATGATGCCCCAGGGAATGCCGGCGCTGCTCAACTGCGCCAGCACAGGCGCCATGTCGTCAAACACGCGCGTGTGCACCAGCAGCGCCGCTTCGTAGATTGCCAGGAAGCGATCACGCTGCTCAGGGAATGCCGCGTCTTCAGGCTTCAACCCCAGTGCCACGCCCACCATGCCGCGCGCACCTGAGCCCACCATGGGCCGAAGATCAGCGTAGGGAAGCGGTGGCAGACCGTGTTCCGCGCGCAAGGCGTTGGCGGCACCGGCCAGGTCGGGAGCACTGTCAATCAGCGTGCCGTCCAGATCGAACAGCACCGCATCGATGTCGCCCCTCATCGCGGACGGCGGCAAGCCACCATGTAGTTCACGCTGGTGTCGCCGGACAACCAGTAGCGCGTGGTCAGCGGGTTGAACTCCATGCCCTTGAACTCATGCGCTTCCAGGCCGGCCTCGCGCACCCAGCGCGAGAGCTCGCTCGGGCGGATGAACTTGGCATATTCGTGCGTGCCCTTGGGCAGCATCTTCAGCACGTACTCGGCACCGACGATCGCGAACAGGAAGGACTTGGGGTTGCGGTTCAGGGTTGAGAAAAATACCCAGCCGCCCGGCTTGACCAGGGTGGCGCACGCACGCACCACCGAGCCCGGGTCCGGCACGTGCTCCAGCATTTCCATGCAGGTCACCACGTCCGCGCTCGACGGACGCTCCTCGGCCAGCGCCTCGGCAGCGATCTCGCGGTAGTCAACGGCCACGCCCGATTCCATGGCGTGCAGCTGCGCCACTTTCAGCGGCTTGACCGACAGATCGATGCCGGTGACACGCGCACCGCGCTGGGCCATCGATTCAGCCAGGATGCCACCACCGCAGCCCACATCGATCACGTCGTGGTTCGGCAAGGCGGCCAGGGCGGCAATCCAGTCGAGGCGCAGCGGATTGATCTGGTGCAGCGGGCGGAACTCACCATCGGGGTCCCACCAGCGGTGCGCCAGGTCACCAAATTTGCTCAGTTCTTGGGGGTCGGCATTCAGCATGGGGCAATGGTATCCGGGGCGATTCTGAAGAATGGGAGCGCCAATGAAAAAACCCCGCCGAGGCGGGGTTTCAGTGAGCAATCAGCGAGCTGATTACTTCTTGGCGCGGGTGCCAACGACCTCGATTTCGACGCGGCGATTCTTCGCCTTGCCTTCCTTGGTCTTGTTGTCGGCCACAGGCTGCTTCTCGCCCTTGCCTTCGGTGTAGACGCGGTTCTTTTCCACGCCCTTGCCGACCAGATATTCCTTGACGGATTCAGCGCGGCGAACCGACAGCTTCTGGTTGTAGGCATCGGAGCCGTCGCTGTCGGTGTGGCCGACGGCGATGATGACTTCGAGGTTCATGCCCGAGGTCTTGCTGACCAGGTCATCCAGCTTGGCCTTGGCTTCGGTCTTCAACACGGACTTGTCCACGTCGAAGAAAGCGTCAGCAGCGTAGGTGACCTTTTCGCTCACAGGAGCGGCAGGCACAGGGACCGGAACCGGAGCAGGCGCCGGGGCCGGAGCCGGGGCAGCCTTAGGAGCCGGAGCAGGTGCTGGAGCCGGTGCCGGCGGCACGATAGCGCCGTCGCAGCCCTTGGCAGCCGTAGCCGGGGTCCAGTTGGCGTCGCGCCAGCACAGTTCATTGGTACCGTTCTTCCAGACGGTGCCATCAGTGGCGCGCCAGTTGTCAACGGATTGTGCGAAAGCCGGAGCGGCGAGCGCAGCCGATGCAAACAGCATCGCCACCTTGTTCAGTTTCTTCATGATTCTCCTCTCAAGGAAAGCCGCAGTTCACTGCGATACGTCCAAATCGGAAGCGAGATAACCTGGCAAACACCCGGTTTCGTCGAGCGCTCACCACCGACAACTGATTGTGCCATAGGGCTTTGGTCCGACTTTGTTTTGGCTTCCGGGGCAGGCAAGAGTGCCTGCAATGTTGCTTAGGTGCTACAAGCGGCGCCCCTTAGAATCGGGGCTTCCGTCTTTCCAGGCACCCGGCCGCACCCCGGCCCGAACAGCGCACCCGATGACCCAATTCGCCAAGGAAACCCTGCCCATCAGCCTCGAAGAGGAGATGCGGCGCTCCTACCTCGACTACGCCATGAGCGTGATCGTGGGACGTGCCCTGCCCGACGCGCGTGACGGCTTGAAGCCGGTGCACCGGCGCGTGCTGTTCGCGATGCACGAGTTGAACAACGACTGGAACCGGCCCTACAAGAAGTCGGCTCGTATCGTTGGCGACGTCATCGGTAAATACCACCCGCACGGTGACACCGCCGTTTACGACACCATCGTCCGCATGGCCCAGGATTTCTCCCTGCGCCACATGCTGGTCGACGGCCAGGGCAATTTCGGCTCGGTCGACGGCGACAACGCTGCGGCCATGCGGTACACCGAAATCCGCCTCTCGAAGATCGCCCATGAAATGCTGGCCGACATCGACAAGGAAACTGTCGACTTCGGCCCGAACTACGACGGCTCCGAGAAAGAGCCGCTGGTGCTGCCGGCGCGCTTGCCCAACCTGCTGATCAACGGCTCGGCCGGCATCGCAGTGGGCATGGCCACGAACATTCCGCCGCACAACCTGAACGAGGTGGTCGACGCCTGCCTGCACCTGCTGAAGGCTCCTGACGCAACGATCGACCAGCTGATGGAGATCGTCCCGGCGCCGGACTTCCCCACCGCCGGCATCATCTACGGCGTGAATGGTGTGCGCGAAGGCTATCGCACCGGCCGCGGCCGCATCGTGATGCGCGCCAAGGTGCACTTCGAAGACATCGACCGTGGCTCACGCCAGTCGATCATCGTTGACGAGCTGCCTTACCAGGTCAACAAGAAGACGCTGCTCGAGCGCATCGCCGAGCTGGTGCACGAGAAGAAGATCGACGGCATCAGCCACATCCAGGACGAGTCGGACAAGTCCGGCATGCGGGTGGTGATCGAGCTCAAGCGCGGCGAAGTGCCTGAGGTCGTGCTGAACAACCTCTACAAGCAGACCCAGCTGCAAGACACCTTCGGCGTCAACATGGTGGCGCTGATCGACGGTCAGCCGCGTCTGTGCAACCTGAAGCTGCTGCTGGAAATCTTCCTGGAGCACCGCCGCGAAGTGGTGACACGCCGCACGGTGTTCGAGCTGCGCAAGGCGCGCGAGCGCGGCCACGTGCTGGAAGGCCTGGCCGTGGCGCTGGCCAACATCGATGAGTTCATCGAGCTGATCAAGAACTCGCCGACGCCGCCGATGGCCAAGGCCGCCTTGATGACCAAGAGCTGGGATTCGTCGCTGGTCCGCGAGATGCTCTCGCGCGCCGAAACCGACACCCCGGGCGGCCGTGCTGCTTATCGTCCGGACGGCCTGGCGCCCGAGTTCGGCATGCAGGCCGATGGCCTGTATCGCCTGTCGGAAGACCAGGCGGGCGAAATTCTGCAGATGCGCCTGCAACGACTGACCGGCCTGGAGCAGGACAAGATCGTCGGCGAGTACAAGGACGTCATGTCGGTCATCGCCGACTTGCTGGACATCCTCGCCAAGCCCGAGCGCGTGACCTTCATCATCAGCGAAGAGCTGATCGCGCTGAAGCAGGAGTTCGGCCAGACCAAGGTCGGCGCACGCCGCTCGGTGGTCGAGCACAACGTGCAGGAACTCGGCACCGAAGACCTGATCACGCCGACCGACATGGTCGTGACGCTGAGCCACACCGGCTACATCAAGAGCCAGCCGCTGGCCGAGTACCGCGCACAGAAGCGCGGCGGCCGCGGCAAGCAAGCCACCGCCACGAAGGAAGACGACTGGGTCGACCAGCTGTTCATCGCCAACACCCACGACTGGATCCTGTGCTTCAGCGATCGCGGCCGCGTGTACTGGCTGAAGGTCTGGGAAGTGCCGCAAGGCGGCCGCGCCAGCCGCGGCAAGCCGATTGTCAACATGTTCCCGCTGCAGCCAGGCGAGAAGGTCACCGTGGTGCTGCCGCTGACCGGCACCAACCGCACCTTCCCGGCTGACCACTACGTGTTCATGTGCACGGCACGCGGCACCGTCAAGAAGACGGCGCTGGATGAATTCAGCAACCCGCGCAAGGCCGGCATCATCGCCGTGGACCTGGACGAAGGCGATTACCTGATCGGCGCCGCCCTGACCGACGGTCACCATGACGTGATGCTCTTCAGCGACGGCGGCAAGGCCGTGCGCTTCGACGAAGAAGACGTTCGTCCGCTGGGCCGTCAGGCGCGCGGGGTGCGCGGCATGATGCTGGAAGAAGGCCAGGGCGTGATCGCCATGCTGGTGGCCGAAGACGAAACCCAGAGCGTGCTGACCGCCACCGAAAACGGCTACGGCAAGCGCACGAGCATCGTCGAATACACCCGCCACGGCCGTGGCACGAAGGGCATGATCGCCATCCAGCAAACCGAGCGCAATGGCAAGGTTGTGGCCGCCACGCTGGTGCGTGCGGAAGACGAGATCATGCTGATCACCGACAAGGGCGTGCTGGTGCGCACCCGGGTCTCGGAGATCCGTGAACTCGGCCGCGCCACCCAGGGCGTGACGCTCATCTCGCTGGACGACGGCAGCAAGCTGTCGGGCCTGCAACGCATCGTCGAGAACGACGCCAACGTCGACACCGACGCTGAAGTTGAAGGCGACACCGAAGGCCAGGCCGACGCAGGCGAAGGCCCGGACACCAACCAGGATTCCGCTGAATGATCACCCTCCTCAAGCATTTGCCGCTGACGCTGCTGGCCAGCGCCCTGCTGGCAGGCACCGCCCATGCGGATGACAAGAAGGACCTCGCAGCCCGCGTGGTGCAACTGCAGCAGCAGTCGGCCGAGAACGTCGGTCGTGCCGTGGCAGGCCAGACGGCGCAGCAGGTGCTGCAGGCCGCAGGTGGCGCCATCGGTGGCGTTGCGCCGGAAAAGCGCGAAGCCGTGGCCAAGGAAATTCAGGCCGACGTGAAGAAGTTTCACGACGAGATCGAGCCCGTGCTGCGCGACCGCGCCGTGAAGCTGTCGCAGCCCACGCTGGGCCCGCTGCTGGAAGAGAAGTTCACCGAAGACGAACTCAAGACCATCATCACGTGGCTGGAATCGTCGGCGATGAAGAAGTTCAGCCAGATCAGCAACGACATGCAGAACGCGCTGAGCCAGAAGCTGGTGGCCGACACCCGCCCGACGGTGGAGCCGAAGCTGAAGGCCCTGGAAGACAACCTGCGCAAGAAGCTGGGTGTGCCCGTTGACGCTGCCGGCGCCGCCAAGCCCGCCGCTGCCAAACCCGTGAAGAAGTGATCTGATCCGTGAGCACCACGCCCCTGCGCCCCTACAACTTCTCGGCTGGCCCGGCCGTGTTGCCTGAAGCCGTGTTGCGCACGGCCGCTGCCGAGATGCTGGACTGGCATGGCAGCGGCATGGGCGTGATGGAGATGAGCCATCGCGGCAAGGAGTTCACGGCGATCCACGCCGCTGCCGAGCAGGATCTGCGTGATCTGCTGGCCGTGCCGGCCAACTTCCGCATCCTGTTCATGCAGGGTGGCGGCCTGGGCGAAAACGCCATCGTGCCGATGAACCTGTCGCGCGGCGGCATGGTGGATGTGGTGGTGACGGGCTCGTGGAGCAAGAAGTCGCTCAAGGAAGCCGGCCGTTACGCTGACGCTGTTGCCGTGGCCAGCAACGAAGCCGACCACCACACCAGCCTGCCCGCCCCGGCCACCTGGGCCCTGCGTGACGGCGCGGCCTATGTGCACGTGTGCTCGAACGAAACCATCGACGGCGTCGAGATGGGCGAACTGCCTGACTTGGCCGCCCTGGGCAGCCGTGCCCCGCTGGTGGTGGATTGCTCCTCGCACATCCTCTCGCGCACCATTGACTGGAGCCGCGTCGGCCTCGCCTTCGCCGGCGCACAGAAGAACATCGGCCCGGCCGGTGTGACGCTGGTGTTCGTGCGTGAAGACCTGCTGGGCCACGCCCTGTCCATCTGCCCGTCGGCCTTCGACTACAAGACGGTCGCCGACAACGGCTCGATGTTCAACACGCCACCCACCTACGGCATCTACATCGCCGGCCTGGTGTTCCAGTGGCTCAAATCGCAAGGCGGCGTCGCCGAGATGGAACGCCGCGCCATTGCCAAAGCCGACCTGTTGTACGGCTACCTCGACAACAACGGCGGTTTTTACCGCAACCGCGTGGCCACCCAAGCCAGATCGCGGATGAATGTGCCCTTCTTCCTTGCCGACGATGCGCTGAATGACGCGTTCCTGTCGGGCGCCAGGGATGCAGGGTTGCTGCAGCTCAAGGGCCACAAGTCTGTGGGCGGCATGCGTGCATCGATCTACAACGCCATGCCGCTGGAAGGCGTGCAGGCGCTCGTGAACTACATGCAGGACTTTGCCCGCCGCCATGGCTGACGCCCCCTCTGATGCCCCGAAGTCCGCTGCTGCGGACACGCCCCCTGAATTGCTGGCCCTGCGCCACCAGATCGACGCCCTGGACCGCGACCTGCTCGAGTTGCTGAACCGCCGTGCCGGCCTGGCGCTGGCGGTGGGTGAGTTGAAGAAGAAGGAAGGCTCGGTGGTCTTCCGCCCCGAGCGCGAAGCGCAGGTGATTGATGGCCTCAAGGCCGTCAACCCCGGCCCGCTGAAGAAGGACAGTGTGGCGCCCATCTGGCGCGAAATCATGTCTGCCTGCCGCGCGCTGGAAACGCCCACCCGCGTGGCCTACCTCGGCCCGGCCGGCACCTTCAGTGAAGAAGCCGCGCTCGGCTTCTTCGGCGCCTCCATCGTTCGCGTGCCTTGCGCCAGCATCGACGAGGTGTTCCACACCACGTCGTCGGGCGCGGCCGATTTCGGCGTCGTGCCGGTGGAAAACTCCACCGAAGGCGTGGTGGCCCGCTCGCTCGACATCTTCCTGACGACGCCGCTGTTCATCATCGGCGAGACCAGCCTGTTCGTGCGCCACAACCTGCTGCGCAAGGAAAACGCACTCGAAGGCATCGAAGTCGTGTGCGCGCATCCGCAGGCGCTGGCCCAGTGCCACGGCTGGTTGTCGCACCACCTGCCGAACGTGGAACGCCGTCCGGTGTCCAGCAATGCCGAAGGCGCACGCCTGGCAGCGCTCGATCCGCGTCTGGCCGGCATTGCCAGCGCCCGCGCCGGCAGCGAATACGGCCTGCACCTGGTGGCCCCGGCCATCCAGGACGACACGCACAACCGCACCCGCTTCGCCATCGTCACCGATCCGCACCGGCACCCGGCGCCCAAGGCGTCGGGCCACGATTGCACCAGCCTCATCGTCTCGGTCACCAACCGTCCGGGCGCGCTGCACGACATGCTGGTGCCGCTGAAGCGCCATGGCGTTTCGATGACCCGATTCGAGTCTCGGCCGGCACGTTCGGGCCAGTGGGAGTACTACTTCTACGTCGACCTGCAGGGCCACCCTGACGAGCCGCATGTGCAGTCAGCCATGATGGAACTGCGCGAGGTGTGCGCTTTCTTCAAGGTGCTGGGCACCTACCCCATCGACGTCAAATGATCGCAGTACGCATTTCCGTGTGCCATCGCCACGCCGGCCCGCGCCGCGCCGAGGGCTGAGATGGCGGCCATGTTCAAGCAACTCGGCCTGATCGGCTGCGGTCTGATGGGCGGCTCCTTTGCGCTGGCCCTGAAGCAGGCTGGCATGGTCGAGCGCGTCATCGGCTACAGCAAGTCGCCGTCGACCACCGAAAAAGCCCGCCAGATGGGCGTGATCGACCAGACGGCTGAATCGGCCCTGCTGGCCGTGTCGGGCTCCGACATCGTGCTGATCGCCGTGCCGGTGGCCGCCACTGACGCCACCTTCCGCGCCATCCGTCACCTCGTCACGCCGAACACGCTGTTCATGGATGTGGGCAGCACCAAGCGCGATGTGGTGGACGCTGCCCGCCGCGTGCTGAAGGAGCGCTCGATCGCCTTCGTGCCGGCGCACCCGATCGCCGGCAAGGAGCACTCGGGCGTGCAATACGCCGACGCAGCGCTTTACCGTGATCGCCAGGTCATCCTCACCCCGATCGCGCAGACCTCGCCCGAACTGGTTGAAAAGGCCAAGGCGGTGTGGTCGGCCGTGGGCTCCAGCGTTCGCGTGATGACGCCCGAAGCGCATGACGCGGCCTTTGCTGCCGTCAGCCACTTCCCGCACCTGCTGGCGTTTGCCTACTTCACCGGCATTCTTCAGCAGGCTGACAGCGAACAGTTCCTGTCGCTCGCCGGCCCGGGCTTCCGAGATTTCACGCGCATCGCCGCCAGTGACCCCGCCATCTGGCGCGACATCCTGATCGCCAACCGCGAAGAGGTGCTCAAGCAGTCTGAGCAGTTCCGGGGCGCGCTCGGCATCCTCGAACAGGTGCTGCGCGACTGCCAGGGGGAATCGCTGGAAGCCTTGGTCAAGGGTGTCTCCACGGCGCGCAGCCAGTGGCGCATGGGCTTGCCCCGCGGCAGCGCCAACACCTGATCGCCCGAAGGAGTCGGTGCGCCCTTCCAGCGCGCCGGACTCCGCTTTCGACTTCATTGCCGTACAGGCCCATCGCCATGTATTCGACCGCTTTCCTTGATCTCCCGCCGTTCCAGTCGGCCGCCGGCACCGTGCGCCTGCCCGGCTCGAAGAGCATTTCCAACCGGGTGCTGCTGCTGGCTGGCCTGGCCGCCGGTACAACCGTGGTCCATGACCTGCTGGATTCCGACGACACCCGCGTGATGCTGACCGCGCTGGAAACGCTCGGCTGCACGCTGCGCCGTGACGGCAGCGCCCTGCATGTCACCGGCCTGGGTGGCCAGCTGCAACAGCGCAACGCCAAGCTCTTCCTGGGCAATGCCGGCACCGCCATGCGCCCGCTGACGGCGGCTTTGGCCGTGCTCGCAGCCACGCAAGGCGGCCAGTTCGAGCTTTCGGGCGTGGCCCGCATGCACGAGCGCCCCATCGGCGACCTGGTGGACGCGCTGCGCCAACTCGGCTGCCCCGTCACCGATCTGGGCCAGCCCGGCTTCCCGCCGCTGCGCGTGGGCGACGGTGGCCAGCATGCGCTGCACACCGAGCGCAGGATCCGCGTTCGCGGCGATGTGTCGAGCCAGTTCCTCACCGCGCTGCTGCTGGCACTGCCGCTCGTCACCGCGCAAGGCCCGGTGACCATCGAAGTCGACGGCGAGCTCATCTCGAAGCCCTACATCGACATCACCCTGGGCCTGCTGGCGCGCTTCGGCATCGACGTGCAACGCAGCAACTACCAGCGTTTCGTGCTGCCCCAGGGCTCGCAATACCAGTCGCCCGGCAGCATCCACGTGGAAGGTGATGCCTCGTCCGCGTCGTATTTCGTGGCGCTGGGTGCGCTGGCCGGCATTGATCAACCCGTGCGCATCGAAGGCGTGGGCTTTGACGCCATCCAGGGCGACATCCGCTTCGTCGAAGCCGCCCAGGCCATGGGCGCGGCCGTCACCGGGGGCCCGGGCTGGCTGGAAGTGCGCCGCGGCGCGTGGCCGCTCAAGGGCATCACGCTCGACTGCAACCACATCCCCGACGCCGCGATGACGCTGGCCGTGATGGCGCTGTATGCCGACAGCCCAACCCGGCTGAACAACATCGCCAGCTGGCGCGTGAAGGAAACCGACCGCATCGCCGCCATGGCCACTGAGCTGCGCAAGCTCGGCGCCACGGTCGAAGAAGGCGCCGACTACATCGTGGTGCAGCCGCTGCAGCACTGGCAGGCCGCCACCATCCACACCTACGACGACCACCGCATGGCGATGTGCCTGTCGCTGGCCAGCCTGAACGTGCTGGCCGGCGCACAGCCGCCCTGCCCGGTTCGCATCGAAGACCCGAAGTGCGTCGCCAAGACCTTCCCGGATTACTTCGAGGCGCTGTTCAGCCTGGTTGAGCCGGTGGCGGGTACCGTGCCCGTGCTGGCCATCGACGGCCCGACCGCCTCCGGCAAGGGCACGCTGGCCACGGAGTTGGCGGAACGTCTGGGCTACCACCTGCTCGATTCAGGCGCGCTTTACCGCGCCACCGCGCTGGCTGCCCAGGACGCCGGCATCGCACTCGATGACGGCCCGGCGCTGGCCGCCATGGCCGCGAACCTCGATCTGCGCTTCACCGGCCACGACGTGTTCCTGAATGGCCGCGAGATCACCCACCCGCTGCGCCTGGAATCGACCGGCGGCATGGCCTCGCAGGTGTCGGTGCACCCGGAAGTGCGCCAGGCGCTGCACGCACTGCAACTTGGTTTCCGCCGCGCGCCGGGCCTGGTGGCCGACGGCCGCGACATGGGCACCGTCGTTTTCCCCGACGCGCCGCTGAAGGTCTTTCTGACCGCCAGCGCCGAGCAACGGGCGGCCCGCCGGTACCGCCAATTGATCGAAAAGGGAAATTCGGCTAATATCGACAGTCTTCGCACCGACCTCGAAGCTCGTGACGCACGCGACAAAAACCGCGCTGTGGCACCTTTGAAGCCGGCAGAAGATGCTGAGCTGCTCGACAACTCGCAGCTGTCCATCGAGGATTCGGTGGTGCAGGTGCTGAATTGGTGGCAGCAACGCCAACCGTTCTGAGGCGTTCGATCTGATCGAACGCTGACGAGCCTGGGCCCACCGCCCTGCCCTCCAGATGCGCAAAGCATCGTTCAGGGCGGTGATCTCGTAACCTCAACCCCGTGACACGCCTTGTGTCACAGCCAACGTCGGCTGTTCAAGCCGACACAGGAAATTTCCATGTCCCAAGACTCCTTTGCAGCGCTTTTCGAGGAATCCCTGAAGAGCGCCGACATGCGCGTCGGTGAAGTCATCTCCGCCGAGGTGGTTCGCATCGAGCACAGCCACGTGGTGGTCAACGCCGGCCTGAAGTCCGAAGCGTACGTGCCCATCGAAGAATTCAAGAACGACCAGGGCGAAGTTGAAGTCCAGGTCGGCGACTTCGTGTCGGTGGCCATCGACGCTGTCGAAAACGGCTACGGCGACACCATCCTGTCGCGCGACAAGGCCAAGCGTCTGGCCTCGTGGCTGTCGCTGGAAACCGCTCTGGAGTCTGGTGACTTCGTGACCGGTACCGTGTCCGGCAAGGTCAAGGGCGGCCTGACCGTCCTGGTCAACGGCATCCGTGCCTTCCTGCCTGGTTCTCTGCTCGATACGCGCCCTGTCAAGGACATGTCGCCGTACGAAGGCAAGACCATGGAGTTCAAGGTCATCAAGCTCGATCGCAAGCGCAACAACGTGGTGCTGAGCCGCCGCGCTGTGGTGGAAGCCTCGATGGGTGAAGAGCGCGCCAAGCTGCTCGAAACCCTGTCGGAAGGCGCGATCGTCAGCGGCGTGGTCAAGAACATCACCGAATACGGTGCGTTCGTTGACCTCGGCGGCATCGACGGCCTGCTGCACATCACCGACATGGCATGGCGCCGTGTCCGTCACCCGAGCGAAGTGGTGACCGTGGGCCAGGAACTGCAAGCCAAGGTCCTGAAGTTTGACGCTGAGAAGAACCGCGTCTCGCTGGGCATCAAGCAGCTGGGCGACGACCCGTGGATGGGTGTGGCCCGCCGCTACCCGAACAGCACCCGCCTGTTCGGCAAGATCACCAACATCGCCGACTACGGTGCATTCGTTGAAATCGAGCCGGGCATCGAAGGTCTGGTGCACGTGTCCGAAATGGACTGGACCAACAAGAACGTTGCTCCTTCCAAGGTCGTGACCCTGGGCGAAGAAGTCGAAGTCATGGTCCTCGAGATCGACGAAGACAAGCGCCGCATCTCGCTGGGCATGAAGCAGTGCAAGGCGAACCCGTGGGAAGAGTTCTCGGCCACCGTCAAGCGCGGTGACAAGGTCAAGGGCCCGATCAAGTCGATCACCGACTTCGGCGTGTTCGTGGGCCTGGCTGCCGGCATCGACGGCCTGGTGCACCTGTCTGACCTGTCGTGGCACGAAACCGGCGAAGCTGCCGTGCGCAACTTCAAGAAGGGCCAGGAAGTTGAAGCCCTGGTGCTGGGCATCGACGTCGAGCGTGAGCGCATCTCGCTGGGCATCAAGCAGCTGGACGGCGACCCCTTCGCCACCTTCACCTCGGTCAACGACCGTGGCATGCTGGTGAACGGCGTGGTCAAGACCGTGGATCCGCGCGGCGCTGAAGTTCAGCTGGCCGACGACGTCCTGGGCTACCTGCGCGCTTCCGAAATCAGCCGTGACCGCGTCGAAGACGCACGCAACGTGCTGAAGGAAGGCGACGAAGTCTCGGTCATGATCGTCAACGTCGACCGCAAGACCCGCAACATCCAGCTGTCGATCAAGGCCAAGGACCAAGCCGACCAGCAGGAAGCCATGCAGCGTCTGTCGCAGACCAACGAGCGTGAAAACGCCGGCACGACCAGCCTGGGCGCCCTGCTGCGCGCCAAGCTGGACAACTCGAACAGCTGATCTGCGAACGCACTGCGCTGACACCCCATGACCCGTTCCGATCTCGTGGCACGACTGGCTGAGCGTTTCGCCCAGCTGACGCAACGCGACACCGAGTTCGCGGTCAAGACCATGCTTGATGCGATGTCTGACGCCCTCGGGCGCGGGCACCGCATCGAGATCCGGGGTTTCGGCAGCTTCTCGATCAACCGCCGGCCGCCGCGCGTGGGGCGCAATCCCCGCAGCGGCGAGCAGGTCACGATCCCCGAGAAGCTGGTGCCGCATTTCAAGCCGGGCAAGGCACTGCGCGAAGGCGTGGATGCCAGCCTGCCGACCGATGAGGTCGGCCAGACCCCCAAGGTCTGACGTTCTGCCAGCAAGCACACCGACAGGGCCCTTTTCAGGGCCCTGTTTCTTTTTTGGCGCCGCGCACCCGGGCGGGCTCGCAGGCTTCCGTAAAATCGGCCCACCACTGGAGTTCCGATGCGATTCCTGATCCGGCTCTTCTGGGCCTTCCTCTTCTTCTGCCTGTTCGCCTTTGCGCTGAACAACCAGCAGGCCGCCACGGTCAACTGGTTCTTCGGCCTGACCTGGCAGGCACCGCTGGTCATCATCGTGCTCGTCACCTTCGTGGCTGGCACCGTGTTTGGCGTGCTGGCCATGACGCCCGCCTGGTGGCACCACCGCCGCGTGGCCAAGCGCCAGATCGCCGCAGCCACGCCGGCTGCCGGCCCGGCTGCCAACCCCGACCAGACTCCGGTGATTCCTGATGGACTTTGATTTCCAGTGGGTGTTGATCGCCCTGCCGCTCGCGTTCGGCGTGGGCTGGCTGGCCTCGCGGCTTGACTTGCGCCAGGTGCGCCGCGAAAGCAGCAACTCGCCCAAGGCCTACTACAAGGGCCTGAACCTGCTGCTGAACGAACAGCAGGACAAGGCCATCGACGCCTTCATCGAAGCCGTCCAGCACGACCCCGACACCACCGAGCTGCACTTCGCGCTCGGCAACCTGTTCCGCCGACGCGGTGAGTTCGAGCGCGCCGTGCGCGTGCACCAGCACCTGCTGGGCCGCGCTGACCTCGGCGCCACCGAGCGTGACCGTGCCCAGCACGCCCTGGCGCAAGACTTCATGAAGGCCGGTCTGTTCGACCGCGCCGAGCAGGCCTACAAGGCGCTGGCCGGCACGCCGTTCGACACCGAATCGCGCCTCGCCCTGCTCAACCTCTATGAGCGCAGCCGCGACTGGCGCGCCGCCGCCGACACCGCCGCCGCACTCGAAAAAACCGGCACCGGCGCATTCGGCACCCGAATCGCCCACCACTGGTGCGAGCTGGCCATGGAAGCCGATGGCCGCGGTGATGCAGCCGGCGCCGCCAGCGCCCTGGCCAAGGCCCGCGAAGCCGCCCCGCAAGCCCCGCGCCCCTTGCTGCTGGCTGGCCAGCAGGCCTGGCGCGCAGGTAGCGCCACCGCCGCCCTGCAGCACTGGAACGAACTCCGCCTGCGTGACCCAGCCAGCTTCCATCTGGTGGCCGCTGATTACGCCAGCGCCGCCATCGCCGCCGACCAGGTCGACGCTGCTCGTGCCGCGCTCGACAAGGCCTACGCACAAACGCCGGGGCTCGACTTGCTGCGCGCGCTGGCTCAGCTGGCGCAGCAACCGCTGGGCAGCTCGGCCGGGCTGCTGCCGCACCTGCAGGCCCACCCGACGCTGTCAGGTGCCCAGGCGCTGCTCGAGCGCCCCGCCAGCGACTGGACCGAAACCGACGCCGCCGCCGTGCGCACCGCCGTGGCCAAGGCCGCACGGCCGATGCAGCGCTACCGCTGCGCCGCCTGCGGCTTCGAAGCGCAGCGCTATTTCTGGCAATGCCCGGGCTGCCTCGGCTGGGACAGCTTCCCGCCGCGCCATCTGGAAGAACTCTGAGAACAACAAGGCCCGCATGACCTCGACGGCGACCACTTCCATCCCGGCATCGGCCAACAGCGCTGCCAGCCCGTTCCCGCCCAGCCACCCGGACGACCGGGTCATCATCTGCATGAAGTGGGGCACCAAGTACGGCCCCGAGTACGTCAACCGCCTGTACGCCATGGTGCGCCGTCACCTGCGCGGCGAGTTCCGCTTCGTCTGCCTGACCGACCGCAGCGAAGGCATCCGGGCCGAGGTGCAGTGCCTGCCGATTCCGCCGCTGGCCTTGCCGCCGGGCATCCCCGAACGCGGCTGGACCAAGCTGACCACCTTCAGTCCTGATTTGCACGGCCTGCAGGGCACCGCCCTGTTCCTCGATCTGGACGTGGTGATCGTCGACGACATCACGCCGTTTTTCGAAGTGCCCGGCGAATTCCTCATCATCCACGACTGGAAGCGGCCGTGGCGCATCACTGGCAACTCGTCGGTCTACCGCTGGCGCATCGGCGCCCACGACGACGTGCTCAGCGAATTCCTGGCCACCCAGGAAGATGTGCGCCAGCGCCTGCGCAACGAGCAGGCCTTCCTGTCTGAAGTGCTGCACCGCCAGGGCAAGCTCAGCTACTGGCCGGCCGACTGGTGCGCCAGCTGGAAGTACCACTGCATTCCGCGCTTCCCGCTGAACTTCGTGCTGCCGCCGCACATCCCCAAGGGTGCCCGCATCCTGATCTTCCACGGCGTGGTCAACCCACCTGACGCGCTGGCCGGCCGCAGCAACGGCAACTGGCGCAAGGCCCGGCCGGCGCCATGGATCGCCGACCACTGGCACGAGTGACCCGAGGCACCCCATGAGCATGCCCCGCGTTCTGCATGTGGTGACGGGCGGGTTTTCCGGCGCCACCCAGGTGGCCATCGACCTGGTGCGCGGTGCGCGCGCCAGCGGCCGCAACCAGCCCTTCCTGGCCCTGCGCCGCAAGTCGACCACCAGCCCGGAACGGGTGGAGGCGCTGCGCGACGAAGGCATGGACGTGACGGTGCTGCCGGGCTGGTCGCACATCGCCACCATCGTGGCGCTGCGCCGCCTTTGCCAGCGCATCAAGCCCGACGTGCTGGTGGCCCACGGCTTCCCCGAACACCTGCTGGGCCGCCATGCCGGCCGCTGGGCTGACGTGCCGCATCTGGTGCAGGTGGAACACAACTCCCGCGAGCGTTACAGCGCCTGGCGGCTGGCGCAAACCCGTTGGCTGGCGCCGCACACCGACCGTATCGTCGGCTGCTCGGAGGGCGTCAAAGGCGCGCTGCTGGCCCAGGGCCTGCCCGAAGATCGGGTGATGGCCATCCCGAACGGCATTCGCCTGGAGCCATTCGCCCAGGCCGATACCCACCCCTGGGCTGCGCGCGTGCCCGGCCTGGTGATGTGCGCCCGCTTCGCCAGCCAGAAAGACCACGCCACGCTGCTGCAAGCCCTGGCCCTGCTGCGCCAGCAAGGCCTGCGCCCGCCGCTGCTGCTGGCTGGCAGCGGCAGTTCGCGCCACCGCCAGAAGGTGGTAGACCTGTGTGCTGAGCTGGGCCTGAACGATCAGGTGCAGTTCCTCGGCTTCCAGAAAGACATTCCGGGCCTGCTGATGCGCCACCAGGTGGCCGTGTTGAGCAGCCATTACGAAGGCATGCCGCTGTCGCTGGTGGAGGGCATGTCGGCTGGTTGTGTGGCGGTTGGCTCTTGTGTGCCCGGCATTGAAGAGCTGTTGAATGACGGCGTGACTGGCCGGCTCGTGCCGCACGCTGACGCCGCTGCGCTGGCGCGCACCCTGGCCGAGGTGCTGCAGCAACCCGAGGCCTCGGCACGCATGGCCGCAGCCGGCCGTGCCGCCGCCTTGCAGCACCACTCACTGGGGTTGATGACGGCCCGCTACGACGAACTGTTTGATGTGCTGGTTGACCCGGCACTGGCCTGAAGCTGCAACCCATGAGCCACCCCTGCCCGGTCTACCTGATCAACCTTCCGCGTGACCATGAACGCGGTGAGCAGATGCGCCAGCAGATCAGCGCGCTGGGTCTGGAAACCCGCCGCGTTGACGCCGTGTACGGCAAAGACCTGCAGCCGCATGAGCGTGACGCGCTGTACAGCCCCGCGCTGAACCTGGCCCGCTTCCACAAGCCGATGAGCCCGGGCGAGATCGGCTGTTACGCCAGCCACCTGCGCGTGTGGGAAACCATGCGCGACGACGCCGCGCCCATGGCCCTGGTGCTGGAAGACGACGTGGCGCTCGGCCCCGAATTGCCCGCCCTGCTGGCCGCCGTGGCCCAGCTGCCGCCGCAGTGGGACATGATCAAGCTGGTGGGCCGTGACCGCGAACGCGTGTGGCGCAGCTGGCCCCTGCTGGAGCGCTGGCACGTGGTGCGCTACCGCCGCGCCCCCAGCCTCACCGGCGCCTACCTGCTCAGCCGCGAAGGCGCTGCCAAGCTCGCTGCCGCCCGCAAGCCCTTCTACCGGCCGGTGGATGTGGACCTGCGCTTCTGGTGGGAAACCGACCTGCGCCTGTACGGCATGCTGCCCTACCCCATCCAGCTGGCCGAAGCCTCGTTCGTGTCCAGCATCGGCCAGCGCGAACAGGTCGGCGGCTTCATGTACCGGTGGCGCAAGTTCCGCAGCCAGGTGATGTATTCCTGGGGTTCGCTGACCTCGAACTTCCGCACCCGCCACGACACGCCCACGGGCCACTGACCGCACACCATGTCACTGACGCCCCACCGACCGCTGGTTCTCATTTCCTGGAACGGCAGCGAAGCTCCGCTGCGTTGCCTGCTGGCTGACACCACGCCGCAATTCGACATCGTGGTGTTCGACTACACCGCCCGCTGGGTGGGCACGCACAACGCGCCACACGCCCTGACCAACACCCTGCTGAGCGAGCGCACGCAGTGCAAGGGCGACATCTACCAGGCCCTCGCCCGGCACCTGCAAGCCACCGGCCTGCAGCCGAGCTTCATCAGCCTGATCGACGACGATGTGCTGATCAGCGTCAGCGACATCAACCGCCTGCTGCACCTGGCCAGCTACCACGGACTGCATGTCAGCTCGGCCGCGCTGAGCCATGACAGCCACTACACCCACCGCTGGTCGCTGCGGCAGCCCAACCGTGTGCTGCGCGAAGTGGACTGGGTGGAGGTGATGATGCCCGTCTACAGCGGCGAGCTGTTCGCCGCCTGCGCGCCGCATTTCGAAGGCAACGTGTCGTCGTGGGGCATCGACAAGTACCTGGTGCCCACGATGCAGCAGCTGACTGGCCTGACGCACACGGCCATCGTCGACGCCGTGATGGCCAGCCATGTGCGCCCCATCACCAGCGGCGAGACGGTGTACCGCAACGGCCTGACCGCCGGCCAGGAGCGCGACAAGATGAAGCAGCTGTGCCTGGGCCTGATCGACCAGCACAAGCCTGAGCTGAGGCAGACCGACTGGTTCCGCCGCATCTTCCAGCAGCGCCATGTGCGCACGCGCTGGCAGCAACTGGCCTACGGCCTGGGCCGGCCAATTCGCCGCTGGCTTGATCAAAGCACCTGAGCGAATTGACGATGCGCTGCTTGACGCTGGCAGTCGTACTCCTGTGTGCATTGAGCCTGCCGGGCGTTGCCGCAGCCACCGAGCTGAACACCGCCAACCAGGCCGAGCTGGAGATGATCAAGGGCGTCGGCCCGCAGTTGTCTGAGCAATGGCTGGCGGCGCGGCAGCAAAGGCCGTTTGCCAATTGGGCGCAATTCATTGAACGCACGCCCGGTGTGGGCCCGGCGCGGGCCAAGCGCCTTTCAGACGCCGGCTTGCGCGTGAATGGCTTGGCTTATTCGGCCACGCCGGCCACGTCAACTTCGGGTGCAATCTCGGCCAACGCCGCCGCGCCGAGCGCACCCTCACCCGCCGAAGCCGCCCGGCGTTGAGCGGCCCGCGGCGGCAAGCCCTGCCCCGGCTGCGGCCACACCACCGGCTCAGGCCAGCCGAAGAAACGGCAGACCTCGGCCTTGCGGGCCATCGCATCGACCTCACCCAAGGCCATCAATTCACGCGTGAAGTCCGCCTCGAACAGCAGATAGCTGGCCAGCGCCGAGCCGCGCGCGCCCGTGGCCGCATCAGCGCCTGACACCCCCACGCCGCGCAGCAGCGCGCGCACGGCCAGCGGCAAAGCCTCCAGATGGCGGGCGGCAATGTCGTCCAGCCGCTGTGACGGCGCAATCACCAGCACATCAATCGGGCGCAATTGCGACTGTGCCCGCGCCTCGTCCGTCAGCAGGCCCAGCGTGCGGTTCACCCGCTGCAGGCGTTCAATGTCCACGGCCAGCGCATCCAGGAAGATGCTCGACATGGCATGGCCCGCAATCTGGGCCATGGTGGGATAGTCCTGGTCGACGATGACGCGGCCACCGCCCGGCTCCTGCAGCCGCCCGGCGCCGATCACCAGCACGCGTTGCGCGCCCAGGTGCACGGCCGGCGAGATGGGCGCCACCTGTCGCATCGAGCCGTCACCGAACCACTGCAACTCCTGATCGAGCAGCAGCGGCTGGGCCGGAAACACGAATGGAATGGCCGATGACGCCAGCAGGTGCGGCATCGTGATCGGCGCAGGCACGGCGCGCCGCTGCGAACGCACCCACGGCTCCACCTCTTGGGCAGATTGGTAGAACGTGACGTGCTCGCCCGAGCTGTAGCTCGATGCGCTGATGGCGAGTGCCTTCAGGTGTCCGCCCTCCAGCATCGCCGGGATGCGGTCGAGCGGAATCATCTGCTCCAGCAGGCCTTCAAGCGGCGTGTTGTCGAGCAGCGAACGCGGCTTTTGACGGCGCCATCGCGCAATCACCCAGCCAATCGACATCATCGTCAGCCAGCGTGCGCCGGTGCGGATCACGCCAATCGAATCGGTACGGTAGACCTGGTCGGCATGAAAGCCGCGCCACACCGCCGCCAGCCGGGCCAGCGCCAGGTCGAAGTCATCAGCGCCCGCAGCCAGTGCCGAAGCATTGAGCGCGCCGGCTGATGTGCCGGCGATCACCTGAAACGGGTTGCCGCGGTTGTGGTCATGCTCGGCGCGGATGCGGCCAATGGCCCGCAGCACGCCCACCTGGTAGGCCGCCCGCGCACCACCGCCCGTCAGAATCAAACCGGTGACGGGGCTATCCGCAGCGGCCTGATGGGGCAGCGGCGGAGTGGGCGAGGCCGAGCTGGCGGCAGACTTGTCGGCGGACATGGCGCTGCCAGTCTAGGCCTGCACCGCGCAGCGCATGGTGGGCAAATGCGCGCCTTTTGTCGCACAGTTCACCGCTGAAGGCCGCATGGCCTGCACAAAACCGGCCGGAGCGGCCCCGCAAGGCCCAGCAAGGCCATACGCCAAACCCTGCGCCAACCCCTACGTCAACCCGCTTCGTAAACGATGCGCGCCTGCCCGTCTTGGGCCAAGGCCTTCCAGCGCGCCAGCGCTTCGTCGCTGGGCCAGAACTTGGCGCGCTCACCCAGGTCCAGCTCAGCCTGCGCGGTTGGGCGCAGCACCTTCAGTCGCACGCTCAGGCCTTGCGGCAGGTCGCCCTGCTCGGTGGCCTCGATGCGCGGCGGGTGGGTTTGAACCAACTCGGCGATGGGTGGCACACCCGGCTGCGGCACCACCGCCAGGTAGCGGCCGAAGCGCGCGCGTGCTGCGGCCAGGCTCCACACCTGGGTCACGTTCAGGCGCAGGCCGCCGCTGAAGCGATCAGGCTGCACCTTGCCCTGCACGATGATGAGCTCATCCTCGCGCAGCGTGTCCTTGTTGGCGTCGAGCAGTTCTTCGTTGGCCACGGCCTCGATCGGCTCGCTGTTGTCGTCAACCTTGAAGATGCCCACCCGGCCGCGCTGGCCGTTGATGACGCGCATCTCGCTGACGATGCCCGCCAGCAATTGCGGCTCGCGTGAATCAATCAGGTCAGCCACCCGGCGCTTGCAGAACTGCCGCACTTCGGCCTCGTCCTGGTCAAACAAATGGCCTGAAAGGTAGAAGCCCAGCGCCGTCTTTTCAAGGCTGAGCTTTTCGCGCACGGTCCAGCCTTCAGTCACCACCACCAGCGGTGGCTCGGTGGTGTGGCTGCCGTGGCTGTCGCCGTCGTCAAAGTCAAACAGGCCGCCCTGGTTGGCATTCGCTGTCTGGGTTTCGGCCCAGTCGAAGGCCAGGCCGACGCTGGCCAGCGTGGCGGCGCGGTCGGGGTGCAGCTCATCAAACGCGCCGGCCTTGATCAGGGCCTCCACCACGCGCTTGTTGACCTTGCCCTTGTCCATGCGGCTGCAGAAGTTGAACAGGCTGGTGAACGGGCCATCGGCCGTGCGTGCGGCCACCATGGCCTCGATCGCGCCCTGGCCCGTGCCCTTGATGGCGCCCAGGCCATAGCGGATCTTGCGTCGCCCTTCCAGGCCCGGCATCGGCTCGAAGCGGTACACGCCACGGTTCACGTTCGGCGGCTCGAACTCGATCTTGAAGTTCTTCACCGCGTCGTTGAGCAACACCTTCAACTTGTCGGTGTCGCCCATTTCATTGGTCATGTTGGCCGCGAAGAACTCGGCCGTGTAGTGCACCTTCAACCAGCCCGTGTGATAGGCCAGCAGGGAGTAGGCGGCAGCGTGCGACTTGTTGAAACCGTAGCCGGCGAACTTCTCCATCAAGTCGAAGATTTCGTCGGCCTTGTCCTGCTCGATGTTGTTCGCCGCGGCCCCCTTGCGGAAGATCTCGCGGTGCTCGGCCATCTCCTCGGCCTTCTTCTTGCCCATCGCGCGGCGCAGCATGTCGGCGCCGCCCAGGCTGTAGCCACCCAGCACCTGGGCGGTCTGCATCACCTGCTCCTGGTAGACCATGATCCCGTAGGTTTCCGACAGCACCCACTCCACCATCGGGTGCGGGTACTCCACGGTTTCGCGGCCGTGCTTTCGCGCCACGAAGCTGGGGATCAGGTCCATCGGGCCCGGGCGGTACAGCGCGTTCAGGGCGATCAGGTCTTCCAGCCGGCTCGGCTTGGCGTCGCGCAACATGCCCTGCATGCCGCGCGATTCAAACTGGAACACGGCTTCGGTCAAACCATCAGAGAACAGCTTGTAGACCTTGGCGTCGTCCAGCGGCAGCTTCTCGAAGGCGAAGTCCTTCTGGTCGGGGTAGCGCTCGACGATAAAGTCTTTGGCCAGCTCCAGAATGGTCAGCGTGGCGAGACCCAGGAAGTCGAACTTCACGAGGCCGATGGCCTCCACGTCGTCCTTGTCGTACTGGCTCACCGCCGAATCACTGCCGGGCTGCTGGTACAGCGGGCAGAAGTCGGTGATCTTGCCCGGCGCAATCAGCACACCACCGGCGTGCATGCCGATGTTGCGCACCATGCCTTCCACGCGAGTGGCCAGGCTCAGCAGCTCGGCCACTTCTTCTTCGGCCTTCTCGCGCAATTCCAGCTCGGGCGCTTCCAGGCGGGCGTAGATCACGCCCTTGTCGGGCTCGGCCGGCACCTTGGCCAGCGTCACGGTTTTGCCCGGGGGCGCTGGAATCAGCTTGGCGATGCTGTCGACCTGGCCAAAGCCCATGCCCAGCACCCGGCCGATGTCGCGCAGCGCCGCCTTGGCCGCCATCGTGCCGAAGGTGGCGATCTGGCTCACGGCCTGGCGGCCGTATTTGTCTTTCACGTAGTCGATGACGCGGTCGCGGTTGCCCTGGCAGAAGTCGATGTCGAAGTCAGGCATCGACACCCGCTCCGGGTTCAGGAATCGCTCGAACAGCAGGTTGTATTGCAGCGGGTCGAGGTCAGTGATCAACAGCGCATAGGCCACGAGCGAGCCAGCGCCCGAACCCCGGCCCGGGCCCACCGGGCAGCCATTGCCCTTGGCCCACTTGATGAAGTCCGACACGATCAGGAAGTAGCCGGGGAAGCCCATCTTCAAGATGGTGCCCAGCTCAAACTCCAGCCGCTCCACATAACGTGGGCGCGCCGCTTCACGTTTGGCTTCATCCGGAAACAGTTGCAGCAGGCGGTAATCCAGGCCGGCGTAACTTTCTTCGCGGAAGAACTGCGCGATGGGCATTGAGGTGCCATCGGCCAGCAGCGGCGTCGGGAAGTTCGGCAGCTGCGGCTTGCCCAGCACCAGCGTCAGGCTGCAACGCGCCGCGATCTGCACGCTGTTGGCCAGCGCGCTGGGCAGGTCGGCAAACAGCTCGGCCATCTGGGCCTGCGTCTTGAAATACTGCTCGCGGCCGAAGCGCTTCACGCGCCGCGGGTTGGCCAGCGTTTCGCCCTCGGCCACGCACACGCGGGCCTCGTGGGCTTCAAAGTCATCAGGTGCCAGGAACTGCACCGGGTGCGTGGCCACCACCGGCAAACCAAGGCGCGCCGCCAGCGGCACCGTGGCGCGCACCAGCGCTTCGTGGTGCGGCAAGCCGCCGCGCTGCACTTCCAGGTAGAAGCGGCCCGGGAACAGCTCAGCCAATTGCAGGGCCGACGACTCTGCCCGCGCTGCGTCACCCGCAATCAGGGCATGGCCAACGGCACCAAACTCGGCGCCGGAGAGGCAGATCAGGCCGTCGCCCAGCTCGTTCAGCCACTCCCAGGTCAGCCAGGCCTGCGCCTTCTGCACATTGCGCGTCCAGGCGCGGGCCAGCAGCTCGCTCAGGTTCAGGTAACCCTGGGTGTTTTGCACCAGCAGCAGCAGGCGCGTGGCACCGCCACCGGTGCCTTCCATTGGCTCCACCCACACATCGGCGCCGATGACCGGCTTGACGCCCTTGCCCCGGCAGGCCTTGTAGAACTTGATGGCGCCAAACAGGTTGGCCAGGTCGGTGATGCCCAGTGCCACCATCCCGTCAGATTTGGCGGCGCCGGCCGCATCGTCGATGCGCAAGGTGCCGTCAACAACAGAGAACTCGGAGTGGGTGCGCAGGTGGACAAAACTCATGGGCCGATTGTAAGGAGCCCTCACCCCGCCACGGCGCCCGCCGCCTGACATGACCTTGATCAAGACCGGCGCAGTCGCGCCACGGGCCAGCGCCCATGGCCCGCCCGGCAACGCCTAAAATCGCGGCCATGACTGGCGCCTTCCTCAACATCTCCACCTACCGCTTCGTTCCGCTTGATGAACTGGAAGCCCTGCGCGAGCAGCTGCACGCCGAAGCCGCCAGCCGGCAACTCACCGGCACGGTGCTGATTGCCGAGGAAGGCATCAACCTGTTCCTGGCCGGCCCGGCCGAAGCCGTGCGCAGCTGGCTGGAAGCCGCCGCCCGCATCGACGCCCGCCTGGCCAACCTGGCGCCCAAGGAAAGCTGGTCAGACACCCAGCCCTTCAAGCGCCTGAAGGTGAAGGTCAAGGCCGAGATCATCCGCATGAACATGCCCGCCATCCGGCCGGCTGAAGGCCGCGCACCGGCGGTGCCGCCGCGCACGCTGGCGCGCTGGCTGGCACAAGGCCATGACGACGAAGGGCGCGAGGTGGTGACGCTCGACACCCGCAATGACTTCGAAGTGGACGCGGGTGCCTTTGAAGGCGCCATCGACTGGCGCCTGCGCAAGTTCAGCGAGTTTCCGGCGGCCCTGGAGACCCACCGCGACGAGCTGAAAGACAAGACCATCGTCAGCTACTGCACCGGTGGCATCCGCTGCGAAAAGGCGGCCATCGTGATGCAGCAACTCGGCCTGAGCCACACCTACCAGCTCGAAGGCGGCATCCTCAAGTACTTCGAGGAGACCGACGGCGCACCGCACTGGCGCGGTGGCTGCTTCGTGTTCGACGAACGTGAAGTGCTGGACGCCAGCCTGCTGCCCACCGAAGACACCGCCGGAGCATCGGCATGCTGACCTTCCTCTGGCGCGCCTTCGGCGTTCTGCTGATGTTGAGCGCCCTGGCGCTGCCGCTGCTGCGCGCACCCGACCGCGCGGTGGACACCCTGGTGGCCCGCTGGGCACCGCCGCCGTCTGATTTCATCGACCTGCGCGGCCAGCTGGTGCACGTCCGCGACGAAGGCCCCCGCTGGGACCCCACGCCGCTGGTGCTGATCCACGGCACCTCATCCAGCCTGCACACCTGGCAAGGCTGGGTGGCGGGCCTGAAGGAACGCCGGCGCGTCATCACCTTCGATCTGCCCGGCTTCGGCCTGACCGGCCCGTTTGCCGGCAGCTACACGCCCGACGATTACAGCGGCGACGCCCTCGCCCGCTTCACCCTTGATCTGATGGACCGCCTGAAGGTGCGCCGTGCCGTGATGGTGGGCAACTCGCTCGGTGGTGAAGTGGCCTGGCGCGTGGCCAGCCTGGCGCCTGAGCGCGTGGCCAGCCTGGTGCTGGTGGACGCCTCTGGCTACCGCTTCACGCCCGATGATTTGCCGCTGGGCTTTAGGCTGGCGCGCAACCCGGCCATGGCCTGGATTGGCGAAACCCTGCTGCCGCGCAGCGTGATCGAGCGCAGCGTGTACGGCGTGTACGCCGACCCGCGCCGCGTGACGCCCGAGGTGATTGACCGCTACTACGAGCTGACGCTGCGCGAAGGCAACCGCCGCGCCCTGCGCCTGCGCCTGGCCGGCCTGGAAGCCGATCTGGCGCCCGAGCGCATCGCCAAGCTGCGCTTGCCCACCCTGGTGCTGTGGGGCGGCAAAGACAAGCTGATTCCACCCGCCGTGGGCGCGCAATTCGCCCGCGACATCATCGGCGCCAAGCTGGTGGTGCTGGACGAGCTGGGGCATGTGCCGCAGGAAGAAAACCCCGAGCGCAGCCTGGCGCCGGTGAGGGAGTTTCTGGGGCTGAGGTGAGGGGCGGCTGCCAGCGGCAGCCGGTCAGCCTGAATGAGCCTAGGCCGCGCCCACCGATGGGTGACGACGCTTGATCTCTTCAACTGACGCCAAAACCAAAGCCTCCAACACGGCAGCGTCCAGGTCGGCAAAGCGCTTGAAGTAAAGACAAGCCTTGCCCATCTTGTGTTTGACGAGCTTGGCCAGCAGCGCCTGCTGTTCCGCACTCTCGGCGACGAGGTAGACCACCAGTTCCTTGCCACGCACGGCAAACCCGGTCAGGCATGACTCGCCAGTTCGACCGCTCTCATACCTGTAGGCATAGCTGCCATAGCCCACGATGCTCGGCCCCCACATCTTGGGCGGCTGCTTCGTGACCTTCTTGAGCAAGGCCATCAGCGCTTGGCAGTCGGCCAGTTGCTCGGGGCTGGCCTTGGCGGCGAGATAGTCGTCTACGCTGGCCGCCGTCGGCTTGGTCTTGGCTTCAGCCATGAGCAGAACCCCTTTGTAGCCACAAGCTGCGGCCGTGGTGTGTTTGAAGTGCCGACCTCACCGTACGGCTGCCGAGGGCCAAAGTAGCTTGATCTGGTGCAGCTTCCTCAAGTATGGAATGTGGACCAGCAACTCCAGGCGCAGGTTGAAAGTGCCCTGTGAAAGGGAATAAACCATGGTCAAGAGGCAGATGGCTACCCCACCGTAGCCCGTGACCAGACAAGCGTTCACCCCCCACGGCTTGCCAAAAAGCAGCCCATAAGCCGACACCGCCAACGACACCAAGATGGCCGCGATGACGAGCGCCATCGGATGAAACGGTGACCCGTGATACCGAAGGCCGAAGACTTCATACGACGCTGGTTGCCCAGTTACCGCTGCGAAGACGGCGAGCAGCGGGATCACAACCCCCATCGCCATGAACATCCAGCCGAACACCTTGATCCAGAGAGGGATGAGGTTCTTGCGGGTGATGGCTGATTCGGCGTTGCCTGACATGTCAGCTACGCTGGCCGACGGTGCGGCGTACAGGTTGGGGTTCGATGGCTTCATGGAGGGCGTTGGGGATGGCGATGCAGCTAAGGAGTAGCGTCGTCGGAATTTTGGCTGCGCGGGATCCACCGGAGAAGGCTAGTTTTCCAGCGGTTTCCCTTTTGTTTAGGTCAGAGTGTCCACAAAACTAAAACAGGCTCCGAGCGAGGCTGAGCGTATTGTTAGAGGTCAATCTCAGTCCTTTATCCAATGTGTGGAGCTTATAGCGAATCCGCTTAGCGAGCTGAGAAACTGCGTGTGAGCATGCGGGCAATCTCGGTCTCAAAGTTTTGGCAAGGAGGCGCTTCCCCGCTCATTAGCAACTCTGTGCGCGCCAGCACCTGTGCTGTTCGTAATGACTCGAGCGTGACGTAATATCTGCGAATTTCTCCCAACTCGAACGTATTTGCCTTTTGCTCCACACGGATGATGTAATTGGAAGCAGGCTTATCGATTGGTGTGGGCTTGATTCGATCGGCGCCGAAATCAGTGCGATTGAACTCAACGCATTGGCCAGAGTGTGAGGGCTCAACCCCCGCTCTGCAAGGTTGGAAGCCGGTGGAGTGTTTCCGTGCCCACTCCACCGAATTGAGGGCTATTTCCTGGCACGCAGGTGCGCGGCTTTGAATGCAATTAATCAGCCGCCAGCTGATCTCTGGCCCGAACAACTCGGCCGGTTCCTCCACATAAACGGTCTTTGGCCGCTCGGTGCTCTCTACATGAAGGATGCTGGTCGCACTCGTCGCGTGGACCTTGCATTCAGCCGCAAACATCGCCATGCGCTCGCTTCGTTTCTGAGCATTTGCCTTGTCCTCCATCTTGTCGAAGACGGGATCCACGAAGATCGTCCACAAAATGGTGATCGGCAGACTCAAGCGCACAGCCCATGCCAAGAACCATGCACCTTCAAACCGCTTCCGCTTGCCAAATAGGCTGATGATGGTGGCAACGACCCAAAGGACTAAGACACCTGCGCCCTTCAGAAGGCTTTCAGCGATCCCCTCGCCCCCCATCGCGAAAGACATATCGGGTAGTGTTGCCGTTCCCATCACAACAATTGTGCGAAATCTCATACTGAAATCTAACGATCGAGCTAAACGGGCAGCAACATGCTAGGCATCTGACTTCTTGGCCTTAGCGAGCTACTTGCACGTAATGCAGGGATTAACCACAAGAAGCAACGGTAGGAGAAGGATGCCAAGTAGAAGCAGACCATCTCCGCCGCCACTAGTTACCGGACTAGATCGCATACTCTCATTGTCCGAAAATCGTCTAGAACGCACGACGTTTACGTGGTAAACACTATTCGTTTTCTCACTCAATGCGACTTGTTGAAAACCATTTTTCCTATACCTCTTTCCAATAATGCCACCAGTAAGCAAAAGCATTCCCGCACCGTTTGAGACAAAGCCAAGGGATCTTGCCAAGCGTGCCGCATCTTGGTTCAAAGATCTCTCAGTCAATAGTAGATTCCATTGACCGTGTATATCCGATAGGGAGTCAAGCTCAAAACTCTGAAAACTGGCAGAAAACTCGCGTCGCAGATCAGATCGCAGCGCATCCAAAAGTGATCGCGGCGTGTTGAAAACATAGTGAAATTGCGAGCCTAGAATGACAAGTGCATCACCACTTGGTGAAATCGCCAACGAATCAATTCGCTCTTCGTAACCTTCTGGACTGTAATAGCGATGACCGCACCCGGATAGCAGCGTGCCAATCGAAATTATGAAAGTGCGTCTTACGGTCATTTGATTTTTACCTTGCGTGTGTACGATAGAAAGATGGTGCGAATTCAAACGCCAGGCGTCAACAGCTGAAGCGTGGTCGCTTTCTGATACTTAACGTTTGAGATGAGAGGCTTGACCCGGCTTGCAGGGATAAGTCCTCTCGATTGAAGGGTTAGAGGGAAGACAGCTCAACCTTAGACATGGGTATTGCTGCCTCCATCGTGAGGGCCAATGCGATGTGAGGCGGAAGTGCGCTCTTAGCCATATCCATGGCTTCCTGAATCGCGAAGCCATACACCACAGGCCACAGCATTGGATCTCCAGCCAGTTTCTTTACAAGCGGCAAGAGTGCAGGCCACAAACTTCTCAGGTACGCAGCGGGTAACTCTCCCGCGGCATGCCCGTCAATAAGATTAGGAACGCCAAACTTTTCTGATCCGATGTTCGAGGCAGTTCGTTGGAACATTTCGTTGATGTCAGGAAGAGTTTTCGCACCGTTGTGCTGAGCAGCGCCGGCTGCCAAGCTCCAAACAGATAGCTTCCCTTCTGCTAGCGCACTGTTCAGCGGGTCGCCAAAGTAGTAGCACTTTCCATCTTTTGTCTTTGCGACCTGAAACGGTGCGTTCGGATTCATTCCGCGAGCGATGGCTTGCTCTCTAAGATTTGCCTGGCATGCATAACCGGCCAACGCTCCCAGAGCGCAGAAGAGAGATTCGACATGAACACCCTTGTCGTTCTTCATCGCCGACATAAGTCGGCTAAGAACTTCCTTGCCTCCAATCTTTGCACCGATGAGTGGATCAGCTTGCTTCTGCTTCTCAATGGCGACCATTAGCGCGGCCTCTTCCGGGCGAACAGCCGTGGCGGCGGGGCGAGGCGTCTCTGTCTCAACTTGTGCAGATTGACTTTTCGACTTTCCAAAAAACTTGCTAAACATTCACTACCTCCGTGTTGTTGTAGTCGGGCGAGAAGAATTCTTCCCTCTAACGTTTGACATGAGGGGCGTCCAAGGGCGATAGCCCTTGGACGCGGAACTTGTTTCTCAAAAGTGGACACCCCTAACAGCGGCCTGCTGTCGCTCGAAGGTTGCCGGGGACCGGTAACCAATGGATGAATGCAGGCGCTGCTGGTTGTAGAACTGGATGTAACTCAGCAGC
>NKIH01000003.1 GCA_002255925.1 Burkholderiales bacterium PBB6 | reverse complement strand
GCTGCTGAGTTACATCCAGTTCTACAACCAGCAGCGCCTGCATTCATCCATTGGTTACCGGTCCCCGGCAACCTTCGAGCGACAGCAGGCCGCTGTTAGGGGTGTCCACTTTTGAGAAACAAGTTCCCCGCAACCGGCTGGCCGCTTCCGGCAGTGGTCCATGTTGCCTCCAGCGGCCAGCCGGTTACGGCCGCTTAGCTAGCACGTTAGGCTCCGAAGGAATACGCATGAGCAGCGACGAAATTCATCACTACTACTCGGCAAGAGCGCCTGAATACGACCTTGTGTACTCTAAGCCCGAGCGTCAAGCGGACTTGCGAGTCATCGAGCATTGGCTGCCTTCTTTGTTTGCTGGGCAAAGCATCATTGAAGTTGCTTGTGGAACAGGCTACTGGACTCAATTTCTAGCACCAGTCGCCAGTGAGGTGGTTGCCATAGATGCATCGCCTGAAACACTGGTCATTGCCAAAGAGCGTGTACCTGCAAACAGTGTCCAGTTCGCAGTTGGCGATGCTTACGACTTACCAATTAGGGCTCAAAAATTCTCGGGTGCGTTTGCAGGATTTTGGCTCTCTCACGTCCCCCGCCAGAGCATCGCAACTTTTCTTCAAGGGCTTCACGCAACGCTCAATCCGGGCGCACGCGTTGTCTTCCTCGACAATCGTTTTGTTGTGGGTAGCAGCACACCGATCAGTGAACCAGATCAATCAGGCAACACATACCAATTGCGCCGCTTGCAAGACGGTTCAACCCATAGCATCCTGAAGAACTTTCCGTCCGAAAGTGAACTTCGAGCCATGGTGGAGAACTCGTCGAGCCAAGTGAACTTTCATTGTTGGCAGTACTACTGGGCGCTGGAATATGTACTTTCATAACAACAGGCAATCAGCAGCGCTGCTACGCCTAACTGGCGCTTCAACGCGGACGCCAACACTGGCCATGCCTTCGGCATTTTCATGGCCAGTGTTGGTACCCTCCGCACTTACGGTGTCCGGCGCCTGTTAACCTGGGCGTCAGGCCTCGCATGCCGAACTCAACAATTCGAGAGTTCTCTGAGGTAGCAATGGCTGCCTTCCCGGCAGATGGGCCAACCCGCTCAGTCTCCGCAGCGGTTGAGCATGCGGCGGTTGGTGAGTGCTTCGATTTGCTAGTGCAATTGGCAGTCTCAAAGACTACTTGGCAAGTGCTTAGTCAAGCGGGAGCGATGGAACGCATTTGCGGACTCGCAGACGAATGGACCGGGTGCATGCCTTCCGAAGCGTTCGAGTACTACCTTCCAGCATTCATGGTTCGTTCGATTCATCCGCGCACTGCATTCGAAGAGAACCTTCGTGGTGCGCTTATCGAATACCTTGAACCGGGCAAGTACGCATCGGCGCGCCAGATCAGCATTGCCAACTCGCTGTACTGTTCGCTAACGAAGGAGCAAGTCGCAGCCGTTGATCGCTACCTAGGAGAGGCTCGCGATGGCGACGCCTAACCTGTCGCTCGAGTGGACCTCCACCAGCTGGCCGCGTTCAGCTCGGCGGCTGATCTTCGCTTCGCGCGGCCAGCTGGTTCCGGCCCCAAAGCTTCAACGTTAGGCCGCACGCAGATGGTCCTCGGCGAACTGGCGCCCGCTCTCCGCAAGGTGTCGTCAGACCCGGCGGTTCTTGGCCTCATTGAGTTGCTCGAAGAGTGGCCAGAGAACTCCAGTACCGCTGAAGATCTGCGTCAATCCGTGGAGAGGTACATCGGCAACACCTGGATCGCCAGCACCCGGGAGCATGAGACCGTGTACTCGCTCTGGTCGGCATTTCGAGACCACTGCATCGTGGGTCGTAGCGGCATGTCTATGAAAGAGCGCCTGTACTGTTTCAGTTTGCTCGAGGCTTGGGATCGCGCCTCCAATGAGCAGGTCCGCGTTCTGCTCCAACAAAAGGTCGATTTCACAAGTCCGTCTTCGTCATGAACCACGCTTCTAGGCCAAGCATGTCGAACGCGGCGGCAACGCGAGTGCGGCCTAACCAGTCGCTCGAGTGGACCTGCGCCAGCTGGCCGCGCTTCGCTCAGCGGTTCATCATCGCTTCGCGCGGCCAGCTGGTTCCGGCCTCGCCATTTCAAAGTCAGGCGTCAAACAATGACCAATCGCCATCGACGGCTCGTGATGGCGCGCTTCGTGCCCGCCGCCGTGTTGTCGCTCCTCAACCTGTCCGCGAAGGGCGAAGTCGCCAAGGGCGCCGACAGATTGCCCACGTCACATTCGCCCATGGGCGATCTGGGTCTTGTGCATGAACTGCTTGTCGTCATTGCCAGAACGAGAAGCTTCAACGAGGTCACAAGGCACCTGGATGAACACGCCACTCGACCCCGGCGGACTGAATTGGCTGATTGGGGCGCTGCCTACCGGATTCAGCAAGGTGCTGTCTCGGAGATCCTGATCCGCAGCGAGCGCGCCGCGCCGGGTCAACGAAGAGCGGATTCCAATCGAGTTGTCGCGATCGAGGCCATCTTCCAGCCCAACAAGGTTCGCCTCAGTGATCTCGAAATTATCTTCGGCCATTGGTACCGTGACCCGCCCGACGGGCAGAAGGTGTCGCTGGCGTCGGCGTACTTCAATGCAAAGCTGATCGACCCCAAAGCCAGCTACTTTCTTCTGGCGACCACCGGGGCTGCTTACGAAGAGGCTCTCTCGGCGTCCGAGTACGCACAGACACTGGCTGCGACCTGGTCTGACGACCGATACTCGTCAACAGGCAGGCCTTGGTAGCGTACGGGGCTTGCGCATGGACGACTGGCCCTACGCTCAGCGCCGAATCTGATTTTTCGCAGCATGTATCGGCACGAGCCCTGCAGCAACCTGCGTTGCCCGCCAAGTCAAACGTCAGTCGTCACAGCCACCGTGCATGACCACGCCGTCACTGGAATGCTCAATGGCCCGCGCCGGCCGGGCACTCCGCATGTCAAACTGTGAGGCTGCACATGGATCCGTCTGCATACCCGACCGTTTGGGCAATTGCCAATGACACAAGCTCCGACCTCTGTCTGCATCTGGAGATGATTCCCGAAGAGGTCATCCTCAGTCCGGGGCATTCGGTTGAGCTCTTGGCTCGGCCAACTGAGGGGCTGCTACCCCTGACAATCGAACACGTGCCTAACGGATTCCAGATTCACTCGTGTCGAGAGTTCGATCCCGATTGGCATGTTCGATTCAATGGCAAGCTCATAAAGGCGTCGAGCCCGACCGTGCTCAAGGACTTCGAGTGAATCCTTCATTGAGCAAGGGTGGTCTGCCGCCTGAATCGTCGCTCGAGCATTCCTCTGCCAAGCGGCGCACTACGCCTGACCAGCGAGACTCTCATCTGCATTCAGAACCCCAGCATGACTCATTCAATCGGCAAACTCACCAGCTTCCTCATCGCACTCACGTTGCTGTCTTCTGCCCCTGAATCGTTTGGTGCAGAGGTTTACAAGTGGGTCGACAAAGACGGCCGCGTGCATTACTCCGAACGCAAGCCTGCGGAAGCCAACGAGAAGGCCGTCGACTTGAAGGTCTCGACCCCACCGCCGCAAACCGTGCGACCAGGGGCGACAACTTCTAGCATTCCCGCTGCGACATTTGGTGCGTCGCCAGGCACCAAGGGCAGGGAGGAGCCGAGAGAGCGCGCTTCGAGCCGGCCCGCCAAATCTTTGTCCGGCGGCCGGAGTGATGACAGCAATGAGTCCAGGTGCAACCTGGCCCGCGACGTGCTCAGTGGTGCGGTCCGGCATGGCAATGGCGCATCGACGCATGCCTACGATCGACAGGTCGCGGAGAACGATGTTCGTCTGTTCTGCAAGTGAGACTGAAGCCAGGCGCTCCAGTCGGCCGCACAGCTCAAACCTCAGGCCCCCGACATGATCCCCCGCAATCGTTCAATTGCGTTGGTGGGCACAGGTGGTGGGCCTTTCAATCGTCGAGCCTCATGAAGCACGCTGTTGCAGTCCTGGCTGCCTTGCTCCTCCACCCATCGATCAGCTGCGCAGACGACGCTTGGCGGATCACGACGCGTGGATACGGCCCGATTCGGGCTGGCATGACGCCGGCCGAAGCGGCCCGACTGATGGGCACACGCCTGAAGACGTTCGAGGACAGGCCCATGGATGCGTTTTGCGATGACCTGAGTCCGGAGAAGGGGTTCGAGGGCGTGAGCCTCATGGTCCAGAACGGCAGGATCACGCGAGTTGTGCTGTCGAAGCCAACTGCCCGGACGCTCTCCGGCATCCAGGTTGGAGACTCGACGGCCAGACTCAAACAGGTGTTCGGTGCGCGGCTCGAGATACAGCCGCACAAGTACGATGACGACGGCTTCTACTACTTCGTCTGGGAGCAGGGAAAGCGCTTCGGCGTGAAGTTCGAGATCGGTGGGAACCGCGTCACCGAAATCTACGCTGGGGATGAGAGCATCCGGTACGTGGAAGGGTGCTCCTGATCCCACGAGGGCGCGGGCGTGGCTCCAATGCCATGCCCCCCCTCAGAGGCAGCCCCGACCCTCACCGCCGCAATTGAAAACGAGGAACACCAATGCCCGCAGATACGGATCCCGAGTTCTATAGCCGCGCCGACGCGCACATCAACCTGTCCAATGGCCAGATTTCAAAGAGCACTCGCGGCAAGGTGAGCGCATCCATGCTCTTCGGCACGACCAGGTTCAATGCGTGGTTGAGCGCAACTGGCTTCGACAGCGCCGAGGAGATGAGACAGGGCCGCGAGGACACGATCAAGTTCTTCGTTGCAGAGTACGAAAAGATGCTGGCCGAAAATCTGGACGACTACATCCAGAACTTCGACAGGTACATGAAGCCCGCGAAATAACGATGGCTGCCACTGGCGTGACCTTGCATTTGGCAAGCGTCGACGACTTTGAATACATCCATCTCGCTTGCTTTGCCCGTTCGCCTCCATGTGCTCGCATCAAATCCCGCTCGCGGGTTCTACGAGAGACTGGGCTTCGCCGTGACGCGGTCGACAGCCGCAGTGAACTACATGGACTACACGCCGCAGACGCTCTCCCGCGCCGCCTGAGCCCGCGCCTGCCCCGCCGCAGGCTGCCGGTAGACGACAATCACCGCCTCGACGGCCCCTGGTCGGCCCGGCAGTCTGTGCCTGGCTACAGCTGGCGCCGTCAGACCGCTCATGACCAACGCTCAATACACGACCCTGCCGCACTGGCCCAACGCCTATCCGGCCAGCGGCGCCACTGCCACGCTGAAGCTCCTCAACGAGGATTTCATCGTGACCGAACTGCCGCTGCAACTGCCCTCCGGTGAGGGTGAACATATCTGGCTGGACATCGAGAAGAACGGTGCCAACACCGCCTTCGTCGCCCAGCAACTGGCCGCTGCTGCCGGCGTGGAAGAGCGCGACGTGGGCTACGCCGGTCTGAAGGACCGCTACGCCATCACCCGCCAGTGGTTCAGCATTTACTTGCCGAAGGGCGAGACGCCCGACCTGACCCAGCTGCAGCACCCGGAGTTCAAGGTGCTCAGCCAGAGTCGCCATGTGAAGAAGCTGCGCCCGGGTGATTTGCTGGGCAACCGCTTCCGCATCGTGCTGCGTGAGGTGACGGGCGACCGCGACGCCGTCGAGGCCAATCTCAAGGCCGTGGCGGCGCATGGTGTGCCCAACTATTTCGGTGCCCAGCGTTTTGGCCATGACGGCGGCAACGTCGAGCAGGGCCGTGCGATGCTTGCGCGCGAAATTCGCGTGCGCAACCCGAAGAAGAAGGGCATCTACCTGTCTGCGGTGCGCTCCTTCATCTTCAATGAAGTGCTGGCGCTGCGCATGCAGCAAGGGCTCTGGGGCAAGACCCTGCCCGGCGACGTGATGGACGAGGCAGGCCGCCCCACCGGGCCGCTCTGGGGCCGTGGCCGGGTGAGCACCACCGAAGACGCGCAGGCGCTGGAAAACGGCGTGGCCGAACGCAACGCCGTGCTGTGCGACGGCATGGAGCATGCGGGCCTCGACCAGCAGCGCCGCTCGCTGGTGGCGAGCCCGCAAGACATGTCCTGGGAATGGCTGCAAGCCGACCAGCTGGTGATCACGTTCGCGCTGCCCGCCGGCAATTACGCGACGTCGCTGCTGAACGAAATTCTCCACACCACCGAGCCTGACCGCTACACCGAGAGCGAGCCTGCGCCTGTTGAATGACGCTGTGTTCGCCCTAAAGCCGCGGCACTGACGCGGCTGACGGCTCGGCCTCGATCACGTTGCTGGCCGAGGCCTGCAGCATCTGTCCGTGTCGCTCATGGGCGGTTTGCGTCAGCTCTGTGATGAGGCTGGCCTCGGGCAGGTTGTGCCAGTACTTGCGCGGCATTTCCTTGCGCATCATGTTGAGCTTCAGCCGGGCCGGGTTGAAGGTGTTGCGGTAGTAGGCCAGCCACAGCGCCTCGCCGGCGTCGGCATCGGGCGCATCCGCCTTGCTGGCGCCCGGGCTGATCTGCAATTGGCGGTCTTGCCAATGTAGGCAGCAACGCGGCGTGAGGATGGCCCAGTCCATGTTGCTGAAGCGGCGTGAGAAGAACCCGGCCATGGCCTCGACGATGTGGTGCTCGGGCTCGAACCAGGCCATGTGCACGATGCGGCTCAGGCGGGCTTCTTCGTCCACCCAGGCAGTCACGGGCCGGAAGCGCACGAACGCCTTCATCTTGTGCTGGTCGCGGCCCACCTGCCGGGCCATCTGGTTCAGGCGCTGGCGGTCGGGGTCGAGCGCGTCGTGGCGCAAACCGGGTTCACGCTGCAGGCGCCACAGCAGGCGATAGGCGAGGGCGTAGCGCTCGGGGTCAGAGTGGCGGCAGGCCATTTGCAGCAGCTCCGCCACCCAGGCGGGCACGCGGATGGGCGGAGCGGTGTGGCCCACGGTGGTTGGGCCGGTCTCGGATGGCTCGTTGGCTGAGCCTGCGCCTGCGCCTGGGCCCGTGTCGTGTTCGTCAGCAGCAAACAGGTCACCACTGAGCGCATCCGCGCCCGCAGCCTCACCACGCACCTGCCAGCGCACGGCGCCCGGTGGGCAACCGGCGGCCAGCAAGGCCCGGGCCGCCAGCTTGAAGCCCGCCAGGTCGGTCGGGCCGGCCAGCTCGATGTGGCGGTCTGCCGCGTTCCCGCTCATGGGCCGATGAGGGCGGGCTGCACCGGCTGGGCCAGTGGCAGCGGGGCAGCGGCTGCCACGGGGGCCGCAACAGCACCTACAGCCGGCAGGCCACCAAACATGTCCGCGAACAGATCGCCCTGCACCGGCACTTCCGGCCGCAACGCACGGGCCACCGCGCGGTTGTCACCCGGCGTGGTGGGCACGTGGTCTTGCAGTTGCACAAACGGCAGCACCTTGGCCTCGGGCACCTTCAGCGCGCGCAGGTCAGCCCGGCGCAGGCGCCGCACCCGCCGGCTGCTGAGAATGCGCTGCACGGAGGTGACGCCCAGGCCCGGCACACGCAGCAGCCGCTCCTTTGGCGCCCGGTTCAGGTCGACCGGGAAAAACTCGGGGTGGCCCAGCGCCCAGGCCAGCTTGGGGTCCACGTCCAGCGCCAGTTGGCCGGCCTGCGACGGCGGCACGATCTCGTCGTGGGTGAAGCCGTAAAAGCGCATCAGCCAGTCGGCCTGGTAGAGCCGGTGTTCACGCACCAGCGGCGGCGCCTTCAGCGGCAGGGCGCCGGCGGCATCAGGGATCGGGCTGAAGGCCGAGTAATACACGCGCTTGAGGCGGTAGTCGCCATACAGGCTGGCGCTGGTGGCCAGGATGGTGCTGTCGGTGGTGGCATCAGCGCCCACGATCATCTGCGTGCTCTGGCCGCCCGGCGCAAAGCGCGGCGGCTTGGCCCGGCGCGTGCCCGACACCGGCAGCGCGATCGGGGTGGCGCGCGCTTCCTTGGCTTCGGCAATGTGCACCGACAAGCGGCCCATGCTGCGCTGGATGGCGTCGACGTCCTTCTCGGGCGCCAGCGCCTTCAGGCCTTCGGGCGTGGGCAGCTCGATGTTGATGCTCAGGCGGTCGGCATACAGGCCGGCCCGGGCCAGCAGCTCAGGGCTGGCATCGGGAATGGTCTTCAAGTGGATGTAGCCGCGGAAGTCGTGTTCCTCACGCAGCACCCGGGCCACCTCCACCACGCGCTCCATCGTGTAGTCGGGGCTCTGGATGATGCCGGAGCTGAGGAACAGGCCTTCGATGCAGTTGCGCCGATAAAAATCGAGCGTCAGGTTCACGACTTCCTGCACCGTGAACCGGGCCCGCGGCACGTTCGAGCTGATGCGGTTGATGCAGTAGAGGCAGTCGTAGACGCAGTAGTTCGTCAGCAGGATCTTCAGCAGCGAGATGCAGCGGCCATCCGGCGTGTAGCTGTGGCAGATGCCCGCGCCGTCGGTGGAGCCGATGCCGCGGCCACCTTTTGAATCGCGGCTGTTGGTGCCGCTGGACGCGCACGACGCGTCGTATTTGGCCGCATCGGCCAGCACCCCCAACTTGCGAATCAACTCCATCACGGCACCTGCAAAACTGTATGTTCATACAGTTCATGGCCGATGGCAACCAGTGCCTCACCTCAGGGGGTAAGCCGCGTCAATTTGGCGACATTCGGCCATTCGTGAGGAAAAACCTTCAGCAGTCACCGCCTGCAGCCGAATACGCATGACGACAGAGCCATTCCGCTCTCCATGCCCACTGGAAAGAACAATGCAGTACTTTCTTCGACAGATGTCCATCCGCTGGCGGCTTGCTGCCCTGGCGGGGCTGGCCGTGATGGCCGTGATCGTGTGCACCAGTCTCACGGTCTGGTTGGGCAACCGGCTGACGGATGTGAGCCAACGGGTGTTTGTTTCCAAGGACGTGGTGGCCGACATCCTGCCGCCGCCGCTGTACCTGGTGGAAATGCGCCTGGTGGTGTCGCGGCTGGTGGAGGGCACGTTGACGCCCGAAGCCGCCGACGCCGAGGTGCAGCGCCTGGCCAAGGAATACCAGGACCGCGTCGACTACTGGCGCACCAACCCGCCGGGCGAGTTGCAAGCCACCTTGCTGGGTGAGCAACACCAGCAGGGCGAAAAGTTCATCGCCGCGGCCCGTGCCGCCACCGCCCAGGCCCGCTCTGGCGGGGTCGATGCCGTGAAGGGCTCGCTTGCCGACATGCACCGTCTGTACGAGGCGCACCGCGCCGGCGTGGACGCCACCGTGAAAGCCGGCACCCAACGTGCCGGCGAAGACATGGCCTTGTTCGATGCGGTGGTGGCTGCGGCCCGGTGGCAAGCAGGCGCCGGTGCGCTCGTGGTGTCGCTGGTGATGGTGTGGCTGATCGTGGCGGTGAGCCGCAGCATCTGCCGGCCTTTGGCCCGCTCCGTGAAGGCCCTGCAGCGGGTGGCTGAGGGTGACCTGAGCGCGTCCGAGCCGCCGCGCGGCAACGACGAGCTGGCCGCGTTGGCGGGCACCATCGCTCACATGATCAACAGCTTGTCGAAGCTGGTGATCGACGTGCGCTCACATGCCAATGGCGTGGCCGTGGCGAGCGACCAGATCGCCCAGGGCAACCAGGACCTGGCCTCGCGCACTGAGAACCAGAGTGCCGCGCTGCAGCAAACCTCCAACACCATGGGTGAGCTGGGCAGTGCCGCCAACCAGAACGCCGACCATGCCGCCACCGCCAACCAACTGGCCGTGGATGCCGCCAGCCTGGCCGTGAAGGGCGGTGACGTGGTGGGCGCGGTGGTGGGCACGATGCAGGAGATCAACACCTCGTCGCGCAAGATCAGCGACATCATCGGCGTGATCGACGGCATTGCCTTCCAGACCAACATCCTGGCCCTGAACGCCGCGGTGGAAGCCGCCCGCGCCGGTGAGCAAGGCCGCGGCTTTGCAGTGGTCGCGTCGGAAGTGCGCAGCCTGGCCGGGCGCAGTGCATCGGCCGCCCGCGAGATCAAGACCCTGATCACCGCCAGCGTCGAGCGGGTGGACCATGGCACGCGCCAGGTCGACGACGCCGGCCGTGCGATGCAGGACATCGTGGCCGCCATCCAGCGCGTCAGCCACATCATCAGCGAGATCAACCACGCTAGCATCGAGCAGCGCACCGGCGTGTCGGTCGTGGGCCGTGCGGTGGAGCACCTCGACCAGACCACGCACCAGAACGCCTCGCTGGTGGATGAAGCTGCGGCGGCAGCCGGCAGCCTGCGCGATCAGGCGCAGGCGCTGGTGAACGTGGTGTCGCGGTTCAACCTGCCGCAGCACGCCTGAAGTCCCGCGGCGTCTGGCCGGTGCGTTGCCGGAACTGCCGGTTGAAGTGCGACAGGGTGTCGAAGCCGCACTCGCGGGCGATCACGGCCACGGGCCGCTCGCTCAGCCGCAGTCGCAACCCGGCCTCGCTGCAGCGCACGTCGTTGATGTAAGCCGTGAAACCCTTGCCGACCTCGCGGCGGAAGAAGCGGCTGAAGGCGGCGGGTGTGACATGCACCAGCGCCGCCGCGTCGTCCACGGTCAGCGGTTGATCGAGGTGATGGTGGATCCAGTCGATCACCCGATCGACGCGGCCGGGCTCGGCGCTGCGGCAACCAGCTGCGCGCGGCGCCACGGCGGCAGCGATGGGTACGAGGCAGTGCGGGTGCTGCAGCAGCAGGCCCAGCACGGTGAACAGGTCCGCCAGGCGCAGCAGGTCAGCGTGCTGCGGCATGCGGCGCAGCACGGGCACCAGCGCGTCGCGTGCGGCGCCTTCGATGCGCAGACCTTGCGCCGCGCGTGCCACCAGCGGCCCGAGCGCGGCCAACTCCGGCAGGCCCGACTGCTCGATCAACTCTGGTGCGAACTGCAGCACGGTGACCTGGTGCGGCTCGCCGGCCCGCTCGGCTGCGCTGACCCAGGTGTGCGGCACGTCCGGCCCCAGCAGCACCAGATCGCCTGATTCAAACGGGGCCACGTCATTGCCCACGAAGCGCAGGCCGTTGCCGCGTTCGATCCAGGTCAGCTCGATCTGCCGGTGGCTGTGGTGCTGTGCCTGAAAGGCCCCGAGTGTCAGCCGCAAGAAGCGGAAGCTCTGGTGGGCGTGGGTGACATGCTCCTTCTTCACTCTCATGCACTGATTCTGGCGCCTTGAGGGTCAAAAAACAGTCAGTACTGGTGCGGAGACGCCCACATCGCCGCTGTGGGCGTCGAGATACTGCAGCGTGAGCCTCAAGCACCTTCGCCATGACACCGACCTTGTCCCGCACCCGTTTTCACACCGTGCGCCAGCCGTTGCGCACAGTCCTGCATGCGCTGGGAGCCACGTTGATGATCCTCACCTCCGTCACCTTGCCGGCCACCGCCGCTGAAACGCCCGTCGCGGCCAGCGCCCCTCTGCCCAACGTGGCGGTGGGCCGCCTGGAGCGGCTGGCCAACTTCCCCTCGAAGTTCGTGGATGCCCGCCATGTGGATGTGTGGCTGCCAGCTGGTTACCGGGCCGACCGGCCGCATGCCGTGCTCTACATGCACGACGGCCAGATGCTGTTCGATGCCCGCACCACCTGGAACAGGCAAGCCTGGAACGTGCACGAGGCGGTGCAGCGGCTCATCAACGACTGCCGCCTGACCGACACCATCGTGGTGGGTGTGTGGAACAACGGCCCGTATCGCCACAGCGAGTACTTCCCGCAGAAATTCCTGCCGCTGATGCCTGCAGTGCGGCGTGAGCAGCACGTGGCGCAAGGCCTGAAGGGCAAGCCGCAGAGCGATGCCTATCTGCGCTTTCTGGTGGAAGAACTGAAGCCGGCCATCGACGCCCGCTACGCCACGCGGCGCGACGCGGCCAGCACCGTGCTGATGGGCTCGAGCATGGGCGGGCTGATCTCGGTCTACGCGATGAACGAATACCCGCAGGTGTTTGGCGGCGCGGCCGGCTTGTCGACGCATTGGGTGGGCATGCGCAGCGCCAATGCCGCCATTCCACTGGCCGCCTTCAACTACCTGCGTGACCACCTGGCAGACCCCGCCACCCACCGCCTCTACCAAGACCACGGCACCACCGAGCTCGACGCGCTGTATGCGCCCTACCAATCGGTGGTGGACGACCTGGCGCGTGAGCGCGGCTACGTGGACGGTGTGAACTTCGATACCCGCGTGTTTGCAGGCACTGGCCACAACGAAAAAGCCTGGGCCGACCGGCTTGAAACGCCGCTGTTGTTCCTGCTGGGCAAGCGCTGAGCTCGAGCCTCATCAGGCCACCGTACTTCTTGATCAAGGATGACCATGCGATTCATGTCTTGCTTGACGCTGCTGGCGCTGGGGGTATTGACGGGGGTGAGCACCAGCACGTCCGCAAAGACATCCACAACCGCGCCCACAACAGCGCCCACAACCGCGCCCACAACGCCAGTGCCCTTCGTCTCCACCCAACCCGCCGCGCGGGTTGAGCATTGGCAGAAGCGCCAGGCCGCGATCGAGCAGCAGATGCAGGACGGCCCGGCCATGGCGGCCACCCGGCTGGTGTTCGTCGGGGACTCCATCACCGACTTCTGGTTGCTGGACGACGACCCCTGGGTGCCCGGCCGGAAGTTCGGGCAGCAGGTGTGGAACGCCACGTTTGGCAGCCAGGCGCAGCCGGTCAACCGCGCCTTCAACATCGGCATCTCGGGCGACCGGATCGAGCATGTGCTGCACCGGCTGCAGCCCCGCGCACAGGGCGGGCGCGGCCAACTTGATGCGCCCGGGCTGAAGCCACAGTTCATCGTGCTGATGCTGGGCATCAACAACTCGTGGGCGGCCGAGAGCCCGGTGGTGCCGAGCATCGTGATGGGGGTGCGCGAGGTGCTGCGCAGCGTGCACCAGCGGCAGCCGCAGGCGCGCATCGTGTTGCAGTCATTGCTGCCCACCAGTGAGCCGGCGCGGCAGGCTGATGTGGTGCTGCCGGTGAATGCACAGCTGGTCGCGATGGCCGCGTCGCCCGAGTTCTCGCTCTACACCGTGTACCTCGATCTGCAGCCCGCGTTTGTGGACGCCCAGGGCCATCAGCTCGGTGGTTTGTTCACCGACGGCCTACACCCCAATCTGGCGGGCTACACCGTGTGGCGCGACCAACTGCTGCCTTTTCTCGACCGCCAGCGGGCTGCACGCCGGCCGTGAACGGTGCGTGGGTGCCTGCACAATGTGGGCATCAACAAGTCAGGAGGATGGTGATGACGGACGAGTCTGGAGGCGCAGCCGTGATAGCGTCATCGGTGGTTCGAGGCTTGGCAGGCATGGCCCTTGGCACGGCGATGGGCCTGGCGCAAGCGGCCTCGGGTGTTTCGGGTGTTGAGGCCACCGCCACCGCCACGTGCGTGCAGGAAGCTGATGCTGCACTGCGCCTGGCCTGCTACGACCGGCTGCATGGCCGAGACGCCGCAGTGCCCACGCCGCAGACGGCACAGGCCCAGGCTCCTGCCGCGATCACCGCTTCCACGGCGTCAGGCGCCCCCACTGCGCCGCTGGTGGTCGGCAAGGCGCCGGTACCGCAAGACACGCACCTGTCGCAGCGCTGGGACCTGGCCGGGCAATCGTCCACCTTGTTCGCACCGCGTGTGCACAAGCCGGTCTACCTGCTGCCGGCCACCTGGACGAACAAGGTGAACCTGCAGCCTTCGTCGCCTTCGCCCGACCACTCGGTGCCGTTTGACCTCGACCTCAGCGCGGTGGAAGCCAAGTACCAGCTCAGCTTCAAGTCGAAGCTCGATGACCAGGTGCTGGGCACGCCGGTGTCGCTGTGGGCTGCCTACACGCAGTCGTCGCGCTGGCAGGTCTACAACGGCGCGGCGTCGCGGCCGTTCCGTGAAACCAACTACGAGCCCGAGATCATCCTGGCCGTGCCGATGAATGTGCCAGTGGCGGGTTGGAACCTGCGGGTGGCGTCGCTCTCGCTGAACCACCAGTCCAACGGCCGCTCGCTGCCGCTGTCGCGCAGCTGGAACCGGGTGATCGGCTCACTGGCGGCCGAGCGGGGGGAGTGGGTGGCCGAGTTTCGCCCCTGGCTGCGCCTGCGTGAAAAGCCTGCCGACGACGACAACCCGGATGTGCAGGACTACATCGGCCGCGGCGAGCTGCTGATCAGCCGTTACTGGGGCGACCACGCCATCACCTTGCAGGCCCGCCACAGCCTGAAGGGTGGCGAGCGCTCACGCGGCTCGGCCCAGCTGGAATGGGTGTTCCCGATGGACGGCGCGTTGCACGGCTTCTTCCAGGTGTTCAGCGGTTATGGCGAAAGCCTGGTCGACTACAACCTGCGCCAGACCAAGGTCGGTCTGGGCGTGACGATCGCCGGCTGGCGCTGAAGCCTCAGTAGTGGCTCACGCGGTGAACCACCAGCTGCCAGCTGGCCTCACCGCGCTCCAGCCGGTAGCTGATCTGCCGCATGCCGCCGCCGGGTGCCTCCAGCGCATCACCGGCGCGGTACACCGGAAAGCGGCGCTCTAGGCGGCTCTCCACCACCGCAAATTCGTCGCGGCCGCGGTAGCCCGTCAGCAGCTCGGGCAGGTTGCCCAGTGCGGGCAGGTAAATGCCGCTGAGTGACTTCCTGTTGTTCGCGGCGAAGGCCAGCAACTGCCCGGGCGCCTCGGGCGTTCTGCCGCGCAGGTAAACGTACACCTCGGGTGAGCCGTCCACATCCAGGTCAGCCACCTCGGCATTCACCACGTCGGCATTCACGGCGAGGGTTTGCGCCGCGTTGGTGATGGCCAGACCGCTGGGCTGGATGCGGACTTGCGTTGCTCCAGAACCTGCGCCAGAGCCTGCACGCACAGCCGTGACGTGAAAGCTCACACCTTGCAGCGTCAGTGTCTGATCAAACACCACGGCAGCCTTCGGCGCCGGGCTGCCGGCGGGCGCCTTCCAGCGCACCTCGATGGTCTGGTCCTGCAGCTTGTAGATCTGGCCCTGGCTGCCCAGCCCGCGCTGGCGCGTGGCGAGCCGGCCTTGAGCATCTTTGTAGACGCCCGCACGTTGTTCGTCAGGGGCCAATTCGATGCGCGTGCCGTTGGCCAGCTCGATGCTGACAAAGCCCTGGCGCTGCGAAAAGCTGCATTCCCCTGCGGTGGCTTGCGCCGGCTGGCCCTTCGGTATGACGCGGCAGTGTGCGGTGGTGGTGTCGGCGTGGGCCGGTACGGCGGTGGCCAGTAATGCGAAGCTGCCGATCAGGCCGAGCAGGCGGCGGATGCGGGCAGGGCGGTGCGGCGCGTTTCGAGCTTGCATGGTGTGGTTCTCCCTCCTGAGGACGCAACGATATCGCGTCCGTTGCGCAGCAGATTGGAGAACATCAACCAGCTCAAGGTGGCCGGAAAGGCCTCAGTGGGTCACCGCCACGCGAAACACCGCCATCGACTGCACCAGCGCCTGGGCCTGGCTGCGCAGTGACTCGGCGGCGGCGGCGCTTTCCTCTACCAGCGCCGCGTTCTGCTGGGTGGACTGGTCCATCTGTGCCACCGTCTCGCCCACTTGGCTGACGCCCGAGCTTTGCTCGGCGCTGGCTGCACTGATCTCGGTGACGATGTCCGTCACGCGGCGGATCGACGCCACGATCTCGTTCATCGTGCCGCCGGCCTGGTCGACCAGCGTCGTGCCCTGCTCAACGCGCTCGACGCTGTCGCTGACCAGCTTCTTCACCTCACGTGCGGCAGCGGCACTGCGCTGGGCCAGGCTGCGCACTTCACTCGCAACCACCGCAAAACCGCGGCCCTGTTCCCCCGCCCGAGCGGCTTCCACCGCCGCGTTCAGTGCCAGGATGTTCGTCTGGAAGGCGATGCCATCGATGGTGCCGATGATGTCGGAAATGCGGTGCGCGCTGTTGTTGATGCCGGCCATGGTCTGCACCACCTGGCCCATCAGCGTGCCGCCCTCTACGGCCACGCCGGAGGCTGCGCTGGCCAGCTGGCTGGCCTGGCGGGCGTTGTCGGCGTTGTTGCGCACGGTGCTGCCCAGTTGTTCCATCGTTGACGCGGTCTGCTGCAGCGAGCCCGCCTGCACCTCGGTGCGGTTCGACAGATCCTGGTTGCCCTGGGCGATCTGATCACTGGCCTCGGCCACCTGGCGCGCGTTGCGCTGCACCGCCTGCACCGTGGCCGACAAACTGTCCTGCATGCGCTTCATGGCTTGCAGCAGCAATTGGGTTTCGTCGTTGCCCTCGGGTTGGATGTGGCCGGTCAGGTCGCCTGCCGCCAGTCGCTCGGCGGCCTTCACGGCGGCCACCATGGGTTGCGTCATGCGCTGGGCCAGCCACAGCGCGCCCAGCACCACCGCCACCACCGTGGCGAGCAAGGCAGCGCCAATGGCCATGGCGGTGGCCCGCACTTTGGCCTGACCCTCGGCATTGATGGCCTCGCTGCGCTGCTCGATGGCCTCCGACAGCGCCGCCATCTTGACCTCCAGATTGGTGAAGGCCTTCTGCAAGCCGCTCGAAGCTTCGCGTGCGGCATCGGCACTCGTCAACGCGGCGCTCACCATTCGGTCGGCTTCAGCGAGATAGGCCTTCACCAGCGGCTGCACCTCGGCCAGCGCCGCGCGTCCGGCCTCGTCCAGCACGTCGGGCGTGAGCTTGGCCAATGAGGTGCGGAAGGTCTCCGCGTGTATCTTCAGGTCTTCAGTGGCCTCGGTGATCTTGGTCTTGTCCTGCTCCATCGCCCCCAGCAGGGCCAGCTGGGCGTCACCCCGAACGGCGTCGTGCATCATGTCCGCCGACTGGCTGGCCTGCAGCGCCGCGGCGCCTTGCACGGACGCATCCAGGCTCTGGCCCAGCCGCGACGAAGCCACCAGACCAATACCCCCCACGACCGCCGCACCCACGGCGCCCGCGAGGCCGAAAGCGATGATTTGTGTGCGCAGCTTCATGGTGATCAATGCCGGTTGGGGTCATGGGCCTTACCGCAGGCAACCAGGTCGGGTCGCCGGCACCTGCTTTGATGCAGGTCAACCACCTCATCGGCCATCACCGCACGACCTGTAGCCTGAAAATGAGGCAACCGTACTGTTGTTGGCGGTTGCGGCCAGCGTGCTGGGGGCCAACGCTCAGGGCGTCGCCGGGAGAAGTGCATTGACCGCGCCCGCGGGGTGCGCAGCCTCCATCGACGCGGCTGCAGCCGCCCTCAGACCGTTGTCGCGAAGGTCTTGCGCCATTGACTGGGTGACACGCCCACAGACTGGCGGAATTGAAGGCGGAAGGACTCTGCAGAACCAAAGCCGGTCTGCTCGGCCACCCGTTCAATGCTCAGCGGACCGCGTTCCAGCAGGCGCTGGGCCAGCTGCACGCGCTCTGCCAACAACCACACCTGCACCGAGGTGCCGGTCAAGGCCCTGAACTGGCGGGTGAGGGTACGCCTGCTGAGCCCGGCCTCCCGGGCCAGCGAGTCTAGGCTGTGGGACTCATGCAGGCGGGCACGCACCTCGTCCATCAGTCGGCCGAGCCGCGTCCCGGTGCGGGCCTTGGGCAACGGTTGCTGGATGTATTGAGACTGCCCGCCTTCGCGGTGCGGCGGAATCACGAGGCGCCGCGCCAATTGATTGGCCCGCTCTCCGCCCAGTTGCTGACGCACCAGATGCAGACAGGCGTCGAGGCCCGCCGCGGTGCCGGCGGAGGTGAGCACCCGCCCTTCCTGCACATAGAGCACGTCGGGCTCCACGCGGACATCCGGGAAGCGCTCGGCAAACAGCGGCGCATATTCCCAGTGGGTGGTGGCCCTGCCGCCGCGCAACAACCCGGCCTCGGCCAGCACATGGCTGCCCAGGCAAAGCCCCACGATGAAAGCGCCGCGCGCATGGGCCGCCCGCAGCGCGCGCAGCAGCGACTCCGGGGGCCGCTGATGGACGTCACGCCAGCTCGGCACGACCACCACATCGGCCTTTTGCAGGGCGCGCAGGGATGGCAGCGCGGTCAAGGCAAAACCGGCGCTGGTGCGCACGGGGGCCGGGTCCACGCTGCACACCAGCAGCTCGAAGGGCCGGTCTGGCGCCAGGCCCTCGCCGAACACCACGCACGGCACCGACAGATGAAACGGGCTGATGCCTTCAAAGGCCACCACCACCACACGGCGACGCGGCACAGGCCCAGCGGTGGGTGAAGTCAAGGACATCGATTCAAGGGTTGCAGCAACAAGTTGGCCCGATATTACCGATGATTGACTTTCGGGCCGATGGCCGAGCAGAGCCCGTCCCGGAAAAATGAAGCCTTCATTCATTGCTCCGGAGAATTGCCGTGTCCAAGCCCGCCCTGTTGTTGATCGATCTGCAGAACGACTACTTTCCCGGTGGCGCCTTTGCGCTGGCCAATACCGAGGCCACCCTGGCTGCCGCCGAACAGGCGATCCGCCAGGCTCAGGCCAACGGCGTGCCGGTGATCCATGTGCAGCATGTGGCCGATGCGGCGCAGGGCATTGCCCCGTTCTTCAATGCCGGCACCGAAGGCGTGAAGATTCACCCCCGCATCCTCGCCGCAGCGCCGGATGCACCCGTGGTGATCAAGCATTTCGCTGACAGCTTCGAGCGCACGAACCTGCATGCGACCCTGCAGGAGCTCGGTGTGACCGAGCTGGTGCTCTGCGGCATGATGACCCAGAACTGCGTGACCCACACGGCGCTCTCACGCCAAGCCGATGCCTACGAGCGCGTGACGGTGCTCACCGACGCCAGCACCACGGTCAGCGAGATGCTGCACGCCATTGCCCTGCATGCGCTGTCGACCCGCGTGCGCCTGGTTGAGACCGCCGCCAGCTGGTGATCAGCTGCCTTCGCCGGCCCTTCAAGCCGGCGGCCATGGCCAGGCGTCAGCAAGGCTCATCGAGCCTCGGCGGACCCACCGCGCATGGCCCGCGCCAGCTCTTCGTGCCCGCGTGAGGCCAGCATCTCGGCGGCTGACTGCTGGTCACGCAATTCCTTGTTCTGGCTGAGCTTGGCCTTGCCCACCAGCGACGTCACGGCGATCTCGATGCCGACGATCTTGCCCAGCATCTCGTTGATGAAGGCAGGCTCGGAGTCGCCCATCTTCCAGGGCTTGGGTTCTGCCGCTTCGTGGCGGCGGGTGAGGCGGCCGACGAGGCCGCGCACGAAGCGCTCGTCGTCGTGGATCGTCAAGGTGCCGTGGGCGTGCACAACCTCGTAGTTCCAGGTGGGCACCTGGCGATGCGCTTCATGTTTGCTCGGGTACCAGTTCGGCGAGATGTAAGCCTCGGCGCCCCGGAAGACCACCATCACCGGCGTGCCCGTGGGGCAGCGTTGCCACAGCGTATTGGCCCGCGCCACATGGGCCGTCAGCGTGCCCAGCGCACCTTTGGCCGGGTCGAATTCGAAGGGAATGTGGTCGGCGTCCAGGCCCGACTCGCCATGCGTGACCAGCATGCCCAGCGGGTGGGCCTGGACGATGCGGTGCAACTCGGCGGGCTCGGTGATGGCGAAGTGCGCGGGGGTGTACATGGGTGGCAGCCGGTGGCGGTGGTCAATGGCGAGACGCCAACTATCGACGGCAACCGGCACATTGACAAGATCCGGTGCTTGGGTTTTTTGGCTTGGTCAGTTGAAGCTGGTGCCATGGGCACAGGTGCCCCGAACGCCTGTCGCGCTCGGCCCCGCGCTCACCCCCGCAACACCACATGCTGCTGGCCGGGCAGCATGCGCTGCACCAGCGGGTGCTGCACCTTCTTCTCCGTGTCTACCGCCCAGAAGTGCTCGCGCACGCCCTCGCATGCGCCGATGCGCTTGACCTGGTAGCGCTCGATCAGCTCGGCCTCCACCAGCTCGGTGGCCGGGAAGACACCCATGCCGCCCGCACCGAAGGTTTTCAGCAGCGCGCTGTCTTCGAATTCACCCACCACATTGGGCCGGATGCTGCGCTGCTCGAACCAGTGGTCGAGCCGCCCACGCACCGCGGCGCTGGCTGTGGGCAGCAACACCGGCACTTCTGCCAGCGATTCCGGAAAACCCTTTGCGGCTTGTTTGGCCAGCGCGGGCGGGCCGTACCAGGCCACGGCCGAATCGCCCAGGGAATGGCTGTAGAGCTTCAGGCTGGGGTTGGGCGGGGCAGGGCGGTCGGTCAGCACCACGTCCAGGCGGTGCAGGGCCAGGTCGGCCAGCATGTCTTCCACGCCGTCTTCCCGGCACACCAGGCGCAGGTTGGGCGTGGCCAGCACCGGCAGCATCAGGGTGCGCACCACCAGCTTGGGCAGACGGTCTGAAATGCCCACGGCCAGGCGCACGCCGGGGTCGCTGGCGGCGGTCTGGACGATGTCTTCCAGCTGCTCGCCCAGCGCGAATATCTGGTCGGCCTGCCGAACCGCGGCTTGCCCCGCCTCGGTGAGCACCAGCCCGCGGCCGGCCGGCTTGAGCAGTGCGTGGCCGAGTGAGCGTTCCAGCTCACGCACCTGCGCGCTCACGGTTTGCACGGCCATGCCGAGGCGATCGGCGGCGCGCGCCATGCCGCCTTCCTTGGCCACCACCCAGAAGTAATACAGGTGCCGGTAGTTGAAGTTGAGGCTCATGTTCCCGTTTTTACGAACAAAGACTCAATGATTGTCTTATTTTTTAGTTGGTTACGCACAGGCATTCTTGCGGCGTGTCATCAATTGCTGGTGACCGCATCCGAAGGAGATCTGCCATGCAAGTACTCGTTGAATCCCGCTCTGCTGAAGCCACGGCGCCCTGGCGCGAGTTGGCTGTGCGCCGCGCGCAGTTCGTGCTGCGCCGTCTGGTTGGCCAGGTGCCGATGACCCGCGTGCACCTGGCGGACGTGAACGGCCCGCGTGGTGGCATTGACAAGGAATGCCAGGTGGCCCTGCACACCGACGGCCACGGCACGATCGTCATCCACGCCCGCGCCAGCAACTGGCGCAGTGCGCTGGACAGTGCCCTGGCCCGCGCCGTCCGCACGCTGCAGGCCCTGCTGGGCCGCCGCCGCGCCCACCCGCGCAGCACCCCCCGCCGTCAACCCGAACAACTTGCCTGAAAGGACCCCACATCATGAACCCGCTTCACAACTCGACCAACGCACCCGCGCACGCCATGGTGGCCGTGCCCGGCACGGCACCCGCCACGGGCCGCAGCGCAGAGAGCCTGCGCGTGCTGCGCAATACCTGGGCCCTGCTGGCCATGACGCTGCTGTTCAGCGCCGGCGTGGCCACTGTAGTGACCGCGTGGAAGCTGCCGGCTCCCGGCCTGCTGCTGACGCTGGGTGGCTACTTCGGCCTCCTGTTCGCCATCCACAAGTTGCAGAACAGTGGCTGGGCGGTGGGCCTGGTGTTCGCGCTCACCGGCTTCATGGGCTGGACGCTCGGCCCGATGCTGCAAGCCACGCTGGCGCTGCCCGGCGGTGCACAGTCCATCGCACTGGCCCTGGGTGCCACCGGCCTGACGTTTCTGGGCTTGTCGTCGTGGGTGCTGACCACCCGGCGTGACTTCAGCTTCCTCGGCGGCTTCCTGTTCGCCGGCATGCTGGTGGCGCTGCTGGCTGGCCTGGCCGCGATGTTCTTCCAGATGCCTGCCCTGAGCCTGGCCGTGAGCGCTGCCGTGGCCCTGCTGTCAGCCGGTCTGATCCTGTTCGAAACGAGCCGCATCGTGAATGGCGGCGAGACCAACTACGTGCTGGCCACCGTCAGCCTGTTTGTCTCGATCTTCAATCTGTTCACCAGCCTGCTGAGCCTGTTCGGCTTCGGCAGCAACGAGGAGTGATGAGCCATGCGACGTTATCTGCCTGACAGCCCGCAAGCCGCGGCGCGTGTGGTGGCCCTGGCCTTGCTGGCCGATGGCCACTACTCGCGGGAAGAGCTGGAGATGCTTGACCGCCTGGACGCTGCCGGCCAACTGGGCCTGAGCCGGGCCGAGCTCCACGAAGTGGTGCACGGCCTGTGCGAAGACCTGCTCTACAGCCGGCAGCTGACCTGGGCCGAGGCCTGCCAGCTCGACCGCGCCACGCTGCTGACGGTGCTTGATGAACTGCAGGATCCCTTCCTGCGTGAGCAAGTGCTGCAGCTGTGTGTGGACGTGGTGGCTGCCGACCGGCATGTGGCCGATGGTGAATCGCTGGTGCTGTGCACTGCGATGGACCACTGGCACCTGCCGCGCCAGCGGCCGCTGCACCAGCGATTGCTGATGAGCGCTTGTTGACGAGCGCTGCCTGAAATTTGAAACTTTGAACTGAACGACGAGGAGCACCCGGTGGACAACATGATGAACCTGCTGCACAGCCCCTGGCTGGGAACGGCGCTTTGGCTGTGGCTGGTATTTGCCGCCGTGGTGCTGACCTTGCTGGCCCTGGACCTGGGCCTGCTCAACCGCGGTGACCGCGAAATCGGCGTGAAGCGCAGCCTCGTGCTGTCTGCCGGCTACATCAGCGTGGCGCTGCTGTTCGGTCTGTGGGTGTGGTGGATGCTGGGCGCACAAAGCGCCACCGAATACATCACCGGCTTCCTGATCGAAAAATCGCTGTCACTCGACAACGTCTTCGTCATCGCGCTGATCTTCAGCACGCTGGGCATTCCGCGCCAGTACCAGCACCGCGTGCTGTTCTGGGGCATCCTCGGCGTGATCGTGCTGCGCGCGCTGATGATCGGCCTGGGCGCTGCCCTGATCCACGAATTCGCCGGCATCCTCTACGTGTTTGGCGCCTTCCTGGTGTTCACCGGTGTGCGCATGTGGATGGCCGCTGACCACGAGCCCGACATGAACGACAGCGTGCTGCTGAAGTTCCTGCGCAAGCACCTGCGCATCACGCCGCAGCTGGAGGGCAACGCCTTCGTGGTGACGCGCCCCGACCCTGCCACCGGTGCCCCGGTGCGCTGGTTCACCCCGCTGTTCATCGCACTGTGCATGGTCGAGCTGATTGACCTGGTGTTCGCTGTTGATTCCGTGCCGGCCATCTTCGCCATCACTGACAACCCGTTCATCGTCTACACCAGCAACATCTTCGCCATCCTGGGCCTGCGCGCGCTGTACTTCGCACTGGCCGCGATGATCCACCGCTTTGCCTACCTGAAGTACGCCCTGGCCCTGATCCTGGTGTTCATCGGCAGCAAGATCTTCCTGGTCAACATCATCGGCAAGATCCCGCCGGCGCTCTCGCTGTCGGTGACGGCAGCCCTGCTGATCGGTGGCATCGTGGTGTCGCTGTGGAAGACACGTGGCTCAATGCCTGAGCCTTCCGGTGAATCTCCGGCCACGCCGGTGCAGGGTTGAGGGCGGCATCGATGCAAAGCTTTCTCGACCCCGCGATCCTGTTTTTCCTGTTCGGCATCGGGGCCGGGCTGCTGAAATCGAACCTCGAGATTCCGCAGCCCATCTCCCGGTTTCTCTCGCTGTACCTGCTGATGGCGCTGGGCCTGAAGGGCGGCTTCGCCCTGGCGGCCTCGGGCCTGACGCTGGACATTGGCCTGAGCCTGGGCGCCGCCATGCTGCTGGCGGTGGTGGTGCCGGCGCTGGGCTACCTGGTGCTGCGCTGCCTGCTCAACCGCTTTGATGCGGCGGCCCTGGCGGCCACTTACGGCTCGGTCAGCGCCGTCACCTTCATCACCACGGTGCAGGCGCTCGACGAACACGGCATCGCCTACGGTGGCCACATGGCCGCGGCGCTGGCGCTGATGGAGTCGCCCGCCATCATCATGGCCGTGCTGCTGGCCAACCGGGCGCGCAGGCTCTCAGGCAGCAATGCCGCACCCACGTCCACCAAGGCGCTGTTGCATGAATCACTCACCGACGGTGCACAGCTGCTGCTGCTGGGCGCGATGGTGGTGGGCATGCTCAGCGGCGTGGCCGGGCAGAAGGCCATGGCGCCCTTCGCCGTGGACCTGTTCAAGGGCATGCTGGCCTTCTTCCTGCTGGACATGGGCTTGATGGCCTCGCGCCACATCGGTGGCCTGCGCGGCCAGTCACCGTGGCTGCTGGTTTATGCGCTGGGCGCACCGCTGTTGCATGGCGGCCTGGCGCTGGGCCTGGCCTGGCTGCTGGGCATGGGGCCGGGCAATGGCGCGCTGCTCATCATGCTGGCGGCCAGTGCCTCGTACATCGCGGTGCCGGCGGTGGTTCGCCACGCCATCCCCGAAGCCAGTCCGTCGCTCTACTTCGGCATGTCGCTCGGGCTGACCTTCCCGTTCAACATCGTGCTGGGCATTCCGCTGTGGACCGGGGTGGCGCAGCGGGTGCTGGGGTGATTGGGGTGGCAATGTGTGGCATGGGCCGTGTAGTCCCGGTAACTCAGGTGATTCTTTCAGACCCCTCCAACTGTCTGCTCAATTCACGCTGCACAGCGTCGTCCAAATTGACCCAGATCACGGCACCTGCTGTGTGCGCATAAGGAACAGGCACATCCAGCAATCTGATTTCTCGTAGTATCCAGGCAAAGCGCCATTTGCCGATGTCCGATGTCGGAACGCGGTGCTTGTACTGATTCAATTCGATCTGATCATCGCTCAAGGGGCCGATGCAATCGGCGATTGTGGCCACACCAACAACCACCCCAGATCCCTTTCGGATCAAAGCAATTCGCTCGCGCTTGTTCGTGGTCCTTGAACGCATTTCCCAAGTTTTTTCTCCTCGAAGAATCATGGATATCCAAGGCTCCGCGATGACGATGGCGGAGGTCACCGGGACAGATGTCGACATTTGAGTTTTGGTGGCTCTATTCTCTTTTGTGGGGGTGCTGTGTACTTGAAGGGTGACTTTGAGGCGGGGTTCAAGGTTTCGATTGGTCGACGACTGCTCTCCGAGAAGAAAGCTAGCAATCATCGCGATGACACACACCACAGCCAAGACAATTAGCAAGGGAAGGAAGTGGTTGATCGCCGCGACTATGGCTACGAGGATCAGCGGGAAAAACAAGTGATGCATCGTTGCATGGTAGACGGGGACTTTTTGGTTGCAATCAGGCGGCGATATCTTGTCGACAGTTGGTGGCAACGTTGAGCCTTCATGACTTGCGCACCGGTGCGCCTGAGGCTCAGTCCTCATGCCTCACTCCGGCACCACTGCCGTCACTTCAATTTCCACCTTGGCCCGGTCTTCGATCAGGGCCACCACCTGCACGGCGGTCATCGCGATGTCGTAGTGGCCGATCAGCTCGCGGAAGGCCTGGCCGATGGCCGGGCCGGCGGCCAGGTATTCGCGCTTGTCGGTGACATACCAGGTCATGCGGGTGATGTGCTGCGGCTTGGCGCCGCCGGCTTCCAGCACGGCCACGATGTTGGCCAGTGCTTGCCGCGCCTGGCCGGCGAAATCGTCGGTGTGGAACTGGCTGTTGTGGTCCCAGCCGATCATGCCGGCCACGAAGATCTGGCGGCCGTGTGCGGCCACGCCGTTTGCATAGCCCTTGGGCCGGGGCCAGCCTGCTGGCAAGAGGGCGCTCATGGGTGTCTCCTTCGGTGTTGTGGTGGCGTCGTCGCCTGGTTGCGGCGGGGGAATGTCATTGGCCAGTCACTGGCTGCGCAAACGCTTCAAGCGCACTGCGCAGGTCGGGCGGCATGGTGATGGCGCGGTGGCTGTCGAGGCTGGTGCAGACGATGACCTGTTGCGCGCTCATGCGCAGCTCGCCGTCGGCGCCGCGGCAGTCCATCGCCACGGTGAGTGAGCGGGTGCCCAGGTGGGCCAGCTCCAGCCCCAGCGTCACGTCGTCGCCCATGCGGCTGACGGACTTGAAATCGCTGCTCAGGCTGACAGTGGGCAGGCCGATGCGGCGCGGTCCCAGCAGCTCGGCATAAGACACGCCCAACCCCTCGGTGACCCAGTCTTCCACCAGCCCGTTGAGCATGATGAAGTACTGCGGAAAGAAGACGATGCCGGCCGGGTCGCAGTGGCCGAAGCGGATGCGCAGCGGGCGCTCGAAGCGCTGGCGGGTGTTGGCGGCAATTTCAGAGTGGGTCATGCGGTGTCACACGCCGATGTAGCGGTGCCAGAGTTCGGGTTGGGCGGCCAGGCTGGGGGAGTCACCCTGCCAGACGACGCGGCCGCGTTCGATCACGGTGTGCTGGTTGGCAAGCTTCACCAGCCGTTGCACGTACTTGTCGATCACGAGGATGGACTGGCCCGCCGCGCGCAGCGTGTCCAGGCATTGCCAGATGTCTTCGCGGATCAGCGGGGCCAGGCCCTCGGTGGCTTCATCGAGGATGAGCAAGTGCGGGTTGGTCATCAGCGCGCGGCCGATGGCCAGCATCTGCTGCTCACCGCCCGAGAGCTGGTTGCCCATGTTGCGCCGCCGCTCCAGCAGCCGCGGGAACATGGCCCACACGCGGTCCAGCGTCCAGGGCTCACTCAGGCCATTGCGGCGCGCGGCGAAGGCCTTGAGGTTGTCTTCCACGCTGAGGTTCGGAAAAATCTGCCGGCCCTCGGGCACCACGGCCAGGCCCATGCGGGCGATGCGGTCGGGCGCCAGGCCATCAACCCGCTCACCGAGAAAGCGCACGCTGCCGCCCTGAGGCCGCGTCAGGCCGAGGATGGAGCGCACGGTGGTGGTTTTGCCCATGCCGTTGCGGCCGAGCAGCGTGGCCACGTCACCGCTGCGCATGTGCAGCTGCATGCCGAACAGCACCTGGCTGCTGCCGTAGGCGGTTTGCAGGTCGCTCACTTCGAGCAGGGCGGTGCTCATGCGGCGTGCTCCATGTCGTCTCCCAGATAGGCGCGGCGCACGTCGGCGTTCTGCCGGATCTGCGCCGGCGTGCCGCTGGCCACCACGCGGCCGAAGACCAGCGCAGAGATGGTGTCGGCCAGGCGGAACACCGCGTCCATGTCGTGCTCCACCAGCAGCAGCGTCATGTCGCCGCGCAGGCCCAGCAGCAGGTTCACCATGCGCTCGGATTCATCCGGCCCCATGCCGGCCATCGGCTCATCAAGCAGCAACAGGCGCGGTTGCGTGGCCAGCGCCAGGCCCACTTCCAGCTGGCGCTGCTCGCCGTGCGACAAGCCGCCGGCGGTGCGGCCCAGCAGCGGGCCCAGGCCCACTCGTTGCGCCACCTCGGCGGCTTCTGCGTAGCGCTGTGTTTCAGCCCGGGCGCGCGACCAGAAACGCAGGCTGCTGCCGCTGCGGGCCTGCACCGCCACGGCGAGGTTGTCGAGCACGCTCAGGCGCCTGAAGATGCTGGTGATCTGGTACGAGCGCACCAGCCCGCGGTGCACCCGCGCATGCATGGGCAGGCCGATCAGCGACTGGCCATCGAAGACGATGTCGCCGGCATCCGGAACGAGCGTGCCTGAGAGCTGGTGGATCAGCGTGGTCTTGCCGGCGCCGTTGGGGCCGATGAGCGCGTGGATCTCACCGGGCATCACGTCGAGCGTGGCGTGGTCGGTGGCGGTCAGGCCGCCGAAGCGCTTGACCAGCGCCTTCACCTGCAGCAGCGGGGTGGACTTTGAGGACGTACCGCTCATGGCGCCTCCTTCGTGCGGCCCGAGGCCTTCAGCCATGTCGGCCGCTTCATCAGGCTCATCAGCCCGTTGGGGGCCACCAGCACCACCGCCAGCAGCGCGGCACCGAGGAAGAAGGGCCAGTGCATCGTGTAGTGGCCCAGCACCTCTTCGAGCAGCAGGAACACCACCGCGCCGATCACGCCGCCCCAGAGGTGGCCCACGCCGCCCAGGATGACCATGATCATCAACATGCCCGACTGCTGCCACTGCATCAGCGCCGGGCTGACAAAGCCCGACTGGTTGGCCAGCAGCGCGCCGGCCAAACCCGCCACACCACCGGCCAGCGTGAATGCTATGTGCTGGTAGCGGCGGGTGTGAAAGCCGACGGCGGCCATGCGGGTGTCGTTGTCGCGGATGGCTTGCAGCGTGTGGCCGAAGCGCGCGTTCAGCAGGCGCCACAACAGCACCATGGCCCCGGCGCACACGGCCAGCACCACGTAGTAGAAGGTGGTGTCGTTGGCCAGGTCCAGCCCCGGCAGCGGTGCCAGGCTGGAGCGGCCGGGCAGCGACAGTCCGTCGTCACCGCCCCAGGTCTTGAGCGAGACGGCGAGGTAATACAGCATCTGCGCAAAGGCCAGCGTGATCATGATGAAGTACACGCCGCGGGTGCGCAGGCTCACCGCGCCCACCAGCCAGGCAGCCAGCGCCGCCACGCCAAACGCAGCGGGCCAGGCCACCCAGGCTGAAACCACACCGTGCGTCATCAGCACGCCGACCGTGTAAGCGCCCAGGCCCACAAAAGCCGCATGGCCGAAGCTGACCATGCCGCCAAAACCCAGGATCAGGTTCAGGCTGGTGGCGGCCAGCGCGAAGATGAGGATGCGGCTGGCCAGGCCGATGTAGAAATCAGCGCCCAGCCAGTTGGCCAGCGGCGGCAGCGCAACCAGGGCCAGCAGCAGCGCCACGGCGCGTGCGCCTTGCAGGCGGTGGTCCAGCGGGCTGGGGCCGTCCTGCGGCTCGGTTTGGAGGTGAGGGGTGCTCATGTCGCGGGGCTTTCAACCATGGGCAGGGAACAGGCCCTGGGGCTTCCAGAACAGCACCGCGGCCATCAGCACGTAGATCAGGATGGAGGCCACGGCCGGGCCGGCACTGGCGGCCAGGTCCAGCGGCATCAACTGCTCGAACAACAGCGGGATGAGCGTGCGACCGGCGGTGTCGACCACGCCCACCAGCAGCGCGCCGACCAGCGCACCGCGGATCGAGCCGATGCCGCCAATGACGATGACCACGAACGCCAGGATGAGGATGCTTTCGCCCATGCCCACCTGCACCGCCAGCAGCGGTCCCATCAGCCCGCCAGCCACCGCGCACAGCGCAGCACCCAGGCCGAACACGGCGCTGAACAGCCGTTGCACGTTCACGCCCATGGCCTGCGCCATCTCGCGGTTTGATGCACCGGCCCGTACCTGCATGCCCAGCCGCGTGCGGGTGACGAGCAGCCACAGCAGCACCGCCACTGCCAGACCGGCGCCGATGATGAGCAGCCGGTAGGCCGGGTAGAAGAAGCCGGGCAGCAACTCCACCGGCCCGCTGAGCGCCGCCGGCGCGCTGGCCCCGATGGGCTGCGAGCCCCACACGAAGCGCACCGCCTCGTTGCACATCAGCAGGATGGCGAAGGTGCCCAGCACCTGCGAGAGGTGATCGCGCTGGTAAAGGCGCCGCAGCACCACCACTTCCAGCAGCAGGCCGAACGCGGCCGCGCCCACCACGCCGGCCAGCAGGCCGAGCGCAAATGAGCCGCTGGCCGCCGTGGCCGAGGCCACCAGGTAGGCCCCCACCATGTAGAGCGAGCCGTGGGCCAGGTTGATCATGTCCATGATGCCGAACACCAGCGTCAGGCCGGCGGCCAGCAGGAACAGCATCAGGCCGAACTGCAGGCCGTTCAAGGCTTGCTCGAGGATCAGGATGGTCATGGCGCGTTTGGCCTGCTTACTGCTGGTTCAAAGCGCCATCACAGCGCCGGCATCTTGCAGCTGGCGGCGTAGGCGTCGGTGTGGTTGGAGAACACCTTGCCCAGCGTGCGGTTGGTGACGCGGCCCTTGCTGTCGCGGGTGATGACGCGCAGGTAGTAGTCCTGGATCGGGTACTGGTTGGTATTGAACTTGAACGCACCACGCACCGAGTCGAACTTGGCCGCGGCCAGTGCCTTGCGCACGGCGGCCTTGTCGTCGAGCTTGCCCTTCACGTCGCGCACGGCCGCATCAATCATGCGGGCTGCGTCATAGCCCTGCGAGGCATACAGCGAAGGCAGGCGGCCATAGGCTTTCTCGAACTCGGCGACAAACACCTTGTTGGCGGCGTTGTCCATGTCGTGCGCCCACTGCGAGCTGTTGAACATGCCCAGCATCGGGTCACCCACGGCCTTGATGACGTCTTCGTCGGCCGAGAAGCCCGGGCCGAACAGCGTCATGTCCTTCGACAGGCCGGCGCCCACGAACTGCTTGATGAAGTTGATGCCCAGGCCGCCGGGCAGGAAGATGTAGACCGCATCGGGCTTGGCTGCGCGCAGCTTCGAGATTTCGGCGCCGTAGTCCAGCTGGTTGAGCTGGGTGTAGGTTTCCGAGGCCACTTCGCCCTTGTAGAAACGCTTGAAGCCGGCCAGCGCGTCCTTGCCGGCGGGGTAGTTCGGCGCGATCAGGGCGACCTTCTTGAAGCCCTTTTCCGTCACCGTCTTGCCCACCGCTTCGTGCAGGTTGTCGTTCTGCCAGGCCACGTTGAAGAAGTACGGGTTGCACTGCTCACCGGCGTATTGCGACGGGCCGGCGTTGGCGCTGACGTAGAACGTCTTGGCGGCGAAGGTGGGCGCACCCACGGCCAGCATCACGTTCGAGAAGACCACGCCGGTCATGAAGTCCACCTTGTCGCGCTTGACCAGGCGGTCCGCCGTCTGGCGGCCCACATCGGGGCTGGCCTGGTCATCGGCCACCACCACCTCCGCGGGCAAGCCGCCGAGCTTGCCGCCATTGAGCTTCACCGCCAGCTGGAAGCCGTCGCGGATGTCCACACCCAGGCCGGCCCCCGGGCCCGACAGCGTCGAGAGCAGGCCGATCTTCACGTTGTCTGCGGCCAGTGCCGGGGCGCTGGCGAGTGCAGCGGTGGCGGCCAGTGCCAGCAGGGCCGGCGAAACGATGCGGGAAGTGGGGGAGGTGCGCATGGTTCGTTCCTGTGAGTGAGGGAAGGGGCTGAGGGGCAAAAGACGTCAGGGCATCAAGCCTGCTTCAGGCGGAAGCGTTGCAGCTTGCCGCTCTGGGTGCGGGGCAGGGCATCGGCAAACACCACCGAGCGCGGGTACTTGTAGGGCGCCACAGTGGTCTTGACGAAGTCCTGAAGCATTTTGCGGGTCGCATCGTTGGGCACGTGGCCGGGGCGCAACACCACATGCGCTTCAACGATCTGGCCGCGCTCTTCGTCGGGCACGCCGATCACCGCGCACTCGGCCACGGCCGGGTGGGCCAGCAGGGCGTCTTCCACCTCGGGCGCGGCGATGTTGTAGCCGGACGAGATGATCATGTCGTCGGTGCGCGCGTGGTAGTGGAAGTAGCCATCGGCGTCTTGCCAGTAGGCGTCGCCGGTGTAGTTCCAGCCGTCCTTCACATAGGCTGCCTGGCGCTTGTCGTTCAGGTAGCGGCAGCCGGTGGGGCCTTGCACGCGCAGGCGGCCCACCTGGCCGGTGGGTGCGGGCTGGTCGTGCTCGTCCACCACCTCGGCGCGGTAGCCCGGCACTGCCACGCCGGTGGCGCCGGCGCGGGCATGGGCCTCGTCGGTCGAAATGAAGATGTGCAGCAGCTCGGTGGCCCCGATGCCGTCGATCAGCGTCAGGCCGGTGGCGTCTTGCCAGAGCGCGCGGGTGGCGGCCGGCAGCGCCTCACCTGCCGAGACGCACTTGCGCAGGGTGCCGCCGCGCAACTGCTCGCCATGCATGGCCAGCGCGCGGTACGAGGTGGGCGCGGTGAAGACCACGGTGGCGCTGAAATCGAGAATGCCCTGCAGCAGCTGCGGCGGGCTGGCTTTTTCCAGCAGCACCGCGCTGGCACCCACGGCCATCGGGAACAGCAGCAGGCCGCCCAGGCCGAAGGTGAAAGCCAGCGGCGGGCTGCCGATGAACACGTCGTCGGGTGTGGGCCGCAGCACATGCGGCGGCCAGCAGGCGCAGATGGCCATCACGTCGCGGTGAAAGTGCATCGTCGCCTTGGGTACCCCCGTGGTGCCCGAGGTGAAACCGAGCAGGCAGGTGTCGTCGGCCGCGGTGTCCACGTTGGTCCAGTCGCCGCTCTGCGCGGCCATCGCGGCCTCCAGCCCGGCGCTGGTGGTGTCATGGAAGCAGCGCACGGCCTGCAACATCGGGTGCGCCGCTTGCGCCTGCAGCAGTTCATCAGCCAGCGCCGCATCACACAGCGCATGGCTGATCTGGCCGATGTCGATGATGGCGCCGAGCTCTTTGGCGCGCAGCAGCGGCATGGTGGCCACGGCAATGCCGCCCGCCTTGATCACGCCGAACCAGCAGGCCGCCAGCATCGGGTTGTTCGGGCCGCGCAGCAGCACCCGCTGGCCCGGCACCAGGCCCATGTCGTGCACCAGCACCTGGGCGATGCGGTTGGCCTTGTCCTGCAGTTCGCGGTAGCTCCAGCTCAAGCCGGGTGCGCGCAGGCAGACGCGCTCACCCCGGCCCTCGGCCACATGGCGGTCCAGCAGCTCGGTGGCGCAGTTGAGCTGCGCCGGGAACTGCAGCTCGGGCAGCTCGAAGCGGTAGACCGGTTGCTGCTCGGGCGGCGGCAGGTGGCGTTGCGCGAACGTGTCGACATGGGCACTGGGCATGGCGGACCTCGGGTCGGGCGGGGAAGGCGGGGTGGGGCGAGCGGGTGGCGCGTTGTTGCGCGTCGTGGTGCTGCCGGCTCAGGTGGCCACGGCTTTCAGCAACTCGCGGGCGATGATGAGCTGCTGCACTTCGGTGGCCCCTTCGTAGATGCGCAGGGCGCGGATCTCCCGGTAGAGCTTTTCCACCGGCACCTCGCTCACCACGCCCAGGCCACCCCACAGCTGCACCGCGGCGTCGATCACCTGCTGAGCGCCTTCGGTGGCCACCATCTTGGCCATGGCGGCTTCCTTGGTCACCGAGCGGCCCTGGTCGCGTTGCCAGGCGGCGCGGTAGGTGAGCAGGGCGGCGCTGTCGATGGTGGTGGCCATCTGGGCCAGCTTGGCCTGGGTGAGCTGGAAGTCTGCCAGCACGCCGCCGAACATCTTGCGGCTGGTGCTGCGGGCCAGCGCTTCGTCCATGGCGCGGCGGGCAAAGCCCAGCGCGGCTGCGGCCACCGAGGTGCGGAACACATCCAGCGTGCGCATCGCCACCTTGAAGCCTTCTCCGCCCTCGCCGATGCGCTGGCTGGCCGGCACGCGGCATTGGTTGAAGCGCAGCCGGGCCAGCGGGTGCGGCGCGATCACGTTGATGCGCTCGGCGATCTCCAGGCCCGGGGTGTTGGCGTCGACGATGAAGGCCGAGATGCCGCGGGCGCCGGGCGCTTCGCCGCTGCGGGCGAAGACCACGTAGAAGTCGGCGATGCCGCCGTTGGAAATCCAGGTCTTTTCGCCGTTCAGCACCCAGTGGCCGCCGTGCTCGCCCGGCTCATGGGTGGCGCTGCAGCGCATCGCGGCCACGTCAGAGCCGGCCTCGGGCTCTGACAGCGCAAACGCCGCCAGCGCTTCGCCCCGGGCCACGCGCGGCAGGTAGGCGGCCTGCTGCTGCGGCGTGCCGGCCAGGCTGATGGCGCCCGAGCCCAGGCCCTGCATCGCAAACGCGAAGTCAGCGAGGCCGTGGTGGCGCGCCAGGGTTTCGCGGATCAGGCACAGCGTGCGGGTGTCCAGCACGTCAGACGCGCCGCCGTGGGCCACCCCGGCCACCGCGTGGCGCAGCCAGCCGGCGTCGCCCAGGGCGCGCACCAGGGCGCGGCACTCGGCGTCCACATCGGTGTGGGCATGGTCGTGCAGGTGCTCGCCCGCCCATTGGCTCAAGGCATGAGCCAGCTCGTGGTGGGGCTGATCGAAGAAGGGCCAGTCCAGGCCTTCGGGTGCGCGGTAGGTCATCAGTGCCTCCTGGCGGTGTTCAGTTGCCTTGGAAAACCGGATTGCTGCGGGCCACGAAGGCCTCGTAGGCGCGGCGGAAGTCCTGGGTCAGCATGCACAGCGCCTGCGCCTGTGCTTCGGCTTCGATCGCCTGGTCCACCGTCATGGCCCATTCCTGGTGCAGCATGGTCTTGGTGATGCCGTTGGCAAAGGTGGGGCCGGCGGCCAGATCGGCAGCCAGGCTGGCAGCGGTGGCTTCCAACGCTTCCGGGGCCACCAGCCGGTTGAAAAATCCCCAGCGTTCAGCCTCTTCACCCCCCAGCGAGCGGCCGGTGTAAAGCAGCTCACTCGCCCGGCCCTGGCCGATGAGGCGCGGCAGGATGGCGCAGGCGCCCATGTCGCAGCCGGCCAGGCCAACGCGGTTGAACAGGAAGGCGGTCTTGCTGCGGGCGGTGCCCACACGCAGGTCGCTGGCCATGGCGATGATGGCGCCGGCGCCGGCACACACGCCGTCCACCGCGGCGATCAGCGGCTGCGGGCAGCCCCGCATCGCGTTCACCAGGTCGCCCGTCATGCGGGTGAACATCAGCAGCTCGGGCGCCGGCAGGTTGATCAACGGGCCAATGATCTCGTGCACGTCACCGCCTGAGCAGAAGTTGCCGCCGGCGCCCTGCAGCACCACCACATGCACATCGGTGGCGTATTTCAGGGCACGGAACAGGTCACGCAGCTCGGCGTAGGCGTCGAAGGTCAGCGGGTTCTTGCGCTCGGGCCGGTTCAGGGTGATGGTGGCCACGCCGGCGTCGCAGTGCCACAGGAAGTGCTGGGCGGCGTAGCCGGCCAGGCTGCGGCGGTTGCCGGCCACCAGGGCTGGGTCGATGGCCGTGGCGGTGGGCTGATGGGATGTGGTCATGGGGTGTCCTCCGGGGCGGGGCGGGCCAGGTGCACGCGCAGGTGGCCCAGCAGTTCGTAGAGCAGGTCCTTGTTCTGGCTGTCGAAGCCGCTGAACATCTGCGTCAGCCAGGCTTCGTGGTCGGCCGCCATGCGCAGGAACTGCTGGCGGCCTTCGGGCGTCAGGCGCACGGTCTGGGAGCGGCGGTCCTGCAGGTCGGCCACCCGCTCCACCCAGCCTTCGGCCACCAGCTGGTCGGTCAGGCCGGTCACGTTGCCGCCGGTCACCATCAGGAAGCGCGACAGCGCATTCATGCGCAGGCCGTCGGGGTGGCGCTCCAGCTGGGCCAGGTAGTCGAAGCGCGACAACGTGGTGCCGTGCTGCAGGCGCAGCTGGGTGCGGATGACCTGCTCGATCTGCGTGCTGCACGACAGCAGCCGCAGCCACAGCCGCACATCGAGGTGGTCGCTGGCGTTGGCGCGGCCTTCACGGCCGATGGCGTCGTCGCCCAGCACCTGCACCAGCTTGAAGTTGCGTGCGCGGCCCATCACATCACCTCGCCGCCACTGACCGACACGTCCTGGCCGGTGATGCTGGCGGCGGCCGGCGTGCACAGCCAGGCCACGGCATCGGCCACTTCCTCGGGCTGCACCAGCCGGCCCTGCGGGTTGGGGCGGGTGAACTCGGCCAGGGCCTCGGCGGGGCTGCGGCCGGTCTTGGCCACCACGTTGGCAATGCTGTGGGCCAGCAGGTCGGTGTCGGTGTAGCCGGGGCACACCGCATTCACGGTGATGCCTTTGCGGGCCAGCTCCAGCGCCATCGCGCGGGTCAGGCCGACGACGCCGTGCTTGGCCGCCACATAGGCGCTGACATAGGCATAACCACGCTGCCCCGCCGTGCTGGCCACGTTCACGATGCGGCCCCAGCCAGCGGTCAGCATGCCCGGCACGGCGGCGCGGCTGCACTGGAAGGTGCCGGTCAGGTTGACGGCCAGCATCTGCTGCCAGAGCGCGTCGGTGGTGTGCTGCACCGGGGCGCTCTGGGCCTGGCCGGCGTTGTTGATCAGGATGTGCACCGGGCCGAAGCCGGCGGCGGCCTGCTCGAAGCAGTGCTGCACGGCGGCGGCGTCGGTCACGTCGCAGGGCAGCACCTGGGGGCGCGGGGCCTCGGGGTGCTGCGCGGCGATGGTGTGCGCCAGCGCCTGCAGCGTGTTGGCCTGGCGGCCCACCAGCGTGAGCTGGGCGCCGTCAGCGGCCAGCCGGTGGGCAATGGCGGCGCCGATGCCGCGGCCGGCGCCGGTGATCAGCGCGTGTCGGCCGTGCAGCGGTCGTAACTGCTGGGTTGAAGTGTCGGGGGTGGTCATGGGTGCTTGATCTGGGGCGGTGCGTTTGAGGCCGTTGGCCTCAGCCCCGTGCGCGGGCAAAACCCGCTTCGAGTTGCTGCTTGCCCGAGCGGTAGGGCGCGGGCCAGGCGACGGCGGTGTAGCCGATGCGGGCGGCTTCGGTCAGCGTCCAGGCGGGGTTGGCCAGGTGCGGGCGGGCCACGGCGCACAGGTCGGCCCGGCCGGCGCTGATGATGGTGTTGACGTGGTCGGCTTCGCTGATGGCGCCGACGGCCATCGTGGCGATGCCGGCTTCCTGGCGGATGCGGTCGGCAAACGGCGTCTGGAACATGCGCCCAAAAGTGACCTTCTCCTGCTTGCTGACCTGGCCGGACGAGCAGTCAATCAGATCCGCCCCCGCGGCCTTGAAAGCGCGGGCAATCTCCACCGCATCGGCCGGAGTGATACCGCCTTCCACCCAGTCGTGGGCGGAGATGCGCACCGACATCGGCAGGTGCTCAGGCCAGGCCGTGCGCACCGCCGCAAACACTTCCAGCGGAAAGCGCAGGCGGTTGAGCAGCGAACCACCATACGCATCGGCGCGTTGGTTGGTGAGGGGCGAGATGAAGCTCGACAGCAGGTAGCCGTGCGCGCAGTGCAGCTCCAGCCAATCAAAGCCGGCTTCCGCAGCACGGCGCGTGGCGGCCACGAACTGGTCGCGCACCTCGTCCATCTGCGCGCGGGTCATTTCGCTGCTGGTCTGGCTCACGCCTGCCAGGTATTGCTGCGGTGACGCACTCACCAGCGGCCACGGTGCTTCCGGGTGGCCGGCAGACAGCGTGGCATCAAGGGGTTGGTCGATGCCGTCCCAGCCGCGGCGCGTGGCGCCCTTGGCGCCGGCATGGCCCAGCTGCAGGCCGATCTTCGCGCTGCTGTGCTGGTGCACCCAGTCGACGATGTGGGCCCAGGCGTCGCGCTGCTCGTCGTTCCACAGGCCCGGGCAGCCCGGGGTGATGCGGGCCTCGGGGCTGGTGCAGGTCATCTCGGCCATCACTAGTGCGGCGCCGCCCATGGCGCGCGCGCCCAGGTGCACCAGGTGGTAGTCGCCCGGCACGCCATCCACCGCGCTGTACTGCGCCATCGGCGACACCACCACCCGGTTTTTCAGGGTGACGGAGCGCACGGTGTACGGCGTGAACATCGGTGGCACGGGCGGCAGCGCCGGGTTGGCGGGCAGGCCAGCCTGCTCGGCGAACCAGCGCTCATAGCCTTCGAGCCAGGCGCGGTCGCGCAGGCGCAGGTTTTCATGGCTGATGCGCTGGCTGCGCGTCAGCATCGAATACATGAACTGCTCAGGCGGCAGCTGGTCGCAATAGCGATCACCGCACACCTCGAACCATTCCATCGCGTTCCAGGCGGCGTTCTGCAGGCGCAGGGTTTCGATGCGGCGTGCTTCCTGGTAGTCGTGCAGCACGGCGCCGATGTGCTCGGCGCTGTCACCGTGGCGCTTGAACTGGCGCACCAGCTCGATCGCATCTTCAATCGCCAGCTTGGTGCCCGAGCCGATGGCGAAGTGGGCGGTGTGCACCGCGTCACCCATCAGCACCACATGGCTGCCGTGGCTGTTTTTCAGCCACCACTGCTCGCACACCACGCGCTGGAAGTTCAGCCAGGCCGAGCCGCGCAGGTGGCGCGCATTGCTCATCAGCGGGTGGCCGTCGAGGGTCTCGGCGAAGAGCTTTTCGCAGAAGGCCACCGATTGCGCGGGGTCGGCCTGATCCAGCCCGTGGGCCTGCCAGACGTGCTCCGGGCATTCGATGATGAAGGTGGTCGTGGTGTCGTCGAACTTGTAGATGTGGGCCTGGAACCAGCCGTGTTCGGTGCGACGGAAGTCAAAGGTGAAGGCATCGAACAGCTTGTGCGTGCCCAGCCAGATGTAGCGGTTCGGGCGCACCACGATGTCGGGCTTGAACACCTCGGCGTGGCGGGTGCGCACGCGGGAGTTGATGCCGTCGCTGGCGATGATGAGGTCGGCGTCGGCGTAATCGTCGTCGCTGTCAGCTTCCTGCTCGAATACCAGGCGCACGCCAAGCGCTTCGCAGCGGGCCTGCAGGATGTTCAGCAGCTTCTTGCGGCCGATGCCGACAAAGCCGTGGCCGCCCGAGCGGATGCGGTGGCCCTTGAACAGCAGCTCGATGTCGTCCCAGTGGTTGAAGGCCTGCTGGATGCTGACGGCGGTGGTGGGGTCCCACTCGCGCATGTTGTCCATCGTGGCGTCGGAGAACACCACGCCCCAGCCGAAGGTGTCGTAGGGCTTGTTGCGCTCGACCACGGTGATGTCGTGGTTGGGGTTGAGCTGCTTCATCAGCAGGCCGAAATACAGGCCAGCCGGGCCACCCCCTATGCAGACGATCTTCATGTGCCGTGCTCCTTGGTTAATTTAGTTTAGAACTAAAGCAATCAGCTGCAAAGAGCTGCGCAACACCAATTCCTAGGGGTTTGCCTGTGCCTCGGGCTTGGCGGCTTGCTTGATTAAGCGATTAATTAAATTTCCCGAATAATCCTCGGCGCCGCGGGTGGATGGCCGCATTGCTTGTTGCGCCGCCGCAGCAAAATGGCCAGGGTTTGGGTGCAGGGCAGGGGTTTCACGGATGCCGAATTGGCAGCACGGGTTCATACTTCGTTTTAGATTAAACGCTTAACCCACTCCAGCAGGTGGCACTGATGTCACCATCGCCACCCGTCTGCCTGTACCGACTGAACCGTCCGCTGATCCGAATGACCGCAACCACCACCTCCACTGCTCGCACCTGGCTGCCCCGGCTGGCCGTGCTGATGGCCACCTGCACCGGCCTGATGGCCTGCGGCGGTTCGGCGGCGGCAGGGGGCGCCAGCGAGGCGGGCACGCCGGCCGTGGTGCCCGCGCCCGGCGCGCCGGCCCAGCCCATTCCGGCCAATTTCATCCTGGGTGCCGATGTCTCATCGCTGGATGAGGTGGAGCGCCTCGGTGGCCGGTTCATCACCGCCGATGGCCGCAGCGGCACGGCCCTGCAAATCCTGCGCGCCAGCGGCATCGGCTGGACCCGCCTGCGCCTGTGGCACACGCCCGTGAACGACGCCGATGTGTTCGAAGGCAACCGCCTGGTGTCGCGCCGTGGTGACCCGGTGGGTGGCGGCAACAATGATCTGGCCGTGACGATCCGTCTGGCGCAGCGGGCCCGTGCGCAGGGCATGAAGGTGCTGCTCGACATCCATTACAGCGACTTCTGGGTCGACCCCGGCCAGCAGACCAAGCCGGCCGCCTGGACCAAGCTGCAGGGCGCCGAGCTGGGCCGCGCGGTGCGCAGCTACACCGAAGACGTGCTGCGCCGCATGCATGAAGCCGGCTGCGACCCCGACATGGTGCAGGTGGGCAACGAGGTGAACGGCGGCATGCTGTGGCCTGACGGCAAGACCTGGCAGGAGAAGCCGGGTGAGGTGATTGGCGGCGACGCCGGCTTCGTGGCCATGTTGCGCGAAGGCATTGCCGGCGTGCGCGCCACCGACGCCCTGCGCGGCGGCCAGCGCCTGCCCGTGATGCTGCACCTGGCCAAGGGCGGCGACAACGAACTGTTCCGCCGCGTGTTCGACCTGTTCACCCGTGAGCAGCTCGACTACGACGTCATCGGCTTGAGCTGGTACCCGTATTTCCATGGCCCGATGAGCGGCCTGCGCGCCAACCTGAATGATCTGAGCAGCCGCTACTACAAGCCGCTCATCGTGGTGGAAACCGCCTACGGCTTCACGCTCGACAACGGGGACGCCGGCGCCAACATCTTCAACGACGAAGCCGCCAAGCTCTCGGGCTACGCCGCCACACCTGAAGGCCAGGCACAGCTGCTGACCGACCTCATCCGCACCGTGGCCGCTGTGCCCAACGGCGCAGGCGTGATGTATTGGGAGCCGGCCTGGCTGCCCGTGGCCGGCTCCGGCTGGCGCAACGGCGACGGCAACAGCTGGGACAACCAGGCCCTGTTCGATTTCAAGGGCCGTGCCCTGCCATCCCTCAACGTGTTCAAGCAGGTGCGGCAAGCCGCCACCGCGCGCTGATGAGCCTCGATTTCACTGACCGCACAAACAAGACGGAGACCCTGATGCAACGCCATCACCTTGCCCACCCTTTGAGTCTGAATGCCGTGGCCCTGGCCGCTGCCGCCGCACTGAGCGGCCCCGCCTTTGCCCAGCAGGCGGCTGATGCGAATGCGCCGGCCACAACCGTGGTGGTGCAAGGCCAGCGCGCCAGCCTGATGAAGGCGCAGGACATCAAGCGCAGCGCCGAGCAGGTGGTCGATTCGATCGTGGCCGATGACATCGGCAAGCTGCCGGACGCCAACGTGGCCGAAGCCCTGCAGCGCATCTCGGGCGTGCAGATCTCGCGCCACCGCGGCGAAGGCGACCGCGTGCAAGTGCGTGGCCTGCAGCAAACCCAGACGTTGCTGAACGGCCGCGTCATCTTCAGCGCCGGCAAGGAACGTGGCCTGTCCTTCCAGGACGTGCCGTCGGAGCTGCTGGCGGGTGCTGACGTCTACAAGACGCCCACCGCGGACCAGGTGGAAGGCGGCATCGGTGGCGTGATCGACCTGCGCACCCGTCGCCCGTTCGACTTCGCCGGCTCAAAGCTGGCCGGCACCATCAAGGCCACCAACGCCGACCTGGCCGACAAGAGCAACCTCGAAGGCTCTGCCCTTTACAGCAACCGCTGGCGCCTGGACGGCGGCAGCGAGTTCGGCGCGCTGATCAGCGTGTCGACCCAGAAGCGCAACTACCGCTCTGACACCCAGGAGCTGGACGGCCCCGCGGCCCTGGCCGATGGCTCGGGCGTGTTCGCCCCCACCGGCGAATGGCTGGCCTATGAATACGGCTCGCGTGAGCGCAGCGCCGTCAGCGCCGCTCTGCAACTGCGCCCCGACGCGCGCAGTGAATACACGCTGGACCTGAACCACAGCCAGCTCAACAGCCGCACCAACATCCACGGCTTCTACGCATCGCCGTTCTGGGCCAACTGGTCAGACAGCGCGCAGCAGGGCGCCCTGTGGCCCAAGGGCACGATCACCAAGGACGCCAACGGCAACTTCCAGAAGGGCACCTTCTGGGGCGCCAGCATGAGCACCTCGGGTTCGGTGGCTGACGAAGACACGCGCATCGACCAGCTGGCACTGTCGGGCAAGTGGCGCTTCGACGGCTGGAACCTGCGCTCGGAAATCAGCCACACCGACAGCCGCTATGAGCGCATGTACAACGAAGTGCGCCTCGGCACCTTCGGCGACAGCCCGGCCTTCACCTACGACGTCACCACCAAGCTGCCTTCGGCCTACCCGGAAGGCGCTTCGCTGACCGACCCGGCGCACTACTGGGCTGACAAGACGGTGTACTTCAAGGTGAAGAACACCGGCCAGGAAACCACCGTGCGCAGCGATGCCACCTGGGACCTGAGCGAAGGCACGCTCAGCCGTGTGCGCGCCGGTGTGCGCCTGAGCGACCGCAAGGCCACCAGCGCCGAGATCAACACCATCGACAACATCTGGCGCGATTCCAGCACCGCCATCAGCGGCGCCGTGCCGAGCCTGATGTCGCAGATCGGCGTGATCGGCAACAACGACCTGCTGGCCAAGGCCGGACAGGGCACGGTGCCCACGCAGTGGCTCAGCGTCACCAGCTTCGACTGGCTGCGTGATGCGGCCGGCGTGCGCCAGTTGTTCGGCCTGACGGTGCCGGGCTTCGACCCAAGCCAGACCTTCGACTTCAGCGAGCGCAGTGGCGCGCTGTATGTCAGCGCCGACATGGACAGCACCCTGGCCGGCCTGCCGCTGTCGGGCAACATCGGCGTGCGCGCCGTGTCCACCGAAAGCAAGCGCAGCTATGTGCAGGACGTGTCGGGCACCTCGACGCGCTTCAACTCGAAGACGACCGACAACGACTTCCTGCCCAGCCTGAACCTGCGCCTGGAGCTGCAGCGTGACCTGCTGGCGCGCCTGTCGCTGTCCAAGGTGGTGACGCGTCCGAACTTCGACCAGCTGACCCCCAGCCTGAGTCTGAACGTCAACGACAAGACCGGCTTCATCGGCAATCCGAATCTGGGCGAGCTGACGGCCAACCAGGTGGACGCGACGCTGGAGTACTACCTGTCGAAGAGCGACCACGTGTATGGCGCCACCTTCTACAAGAAGGTCAAGGGCTTCATCCAGACCACCAGCTCGCAGGTCAACATCGGTGGCACCACCTACACGATGAGCACCCCGAGCAATGGCAGCGACGGCACCATTCAGGGTCTGGAGCTGGGCTACCAGGGCTTCTTCAACCAGCTGCCGGGCGCCCTGCGCGGCCTGGGTCTGCAAGCCAACTACACCTATGTCGACAGCTCGGCCCCGAGCCCGATCAACGGCCAGAAGGCGCCGCTGGAAGGCTTGTCGCGCAACAGCTTCAACCTGGTGGGCATGTATGACCTGGACCAGTTCTCGGCCCGCCTGGCCTACAACTACCGCAGCAGCTATGCGGCTGGTTCGCGCCTGAGCTACCCGTCGAACAACGGCGTGACGGCGATGACCCCGGTGACGATGAAGGGCTACGGCGTGGTGGATGCCTACCTGAGCTATGCCATCACCCCGCAGGTGAAGGTGGCGCTTGAAGCCAACAACATCACCCGCACCGTGCGCCAGAGCGTCTACAGCGCAGTGGGCAACCTGCCGCGCGGCACGTATGTCGACGACCGCCGCTACGCCCTGAGCGTGCACGTGGACCTGTGAGGCCCTGAGACGGTGAGACGGTGAGCCCGTGCCCCTAAACTCCGGGGCATGAGCGACACCTCACCTTCCAGGCCCACCTTCGGGCAAGCCGCAGCCTACTGGTTGCGGCTTGGCTTTGTCAGTTTTGGGGGGCCTGCAGGCCAGATTGCGCTGATGCACGAGGACCTCGTGGAGCGCAAGCGCTGGATCTCCGAGAAGCGCTATCTGCATGCACTGAACTACTGCATGGTGCTGCCCGGGCCCGAGGCCCAGCAGCTGGCCACCTACATCGGCTGGTTGATGCACGGCCGCTGGGGTGGCCTGGTGGCGGGCGGCTTGTTCGTGCTGCCGTCGCTGTTGCTGCTCATCGCGCTGACCTGGGTGTACCTGGCCTTCGGGCAGGTGCCGGCGGTGGCAGGGGTGCTGTACGGCATCAAGCCCGCGGTGACGGCCATCGTGGTGTCGGCGGCGGTGCGCATCGGCTCGCGGGCACTGAAGAACGCCTGGCTGTGGGGTGTGGCCGCGGCGGCCTTTGTGGCCATCTTCGCGCTCGGCCTGCCGTTCCCGCTGATCGTGCTGGCGGCCGCCGTGGTGGGCTACTTCGGTGGCCGTTTTGCGCCAGACAAATTCGCCGTGGGTGGTGGGCACGGCAAGGCGGGCGCCTCCAGTGCACCGGCCGTGATTGACGACGACACGCCCACGCCGCCGCATGCGCTGTTCACCTGGGCGCGCTTTGCAGGCGTGCTGGGGGTGGGCCTGGGCCTGTGGGCGGTGGCGCTGGGCAGCTTGTGGGCCTGGCTGGGGGCAGACGCCGTGCTCACGCAGATGGGCTGGTTCTTCACCAAGGCGGCGCTGTTGACCTTTGGTGGCGCCTACGCCGTGCTGCCCTATGTGTACCAGGGCGCGGTGGAGCACTTCCAGTGGCTGACCGGCCCGCAGATGATCGACGGCCTCGCTTTGGGCGAAACCACGCCCGGCCCGCTGATCATGGTGGTGGCCTTTGTCGGTTTTGTGGGCGGCTGGACGCGCGAGCTGTTCGGGCCGACTGCCTTGCCGCTGGCCGGCGCCGTGGCCGCCTGCGTGGTCACGTTCTTCACCTTCCTGCCCTCGTTCGTGTTCATCTTCCTGGGCGGGCCGTTCATCGAGTCCACCCACGGCAACCTGCGCTTCACCGCGCCGCTTACCGGCATCACGGCTGCCGTGGTGGGGGTCATCGTCAACCTCGCGGTGTTCTTCGCGTACCACGTGCTGTGGCCGGCGGGCTGGGGCGGTGGGTTCGAGTGGCCTGCGGCCATCATCGGTGCGGCCGCCGCCTGGGCGCTGTTTCGCGCCAAGTGGAGCGTGATCCGGGTGGTGCTGGTGTCCGGCCTGCTGGGGCTGGCCTGGCAGCTGCTGCGCTGAGGGTTCAGCTGCGCACGCAGTTGCGGCCGGCGGCCTTGGCGTCATAGAGCCGGGCGTCGGCCTGAGCGATCAACGCCTCCAGCGTCTGCCCGGGCCGGAACGCCGCCACGCCCACCGAGGTGGTGATGCGCAGCAGCCCGCCTTCCACGGGGATGGGGGTGTCTGCCAGCGCAACCCGGATGCCTTCTGCCTTGGCCACGGCCGCGCTGAGGCTGGTGGCGGCCAGCATCAGCACGAATTCTTCGCCGCCCCAGCGCCCGGCCATGTCGGTGGCCCGCAGCTGCCCCTTGAACACCTCTGCGGCCATTTTCAGCACCGCGTCACCAGCGGCGTGGCCGTGCTGGTCATTCACGGCCTTGAAGTGGTCGAGGTCGAGGAACACCACGCAGAACGGGGTGGCGTTGCGCCGCACGCGCGCGGCCTCGCGTTCCAGCTCGCGCATCATCGCGCGGCGGTTCAGGCAAGTCGTCAGCGGGTCGATCGAGGCGGCGAGTTTGAGCTGGTGGGAGAGCTGCTCCAGCCGCTGGTTGCTGTCGGCGAGCTGGCGGGCCACGTCCTTGCTGATGCGGTTCGACAGCAGGATGCTGCGCACCAGGCGCCCGGTGGTGGCGGCATAGAACTGGCAGAGCAGAAAGAGCGTCAGGCCGCACACGCCGATCTCGCGCGGAATGCTGTCCAGGCACAGCCAGCCCAGCACGCCAGGCAGCACCAGGCCGCCGCTGAGGGCGGCGTAGCTCCAGCGGTCGGTGGAGAGGTTGTAGATGCCCAGCACCATGGCCAGTGCCAGTCCCATGCCGTGCAGCAGCATGGTCACCGGGTCAGCGGCTACGTGGGGCAACAGCAGCACGGTGCCCCAGGCGCCGCCGAGCAACAGCAGGTTGCAGCGAACCGCCAGTTTCAGGGGCGCCAGGCCTGGTGTGCGGATGGTGCGTCGCTGCAGGCGCCAGGCCATGGTGCCGTTCAGGCTTTCTATGGCGGCCAGTGTCAGCACCCATGCCAGCAGGATGGGCCCGGGCACCACGTCGCGCAACAGCCAGGCCTGCAAGCCGTACCCCAGGAACGAGGTGGACGCCGCCATCAGCATGCGACGGCCGAGCACGCGGTCCAGATCACGCGCGATGGCGGGCAGGTAGTGGTCGAGGTCGGCGGTTTTCTCCGTGGTCAGCGGATCGGTTTGCAGCAGGCGTTGAACGTAGTTCATCAGGCGGGCATCCATGACCGTGGGCTAGACCGCTTCAGGGCCACATGGTCGAGGTAAGACAGGAACTCGGCGTGGGGCAGGGCGCGGCTGTAGAGCCAGCCCTGAAAGTAATGGCAGCCCAGTCGGTGCAGCACATCGCGCTGACCAGGCGATTCAACGTACTCGGCCAGCACCGTCACGCCGCGGCTTCGGCCCAGCTGGGCCACGGCGCGAACGATGTCCTGGTTGACGGGCTGGTGCTCGATGTCGCGCGTCAGGCAGCCGTCGAGCTTGATGGTGCGGATGCGGAAGCGCTGCATGTAGAGCAGCGAGGTGCAGCCCATGCCGAAATCGTCCATGGCCAGGTGGAGGCCTTCGCGCTCCAGCGCGGCCAGCGTGGCGTCTGCCTGGGGCGACGACGACACGCGCCGGCCTTCGGTGATCTCCAGTTCCAGATCCCCCAGGGCCAGGCCGTGTTTCGCCAGGCTCGCCAGCACGATGCCCACCCAGGCGGGGTTTTCCAGTTGCACGGGCGACATGTTCACGCTGATGGGAAAGCGCAGGGCAGAGTGCCGGCGCCACGCGGCCAGATCGGCGCAGGCCTGCTCCAGCACCGAAGCACCAAGCTGATGGATCAGATCGCACTCTTCCGCCAGCCGCACGATCACGTCGGGCGGCACCGGCCCGCACAAGGGGTGGTCCCAGCGCAGCAGGGCTTCGGCGCCGATCATCTGGCCGTCGATGTCGTGTTGCGGCTGGTAGACCACGGTCAGCCGGTTCTGCTCAAGGTGCCGGCGGAAATCCGCCACCAGCGCGCGCGACAGGGTGCCGATCTCGTCGGTTCTTTCCAGAAAGCCACTGCCGCTGTCGGTGGCGCTGGCCAGGGTGCTGAGGTGAGACTTGATGGCGGCGCGCTGGCGGGCATTGCGCGCGTCCACCAGCCGCCGCACGTGGGGGATGTAAATCAGGGTGGAGATACCCACGCACAGCAGCTGGATGCCCGCGCCCCACCAACTGCCGGTCATTGCGTAGCCCGAGATGAACACCGGGGTGCTCCACACCACGGTGCTGCTGTCGAGCGACAGGCCCAGCAGGTGCAGCAGGGCCTGCGACACCACCACGTTCACCACCGGGGCCAGCACGAAGGGCAGCAGCATCAGCTGGCTGAAGATGAGCGGCATGCCGAACAGCAGCAACTCGTTCACGTTCAGCAGGGCTGGTGCGACGGAGGCCAGCGCCAGTTGGCGCAGCGGCAGGTCACGCGCCACCAGCAGGCACGCGAAGATCAGGCCCCAGGTGGCACCCGCGCCGCCGAGGTGGGCAAAGGCATTCACGAAGGCCGGGTTGGCGCGTTCACCGATGTTGGTTTCGCCGGTGGCCGCCACCAGGGCATTGCCGGAATGCTGCGCAAAATCCAGCAGCACCTGCCCGCCGTTCAAGCCGCATACCCACATCAGCTGGTTGATCAAAGCCAGCGCTACATCCAGCACGGTGCCGGACGGCCGGTGCGCTTCGATCAGCGCCATCAACGGCCCGCCGAACTGACCGACGCCCCACTGCCAGAGCCAGCCACTGAGCTCGAACACGACGTAGATCAGTGGCAGGGCCATGGCAGCGAATTGCGACATGCGCAGCGCGGGCCGCAGTGGCAGGCCGAGCACGGCGAGTGTGCTGAGGCGGTCGTGCAGCGGCATCCACCGCGCCGACCAGATGAACAGCTCGGCCGTGCCCACGCCCACCAGAATGCCCTGAAGGATGCGCCCGTAGCCCAGCTCGCGGAAATCCAGGCCGGTGCGGGGCATCACGGCGATGAGAAAGCCGGCGCCGGCAATGGCGGCGATGCTGCCGAGGTTGCGCGCATCGGCGTCCTGCTTGTCGCCGCGGATGGCCAGCACGCGCATGGCAATCACCATGGCCGACATCAGGCCCATGATGCCGGTCGTGGTGTTGAGCAGCGTGCGGGCGGCTGCCAGCATGTCGATGGCCAAGACATGGGTCAGCCAATCGGCGCCCCTGGGCAGGTTCGCCAGGGTGCTGGCCGCCGCGCCGAGCAAGGTCAGCGGCAGCAGCGCCACGAAGCCCTCGCGGATGGCCATCAGCCACAGCTCGTGCCGCGGCTCGGGCGCCTCGTTCTGAGGGACTTGGGACACGCTGCCTCCTTCCATCCGCGCCCGGGTGTGTGTCGACGTGCGCGGAATCAGCTCAAGGGCATCCTAGGGGCCGCCCGCCGGGTTTGCGGGTGCCCGTCCCGAGGACTTGGGGAAAGCATGGCTGACGGGTGCGGCATCTGCACGGTGCTTGTGGCGTGATTGGCGCGAGATGGGAGTTTGAGTGCGCGGGATGGGACCAGGCAGCGGTTCAGTTGCCTCCGATGGCAAATCACTGCCGTCGATCCCGAAGCTGATCAGACAGGGTTGTCGGGCGCACCGTAAATCTTGCCCGCACCCGCCCAATCGTTGGGCGATACGTCTTCGAAGATCACATAGATGTAGCTCGCATCGGTGCCCGTGTGTTGCACGATGCTTTGGGTGATGTCTGCGGCGACGGCTTGCTTGGTCTGGGCTTCCTTGCCTTCAAACCAGGTGACTCGAACGACGGGCATGGGGTGTCCTTTCAGTGTTTGAACAGGTGGCAGGCCATCGGCCCACCGGGGTTGGGGTTCGGTGATTTCGGTCAGGCCTGACGCGCCACCCAGTCGAAGCCGAGGTGGTGCACCAGTTCGCGCAGCAGCAGCAAGGCTGCAGTGGCTGGGCCTTGTATGTGTTCATCAGCCGGTAGTGCGGTCGTGGTCAACAGTTGGTTGAACTGTGCCTCCACGGCATCCCGGCTGGCGGGCAGATCAGCTGCGAACCGAGGATGCAGCAGGCCTGCCAACGCGGCTGATACCGCCAGCGTAGACCGGCGGGCGTGGTGCAGGCCGGCTTGCTCGATGGCGATCTCGACCGCTTCGATGGCGGCTTCGAGTTGCAGTGCTGTGGCCGGGCCCGTTGGCCAGCAACGGCGTGCCAGTGCCTGTGGTGTCACGGCTGACAAATCCACCGTCTGGTTGGCGAGTTGCAGCGTCAGGGCCTCGCTCGGGCCAGACGATAGGTGTAGCAAGGCGACGGATTGAGGTTCGGTGTCGTGGCCAGTTGGGTTCAGGTGCTTGTCGATCACGGCGAGCGTTCGGGCATCAACACCGTGGCCCTGGCCGGGGATCAGGTCCAGCGTCAGGCGAGCGCTTGCTGTGGTCCTCAGTGCTCGCAGCTGTTGGTGGGCCTGCACCGACTCGGCAGCAGGCACCATCGCATCGTTCTGGCCGTGCACCAGGTGGATGGACTGGCCCGCATGCACGCGGGTGGGCGGTGAGGGCAGCCGGCCTGACAGGGCCACCACTCGGCCTGCGATGGGGGCCACTAGTTGCGTGGCGGCCAGAGCCATGATGGCGCCCTGAGAAAATCCCAGCAAGGTGGTGCTGCCCACCTTGGCCCCGCTGCGCCGCTGCCACTGCGCCACGGCATTGGCAAAGGCCGGCAGGGCCTGAGACACCCGGCTGGCGCGATTCTCCGAGGTGACCCCGCGCACCGAAAACCACTGCCAACCCGGGCCCAGGTCCGACGGCAAGGGCGCCCGTACGCTCACCACCCAGCTGCCCGGGTGCATTGTGGCCACATGCTCACCCAGCGGCACCAGGCTTTGCGCATTTGCGCCCACGCCGTGGAACAGCAGGACGAGTGCGGGCGCCGTGGTTTGATCAGCGGGCGCCGACTGGATGATCACGTCTTGCATGGTGATGGATTTGGCGCTGTCAGGCGGCGGCGGTCTTGCGCACCCAGGCGGGTGCCATCGCGGTTCCCAGGCCGGCGCCGTAGCCCAGGTAGATGTTCAAGCCCGCCACCGGCTCCAGATAGCGTGCGTTCCTGAGCCCGCCGGCATCTACCACCGTGAAGCTCATGCTTTGAGCCAGTGCAGTGGCAGCCTGCTTGGCTTCCGCGTGGTCGCTGGCCAGGAAGACGTTGACCGTCTGCCCGCCGCCCAGCTCGGCCCCTTCGGCCAGAACCTGTGCAAACACCGTGTTGAAGCCCTTCACCACCGCGGCGTTCGGCACCGCCTTGGCAATCTCCTCGGCGGCTGAGGTGCTGTGACCGATGGTCAGGCCCATGTAGTCGGCCGTCAGCGGATTGGTGATGTCGATCACCGTCTGAGCCGGCTGCACCTCGGCGGTTTGCAGGGCGGCCACTGCGTCGGCATAGGCTGTGGCCAGCACGACCACATCTGCGCCACGTGCAGCACCTGCCGCTGCCACCGCGGTGGCACCAGGGTGGGCGGTTGCCACCTGTGTCGCCTTGGCGGTGTCGCGGGCGGTGACGCTGACCTGATGGCCGGCCAGCACGAGTTGACGAACAAATGCCGAGCCCATGTTGCCGGCGCCGATCACGGTGACTTTCATATGCGGTTCCTTTCCTCAACGGCAGCACTGTGCTGCGATGGAGTGAACTTTAGAAGTTGCGCCCCTCGGGAAAAAGCCCCTCTGTCGGGACTGACTGGACCTGAAACAGGGACAATCCGCGCATGGACCGATTCCTTGAAATGCAGGCCTTCGTGGCAGTAGTGGACGCCGGCAGCTTCGTGCGGGGTGCAGACAGCCTGCAGATGTCGAAGTCCGTCGTCTCGCGGCTGATTGGCGAGCTGGAGCAGCGGCTTGGCGTGCGGCTGTTGCAGCGCACCACCCGACGCCTGTCGCTGACGCGCGAAGGCGAGCTTTTCCACGAACGTTGCCGAGACTTGCTTTCAGGAGTGGCCGACGCTGAAACCGAGGTGAACCAGCATGCCGGTGAGGTGATGGGCGAGCTCCGCGTGAGCGCGCCAGTGACCTTTGGTCTGATGCACCTGGCGCCGTTGTGGCCGCGCTTCATGGCTTTGCACCCGCACTTGATGCTGGATGTGACGTTGGCCGACCGCCTGGTGGATCTGGTCGATGAAGGATTCGATCTGGCCGTGCGTATTGCCCGCATGCCCAGCTCATCGCTCATCAGCCGCCGGCTGGCCGCCACGCGACTGGTGGCTTGCGCCAGCCCTGAGTACCTGCGCCGCCACCCCGCCATCAAGCATCCGGCTGATCTGGCCGATCACGCCGTGTTTGCCTACAAGCTGCTGGCCACGGGCGATCATTGGCACTTTGACGGCCCGGGCGGCCCGGTGGTCGTGAAGGTGAACCCGCGCATGCGCAGCAACAGCGGTGATTCGTGCTGCGTGGCAGCCTTGCAGCATCAAGGTGTGATCCTGCAGCCGTCGTTTCTGGTGGGCGAGCATCTGGCTTCAGGCGCACTGATGGAAGTGTTGCCAGCCTTCAAGTCGACGGAGTTGGGTATCTACGCGGTGTATCCCAGCCGCAAGCAACTGGCGCCGAAAGTGCGGCGGTTGGTGGACTTTCTCGCCACTTCATTTGAGCAGCCTCTGTGGCCAGATTGAGGCCCGAAAATTTCAACCGCCAAGTGCCTGACGTTGGCTGTCCGGTCCTTAGAATCAGGGGGCTCGCACCAGCGCCATTCACGTGGCTGGTGCGGGCATCCGCTGGGGGTGTTGGCAAGGCCGCAAGGTGTGCCGACTGAGAGAGTCCCTTTGAACCTGATTGAGGTAATCCTCGCGCAGGGAAGCACGCTCGAAGGCTCGCCGGCCGTCTCTTTCTCGTGCCGGCATGGCAGCCCCGAGCGCTCGCCGACCTGTCATCTGCATGAGTTGCACATGGCACATCCAACTTTTTCGCCACTGCGCCGCCTTCGGCGCTTCATCTTGCCGCTGGCCCTGCTGGCCGGCAGCACGGCTTGGGCGCAGCAAGCGCCTTCCGCACCTGCTGCTCCGGCTGCGCCCAAGCCTGCGCCGGTATCCACCGCCCAGCACATGATCGCGGAGATCCAGGTCATTCCACGGCCCGTGGGCACGCCTGAAGACCGCTACAAGTACGTTGACGCAGCCATCGCCATCATCCAGGCCTCGGGCCTGCGTTATGAGGTGCATGGCCTGGGCACCGTGGTGGAAGGCCCGGCCGACAAGGTCTGGCTGCTGCTGCAGGCGGTGCACCACGCCACGCTGGAAGCCGGCGCCGAGCGTACGCTGAGCATCATCAAGGTGTCCAGCGGCGCGCAGGCTGGCGGCCCGACGGTGCAGGAGCTGGTGCGCAAGTTCCGGCAGTAAGCGGCTGAGGCGGCGCTGGTTGTTGAGGCCTGCGCCGCCGGACGTGCGGCGTTTTCAGCGGCGACGTTTGTCAGCGGTTTAACATCGCTCGAGCGCACATGGTGCAGTCAATGGCTTCGATGTGTGGCGATGGCCGCAGACCCGATGAGCTTCCTCAGTTTTTTCCTGTCGCCGCCTGAGCACCAGGTGGCGCCGTACCGCGATGCGGCGATGGCCGAGTTGCGCGCAGTCCGGGTGCAAATCTCAGTGGCCCGGTTGGCACTGGACGCTGAGAAAGCCGAGGTGCTTGATCAATCGGAAACCGTGGCTCATGTTGACCGCCGCATTGAGGCGCTCTACCTGACCCAGATCGTGCGAACTCCGGCAGGCGAGTACTTCTTGCTGAAGACCACGGGCGAGCGCCCGTTCGTCAAGCATCTGACGCAGGCCATGGCACGCCACCTGCTGGGGTCGAGATATCGACCGCCTGAGGCCTAGCTGCTTGCCATTTCCGCCAGACCTCACAGCGCCAATCCGCAGGCGCAGCCATGCTGCGCGAGAGCCGATCGACTCTTCGCAGCCACGCGGATGGATGGGGGCGGGCTGGGAACCAGCCGGCCTGGCGTGGCGCTTGGGCGACGCACAATGCCGTTGTCCATCGGGTTGCGCAATGCTGACCCGCACAGCACAGCACAGCACAGCACCGCACCGAACTTCAACCCGCGCCATCTTTCAGTCACATGGATACGCTCGTTCAGTCATTGCCCATGGTTCTGGGCTTGCTCGCCTGGGTCTACAGCGGCGTCTGGGCCTATCTAGATGCACGCAACCGCGGCAAGCCACCGCTTTTTGTGGCCCTGCTGGTGATGATCGTGGCCTGGCCGCTGGGCATCGTCATCTGGATCGTGCTGCGACCTGAAAAACGGCCGCCGCCGTTCAACCTCGACGACTACCGGGTGCAGTGATTTGGCGCTGTGATCGGCCGCCTCGGCCGGTGGCATCATGCGCGCACCGCCACCCACCGCAGAGTGCCTTCGTGAACCTTCGTCCAACCCTGTTGACCGCCGCTGTCGCCGGTGTGGTGGCTGCCCTGGCCTGGCCCCTGGTGTGGGCCAAATTTGGCGGGCCGGGCGCTGCGGGCGGGGTGGAGCTCATCGTGGCCACCTTGCTGGTCATCGCGCTGCCGGCCCACGCCTTCGTGGTGGGCTTTGTGCGCGCTGAGCCCGTGTCCGCCGGCACGATCGACACCGCGCTGCTCAAGCGCATCGGTGCGTGGCTGGCTGCAGCGGTGGTCGCTACCGTGCTGCGCGATCTGCTCGGGTTCTGACAGCGCTGCACCAAAGCGCTTCGCTCAGCGCCGGTGCGCTGTTGCTGCAACGCGGGTGCTCCTCAGCGGCCGCAACACCAATCTGAATTGAACCCGGCTGCGACGCCGCCATTCGGGTTTGTCTGGTGCCATTTTGTACAAACGTACAAGACAATTTGTACAGATGTACAAACTTGGCACGTCCCGCCGCCACGGCGTCAGCGGATGGTGTCGCAACCCGGTCCATGCGCGCCGACGCGGCGAACAGCAAGGCCACCTGACTGAAGGAGACACAATCCATGACCGCCATTGATCGACGTGGCCTGCTGCTGCGCTTGTTGGCCCTGGCCACTGCCGGTGGCAGCGCTTTGCCTTTGCGGGCGCAGTCGCTGGACACGCTGCGCATCTTGTCCGGCTTTCCTGCTGGTGGCACCGTGGACGTGATCGCGCGTCGTGTCGCCGACAAACTGCGTGGCGGCGTGGCCAAGGTGACGCTGGTTGAAAACAAGCCCGGTGCCGGTGGCCGCCTGGCGGTTGATGAACTGCGGCGCAGCCTGAACGATGGCACCACGCTGCTGATCACGCCGGCCGCCATGCTCACGCTGTACCCGCACATCTACAGCAAGCTCAGCTACACCATGGACGACGTGACGCCCGTGTGCGGCGTCACCTCCGTGGTGTTTGGTCTGGCTGTCGGCCCCGCCGTGCCACCCACGGTGAAGACCCTCAAGGAGTTCATCACCTGGGCCAAGCTCAACCCGACGCTGAGCAACTACGGCTCGCCAGGCGCAGGCTCTCCGCCACACCTGCTGGGCGCCTTGCTGGAGAAGGAAACCGGCGCCGACCTGCGGCACGTGCCCTACCGCGGCACCGTGCCTGGCGTGCAAGACTTGCTGGGCGGCCAGGTCACGTCCTTTGTCGGGCCCATTGGCGACTACCTGCCCCATGTGAAGACGGGGAAGTTGCGCGTGCTGGCTACCAGCGGTGCCAAGCGCAGTCGCTTCCTGCCGGACGTGCCGACCTTCACCGAGACAGGCTTCAAGGCGCTTGAGCAAAGCGAGTGGTACGGTTTCTTCTTGCCCGGCAAGGCGGCGCCCGAGTTGGTGCAGCGCCTGGCTGCAGCCATTCGCGCGGCCATGACGGCGCCCGAGATGGCGGATGCGCTGGCGCAGTACGGCTTGGAGGTGGCTGTCACCAGCCCGGCCGAATTGGCCAAGGCCATGAAGGACGAGGGTGCCGCCTGGGGGCCGGTCATTAAGCGGGTGGGCTTCACGCCCGAGAGCTGAGTGGCCGGGCCGCATCGCGCGGCTTGGTCTCAATGGGTCCGTTCGTGGCCGCGCAACGCGGACGGTGCAAAGCCGAAGCGCTGGCGGAACCGTACCGCGAAGCGTGAAGGCGAGGCGTAGCCGGAGCCTTCGGCGATGGCTGAAATGCTTTGATCGGTGGCCTGCAGCAGCGTCAGCGCGTAGGACATGCGGGCGTCCACCAGCAGCTCGCCAAAGGCGACGCCCTCGCTGGCCAGTCGGCGTCGCAGGGTGGCCTCGCTCATGGCCAGATCGCTGGCCACCGCACGGGCGCGCCAGTCCTTGTCAGGCCGTTTTGCCAGCAAGGCCCGAACGCGGTCGGCCGTGCCCACTGGCGTGCCTGCGGGCATGAACGCCACGCCCTGCAAGGCCATGCAGAGCAGCACCTCTTGTAGGCGGTGCGCCATGATCGGTTTGGGCAGTACCCCCTCGCCCGACAGGGTGTGGCTGGCGCGATCGAACGCGTTTTCCAGGCCGATGGGCAAGGGGCTGAGCAGGTGTGCCGGCCGCTGCGTGGCCACCGCCGCCATCAAGGGTGCCTGCTGTGTGGCAAACGAAGTCACGACAGCCGGATCAAAGATCAACCAGCGAGCCTCATACGGCATGCCCCGACTTGGCTCATTGGCGAAGTCAACGGTTTGCCTGGCCGCCAAGGCGATGCCCTGACCCGCCTTCGCGACCACCGGTCGACCGTCGGCCGTGTGCACAGTCTTGACGCCCTGGCGCACCAGAATCAGGGCCGGTGCGTGGATGACCACACGAACGATGTTCAGGCCCACGGCCTGTCGCACCTGTGCCGCCGCACCGATGTCGGGTTGGGCATGCAGGCGGCGCAGATGCGCTGTCTCTGCCGCGTGTGCCAGGTGCTGCGGCGTTGGCATCATCGACCGCCCGTGGCCACCAGCGTGGCTTGACCGAGGCGGTGCGGCATCGACATGAAATTCATCATGGCAGGCGTTGCAAAGGGCGGGAGATCCAGTTTCGCCACTTTAAGCGCCACCACGGTGATGACATAACGATGGGTTTGTCCGACCGGTGGGCACGGGCCGCCGTAGCCGGGTCGGCCAGCGTCGGTGTTCACCTGCAAGGCGCCGGCGGGCAGTTTGGTGGCGTCGTTGCCTGCGCCACTGACCAGCTCGGTGTTGCTGGCAGGGATGTTGGCCACAGCCCAGTGCCACCAGCCCGAGCCGGTTGGCGCATCCGGGTCGTACATGGTCACCAACAGGCTTTGGGTGCCCGCTGGGGCGTCTCGCCACACGACCTGGGGTGAGACATTGCCCCCGGCGCAGCCCATGGCCGGCATGTTGGCAAATTGGGTCATGGCGACGGTGCCGCTGGCCATGTCGGGGCTGCTGACCTGGAACGACGCAGCGCTGGCCGGGGTGGCGGCCATGCAGGCACTGGCGGCGAGGGAAACGCAAAGCGAGTGGGGGGTCATCGACGGTCTCTCCGGAAGTGGCTTGAACAGAGGGGAGAGTTTCCGGGCCGCGCGTCTGAATGAGCATGCCCGGACGATTGCACTTGGTGCCGAATCGATCAATCCGGCGTGGTGCGTCCGTACCGCACGCCGGCGGTGGCTGAGCCCTCATGGCGTGGCTCTTTTTGCGGGCCTAGGGGTTTGTCTGTGTCCATCTTGTACGGCCGTACAACATAATTTGTACAACCGTACAGTTTGATGCCTCGACACCATGAAGCCACCCACCAAAGCACCGCCCAAGGCAGCCCCGCGCGTGAGCCGCGCACGCAGCACGGAAGCCTCGACGTTGCCCACCGAGTCGCAGCTGGCGCCCAACCGGCGGCACAACATCCTGCGTGCGGCCGAACGTCTGTTTGCGCGGCAAGGGTTCCATGGCGTGTCGGTGCGAGACATCGCCGACGAAGCCGGTGTGCCGCTGGCCTTGGTGGGCTACTACTTCGGCCCGAAGTTGTCGCTGTACCACGAGCTCTTCCGAGACCGCGCCGGCTACATCCAGGAGCGGCTGGCGGCACTGGCGCTGGCGCAGCAGAACGCTGCCCCTGATCGTCTGCTGGAAGAGATCGTCACGGCGTGGGTGCTGCCTGTGTTCAAGGTGGCTGCCACGGCCGATGGACGCAACTTCCTGCTGATGCTCAAGCGCGCCATGCACGAGCACATTCCCGAAGACGAGTCGGTGGTGCGCGACCTGTTCGACCCGCTGGCCTTTGCCTTCATTGACGCATTGCAGGCCGCCTTGCCGCAGGCGCCACGCACCACGGTCACCTGGTGTTATCAGTTTTCCCTCGGCGCCCTGTTGCATGCCGCAACCGACAGTCGCGTTGAACGCCTGTCGCTCGGCGAAAGCTCTGTGTCGGACACCGAAGTTTCTGTCCCGGTGTTGATTCGATTCATCACCGAAGGCTTCCGCCAAACCTGCGGCGCTCCGCGCACGCACTGAGACTCACCCACTGAAACCTGAGCCTTCACCGCACTGCGGTGAGCCGCCGGTGTGTCTGCACCGCCTTGATCTGTTCAGTCTCCTCACCGCCATTCACCACCATGCCACGCCACTTCATCGACATCTCCATGCACCTGGAGAACGACGTGCCCTCTGACCCGCCGGGTCTGGGCCCCAAGATCAGCTACATCGATCACCAGATGAGCTACCCCGACCTGGCCGGGTTCTTCCCCGGCTTGAAGCAGGAGGACCTGCCCGGTGGCGAGGCCTGGGCGGTGGAGGATGTGCAGCTCAACACGCACAACGGCACGCACCTGGACGCGCCGTATCACTTCGCCTCCACCATGGATGGCGGCAAGCGGGCGATCTCCATCGATGAGGTGGACCTGAACTGGTGCTTCCAGCCGGGCGTGAAGCTGGATTTCCGCCACCTGCCTGATGGCTACGTGGTGCAGGCCGCGGACGTCGAGGCCGAGTTGGCGCGCATTGGCCACACGCTGCAGCCGCTGGACATCGTGCTCGTCAATACACGCGCCGGCAGCGCCTACGGTGGACCGAACTACACCCGCGCCGGCTGCGGCATGGGCCTGGAGGCCACGCTGTACCTGCTGGATCGCGGCGTGCGCCTCACCGGCACCGATGCCTGGAGTTGGGATGCACCCTTTGCCTACACCGCTCAGCGCTACGCCGACACCCAGGACGCCAGCCTGATCTGGGAAGGCCACAAGGCCGGACGCGACATCGGCTATTGCCACCTCGAAAAGCTGCACAACCTGGAGGCCCTGCCTGCGCACGGCTTCTTCGTCAGCTGCTTCCCCGTGAAGATCCGCGGCGCCTCGGCCGGGTGGACCCGCGCCGTGGCCATCTTCGACGACGCCTTGCGACGATAAGCCGCACCGGGCCGCCACCTTCCGACGGCCCCCATCGCTTCCGGTTCCTTTGCCCTGACTGGCCGCCAAAGAGCGTGGCAGGGCGGCGCTTTGCCAAAACACAACCCTGGAGACTGACATGAAGACGCCCCTGAACTCACCCCTGGCTTCGGCCGCCCTTGCCGGTCTGCTGATGGCCTGCGGCAGCGCGCAATCGCAATCGCAACCGCAGCAGCCATCACCGATGCCCCCGACCAACTCGCTGGTCATCTACGGCACCATCGACGCCGGTGTCACCTCCCGCCAGTTGGCAGGCGAAGGCAAAGTCAGGTCGGTCAACAGCGGCTTGATGACGACCTCCTTCCTGGGGGTGAAGGGCAGTCAGGACCTGGGGGATGGCTACAGCGGCAACTTTGATCTGGCCAGCTTCGTGCGGGCCGACGTGGGCGGCAGCGGTCGGTCGGACAGCGATATGTTCTGGTCCAAGAACGCTTGGGTGGGCATGGGCACGCCGTGGGGCCAGGTCCGGCTCGGTCGCCAGAGCTCGCCCAATTTCATCGCCAGCCTGCGCTTCAGCCCCTACGGCGACTCCACCGCCTTGGGCCCCTACCTGATGCACACCTACATGCCTGCGCCCACGCAGCCCATGCTCACCGCTCATGGCGCAACCGACAGCGCCTGGAACAACGCGGTGGCCTACATCGCCCCTGCGGTGTCGGGCGTGACGGTGTCGTTGATGGCCGCGCCTTCCGAGGGCGGCACCGCCGGGCGACGCCTCGCTGGCACCGTGTCTTACGGCGCACCCGGACAGCCATTCGCGGCCGTGCTCTCGACGGAGCGTATTTCCAGTGCGGCCGTGTTGACGCCGACCAGGAGCACGGCACTGCCTGGCGCCTTGCCACCGCTGGCCATCAATGACAGCCAGACGTTGGCGCTGGGTGCGTCGTATGACTTCAAGGTGGCCAAGCTGTTTGGCCAGTGGGACCACACGCAGATCGATGCCACACGGGCGGCTGCCAAACCCGAGGTTGACCTGAAAACGCTGCAACTGGGGGTCAGCGTGCCGATGGGCCGCGGCCGCGTTCTGCTGTCAGCTGCGCGCACCGCCAAGGCGATGACGGCGGTGGTCGACGAGCAGCGCAAGACCTGGTCGCTGGGATATGACCATGAGCTCTCCCGAAGCACGGATGTGTATGCCGTGGTGATGCGCGATCAGGTCAGTGCGCTGCCGACGGGCCACACGTTCGCCCTCGGCGCGCGGGTGCGCTTCTGAGCCTGCCGATGTCGTCACCAGCGCCGCCCTGGTGCGGCGCTTGTCCTGTCCCTTCCAACAAGGTGATCTCATGTTTCACAGCACCACACCGTTGAGCGCTACGCCCGTGTCATCGGCCTCCACACACCTGGCCGGGAGCGCGTCATGAAGCTCTGCACACTGCGCAATGGCCGGCGTGACGGCGCCTTGGCCGTGGTGTCACATGATCTGCAGTGGGTGATGCCTGCACACAGCGTTGCGCCGACCCTGCAGGCAGCGCTGGATGATTGGCAACACGTGGCACCCGGCCTGCAGGCGCTCTACGAGCAGATCGACCAGGCGAGCCCGCCCGCCGAGGCCCGGCCGTTTGATCCCCGCGAAGCCATGGCGCCGCTGCCCAGGGCGTATCAATGGCTTGATGGCTCCGCCTTCAGCAACCATGGCGCATGGATGCAGCGGGCGTTCAACTCGCCCGCGCTCGACACCAGCATGCCGCTGATGTACCAGGGCGGGTCGGACGACTTTCTAGGGCCGCATGACGATGCGGTGTTTGTCAGCGAGGCACACGGCATCGACATCGAAGGCGAGATCGCCGTCATCACCGACGATGTGGCGATGGGCACGCGAGACGAAGCGGCCTTGGGCCATGTGCGCCTGCTGGCGCTGGTGAACGACTGGAGCCTGCGTGCGCTGCAGCCCCGTGAGATGGGGCTGGGCTTCGGCATGGTCCACAGCAAGCCGTCCACGGCATTCGCGCCGGTGGTGGTCACGCCCGACGAATTGGGTGCCGCGTGGTCGGCGGGCCGCCTGCAGTTGCCGCTGCATGTCAGCATCAATGCGCACACCATCGGGCGCCCGCACGCCGGTTGCATGAGTGTGGGTTTCGGGCGCTTGATCGAACACGCAGCGAGCACGCGCCGCCTGCGCGCCGGCACTGTGATTGGCTCCGGTACGGTGTCAGACCCGGCCGAGGGTGCGGGCTCCGCCACGCTCGCCGAGGTGCGCGCGATCGAGAAGGTGACTCTCGGCGAAGTGCGCACCCCGTTCCTGCGCCTGGGTGACCGTGTGCGGATGGAGGTGTGGTCTGACAGTGGCGCCAGCCTCTTTGGCGCACTGGATCAGCGGGTCTGCATCGCCTCGCCAGAGCCGGGCCTGCACCAAGCCCTGACACTGCGTTGGCGGGGCTGACCTGGCCCATGCAGCAAAATCCGCTGCATGAGCCAGCGCCCGCCTTTCATCATCTCCGCCGCCGATGTGGCGCCCTACACCCACGTCTATCCGCAAAGCGATGAGCCGATGGGGCCGTCCGTCAGCTTGGGGCGTGCGGCCGGTCTGGCCCGGCTGGGGGTGAACCTGCAGCGCTTGCCGCCGGGCAGCCGCTCGTCGTGGCCGCATGCCGAGTCGGACGAGGAAGAGTTCGTCTACGTGGTCAGCGGGCAGGTGGGCGCCTGGATCGACGGGCACCTGCACCCGATGGTGGCGGGCGATTTTGCGGCCTTCCCGGCGGGCACCGGCATCAGCCACTGCTTCATCAACAATTCAACCGAAGACGTGGTGTTGGTGGTGGGCGGCGAGGCCGCGAAAGCCACCAACCGCATCACCTACCCGCTGAACCCGTCGCGCCGTGCAGATCTGCGCCCGGAAGACTGGTGGGCTGATGCCCCGGCCGAGGCCCTCGGCCCGCACGACGGCCTGCCTGATGCCCTGCGCGCTGCCTCGGCGGCTGTGGCGGCTGCGGCGAACAACCCAGACAAGGCCTGAGCCCCATGAACCGATTTGAGTCTGAACTGACGCGCCTCTTTTTGCTGCCTCCGCCAGAGGGCAGTGCAGCAGTGCCGGCAGGTGCCGTGCGCGCTGCCTTGCTTGAGCTCTCAAGGCCGGCACGCTGGGGTGAGCTGGCGACCGTGTGGCAGGGCGTGCAGGCCGATCTGGACTTGCCGGCACCGGCCATCGCCGTGTCGGGTGTTGACGGCATGCAGCTGTGGTTCTCGTTTGCCGAGCCCGTGGCGGCCTCGCAGGCCGTGGCCTTGCTCAAGGCGCTGCGCCAGCGCTACCTGGCCGATGTGGCCACCGACCGCGTCCGGATGGCAGTGTCGCCCGACCACCTGCCTGCCAAAGAGGTGCGCACGGGTTGCTGGTCGGCTTTCGTGGCGCCTGACCTGGCCCCGATCTTCAGTGACGAGCCTTGGCTGGACACCCCGCCCAGCCCCGAGGGCCAGGCCGATGTGCTGGTGCGCCTGCGCAGCATCACGCCGCCAGCGTTTCGGGCTGCGCTGGCGCGGCTCGATGAGCACTTGAACCCGCCTGGCGCTGAAGCTTTGTTGCAGCCTGAACAGGCGAAGTCAGCGGGAGCGGCTGCGGCGGCAGGCACCCATCAAGCAGCGGCTTCAACCGGGCTGGCTGGCGCTGCGGTGCACACCAGCGCCCGCGAGTTCTTGCTGGCGGTGATGAACGATGCGGGTGTCGACATGGCCCTGCGCATTGAAGCGGCCAAGGCCTTGTTGCCGGAAGAGCGGTAAAAGTCCGCGCTGAAACAGCACCGCCCGAAGCGATCAGCAGCGGCCTGAGCGGCGGCTGCGCGGTTGCAGCTTGTCCAGCTCGGCGAATTGCTGCTTGAGCAGCAGCAGCAGCGAGCGCGCGTCTTCCACCGACAAACGCACGTGGGTGGACGGCACCTTGTCTTCACGCACAGGGCGGGGCAGTACCAGGGCATCGATGCCGATGTCGATCAGGCCGTTGTCATGGCGCAGCGACTTCAGGCGTTGCACTTCGATGTCGTAGGTTTTCACGCGCGTTCTCCGGGGTAAGGCAACCCGCGATTATTACGGCTGCGGGGAGGTTGGTCCACGTCGCCTGAATCAAAGTGCTGAAACGGGCCGGTGTGATTTGGCGGATGCCGCCCGTTTGCGGTGGCCCCTTGCGAGCTACTTTTTCAGGGCCAGCTCGGCGGTGCGCTTCGCAACCAGCTCATTGACCACCACGATCTGGCCGTCCTGCTCATCCTTGATCTCCAGCAGCAAGGCACGGCGACCATCGAGCCTGAAATAGACCTTCTGCCCGCGCTCCAGCGTCACCCCGCTCTTGCTGTTCGGCGACAGGTTCGGGTTCATGACGCCTGGAATCTCCAACGGAATGGACACGTCGGACCGGTTCTCGAAGCTCAGATTGGCCGCAAGGGCGGAGCCCACAGAGGCAACACCAAAGGCCAGCACGCAAAGGCAACGCTTCATCAGGACACTCCAGACATGGATTGCGAGAAAGTGTGTGATGAGGCCTCAAACCGCCTAAAAGCGCAAGTTGACGTAGAAGAGCGGAATCTCCTTTTTCTGCATGCGACGCATCGCGAGGACGGTGTAGCCGACCAGAACGGCCGACATCACATGCGGATTCCCGCCTGCCAGCTCGTACTCGTCGATGTCATTGCCCACATAGCCACCCACCCCGCGAACCTTGGTGTAGTACTGCGTCACGTGCATCACGTTCGAGATCAGTGCCGTGCCCAGCACCGCCTGTGCGTAGGGTGAGCGATGCAGGCCGGGGCGCTGCAGCACCAACTCACCAGCCAGGTTGGCGGCGGCCAGGCCAGACACCGCAGCCAGCTGCCGCTCGCCTTGGGTGAGCGGCCGAGAAAACTTGCCCGAGGTCTGGCCGCTGAAGATCGTTCCTCGTCGCGGCACTTCGATGCTCACGTCAGACGCCCCCAGCGCCTGGTAGACCAGCGCGTGCCCCGCCTCGTGAACATAGATGCTGCTGTAGATGCCGGCCACCGATTCGACGGCGTTCAGCAGGTCACGCTCCAGGGCGCTGGCATTGAACGGCAGCAGAAGCAGTGCCAGGAGCGCAGGCCGCATCGGGTGGCTGGGTTTGCAGGGGCGATTCAACATGCGCTCAGGCCGCCTTGCCTTCGCGGTTGAGAATGCCCTTGGTGTCCTCGAACCCGATCGGGACGGACGTGTGTTCATGCACCACACGCAAGACATGGCCGCGTGACTTGAGCACCCAGGTGATGCGGTTCTGCATGGACCGAAGCTCTTCGCCAGCCGCCGAAAACGCCGCGTACCTCGCGACGGCGGTCATGGACGCGAAGCTCAGCTCACCCGAAATCTTCACGTCGTCGAAGGTGACGCGCACGGTCTCGGTGCCGAGCGATGAGAACCAGCCCTCCACCGCAACGCGCCATGCCGCAGCGCCTTCGTACGACCACACCCCCCAGGTGTCGAACACCCTGACATCCGTGTCGTACAGGTGCATGAACGTCTCAGCGTTCTTGGCCAGCACCGCCGACTTGTAGGTGTCGAGCGCCTTGAGTGCCTGCTTTTCGGGGTCGTTCATGGTGAGTTTCCCTGTGGTGATTGAGTGGGCGTGGGCTGAGCCGCGCGCGTTGGTTCATTCTGCGCCCTGAGCCCATCCTTCCCGTCGCCGATACTTCACCGGTAGCACGATCCCACCTCTGACCCCGCACCTGCCGCCCCGCCCATGAGCCGTCTTCCCACTGGCACTGCACCCAACCCGCCCGCGCCGCCTGCTGCCAGCCCGCTGTTTCCTCTGCTGTTCGTGCTGTTGTGGAGCACCGGTTTCATCGGTGCGAAGTTTGGTTTGCCAGACGCCGGCCCGCTCACGTTCCTCTCGCTGCGCTATGTGCTGGTGCTGGTGTTGATGGGCGGCGTGGCTTTGTTCACCCGGGCACCGTGGCCGGTCACGCGGCAGGCCTGGTTGCACATTGGCGTGTCTGGCTTGCTGGTGCATGCGGTGTACCTGGGCGGCGTGTTCACGGCCATCAGCCACGGCCTGCCGGCGGGTGTGACGGCGCTGGTGGTGGGCTTGCAGCCCGTGCTCACCGCGCTGGGTGCCGGCACCTGGCTGGGTGAGCGTGTGAAGCCCGCGCAATGGGCCGGTCTGGGCCTGGGCTTTGCCGGCGTGGCGCTGGTGGTGGCCCACAAGGTGGCCGCCACTGCCACGGGCGGCGCGCTGGTGGCCATGCTGCTGCCGGCCGTGGTGGCGCTGCTGGGCATCACGGCCGGCACGCTGTACCAGAAGAAGTTCTGCCCGGCGTTTGACTTGCGCACGGGCTCGGTCATCCAGTTCCTGCCGTGCCTGGTGGTGACGGCGCTGGTGGCTGGCGCCACCGAGACCATGCAGGTGCACTGGACGGCGCAGTTCGCCTTTGCACTCGGCTGGCTGGTGCTGGTGTTGTCGCTGGGCGCGGTGAGCTTGCTGAACGTGCTCATCCGTCGTGGCAGCGCGGTGAACGTGGCCAGCCTGTTCTACCTCACCCCGCCCACCACCGCGCTCATCGCCTGGGCGCTGTTTGGTGAAACCCTCACCGGGCTGGCGCTGGTGGGCATGGCCCTGTCGGTGTACGGCGTGTGGCTGGCCCGACGTTGAACCTGCATCACCTCATCACCTTGTGACCATGATCAAACCTGCTTCTTTGGCCCGCCTGGCAGCGCTGTGGATCTCGACCATGCTGATCGCCACCGCCACGGGGCCCGTGGCCGCCGCACCGGCCCCGGCGCCCATCAAGGCCGAGATCGACGCGCTGATGAGCCGCCTGCAAAGCTCGGGTTGCCAGTTCGACCGCAACGGCAGCTGGTACACCGGCACCGAGGCGGTCAGCCACATCCTGCGCAAGCTCGATTACATCGAGGGCCGCGGCACGCTGCAAAGCACCGAGCAGTTCATCGAGCAGGCCGCCAGCAAGAGCAGCTCATCGGGCAAGCCGTACCACGTGAAGTGCGGGAGCGATGCCGCGCTCGACAGCCAGGTGTGGCTGCAGCGGCAACTGGGCGTGATTCGCGCAGCGGCCGCTGCCAAGCCCAAGCCCTGATCGTGGCCCCACGCATCGCACGGTAATTGCTTGCCCCCATGCTGTTGGTGTTTCGGGCCTTCATACCCCTGCTGTACGCCGTATGCCTCGTCTTGATTTCAGTCGATTGATCTCGCGCCTGAGCGTGGGCCGCAAGCTCATGCTGATCTATCTGCTCGACCTGACCGCGGTGATCTTCGTCAGCAACATCCTGATCAGCGAGAAGTTCATTGCCATCGACTTCGCGCGCAAGGAAGTGCAGGGCAATGCCTACATCACCGGCGTGCGCGATGGCCTGATCGACGCTGCCCGGTTCGGCGCCGGCAGCGCCCCTGCCCAAGCGCTGCTGGCCGATGCTGCCGCGCGGGTGACGGACGCCGAGCACACCCTGGGGCCAGGCATGGGCAGTGCCGAGCTGGCTGCCGTGCTGCAATTGCGCCTGCTGCAGGCCAGCACCGCCCGCCGGGCCGATGCGGCGGCAGACCAGGTGCTGCTGGCCGGGCGTGATCTGCTGACCCGCGTGGCCAACCAGTCGAACCTGATCCTCGACCCCGACCTCGACAGCTACTACACGATGTCGCTGCTGGCGCTGCGCTTCCCGGAGCTGCTGGAGCAGATCCATGCGCTGGGCGCCACCGAAGCCAACACCCGCACCCGCTACCTGATTCTCGAAGGCCGGCTCGACGCCACCATGCAGGGCATCCGGGCCGACCATGCCGAGGCCTACGCCGCCGGCGACAACACCCTGCGTGCCGCGCTGGAGCCGCGTGAGCGTGCGCTGGTAAGGGCCATGGGCGCGTTCCGCCTGGCTGCCAGCCTGTCGGCCGAAGACCCCGGCAATGAGGAACGCCGCGACCTGGCCCGCCAGAGCCAGCGTGAACTGCTGGGGGCGTTGCAGGCCCACTGGGCCGCAGCCGGTGAGGAAATGAGCCGCCTGCTCAACAAGCGCATCGACAGCCTTTACCACCGCATGTGGCTGCACCTGGGCACCGCGCTCACGCTGTTGCTGGCCATCCTCGGGCTCGTCACCTTCGTGGCGCGTCACATTGCCAACCCGCTGCGCCACCTGGCGGGTGTGGCCGACACCGTGCGCCGCACCGGCGATCACCGCCTGCGCGCGCAGTGGCACAGCAGCGACGAAATCGGCCGGCTGGTGATCGCCTTCAACGACATGCTGGCCCAGCTCGACCGCGAGCGCGAAGTGCAGAAGGAGCTGGCCGCCAGCGCCCGCGCGGCCGAGGTGGAACATGCGCTGGTGGAGGCCACGCCCATCCCCTTGATGGTCACGGCCGTGCCGGGCCACGAGGTGCTGCACCTGAACACGCCCGCCGAGGCCTGGCTGGGCGATGAGCGCAGCGACCCCTGGAAGCGCGGGCTGGAGCCGCAGGTGCGCGCCCGCTTCTTCCAGCAGTTGCAAGACCGCGGCGCAGTGGACGAGTTCGAGGTGCGCTGGACGGCGGGCGGCGAGCCGGCCTGGGCGGTGCTCTCGGCGCGCTGCCTGCAGTACCAGGGCCGCGATGCGGTGGTGACGGCCTTCGCGCCCATCAACCACCTGAAGCTGATGGAGCGCCGGCTGCAACTGTGGGCCAAGGTGTTCGAGGCCTCCAGCGAAGGCATCGTCATCATCGATGCCGACCACCGCACGCTCACCGTCAACCAGGCCTTCAGCCGCCAGACCGGGCTGGAGCTGCAGGACGTGGTGGGCGAGCGCCCCGAGGCGCTGCACCTGCCTGACGCCGCCTGGCCCACGGTGCAGCTGCGCGGCACCTGGCAGGGCGAAGGCGCGGTGCGCCGTCGCAACGGCACCGACTACACCGCCTGGCTGATGGTCAGCGCCGTGCGCCAGGGCGCCAGCGCCGGCCGCCCGGGGTTGGGTGAGGTCTCGCACTACATCATCACCAGCATCGACATCACCGACCGCAAGCGCAGCGAAGCCCGCATCCGCTTCCTCGCCGAGCACGACGTGCTGACCGAGCTGCCCAACCGCAGCCTGTGCACCGAACGCCTGCGCATGGCCGTGCAGCAGGCGCACCGGCACAGCCGCAAGGTGGCGGTGCTGTTCCTCGATTTGGACGGCTTCAAGGACATCAACGACTCGCTCGGCCACCACATCGGTGACGGCTTGCTGCGCTCGGTGGCCAAGCGCCTGCTGGAGGCCGTGCGTGCCGGCGACACCGTCAGCCGCCTCGGGGGCGATGAGTTCGTGGTGATCCTGGCCGATGTGGCCGACACCGACGAGGTAATGCAGGTGGTGCACGAGCGGCTGATTCCGCTCATCCGGGCGCCGCACCAGGTGGAGGGCAGCGAGCTGCATGTCTCGTGCAGCGTGGGCGTGGCCATCTTCCCGGACGATGCGTTTGACCTCGATGAGCTGATGCGGCATGCCGACACGGCCATGTACCAGGCCAAGGCCAGCGGCAAGGACAACGCCCAGTTCTTCACCGCCACCATGACCGAGCGCGCCCAGGCGCGCCTGCAGCTGATGGGCCACCTGCGCAACGCGCTGGAGCACCAGCAGTTCCAGCTGCACTGGCAGCCGCGCATGGATGCCCGGACGGGCCTGCTGGCGGGTGTGGAAGGCCTGCTGCGCTGGCACCACCCCGAGCTGGGCATGGTGCCGCCCAACCAGTTCATTCCGCTGGCCGAAGACTCCGGCCTGATCGTGCCGATCGGGCAGTGGGTGGTCGAGGCGGCCTGTGCGCAGATCAGCGCGTGGCGGGCCGAGGGCGAGCCGCCGATGTGTGTGTCCATCAACCTGTCGGCGCGGCAGTTGCAGCATGACGAGTTGGTCGACGAGGTGCGCGACAGCCTGCAGCGCCACGCCGTGCCAGCTGGCCAGCTGGAGCTGGAGCTGACCGAATCGATGGTGATGCTGGACGCCGAGGCCAACCTGCGCCGGCTGCATGCCTTGCGCCGCCTGGGCGTGACGCTGTCGATCGATGACTTCGGTACCGGCTATTCCAGCCTGGCCTACCTGAACCGTTTCCCGATCGACAAGCTGAAGATCGACCGCAGCTTCGTGCACGACATGCTCGACGACCCGGTCGACAGCGCCATCACGCTGGCGATCATCAGCCTGGGCCACACCCTGGGCCTGAAGGTGGTGGCCGAGGGTGTGGAGCTGGAAAGCGAAGCGCGGGTGCTGCGCGACGCCGGCTGCGACGAGTTGCAGGGCTTCCTGTATTCGCCCGCCTTGCCGGCGCCGGCGCTGGCGGCCTGGCGCGCCGCACGGGATCAGTACGGGTCGAGCGCCGCGGTGAACCGCCCCGAGCCGTCGAGCGCGCCCCAGGTGTAGCCCTTCCAGCCCGGCGAGGCCTGGGGCTCCCAGTAGAAGACGCCGACGCCGTTGGTGCCCAGTGCCTGCACCTTCTTCAGCAGGTCGGTCATCATGGCTTTGGACGCGGTGGCCTGTTGCCAGTCCATGCCGGTTTCAGCCACCACCACCGGCTTGCCGTAGCGGCTGATCATGTCCTTCATGTTGGTGTTGAGCTGGCTGTTCAGGCTCGACCAGTTGCTGGCGGTGGGGTAGTGGCTCAGGCCGATCACGTCGTACTTGGCACCACCGGCCTTCATGCCGTCGAAGAACCAGCGCGACACGGTGTTGTTGTAGCCATTGGCCAGGTGCAGCACCACCTGCGCATTCGGGTAGACCGCCTTCACCGCGCTGTGGCCGCTGTTGATCAGCTGGATCAGGTTGCCTAAGCTGCTGCCGCTGGCCCGGCCATCGGGCCACAGCATGCCGCTGTTGATCTCGTTGCCCACCTGCACCCAGGTGATGGTGATGCCGTTGGTCTTCAGGTACGACAGCACGCCCTGCGTGTGGGCGTACACGTCCGTCACCAGCTGGCTGAAGCTGTGCGAGGCCCAGGCCGCGGGCTTGGTCTGCTGGCCGGGGTCGGCCCAGCTGTCGCTGTAGTGGAAGGTCAGCATGATGTTCTGACCCTGCGCCTTGGCCCGCTGCGCCTTGTAGAGCGTGTCGGCGGCGTTGCACCAGCCGGTGCTGGGGTTCACCCACACGCGCAGCCGGATGGCGTTGGTGCCGAGGTTCTTCAGCAGCACGAAGGGGTCGGTGGCCGTGCCGGCCGCGTTGTAGAAGCTGAAGCCGGCGGCTTCCTGCTCGTCCACCCAGCTCACGTCTGCGCCCTTGGCGAAGGTGGCTGCCGCCCCTGCCACCGGCAGCAGGCCGCCCAGCGCCAAGCTGGCAGCCCCACCCAGAAATCGCCGCCGTGCGGCACCTTGTTGCGTCTTCATCGATGTCTCCGTTTCTGCGTTGAAACTGGGCCGCGCGCCCAGATTGCAGCGTCGGCCCGGCCTCCAGCCTGTGTGGCCGGATGGGGGAGAACCGCCGGGCGCTCAGGCGCCGGGCAGGTCGAATTCGTAGCGGATGTGGTGCTGCCAGGTCTGCCCCGGCATCAGCCAGCAGCTGGGCTGCGGCCATTCGGGGTGGTTGGGGCTGTCGGGCAGGTATTGCGGCTCGATGGCGACGCCGCGGAAGGGCGCCCAGGGGGTCGAGCAGCCGGCCGTGCAGACCCCCAGAAACTCGCCGGTGTACACCTGCAGTGCGGGCAGGCTGGTGTGCACGCGCAGGCGCAGCAGGCCGTCGGCGCTGGTCAGCTCCGCGGCTGGTTCAGCGGGTTCGGTGGCTGAAGCTGCTGACGCAGTCGGGTTCAGCAGGAACGCGTTGTCCAGCGCCATGCCGATGGGCTTGGCGGCCTGGAAATCGAGCGGTGTGCCGATCACGGCGGCGGGTGGCCCGGTGGGCACCAGGCGCTCATCCACCGGCAGGGCAGCGGCAGCGTTCAGCCAAAGCTGGTGGCTGCGCACATCGGTGGGCTGGCCGTCGAGGTTGAAGTAGGCGTGGTTGGTCAGCCCGACGGGGCAGGGCGCATCCACGCTGGCGGTGAACTGCACTTCCACGCAATGTGGGCTGCTCAAGCGGTAGCGCACCTCGCAGTGCAGCGTGCCCGGAAAGCCCTGGTCGCCGGCGGGCGACACCAGGCCCAGCCGCACTTCATCAGCGGCGGCGTGCAGCACGGTCCAGGTGCGTTGATCAAATCCTTCCGCGCCGCCGTGCAGCTGGTGCTCGCTGCCGGGGTGTCGGCTGAGTTGCACCAGCTCGCCATCTGGCCCGGTGTAGGTGCCGTGGGCGATGCGGTTGGCCCAGCGGCCCACCGTGGCGCCCATGTAGGCCTGCTGGCGCTGGTAGTCGGTGTGTTGGTCAAAGCCCAGCACCACGCTGCGCTCAGCGCCCCCCGGCAGGGGCACGTGGCAGGCGGCCCAGGTGGCACCGTGGACCAGCACCCGGATGCGCACGCCGCCCTCGGCATGCTGCAGCGTGTAGCTGGCGTCAATCATCCCTTCACCCCGCCGGCGGTCAGGCCCGACACCAGCCAGCGCTGCGTCACCACGAACAGCAGCGTCAGCGGCAGGCCGGCCAGGATGGCGGTGGCGGCAAAGTCGCCCCACAGGTAGCGCTGGTTGAACAGGAACAGCCGCGAGCCCACGGCCAGCGTCAGCTGTTGCTCGTCGTGCATCAGCACCGAGGCGATCGGGTATTCGATCATCGCGCCGAGGAAGGCCAGCACGAACACCACCACCAGGATGGGCCGGGACAGCGGCAGCAGCACATGGATGAAGGCCTGCAGGCGGCTGGCGCCGTCCACCGAGGCGGCCTCTTCCAGATCCGGCGGCACGCTGTCGTAATAGCCCTTGATGAGCCAGATGTGCTGAGCCACCGCGCCGGTGTAGGCCAGTGCCAGGCTCCAGTGGCTGTTCAAGCCGAGTGCGGGCACGAACTCGCCGATGCGGTCGAACAGCGCGTAGATGGCCACCAGGGCCAGCACCGACGGGAACATCTGCAGCAGCAGCATGCTGTTGAGCATCAGGCCCCGGCCGGCAAAGCGCAGGCGGGCGAAGGCATAGGCGCTCGTCACCGACAGCAGCAGCGACACCACCGCGCTGATCAGCGCCACCTTCACCGAGTTGAAGATCCACTGCAGCACCGGGAAGGGCGGCGGCACCAGCTGGCCGTTGGCGTCCATCACGGGCAGGCCCAGCGCCAGGCGCCAGTGCTCGAAGCTGATCTCCTTCGGGATCAGGCTGCCGCCGGCGAAGTTGCCCGGGCGCAGCGAGATCGACACGATCATCAACAGCGGCAGCAGGCTCAGACCGACAAAGCAGATCAGGAACAGGTGCATGGCCAGCAGGCGCCAGCGCTGGGATTTCTTGATGACGATGGCCATGGTGGGGTCTCCGGTGCGGCCTTCAGCGGGCCGCGTCTTTCTGCTTGAACAGCCGCAGGTTGACGATGGCCAGACCGGCCACGATCAGGAACACCAGCGACGAGATGGCACAGGCTAGCGCGTAGTTCTGGCCGCCGTCCTGGAAGGCGATGCGGTAGGTGTAGCTCGCCAGCAGGTCGGTGGCGCCGGCGGGCACATCGGTGTCGAGGAAGTCCGGCGCGCCCTCGGTCAGCAACGCGATCAACGTGAGGTTGTTGAAGTTCGCGGCGAACGAGGCCACCAGCAGCGGCGCAATCGGCCGGGCGATCAGCGGCAGCGTGATGCGGAAGAAGTTGGTCAGCGGGCCAGCGCCGGCCAGCGCCGAGGCTTCGTACAGCTCTTCCGGGATCGCCTTGATCAGGCCCATGGCCAGGATCATCATGTACGGATAACCCAGCCAGGTATTGACCACCAGCACCATCGAACGGGCCAGCGTGGCGTCACTGAACCAGCCCGGGCGCACGCCGAACAGCATGTCGAGCACGAGGTTGATCTCGCCGAGGTTCTCGTTGAACAGGCCGCGGAAGACCGGGATGGAGATGAACGCGGGCACGGCGTACGGCAGGAACAGGCCCAGCCGGTAGGCGCTGCGGCCCTTGAGTGCGTCCCAGTTCATCGCCACCGCCAGCACCAGGCCAAGCGCAAAGGTGAGCAGGGTGTTCAGGCCGGCGAAGGTCACTGTCCAGGCGAACACGCGCAGGAAGGGCTGCAGGAACTTCTCGTCGCCGAAGATGCGGCGGTAGTTGTCCCAGCCCACGCTGCTGCGAAAACCCGGCTCCAGCGCGCTGCCGTCGGCCCGGCGCCAGAAGCCGGCGTCCATGTCGGCGCTCAGCAGGCTGTTGTCGCGCATGCCGCGCAGCCGGCCGTCGGGCTCCTGCACATACAGCCGCTTCTGGTCGATGAAGCGGTGCAGGCTGGCTTGCCGGTAGGTGCGGCCGTCGGCGCCGATCAGTGCGATGCCGGCCAGCAGGTCGCGCTCGGCCACCAGCTCGCGCGGGCCGGCCACCTGGCCTGGCGTGGCCCGGGCTTCTTCAGCCGTCTGGCGCAGCAGGGTCAGCGGCTCTGTGGGTGCAGCCGTGCCCAGCACGGGCGCCTTGAACGGCGGGCTGACGAAGTGCTGGCCCTGGTCGTCCTGCAGCACCAGGCGGCGCTGGTCACCGTCACGGCGCAGCTCGAAGGCCATGCCCAGGCCTTCGCTGTCGTAGCGCGCCAGCAGCACCTGCGTGGCTCGCTCGAAGGCCAGCAAATGCGTGGAGCTGTAATTGGTGAAGCTGATGGCCAGCGTGTAGGCCAGCGGCAGCACGATGAACACCGCCACGGCCAGCAGGCCGGGCAGCACATAGCGCCAGGCATACAGGCGGGGTGACAGATGGATCAGCACGGCCACGCACAGCGCGGCCAGCACGCCTGCGGCCCAGGCCGTCTGGTGGGCGGCCAGCAGCAGCGTGACCAGGCCCAGCACGGCCAGCACCGCCAGCAGCCCGAAGGCGATCAGCGCGCGGGCCAGCCAGCTGCCGGGGCGCGCCACATGGGTGGGGGAGGTGATGGTGCTCATGCCGCACCCAGCACGCGGCGGGCCGCGCGTTCCAGGCCCTGGTCCACGTTCTCGCGGCCCTGGGTGATGTTTTGCACGGCGGCATTCATGGCCGTCCAGAAGCGGGCCATTTCGGGCAGGTTCGGCATCGTGTGGCCACGCAGCGCAGCGGCGCGGGCTCCGGCAATCAGGGGGTCGCCCTTGAGTTCTTCATACAGCGCCTTGTCGGCCGGCACGCCCAGCGGCACGTGCTGGTTCATGGCGCGCAGGCCTGGCAGGCTCATCAGGTAGTGCTCGATGAATTCGGTGGCCAGCACCGGCTGGCGGCTGCTGGCGCTGATCATCGCGCCCAGCACGCCCACCATCGGTCCGCCGGGAGCGCCACCGGCCTTCAGGGCAGGCAGCTCGGCGGCGGTGAATTCAATGCCGCTCTTCTTGAGGTTGTTCCAGGCCCAGGGGCCGTTGATCGTCAGGGCCACGCGCCCTTCGTTCACCGCCGCTTCCGATTCAGCGTAGGTGGCGGTGCGCGGAATCATGCCCTCGTCGACCATGCGCTTGAGCACCGCCATGCCCTGGCGCGTGCCGGGGTGGTTCACGCCGGTGTCGCGGGGGTCGTAGCTGCCATCGGCACGGCGGGCGAAGGCGTAGCCGCCACCCGCCGAGATCAGCCCGTAGGTGTAGAAAAACTCGTTGTACGGCCACATGATGGCGCGCTGGCCTTGCGGCCGCAGACGGCGGTCCAGCGCCATCACCTCGTCCCAGGTGCGCGGCGGGGTGGCCACCAGCTGGCGGTTGCAGATGAGCGCCACGGCTTCGATGGCCAGCGGGTAGCCCCAGGTGCGGCCGTTCATCTGCCAGGCGTCCCAGGCCAGCGGCTCGATGCGCTGGCGCAAGGCGGGCGCAGGCGCCACCGGGCTGATCAGGCCCGAGCGGGCCCAGCTGCCGGCGCGGTCATGCGGCCAGATCCAGATGTCCGGGCCCTTGCCGGCGGCGGCCGCCTGCTCGAACTTGGAGACGCCGTTTTCCGGGTGCTCCACGCGCAACGGCACACCGGTGTCGCGGGTGAACTGCTCGCCGATGCGGGCAATGCCCTCATAGCCCTTGTCGCCGTTGATCCACACCAGCAGGCCTTGGCCGGCGCTGGTGCTGGCATGGGCCGGGCTGGCCAGCGCGGTTGCGAAGCCGCCAGCCACGCCACCCGCCAGCAGTCCCAGGGCCGCGCGGCGGTTGGGCTGCTTGTTGTCGTGAGCGCTCATCTCAGACACCTGCCGGTGCGCGCACCAGGGCGTCGCCTGCAGCGTCGAACAGGTGCGCGCGGCCGGCGGGCACGTTCAAGGTGATCGCGTCACCGATCTTCACCACCTCGTGCTCCTTCAGGCGCACCACCATCGGCGTGTTGCCCGGGCCGTGCACATAGGCAAAGCTCTGGTCGCCCAAGTGTTCCAGCCACTGTACGCTGGCGCGGATGTGGTTGCTGTTGTGGTTGCCGTTGTCCCGTTGATCAGCGCTTGCTTCGGCAGGGCTGAGCGCCAGATGCTCGGCCCGGATGCCCAAAGTGGCGGCGCTGCCCACGGCCACCTCGCCTGGCCGCACGGCCACGCTCAGGCGCGTGCCGTCGGCCAGCTGCACCAGCACCGCACGATCGGCCAGGCTCACCACATGAGCCGGCAGGAAGTTCATGCGGGGCGAGCCGAGGAAACCAGCCACGAACAGATTTCGCGGCGCGTTGTACAGCGTCATCGGCGGGCCGGATTGCGCCACGCTGGGCTGGCGCGAGCCGGGCGGCGCAGGCTGCAGCAGCACCATGCGGTCGGCCAGGGTCATGGCTTCCACCTGGTCGTGGGTCACGTACACGGTGGCGGCGCGGCCGTGGGCACGGTGCAGACGGGCAATCTCCAGGCGGGTCTGCGTGCGCAGGGCGGCATCCAGGTTCGACAGCGGTTCGTCAAACAGGAACACGCCGGGGTTGCGCACCAGGGCGCGGCCAATGGCCACACGCTGGCGCTGGCCGCCTGACAAGTCTTTCGGTCGGCGCTCCAGCAGGTGGTCGATCTGCAGCATGGTGGCCACCTCGCGCACCTGGGCATCGGCCTTGGCGCGCGGCACGCCGCTCATGCCCAGCCCGAAGCCGAGGTTTTGCGCCACGCTCATGTGCGGGTACAGCGCGTAGTTCTGGAACACCATCGCCACGTTGCGCTCGGACGGCGCCAGGTCGTTCACCCGGCGGTCCCCGATCATCAGGTCGCCCTCGGTGATGTCTTCCAGGCCCGCGATCATGCGCAGCAGGGTCGACTTGCCGCAGCCGCTCGGGCCGACAAAGACGCAGAACTCGCCGTCGGCGATCTCGAGCGACACGTCGTTGACGACGCTGACGCCGCCGGGGTAGGTCTTGCCGACCTTGTTCAGGGTGAGACTGGCCATCGGGTGTCAGGCCACGCGGGCGGTTGAGGTCAGGGAAAGGGCTTGCACGGTGTCCGTGCGCCACAGGCGGGCGTCCAGGGCCAGCAGGTGTGCCGGGCGGGCCTGGGCGTGCAAGGCGGCGCGGGCGCTGTCTTCCAGGAAGATCGGCGCGTCTGCCGCGATGGGTAGCACGCTGATCTGGAAGGTGGGCCAACTGCCGTCGGTGCGGGCATGGCGGTCCAGGCCGATCCACCACGTGTCGCCATCGTAGAAGTGGTCGTCCACCACCTCGCCGTCGGCCCACAGGCGGGCCACGTCGCCGATGTAGTTCACACCCAGCATCAGGCGGCCATCGGCGGCTTTCACATCAGCGGCTGGCACATGGGCCGGCAGCTGCAGCGTCCAGATGGCGTCGTTGGGGCTCGCATCGGCCTGGGTGGCGGCGGCCGGCACGCAAGGCACCGGGCCGTCGCGCCAGGGCACATGCGGGCCCCACACCACGGCGGGCGGCTGGCCTGCAGGCTGGTTTTCAATCGCGCTGATGCTGACGGACAGGGTGCTCGCCGGCGGCAGGTGCCACACGGCCCAGTGGCCATCGGCGGTGCGGTCACCGCTCAAGCCGGTGGCCGGGAAGATGCGCAGCGACGCGGCGGCGTCGGCCGGGCGGTGCAACCGCAATTCGCCAGCGCCGCCCTGCACGGTCGGGTGGCTGCCCAGCACGATGCGCTGCTGCCCGTCCATCTCCACGCACAGGCTGCTGGCGGCTTGCGCGGCGCTGAGCACCAGCACATGGTGGGTGCGGTTGGCCGCGTCGATCAGCTTGATCCAGCGCTCGGTGCCGTCGCTTTGGCCGGCACTTTGGCCGTTGCGTTGAGCGCTGCCCGGCAACACCACCTTCCAGCTGTCCGCGCGCTCGGTCAGGCCGTGCGCCTCGATGTGCTGCAGGCCGGCGCGCTCGAACACCAGCTCGATCGCCTGGCCCGGGGTTTCAAAACCCACCCACACGCCGCTGCCATCGGCCAGGCTGAACTGGGTCAGCGGCTGCAGCGTGGCATGGCGCAGCCGGGCCTGGCCGAGCTGCACGCCCACGGGCCAGATGAAGGCCTGGCCCGGCTCCAGGTCGAAAGGCTGCTCGGGCAGCGTGTGGGTGCCGTGCGCGCTGGTGATCTGCAGCTGCAGGTTCCGGTGCGCGGGCAGGGGGTGGTGCCGCACATGGTGGTTGATGAACACGAAGCCGGCGTCGCCTGCGCCGCGCAGTGCCACGCGGGGGCGTGCCAGGTCATCCGCCTGCATGGGGGCGTCGTCGGGCAGCACGGCCTCGGTCGGGGCCAGCTGGGTGCCGAAGGCCTGCATGAACTGGTGCAGCGTGCGCAGGCGGCCCCAGCTGCTGCGCACCTGGCCGTACTGGCCCAGCGGTGCATGGAAGTCGTAGCCCCACTGCGCCACGTCGTTCGGGTAGCCGCTGGCCTGGGTCTCGTTCAGCGGGCCGGTGGCGCACACCGGGTTTGTGCCGCCGTGGTACATGTAATAGCCATACAGGTTGGCGCCCGAGCCCACCTGTACCAGCGTGGTGGCGAACACGTCATCGGTGCTCACCACCGGGCGGCGGTGGTAGGCCACGTGCATGCCACCGCCGGCTTCCGCCAGGATGAACGGGTAGTGGGTCTTGTCGATGCTGCCGCTGGCGGCGGTGCCATCCACATTGCCCATCTCGCCGATCACGCGGCGGGTATTGAAGAGGAATACGCCGGAGGGCGGCAACGCACCACGCGCGCCATTCCAGAAGCCATCCGCATAGGCGCCGGACACCGGCAGCACATCGCGCTCCGGAATGTCCAGCGTGGGCCAGCCGGTGACGGTGTACAGCGGCACCGTCATGCCGGCCTCGATGGCCAGGCGCTTGAGTTCGGTGATGTGCTCGGCGCCGCAACCCGGGCCGGTCAGGCCGTATTCGTTTTCCAGCTGCACACCGATCACCGGGCCGCCGTCGCACCACATGCGGCCGGGCAGCTGGGCGCCGATGGCGTTGAAGAAGCGCTGCACATGGCCCAGGTAGGTGGGGTGGTTGCAGCGCAGCGGACCGGTGTCTGGCAGCCAGTGCGGGAAGCCGCCCAGCAGCACTTCCGCATGCGACCACGGCCCCGGGCGCAGGTAGACCAGCAAGCCCACCTGGGCGGCCAGGTCAACAAAGGCGGCAAGGTCACGCTGGCCTTGCCAGTTGAATTCGCCGGGCTGGGCTTCGTGGTGGTTCCAGATCACGTAGCTGGCCACCACCTGCACACCACCGGCGCGGATCTTGCGAAGCTCTGCTTCCCACTCGGCGCGCGGATAGCGGCTGTAGTGGAACTCGCCCATCACGGGCATCCAGGGTTGCTCGTCCAGCACCAGATAGCGGCTGTTGACCTGCAGCGAGCGGCCCGGGCGCTGGTAGTGGCCGAGGTTCAGGAAATGGGTCTCGACCGGCGGCACGGTGGCGGGCAAGGTCAGGGAAATGAGCGAAGTCTGCATGGCGAGGGTGCGGGGTGACGCAGCATTGTGCCCTGTCTGCACCAGAAGGTTAAGCGTTTAAGTTAAAAAAGTAGACCAGTGAGCAAGGCGCAAGGCAATCAGGGATTCTCCTTGGTTTTGGGTGTTGATGGCTGATCTCGCGAGACGCATCCCGGCGATCCTTCATAGGTAACCGAGATGGAATCGGGTGTCCGCCTCAGGACTGCGGGCAGTGCTGCAACGCCCCGCCGGAAGCGCACGGCGCTGTTGACAGTCCTCTGGCAGATTGCTGTAATGCGGTTAAACGCTTAATTCAATTTCTCTGCCGGTATCCCCGATGTCTGAACCCTCGATGCGCCTGGGCGTCTGCTACTACCCTGAACAATGGCCCCGTGAGCAATGGGCGTCTGATGCGCGTCGCATGCGCGAGCTGGGCATCCGTCTCGTGCGCATCGCCGAGTTCGCCTGGGCCCGCATGGAGCCCTCGCCGGGCCAGTTCGAGTGGGCCTGGCTCGATGACGCCATCGCCACGCTGGCCGCCGAGGGCCTGAAGGTGGTGCTGGGCACGCCCACCGCCGCGCCGCCTGCCTGGCTGGTGCAACGGCACCCGGATGTGCTGCCGGTGGACGCGCACGGGCGCACCAAGGCCTTTGGCTCACGCCGCCACTATTGCTTCTCGAGCGAGGCGTTTCATGCGGCCTCCGAGCGCATCGTCACGGCCATGGCGCAGCGTTATGGCCAGCACCCGGCGGTGGTGGCCTGGCAGACGGACAACGAATACGGCTGCCACGACACGGTGCTGTCTTACTCGCCGGCGGCACTCGCCGGTTTCCGCCGCTGGCTGGCGCAGCGCTACGGCAGCATCCACACGCTGAATGCTGCCTGGGGCACGGCTTTCTGGAGCCTGCAGGCCAACAGCTTCGATGACATCGGCTTCCCTGTCGGCCAGCCCACCGGCGCCTTGCCGACGCATGCGCTCGACTTCCGCCGCTTCGCGTCAGACGAAGTGCTGCGCTACAACCGCATGCAGGTGCGTGTGCTGCGTGAACACGCGCCGGGCCGCGACGTGCTGCACAACTTCATGGGCATGTTCGGCGAGTTTGATCACCACGCCATGGGCGCTGATCTGGACGTGGCCGCCTGGGACAACTACCCGCTCGGCTTCACCGACACCGCGCCTTTCATCAGTGAGGCTGACCGCCTGAGCTGGGCCCGCACCGGCCACCCCGACATCAGCGCCTTCCACCATGACCTGTACCGCGGCATCTGCAAGGGCCGCTGGTGGGTGATGGAGCAGCAGGCCGGCCCGGTGAACTGGGCCCACTGGAACGCCATGCCGCTGCCCGGCATGGTGCGCACCTGGACCTGGGAGGCCTTCGCCCACGGCGCCGAGGTGGTGAGCTACTTCCGCTGGCGCCAGCTGCCCTACGCGCAGGAGCAGATGCATTCCGGTCTGCACACGCCTGATGACGTGCGCGACCTGGGCGGCGAAGAAGCTGCCCAGGTGGCCCGAGAGCTGGCGGCCTTGCCGGACGATGCGGTGCTGGCAGATGCCACCACAACCACCACGGCCCCCGTGGCCCTGGTGTTTGACTACAGCGCCAAGTGGATGACCGACATCGTGCCGCAGGGCGCCGACATGAGCTACTTCGGCCAGGTGTTCGGCGCCTACAGCGCGCTGCGCCAGCTGGGCCTGGATGTGGACATCGTCGGCCCTGACGCACCGCTCGACGTTTACCGCATGGTGGTGGTGACCGGCCTGACCCACCTCACGCCGGCCCTGAGCGCGCGCCTGCAAGCCTTGAGCGCCGTGGTGGTGCTGGGCCCGCGCACCGGCAGCAAGACCGAGCACCTGGGCTTGTCGTCGCAGCGTGCTGGCGCCGCGCCGCTGGGCTTGGCCATGCACTTGCCGATCACGGCAGTCGATTCGATGCGGCCGGGCCTGCAGCAGCCGGTGGTGGGGGTGTCGGGCGATGAGCTTGGCCAGCCTCTGGGCCATGGCCACCAGTGGCGTGATCTGGCCCAGCTGCACGCCGACAGCGCCGCGCGCGTGCTGGCCCGTTACGAAGACGGCTACCCCGCCTGGGTGCAGCAAGGCCGCTGGTTCCGCCAGTGCGGCATGGTGGACGCGCCGCTGCAAGCCCGCTGGTTCACCGAGGCTGCCCGCCTGGCAGACCTGCCCGTGGTGAACCTGCCCGCCGGTTTGCGCCTGCGCCGCCGCGGCGACTGGTTGTTCGCCGTGCACCGCGGCCCCGGCCATGTGCAGGTGCCGGCGCCGGCTGGCACGTCCTTCGTACTGGGCGATGCGCGCATCGGCCCGGCCCAGGTGGCGATGTGGCATGCGCCGTTGAGCGCCGCTGGGGCGGTCAGCAGGACGGCCGCGAACTTGGTGGCCAACACGGCCGAGGAGGCCAGCGCATGAGCCGCAAGGTGCTCGTCACCGGGGGCGCCGGCTACATCGGCAGCATCACCTGCGTGCAACTGCTGGCGGCCGGGTGGCAGCCGGTGGTGTTCGACAACTTCAGCAACAGCCAGCCCCGGGTGCTTGAGCACATCGCCGCATTGACCGGCGTGCAGGTGCCCCTGGTGCAGGCCGATGTGCGTGATGCCGCCGCACTCGCGACGGTGTTCAGCCAGCATGACATTCATGCCGTGGTGCACCTGGCCGGTCTGAAGGCCGTGGGGGAATCCGTGCGTCAACCGCTGGCCTATCAAGACACCAACGTCACCGGCACCCAGCGCCTGGCCCAGGCCATGGCGGCTGCCGGTGTCAAGCGGCTGGTGTTCAGCTCCTCGGCCACGGTCTACGGCGAGCCCGAAGGTCTGCCGCTGGTGGAAGGCATGCGCTGCGCGCCGCAGAACCCCTACGGCCGCACGAAGTGGCACTGTGAGCAACTGCTGGCTGACGTGTGCGCGGCCGACGCTGACTGGGCCGTGACCTGCCTGCGCTACTTCAACCCGGTGGGCGCCCACCCCAGCGGTGAGCTGGGCGAAGACCCGCGCGGCGTGCCCAACAACCTGATGCCTTTCATGGCTCAGGTGGCCGTGGGGCGGCAGCCCCTGCTGCGCGTGTTCGGCAACGATTACCTCACACCTGACGGCACGGGTGTGCGCGACTACCTGCATGTGATGGATCTGGCCGACGGTCACGTGGCGGCCGTCACTGCGCTGGATGCACAAAAGGGATTTGAGGTGTTCAATCTGGGCACCGGCACGGGGGTCAGCGTATTGCAGCTGAAAGCGTCGTTCGAGCAGGCTTGCGGGCAGACACTGCCCACCGTGTTCGCTGACCGCCGCCCGGGTGATGTGGCCGCGAACTGGGCCGACCCCGGCCGCGCCAAGGCCGCGCTGGGCTGGCAGGCCCGCCGCAGCCTGCAAGACATGTGCGACGACACGTGGCGCTGGCAAAGTCGCTATCCCCAGGGCTTCGACACCGCCCACCCTGATTCGAGTGAGACCGCCTGATGTTTGATCCTGAAGACCATTCCCACCGCCGCTTCAACCCGCTCAACGGGCAATGGGTGCTGGTGTCGCCACACCGCAGCAAGCGGCCCTGGCTGGGCCAGCAGGAATCTGCTGAAGAGGCACCCCGCCTGGCCCATGACGCCAGCTGCTACCTGTGCGCCGGCAACCGGCGTGTCACCGGCGAGGTCAACCCCGACTACCGCGGCCCCTTCGTCTTCGACAACGACTTCGCCGCGCTGCAGCCTGATGTGCCTGCCGAAGCGGCTGGTGCCGCCGTGGACGAGCTGTTCCAGCGCATGCCGGCCCGTGGCCAGAGCCGCGTCATCTGCTTCTCTGAAGATCACTCGCTGAGCCTGCCGGAGCTGTCGCCCGAAGGCGTCGAGGCCGTGGTCGACACCTGGTGCGCGCAGAGCGCCGAGCTGGGCCAGCGCTGGCCCTGGGTGCAGGTGTTCGAGAACAAGGGCGCGGCGATGGGCTGCTCCAACCCGCATCCGCACGGCCAGCTGTGGGCGAGCGACTTTTTGCCGCGCATCGCAGCCACCGAGGACGACACCCAGCGCGCCTACTTCAACACCCACGGTGAGCCCATGCTGCTGGCCGTGGCCCGCCGCGAGGCCGAGCTGGCCGAACGCGTGGTGGTGGCCAACGACGACTGGCTGGCCGTGGTGCCCTACTGGGCCGAGTGGCCGTTTGAAACCCTGGTGCTGCCGCGCATTGCCGTGCAGCGCCTGCCTGAGCTGACCCCCGCCCAACGTGCCAGCCTGGCCGCGCTGGTGCAGGCCCTGACGGTGCGTTACGACAACCTGTTCCAGTGCAGCTTCCCGTATTCGATGGGCTGGCACGGTGCGCCGTTCACCGACGAGCCCGGCAGCCACTGGCAGCTGCATGCGCACTTCTATCCGCCGCTGCTGCGCTCGGCCACGGTGCGCAAGTTCATGGTCGGCTACGAAATGCTGGCCGAATCCCAGCGAGACCTCACCCCCGAGCAGGCCGCCGCGCGTTTGCGTGACCTGCCCGCCGTTCACTACCGCCGCGCCTGATCATGACGACCCTGGACATCACCCTCTGCCACACCGCCGCCAACGGCCACCATGACGTGTTTGGTGGCGTGGCCACCCACCTGGTGCAAGCACCCGGTCGCGTCAACCTGATCGGCGAGCACACCGACTACAACGACGGTTTCGTGCTGCCCTGTGCCATCAACCACGGCACGGTGGTGGCCTGCTCGCCGCGCACCGACCTGCTGGTGCGCGTGATCGCCATGGACTACCTGGCCGCGCCTGATGAATTCCGGCTCGACGGCAAGCCCACGCATGTCACGGTGGCCGAGTGGCCGAACTATGTGCGCGGGGTGCTGTGGCTGCTGTGGTCGGAGGGCTACCCCATCCGCGGTGCCAACCTCGTCATCACGGGCGACGTGCCGCAGGGCGCTGGCTTGAGCTCGTCGGCGTCGCTGGAGCTGGCGCTGCTGCAGGCCTTCAAGACCATGTACGGCCTGACCGACCTCGACCCCACCCGCATGGCCCAGCTCGCACAGCGCGCGGAGAACGAGTTCGTGGGTTGCAAGTGCGGCATCATGGACCAGCTCATCTCCGCCCGTGGCCAGGCCGGCCATGCGGTGCAGATCGATTGCCGCTCACTCGAAACCCGCCCGGTGCCGATGCCTGCCGACACGGCCGTGTTGATCGCCCACTCGCGTGTGCGCCGCGGCCTGGTGGACAGCGCCTACAACGAGCGTCGCGAGCAGTGCGAACAGGCCGCCGCGCATTTCGGCGTGAAGGCCCTGCGTGACGTGACCCCGGAGCAGCTGGCGCGCGACGGCGCCGGCCTGCCGCCGCTGGTGTTGCGCCGTGCACGCCATGTGGTGACTGAAAACCAGCGCGTGCTGGACGCCAGCGCCGCGCTGCAAGCGGGCGACCTGCGCACGCTGGGCCAGCTGATGGCGCAGTCGCATGGCTCGATGCGCGATGACTTCGAGATCACCGTGCCGGCCATTGATGAGCTGGTCGCCATCCTGCAGGAGGTCATCGGCGACGAGGGCGGTGCCCGCATGACCGGGGGCGGCTTTGGTGGCTGCGTGGTGGCGTTGTTGCCGCAGGCCCGGGTGGCCGCTGCACAGCAGGCGCTCGCCAAGCGCTACCGCTCGCCCGAGGGTGAGCCCGCGCTGGTGTACATGTGCAAGGCGAGCGATGGCGCAGGGCTGCTGGGGTGAGCCAGCTCCTCGCCAGCACCGCCAACGCCGCCAACACCACATGGCAGCCGGCACCCAGCCGGTATGACGCGCAGAGCCTGCGCTACTGCGGTCGTTCCGGCCTGCAGCTGCCGGCCATTTCATTGGGCCTGTGGCACAACTTCGGCGGGGTGGATGACGCCGCGGCGGCGCACGCGCTGCTGCGCCATGCGTTTGACAGCGGCATCACCCATATTGATCTGGCCAACAACTACGGCCCGCCGCCAGGCAGCGCCGAAATCTTGTTCGGTGAGTGGCTGCGCCGGGACATGCCGGGCGAGTTGCGTGATGAGTTGGTCATTTCCACCAAGGCCGGATACCGCATGGGGCCGGGGCCGTATGGCGACGGGGGCTCGCGCAAGTACCTGTTCAACAGCCTGGACGCCAGCCTGCGCCGCATGGGCCTGGGCCACGTCGACATCTTCTATCACCACCGTCCCGACCCGAACACGCCACTGGCCGAAACCATGGCCGCACTGAGTGACGTGGTGCGCATGGGCAAGGCGCTGTACGTGGGCGTGTCGAACTACCCCGCGGCGCTGGCCCGCGAGGCGGCTGCGCTGCTGCGCGCGGCTGGCACACCCTGCCTGATCCACCAGCCTCGCTACAACCTGCTGGAGCGCACGCCCGAGCAGGGCCTGCTGCAGACGCTGGTGGATGAAGGCGTGGGCTGCATTCCGTTTTCGCCGCTGGCCCAGGGCCTGCTGAGCGACCGCTATCTGGATGGCGGCATTCCAGCGGATTCGCGCGCGGCCCAGCCGCACAGCTTCCTCAAGCCGGCCGCCATCACGCCACCGTTGCTGCAACGCCTGCGGGGCCTGGCGGCGGTGGCTGACGCCCGTGGCCAGCCGCTGGCCGGCATGGCGGTGCGCTGGCTGCTGCAGCGGCCGGCGGTGTGCAGCGTGTTGATCGGCGCCAGCCGGCCCGCGCAGATTGACGCGGCCTGGGCGGCGGTGCGGGCCCCCGCGCTCAGCGATGAAGAATTGGGTGCGCTGGATGCGCTGTGTGCATGAGCGCCGCAGCTAACATCGCGGCATGACAACGCTTGCTGAAGTGGCGCAGGTGGCCGGGGTAACCGCGGCCACGGTGTCGAATGTGCTGAGAGGCCGTGGAAAGGTCGGGGCCGAAACGCGCCAGCGTGTGCTGGCGGCCGTTGAAGCCACCGGCTACCGGCCGAACCTGATGGCCCGTGCGCTGGTCGAGGGCAAGCCGTCGACGCTGGCCCTGATCGTCTCCAGCATCGCCAACCCGTTCTACCCCGAGTTCGCGCTGGAGGTGGAGCGCGCGGCGCGCCGCCTCGGCTACTTCCTGCTGGTGTGCAACACCAACGACGATCCCGCGCAGGAGCGGGCCTACCTGGATGCGGTTGGCGGCTCTCTAGCGCAAGGCGTCATCGTGATGAATGCCGACTTCGTGCAGACCGACCAGCTGATCGCGCTGCGCCAGCGTGGCGTGCCGGTGGTGCTGTGCATGTGGGAACGACCGCAGGAGCCACCGAACCTGCCGTGCGTGTCGGTTGATTTTTACCAGGCTGGCGTCCTCGCCGCAGAGCATCTGATCAAGCTGGGCCACCGCCGCCTGGGCGCCGTGGTGGCCAGTGACCCCACGGGCAACCACCGCTGGCGTTACCAGGGCTTCATCGACACGGTGCACCGCGCCGGTTTGCCCTGGACGGATGCGCAGGTGAACTTCGGCCACGACACCATCGACGATGGCCGCAACTCCGCCCACGGCCTGCTGGCCGCCTGCCCCGACCTGACTGGCCTGTTTGTCAGCAATGACCTGCCGGCCTTCGGTGTGCTGCAGGCCGCGGCCGAGCTGGGCATGGAGGTGCCGCGTGACCTGTCGGTCATCGGCGTGACCGACATTCAACTGGCTCACCAGATGCGCCCGGCGCTCAGCACCGTGGCGGTGCCCACGGCCGAGGCGGCGGGGCTGGCGGTGGATATGCTGATGTCGGTGATCCAGTCGCCGCCGTCGGCGCCGCCGCCGATGGTCATCACCAGCCCGCCGCGGCTGGTGGTGCGGGCCTCGACGGCCAAGCCGCGTCGCACGGCGAGCTGAGCGGGGTCAGGCGCGCCGGGCGAGGCGGTCTGCTCAGCCGGCCGCTGGCCCGGCCACCACGTCGTCTGCCACCAGTTGCTGGATGGCCTCAGCGCCATAGCCGAGTGAGTGCAGCAGCGCCGCGGTGTGCTCGCCCAGCGCAGGCGGGGCCTGTCGGATGGGCAGGCGCTCGCCGTCCATCGAGATGGGCAACAGCGCCATGCGGGTGTCAAACGCCTTGTGGGCACCACTGGCGCTGGCGGGCACATGCACCGGCGCCAGGCCGCCGGTGGCCAGCAGGTGCGGGTCGTCAAGCAGGTCTTGCGGGCGCGTGATGGGCGCGTGCGGCAAGCCGATCCGTTCGAAGCGCTCAGCCAGCGTGGCCGCGGAGAAGGGCGCAAAGCGTTCACGCAGCAGCGGCAGCATCCAGCTGCGCGCCTGCACCCGCAGGTTGTTGCTGGCCAGTCGCGGGTCTTGGGCCAGGTCATCAAACCCGAATTCGCTGCACATCTGCTGCCACTGGCCGTCACTCACGGCGGCCAGGAAGATCTGCCCGCCCTCGGCCACTTCAAACACGTCGTACATCGCCCAGGCGCTGATGCGGCTGGGCATCGGCGCGGCGGGCTGGCCCGTGACAGCGAACTGCATCATGTGTTGAGCCACCAGCAGCACGTTGTTCTCGAACAGCGCGCTCTGCACCTCCTGGCCGCGGCCGGTGCCGCTTTTGGCGTTGTCGCGCTGGTGCAGGGCGGCGAGTGCGCCGATTGCGCCGAACATGCCGCCCATGATGTCGTTCACGCTGCTGCCGGCCCGCAGCGGCTGGCCCGGTGGCCCGGTCATGTAGGCGAGGCCACCCATCATCTGCACCACTTCGTCCAGCGCCGTGCGGTGCTCATAAGGCCCCGGCAGAAAGCCCTTGTGCGAGATGTGAATCAGCCGCGGGTTGAGCTTGGCGAGTGCCTCCGGGCCAAAGCCCAGCCGGGCCATCGTGCCGGCCTTGAAGTTCTCGCTGAAGATGTCGGCGCCGGCCACCAGCTTCAGCACGATCTCCTGCCCGCGCGGGTCTTTCACGTTCACCGCCAGGCTCTGCTTGTTGCGGTTGAACATGGCAAAGAAGCCGGCGCCCGAGCCCAGCAGTTGCCGGGTGTTGTCGCCGGCCAGCGGCTCGACCTTGATGACCTCGGCGCCCAGGTCGGCCAGGATCATCCCGCAGGTCGGGCCCATCACCATGTGGGTGAATTCAACCACTCGGATGCCGGCCAGCGGCAGGGGGGCGGTGGGTGTGCTCATGGGGTGATCGGTGGTTGCTCTGGGCTCGGGGCTGCAGTGACCACAAAGCCGCGCGGCAAGCCGGCTTCGGGCGTCATGCCGTACAGCGGCTCACCCGGCAGGCCGGCGGCCAGGGCGTGGCGGGCTTCAAACAGGCGTGGCAGGTTCACGCCGGTGTGAATGCCCATGGCCTCGAACATGAACACGAGGTCTTCCGTCACCACATTGCCCGAAGCGCCCGGTGCATAGGGGCAGCCACCCAGCCCCCCTTGGGACGCGTCGAAGGTGCGTACGCCGCTGTCAAACGCCGCCAGGCAATTGGCCAGGCCCAGCCCGCGCGTGTTGTGCATGTGCGCCGCGCCGCTGTGGTGTCCGATGGCGTTTCGCAATTGGGTGAAGAGGCGCCGCACCTGCGCCAGGTTGGCCATGCCGGTGGTGTCTGACAGCCCCACCTCGTCCACGCCTGCCACCACCAGTTGCTCGGCCAGTTGCACCACGTCGTGCTCGCTCACCGCGCCTTGCATCGTGCAGCCGAAGGCGGTGGAGATGCCGACCTCCAGGTGCACCTGCGGCGCGTGCTCGGCGCGCAGCGCATGGATGCTGCGTACCTCGTCCAGCATCTGCGCGCGGGTCTTGCGCACATTGGCCAGCGAGTGGGCTTCGCTGGCCGAGACCGGCACGGTCAGCTTGTGAACGCCCGCCTGCAAGGCAGCTTCAGCGCCGCGCCGGTTGGGCACCAGGGCCATCACCGTCAGCCCAGGCAGGGTGAGGGCGTGGCGCACCACCTCGGCCACATCGGCCATCTGCGGCAGCAGGTGGGCCGGCACGAAGGAGCCCACCTCGATTTCACGCAGGCCGGCGGCATGCAGCGCGGTGATCCAGGCCAGCTTGTGCGGCGTGGGCATGGTGGCGGCCACGCTTTGCAGCCCGTCGCGCGGGCCGACTTCGCTGATCAGGGCAGTGCTGGGCGGCTGCAATGGCATGGGGTAGGGTGGATGAAATGGTGTTCTGCAAGAAAGAACGATGTTCTATCTTGAAATTTTGCCGGGCCAGGCCAGTGGTGTCAATCTGGCGCCCAGTCGGTTGGCGGTGGCTTTGCGCATGGCGCGTCTTGTTCTCTGGCGAACTATTGATAGATAAAAGTTCGCTGAAGAACTACACTGCCCATCATGCCAGCCGCCCTTGCCAGCCACACCCTGCCCGTTGAAGCCCCCTTGCCGCCCGTGCACACGCCGGAAGTGGGCCGGCAGGTGCTGGCGGTGTTCTTTCGTCTGGCGAATGAATGGCACCTGGGGGCTGCGGACGAGCAGGTGCTGTTGGGCGTGGGCAAAACCACGCTGTTCGCCTGGAAGGCGGGCAAGGTGCGCGCCGGCCTGGAGCCCGCCGTGCTGGAGCGCCTGAGCTACCTGCTGCGCATCTACGCCGCCCTGCAAATCTTGTTGCCCGAGCCTGAGCGTGCCGCAGCCTGGCTGCGCAAGCCCAATGCCGCGCCGCTGTTTGGTGGTGGCACGGCGCTGCAACGCTTGTTGGCGGGGCAGGTGGGTGATCTGCATGCGGTGGCGAACTACCTCGACGCACAACGCGGCGGTGACTTCGCATGAGCGTCACCCGCCTGACGGCAGCCGCGGTGCCGGCGGCCCACCAGCTGACCGATCGCCGCCTGCCGCGCATCAAGCCGCTGGGCTGGGGCCCGGGCTATCGGCTGGTGCCGAGCCGCTTTCCACCCACCAGTCTGTTTGACCGCGTGGCCCGGCCGGATGAGCTGGAAGCGGTGGCCGCAGTTCAGGCCTTGACGCACCCGCGTCTGCGCAACGAGATCGGCGAGATCCAGCTGGTGCCGCCCGATGAGCGGGTGAGTGGGCCGGGCAGCACGCCGGTGATGGCCGCGTTCTGCCACCTCAACCCGGACGGCAGCCGGTTTTCAGACGGCAGCTGGGGCGTGTACTACGCGGCCGACAGCATGGCGGCGGCGGTGGCCGAAGTCAGTCACCACCGCGCGAAGTTTCTGGCGGCCACGAATGAGCCCGCCATCGAGCTCGACTTCCGTTGTTATGTGAGCCAGGTGGTTCAGCCGCTGCACGACGTGCGCCCGGCCAGCTGGCAGTTCCTGCACCAGCCCGACGATTACGGCCCCTCGCAAGCCTGGGCGCGGCGCCTGCGCGCTGCGGGCAGCTGGGGCCTGGCTTACCGCAGCGTGCGGCACCCGGGCGGTCAGTGCGTGGCGTTGTTCCGCCCCAAGGCCCTGGCGTTGCCAGTGGTGCAGGGCGCCCATGTGGCGCTGCAGTGGGACGGCCAGCGCATGGCGCACTGGTACACCAAGAGCGAGCTGCAGCCGGTGGGCTGACGCCTTGGCTCAGCGGTAGGCCATCGCGCCCGCGCCGTTCAGCTTGAAGACGCTCATCGACTGCATCAGTGATTCGGCCTGGTAGCGCAGGCTTTCGGCCGCAGACGCGGTTTCTTCCACCATCGCGGCGTTCTGCTGGGTGACCTGGTCGAGCTGCTGCACCGCGTCCCCCACCTGGGAGATGCCTTGTGACTGCTCTGACGACGCCGTAGTGAGTTCGCTGATCATCTGGCTCACGCGCTGAGCCTGTGCCACGATTTCCTGCATCGACGCGCCGGCATCATCTACCTGCTTGCTGCCAACCTCGACCCGTTCCACGCTGGCGCTGATCAGGTTCTTGATCTCCTTGGCCGCCTCGGCGCTGCGCTGGGCCAGCGTGCGCACCTCGCCGGCCACCACCGCGAAGCCGCGCCCTTGCTCACCCGCCCGTGCGGCTTCCACCGCGGCGTTCAGCGCAAGGATGTTGGTCTGGAAAGCGATGCCGTCGATCACGCCGATGATGTCGACGATCCTCCGCGACGAGCCCGAGATGCTTTGCATCGTTGCGACCACCTGGCCGACCCGGTCGCCGCCAATGCGCGCGGCTTCAGCAGCCTGTGACGCCAGCTGGTTGGCTTCGAGCGCCACGTCGACGCTGCTCTTCACGGTACTGGACAACTCCTCCATTGATGCTGCCGTCTCCTCCAGGCTGCTGGCTTGTTCTTCGGTGCGCTGGCTCAGGCTGACGTTGGCCATGGCGATCTGGCTGGTGCCGGTGGCAATGCTTTCACTGCTGTTGCGCACTTCGCCGACGATGCGTGCCAGGCTTTGCTGCATGTCGCTCAGCGAGGCCAGCACGCTGCCATTGACCGCCGCTGCGGCGCCCGACACCGGAGACAGGTCACCGTCGGCCACGCGCTTGGCCACCTCGCCCAACCGGGCCGGCTCGGCGCCCAAGGCGCGGGTCAGGCTGCGCGTGATGAGCGCCCCTGCCAGCACCGCAGCAGCCAGCGCCGCCAGGCAGCACAAGACCAGGGTGCGGCGGTGGGCTGCGAATGTTTCATCGGCGGTGGCCATGAGCGCTTCGGAGCGCTGGCTGGTGTATTCGCGGTAGTCTTGCGCCGCACCGATCAACGCCGCCAGCAAGGGCCGGCAATCGGCGTTCATTTTGCTGATGGCCTCGTCGCGCTGGCCTTGTGCCGCCAGGTCGACGATCTTCAGCGCCACCGGCGCGTAGCGCGACTCGATCTCGGCCAGCTTCGCGATCAAGCTGCGGGCCTTCTCAGGCACGCCGGGCTGGGTGGCCATCTTTGTCAATGTGGCGATGTTCGCCTGTACGTCGGCATGTGCCTTGGTGACCTCGGCCTTGATGGTCTCGCGGTCTTGCGGGGTGGCGGCATTGAGCAGGTCGCGTGCGGCGATGGCCCGGCGTTCCACGGCGGTGCGCACTTCGTAAGACATCAACAGCCGGGCGTTGATGCCCTGCACGTAGTGGTCGAAATCTTCGTTGGAGTCATCCAGGGCACTGAGTGCCAGGCTGGCCACCAGCGCAATCAGGAGGACCAGTACGCCAAAGGCGACGGACAGCTTGGCCCGGACGGTCAGATTGTCAAAACGCATGAATGCTCCGGAATCATGGAGCTTTGCCCGAAAAGATGCAGATGGCTCCTGTGACTCGCTTTCGTCTCCGGAGGGCCTGAATTGAGTGCTGTGGTCGGCCAGCTTGTGCAAAGTTGCCAACAACTCACGGGAAAGCCGTGCCTGCCAAGCCCGCTACGGGCCGCCGCCGAGGTTTTTCAGCGCTCATTGACAGTCTTCGATGCCCCAATCAAAATGACAACCTACCGATTGGTAGGCACCTAAAGAGCGGGAATCATGAGGGTAATTCATGATTTACCCGCGTGAAGTTTCTATTTTTTTGACAAAATTACCAACCAACTAGTCGGCTTGTATTTGGCTCAGCCGTTTGCTGAGCGGCCCCTGCCGGCGAGTTCCTTGGAGAAAAAATCCTCATGTCTCATCCCGTGGTGGTGGTTGGTGCAGGCCTGAGTGGCTTGCAGGCCAGCTGCTTGTTGCAGCAGGCCGGGCAGCGCGTGCTGCTCGTTGAGGCCGATGGCCGCGTCGGTGGCCGCGTGATGAGTGCGGGTGGCGGCGCAGGCGCGCACCGTGTCGATATGGGGCCGTCCTGGTTCTGGCCCGACATGAACCCGCGTGTCGAGCGCCTCGTTCAGCAACTGCAGCTCGATCACTTCCCTCAATTCACCGAAGGCGCGAGCCTGATCGAGGCGCCTGATGGGCAGCTTTACAAGCGCAGGGCCGGCTGGTCGCAGGGTTCCCAGCGCATTCAGGGCGGCACCCAGGCGTTGGTGGAGGCGCTGCTGGCGCGCTTGACGGACCAGGTGCAGCTGATGCTGGGGACACGGCTGTTATCGATGGCCCTGCAGGCCGACGGGGTGGCGTTGACGCTTCAGGACGCAGCGGGCACCCGGACGCAGCTGGCTGCGCAAGTCACCGTCACGCTGCCGCCGCGCCTGTTTGCACAAGACCTTGCATGCGCGCCGGCCTGGCCGGGCGAGTTGATGCAAGCCATGCACGCCACACCCACCTGGATGGCCGGCCATGCCAAGTTCGCTGCTGTGTATGCGCAACCGTTCTGGCGCGAGGCGGGCCTCTCCGGCATGGCCATGAGCCAGCGCGGGCCGATGTCCGAGATCCATGATGCGTCCGACGAGCACGGCGCCACCGCGGCGTTGTTCGGCTTTGTTGGTGCCGCCCCCGGCTACCGCGCCGGTGTGGGCCGCGAAGCGCTGGTGCAGCAGTCGCTGGCGCAATTGGTGCGCTTGTTTGGCCCTCAAGCGGCCACACCGCTGTGGTGTGACCTGAAAGACTGGGCCCAGGCGCCGCTGACGGCGACACCTGCCGACCATCGCCCCTTGAGCCACCACCCGGCGTATCAGCAGGCCGTGGTGCCAGAACCATGGAGGCAGCGCGTGTGGCTGGCCGGCACCGAGCGCTCGGCGCAGTTCGGTGGTTACCTTGAAGGTGCGCTCGATGCTGCAGAGCGGGCCGTGGAAGGCCTGCTGGCGCAGCGCCGTGTAGCTGCGCTTGGCGAGCATGGCTTGCCGGACATGACGGAGTGAACATGATGACGCTGCATGCAGACATGAAGCAACGTGCCGTGGTGCACGCGGCCAGCCAGCCCTGGGTGGACTCGCCGATGCCCGGGGTGGCGCGCCGCGCGCTGCACCGGGTGGGCGACGAGGTGGCCCAGGCCACCTCGCTGGTGCGCTATGCGCCCGGCAGCCATTTCAGCGCGCACACCCACGGTGGCGGTGAAGAGTTCCTGGTCATCAGCGGCACGTTTCAGGACGAGCATGGCGACTACCCGGCCGGCACCTACGTGCGCAACCCGATCGGGTCGCGACACATACCGCGATCGGACGAGGGCTGTGTCATCTTCGTGAAGCTGTGGCAATTCACCGAGGCCGATCATGTGCCGGTGGTGCTCAACGCTGAATCGGCGGCGCGGGCCACGAGCACGGCGCGCCCCGGTGTGGCCACGTCGCTGCTCTACCAGAGCGCCACCGAAGAGGTGCGCCTGGAGCGTTGGGAGGCTGGCGGCACCCACGTTGACATCGAGCTGCCCGGCGGCGGCGAGTTCCTCGTGCTGCAAGGTGCGTTCGAGGAGGGCGGAGACACCTTCGCGCCCATGTCGTGGTTGCGTCTGCCGAGTGGCTCGCGTTTGCAGGCGCGCACTGCTGAACAGCCGGTGTTGGTGTGGATGAAGCTCGGCCATGTGCCGCTGCTCGATATTGGTGGCGCGCTGCATTGGGGCCCGTCTGCCCGCGACCAGTTTGACTTGCCCTTGACCTCTCCATCACCACGCTGACCCATGAAAAGCTTCGCTGACCTCACCCCTTCCGCCGAGCGCATCGTGGACGCCACCGAGGGCCTGATCCAGACGCTGGGCTACAACGGCTTCTCCTACGAAGACGTGGCCAAGATCGTCGGTATCCGCAAGCCCAGCATCCACCACCACTTTCCATCCAAGATGGAGCTGGGCGCGGTGGTGGCGCAGCGCTACACGCATCGCTTCCGGCAATCGCTGCTGCACATCGAAGGCACCCTCAGCAAGGCGCCGGCGCGTTTGCTGGCGTATGCGGGGCTGTTTGAATCCACCTACGAGACCGACCGGCGACTGTGCATCTGCGGCATGCTGGGCGCCGAAGCTGATGCCTTGCCCGACGAGATCAACCAGGAGGTCAAACGCTTCTTCAGCATCAACCTCGATTGGCTGACGATGGTGTTTGCCGCGGGCCTGGACGCCGGCACCTTGCGGTCAACGGCCGCGGCGGCTGAATTGGCCGAGGCCTATCTGTGCACGCTCGAAGGGGCCTTGATGGTGAGCCGTGGCCTGCCGCAAGCCCACGGCCCGAAGCGATCTGCCTCGGTGTTCCTCGCGTCCGTCGTGGTTTGAGCGTCGCCGGGATGGGTGCCCGGCTTGTGGGGTTGAGGCGTCTCAGTCGCTCTCGCCGAGCGGCGTCTGCAAACGCGGCAGACGAATCTCGAACACCGCGCCGCCGTCCGGCCGGTTGTGGGCCACGATGCTGCCGGCATGGCTGTCCATGATCTTGCGGCAAATGGCCAGGCCAAGGCCGGTGCCGCCCGAGCCGTCCTTGGTACGGGTGGACTGCACAAAGGCCTCGAAGATCGACTCCAGCTCTTCGGGCGGAATGCCGGGGCCGCGGTCACTCACGGTGATGCGGTCGACGGCGTCATGCTCGAAGCGCCAATCCACCTCGACGGCGGTGCCGGCGGGTGCAAAGCGGATGGCGTTGGCCAGCACGTTGCGCAGCACCTGCTGCATGCGGATCGGGTCGGCCAGCGCGGGCAAGGGCGCACCGTGCCCCTTTGACACCACCTCCACGTTGCGGCCGGCGGCCAGTGGCGCCAGCTCGTCGATCACGCTGACCAGCGCCGGCACCAGGTCGATCGGGCGGCGCTCAAAATCCCCCACCGCGGTGCTCACCCGCGACAGATCGAGCAGGTTGTTCACCAGGGCCAGCATGCGCACGCCGCCGCCATGGATCGACGAGAACATGCGGTGCAGCTTGCTGTCGCCATTGGCGGTGCGGTCGACGCCCAGCTCGGAATAGCCCAGGATGCTTTGCAGCGGCGTACGCAGCTCGTGGCTCATGTTGGCGATGAATTCGCTCTTCGCCTGGTTGGATCGTTCGGCGGCGTTCTTCGCGTCCAGCGTGCGGCGCTCGGCCTCGCGGAACTCGGTCACGTCCAGCCAGCAGCTGATGACGCCGCGCACGTTGTCGGCGGCGTCGCGGTAGGGCATCAGGCGCATGGCCACGTCGCGCAGCTGGCCGCCGGCATCGGTGATCTGCGCTTCGTACTGCACCGGCTGGCCCAGTGCCATGGCCGATTGCTCCATGCCCATCAGGTGCTCGGCGTCCACCAGGCGCAGCATCAGGTCGTTGCTGCGGCCCAGCACGTCGCCGGCTTCCACGCCCAGAAACCGCGTCCAGGCACGGTTCACGCGCAGGTAGCGGCCCTCGCGGTCCTTCACCGACATGGGCACCGGGCTGGCCTCGAACAAGCCATCGGTGAACAGGCCCTGGTCGGCCAGCGTGCCCTTGGTCTGCGTCAGAGCACTGTCGGTCAGCTCGCGGCTGCGCAGGCTGCGCCAGGCCAGCAGCGTCAGCGCAGCCACCACCAGCATCGTCATGCCGGCGGCGCTGGCCACCTGCAGGCCCAGTGCATAGAGCCGGTCGTTCACGCTGCTCACCGGCGTTTCCACGGCAATCACCAGCGGGTAGCGCCGGGTGGTGCGGAAGGCCGTGATGGCAGCTTCACCGTCGATGCCGGCGCCGGTGTAGCTGCCCAGTTCCAGTTTGGGCAGGAAGCGCTCGTAGATGGGCAGCTGCCGCACCATCTGCCCGCCGGGCGCTTCAATGCCTTCGGTGGCCGTGATGAGCTGGCCGGCGTAGCTGAGCAGCGCAGCCCGCGAAGGCGAATCGCTCAGCGTGAGCTGGTATTGGTTGGCGAAGAAATCGAGGTTCACCAGGGCCAGCAGGCGGCCATCGGGCTGGCGCGTGGGGCGCGCAAACGGCAGCACCACCACGCCGGGGGCGGTGGGCAGCAAGGCGCCATCGGCCACCATCAGGTGCAGGTCCCGGCCGGGCGTGACCTTGCCCAGCCCGGTGTCGGGCAGGTCAATCAACACGCGGGTATCCAGCCCCACATTGCGCGGGTTCGAGCTGGCCACCACCAGGCCCCGGGTGTCCAGCCAGTTCAGGCTGCGCACCATGGGCTGGCCGCGCACGGCCTCTTCGAGCATCTGGTTCAGGGCTTCGGCACCCTTGCCGCCGGCGCCGCGGCCCTCCACCGTGGCTTCGGCGGTTTGCATGATCAGCTCGACGCTGCCCATGCTGCGGTTGGCGTGGTCTTCCAGCACGCGTGCATACAGCTCGGCGCGTGAGGTGGCTTCCTCGTTGATTTCGCCGCGCTCGAACACCAGGAAGGCCGCCGCGCCCGCGGCGATCACCATCGACAGCACCAGGCCCACCCAGGGCACGCTGCGGCTTTGCAGCCACACCGGCACTCGGGGGGCTTCATGCGGCGCAGCGCCGTCGGTGTCGGTGCGGGTGTGTTCTTCGCTTGGCGTCATTCGGGCAGTTCGTGCGGAGAACGTCTGGAGGAAGTGGCGGTGGCGTTTGCCTGTGGCAATCGTTCAGCGGACGACGATTTCGGTCAGGCCGTTGTTGCGGGCGGCGGTGGCCAGGCGGCCGTCCTTGCGGATGCGGGCCACGAAGTCGTCGGCCTTCTGCAGCCAAGCGTCGTCACCCGGCTTCACGGCATAGGCGTAGGGCAGGGTGTAAAACGTTTTGGTGGGGCTGATGAGGCGCGCCCAGTCGGCGTTGTCCAGCAGGCGGCGGCTGTAAGGGAAGTCGGTCATGAACACATCTACCCGGCCGGCTTCCAGTTCCTGCTCACGGGTTTGAGGTGGCTTCACCACCACCAGCTTGGCCTGCTTCAGCGCGCCGGCCATCACCGGCTCCATGAATGTGCCGGCCTGCACGGCCACCTGCACACCGGGCTTGTCGATGTCGTCCCAGGTTTTCAGGCTGCGGTTGCTGCGGGTGGTGATGCCGTAGATGTCGCTCTGCAGGTAGGGCTTGGTGAAGCGCAGCTTTTCGGCCCGGGCCGGCAGCACGCCCACGGCATGCATGGCGATGTCGCAGCGGTCGGTGACCAGGTCTTCGATCAGCTTGGGGAAGCTGGAATCGATGTACTGCACCTTCACGCCGAGGTCTTTGGCGAATTCGGCGGACAGCTCGATGTCGATGCCGCCCAGCTGGTTGGTGCGCGGGTTGCGGAAGGTGATGCCGTAGTAATCAGGCCAGATGCACACCCGCACCGTGCCGCTGCTGGTCACTTTGTCGAGCACCGGGCCGGCGTGTGCCGGGGCGGTGGCGGTGAGCAGCGCTCCGGCGAGGGCGGCGCCGGCCAGCAGGGAAGCAGGTGCAAGGCGGAACATCGACATGGCAAACCTTCGTTTTGAAATGGGGTCACAGCCGGCCAGTGGTGCGGCTAGGTTACCGCAGCCGGAAACCGGTACTGCTCGGGGTTTATCGGCGTTTTTTGGCGTTGATTGAGTGGCGCCATGCAGGCTCATCCCCTGAGCCCCGCTGCGGGCAGAGTGCGGGTTCGCTGTCATCATCGTGGTCTTGGCCCCTGGAGCTCGCTTTGCCCCGTTTCTTGCACACCGCCGATTGGCAAATTGGTCGTCAATTTGCAACATTCGACCCCGAACACGCCGTCATCCTTGCTGAAGCCCGCACAACGGCGGTGGAGCGCCTGGCGGCGCTGGCCACTGAGCACCAGGTGCAGGCCGTGCTGGTGGCGGGTGACGTGTTTGATACCCAGACCGTGTCCGACCGGGTGATTCGCCGGCTTTTCCAGGCCATGGCCGGTTTTGCCGGGCCGTGGCTGATGATCCCCGGCAACCATGACGCGGCCTTGACGGAGAGCGTGTGGACCCGCGCGCAGCGCCTGGGTGCCGTGCCGCCCAACGCCCACCTGCTGCTCACGCCCGAGGTGCGGGTGTTTGCCGACCTGGGCTTTGCCGTGCTGCCCGCGCCCCTGACCCAGCGCCACACCCACGGCGATCTGACCGAGTGGTTTGACCTGGCGCCCACGCCAGACGGCCTGCTGCGCATCGGCCTGGGCCACGGCAGCGTGCAGGGCATCCTGGCGGACGGCATCGACAGCGCCAACCCCATCGCCCCCGACCGCCCCGAGCGCGCCCGGCTGGACTACCTGGCGCTGGGCGACTGGCACGGCGCCAAGGCCATCAGCCCGCGCCTCTGGTACAGCGGCACGCCCGAGCCCGACCGCTTCCGCAACAACGACGCCGGCCTGGCGCTGCTGGTGAACATTGACGCCCCCGGCGCCGAGCCCGTGGTGCAGCCGCTGCCGGTGGCGCAGTTCACCTGGCACAGCGTGGCCGCACAGTTGAGCGTGCCCACCGATGTGGACGCCGTGGTGGCGCAGCTGGCCGCCTTTGGCCGCACCGACGTGGTGGACCTGCACCTGCAAGGCCACACCGACTGGCCCGGCCACCAGCGCCTGCAAGCCGCCATTGGCCAGGCCGATGCGCAAACCCGCCACTTGCAGGCCGACCTGGGCGAGCTGCGCATGCTGCCCACCGACGACGACATGGCCGCGCTGCAAGCCGACGGCTACCTGGGCGAAGTGCTGGCCGAGCTGCGCCAGACCCTGGCCCAACCCGCAAGCGCAGACGACGCGCGCCTGGCCGAAGACGCGCTGGCGCTGCTGGCCACCCACCTGGCAGATTGACCCATGCACATCACCCGTTTGCGCGTCGAGCAGTTCCGCCAGTTCCGCCAGCCCTTCGAGCTGACGGCGCTGGAGCCGGGCCTGAACATCATCACCGGGCCGAACGAGGCCGGCAAATCCACGCTGGTGCGCGCCATTCGCGCGGCCTTTTTTGACCGCCATCGCTCCACCGTGGTGGACGACCTGCGCCCCTGGGGCGACAGCGCCGCCACGCCCACCGTCGAGCTTGATTTCCAGCTGCTCGGTGAGCCGGCCCACCTCGTCAAAACCTTTCTGGGCAAAAAGCGCTGCGCCTTGAAGCTGGGCGCCCGCAGCTTTGAAGGCGTGGACGCAGAAGACCATTTGGCCGACGTGCTGGGCTTCACCTTTGCGGGCAAGGGCGCGAGCAAAACCGAGCACTGGGGCATTCCGGGCCTGTTGTGGGTGGAGCAGGGCACTGGCCAGGTGCTCGAAGTGGCGCCAGCCCGTGACCACCTGCACAAGGCCTTGTCGAACCACCAGGCCCCCGCCGGTGCTGATGCTCAAGATGCGTCCAAGGGCACCCATGTGGCTGCCAACTTGGCCGCCAGCCGCGGCGACGCCGTGCTGGACGCCTTGCGTGCCCAGCGCGGTGAGCTGCTGAGCGGCACCGGCAAGCCGCGCGCCGCGCTGCAACAGGCGATGGACGACGTGGACCGCCTGACCGCCGAGCTGCGTGCGCTGGACGAGCAGATGGCGCTGTACAGCCAGCAGGTGGACCAGCTGGCCCTGCTGCGCCAGGCCCATCAACATGATGACGCTGCCCAGCCTTGGGAGGCCTTGAAAGCCCAACTCGCCGAGGCCCAGGCCGTGCAGCAGGCGCTGGCGGCGCAAGAGCAGCAACTGGCGCAAGACACCACCCGCCTGCAGCAACTGCAGCAGAACCGCGACCTGCTGCAAGCCCAATTGCAGGCCCATGCGCAGGCTGAAGCCGCGCTGGCCACCCGCCAGCAGGCCCTGGCCGCGCTGGCCTTGCGCCACGGCGAAGGCGAGGCCTTGCTGGCCACCGCCCGCACCGCGGCTGAGCAGGCCCAGAGCCGCAGCGCCGCCGCCCGCGCCACCTTGCAAGCCGCACGCGCCGTGGCCCAGCGCCACAGCCTGCAAGCCCAGCAGACGGAGGCCACCGCCACGGCCGAGCGGCTGCAACACGCGCTGCAACGCGCCACCACCGAGCACGAGCGCCTGAGCACCTTGCGCGCCGAGGCCGCGGCCACCGCCATCACGCCGGCCCAGCTCGATGCCCTCCGCCAGCGCGACCGCGCCCTGCGTGACGCCACCCTGCAGCGCGAAGCCGTGGCCACCCGCCTGCAGGTGGATCTGCTGCCGGGCCAGCACTTGAGCCTGGGCACCCACGGCCAGGTGCACACCCTGCAAGGCCAAAGTACCCACCTGCTGGACGCACCCGCCACGCTGGAGCTGCCCGGCGTGGGCCGCCTCAGCATCAGCCCCGGCGGTGCTGACCTGGCCGAGCTGGCGCGCGATCATGCCCAGGCCGAGGCCGATCTGGCTGCTGCGTTGAACAAGCTGGGGCTGCCGAATTTGGCCGCGGCCGAAGCCCGCCAAGCGCGCCACCAGACCCAGCAGAGCGAGCTGCGGCTGGCTGAGCAGGCGCTGGCGCTGGTGGCGCCGCAGGGGCTGGACGCGCTGCGTGCGGCGCTGGCCCAGGCGCAGGCCCGGGTGCAAGCCGCCACCACCGCCTTGCAGGCGCTGCCACCGCCGGCAGAGGTTGCGTCCGATGCCGTCTCGGTGCCTGATGCCGAAGCGCTGCACGACACCGCCGAGCAAGCAGAGCGTCGCAGCCAGCAAGCGCTGTCGCAAGCCCAAAGCGCCCAGGCGGCGCTGCACAGCCAGCTTGCTGCCGCGCAGGCGGAAATCGCCGCCGCACAAGCGGCCTTGGCCGACGCCAGCCACCAGGCCCGCCACGCCGCGGCGCAGCAGCAGTGGCTGAGCGCGCAAACCGAACACGCGGCCCTGGCCGTGCGGGTGGAGCAAGCCGCAGGTGCCTTGCGCGCCGCGCGGCCCGACATCGTGGCGCAAGACATCCAGCGTCTGCAGCGCAGCGTGCAGCAGCTGCAGCAGGCCCACCAGCAGCGCCGCGACCAGATCATGCTGCTTGAAAACACCCTGCAGAACGCCAAGGCGGCGGGGCTGGGTGAGCTGCGCGAACAAGCCCACGGCGAGCTGGTGCGCGGCCGCCAGCGCCTGAGCCAGCTGCAGCGCCGGGCAGGCGCCTTGAACTGGCTGTGCCAGCGCCTGGACGCCAAACGCCAGGCCGCGCTGACGCGCCTGCAAGCCCCGCTGCAGCAGCACATGCAGCGCTACCTGCAACTGCTGTTTCCGGGCGGCAGCGTGCAGATTGACGAACACCTGGCGCCCGGTAGCCTGACCCGCACGCGGGCCAACGGCGCGCTGGAAACCGGCGACGTGAGCGCCTTGAGCTTCGGTGCGCGCGAGCAGCTTGGCCTGATCAGCCGCTTTGCCTACGCCGACCTGCTGCAAGCCGCCGGCCGCCCCACGCTGCTGATGCTGGACGACGCGCTGGTGCACAGCGATGACACCCGCCTGGCCCACATGAAGCGCGTGATCTTCGACGCCGCCCAGCGCCACCAGGTGCTGCTCTTCACCTGCCACCCCGCGCTGTGGCGCGACATGGGCGTGGCTGCACGGGCCTTGCCATGAGCACCTCAAAGACCATCTACCTCGCCGGCTTCGATGTCTTTCGCCCCGACGCCGTGGCCCATGGCCAGCGCCTGCAAGCGCTGTGCGCCGAGTTTGGCCACACGGGGCTGTTCCCGCTCGACAACCAGGCCCCCACCGACCTGCACGGCGAGGCGCTGGCCATGTGGATCTACCGCGCCAACATTGAGCTCATCCAGCGCTCAGACGTGGTGCTGGCCAACCTGGCCAACTTCCGCGGCCACGAGCCTGATTCGGGCACCGCGTTTGAGGTGGGCTACGCCGCAGCGCTGAACAAACCCGTGTGGGGCTACACCGACGACGGCCGGCCGCTGGTGCAGCAGGTGCCGTGTACCGAACCGCAAAGTCGCCCGGGATACTGGGTGGATGCCCAAGGCTTTGCGGTCGAAGACTTCGGCCTGCCGCGCAACCTGATGCTGCATGGCGCAGGGCGCATCGTGGTGGGTGGGCCGCGTGCGGCGCTGGAGTCGATGCAGGCCGCTGCCCGGGCGGCTTGAAGCGCACAACCCCACCTCCATAATCGCCCCCCGATAGGCCCTGCGTGCCTGTCATGCCTTGTATGCCCGGCACGCCCTGCCGCCGGGCGCTGTGCTGTCTGTCAGTTTGAACCATGAACCAACAAACCCTCTCTGCATTCATATGGTCGGTGGCCGACCTGCTTCGTGGTGACTACCGGCAGAGCGATTACGGCAAGGTCATCCTGCCCTTCACGGTGTTGCGCCGCCTGGACTGTGTGCTGGAGCCCACCAAGGCAGCGGTGCTGGCAGAGCTGGCCGCCAAAACCAAGCTGGGCGTGAACCCGGAGCCCTTCTTGCTGCGCAAATCGGGCCACAAGTTCTTCAACCAGAGCGAGCTGGATTTGCCCAAGCTGCTGGGTGCGCCTGATGACATCGCGCACAACCTGTTCACTTACGTGCAGGGCTTCTCCAGCGACGTGCGCGACATCTTCGAGCACTTCGACTTTCAAGCGCAGATCGAACGCCTGGCCAAGGCTGGCCTGCTCTACCAGGTCGCTGAAAAGTTCGCGCAGATCGACATTCACCCCAGCCGCGTCAGCAACATGCAGATGGGCCTGGTGTTTGAAGAGCTGATCCGCAAGTTCGCTGAAATCTCGAATGAGACGGCCGGTGAACACTTCACCCCGCGTGAGGTGATCCGGCTGATGGTCAACCTCATCTTCGTGGAAGACGACGAGGTGCTGGCCAAGCCCGGTGTGGTGCGCACCCTGTATGACCCGACCGCGGGTACCGGCGGCATGTTGAGCGTGGCCGGTGAATACCTCGCCGAGCTGAACCCGCAGGCGCGACTCACCGTGTATGGCCAGGAGCTGAACCCCGAGTCGCACGCCATCTGCAAGGCCGACATGCTCATCAAGGGGCAAGACGTGGCCAACATTGCGTTTGGCAACACCCTGAACGAAGACGGCCACCCGCACACCAAGTTCGACTACATGCTGGCCAACCCGCCCTTCGGCGTGGAGTGGAAGAAGGTGGAGAAGGACGTGCGCAAAGAGCACGAGCAGCTCGGCTTTGACGGCCGCTTCGGCCCCGGTTTGCCGCGCGTGTCAGACGGCTCGATGCTGTTCCTGTTGCACCTGCTCAGCAAGATGCGCCCCGAGAAAGACGGCGGCAGCCGCTTCGGCATCGTGCTCAATGGCTCGCCCTTGTTCACGGGTGGTGCGGGCAGTGGCGAAAGCGAGATCCGCCGCTACGTGTTGGAGAACGATCTGGTGGAAGCCATCGTCGGCTTGCCCAACGACATGTTCTACAACACGGGCATTGGCACCTACATCTGGGTCATCAGCAACCGCAAGCCCGCTGCCCGCCAGGGCAAGGTGCAGCTGATTGACGCGAGTGGCATGTGGCAAAAAATGCGCAAGAGTTTGGGCAGCAAACGCAAAGAGCTGAGCGACGCCCACATCGACCACATCACCCGCCTGTTCGGCCGCTTTGAAGAGGCCGCGGCCGAAGACGGCAAGCCCATCAGCCGCATCTTTGACAACGAAGCCTTTGGCTATCACACCATCACCGTGGAGCGCCCGCTGCGCGACGCCGAAGGCCGCGTGGTGCTGGGTGAGAAGGGCAAGCAGAAGGGCAAGCCCCAGGCCGATTCAGCCCTGCGCGACACCGAGAACGTGCCCTTGACCGAAGACGTGGCCGACTACTTCAAGCGCGAAGTACTGCCCCACGCGCCTGATGCCTGGATTGACCCGGACAAGACCAAGGTGGGCTACGAGATTCCGTTCAACCGGCACTTCTATGTGTTCAAGCCACCGCGCCCGCTGGTTGAGATTGACGCCGACCTGAAGCGCACCACGGACCGCATTCTGGACATGATCAAGGGGCTGTCGGCATGAGCTTTCCGAGGTATCCGGCGTACAAGGACAGTCGGGTAGAGTGGCTTGGTCAAGTACCAACTCATTGGTCTATCAAGAAGGTGAGTCATCTAGCTCACTTGATGGTTGGCTTTCCTTTTTCCAGTGGAAGTTTTTCGTTTGACCCTGAGGCTGGCCTTCCACTTGTACGTGGAGACAACGTCACCGAGGGATTCCTTCGGTGGGGAGAGAAGGGTCGATATTGGCCATTCGACCTTGACTATGAGCCCCGCTACCTACTGCAGGCGAATGACATCCTCGTCTCAATGGATGGATCAAAAGTGGGTAAAAACTGGACACTACTAAGGAAATCAGACCTTCCTGCGCTGTTGGTTCAACGGGTCACGCGTATTCGCGTTGCCTCTGAATGCACCGCCCGTTTTGTCTACGCCCAAATCTCGAACGAGATGTTCATAAGGTACGTTGACCGTACAAAGACCGATCCAGCCATACCCCATATCACCATGAAAAACATTGGTGACTATTGGGTTACGGTGCCGCCAACAGGCGAACAAGAGATCATCGTTCAGTTTCTTGATCGAGAGGTTGCCAAGATTGACGCCTTGGTGGCGGAGCAAGAACAGCTCATCACCCTGCTCAAGGAAAAGCTCCAGGCCGTCACCTCCCATGCCGTGACCAAGGGGCTGGACCCGTCGGTTCCGATGAAGGATTCGGGCGTCGAGTGGTTGGGGGAGGTGCCTGCGCATTGGGGTGTTAGCGCCTTGAGCTATCTCAGCTCAATTGAAACGGGAGCAACGCCGGAACGAGGAGAACCCAGCTACTGGAATGGCACGATCCCATGGCTCAAGACGGGTGAAATCAACTGGGAGCCAATACGTGAAGCGGAAGAGTTCATCACGGAGGAAGGGCTTGCAAACTCTGCCGCCAAACTTTCACAACCCGGTACCTTGCTCATGGCAATGTATGGGCAAGGCGTGACCCGCGGGCGTGTTGCGCTTCTTGAGATCGAGGCAGCCTACAACCAAGCATGCGCGGCCATCACCTTTGGGGATCGAGTCATACCTAAGTTCGGTCGCTACTTCTTCATGGCGGCCTACGATCACATTCGCGAAGGCGGGAACGAAACGAGTCAGATGAATTTGAGCGCTGGTTTGATTGCCAAGTTCAGACTGAGCGTGCCCCCAAAGGTCGAACAAGAGGCCATCGTTCGGAAGCTTGATGACGAGCTATTGCGGTCAGAGGTACTTTGCGGTGAAGCAGTGAAGGCCGTGACGTTGCTCCAAGAACGCCGCTCCGCCCTCATCTCCGCCGCCGTCACCGGCCAGATCGACGTGCGGCAGTTCGGGCAATAAAAAATCATTCAGGGAGAAACAAGATGTCCAACACATTGACTGCCAAAGAGCAGTCGCTGGCCAAGGTTTTCAGCGACGACTACGTCTTCACGATTCCGGGCTACCAGCGGCCCTATGCCTGGGGCACCGAGCAGGCCATTGAGTTGCTAGATGACCTGATCACGGCACTGAATGCCTCGCCTGCACAACTCACCGAATCGGCGCCGTACTTCCTGGGCAGCATCGTGCTCATCAAGCCCGACACAGCGCCCGACGCCACCGTGGTGGACGGCCAGCAGCGCCTGACCACACTCACTCTGTTGCTGTCGGCCATTCGCGCCACCGTGTCGAAGCCCGAGGTGCAGGTCGGTATCAGCAAACGCATCTATGAGCACGGCGACGTGGTGTCGGCGACGGCGCCCACCTACCGCCTGTCATTGCGTGAGCGCGACCGCGTGTTTTTCCGCGATTACATCCAGCATGAAGGTGGCCTGGCCAAGCTGGCGGCGCTCAATGCCAAGCTGCCCGATGCGCAGACGCGCTTGAAGGCCAATGCGCAGGTCTTCCTTGATCGGCTTTCGAAGCTTGATGAAGACACGCTGATCCGCCTGGTTCAATTCATCATCACCCGCTGCTTTCTGGTGACGGTGGCCACGCCTGACCTGGACTCGGCCTACCGCATCTTCGGTGTGCTGAACAGCCGTGGCCTGGACCTCAGCGCCACCGATATCCTCAAGGCCGAAGTGATTGGTGGCATTCCTGAAGCGCTGCGCGACGAGTACACGAGCCAGTGGGAAGTTCAGGAAGACGACCTGGGTCGCGATGAGTTTGGTGATCTCTTCGGCCACATCCGCATGGTGTACCGCAAGGCCAAGCCGCACAGCACCTTGCTCAAGGAGTTCCGCGACCATGTGGCGCCGGCCGCCAACCCCATCCCGTTCATGAAGGACGTGCTGCTGCCCGTGGCCGATGCCTACAGCCAGTTGCGTGCAGCGAACTACGCCAGCACCAAACATGCAGAACAGGTGAACGAGCACCTCAAGTGGCTCAACCGTCTGGAGTTCAAGGATTGGGTACCGCCGGCCTTGGCGTTTTTCGTACGGCACAAAGAGTCGCCCGAGAAGGTGCTGCATTTCTTCGCTGATCTGGAGCGCTTGGGCTACGCCATGCTCGTCCGCAAGTCTGGCGTCAATGAGCGGATCGAGCGCTTTTCGGCGCTGACCTCGGCCATTGAAAAGGACGTTGACCTGTTCGCAGACGAGTCCGCTTTGCAACTCAGCCCGAGCGAGCAATTCGACATCTACACCGCGCTGAATGGCCCGTTGTATGACACGCATTCCCCGCGTGCCTTGGCCGTTTTGTTGCTGCGCATTGACCGCTTGCTGTCTGATGGCTCTGCAGAGTACCAGCACGATGTGGTGTCGGTTGAGCACGTGATGCCGCAGCAGCCTGCACCCAACAGCCAATGGTGGACATGGGTGCCTGACACCAATGATCACCAGCAATGGGTGCACCGGCTCGGCAACCTGGCCCTGTTGAGCCGCAACAAGAACAGTGCGGCCAGCAACTACGAGTTCGAGAAGAAGAAGTCGGCCTATTTCACCAAGGGCGGCGTGTGTTCTTTTGCCTTGACCACGCAGGTGCTGCAGAACGCCGAATGGACGCTTGACGTGATCAAGGCGCGCCAAGCGGCCTTGATGGCCAAACTGGAATCGCAGTGGCGTTTGCAGAAGCGGCAGAGCCAGCAAGAGCTGGGTGAGGCGCTGCTGGCGGGGCTGGCGGCGTCTGGTGCCGGTTCCAGCTTCGAGCTGGTGAGTGCGGTGCACGGGCTCAGTGCGACGGCGCTGGAAGACGGGCAACACTTCATCGTGCAAGCGGGCTCACAGGCCCGTAACGTCTGGAGCAGCAAGCCGCATTCGTACCTGCAGTTGCGTGAAGAACTGAAGGCTTCTGGTCACCTGTTGCCATCAGCAGATGGTTCGCACCTGGTGTTCGTCAAAGACGTGATCTTCAAGAGCCCGAGCGCTGCTTCGGCCACCGTGCTTGGTCGCACGGACAACGGCCGAACAAGCTGGCGCCTGAAGGGAACCACCGTGACCTATGCCGCGTGGCAAGACAACTTGCCTGCCGGGCAAAAAGCCACCGGGCAGGGCGAGTCAGATTCCTGATGGCTGGCTGTATAGGCGTCGAGTGATGACGTGTTTATTGGTTTATTCAACAGGTTTTTGTTGAATGAGGCTCATAATCACGCATTCCGACTGATTTCAGGTCGCTGGAACACCGCCATGCTGCACCGCTACGCCTTCTCCAACTTCCAGAGCTTTCTGGGCCATACCGAGGTGAGTCTTCAGCTCAACGGCAAGGTGCCGCCGGTGGGCTGGGAGGCGCCGTCCAGCACCGGGCAGCGCATCAGCCAGGCGCTGGCGGTGATCGGCCCGAACGGCTCGGGCAAGACAGCGTTGCTCAAGCCGCTGGTGTTTGCTGCGTGGTTCATCAAGACCTCGTTCCGGGCGCCAGTGAACGAGGCCATTCCAGTGGCCCCGCACTTCAGCGCACCTGATGAGCCGACCGAGATCGAGGTGGACGCTGAAGACCGCGACGGCCAGCTGTGGCGCTACGTGGTGCGGCTGACCCGTGAGCGGGTGCTGCATGAGGCGCTTTACCAGCGCAAGGTCAAGGGCTTCAGCTACGTGTTCCTGCGTGATTGGGACGCCGACGCGCAGCAGTACCAGGTGAAGCAGCAGGATTTCGGCATGGCCCCGGCTGAAGCGCGCAAGGTGCGGCCCAACGCTTCCCTGATTTCAACGGCGGCGCAATATGGCGTGCCGAAGGCGCAGGCGTTCATGAATATCCACCTGCAGACCAATGTGGTGGCCACCGGCCGCATGCCATACCGGCCGGGTGATGACCTGCCCAACGCGGCCCGCCATTTCGCGTTCAACAGCGAGCAGCAGGCGCAGATGGTGACGCTGCTGAAGAGCTGGGATCTGGGCCTGAGCGACGTGCACCTGCGTGAGCTGCGCGCCCCACTGCCCGATGCCGGCGGCAATACGTTCTGGTTGCCATTCGGCGTGCACACCGATCGATCGGGCCGTGCCACCGAGCTGTCGTTCTTCGATGAATCCAGCGGCACCCAAGGCGCGTTTGTGCTGCTCTCGCGGTTGCTGCCGGTGCTCACGGATGGCGGTCTGGCGGTGATCGACGAGATCGAGAACGACCTGCATCCGCACATGCTGGAGCCGATTCTGGACCTGTTCGCCAACCCGCACACCAACCCGCACGGCGCGCAGATCCTGTTCACCTGCCACGCCATCGAGGTGCTGAACGTGCTGCACAAATCGCAGGTGATGCTGGTGGAGAAAAGCGAGGATTGCGAGAGCACAGCCTGGCGCATGGACGCGATCAAGGGCATTCGCAACGACGACAATTTCTACGCCAAATACATGGCGGGCGCTTACGGCGCAGTGCCGCAGCTGTGATGGCCAAGCGCGCTGCCCCACCCGCGCAACACGCCGTACGGCGCGCCGCCTTGCTGGTGGGCGAAGGTTTCGCCGAGCAGGCATTCTTGAGTCACCTCAAGAGCCTTTATGTGCAGCGCGGCACCAAGTACATCACCATCAAGACGGCCAAGGGCAAGGGTGGTGCCTATGTGCTCAACTTTGCGCTGAATCAGTCACGGTACTTTGCCTTTGACGAAGTGGCGGCGATGCTGGACACCGACGCCGCTTGGGGCGATGACCAGCGGGCCCTCGCAGCGCGCGAGAAGGTGCTGGTGTTCGAGTGCCAGCCCTGCCTGGAGGCGCTGCTGCTGGCGGTGGCCGGTGAGCGTGTGCCGCAAGGCAATTCGGCGCGCATCAAACGCGCGTTCGAGCAGGCGCTGGGTGGCGAGGCGCACGACCCGAAGCTGTACTTGAACAAGTTCCCGAAGCAGGTGCTTGACGATGCCTGCAAGCGGCTGCCAGTGTTGGCAGCCGTGGTGAAGTTTCTGACCGATTGAGCCTGCGGGGTGCTTCAAAAAATGTATCCGGCCGCGCCCGTGTTCTGAGGAAAATGCAGCGGCGGCGACCACCTCGGCGCCAACACCAGATCGCTGGCGCAGACCAGCACAGGGAGGAAGCCCAGCGTGGCCTTGCATCAAGAGATCGAATTCGAGAACGACATCTGCAACCACCTGGCCGCCACCGGCTGGTTGTATGCAGAAGGCGACGCCAAGGGCTACGACACGCCGCGTGCGGTGTTTCCGGCCGATGTGTTGGCCTGGGTGCAAGCCACCCAGCCAGACGCCTGGGCCGCGCTGTGCAAAAGCCATGGCGTGAATGCCGAGGCGATGCTGCTGGACCGGCTGCGCAAGCAGCTCGATGACCGCGGCACGCTGGACGTGTTGCGCGTGGGCGTGGAAATGCTGGGCCTGAGGGCGCCGCTGAAGCTGGCTCAGTTCAAGCCCGCCTTGGCCATGAACCCCGACTTGCAAGCCCGCTACGCTGCCAACCGTTTGCGCGTGGTGCGCCAGGTGCGCACCAACCACGACGACATCATGGACCTGGTGCTGTTTCTCAACGGCATTCCGGTGGCCACGGCGGAACTCAAGACCGACTTCACGCAAGACGTGAATGCAGCGGTTGATCAATACCGGTTCGACCGTATTCCGAAGCCTCGGGGCAAGGCTGCGGCAGAGCCGTTGCTTGATTTCCCGCGTGGTGCGCTGGTGCATTTCGCCGTCAGCAACCGCACGGTGATGATGACCACCCGTTTGCAGGGGCCCGCCACCTACTTTCTGCCTTTCAACCTTGGCGATAGCGGCGGCGCTGGCAACCCGCCCGTATCCGCCAAACCCGGTCAGGCAGGCCGGGGCCACCGCACGGGATATTTGTGGGAGCAGGTGTGGCAGCCCGACAGCTGGCTGGAGATCATCGGCCGATATCTGGTGACCAAGCGCGATAGCAAGAAGCGCATCACCTCGGTGCTGTTCCCGCGCTATCACCAACTCGATGCCACGCGGCAACTGGTGCGGGCCGTGGCCACCGAAGGGGTGGGGCAGAAGTACCTGATCCAGCACAGTGCGGGCAGCGGCAAAACCAACTCCATCGCGTGGGCTGCGCACTTTCTGGCTGACCTGCACGACACGCAGAACAACAAGGTGTTCAGCACGGTGCTGGTGGTGAGCGACCGCACGGTGCTTGATACGCAGCTGCAGGAAGCGATTTTTGACTTTGAGCGCACCGCTGGCGTGGTGGCCACCATCAAGGGCGACAGCCAGAGCAAGAGCGGCGAGTTGGCCGAGGCACTGGCCGGCGGCAAGAAGATCGTGGTGTGCACCATCCAGACCTTCCCGTTTGCATTGAGCGCCGTGCAAGAGCTGGCGGCCACCCAGGGCAAGCGCTTTGCCGTGATAGCCGACGAAGCGCACAGCTCACAAACCGGCGAGGCTGCCGGCAAGCTCAAGCAGGTGCTGAGCGCGGAGGAGCTGAAAGACCTGGCCGACGGCGGTGAGGTGGCCGCTGAAGACATTCTGGCTGCGCAGATGAGCGCCCGCGCCGGGGCCACGTCGGCCATCACGTATGTGGCGTTCACGGCCACGCCGAAGTCCAAGACGCTGGAGTTGTTCGGCCGAAAGCCGCGGCCTGATGAGCCTACCGGGCCGTCCAACCTGCCGGCGGCGTTCCATGTGTATTCCATGCGCCAGGCGATTGAAGAGGGTTTCATCCTCGATGTGTTGAAGAACTACACCTCGTACAAGCTGGCCTTCAAGTTGGCCCACAACGGAAAGGAATGGGACGACAAGGAGGTGGAGCGCAGCGAGGCCTTGAAGGGCCTGATGCGCTGGGTGCGTCTGCACCCCTACAACATCAGCCAGAAGGTGCAGGTGGTGGTGGAGCACTTCATTGAAAACGTGCAGCCGCTGCTGAGTGGCCAGGCCAAGGCGATGGTGGTGGTGGGCAGCCGCCTTGAAGCGGTGCGCTGGAAGCTGGCTATTGACAGCTACATCCAGTCCCAGGGCTACACCTTGGCCTCGCTGGTGGCGTTTTCAGGCGAAGTGAATGACCCCGGCTCATTGCCTGATCCGGTGACCGAAACCAGCGGGCACCTGAATCCGGGCTTGAAGGGGCGAGACATCCGCGAGGCCTTCGCCACTGACCAGTACCAGATCTTGCTGGTGGCCAACAAATTCCAGACGGGGTTTGATCAGCCGCTGCTGTGCGGCATGTATGTCGACAAGAAGCTGGCCGGCATTCAGGCCGTGCAAACCTTGTCGCGCCTGAACCGCGCCTACAACGGCGTGCATGGCCTGAAGGACACCACTTACATCCTCGACTTTGCGAACGCCCCCGAAGATGTGTTGGCGGCCTTCCAGACCTATTACGAAACCGCCGAGCTGGCCGGCGTGACCGACCCCGAGCTGATTTACGACCTGCGCGCCAAGCTTGACAGTGCCGGCCACTATGACGAGGCCGAGGTAGACCGCGTGGCGGCGGTTGAACTCAACCCCAAAGCCACGCAGGGCCGGCTGATTGCCGCGTTGGAGCCCGTGGCTGACCGACTGCTGAAGCACTACAAGTCAGCCAAGGCGGCTTGTGACGAGGCATTGGCCCGCCAGCCCGCCGCGCCCGATGCCATCAAGGCCGCCAAGGACGAAGTGGACGCACTGGTGATGTTCAAGGGCGACCTGGCCACCTTCGTGCGGGTGTATGCCTTTCTGTCGCAGATGTTCGACTACGGCTACACGGCCATCGAGAAGCGGGCGATCTTCTTCAAGCGCCTGCTGCCGCTGCTGGACTTCGGCCGTGAGCGTGAGGGCGTTGACCTGTCGAAGGTCACGCTCACGCACCACAAGCTCAAGAACAAGGGCGACCAGGCCCTGGTGCTGGGTGAGGCTGATGCCGACTACAAGCTGCAGCCAATGACGGCCCCCGGCAGCGGTGAGCTGCAAGAGAAGACCAAGCTGCTGCTGTCGGAAATCGTGGCCAAGGTGAACGACCTCTTTGACGGCGAACTCACCGAAGACGACAAGCTGGTCTACGTGAACAACGTGCTGAAAGGCAAGCTGCTGGAATCAGACCTGCTGGTGCAGCAGGCCATGAACAACTCGAAGGAGCAATTCGCCAACTCACCCGATCTGGCGGCCGAGTTGATGAACGCCATCCTCGATGCTTTCGAGGCCCACGGCACCATGAGCAAGCAGGCCATCGATTCCGACAAGGTGCGCCAGGGCCTGAAGCACATCTTGCTGGGGCCGGCTGAGTTGTACGAAGGGTTGCGGCAGCGGGGCGCGGCTGGGCGGTAAACCCCGACCTGGGCTGGCCCGGTTGCCCAGATAGCCCGAATTGACGCCACCGCCCCCGTGGCGCAGGATGCAACTGCCGCCGACCACGTTCAGTTTCTCCGGGGAGTTGTGATGGACCAACTGGCTGCATTGCTCGGGCGCAATGGCTTTCTGCCGCACGGCTACTGTTTCTCCTGGTCGCCCACGCTGCTGTGGTCGATGGTGGGCGCCGATGTGGTCATCGCGCTGGCCTACTTCTCCATTCCCGTGGCCATCCTGACGTTCGTGCGTCGCCGTGGTGCCGCTGAGAGCCTGCAGTTCGGCTATGTGCCGTGGTTGTTCAGCGCATTCATCTTTGCCTGCGGCATGACGCATGTGATTGACGTCTGGACCATCTGGCAGCCCGACTATGGCTTGCAGGCTTTGAGCAAGGTGGTCACGGCGGGCGTGTCGGCCGTCACCGCAGTGGCGCTCTGGCCGCTCATTCCCCGGGCCTTGAGAGTGCCCAGCGTGGGCGCCCTGCAGGCGGCCATCCGCGCTCTGGAGTCCGAGGTGGCGCGCCGCAAGAGCGTGGAAGAGCAGGCGCAGCACACCGAGCAGACGCTGGCCGTCACGCTCGCCAGCATCGAGGCTGGTTTCATCACCACCAACCGCGACGGCCAGGTGCTGCGCATGAACGCCGTGGCCGAGCAGGTGACGGGCTGGACGCAGGCCGAGGCGCAGGGGCAGTCGCTGTGGACGGTGTTCAACCGCGAGGGCCGGCCGCTGGAGATGCAGCAGCGCAACCCGGTCGACCTGGTGGTGGAGCAGGGCCTGGGCGCCAACGATGTGCATGACGTGGCGGTGCTGGCCCGCGACTCAACCCGACGCCTGGTGGAGGTTCGGGTGGCCACCACGCACGGCGATGACGGCGAGTTGCGCGGCCTGACCATGGTGTTCCGCGACATGACCCGGCTGGAGCGGGCCGAGACCGCGATGCACCGTCTGGCCGCCATCGTTGAAAACTCGCAGGACGCGATCGTGGGCAAGACGCTCGACGGGCACATCACCAGCTGGAACCAGGGTGCGGTGGCCATGTTCGGCTGGACCGCCGCGGAGGCCATCGGCCAGCCCGTGCAGATGCTGATGCCGCCCGAGCGGCAGCTGGAGGAAATGCGCATCCTCACGGAGCTGGCGCGGGGCCAGCAGGTAGGCGCGTTTGACACCGTGCGCCAGGCCAGGGACGGCCGGCGCATTGATGTATCGGTGACGATTTCGCCGATCCGCGACACCAGCGGGCGCATCGTGGGCGCCTCGAAAATTGCGCGCGATGTTTCGCGGCAGCGCCACGCCGAAGCCGCGCTGCGCGACAGCGAAGCCCAGCTGCGGCTGGCGCTGGAGGCCGGGCAGATCGGCAACTTTGACCATGACGCCCGAACGGGTGAGGTGCGGCGCTCGGCCCGCCACGACCTGTGTTTTGGTTACGACCAGCTGCAGCCGCACTGGAGCTTCCGCCGCTTCCTGCGGCATGTGCACCCGATGGACCGCGCGGGTGTGCTGGCCGGCGTGCGCACGATGATCGCTGACGGTCATGCGTGGCATGCCGAATGCCGCGTGGTGTGGCCTGATGCCAGCCCGCACTGGATCCGCATCCACGGCAGCCCGGTGTTCTTGAACGGGCAATTGACGCGGGTGCTGGGTGTGGTGAGCGATGTCACTCCCGAACGGCTGGCGGAAGCGGCTCGTCTGAAAGCCCAGCGTCTGGAGGCCGAGAACCGCGACATTCAGGCCGCCAGCCGCATGAAGAGCCAGTTCCTGGCCAACATGTCGCACGAGTTGCGCACGCCGCTCAACGCGGTGATCGGCTTTGCCGAGTTGCTGCGCGCGGGGGCCGTGCCGCCTGACTCGCCCAAGCACGACATCTTCCTGGGGCACATCGCCAGCAGCGGCCACCACCTGCTGCAACTCATCAACGATGTGCTGGACCTGGCCAAGGTGGAATCCGGCAAGTTCGAGTTCAACCCCGAGCCGGTGGACCTGGCCAAGTTGGTGGCCGATGTGGTGGGCGTGTTGCAGACGGGCCTGCAGCGCAAGAACCTGCAGCTGGCGGTGGACATGGCGCCCGGGCTGGACGACCTGTGCCTGGACCCGGCGCGGCTGAAGCAGGCGCTGTTCAATTACCTGTCCAACGCGATCAAGTTCACGCCCGACGGCGGCCATGTGAAGGTGCGTGCCCGTCCGGACGGCCCGAGCCATTTCCGCATCGAGGTGGAGGACGATGGTGTGGGCATCGCGGCTGAAGACCAGGCGCGGCTCTTTGTTGAATTCCAGCAGCTCGACAGCGGCTACAGCAAGCGCCACCAGGGCACCGGCCTGGGCCTGGCCTTGACGCGCCGCCTGGTGCAGGGCCAGGGCGGCTCGGTGGGCGTGTACAGCCAGCCCGGGGTGGGCAGCGTGTTTTATCTGGTGTTGCCGCGCTCACCGCAGGTGCAGGTGCTGACGGCCGATGAATACGCGGCCACGGCGCCCGGCGGGGAGGGCGAGCGGCACCTGCTGGTCATCGATGCCGACCCCGCCGTGCATGGCCGCCTGGCGCAGGGCCTGAGCGGCACGGCCGTGCAGGTGGAAGAGGCGGGCAGTGCCGCGGCTGCGGTGCAGCGCTCGTTCCACCATCGGTTTGAAGGGCTGACGCTGGGCATGCAGTTGCCCGACCGGGGTGGGCTGACCACGTTGGCTGACATTCGCAGCGGCGGTGCCAGCCGCGGCGCGCAGGTGCTGGGTTTGACGATGGGCGTGCCGCTTGACGCCGGGGGCAGTGGCACGGCCGCGTTTTGTGTGGCCGATGTGCTGGCCAAGCCTTTGCAGGCCGGTGAAGTGCTGGCCGCCATTCACCGGCTGCGACAGCAATGCGGTGCAGTGCAGCGCGTGCTGGTGGTGGACGACGACCCCACCGCTCGCGACCTGATGCAGGCCGCCCTTCAAGCGGCCGGGCTGGCCGTGGTGTGCGTGGCCGATGCCAGGCAGGCGCTGCGCGACATCGACCTGCATGCCCCCGACGCCATCGTGCTGGATTTGATGATGCCGGAGATGGACGGCTTCCAGGCCCTGGCCGCTTTGAGTGCGCTGCCGCGCTGGTGCCATACGCCGGTGCTGGTGTGGACCAGCCTGCTGCTCGACGACGACGAATACGCCCAGTTGGCCCGCTCGGCCCGGGCGATCGTGGGCAAGGGCGATGGCGGCGTGCAGGCCTTGCTGGAGCGGTTGCGCGGCTGGAAGCCCGCAGGGCCGCCGTACCCGCAGCCACACCGTGCCGTGTCGCAAGGGGACGCCCCATGACCCCCTTGCGCGTGCTGGTGGTGGACGACAACCCGCTGAACCTGGAGCTGGTCAGCTTTGTTCTGGGCGCGGAAGGCATGGAGGTGGTCGAGGCGGTGGACGCGGAGCAGGCGCAGGCCAAGCTCACCGGCTTCCAACCCGACCTGGTACTGATGGATGTGCAACTGCCTGGCCTGGACGGATTGGCCCTCACGCGCCTGCTGAAGGCCGATCAGGCCACCCGCCACATGAAGGTGGTGGCCTTCACGGCCTATGCCATGAAGGGCGACGAAGGCAAGATGCGCGCTGCCGGCTGCGACGGCTACCTGGCCAAGCCGATCGACGTGGCCACGTTCGCCGACCAGGTTCGGGCGTTGGCGCAGCCCTGAGGGGTCCGGCCTCATGCGCGCCCAAGCGCTGCAAGGCTCAAACTGCCGCGCCCAAGCCCCGCTTTTCCGCCTGCGCCAGCGCCTTGGTTTGATCAGACTGAGGGAGTCATCTCCCTCGTCCGATCATCCCAAGGAGTCTTGCCGTGTTGCCTCGGCCCGTTGCCCGTTTTGCTGGCCGTGCCCAGCGCGCCCTGTGTGCTGGCCGAGGTGCCAGCGGCGAAGTGGCCGCCGTGGCGATAGCCTGCTGCGTCTGGGCCGCAGTGCCCGACGTGGCCCACGCCGCCCTGCAACCCCTGACCGAAGCCGGCCTGCGGGCCGCCCACGCCCAGGCCGATCAGCCCGTGCCGGATGTGCTGGCGGCTTTGCAGCCGCTGTCGGCCAACAACGGCCTGGGCCGCTTGTTCCAGCTGGCCGGGGCCGTGCCCGAGGTGCAAACGGGCGCCGCGTTTGCGCAGGAATGGACGCAGCGCGCCGGGCAGCCTTTGCCGCTGGCGCTGCACGACGGCGTCAGCAGCGTCACGCGCCTGGGTTTTCAGGGCGCGCCGTTTGATGTGAGCCTGGATCTGTCTGAGCGCTTGTTGCCCTCGGCTGCCAATGGCGCCAACCGCCCGCACCTGGGCTGGGTCACGTTGCAGCAGGTCAACCTGCAGCGCAGCGTGGTCTGGGTCTGGACGCACTGACGGCGCCAGCACCGAGAGGCCGTCCCCTATCCCCCCATCCCCCTTGTCCCTGCACTGGCGTTTTGCGCCGTCGGGCAGACAATGCGGGCATGACGATGCCCCTGCTTTCGCCCCGTGCCGCCGGTGTTTCCCGACTGGTGCGCCACCCAGCCGCTGCCGCGGTGGCTGCCCTGACAGTCGTTGCTGTGCTGGCGCTGTCTGGCTGCGCCTCCGGCCCACCCAGTCCGCCGCTGCCCACCGTGGCGCAGGTGGATGTGCCGGGCTACCTCGGCACCTGGTACCAGGTCGCGCTGGTGCCCAACCGTTTCCAGGCGCAATGCGTGGGCGATACCGAGGCCAGGTACAGCCTGAAGGGTGGTCAAAACAGCGGCCAGCCCACTGAACAACCCAGCACCCTGGTCGTTGAAAACCGCTGCCGCATTGCCTCAGGCGCTGTGGATGTGGCCACCGGCGTGGCCGAGGTGGTGCCCGGCAGTGGCAATGCCAAGTTGCGGGTGAGCTTCTTCCGGCCGTTTTATGGCGATTACTGGGTGCTGGCCCAGGGCGCCGGCCAGCGCTGGACGCTGGTCGGTGAGCCGAGCCGTCAATACGGCTGGGTGCTGTCGCGCACACCGCAGTTGCCGGAGGCCGAACTGGCGCTGGCGCTGGACCGGGCGGTGGCGCTGGGCTACCAGCGCTCGGCCTTCGTGGCCTCGCCCCAAAGTGCGCGCTGAACCGATGAAGGCTGACCCTGCAGAGGCCGCATCGCCCGCGGCTGTCGCTCGCCGTGACGTGCTGCTCACCGGCTTGGCCGCGGGCGTGGGCGCGGCTGGGTTCAGCCTCGCATGGCCCGGCGCGGCTGTTGCCCAGTTGCTCAGCCCGCCAGCGCCGCAGGGCCAAGACACCTCGCTGGGTGCATCAAGCACCAGCCCGCGTGAGGCGTTGGCCGCCGACTCGCTCGCCACCCTGTGCGCCGGGCTGGAATCGCAGCACGGTGGTCGCATCGGCGTGTGCCTGATGGAAACGCGCACCGGGCGCCTCTGGCAGTACCGGGCCGATGAACGCTTCGCCATGTGCTCCACCTTCAAGCTGCTGCTGGCCGCGGCTGTGTTGACGCAGGTGGACGCCGGCCGACTCAGCCTGCAGCAAACCGTGGCCGTGCGCAAAACCGATCTGGTGCCCTATGCCCCGGTGATGGAGGGCTTGCTGGGCACGCGTGCGGCGGTGCAGGTGCCGCTGGGCATGCTGTGCGAAGCCACGGTGGGCGTCAGCGACAACGCGGCGGCCAATGTGCTGCTGCCCTGGGTGGGTGGCCCCGCCGGCCTGACGCGGCTGCTGCGCGCCTGGGGCGACGCCGTCACCCGGCTCGATCGCAACGAGCCCGAGCTGAATTCAAACCTGCCGGGCGATGCGCGCGACACCACCTCGCCCGCGGCTTTCGCCCGCACGGTGGCCAGCGTGGTGCACGGCTCGACGCTCTCCAGCCAGTCGCGCCAGCAGTTGCAGCTGTGGCTGCGTGGCGCCAGCACCGGCATGAACCGCTTGCGCGCGCCGTGGCCAGCCGACTGGCAGGCCGGCGACAAGACCGGCACCGGCCCGCGCGGCGCGGTGAACGACGTGGCCGTGGCCTGGCCGCCGGGGCAGCCGCCGCTGGTGCTGGCCGTGTTCATGGGTGGCAGCACCGCCACCTCGGACAACCTGAATGCCGCCCATGCGGCGGTGGCCCGGTGGGCGATGGGCGTGCTGGTGGCGCCTGCTGCGTAAAACTGCCCACATCAGCCGGGGCAAGGCCCTTGATCATTTGCGCAGAAGGCCGATAGACGGCGAAACGGCCTTCAAGGGTCGTCAAAAGCCACGAAGGGCCACGCGATGATCAATGTCCGGAATTTCAGGATCGGGGTGCGCCTCGGTGCCTCTTTTGCGCTGATGCTGCTGCTGACACTCGCCATTGCGGTGGCTGGTGGCTGGAGCCTGGGGCGGGTGCACGACGGCTTGAAGACGGTGTACGAAGACCGCACCGTGCCCATGGGCCAGCTGGCTGAGATCGACCATCTGCTGCTCGACAGCCGGTCGCTCGTGCTGGAGGCCCTGGCCCACGCCGACCCCGCACTCAGCCAAGGCAATGACACGCAGGTGCAGCGGCATCTGGCCCGCATCGACGAGGTGTGGAAGGCCTACATGGCCACCTACCTGACCGAGGAAGAAAAGGTGCTGGCCGCCGGTTTTGATTCCGCCCGCCGCACCTACCAGACCGACGGTTTGCTGCCGCTGGTGGCGGCCATGAAGGCGGGCAATTTCGACGAAGCCCGCAAGATCGACCAGAGCAAACTCAAGCCCCTGGGCCATGCCGTGAACGAGGCCAATGGCAAGCTGGTGCAACTGCAGCTGACGGTGGCTGAACAGGAATACCGCGCGGCTGATGTGCTGCAGGACAAGCTCATCTTCTGGCTGAGTGTGGCCGTGCTGGCCACGCTGGTGATTGGCGTGGCGCAGGCCTGGCTCATCACCCGCTCGGTGACCGGCCCGGTGCAGTGGGCCGTGCACATGGCCCAACGCATTGCCGAAGGGGACCTGACCACCTCGGCCAGCGCCCGCAGCAAGGACGAGCTGGGCGACCTGCTGCGTTCGCTCAACCAGATGAACGACCAGCTCTCGGCGGTGGTGACCACCGTGCGTGACAGCTCCGAAAGCATCGCCACCGGCAGCGCCCAGATTGCGGTGGGCAATGCCGACCTGAGCCAGCGCACCGAGGAGCAGGCCTCCAGCCTGCAGCAAACCGCGGCGACGATGGAAGAGCTGAACGACACCGTGCAGAGCAGCGCCGCGAACGCGCGCCAGGCGGCCGACATGGCGGCCCATGCCCGTGAGGCGGCGGCGCATGGTGGCTCGCTGGTCAGCCAGGTGGTCAGCACCATGGACGCCATCTATGACAGCAGCCGCAAGGTGGTCGACATCATCGGCGTGATCGACGGCATCGCCTTCCAGACGAACATCCTGGCGCTGAATGCTGCCGTGGAAGCCGCCCGGGCCGGTGAGCAGGGCCGCGGCTTTGCGGTGGTGGCGGGTGAGGTGCGTGTGCTGGCCCAGCGCTCGGCCGAGGCCGCCCGCGAGATCAAGCGCCTGATCGGCAACAGCAGTGAGCGCGTGGAAGCCGGTGCCCGGGAAGTGGCGGCGGCCGGCAGCGCGGTGAGCGGCATCGTGGCGCAGGTCAGCTCGGTCTCGCAGCTGATCGTGGAAATCAGCACCGCCGCGCAGGAGCAGACGCTGGGTCTGGGCCAGGTGAACGATGCCGTGACCCAGCTGGACCATGTCACCCAGCAGAACGCGGCGTTGGTCGAAGAAAGCGCGGCTGCCTCAGAGAGCCTGAAGCAGCAGGCCGACCGGCTGGTGCAGGCCGTCGGGGCGTTCAAGCTCAAGCCGAGCGCGGTGTAAACCCGCCCCGACTCAACAAAGTGATAAAAATGACGATAGCCGTCTCACAAGGAGTGAGACATGGCCATACACATACTCGCGGGCACCACCCGCATCGGTGTCGGGGTGTTCTGGCGTGACTGCGTGCACGTGAACGGCTGGCGGGTGCAGCACAACGGCACCCTGCGGCCGGGCGAGGCCCTGCAACCGTACCGCCTGGTCGGCCCCGACCATTGCCTGTGGGCAAGCGCCGATGCGCTGAGTGATTTCGATGCCGTGCTGGGTGCGCTGGCCTATCACGGCGAGGCGCCGACCAACACCAAGGAGATCCAGCGCTGGCTGGCTGAGTCAGTGACATCGGCCCATTGAACGCAGCGGGCGCGCAAGCTGGGACAATGGCGGGTTGTCATTCGCCCCAGCGCAAGGAAAGCCCTGATGTCCATCCAATGGTTCCCCGGTCACATGCACGCCACGCGCAAGGCCATCACCGAGCGCATGAAGCTGGGCATCGACGTGGTGATCGAGCTGCTGGATGCGCGCCTGCCGGGCTCCAGCGCCAACCCGCTGCTGGCTGAGCTGACCGGCGGCAAGCCCGGCCTGAAGGTGCTGAACAAGCAGGACACGGCCGATGCCGGGCGCACCGCGCTCTGGCTGGCCCACTACAACGCCTTGCCCGGCACCCGCGCCATTCCGCTGGATGCGAGTGAGCCAGCCCCGGCCGCCCGCCTGGCCGCGGCCTGCTGCGAGCTGGCCCCGCACCGCAACGGCATGGACAAGCCGCTGCGCATCCTGATCTGCGGCGTGCCCAACGTGGGCAAGTCGACGCTGATCAACACGCTGGTCGGCAAGAAGGCCACCAAGACGGGCGACGAGGCCGGCGTCACCAAGACCGAGCAGCGCATCACGCTGGCGAAGGACGTGTACCTCTACGACACGCCCGGCATGCTGTGGCCGAAGATCATCGTGCCGGAGAGCGGCTTCAACCTGGCCGCGGCCGGCTCGGTGGGCAAAAACGCCTACGACGAGGAAGAGGTGGCGCTGGAGCTGCTGGAAACCTTGCAGGTGGCCTATGCCGACCGCATCGCCGCGCGCTACAAGCAAGAGAAGGTGGCTGACGTGCCGGCCGAAGACCTGCTGGCCGCCATCGGCCGCCAGCGCGGTGCCGTGCAAAGCGGTGGCCGCATCAACATGCAGAAGGCGGCCGAGCTGGTCATCACCGACTTCCGCACCGGGCACCTGGGGCGCATCACGCTGGAAACGCCGGACGAGTTTCTGGCCTGGCGTGCTGCGGGTGAGGTGATCGAGGCCGAGCGCCAGATCAAGAAGGCCCAGCGCGGCAAGAAGCCGCCGCCGCAGCGCGGCTTGCCTGACTGATCGACTGACTTGCTGACCTGTTGACTTAGCCGGCGCCGCTGCTCAACTGGCTTTGGGCGTGCGTTGCGCCACCAGGCGCAAGCCCTGGCCAGTTTGTTGCCAGCCGAGCGTGCTGCTGCCGGGCAAGTGGCTGCGCACCGTGTTGCGGCCAGCGGCCTTCGCCTCATAACAAGCCTGGTCGGCGTCGGCCAGCCATTGGGCCGCTTCGGTGTAATCGGCGGTCAATGGCGCCAGGCCGATGCTCACGCCCACGCGCAGACTGTGGCCTTCCCAGGGCATGGCCAGCTCGCTGATGGCATCACGTATGGCCACGGCCACACGCTGCGCCGCATCGGCCGGGCAGTGCTCCAGCAGCACCCCAAATTCGTCACCGCCGATGCGGGCCAGCAGGTCGACCGAGCGCACCTGTGCGGCGGCGGCCTGCGACACGGCGCGCAGCATGGCGTCACCCGCGGCATGGCCGAACTCGTCGTTGATGGGCTTGAAGTGGTCAAGGTCGAACATCAGCACGCAGGCGGGCATCGAGCCCGGCCGCTGGCTCACGGCGCGAGCCAGCCGCTCTTCCAGCACCGTGCGATTGGCCAGGCCCGTCAGGCTGTCATGGGTGGCCGACCATTCCAGCGCCGTGCGCGAGGCCACTTCCCGGGTGATGTCCTGCAGCGTCCAGATGATGCCGTCGGCGGGTGCGTGCGGGTTCACCGGCTGGGCCGAGAGCCGCGCCCAGAAAGGCTGGCCACCCCGGCGCAGCAGCTGCCATTCGGCGGCATAGGGTTGCGACACCTTGAACGACGCCGCCAACTGCGGCGCCATCGCGAAATAGTCTTCGTTGGATGCAAACACTAGCTGCATCGGCTGGCCGAGCAGATCGTCCTGCGGCGTGTCGAGCAACTGGCACAGGTGGGCACTCACCAGTTCGAACTGGTCGGCGCGTGTCACGGCAATGCCCACCGGGGCCGCCGCCAGCACCGAGCTGAGTTGCTGCAGCACCTGGTTGTTGCGCTCTTCGATCAACGCACGCTCGCGCACGCTGCGGCGTAGCACGCGTTGCAATTGGCCCACCTCGCCGGTGGCGGCTGGCCAGCCTTCGTCGGGGGCGATGTCGCTGTCGAACAGACGGTCCGCCCGCTTTTCCAGCCGGTACAGCGGCCGCAGCAGCCAGCGCAGCAAGATCGCCAGGCCGACGGCCAGCACCACCACCACGCCGGCGGCCACGCGGGTGGCCTCAGCGCGGCCGTCACGCAGCGGCGCCAGCAGGCCCGCCACATCCTGGCTGCGCCAGATCAACCAGTCGGTGCCGGGCACGGCGGCCACGCCGGTCAGGTACTCACGATCGCTGAGGTCGATGCCGCTGAGCTCGGCCGGGCTGCCCGTTTCCTGCCAGCGCTTGAAGGCGCCGTGCAGAAAGGGCTCGGCCTCGATCGAATGGCCGCGCATGTCGGCCGTGGGGTGGGCGATGATCTTGCCAGCGGCATCGGTGACGATTACCAGTGCCGGGTGCTCGGTATTGGTCGGGTCGACCACGGTGGCCAGCAGGTCGCGGCGCTGCAGGGTGATGGCCCCCACCAGCACGCCCGAGACAGCGCCCTCGTGCACCATTGGCCAGGTCAGCAGCACCACCTGGTTGCCCGTGACGCGGCTGGTCACCGGCTCGGAAATGATGCCGCGACGCTCTTCGAGCGTGCGGATGAAGTAGGGGCGGTCGGCCACGTCGAGCGACATCGGGCGGGTGCCGGCGTCGTCGCGGAACATCAGCATGCTGCCCTTGCCATCCACGATGAACAACGCATCGAACAGGGTGCTCAACACGTGTTCACTGGCCAGGCGGGCTTGCAGCACGTCAGGTTTGGCCAGATCGGCCGGGCGCAGCTGGCCGGCGGCGGCGCTCAGGGCGCGCTGCTGGCCCACCACGTGGCGTGACAGCGCCAGGGCATCGTGCGAGGCCTCCTCGAGCATCATCCGGCGTTGCGCGTTCAGGGTTTCGCCTTCGGCGCGCAACATCAGCACGGTGGCCGTGGCCCCGATGCCCAGCGCCAGCGCCAGCACACCGGCGACGGTCACCTTGAACTTCAATGAATCAAACCACCGCCACCAAGGCATTGTTTGCCTGCCTGATCCTGGTTGTTGCTGCCGCACATGCGGGCCCCCACGCTCGAGGTGGCGTGGTTTCAGTGTCATCGGCCTGAGCATGCCCCAACTTGAGGCATGTTGCGAGCGCGGCCGGTGGTCAGTCGGGCTTGATCCAGCCGAGCCGACCCTGGCCGCCGTCCTCCAGCGCCTTCACCAGGGCATCGGCATCGCTCTCGGGCAGGCTGAAACGCACTTCCACCAGTGAGCCGTGCGTCACCTCGCCCAGGCTGGCGCCGGCGGTGTCCAGCTGGCGGCGCAGCCAGCCTTCGAGTGCGTAGGGCACCTGGCAGTGCAGGTGTCGCAGGCGTTGCCGGGGCACCTTGGTGGCCTTCAGCAGGGCCTGGGCCACGCTGTCGGTGTAGGCGCGCACCAAGCCGCCAGCGCCCAGCTTCACGCCGCCCCAGTAGCGCACCACGGTGGCCAGCACGCCGTCCAGGTCCTGGTGGCGCAGTACGTCCAGCATGGGCCGGCCCGCGGTGCCCGAGGGCTCTCCGTCGTCCACCGCCGCGCTTTGCCCGCCCGCCATCAAGGCCCAGCACACATGCACGGCGCCGGGGTGCTGGGCACGCAGCTCGGCCACCACGGCCTGGGCGGCGGCGCGGTCGGCCACCGGTTGCACGCAGGCGATGAATCGGCTCTTCTTGATGATCAGCTCGGCATGCACCGGCTCGGACAGGGAAAACGGCATGGGGCGCCAAGGTTAATCGATGCCGAGGGGCGGGCATGGTAGAAACCGGGCCTGTTTTTGCAGCCGCGGCCCCCGATACACGATGATCCCCGATGACGTTCTGATGCACTGGACACCCACCGAGCCCGCCGAGGCCCGCGCGCTGGTGCAGGCGGTGCTGGCCCGCGCCAAGGCGGCCGATGTGGCGCTGCCCGCCGCGCCCGCCGAGCCCACCAACTGCTGCGACAGCGGCTGCATCGGCTGCGTGTGGGAAGGCTTCTACAGCGAAGTGACCTACTGGCGCGACGAGGCGATGCTGCGCTGGGCCGATTGAGCCACTGGCGCTGAGGGTTCGAGCAGCACGCGCTTCAGGCGGCTGGCGCTGGGCTTGTCCACATACACGCAGGGCTTGCCCGTGCGTTTGCAATGGTCCTTCACCCGCCAGTAGGCGTTGTGGCTGATGCAGCCGGTCTGGCAGATCACCAGATCGGCCGCGGCCAGCGTGCTGTCGAGCTTGGCCAGCAGCTCCTGCTCGCCACCGTCGTGGTGCAGGAAATGGCCACCGGCTTGTTCCACCAGTTCCCGGTAGATCGGGATGGCGCCGGGGCGGCCGCCCACGCACAGCACGGCGCGGTCTTGCCAGCGGGTGGGGGTGGGGGTGGCCACCGGCACGGGGGCGCCTTCTTGAACGGGTTGCTCAGCGCGTGGCTCAGCACGCGGAGGGTCGGTTTCGGCCACCAGTCGTTCATGCACCATCCGCAGCTGCGACAAGGTTTGCTGCAGCGCCTGGTTGCGTTCCTGCTGCATCGCCAGTTGCTGCTTGAGGGCGAGGCGGCTGTCCAGGTCAGGCAAGGTGGCCTTGAGCTGCGCATGGGCCTGCTGCAGCTGCGCCAGCTCTGACGTCCTGGCGATCAGTGCGCCGCGCAGCGTCACTTGTTCCGCCTGCAGCGCGGCCAGCGCCTGGGCATGCTGTTCGCTCAGCCGGGTGCAGCGCTGCTGGGCCGACGCCAGCGCCCGGGCCACCACGGCGTTTTCATGCAGCAGGGCCTGGATGCGGGCGTGGTCGGCGCGGTCGGCAGCGCCGAGCTGGTGTTGCAGCATGTGGATGTCCTGCAGCACTTCGGTTTCCAGCACCGTGTCGCAGCGCGGGTGGGTCAGCACGGCCCACAGCGCGCCGGCCACCGCGCTGCCTTGGCTGCGCATCTGGCGCCAGTGGGCGGTCAGGGTGTGGGTGCATTTCAGCGCCTTGGCTTGCTGCAGCGGCAGGGCGTAGCGGCGGTCCAGCTCCTTGTGCACCGCTTCAGACACCCGGCTGCGCTGCTTGCATTCCGCATTCACGCCGCAGTGCACGGCATGGTCGCTGGCGTCGCCCACATCGCCCACCGTCTTGTTGACGAGTTGGCGCACCGCTTCCATCGGCAGGCACACGCCCACCACCGGGCAGTGCGCATGCACGGGCAACTCCCAAAGCTTGCGGCGGCGAGAGCCGTGCACCTGGGAGCCCAGAACCGGGTTCGAACCGGTAGGGCAACAGGCCAGCCGCACGGCGCTGGCCAGGTAGGGGCCATCGGGCTCGGCGGCGGCATGCGATGTTTGGATAGGCATGCTTTATCTTAATGCGAATCATTCGCAATTAAAAGCAAAATGGCCCTGCTGACTTGTCTGACAATGTCCGCTCATCCTAGTGACCGCCGCACCGTGTCCCTCATCACCCGCCCTGCCCAGCAGGCCGACCTGCCCGCCGTGGCGGCCTTGTTCGACCAATACCGCCAGTTCTACGAGCAGCCCGCCGACGCGGCTGCGGCACTCGCCTTCATCACCGGGCGCTTCGAGCAGGGTGAGTCGGTGCTGCTGGTGGCCCAGGGCGACGGCGGTGGCGAGCTGCTGGGCTTCTGCCAGCTCTACCCCAGCTTCTGCTCGGTGGAAGCGGCGCCCATCTACACGCTGTATGACCTGTTCGTATCGCCTGCCGCCCGGCAAGGCGGCGTGGGCCGCGCGCTGCTGCTGGCGGCAGAGCAACGCGCCCGTGCCGACGGCATGGTGCGCATGGACCTGACCACCGCCCGCACCAACCAGCAGGCCCAGCGCCTGTATGAAGCGCTGGGCTGGGTGCGCGACGACGTTTTTCTGGCCTACAACCGGCGCGTGGCTTGACGCCCGATGACCGCCGCCCCACGACAATCACGACCCAGGAGGAAACCCATGACCCAAGACAACAACCTGTATGCGCCACCCCGTGCGGAAGTGGCCGATGTGAGCCAGTTGAGCACACCGCCGGGCACCGCGCCCAAGCTGTGGAACCCCAACGCCGCCGCCAGCTGGAGCCTGCTGTTCACGCCCGTCTTCGGCGCCTGGCTGCAGATGAAGAACTGGCAGGCGCTGGGTGAGCCCGAGAAGGCGGCCATATCGAAGAACTGGATGCTGGGCACCGCGGTGTTCTTGGTGCTGGCGGTGCTGCTGAGCGTGGTGCTGCCAGACGAGCGCGTGTCTGACGTATTGGGCCGCGTCAGCGGTCTGGCCTTGTTGTTCGCCTGGTACTACGCCCACGGCAAGTCGCAGAACGCCTACGTGGAGGCGCGCTTCGGCAAGACCTACCCGCGCCAGAACTGGGGGCGCCCGCTGCTGCTGGGCCTGCTGGCCTATGTGGGCTTCCTCGTGCTGTCGGTGGCCGTGGGCTTTGCCGCCGGCATGTTGCTCGACGCAGCTTGATGAAGGTGGCGCTGGAGCCGGCCGATCAGCCGGACGTGGTGGCGCTGATTGCCGCGCTGGACGCCTACCAGGACAGCCTGTATCCGCCGGAGGCGCGCTACGCGCTGGACCTGGGCGCGCTCTCGCAGCCAAATGTGCTGTTTGCCGTGGCGCGTGATGCCCAGGGCGCGGCGGTGGGGTGCGGTGCCGTGGTGCTCGGCGGTTTGCCGGGCGCTGACGTGGGCGAGGTCAAGCGCATGTACGTGGCGCCGGCGGCACGTGGCCAAGGGGTGGCTCATCAACTGATGCAGCTGCTGGAAGCCGCCGCACAGGCACGTGCGTGCCAGACGCTGAAGCTGGAAACCGGGCCGCTGCAGCCCGAGGCGATTGCCTTCTACCGCGCCTGCGGGTTCAGCGTGTGCGGCGCCTTCGGCAGCTATGCCGAGCACCCGCTCAGCGTGTTCATGGGCAAGGCGCTGGCCCCAGGGTTGCTGCCCCCAAAGGCCTGAGGCCGCACCTGCCAGCCCCGCTTCAACTCACAGCTTGTGGGTGGACAGCAGGATGCTGGTTTCGGTGTTGGCAATGCCCTTGAACAGGCGGATGGCGCCGAGCACCCGGTCGAAGGCTTCGAGCGATTCGGCCTGCAGCTCGGCGACGATGTCCCAGCGGCCGTTGGTGGTGTAGATCGCCGAGACATTCGGGTGGCCGCGCAGCGACTTGATCACGCCTTCGCTGCTGTTGCCCTCCACGGCGATGCTCATCAGCGCGCGGATGCGGTGGGCTTCCACCTGCGGCTTCAAGCGCACGGTGTAGCCCACGATGATGCCGTCGCGCTGCAGGCGGGCCATGCGGTTCTGCACCGTGCCGCGCGCCACCTTCAGCTTGGCGGCCAGGGCCGCCACGGTGGCTCGGCCGTCTGCCCGCAGCAGGGCAATCAGTTCGCGGTCGGTGTCGTCAATAGAGCTCATTTTGATCAACCGTGTTGGCGATGTGTTCAGTGTAGCCAGAGTTTTGATCGGCACGCTGGCTTCAAACTGGCGCCGGGGCTGCAGACACTGGGGTCGTTTCAAGCCTGCCTCCCACCATGATCAACACCCCGCAGTTCACCAGCCTCCCGTCCATCCAGGCCCCGTCGGCCGTGGTGATGGTGCGCCCGCACCACTTCCATCCCAACCCGCAAACCGCCGCTGACAACGCCTTCCAGCGCAGCGCAGCCGGCTTGCCCGCAGCCCCCTTGGCCGCAGCCGCCCATGCCGAGGCCACCCGGGCCGCGAACACCCTGCGCGAGCACGGCGTGCGCGTGCACCAGTTCGACGATGACGGTGCGGCAGACACGCCGGATTCGGTGTTCCCGAACAACTGGTTCTCCACGCACCCGGGCGGGCATGTGGCGCTGTACCCGATGCACTCACCCAACCGCCGCCGCGAACGGCGCGCCGACATCATCGAGATGCTCAAGCGCGACTACCGGGTGCAGGACGTGATCGACTATTCCGGCCTGGAGGCTGATGGCCTGTTCCTGGAAGGCACCGGTGCCATGGTGCTCGACCACGTGATGCGCGTGGCCTACACCGCCCGCTCCAACCGGGCCGATGCCGTGGCGCTGGAGCGCTTCTGCACCCACTTCAACTATGAGCCGATGGTGTTCGACACAGCTGACGCCACCGGCCAGCCGGTTTATCACACCAATGTGCTGATGTGCGTGGCCACCGAGTTCGCGCTGGTGGGGCTGGATTTGATCCGGGAGCCGGCTCGGCGTGCCGAGGTGCGTGCGCGGCTGGAAGAGTCAGGACGCGAGGTCATCGCCCTGAGCAGGCACCAGATCGCGGAGTTCGCCGGCAATGCGCTGGAGCTGACGGGCCGTGGTGGTCGCCTGCTGGCGCTGTCGGCCCGCGCGGCGGCCAGCCTGGATGCGGCGCAGCAGCGCGCCATCGGCCGCACCGCCACGCTGGTGCCGCTGGCGGTGCCCACCATCGAGATGGCCGGCGGTTCGGTGCGCTGCATGCTGGCGGGGGTGCACCTGGCGCGGCGGCCCTCAGCTGGAGGCTGAGTGCGCAGCTGCGCGCTTGGGCAGGTGGGCTTGTTGCAGGTATCGTCCGGCCCATCTGTTGTTTCCAGCGTGGCGCACCCGGCTTGCCGGGCAGGGCGCCACCGTTGCCTCTTTCATGCGCATCGTTGCCGCCGCCCCATCGCAGCCAGTCAGGTGGCTGGTCGAGTTTGCCCACTTCACCTGGAAGGAAGCGCAGGCCTGCATCTTCGCTGGCCTGTTTTTCGCGGCGGTGCTGCTGGTGCCGCGTGGTGGCTGGCTGGGTGTGCCCCGGTATGACCTGCTCTTGCTGATCGCGCTGGCCATCCAGATCTGGCTGGTGCGCACGGGCCGCGAAACGATGGATGAGCTCAAGGCCATCTGCCTGTTCCACCTGCTCGGTTTTGCCCTGGAGGTGTTCAAGACGTCGAGTGGCATCCGGTCGTGGTCGTACCCTGATCCGGCCTATTCCAAGCTGTCTGGCGTGCCGCTGTTTTCCGGCTTCATGTATGCGGCGGTGGGCAGCTACATCATCCAGGCTTGGCGGCTGTTTGACCTGCGGGTCGAGCACCATCCGCCCTACTGGATGGCGGGCCTGATCGCAACCGCCATCTACCTCAACTTCTTCACCCACCACTTCATCGGCGACTACCGCTGGTACCTCGGTGCGGCCGCGCTGGGCCTGTACGCGCGGGCCAGGGTGGTGTTCCGGCCGCACCTGCAAGACCGGCGCATGCCCTTGCCGCTGGCCATGGTGCTCATCGGCTTCTTCATCTGGCTGGCGGAAAACATCGGCACGTTCTTCGGGCTGTGGGCCTATCCTCACCAGCTTGGCGCATGGGCGGCGGTGCACGTGACGAAGTGGAGCGCGTGGTCGCTGCTCGTGCTCATGAGCTTCACCATCATCACCAACCTCAAACACGTCAAGGCGACGGTCCAGGTGCCCGCATGAACAAGCGACGTTTTCTCTCGGCGTGTGGTGCGTTTGGCGGGCTTGTGGCCGCGCCGGCCTGGGCCCTGTACGACCCTCCGCCCGATGCGCTGCTGGCCGCTGGCGTGGGCGCCTGGCGCGGCACGCTCACCTACCGCGACTATCAACACCCCGACCGCATGGTCATCCTGCCCACCCGGGTGAGCGGCGCATTGATCTCGCCCGACGAGCTGGCGCTGTATTACGTCTACGACGACGGCCCCGGCAAGACGGTGTACTCCTACGAACGCCTGCGGCTGGATGGGGCGGCCAAGCGGCTGACCTCCTTGTCTGGCGTCTCGAAGCCCGGCAGCACCGACTACACGGTCACGCTGCTGGAAGCCGGTGCGCAGGGTGCCCAGCTGAACTATGAGCGGCTGGTGGACGGCGGTGTGGACCACTTCGAATGGCGCCTCACGCCGCGCACCTGGTTGCTGACCAAGCGCGAAGTGCGGGCTGGCCGCGACGACGTGGTGCGCAGCCGCTATGAGTTCACTCGTGATGCTGGCTGATCATGCAGGCTGACCACGCCCTTCGCGGCCCGGCGCTGCGCGGCGGCTTGCTCGCCTTGCTGGCAGCTGTGCTCTTCGGCGTTAGCACGCCGCTGGTGCAGGCCCTGGGCGCCGGCCTCGGGCCGTTTTCCACAGCAGCGCTGTTGTATGCGGGGGCCGCTGCCGTGGGCGCCCTCTCGCGCAGTCGGGTTGACCAGGAAGCGCGGCTGGCCCGGGCTGATTGGCCCCGCCTGTTCGCCATGGCGCTGATGGGCGCCGTGATCGGGCCGGTGGCGCTGGCCTGGGGGTTGCAGCACACCAGTGGCACCAGCGCGTCCTTGATGCTGACGCTGGAAGCCCTGTTCACCGCGCTGCTGGCCTGGCGCCTTTATGGCGAAACCATGGACGGTCGCGTGTGGACGGCGATGGGCCTGCTGCTGCTGGGCGGCATGTTGCTGGTGCTGGACCAGCGGCTGGGTGCGGCCACAGCCAGCGGCGTTGCGGCAGCGGGTTGGCTCGGCCTGCTGGCGGTGATGGCGGCCACAGCGGCCTGGGGCGTCGACAACACCTTGTCGCGCGCCCTGGCTGACCGTGACCCCGGCCAGGTGGTGCTGGCCAAGGCGCTGCTCGGCTCTGCGGTGACGGCGCTGCTGGCGCTGGCGCTGGATGAGCCCTTGCCTTCGGCCGCGCAGGCGGCCGGCCTCTTTGCCGTGGGGGCCACCGGCTACGGGCTCAGCTTGCGTTTGTACTTGCTGGCCCAACGCGCCTTTGGCGCGGCGCGCACCGGCTCGGTGTTTGCGTTTGCGCCCTTCATCGGCGCCGCCTGTGCGCTGGCGCTGGGCCACCGTTCAGGCAGCGGCTTGCTGTTGCTCGGCGGCCTGTTGATGCTGGCGGGCGTGGTGGTGCACCTGGCCGAGTCCCATGCCCATGAGCACGAGCATGAGCCGATGGCGCATGAACACGCCCACACCCACGACGACGGCCACCACAACCATGTGCATGAGCCGATGCCCGTGGGGGCGCACAGCCATGCGCATGTGCATGAGCCGATCAGGCATGCCCACGCGCATGTGCCCGATCTGCACCACGGGCATCGCCATGGTCACTGAGGTGTCCAGTTGGGCGTGGATTCAACCGCCCATCGGCGTGCACAGCTCCACCAGCATGCCGTCCGGGCAGCGCACGTAAGACACCACCTGCCCCCAGGGCTTGGCCACCGGCGGCGCCATGCTGCGGGCGCCTGCGGCCACGGCGCGGGCATGGGCGGCAGGCACGTCGTCCGTCACCAGCGCCACTTCAAAGCCCAGTGGCTGCACGGAGCTGTGTGCATGCACATGGCCACCTTCGAAGTTCATGTCGCCCAGCTCATGCGCCGCGAACGACAGCGTGGTGCTGCCCGTGTCCAGTTCGCCGTAGGTGCCGCTCTCATGCAGGAACTTGCGCTGCAAGCCAAAGGCCTGCTCGAAGAAGCTGAGGGAGGCGGCCACGTCGGGCACGTAGAGGATGGTGTAGCCGAGCTTCATGGGAGACGTTCCTTGCGTTGGGGCGACGGCTGGGTGACATGATGGGCTTGATCGCCGCCGCGCCCGCCCACCATCCCACACATCATCCCACTCAGCCGCAAGCCACCTGAACTGCGCCCGCTTCCACCCTCACCGCATGTGCCTGCACCGAGCAGTCGGGCAGCTCCAGGCACTCGCCGGTCTTCAGGTCGAAGTGGTTCTTGTACAGCGGTGAAGCCACCACAAGCCGTGGCCCCAGGTTGCCCACCAGCCCGCGCGACAGCACGCTGGCGCCGGATTTCGGGTCAACGTTGTCGATGGCGTAGAACTGAGCCTCACCCACGCGGAAGATGGCGATGTGGCGGTTGGCCACGCGGGCGCAGACGCCGGTGTTCGGCAGGATGTCGGTGGCTGCGCAGACGGTGGTCCAGGTCAGGGTGGCAGTGTTCATGGGGCTTCTCCGGAATGGGGCTCAGGCGGGGTGCCGTTCTTCAGGGCGGGCAGGGCGGATCTGGCCGCGCTCTTCCACGAACACGATGTGCTCATCGGCCTTGTCGCTGTTGACGAAGCTGCGGAAGCGCTGTCGCACGGCGGGCGTGTTCACCGCGGTTTTCCACTCGCACTGGTAGGTGTCCACCACGTTCTGCATCTGCGCTTCCAGCTCGGCGCACAGCTTCAGGCTGTCTTTCAGGATGACGTCCTGCAGGTAGCCCAGGCCGCCCTCCAGGTTCTCGCGCCAGGTGCTGGTGCGCTGCAGGCGGTCGGCGGTGCGCACGTAGAACATCAGCACGCGGTCGATCAGCCGGATCAGCTCGGCCTTGCTCAGGTCAGAGGCAAACAATTCGGCATGGCGCGGCTTCATGCCGCCGTTGCCGCACACGTACAGGTTCCAGCCCTTGTCGGTGGCGATGATGCCGATGTCCTTGCCCTGCGCCTCGGCGCATTCGCGGGTGCAGCCCGACACGCCGAACTTGATCTTGTGCGGTGCGCGCAGGCCCTTGTAGCGGTTCTCCAGCTCCACCGCCAGGCCCACCGAATCGTCCACGCCGTAGCGGCACCAGGTGCTGCCCACGCAGCTCTTCACCGTGCGCAGGCTCTTGCCGTAGGCGTGGCCTGATTCAAAGCCGGCGGCGATCAGCTCTTCCCAGATCAGCGGCAACTGCTCCAGCCGGGCGCCGAACATGTCGACCCGCGCGCCGCCCGTGACCTTGGTGTAAAGCCCGTACTTCTTCGCCACCGTGCCCACGGCGATCAGGCCGTCGGGCGTGACTTCACCGCCCGGCATGCGCGGCACGACCGAGTAGGTGCCGTCTTTCTGGATGTTGCCCAGGAAGTAGTCGTTGCTGTCTTGCAGGCTGGCCAGTTCGGGCTTGAGCACGAAGTCGTTCCACACGGAGGCCAGCACGCTCGCGGCGGTGGGCTTGCAGATGTCGCAGCCCAGGCCTTGGCCGTGCCTGGCCAGCAGTTCGTCGAAGGTCTTGATCTGGCCGACGCGAACCAGGTGAAACAGCTCCTGGCGCGAGTAGGCGAAGTGCTCGCACAGGTGGTTGTTCACCGCCATGCCACGCTTGCTCATCTCGGCTTTCATCACCTGCGTCACCAGCGGCACGCAACCGCCGCAGGTGGCACCGGCCTTGGTGCAGGCCTTGAGCTGCGCGATGCTGGTATTGCCTTCGCCCACCGCCTGGCAGATCTGGCCCTTGGTGACGCTGTTGCACGAGCAGATCATGGCGCCCTCAGGCAGGGCGTCTACACCCAGGCCCGGCTTGGCCTGGCCGTCGCTGCTCGGCAAGATCAGGAACTCGGGGTTGGGTGGCAGGGCGATGCCGTTCAGCGCCATCTGCAGCAAGGTGCCGTATTCATCGGCATTGCCCACCAGCACGGCGCCGAGCAGCAACTTGCCGTCGGCACTCACCACGATCTTCTTGTAGATCTGCTTGATTTCATCGACGTACTGGAAGCTGCGGCTGTGCGGCGTCTTGCCGTGGGCGTCCCCGATGCTGGCCACGTCCACGCCCATCAACTTGAGCTTGGTGCTCATGTCGGCGCCGGCGAAGGTGGCATCGGTGTCGCCGGCCACCTGGCTGGCGGCTACGCGGGCCATTTCGTAGCCCGGCGCCACCAGGCCGAAGGTCTGGTCGTTCCAGGCCGCGCACTCACCCACGGCGTAGATGTCGTGGTCACTGGTGCGGCAGGCGCTGTCGATGGCGATGCCGCCTCGCGCACCGATGGCCAGCAGGCTGTCGCGCGCCAGCTGGTCACGCGGTCGGATGCCCGCTGAAAACACGATCATGTCGGTCTCCAGGTGGCTGCCGTCGGCAAACACCATGCGGTGCCGGGCGGTGGCGCCGTCGGTGATCTCGACGGTGTTCTTGCCGGTGTGCACCTGCACGCCCAGCGCTTCGATCTTTTCGCGCAGGATGCGCGCGCCGCCTTCGTCCACCTGCACCGCCATCAGGCGCGGCGCGAACTCCACCACATGGGTTTGCAGGCCCAGATCACACAGGGCCTTGGCACATTCCAGGCCCAGCAAACCGCCGCCCACCACCACGCCGGTCTGGCTGCGCGCACCGGCGGCCTGCATCGCTTCCAGGTCTTCGATGGTGCGGTAGACAAACACGTCGTGGCGGTCGCGGCCCGGCACCGGGGGCACGAAGGGAAACGAGCCAGTGGCCAGCACCAGCTTGTCGTAGGGCAGCACCTCGCCGCTGACCGTCGTCACCGTCTTGGCGCGGCGGTCGATGCTGGCTGCGCAGGCGGCCAGCCGCAGGCTGAAGCCCGTGCGCTCGAAGAAACCGGGCTCGACCAGCGAGAGCTCGTCGGCCGATTTGCCCGAGAAGAACTCAGACAGGTGCACGCGGTCGTAGGCCGGCCGTGGCTCTTCACACAGCACCGTGACCTGCGCGCTGGCCAGGTCGCTGCCCGCCACGCTCTCGAGGAACTTGTGGCCCACCATGCCGTGGCCGACGACGAGGATCTTCATGGGTGTCTTTCAGTGAGCAGAGTCGTTAGCTCAGCCGCATGGGCAGGGCGAGCGCGAATGCACAAATGCACAAATGCAAGCAAGCACGCACGCACCAGCCGGGCGGCAGAACCAACGAGGGGTACATGACAACAGCAACCAGACGACATCTGGCTCCAGCAGGGACGACCGAGGCGGCGTCTGGGCTCTACCGGCGTTGGCAGAGGCTGTGCGAAGGAGAGGCCGAAGAACCCGGGTGGGTTGATCGGCTCGGGCTCAAGGCATGCAAGCGCTGTGCCAAGCTCTTGACTTGATGGCTTGCCCGGTGTGGTGCCCGTGCCTTGGCGTTTTCAGGGTCAGGAGGGGCACTGACGCAGGCGCGCTTGCACGGCCCCGGTGCCTGGGCGCCCCAGCACGGGGCGGCGGCTCACGACAAGATCAGCTGCAGGCTGTGCTCGTAATCGTCGGTGAGCTCATCGAAGAGCACCAGCAAGGCGTCGCTGGCGACAGCCAGGGCTTGCCGGCCCTCTTGCCCGTCAGGCAGCCGCAGGCCGCGCAGCAGGTTCAGCCACTGCTCGCGCGCGGCACTCAGCGTGGCGCGGGCGGCGGGGCTGCCCAGCGGGGCGTGTTCCAGTTCCTGCACGGCGGCCTCGAAGGACTGCATCACGGCGGGCAGTGCGTCCAGCCGTTCAGGTTGCTGCAGCAGCGCGGCCAGCAGCGCTTCCTTCGCCAGCCGCTGCACCTGCATGCGCTGGCGCCCGCACAGGTTGACGAGGCGCAGCGCGCGCCGCGCACCGCCGGCTTCCAGCGCGTCGGTCAGGGCTTCGGCGCAGTGCAGCAGGGTGGCTGCGGCGTCGTCAGCCGGTTGCAGCGTGCGCAGGGTCATCCGCGGTGTCAACAGGGCCAGCAGCGCCTGCCAGGCCTGGTGCACGGTGCGCAGCGCGTCCAGGCCCGCCGGGTCGGCCGAACGTGATTCGAGCAGGTCGTCGAGCGTCTTCAGGCAACTTTCCACCTGCCGCATGGCGATGCCCTGGGCCTGCTTGGCGCGCCGCGTATCGACCCCCGCCAGCACCTGGGCGGCCAGCTTGATCAGCCGCTGCGACAGCATGCGCAAGCGGCCAGCCCGGTTCACGGCTTCGGCCCACTGCGCGGTTTGCGCCACCGCCCGAGACACCTCGCCCAACGGCAAGCCTGCGCCCGTGGCCGCCCCGCGCAGCAGGTGCAGTGCATCGTCACTCGACAACTGCCGAGCCTGCATCAGCACGCCCTTGGCGCGCTCCACCCAGCGCTGCTCTTCCAGCTCGGTGCGCACGGAGTGCAGCGCTTGGTGCGCTGCTTCAAGCTGACGCCAGCGGGCCTGGTCCATGTGCAGGCAAGAGGCCAGCAACGCGGCGGGGGCGGTGTCGTCCATCGGCCACCAGCCCGTCAGGCCGGCCTGCCCGAGCTTGGCCAAGGCGGCGGGCTCTGGCAGCGGGGCGAAGACGGTGAGCGGGCCGAGTGTGGTGTTGGGTGTGGTGTTTTTGGGGTTGTTCGCAGCCAGCGCCGCCTGTGCAGCGGCCAGCGCGTCTGCGGTGGGGCCGACGATGACGTGGTGGGCCTGGGTGTGCGCGCCCAACTCGTTCCGCAGCCCCGTCAAGGTGGTGAATGCGCCGGCTGAAGCGCCCGCAGACGCACCGCCCGGCGGCATCGACACATACGTGATGTGCAGCTGAAAAACAGAGGGCTGTGAAGGCATGGCAGGTGGCATGTCGGGTGCGTGTGCGTAGCCCAAGCTCAGGCCATGATGACTTGCAGGCTGCGCTCGTAAGAGGCGGTCAGGCGCTCGAACAGCGAGAGTAGTTTGTCGCTGGCCTGGCTCAAGGTCAGGCGGCCGGTTTCCTGGTTCAGCTGGTGCAGGCCGCGCAGCAGGTGCAGCCATTCGTCATTGGCGGCGTGCAACACCTCGCGGATGTCGTTTGAGCTCAAAGGCGCGGCTTGCAGTTCACGCAGCGCGGCTTCGAAATCATCCAGCAGCGCGGGCAGCGAGGCCTGGCGGACCGCATCCCCCAGGCTTTGCGCCAGCAAGGCTTGTTTGGCCACGCGTTGCACCCGCATGCGCTGCCGGCCGCACAGGTTGATGATGTGCAGCGCGCGGCGGCCACTGACGGCTTCCAGCGCCACGATCAGCTGCTCAGCCGCGGCCAGCAGGGTGTCGGCACGCTCATCAACCTGGCGCAGCATCTCAGCGCCCAGCCGGCCTGACAGCGCCTCGCTCAAGTCCTCGCTGGCCTGCTGCACGGTGGCCAGGGCGCTCGCCCAGGGCGCGCTGCCCGTGTCTGGTGCGGGCAGGGCCTGCAGGTGCGTGAGGTTGTCCGCCAGGCGGCGCAAGGCTTCGTCCTGGTCGGTGCGGGCGCGGCGAGCGTCCAGGGCCGACCAGCGCTGCACCGCCAGCTTCGCCAGCCGCTGCGACAACATGCGCAGCTGGCCCGCGCGGTTCATCGCATCGGCCCAGCGGGCGGCTTCGGTCACCGAGCGCGACAGCTCGCCCATGCGCAGGTTGGCGTGCATGGCGGCGCCACGCAGCAAGGTGAAGGCTTCGTTTTCGCCGATGCCGCGGGCGCTCATCAGCACGCCCTTGGCGCGGTCAACCCACTGGCGTTCATCCAGCTGCGCCCGGGCGCGGTCGAGCTGGCTGCGGGCATCAATGCCCTGTTGCCAGCGCACGCGGTCCAGGGCCAGTGCGGCGTTCAGGGCCGAGGCGCTGAGCGTGTCGGGCCACCAGCCACTCACGCCCGCGGCCAGCAAGGCATCGGCTTCAGCATGGGTGGGGGTGGGGCCGAACAGGCTCACAGGGCCGCCTTGCCAGGTGTGGCCCTGCAGGGCAGAAAGCAGCTGCGGTGCATCGGCCACCACGATGACGGCCCGTGGTGCGGCCGGCGCGCCAACTTGGTTCAGGGCCTGCGCACCATGCACCATGTCCACGGTGGCGTGGCCGCCCTCTTGCACGCGCAATTGCCAGCGCGCTGCCTGGGCGTCATCAAGCGCCGGGCCAAGCCATGCAAGCAAAGGGGAAGGGCGCATCAACATCCACACACGGCAAGACAACAGGCCCGAAGCATAGGCGAAGTCTTGCCACGCACCGCGGGCTTGGCCTGGCGCTTTGACGGGGTGTTTCCGGCGCACGCACCGGGCGCACCAAGCCTGTGCGCCATGGCCGCCTGCGGGCCGGTTTTGCCCGGCACGATGTTTGCGTACATCGCAGCGAGCGCTCTCGCGCCTCGTCCCTTCTGGCCCGCCAACGGCGGTGCGGCCAGCGCTTCCAGGGCATCGGCCCATCCCCCCTTTCATCTGCACTGGCTTTGGCCAACTCCGCGTTTTGCTGCGCGGGGCAGGCAGCTGCGTTGGCGTGATGGGCATGTGCTGGAAGCGAGCGGTGGACGAGGTGCGTGAGTTTCTGGGTCCGTCCTCAAATGGCAGCGCGATGAAGAAACTTCAACTGGTGATGATCGGCAACGGCATGGCCGGCGTTCGTACGCTGGAAGAGCTGTTGAAGACGGCGCCAGACCTCTACGACATCACCGTGTTCGGCGCCGAGCCGCACCCCAACTACAACCGCATCATGTTGTCGCCGGTGCTGGCCGGTGAGCAGACGATCGATGAGATCGTGCTCAACCCGCTGCATTGGTATGCGCGTCACGGCATCACGCTGCACCTGGGCAAGGCGGTGGTGCGCATCGACCGCGCCCGCCGCGTGGTGGTGGCCGCCGATGGCACTGAAGCACATTACGACCGCCTGTTGATTGCCACCGGCTCAACCCCGTTTGTGCCGCCCTTGCCGGGGCGTGAGCTGGAAGGCGTCATCTCGTACCGCGATATCGCTGACACCGAGGCCATGATCGACGCCGCGCGCACGCACCGCCATGCCGTGGTGATTGGCGGCGGCGTGCTGGGCCTGGAGGCTGCCAACGGCCTGCGCCAGCGCGGCATGAGCGTCACCGTGGTGCACCTGGCCGCCTGGCTGATGGACCGCCAGCTTGATCGCACCGCCGGCGGCCTGCTGGCCCGCACGCTGGGCGAGCGCGGCTTGTCTTTTGCGCTGGTGAGCCAGACGGCGGAGCTGCTGGCATCACCGCAGGGCCGCGTGCGCGCCGTTCGCTTGCAAGACGGCCGTGAACTGCCGGCCGACCTGGTGGTGATGGCCGCCGGCATTCGCCCCAACACCGCCCTGGCCGAAGCCGCTGGCTTGCTGTGCCAGCGCGGCATCGTGGTGACTGACACCTTGCAGAGCGTGACCGACGCGCGCATCTACGCGGTGGGTGAGTGCGCCGCCCACCGTGGCGTGGCGTATGGCCTGGTGGCGCCGCTGTATGAGCAGGGCCAGGTGTGTGCCACGCACTTGGCGGAACACGGACTGGGCCGCTACACGGGCAGCCAGGTGTCGACCAAGCTCAAGGTCACGGGCATTGATCTGTTTTCGGCCGGCGACTTCATGGGCGGCGAGGGCTGTGAGGAACTGCTGCTCAACGATTTGCGCAGCGGCGTCTACAAGAAGCTGGTGCTGCGCGGCAACCGCCTCGTGGGTGCCTGCCTGTATGGCGACACGCACGACGGCCCGTGGTACCTCGACCTCATCCGCAGCGGCCGCCCCGTGGCTGCACTGCGTGATGGCCTGATCTTCGGACAGGCGGCTTGTGAGTCGCTCGCGGCCTTGGCGGCACCGGCTGGCAACACGCCCGCCACCTCCACGTTCACCCCACGCCGCCCCGCCCTGCAGGGCGCCTGAGCGGCAGACCACCGAGCACCCCATGGCTGAAACCCGATCGACCTGCCCCTACTGCGGCGTTGGCTGCGGCGTCATCATCGAACACGATGAACGCCAGATCATCAGCGTGCGCGGTGACGAGCAGCACCCCGCCAACCTCGGCCGTCTGTGCACCAAGGGCTCGACCCTGCACCTCACCGCCACGCCCGCACTCACCCGCCAGACGCGCCTGCTGCAACCCATGCGGCGGTTGCAGCGCGGCGCAGCGCCGCAGGCGGTGGGTTGGGATGCCGCCCTCGACCACGCCGCTGATCGCCTCGCCGCCATTCATGCGCAGCACGGGCCCGATGCCATCGGCGTGTATGTCTCGGGCCAGCTGCTGACGGAGGACTACTACGTCTTCAACAAGCTGGTGAAGGGCCTGCTGGGCAGCAACCACATCGACACCAATTCGCGCCTGTGCATGAGCAGCGCCGTGGCCGGCTACAAGGCCACGCTGGGCGCCGACGCACCGCCCTGCAGCTACGAAGACCTGGCCCATGCACAGACGGTGTTTATCACCGGCTCCAACATGGCATGGGCGCACCCGGTGCTGTTCCGTCGGCTGGAAGATGCCCGGCGCGCCAACCCGGCGCAGCGCTGGATCGTGGCCGACCCGCGCCGCACCGAAACCGCCGACGCCGCTGACCTGTACCTGGCCCTGCGCCCCGGCAGTGATGTGGCGCTGTACCACGGGCTGCTGCATCTGCTGCTGCAAGAGGGCCTGACCCTGCCCGACTACATCGCCGCGCACACGGCCGGCTTCGATGCGCTCAAGCAGCGCGTGGCGGCTTTCACCCCCGAACATACCGCCGAGCTGACGGGCCTGCGCATCGAAGACCTGCGCACCGCCGCACGCTGGTTTGGCAGCAGCCCGGCCACGCTCAGCCTGTATTGCCAGGGCCTGAACCAGAGCAGCAGCGGCACCGCCAAGAACGCGGCCCTGATCAACCTGCACCTGGCTTGCGGCCAGATCGGCAAACCCGGCGCCGGCCCCTTCAGCCTGACCGGCCAGCCCAATGCCATGGGCGGCCGCGAAGTGGGTGGCCTGGCCAACCTGCTGAGCGCGCACCGCGACCTGGCCAACCCCGCGCACCGGGCCGAGGTGGCAGCACTCTGGGGCGTGCCCGAGGTGCCAGGCAAGCCCGGCCTCACGGCGGTGGAAATGTTCCAGGCCGCAGCCGACGGGCAGATCAAGGCGCTGTGGATTGCCTGCACCAACCCGGCCCAGAGCCTGCCTGATCAGGCCACCGTACAACGGGCCTTGCAGCGCGCCGAATTTGTCATCGTGCAAGAGGCCTTTTCCACCACGGCCACCGCCGCTTTTGCTGACCTGCTGCTGCCCGCCACCACCTGGGGCGAGAAGGACGGCACGGTGACCAACAGCGAGCGCCGCATCAGCCGCACCCACGCTGCCCTGCCGCCCGCTGGCGCGGCCCGCCACGACTGGGACATTGCCGCCGACGTGGCGCGCCGCCTGGCCGCCCGCATTGCGCCGGAGCGCGTGGCTATGTTCGACTACCGCACGCCCGAGCAGGTGTGGTGCGAGCACCGGGAAAGCACGCGCGGCCGCGACCTGGACATCACCGGCCTCAGCTACGCCATGCTGGAAGCCCAAGGGCCGCAGCAGTGGCCGCTTCCTGAGGGCGCCATGGCGGGCCGGGTGCGCCTGTATGAAGACGGCGTGTTCCCGACGCCCGATGGCCGTGCGCAGTTCGCCGATGTGGCCTACATGCCGCTTGCCGAGCCGTGTGATGACGCCTACCCCTTCGGCCTACTCACCGGCCGCCTGCGCGACCAGTGGCACGGCATGAGCCGCACCGGCCAGCTGGGCCGCCTGTTTGGCCACGACGGCCTGCCCAGCGTGGAAGTGCACCCCGCTGACCTGGCGCGCTTGGGCGTGGCCGAGGGTGAGCTGCTGCGCGTGCGTTCACGCCGCGGCAACGTGGTGCTGAGTGCGCGCGGCAGCGAGCGCATGGCGCCGGGCCAGGTGTTCATCGCCATGCACTGGGGCGGTGAGGTGCTGGGCGGCGTGGCTGCGGGTGGCGTGAATGCGCTCACATCGCCCGCGTTCTGCCCACGCTCGAAGCAGCCCGAGTTGAAGCATGCCGCAGTGGCCATCGAACCCGTGGCACTGCCCTGGCGATTGACCGCCATGGCGTGGTTGCCGGAGGGCGAAGCCGCCACGCTGCGTGAGCTGATCAAGCCTGCGATGGCCGCCTTCGGCTACGCCTGCCTGCTGCCCTTTGGCCGCGAGCCAGACGCCCATGGCCGCAGCGGCCTGCTGCTGCGTGCCGGTGCCACGGGCCGGGTGAGTGAAGCGGTGCTGGCGCCGCTGCGCGCGGCCTTCGGCGTGGACGGGCCGCAGGCCATCAGCTACCTCGACCCCGAGCGTGGCCAGCACCGCGCGGTGCGGGTGCGCGCCAACGAAGCGGGGGCGGAGCAGCTGGATGCGTTCTGGTTGGTGGGCGATGCGGGTGCTGATTTGCACGGCGATTTGCGTGGCGATGCCCGAAGTGATGTGCGAAGTGATGCGCGAGGTGACGCCAAAAGCGAAGCCTGGCTGCGCAGCCTGCTGGAATCAGATGCGGCGCTGCCCAACCCGGCCCGCCAGTTGTTGATGCCCGGCGTTTTGGCCGGGCAGCAAATGGCCCCGATCAGCCCCCAGGTGTGCACCTGCTTCAATGTGAACGAAGCGGTGATTCGCCAGCAACTGGAAGGCCTTGAGGGCAGCCCGGATCACCGGCTCACGCAACTGCAGGCGGCGCTGAAGTGCGGCACCAACTGCGGCTCTTGCCTGCCGGCCTTGCGCAGCTTGGTGAAGTGCGTGGAGGTGAGGGTGGCGGTGGCGGCGGTGGGGTGAGGGGCTCGGTGGGGTACCAAGCCACCTCAGAACTCAGCGCACCGCAAGATCTTGTTCAGGTTGTCGTCCGACAGGCCCGCGATATCTGCCTCGGCTATTCGACCTTCGCGCAGCAGCTTGCCAAAGACCATGTGCAACTGGGAATAGCGAAAGTCGTACTTGGCGTCAATTTCTCGCCGGGCGGTGGACAGGAATTCTTCCGTGGCCCACATGGCCTCGGCGTCTGCCGCGTTCGCAGCCATTGCCTTGAAGACCTGTAAAACATCAGCCAGCTCCTGATTCAGCGCGGCATCAAAGACGCGGCGGGCAATCTTCTTCTCGGAGGCGCTCCATTCGTTGCTCATTGGAATCTCCTGGCTGGCTGATGGTTTGGCTGTCAGTTAGGTCAAAGTGTCTACAGAACTAAAACAAGCCCCGTGTCCGGCTGAGCGAGGGGTCGTGCGTCGCAAACGCCTATCTCGCCGGACAAGGCTCAGGGAGTGACTGTGTAGAGCACTGGCACTTGCGCCTCCAACCGGAATCTCTTGCCCTTCGGGGTTTGCACCTCAGCGTAAAGAACGAGATTATCGGAGTAGGAACCCGCCGCTGCCGCATTGCCTATCACCGTGGCTGTCGGGGACGAGCTGCTGTCGACCCGCCAATCAAGAGCCGGTTGGAATGGGATGTCCTGCTTGTCGAGCCTTGGCTTTCCAGCGTATGGGAGAAAGTCATCCGGATAATAGAGTAGCCCCGTCGGAAGCGTGAGAGGAACTGTGCGTTCCGTGCGCGTGTTGACTCGGGACGTTAGGCTCACTGCGGCATTCGAATTGAGCACCAAGCCCGGAAGGACCGTGATGTCGTACGGGACCACGATCGGGCTTCCGCCCAGTTGGGTTGTGCAGTTGGAGTCGAGGCAAACCTTGATCACAAAGCCGCTCGTGTACCTGCCTGGCGGGGGGCCGAAGGTCTTCGTCTCGACGTATATGGTGGTCCCGACCTGCCTTAGCGGCGCGACTACGCTTGCCCTCTGAACGAACCCGTCCCGATCCTCAACAATCACATAGATGGTCTTGCCATTCAGGCTTGCCAAGTTGCCCTGAACGTCAGCGGAGACCAGAAACGATGGCAGTGTCGTCCTGGTTGGAGACCCATTTTCGTACGTCTCGTCAGTAATGGCGGGCAGGCTTACGTTGGCAAGAGTAACGTTGCTCGCTTGGTCCCCTGAGGACCCACCTCCACCGCAGCCAGCAAGAAGAAGACTGAATGCAAACGAGATCGGCAACGCGAATGTCATGAAACGAGACCACATAGGTTCTACCCCCTCTAAGCTGTATAAAACATAAGTCTACTTGAAACTCGCTCTAGCTCCGCGGTCGCAACGCGTGCCAATCTCTGCGCATTTCTTTCGCCGCGCACGACTTCGGCTTCAGCCATCGCGTAAGCGCGCGTAGCAGCGGTTAGGTCACATTCTCAGCAACCCAGACGATAAACATGGCCGTGAGATTGATGAGAAGATGGGGAAAGGCGGTTGAAAAGTATATTCGGACATGCGTAGTATTCCGCCATGCCGATGCACAGGGAAACACAAAGATTCTCCACGTTCACCTTGTTTCCAGGTGCGGCAATGTATTCGGAATTCACGTCGAGTGCCTTTGCCGCTCCGTAGACAAAAACGACAAGAGGTATCGAAGGAAGCAGTGCCATTGGATTGGCTGATATTTTATATACTCGATATGAAATGTCAGGTTCGAGCATTCTTTTGACGATCGAGCGGATCGAGCGGCCTAAGGCCCAGATGAATCAGCGCCGGAGCGCAAAACGCGCTAGGCACCAGCAAGGATCATGACAATAGCGTACTCATGGGCCGTGTTGGCCTCCGCGTTAAACTACCAGTTAGGCTACCGTGCTGGGTGGAATTGTTGGAAGGTACGCATAGGCTGCATTTTGCTGTTGCGCTTCGCAAATTAATCCGAGCTGCTGAGCGTCGACGCTGCTTCAACGTGAAGCAGCAAGGGTACTGAATTATTTTCTGGTATTGGTGTTAAGGAAGTGCCCTGCAAGCCTCCACTCGCCGCCCTCGTGGGAAAGCTTTTTTCTTCAGCGGTCAAGGATGAGAATTGAGTTCTAAACACAAGGGCGTAGAGTTTTCCAACTTCGCCGCTAGACATTTTGCTTGAAAAGCCATATTCCTCCTCGGTTCTTTCTTTGTACAGGCCAAAGACTTTTATCATATTGTCTATAGCGGTAACCTAGTTGCTCTCAGTTAGTCCGCCTCTTGCGATAGGCTAGTATTTTCCCAGAGGCTGGCATAGTTGCCGCTATCCATGGCGCGCAAATATTTATAGGCCGTATGGTTTGCCTCCATTATTTGATATTATCTATCTCCGGCTTGTGTGCTGGCCGTTCCATTCTGGCTAATTGCCGGAAAACTGATGACGACCGCGACTACGATTAAGGCGGATTGAAGGATGAGAAGTGGCATATTTCGATGGTTAGAGTGGGCTTAGGGCCCAGCGTCAAAGTTGAGCGGCGCTGCACAGCGTCGGTTCCAAAGATATGTTGGGCCTCGGAGCTGACAAGCCAGAATTTCTCGACCACGTGTTCACTGACGCGCACCTGCTCTTCGGACAGGTCCGTTAGTCTAGATCTATGCATTAGGAGCTGCGTAACCGCGACGCGCTGCGCACCTGCTTGCGCCATTTCGACAGCATGAACGGATGAATGCACAAGGATTCCGCGACGTCCTTGACCTGTACCCCAGGCGCGTGGCTCAAAGCCGCGGCGTTTACTTTGAACTCCACTCCGTACCGATTCACCTTCTGCGGACCTGGCATTCCCATGGTTTGGCTGTCGGCTGGGTCGTAGTGTCCAAAAAACCAAAAAAGCTCCCGTCCCTCTCGATGGATGGGTTGGCCATCGTTGTGCAACTAGAGGCTTCCGCGCGATCGCAGGGCTTCTAGACGAAGCGAGATCTTTTGCTCAAGTTCGCTAAGTCGAAGTCGGACTGCCGTCCGGTCTTCTTCAGTAACGCATGTCTCCAACTCGGCGCGCAACTTGGCGCGCTCATGAAACAACTCAACTTCTGGCGGGACGACGCCTGCGTTTTTGAGGATCTTGAAGCCCATGCGAAATTCATCGGGCGTTTGCTCCCAACCCGCGTCTTCCTTCATCGGCTTACCGTAGCCTTCGGCTGCTCGAAGTTCACCAGACATCTCCGCCTCGGCGAGCTTTCTGCCAATTTCATCTTCCCGGAGTTGAAGTGGATTCATGTTGCACCTTGGTGAAAGAGAAATGATTCGCGACGCCTATCGTTCGAGCTCCCGCGACGCTGGAGCGAGGGGTCGTGCCGCATTCGCGACGATGTGAGCGTGAAGGAACTCAGCAACTGCCTGCTCAGTTGATTGCACCAGCTCCACAGTGGCTCCTGCGAACCCGTGACCAACACCTGGCAACGAGTGGTACTCATGTGGAACTCCCTTTTCTCGAAGCGCTGTAGCCAGGCCATCTGATTCGCTCGCAGGCACGTCCGAATCGTTGCGCCCGTGCACCAAGACAGTCGGAGGGAAGCTCTCGTCAATATGCCGCAGTGGGCAGTATTGATCGAGAAAGTCCTTGCCGCCAGGCAGCGAGTGTCCGGCGACCTCTTGGAGCCATCGCCCTTGCTGTCTGCAGTACAGGTAGAACTGGGATCGATCTTCACCGCTGGCAGTTGGAATCGGAGTCAGGGCCAGTGAAGCCAACGCACTGCTCCTCGAGACCAGCGGCGCTGCTCGGTAGTGCTCGCTGGGATCGGCTTCCCATGGTGCAGTAATGTCGCCAAAGCCCCAGAGCGAAGCCACTGCCCGCGGTTTGGGAGTCAACTTGTAGCCAGCAATCAGCGAGAGGTATGCGCCTGCAGATGCGCCGGCTGCGCAAATTCTTCGCGGGTCAGCGCCAAACAGACCGGGGCCAGCTTGGTGTAGCCAGCGCCACAGTTCGCCGATGTCAGCAACGATCTCCTCCAGCTTCGCCTCCGGCGCCAGCCGATGATCAACCGACGCAATCACGAAGCCGCGTTCGACCAACGCCTGGACCAGGAATGGGCGTGGCGACGTGATGCGCGAGCCAAAGATCAGGCCGCCCCCGTGAATCCACATGACGCAAGGTCGCAAGGTTTCAGTGTTGCCCCCGATCACATCCACTTCAAGAGCGTGGCCCAAAGTTGTCTGGCAGACGAAGGTCTTGCGTTCTAACGATGCGGGCTGAACGGTCATGGTGTGAGGGCTTAACGTTGGAACTGAGGGGCCGAAATCGGCCTGCCGTGCGACGATGATCAACTACTGAGCGTAGCGCGGCTAGCCGGTTGGGGCCCGTTCCAGCGACTGGGGGTCAGTTCAAACCCGGAGCGCTTCAGGTAGCCAGGCTAGACGTGGATTTGTCGGCCGCCAGCGAACGCCCAGTTTTCCCAGGTCGTTTCCTTGAACACAACCATTGCGTTCTCCGGGTTGTGTCCGGCCGCGGAAAGACTGGCCATCAGGTTTGCCAGGAGTTGCTTCTTGACCTTGACACTTCGCCCGGCGGACAGAACGATTTCGATGAATAAAAAGTCGTCCGTTCTGTCGCCCTGAACATCCGGGTAGGTGCGATCGAACCGGAAGTCTTCGTGGGAAAGCTCAAGAACTCGGTGGAAGCGGTCGGCCTCAGGTACCCCGACGCTGATCAGCGCGCCGTGGACTGCTTGGAGCACCGAGTCTTTGAACTCAGCCGATTTGGGTCGTAGTACCGTGAGGGTGATGAGAGGCACTGTGATCTCCTGTGACGTTTAAAGTTCGAGCTACCCGAAAGGGGCCTGCGGTAGCAGGCGCGGTTGGGCGAGAGATGTTCGGGCCCCCGTGCTTCGCCGCTTTGAGTTTCTTGTCGTGCTCCAGCAGCGTCTTATCTTCAGACGCCACTTGAACCAGCATTTGAAGACCCAATGCAGACCCAGGCACTATGCCCTCCTCGTCATTCACCCACCAGCCATTGATTTTGCGATCGAGTGCCAATACGTCGTCGAGAGGCGTGGCGTGGTCAGAATCGCGATCTGACTATCGAGCCGGTCCGCGAGTTGACCGAAACGGCTCCCATGCCGGTGACCCCTATGCTAAAGCTCGCTTCTACTTCCGGGACACCCTGCAAGGCAAGTCGATCAAGGCCAGCATCGGCGAAGTGCGGATGAGCGGCGCCACCTGGGGTGAAATGAAGCGCGGGATGAAGGGCAACGACCTGAAGATGAACCTGTTGCCGCGCGTGCCTGAAATTCTGGCGTTCGGCCAGTACATGGGGCGCAGCGAGAACCACAAGGTTCGCACCGACGCCTTTGTCGCATTCCACTTCTTCCAGCGCGAACTGACTGTGGGCGACCTGACCGTGGTCGCTGGTGTGTCCGTCGGAGAGCGCGCCGATGGGGCGCTGGCCTATGGCTTGAATCACTCCGAGCACCCGTCATGGGCCAAAAGGAAAGCGGCCTTCGGTGACTCCCCCGGTTACGAGCCAGGGGCCGAAGAGGCCGCTTTGGATGCCGTTTCCAGCACCCTAGTAGACAGTCTAGGCGAAAGCGATGACGGGATCAACGTCTGTCTCGTTTTCGTGAAGGGTGTCTGTTTGCAATGACCTGTGGGGCAACCTGTTGCCGCGAGTGCCTGAAATGATGGCTTCTTGCCGGTTCATGGGAAGCAGCGACAACTGCAAGGATCGCAGCGAGGCCTTTGTCGCATCCCACTACTTCCCGCGCGGGCTGACTTCGGGTGAGCCGAGCGTGGTCGCAGGTATGCCCGTCGGTGAGCGCGCCGATGGGACGCTACGCCCGTAGCCTGAATCACTCCCGGCACCCTTCGTGGGCCAAAAGAAAAGCGGCCTTCGGTGACTCCCCCGGATACGAGCCGGGGGCCGAAGAGGCCGCTTTGGATGCCGTTTCCAGCACCCTAGTAGACAGTCTAGGCGAAAGCGATGACGGGATCAACGTCTGTATCGTGTTCGTGAAAGATGTCACCGGCACCGATGTTTCGGGGTACCTTGACAGTGAATCTGACCTTCAGCCGAACACACACGATGCCGGCTTGCCGACCGCCCTGGGTATCTTTCGGCCGTAAGTTGAGGATTTGGAAAAAAAGGCCCAATCACGAAATCGCCATAGTTGTTGACTCAGTGGGAAGTCCTTGTAGAGAGGTTGGGCGTCAAAGCGCTGCACCGAGTCAAAAGTGTGCTGCAAGAACTCACATTCATGGCTGCCAGCCGTCGATTTCCGACCACCCGTAGACAAGTATGGCGTAGCTGTACTTCATTGGTGGGTAGTCATTCAAGCGCTTCTGGGTTGACGAGATGGCACTCTGCATCCCTCGAATCCCGGCAAGCTTGCTGAATTCAGTGCCTATCTGTCGTGCTCGTTGGTAGTGAGGGTAGTTCTCAACTTCCGGATATCCATTATCTGCCCCCCATGCGTCGGCTTCGGGAATAAGTTGAATCAACTCAGCAATAAGAGATTCAACATGGTTGAAGGCACGCATGTGGTTTTCATGGCCAACCTTCGGGGCTAGTTCGTCGTACAGATTCGGCTTTGACTCGGTGTTCATTTGTAGGATTGGATGTAAGAGCATGACGCCTGCCATCACTCCGGTCGTGTTGGCCATACCGCTTTATAGCAGGGGGCATGCGTGGCTATGCACCTCGCCGGAACGTCCCCCGAAGCCGCAGCACTCAAAGCACAACAATATTCGCCCCACCCGTCAGCACCGGCCCGCAAAGTATCTTGTACCCATCCGCATCAAACCCCGCCGCCACGCTGTCGAGCTTTCTTGCTTCTTTCAACGTGGTGGCCTTGCCCAGGTAGCACCAGTTCCGCACGACGAGGAATTCGCGCAGGCCGTGGCTCTCTTCAACGATGGCGATGGCGCCGGGGTAGGGCCAGCAGGCCAGGCGCATCTGCATCAGCGCTGCTTGCAGCCGGGCCTGGTGGTCGGCCGGGCTTTCGCGGCCGGTGCAGGCGCCGCCGCATTTGTTCACCATCGCCCGGAAACAGGCGCGGCCGGGTGACAGGCGCTCCACGCCCAGCAGGCCCAGGCACAGCCGGTGTTCGTCGGCCAGGTCACGCAGGCCTTCCAGTGCGGCGCGCGGGCTGCGGTAAAGGCCGTGCAGGTGCGGTTCGGTGGCGAAGTTCACATCGCGCGTGGTCACCACCTCGGGGCGCTCACCTTGCAGGCGAATGGCGCACAGCTGCCGGTTGCGGCGCAGGCGCTGGTTCTTCAGCGGCTGCTGGGCCTTGATCATTTGCGCTTCCAGCAGCAGCGCACCCAGCTCACCGGCGGTGGGCAGGTGCGTGATGGCGCGCGTTTGCCTCAGCAGGCTGGCTTCGTCCGGGTTGCGCAGGTGCGAAAGCACCCGGCTGCGGATCTGCACGCTCTTGCCGATGTACAGCGGCAGTTCGCCGTCGCCATGAAAGATGTAGACGCCGGGCACCTGGGGCAGGTCGTGAATCGCCTCACGCAGATGCTGGGGGTATTCGAAGGGCAGGGCGTCAGGCAGCGGTGCGCGGGTGCGGGGTCGGGGCGGCGGCATGGGGGGGCGTGGGTGAGCAAACTCAGCCCGGGTGGTGCGCAGGGGGCTCTGGCAGGAAGGGGGAGGCGGCTTGTGCAGGCGCCGGGAACAACACTGTTTGCGCAGCCGGCACTTTCACCATGCAGGCATTGAACAGCGGGCTGGCCAGCCAGTGGTTCAGCCAGCCTCGCAGCGCGGGCCACGGTTGATGCGCCCACCAGGCGGGGTCAACGGCCGCGAACTGCCGCACGAGCGGAAAGATTGCCAGATCGGTGGCGCAAGGGGCTTCACCGCCCAGCCAGCGGTGCTGCGTCAGTCGGGCTTCCAGCGCCAAAAGCAATACAAGTGCGGCTTGGCTGCGGGCTTGCTCGCCCGTGGCGGCCTCGCCAAGAAAGCGTTCCGGGTACTTGTAGCGATCAAGCTGCCGCTTGAATTCGCCGTCGTTGATGGCCAAAGCCTCAAGGTTGCTGCTGGTTTGGGCTGCTTGCCACCAATGCGCCAAGCCCTCGCGCTGCAGTGCCCGCGCCATGATGTCCCAGCTTTGCTCGAGCACCTCGCCGCCCGGCAGTTGCAGCACTGGTACCGTGCCTTTGGGCGAAATTGCCAGCAGTTGAGCGGGCTTTTGACGCAGCACCACGTCGTGCACCAGAAACGGCTGACCCGCCAGCAACAGCGCCATCCGGGCACGCATGGCGTATGGGCAGCGTCGGTAGCTGTAAAGCAGGGGCTGACCCTGCTTGGGGTCTGCATCGAAAGCGGGGAGAATGCGGGCTGTCAAATTAATGCACACCTGTACAGGATACATTTCGAGGTTCGCCTCCGGGCCATTTTCCGCCCCAAAAAAAACGCAAGCACCATGAGCGACTCCTCTACCTCCGCCGCCGCCGAAGCCCGCCCCAGCCAATGTGCGCTGGGCCGTCACAGCTATGACCGCGACGAGCTGCTGGCCTGCGGCCGCGGCGAACTGTTCGGCCCGGGCAATGCCCGCCTGCCGCTGCCCAACATGCTCATGATGGATCGCATCGTGCGTATCGACGCCACGGGCGGCGAATTCGGCAAGGGCGTGATCGAGGCTGAACTCGACATCACCCCCGACCTCTGGTTCTTTGCCTGCCACTTTGAAGGCGATCCGGTGATGCCGGGTTGCCTGGGCCTGGACGCCCTGTGGCAGCTGGTGGGCTTCTGGCTGGGCTGGCGGGGCAACCCGGGCCGCGGCCGCGCGCTGGGCTCCGGTGAGGTCAAGTTCTTCGGCCAGGTGCTGCCCACCGTGAAGAAGGTGACCTACCGCCTCGATCTGAAGCGCGTCATCGAGCGCAAGCTGGTGATGGGCATCGCTGACGGCCGCATGTATGCCGACGGCCGCGAGATCTACTCCGCCACCGACCTGAAGGTCGGCCTGTTCACCTCAACGGAAGACTTCTGATGCGCCGCGTTGTCATCACCGGCATGGGCATTGTTTCTAGCATTGGCAACAACCTCGCCGAAGTCACCCAGAGCCTGCGCGACACCCGCTCGGGCCTGAAGTTCAACCCCAAGTACGCTGAGCTCGGCATGCGCGCGCAGGTCAGCGGTCGGCCCGACCTGAACCTGGAAGAGGCGATTGACCGCCGCAACATGCGCTTCATGGGTGACGCCGCGGCGTATGCGTTCCTGTCCATGCAGCAGGCCATCGCCCAGTCGGGTTTGACGCCTGAGCAGGTCTCGAACCCGCGCACCGGCCTGGTGGCCGGCTCGGGCGGTGCGTCCAGCCTGAACCAGGTGTGGGCTGCTGACACGCTGCGCACCAAGGGCACCAAGCGCGTTGGCCCGTTCATGGTCACCCGCGTCATGGGCAGCACGGTGTCGGCCTGCCTGGCCACGCCGTTTCACATCAAGGGCGTCAACTACTCCATCACCTCGGCCTGTGCCACCAGCGCCCACTGCATTGGCCACGCCGCGCAGCTGATCGCCTGGGGCCAGCAGGACGTCGTCTTTGCGGGCGGCGGCGAGGAAGAAAGCTGGGAGCTGTCGCTGCTGTTTGACGGCATGGGTGCCATGTCCAGCGTGCGCAATGACCAGCCTGCATCGGCTGCCCGCGCGTTCGACGCCAATCGCGATGGTTTCGTGATTGCTGGCGGCGGCGGCATGCTGGTGCTCGAATCGCTGGAGCACGCACAGGCCCGCGGCGCCAACATCCTGGCTGAGCTGGTGGGCTTCGGCGCCACCTCCGACGGCCACGACATGGTGGCGCCTTCGGGCGAAGGCGCGGTGCGTTGCATGCAGCAGGCGCTGCAGAACGTCACCACCCCGGTTGACTACATCAATGCCCACGGCACCTCCACCCCGGTGGGTGACCTGGCCGAACTCGGCGCCGTGCGCCAGGTGTTCGGTGAGCGCGTGCCCTACATCAGCTCGACCAAGTCGATCACCGGCCATTCGCTGGGTGCCGCTGGCGTGCAGGAAGCGATCTATTCGTTGTTGATGCTGCAGGAAGGCTTTGCCGCCGCCTCGGCCCACATCGAGCAGCTCGACCCTGCCGCTGAAGGCCTGCCCATCCTGCGTGAGCGCCTGGACCAGACCTTGAACACGGTGATGTCGAACAGCTTCGGCTTCGGTGGCACCAACGCCACGCTGGTGTTCTCGCGCTTCAACGGCTGATAGTTGCTGCTTGGTGATGGCTGCTTGACGGCAGCCCATCGCCCAAAAAAAACGGCCTCCATCTGGAGGCCGTTTTGCATGGTGCGCCGCTCAGGGCAGCGAGAGGTAACTGTTCTCGTCGACCTGCGTGCTCTGCTGGCGACCGCCGTTGACGCTGTAGTTCACCACCAGGCTCTTGGGGCGGTTGGGGGCGGGGTCGGTGCCAGCCAGGTCGTTGTTGACCTTGGCTGCCAGGCGGCCGCTGTACACGCGCGCCTGCAGCCGGTCGGTCACGTCCACGCTCTGGCGGCCGGTGCCGTACACGGCGCTGATGATGCGCAGGCCACCGGTGATCGCCGGGTTGCTGCTGCCACCCCAGCCGCCACCGCTCCAGCCGGTGAACTGCGCGCCGTCCACGGTGCTGCCTTCGCGGTATTCGAAGGTGCGGTTGCGGCCGTCCGGGCCGCGAGCTTCGATGCGCAGCGTCTTCACCTGGCCGGGGGCCGGGTCGGTGCCGAAGGTGTCGTTGCCCATGCGGAAGCTGCGGTCCTGGCGGGCCAGCTCGCTCAGGCGCGCGGTCACGTCGATGTTCCGGTCGTAGGTGCCGTACCTGGCGCTCTGGATGGTGTACTGGCCGGCATCGCCGCCTTGGCCGTAATGGATGCCGTTGTTGCCGTTGCCATGTCCATTGCCGTGGCCATTCCCGTGCCAGCTGTTGCCCTGCTCGTCACCGAAGATCGCGGCGTCCACCATGCTGCCTTCGGCATAACGGAAGGTACGCACCTGGCCGCGCTGGTTGCGTGCGCGGATTTCCAGCGCCTTGGGCTCGCCCGGGTGCGGGTCGTTGCCGAACACGCGGTTTTCCAGGCGGAAGTTGCGGTCGCGGCGGGCCATTTCCACCAGCGTGGCTGTCACATCCATGCTGCGATAGCGGGTGCCGTAGGTGGCTTCGATGATCTGGAATTCACCGTCCAGGTTGCCCTGGCCTTGCCAGCCGCCATTCCATTGGCCCTGGCCCCAGCCGCCACCGCCGCCGCCCCAGGCGGTGAACTGCGCGCCGTCGATCGTCACGCCTTCGCGGTACTCGAAGGTACGCGGTTGGCCGCCACGGTCGGTGGCGTAGATGCGCAGGGTCTTGACCTGGCCGGGGGCCGGGTCGGTGCCGAAGGTGTCGTTGCCCATGCGGAAGCGCTGGTCGGTGCGGGCCAGCTCCTTCAGGCGCTGGGTCACGTCCACGTTGCGATCGGCGGTGCCATAGCGCGCCTGCTGGATCTGGTAGAGGCCGCTGTCGCGGTCATCGCCGGTGAATTCGGCCAGGGCGGCGCCGTGGGCCGCCACCAGCAGCACGCCAACCAGGGCGAGGCGTCGTCGCAGGGCATCGAACAAAGGCATGGTCTCTCTCCTCGTGGATCTTGTTGATCTCGTGATGTTGATGATCACCTAACGGCTGGCTCAGGCCGCCGTTGACGTCCAGCGGGTGAACAGGCCGTGGATGTCGGCCGGCGTGGTTCGGCAGCAGCCACCGATCAAGGTGGCACCGGCAGCTGCCCAGTCGTCGGCCATGTGGGCGAAGGGGCGGGGGTCTGCACCGCCGCGCCACACCTTGGCCTCGGCGTCATACACCTCGCCGGCGTTCGGGTACACCAGCACGGGCTTGGTGGTGCCACGGCGCAACGCGGTGATCAGGCCGGACAGGTGTTCAGGGGCGGTGCAGTTCACACCGATGGCCGCCACCGAAGGCAGGCCGTCAAGCTCAGCGGCGATGGCCTCCACCGAGTCGCCTTCGCAGCTGTGCGCGGCGTCGCGGCACGACAGGCTGATCCAGGCGCTGGTGCCCGGAAACTCCGCCGCCAGCAGGCGGGCCACGGCGCGGGCTTCCAGCGCACAGGGCACGGTTTCCACGGCCAGCAGGTCGGCGCCGGCATTGGCCAGCACCTGCAGGCGCGGCCGGTGGAAGTCTTGCAGCTGCGCTTCGCTCAGGCCGTAGTGGCCGCGGTATTCCGAGCCGTCTGCCAGCACCGCGCCATACGGGCCCACCGACGCAGCCACCAGCGGAAAGTGCCGGCCGTCCCGGGCGCCGGGCGTTTGCCAGAACTGGTCGCGCGCTTCACTGGCCAGCTGCACCGACAGGCGCATCAGGTCAGCCGCCTGCTCGGCATTCAGGCCGCGCTGCGCGAAGCCTGAGAAGCTGGCCTGGTAGCTGGCGGTGGTGGCCACGTCGGCGCCGGCCAGGTAGTAATCCAGGTGCACCTGGCGGATCAGGTCGGGCTGTTCCATCAGCAGCCGGGCAGACCACAGCGGGTCTTTCAGGTCAGCGCCACGACGCTCCAGTTCGGTGGCCAGGGCGCCGTCGAGAATCAGCCGGGGCGAGCGCGCAAGCCATGCAGCCAAGGGGTTCGATGTGCTCATGGCCAGATGGTAACGGCGATACTGTCTCTATCCCCAGGTGCAGCATTTGAGCCTGTGCCCGCGTAGGCTAGCCTGCCCATGACCGACTTTTCTTCCATGCACGCCGACACCCCCATCACCCCCGGTTTGCTGGTGCTGCACGGCAACCGTGCCGAAACCCTGGCCGACACGGTGCTGGCGTGGCTGCGCGCGCACCCGCTGGCGCCGCTGGAAGAAGAAGTGATGCTGGTGCAGTCGAACGGCATGGCCGAGTGGCTGAAGATGACCCTGGCGCAGCAGGCCGGCATCTGCGCCGCCGCCCGGGTGGAATTGCCCGCCCGCTTCATGTGGCGCTTCTACCGGCAGGTGCTGGGCCGCGAGCAGGTGCCGCAACATTCGGTACTCGACAAGACCCCGCTGACCTGGCGTTTGATGCAGTCATTGCCGCAGTGGCAGCAGGCCCCCGGCTGGGAGCCCGTGGCCGGCTTCCTGCAGGGCGGTGACCCCGACCGTCTGCTGCAGCTGTGCCGCCGTCTGGCTGACCTGTTCGACCAGTACCAGGTTTATCGCCCCGACTGGCTGCAAGCCTGGCGCGACGGCAACGACGTGCTGCTCAACCCGGGCCGGCCGGAGTTGCCGGTGCCCGCTGACCAGCGCTGGCAGCCCTTGTTGTGGCGTGCGCTGCTGGCTGAGGTGGAGGAGAAGCAGCTGGAAGCCACCCGCCCGGCCTTGCACCAGCGGGTGCTTGACGTATTGAACTCGGACGCGCCCACCGCGATGCGCCTGCCGCGCCGCGTGGTGCTGTTCGGCATGACGCATGTGCCCTTGCCCACGCTGCAGGCGCTCACCGCGCTGGGCGAGCGTTGCCAGGTGCTGATGGCCATTCCAAATCCTTGCCGCTTCCACTGGGCCGACATCATGGATGGCCGCGAACTGCTGCGCATGCAGCGCCAACGCCAGCCACTGCGCAACGGCCTGCCGCTGGACGCCGTGCCGCTGTCGCAGATGCATGCCCATGCGCACCCGCTGCTGGCCGCGTGGGGCCGCCAGGGCCGCGACTTTGTTCGGCAGCTCGACGCCTTCGACGACGCCCAGCGCGCCCTGCAGCGCTTCGAGCTGCCCCGGCTGGATCTGTTTGATGAAGACGATGCACACGACGCGCCGCTGCTGACCCGGGTGCAGGCCCGCGTCCGCGACATGCTGCCGTTGGCCGAGCACGCCGAGGCACCGCTGGCTGACGATGACTTCTCCATCGTCTTCCACAAGGCCCACAGCGCCATGCGCGAGGTGGAAGTGCTGCACGACCAACTGCTCAGCCTGCTGGCCGAGCGCACCTCGGGCGTGGCCCCACTGCAGGCCCGTGACGTGGTGGTGATGGTGCCCGACATCGAGCAGATGGCCCCGGCCATCCGCGCCGTGTTTGGCCAGCATGGCCGCGGTGATGCCCGCTACATCCCCTTCGACATCGCCGACCTTAGCAGCCGCCACGCCAGCCCGATGGTGACGGCACTCGACTGGCTGCTGCGCCTGCCGCAACAGCGCTGCCGCTTCAGTGAGCTGCGGGATTTGCTGGACGTGCCGGCACTCGGCCGCCGCTTCGGCTTGTCGACCGAAGACCTGCCGCAGCTGACCCAGTGGATGGAAGGCGCGGGCTGGCGCTGGGGCCTGCATGAGGAACAACGCGCCACGCTGGGCCTGGGGGCCTGCGGGGCAGTGAACAGCGGCTGGTGGGCCTTGCGGCGCATGCTGCTGGGCTACGCCAGTGGCGCTGCTGACTTGGCTGATGTGCATGGCACCACGCAGCACACCACGCCCGACCGCGCCGCCGTGTTTGCCGGCATCGAGCCCTATGCCGAAGTGGGCGGCCTGGACGCCGAGCTGGCCGGCTCGATGGCCCAGTTGCTCGACCGGCTGGCGCACTGGTGGTCGGTGCTGTGCACGCCCGCCACACCGGCCGACTGGGCCGCGCGTGGCCGTGCCTTGTTGAAGGATTTGTTCCAGGCCGGCGACGACGCCGAACGCCAGACCCTGGCCGCGCTCGACGGCGCCCTCGACACCTGGCTGAGCGCCTGCGCGCAGGCCGGTTTCGCCGCCGAGCTGCCGGTCACGGTGCTGCGCGAGGCCTGGCTGGACACGCTCGATGAGCCGACGCTGAACCGCCGCTTCCGCGCAGGCGGCGTCACCTTCTGCACGCTGATGCCGATGCGGGCCATTCCCTTCGAGGTGGTGTGCCTGCTGGGCATGAACGATGGCGACTACCCGCGCCGTGCGCCGCGCAGCGACTTCGACCTGATGGGCCAGCCCGGTCAGGCCCGGCCGGGTGATCGCTCACGCCGCGACGACGACCGCCAGCTGATGCTCGAAGCGCTGCTGTCGGCCCGCCGCGCGCTCTACATCAGCTGGACGGGCCGAAATGCTCGCGACAACAGCGAGCAACCGCCCTCCGTGCTGGTGGCGCAGCTGCGTGATTACCTGAGCGCCGCCTGGGGTGAGCCAGCGGTTGCGGCGCGCACCTTCGAGCACCCGCTGCAGCCCTTCAGCCGCCGCTACTTCGAGCCCGGCGCCGTGCAGCGCACCTGGGCGCGCGAGTGGCGCCAGGCGCATGTGCTGGCCTCAGAGGCCGCGCCTGGTGATGGTGGCCAAGCCGGTGCTTTGCCGCCCGTGGATACCGGCGTGCCGCTGAGCCTGCAGCAGTTGACCCGCTTCGTGCAGAACCCGGTGAAGGCGTTTTTCAGGCACCGCCTGGGCGTGGTGTTTGACGACGCTGACGAGGCCACGCTGGACGACGAGGCCTTCGACGTGGTCGGCCTGGACGAGCACCAGCTGGTCGACCAATTGCTGCGTGATGCGCTGCAGGCCCTGCAGCGCCACGGGGCCGCCAGCGCCGTGGGGGCCGCCGGGTTTCAGCCCGCCGAGTGGGTGCAAGCCGGTGTGGCCCGGCTGGACCGCAGTGGCCGGCTGCCGCTGGGTGCGCAGGGTGAGCGCACCCGCGCGCAGCTGGGCGCTGATCTGGGCCGCATGTTGAATGCCTGGCAGCAGTGGCAGGCACAGCACGACGAAGCTGCCACCCGCCAGCCCTTGCTGCTGCAGCACGACGGCGTGGTGCTGCAGGATTGGCTGGATGACCTGCGCACCTTGCCCGTGCTGCCAGACGATGCGGCCGAGGCCGATGGCGCCCCGCCGCCTGCGGTGTGGCTGCAGGTGCAGGCCAGCCGCCTGTGCACGCTTCGCCCCGGCAAACCGCCGGAGGTGCGCTTGCCCAAGCTGGTGGCACCGTGGGTGCGCAGCCTGCTGGCGGCGGCCTGCGGTGTGCCGGTGCACATCGTGCTGATTGGCCGGGACGCGCAATTGACGCTGTCACCCCCTTCGCGGGAGGTGGCCACGCAGGCCGCTCAGGAAATGCTGACCGCCTGGCTGCATGGCCAGCAGCAGCCGCTGCCGGTGGCCCCGGTCACGGCGCTGGCCTGGCTGGAGCGCCACGATCTGGTGGCCGCGGCCACCGCCTATGAAGGCGGCTGGCAAAGCCGTGGCGAAGTGGCTGAGCCCTGCCTGGCCCGCCAGTTCCCCGACTTCGAAGCCCTGACGGCCGACCTGTCTTTCGAGGGCTGGGCAGAGAGCCTGTACGGGCCGCTGCTGGCGTGGGCCGGCCAGCATGTGCAGATCGAGCTGCATGCCGACACGTCGGTTGATACCGGCGCCAGCGAACACAGCCTGGACGAGGAGGGCGCATGAGCCAGCCGCTGCACGCACTGACCTTCCCCCTGTGGGGCAGCCGGCTGATTGAAGCCAGCGCCGGCACCGGCAAGACCTGGACGATTGCCGCGCTGTACCTGCGGCTGGTGCTGGGCCACGGCGGCGAGCAGGCGCACCCCACGCCGCTGCGTCCCGACCAGATCCTGGTGATGACCTTCACCCGCGCCGCCACGCGCGAGTTGTCAGACCGCATCCGCGACCGCCTGCTGCAAGGTGCCAAGGCCTTCCGCGGTGAGCTGCCGGTCGATGAGCTCGACCCCTTCCTGCGCGACCTGCTGGCCGCCTATGCCGACCCACTGGAGCGCGAGCAGGCCGCCTGGCGCCTGGCCATGGCCGCCGAGGGCATGGACGACGCTGCGGTGCACACCATCGACGCCTGGTGCCAGCGCATGCTGCGCGAACACGCCTTCGACAGCGGCTGCCTGTTTGATGAAACCTTGCTGGCTGACGAGCAGGCCCTGCTGCTCGAAGCGGTGCAAGACTACTGGCGCCAGCAGTGCTACCCGTTGGCGGCTGAACAACTGCCGTGGGTCGACAAGGCCTGGCGCAACCTCGACGGGCTGATGCGCGATGTGCGCAGCCTCATCCAGCAGCCCTTGCCCGAGGGCGCTGGCCAGGGCAGCCTGGCGGCCTGCATCGAGCGCGCCGTTGCTGAGCGCAGCGAGACCCTGCTGCATCTGCAAAGCGGGTGGGACGCACGGGCTCAGTCGATGCGCCAGTGGCTGACCGATCAACTGGCCGACAAGAAGAGCGGCTGGAACGGCCGCAAGCTGCAGGCGCGGTACTTCGATGCGTGGCTGGACACGCTGGCCGCCTTTGGCCGCGGTGAGCTGGGCGAGGCGATGCCGGAGTTCTCGACCGGCCGCACCCGCCTGACGCCTGCAGGCCTGATGGACGCGCGCAAGGACGACGCGCCCGACGTGAACCTGCCGCCCGAGTTCGCGCAGTTCGACGCGCTGGTGAAGGCGCTGGACCAACTCATGGATGTGAGCGTGGCCCTGCGCCTGCACGCCGCCGCCCGCGTGAATGAGCGGCTGGCGCTGCTCAAGCGGCAGGACGGCAGCTTTGGCTTTGCCGACATGCTGCACCGCCTCGACACGGCGCTGCAAGGCCCGCAGGGTGAGCGCCTGCGCCAGCGCATCGTGCAGCAAACGCCGGTGGCGCTGGTCGATGAATTCCAGGATACCTCGGCGTTGCAGTTCCGGCTGTTTGATGCGCTCTACCGCACCGCCGACAACGCCAGCAGCACCACCTTGCTGCTGATCGGTGACCCGAAACAATCGATCTACCGCTTCCGTGGCGCTGACATCGACAGCTACCTGAAGGCCCGCCGCGCCACCGAAGGTCGCCACTATGTGCTGAGCGTGAACTACCGCTCCACCGGCCCGTTGGTTGATGCGGTGAACACCGTGTTCCTGCGCGCCGAACAGCGCACGCGGGACGAGGCCGCGGGTGATGACCCCGACGGTGCCTTCCTCTTCCGCCAGCCCGATGGCCAGAATCCGCTGCCCTTTGTGCCCGTCGGCGCACAGGGTCGCAAGGAGCAGTTCATCGGCAGCACCGGCCCGGTGCCACCGATGAGCGTGGTGTGGGACGACCAGCTGTGCAGCGCGCAGGTGCACCTGCAGCGTTACGCCTGGCGCTGTGCCGAGCAGATCGTGGATTGGCTGAACGACCCGGCCTGCGGCTTCGAGCGCGAAGGCGACCTGGTGCGCTTGAGGCCGGCCGACATCGCCGTGCTGGTGCGCAGTGGCCGTGAAGCCCGTGCCGTGCGGCGCGCGCTGCGGGAGCGCGGTGTGGCGTCGGTGTATCTGTCTGACCGCGACTCCGTGCTTGCCAGCCCCGAGGCGGCTGACCTGCTGCGCTGGCTGCGCGCCGTGGCACAGCCCACTGATGTGCGCTTGGTGCGCGCCGCGCTGGCCACCCGCACCGTGGGCCTGAGCCTGACCGAACTGGCCACCCTGGCCCACGACGACGAAGCCTTTGATGCGCGCTGCGAACAACTGCGGCAACTGCACCAGGTCTGGCAGACGCAAGGCGTGCTGACGCTGCTGCGCCAGACCCTGCACCTGCTCGATCTGCCCGCAGCCTGGCTGCAGCAGCTGGATGGTGAACGCCGCCTGACCAACGTGTTGCACCTGGCCGAATTGCTGCAGCAGGCCAGCACCACGCTGGACGGCGAGCAGGCGCTGATCCGCTGGCTGGCCGAAGAGGTGCAGGCCGCGGCGGAAGGCGCTGGCGCCAGCGGCGACGAGCAGATCGTGCGGCTGGAAAGTGACGCCGATCTGGTCAAGGTCATCACCGTGCACAAGAGCAAGGGCCTGGAATATCCGGTGGTCTGCATGCCCTTTGCCGGCACCTTCCGGCTGGACGACCGACGCAACACGCCGTTCGTGCTGCGCACCACCGATGACGGTGAGCGCCACCTGGATCTGCAGCGCGGCAAGGACGCGATGGCCGAGGCCCGCGTGGACAGCCTGCGTGAAGACCTGCGCCTGTTTTACGTGGCCCTCACCCGGGCCCGCCATGCGCTGTGGCTGGGCCTGGGCGCGCTGGCGGCCCGCAACGGCAAAACCCCGGTGAACCACGAGAGTGCCGCGGGGCTGCTCATCAGCGGGCCGGAGCCGGCGTCGGTAGAGGCCCTGACGGCCGCGCTCGACAGCCTGGCGGTGGCCAACCCCGGCATCCGCGTGCAGGCTGCTGAAGGCCACCGGCGCTTCACGAAGCTGGCCTCACGCGCCGAGCCGCCAGCCTTGCTGCCCGCGCCGGTGTTTGATGCGCCCTTCGACAAGCGCTGGACGATCGCCAGCTTCTCGTCGCTGGTGCGGGCCATCGGCAACAGCCCGGTGGCCACCGGGCCGGCCATGGTGCCGCGACCGGCCGATGACGAGGCGGGGTCTGAAGTGGCCACCGAGCTGGGCGTGCCCGCCACGCTGTCTGCGCGGCGAGAAGCGGCACCCGTGTGGCACCGCTTCGAGCGCGGCGCCGTGGCCGGCAACTTCCTGCATGACCAGCTGGAGTGGCTGGCCGGTGAGCGCTTCAATCTGCAAGACGACGCCGCATTGGCCGAGCGCCTGCGCCGGCGCTGTGAACGCCATGGCCGAGGCGAGCAGGCCGCCGATGTGATGGCCTGGTTGAGCGCGGTGGTGGCAACCACCTTGCCCGGCCCCGGCGCGGCCCTGAACCAGCTGAGTTACGTGCTGCCCGAGATGGAGTTCTGGCTGCCCGCGCAGCGCTTGCCCGCGGCCGAGGTGGACGCGCTGTGCACGCAGCACCTGTGGCCGGGTCTGGCTCGGCCCGCGCTGCCTGCACGTGACTTGCACGGCATGCTGATGGGCTTTGCCGACCTGGTGTTCGAGCACGACGGCCGCTACTGGGTGCTCGACTACAAGAGCAACCAGCTCGGGCCCGATGGCGCGGCCTACACCGCCGACGCGCTGGCCGACGCGATGGTGAGCCACCGCTACGACGTGCAGGCGGCGCTGTACCTGCTGGCGTTGCACCGTTTGCTGCAATCGCGGCTGGGCGCGGCTTACGTGCCATCGCAGCACCTCGGTGGCGCGGTGTACCTCTTCCTGCGCGGCATTGACGGCCCGGAGCAGGGCGTGATCACGCTGCAGCCGCCGATGGACTTGCTGGCCAGCCTGGACGAGCTGCTGCAACACGCCCCGACCCAGCCCGAGGAGGCCGCATGAGCCGCCAGCGCCACACACCGGATTTGATGACCCCTGATCTGTTTGCACAGCCTGAGCTGGGTGAAGTGCCGGAGATACCAGAGATGCACGACGCACCAGAGGCGGCCGACATCACCGCACCGACCGAGGCAGCTCCAATGCCACCTCAAGCTGCAGCCCAAACGGCACCTCACACCACGCTGCAGCAACTGCAAGCCTGGCGTGATGCCGGCTGGCTGCGCCGTCTGGACGTGGCGCTGGCCGGTTTCGTGCAGACGCTGGACCCTGCCGCCAGCCCGGCCCTGTTGCTGAGCACCGCCTGGCTGGCCCACATGGAAGGGCGTGGCCACACTTGCCTGCCGCTGGCACCGCTGGTGCAGGCACCGAACGAGGTGCTGGGCTGGCCGGCTGCGGCGCTGCCGGAGTTGCAGGCCAGCGTGCAAACCGTGGCGGTGGATTCTGCAGAGGTGTCCCACTGGTGCGATGCGTTGCGCGCCAGCCCGGTCGTGCGCACTCCAGCCCACCAGCCCGATCTCGGCCAGCCGCTGGTGCTGATCGACGATGGTGAGCAGCCGCGCCTCTACCTGCGCCGTTACTGGAACCACGAACAGCTGGTGGCCGCCCAGGTGCGGGCGCGCTGCCTGTTGCCCACAGGGGAGGCATCGAGCGCCGATGCAGGCGTCGACGAGCCGCTCATTCGCCGCTGGCTGGATCGCCTGTTCCCGGCGCCTGCCGCTGCAAACCCTGACAGCAGCACCGCAGCCCCGCCCGATTGGCAGAAGCTCGCCTGCGCGGTGGCCATGCGCGGCCGGCTCAGCGTCATCACCGGTGGCCCGGGCACGGGCAAAACATACACCGCGGCCCGCTTGCTGGCCCTGCTGCTCGCCACGTCGCCAGACCCCGAGCGCTTGCGCGTGGCCCTGGCTGCGCCCACCGGCAAGGCGGCGGCGCGCTTGAAGCAGGCGATCGACACGTCCCTGATCGAGTTGCAATCGAAGCTGGGGCAGGGCGATGACGCGGCGCCTGATCTGGGTGAGTTCACCCGCCGCATGGGCCCGGCCACCACCCTGCACGCGCTGCTGGGTGCGCGGCCCGATACCCGCGCGATGCGCCACCACGCCGGCGCACCACTGGATGTGGACGTGCTGATCGTCGACGAAGCGTCGATGGTGCACCTGGAAATGATGGCGGCACTGCTGGACGCCTTGCCGCCCGGCGCCCGGCTCATTCTGCTGGGTGACAAGGACCAGCTGGCGTCGGTGGAGGCGGGCGCGGTGCTGGGTGATCTGTGCCGTGACGCCGAAGCCGGCGGCTGGAGCGCACAAACCGCACGCTATGCGCTGGCCACGGCCGGCGTGGTGCTGCCTGCGGCCATGCTGGCGGCGGGGGCTGCGTCACCACTGGCGCAGCAGACCGTGATGCTGCGAGAAAGCCGCCGCTTCGCCGGGCCGATTGGTCAGCTGGCGCTCGCCGTGAACCGGGGTGATGCGGAGACGGCGCATCGCTGCCTGCATTCGGGCAGCACTGGGGGTGACAGGCCGGTGATGGCCCATGAGCCCGCGAGGCTTGAAACGCTGCAGGCGCTGGCCCTGCACGGCCGCCCTGGTGCCGAGGGCGGTTATGCCACTTACCTGAACCGCGTCAAGGCGCGCCCGCCGGTGGGCGATGTGGCGGCCCACCAGGCGTGGGTGGTGCAGGTGCTCAAGGCGTTCGACACCTTCCGCATCCTGTGCGCGGTGCGTGAGGGCGATTGGGGCGCCGCCGGCGTGAACCGCAGCGTGGTGCGCACGCTGGCCGGCGCCGGGCTGCTGTCGCCCAGTGGCGAGTGGTATGCCGGTCGCCCGGTGATGGTGACGCGCAACGACGCGGCGCTGGGCGTGTCCAACGGTGACATCGGCATTGCCTTGCCGTCGGCCGCGGCCGGTGGGGGCTTGCGCGTGTGGTTTCTGGATGGCGAGGTGCCGCGCTCGGTGGGCGTGAGCCGCCTGGCCCATGTGGACACCGCCTTCGCGATGACGGTGCACAAGAGCCAGGGCTCGGAGTTTGCGCACACGGTGATGGTGCTGCCCGAGCAGGCCGGCCAGGTGCTGAGCCGCGAGCTGGTCTACACCGGCATCACGCGGGCGCGCACGGCGTTCACGCTGGTCAGTGCGCGGGCCGGAGCGCTGGCGGCTGCCATGTCGCAGCCCACGCGGCGCGCCAGCGGGCTGGGCGCCAGCTTGCGCGACGCGGCCTGAACAAGGCGACACTCACGCATGCGTTTCGATTTCCTGATCTTTGACCAAAGCGACGATACCGACGGCCACGGCAGCTTTGACGCCATGGCCTCGTGCACCCCGGCGCAATTGCCCAAGCTGGAGGCCGAGCTGGCCCGCGTGCTGGCCTGGGCCCACGCCGAGTTCCCGCACAGCCGCGGCCCGCTGGACGAAGGCCACGATTGGGACTTCGACCTGCGCGGCACGCTCGAGCGCAGCCTCGACGAGCAGCTGCAGTTCGATACCCGCAGCGGCGGCTTCAGCCGTGCACCCGGCGGCCGCGAGATCTGCCGCCACACCGTGAGCCTGGCGCTCAGCGGCAGCGCGGCCTTCTGCGAGGCCTTCCGCGCCGCTTTCGATCTGGGTGTGGGCGACGATGACTGACGCCGCCCGCCCATCCCACCCCTTGCGAGTGACACCATGACCATCGCCCCCCTGAAAGACGACACCGACCTGCCGCCGCTGCCCGCCACCCCGCTGGGCCGCTACCGCCACTACAAGGGTGGTGAGTACGAGGTGATCGGTGTGGCGCGCCACAGCGAGACGCATGAGCCGCTGGTGGTGTACCGCCCGCTCTACAACACCACCGGCTGGTGGGTGCGGCCGCACGGCATGTTCTTCGAAACCATCGAATTGGATGGTCAGCAGGTGCCCCGCTTCGCTCCGATCCCGTGATTCCGGGAATTTCAGCGAAAAAGGCGCGCCTCTTGCCAAACATCGAATTTATTTGCTATAGTCGTGGTCTTCGCTGAGACGAACACCTAGCCCAGGTGGCGGAATTGGTAGACGCACTAGTTTCAGGTACTAGCGGGTAACTCCGTGGAGGTTCGAGTCCTCTCCTGGGCACCAACAAAAAGGCCAGCATGAAAGTGCTGGCCTTTTTCATTGGTCAACAACCTTGACCAACACTGGTTGTTCGAATTCAGCGAAGCAGTCATTGGGGAGTAGCCACCCTGAGCGGCCAGCAGGCCTGCGCAGGGGCTCGCGTCAACACACTTGACCCACATCGGTCATGGCGCGTGCATGCAGAACGTTTCGCCCACGGCGCACCGTTTTGCCCAGGCAAGACCTTTGACCCCGCAGTGTCCGGTGGGCCGGACTATGCTGCGTGGTCATTGGTGCGTGCTTGTCCGGCCCTGGAGTCCTCAAATGGAAGCTTTCCTCGTCTCGACTGGCATCGTCGCCCTGGGTGAAATGGGTGACAAAACCCAACTGCTGGCGCTGCTGCTGGCCGCCAAGTTCCGGCGCCCCATCCCCATCATCCTCGGCATCCTGGTGGCCACGCTGGTCAACCACGCGTGCGCCGGCCTGGTCGGCGACTGGATCGCCCGCGCCCTAGGGCCTGACGTGCTGCGCTGGGTGATCGGCGTGTCCTTCCTGCTCATGGCCGGCTGGATGCTGATCCCCGACAAGATCGACGACGACACCGAAGGCGGCAGCCAGCGCTTTGGCGTGTTCGGCACCACGGTGATCGCGTTTTTCCTCGCCGAGATGGGCGACAAGACGCAGATCGCCACCGTGGCCCTGGCCGCCCGCTACACCGACCTGCTGGCCGTGGTGGCCGGCACCACCTTCGGCATGATGCTGGCCAACGTGCCGGCGGTGCTGCTGGGTGATGTGGTGGCCCGCAAGGTGAAGATGCAGCTGGTGCATGCCGTGGCTGCCGCCATCTTCGCCGTGCTGGGTGTGTTGACGCTGTTCAACGTCGGCCGCCTCTTCTGACGCCTTGCCAGGCCGGGCGGTGCATGCGGCACCGCCTCTCCTTCTGTGTCCCTGCCTTGTCCGGATTGAATCAAGCCTGATACACAGCGGCTGGATGTGTCTGTTCATGTCTGCGCGTGGCGGTGCATGTCCGGTCTGTCTCAGGCTTGATGCATCAATGCGTCTTCTGACGCGTTGGCAGGGTGGCTCATGCCGTGATGCTGCCCCGGGCTGCCTGCCTACGATTCGCTCACCAACTTTCTTCATGAAGGAGTGCAGCGATGACCTCGATTTCCGGATATGCCGCGTCTGACGCGGTCAGCAGGGCCCGACCGCGGCCCAGCACCTACGACCTCAATGCCCGCGAGTTCGGCCCGGTGGTCGCCACGGCCATCGGGGCCGCGGATGCGCTGGGCAAAACCAGCAGCGCCACCTGGAAGTTCAGCGAAGACAGCCTGAAGAAGCTCGCCGACGCGGGCGAATCGGCCGTCGACGCCACCACCGGGGCCTGGGACGACCTGGCTGACGGCGTGGACAGCGTGCTGAATGCCGTGGGCGATGCGATCGACACGGTGGAAGACGTGGCCAGCGACGGCGTCGACGCGTTGTCGAGTGCCGCATCGGCGGTGGGCGATGCTGTCTCGAGTGCCGCGGGGGCTGTGTCCGACGGTGTAGGTGCCGTGACAGACAGCGTGGGCGAATTCGTGGCGGATGTGGGCAGCTTGTTGGCTTTGGGCCTGGGCAGCGGCGGCCCCTCGCTCAGCGAGCAGGTGTGAGCCATGAGCCGCCCGACCCTGCCAGCGACCGACATGTCACCTTCAACGTCAGCCCGGCGCCCGGTGCAGCCACCGCAGCGTGGTGCGCAACGCCGCTCGCCCCGGATCAATCTGGCCGGCTGGATCAACCAGGTGCTGGATCTTTATGGCGTTCACCCCGTGGCCATGCCGGCGTGCGTGCCCTTGCAGGTGCCGCTGCGTGAGCGCCGCCGCCTGAGCCGCGACTGGTCGGGGGTGAGTGCAGCGCATCTCGCGGCCTGTCTGGCATCGGCGCGCTTGCAGCCGGCGCAGCACGGTGAGCCCGGTGGCCTGGAGTTGGCCTTGGCGCCCGGTGGCCACCGCCGCGTGCGCCTGGCCCGCCGCTGAAAGGACACCCTCATGAAACAGCCCCTGTGCAGCGCACTTGGCCGCTGCCTGATGCTGCTGCCGCTGGGCAGCTTGGCCGGCCTGGGTGGGTGCAGCGTGTTCAGCCCGGTGCCCTTGTGGGAGTTGGCCAAGGCCGGTGGTTCACTGGCAAGTTCGGCGTTGTCAGCGGCGCAACCGTCCACCGCGGTGAACACGGTGCGCCACCCCCACGCCCTGCCGCGGCAGGTGTGCATCGAATTCAACCGAGACAGCCAATCGGCGGATCTGGTGCCCGCGCTGCAGGCCGAGTTGTTTTCGCGCGGCGTACCCAGCCGGGTTTATGACGCCGGCAGCGTGGTGCCTGACTGCACCCATTGGCTGCGCTACCAGGCCCGCATCGACTGGGGCGTGCCGCCACTCGGCAACAGCTACCGCCCTTTTCTTGAAAGCGCCACGCTGGCACTGAGCGACCCCCAGGGCCGCCTGCTGGCCACCAGCAGCTTCCAGCTGGAGGGCTTGTTCAGCATGGGGCGCTGGGCCGACAGCCGCGCCAAGTTGCAGCCGGCGGTGCAGGCCCTGCTGGGCCTCTCCGATGACCGTTTTTCGTTCTTCCGCTCCGAGGAGGCTCTGCCATGACCTACCCGCCACGCGCGCCCTTGCCGATGGTCTTGCCGGCCCTGGTGCTGGCCCTTGCACTCGCCGGATGCGCCAGCACCGTTCCGCCGGTGGCCGGCCCGCCGTTCAGCGTGCAGCCCAATCCGCCGCCGATGTATGTGGAGCGCATGCCCACCGGCGCCATCTTCCAGCCCGGCATGAACACCGTGTCGCTGTTCAGCCAGCAGCGCCGGCCGCGGCAGGTGGGTGATGTGCTGAAGGTCAACATCACCGAGAAGCTCGACATCGGGCGCAAGGTCAGCACCGACATCCAGCGCAAGAACGCGGCGGCCACCAAGGGGCCGGGCAGCCCCAACACGAGCGGTTTGCTGGGCCGCTTGATGAACATGGACGCCAAGGCCTCGGGCAGCGACAGCTTCGAGGGCTCGGGCAATACCGACAGCGTCAGCCACTTCACCGGTCAGATCACGGCCTCGGTCATCAATGTGCTGGCCAATGGCCATCTGGTGGTGGCGGGGGAACGCAGCATCACCTTGAACGGCAGCATCAGCAACCTGCGCTTCGCTGGCGTGGTTGACCCGCAGGATGTGCAGGCCGGCAACATCGTGGCCTCTACCGATGTGGTGAATGCGCGCTTCGAGGTGGGCGGGGAGGGGGATGTGCAGGACGCCGCCTCACGCAGCTGGGTGCAGCGGCTCACCACGCGCTATCTGACGGTGTGGTGAGGTGGCGACGACAGCGCCTTTGTATCGATTGCTATACAGCCCAGCAACGTGGGGCTTACATGCCGTTCATAGCATCGGGTGCATGTTCATTGTTCGATACACGTGGCTCGGGCGGCCCTGCACGCCATGACGACACGCCCGCAATTGCTGGTGGTGGATGACGACGACACCATCGTCGACCTGCTGTGCGACTACCTCGCACGTTTTGGCCTGGTGGCGCACCGGGCTGGCAATGGCGCCCAGATGTGGGCCCAGCTGGAGGCCCGGCCCATCGACCTGGTGCTGCTGGACCTGATGCTGCCCGGCACCGATGGCCTGACGCTGGCGCGCCAACTGCACGCCAGCAGCACCATGCCCTTCATCATCCTCACCGCCCGCGGTGATGCCGCTGACCGCGTGGTGGGCCTGGAGCTGGGCGCCGACGACTACATCAGCAAACCCTTCGAGCCGCGTGAACTGGTGGCGCGGGTGCAGGCCGTGCTGCGCCGCAGTGCAACCGAGCGTCCGGCGGCAGCGCCTGCCCCGACATCACGCATGGCGGCGAAGTCTGAATCCGTGGCGTTCGAGGGTTGGCAGCTGCACCGCGAAGCGCGCCTGTTGACATCGCCCAGCGGGCGGCAGATGCCGCTGTCCAGCGCGGAGTACCAGTTGCTCACGAGCTTCCTGCGTCGGCCACGCCAGCTGGTCAGCCGCAGCGAGTTGCAGAACGATGCGTCGGGCCGCGAATTGAAGCTGGCCAGCCGCAGCGTGGACTTGCTGGTGTCGCGCCTGCGGCAGAAGCTGTCCACCGGGCCGGACACGCCGTCGCTGATCCGCACCGTGCGCGGCGTGGGCTACCTGTTTGATGCCCAGCCGCAAGAGGTGCCGGGTGGTTGAGACGGCGCTCTCCAGGTGGTGGCCGCGCACGCTGTTCGGCCGCTTGCTGTTGCTGCTGCTGACCTTCGTGTTCCTCAGCCATTGGCTGGTGCTGACGCTGATCTTTGGCCAGAACCCTGCGCAGCCGCCACCGCCGCCGCCTGTGCCCGGCTTGGCGATTTTGCAGACTCACCCGCCGCTGTGGCAGCTGGGCTCTGATTTGCTGTTGCGGCTGTCTGCCCTGGTGCTGGCGGCCTGGATTGCCGCGCGCTGGCTGAGCCGGCCGATGCAGCGCCTGGCCGACACGGCCGAATCGCTGGCGCAGGCGCTGCCTGACCTGCACATCGGCAGCCCGCGCATGGCCTTGCCGGTGGAAGGCCCGCGTGAATGCCGCGAGGCCGCGCGGGCCTTGAACGGTTTGCTGGCGCGCATTCACCAGCAACTCGACGAGCGCGACCGCTTCATCGCGTCGGTGTCACATGATTTGCGCACGCCGCTGACGCGCCTGCGTCTGCGGGCCGAGGCCACCGACCTTGAAACCCAGCGCGTTGGCCTGTGCCGCGACGTGGAGGACATGAACGACACCCTCACGGTGACGCTGGACTATCTGCTGGGTGATTCCGCCGCCGAGGCCTTCACGGCGGTGCCCGTGTGCGTGCTGGTGCAAGGGGCGGTGGAGCGCTGGCGCCAGCAAGGCCGCGGCGTGACGCTGCACCTGCATGCAGACGCCGTGCTGGCCGACCATGCCGCCCCGCTGCCTGTGCGCCGCCTGGCCTTGCAGCGCTGCATCGACAACCTGGTGGGCAACGCCCTGCGTTATGCGGGTGATGCCCACCTTGAGCTGCAGCTGGTGGAGGGCGCCCTGCGCCTGACGGTGCGGGACCACGGCCCCGGCATGCCTGAGGCGGCATTGACCCTGGCCTTGCAGCCCTACTACCGGGTGGAGGGGTCTCGCAACCGGCATTCGGGCGGCCATGGCCTGGGCCTGGCGATTGCGGCCGACATTGCGCGGCAGCACGGCGGGCAGTTGCAGCTGGCCAACGCGCCGGGCGGCGGGCTGGTGGCGCAGATCGACCTGCCGCGGCCCTTGCGCTAGGCGCTCAGCGGGCCCGCTTCCTGGTGGCCGGCGCAGCCAGTGCGGCCACGCTGCCGGTGGCCATCAGCACGCAGGCCTCCACCGCGTCCTCGCGGCTCAGCGCATAGCCGCTGGCCACCCACCAGCGCGCGGCATACACGGCCGCACCGGTCAGGGCGCGGCCCAGCAATTCGAGTTGTGCGGCACTCAGCGTGCCGGCCTGGTTGGCGGCCACCAGCGGGGCGGTGGTCAGCCGGGTGAACTCGCCCATCGCGGCTTCGTATTCCGCGTCCACGGTGGCACTCAGGCCCAGCACCTCCACCAGCACCACACGGGCGGCGCGCGGGTCGCGCACCACGTCAAACCACACGCCGTAGGCCAGCCGCGCCACCTGGGTCAGGCCCTCGTGCGGCGCGTCGGGGCTCTCGGGCAATACCTGCTGCAAGCCCAGGCGCAGCGCGTCCATCAGCTGGCGGTAAACGGCCAGCAGCAACGCTTCCAGGCTGTCGAACGATTCGTAGAAGTAGCGGTCGGTCAGGCCCGCTTCCTGGCAGATGCCGCGCACCGTGGCACCCCGAAAGCCTTGCGTGCCGAACAGGTTCAAGCCCGCCTCGATGAAGCGCGCCCGGCGTGCGGCCACCCGCTCGGCCGGGGGCAAGCCGCCGTAGGGGCGGCCCGCGCTGACAGTGCTTTCCAAGGGTTCGGGCATCCCCGCATTGGACATCAAACCCAGGCTCGTTAATATTTGACGATCGTTGTCGTCAAATTTGCCGCGCTGCCATGTGGAGGGTCCACATCGCGGTGCCAAACCGGAGTTCCTCATGTCGTCCTCGTCCACGTCTGTGGCTTCTTCCGCCCCTTGGGCCTTGCGCGGCGGCGTGGCGGTGATCACCGGTGCGGCCGGCGGCATTGGCGCAGCCCTGGCCCGGGCACTGGCCGCCGAGGGCATGCACCTCGCGCTGGTTGACCGGAACGCCGACAGCCTGGCCACCGTGGCCGCCGACGCCCGCGCATCGGGCGTGACCGTCTCTACCCATGTGCTGGACGTGCAGGACGTGGCCGGCTGCGCCGCCTTGCCCGCTGCAGTGCTGGCCGCGCATGGCCGCGTCACCGTGCTGGTGAACAACGCCGGCGTGGCGTTGGGCGGGCGCTTTGATCAGGTCAGCGCCGCTGATTTCGACTGGCTGATGGATATCAACTTCCAGGCGCCGGTGCGGCTCACCCGGGCCTTTTTGCCTTGGATGTCTCAACAACCCGCGGCCCTGCTGGTGCAGGTGTCGAGCATCTTCGGCATCGTGGCGCCGCCGGGGCAGACGGCGTACTGCGCCAGCAAGTTCGCGCTGCGCGGGTTTTCTGAATCGCTGCGCCATGAGCTGGCAGAGGCTGGCTCTGGCGTGCGGGTGACGCTGGTGCACCCGGGCGGCGTGCGCACCGGCATTGCCGCACAAGCCCGCGTGCCCGACGGCGCACCGCCCGACGAAGTGGCGCGTGAACAAGCGGCCTGGAACCGCCTGCTGGTGCTGACGCCCGAAGCCGCCGCACGGCGCATCGTGCAGGGCATGCGGGTGCGTGAGGCGCGCGTGCTGGTGGGCCGTGACGCCGAGCAGGCCACCTGGGTGCAGCGCATCTTCCCGGTGCGCTACTGGGCCTTGATGGCCCGCGACATCGCTCGCCGAGTGGGCCGTGCGGCCTGACACGTCTTCATGCTTTACTTCCCTCTCCCGTTGACCCGGAGCGCTCCATGACCGTCAGTTGGCAAGCCCGCATCGCAACCTGGTACGTGCGCAACCGTGTCAAACCGGTGCTGGGCGACATGAGCGATCTGCGCCGCGTGCGCAAGGTCATGAACGCGGCCATGCCCGGGCCTGGCGGCACCCGCATCACCCCCGGTGTGCTCGGCGGCGTGCCGGGGGAGTGGGTAGAGGCCAAGGCCGATGCGGGCAAGGCGCCGTCGGCTGCCCCGCTGACCATCCTCTACATCCACGGCGGTGGTTTTGTGGGCTGCTCACCCACCACGCACCGGCCGCTGACGGGTGCGCTGGCGCTGCAAGGCGCGCGGGTGTTTGTGCCCGATTACCGGCTGGCGCCCGAGCACCCGTTCCCGGCGGCGCCTGATGATGTGATGGCCGCCTGGCTGGCGCTGCATGCCCAGCATGTGGCGGCAGGTTCACCCGGCCGCATCGCGGTGGGTGGCGACAGCGCCGGCGGCAACCTGGCCGTGTCCTTGATGGTGAGCCTGCGCGATGCCGGCGGCCCGCTGCCCGACGCGGCCATGCTGTTTTCGCCAGGCACTGATTTGACCGGCGGCAGTGAATCGCTGGTCACCAACAGTGACTCCGACGCACTGTTCCGCGGCGAGTACCTGGTGCACCTGCGGGACCAGTACCTGCAGGGCGCCGACATGAACGACCCGCGCGCCTCGCCTTTGCTGGCGTCGATGCACGGCTTGCCGCCGATGGTGATTCACGTGGCCCGCGACGAAGTGCTGCGCGACGACGGCATTCGCCTGGCCCACAAGGCCCGCGCTGCCGGCGTGGCCGTGGAGTTGCAGGTGTGGCCCGGCGTGTCGCATGTGTGGCAGCTGGTGTGGCGCTTGCCCGAAGCCCGGCGTTCGGTACGCCAGGCGGTCCGCTTCGTGCGTGAGTGCGCGGCGCGTGGCGAGCCTGAATGCCACGACGTCATCGTGGTGGGCGCGGGCCTGTCGGGCATCGGCGCGGCCTGGCACTTGCAGCAGCATTGCCCTGAGCAGCGTGTGCTCATCCTGGAAGGCCGCGCGGCCAGCGGCGGCACCTGGGACTTGTTCCGCTACCCCGGTGTGCGCTCTGACTCCGACATGTACACGCTGGGCTACCGCTTCCAGCCGTGGACCCAGGGCAAGGCGATTGCCGACGGCCCGGCCATCCTCGACTACATCCGCAGCACCGCCCGCGAACACGGCATCGAAGAGCGCATCCGCTACCAGCAGCGGGTGGTGGCGGCTGATTGGTCGAGCACCGACGCGCGCTGGACCGTGATGGTGCAGCAGGGCGAGGGCGGGCCTGTGGTGCAGCAGCGCTGCCGCTTCCTCTACATGTGCGCCGGCTATTACCGCTACGACCGTGGCTACCAGCCCGACTATGCTGGCCTGAGCCAGTTCCAGGGCCAGGTGGTGCACCCGCAGCACTGGCCCGAAGGCCTGCAGGTGCAGGGCCGACGCGTGGTGGTGATTGGCAGTGGCGCCACGGCGGTGACGCTGGTGCCGGCGCTGGCCAAGGCCGGTGCGCAGGTGACGATGCTGCAACGCTCGCCCACCTGGATCGCCTCGCTGCCGGCCCGTGACGCCATCGCCGATGCCTTGCGCCGCTGGCTGCCGGGCCGCCTGGCCTACGCGCTGACGCGCTGGAAAAACGTGCTGCTCGGCCAGGCCCTGTACGGCCTGGCGCGCAGCCGGCCGGCGGCATTCGGCGGGCACCTGCTCAAGCAGATTCGCCGTGCGCTGCCGGGGGTGGACGTGGACCGCCACTTCACGCCCAGCTACCGCCCCTGGGACCAGCGCCTGTGCCTGGTGCCTGATGGTGATTTGTTCACCGCGCTGCGCAGCGGCGGGGCCAGCGTGGTGACCGACCAGATCGAGACCTTCACGCCGGGTGGCCTGCGGCTGCGCTCAGGCCAGGAGTTGCCTGCCGACATCGTGGTGAGCGCGACCGGGCTGGAGCTGCAGCTGCTGGGCGGAGCCAAGTTGAGCCTGGACGGTGTGCCGGTCGATTTGTCGAAGACGCTGGGCTACAAGGGCATGATGTTCAGCGACCTGCCGAACATGGCGGCCACCTTCGGCTATACCAATGCCTCGTGGACGCTGAAGGCCGACCTGACCGCCGAATATGTGTGCCGCGTGCTGAACCTGATGCAGCGCCGCGGCTGGCAGCGCGTGACGCCGCGCCGCACCGACCCGGACATCGGCGAGATGCCGTCGATTGATTTCAGCTCAGGCTATGTGCAGCGTGCGCTGGCACACCTGCCCAAGCAGGGCCTGCGCGCGCCGTGGCGGCTGTACCAGAACTACCTGCGCGACTTGTTGACACTGCGTCATGGTCGCATCGAGGACGGCACGCTCGAATTCGACTGAGCATTAAGCTGGCGGCCAACCCGGAGACCACGTCATGCACAGCACCACGCCACGCTCGATCAAGCACGCCACCCAACGGCCCGCAGCCGCGCTGGCGGGCCTGGTGACGACCCTGGCGTTGCTGCTGGGCGGCTGTGCGGCCTTGGCCCCCGTTGCCTTGCCCGTGGGCAGCAGCGTGGCCGAGTTGACGCAGGCGCGGGGCAGCCCCACCGGCGACTGGCCGCTGACCGATGGTGGGCGGCAACTGGAATACGCCACCGGCCCGTTTGGCAACACCACCTGGATGTACCGCTTTGATGCGGCCGGACGGCTGGTGTCGGGCGAGCAGGTGCTGACCGAGGCGAACTTCTTCCGCATTACCGCCGGCATGACGGGCGAGGATGTGCGCCGCCAGATCGGCCGGCCCAGCACCACCTTCCAGGTGGCACGGCCGCCGCAGGTGGTCTGGGCTTACCGCTACAACGCCCCGTTCTGCCAGTGGTTCCTGGTCGGCGTGGGGGCCGACAAGGTGGTGATGGACACCTCCTTCGGCCCGGACCCGCTTTGCGATGTGAACGACCCGCCGGACAAGGTCAGCCAGCTCCGCTGACCGACCTGTCTTTCAGGGCCGTGGCCTCAGAAGGCTGCGCGCAGGCCGACCTGGGTCACCGACTTCTGCGAGATGTAGTTCTTCAGATCACCCGTGGCCACCGACGCGGCGGCGTACAGGAAGGTGTTCTTCGACAGGCCGTAACGTGCACCTGCGGCAGCCTTGCCCAGGGTCTGGCTGGTGCCAGCGGCATTGGCGTACTTCACCGTGGTGTAGTTCGCGCCGAACAGCCACTGGCCCATCGGCACTTCCACGCCCACGGTGCTGCCGGTGGTGCGGTCCATCGCGAAGGTCACGTCGCCGGTCACCGTCAGGTTGCTGCCGGTGAAGGCGCCGTTGCCGGAGGTGGTCACCAGATCGCGGTTGCGCTGGATGCCGCCCAGCACCTTGAAGCTGCCGAAGTTGTAGTTGGCCGCCACCGTCAGCGACTTGTTGACGTTGTCGCCGGTGCTGCGTGCACGGTTCCATTCATACGACAGCGCGGTATTGAACGCGCCCTGGCCGTAGCCCAGCTTCACGCCGTGGAAGCGGTCCGCGGTGCCTTCACCGGCGCCCACCTGCAGGCCGGCCTGGAAGCCGCTGTAGACCAGGCTCTGCACCTGCACCACGTTGTCGGCGCGCGGAGCGTTCAGCCACAGCGGCAGGGCCTTGCCGGCGTTGGTCACGCCGGTGCCGGGGTTCAGCGTCAGTGCGTTGCCGAAGGGGTTGGTCATGCCCATCACGCTGTCTTCGAAGATGTACTGGCGGCCCATGCGCAGCTCGCCCAGATTGCTGGACGACAGCGAGATGTAGCCCTGGCGACCGAAGGTGCGGCCGCCCTGGCCCAGCGCGCCGGTGTCCACGCCGAAGCCACCCTCCAGCAACACGCCGGCCTTCAGGCCACCGCCCAGGTCTTCGGTGGTGCGAATGCCCCAGCGCGAGCCGTTCAGGCCATTGGTGGTGCCGTCATTCAGCGAGGTGACGTTGCCGGCGCCCGACTTCGAGCCGGCGCTGTAATGGCTCACGTTGGCGTCAACCAGGGTGAACAGCTGGACGCTGGATTGCGCCTGGGCCGACAGGCCGGTGGCGGCCAGCGCAGCGGCGGCGATCAGGGTGCGGGTGGTGATGAACTTCATGGTGAATGTCTCCGTGCTTGACGCAGGTTTGTGGGGGAAAACAGAACAGGGAAGAAGGGAAAGGGAAACGGGCATCAGGGACCAGCGGGCCCGTGGCGTACTTCAGCGCGCAGCGCGGGCCTTCTCCACGGCAGCCAGCATCTCGGGCACGATCGCGCCGAGCTCCTTCGTGTACTTCTCAACCACCGGCTTGGCGCGCTCACGCAGCTTGGCCTGCTCTTCAGCCGGCAGCTCGATGACGTTCATGCCGCGCTTCTTCAGCTCGGCCAGTACCTTGGCGGCCTCGTCGCGGGCGTACTTGCGCTGGAAGAGCGCGGTTTCCTGGGCGGCGTCGCGCAGGATCTGCTGCTCGGTAGCAGAGAGCTTGTCCCAGAACTTCTTGCTGACGATCACCGCCTGCGGCGTGTACATGTGGTTGGTGATCGTCAGGTGCTTGCTCACCTCGTTGTACTTGCCGTCGAGGATGTTGAGCAGCGGGTTCGTCATGCCGTCGATGGCGCCTTGCTCGAGCGCCGTGTAGGTCTCGGTGAAGGGCATGGGCACGGGTGATGCGCCCATCGCGCTCATGAAGTCGACGTACAGCGGCGTCGGGATGACGCGCATCTTCAAACCCTTGAAGTCATCGGCCTTGGCGATGGGCTTCTTGGCGGTGTGCACCTGGCGAAAGCCCAGGTCCCAGTAGGCCAGGCCCACCAGGCCGCGTTCCTGCAGCTTGTCGAGCAGCTTGCGGCCCACCGGGCCGTCGGCCACGGCATCGGCCTCACGGGTGTTGTTGAACAGGAAAGGGAAATCGAAGATCGCCATTTCCTTGACGTTGCCCGCCAGCAGGCTGGCGTTCATCACGGTCATCTCCATCGTGCCTCCCTGCATGGCCGACACGGTCTGCAGATCGGGGCCGAGCGTGCCGCCCGGGAAGGGCTTCACGGTGAACTTGCCGCCGCTCTTGGCCGCGACCAGCTCAGCGAACTTCTCCACGCCCACCACTTGCGGGTGGCCCTTGTTGCTGGCCGACGGGAACTTGATGGTGCGGGCTTCGATGTCGGCCGCCTGGCTCAGGCCGGCGGTCATCAGGCAGCCGGCCAGCAGGCCGAGGTTCAGGGCACGGCGGGTGATGGGGTTCATGGGCTTGTCTCCGGTGGGGTGGTTGGGAGGCGTCAACGCGCCTTCAGGGGTGAACTAGGGTCGATGCGCGCACGTCGGCCAGATCGGCCGCAACCGCATCGGCCACGTCGGGCATGTCAAAGAAGCGCAGGTAATCAGGCACCTGCTGCACCAGCATCTCGAAGCCCGGATGGGCCTCGATGCCGCGTTCGGCGCAGGCTTGCAGCAGCGGGGTGGGGCGGTGCTTCATCAGGATGTCGATGACGCAGGTGCCGGGCTCGATCAGCGACACATCCAGCGGCAGCGGGTCATCCGGCTGCAGGCCCAGCGGCGTGGCGTGCACGATCAGGTCGTGGCCAGCGGGGTGGTTGCTCGTCACCACCACGCGCGGGTCGGCCAGGCGGGTGGCCAGTTGCCGGGCGCGCGCTCCCAGGTCATGCAGGGCCAGCTGGCTCACGCCGTGATCCAGCAAGGCCGCGGCAATGGCCGAGCCCGCACCGCCTGTGCCCAGCAGCAGCACGCGGCGGCCTTCAGGCGGCAGGCCCAGGTGGCGCAGCGCCTTCACCAGGCCCAGGCCATCGAACATCGCGCCTTGCAGCTGGCCATCCTCGTGGCGGCGCACCGCGTTCACCGATTGCGCCACCGCGCCGCAGCGGTCGATGTGGCCGAGCTGGGGCACCAGCAGCGTCTTGTGCGGAATGGTCAGCCACAGCCCGCCGATGTTGCCGGTGGCCAGCACTTCACGGGTGAAGGCCGGCATCCGGTCGGCTGACACCTGCACCGGCACCAGCACTGCGTTCACCCCATGCCGCTGGAAAACGCGGTTGAACATGGCCGGCGCCTGGACCTGGGCGACGGGGTCACCGATGACCAGAAAAACGCGGGTGCTGCCGGAGATGTGCATGGGGCGAGCCGATAAAAATTGCAGTGGGGACGGGCTGGAATGTAGGCAGCGGCCCCCCTGGCTCACAAGGCACTCGGCGCTTGATTTGTCCGATAATCGGTTACTGTTGTCCGATCACCGGTTGAAAACATGGTTTCTACTCTCCCTGCCGACCGCGCTGCCTCCGGTCTGATCAGCGACGAGCTGGGCGCTGGCGGCTTCCCGATAGCCCCGGCGGATTTGATTGCCGGCCTGGGCCGCGGCCTGGCGGTCATCGAGTCGTTCGACGACGAACATGCGCGCATGACGGTGGCGCAGGTAGCGCAGCGCACGGGCATTCCGCGCACGGCGGCGCGGCGCCATCTGCTGAGTCTGTGCCACTTCGGTTATGCCGATACCGACGGCAAGCACTTCTGGCTGGCGCCCCGCGTGCTGCGGCTGGGGCAGAGCTACCTGGATGGCGCGCGCCTGCCGCGCCTGGTGCAGCCCTTCATCCAGCGGCTCTCAATGGCCACCGCTGAAACCGTGAACGTGAGCGTGCTGGATGGCCACGAGGTGGTTTACGTGGCGCGCAGCAACAGCCCGCGGGTGGTGTCGATCGGTTTTCACGCCGGGGCGCGCGTGCCGGCCCATGTGGTGAGCCCGGGCGTGGCGCTGCTGGCCACGCTGAAGGAGCCGGCCTTGCAGCGCTGGCTCGACAGCCATGAGTTCGCCGGCTTCACCGCCAGCACGGTGCAGACGGCAGAGAGTTTCGGCGCGCAGGTGCGCCAGGCGCGCCTGCAAGACCACTGGATCGCGATCGGTCAGCTCGATGCCGGCCTCAGCGGCGTATCCACCGTGCTGCGTGACCGCTTTGGTGAGTGCAAGGGCGCGCTGGGCATGACGCTGCAGGTCGCGAACTGGCCGTTGGCGCAGATCGAAAGCCGGCTGGTGCCGCTGCTGCTCGAAACTGCCCAGACCCTGCGGCCGCTGATCTGACTCAGGCGGGTTCTTTCTCCTGCAGCAGACGCCACATCACCTTGCCGGCGCCTGACTTGGGCAGCACATCGACGAACTGCACCAGGCGCGGCGCCTTGTAGGCGGCCATGTGCTCATGGGCCCAGTCGATGATCTCTTGCTCGGTGGTTTTGCCGACGGCCTCGGTGCGCAGCACGATCACGGCCTTCACGGTCTCGCCGCGGTAGGCGTCCTTCGATGAAATCACGCAGGCTTCGGCCACGGCCGGGTGGCGGTACAGCAGCAACTCCACCTCGGACGGCCAGACCTTGTAGCCGCTGGCATTGATCATCCGCTTCAGGCGGTCGGTGATGAAGAAGTAGCCTTCCTCGTCCATGCGGCCCAGATCACCGGTGCGGAAAAACGGCTGGCCGTCGATCTCGATGAAGGCCGCGCGGGTGGCGTCGGGGTGCTTCCAGTAGCCCTTGAACACCATCGGCCCGTGGGTGACGATCTCGCCCACCTCGCCCACCGGCACTTCCTTCAGCGTGTCGGGGTCGATCACGCGGCTGTCCACGCCGAAGATCGGCATGCCCAGGCACTGCAGCTTGGCGCGCTCTGGCGGGTTGCCGTGGCTTGGAGCGGCGGTTTCGGTCAGGCCGTAGCCCTCGGCAAACGTCAGGCCGAATTCGTCGCGCAGGCGTTCGGCCACGGCTTGCGGCATGGCCGCGCCGCCACCACTCAGGTAGACCAGGCTGCTCAGGTCGAAGCTGCGGTAGTTCGGGCTGTTGAACACGTCGATGATCATCGTGGGGATGCACGTCCAGTGCGTCACCCGGTAAGCCGAGATCAGGCGGCCTGCCAGTTCGCGGTCCCAGCGCGGCAGGATGACCACGGTCGCGCCCAGGAAGATCGGCCCCAGCACGCCGTACAGCATGCCGGTGATGTGGAACATGGGCACCACGCCCAGACTCACGGTTTCCGGGCTGCCGAAGCCCCAGGTGCCGCCGCCCACAGTGTTCGACATCAAGGTGCGGTGGGTGTGCACGCAGCCTTTGGGCAGGCCGGTGGTGCCCGAGGTGTAGGGCAGCAGCGCCATGTCGTCGGGCTGGCCTTGCGGCGGGCCGGCCGGGTGGCGGGCTTCGGCCAGGGCCTCGGTCCAGCGGCTGAAGCGGGTGGCTGTGGCGGAGTTCGTGTTGGCTGGCAGTTCCACGTCGGTGCGCAGCCAGGCCTCGATGGCGGGGGCCGGACGCAGTTCGTCGGCGATGGTGTCGGGCAGGGCGTCGGCGTAACGCGTCACCAGCACGGCCTTCAGCTGCTGCGCAGCCGGCACTGCGCTGTTGGCCTGGGCCACGATGGCTGCACCGTCGGCGCCGCAGATCACCACCTTGGTGTCGGGGTCGGTGATGTAGTGGCCGAACTCCTCGGCGCGGTTCATCGGGTTCACCGGCACCACCACGGCGTCGCAGCGCATCACGGCGTAGAAGGCGATCACGTACTGCGGGCAGTTCTGCATGAACAGCGCCACGCGGTCACCGCGGCCCACGCCCTGCGCCTGCAGCCAGCCGGCCAGGGCCTCGGCCTGGTCATGCAGCTCAAGGAAGCTCAGTGGCCTGCCGAAGAACACATAAGCGGCCTTGTGGGGCCAGCGGCTGGCCGAGGTGGCCAGGTTGAACCACAGCGTCGTTTCCGGCACGGCCAGCTCGCGGGGTATGCGGCGGGGCCAGTGTTTCAGGTGCGGGCGATCGGCAGCAACAGGCATGAGAGCTCCTTCCAAGGGGCAACAGGCACAGGCTAACCGGCCGTCCGGGGTGGCGATACCGGGGCCGCCCCGTAGAACTTGTCCCGGCGGCGACAGCGCGGATGCGGGCACGCTTGTTGCTGCATCTGCGCACAACATCCAGTGGAGACAACCATGACCCCCACCAGCGCGCCGCCAGGCCCTGCCGCACCGCCGCCGGCGATGGTTGACTTGCCGGGTGTCATCGACGTGGAGGCGTCGGGTTTTGGCCGCGGCAGCTACCCGATCGAGGTTGGGTTCGTGCTGCCCGACGGCGCCACCGTGTGCACGCTGGTCAAGCCGCCGCCGCACTGGACGCACTGGGACGGGCAGGCCGAATCGCTGCATGGCCTGACCCGCGAGTTGCTGGATCAACATGGCCGCGCACCCCGGGACGTGGCTGTGCTGCTCAACCAGCACCTGGCCGGCACGGTCATCTACTGCGACAGCTGGGCCCACGATTACGCGTGGCTGGCGGTGCTCTTCGAGGAAGCCGGCATGGCGCCGGCCTTCCGGTTGCGCCACCTGCATGAGCTGCTGAGCGATGCCGACGCCGCCGAGTGGGACCAGGCCTGCGCTGACGCCCGCGTGGCCCTGAGCGTGGGCCGCCATCGGGCCAGCACCGATGCGCGGGTGCTGCAACTGGCCCTGGGCCGATTGCGGCAGCGACGGCGCGTGGAAGCGTCCTAGAATCCGCGCCAAATCGCGGTCGACCGACGTGGCCCGCGAACGAGCAGAAAGGACCGAGGCGTGACCTCCCGTTTGTCGATGAGCCGCCGCGCCAGCATCTGCGCGGTCTTGACTGGCTGTGCGCTGTTCTGCAGCGCCTGGGCCGCGCCTGCCTCATCGGACAACAAGGGCGCCACGCTCGAAGCCCCCAAGGACAAGGTCATCCTGACGATCCGCGGGAAGATCTCGCGTACCAACGGCCCTGACCGCGCCGATTTCGACATGCACATGCTCGCGGCGCTGCCGCAGCACAGCTTCACCACCCGCACGCCGTGGGACAACTCGCCGCGCAAGTTCACCGGCCCGAAGCTGCGTGACGTGCTGCAGCTGGTGGGGGCCAACGGCCGCACCATCCTGGCGGTGGCGCTGAACGACTACAAGGTGGAGCTGCCGGTGGACGACACCCAGCAGTTCGACGTGGTGCTGGCCCGCTTGATGGACGACCAGCCGATGCGTGTGCGTGACCGCGGCCCCTTGTTCATCGTCTACCCCTACGACAGCTTCGAGCAGTTGCGCACGGACCGCTACATCAGCCGCTCCGCCTGGCAACTGCGGTCGCTCGACATCCTGTGATCGGCGGCGCTCCGCGTTTGCCGCGCTGGCGCGACCACCGCGACCAGAACCTGACGCGCCTGATGGCGCTCATCGCCGTGGCCCTGGTGGCGGCGTTCATCGGCGTGGCCTGGGTGCAGTCGCGACAGGTGCAGCTGCTGAGCAATTCGGTGCGCATGTCGGACGACAACGTGGTCTGGAGCTTCTTCCAGGTCGAGACCGAATACATGCACCTGCGCGAAGGCCTGCGCCTGGCCACCGAGCAGCCGGACAACGCCGACAACGACGCGGTGCGCGAGCGCTACGAGATCTTCGTCAGCCGGGTGATGCTGATCGACCCGGCGCGCATCCAGGCGATCATGCCGACCCGGCCAGAGCACCCGTTGACCTGGCAGTTGCTGCTGAAGTTCATCGAGCGTGCTGACCCGCTGATGCAGGACGGCCATACCTTCACCGTCGCCGAGCTCGGCGCGATGCGCTTCGATCTGGAGAAGCTGCGCGAGCCGGTGCATGAGCTCTCGCTGATGGCCAGCCAGATGGTGGTTCGCCAGACCACCGCCCGCAACGAGGCCATTCGCCAGCAGATGCGCATCGGCAGTGCGCTGACGGTGTTCCTGAGTGTGCTGGTGGTGGTGTTTGCCGTGCTCGCCGCGCGGCAGCTGCGTGCCAGCCAGCGGCGCAGCGTGGAGCTGGAAAGCCTGGCGGGCCGGCTGCGGCAGGCGCGTGAGGCGGCCGATGCCGCCAACCAGGCCAAGAGCGCCTTTCTGGCCAACATGAGCCATGAGCTGCGCACGCCGTTCAACGGGCTGCTGGGCATGTTGTCGCTGCTGGAAGGCAGCGGGCTGAACGGCGATCAGCGCCACTTCCTCAACACCGCGCGCGATTCGGCGGAGCACCTGCTGTCGCTGTTGAATGACATTCTGGATGTCTCGCAGCTGGAGTCGGGCCGCCTGGGCCTGTTCCCGTCGGACATCGACCTGCACCGCCTGCTGCGCGAGGTGAACACCGTGATGACCGCGTCGGCAAAGACGCAGACGCTGCAGCTGCGCTTCGAGCTGGAGCCCAACGTGCCGCAGTGGGTGCACGGTGACGCCACCCGCATCAAGCAGGTGCTGTTCAACCTGCTGTCCAACGCCATCAAGTTCACCCACGAAGGTGAGGTGGTGCTGCGGGTGCGCACCGACCGCACGCCGCGCGTGGGCCAGCGCGTGCCGGTGATCTTCAGCGTGAGCGACACCGGCATCGGCATGGACGCCGTCACGCTGAACCAGCTGTTCCAGCGCTTCAGCCAGGGCGACGCCAGCATCTCGCGGCGTTACGGCGGCACGGGCCTGGGCCTGGAGATTTCACGCAGCCTGGCGCGCCTGATGGACGGTGACATCACCGTGCGCAGCCTGCGCGGCGAGGGCAGCACCTTCACCGTCATCCTGCCGCTGCTGCCTGTAAGCAAGCCCGCTCAGGCCGAGGCGGAAACCGTGGGGCCGGCGCCCGACATGTCGAGCCTGGACATTCTGGTGGCCGATGACAACCCGACCAATCGCAAGGTGGCCGGCACGCTGCTGGAGCGCATGGGCCACTCGGTGCGTTATGCCGAGAACGGCGAGCTGGCAGTGCGTGAGGTGGAGCGCCGCCTGCCCGACCTGATCTTGATGGACGTGCACATGCCGGTGATGGACGGGCTGGAGGCCACGCGCGTGCTGCGCAGCCGGCCCTTGCCGGTGGGCAAGGTGAAGGTGGTGGCGCTGACGGCCGATGCCTACGACGAGGTGCGCGACCGGGTGCTGGCCGCCGGCATGGACGACTTCCTCAGCAAGCCCTTCCGCCAGCGCGACCTGGAACAGCTGCTGCGCCGCCTGTTCGGCCTGCCCAGCCTGAGCGAGATGGGCCTGCTGGACCCGCTGGTGACCCACGAGGTGGCGCACCACTGGGCGAACATGCGCACGGCCGGCGTGCCGAGCATGCAGGTGGACCTGGAACTGGAGCTGAACGAAACCCCGGACGACCTGCTCACCCAGACGCTGGTGAACGATTTGGTGGACGACCTGGCGGATGCCGCACCGCCACCACCGCCGCCACCTGTGGTGACGCTGCGCCCGGGCGACATGGGCCGCTATCTGGCGCTGGAGTCGATCGGCGAGCTGTGTGCGCTGGTCTCGCTCGCGGGTTATCGGCCGCTGCTGGAAGACTTCTTCGAGGACGACAGCGAAACCTTCGCAGCGCTGTGCCTGGCGCTGGAGCAGCCTGACGCCGCCAACCTGCGCAAGCGGGCGCACGCCTTGAAGGGCGCTGCGCACCTGCTGGGCATGAAGGGCATCGGGGCAGAAGCCGAAGGCATCGAGGCCACGGCCGACAGCATGGACGGCGCTGCGCGCGCCGCAGCGCTGGCACGGGTGCGGGACGCCTGGCAGCGCTCGTGGGCGCTGGCCCGCACCATGGGCTTCACACCATGAGCGGCTCGGCTTCCAGGCGGATGCCGAAGCGGCCGTAGACGCTTTCCTGGATCGCGCGGGCCAGGGTCTGCACCTCCGAGCCCACGGCGCCGCCGCGGTTCACCAGCACCAGCGCCTGCTTTTCATACACACCGGCGTGACCGATGGTCTTGCCCTTCCAGCCGCAGGCATCAATCATCCAGCCGGCGGCCAGCTTGAAGCTGCCGTCGGGCATGGGGTAGTGCACGATGTTGGGGTCGCGGGCGATGATGTCGCGGCACTGCTCGGCCGTGACCACCGGGTTCTTGAAGAAGCTGCCGACGTTGCCGATGACGGCCGGATCGGGCAGCTTGGCGCTGCGGATGCTGCAGACCCAGTCGAAGATGGTGCGGGCGTCGGGCGCGTGGTTGCCGGTTTCAGCCATCTTGCGCTCCAGATCGAGGTAGCCCAGCACGGGCTGCCACGGCTTAGGCAGGCGGAAACGCACGCGGGTGATGACGCATTTGCCGGCCAGGGCGCGCTTGAAGACGCTGTCGCGGTAGCCGAACGCGCATTGGTCAGGCCAGAGCGTGACGGTGCGGCCGGTGACCAGGTCGACCGTGTCGAGCGATTCAAGCCGGTCTTTCACCTCCAGGCCATAGGCGCCCACGTTCTGCACCGGTGAGGCGCCCACGGTGCCCGGGATGAGCGCCATGTTCTCGAGGCCGGGCAGGCCCTGGTCCAGCGTCCAGGCCACCAGGCTGTGCCAGGCCACGCCGGCGCCGGCTTCCACGATGGTGGCGTCATCACGCTCAGCCACCACGCGCAGGCCGGGCACCTCGATTTTCAGCACCAGTTCGGGCATGTCACGGGTGAGAATGACGTTGCTGCCGCCGCCCAGGATGAACTTCGGCGCTTTGCCCAGTTCGGGGTGATCGACCACCTGCCGCACATCGGCGTCGGAGGTGATGCGCACCAGGTGCACGGCCGCAGCCGGCAGGCCGAAGGTGTTGTAGGGCTTCAGGCTTACGCCCGTTTCGATTTGCATGGCAGAATTTTTGTCGATTCCCGGCGGAAAACCGCCTCTTTGCTCCTTACCCTGAGAAAAAAACATGCCCAGCTTTGACCTCGCCCTCGAACCCGACATGGACAAGATCAAGAACGGCGTCAACAACGCCGCCAAGGAAATCGGCACCCGCTTCGACTTCAAGGGCACCAGTGCCAGCGTCGAAGTGAAGGAAAAGGAGAAGGAAATCCACATGATCGGCGACAGCGACTTCCAGATCGACCAGATCTACGAAGTGCTGGTGAACAAGCTGACCAAGCAGGACGTGACCATCAACTTCTTCACCAAGGGCGAGAAGCTGGAAAAGATGGGTGGCGACAAGGTGCGCCGCATCGACAAGATCAAGGACGGCATCGAGTCTGAGCTGGCCAAGAAGATCACCGGCGCCGTGAAGAACAGCAAGCTCAAGGTGCAGGCCAGCATCCAGGGCAATGAAGTGCGCATCACCGGCAAGAACCGGGATGACCTGCAGGTGGCCATCCAGATGCTGCGCAAGGAATTCCCCGAGCAGCCGCTGACCTCCAAGAACTTCCGCGACTGATCGCCCCTTCACCCCCTTGCCGCTGACTGCCATGGACAACACGCCCGCCGCGCCCGCTTCCCCCCTGCAAGACCTGGCGGACCACGTCATGGCGATGCACGCCCACGACCTGGACAGCGCGCGTGAGCAACTGCTGGCCGACGCGCCTGCACTGCTTTACACCGCGGACCGCACCGGCCTGGTGGCCTACCTGCGCACGGCCGAGCATGTATTGCTGGGCCACCAGAACGACCCGGCTGCGCTGCGCCCGATTCTGGCGGCGCTGGCACCGTTGGCGGCGGCGCACCCGCCCGTGCAGCACGGCCTGCAACGCGCCGAGCTGGCGATGAGCATGGCGGCTGGTGCCCTGGCGGCGGTGGGTGATTTGCCGCCCGACGAGCAAGTGAAGGCCCATTACAACGCCGCGCTGGCGCGCACCCGCCTGGGCGACTACCCGGGCGCCACGGCCCTGCTGGACGGCGCCGTGGCTGCGGCCAAGGCCGCGCCCGAGCACCGCGGTGCCCAGATTGCCCTGGCGGCGGTGGCCAACAACATCGCCGCCGACCTGCGGTTTGACTTCCAGCCTCCGGCCGATGACGCCGCCAAGGCCATGTTGCACGCGGCCCTGACGGCGCGTGATGCCTGGGCGGCCGTGGGCGGCTGGCTGGAGGTGGAGCGTGCCGACTGGCAGATCGCCATGTGTGCCTCCACCGCCGGTGAGGGCGCGCTGGCAGTGAAGCACGCCCAGGCCGGCCTGGACGCCTGCCGGGCCAACGAGGCCACCGATTACGAGCTGTGCTTCGCCTGGCAAGCCATGGCGCTGGCCGCCCTGAGCGCCGGTGACAAGCCGGCCGCCACCCGGGCCCGCGACGCGATGCAGGGCTGCATCGGCCAGCTGGAAGACGCCGGCAGCAGCGAGTACGCCGGACATTGCCTGGCGGAAATCGACGCTGCGCTGGCGGGCTGACCGCCCGGAGGGCCGCACGCCAGCGATGGCCTGCGGCCTTTCTTGTTTGACATACTGTGTGCTGCACAGTATTGTGTGCCGCATGGGTGATACGGACACATTCGGAAAGCTGGAGCTGGAGTTGCGGCGCGGTGCGGTGGTGCTGGCCGCGCTGTCGCAATTGCAGGTGCCCCGCTACGGCTACGAGCTTCGTCAGGCGCTGGCCGACAAGGGCATGCCGATTGAGGAAGGCACCCTCTACCCCTTGCTGCGCCGCCTTGAAACCCAGGGCGTGCTGCGCAGCGAGTGGCGCATTGAAGGCGGGCCACCGCGCCGCTATTACGCACTGAATGACGACGGCCAGGCCCTGCTGGAACGGCTCTCGGCCTCCTGGCGCGGCATGAATGCCGCGATGGACAAACTGCTGAGCGGGGAGTGAGCTTGACCATGAACACCGACGTGCAAACGCTGATCAACGCCTACGTGGCTGACGTGGCCCGCCAGTTGCCCCGCCGCCAGCGCAACGATGTGGCCTTCGAGCTGCAAGCCTTGCTGCAGGAAGAACTGCAGGCCAAGGCCGACGAGTCGGGGCTCGAAGCGCCCGATTCACAGATGGCGCTTCAGCTGCTGCGTGCCTTTGGCCGGCCCGAGGACGTGGCTGCGCGCTATCGCCCCACGCTGACCGTGATTGCGCCGGAGGACGGCCATGCCTTCGTGCGCGCCACCGCCATCGGCCTGGGGGTGATCTGGTTGCTGGGTCTGCTGAAACTGGTGCTGGTGCCTGCCGAGGGCAGCGGTGCGGCCGGTGTGGGCGCATTTCTGCAGGCGCTGGCGGCCTGGTGGGGTGGCACGGTGCTGCCTTCCCTGATCTGGCCGGGCTTGCTGGTGGTGGGCTATGGCCTGGCCAACTGGAGCCGGCAGCGCCGCCCCGCACAGGCGAAGGCGTGGACGCCGCCCCGTGGTGACGAGCTCAGCCCCCTGGACCGCGCTGGCGTGGCGATGGGCGTGGTGGGCACGCTGGCCGGCACCTTCGCCTTGGTGAACCCGCCCTGGTTGCTGGCGCTGGTGTGGGGTGGGCCGGTGCCTGCACCCGCCTACCAGGCGCTGGCTTACTCCGAGGCGTTCGTGTCGTCCATGGCACCCTGGCTGCTGTTGCTGGTGCTGTTGAACGTGCCGCTGCTGGCGGCGGTTGGGGTGACAGGACGACGCACACCCTTGCTGCGTCAGCTGGACACCGTGCTGTCCTTGCTGACCTTTGTTGCGATGTTGTGGACGGCCCTGCAGGCCACGCCGGTGTTCCAGCAGCCAGCCACCGACCAGTCCTTCAAGCTGGCGCTGCTGGTGTTGACGGCCATCACCCTGTGGCAGTTGGCGGCGCGCTGGTGGCGGCAGGTGCGGCCGCAGCCTGACGCGGTGGGCTGAGGCGGCGGCCAACGCGTTGCCGCTGTTGCTCTGCATCGTTGTGGTGTGAGGTCGTGCGGAAGGTTGTGCCCGTGCGCCCGCGATATATTTGCCGGGCCCAAAAATCATTCAACAGGGCATGTCATCCAACCAACAGGGAGCCTATCGATGAAGCGTGTCTGGATGCCTGCGCGGCCAAACGGCCGTAGCCTGCGTGCATGGACAAGTCTGGTGTTGCTGCCGGCCGTGCTGTCAGCCTGCGGCGGTGGCCTGGAGAGCGACAGTGGCGGGCAAGCGTCGCGTCTGACCTGTGCAACGACGTGCAAGCCGTCCAGCGCGCTGGCAACCGACCAGATCCGCCCTTCGTTCGTGGTGGTCAGTGATGGCACGCGGGCGCAGGCGCAGGCCGGCTTCAGCAGCGGCAGTGACTTCCGTTTCAACGTTGAAATCGACGGCACCGACAGCCTGCGCCTCAGCACCACGCAAGGCACCCAGGGCTTCCATATTCCTGCAGGCAGCTTGTCGACGGTCGTCGTTGATGCGCTGCGCACATTGGTCGCTGGCGCAACGCCCTATCTGTCTGAGCTGACCCCCGTCGCCGGCACCTTGCCCGTGCAGTTCCAGTTCGTTCGTGGATCAACCATGTATGCATCGTCGGTGGAGTTGCCCGCGCCGTTCCAGATCACCGCGCCTGCCAGTGGCACCACGGTGCCCATCGCAACGCGCCGTTTGTCGGTGGCCTTGACCTCCGCCACCGCACCCACCGTCAACTCCGCGACCTTCGCGTGCACCGACGTGAATGGCAATACGGCCACCGGCTCGCCGACGTTGAATGTCGTGCCAGGCAGCTTGGCCAGCACGGGCAGCAGCGTCAGCTATGCGCTGGATGTTGGCGAGGCAGTGGACGGTTTGACCTTCAGCACCAACTTTCCGCGCAGCGCCGTGGCCCGCTGTGATCTGAAGCTCCAGTTGATCGTTCAGGCCCAGGGCCAGGCGGACACGCGATTTGCTGACACCCAGATCTTTGCCCAGCAGATCCGGTCGGTCACGCTGGCGATGCGCTGAAGATGCGCATTGCAGAGGTAGGTCGGAGACGTTGATGTTTGACCAGGGATGGAGTTCGTCGCTGATGTTCGGGCTTCTGGCCAATGCGCCATTTGTCGCGATCAGCTTTGCATTGGTCGGGCGCGGCAATCGCGCGCCTTGGATGCTGCTGGGGCCGGCCTGCTTCCTTCTGGTGTCGTCTGCCTTCATGCTGGTCTACAGCCTCCTGCCCGTTGAGCCTCCGCTGGTGCGAAATTTGTACCTGTACCTTGGCGTCACCACGGTGCCGGCTTCGAGCTTGTACGCGGCTGTGCTGTTCAAGCGTTTCAGAAGCCGTCGACCAGACGCAGTGGCCGCATGACGCCTCTGTTCAAGAAGCTCAACCTGGGCGCGCTCACCACGGTGCATGTGCTGGACGCGCCTGCCAGCTTCGAGCCTGAGTTGCAGGCGTTGAGCGGGGTCAGCATTCAACGCAGCGCCGCCAGCCCTGTGGGCTTTGCGATGGCGTTTGTGACCACGCTGGCGCAGGTGGAGCAGGCCACGCAGCAGCTGGCTGCCCATGCGGTGGGCGACGCGACCCTCTGGATGGTCTATCCCAAGGCCAGCTCCCGCAAATTCAAGTGCGAGTTCAATCGCGACAACGGCTGGGACAGCCTGGGCGCAGCGGGCTACGAACCCGTGCGCCAGGTGGCGATTGACGACGACTGGTCTGCACTGCGGTTCCGCAAGGCGGCGTACATCAAGACCATGAAGCGTCATCCGGCCGGGGCCATCTCAAGCGAAGGCAAGGTCAAGGTGGAACAGCAGCGTGGCCATTCGGACTGAAGTGGAAGCGCATGGATGCTGCTTCCGCTGCTTCGGGCGCGGGTGAGTGGCGCGGGTAAGTGGCACTGCGTCTGCCATGATGGCGCTGCCTCTGTGGGCCCGCGTTGCTGGGTACTCGGCGATCAACCATGTCCATTGACAACTACCTTCTTGCCGCTCTGCTGGTCGTCAAGCGCATCTTCCTGGTGCTGCTGCTGGCGGTGCCCGCGCTGCTGTTCCTGATGCTGGCCAGCGCCTTCGGGCCTGGCGTTGGCGGCTTCGGCATCCTGGTGACGCTGGCGCTGTGTGGCCTGGGCTGGGCGTTGCTGCCGATGATCCACGTTGGCAAGCGTGCTGGTTTGGTATGCGGCGTGTTGTGGCTGGCGCTGGCCGTGTGGCATGCCGTTGTGGCCGGGGTTGGCGTCACTGGCGAGGTGCTGATGTGCTGGCTGTTCGCCACGCTCTTTCTGGCGATCAAGCTCAGGGCGCAGCCACCGTGCTACTTTCCCGAAGGTTGGCGGGCGGCTGCTTCGACTGCCCAGCGGTTCGACAACGAGGCTTGAGCTTGTTCCCGCCCCGGCCGGGCGCAGTGTGCCGTCAGCGCAGGAACATTGAATCCGTGGGGCTGCCCCGCCCCCAGTGGCTGACCTTGAGTACTGCGTGTAATGCATGGTGGTGGTCACGTCGGCATGGCCCAGCAGGTCTTGAACCGCGCTGATGTCGCAGGCGGCTTGGTGACCCTGCTGCCAGGCCATGTGCGCACGGGCTACCTGTCCCCGCAGGGCCTGCATCAGGCGCGGGGGCAGTATCAACAAGCGGTCTTTGTCACCCTTGCCGCAATGCACCACGATGATCTGGTGAAAGAAATCGACATCCTTGATGCGCAGTTGCAAACCCTCGAACAAGCGCATGCCGGTGCCGTACAGCACTTGAGCCAGCAGGCGATGTTCACCCTGCAGGGCCTGGAATACCGCTGCGATTTCGCCCTGAGACAGCACGACCGGCAAGCGCCTATGGACGCGTAAGCGAGCCATGTTGGTCAGGTCAGCCTCGACCGCCGGGCCGCCCATTTGTGCCGGAGGGCGCACAGCGCCGTACATCGTAGGACCAACCGCCTTCGAGCCAGACATGAATGCCTCCTTTCATGCATCTTCCCGGGGCTTGCACCGTTAGAGGCGACCGGACCAAGTTCGCATCAAGAGGCGCCGCTTTTGCCAATCGAATATGCTGGATGAAAAGTGGTTGATCACCCGCCGACCGAGTAGCCATGCGGCTTGGCCAGCGCCAGGCACCCGCGAGTTAGCGAGACACGCGGCGGATTTAGGGCGCAAAATTGTCCCCGCATATAAACGTTAGGCAACGAATGCAGAAGGCCAAGTCACCGCTTTACCGGAAGGTGAACACGACCGCGCGAGGCGTTCATCACCGCTTCGGCGGGGACTTCAGCACAGCCCGTCGCAGTGTTAACGCAGGCGAGAAGCACGTCGACGATCTAGGCATGCAGAAGGGCGTTCGTAGAGGACTTGACTACACGCCCCTGTTCCGTTTCCTTCTCTCTCGTGTAGGGAGGAAATGGGATGAGACTTACAGCGAGGCCGTAGCCAGGCTCGACAGACGCGAGCCCATTTTCTGGCTGGTTGCCTTGCGCGAGGATGCTGCGCGGGCATATGTTCGTACTGGGGAGGCGAGCTACTTCAGTGGTCTGAAAGTCGATGCCGACGGTATCTTGCGGGTCGTCGACCCCACGGCTGGTCCAGGAACCTTGGTTCCTCAGTGCGCATGCTGCACGCATACGTTCAATGGCACTCCGTTCAGTCAGCGATTTCAACAGGAACTTGTTCCCCGTGTCTCCGCCTACCGCGTTGCCTGACTGACCTGCTCCCCCCTAGCCGTACCAAGGTAAATGAGACGGGGTCCGCCGCCCAGTCAGCTGACTTTCCACATTAAGCGTCGCATGCCACCAACTGTTCAATTCGCAGTTCTGATGTTTGCTGCCGCCATGGTTCAAACCGCTGCGGCCGAGGTTGACGGCAAAGCATTCACGCGAATGGCCGGCTTCGAATTGGGGGTGGGAAGGCTGACGGAGATACAGCGTCAGCTCGGGCCTTCAGCAATTCAGAAGACAGGTGACGCAGGAGAGTACGAGGAGCGGCTCTGCTACCTGGTCTCTGCGGGGACAGTCAGCTTTCTGGCGGGTGAGGTCGGTGGCTCGAACAACCTGTCAGGGTTTGAGCTCACGTCCAAGCGACTGTCCGGCTGCGGGAGGTGGCCAGCCCGTATTCCCCAACCGAAGCTCTCGATTGCCGGCGTGTACGTAGGCATGCCAATGAGTCGATTCGTCACCGTTGTGCCTACCGCCAAGAGGATTGAGGACGGAAGGCTGATCGGCGGTTTCGAGTCAAAGTTGCCTTACACACAGGGCGATTTGAAGGCGTTCTCTCCCGGCATTCGAAGTCAGATTGCCCGCGGTGAAATGCAGTCCCATTGGGATGTTGTCGTATCGGTCGCAGCCCGGTTTGAACACCTGAAACTCACGGAGGTCAGAGTTTGGAAAACCGTCACCAACTAGCGACGCCCAGCCGGTCGCCGGAGTGGGCCTTCGCCAGCGGGCCGCACTTAGCTTCGCAGCGGGTCTTCGCTGTGCGCGGCCAGCCGATTCCGGCCGCTCAGTTCCAGCAATAAGGCAGAAGGACATCAAGCAATGCCACAAACAGTCATTCCCCAGCTGCGCATCACCAACGCAGCGCGGAGCCTGAGCTTCTACGTCGATCGTCTCGGCTTCAAGATCGACTGGGAGCATCGGTTCGAACCTGGCTTCCCTCTCTTCGTCCAGCTCACTCGGCAAGGTCAAACCATCTTCCTCACCGAGCACACTGGCGATTGCCAGGTTGGTGGTGCCGTGTATTTCGTCGTTCCAGACGCGGCGCATTGCTTGGCTGAGTTCGAGCAACAAGGGGTTGTTCCCACGAACCAATTGGCCAGCACGCCTTGGGGAACCCGTGAGTTCTTGCTGACAGATCCGGATGGGAACCGTTTGCGCTTTGCGTCCGAACTTGAGTGAAACTCATGGTTGGCAATTGGCAACTAGCAGGTGCGCCCTGTTTTTCCAAGCTGTCATTCAACAGGGCTGCGCCGGGCAGAGCCATCGAAACGCAAACCCCTCACCAATCTTCAGGTCCGGCATCAGGGGCTTTGATCCTCCCTGATTACGCGCAGCCCTCTGCAGCCGCCAGATCATCGACATCCATCGCCTCGCATGTCTGAACCGCAAAAACTCACCGGCTCCATCTGGTTCGCAACTGGGGTGGCGCTGTTGGTCTCTCTGGGGGCGCAGACGCTCATCGAAGCGTTGCTGCCCATTGCCGCCCTTGATTGGCTTTACGAGAAGCCGCCGATCGAGCATGTGGTGCTTGTTGCCGGCGAAACCTCGTTCTGGCTGGTGGACACCCTGATTCGTGCGCTGGCCTTCGCGCTGGGCGCCGTCGTCGGCTGCCTTCTCGCCGGCACTCACTCCTGGCGATTGCTTGCAAGCCTGATGGCCATGTCCGTCATCGCCACGGTGTTCGTTGAGTTTCCGAGGCCAGCTGCGTCTTGGCAGCTGGGTGTCTGGGCCTTGGCCGCACCCGCGGGCGTGTTGCTTGTGGCTGTGATTTTCCGGATGCGACGTGCTGCGTGCTGACCACTCGCTGGTGTTGATCGGAGCTGCCGGGAAGCGCCCAGGTCAGCTGCGCAGGTGCCCGAATCTGATGAGGTCGCTTCCCCTGTAACCTTGGTCCCATGAAGACCCTTTACGAAGCCGCGAACGCCGTTGAAGCGCACATGCTTCTCGATCTCTTGAAGCAAGAGGGGATCGACGTGCTCATTCACGGTGAGGCCCTCCAAGGCGCGATCGGTGAGATGCCCGCGGCCGGGCTCGTTCGCCTCGTCGTGGACGAAGAGCGCTACACAGCGGCCAGGGCGATCATCGACCGCTGGGAAGAGGCACAACCAGACCTGACGCCAACACCAATGCCGGGTGCCAAGTCCCGCTCACGCGGGTTCTGGGGCTTCGTGCTGGGGGTGATGGTTGGCATGGGTGCAACGTATGCGGCCTACAAGACACCCGCGACGACCGACGGCGTTGACTACAACCGCGACGGCCAGCTGGATGAAACCTGGACCTATTCGGCGAACGGCACGCCGCTGAAGCTCGAGATCGATCGCAACCTGGACCGCAAGGTGGACTACATCGCGCACTACGGCGCCCGAGGTCTCATCGAATCGGCCGAATCGGATGACGACTTCGATGGCACGTTCGAGAGCCGGCAACGCTTCCGTGACGGCAACATCGAGATGAGCGAAACCGACAGCGATGGCGATCGCTTTCCCGACGTGCGGTGGCTCCATGCGGACGGTGTGCTGGAAACCGTCGAGTACATCAACCCGGCATCTGGCCTGGCCCTGCGCGTGGAACACTACAAGCTCGGCAAGCTGCAGTTCGCGGATGTGGACACTGATGCAGATGGCAAGCTGGACATGAGGATCAGGTACTCCAGCCTGGCCGATGTGGTCTCCAGAGAGCCGCTGCCGAAGTAGCCCGGCGTAGCGCGTGCAGTGCCTCCTTCAACCCAGCTTCAAGTCGCATGTTTGATCACGTCAAATTCGGAGTCAGCGACTACGCTGCAAGCAAAGCCTTCTTCCTGAAGGCGCTTGAGCCGCTCGGCGTTGTTGCGGGCGCGGAAGGCGATCCCGCCTACGGCATCGAGCTTTGCGGTGCCAACAACGCGTCGTTGTGCCTGTTCCAGGCCGTGGAAAAGCCCACCCCGCTGCATATCGCGTTCGTCGCCGCCACGCGGGAGCAGGTGAACGCGTTCTACCGCGCCGCGCTGGAGGCGGGCGGCACAGGTCATGGCGAGCCGGGTCTGCGTCCTCGGTACCACGCCCACTACTACGCGGCGTTCGTCATCGGCCCGGACGGGCACAACCTTGAAGCGGTTTGTCATGCGCCTGTGGTCTGAGGTGGTCAGGCTTTTGACCGTGGCGTTATCTGCACTTGCGGCGTTGGGTACGTCACTGCTGGCCGCGATGTATGTCGTGACCCTGTGCAATGGTTTCGTCGCCGGCGCTACGGCCGCCGTTTTTCACATACTCACTGTGCTCATTTCGCTCGCATGCATTGGTCTGGCTCTGGCGAGGCTTTCTTCGCCCTGGCGATTGGCCGGTGCGGTGAGCCTGCTTGCCGCTTGCGTGCTGGTGGCGCCGACCAATGGCTGTGGCGGCAGTTCGGTGGAGCAACTCGAATGTCAGGCCTGACAGCCAGATCGCCGTGAAAGTGCGCTTGCCAACGGTCCGCACCGTGCTTGCTGGATGACCATGACCGGGTTGGCCGGTCGCCTTCAACCATGACCACCGATGCTTGAACACCTCCGTGATTCGTTGCTCGCCTTGCAGCAGAACGATCTCTCCGTCCGGGCTGAACTGGAGGCTGACGGTTCGCTGTTTGATGGCTACCACCCGCGCATGGCAGCGGTGCACCGCGACAACGCGCGCGCGCTTCGCAAGGTGATGGACGAGTTCGGTTGGCCGCATGAAGGCCTGGTTGGGGAAGAGGGCGCCGAGGCCGCTTGGCTCGTGCTTCAGCACTCGATTGGAGAGCCGGATTGCATGCGGCGCGGCCGTGACCTGCTGGCGGCCGAAGTGGCTGCCAGGCATGTGCCCGAGTGGCAGCTCGCCTACCTCGATGACAGGATCCGTGTGTTCGAGGGGAAGCCGCAGCGGTTCGGCACCCAGATGGAGATCACGCCCGACGGGCCGGTGGTCTGCGAGGTGGAAGAGCCAGCGCAGCTTGAACAACGCAGGCAGCAAGCCGGCTTGAGCCCGTTGACGCAGCGGTTGAGCGACATGCGCAGCGCACCGCGCCCCTCACCGGCGGAATACCAGGCGCGCAAGTCCGCAGAAGCAGCCTGGCGCATCGCGGTTGGGTGGATTCCCGTGAGCGACTGCTGATCCGTTTGGTATCCAATTTGTTTGCTTGCGCTGGGTCATTTTCATGCAACTGCTCAACCCGATCGACTACCAGCCGATAGCCGTCCAAGTGGTCGAAGACCTCGCTCGTGAGTTCGCACACCTTCTCCCTGGCTGCCGCATCGAGCACGTAGGTTCATCAGCCATTCCGGGCGTTGCGTCCAAGGGCGACATCGATGTTTGTGTCCTCGTTCCGGCCCAGCAACACCAGCCTACCGTGGCTGCGCTTGAGCGGGTCGGCTATGTGGCAAAGCGCGATACCTTGCGCACGCCGGAGCTCTGCATGATGCTGAGCCCGCGCGGGGATGTCGACCTTGCACTTCAAGTTGTCGCTGAAGGCTCCAGGTTCGAATTCTTCATGCATTTCCGGGATGCTCTGCGTGCCAGTCCAGCGCTGGTCAAGGCCTACAACGATGTGAAACAGAGCGCTGCATGCCTGAGCGCCGAAGAATATCGAGCAGCAAAATCAGCCTTCATCGCGTCTGTGCTGCATACCGCCTGACCAGTTGTCGGGCTGCGCCCGGCGCGCATTCAACAAGGAGAGTGACGATGCGCGTGATGGTGCTGGTGAAGGCGACCGTGGACAGTGAGCAGGGCCATCTCCCCTCTGCTGAACGCATGGACGAGATGGGGCAGTTCAACCAGGCATTGAAGGATGCGGGCATCCTGCGCTTTGGTGACGGGCTCAAACCGTCGTCACATGGCCAGCGCATCGCCTTTGATGGCCCGGCTCGCACCGCCATCCACGGCCCGTTTGCCGCCACCAGTGAGTTGGTCGCCGGCTTCTGGCTGTGGGAGGTCAAGGACATGGACGAGGCCGTGGCCTGGGCCAAGCGCTGCCCGAATCCCATGCCCGGGCCCAGTGAGCTTGAAATCCGGCCGCTGTACGAGGCATCCGACTTTTCCTGACGCCGATTCACCGGCCGTCATCACCCGGTCGGCTTCAACGTGAGACGGCATGAAGAGCGCGAGGGCAAGAACCTCGCCTGCCGCATTCGCTTCGATAGCGTGGCCAGGGCGCGAAGCGATGTGGCCTGGGACTGACACGGCAGGCAAAGTACCTGGCTGTCCGGGATGGTGATGCGGGTGTGAGTTGCCGATCTGGCTCACCGGCCATGTTGAATTCGATTTGAGTCAGCTTTTCGCATCCCAGCCCCTGAATGCTTGCATTGACTGCGAGGTAGTTCGCACTATTTCTGTGCGAACGCTTAAGCGGGTTATTCCCCGGACGATACCTAGCGGCGAGGTCGTTGCGACCTTCGAGCCGCCCAGCAGGGCAATAGTAGAGAGCACGGAATGATCTCCCGCCCAGTTGAAGCCACGCCGAACCATGATGACGCCGCCCGGTTGAAGGCACTGCAGAGCCTGATGCTGTCGCAGGCGATCGAGGCCGATTTCCAGGCCGAGTTGCATCGCTTTGCCGGCCTCGCTGCCGCCGCCTTCAAGATGCCCCTGGCCATGGTGTCCGCCCTGGAAGAGCGCACCTTTCGGGTGCTGGGCAGCCACGGAATTCCAGTCAGTTCGCTGCCGGCGGAGGATTCCTTTTGCCGGACAGCGGTGCTCAACAATGCACCTCTGCTGATCCCGGACACTCTGGCCGACGAGCATTGGTCTGGCAATCCGAACGTGCTCGGCGATGCGGGCATTCGCTTCTATGCAGGGGTGCCCCTGCGCGCCGACCAGGGCATAGCCGTCGGTACCCTGTGCCTGCTGGACACCGAAAGCCGGCCAGATTTCAGTGAAGGCTCGATGGCCCTGCTGCAGCAATGGGCCGAGATGATCGGCCGAGAGTTGCACCAGCGGGTGCGCCGAAACGCCTTGCTGATCGAGCGAGAGTTGTTTGCGGAGGGCCCCTTGGCCGTGGTGTTGTGGGACCCTGAAAAGCGCCATCTCACCTTCCAATCCGAGAACCTGGCAGCGGCCATCGGCCCGGCTGCATTGGCGGCGCTCAAGCCGGGGGTCGCGTTCGAGCAGATCATCCACCCCGCTGACCGGCATGAGTTTCGCGCCGTGATGCGCAGCCACATCGACCACCCTGAACGGCGGGTGGAATTGAGCTACCGGCTGGCTCAGACGGGTCGCTCCGATCACTGGATTCGCCAGGTGAGTTGGGGCGAAAAGCGGGTGGAAGGCAATGACCCCCAGATCCGGGGCTACCTGCTGGATGAAACACGGCAGAAGCAGCTGGAAAGCCGGGTGACGGCCGCACGCGAGCGCCTGATGCTGGCCGTGGAGTCGGCCCAGCTGGGGACGTTCGACCAGGATCTGACCACCAGCGAGCGCGTGCTCAACCCCCGTGCGGCCGAGATCATCGGCTTTCGCACCGAGGAGATGGACACGCACTTCGACTTCTGGACCAGTCGGGTCCACCCGGAAGATTTGGCCGACGTAGACGCCCAGATCCGCCGCAATCAACAACTCGGCCTGAAGGCGGGCCTGCAGACGCTGGAGTACCGGATCCGCCACCGCGCAGGGCATTACGTCTGGGTGCAGTCTTGCTTCCGGGTCACCAAAATTACGCCTACCGGTGAGCACCTGCGTGTGGTTGGCACCTTGATGGACATCACCAACCGCAAGCGGGAAGAGCTGATGAGAAACCGGCAGCGCGGCCTGCTGGACGTCCTGAACAGTGCGCAGTCGAGTTTCCTGCTCACGCGGAACATGCATGAAGCCTGCAATTCGCTGTTCCAGCCACTGCTCAAGATCACGGACAGCCGCTTCGGCTTCATCGGCATCGTGGGGCATGACCCCGATGGCCGCCAGTACATCGATCTGCCGGCCACCAGCGACCTGAGCTGGAACGACCGTACGCGCGAGATGTATGCCGAGATGGCTGGCGGGCGCAGGAGCATGCGCTTTTACGACCTGGACAATCTGTTCGGCCATGTGGTCACCAGTGGGCAGGTGGTGTGCACCAATGAGCCTGGTTCCCACCCGGCCAGCAAGGGCCTGCCTCCCGGCCATCCAACGATCGACAGCTTCCTCGGCATCCCCATCAGCTTCAATGGCCACGTGACCGGCATGATCGGTCTGGCCAATGCCCCTGAAGGGTATGACGCTGATCTGGCGGCCGCCTTGCAGCCCCTGAGCGTGGCGCTGGCCGCCCTGATTCATGCGCGGGAGCTGGAGGTTGAGCGCCAGAAGACGGCAGAAGAGCTGGAGCGTCTGGCCACCACCGACGAGCTGACCGGTCTATGCAACCGCCGACACTTCCTTGAGCAAGCCCGGGCGGCCCTGGCCCGCGCCGAGCGCGACAAGCTGCCGTTGGGCCTGGCCTTGCTGGATCTGGACCACTTCAAGCAGATCAATGACCGCTACGGCCATGCCGGCGGTGACGCGGTCCTGCGGCATTTCTCGGCCTTGGCAGCCACCAAGCTGCGCGGCACCGATGTGCTGGCCCGCATCGGCGGCGAGGAGTTCGCGGTGTTGATGCACAACACCGACGCAGAGGGCGCAGCGCTGGTGCTCGAGCGGCTGCGCTCGGCCATCGAGCAGTCCGTGCTTGAGTTTGAAGGCCATGAGCTGAGCGTGCACGTCAGCGTCGGCTGGGTGCTGGTGGGCTCCCCACCTGAGCGCATTGAAGAGTTGCTGGCATCGGCGGACGCAGCCCTGTACCGCGCCAAGAGCGAGGGACGCAACCGGGTGATTTCCGCCCAGGCCTAGGCGCCGGGAGCCCGGTCGTGCCTGCGCGGAAAGCAGGCTCATCAGCCCTCGCGACGACATCAGTCAAATAGTTGCATCCATCTGCGATGCGGCTGCGTAGATCAAGGCAGGAGGCAGACATTGCCGCCGCCCACAAACACCCCGGCACCTGTGCCGGGCTTCGGTCCAGCCGGACCACAGACCCTGGAGACTTTGATCATGAACAGACATATTGCCCGCTCAGCCCTGGCCCTGGCCGCCGCTGCCGCCGTCGTGACCCCCGCGCTGTCATCAAGCCACCGCGAGGCGCCTTTCATCACCAGCGCCCCCAAGGTCGACGCGACTGACTTCTACATGTTCCGCAGCTATGAGACGGGCCGCGAGGACTACGTGACCCTGCTGGCCAACTACGTGCCGCTGCAAGACGCCTACGGTGGTCCGAACTACTTCTCGATGGACCAGGACGCGCTCTACGAGATCCACATCGACAACAACGGTGATGCGGTCGAAGACCTGACGTTCCAGTTCCGCTTCACCAACAAGCTGGCCGATGTGCAGTTGCCGGTCGGTGACAAGATGGTTTCGATCCCGCTGATCCAGGCGGGCCAGGTCACGGCGCCCAAGTCGCCCAACCTGAACTTGTCGGAGAGCTTCAACGTGACCATGGTGCGTGGTGACCGCCGCGCCGGAACGGCCGCCAAGCTGACCGCCATGGGTGGCACCGCCACCGAGTTCGCCAAGCCCGTCGACAACATCGGCGTGAAGACCATTCCTGACTACGCCGGCTACGCCAAGCAGCACATCCAGAACGTCACCATTCCGGGCTGCAACATGCCGGGCAAGGTGTTCGTGGGCCAGCGTCAGGATCCGTTTGCCGTCAACCTCGGCACCATCTTCGACCTGGTCAATGCACCGGTGGGCGTGATCACCGATCCGTCGCTGATCGGCGCACTGCCCAACACCATCGCCGACAAGAACGTCACCACCCTGGCGCTGGAAGTGCACAAGAGCTGCCTGACCGCCGGCAGCGAAACCGTCATCGGTGGCTGGACCACCGCCAGCATGCGCCAGGCGCGTCTGCTGGATCCGGCTCCGAAGTCCGGCCACACCACCACGCCGAAGAACGGTGGCGCGTGGACGCAGGTTTCGCGCCTCGGCATGCCGCTGGTGAACGAGGTGGTGATCGGCTTGAAGGACAAGGACAAGTTCAATGGCTCCAAGCCGAAGAACGACGCCCAGTTCGCCACCTACGTGACCAACCCGTCGCTGCCCAAGCTGCTGGAAATTGCGCTGGCGCTGCCCAACACCGCGCCGACCAACTACCCCCGCATGGACCTGGTCACGACCTTCCTCACCGGCATCAAGGGTCTGAACCAGCCGGCTGGTGTGGTTGGCTCTGAAATGCTGCGCCTGAACACCGCGATTGCGCCGGTCTCGTTCGAGCAGCAGAACCGCCTGGGCGTGGTGGGCAACATCCTGGCCGGTGGTCAGGACAATGCCGGCTTCCCCAACGGCCGTCGCCCCAAGGACGACGTGGTCGACATCTCGCTCGTGGCGGTGATGGGTGGCCTGTGCGTGGCCAACGGCGACAAGGACGCGCTGGGCTTCGGCGCCGCCTGCAAGCCGTCGGCTGTGCCGCTGGGTGCCACGGCCTTCAAGCTGCATGACGCGGTGGACCAGGCGGTTGTGCCCCTGCTGCCGGGCTTCCCGTACCTCAACACCCCGCTGCCGGGCACCAAGTGAGGAATGACACCATGAACCGCAACCTGACTCGTCTGTTGCTGGTGGTCAGCACCGCCATCCTGGCCGCCTGCGGTGGGGGCAATGACCACCCGGCGCCGGCAGCTGTCGACAACACCGTCGTGCCCGACACCGCCCTGGCCAGCACCGATGCCTACGCCAGCTTTGTTGGCAGCCTCCCGGTGGGGGACACGATCGAGCCGCGCTCGCTCGACAAGGTGAGCATGGCCCCGACCAGCGAAACCGCTGAGCCGACGCCGCTGCAGTAAGCGGCCCTGAGGGGCTGTCGGCGATGTGCCCATGTCGCCGCCAGCCCCTCTTTCCATTCGATTTCCCACACACCTGAGGAACCCTGATGGCACACGGATCGCGCACCCGTAGACACGTTGTGAGCAGCGGCGTGGCCGCCGTGCTGCTGGGTTGTTCCGTGGCCACTTACGCGGCGCTGGCCAAGCCCTACACACCCGCCGATGACGGCCAGGTGGTGGAGCGCTTGCCCGCACCGGTGATCGCCGGTGAAAGCCGCCAAGCCGAGCGTCGGCAACGCGCCGCGCTGCGGGCCACACCCAGTGACCCAGCGCTGGCCCTGCAGGCCGCTTATCAAGCGCTGGAGCGCATGCGCATGTCGGGCGATGCCCGCGAGCTGGGCCAGGCCCGGCAGGTGCTGGCGCCTTGGTGGCGTGCAGCCCAGCTGCCGCCGGCCGTGCGGCTGGCGCGCGCCATCGTGCTGCAGGCCGGCCATGATTTCGAGGCTTCGCTTGTTGACCTCGACGCGCTGAGCACCCCACAAGCCGCCGTGCCCCTGGCCCTGAGCGCGCAGGCCACACTCACCCGGGCCTCGGTGCTGCAGGTGCAAGGGCGTTGGGCCGAGGCGCGCCGTGTTTGCGACACCTTGAATGGCCCGGCCTTCGCGCCGCTGGCCAGCCGCATCGCCCCCCAGGTGGCGATTTGCCTGACCGAGCTCGACAGCCTGCAGGGCCAGGCCCCGGCTGCGCAGCGTCGCCTTGAACAGATGGCCCGGGAGGCCGGCCCTTCGGCCACCTGGCTGAGCCTGGTGCGGGCCGAGCTGGCGCATCGTCAACATGACCCTCGCGCCGGCGAGCTCTACAGGCAAGCGCTGGCTGGCCGCAGTGATGTGTACACGCTGGCGGCTTATGCCGACTGGTTGCTGGAGCAAAAGCGGCCCGAGCAGGTGGTTCAGCTGCTGGCCGATACACGGCAAGCGGATGCGCTGCGTCTGCGCCGCAGCATGGCCCTGCAGCGCATGAAGGACCCGCGGGCAGCGGCCGAGATCGCCGCGCTTGCAGACACCATGGACACCAACCTCGCCCGAGGCGATCTGAGCCATGCCCGCGAAATGGCCCTGTTCACCCTGCACCTGCGGCCAGACCCGGCTGCGGCCCTGAGCTGGGCCCAACGCAACTGGGCCGTGCAGCGTGAGCCCATCGACGCCTGGCTGCTGCTGCAAGCCGCCGAGGCGGCCGGGCAGACCGCGGCAGCGCAGCCGGTGGTGGACTTTGCCCAAGCCCAGGGCTGGCAGGATCCGCGCATAGAGGCTGCCCGCCAGGCTCGACCGTCATCGAAGTTGTCTGCCTCGGCGCAGCCTGTTCGCGGAGGAGCACAGCCATGAGCGCCGCTCAATACCTGGCAGCACGGCTGGCCTTGCTGGCTGGCCTGATGACCGCAGCCGCGTTGCCGGTGCAGGCCCACCAGGCCAGCACGGCCTACCTCGACATGAATTGGCAGGGCACGGAAGTCAACCAGCGCGTGGACGTGGCCCTGCGTGACCTGGACCGTGACCTGGTGCTGGACCGCAACGACGACGGCCAGCTCAGCTGGGGCGAGGTGCGCCAGGCCTGGCCGGAGATCGAAGCCCTGCTGACCCGCCACGCGCATTGGCAAGCCAAGGGTGCCCGGTGTGAGCCCGTGGCAGCACCGCAGCCCCAGCTGGCCGCACATGGTGATGGCCAGTATGTGGTGGTGCAGACCCGCTGGCGCTGTGACGCGCCGGTGCAGGCCATCCAGCTGCATTACGACCTCTTCCAGCAGACCGACCCCGACCACCGCGCTCTGCTGCAGGTCAACGGCACTGATGCGAGCAACCAGGCACGGGCCATCACGCCAAGCGCGGAGGCGATCGAACTCGTCTCGGCGGCTGCAGGTTCGGGCGCCGCCGCATCCACTGGCGGCCTGTCATGGCCGGCGCTGGTCGCCATGGTGGAGCAGGGCGTGCACCACATCCTCATCGGCACCGACCACATCCTTTTCCTGCTCGCCTTGCTGTTGCCGGCGGTGCTGAGCTGGCGCGCGGCAACGGGCCGTGTTGACGCCGGCAACCCGCCAGATCGCCTGCGAACGGTGGCGGTGCGGGTGTTCAAGATCGTCAGCGCCTTCACGGTGGCTCACTCGGTGACCCTGGCCCTAGCCACCTTCAACATCGTCAGTCCACCCACCCGCCTGGTGGAGAGCGTCATCGCGCTGAGCATCATCGTTGCGGCCGTGTCCAACCTCTTCCGGCGCGGGCACGTGCCCGGCGTGGCCATGGCCTTCTGCTTCGGGCTGATGCACGGCTTCGGCTTTGCCAATGCGCTGGGTGAGCTGGCACTGCAGCAGGGCCAGCTCGCGGCCAACCTGCTGGCCTTCAATGTCGGTGTCGAGTCGGGTCAGCTGCTGATCGTGCTGGGGGTGATGCCGCTGCTGTGGCTTGCTCGGCGCAATGCCACCGCCAGCCGCTGGGTGCTGCAGGGCGGCTCGGTGGTCATTGCGGTGATGGGCGGCGTGTGGCTGGCCGAGCGCACCCTGGAAATCCAGATCCTGCCGGTGTGATGCGAGCCACGCGCATGGAGCGCTGATCGACGACGCCGGCGGGCCGCGCTGGACGTCAGCGACGAGGTTTTTTTGCATCCAGATCGCTCTGCGCTGCGTACCACTCGGTGGGAACGGATCCAAGTTCTCCTCGGCCATCACGGCCCGAGCCACCCCCGACCACGGCGTTGAACATGAACAAGTCGTCTTTGATCGGTCCATGGCTGTCAATGGACCAGCCTGTCCAGCAGGACCCAATGCAGAAAGCCATCTGGAAGGAAGTTGGCTTCTATGAGCATGAACTCGTGAAGCGATTTCAGGTGCTGTCGGCCAATCACCTGGCCTTTCACCAAGGCCTGACGCTGGGCTGCCGAGCGGTGCCAGACATCTTCATTCGTGATCCGGAGAGCCCCTCAGCCAGCCAGCTCGGCGATCTGGCCAGTGGCGCGACCGAGGTGTATCAGCGCTTGAACCCGCTGCTGGGCATGAGCCATCAATTGTCAGCGGACATGCTGGAGTGCATTTTGGCGGCCCGGATGCTCGCGATCCGCGCCAGGAATCTGAAGCGAATTTCCTGATGCCGGCTCTGGCGGCGCCAGGTATTCAATCTCATGGTTTCTTGAAGAAATTTCCGTGCACGATACGCTCGACATCACCGATCTGAAAAAAGACATTGAGCTCATGAACAATGTCGAAAGGGTGTACGCCGACTGGCTGTGCGGCCGTTGGGCGCCGCAAACCAGGCGGTTTTTCATCGCGGGGGCGTCGGCGATGTTCTGCTCCTGGGTGATGGCCCTCGCACATCATCTGCTCAATGAATCCTTCAGTTGGTCATTGACGTTTTCCATATCGATCTTGTTTGCCATCTTCAATGGCTTCCTGGCCATCGAATTGAACAGCGGGCCGGTCACCCATCTCGACAAGATTGAGTATTTGCTGCGAAATTATCAGCCGGCCACCAAGAAACAAAGATCGGCCCACTGGCGCAGTGGGGAGAATGGTCGCTTTGATATTCATATTCTTGGCGCCTGGATCATTGCTGAAAAGCGGCAGATGAATGAGATATTGGCCCTGCGCCTGGCTGAAAATGTCCCGACCAGGAGTGGCCGGTTCTGAGTTTCTTCAGCGGATCTTCTGCCGCGCGGCCCGGGCGACCCGGGCCGGCACCCGCCTGTGTGCCGCCGTGTTGCACGCCAGACCCCAAGCGCGTGAACAAGCCGGTGCTCTCACGTACATTGAGCGCCAGACGCCAACTGCCAGGCCCGCGCTCACATGCACATCGCCATCCTCACCTTCCAGGGCTTCAACGAGCTCGATTCCCTCATCGCCCTGGGCGTGCTGAACCGGGTCAAGAAGCCAGGCTGGCGCGTCACGCTGTGTTGCCCGGAAGCGGAGGTGACCTCGATGAACGGGGTCACCATCAAGGCGCAGTCGGCGCTTGAGGAGGCGGCGACAGCCGATGCCGTGATCGTTGGCAGCGGCATCAAGACGCGCGAGGTGGTTGAAACGCCGGCGCTGCTGTCGCGCGTCCGCTTGAACCCCGCCAGGCAACTCATCGCGGCGCAGTGCTCCGGCACCTTGATCCTGGCCAAGCTCGGCCTGGTCGAGGGTGTTCCTGCCTGCACAGACCTGACCACCAAACCCTGGGTGCAGGAAGCCGGGGTGGAGGTGTTGAACCAGCCGTTTTTTGCCAGGGGCAACGTGGCCACGGCCGGCGGCTGCCTGGCCTCGCCCTACCTCGCGGCCTGGATCATCGCGCGCACCGAAGGGGTGGCGGCCGCCTCTGATGCGCTGCATTACATGGCACCGGTGGGTGAGAAGGACGCCTACGTCGCGAACGCCATGAAGCACATCGTTCCCTACCTGCCGGCTTGACGCCCGGCCACCCGCATTTTCAAGGTCACAGCCATGAGTGAACGGCCCCTGCAAACCTACCGCGGTCGCTGCCATTGCGGCGCTGTCCGGTTCGAGATCGAAACCAGTTTTCCGGAGCTCACCATGTGTGACTGCTCCATCTGCCGCATGAAGAATGCGCTGATGGTCAAGGTGCACGAAAGCAGTTTCAAGCTGCTGGCGGGCGCCGATGCGCTCACCGAGTACCAATTCCACTCCCACACCGCCAGACACTTCTTCTGCAAGGTCTGCGGCATCTACCCCTTCCACCGCAAACGCGTCACGCCCGACAACTTCGGCATCAACGTGCACTGCCTCGAAGGCTTCAGCCCGGATGGCATTCCCGTGCGCCAGGCGGTGGGCGCCGCCATGACGTGAGCCCATTCGGGTCATGCCCGGCATCACTGGTCAACGTTCAAGTCTTACATGTCGCCAACAACAGGCTGAACCATGCACTTCGTATCGATCACCCGGCTGAGACTTCGCTCCTGGCGCTTCCTGCCGGCCTTCATGGTTCAGGCGGTGCGAACCAACATGCAGGCGCAGCGGGCGGAAGGGAATTTGTCGGTGGCGGTGCTGCCTGACGCGAAGCACACCTACTGGACCCGCACGGTGTGGGTAAATGAAGCCGCGATGCGCAAGTACATCGTGGCGGGCGCCCACGGCCAGGCCATGCGCAGCCTGATGCACTGGTGCGACGAGGCTTCGGTGGTGCACTGGGAGCAGGCCGATGCACAGCCGCCCTCGTGGCAGGAAGCCTACGACCGCATGGTGTCGGCTGGCCGGAAGTCGAAGGTCCACCATCCCTCCGAGGCGCATCTCAGGTTCGAGATTGCCCGGCCCGCCAAGCTCGACACACGCTGACGTCGAGCGCACGTTTTTTGCCGGATCGCCGGCCCTATCTGCACCCCCGCATCTCTGAACCACCATGCGCTTTGAAGGCATCCTCACTTCATGGAACGACGATCGCGGCTTTGGCCGCATCGAATCCAGCCAGGGCGGTGAGCCCATCTTTGTGCATGTGTCTGCGTGGCCTCGGGGCGGCCCGCGGCCGGTGCTGCATCAGGCCGTGAGTTTTGAGGTTGAGGTGGGCCCCAAAGGCAAGCGGGCACGCAAGGTCCAGCTGATCCAGGCGCGACGCATGCCAGGGCCACGGCGGCAGGCGCGCGCGGGTGCCAGGGGTGGCGCTGCGCCGTGGGGCACGGCCACCTTGGCGGTGATTCCGGCCTTCCTTCTGCTGTGTCTCGCGCTGGCCTTCTTCTGGAAACTGCCGCGCGAGGTGGCGTTCGCCTATCTGGCATTGAGTGTGGTGGCGTTCCTGGCCTATGCGTTTGACAAGTCTGCCGCCGCCAGGGGCCGCTGGCGCACCTCGGAGCACAAGCTGCACATGCTGGCGCTGGCAGGCGGCTGGCCGGGGGCCTTGCTGGCCCAACAGTTCCTGCGTCACAAGTCGGCGAAACAATCGTTCCGGCAGGTCTTCTGGGGCACGGTGTTCCTGAACATCGTGGGCCTGGTGCTGCTGGCACACCACATGGCGCAATCGCCGTCAGCGCGTTGACGCATTGAAGCTTTGGCGCACACCTTCACAAGGAAAGACACCATGTCCGACGACCGCATGATGGCCACCTCCCGAACCCTGCCGTTTCCGCCCGAGGCGGTTTACCGCGCGTTCGAAACGCCCGAGCTGCTGGCCGCCTGGTGGGGGCCGGACGGCTTCACCAACGCCTTCAAGGTGTTCGAGTTCAAGGTGGGTGGGCGCTGGATCTTCGACATGCGCGCCCCCAATGGCCAGACCTTCGCGAACAACAATGTGTTCGTCGATCTGCAGCCGGGCAAGGCCGTGGTGATCCGACATGACGGCCTGCCGTACTTCACGCTCACCGTGCGGCTGGCTCCGGTGGCCGTGGAGGGCGCCGCGACGGTGGCCACGCTGCTGACCTGGGAGCAGTTGCTGGACGACAGCGCCACGGCCCAGGCCGTGCGCCACATCGTGCTGCCTGCCAACGAGCAGAACCTGGACCGGCTGACCCGCGTGCTGCAGGCCGCCGCCGGCCCTGACGCCGCCTGATTGAAAGCCGTACCGCCATGACAAACCGAACCGCTTCCTGCAGTTGTGGCCAGCTTCAGGCCCATGTGAGCACCGAGCCGATCCGTGTGGCCGTGTGCCACTGCCTGGCCTGCCAGCGCCGAACCGGCAGCGTGTTTGGCGCCCAGGCCCGGTTCAGCGCACACGCCGTGACCGTGACGGGCACCAGCCATCAATACCTGCGCGTGGGCGATGAAGGCACGCGCATGGTGTTTCACTTCTGCCCCGACTGCGGCGCCACGGTGCACTTCGCGGCGGAAGGCTCGCCTGAGTCGGTGGTCATTCCGGTGGGTGCGTTCGCCGATCCGGCGTTCCCGGGCCCGACGTTCTCGGTCTACGAGGAACGCATGCACGGCTGGGTGCACATGCCCGTCGACATAGATCACATGGATTGAAAGGCGTGGTGCGTCCCCCAAGATGGCATCGTTGGATGAGGGGGTGAGGGCACAGGGTGCTTGGCGGCGCAGGGTGGCACTGTCATCATCCGAGGGTGCGGGCTTGGCGCCAGACCCGTGCACTTCAGCCAGCTTGCGGGCTGGATGCGGCGCCCACTCTCTGAAGTTCAAGGAAATGCCCATGCACCGTCTTTTCGTGGCCGCAGGTTTGCTGGCTGTTTTTGCCGGGGCCCAAGCGGCCGAGGTCAGCACCAAGTTGTACGTCGCTGAAGCGTCGGGCACCGGTGTTGCCATCGGCACCGTGCGCATCGCAGAAACGCCCTACGGCCTGGCGTTTTATCCGACCCTGTCGGGCTTGACGCCGGGTCTGCATGGCTTCCATGTGCATGAAAACCCGTCGTGCGCACCTGCCCAGCGTGACGGCGCACCGGTAGCCGCCCTGGCCGCCGGTGGACACCTCGACCCCGCCGGCACCAAGCGCCACGGTGAGCCCTGGGGCGACGGCCATCTGGGCGATTTGCCCGCGCTGTTCGTGGCGGCCGACGGCACCGCCAGCAACCCGGTGCTGTCGCCCCGGCTGAAGCTGTCGGATGTCCGCCAGCGGTCGATCATGGTGCACGTCGGCGGCGACAACCACGCCGATCACCCGGCCATGCTGGGCGGTGGCGGCGGCCGGATGGCTTGCGGCGTGATCGACTGATCTGCGGCCGCAGGCGCTCAAGCCATCAGGGCTTGAGCGTCAGCTCGTCGTGAAGGGCATGCACGCCCTCCGCGTTGCGGGCCACCATCAGCACCTCGTCGATCTGCGCCTGGGTGTTGAGCACCCCGTTCATGCGCACATCGCCGTTGGTGGTTTCCACGGTGATGTTGAAACCCTGAAGCCGTTCGTTGCGCTGCAGCGCGGTCTTCACGTGCTCGGTCACATCGATGTCCGACACATTGGCAGCCGGCACGGACGCCATCGGCCCGGCTGCGGCCACGATGGCTTCGGGCGGCTTGCTGCAGGCGGCCATGACGAAGGCCGCAGCGAAGGCGGTGGCCACGGTGGTGGCGAAACGAAGCGGTGCGGTGCGTGTGGGCATGGTGGGCTTTCAGAGGTTGTGAGAATGGCGCGCCCTGGTGGCGCTTGGCCGCACCATCGTCTGATTGGCCGGGCGTGTCGGTGCGACGCCGAACACCGCCCCCCGTGTTTGCGCTGCTTCGCCCAAGGCCCGCGCGCGCCAGAATGGGGGCCGACCAGCCGGAGCACCCACCCATGCAGATCACCGTGAGCACCTTTGTCGCCGCCCCTGTTTCAGAAGCCTGGCGCGCCTACACCACGCCTGAGGACATCAAGGTCTGGAACACGGCATCGCCGGATTGGCACACCACGGCCGCCACGGTTGACCTGCGCGTGGGCGGCCAGTTCTCATCGCGCATGGAGGCGAAGGACGGCTCCTTCGGCTTTGACTTTGCGGGCGAATACACGCACATCGTGCCCCTGCAAAGCCTGGCTTACCGCTTCGGTGACCGGACGGGCGAGGTGACGTTCACGCCGGCCCCGGGTGGTGTCAATGTGGCTGTCACTTTCGAGAGCGAGCCGACCCACTCCGAAGAGCAGCAACGCACCGGTTGGCAGGCCATCCTCGACAACTTCGCGCGGCACGTGGTGGCCCTGCACGCCGGCTGACCAGCGCGCATCGCCTGCATCCAACCGCCCCTTCAATCCAGGAGAACGCCATGAAACGAGTCACCGGCATCGGCGGCATCTTCTTCACCGCCAGAGACCCCGTGGCCCTGCGCGCCTGGTACCAGCGCCACCTGGGCATCGATGTGCAGGCCTGGGGCGGCGCGGCGTTCGAGTGGGTGGACAGCGCCGGTGAGCCCACCAAAGGCGGCACCGTCTGGTCAATTGGTGAGGCAACCCCCGCCCCCTTTGCCCCCAGCACCGCCTCGTTCATGGTGAATTACCGGGTCGATGACCTGACCGCGCTGCTGCAAGCCCTGCGCGACGAGGGCTGCCAGGTGCTGGAAGCGACCGAGGCCGGCGAGCACGGCCAGTTCGGCTGGGTGATGGACCCGGAAGGCAACAAGGTGGAGCTTTGGCAACCACCTGCGGGCGCGTGAGTTCCAGCAGCGCAGCCGCCGACGTGGTGGTGATGCCGCTACGCCTGCAGCCCAGCGCCATCGCAGTGTTTGCCGAGGCCTTCCGGGCCGAGTGGCCCGCCTGGTACGGCCCCGGTGGCCCGGGTGACGCCGACGCCGATCTGCACGCCTTTGCGAATGGCGATGGCGCCTTGCCCGTGGGCGTGATGGCACAAGGCCCCACCGGGCAGCCCATGGGCGTGGCGGCCTTGAAGGCCATGTCGATACCCAGCCACGCGCACCTCACGCCATGGGCCTCTGCCGGCTGGGTGTTGCCGGCCTGCCGCGGGCAAGGCGTGGGCGCCTTGCTGCTGGGCGCGTTGATGGAGGAAGCACGGCGACTGGGGCATGCGCAGGTGTACTGCGCCACGGCCACTTCGGCCTCCTTGCTGGCGCGCCAGGGCTGGCAATGCATCGACACCACCGTGCATGACGGCCATGAGCTTCAGATCTTCAGCAAGGCGACGGACCGATGAGTGAGCCGTCGCCTGGGATATCTTCAGCCGCCCACCCAAGCCACGCCAATCCCAACTTGATGAAGCACCTCAATCACCTCGGCTCTGCCGTCTTGCTGGCATTGGCGGTATTCCTCGCCGTGATCCTGCTGCTGCCTGCAATGGGTGTGGCCATCAACTGGACGCCCAAGACCACGCCGCACCGTTTGCTGGCCAATCCGTTCATCGGCTGGTGCCTGGTGGTGGCACTGGCGGGCGGCCTGGCGCTGATTCGCGCCGGCACGCTGTTTCAGCAGTGCGTCTCGGCCCTCGTGCTGGTCGGGCTGATTTTTGGGCTGGCTTTGGCCACCGGCCTGTTCTGGGACGCCTGGCTGTCGCCCATGCTCGTGCTTGCGGCCTTGCCGGTGCAACGTGCCGCCACCGACATGTTGAAGTCGCTGGTGCGCTGAGCAGACCAACGCGTCATGCCGCACTTCATCAGCCTGCCCAACGAGATGTACCTGCTCTACGCGCTCATCCTCGCGTGCGAGATCGGCTTCTGGGTCGTCTTGCTGCTGGCTCTGGTGTGCCGGTATCTGCTCAGCCGTGAGCGGGCCAGCCGGGCCTTGTTGCTGGCACTGCCACTCATCGACGTGCTGCTGCTGGTGTTCACCGGCGTTGACCTGCACCGAGGCGCCATACCCACCTTCGCGCACGGTTTGGCTGCGGCTTACGTGGGCTTTACCGTGGCGTTTGGGGCCTTGGCCGTTGGCTGGGCCGATGCCCACTTCGCACATCGTTTCGCGGGTGGCCCACCACCGCCAAAGCCGCCGTCACGCGGCTGGCCGGCCATTCGCTACGAGCTCCATCTCTGGGTGCGCTGCGTGGTTGCCTGCCTCATCACCATGTGTCTGGTTGAAGTGCTGCTGCAGGTGGTGGCCACGTCTGAGGCCAGCGAGCCGCTGCAGGCCTGGCACAAGCACGCCTTCGGCTGCATCGTCATCTGGTTCTTCTTCGGCCCGGTCTGGGCCTTGGCCACCGCTTGGCGCAAGGCTTGCTGATGCCTGGCCCGGCTCCGCAGGTTTTACAGTGACGCCATGAGTGCATTTTTCTACCGCCCGGCAACACCCGCCGACATTGCCGAGTGCGTGCGCATTCGCGGCTTGACCCGCGAAAACGCCGTCTCCGAAGAGCGCTTGCGCAGCCTGGGCATCACCGTCGCGTCGTGGTCGGCTGATGTTGAAACCGGGCGTCTGCCAGGCTTCATCTGCGAAGCAGCAGGGCAGATGGCCGGCTACTGCTTCGGTGACAAGCGCACCGGTGAGGTGGTGGTGCTGGCGATGCTGCCCGCGTTTGAAGGCAGCGGGGCCGGGCGCAACTTGCTGAACCTGGTGGTGGCCCAATTGCGCGGGTTTGGCCACCAGCGCCTGTTCCTGGGCTGCTCGGCCGACCCCGGCTGCCGCTCACACGGGTTCTACCGCCACCTGGGCTGGCGCAGCACGGGCAGCGTGGATCACTTCGGCGACGAGCTGCTGGAACTGCTGCCAGGTTGACAGCATGCCGCTCGCCGCCAACCACTCTGACGTGCACGACGCCATCACCTGCCGGCGCGCCCTTCCCGAGGACTACCCAGCGCTGGGCCGCATGCTGGAGCTGTACCAGTACGAGCTCTCCGACATCTGGGACCAAGACCTCAGCCCCCAGGGTGAATACGGCTACGACCTGACCGAGCACGCGCGCGCTGAGCGCTTCTTCGCCCACGTTGCCCTGGTGGACGGCCGCTACGCTGGATTCGCACTGGTGGGCCCGGCCGTGGTCACACAAGCCGAGGGCCAGTGGATGGAGCAGTTCTTCGTGATGAAGAAGTACCGGCGCGCCGGCGTGGGCACCGCGCTGGCACAACACACGCTGCGTGGCCACCCCGGGCCGTGGGAAGTGGGCCAGATCCCCGACAACCTGGCGGCCAGTGCGTTCTGGCGGCCGGTCATCGGCGGCCTTACCTCAGGGCAATTCGAGGAAGTGCAGGTGACCGAGGGTTGGTGGCAAGGGCGGGTGCAGCGGTTCAGCGTCGCCTAGCTGCATGGACGCATTCGGCTCAGCCAGCCCGGGCACGTTCCCGGGTGTCTGAGGGCCGCTCGCCGAAGTGGCGCCGGTAATCGGCCGTGAACTGGCTCAGGCTCCAGAAGCCGTACTGCGCGGCGGCGTCCTGCACCTGCGCCACCCGGCCTTCGCGCAGCAGGCGTTGCACGGCGTTCAGCCGCAGGCAGCGCAGGTAGACGGCGGGGCTCTCGCCCACCACGTCCTCGAAGGCGTATTGCAGCGTGCGGCGGCTCACATGGAAGCGTTCGCACAGCTCGGGCACGGTCGGCACAGCATCGGGCTGCGATTGCAGATCGGCCATCACGGCGCGCACCAGGTCGCGTCGTCGGGCCGCACTCGGGCGGTCGGTGGCTTCATCAGCTCGGCCCTGGGCCTCCCCCAACGCCGCCAGCACCATGTCGAACACGGCTTGCTGCACATGCTGCCGCGCCTGCGGGTGCTGGCTGCCTGCAGGTGTGTCCATCGGGCTGCCCAGCACCTGGCCCAGGCCCTCGCGCAGTCGGGCGAGCGTGGCTGCTGAGCAGTGCAGCCAGCCGGCCTGGCGCAGGTCGTCGGTGTGCAGGGCTTGGCCGACGCGGCTGGCGTGCGTGCGCAGGGCGTCCAGCCGGGTGACCACGCCGAAGATCCGGTGCCCGGCGGGCGTGCCCAGCTCGAACTCGTCGGGGTGGGCGCACACCATCATGCCGTCGTGGGCGGCCGCCTGGCCATCGATGCGGCTGCCGTCGCGGGCCAGCGTGATGCCGACCCAGAGCGTGCCCTCCGGGATGCGGCAACGTTGCCGCAGGGCCTGGCTGGTGCGCTCTTCAAACACCTGCAGGTCCTCGAGCCACAGCTCTTGCAACTCGCCCTGAAAGCGCCCGCGGCTGAGCTGGTCGTATTGCTGTTGCCAGCCGCTGAGGTTGTTGGCGTGCTGCCAGAGGTCGTCCACCCGGGCCACGCGCAAGCCGCCCGCCGCCGGTTCGGCGGGCGCTGCGGCGAAACCGGTGCATGCATGCACCAAGGCGGGTTGTGCGGCCATGTGGATGGAGCGTGAGGTTTGCCAAATCGCGATAACGCCGCAGCTTGCATCACATCTACGCTCAGGGCATGCGGTTCAACCCGCTGTTTGCAAGCATCGCGCCAGGGGCCCGCCCACGCGACACAACAAAGAGGAATCCGGGCATGAGCAACTCTTCATCACACGGGCTGGCCAAGAGCCTGAGCACCTTCCAGCTCTGGGGCATTGCCGTCGGGCTGGTGATCTCGGGCGAGTATTTCGGCTGGAGCTACGGCTGGGCCTCGGCCGGCACGCTGGGCTTTCTGATCACCGCCGGTTTCGTGGCGCTGATGTACGGCACCTTCATCTTCAGCTTCACCGAGCTCACCACGGCCATTCCGCACGCCGGTGGCCCGTTCGAATACAGCCGCCGCGCCTTCGGCCCCACCGGCGGCTACATCGCCGGCTTCGCCACCCTGGTGGAGTTCGTGTTCGCGCCACCCGCCATTGCGCTGGCCATCGGCGCTTACCTGAACGTGCAGTTCCCGGCACTTGATCCGAAGGTGGCCGCCCTGGGCGCCTACCTCGTGTTCATGACGCTCAACATCGTCGGTGTGCAGATCGCGGCCACGTTCGAGCTGGTGGTCACGCTCGTGGCCATCATTGAGTTGCTGGTGTTCATGGGCGTGGTGGCGCCGGGCTTCTCGGTGGCCAATCTGGTGAAGGGCGGCTGGTCGGGCCAGGACACGTTCAGTGCGTCCTCCATTCCCGGCATGTTCGCCGCCATCCCGTTCGCGATCTGGTTCTTCCTGGCGATTGAGGGCGTGGCCATGGCCGCCGAGGAAGCCAAGGACCCGAAGCGCTCCATTCCCATCGCCTACATCGCCGGCATCCTGACGCTGCTGGCGCTGGCCCTGGGCGTGATGGTGTTTGCCGGTGGTGCGGGTGACTGGACCAAGCTCGCCAACATCAACGACCCGCTGCCGCAAGCCATGAAGCTGATCGTCGGCGAGAACAGCGGCTGGCTGCACATGCTGGTGTGGCTCGGTCTGTTTGGCCTGGTGGCGTCCTTCCACGGCATCATCCTGGGCTATTCGCGCCAGATCTTTGCGCTGTCGCGGGCCGGCTTCCTGCCTGCGGTGCTGGGCACCGTGCACCCCACGCGCCGCACGCCGCATCTGGCCATTCTGGCCGGTGGCGCGGTGGGCATTGCCGCCATCTTCAGCGATGAGCTGTTCACCTTCAACGGGCAAACGCTCACCGCCAACATCGTGACCATGTCGGTGTTCGGTGCCATCGTCATGTACATCATGAGCATGGCCAGCCTGTTCAAGCTGCGCCGCACCGAGCCCGGCCTCGAGCGCAGCTTCCGTGCGCCGCTGTTCCCGTGGTCACCCGGCTTTGCGCTGGTGGGCGCGGTGGTCTGCCTCATCACGATGGTCTACTACAACCCACTGATCGCCGGGGTATTCACGGGTCTGATGGCCGTGGGCTACGGCTACTTCCTGAGCACGGCCAAGCGCCGCAGCGGCTTGCTGACCGCCGCTTGAGACCGGGCCACCCGCAACAAGGCTGAGCACGCATGAGTTCTTTCGTCCACACCGTGGCGGGGCAGGTGTACCGCTTCGATGACCTGCGCACGCTGATGGCCCAGGCCAGCCCCGAGCGCAGCGGCGATCTGCTCGCCGGCGTGGCGGCAGGCTCAGCGGCTGAGCGCGTGGCCGCGCAGATGGCCCTGGCCGATCTGCCGCTGCGCACCTTCCTCAACCAGAGCGTGGTGCCATATGAGGACGACGAGGTCACGCGTCTCATCATCGACACCCATGACGCCGCCGCCTTCGCACCGGTGGCCCACCTCACCGTGGGTGGCCTGCGTGAATGGCTGTTGGGCGACGACGCCGATGAGGCGGCGCTGGCCGCACTGGCCCCCGGGCTGACGCCCGAGATGGTGGCGGCGGTCAGCAAGGTCTCGCGCAACCAGGATCTGATCGCGGTGGCCCGCAGGTGCCGCGTGGTCACCCGCTTTCGCAACACCATCGGGCTGGCCGGGCGGCTCTCCACCCGGCTGCAGCCCAACCACCCCACCGACGACAGTGCCGGCATCGCCGCCAGCCTGCTCGACGGCTTGCTCTACGGCAGCGGCGACGCGGTCATCGGCATCAACCCCGCCACCGACAACGTGCCGCAGGTCATCCAGTTGCTGCAGATGATGGACGCGGTGATCCAGCGCTACGGCATCCCCACGCAGAGCTGCGTGCTCACCCACGTCACCAACACCATCCAGGCCATCGAGCGCGGCGCGCCAGTGGACCTGGTGTTCCAGTCCATTGCCGGCACCGAGGCGGCCAACCGTGGCTTTGGCATTGATCTGGCGGTGCTGTCCGAGGGACAGGCTGCAGCGCTGTCATTGCAACGCGGCGCGGTGTTCGACGACACCGGCGAGCGCGGCGAGCACGTGATGTATTTCGAGACCGGGCAGGGCAGTGCGCTGTCGGCCGGCGGCCACCACGGCTGTGACCAACAAACGCTGGAAGCGCGGGCCTATGCGGTGGCGCGGCGCTTCAAGCCGCTGCTGGTGAACACCGTGGTCGGCTTCATCGGCCCCGAGTATCTGTACGACGGCAAGCAGATCATCCGCGCCGGCCTGGAAGACCACTTCTGCGGCAAGCTGCTCGGCCTGCCGATGGGCTGCGACATCTGCTACACCAACCACGCGCAGGCCGACCAGAACGACATGGACGTGCTGCTCACCGTGCTGGGCGTGGCGGGCTGCAGCTTCATCATGGGCATTCCGGGCTCGGACGACGTGATGCTGAACTACCAGACCACGTCGTTCCACGACGCGCTCTACGCCCGCCGCGTGCTGGGCCTGCAACCGGCGCCCGAGTTTTTGCGCTGGCTGGAGCAGGTGGGCGTGTTCGAGCCCGGCGCCTTGGCCCGCCTGGCCGCACACATGCCACCGCAATTCGCGCGCCTGCTGCCATGAGCGATCAACACCGCCCCACCGTCACGCCCAACCCCTGGTCGGTGCTGCGCGCGCACACGCCGGCACGCATCGGCCTGGGCCGTGCGGGAGTCAGCCTGCCCACGGCGCAGATGCTGGAATTTCAGCTGGCCCATGCCCAGGCGCGTGATGCCGTGCACACGCCACTCGACACCGCCGTGCTGGCGGAGGTACTGCAGGCGCAAGGCCACAGCACGATGGCCCTGCACAGCGCTGCGGCCGACCGCGCCACCTACCTGCAGCGCCCTGATCTGGGCCGCCGGCTCGACAAGCCCTCGCGCGAGTTGTTGCTGGGCCAGGCTTCTGCCGCTTCATGCGTTGCGACCGAGGACGGGAAGGGTGATGCCACAGCGCCTGGCTGGCGTCACGACATCGCCTTTGTGGTGGTCGACGGCCTGTCTGCGCTGGCCGTGCAACGCCACGCCGCACCGGTGCTGCAGGCCGTGATGGCGCGTCTGGCCCAGTCGCCATCGCCCTGGCGGGTGGCGCCGGTGTCCATCGTGCGGCAGGGCCGTGTGGCGGTGGGCGACGATGTGGGCGGCCTGCTGGGCGCCAGCATCGTGGTGGTGCTCATCGGCGAGCGGCCGGGCTTGAGTTCGCCCGACAGCCTGGGCATCTATCTCACCTGGGCGCCGCAGCCCGGCCGCAGTGATGCGGAGCGCAACTGCATCTCCAACGTGCGGCCCGAGGGGCTGGGCTTCGAGGCTGCCGCGCACCGTCTGGGTTTCCTGCTTGACGAGGCTAGGGCCCGGCGCTTGACCGGCGTGGCCCTGAAGGACGAAAGCACGCCGTGGGGTGATGAGGCTCGGCTGACGGGCACTGCGCCGACCTTTGCGCTGACCGGGCCGGATCGCTAGCGCGGGTTGCTGTTGAGCTGGGAGAGGCCCAACCGAGGTGGCAAAGGGTTGTGGCCAAAGGTTCTGGCCAAAGGATGTGCCCAACAGACATGGGCAGAATCAAGGCCCTCAGACGCCCCCCTGGCCCGCGCCTTCGTTCATGCCCGCCTGTTCCCCTGTTTCCCGTTCGCGCCCTGGCGCATGGCTGTTTGCCGCCGCAGCGTCATTGGCAGTGTCATCGGCTGCTGCCGCCGCACCCGCGCCCGCAGCGCCGGTGCCCTACACGCTTGAAAACACCGAGGTGGTAGCCACACCGGCGCCGCGCCTCAAGCGCGACTACGAGATCTACGTCAGCCTGCCCGCCGACTACGCCACCTCCACCCAGCGGTACCCGGTGGTGTACGTGACGGACGCGCCGTACGCCTTCCCCTTGATGCGCGCGATTGCCGGCCGGGTGGATCGCCACGGCGTCGGCCTGGAGGCTTTCATTCTGGTGGGGCTGAGTTATGCCAAGGGCGAGAGCGGAGTGGTCAGCCGCAACCGCGACTACACACCCACCGAGCGCTTGTCAGACCGTCGTCCCGGCGACAGCGTGTACGGCCAGAGCGCTGCCTACCTCGACTTTCTGGCGCAGGACGTGTTGCCGCTGGTAGACCGCCGCTACCGCACCGACCCCGCCCGCCGCGTCTTCGTGGGCCATTCCTACGGCGGCCTGCTGGGTGTGCAGGCGATGCTGGACAGACCCGGTCTGTTCAGCCATTTCATTCTGGGCAGCCCGTCGCTGTGGTTCGATGACGAACACCCCTTCAAGGCCTTGCGCCAGCGTGCCCCTGGCCAGCCGCCGATCAGCGCCAAGGTGCGGTTCTACGTGGGCGGCCTGGAGCAGCCGAGCCGCGCGCATCCCGACAACGAAGACATGGTGGGACAGACGAACCGCTACGTGGCCGCGCTGCGCAAGCAGCAGCCAGCCGGTCTGGACGTGAAGGCCACGGTGCTGGACGGCGAAGACCACGCCACGGTCTTCCCGCGGCTCATCACCCAGGGGCTGGTGTGGGCCTTGCCCCGCCGCAAGTGAAGGCACCGACCTTGGGGTTGTCAGCCTGTTGGCGAGCATCGCAATAATGCGGTGCGAATGACTGGAGGCAAGCATGGTTCCCGAGTTGTCCAGGCCGCTTGATCCGGCCGCCGATTATGTGTTGCTGGGGGCAAATGGTGCGGCTGTGCCGGTGCCCGGTGGCGATGCTTTCTGGGGCCAGCCCGAGGCCGCGCTGGACGCTGCCGGCCGGAGCTGGATGGTGTCGGAATACGCCTTCAGCGCCGATTGGCCCAACTGGGAAATGCACCCCCAGGCCGACGAGTTCGTCTACCTGCTCGAAGGGGACGTGACCTTGCACCTGGAGCTGCCTGAAGGCTTGCACCTGCAGCGGGTGACCGGCCGCGGCGCCGTGCTCATTCCGAAGGGCGTTTGGCACACCGCCAAGGCCAGCACACCGTGCCGCATGCTGCACATCACCCTGGGTGAAGGCACGCAGTCGCGGCCGGCATGACCTCGAACCATTTACCTCCAGCACCTGGCCATTTTGTGAAGGCAAACCCATGAACGCACGCTTGCACCACGGGCTCGCCCGAACCTTCGTTGCTTCCTTTTGGGCCGTGGCGTCGGCATCTGGCCTGGCTGCCGACGTGGCGCCCAAAGCCGGCCCTGAGCAGACCCTGACGCTGGCCTTCCAGGCGCAGGCCACCGTGCCGTCGTCCACCCTCAACATCCAGTTCGTTGGCTACCGCGACAGCCGCTGCCCGGCCGATGTGCAATGTGCCTGGGCTGGCGAAGCGCAGGCGTTTTTCTGGGTCACCGGCGGCTCGCTGCAGCCGCAGGTGGTGGTGCTGCCCTGGAGCGGCTCGACGCCCGCGCGCAACGTTGTTCAGGTGGGTGCCCATGGCTTTCAGCTCATGACGCTGGAGCCGCGCCCCCTGCAGGCCGGCCGTGTCTCGCCGTCTGATTACAAGGCGACGCTGACCGTGCGCCTGGGCCAGGCGGGCGGTGCGCGCACCCCGCAGTGAGCCTGGATGCGCACTCTTGAATTCATCGCCGCCGATGTCGACGTTCACCGGGAGCCTCTGGTCGAGCTGAACGTGGCCTACCTCACCTGGGTGTTTGAAGAGCTGGCTGCGCTCTTGGGCGTGAGCGTGCACACGCTCATCGGCCAGTCGGTGGAGGCGCATGTGCGTGCAGGCATCGACGAGCTGTGTGGCTGCAAGCCGCCCGCTGGCCGCTTCTACCTGCTGCGTGTGCGGGGTGCATCTGCAGGCGCATCCGATGATTCACCCGACTGGCAGTGGGCCGGCATGGGCGGCCTGCGCGACCTGGGTAAGCTGAGCCAAGGCGTCGCCGAAATCAAGCGCGTCTACATCCGCCCGGCGTTTCGCGGCCAGGCGCTGGCCAGCCAGCTGATGCAGCGCTTGCTGGCTGATGCCTCAATGCTTGGCTACCAACGGGTGTGCCTGGATTCCGCGCAGTTCATGCAAGGCGCCCATCGCCTGTATGAGCGGCATGGCTTTGTCGATGCTGCGGCCTACCCGGGCACCGAGGTGCCGGCCGAGCTGCATCCGCACTGGCGCTTCATGGCTCGCTCGCTGGGCGCTGGTGCCCCATCGCTTGATCCGGCGGCCAGCGCATGAACGTCTTGTTCCTGTGCAGCATGAACCGCTGGCGCAGCCCGACGGCCGAGGAGGTGTTTGCTGCCCATCCGGGCATCGTGTGTGCATCGGCGGGCTTGAACCGTGGCGCGGAGAACCCGTGCACGCCCGAACTGGTCGAGTGGGCCGATCTGATCTTCGTGATGGAGCGCCAGCACAAGGCCAAGCTGTCCGATACGTTTCGCCAGCACCTTCGTGATCAGCGCGTGATCTGCCTCAACATCCCTGACAACTACCGGTTCATGGACCAGGCGCTCGTCAAGCTGCTGCACGCCAAGGTCGACCAGCATTTGCCGGCGGCATGAAGGCGTGAATGGCAGCGCCATGGCTTGTCACCGCAACTGAAAACCACTCCGCACCATGCTTCACCACCTGTCCTTCGCCGTGGCCGACCTGCAGCGCAGCGCCGCCTTTTTTGATGCGCTGCTGGGCGCCTTGGGCTTTCGCCGTGTATTTGAAGACAGCACCGCGATTGGCTACGGCGTGGAAGACGGCAAGGACAAGTTCTGCATCAAATGTCGGCCTGAGGCCGTGGCGCCCGGCCCGGGTTTTCATCTGGCCTTTGCTGCGCCTGATCGTGGCGCGGTGGACGCCGCACATGCCGCTGCGCTGGTGGCCGGTGGCCAGTGCAACGGCCCACCCGGGCCAAGGCCGCATTACGGCGCGCACTACTATGCCGCATTCCTCATCGACCCGGACGGACACCATGTGGAGGTGGTCATCAATGCGCCGATCTGAATGGCTGCGCGTGTCTGGCAACGCACGCATTCTTGCGGCCTGGATGGCCTGTGCCTGCATCGCTGCCGCCCCGGCGCATGCCGCAGAGCGCGGCGATGCGCTGGAGCCTGCGCTCTGGGGCAGTACGGCAAGCGATCTTCATCAACGGTTTCCTGACCTGAGGGTGCAGCCCTGCCGCGAATGGGCCCGACAGGCCGATGATGAGCGGGACATGGCCTGCGAGGCATACACCCTCTCCCCCTACCAGTTGGCTGGCCGCGCCTTCGTGCTCACTTTCCGCTTGAGCAAGTCGACGGGCCGGCTCGTTGAGACGGAGCTGTTCGATGTGACATCGTGGTCAGGCGAGCCGGAAGACGTGGTTGCTCAATGCCGGACGCTGGAGCAGGCACTTGCGCAAAGGTTGGGCATGAAGCAATGGCGTGATGTGAGTGCGTCGGGTCCGGAGCCGCGGCTCAAGCCGTATGACTCTGAATGGTGGTCGGAGACAGGCCGGACGCGATTTGAGCTGGCGTGCCGACCCATGCATGGCTTGGGTCTGGTGGTCTCGCTGTTGGTCCGTCGAGGGTGAATGTGCCTTCGAGGCCTTTGCAATGTATGCAGGAGTGACATGACATTTCGAATCAGACGTCTGACTGTGGTGATCAGCCTGGCTGGTTTCGCGCTGCAACCCGGCATGTCCGGGGCTGCGTCGCATGACGAATCTCAGGCCCCCGCCGTAGAACGCCTCACCCTGCAAGACGCTTCCCGCCAACGCGCGGTGCCTCTGGCGGTGTACCGCCCCGCGGCGGGCTTAGCCTGCCTGCCGCGCGGAGACTGTCCGGTGGCCTTCATCAGCCCGGGTTACGGCGGCTCAGCCGATGGCTACGGCTTTCTGGCCCGGGCCTTGAACCGGGCGGGTTACCTGGTGGTGGGCGTGCAGATGGAGTTGCCCGGCGACACGCCGATTCCGACCACGGGCGACGTGCAGGTGGTGCGCGCCCCGTTCTGGCGCCAGGGCGCTGACACGCTGGGCTTCCTGCTCAAGACGCTGCCGCAGACCTGGCCGGCCTACCAGTGGCAGCAGGTGGTGCTGATCGGCCACTCCAACGGCGGCGACATTTCCGCCTGGTTTGCGCGCGAGCATCCCGCGCAGGTCTCGGCGCTCATCACGCTGGACCACCGCCGCTTCCCCCTGCCGCGCACGGCCACACCGCGCACCTTGACCCTGCGCAGTGCCGATCAGGTGGCCGATGCCGGTGTGCTGCCGAGTGCGACTGAACTGGCAGCCTCACACACCTGCGTGGTGCCGCTGCCAGGCGCCTTGCACAACGACATGCACGACGGCGGCCCGCAGGCGCTGCGGCACAACATCGAAGCGGTGGTGCTGGGCTTCCTGCAGCAGAACGTTTGCCCGAAGGCGCATCCATGACGAGCTCCGCCCAGCCCCTCTACAGCGCCACTTTCATCTTCGCCAAGGGCGAGTGGGACGATGAGTTCCATCGCCTCGATCAAGCCATCGCCGCGGCAGCCAAGGCCACGCCGGGCTATCTGGGCGAAGAGTCATGGGAAAACACCGCCACCGGGCTGGTGTCGAATGTTTATTACTGGGCCTCGCTGGACGCGCTGCAGGCATTGATGCGCCACCCCGTTCACCTGGAGGCCAAGGCCCGGCAGGCGAGTTGGCTGAAGGGCTATCAGGTGGTGGTGGCCCAGGTGCTGCGCACCTACGGCGACGGACAGCTGGCCGGGTTGATCGCCAGTGCTGACTTGCCGGCGGCGCCGGGTTGAAGGTGTGCACGCCCCGCAGGTGGCTGCCCGGATGGGCGCATCGGCTTTGAAGCATCACGCTGCCTTGACTGCGCCGTGACGAAAGTCGCAATGCCCGCGTGTGCACGTCAAGCCGGCGGCCTCGGCTGGCTCAAGGTGCCTGCACGGCCGCCGAAGTCCTTGCTGTGTCCAGTGCAACAGGGTCTTACCAGCATGCGAATCGATCGACTTGGCTTCATTCGCACGCTGTGCATGGCAGTGGGCGCCGTGGCCCTTATGCTGATTGCGGCGGCGGCTTATACGTGGTCCCACGTGAACGCCATCATGGACACCACGGCCGACGCCAGTGGCCGCTTGCTGCCCCAGCTGGCGCGCGCAGCAGCCATTGAATTGAACGTGACCCGCGTGTCGCTGCAGGCGCGCCACGCGATGCTGGTGCGCAATCCGCAAGACCTGAAGACCACGACGGACGACATCAGCGCCAAGCGCAAGCTGATCGATGACGCCATCACCGGGCTCAAGGCCGACGTGAGAAACCCAAAGGCCAAGGAGCTGCTGGCGGCACTGGAATCCCGGACCACCGCTTTCTGGCAAGCCGGTGAGGCCAATCTGGCCTTGACCAGCGCAGGCCAGAAGGATGCCGCGTTCGACCACCTGGTGGCCACGCTGATTCCCGCACGCAACGCTCTGCTGGAAAGCACGGCTGCGTTGCGCACCTATGAACAACAGCTGCTGAGTGAGCTGCAGCAACGCACCTCGTCCGAGTTGGGTCAAACCAAGACCATCCTCGGCAGCTCGATCGCCGCAGTGCTGTTGCTGCTCGGCGGGCTGGTGTGGCAGTTGTCGGCCGGCATGCAGCGCCGTGTGGCCCAGGCCAGTGACGTGGCCGCACAAATTGCGGCAGGTGACCTCAGCACACCCGTGCCCGTTGAGGGCCGCGATGAATTCGTACCGCTGCTGCGCCAGCTGCAGAACATGCAAAGTGCGCTGCAGCGCGTGGTGGGTCAAGTGCGAACCTCCAGTGACAGCATCGCCACCGCCAGCACCGAGATTGCCTCGGGCAACCAGGATCTGTCCAACCGCACCGAACAGGCGGCCGGCAACCTGCAGCAAACGGCCAGTGCCATGGAAGAGCTGACCGGCACGGTGCGTCAATCAGCGGATTCGGCACGCCAGGCCAGCCAGATGGCCAGCAGCGCGGCCGACGTGGCTCAACGCGGTGGCGAGGTCGTGTCTCGCGTGGTGGCCACGATGGGGGAGATCACGGCCAGCTCGAAGCAGATTGCCGACATCGTCGGCGTGATCGACGGCATTGCCTTCCAGACCAACATCCTGGCGCTGAATGCGGCGGTGGAAGCCGCTCGCGCTGGTGAGCAGGGTCGAGGCTTTGCCGTGGTGGCTGGCGAGGTGCGCAGCCTCGCGCAGCGCTGCGCCGCCGCGGCAAAGGAAATCAAGCAACTGATCGGCAGCTCCGTCGAGAAAGTGCAGTCCGGCAGTGCGCTGGTGGGGAACGCCGGCGCCACCATGTCCGACATCGTGCAATCGGTTCAGCGCGTGGCCGACATCATTGGCGAGATCGTTGTTGCGGCCGAGCAGCAATCGCAAGGCATTGCCCAGGTCAATGACTCCGTGGCCAAGCTCGACCAGATGACGCAGCAGAACGCCGCCCTGGTGGAGGAGTCGGCGGCGGCCGCAGACAGCCTGCAGTCGCAAGCGCGTTCGATGACAGACGTGGTGAAGGTTTTCCGGCTGGCCGCCTGAACCTGAAATCCGCTGGCGCTGAAGAAGTGCGCCCGGTCGCGGTATGTGAAGGTAAAGTGCGCAGCATTGTTGTATCGAAGCCAATGTTCTGGCGCCTGAGCTGTGAGGTTAAACCGCATTCGACGCATGTTCGCCCTCTGTTTGCTGCTGTTGGCGGCATCTTGGGGCTATGCGGCGGTGCCTGCCGTGGTGGCTCCCAAGCCCGGCAGCATCACGGTGGTCATCGACAACAACTACCCGCCGTACATCTTCAAAGACCCCGCCACCGGCGAAACACGCGGCCTGCTGAATGACCGCTGGGCGCTCTGGTCACGCCATACCGGCGTGGAGGTGAAGCTCAAGCCGATGGACTGGGCCGAGGCCCAGCGCCAGCTGCTGGCCGGTGAAGCCGACGTCATCGACACGCTCTTCGAGAACGACGCCCGGCGCAAGCTCTACGAGTTCTCGCAGCCCACCGACACCATCGACGTGCCGGTGTTCTTTCACCGTAGCCTGGCGGGTGGCATCGGCATTGATGCGCTGCAGGGCTTCACCGTCGGGGTGAAGGACGGCGATGCATGTGTAGACACCCTGAAGGCCCGCGGCGTCACGTCGATGAAGCGCTACCCGGGCTACTCGGCGGTGATCGAAGGCGCGGCCCGCAACGAGGTGCAGGTGTTCTGCGTCGACAAGCCGCCGGCCATCTACCTGCTCAGCCAACTAGGTTTGGCTGACCAATACCGGCACTCGGTGCCCTTGTCGAGCGGCCAGTTCCACCGGGCGGTGCGCAAGGGCCAGGGCGCCTTGCTGGCCTGGGTGGAAGCGGGCTTTGCCGACTTGCCCCCTGCCGAGATGAAAGCGCTGGATGACCGCTGGCTGGGCAGTGCCATCACTGACGATGCCCGCGTGCCCTGGCGTGATTGGCTCCGCTGGGCGGCTTATGGCACCGGCATCGTGGTGCTGGGCGGCCTGATGCTGGTGTACTGGAACCTGGCGCTGCGCCGCCGGGTGCTGGCCCGAACGACGGAGCTGGAGGCTGCGCGCCAGCAGGCCGAGCGGGCGGTCGCCCAGCTCAAGGCCACGCTGGAAGCCATTCCCGATCTGATGTTCGAGATGGACATCGAAGGCCGCTATCTGGATGTGCGCACCGGCCGGGCTGACTTGCTGCTGGTGCCCGCTGCCCGGCTGCTGGGTCGCACCCTGCATGAGCTGATGCCGCCCGAGACCGCGCAAGTGGCTCAACAGGCGCTGCAGGAAGCCGCCGAGACGGGCCGCTCCACCGGCGTGCAGATCCGGCTGGAGTTGCCGGGCGGCGCCCGCTGGTTCGAGCTGTCGGTGGCCCGCAAGCCGGCCGAGCCGGGGCAACTGGACCGGTTCGTGGTGCTCTCGCGCGACATCACCGAGCGTAAGGACGCCGAGCTGGCCGTGCGCCAGAGCGAGCAGACCTTCCGCAACTTCTTCAGCGCCGGCCTGATGGGCATGGCGTTCAACCAGCCCAACGGCAGCTGGGGCGAAGTGAACCAGGCGCTGTGCCGCATGCTGGGCTATCCGCCCGAAGAGCTCAGCGGCATGCGCTGGGCCGACATGACGCACCCGGACGATCTGCCCGCCAACATCGCGATGTTCGAGCGCATGTCCCGTGGCGAGATCGAGTCGTACACCCTCGACAAGCGCTTCATCCGCAAGGACGGCCAGATCATCGACGTGGCTGTGGCCGTCTGTTGTGAACGAGACAGCCAGGGCGCCATCCTGCGCAGCTTCGCCATCGTCGACGACATCAGTGACCGTCTGCGCGCCCGACGGGCTTTGTCTGACTCGCGCGAGGAGCTGGAGCGTCGGGTGCAAGAGCGCTCGCAGGAGCTGATGCTGGCCCGGGACCAGGCGCAGCAGGCCAGTCGCGCGAAGAGCGAATTCCTCTCGCGCATGAGCCATGAGCTGCGCACGCCGATGAACGCCATCCTCGGCTTCTCGCAGCTGATGGAGCTGGATGCTGGCCTGGACAAGCGCAGCCAGGGCTACGTCACGGAGATTCTGCGCGCAGGCCGCCACCTGCTGGAGCTGATCAACGAAGTGCTGGACCTGGCGCAGGTGGAAGCCGGCAGCATCCGCCTCAGCCTGGAGCCACTGGCCTTGGACGTGTTGGTGGGTGATGTGCTGACGCTGATGAGCCCGTTGCTGCAAAGCCAGGCGGTGAACGTGCAGGTGCTGGATCTGCGGACCTTTCAGGTGCAGGCCGACCGCACGCGCCTGAAGCAGGTGATGCTGAACCTGCTGACCAACGCGGTGAAGTACAACCGGCCGGGTGGCCAGGTCTTGATCCGCGCCGAGCCGCGGGCCGATGGCAAGCTGCGCATCATCGTGCGCGACACCGGCACAGGCATCGCGCCCGAGCGCATGTCACAGCTGTTCGAGCCCTTCAACCGCCTGGGTGCCGAGCAACGCGCGATCGAAGGCACGGGCATCGGTTTGAGCATCAGCCGCCAGCTGGTGGAATTGATGCACGGTGCCATCGGCGCCAGCAGCAAGCCGGGCGAAGGCAGCGTGTTCTGGCTCGATCTGCCGATTCCCGATGCGCCGCAGGCCGTGGTCGACACGCTGGTGCTGCCCGGCCCTCTGGACGCCGACCAGGCGGGCACCTCGGCCCAGCCGTGCCGAGGCGACTTGCTGTACGTCGAAGACAACCCGTCCAACGTCGACCTGGTGGCCAGCATCGTGGCCCGTCACCCGGCTGTCACCTTGCGTGTGGCGACCAGCGGCGAAGAGGGCCTGGCGATGGCGCAGGAGCAGCGGCCCGATCTGGTGCTGCTGGACATTCACCTGCCCGGCATGAGCGGCTACCAGGTGCTGGAGCACCTGCGGGCCGATCTGTTCACCCGCGACATCGCCGTGGTGGCACTGACCGCCAGTGCCTTGACCGAAGACGCCGAACAGGCGCGGGTGGCAGGCTTTGACGACTTCATCGCCAAGCCCATCAACCTGCTGTCGTTCGAGGCGATGTTGCAACACCGCCTGCCGCCCGCAGAGCAGGCCGGCTGAGTTCGGCGATGCCCGCGGTGTCGGTCGCTCAGACCGGCCACTGGCGCAGCAGCTGGTTCACCCAGTCACCGGCCCAGTCCACGGCCAATGCGCCGAGCGTCAACATCAACGCGCCGGTGGCCACGGCAGTCAGCTGGCCCAGCATGACGGACACGCCGTCGCGGAACACCAGCCCGAGGCCGATCAGACCGATGGAAATCGACGGCAGGAAGTTGCCGAGTGGAATCGGCAGCACCACGACCACGGCCATCACCGCGACCGTGGCGGCAATGCCGCGCCGGGCGGTGCCGTGCCGCCCGTTGCCGAGCGCCCAGGTCAGCCGCTCCTTCGATACGCGGTGCGCCATGCCGTACAGCCGCGCCAGCGTGCTGAGCACCCGGTGCGCGTTGTCGCGCGACATGTCGACGTCGCTCACCCGCTGCGGCAGCCGGGCTTCTGCCTGCCCGTGCCACATCGGCCAGGTCATCGTCAGAATGCCCAACCCGAACACCGTGCCGGCACCCGGCAAGGGCAGCATGCAGGCCAGGGCCAGCAGCAGCAACAGGCTGCCACGGGCCTCAGGCCCATGGGCTTGAACCAGCCGCGCCACCGAGACGCGGTCTGAGTCGATGGCGGCGGCGGCCTCGCGCAGCCGCTGCGCCAGCGGAATCGTCATGGGCCGCGCTCAGAGAATGGCCGACACCACGGTTCCGACGCCAAACAGGCCGCTGATCGTGCCCAGCAAACGCACATCGCGTTTTTCACAGCCTTGGCGGCGTGCCTGAAAGGCGGTGATGGCGAGCGTGGCGGCCATCAGGCCGAGCAGCAAAGAAGTGATGTCCATGGGCTTGTCCAGTGGTGATGCTGCAGTCTGCAGCGGATGACAATCTGGATAAAGCAGTGCCTTCGGGATGAAAACTTCGGTTTCTTCGAAGTGTCTGGTGCCCGACCAGCGTTGCGGATTTCCGCTCAGCGCTGGGGCCAGCGGTGGTTGGCGCGGTGGCGCAGCACGGTGGGCAGGCCAGCCGGCCGCAGCCCCACATGCTTGGTTTTGCGGCCCTGCACGCGCTGGCGCCAGAGCCGATAAGAGCTGGCTTTGAGCGAGGTTCGCATCAGCGCGATGACCGCCGATTCGTTCAGGCCAAACTGTGCCTCGATGGCCTCGAACGGCGTTCGGTCTTCCCAGGCCATTTCGATGACGCGTGACACGCTGGCGTCGTCCAGCGGGGTGGCAGGCGGGGTGAGGGCGTGGGGCACGGTGTGCATGCGCCGGGTTATACCGGTGCTGCCATGCCCGTGTGCGGGCAGGGGCTCAGCGCGCCACCCCAGCCAGCAGGCGCTGCGCCTTGCCCAGCACCGGCGCGTCCACCATCTGGCCGTCCAGCAGGAAGGCGCCGGGCTGGCCTTCGGCGGCGTCCATCACGCGGCGCGCCCAGGCCAGGTCGTTGCTGCTGGCGCTGAAGGCCGCGTTGACCTTGCTCACCTGCGCTGGATGAATGCACAACTTGCCGCCGAAGCCGCATCGCCGCGCTGCCAATGCAGCGCGTGAGAGCTCTTCGGAGTCGTGGACATTCACGGTGACACCGTCCACAGGCGGATGGAGGCCGCAGGCCCGGGAGGCCAGCACCAGCGTGCTGCGATAGGCCGCCAGCTCCGCCTCATCGTCGCCGGGCTCCAGGCCCAGGTCCAGGCAGAAATCCAGATGGCCGAAGAGCAGGCGTGTCACGCCCGGCGTGGCAGCAACCTGGTGCACATCGCGCAGGCCCACGGCTGTTTCAATCAGCGGCATCAACGCCACGCCGCTGCGCATCCGCGAGCGGACCCACTGCAGCTGAGTGGACGATTCCGCCTTGGGATAGACGATGCCGGTCACGCCGGGCAGGCCGCACAGGGCCAGGTCATCGTTGATGCTTTTGTGGTCGAGGCCGTTGATGCGCAGCATGGCTTGCCCACCACGCTGAAGAAAGTCGGCGATGGCATCCCTGGCGCGGCATTTTGACGCGGGTGCCACGGCATCCTCGAGATCAAGAATGACGGCGTCTGCGCCGCTGGCTACGGCCTTGCCGAAGCGCTCCGGGCGGTCGCCCGGCACAAACAGCATCGATCGCGCCAGTGCCGGGTCCATGATGTTGGGCGTGCTGCTCATTCGATTACCACCTTCGACTTCTGGAGCACGCCGCGCCAGGTCACCAGGTCTTTGGCCAGCAGGTCTTGCAAGTCCGTTGGCGAGTAGCCTTGGCTCACTGCGCCCTGTTCCTCGAACTTCCGCTTCAACGCGGGGTCGGCCAACGCATCCTTCAAGGCATTGCCCAAGCGCTGCCGAACGTCTGGCGAGAGGCCGCGCGGCGCGAATACGCCGTACCAGGAATCCACCACCAGCCCCGGCAGGCCGGATTCGCGGGCGGTGGGGACGTTCGGAAAGAGATCCGACCGTGTGCTGCCCGTCACGCCGATGGCGCGTAGCTTGCCGGTCCGGACATGCTGCAGCACCGTCGGAATGCTGGCGAACATCAGCTCGATCTGGCCCCCCAGCAGGTCGGTCACCGCCGGCGCAGCGCCCTTGTAGGGCACGTGGGTCATCACGGTGCCTGACTGCTGCTCCAGCATCACGGCGGCGAGGTGGAAGATCGAGCCGGCGCCGGCAGATCCGTAGTTGAGCTTGCCTGGGTTGGCTCGCGCATAGCTCACCAGTTCACCCAGCGTGCGCACAGGCACGTTCGGGTTGACGACGACCACGTTGTTGACCCGCGCCACCAGCGACACGGGCTCGAAGCTGCGGACCGGGTCCCAGGCCAGTTGCTTGTACAGCGAAGGGTTGATGGCGTTGGTGCCGTTGTAGCCCATCAGCAGTGTGTAGCCGTCGGGCTTTGCGCCGGCCACCTGGCCGGCCCCTAGATTGCCGCCCGCGCCACCCCGGTTTTCAACGATCACCGGCTGACCCAGGCGCTTGCCCAGGGATTCGGCCAGGATGCGGCTGATGATGTCGGTGGTGCCGCCTGCGGCGAACGGAACCACCAGCGTGATGGCATGGGTCGGGTAGGTGTCTGCGGGCACCTGCGCCGCGGCGCTGGTGCCGACGCACACGCTCATCAGCAGGGCAAGTGACTGGAAGAGGTGGCGCATGGGTTGAGAGGGGGTCATCGTCGTCCTTGAAATCGTCGTCTGGGGTGGGGCTGCGGTCAGTACTCGGCGCTGGCGTGCATGGCGATGTCGCCGCCAGGCAGCGCGGCCCAAAGCAGCAAGCGCCCGGGGATCACGGCATCAGCGGCGGCAGACAGCTGGATGTCCTGTCCGACGATGGCCGGGCTCAAGCCGCGGTAGCTGAAATGGCGCAGCGGTGCGCCCCGAACGCGGCGCGCGATGCCTGCCAGCAGGGTGGCGTTCAGCGGCCCGTGAACCACGAGGTCGGGGTAGCCTTCGGCCTCGCGGCAATAGGCCTGGTCGTAATGGATGCGGTGGCCGTTGAAGGTCAGCGCGGAATAGCGGAACAAGGTCGTCGCATCAGGGCGAATGGTTTCCGTGTAGTGGGCTGATGGCAGCCCCAGGGCCTCGGCGCTCTGCCGCCGGGCCGGCCCACCGGCCTCCTTGAAGACGATGTCGTGACGCTCCGACACCACGCACCGGCCAAGCTGGTGGATCTCGTGCCGGACGGTGACGAACACCAGGTTGCCGCTGCGTCCGCGCTTGTGCACCACGTCCGAGACGCAGGAACGCTTCTCCGCCGGCAACCCCAGCGTCAACTCGCCGTCGAATTCCAGCTGGCCACCCGCCCACATGCGGTTCTGCAGCGGCACTGGGGGCAGGAAGGACCCGCGGGCCGGGTGGGAATCCGGGCCCAGCTGCGATGGTGGCAAACCTTCGAGAAAATACAGCCAGTGCCACAGCGGCGGCAAGGGTGCGCCATCCGTGAAGCGGGTTTGATCCAGTTCCAGCGTGGCGGCCATCAACCTGGCGTGCCGGCTGCTCAGCATGTCCTGGGCCACCTGTTCCTTGCCGATCCATTGCCGCAGGTGGTCGATGTCAATGTCATTCATGAAGGCTTCCTTGTCGGACGCCCGTGGCCAAGGCGTCGGGCGTGTCAAATTCCATGCGCACGGCAGCGCTGTCTGCACCCAGCGAGGGCGCAGCAGGGTGGTTGCCGGCATCCCAGGGGTAGCGCACGGGTGGCGCCACCATCTGCAGCATCTGGTCACCCACCGGCATGGGCCAGGTGCGTAGCGCGGGGTGCGCGGCCATCTCCGCCACGCTGCGCACCTGGCCGTAGGCGATCTGTCCGGCGGCCAGCCGATCCAGCAGCTGTGCCGTGCTGAGCGTTGTGAAGACTTCGGCGATCTCGAGATCCAGCTGTTCGCCGTGCTGGACACGCAGGTTGTTGGAGGCGAAACGGGCGTCCGCCACCAAGGCGGGTTGCTGCATCACCGTCGTGCAGAACGACGCCCATTCGCGCTCGTTCTGGATGCTGATCACCACCTCGCCGCCATCGCCCGTCGGGTAGGCCGCATAAGGTGCGATCGACGGATGCCTGAGGCCTTGCCTGGCCGGTGCACCCTGGCCATACACCTCGTGCAGATAGGGCACGGTCATCCAGTCGGCGGCAGCATCGAAGAGCGAAACGGAAACGCCCAGGCCGCAGCCGCTGCGGTCTCGCTGTGCCAGCGCGGCCAGCACGGCGATCGTGGCGTTCATCCCGGCACCGATGTCGCAGATGGACACCCCGATGCGACCGCAGGCTTCGGCCGAGCCACTGATGCCGGCCAGACCACTTTCGCATTGCACCAGCATGTCGTAGGCCTTCAGGCTGGCGGCTGGGCCTGACTTGCCGTACCCGGTGATGTCGCAGGTGACCAGCCGCGGATGCCGCTGCCGCAGGCTGGCACTGTCGAAGCCGGCACGCTCCAGCGCGCCGGGGGCCAGGTTCTGCACGAACACATCGGCACGGGCCACCAGGCGCTCCAGCAGCGCGGCGTCTTCCGGGCGCTTGAAGTCCAGCACCAGCGACTGTTTGCCCCGATTCGTCCAGGCGAAGTAGGACGACATGCCGTTGGCCGCCCGGTCGTAGCCCCGCGCGAAGTCGCCCTCCGGCCGTTCGACCTTGATGACCCGGGCGCCCAGCTCAGCCAGGCGCGCCGTGCACAAGGGCGCGGCCAGGGCCTGCTCCAGGCTGACGATCGTCATGCCCTCCAGGGGGCGGTTGGTCGGGTGTTCAGCCATGTCAGCGTCCGAAGGTCGCGGTGAAGGTGGCCTTGCCCAGCAGCTTGTCGCCCAGACCGCGGTTCAGCACGAAGCTGTGCAGTGCCGGCGTGCCGGAGGCTGGAATGCCGGCTGCGGCATGCATGTCGGGCACGGCCAAGGCGTACAGCGTGAAGACATAGCGGTGGGCTGTGTCGCCCTGGGGCGGGCAGGGGCCGCCGTAGCCGCCATTGGCGCCGTTCACACCGGTGTCGTGGAAGTCATTCATGCCCGCAACGGCCGGTGCCGGCAGGCGCAAGGGCAGGTTGCCGGCGCCACGCTGCAGGCCGGTGGCGGACGCCGGCAGGTTGTAGACGGCCCAGTGCCAGAAGCCGCTGCCCGTCGGCGCGTCCGGGTCGTGCACCGTCAGCGCGAGGGACTGGGTGCCGGCCGGCACGCCGCTCCACACCAGTTCCGGCGAGACGTTCAGGCCCGTGCAGCCAAAGCCGTTGGCGATAAAGCGGCTGTCGAATTGGCCGCTGGCGAGGTCGGGGCTGGAGAGCGTGAACACCGGCGCTTGCGCTGCTGCGCCGCCACAGCCAGCCGCCACGATGGCACTGGACATCGCCAGGGTGGCAGACAACATCTTGAATCCTGTTGAGCGAAACATGGGCATGACCTTTTGAAAATTTCGAATCTGATAGCGCCATGGCATTCCGGCGCCGGTAGCGAAATTTGCTATAAAGGTCTGGCTACATCCAGCGATGCTTTTGAAACAGATGTTTTGTAAATGACAAAATCAAGCCTGCCCTTCACCCATTACGACCTGACCGATCTCCGGGTGTTCGTGGCGGTGGCCGAAGAGTCCAGCATGTCGCGCGGCGCTGAGCGTTGCCACATGGCACCGTCCACGGCGAGTCTTCGTCTGAAGGGGCTTGAGAGCGCGCTGGGCACGGCCCTGTTGCAGCGTCTTCCCAGGGGCGTGGTGCCCACCGCGGCTGGTCGACTCCTGCTTGAGCATGCGCGGCAATGCCTGGCGCAGCTCGAGCAGATGCATGCCGACCTCGCGCCGTACGCGCAGGGGCTGGTTGGGCAACTGACCTTGTTCGCCAATCACAACGCCATCAGCGCGCATCTACCCGATGACCTCGCCACCTTCTTCACCCGGCATCCGGGGGTGCGGATCACCTTGAAGGAGCGGCTCAGCACGGACATCACGGCGGCTGTGGCCGAGGGGCGCGCTGATCTTGGGGTGGTGGCTCTGGATGCGCCGCACCCGGGTCTGGTCTACCAGCCTTACCGTGTTGACCAGCTGGTGATGCTGGTGCCCAAGGCCGGGCCCTTGGGCCGGCGCAAGCGCATGAGTTTTTCAGACTGCCTGGAGATGCCGTTCATCTGCCTGCAGTCTGGCGCTGCGCTGCACACCTTCCTGCTCAATCAGGCCGCAAGCTTGGGCAAGACGCTGGATGTGCGCGTGCAGGTCTCGGGCTACCGTGCCATTGCCCGGCTGGTGCGATCTGGTGCCGGTGTGGGCGTGGCGCCGAGGAGCGCCTTGCAGGCGGTTGATCTGGAGGGCGTGGTGGCCCTGGCTTTGAACGACGCCTGGGCGCGTCGCGAGCTCAGCGTCTGCGCGCGACCCGATGCGGACAAGGCCGTGCCCTATCTGCGTGACCTGATCGCTGTGCTCACCAGCCATGCCGCCGAAACGGAACTCGGCGCTGTTTGATTCAGGGCTTGAAGAGCGCTCAGAGGTCAATCACCAGCCGCCCACCCTTGGCGCGCGAGCAGCAGGGCAGGAACTGGTCGTTCGCGGCCTGCTCCTCGGGCGTGAGGTACTGGTCGCGGTGGTCCGGCTCACCGGCCAGCACCACGGTCAGGCAGGTGCCGCACACGCCTTGCTCGCACGAGGTGGCGAGGAACACGCCGGCGTCGGTCAGGGCGCGGGCGGCGGTCTGGTCGGCCGCCACGGTGATGATGCGGCCGCTGCGCGACAGCTCCAGCTCGAAGGGCTGATCGCCCGCTTCGGGCGCGGCTGCGGCGAAGGATTCCTGGTGGCGGCGATCAGCGCCCCAGCCTGCGGCCTCTGCGGCGCCCAGCACCGCCTGCATGAAGCCTTGTGGCCCGCAGGTGTAGATGTGGCTGCCGGCCGGGGCGTCGGCCACTTCGCGGGCCAGGTCAAGGCGGGTGTCTGGCTCGTCGTCGAAGTGCAGCGCCACGCTGGCGGCCCAAGGCAGCTGGGCCAGTCGTTCAAGGTAGGGCGCGCGGCTGCGTGAGCGCACGGCCAGGTGCAGCTTGAACGAGGCGCCCTGCGCGTGCAGCGCGTGCGCCATCGACAGCAGCGGGGTGATGCCGATGCCGCCAGCCATCAGCAAATGGTGCGCTGCCTGGGGTGCCAGGCTGAACTGGTGACGCGGCGCGCTGATCTGCAAGGTCTGCCCGGCGCGCAGGCCCAGGTGCACCGCGCGTGAGCCGCCGCGCGATTGCGGCGCGTCCAGCACGCCCAGTTCGTAGCGATCAGCTTCCGTCGGGCTGTTGCACAGCGAATATGGCCGCACCAGGCCGCCGGGCAGGTGCACGTCGATGTGATCGCCGGCCTGGAAGGGCGGCAGGTGTTCACCGGGCAGGGGAAGTAGTTCGAGGCCGCAGATGTCGGTGGCTTCCTGCCACTTGCGGGCGAGCTGGACGGTGAGCAGCGGGGCTTGGGAAGCGGTGTTGGCGGGTGCGGTCATGCGAAGTTGTCCTGGCCGTTGTGCTCGGCGTGGTGTTCAGTGTCGGTGGAGGCGTTCATCAGCCCGATCAAGGCGTGTTCGCGCATCCAGGTGGCGGCGCGGGTGCCGTCGCCGCGGCGCAGCGCGTCGAGCACAAATTCATGTTGCAGCTGGGCCAGCTGCAGCCGGGCGAATGCCTTGGCCAGTGCGCCGGTGTCCAGCGCAATCGCATCGGCCGAGGCAAAGGGCAGCTGGTTGTTGCGCACCAGGGCGTCGGTGATCACGCTGCTGCCGGTCACGGCCTGTGTGGCGGCCAGCAAGGCTTCGTGGAACTGGCGGTTCAGCGCGCCCCAAAGCTCAATGTCGGCGGCTTGCAGGTGGCCCGCTGCCAGCAGGGTGCGGCCCCGCGCCACGGCATCTTCCAGGGCCAGCCGGGCATCGGTGGGCAAACCGGCCTCGGCAATGCGTTGCACGGCCAGGCTTTCCAGGGCGCCCCGCACTTCCACGGCGCTGCGCACATCCGCGGCGCTGAAACCACGCACCACCAAGCCGCGCTTGCCGGTCTTGTGCAGCAGGCCTTCCTGCTCCAGCGCCTTGAATGCCAGCCGCACCGGCGTGCGCGACACGCCCAGCGCATCGGCCACGCTGGCTTCACTCAGGCGGCTGCCGGCGGGCCAGCGGCCTTCGCGCAGTTGCTGGCGCAGGGTGGCCAGCAAGGAGGCTGCCTGCGGGCCTGTGCCAGTGGCCTCGGGGCTTTGAATTGAACTCATGGGATCCAATGGTAGCCATCTATTGACAAAAGTCATGCATGAAAACCATGATGGGATCCCAAATTAAGGAGTTTGAGATGTTTCCGCTGAATGCTTGGTACGTGGCCGCCATGCCTGACGAGGTTGCGCAGGCGCCGTTGGGCCGTCGCATCTGTGACCTGCCGATCGCCTTCTGGCGCGATGCGCAAGGCCAGGTGCAGGCAGTGGAAGACTTCTGCCCGCACCGCGGTGCGCCGCTGTCGCTGGGCTTCGTGCGTGACGGCCAACTGGTGTGCGGCTACCACGGCCTGGCCATGGGCGGTGATGGCAAGACGGTGAGCATGCCCGGCCAGCGCACCCGCGGCTTCCCTTGCGCCCGGGCCTACCCGGTGGCCGAGCGTTACGGCTTCATCTGGGTGTGGCCGGGTGAGGCCGCCAAGGCCGACGTGAACGCCATTCCGGTGCCGCTGTGGCACGCCCAAGAGGGCTGGGCCTACGGCGGCGGCCTGTATCACATGCCCTGCGACTACCGCCTGCTGGTGGACAACCTGATGGATCTGACGCACGAGACCTATGTGCACGCCAGCAGCATCGGCCAGAAAGAAATTGACGAGGCCCCGGTGGCCACGCAGGTGCTGCCCTCGGGCCAGGTGATCACCGAGCGGCGCATGGGCGGCATCCATGCGCCGCCGTTCTGGCAAGCCGCGATGACGGCCAATGGCCTGGACCCGCAGGCCAAGGTCGACCGCTGGCAGGTGTGCCGCTTCGTGCCGCCGAGCAATGTGTTGATCGACGTGGGTGTGGCCCTCGAAGGCCAGGGCGGTTTCGATGCGCCCGAGCATGCCAAGGTGGCCTCGGTGGTGGTCGACTACATCACCCCGGAAAGCGCCACCAGCTGCTGGTACTTCTGGGGCATGGCCCGCCATTTCAAGCCGGAGGACACGGCGCTCACCGATGCCATCCGCGAAGGCCAGGGCAAGATCTTTGCCGAGGACATGGAGATCCTGCGTCGCCAGCAGGAGAACCTGCTGCGCTGGCCCGACCGCGCCCTGCTGAAACTCAACATCGATGCAGGTGGGGTGCAGGCCCGCAAGATCATCGACCAGATGCTGGCGGCCGAGGGGCCGCAGGGCTGAGGCGCGTGGGCGGGGACTGGCTCAGGCGCTGAGCCAGCGCTCAGTCGCCACCGCAGCCACCGCCGCAGCCGCCATCGCCACCACCGTCGCCCCCGCCATCCCCACTGCTGCCCCAGCCACCACCGTCGCTGCTGCTGTCTGTGGTGAGGGCATCCAGGTCGCCCAGGCGATACGGGGTGTCTTGCAGCCCGGCGCTGTCATTGGCGTGGTCGTCGGCAGTGCGCTCGCGCTGGCTGCTCGGGAAGTCTCCGGTTTCGCCACCGCCGCCACCGCTGTCGCCTTCACGGCGGCGGTTGAGCGGGGTGTCCAGGCGCCACCAGGTGTGCCCCGGAATCGCCAGCTTGTGGTCGATCGCGAACAGCAGCGGCAGCCGGCTTGGTATGCGGGGCTGGATGTTGTCGTCGTGGCAGGCAGCGCGCCAGGTTCGGCGCATGGCGCCGAGCCGGCCCGGTGCCGTCACCAGGGGGCCGGTGCTGGGCGGCACATGGTGGAAGAAGCTGCCGAAGGCCTGCGTGCAGAACGCTTCATAGGCCCGGGTGTCGAGGATGAAGTGGTGCCACAGCACATCGACCGCGAGTGAGGGCATCGCCACCGGCAGCGGACGGGTGCGCGCATGGATGAGGAACCACTGCCGCAGCGCGCGGGCCACGAGTTGCTGGTCGCGCAGCGTGAGGTGCGGCCAGGTGTCCGTCAGGCCATTCAGCAGCCGCGCCGGGAAGACATGACCGCGAATGAAGCGTTCACGCTCCAGCAATTTCAGCCGCCGCTGCGTGCGCCACCACATGCCCGCACCACCCGCTGCGGCCAGGCCCAGGATCAGGTTGGTGGTGATCAGCATCGGTCGGCTCCTTCAGGGTGCAGCCACCAGGCTGGTGGTGTCGGTTTGCGAGCGCAGCGACGAGCCCGTGCGGCGGATGTGCGTCACGGCCGTCGGCCAGCCGCTGCGAAGGTCGACCTTGAATTCGGCGCGGTCATCAACCGTGAGGTTGGCCAGCGTTTCACCGATGTTGGCCGTGGGCTTGCCCATGCGCGTGGCCATGTCGGTCAAGGTGCGCGACATGATGCGCTGGAACGCCGCGCTGTCCACCTTCTGCTGCCAGCCGATGGTGGCGATGGGGCCTTCCTGCTGCATCACCTGGTACTCGCCGCGGCCGGGAATGGCCTCACCGCCCAGCGCATTGGGCAAGGCCGTGTCGTAGCTGAAGGGCTGGTTCACGCCCACCGGCTTGCCCAGCAGGCTGAACATCAGCTGGGCCTCGCGGGTGCTGGTGGCCACCATCTGCGCTTCGGTCGCGAACATCGGCCGCACCTGCTGCATCACCCCGGCCACGGCGGCGTCTGTCATGCCGTTGCTGCGCAGCGTCGTGCCCATGTCGGTCAACACCTTGTCCATCAGCGTCTGCACATCGCGCCAGTTGCGCAGGCCCACCACGCCGCGGTCGTGCGCCACCACCAGCTCCAGCGTCAGGCCCTTCATCAGGTTCGACATCTGCCGCACCATCGGGTTGGCCGCCGCCTCGGCATCATCCAGCCGGGTTTCGCCGTAGCGCCAGGCCAGCACGCTCTGCTCGCCATTCACGGCCAGCACCTGCACGTCGATGGGCGTGTCGCTGCTCTGCGCCTGCTCGACCAGGTCGTTGCGTGCGCGGGCGCGGGTCTTGGTCAGCACATAGCGGCGGGTGTCGCCCACGGCCCAGCGCACCTGCACCAGCGGGGCGGCGGCGGGTGTCGTGGACGTGGGGGTAGCGGGCGCAGTGGCGGCCGCGGTCTTCGCCGGCTGCGCGGGCCTGGCCGTGGCGGCGCTCTCGGTCGCGGTGGCTGGCAAGGCCAGGCAGCACAGGGCGGCCGCCATGGCCGTGAGGGCCGCGAACCTGGGCGCCAGGGCGCTGCAGCGCCGTGCGCGCCAGTGTGAAAAACGGGTCAGCATGGCCGCCAGTCTACGTGCGCCTTGATGACAAGCTGGCGGGGCCTGTGGCATAGTCCAGCCCGCAACGGGTGCCTGAGAAATCTCTGATCAAGCACCCGCTGACAACGCATCGGGAGAGCCCGACACCCCTTGAGACACAGGTGGTGAAGGCGCCGAAGGAGCAACCACCCCGGAAACTCTCAGGCCCCAGGACCGGTGCGTTGCGAAGTCACTCTGAAGAGCCGCCGGTGTCGTCACCCGGTGCACCGAAGGAGCAAATGCCCGCCGTCCAAGGCCGGGTGTGAATCTCTCAGGTCATGGAACAGAGGGGGTGCCTGCTGCCGCATGGGTGCGCTGCAGGCGTCCCTGATCGACGTTCCATGGAGCACTTCACATGTCTCGCACCATCGCTGTCGTTGGCGGCGGCATCACCGGCGTCACCACCGCCTATGCCCTGGCCCGTCGCGGCCACACCGTCACCCTGTTCGAAAAGCATCGTTACGCCGCGATGGAAACCTCGTTCGCCAATGGCGGGCAGTTGTCGGCCTCAAACGCCGAGGTCTGGAACCACCTGTCCACGGTGGTCAAGGGCCTGAAGTGGATGCTGCGCAGCGACGCACCGCTGCTGGTGAACCCGAAACCCAGCTGGCACAAGCTCAGCTGGTTCGCACAGTTCATCGCCAACATCCCGCACTACGAGCGCAACACCGTGGCCACCGCCAAGCTGGCGATTGCCGCGCGCGACCACCTGTATGCGTGGGCCGTCGAAGAGGGCGTTGATTTCGACCTGCGCCGCCAGGGCATCCTGCACATCTACCGCGACAAGCCCGGCTTCGACCACGCCGCCAAGGTGAGCGAATTGCTGGCCCAGGGCGGCTTGCCCCGCCGTGCGGTCACGCCGGCCGAGATGCGCGCCATCGAGCCCACGCTGGCCGGCGCCTACTACGGTGGTTTCTACACCGAGAGCGACGCCACCGGCGACATCCACAAGTTCACCACCGGCCTGGCCGCTGCCGCGCAACGCCGGGGTGTGAACTGCCTGTACGGCCAGGACGTGCGCCGCGTGGAAGCCGATGCCAACCAGGCCCGCATCAGCGTGGCCACCGACGCCGGAGAGCAGACCTTGGCCTTTGACGCCGTGGTGGTGTGTGCCGGCACCGCCAGCCGCGCCATTGCCGCGGGCCTGGGTGACCGGGTCAACATCTACCCGGTGAAGGGCTACTCCATCACCGTGAACCTGAATGACGCACAGAGCCAGGCGGCCGCGCCACAGGTGAGCCTGCTGGACGACGCCACGAAGCTCGTCACCAGCCGCCTGGGCGTCGACCGCTTCCGCGTGGCCGGCACAGCCGAGTTCAACGGCATGAACCGTGACATCCGCGCTGACCGCATCAAGCCGCTGGTGGATTGGGTGAACCAGTGCTTCCCGGGCGTGAGCACCCGCAGCGTGGTGCCATGGGCCGGCTTGCGGCCAATGCTGCCCGACATGCTGCCGCGCGTGGGCCGTGGTCGTTTGCCGACGGTGTTTTACAACACCGGCCACGGCCACCTGGGCTGGACGCTGAGTGCCGTGACCGCCGACATGGTGGCCGGGGTGCTGACCGATGCGCTGGGCGCACCGGCCACGGTGGCTGCGGCTGGTTTGCAGCCGGCTGTCTGAGCCAGCGCCTCCGTCGACGTGGAACAGCCCAGCGCCCTTTCAGGCGCTGAAGCTCAAATCACCAAACCAGGCCTGGCTCTGGATGCGCAGATCGTCACTGTCGGTGAGCACACCGACGTGGCGAATGCGCCCGGGTGGCGGCTCGCCGAACACGCGCTGGTAATCGAGCGCGACGTTGCGGCGGTGCTGTCGCCACTCACCGAGGTGCGCCGCGCCGCTGTCCACCACCAGGTAGCGGATGCGCGAGCTGCGCGGGTACTGGAAGATGGCCTCGAGCGGACCCTGGCCGTCCCACACGTACATCAGCGTGGCGTGCGGCAGCACATGGCCGGTGAACAGCTCCACCTGCTCGTGGAAGATGGTTTCACGCAGCGTGAGCTTGGGCGGCGGGCCGTCGAAGGTGATCACCACGCGGGCTGGCGCATCGTCCAGATCGTCGTCGGCCACGGTGGCGCGCGGGTCGATCTGATCCACCCGCCAGGAAAAATTCAGCCACGGCGTTTGCTTCGGGTCGATGTTCACATCGCAGCGCAAGCCCGACACCGAGCGCGCCGCGTCGGCCTGCACCACCATGCGGCCGTCCTTGCGGGTGAGCTCGTAGTGGGTGGGCGGCAGGTCACGCCGCATGATGTGCGGGTGCCAGCCGGCGGGCAGGCCGCCCACATCGCCGCCGCCGGTGAAGGGCAGCGGGCCGCGGCTGCCGGTGGGCAGCGTGGCCGCGGGGCTGTCGGTTGGGCTGGCTTCGCCCTGGCGGGCCAAAGGTGCGCACCCGGCCACCAGCCAGCCCGCGGCCGCCGCACACCACAAGCGGCGTTGCGGCTGGGCGATGAGCGACGAGCTGTCGGTGCGGGCCTCAGTGCGGGCCTCAATGCAGGCGTCCGTGTGGTCGGACAAGGTCGCTGGCAGGTGTGGGTGCGGCATGGGGCAGGGCAGTCACAAGTGCCTACAACCGGGCACAAGCGCAGCATGCTCGCCTTGGGCCGTGTCAGGGGGATGACGACGTAAGATCCGGGCCATTCCCGAGATCTTTTGATCTGTTTTTTTCGAATCCATCCCTACATCCATTTCGCCTGCGGGCCGGAGTTCACCATGCGTTCTGCTTCCTTCCGTTGGGCCTGCGCCGCTGTGCTGGCCGTGGCCGCCACCCAACCTGCGCTGGCCGACACCATCACCTCCTCGGCGTCCAGCGCGGCGTCGCAGTCGGTGGGCAGCTCGTCCACCTCGATCGAGAAGTCCAGCAAGTCCTCGTCGGGCCAGGAACGCACGGCGGCCGGCGATTACCGCGTCATCGACATCACCGTGGCCGAGCAGCGCCCGGGCCTGGTCCGTGTGCAACTGCAAGCCGTGGCCGACGCCAGCGCCGAAGGTGGCCTGTTCGTCTGGATGCCGCAAACCGTGGCCGAAGCCGCCCAGGTGACCGTGGGCGGCGTGGTGGCCGCACAGGCCCGCGACTACGGCGTGGCCTTTGCCGACGCCACCAGCGGCCGCGCCTTCTTCCTGGTGCTGGACGACGCGGTGTACCGCGAACTGGGCAGCCAGGTCGTCGTGCTCTGATGCGCTTGACGGGCTCGCTGAGCCCGGCGGGCCCGTGTGCGCTGCTGGTGTTGCTGGTCGGGCTGGCCAACAGCAGCCCGGCCTGGGCCTTCAGCAGCGGCAGTGCATCGCTGCGCCTGTGCGACAGCCCGTCGCGCCTGGGCGCGCCTGAGCAAGACCGTCTGCTGCGTTTTGCCGGCCGCATCAAGGCGGAGTTGGCGGCCAGTGGCCAGGCCCTCGCGCTGATCGCCCGCTCGGGCACCGACCTGCGCCGGGTGGGCCTGCGTTATTCGCATGCCGGCCTGGCCCTGCGTGACAGCGCCGCCAGCCCCTGGGCGGTGCGCCAGCTGTATTACGCCTGCGAAGAAGGGGCGCCGCGCCTGTTTGACCAGGGCTTGCCCGGCTTCGTGATGGGCGCCGACAACCCGGCGCTCGGCCATGTGTCGGTGCTGCTGCTGCCGCCCGGTGCGGCGGCCGATCTGGCCCAAAGCGCGCTCGACAAGCCCACCGCCCTGTCGGTGCTGCACCCGGCCTACAGCGCCAATGCGTATGCCTTCAGCACCACGTTCCAGAACTGCAACCAGTGGGTGGCCGAGCTGATGGCCGTGAGCTGGGGGCGGCTGAGCGTGCCGGCATCGTCAGAAGCTGCACCCGCAGCGGTGGCCACTAACCTCGCCACCACGCGCGCCGCCGCACAAGCCTGGCTGCAGGCCGCGGGCTATGTGCCCACGCCGGTGCAGGTGCGCTGGCGGCCGGTGGTGTGGCTGGCGCCGCTGGTGCCCTATGTGCACAACAGTGACCACCCGGAGGCCGATCTGGCCGCGGCGGTTTACCGCGTCAGCATGCCCGATGCGCTGGAAGCGTTTGCCCGGGCGCAGCACCCCGGCGCCCAGCGCCTCGAGTTCTGCCACGACGGGCGGCAGATCGTGCTGCGTCGCGACGGTGCGCCACTGCCCGACGATTGCTCGGCGGGCGAGGGCGACACCGTCTGGCCGCTGGACTGAGACCGCTGGGTTCAGTCCGATCAGCAGCGCTCGAAGATCGCCGCAATGCCCTGGCCGCCACCAATGCACATGGTGGCCAGTGCGTAGCGGCCGCCCGTGCGGTGCAGCTCGTAGATCGCCTTGGTGGCGATGATCGCGCCCGTGGCACCCACCGGGTGACCCAGCGAAATGCCCGAGCCGTTCGGGTTCACCTTCTCCGGATCAAACCCGAGCAGCTTGGCCACAGCGCAGGCTTGGGCGGCAAAGGCTTCGTTGGCTTCGATCACGTCGATGTCGCCCACCTGCAGGCCGGCGCGTTGCAGCGCGATGCGCGTGGCCGGCACGGGCCCCAGGCCCATCAGCTTGGGGTCGAGGCCGGCGTGGCCATGGCTCACCAGCCGGGCCAGCGGCTTCAGGCCCTGGGCCTTCACCGCATCACCGGTGGCCAGCACCAGTGCGGCGGCACCGTCGTTCAGGCCCGAGGCGTTGCCGGCGGTCACGCTGCCCTCCGGCTTGAAGGCCGGGCGCATCTTGGCCAGTGATTCAACGGTGGTGTCGCCACGCACATGCTCGTCGGTGGCGAAGCTGATGGTGCCCTTGCGGCTGGCAATTTCCACCGGCACGATCTGCGAGGTGAAGCGGCCTTCGGCCACGGCGCGGGCGGCGCGCTGCTGGCTCACCACCGCCAGCTCGTCCTGCATCTGGCGGGTGATGCCTTCCTGGGCGGCCACGTTTTCGGCGGTGATGCCCATGTGGATCTTGTGGAAGGGGTCGTGCAGGATGCCGAGCATGTAGTCGGTCATCACGGCGTCACCCATGCGCTGGCCCCAGCGGGCAGCCGGCATCAGGTAAGGGCCGCGGCTCATCGACTCGGCGCCAGCGCCAATCGCCACGTCGGCATCACCCATCTGCAGCGACTGCGCCGCCAGCAGCATCGCCTGCAGGCCCGAGCCGCACAGGCGGTTCACGTTGAAGGCCGGGGTTTCCTGCGGAATGCCGGCTTCGATGGCGGCCACGCGTGAGAGGTAGGCGTCGCGGGTGTCGGTGGGAATCACGTTGCCCATCACCACCTGACCAACCCGGGTCGGGTCAACGCCGGCGCGGGCCATGGCGGTCTTGACGGTGAGCGTGGCCAGCTGGGTCAGCGGCACGTCCTTGAGCGATCCGCCGAAAGTGCCGATGGCCGTGCGCGCGGCACCCACCACATAGATGTCCTTGAAGCTCATGGTTTGTCTCCTCAGTTGGCAGTGCAGATGTCAGTGCAGATGGCGGCACCGATCTCGGTGTCGAGCCGCAATTCTGGCCCCGCCGGTTGACGCCAGGCTTGCCCGGCGGCTAGAGGCACACGTCCAATCGTGGATGGCGGCGGTCGGGGCGGCTGATCAAACCATGTTCGCCGGGTCGGTCCAGGCGTCAAAGTCGCGGGCATTGACGTTGCCCAGCCCGAGCGCGGCCTCGCGCAGGCTGCTGCCGGTGGCCTCGGCCCGCTGGGCGATGGCCGCAGCGGCCTCATAGCCGATGTGCGGCGCCAGGGCCGTCACCAGCATCAGTGAGCCGTCGAGCAGCGCTCGCATCCGCACCGCATCGGGCTGCATGCCGGCCGCGCAATGGTGCTCGAAGCTGGTCATGCCGTCGGCCAGCAGGCGCAGGCTTTGCAGCAGGTTGTGGGCCAGCAGCGGTTTGGCGGTGTTGAGCTCCAGCATGCCGGCGGCGCCACCGAAGCTCATGGCCACGTCATTGGCCATCACCTGCATGCACAGCATCAGCATCGCTTCGCACTGCGTGGGGTTGACCTTGCCGGGCATGATCGAGCTGCCCGGCTCATTCGGCGGCAGGTGCCATTCACCCAGCCCGCCGCGCGGGCCCGAGGCCAGCCAGCGCAAGTCGTTGGCGATGCGGGTCAAGGCCACGGCCAGGCCCTTGAGGGCGCCGTGCAGGCTGACCAGCGCGTCGTGCGCGGCCAGCGCCGCGAAGCGGTTGTCGGCGCAGTGCCAGGCCAGGCCGGTGTCGGCGGCTAGCCGCAGCGCCATCCGGGTGCCAAACGCCGGGTGGGTGTTCAGGCCCGTGCCCACCGCCGTGCCGCCAATCGCCAGGCCCAGCAGGCCGGTCCAGTGCTGGTGCAGATGGGCCTGCGCCGCGTCCAGTTGGGCCACCCAGCCCGACACCTCCTGGCCCACGGTGATGGGCGTGGCGTCCTGCAGGTGCGTGCGGCCTAGCTTCACCAGTTGCGCATGCCGGGTGGCGTGCCCGTGCAGGGTGTCGCGCAGGCGTTGCAGCGCCGGCAGCAGTTGCTGGCTCAGCTGCGTGCCGGCGGCCAGGTGCATGGCGGTCGGGAACACGTCGTTGGACGACTGACCGAGGTTCACATGGTCGTTTGGATGCACGCAGCGCAACGCGCCGCGGCCTGCGCCCATCAACTCGGACGCCCGGTTGGCCAGCACCTCGTTCACGTTCATGTTGCAGGGCGTGCCTGAGCCGGTTTGCCAGATCCCGAGCGGAAACGCGCCCGGGTGGTGGCCGGCCAGCATTTCGGCGGCGGCATCCACGATGGCCGAGGCCATGGCCGGCGGCAACAAACCCAGTTCGGCATTCACCTCGGCCGCAGCCCGCTTGATGTGCACCAGCGCCATCCACAAGCCCCAGGGCGGCTGCTCGGTGGAGATCGCGAAGTGCAGCAGCGCCCGCTGGGTCTGTGCGCCCCACAGGGCGGTGTGCGCCACGGCGATGTCGCCCATGCTGTCGTGTTCGAGTCGAAAACCGTCGGGCATGGTCACTCCAGGGGGCCTGCTGGCAGGCGGTCATTCAGCGTAGCGGGGCGGCGGCCGGCTGGCTGCTGCCCAGCGCACAGACTGGCGCACAGCCCCCGGCCATGCTCAGGCGCTGTTCAACTGGAGAGCCGCCATGCAACTGAGCCCCACCGACACCCTGCGCCCGTTCACCCTGGCCTCCGGGCAGCAAGGGTGGCTGCATGCGCTGAGCGCGCTGAGGCCGCTCGGTCTGGGTGAGGTGTCGCGGCTGCCGGTGTCGCTGCGCATGGTGCTCGAATCGATGCTGCGCCATGTGGACGGTGTGCGAGTCACCGAGGCGCAGGTGCGCGCGCTGGCCAATTGGCAGCCGCAAGCGCCGCGCACGGAAGAGCTGCCGATGGTGGTCTCGCGCATCCTGCTGCAAGACTTCACTGGCGGGCCACTGCTGTGTGACCTGGCCGCGATGCGCGATCGGGCCCAGCGCCTGGGCGCGGCAGCGGTGCGTGTCACGCCCTGTGTGCCGGTGGATCTGGTGGTCGACCACTCGGTGCAGGTGGACCACTGGCGTGGCCCGGATGCGCTGGCGCTGAATGGCCGGCTGGAATTCGAGCGCAACAACGAGCGTTACCGCTTCATCCGCTGGGGCACGCAGGCGTTTGACCGCGTGCGCGCCGTGCCGCCGGGTGTGGGCATCGTCCACCAGGTGAACCTGGAGTTTCTGGCGCCGGGCGTGCATGAGCGCGACGGTACCTACTTCCCCGACAGTCTGGTGGGCACCGACAGCCACACCACCATGATCAACGGCCTGGGCGTGCTGGCCTGGGGCGTGGGCGGCATCGAGGCCCAGGCAGCCATGCTGGGCGAGCCCGTGACCCTGCTGACGCCCGATGTGGTGGGCGTGCACCTGACCGGCCAGCTGTCCGCCGGCACCACCGCCACCGACCTGGTGCTGCTGCTCACCCAGCGGCTGCGCCAAGCCCGCGTGGTGGGGCAGTTCGTCGAGTTCTTCGGCGAAGGCGCCGCCAGCCTCAGCCTGCCCGACCGCGCCACCGTGTCCAACATGGCACCCGAATATGGCGCCACCATCGGCTTCTTTCCGCCCGATGACGTGACGGCCGGCTACCTGCTGGACACCGGGCGCAGCGCGGCTGCCGTTGATGCGTTCCGCAGCTACTTCCAGGCCCAGGGCCTGTTCGGCATGCCGCGCGCCGGCGACATCGATTACTCCCGTGAATTGCTGCTCGACTTGACCACCGTGGTGCCCTGCGTGGCCGGGCCGAGCCACCCGCAAGATCTGATCCCTTTGCCCGAGTTGCCCGCCCGCTTCGAGGCCTTGCTCAACAGCCCCACCACGCTGGGCGGCTACGGTGTGCAGCCCACCCAGGGGCCGCTGGCGCATGGCGATGTGCTGATCGCGGCGATCACCTCCTGCACCAACACCTCCAACCCGCAGGTGATGCTGGCGGCGGGCCTGCTGGCGCAGCGCGCCGTGGCGCGGGGCATGCGGGTGGCCGCCCGCATCAAGACCTCACTGGCGCCGGGTTCGCGCGTGGTCACCGATTACCTGCAGCGCGCGGGTTTGCTCGCGCCGCTGGCCGAGCTGGGGTTTCAGGTGGTGGCTTATGGCTGCACCACCTGCATCGGCAACAGCGGGCCGCTGCCCGATGCGGTGATGGCCGCGCTGGGGGCGGAGCCGGTGGTGGGTGTGGCTGTGCTCAGCGGCAACCGCAACTTCGAGGCGCGCATTCACCCGGCCGTGCAAGCCAACTTCCTGATGAGCCCGCCACTGGTGGTGGCCTTTGCGCTGGCGGGGCGCATCGGCATCGACCTGACCACCGAAGCGCTGGGCCTGGACCGCCACGGCCAGCCCGTGTGGCTGCATGAGCTGTGGCCCAGCGCCGCCGACGTGGCCGAGGCGCAGGCTTTGGCGGGCGGTGCTGCGGCCTACCAGCGCCTGTACGCCCACACCGACCAGCTCAGCCCCGCCTGGACCATGCTCGACGTGCCCGCCGGCCTGACCTGGGACTGGGCGCCGTCCACCTACCTGGCCCGACCGCCCTTCCTGGACGACGTGACCATGGCCTTGCCCGCCTGGCAGCCCATCCAGGGCGCCCGCGCCTTGCTGATGCTGGGCGACGCCATCACCACCGATCACATCAGCCCGGCCGGTGCCATCAACGAGTTCTCCAATGCGGGGCAGTGGTTGCAGGCTCAGGGTGTGAGCCCGTCGCACTTCAACAGCTATGGCGCGCGGCGTGGCCAGCACGAGGTGATGGTGCGCGGCACCTTTGCCCACGGCCGCCTGCGCAACCTGATGATGCCGGCGCGCCAGGGCGGTGGCCCCACCGAGGGCAGCGTCACACCGATGCAGCCGGGCGGGCAGGTGAGCTCGGTGTTTGATGCGGCGATGATCTACCAGCAGGCTGGCACGCCGGTGCTGGTGTTTGCCGGTGAAGACTACGGCAGCGGCTCCAGCCGGGATTGGGCCGCCAAGGGCACCCGGCTGCTGGGGGTGCGGGCAGTGATTGCGCGCAGCTTCGAGCGCATCCACCGGGCCAATCTGGTGGGCATGGGCGTGCTGCCGCTGCAGTTCATGGACACCGACAGCATCGCCGGCCTGCACCTGCAGGGTGACGAGCGGTTCGACGTGGACACCCACCTCGCCGCAGATGGCCGCTGGCAACCCGGGCAGACGGTGACGCTGCACATCCACCGCGCCGAAGGCGGCCATGTGCAATGCCCGCTGCGGCTGTGCGTGGACACGGCGCTGGAGGCCGAGTACCTGCGCCACGGCGGGCTGCAACCCTACCTGCTGCGCAAGCTGCTGGCCGACGAGCCGGCGGACCTGATGGCGGCGTCGCCCAAGCGGTCCGCCACACCTGACGCGGCCCGGCCGGTGTGGTCAGGGGGCCTGCTGGCTGATGCGGCCGTGGGTCTGGTTGACGAGCATCAGCGCCGCTGATCCGTAGAAGCGGTGGAACTCCGCCACCATCTCGCCGTTGGCAATGACCGGGTCGGTGGCCGTGAGCAGCCGAGCCGCCTCAATGCTGGGCACCGCGAAGATGTACAGGCCGCGGCGGCCTTCCTGGCCGTCGAGCGGGCCGGCCGTCACCAGCGTGCCTTCGGCGGCCATGCGCTTGATGTTGTCGAAGTGGCCCTTGAACATCGCGTCGCGCTCGGGCCCGGCTGGCACTGGCGTGGGGCCGGTCTTCAGGATGGCCAGCACATACGGGCGCATGCCGCGCTCATCGGCGCCGAGTTGACGGGCCAGGGCCGCGTCATAAACCGGCGCGGTGGCACCTGAGATTTCTTTGGTGGCCGGTGCCACGGTTTGAGCCTTTGCCGGAAGGGCGTGCAGCGCGGCGGCCAGGGTGGCCAGCACGGCCAGGGCGCGGGTGGGCATCAAGAACATGCGGGTCGACATGGGCCAGGGCCTCCGGGATGAGCGTGGGTGAGTCGGCGTGACGCCACAGTGTCTCCCAAAGCCTCAGGGTTGCCATCAGCGCCCTGGTGTCGGCTTCTCGGCGCAAAATGGCCCATCACCACAGCCTTGATGCTGACATGACAATTGATGCTGCCGCTGCCAACAACGCCGCCAACAAGGCCGCCAACCCCAGCCCGGCCGAACTGCTGGCCACCTTCCAGCGTGAGGGCGTGCGCGACGTGGCGTGCCTCTTCCCCGATGTGACGGGTTATCCGCGCGGCAAGCTGATGCCTGCGGCCAGCTTCGCCAAGGGCCAGGAGTTGCGCATGGCCCAGGCCATTCCGATGCAGTGCGTGACGGGCGAGTATTCGTACGACCCGATCTTCCCGGATGAAGACCCCGACGTGCGCCTGGTGCCCGACATGGCCACCGTGCGCCGCATGCCCTGGGCCAGCAGCCCGCGTTACCTGGCTATCCACGACTGCATCGAGCTGAGTGGTGAGCATTGCGCCTTCGCGCCGCGCTCGGTGCTGAAAGCCGTGCTGGCTCGGTATGCCGAGCGTGGCCTGACGCCCGTGGTGGCGCCCGAGATCGAGTTCTACCTGACGGCGCCTTGCACTGACCCCGCGCAGCCGCTGGTGGCGCCGGTGGGCCGTGGTGGCCGGGCCGAGGTGGGCCAGTCGGCCTTCAGCCTGAACATGCTCGATGAGCTCGGCCCGTTCTGGGATGCGTTCCACGCGGCCATCGACACGCTGGGCATCCGCGGCGATACCTGGATTCATGAGGTGGGCTGCAGCCAGTACGAGATCAACCTGATGCACGGCGATGCGCTGGCGCTGGCTGACCAGGCCTTCCTGTTCAAGTACGCCGCCAAGGAAGTGGCGCTGCAACATGGCCTGAACGCCGTGTTCATGGCCAAGCCGATCGCGGGTGAGGCGGGCAGCTCGATGCACCTGCACCAGAGCGTGGTGAATGCGGCGGGCGACAACATCTTCAGCAATGCCAACGGCACGGCGTCACCGGCCTTCCTGCACTACATCGGTGGGCTGCAAACCTACGGCCCCGACCTGATGCTGCTGTATGCGCCGCACGTCAACTCCTACCGGCGTTATGTGTCGGGCAGTCAGGCGCCGATCAACCTGGAGTGGGGCCACGACAACCGCACGGCAGGCCTGCGCGTGCCGACCAGCGCCCCGGTGGCGCGGCGGGTGGAAAACCGGATCGCCGGGTCGGACGCCAACCCCTATCTCGTGCTGGCCGCCAGCCTGGCCGCCGGCCTCGCGGGCATGGACGAAGCCATCATCCCGGCCGACCCCATCACCGGCGACGGTTATGCCCAGGCGCACACCTTGCCGCGCACCTTCGCCGAGGCCCACGCGCAACTGGCGCGCAGCCCCTCGGCACCGCGCCTGCTGGGCAAGGGCTTCGTGCAGGCCTACCTGGCCGTGAAGGGCCTGGAGCACGACAGCTTCCTGCGCGAGATCAGCGCCTGGGAGCGTCGCTTCCTCGGTCCGCTGGTCTGATCGGCCGTTGCAATTGAAGGAGTGGCGATGGGCGCGATGAGCACAGCGGGCAACGCCGCCGACATCTGGTGGGTCGGCCTGGCCTGGACAGCTGCGGCCACGGTGCTGGCTGCCTTGCTGGTGCGCCTGCTGTGGCTGGTGCAGGACAAGGCCGTGGCGCGCCTGCGGGCCTGGCTGGTGCTGCTGCGTCGCAAGCAAGGCCATGCGGCCATCGTCAGCACCTATGTCGACCATGCCAATTCCGGCGTGCAGTGGGTGGTGACGGCGCTCTCCTGGGGCCTGATCGTGCTGGTGATCGACCTGTGGGCCAGCTTCGTGCTGCAGCAGTTCAGCTGGACGCGGTCCTGGGGCCTGCGGTCTTTTGATTGGCTGATGGACGTGCTGGGCCAGTTCTTCAGCGCCACGCTGGGGGCGGTGCCGGGCCTGCTCACGGCTTTGCTGATCTTCGGGCTGGCGCGGCTGGTGTCGCAGGCGCAGTGCCTGTTGCTGGAGCGGGTAGAGCGCGGTGAAGTGCGCCTGGGCTGGCTCGACAAGGACACCGCCGGCCCCACGCGCCGGCTGGCGCAGGTGGTGGTGTGGCTGTTTGCGCTGGCCATGGCGTACCCGTACCTGCCGGGCTCGAACAGCGAGGCCTTCAAGGGCTTGTCGGTGCTGGCGGGTTTGATGCTCTCGCTCGGGGCGTCCAGCGTGGTTGGCCAGGCCATGTCGGGCTTGAGCCTGATGTACTCCCGCGCGCTGCGGGTGGGTGAGTACGTGAAGATCGGCGACACCGAAGGCACGGTCACGCAGGTTGGCCTGTTCGCCACCCGGGTGCAAACCGGGATGGGTGAAGAGGTGATCCTGCCGAACTCGGTGGTGTTTGGTCAGCCCGTGCGCAACTTTTCGCGCTTGGTGGAAGACGGCCAGTTCGTGCTGCACACGGCGGTCACCATCGGCTACACCACGCCCTGGCGGCAGGTGCACGCGATGCTGCTGGAAGCGGCGTCGCGCACGCCCGGTGTGGCCGCAGTTCCGGCGCCGTATGTCATCCAGTCGGCGCTGAGTGATTTCTATGTGGAGTACCGCCTGTGCGCCCAGGGCAACAACAACGCCCCGCGCCGCCGTGCCGAGGCGCTGAGTGCGCTGCATGCCAATGTGCAGGACGTATTCAATGAAAACGGCGTGCAGATCATGTCGCCGCATTACCTGGCTGACCCGCCCGCCCCGCAGGTGGTGCCGGCCGGGCCGTGGGCGCCGCAGCGGGGTGAGGCCTTGCAGCCGCCGGCGCAGCGTGGCCAGCCTGGCGCTTCAGTCGGCCTGTGACCTCGGCAGCAGCCGGTCGTATTCGCGTTTGACCACGTCGTAGCACTCGCACGAACGGGCTTCCAGGCCCGGGCGGTCGAGCACCGTGATGTGGCCACGCGCGTACTTGATCAGTCCCGCACGCTGCAGCTTGAGCGCGCCTTCGGTCACGCCTTCCCGGCGCACGCCCAGCATGTTGGCAATCAGCTCCTGGGTCATCACCAGCTCCACACCCGGCAGGCGGTCCAGGCTCAGCAGCAGCCAGCGGCACAGCTGCTGGTCGAGTGAGTGGTGGCGGTTGCACACCGCTGTCTGCGACATCTGCGTGATCAGCGCCTGCGTGTAGCGCAGCAACAGGTGCAGCACCGGCACCGAGCGGTTGAACTCGTCCTTGATGGTGGCGGCACGCATCTTGAAGCCCTTGCCGGCGCTCTGCACCACGGCCCGACTGGGGGTTGATTCGCCGCCCATGAACAGCGCGATGCCGACCACGCCTTCCCGGCCGACCACGGCAATCTCGGCGGAGGCACCGTCCTCCATCACATACAGCAGCGAGACGATGGCGGTGGTGGGAAACACCACATGCGTCATCGTGCTGCCGGACTCGTACAGCACATGCCCCAGCGGCAGGTCGATGGGCTCCAGCATGTCGCGCCATCGGGTCCAGACTGCTTCGGGCAAGACGGCCAGCAACTGGTTGTCGCGGGCATTGGCGTTGGCAGACATCGTGGCTTGCAAGGTGCTCATTTCAGGAAAGGTATTCCGTGGTGATGGCGGCCTGCATGAGCGCCCCTGACCCCGCATGTTGCAGGGCCTTCGACGCAATGTAGTGGCTTTGAATTGCTGGTGTATGTGCGATGACGCACAGATCCCCTACATGCCGTGTTCGCCAGCGCACAGACGCCAACAGGGGGGGCGCTCACATTGCGTCTCCGCGTTGTGTTGTTCAGCTTGTTTAAAGCGAAGGACGGCGCTGCCGGTGATCTTTTTGCCCTGCCCATTGCCAGAAGTGTGTCTGAACATGCCTGCTCCCCCCGCCTTCATCTCCACCGTGCCCGCCGAAGAGGCACTGCCGTGCCCCGCGCCGTTTTTTCACAGCGACAGCGATTCGGTCCGCTTCTGGGTTCAGGTCCACGGCTTGCCCGTCGGGGCCACCATCAGCCGGGCCACGCTGCATTACCGCTTCTGCCCCCAGCAGGCGGTTGACCAGCCTTTGACCACCTACCTGGCACATGCCGCCGAGGTGGACAGCGCCGTGCGCCGACGAGTGCTGGGTGGCTCGATCGAGCCCGTGATGCTGCGCGAGCATGACCTGCTGCCCGTAGCGGTGTCTTCAGGCAGTCAGACGCCTGGGGCTTGAACGCTGGCGGGCAGGTAGCCCGCATACCGCATGAACGCCAGCAGCGCAGCGGCCAGGTCGTCCGGTAGCCGCGCTTGGCGCTGACGCAAGGCGCTGCCGAATTCCAGCTGGATGGCGTCGATGCCCTCGGGCTGGTGGCTGCCGTAGGTCGCCACCGTGTGGCCACCACTGAAACGCGGGTCTTCTGCGCTGAGCGTGTCTTGCACCGCAGGCGCCACCGTGTAGCCCCGCGCCGCCAGCTCGCCCGTCAGGCTGTGCGGGCCTTGCAAGGCCACCGGGCCCAGGCGTTTGACGAGCGCACGCGCCGTCTGGCCATTCCGGGTGCCGCGAAAGAGGGTGTCGGGCACCTGAGCCTGGCCATGCACATCCACCATGAGTGCCCCGTTCGGGAAGCGCTTGCGAAGCTCGGCCACCTGCGCTGCCACCTCTGCGTGGTAGCTGCGCCAGGCGGGCACGGCGTCATCTGACTCGGTGCCTTCGGCTTCGCTGCGGTTCACATCCACATACTTGCGGTGCGCTAGGGCCACCACCAAGGCCGGCCGCTGGCCACCCGTCAGGCGGGCCAGCGCCTGGGCGGTCTGCTCGGCCAGCGGCCGTGTGCCCAGGTCACGCAGCACCGTGCCGTGGGTGCGTGCCGGGGTCAGGCCGATGAAGGCCTCGCCGTCGTGCGGCACGGTCAGCAGCAGCGGCAACTCGCCCGGGGTGGAGAGCGTCTGCACCAATGGTGCGCGGCCGGGCTCGGCGGCGTGCATGGTGGCGGGCAGCAGCGTGGTCGAGAGCGAGATCAGCAGGTGGCGGCGGTGCATCGGTGGGTCCAGCATTCAACGGGCAGGGGTGCGGCGCTGGGGCAGTCGGGTGGACCGGTCGCGAGCCCTGGTCTCTGATTTCTTCTTGCTGGACGGCCAGTCGCAACAGCTCGCCATGTCAGCACAGTCGCAGACCGACGAGGGTTTGCAGCCACCTTGCCCATGGCCGCTGCCGGGCAGGTCACAACCATCGCAGGGCAAGTCGCAATCGCCGCGTTGGGCCGCGGGCATGCGTCGGGCGGCAGGGGTGGCGCTGTGCAGCTTCTCTGGTTGAAAGCGGCGGTGTGCCACGCCGCAGCGGTGCATGCGCAAACGCAGTACACCGGTCCCCTTCCACGGCCCGTGCCGGCGGATGGCGCGCCAGCCAAGTTCAGAGCAGCTGGGCTGGCCCAGGTGCACGCGGTAGGCGCATGAAAAGCCCTTGTAGGGCGACAGCCAGCGCTGGTAAAGCCGGATCAACCAAAGTGCAAAACAACGCATGCGTCAGCCAACCCGGAGGCCGGCCAGTGTGAACCAGCCGCGTTTATAACCGGCCGCGCCGGGACGCTCGGTGCAGCCTGTGCCCGGCCGCACAGACCGCAGGCGTGACAGGCCGGAAGCTGCGTCTGGTGGGCGTTGACAGGAGACCTTGATCTGTTCAGTGGGGAGAATTCGCCACTCCCGCATTGCCGACCGGCCCCTCTCGAAACTGGCCGAAATACGAGCCATATTGCTAGATGGTTGAGCGTCGACAGGGCGCTTGGAGTTCGCGTTGATCCCTCTACCGAGGGAACGGAGTGCTTGTGTTGCACAAACAGCAGTCAGGTTGGAATGACACGAGTTTGACGGTACGCCGACATGGCGAGCAGTGATGGTGACCCACAGCCTGGATCTGCCCGCGCCTGATGGTGCGGAAATAGCTGCACTGCGGCAACAACTTTTCACCCACGAACGTGCCACCCGCCACCAGCTGGCGCAGGTGCTGCACGACCACATCGGCCAGATCCTGACGGTGGCCCGGCTCCGGCTGGACAGCATCGGCGATTCGCTCCAGGCCAAGGGCGACAAGGTGCAGGGCCCGGCCTTGCACGAGGTGTCGGCCCAATTGGGCCAGGCCCTGACCATGATCCGCGGCATGCTGACCGACCTGCGCCCGGTGCTGCTGGACGAGCGTGGCCTGGCCGCCGCACTGGCCAGTGAGCTGGGGCAACACGGCCTGTGCAACATGCCGGTGCGCATGACCTGGGATGTGGACATCGAAGCCGCCACCTGCCGCTGGCCGCCACAAGTGGAGTACGCCGCATTCATGCTCGCCCGTGAGGCGCTGGTGAATGCCCTGCGCCACGCCGACGCCACCGAAGTGCAGGTGCGCCTGAGCGGCAATGCGCAGCAGATGAACCTGACCGTGCACGACAACGGCAGCGGCCTGCCCGCTTCTGATGAGGCCGATGTCAGCTTCGGCCTGGGCGTGCTCGGCATGCGTGAGCGCAGCCTGTCGGTCGGGGCACATTTCGCCATTCACAGCCAGCCCGGCAGCGGCACCACGGTGTCGATGCGCTGGCAGTCGGAGCAAGCATGACCACCGTCTATCTGGTTGATGACCACCTGGTGCTGCGCCAGGGCCTGCAAGCCCTGCTGGAGGCCGCCGGGCACACGGTGGTCGGCGGCAGTGAAGACCCGACCCGCGCGATCGCGGAGCTGATCCGCCTGCAACCGAAGGTCTTGATCCTCGACCTGACGCTGGACAAGCGCTCAGGCTTCGAGCTGCTGGAAGACGTGAAGCGCCGGGCCTTGCCGGTGCGCACCGTGGTGCTGACGATGTCCGCCCATCCGCGGCATGTGGGTGAGGCTGTGCGCCTGGGCGTATCGAGCTACCTGCTGAAGGGCGTGTCGATGGCCGAGGTGCTGAGTGCCGTGGCGCATGCCGAGCGCGGCGAGATGTACTTCACCGCCGAAACCGCCGACCTGGCCGTGAAGGCGCTGGCGCTGGGCGCCGACGAGCCGGCGCTGGCGTCCTTGTCGGCCCGCGAGCGGCAGGTCATCACGCTGGTGGTGCAGGGGCATTCCAGCGCGGCCATTGGGGCGCTGCTGCACTTGTCACCCAAGACGGTGGACTCCTACCGCAGCCGCCTGATGGCCAAGCTGGGCGTGCCCGACGTGACGGCGCTGGTGCGCCTGTCCATCCGCCTCGGGCTGATCGACGTGAACGGCGCCTGAGGGCGGCTTTCTCCTTCAGCGGGTTCCTGCCGAGGTGCGGTTCGCGCCGGCTTGCTGCGTTTCGCGCTGGTCAGCCGCCACTCGTCGCAGCCAGGTGGTCGGCCCGGTGTAGTGTGGGCACAGTGCAAGCCATGCACCCGGGGCACCGCGCACCGGGCACCACGCCACAAGGAGTCTCGTCATGTCGAATGTGCTGCAACACGTGCCGTTCTGGGTCTGGGGTTTGCTGGTCGGCCTCAGCTGGCTGGGCTTCAAGCAATCGTTTCCGCGCCAGGTGTCGCTGGGCCGTGTCACGCTGATGCCGGTGGCGATGCTGGTGCTGTCGTTCACCGGGGTGACGGGCAGCTTTGGCCGCGGCCCCGCAGCCGGCGTGGCCCTGCTGGCCTGGGCGCTGGGCCTGGTGGCGGCCTTGCTGCTGGTGCGCATCGAGCCCCGCGGCGTGCGTTTTGATGCCGCCACCCGTCGCTTCCAGGTGCCCGGCAGCTGGTGGCCGCTGGCGCTGATCTGGATGATCTTCGTGCTGAAGTTCGCAACAGGCATGGCCCTGGCCATCCAGCCGGCCCTGGCCGCCGATGCGCTGGTGGCGGGTGTTCTGTCGGGCGTGTTCGGCGCGTTCAGTGGCGTTTTTCTGGCCCGTGCCTGGCCGCTGTGGCGCATGGCCCGCAACCGCATGCAGCAGGCGTTTGACGCAGCAGCCTGAGGGCGGTTTACAGTCGCCGGATGGCTCATTCCTCTGCATCCGGCAACGCGCCCGCCCTCAAGCACTTCTACGAGCCCCGGCTGGGCCACGGCCTGCCGCATGACCCGTTCAATGCCATCGTCGGCCCCCGGCCAATCGGCTGGATCTCCACCCTCAGCAAGGACGGCGTGGCGAACCTGGCTCCGTACAGCTTCTTCAACGCCTTCAACTACGTCCCGCCGCTGATCGGCTTTTCGTCGATCGGCTGGAAGGACACCGTGCGCAACATCGCCGATACCGGCGAATTCGTGTGGAACCTTGCCACCCGGCCGCTGGCTGAAGCGATGAACGCGAGTTGCGCTGCGGTGCCGGCGGATGTCAGCGAGTTTGACTTCGCGGGCCTGGCGCAAGAGCCGTCCAGGTTGGTGAAGCCGCCGCGCGTGGCGCTCAGCCCGGTGGCGTTCGAGTGCCGGCTGACCCAGATGATCCGGCTGAAGACCGCCGAGGGCGCCGAGGTGGACAGCTGGCTCACGCTGGGCGAGGTGGTGGCGGTGCACATCGACCAGCGCCTGCTGAAGAACGGCATCTACGACACGGCCGCGGCCCAGCCTATCCTGCGCGGCGGCGGCCCGGCCGACTATTTCGGCATTGACGCTGCGCAGCGCTTCGAGCTGTTCCGCCCGCGCTGAACTGAGCAGGCGGCCAGATGCGCAGCAACCTGCCCGATGTGACACCGGAGGCGGCGCCCGGGCCACGCCATGGTGTGTGGACGATGGCGATGTCGCTGGCGCTGGCCTCGGCCGTGTCGCTGGGCCTGTCGCGCTTCGCCTATGCGCTGCTGCTGCCGGCCATGCGGCTGGATCTGGGCTGGAGCTACGCCACGGCCGGCGCGATGAACACGGTGAATGCCGCCGGCTACCTGGTGGGCGCGCTGTTGATGCCGCGCCTGCTGAGCCGCTGGGACGCCCGCCGCGTGGTGTTGGCTGCCGGCGTGCTGGCGGCGGTGCTGTTGGCGGGGCATGGGGTGGACGTGAGCGCTGGTGCCACGCCGGGTGCCGCATCCAATGGTGGTGCGCTGTGGCTCTACGGCCTGCGCTTCCTGCTGGGCGTGGCCAGTGCGGCCAGCTTCGTGGGTGGCGGTGTGCTGGCCTCACAACTGGCGCTGCAGGTGAGCAAGCCCGGCCTCGTGCTGGGTCTGTATTACGGCGGCACGGGCCTGGGCATCGTGGCGTCTGCCTTGAGCCTGCCGCCGCTGCTGGCGCACGCCGCATCGGCCTGGCGTGAGGCCTGGTGGCTGCTGGCGGTGCTGGCCCTGCTGGCCACCGCGGGCCTGAGCGTTGGCACGGCCGGCTGGCGCGTGCCGCCGCCGCCGGCGGGTGAGCGGGTGCCCGCGCCCTGGCGGCGGCTGGGCTGGGGCCTGGCGGGCTACCTGATGTTCGGCCTGGGCTACATCGGCTACATGACCTTCAACGTCACGCTGCTGCGTGAGCAGGGCCTGGGCAGCGGCGTCATCACCGGCTTCTACCTGCTGGTGGGCCTGGGCGTGGTCGCGTCGTCGTGGTTGTGGGCCGGGTTGCTGCAGCGCCATGCTGATGGCCGACCGATGGCGGTGCTGAACGGCTTGTTGGCGGTGGCCACGGCGCTGGCCGTGCTGGTGCCGGGGCAGACCGTGCTGGCCCTGGTGTCGGGTGCGCTGTTTGGCAGCGTGTTCTTGTCGGTGGTGGCGTCCACCACGGCGCTGGTGCGGCACAACCTGCCGCGTGCGGCCTGGGCCTCGGGCATCACCGCGTTCACGGTGATCTTTGCGGCCGGGCAGATCGTCGGGCCGGTGCTGGTGGGCCTGCTGGCCGACCGCCTGGGCGGCCTGGCCAGCGGCCTGTGGTTGAGCGCCGGGCTGCTGGCCCTGGGCGCTGTGCTGGCCAGCCGGCAGCGCCAGCTGGGCTGAGGCCCAGCGGCGCGGCGGGGTCAGTGCAGCAGCTGGTCGACGCCGCTGGTCAGCGTGTCGTAGTCGGACATGTGGGCCACCAGCCACTCGATGTCGAGGTCCAGGTGCATGTGGTGCATCAGCTCGGGTTGCAGGTCCATCAGCGTGGTCAGCGGGGCCAGGCCGCGCTCACCCGCATCGCTCATCACGCTGGCCAGGCGCAGCACGGCGCCGAGCTGCGAAAACGGCTTCATCTCCATCGGATTGGCCGCGGCCGCCAGGCCCTTGACGAGCTCATCGGGGAAGCGCCAGCGGCGTGCCAGCTCGGCGGTCACTTCCAGATGGGTGCACTGCATCAGGGCCATTTCATGGTCGAGCAGGCTGTCGGGGGCGCTGGCGCGTTCTTCGGCCAGCGCCACGGCGTCGGGCTCTGACATCAGCATCAGCAATTCGCCGGTGCGCATCACCAGCCCGGCCAGGTAGGCGGTGTCGGGGTCGATGTCGCAGGCCTGGGCCAGCATGCGCGCATGGCCGGCGGTGGCCAGGCACTGGCGCCAGAAGCGCAGCCGGTCGAAGTTGCCGGTGTTGGGGAAGGCGCCCGACACGCAGGCCGCCAGCGCCAGGTCACGCAGGGCGCTCATGCCGATGGTGGCGGCAGCGTCCTTGATCGTGGAAATGGCATGCCGCGGGCTGTAGCGGGCCGAGTTGGCCATGCGCAGCAGCTTCACGGACAGGCCCTGATCCTGGGAAATCAGGGCCGCGAGTTCGGTCATGCCCATGCGGTCGTCGTTGAACGACCGCAGCAGCCGGCTGGCCACCTCAGGCATGGAGGGCAGGGCGGTCGGGTTCGAAAAGAACTTGTCGGTGGTCGGCATCTGGCACTCCTTCGGCACACGAAATGATCTGGCACGCCTGTGTCGGCGTGACCTTCTGTTTCGGCTTTGACGCCGTCGTCTTGAGCACCAAGAGGGTATGTCCCGGGCTTGAGCGGGCAGGCTGCCAAGCAATTGGCATTGCGGCCGGATTTATGCGGGCTGTCCGTTCATCGCCCGCCGAGGCATGATGGAAACCTCACCTTCAAACTTGTGATCCCCCTTGGGGAGCCGGCCATGAAAGACACCGCCCTGCTGGTCATCGACATCCAACGTGGCGCCTTCGACGCCCAGCGTTGCCCGCCCATCGACCGCGCCGCTGAGCTTGTCGAGCGCGCGAATGCCTTGATTGATGCTGCCCGCACGTCTGGCACGCCCATCGTGTTCGTGCAGCACGCGTCCGAGCCCGGTGACGTGTTTGAAGCGGGCTCGGTGCACGCCGAACTGCACGACTCCTTCGGCCCTCGGCCCGACGAGCGGGTGGTGCAGAAGTGGGAATCCAGCGCGTTTGACGGCACCGACCTGCAGGCCCACCTGCAGGGCCTGGGCGTGAAGCAGGTGGTGGTCTGCGGGCTGCAGAGCGAGTTCTGCGTCAGCAACACCAGCCGGTCTGCGCTGGCGCTGGGCTATTTGGTGCAGCTGGCCGCGGACGGGCACAGCACCTGGCCATCTGGCGGACGCACCTCGCAGGCCATTTCCGATGAAGTGAATGTGGCGTTGCAGGCCGCCGGCGCGGTGCTGCAGCCCACGGCGGCGCTGGCAGCGGCCATCGAAGGGCGGCCATGAGCCTGGTGATCCGTGAGTTGAACGACGGCGACGTGGCGGCCTACCGCAGCCTGATGCTGGAGGCCTACGCCACCGTCCCCGATGCCTTCACATCGACCCCCGAAGAGCGGGCGGCCGAGCCCGACAGCTGGTGGATCAAGCGCATGCGCCACCCGGCCGGTTTGGGCTTGGCCTTCGGCGCTTTTTACGGCGACGCTTTGGTGGGCACGGTGGCGCTGGAGTTCGCCAACAAGCCCAAGACCCGCCACAAGGGCTTGGTCATCGGCATGGTGGTGCAAGAGGCTGCGCGTGGCCAGGGCGCCGGGCGCGCCCTGATGGATGCTGCACTCATCGCAGCCCGGGCGCGGCCAGGGCTGCGCTCGCTGATCCTGACCGCCACCGAAGGCAATGAGCCGGCCATCCGCCTGTACCGCAGCTGCGGCTTCGTGGCCTTCGGCACCGAGCCCCTGGCGATCCTGACGCCCACCGGTTTTCGCAGCAAGGTGCACATGGTGCTGGACTTGCATCCGAATGCCCCTGTGCCCGGGATGTGAACGATGGCGGACAGGCCTTCGGGGCTTACCCGCAGTTGTCACTGCCGCGACAGGAAATAAGCGAACGACCGTGCTAAAAACGGCTTGATGCCCCCGAGGAGACACCCGTCATGGACCTGAATTTCACCCCCGAGGAACTGGATTTCCGCCAGGAGATCCGTGCCTGGGTCGCCGCCAATCTGCCGGCTGACCTGAGCCACAAGGTGCACAACGCCCTGCGCCTGTCGCGTGACGACATGCAGCGCTGGGCCAAGATCCTGGGGGCCAAGGGTTGGCTCGGTTACGGCTGGCCCAAGCAGTTTGGCGGCCCGGGCTGGAACGCGGTGCAGAAGCACCTGTTCGAAGAGGAATGTGCGCTGGCCGGTGCGCCGCGCATCGTGCCGTTTGGCCCGGTGATGGTGGCGCCGGTCATCATGGCCTTCGGCACGCCGGAGCAGCAGCAGCGCTTCCTGCCGGGCATCGCCTCGGGCGAAGTCTGGTGGAGCCAGGGCTACTCGGAGCCGGGTTCCGGCTCGGACCTGGCCTCGGTCAAGACCCGCGCCATCCGCGGCATCGATGCCGCAGGCGACCACTACATGGTGAACGGTCAGAAGACCTGGACGACGCTCGGCCAGTTCGGTGACTGGATCTTCTGCCTGGTGCGCACCAGCACCGAAGGCAAGCCCCAGACCGGCATCAGCTTCCTGCTGGTCGACATGAAGAGCCCGGGCGTCACGGTGCGCCCGATCATCATGCTCGACGGCGAGCACGAGGTGAACGAAGTCTTCTTCGACAACGTGCGCGTGCCCGCCGAGAACCTCATCGGCGAAGAGAACAAGGGCTGGACCTACGCCAAGCACCTGCTGGCCCATGAGCGCACCAACATCGCCGACGTGAACCGCGCCAAGCGCGAGCTGGAGCGCCTCAAGCGCCTGGCCAAGGCCGAAGGCGTTTGGGACGACATCCGCTTCCGCGACCAGGTGGCGCTGCTCGAAGTCGACATCGTGGCCCTGGAAATGATGGTGCTGCGGGTGCTGAGCGCCGAGAAGAGCGGCAAGCAGAGCCTGGACGTGGCGGGCTTGCTGAAGATCCGCGGCAGCGAGATCCAGCAGCGTTATGCCGAACTGATGATGATGGCCGCCGGCCCGTTTGCCCGGCCCTTCATCCAGGAAGCGATGGAGGCCGGCTGGCAGGGCGACCACGTGGGCGCGGCCCACTGCGCGCCGCTCTCGAGCACCTTCTTCAACTTGCGCAAGACGACGATTTACGGCGGCAGCAATGAAGTGCAGCGCAACATCGTCAGCCAAACCGTTCTGGGGGCCTGATCATGGATTTCGAATTCTCTGAAGACCAGGTTTCGCTGCGCGACGCGGTGGCGCGCTGGGTCGACAAGGCCTATGGCTTCGAACAGCGCCGTGCCATCGTGAAGGCCGGCGGCTACTCGGCCGAATCCTGGACCGCCATGGCCGAGCTGGGCCTGCTGGGCCTGGCCATTCCGGAAGAACACGGCGGCATGGGATTTGGCGCCGTGGAAGCCATGGTGGTGATGGAAGAGCTGGGGCGCGGCATGGTGCTGGAGCCCTACGCTGCCGTGGCCCTGGTGGCCGCGCCGATGCTGGTGCACAGCGCCGCCCCGTCGAAAGACCTGTGGCTGCAGAACATCGCCGATGGCTCGGCGCTGGTGGTGCTGGCGCACCAGGAACGTGGTGCGCGCCACCGTCTGCAGCAGGTGCAGACGACCGCCGAGCAAGACCCGAGCGGCAACTGGCGCCTGAACGGCCGCAAGAGCCTGGTGCCGGCTGGCCAGCATGCAGGCGCGTTCATCGTGCCGGCCCGTGTGAGCGGTGCCGTGGATGACCCCAGCGGCATCGCACTGTTCCTGGTGACGCCGGGTGTGGGCGTGAGCCTGCAGGGCTACCCCACGCAAGACGGCGCCTGTGCCGCCGAGGTGACGCTGGACGGCGCCACCGGCATCCAGATGTACGCGGCCGGTGAGGCTTACGCCGTGCTGGAAGCCGCCATCGACCGCGGCCTGGCCGCGCAGGCCGCCGAGGGTGTGGGCCTGATGGACAAGCTGACCGCCATCACGGTCGACTACATGAACACCCGCAAGCAGTTCAACGTGACGCTGGCCAGCTTCCAGGCGCTGCGCCACCGCATTGCCGACGTGAAGATGCAGCTGGAGCTCGCACGCTCGATGAGCTACTACGCCAGCCTGAAGCTGGGCGAGCCGGCGCCGCAGCGCCGCCGCGCCATCAGCCAGGCCAAGGTGCAGATCGGCAACTCGGCGCGCTTCGTGGGCCAGCAGTGCGTGCAGCTGCACGGCGGCATTGCCGTGACCGACGAGTACGTGGCCAGCCACTACTTCAAGCGCCTGACCATGCTGGAAATGGAATACGGCGACACGCTGCACCACCTGGGTGAAGTGTCGGCCCGCATGCAGGACACCGCCGGGGTGTTTGCCTGAGGCCGCATGGGGCCCGCGCTACAGTGTGGCCCCATGAAACTCAGTCAGATTCTTTATTCCCAGGGCTTCGGCACGCGCCGGGTGTGCGCCGGCATGGTGTATTCCGACCTGGTGCAGCACAACGGCCGCGTGCTGGAAGACCCGGATGAAGACCTGCCCACCGCCGGCCTGGTGCTGACGGTGGAAGGCAAGCCCTGGCCCTTCCACGAGAAGGCGCTGGTGCTGCTGAACAAGCCGGCGGGCTATGAATGCTCGCAAAAGCCCAAGCATCACCCGAGCGTGATGACGCTGCTGCCCGCGCCGCTGCGCAACCGGGGTGTGCAGCCCATCGGCCGGCTGGACGAAGACACCACCGGCTTGCTGCTGCTGACCGAAGACGGCAGCCTGATCCACAAGCTCACCTCACCGAAGCACCATGTGCCGAAGGTGTACGAGGTGGGCTGCAAGCACCCGATCGACGATGACCAGGTAGCCCGCCTGCTGGCCGGTGTGGTGCTGGAAGACGACCCGGTGCCCGTGCGCGCCGCCGCGTGTGAACGCGTGACCGAGCACCACCTGCGCCTGACGCTGACCGAGGGCAAGTACCACCAGGTCAAGCGCATGCTGGCGGCGGTGAGCAACCGGGTTGAAACGCTGCACCGCAGCGAATTTGGCCACCTCACCATTCCGGCAGACCTGGCGCCCGGCCAGTGGTGCTGGGTGAACGGCTGGCAGCCGCCGGCCTGAAGTACCGACGCCCGCCCGGAAAAGCGCACGGTACGCCTGATGGGCTTGTTGTGGCTCCGAGGGCAAACACGGAGTGATGGCTCGGCCGGCTTCATGTTTATGCTGCAGTGCAATTCGTAACCAGCATGAGCGACGTCGACGCCCCAGCAGTGCCTGATCCGGACTCCGGCCCCGGACTTTTCAACGACCTCGCCCGCCAACGACGCCAGTCGATCGAGCGCAAGGTCGAGCTCGAGCGTGTGCGCCAGCTGTTCGAACGCACCGCCGAGCCGATGCTGGCCACCATCGTGGGGGCCGGCCTGATCACCTGGGCGCTGTGGCATCAGCTGGGCAACCCAGCCATCTGGTGGTGGTTTGCGCTCAAGCAGATCACGGCCGTGGGGCGGCTGCTGGAGTGCGTGGCCTTCAGCCGGGCGGATTCGCCCCAGCTGGACACCCGCGCCTGGTGGCTGCGGCATGGGGTGGGTGGCTTGATCGACGGCCTGGGATGGGGCCTGCTCGGCTGGTACTTCGTGCCCAGCGGTGATCCGTGGCTCGACGGTGTGATCGCCGGGGGCCTGGTGGCCGTGGCATCGGTGGGTGTATTCACGCTCACGTCGTACAACGGCCACGCCATGCGCTTCATGCTCGGGGCGCTGCTGCCCCTGGTTGCCAGCCAGGTGGTGCAGGGCGGCGCGGTGAGCTGGCTGGTGGCTTGCGGCCTGCTCGTCTACCTGGCGCTGCTGTGGCGAGAGGGCCGGCGCAGCGAGCGCCACATGCTGGAGCTGCTGCGCCTGCGCTTTGAAAACGCCGCCATCGCCGAAGACCGCCAGCGCGCGCTGTTGCTGGCAGAGCACTCCAGCGCCACGAAGTCACGCTTCCTGGCCATGGTCAGCCATGAGCTGCGCACCCCACTCAACGGCATTCTCGGCATGACGCAGCTGATGCGTGATGGCACGGTCAGCGCGCAGCAGGCCCGGCAGCTGACGGTGGTGCAGCAGTCGGCGGGGCACCTGCAAACCCTGATCGAGGACCTGCTGGACATTTCACGGGCCGACGCGGGCCGCCTGAAGATCGAGCCCGCGCCGGCGCGGGTGGCTGATCTGGTGCGCGAGGTGACCGATCTGTTGTCGCCGGTGGCCACCGACAAGGGCCTGCGCTTCATGGTCAGCCTGCTGCACGGCCTGCCCGATGCCGCCATGCTGGACGCGCAGCGGGTCAAGCAGGTCCTGCACAACCTGCTGGGCAATGCCCTCAAGTTCACGGCGGCCGGGCAGGTGGAACTCAAGGCCTCGCTCGAGGGAGACTTTTTGCGGTTCGAGGTGCGCGACAGCGGTGTGGGCATCCCGCTGGTGCTGCAGCAGCGCATCTTCGACCCCTTCGAGCAGGGCGACGGCCCGTCCGAGCAGCGCCGTGGCGGCACAGGGCTGGGCCTGACGATTTCCCGCCAGCTGGCGGTGGCCATGGGTGGCAACGTGACCTGCGCCAGCGTGCCCGGCCATGGCGCCACCTTCACCTTCACCGTGGCCTACCGGCCCGCACAGGCCCCGGTGCGCCAGGCGGCGCCGGCGGCCCCGGCCCGACCGTTGCAGGGGCGCGTGCTGATCGTCGAGGACAACCCGGTGAACCTGATGGTGGCCAGCGCCATGGTCGAGCGGCTGGGCCTGGCCTGGGAGTCGGCCGATGACGGGCAGGTGGCGCTGGGCCGGCTGGCGCAGACGTCTTATGACCTCGTGCTGATGGACTGCCAGATGCCTGTGCTGGACGGCCTGGCCGCGACCCGGGCCTGGCGCGAGCGTGAAGCAGCGGCCGGGCAGGGGCGCCTGCCCATTGTGGCCCTGACGGCCAACGCCGTGCCCGGTGACCGCGAGGCCTGCACGGCCGCCGGCATGGACGATTACCTCAGCAAGCCGTTCACCATCGACACCCTGCAGACCGTGCTGGCGCGCTACCTGGCCGGCGGCAAAGGGCCGTGATGCTGCGCGGTGATGTAGCACCGGCCTGTCGCCCGCTGAGGCTGCGCCGATAATCCCGCCCATGCGCGTTTTCAGAGCCCAACGTCCTTCGCAAGCCGGTGACACCGGTTGTGCCCTCACCATCGGCAACTTCGACGGCGTCCATCGCGGACACCAGGCCATGCTCGCGCTGCTGGCCAGCGAAGCGCGCCACCGGGGCCTGCGCACCTGCGTGATGACCTTCGAGCCGCACCCGCGCGACTGGTTCGCCAGCCAGGCGGGCAAGCCGGAGTTGGCGCCGCTGCGCATCGCCACGCTGCGCGACAAGCTGCAGGAGCTGGAGCGCTGCGGTGTGGACGACGTGGTGCTGATGCGCTTTGACGACAAGTTCGCCGGTCTCAGCCCGGAAGACTTCATCCGCCGCGTGCTGGTGCAGCAGCTGCGCACGCGCTACGTGCTGGTGGGTGATGACTTCCGCTTCGGTGCGAAGCGCGCCGGTGACTACGCGCTGCTGGACGCCGCCGGCAGCGCCCAGGGCTTTGATGTGGCCCGGATGATGAGCTACGAGGTGCACGGCCTGCGGGTGTCCAGCTCCGCCGTGCGGGAGGCCCTGGCGGCTGGCCAGATGGCCCGCGCGGCCAGCCTGCTGGGGCGGCCTTACAGCATCTCCGGCCATGTGGTGCATGGCCGCAAGCTGGGGCGTGACCTCGGTTTTCGCACGCTGAACCTGCGTTTCCCGTCGCACCGGCCGGCGGCCATGGGCATCTTCGTGGTGCAGGTGCACGGCCTGGCTGAGCAGCCGCTGGCGGGCGTGGCCAGCCTGGGCGTGCGGCCCACGGTGGAAGACGCCGGCCGCGTGCTGCTGGAAGTGCACTGCCTGGACTGGCCGGCAGGCCTGGCCGTGGAAGGTGGCTATGCGCGCATCCTGCGGGTCGACCTGCTGCACAAGCTGCACGACGAGCGGCGCTATGACGGCCTGGAAGCGTTGCGTGTCGGCATCGCCCAGGACGTGGTCGACGCCCGGGCCTGGTGGGCCGCCCACGGCGCTTGAGGCCCGGCCTGGGCGCCACCGGTAGAATCAGGCGCATGTCCGCCCGTTTTGTCAGCCTTCCGCTCGCACCTGTGCGCGTGTCGCCCACGCTGCATGGCCATGCCTGCACGCGCCGCCAGACCACCCGGGACCGAATTCGGCGCATCGCCTGACGACGCCGCCCGCACCGGCATGACGCCGGTTCCGCGGGCCCTTCGCTCCTGTGATGCGCCCGTCGCGCAGGAGCCTTCCGGCAGCCCCCAGCGGCCGCCGCGCACCACCCGGTGCCTCAACTTTTGCGCCCCATGACCACCGAATCGAACACCAACGACACCCGCAGCACCCTGAACCTGCCCGACACCCCGTTCCCGATGCGCGGCGACCTGCCCAAGCGCGAGCCGGGCTGGGTGAAGGAATGGAACGAAGGCGGCCTCTACAAGCGCCTGCGTGATGCCCGCCACGGCGCCCCGCTGTTCGTGCTGCATGACGGCCCGCCCTATGCCAACGGCAAGCTGCACATCGGCCACGCGCTGAACAAGGTGCTGAAGGACATGATCGTCAAGTCGAAGCAGCTCTCCGGCTTCGACGCGCAGTACATCCCCGGCTGGGATTGCCACGGCCTGCCGATCGAGAACGCCATCGAAAAGCTGCATGGCCGCAAGCTCAGCCGTGACGACATGCAGGCCAAGAGCCGCGCCTTCGCCACCGAGCAGATCGGCCAGCAGCGCGAAGACTTCAAGCGCCTGGGTGTGCTGGGCGACTGGGAGCGCCCCTACCGCACGATGGACCCGGCCAACGAAGCCGGCCAGCTGCGCGCCTTCAAGCGCGTGGTCGAGCGCGGTTTTGTCTATCGCGGCCTGAAGCCGGTGTACTGGTGCTTCGACTGCGGGTCCAGCCTCGCCGAGTTCGAGATCGAATACGCCGACAAGCAGAGCGAAACGCTCGACGTGGCCTTCGAGACCGACGACGGCGCCCGCCTGGCGCAGGCCTTCGGCCTGACCGCGCTGCCGGCCGGCAAGAGCGCCTTCGCCGTGATCTGGACGACCACCGCCTGGACCATCCCCGCCAACCAGGCCCTGAACGCCCACCCCGAGCTGAGCTACGCGCTGGTCGAAACGCCGATGGGCTGCCTGGTGCTGGCCGAAACCCTGGTGGAAGCCTGCCTGCAACGCTTCGGCCTCGAAGGCCAGGTGCTGGCCACCGTGGCCGGCAAGGCGCTGGGCGGCCTGAACTTCCGCCATCCGCTGTTTGACGCGGACGCGGGCTATCGCCGCCTCTCGCCGGTGTTCCTGGCCGAGTACGTGAGCGACAGCGATGGCACCGGCATCGTGCACTCGTCGCCCGCCTACGGCGTGGATGACTTCAACTCCTGCATCGCCAACGGCATCAGCTACGACCAGATCCTGAACCCGGTTCAGGGCAACGGCACCTTCGCGGCAGACTGGCCGCTGTTTGGTGGCCAGCACATCTGGAAGGCCATCCCCGAGGTGCTGGCCGCGCTGAAGGGCGCCGGCCGCCTGATGGCCACCAAGACCATCACCCACAGCTACCCGCACTGCTGGCGCCACAAGACGCCGGTGATCTACCGCGCGGCAGCCCAGTGGTTCGTCCGCATGGACGAAGGCGAGGGCGTGTTCACCACCGACAAGGCCGGCAAGACGCTGCGCCAGCTGGCCCTTGAGGCCATCGACCACACGGCGTTCTACCCCGAGAACGGCAAGGCCCGCCTGCGCGACATGATCGCCAACCGGCCTGACTGGTGCATCTCGCGCCAGCGCTCGTGGGGCGTGCCGGTGCCGTTCTTCCTGCACAAGGACAGCGGCGAGCTGCACCCGCGCACCCTGGCCATCATGGACCAGGCGGCCGACATCGTGGAGGCCGGCGGCATCGAGGCCTGGAGCCGCGTGACCGTGGAAGACATCCTCGGCACTGAGGACGCACCGCACTACACGAAGAGCACCGACATCCTCGAGGTGTGGTTCGACTCGGGCTCGACCTTCCAGCACGTGCTGCGTGGCAGCCACCTGAACGCCTACGACCGCCCGCCGTTCCACAGCGAAGGGCCGGAGGCCGACCTGTACCTGGAAGGCCACGACCAGCACCGCGGCTGGTTCCACTCTTCCCTGCTGCTGGGCTGCGCCCTCTATGACCGCGCCCCCTACAAGGGCCTGCTGACCCACGGCTTTGCCACCGACGGCCAGGGCCGCAAGATGAGCAAGTCGCTGGGCAACACGGTCGAGCCGCAGAGCGTGACGAGCAAGCTCGGCGCGGAAATCGTGCGTCTGTGGGTGGCCAGCACCGACTACTCGGGCGACCTGAACATCGACGACAAGATCCTGGCCCGCGTGGTGGACGGCTATCGCCGCATCCGCAACACGCTGCGCTTCCTGATGGCCAACACGTCTGACTTCGATGCGGCCACCGACCTGGTGCCGGTTGAGCAGATGCTGGAGATCGATCGCTACGCCCTGGCCCGTGCCAGCCAGCTGCAGGCCGACATCCTGGCGCACTTCGACGCCTACGAGTTCCACCCGGTGGTCAGCAAGCTGCAGGTGTATTGCTCGGAAGACCTGGGCGCGTTCTACCTGGACGTGCTGAAGGACCGCCTCTACACCACCGCACCGAAGAGCCTGGCGCGCCGCTCGGCCCAGACTGCGCTTTGGCACATCACCAACGCCATGCTGCGCTGGATGGCGCCGTTCCTCAGCTTCACCGCTGAAGAAGCGTGGGCGATCTTCGCGCCGGGCAAGACGACCGGCTCGATCTTCACCGAAACCTTCTGGCCGCTGAGCACGCCGGACGAAGCGCTGCTGGCCAAGTGGGGCCGCATCCGCGAGATCCGCGATGTGGTGAACAAGGACATCGAAGCCGTGCGTACGGCTGGTCAGGTGGGTGCTTCGCTGCAGGCCACGCTGGTCATCACCGTGGGCGGTGACGACGCCGCGCTGCTGCGCTCGCTCGGCGCCGACCTGAAGTACGTCACCATCACCTCGGCGGTGGAGGTGGCGGAAGGCGAGGCCTTGTCGGTCAGCGTGACGCCGAGCACCGCCACCAAGTGCGAGCGTTGCTGGCACTACGTGGACGATGTGGGCAGCCACGCCGGGCATGCCGGCCTGTGCGGCCGCTGCGTGAGCAACCTGCACGGCGCGGGCGAAACCCGCACCGTGGCCTGATCGGCAGACCGGCATGGCACGCAAACTCATGTCTTCACGTTCCGGCGCCGGCCCGGGCCTGTGGCTCGGCCTGGCCGCGCTGGTGCTGCTGTTCGATCAGTTCACCAAGGTGCTGATCGTCGGCAACTTCCAGCTCGGCGACAGTCACACCGTCACCTCGTTCTTCAACGTGGTCCGGGTGCACAACACGGGCGCTGCGTTCTCGTTCCTGGCGGGCGCCGGTGGCTGGCAGCGCTGGTTCTTCGTGGGCCTGGGCGCGGTGGCGTCCATCGCCATCGTGTGGATGCTGCGCAGCCACGCCGGGCAGCGCCTGTTCTGCTTCGCCATCAGCATGATCCTGGGCGGCGCGGTGGGCAATGTGGTGGACCGCCTCTGGCACGGCTACGTGGTCGACTTCCTGCAGTTCCACTGGAGCTTCCTGGCACCGATGTTCCCGGGGGGCTACTTCCCGAGCTTCAACATCGCCGATGCCGCCATCACGGTGGGCGCGGTGGGCCTGATCCTCGACGAATTGCTACGCGTTCGCCGCAGCTGAACACCCGGAAACAGCCATGACCACGGCGCGTCCAGATCCCCGTCTGATGCGCCACTTTGCGCTGACCGGCGCCTTGGCCATTGCCTGCTTCAGCGCCGCGATGGCGTGGTGGCTCACGGTGTTTCTGGAAACCCGTCTGGTTGAGCGCGACGCCGCACTCAGCCACGACTTCGTCCAGAGCATCGTAGACACCCAGCGGGTGGCCGAGCTGATCCGCCGGGGCGATGCGTCCGATGCCGGGGTCATCGAGTTCGCGTCACATGTGGCCGCCTTGCCGGATGTGCTGCGCGCCAACCTCTACAGCACTGACCGCAAAGTGCTGTGGTCGAGTCGCCCTGAGCTGATCGGCCAGGTGTTTTCAGCCAATGAAGAGCTGGATGAGGCGCTGGCCGGTGAGGTGGTGACGCACCGATCATCGGGCGAGGGCGATGAGCCGCTGAAGGCGGAACACCTGTTGCTGCCCAGTGGCCCTGACCGCTTCGTCGAGAACTACCTGCCCATCCGCTCCGGCCCCGTGCTGGTGGGCGTGGTAGAGCTCTACCGCGAGCCCGTGGCCCTGAACGACGCCATCTTCAACGGCCGTCTGCGGGTGTGGCTGGGGGCGGCGGCCGGGGCGGTGTTCCTGTTCCTGTCGCTGATGTGGTTCGTGCTGCGCACCGAGCGCGCGCTGCGTGAGCAGCAATCGCGGCTGGTGGAGGCCGAGGCGCTGGCGATGGTGGGCGAGCTGTCTGCCGCGGTGGCGCACAGCATCCGCAACCCGCTGGGCGTGATCCGCAGCAGTGGTGAGCTGCAACGCGAGATGGGCGCCGATGCGCCACCGCAGCTGTGCGACGACGTGATCCGTTCCGCCGATCGCATCGAGCACCTGGTGCGCACGCTGCTGACCTACGCGCGTGAGCCGGGCGGCCGCGATGAGCAGTCGTCGCTCGACCAGTTGCTGCAGGAAGCGGCAGCCCGCTTAGAGCCCGACCTGCTGGCCCAGGGCAAGCCCTTCGAGGTGCAACTGGCACCGCAACTCGGCCATGTGGCGGTAGACCCGGTGCTGATGGCGCAGGTGCTGGCCTCGGTGCTGGCCAACGCTGCAGAGGCCACCCAACGTGGGCAAGCCGTGCGCCTGCACGCCAGCGCTGAGGGGCCGTGGGCCAAGGTGGTGGTGGCGGACGAGGGCTGCGGCATCCCGCCCGAACAACTGGCCGATGTGACCCGCCCCTTCATGACCACCAAGCCGCGCGGCCTGGGCCTGGGCCTGGCGCTCGTGCGCCGGGTGGTTGAGCGGCTGGGCGGCCGCATCGAGCTGGACAGCCCGGCAGGTGGGGGAACCCGCGTGACCTTGCATCTGCCCCGCACCTAACATCGCCCCTCATGAGCCGAGCCATCCTGATCATCGATGACGAGGAAGCGCTGGCGCGCAACCTGTCGATCTACCTGGAACGCCAGGGCTATGACACCCGTGTGGCCGGCTCGGCTGAAGCGGGCCTGAGCCAGCTGGCCGAGTTCAAGCCCGATGTGGTGCTGCTGGATCACAACCTGCCCGGCATCACCGGGCTGGAGGCCATCGGCCGCATTCGGGCAGCAGACGCCTCGGTGCGTGTGGTGTTGATGACCGGCTTCGGCGGCATTGACCTGGCGGTGACGGCCATGAAGGCCGGTGCTGCCGACTACCTGACCAAGCCCGTGGGGCTGGCCGAGCTCAAGCTGCTGCTGGAGCGCCTGCTGAGTCAGCAGCAGCTGGAAAGCACCGTCAGCTATTACGCCCGCCGCGACGCCAGCGGCCTCGACCGCATCCTTGGTGATGCCGCGCCGCTGGCCGATTTGCGCTCACGCATCAGCCGCCTGCTGGACGCTGAAAGCCACCTCGACGACACCGACGCACCCGCCGTGTTGATCCACGGCGAAACCGGCACCGGCAAAGAGCTGGTGGCGCGCGCGCTGCACTACGACGGCCCGCGCCGCGACATGCCCTTCGTCGAGCTGAACTGCGGCGCGCTGCCATCACAGCTGATCGAGGCGGAGCTGTTCGGTTATGAGCGCGGCGCCTTCACCGACGCCCGGCAACGCAAGGCCGGCCTGGTGGAAACGGCCGAGGGCGGCACCTTGTTCCTTGACGAGATCGGCGAGGCCGACCCGTCCACCCAGGTCAAGCTGCTGAAGCTGCTGGAGGACAAGCGCTTCCGCCGGCTGGGTGGCCTGCGTGACCAGGCGGTGAATGTGCGCATCGTCAGCGCCACGCACCGCTCACTCGCGCAGATGGTGCAGGCCGGGCAGTTCCGCGCTGACCTGTATTACCGCCTGCGCATCGTCGAGCTGACCGTGCCGCCGCTGCGTGAGCGCGGCGATGACATCCTGATGCTGGCCCAGCACTTTCTCGCCTTCCATGCGCAGCGCTACCGCAAGGGCCCGCTGCGCCTGAGCATGGACGCGCAATCGGCCTTGCTGCGCCATACCTGGCCCGGCAACGTGCGCGAGCTGCGCAACGCGATGGAGCAGGCCGCGCTGATGGCCCATGAGCATGTGGTGGGGGTGCGCGAGCTGGCCTTCATCCAGGCGATGGCGCCGGCTGCGCCAGAGGGCCCTGCGGCCAGCGCTGCAACGGTTTCGCCAGAAGGTGCCACCGAGCCCGGCGACGACCTCAACCTGCAGCGCGCCGAGCGCCGCTTGATCGACACCGCCATGGCCCGCACGGCGGGCAACGTCACTCGCGCGGCGCGTTTGCTGGGTGTATCGAGAGACACGCTGCGCTACCGGCTGGAGCGGCTGGGCCTGGCGGCTGACAACGACGATCAGGCCTGATGCGCCCCTGTTGAGACACAGGGTTTGCACCGGCAGGGAGACCCTGTCTGGACGAGGGCTGCTCCGGGGCATACCCTTGCGGCATTGCAAGGAGGCACGCATGTCGGCCACAAGCTCCACCATGTCGCCCGAAGACCAATCGCCTGACGAAAAAACGCCTGACAACAAGGCGCCTGATCGCTCCATCGAGCTGAACACGCTGGGCTTTGCCGACCCGCTGCGCTGGATCGCGCTGGGCTTCCGCGATTTCCTCAAGGCACCTGGCATCGGCCTGTTCTACGGCGCCTGCTTCATGGCCATGGGCTGGGCGTTGATGAAGGTGTTCCAGTCGGCGCCGGCTTACACGCTGGCGCTGTCTGCCGGCTTCCTGCTCACCGGGCCGTTCATGTGCCTGGGCCTGTATCACGTCAGCCGCACTCTTGAAGCTGGCCAGCAGCCCGACTTCGGGCAATCGTTGCTGGCCTGGGATGCGCGCATCGGGCCGCTTGGCATCTTCGGTTTTGTGCTGCTGGTGCTCGAGATGCTGTGGGGCCGCGCCAGCCTTGTCGTCTTTGCCGTCAGCTTTGACGGTATGCCTGATTTCAAGGGCTCATTGCTGGCGCTGCTGGACCCCGAGAACATCAACTTCATCGTCGCCTACGTGGCCGTGGGCGCCTTGTTCGCCGGCCTGATCTACGCCACCTGCGTCATCTCCATCCCGATGCTGCTGGACCGCAACACCGACGCCATCACCGCCGGCCTGACCAGCTTCCGCCTCGTGCTGACCCAGCCCGGCGTGATGATCTGGTGGGGCCTGCTGCTGACCGGCCTGGTGGTGCTGGCCATGCTGCCCTGGTTTGCCGGCTTGCTGGTGGCGGGGCCGGTGCTGGGCCATGCGAGCTGGCATGCCTACCGCGCGGCCGTGCAGCGCGACGCTGCGGCCGAGGTGCCGCAGGGCTGAGCTCAGCGGCCGGTGGTGCCCTGGGGCTCCGACCGGTCACGCTCAACCATTTGCAGAAACTGCGCGAGCGTGCCGCCCGCGAGCGGCTTGCACATGACACGCAGCGTGTTGACTTGCCCGCCCAGCTCAACCCCGTGCCGAAGCCGCGTTTGCAGGTAGCCCTGCTTCTCCCAGAAGCGCTCGGCTCGGGCGTTGCCCAGCACCACGCCCAGGCGCATGAAGGTGGCGCCGTGCGTGGCTGCCCATCGCTCCAAGCCGTCGTAGATCGCCTGCGCATCACCCTGGCCGTGGCGCGCGGTTTCAACGATGAAAGTGCTGATGTGCCAGATGCCCGGCGCGAAGAGGTCTGACACGACGTTCGCCATGGCCGCCAGTTCACCCTCGGCATTGAAGTAGCCCACGAGCGTGACCGCCGAGAACGCCCAGCCGTCTGGCAGGGTGTCATTCAACTCGTCGAAAGCATCGGTTGGGCGCGCGGCCTGGCCCGTGGTGGACAGGAAATACGCCGGGTTGGCGTCGAAGAAGCGTTGCAGCACGGCTTCGGAGCTGGCATCCAGCTCGGCGACGCGCAGCCCGGGCAGGGGCGGCTCAGGAAGGGCAGGGGGCTTGGTCATGCTTCGCCGTCCCCGGCGAAGTGGCCCACGGCCTCAAGGATGTCATGGTGACGTTTGTTGGAGATACCGCCTCGTTGCTCGTGCGCAAGGGCGTGGGCGGCGCTGGCTGGAAAGACGAAGCTGGGCCGGGTGCTGCCATCCTGAAATTCAATTCGTACCTCCAGGCCCGACGTTGCGGAGTAGCCAGGGATGTCGTTCGCAAGTCGCCCTTCGGCTTTGGTACCAAGCAGGGCGTTGTCATTGAAGCCCGCGACGTAATGGTCATGCGTGGCCTTGTCGACCTCCGCCCAGATGCCCCAGGCAAAGTCGTCGTCAAGCTCCTGAAGCGGCACCTGAACGATGCCGCGAATGAAGTATCTCGATTCGTCCAGCGTACAGAGATCAGCATTGCTTCTTGACCTCAGGTATTCCTCAAGATAAGTCAGTGCGTGGACGTGATCGGGTAAGCGGAAACCATAGTCCGTGGGCAGCCCGGGATGGGCTTGGCCGCATGTCGAACAGGTGAAGGATGCGTCTGTCATGGGCGATGTCCGGCGTCTGACGCCTTGGTTGGGCGGCTGAGGAACACGAGGCAAGCGTGGTGTCGCGGCCGGGAATCGAGCTAGCGAAGCACGTCGACTTTCTGCACCTCGTTGTACTGAGCATCATCGTACCGGCGAGTGACCTTGACCTGGTAGACGCCGCCGAGCAGCTGCCCCTCCACGCTTTGCGCCCAACTGCTCTGGCACTCGCCCAAGTGGCTGTACCTGGCTGAGTTGGTGGAGCACCGCTCAAGCGCCGTAGGCGGCAAGACTGTTCTGTTGGCCCTGCGAACCTGGATCACGGGGAAGTCGAGCGCGCCCAGCTCACCCTGGGGGTTCGCATTGAGAAAGCCGCTGGAAAAGGAGATCGATGTGGGTCCGCATCGCATCACCTTGGTCCGGCTGCCTGACCTGAGCGGGGCGCCCCACTGATTCTTGCGGGGCCCCACCTTCAGCAGTGATGCCCAATCCACCTTTTGCCTGGTGAATCGGCCGGCGTCACCTGGTGGCGCGTCACCCGCTGCGCTGATGAAGAATTCGCCGGTGTGCGCATTGCAGTAGGTCGCCAGCACAGCCTCCACAGGGTCGGCGATGGCGCATGGGTGAGCCACTGCCCCCGCCAGCACCAATGCCGAGCCCAAAGCACGAAGTAGTGCGCGCTGCTTCAACAGACGCTTCATCCATCAATCCAAGCCGGGCGGTGTGCCGGTGGCGATCAGGTCACCCGGCCGCCGCCGCAGCCTTCGCACTACTGATGGAACGAGAACGAACCACTGGAGGTACCCAGCTGCCACCATCACGACCCACGACGGGACGAGATCTGTGAAGGGGTGATACGGCAGCCCTTGGTTGGCGTAGAGCCACGACATGGACATGCCGACAGCTGCACCAGGCGGGAGGCTTAGCGGCGCAGTCAATGCAACCAGGCTGGTTGTGAAGATGGCGGCCATGTCCTTATCCTCGCGCTGCACGTAGGCGAATGCGAGAAGACTGAGGCAAAGCAGCAGCCACGCCGACAAGACGACTTTTCCGATGCGCGATTGAGGCACGAGATCCATGGTTTAAATTTTGGTTAGGTCGGAGTGTCCACAAAACCAAAACAAGCTCCGCGTCCGCTTGAGCGACTGGGTAGCGAAGTAATCGGCCCGACCCCGCCGCAAATCGTCCCGAAAGTCAGTCGCTGGAATGCGGCACGCCTATGAAAATCAACTACTTAGCGCGACTGACTTGAGAGGCCTCACTGCCGCGGCAAGAGATGAGGTGGGGTGTAGATGCGCTCGAAGAAGACGCGCTTGCATTCCTTGCCGATCTGCTCGCACGACTCCAGCGAGAAGACGGATGAGGCAAGAGTGGCGGCGACCACCAAAATGATTGCCGGGAGGATGTACCTATTGGCGACCTCACTGCTCCCTGAAGCGACGACGAGCTTGCCACGCATGCGCCACAAGTAGAGCGCCAGCATGACTGCCAGGATGAAAAAGCCATAGCCCACCGCAGACGCGAGCGCACCAATGGCTACGCCGGCGAAGAGCATTGCGACTACTCGTGCCCCGTAACGGTGTATGAATGCCTCGAGGAAATTGACGACGAAGACACAGATGACGAAGAGGATGGCGGTGCTTGCTAGCCAAGCGACAGTGCTCATGGGAGTTCCACGGTGTTTTTGTGTGAGGCCTAACGCCAAGTTCAGCGGCGCCGGAGCGAAGCGTAGGGCACCAAAAGCGAATCTGTTGGCGTCAGCTGCAACGCAATGTTAGGCTGTGGCGCGGAGGCAGGGCTGCTCAAGTTCGCTTCCAGGACGTTAGGTTCGAGTGTCCACAAAAGTCGAGCAAGCGCCACCGACAGTTAGGCCAGCTTGGTCCTGATTGGATATGCATTTATATCCCTTGCGGGAACCGCTTTCGATAGTCGTCCCGTGGGATGGCGCCTTCTTTCACTAACTCTCGATATCTCTTTGATCGTGCAAGTGCAGAGATCAAATATTCGCCATCCTCATTCATGGCGAAGTGCTCGTATACGGTTTGAGATTCTTTGAATTTGAGTTCCACGCAATTCATGACGTCACGAAGTGCCGAAAGTGATAATTCAATTTCCTCTCGCGAAGGCCCTGATAGCGGCTCAGATCTCGCCGCAATTTTTGTAGAGAGGTCATTGTGAGCGATCCACTTGTTTCGGCGATGTCGGACCTTCTCGCAAGATGCCTCAAATGCAGCAAGGAAGGGCTCCATTTTTTCACTTAACTCCAACTCGCCTGCGTCTCTCAGTGTGATTTGAAGTCGGCGGAGTGTTAGGTTTTGACGACTTCCCGATCCTGCCGGGTCGCCAATTTTACTTAAGGAAATTTGAACGTCGTGCAAAAGTAAATGCTGAAGAATCCAGGTCACTGTTCCAGCGGTTTCATTCAAAAGATCGACTCGCTCCTTGTTTGTGCCAAAAAGCTGGCGATAAATAATCCATCGCCCATGAAGCCAAACTACGTCTGCAGTAAGTGTGGCCCAAAGTTCTTGAATCGCTACGGGAAATCGTGGATCGACAGGTTGTGGCATAAAAGTGGGCGGCCTAACGCTTATTTGTGGCGACAATTTTGCGCCCTAACTCCGCCGCATGCCTCCCTAACCCAGAGCTGCTTGGCGCTGGCCAGCCCGCATGGTTGCTGGTGTTGCAGGAAATTGTTCGTCATCCCACCCGGATTATTCAATTGGCAAAAGCGGCGTTTCGCGTTGCAGACTTTGCCCGGTCGAATTGCCGGGTGCAAGCCCCTGGGGCAATTCACGACCGCAGGTATCCGGAAGAGCACCCACATGCCCCCGAAGCCTGTCGGCCTGACACGGTTGAGCTACATGCGGCCGTTCACGCTCCCGCGCCGCTCACCCATCAATCCACGCCGGATCCCACGCATGCACGCACTGCCGCTGCTGCCCCAGGCCGGTGATACCCAGCTTCATCACGTCGCCGGGTTTAAGAAACACCGGCGCTGGCTTGATGCCCATGCCCACGCCGGGCGGTGTGCCGGTGGCAATCAGGTCACCCGGGTACAGCGTGGTGAAGCGGCTGATGTAGCTGACCAGCTGCGCCACGCCAAACACCATCGTCTGGGTGCTGCCGGTCTGCATGCGCTGGCCGTTCAGGTCCAGCCACAGGCCCAGGCTTTGCGGCTGCGGCACTTCGTCGGCCGTCACCAGCCAGGGGCCCACGGGGCCGAAGGTGTCACAGCCCTTGCCTTTGTCCCAGGTGCCGCCGCGCTCAAGCTGGTAGCTGCGCTCGGACACATCGTTCACCACGCAGTAGCCGGCCACATGGTCCAGCGCGTCTGCTTCGCTCACGTAGCGGGCGGTGCTGCCAATCACCACGCCCAGTTCCACTTCCCAGTCGCCCTTCTGCGCGCTTTGCGGCAGCACCACCGGGTCGTTGGCGCCCACCATGCAACTCAGGTGTTTGGTGAACAGGATGGGTTCGGTCGGCAGGGGCATGCCGGCTTCGGCGGCGTGGTCGGCGTAGTTCAGGCCCACGCAGATGAACTTGCCGCAGCCCGACCACGGCACGCCCAGGCGCCCGGGCTGCTTGATGATCGGCAGTTGCGATACATCCAGCGCCCGCAGCGCGGCCAGGCCCGCCGGGCTCAGCGTGTGCGGCCCGATGTCGGGCAGCAGCGCGCCCAGGTCACGCAGTTGGCCGTCGGCATCCAGCAGGGCGGGGCGTTCATGGCCTTTGGGGCCGTGTCGGAGCAGCTTCATGGTGGGGGCGGCGCTTGTCTGGGCGCGGTGATGAGGTTGTGGATGCCAGCATATCGCGGGGCCGCACAATCGAGTGCATTCATCTCGGCTCTGCCTGGCCATGCCGCCAGCACGCCTGCCTCATCACCCGGTTGCCTGCTCTGTCATGTCCAATCCAACGCCCGCCTTGCCCGCTGAACTGCTGGCCCACCTCGATGCCTTGATCCCGGAGTCCGGCCGTCGCCTGCTGGGCTTGATCGGCCCGCCGGGCGCGGGCAAGTCCACGCTGGCAGCAGCCTTGCTGGCGGCGCGCCCCGGGCTGTGCCAGGTGGTGCCGATGGATGGTTTTCACCTGGCCAACTCGGTGCTCGATCATCTGGGCCGCCGTTCACGCAAGGGCGCGCCTGACACCTTCGATGCGGCGGGTTTCGTGGCCCTGCTGCAGCGCCTGCGCCAGCCCGTGCCGGGCGAGGTGGTGTACGTGCCCGACTACCGCCGCGAGCTCGAAGAGCCGGTGGCCGGCGCCATTGCGGTGCCGCCCGAGGTGCCCCTGCTCATTGTGGAGGGCAACTACCTGCTGCTGGACGACGGCCCGTGGGCCCGCGTGGCCGACTACCTGGATGAAAGCTGGTACGTGGTGGTGGACGACGACCTGCGGCGCGAACGCCTGGTCGCCCGCCATGAGCGTTTCGGCCGCACCCGGGCCGAGGCGCTGGCTTGGGTGGAGCAAACCGACGAGCCCAACGCCCGGCGCATCGCACAGGGCCGCCACCGCGCCACCCGGCAGGTGGGCTGGGCCGATTGAGCCTATAGCCGGCAGACGAAATCGGGCGCCATGCGATAGTGACGCCCGGGTTGCCCCACAGGGGCCGACACCTGTTCATCTTGGATGGCGCGCCCTGACGCCCATCTGGCTGCCCGCCAGCCTTCTGCCTTCAACTTTCTGACCATGTCCGACGACCGCTTTCGCCCCACCTCGCGCCGCCAGCGCCTGATCATCGTTGCCGTGACGGTGGCCACCGTGGTGGGGCTCTGGCTGCTGCTGATCTACCGGCCGGGCGGCCACCCGCGGGTCATTCCGCGCTTCGGCACCGAGGCCTGCAAGCCCGGGCAGACCACCGACTGCGTGGGCGGGCAGGCCAATGTGCTGTTGCTGCCGGCCACACCTGCGTCGTCGCCCAAGTAGGTCATATGGCCGTTGCTTCGGCCCTTTTTTATCGAATCCAGACATCCCGGCACCAACGAACATGGTTTCATGTGTCTTGATCTTGCGCATGACTGCGCCGGATCGAGCCGCGGGAATCAAAACAAGCTTCAGTTGGAGTGTCGGGAATGACTTCGGACAACGCGGTACTGGTGCGCTCGGCGCGGCAGGCATCTGGATTCGGCGAGTTCTTCAGGTATCACGGCTGGCTCGCGCCCGGTGTGCGGCTGTTCCGCAAGCTGAGCTTTCCGGTGAAGGCGGCCTGGGTCAGCCTCGCTTTCCTGATCCCGCTGTCCACGATGCTGTGGTTCCTCTGGTCGGGGGCTCATGCCCAGATCGAAGCCTCTCTGGCCGAGCAGCGCGGCACCAGTTACTCGGGCCCGCTGACCGCCCTGATCCGCGAAGCGCAGGCCCGCCGTCACGCCGCCACTCTGGGTGAGCCGAATCTGGATGCCACCAACGCCAGCTACAAGAAGGCGTTTGAGGCTGTGGCCGCCATGCATGCGAGCCTGGGCAAGGAGTTGGACGACGCCGAGACTTACGGTGCCGTGCAGAAAGCGCACGACGCGCTGGCCCAGAACCCCTTGGCCGGTGACTCGACGAAGACCTTCGTGGCCCACAGCGAGCTCATCGAGAAGATGCTGGACCTGCTGCGGGAAGTGGCCGATGGCTCCGGCATGACGCTGGACCCCGACCTTGACAGCTTCCACATGATGTCGATGGGCGTGCTGCGTGGCCCGCTGCAGGTGGAGAACACCGCCAAGCTGCACACGCTGGGCACACTCATTTTGCAAAGCAAGGAAGAAACGCCGGAGCGGCGCGACTTGTTGATTGAGTTCGAGGCGGTTCAGGCCGTGCTCGACAAGGACATGGAAAACTCCTTCCGGGAGCTGGAGAAACGCATGCCGGCCAGCGTAGCCACGCTGGACATGAAGGGCACCGACGCCGCGTCAGAAGCTTTTGCAGCAGCCATCACCGCGCAGCTGATGGGCGCTCAAATCAGCGGGGAAGCGGCGGCGTTTTCCCGCATCGGCGAGAACGCGCTGCGCATGGAGGCTGCCTTTGACGCAGAGAGCGCCAGGCAGTTCGAGCAGTTGCTCGGTGCCCGCGTGAAGCGCCTGCAAAACACCTTTGCCGCGCAGCTGGGCATGTCGGTGTTCTTCGTGGCCGTCGCCTGCTACCTGATGCTGGCCTTTTACCGCGTGATGATGGGTGGCCTCAGCGAGGTGTCTGAGCATCTGCAACAGATCACCGACGGCAACCTCACCACGGCGCCGCGCCCCTGGGGCAATGACGAAGCCGCGCAGCTGATGGTGACGCTGGGCACCATGCAGACGAGCCTGCGCAAGATGGTGCAGAGCATGCTGGGCAGTGCGGCCAATGTGCACACGGCCAGCGGAGAGATTGCCTCGGCGTCGATGGACCTGTCGCAGCGCACCGAGGAATCGGCTGCCAGCCTGCAGCAGACGACCGCCAGCATGGAGCAGATCGCCGAGCTGGTGCGCCAATCCACCATCACCGTGGCCTCGGCCACCGCGAGCGTGAATGACAACGCCCGTGCCGCCGAGCAGGGCGGGCAGGTGATCGCCGAAGTCGTCAAGACGATGGAGGGTATCCGCACCTCGTCCAGCCGCATCGGTGAAATCATCAGCGTGATTGACGGCATCGCCTTCCAGACCAACATCCTCGCGCTGAATGCGGCGGTCGAAGCGGCCCGTGCCGGCGAGCATGGCCGCGGCTTTGCCGTGGTGGCCTCAGAGGTGCGTGCGCTGGCTGGCCGCTCAGCCACCGCCGCGCGCGAGATCAAGTCCCTGATCAACGCCAGCATCGAACAGGTGGAAAGCGGCAGCGCCGTGGTGGGCAACGCCGGCGACATCATGCAGGCCGTGGTGCGCAACGCCACCCGCGTGGTCGAGCTGATGAACCAGATCTCCACCAGTGCCCAGCAGCAGAACACCGGCGTGAGCGATGTGAGCGTGGCCGTGCGCGATCTCGACAAGGCCACGCAGCAAAACGCTGCGCTGGTGGAACAGACGGCAGCAGCCTCAGGCGCCCTGGCCGATCAGGCCGAGCGCATGAGCCGCGAGGTGAGCTTCTTCAAGCTGGCCTGACTTCCGCAGTGACCAAGCCCCAGACCCGGGATGGGGCTGGGCGCTTCAGGCGGCGCCTTCCACCACCATCTGCAGCCGTTGCTGGCCCTGGAACTCGTCCACGCTCAGGCGGTAGGCCAGGCGGGTGCGGGTGGGCAGCTGGTCGACATGGTTGAACCAGATCGCATCACGCAGCAGGCCACCGTGGCGCACCCGCAGCTTCAGGTGCTTTTCACCCACCAGGCGCTGCTGCACCACTTCCACGTCGTCACAGAAGACCGGCGCCGGGAAGCCCTGGCCCCACACCACGCCGTCCAGCCGGGCCACGGTGTCGGCGTTGAAATACTCCAGCGGCAGCGGGCCGTCGGTGGCCACGGTGCGCGTCAGCGCGGCGGCGTCCAGCCATTCGCGGGCCACCTGCTGCAGGGCGGCGTCGAAGGTGTCGATGTCTTCTTCAGCCAGCGTGGCGCCCGCGGCCATGGCGTGGCCACCAAACTTCTTCAGCAGCCCCGGGTGGCGCTTGGTCACCAGGTCGAGCGCATCACGCAAATGAAAGCCTGCGATCGAGCGGCCTGAGCCCTTCAGCCAGCCATCCGCACCGATGGCGAAGACGAAGGTGGGGCGGTGCAGCCGGTCCTTCATGCGGCCGGCCAGGATGCCCACCACGCCTTCGTGGAAGTCGGGGTCGAACAGCACCACGGCGGGCGGCGCCTCGCCTTCGGGCATCAGGTTGTCCAGCAGCACTTCGGCCTGCTCGCGCATGCCGGCTTCCACGTCGCGGCGCTCGCGGTTGATGGCGTCGAGTTGCTGCGCCAGCTCGGCGGCGCGGCTGTGGTCAGACGTGGTCAGGCAGCTGATGCCCAGCGTCATGTCTGACAGGCGGCCGGCGGCATTGATGCGCGGGCCGAGCGCAAAGCCGAAATCGAAGGCGCTGGCCTGCGCTGGCTTGCGGGCCGCCGCATTGAACAGCGCCGCCACGCCGGGCTGCATGCGGCCCTGGCGAATGCGGCGCAAGCCCTGCGCCACCAGGCGGCGGTTGTTGTCGTCGAGCTTGACCACGTCGGCCACCGTGCCGAGCGCGACCAGGTCAAGCAGCGCGTCGAGCCGGGGCTGGCTGGCCGCGTCATACAAACCGCGCTGGCGCTGCTCGGCACGCAAGGCCAGCAGCACATAGAACATCACGCCCACGCCAGCCATTGATTTGCTCGGGAAGTCGCATCCCGGCTGGTTCGGGTTGACGATCACGTCGGCGTCGGGCAGCACCACCTCACCGGCCACCACGGCGGGCAAATGGTGGTCGGTTACCAGCATGCGCAGGCCGAGCTGGTGGGCGTGGGCCACACCGTCGATGCTGGCGATGCCGTTGTCCACCGTCAGCAGCACCTGCGGCTGGCACTGGGCCACGGCGAGGTCGACGATGGTGGGCGTCAGGCCGTAGCCATGCACGGCGCGGTCGGGCACCACGTAGTGCACCTGGCCGGGTTGCGCGCCCAGCATCGCCAGGCCCAGCAAGGCCACGGCGCAGGCGGTGGCGCCGTCGCAGTCGTAGTCGGCCACCACGCAGATGCGCTCACCGGCGGCCACCGCGTCGGCCAGCAGCACGGCGGCGGCCAGGCAACCCTTCATCTGCGAAGGCGGCAGCAGGTGCTGCAGGCCGTCGTCCAGTTCGTCCACGCTGCGCACGCCGCGGGCGGCAAACAGCCGGGCCAGCAGCGGGTGCACGCCGCCTTGTTCCAGGGTGAAAACGGTGCGTGGCGGCACGTCGCGGAGGAGCAGCTGGGGGGCGATGGTCACGGCAGGATCAGAGGAATGCAGGCGGGTGGCAAGGAAGGGCTTGGGGCGGGCAGGGCGTTCGGCGTGGCTGGCCCGGTCACAGTGCCGTCAGCCAGGCGGCGGCGGGCGTACGGCCTGCGCCCAGCAGCTTGCGCCACCACGGCAGGGCTTGGCCGGCCAGCGTGCGCGCGTGGCGCTCACCACACAGCGTGAGCTGCACCGAGCCCGGCTCAGCGCCGGCTTGCAGCGCGGCCAGCAAGTCAGCCAGCGGGCCGGCGTCCAGCGCAGCCCAGGCTTCGGCCCAGGCGGCCCAGTCTTCGGCCAGGGCTGGGGCGCGCAGGCGGTCGTCCAGGGTGAAGCTGGCGGTGTTTGTCGCAGCGGGTGCTGTGCCGGCATTCAGGGCCGCCCCGGTGCCACTCAGCCAGAACGAGTTCACCGGCAACTGGCCCGCGGCTTCGCGGGCTTCGTTCACCGGATGGGTGTGCAGCAGCATCTGGGCCTCGGCCTGCAGGCGGCGCAGCAGGCGCAACTGCGGCCGCAGCTCGGGCCGCATGGCGGGGTGGTCGTTCAGCCAGAGGTCCACGTTGCGGCCCACCACGCGGTCGAGCGAGGCGCTGGGCAACTGCGCCAGGCTGGAGTGCGAGGCATACCACCGCGTGGCGCTGCCCCAGTGCAGTTGCCAGCCCGCGGCGCTGTCGGCGTCTTCAAACAGGGGCTGCAGGGCGGTGAACAGCGCCCGCGAGGTGTCGTCGTCCAGGCCCAGGCCGGCGGGGTCGGTCAATGAGATCTGCTCGGTGCCCACATGCCAGTGCGTCGGGCTGAGCAGGGCCCAGCCTTCGCCGGCCTGCGGCTTCAAGCCATCGGCAGCGGCCAGCCCGGCGGCCACCGGCAGCAGGCCGTCTTCCGCGGGCCAGCTTTGCAGGGCGGCCAGCACGCGCTCATGCGGCGGGCTCAGCAGGTAGTCGTCGCCCTCGTTGCTGTGGCTCACCGCCATGCGCCCGAGCAGTTGTTCCAGCACGGGCAGTTGCAAGGTGCCCAGCGCGTGGGCGGCTGCCGGGGAGGTGGCGTTGGCGAATGGGATCACGAGGTGCATGGGGCGATTATCGGGCGCGCCCGGTGCCCTTGGCCCTGCGTGGCCGTGTGCGGCCCCCGAGTTGGTAGCATCCCGCCCATGAGTTTTCGATTCAGCATGCCCTACGAGTGGCAGATTGGCTGGCGCTACACCCGGGCCGGACGAGCCGGGCGCCGCAACGGCTTCATTTCCTTCATCTCGCTGGTGTCGGTGATCGGCATCGCGTTGGGCGTGGCGGCGCTCATCATCGTGCTGTCGGTGATGAACGGCTTCCAGAAGGAAGTGCGCGACCGCATGCTCTCTGCCGTGGCCCACATCGAGCTGGCCGACAGCAGCGGCGCACCGCTGGCCGATTGGCAGGCCTTGGCCACCATCGCCAGCCAAGACCCCGCCGTGCAGCACGCCGCGCCTTATGTGTCGGTGCAGAGCCTGCTGGCGCGTGGCGAAGACATGCGTGGCGTGATGATCCGCGGCGTGCTGCCTTCGGCCGAGGCCGGCCTGACCGATCTGGCCGCCAAACTGCAGGCCGACGGTACGCTGGACCAGCTCCAGCCCGGCCAGTGGCGCATCGTGCTGGGCTCCGAGCTGGCCCGCGCGCTGGGTGTGCGGGTGGGCGATGCCGTCACGGTGGTCACGCCGGGCGGGCAGGTCACACCGGCCGGCATCAGCCCTCGCCTCAAGCAGTTCACCGTCGTCGGCACCTTCAACGTGGGCCACTACGAGTACGACAGCGCGCTGGCCCTGGTGCACATCGATGACGCCGCGCGGCTCTACCGCACCGGCGGGCCGATGGGCGTGCAGCTGCGCCTGGTTGATGTGAACCAGGCCCGCGCCGTGGGCTACCGCCTGGCTGAAAAGCTCGGCCCGACCATGGCCGTGCGCGACTGGACCCGCACCAACGCGGCCTGGTACGACGCGGTGCAGATCGAGAAGCGCATGCTGGCCATCATCCTCACGCTGATCGTGGCAGTGGCGGCGTTCAACCTGGTGTCGACACTGGTGATGACCGTGACCGACAAGCGCGCCGACATCGCGATCTTGCGCACCCTCGGCGCCAGCCCGCAGGCCATCATGCGGATCTTCGTGGTGCAAGGCGCCACGGCGGGTGTCATCGGCACGCTGTGCGGCGTGGGCCTGGGCTTGCTGGTGGCGTTCAACGTCGACGTCATCGTGCCCTTCATCGAACGCCTGCTGGGCGTGAGCTTCCTGCCTGGCAGCATCTACCTCATCAGCCGCATGCCGAGTGATCCACAGGCCGGTGACATCGTCCCCATCGCGCTGATCGCGCTGGTGCTGGCCTTCCTGGCCACCCTGTACCCCAGCTGGCGCGCCAGCCGCGTCAACCCCGCCGAGGCCCTGCGTTATGAGTGAGTCGACGTTGCACAACAGCGCCCCGGTGGTGCTGGAGGCCCGCGGCCTGCACAAGCGCTTTCAGGAGGGCCCGCTCGATGTGGCCGTGCTGCAGGGCGTGGACCTGCAGGTGCGCGCCGGCGAGACGCTGGCCATCGTCGGCGCGTCGGGCTCCGGCAAGTCGACCCTGCTGCACCTGCTGGGCGGGCTGGACACGCCCAGCCAGGGCAGCGTGGCCTTGATGGACGTGGATTTCAGCAGCATGGGCGCGGCGCAGCAGGGCGTGTGGCGCAACCAGCACCTGGGCTTCGTGTACCAGTTCCACCACCTGCTGCCGGAGTTCACGGCACTGGACAACGTGGCGATGCCGCTGCGCATCCGTCGCCAAACGGTGGCCCAGGCGCAAGCGGCGGCACAGGCCGCGCTGGCCGAGGTGGGCCTGGGTGCGCGCGTGATGCACCGGCCGTCGGAGCTGTCAGGCGGTGAGCGCCAGCGTGTGGCCCTGGCGCGGGCGCTGGTCAGCCAGCCGGCCTGCGTGCTGGCCGACGAGCCCACCGGCAACCTCGACCGCGAAACCGCCGACCGGGTCTTCGAGCTGATGCTCGGCCGGGCGCGTGACCGGGGCATCGCCTTCGTGCTGGTCACCCACGACACCAGCCTGGCCGCGCGTTGCAGCCGCACCGTCACCCTCGATCGCGGCCGGCTGCTGCGCTGAGCCCGCATGTGGATCGACAGCCACTGCCACCTCGACGCGCCGGAGTTTGACGCCGACCGTGACGCGGTGGTGCAGCAGTCGCGCGCCGTGGGCGTGCACATGCAGGTGCTGCCCGCCGTGGCCGCGGCGCACTTCGACGCGGTGCATGACGCGGCCCACCGCTGGGGCCTGGCCTATGCGCTGGGGCTGCACCCGCTGTACGTGCACCAGGCCGCCGACGACGACCTGGACCGGCTGCGTGATGCGCTGACCCGCTGGCGTGACGACCCGCGCCTGGTGGCGGTGGGCGAAATCGGCCTTGACCATTTCGTGCCCGGCCTGGACCGTGCGCTGCAGGAACGTTTCTACCTGGCCCAGCTGAAGCTGGCGCGCGACTTTGGCCTGCCGGTGATCCTGCATGTGCGGCGCTCGGCCGATGGCCTGCTGAAGGGCCTGCGCCGCATCGAGGTGCCCGGCGGCATTGCCCATGCCTTCAATGGCAGCGATGTGCAGGCCGATGCCTTCGTGGCGCGGGGCTTTCGGCTCGGTTTTGGCGGCACGCTCACCTACGAGCGCTCGCTCAACATCCGGCAGCTGGCGCAGCGCTTGCCCGACCATGTGCCGGTGCTTGAAACCGACGCGCCCGACATTCCGCCGCACTGGCTGTACCGCACCGCCGAGCAGCGCGAGCAGGGCGATGTGAGCGGCCGCAACGCACCGTTCGAGCTGCCGCGCATCGCCCAGAGCCTGGCCACGCTGCGCGGCTGGAGCCTGGCGCAGACGGCGGCCATCACCAGCGCCAATTGCCGGGCCGCGCTGCCGCGGCTGGGCGCCTTGCTGGACGCGGATGCCCTGGCGATCGACCCGCACGGAGCCGCATGACCTTGCCCAGCCCGCGCCTGGTGGGCCTGCCGCCCGTGGCCAGCCCGCACACCCGCCTGCTGGTGCTGGGCAGCTTTCCCGGTGTGGCGTCGCTGAAGGCGCAGCAGTATTACGGCCACCCGCGCAACCACTTCTGGCCCATCGCCGGCGCCTTGCTGGGCTTTGATGCCAAGGCGCTCAGCTACGAGCAGCGCGTGGCGGCGGCCCAGGCTGCCGGGCTTGGGTTGTGGGACACCTACGCCGCCTGCGAGCGGGAAGGCAGCCTCGACAGCGCCATTCGTGCACCGCAGTTCAATGATTTGTCCGCGCTTGTAAACCAGCTGCCCGGCTTGCGCGGCATCGCCCACAATGGCGGGGAATCAGCCCGTGGCCGGCGCCACACGGCGTCTTTCGGCGTGCCGCTGTTTGTCCTGCCCTCCACCAGCCCGGCCAATGCCAGCTGGTCGTTCGAGCGCAAACTGGCGGCCTGGCGCGAGGCCTTCACGGCTTGCGGCCTGATCTGAACATTGAATTCCTGCCCCGAACCCGAGCCCCCTGCATGAGCACCAGCAAGAAGAAAAACGAAGCCCGCGAGATGGTGGGGGCCACCATGTCCGAGTACGACGGCGTGCGCTACCTGCACCTCGATTCCATCTGGGTGCAAGGCGCCATGCGCATCAAGAAGCCCAACGAGCTGGAACTCGAATACATCCAGCGCATGATGGCCTGGATGCTCTGGCGCCCGCAGGCCGAGGTGACCGACGGCCATGCCGTGCAGCTCGGCCTGGGCGCGGCGGCCATCACCCGTTTCACCCACAAGGTGCTGCGCATGCAGACCACCGCAGTCGAGCTGAACCCCACCGTCATCAACGCCTGCCGGCTGTGGTTCCGTCTGCCTGATGACGACGCCCGCCTCAGCGTGGTGAACGAAGACGCCGCCGCCTGGGTGGCCGACCCGGCCCATCGCCACAGCGCCCAGGTGTTGAGCGTCGATCTGTATGACCACGATGCCGCCGCCCCGGTGCTGGATGACGAAGACTTCTATGCCGCCTGCCGCGATGTGCTGGATGAGGGCGGCCTGATGACAGTGAACCTGTTTGGCCGTGCGTCCAGCTTCGGCCGCAGCGCCGCGCGCATCGCCCGGGTGTTTGGTCTGGACCAGGTGTGGAGCCTGCGCCCGACCAAGGAAGGCAACACCGTCATCGTGGCGGCCCGCCATGTGCAGGTGCCCGGCCGCGAAGAGCTGACCGAGCGCGCCGCCCACATCGAAGACAAGTTCGGCCTGCCGGCGCGCAAGTGGCTGCGCATGGTGCGCCCCCTGGATCCGGCCCTGCTGGTTGACTGAAAGACGCCCCATGAGCAGCACCCGCCCCGCCTCCCCGCCGGCAACGCCTGCCGGTCAAGCGCCTACCGCCCGGCCGGCGCCGGCCCTGCGCGGCAAGCTGGACCTGCGCCACCTGCTCAAGTGGCTGCGAGATGACGGTGCGCTGGCGGCCAGCGAGGCCGACATGCTGGCCCGGCGCTTTGGTGCTTCGGCCTCGGCGTTGCACCCGCTGATGCGTCTGGGTGGCGCGGGCCTGGTGGACGCGCGCAATGGCCAAGCCTTGACGGCGGAAGCCCTGACCGCCTGGCTGGCCCAGCGCTGCCAGCTGCCGCTGCTGAAGATCGACCCGCTGCGGGTGGATGCCAGCCGCGTGCAGGAGGTGATGTCGCAGGCCTACGCGGAAAGCCGCCGTGCGCTGCCCGTGGCGGTCACGGCCACCGAGGTGACCATGGCCACCTGCGAGCCCTTTGATGTGGACTGGGTGCCTGACATCGAGGCCCATGCCCGCCGCAAGATCCGGCTGGTGATGTGCGCGCCCGACGAGATCGCCCGCTACACCACCGAGTTCTACACGCTGGCGCAAAGCGTGCGCGTGGCCCGCAAGTCGAACGAAGCGGCCAGCACCAACACCTTTGAGCAGCTGGTGGATCTGAAGTCGAAGGACAACCTCGACGCCAACGACCAGGGCGTGGTGCAGATCGTCGACTGGCTCTGGCAATACGCCTTCGAGCAGCGCGCCAGCGACATCCACCTCGAACCCCGCCGCGACACCGCCGCCATCCGCTTCCGCATCGACGGCGTGCTGCATCTGGTGCACCAGGTGCCCGCACCAGTGATGGCAGCCATGACGGCCCGCATCAAGCTGCTGGCCCGCATGGACGTGATCGAGCGTCGCCGCCCGCAGGATGGCCGCATCAAGACCCGCCGGCCGGACGGCTCGCCCGGCGGCGGCAGCGAGGTGGAAATGCGCCTGTCCACGTTGCCCACCGCTTTCGGTGAAAAGGTGGTGATGCGGATCTTCGATCCGGGCACCGCCGACAAGCCGTTTGATGCGCTCGGCTTCGCGCCGCTCGAAGCCCGCCGCTGGAACGAGCTGATCAGCCACAGCCACGGCATCATCCTGGTGACCGGCCCGACGGGCTCGGGCAAGACGACCACGCTGTACTCGACGCTGAAGAAGCTGGCCACCGAAGAGGTGAACGTCTGCACCGTGGAAGACCCGATCGAGATGATCGAGCCGGCCTTCAACCAGTCGCAGGTGCAGACGGCCCTCGACTACGGTTTTGCCGAAGGCCTGCGCGCCCTGATGCGCCAGGACCCGGACATCATCATGGTCGGCGAAATCCGCGATCTGGAAACCGCCGAGATGGCCATCCAGGCGGCGCTCACCGGCCACCTGGTGTTCAGCACGCTGCACACCAACGACGCGCCCTCGGCCATCACGCGGCTGGTGGACCTGGGCGTGCCGCCGTACCTCATCAGCGCCACGGTGATCGGCGTGCTGGCCCAGCGCCTGGCCCGCACGCTGTGCCCCAGCTGCAAGCAGCCTGATACCGAGCTCGACCCCGCCACGCTGGCTGCCATGGCAGAGCCCTGGCAGCCCACGCAGGTGCCGCGCCCCTACAAGGCCGTGGGCTGCCCGGCCTGCCGCCAGACCGGCTACCGCGGTCGCGCGGCCTTGTATGAGTTGATGCTGGTGAACGAAGCCGCCCGCGCTGCCATCCACCCGCAGGTCGACAGCCCGCGGTTGCGCCGCGCCGCTGCACAGGATGGCCTGCTGCCGCTGCGCATGGCCGGCCTGGCCAAGGTGGGTGAGGGCGTCACCACGCTGGAAGAAGTGCTGCGCAGCACCCCGGTCTGGGACCCGACGGCGTGAGCGCGCCGGCTGTCTGAACAGCCTGGTTGGAGGGAGGGTCGGGGTTAACCCGGCCTTACGTGGAAACCACAGAGCACCCCGAGGGGCGCTCCATAGAATCCGCCACAACCCTCAATCCAAGGAGACAGCCTTGCAGAAAATCAAAAGTCAGAAGGACTTCTGGTCCGGACTGATGTTCGTCACCGTGGGCGTCGCGTTCGCGTGGGGCTCCACCGAGTACAACTTCGGCTCGTCGGCCCGCCCGGGCCCGGCCTACTTCCCGTTTGGTCTCGGCGTGCTGCTGGCCATCCTGGGCTCGTTCGTGCTGTTCAAGTCGCTGACCATCGAAACCGAAGACGGCGAGCCGGTGGGTGCCTTTGCATGGCGTCCGCTGCTGGTCATCCTGGGCTCGGTGGTGCTGTTCGGCTTCCTGCTGCCGCGCGCCGGCTTGCTGGTCACGCTGCCGGTGCTGGTGGTCTTGTCCAGCCTGGCCAGTGATGAATTCAGCCTGAAGGGTTCGCTGGTCAATGCGGTGATCCTGACGGCCCTGTCTTACGCCACGTTCGTGCTGGGCCTGAAGCTCACCATCCCGGTCCTGCCGGCCATGTTCGGCGGCTGAGGAGAAAAAACACCATGGATCTGATCCACAACCTTTCCATCGGGTTCCAGACGGCGTTCACGCTGCAGAACCTGTTCTACGCATTTGGCGGCGCCGTGCTCGGCACGCTGATCGGCGTGCTGCCAGGCCTCGGCCCGGTCGCCACCATCGCCATGCTGCTGCCGTCGATCTATTCGCTCGACGCCACCCCGGCCCTGATCATGCTGGCCGGCATTTATTACGGCGCCCAGTACGGCGGCTCCACCACGGCCATCCTGATCAATGTGCCGGGTGAATCCAGCTCGGTGGTCACGGCCATTGACGGCTACGCCATGGCGCGCAAGGGCCGTGCTGGTCCTGCGCTGGCTGCAGCCGGTCTGGGCTCGTTCTTCGCTGGTTGCGTGGGCACGGTCATCATTGCCGCCTTCGCACCGCCGCTGACTGAGCTCGCCTTCAAGTTCGGCCCGGCTGAGTACTTCAGCCTGATGGTGCTGGGCCTGATCGGTGCCGTGGTGCTGGCCTCGGGCTCGCTGGTCAAGGCGATCTCGATGATCCTGCTGGGCCTGCTGCTCGGCCAGATCAACACCGACGTCATCTCGGGCACGCCGCGCTTCAGCTTCGACATCGCCGAGCTGACCGACGGCATCGGCTTCGTCACCATCGCCATGGGCGTGTTCGGCTTTGGCGAAATCATCGCCAACCTGGGCCAGCCTGCCGAGAGCCGCGAGGTCTTCACCAAGAACGTGAAGGGCCTGTGGCCGACCAAGCAGGACTTCAAGGACGCCTATCCCGCCGTGCTGCGTGGCACCGCGCTGGGTTCCATCCTGGGTGTGCTGCCTGGTGGCGGCGCCCTGCTGGCTTCGTTTGCCGCCTACACGGTGGAAAAGAAGACCAAGGGCCGTGCCGGTGAAGTGCCGTTTGGCCAAGGCAACATCCGCGGTGTGGCCGGCCCTGAGGCCGCCAACAACGCCGGTGCACAGACCAGCTTCATCCCGATGCTGACCCTGGGCATTCCGCCGAACGCCGTGATGGCGCTGATGGTGGGCGCGATGACCATCAAGGGCATCCAGCCCGGCCCGCAGGTGATGACCAGCAACCCGGAACTCTTCTGGGGCCTGATCGCCTCGATGTGGATCGGCAACCTGATGCTCGTCATCCTGAACCTGCCGCTGATCGGCATCTGGATCAAGCTGCTGACCGTGCCCTACAAGCACCTGTTCCCGGCCATCCTGGTGTTCTGCTCGATCGGTCTGTACACGCTGAACAACAACACGTTCGACGTCTACGCCGCCGCGCTGTTCGGTCTGGTGGGCTACATCTTCTACAAGCTGAACTGCGAGCCTGCACCGCTGCTGCTGGGCTTCATCCTCGGCCCGATGATGGAAGAGAACCTGCGCCGCGCGCTGCTGCTGTCGCGTGGTGACTGGACGACCTTCATGTCGCGTCCGCTGTCGGCCGGCCTGCTGATCGCCTCGTTCCTGATGATCGTGGTGGTGATGCTGCCGTCGATCAAGAACAAGCGCGAAGAAGCCTTCCAGGAAGAGTAACGGCGCTCCAGCGCTCGCAAGCCATGCCCCGCCCCCGTGCGGGGCATTTTTGTTTTGAAGTGGCCCTGTTGCACTGATGAGTGATTCCGCACTGGCACCGTTCGAGGTGAAGGTCTTTCGCATGTTGTGGCTGGCCTGGCTGGCCGCCAACGTCACGATGTGGATGAACGACGTGGCTGCCGCCTGGCTGATGACCACGCTGACCACCAGCACCACGATGGTGGCGCTGGTGCAGGCGGCGTCCACGCTGCCGGTCTTCCTGCTGGGCCTGCCCAGCGGCGCGCTGGCCGACATCCTCGACCGCCGCCGCTATTTCGCCAGCACGCAGCTGTGGGTGGCGCTCAACGCGCTGGTCCTGGCGGCGGTGTCGCTGGCTGATGCCATGACGGCGCCGCTGCTCTTGCTGCTCACCTTCACCAACGGCATTGGCCTGGCGCTGCGTTGGCCGGTGTTCGCCGCCATCGTGCCGGACATCGTGCCGCGCCAGCATCTGTCAGGCGCGCTGGCCCTCAACGGCGTGGCGATGAACCTCTCGCGCATCGTCGGCCCGGTGGTGGCCGGGGCGGTGCTGGCCAGCGTGGGTGAGGTGTGGGTGTTCGTGCTGAACGCGGCGCTGTCGATGATCGCCTTCGTCACCATCCTGCGCTGGCGTTCGCAGCAGAAGAAGCAGAGTGCCTTGCCCGGCGAGCGCTTCGTTGGTGCGATGCGGGTGGGCCTGCAGCATGTGTGGCAATCACCACCGTTGCGGCTGATTCTGGTGCGGGTGTTTTTGTTCTTCCTGCAGACTGCCGGCCTGCTGGCGCTGCTGCCCTTGATCGCCCGTGATCTGGGCGGCGGTGCCCACCTCTTCACCGGTTTGCTGGCCGCGCAGGGCCTGGGGGCCATCATCGCCGTGATGCTGTTTCCGAAATGGCGCGCCCGCTACAGCAATTCGCAGTTCGTGCAGGCCGGCCCGCTGGCCCATGCCACGGCCACGGTGGTGGTGGCCTTCGCGCCGCACCCGGCGGTGGCCTGGGTGGCGATGGTGCTGGCTGGCATGGCCTGGATCTCGACCGCCAACACCCTCACCGTGGCTGCCCAGATGAGCCTGCCCGGCTGGGTGCGGGCGCGGGGTATGTCGATCTACCAGATGGGTTTGATGGGCGGCACGGCAGCCGGTGCTGCGCTGTGGGGCCAGGTGGCGGGCCACGGCAGCATCCGCATGGCGATGTTGAGCTCGGTGGTGTTTGGCTTGGTGGTGCTGCTGGTGCTGCGGCGCTGGCCGATGACCCAGCTCGCGCCCGACACCACGCCAGCGCTGCCCGCAGGCGGTGCGCCCGAGCCAGCCATTCCGGTGGGGCCGGACGAAGGCCCGGTGATGGTGACGGTGGAGTACCTGATCGACCCGGCCCGCGCAGCGGCGTTTGGGGAGGTGATGCAGCTCACCCGGCAGGCCCGTCTGCGGCAGGGCGCGCTCTCATGGGGCTTGTTCCGCGACGCGGCGGTGCCCGGCCGCTACATCGAGTACTTCCTCGACGAAACCTGGATCGAGCACAAGCGCCGGCTGGAGCGCTTCACCGCCGCCGACATCGGCCTGCGTGATCAGCGCCTGGCCTTCCATACCGGGCCCACGCAGCCGGTGGTCACGCGCTACGTGGCCGACCACCCGATCGACTGACCCGCGGGGTTGCGGGTTTGGCAGGCTGAACCGCTTGCTGCAGCGCCGCCTGCAACGCCGCTTGAAGCGCCGTCACTACCGTTTGCGCGGCCAGTGACAGCGTCTGGCCCTGCCGCGTCACCAGGCCGATCGGCCGCGGCATGTCGGGCGTGGTGAGGCGGCGCAGCACCACCTGGGCATTGCGCGCCACCAGTGCGGCCAGCTCCGGCAGCGCCGCAACACCCAGGCCCGCAGCCACCATCGCATTCAGCGTGGCCAGGTGCTCCACTTCCCAGCGCGGCTCGAAGCGCTGGCCCACCTTGAGGAAGGCCGCCTCCGCGTATTGACGCACGCTGGTATTGGCGGGCATCGACACATGCGGCAATTCGCCGATGTCGGCCCAGCGCAGTGGCGGCAGCGCTTGCGTGGCCTTGGCGCCGCCCAGCGCCAAGGGGTGCGCGGCGGGCAGCAGCAGCACGAAGTGGTCTTGCGCCAGCGTGGTGTAGCGCAGATCGGCGTAGGCCGGGTTGGCGGCGGTGAGCGCGAAATCCACCTGACCCGCGCGAACCAGGTCAAACGCGGCGTCAGACAGGCTGTCGATCAGATCGAGCCGCAGGCCGGGGTGCTGGGCCGTCAGCCGCGCAAACACCGCGGGCACCACCGAGGCCGCCAGCGAGGGCAGGGCGGCCATGCGCACCCGGCCGTCGCGCAACTCCACCACGTCGCGCACGGCGGCGGCGGCCACTTCGGCCTGGCGGCAGATCAGCTCGGCCTGAGCCAGAAAAGCCACCCCGGCGGCGGTGAGCGACACGGCCCGCGTGCTGCGGTCAAACAGGCGGGCGCCGAGGCTGCTTTCCAGCCGGGTGATCAGGGCCGTCACGGCGGGCTGCGACAGATGCACCCGCTCTGCCGTGCGCCGGAAGTTCAGCGTCTCGGCCAGCACCCGCATCACCTGCAATTCACGCAGCGTCCAATTGATCGTCATGGGTGATCAATTTATATCAAATCGTGAATGGACGAATCAATCAGCGCTGCCTAGACTGCCCTCCAAACAAGTAGCCGGCCATGCCTGATGTGCCGGCGGAGACAACGCAAGAGCAAGGCGCGTGGATGAGCAACTGGACAAGCAACCCGCTGGGCATGCCGGCGGTGGTGGTGGGCGGCGGCACCATGGGCGCCGATGTGGCCGTGGTGCTGGCGCGTGGCGGCTGCCACGTCACGGTGGTGGAGCCCCACACCGAGCGGCATGAACGCCTGGTGGCGCACGGTCTGGCCGAGCTGGCTGCCACCGGCGTCATCACCGCGCCGAGCTTGGCCTGCGTGGCCAGCCTTGATGACGTGAACTGGGCCGATGTGGGCCTGGTGGTCGAGTGCATCACCGAGCGGCTGGCCGACAAGCAGGCACTGTTCGCCCGCCTCGACAAGCTGGCCCCGCCAGGCGCCGTGCTCACCAGCAACAGCTCGGGCATTCCCATCAGCCGCATCAGCCAGGGCTTGCCCGGCCGCGCCCGCATGCTGGGCCTGCACTTCTTCATGCCGGCCCACCTGGTGCCGCTGGTGGAAGTGGTGATGGGCGAGGCCAGTGACCCCGCTGCCGCCCGCGCGGTGTTTGATTTGATGCGCGCCTGCGGCAGCGTACCGGTGATGGTGCGCAAGGACCTGCCGGGCTTCCTGGCCAACCGCCTGCAGCACGCCCTGGCCCGCGAGGCCTTTGCCCTGATCGACCAGGGCGTGGCCAGCGCTGATGACGTGGACGCCGCTGTGCGCTTCGGCTTCGGCTTCCGCTTCCTGGCGGCCGGCCCGGTGCTGCAGCGTGACCATGCCGGGCTGGACGTGCACTGCGCTGCCGCGGCCACCATCTACCCGTCGTTGAACAACAGCGCAGAGCCGGCGCAAGTGCTGCAAGCGGCGGTGGCCGCCGGGCGTGTCGGCATGAAGGCCGGTGCCGGCTTTCACGATTGGCCTGAGGCCACCCGGGCGACCGAGCGTGCACGCTACGACAGCCTGCTGCGCGCCGGCCTGGCCTTGCTGTCGCCCGAATTGCCGCGCGCTGCCGGGATGGGCGCATCGCCCGCGCCCGTTCCAGTTTTTTCCTCTGACACCGCAACCCCAGGCCCAGCGCCTGCCCCCCAGCCATGACCCACGCAGAAACAGCCGTGCCGATGCTCATCACGGCCGCCCCCAACGGGGCCTACAAGCAGGCCGCTGACCACGCCGCCGTGCCGCTGACGGCCGCTGCGCTGGCCAGCACCGCCAAGGCCTGCCTGGATGCAGGCGCGGCCATGCTGCACCTGCATGTGCGCGACACCCAGGGCCGCCACAGCCTGGACGTGACCACCTACCGCGAAGCGCTCGCGGCCGTGCGTACAGCCGTGGGCAGCGAGATGGTGCTGCAGGTGACCAGTGAGGCCGCCAAGGTCTACCAGGCCCCGGCGCAGATGGCCATGGTGCAAGCGCTGCGCCCCGAGGCTGTGTCAGTGGGCCTGCGCGAGCTGGACCAGCCCGACATCGGCGACGCCGGTCTGACCAGCTTCTTCGGCTGGCTGGCGGCCGAACGTGTCATGACCCAGGTGATCTTGTATGACGCGGCTGACCTGCTGCGCTGGCAAGCGCTGCGCCGTGCCGGCGTGGTGCCTGACGCACCGTGGAGCCTACTGTTCGTACTCGGCCGCTACAGCGTGGGCCAGCGCTCGTCGCCGTCTGATTTGCTGCCCTTCGTCGGCGCGCACACGGGTGCTGAGCCTTGGTCGATGTGCGCCTTCGGCCCGACCGAACACGCCTGTGCCGTGGCCGCTGCCGCGCTGGGTGGACATGTGCGGGTGGGCTTCGAGAACAACCTGTTCCTGAAGGACGGCAGCCTGGCGCCCCACAACGCCGCGCTGGTGGCGCAAGCGGCCGATGCCGCGGCCTGCCTGGGCCGCCCGCTCGCCACGGCTGAGCAACTGCGCAATGCGCATGCGCTGGGGTTTGCGAACTGATGAGCACGGGGCTGCGATCAGCCCAAGTCAAGACAACACGAAGGAGACACCATGAACCGATTCAACCGCCGCGCCCTGATGCTGGCCACCGTGGGCGCCGGCCTCGCCCTGAGCGCGCACACCGCCCTGGCCCAGTCGGCCTGGCCGAACGGCCCCATCCGCTTTGTCGTGCCTTACCCGCCGGGTGGCCCGACCGACCTGATGGCCCGTCTGCTGCAGCCTGAACTGCAAACCCGCCTCGGGGTGCCGGTGGTCATCGACAACAAGGGCGGCGCGGGCGGCAACCTGGGCAGCGCCGAAGTGGCGCGGCAGGCGCCGGCCGATGGCCAGACCATGCTGCTGGCCGCCAGCGGCCCGATGGCGGTGAACGCCAGCCTGTTCAAGCGCATGCCCTTCAACGCGTTGACGGAGCTGGAGCCGGTGGTGCAGCTGTCGTCCTTCCCGCTGGTGCTGGAAGTGCATCCGTCCACCGGCATCAAGACGCTGAAAGACTTCATCACGCAGGTGAAGGCCCAGACCGAGAAGTACCCGTACGCCTCGGCCGGCAACGGCACGCCGCAGCACCTGGCCGGCGAGATCTTCGGCAAGGCGGTGGGGGTGCGGATGTCGCATGTGCCGTACCGCGGCGCCGGCCCGGCACTGAATGACGTGGTGGGCGGGCAGGTGCCGGTGATGTTCGACATCCTCGGCAGCTCGCTCCAGCACATCCAGGCCGGCACACTGACGCCGCTGGCCGTCACATCGGCCACGCGGTCGCCGGCCTTGCCCAAGGTGCCCACCTTTGCCGAAGCCGGTCTGGCTGGCTTCGAGCTGACGGCGTGGCACGGCATTGCGGTGCGCAGCGGCACGCCGGCGCCCGTGGTGCAGAAGCTCAACGCCACCTTCCTCGCCATCTTCAAGGACCCCGTGTTCCGCAAGAAGTGGGAAGCCCTGGGCACGCCGGTGGTGGCTGGCACGCCCGAGCACTTCGGCGCCTTGATCCGCACCGAGTCGGTTCGATTGGGGCGGGTGGTGCGCGAGTCTGGCGCCACGGTCGACTGAGGCCGGCATCAACTACCGGCCGCTGGCATCATCCCCGCATGACTCAACCCTTCTCAGCGGCTGCGCCGTACGCCTCGCACCGCTTGCCGGTGTATGCCCGCAATGTGGTGTCGACCTCGCACCCGCTGGCGTCGCAGGTGGGCCTGCGCATGCTGCAGGCCGGTGGCAATGCGGTGGATGCGGCGATTGCCACGGCGGCTGCGATGACGGTGCTGGAGCCGGTCAGCAATGGCCTGGGCTCGGACGCCTTCTGCCTCGTGTGGGACGGCCAGCAACTGCATGGCCTGAACGCCTCGGGCCGCGCGCCGGGAGCGTGGACACCGGACTACTTCCGCCGCCGACATGGCGACGCTGCACGCACCCCGCCGCAGCGCGGCTGGGACGCCGTCACGGTGCCCGGTGCGGTGTCGGGCTGGGTGGCGCTGCATGCGCGCTTCGGCCACTTGCCGTTTGAAGACCTGATGGCGCTGGCGGCCGAGATTGCCGAGCGCGGCTACGCCGTGCCGGTGGTGGTGCAGCAGAAGTGGCAGGCGGCCTCCACCGTGGCCGCCTTGACGGCCCAGCCCGGCTTTGCAGAGACGTTCCTGCCGCACGGCCGTGCCCCGCAGGTCGGTGAGCGCTTCGTGATGCCCGGTGCCGCCCGCGCGCTGCGCGCCATCGGCCGCAGTGGTGGCGAGGCCTTCTACACCGGCGAGATCGCTGACGCGCTGGTGGCGGCCGCCGCAGCCCAGGGCGGCGCGCTCACCATGGCCGACATGGCGGCCTGCGCGCCCGAGTGGGTCACGCCCATCGGCATGGATTACGCCGGCCACACGCTGCACGAAATTCCGCCGAACGGGCAGGGCATTGCTGCGTTGATGGCGCTGGGCATCTTGCGCCACCACGACACCGCCCGCCTGGGCGTGGACAGCGCCGAGCGCCACCACCTGCAGATCGAGGCCATGAAGCTGGCTTTTGCTGATGTGTACCGCTTCGTGGCTGAGCCCGCCAGCATGGCGGTCACGGCCGAGCAGTTGCTGTCGCCGGATTACCTGGCGCAGCGCGCGAAGCTGATCGACCCGCGCCGCGCGCAGGACTTCGGCGCCGGCAACCCGGTCAAGGGCGGCACCATCTACCTCACCGCGGCTGACGAGCAGGGGATGATGGTCAGCTTCATCCAGAGTAACTACATGGGCTTTGGCTCGGGGGTGGTGCTGCCGGAATGGGGCCTGAGCCTGCAGAACCGCGGGCATGGCTTCAGCCTGGACGCTGCCAGCGCCAATGTGGTGGCGCCCGGCAAGCGGCCGTTCCACACCATCATCCCGGCTTTCCTGAGCAAGGGCGGTGCACCGGTGATGAGCTTCGGCGTGATGGGCGCCAACATGCAGCCGCAGGGCCATGTGCAAACCCTCACCCGCATACTGGACCATGGACAGAACCCGCAGACCGCTTGTGATGCGCCGCGCTGGCGCTACAACCAGGGCTTGTCGCTGAACGTGGAAGCCACGATGCCCGCAGCCACCGTGCAGACGCTCGCGGGCCTGGGCCACCAGATCGAGGTGATCCAGGACAGCTACCAGGATTTCGGCGCCGGCCAGTTCATCTGGCGCCTGGGCGATCCGGCGGTGGAGGGCTACATCGCTGCGAGTGACCCACGCCGTGACGGGGCCGCTGCGGGCTGGTGAGGCGGCCTCCAACGCCGCCTCGTAAACTCCAGCGATGGATTTGAATTTCTGCTGCCCGCGATGAGTGGCCACACCCACAAGTCGGCGTTGGGCGCGATGCCGCTGGCCCAGGTCTGGCCCGGCTTGCTGCTGGCGGCGGCCGGCTCGATCGCGTTTTCTGGCAAGGCCATTCTGGCCAAGCTGATGTACCGGCATGGCGTGGACGCCGTCACGGTGGTGGCCTGGCGCATGCTGCTGGCGCTGCCCTTGTTCGCGGCCCTGGCCTGGTGGGCCAGCCGGGGCAAGCCGGCGCTCACGCGCAAGGATTGGGCGGTGGTGCTGGGCCTGGGCTTCAGCGGCTACTACCTGGCCAGCATGCTCGACTTCTACGGCCTGATGTACATCTCGGCCAGCCTGGAGCGGCTGATTCTGTACCTCGGCCCGACCATCGTCATGGCCCTGTCGGTGTTTGTGCTCAAGCGGCATGTGAGCGCACGCCAGTGGCTGGCTGCGGCCGTGAGCTACAGCGGCGTGATGATCGTCTTCGGCCACGAGTTGTCGGTGCAGGGCGACCATGTCTGGCTGGGCGCGGGCCTGGTGTTCGGCAGCGCGGTGAGCTATTCGGTGTACCTGCTGGCCAGCGGCGAGGTGGTGCAGCGCATGGGCTCGCTGCGCCTCACCGGGCTGGCCAGCACGGCGGCCTGCGTGCTGTGCCTGCTGCACTTCGCCGTCGTCAAACCACTGGGCGCCATCCACGTGCCCGAGCCCGTGATGTGGCTCAGCCTGCTCAATGCCACGGCCTGCACCGTGGCCCCGGTGCTGATGGTGATGATGGCCATCGAGCGCATCGGCTCGGCCTTGTCGGCGCAGATCGGCATGATCGGCCCGCTTTCCACCATCAGCATGGGCGTGCTCTTGCTCAACGAGCCCTTCACCCCGCTGTTGCTGGTGGGCACGGGCCTGGTGCTCACGGGTGTCTGGCTGCTGACGCGCTGGCGCTGAATTCAACTCCTCAGGAGCAGAACATGGACATGGGAATTGGTGGCCGCTGGGCCTTGGTGTGCGCGGCCAGCAAGGGCCTGGGCAAGGGCTGCGCTGAGGCCTTGGTGGCCGAAGGCGTGAACGTGGTCATCACGGCCCGTGGCGAGGCTGCATTGGCCGCCACTGCGGCCGAGCTGCGCGCACTGAACCCCGCGGTGGAGGTGCGCACCGTGGCCGGCGACATCACCACGCCGGAAGGCCGTGCCGCTGCGCTCGCGGCCTGCCCGCAGGTCGACATCCTGATCAACAACGCCGGTGGCCCGCCGCCCGGTGATTTCCGGGACTGGGACCGCGACATCTGGCTGGCTGCCATCGATGCCAACATGCTCACGCCCATCGAGCTGATCAAGGCGACGGTGGATGGCATGGCGGCGCGCGGCTTCGGCCGCATCGTCAACATCACCTCCGGGGCGGTGAAGGCCCCGATCGACATCCTGGGTTTGAGCAACGGGGCGCGCTCGGGCCTGACGGGCTTCGTGGCAGGCCTGTCGCGGCAGCCGCAACTGGCTGGCGCCAACGTCACCATCAACAACCTGCTGCCCGGTGCGTTTGATACCGAGCGCCTGCAGAAGACGCTGGCAGGCGCGGCGGCCAAGACCGGCAAGCCGCTGGATGCGGTGACCGATGCGCGGCGGCAAGGTGTGCCGGCGCGTCGCTTCGGGCAGGCGGACGAGTTTGGTGCGACCTGCGCCTTCCTGTGCAGCCGCCATGCCGGCTACATCACCGGGCAGAACATCCTGATTGACGGGGGCGCTTTCCCGGGCGCGTTTTGACCCGGCGGGTTCTGACCGGGTTGGCTTCAGCCCTGGTGAATCTGGTTGCGGCCTGCGGTGGCCGCCTTGCCCAGCGCTTCATCGGCACGGCCGATGGCCGCATCCAGCGTTTCGGTCGGCGTCAGCCGTACCAGCCCGCCTGAGCAGGTGAGCGTCAGCCCCGGCGCCAGATCGGCCAGGGGCAGCGTGGCCAGGGCGCCGCGCAGGCGGTTCAAGGCCACCTCGGCTTCGGCCGGCAATGAAGCCGGGAAGACGAGCAGGAATTCATCGCCGCCGATGCGGCCGAGGAAATCGCTGTTGCGCAGGGCGGCCTGTGCGGCCTTGGCAAAACGCTTGAGCACTTCATCGCCCACGCGCTCGCCGTGCTGCGCGTTGATGTTGCGCATGTGGTCGATGTCGAGCAGCGCCAGGCACAGCGGTGAGCCGCTGCGGCGGGTTTGTGCGGCATGCTGCTCCAGCAATTCCATCAGCTGGCGCTTGTTCCACACGTCGGTGAGTTCATCCCGGGTGGCGAGGCTGTCGATGCGCTCGCGGGCTGATTCGAGCCGCGCCGCGTAATCGGCAACCTGGCCGTGCAGCAGGTCAATGTGGCGCACCAGGCCCAGGGCCAGGGCCACGCTCAGGGCCAGCCACACCATCACCAGCATCCACAGCCACGGGTTGGCCAGGCTGGCGATGATGGCGGTGGGAATCGCCAGGCCCAGCCAGGCCAGTGACCAGGTTCGCCACGCCACCGGTCGTGCGTCTGCCCCCGAGGTCAGCAACGGGGTGTTCGACACAGCAGGATTGGCAGGGGACGTCATGGGAACCTTATCGGCATACAGCCCGCTGACTGTAATCCGTAAGGGCCTGCGGTCAACGTCGGGATGACACGAGGATGCCTGCCACGATGAGCCCAAAAGCAGCCATGTGGAACCACTGCGGTGCGTCGCCCAGCATGGCCGCCGACAGCATGGCCGCAAACACCGGCGTGAGGTTGCCAAAGAAGCCCGCCACGGCCGGCCCGACGGTGGCCACGCCGAGGCCCCAGCAGCGGTACGCGATCAGTGAAGGGCCGACGGCCACGTAGAGCAGGATGGCGGGCACCCAGGGTGTCCAGTGCCATTCAGGCTGCGTGATGACGGCCTCCAGGCCCGCGCTGGCGCCGCACCAGACCAGGCCGAAGCTGGTCTGCACGAGCAGGAAGCCGGCCCAGTCCCAGGCCGGGCGTTGTGCACCCTGCATGTTGGCGGGCGGCTTGGCCAGCAGCCAGCTGTAGGCGGCCCAGCTGAGGATGGCGAGCAGCATCAGCAGATCGCCCGGCACGAAGTGCAGGTCCAGCAGGCGGGCTGGCTGGCCGCGCGCAATGACCAGCGCCACACCCAGCAGCGACAGCACCGCGCCGGCCACGTCCTGCGCACGCGGCCGTACGCCGTACACCAGCGCCCCGATGCCCAGCATCCACACCGGCGAGCTGGCGGCAATCAGCGTCACGTTCAGCGGCGTGGAGGTGTGCAGCGCCAGGTACTGCAGGGCGTTGTAGCTGCCCATGCCGAGCAGGCCCAGCAGGCTGAGGTAGCGCCAGCGGGCCTTCAGCGCGCCCCAGTCCGACAGCGCGGCCTTGCCCAGCGGATACAGCAGCACGAAGGCCAGTGCCCAGCGCGCCATGTTCAGAGCCACCGGCGGCACGGCGCCCACGGCCAGCCGGCCGACGATGGCATTGCCGGCCCACAACAGCGGGGGCAGGGTGAGCAAAAAGGCAATGCGCGGCGTCAGGGACTGGTTCATGGTGCTGGCTTGAATGGGCGGCGGCAGCGGGTATCCCGCGATGCACAAGGCCACCCCATCGCTGGCACGATACATGACCTGATCCAACCCCATCCGGAGTACCTGCATGACCCTCACCAGCCGCACTGTCCAGATCGCCGCCTTTGGTGGCCCGGAGCAACTTCACCTGGTGGAGCTGCCGGTGGGTGAGCCCGGCCCGGGCGAGGTGCGCATCCGCCATCACGCGGTGGGTCTGAACTTCATCGACGTGTACCAGCGCACGGGCCTGTACCCGAACGCGCTGCCCTTGTCGCTGGGCATGGAAGGCGCTGGCGTGATCGAAGCCGTGGGTGAGGGCGTGATGCACCTGGCCGTGGGCGACCGCGCCGCTTATGCCAGCAACCCGCCCGGCAGCTACTGTGAGCGCCGCGTGATGCCGGCCAAATGCGTGGTGAAGCTGCCCGACGCCATCAGCTTCGACGAAGGCGCCGCGATGATGCTCAAGGGCCTGACCGTGCAGTACCTGCTGCGCCGCACCCAGCCGCAGGGCGGCTTGAAGGCCGGTGATTTCGTGCTGTTCCATGCCGCGGCCGGTGGCGTGGGCCTGATCGCCTGCCAGTGGGCGCGCGCCATGGGCCTGCAACTCATCGGCACGGCCGGCAGCGATGAAAAGTGTGCGCTGGCCAGCGAGATGGGCGCCAGCCACACCATCAACTACCGCACCGAAGACTTCGTGGCGCGGGTGAAGGAGATCACCGGCGGCGTGGGTGTGAAGGCGGTCTATGACTCGGTGGGCGCCGACACCTTCATGAAGTCGCTCGACTGCCTGCAGCCCTTCGGCCTGATCGCCACCTATGGCAATGCCTCGGGCAAGGTGCCGCCGCTGGACATCGGCGTGCTGGCCGCCAAGGGCAGCCTGTATGTGAGCCGCCCCACGCTGTTCACCCACATCGCCTCCCGCGAGCGCACGCAGGAGATGGCCGATGACCTGTTCGGCATGGTCACCTCGGGCATGGTGAAGATCCGCATCGACCAGCGTTACCCGCTGGCCGACGTGGCCCAGGCTCACCGCGACCTGGAAGCGCGCAACACCACCGGCTGCAGCATCCTCACGCTGTGAGCCGGCACTGCAGGGTGCTCACTCCTTGAGCACCATGTCGATGCAGAGCACGGCGGCCACGATGAGCAGCCGTGTCGGGTCATTCGCCGGCACGGCCGGCTGGATGCTCAGCATGTAGTTGTCGGCGCTGGTGAACAGCTCCTTGCCCAGCCCGGCCCATTGCTTGGACACCAGCGCCAGCTCGCGCTCTCCGCGCAGGAAGCGGAACTCCCAGCTCGTCCACTTGCCCTGCAAGGTGCACAACTCCTGGCCGCTCGGCGAGATCACATCGAACTTGCCGCCGATGGAGAGCAGCCGTTGCCTGAAGTGGCCGACGACCTGGTCGCGCTCGTCCAGCACATCCACCGTCGAGCGCAGCAGCGAGACGCCGCGCTTCACCCGCAGCACCGGCTGGCCTTCGGGCGTGGTCAGGCGCACATCGAACGGCGTCATGCGCTTGTAATCGGTGAAGCGCAGCAGCTTGGTGAAGAAACCCAGCTCGGGCTCGCGGCAGTGCAGCACCGTGGCGCCGGTGCGCGGATCGAGGATGTCGAAATTGCTGGCCGCCTTGAACAGGCCGACATGTTCACGAACGAGGAACTGGTTGTTCTGCAGGAGTGGGTGCATGGGGGTGATGCGCGGGGTTTGATCAGGCCTGGGTGCCTGTGGCCGGCGCCGGGGTGGCGTGGTCGCGGTCAGGCCGGCGGAAGGGGTCGACGTGGGTCATCAGGTTGATGACGCGGTGGCGTTGCAGCACGCGCTGGCGGGCTTCCACGGCGATGTCGTGGCCGGCCTCCACGGTGAGTTGCGCGTCCACCTCCAGGTGCACGTCGACCACGATCATGTCGCCCATCTTGCGGGTGCGCAGGTCATGCACGCCCAGAATGCCGGGGCTGCCGGCCAGCGTGCTGCGAATGGCCTGCACCTCTTCGTCGTCCACCGCGCGGTCCATCAAGTCATGCAGCGCGTCCCAGCCAAACTCCCAGCCCATGCGGGCCACCATGAAGCCGACGATGAGCGCGGCGATGGGGTCGAGGATCGGGTAGCCGGCCAGGTTGCCGATGATGCCCAGGCCCACCACCAGCGATGACGCCGCATCAGAGCGGGCATGCCAGGCGTTCGCCACCAGCATGCTCGATTTGACGCGTTTGGCCACCGCCAGCATGTAGCGGAACAGCAGTTCCTTGGCGACCAGTGCCCCGGCCGCCACCCACAGTGCGGTGACGTGCACGATGGGCACGCTGTCGGGGTTCTCGAGCTTCAGGAAGGCCGACCACAGCATGCCGCCACCCACGGCCAGCAGCAGCGCGCCCAGCACCAGCGAGGCGGCGGTTTCATAACGCTGGTGCCCGTAGGGGTGGTCTTCGTCGGCGTCTTTCTGGCTGTGGTGGCTGGCCAGCAGCACCACGAAGTCAGCGATCAGGTCAGACAGCGAATGGATGCCGTCGGCCACCAGGGCCTGCGACTTGGTGAGCAGGCCGACGCTGATCTGCAGGGCCGTCAGCAGCACGTTCACCGCCACACTCACCCAGGTGCTGCGGCGGCCGGCGGCGGTGCGTTCGGCGGCGGAGTGGAGGCTGTGCTCCGGATCGTCGGAGAGGTTCTCGAAAGGCATGGCGGGCAGCTTAGCGCATGCGCCTGAGCGGCCGCTTAGGCGTTCAGGGGGCCAGCAGGTCCTGGGTCTCGGGGTGGCGGCGCATGTAGACCGCCACGTAGCTGCATTGGGGCTGCACCTTCAGGCCCTGGGCACGGGCCCAGTCGAGCGCGGCCTTCACCAGCGCAGCGGCGATGCCACGCCCACCCAGCGCCGCAGGGACGCCGGTGTGGGTGAGCCACATCACGCCGCCCTGCAGGCGGTAGTCGCATTCGCAGGCCAGCCCGTCCACCACCGCACCAAACCGCCCTGCGGTGGTGTCGTGGGTGATGCTGAGCGCTGCAGCAAGCGCCGTGGTGAGCGGGTTGGCCTCAGGCATCGATCAGCCCTTCACCTTCAGACCCAGCTGCTGGGCGAAGAAGGCGAATTCCAGCGCCTGGCGGTCAGCGGCCTGCGAGTTGTCGGCAGCGGCGCCGTGGCCACCTTCGATGTTCTCGTAGTACAGCACCTCGTGGCCCTGGGCGATCATCTTGGCGGCCATCTTGCGCGCGTGGCCCGGGTGCACCCGGTCGTCGCGCGTGGAGGTCACGAAGAAGATCTTCGGGTACTTCACGCCGGGCTTGACGTTCTGGTACGGGCTGTACTTCGAGATGTAGGCCCACTCGGCCGGCACATCGGGGTTGCCGTACTCGGCCATCCAGCTCGCACCAGCCAGCAGCAGGTGGTAGCGCTTCATGTCGAGCAGCGGCACCTGGCAGACCACGGCGTTGAACAGGTCCGGGCGCTGGGTGGTGATGGCGCCCATCAGCAGGCCGCCATTCGAGCCACCCATGATGCCCAGGTGCTTCGGGCTGCTGATCTTGCGGGCGATCAGGTCTTCCGCCACGGCGATGAAGTCGTCGTAGCTGCGCTGCTTGTTGGCCTTGACGGCCGCCTGGTGCCAGCCGGGGCCGTATTCACCACCGCCGCGGATGTTGGCCACCACCAGCACGCCCTTGTTGGCGAACCAGCCGGCGCCGTAGCCGGCCGAGTACCACGGGTTCATCGACACCTCGAAGCCCCCGTAGCCGTACAGGATCGTCGGGTTGGTGCCGTCGAGCGGCGCACCCTTCGGACGCACCACGAAGTAAGGCACGCGGGTGCCGTCCTTCGACTTGGCGAACTGCTGTTCTACCACCAGGCCGCTGGCATCGAAGAACGCCGGACGTGACTTCAGCTTCTCCAGCGTGGCGCCGCCGGTGTTGCCCAGGTAGAGCGAATCCGGCGTGACGAAGTCGGTGTAGCTGACCGTGAAGGTTTCCGCCAGCGCGTCATTGGCCACCAGCGGGTCATGCCAGCTGGCGATCGACAGCGTGCCGGGGAAGGGCGCCGGAATGTCGCGCTTGACCCACTGGCCTGCCGCGTTCGGGCTCAGCGCCTCGGCGCGGCCAGCCACGTTGTCCAGCACGTTCAGCAGCACATGGGTGCGGGTGGTGGTGTAGCCGGTGAGCGAGCGCGTGGCCGTGGGCGTGAACACGGCCTCGAAATTGCGCTCGCCGCGCAGGTAGGCCGCGGCATTGGTCACCAGCAGCGAGCCACGCGGCCAGGTCTTGCCGGCCACGGTCCAGTCGCTGCGCAGGCTGATCAGCATGCGCTCGGCCCAGAAGTTCACGCGGGCATCGATCGGCTTGTCCAGCGGCGTCAGCTTGCCGTTTTCCCAGAGGCCTTCCTCGCTGGTGTAGAAGTCGATCATGCGGCCCAGCACCACGCGCTTGTGGCCGGGCGTGTGGTCAACCACGGCGGTGGCCACCATGTCGGTCTGGCGCACTTCATGGATCAGCGTCGACGCGCTCAGCGGCGTGCCGCGCTTCCACAGTCGGATGGTGCGGGCATAACCTGAATCGGTCATCGAGCCCGGGCCGGTGTCGGTGGCCACCAGCAGCGTGTCGTCGTCCAGCCAGTCGAGGTCCGACTTGGCTTCCGGCAGCGCGAAGCCACCGGCCACGAACTGGCGGGTGCCCAGGTCGAATTCGCGGATCACCGAGGCATCGGCGCCGCCGCGTGACAGCGACACCAGGCAGAGGGTGGACGTACCACCGCGCAGGTTGGCGCGTTGCCAGACCCAGTTTTCGCCCTCGGCCTTGGCCAGGGCGTCCAGATCGAGCAGCACGTCCCAGCTGGGTTGGGCCTTGCGGTATTCAGCCAGCGTCGTGCGGCGCCACAGGCCGCGCGGATGTTGCTGGTCGCGCCAGAAGTTGTAGAGGAAGTCGCCCTGGCGGCTCACATACGGAATGCGTTCGCGTGAGTCGAGGATTTCCTTGAAGCGCGTGCGGTTGCGCTGGAATTCGGGGCGGGCTTCCAGCACCGGGCGGCTGGCGGCATTGCGCTCACGCACCCAGGCCAGCGGCTTGTCACCGGCCACGTCTTCGAGCCACAGATAGGGGTCGTCAGTGGCGGGGGCAGCGGCAGGGGTGGTTTGCGACATGGCAGCGGGCAGGAGGCTCGCGCCGGACAGCGCGGCGAAGCCGGCGCGCAGAACGCGGCGGCGCTGGGGATTGCGGATCATGGGCAGAGGGCGGTCGCTTGTGGCGTTGAACAAGCCAGGCGGCGCGGGTGGCGCTCACCTGGCGACTTTGGTGACCTGATGATAGGCCAGCCGCCGCCTCGCTCGTCTCCGGAGAGGCTCTGTGCCGTGGGCAGCCTCAGCGCTTGGGGCGCTGGGTCATCAGAGGCTTGGGCTCGACCGCCACCGAGCGGTCTTTGTTGCCCACCCAGATCTGGCCCTCCTGCACCGTCACCTGCAGCTGCATGCTGCGCTCGGCCAGCAGTGCCAGCTCCTTGCTCTGGTCGGTCGGCACTTGCCAGACTTCGAGGTTGCTCAGCCGCGTCAGCTTGTTCTCGATGCCTTGCCACCACACCGGCACGGCGCTGCTGAAGGCCCACAGCTTCACCACTTCGGCGCGGCTGCTGGCCTTGATCAGGCGGCGGTCGTCGGGCTGGCCGACTTCGATCCACTGCACCAGATCGCCGGTCAGGTCTTTCTGCCACAGATCGGGCGCGTCAGGGTCAGACAGGCCGGCAGTGAACTCCAGGTCGCCGCGCAGGTTGTCGGCCGGCACACTGAGGGCAAAGGCCAGCAGGCGGATCATCATGCGCTCGTCGTTTTCGGACGGATGGCGGGCGATGGTCAGGGCGTGATCGGCGTACAAGCCGCGGTCCATGTCCGCGATTTGCAGATTGGCCTTGAAAACAGTGGATTTGAGCGCCATGGCGAAAGAAGCAGTCCGGGTCAGCCGGCGCAAAGGCGCACCGGGCCCGGCAGTGTACGTGGGTGGCCTGTCACGGCCATGTCACGCCGCTGTCGCACAGTGCGCCGCAACCCCGAACCTTGCAGGATGTACACCCATGTGGACCACGTCGATTCGCCTTCTCGCAGCCGCTGCTGCCTCCTTGGCCCTGGCCGGCTGCGCCACCGCACCGCAGGCTGCCGCACCGGGCAGCTTCAGCTTTGGCCTGTGGGGCGACATGCCCTATGCCAAGGCCGGTGACGCGCCCAAGATGCCGGCCCTGCTGGCCAGCATCAATGCCTCCGACATCGCCTTCTCGATCTACGACGGCGATATCAAGGACGGCAGCTCACGTTGCGACGACCAGGTGTTCGACGACGCCCTGGGCATGTTCAACAGCCTGAAGCAGCCGGTGTTCTACGTGCCCGGCGACAACGAATGGACCGATTGCCACCGCCTGAACAACGGCGGCTTCGATGCGCTGGAGCGCCTGGGCTTCCTGCGCAAGAAGATGTACGCGCAGACCGGCTCGCTTGGCCAGCAACGCCTGCCCGCAGAAGCCCAGGGCAAGCCGGGCGAGGCCTATGTGGAGAACCAGCGCTTCGAGCGCGGCGGCGTGATGTTCGTGACGCTGAACATTCCAGGCAGCAACAACAACCTCGTGCTGTCCGCCGCGGAGTGCACCAACAAGAGTGCGCGCAAGCAGGCCCAGTGCGATGCCGGCAATGCCGAATTCCTGGCGCGCGACGAAGCCAATGTGCGCTGGCTGCAGGAGAGCTTTGCCAAGGCCCGTGCGGCGGGCCTGATCGGTGTGGTGGTGGTGTTCCAGGCCGACCCGGGGTTTGATTTGCCCGAGACCGAGTCTGTGGACGAGAGCCAGGCCGCGTCGGTCAGCGGCTATCGCAATTTCATGTCCGTGCTGGCGGCCGAGACGGTCAAGTACAAGGGCCAGGTGCTGATGGTGCACGGCGACACCCATTACTTCAAGCTCGACATGCCGCTGCATGCGCCGGGCAAGACCCTGGTCAACTTCACCCGGCTGCAAACCTTTGGCAGCCCCAGCATCCATTGGGTGCGGGTGGTGGTTGATCCGGCGAATCCGCGTGTCTTCAGCGTGCAGCCCGTGATGGTGCCCTGAGGCCGTTTTTTTGGTTCAGGCTCAGGCGCGTGCCGGGCGCTGGCCGGTGATCACCACCACCTGCGTCGGGCCTTGATCGGCCTGGTCGGCGATCACGCTGTTGAACTGCTGGTCAGCGACACCGTTGAGGCCGCCCATCAGGGCCAGCGTGACGCCCAGTGCCAGGGCGGCAGCGGTGGAGCGGATGGTGTTGGAAGCGGTGTCGAAGCGGCTGGTGGTGGTCATGGTGAACTCCTTGTGGGGGTGAGCGGGAAGCGGTTTGAACCTGCGATGAAATGAATTCTGCGCAGGTCCGGTCCGCGCCGCGACACCCTTGCGATGAAGCGCACGCCAGGCCGTATGAACGGTGGAAAACGGCGATGAACGAAAGGGCCGAGGTGCCCGTCGTTACGGTTGCGGCCCGACTGGCAGCACCTGCTGCAGTGCCGCGCTCTGGCGCCCCAGGTCCATCAGCTGCATCACGCCGAGGGCCTCGGAGGCCGGCACCGGGTTCGGTGCATCGCCCGTGAGGGCGGCCACGACGGCTGCGTAATACGCGGGGTAGCGCCCCGGCAAGGTGGGCCAGCTCTGGGCGCGCAGGGCGTCGGGTTGCTGCGGGTCGTCGGCCAGCAGCAATTCACCCGGGTCCGGGTCTTGGCCCCAGGCCTGCGGGTGGGCGGGGTCGGGCAGCAGGCCGGCCTTCAAGTGGTCTTCCTGGGCGTCCAGGCCCCATTTGCGATAGCCGCCTCGGGTGCCGTGCAGCACGAAGCGCGGGCCGGCGAAGGCCGCCAGCGCGCTGGCATGCAGATCGACCCGCAAGCCGCCGGCGTAGCGCAGTTGCAGGTGGGCGAAGTCATCGGCTTGCGCGCCGTCGCGCTGCGCGGCGATGTCGCCCTGGATGCCGGTCGGCCAGCCAAACAGCTGCACGGCCTGGTCCAGCAGATGCGGCATCAGGTCGATGTAGAGACCGCCGCCCGGCCCGGCTGCCTCGCGCCAGCGGGCCCGCACCTGGGCGCGGAAGCGGTCGAAGTGCATCACGGCGTGGGTGATGCGGCCGAGTTGGCCGCTGGCCAGCAGGCCGGCCACGGTGAGGAAGTCACCGTCCCAGCGGCGGTTGTGAAACACGCTCAGCAATTGCTGGCGTGCGGCAGCCAGCGCCACCACATCGGCGGCTTCGGCCGTGGTCAGCGCGAAGGGCTTGTCCACCACCACGGCCTTGCCGGCCTGCAGCGCGGCGGTGGCCAGTGGAGCGTGGGTGTCGTTTGGCGTAGCGATCACCACCAGGTCGACATCCGGGCGAGCCAGCACGGCCAGCGGGTCGGCATCAACGGCCACGTCGGCGCCCAGATCGGCCCGCACCTGCTCGGCCTGGCGGCTGGCCACGGCCTGAATGACCAGGCCTGGCGTGGTGCGCAGCAGCGGTGCGTGGAAGGTGCGGCCGGCAAAGCCGTAGCCCAGCAGGGCCGCGCGGACAGGGGGTGAAACTCGCATGGTCATCAGGGGAAAGCAGGGCGCGTCGGCTGGGAGGGAGGTGGCATCATGCCAGCGCGACAGGTGAATTCCGGCGGCTGATCAGGCCGCCTCACTCACCTGGACACCTCCGCGACACCACGCCGACCTCTTAGCCAAGAATTGCCATGAGCTCATTGATTGCCAACCCCCTGTTGACCCCCTGGACTGCGCCTTTCGGCCTGCCGCCTTTCGACGCCGTGGAAGCGGCCCATTTCGTGCCGGCCTTCGAGGTCGCGATGGCCGAACAGCTGCAGGAGCTTTCCGTGATCGCCTCGAACGCCGAGGCGCCCACCTTCGACAACACCGTGGCGGCACTCGACCGCAGCGGCCAGCGCCTCTACCGCATCGAGGCCTTGTTCGGCAACCTGACGGCCTCGGCCACCTCCGCCGCGCTACAGGCCGTGCAACGTGAACTGGCCGCGCCGATGGCCGCCCACGAAAGCGCCGTGCGCATGCACCCGGGCGTGTTTGCCAAGCTCGACGAGCTGCATGCGCGCCGTGATGCGCTGGGCCTGCTGCCCGAGCAGCAGCGCCTGCTGGAGCGCCTGCACACCGACGCCGTGCGCGCCGGTGCGCGTCTGCCCGCTGACCAGCAGCCGGTGTACGCCCAGTGGATGCAGGAGCTGGCCCAGCTGCAGACGCGCTTTGCGCAGAACGTGCTGGCCGATGAATCGGCCTACCAGCTGGTGCTGCGTGACGAATCCGAGCTGGTCGGCCTGCCAGACTTCCTGCGTGCCGCGGCCCGCCAGGCGGCTGCCGAGCGCGGCCTGGAAGACGGCGCCCATGTCATCACCCTCAGCCGCTCATTGATCGAGCCCTTCCTGACCTTCAGCGACCGCCGCGATCTGCGCCAGCAGGCCTGGACGGCATGGTCGCTGCGCGGCGAGATGGGCGGCGAGACCGACAACCGCGACGTTGCCCGCCGCATCTTGCAACTGCGTCACCTGCAGGCCAAGGCCCACGGCTTCGCCAGCTACGCCGATTACGCGGTGTCTGACAGCATGGCCGGCACGCCGGCGGCGGTTTCGAAGCTGCTGACCGAGGTGTGGGCGCGTGCGCTGCCGGCGGCTGAGCGTGAACGCCAGGCGCTGATCGCGATGATGCGCACCCACGGTGTGGACGGCGAGCCCGAGGCCTGGGATTGGCGCTACTGGTCAGAGAAGGTGCGTGCGGCTCGGTACGACATCGACGAAGCCGAGGTGAAGCCGTACTTCAGCCTCGACCGCATGGTGGACGCGATGTTCGACTGCGCCCACCGGCTGTTCGGTGTGCGTTTCGAGCCCCGGCCCGAGATTGCGGCGTATCACGCCGATGTGCAGGTCTACGAGATGTTCAACGCCGAGGGTGTGAGCGCGGGCCTGTTCCTGCATGACAACTACGCCCGGCAGACCAAGCGCTCAGGCGCGTGGATGAGCGACTTCACCTACCAGTCGCGCAACCGCGGCGTGCTCAAGCCGGTCATCGTCAACAACAACAACTTCGCCAAGGGCGCACCGGGTGAGCCCACGCTGCTGTCGTTCGACGACGCACGCACGCTGTTCCATGAGTTTGGCCACGGCCTGCACGGCCTGCTGTCGAACGTGACGTACCACCGCCTGTCGGGCACCCAGGTGCTGCGCGATTTTGTGGAGTTGCCGTCCCAGCTGTATGAGCACTGGCTGAGCCAGCCCGAGGTGCTGTCCAAGCATGCACGGCACTGGAAGACGAATGAGCCGATCCCGGCGTCGCTGGTCGCACGCCTGCAGGCTGCCGACAAGTGGGGGCAGGGCTATGACACGGTGAGTTATTGCGGCAGCGCGCTGGTGGATCTGGAGATCCATGCACTGACCGATCCGGAGGGCCCGGCTGATCTGACCGCCTTCGAGGCGGCGGCGCTGGCGCGCCTGGGGATGCCGGCAGCGGTGGGCATGCGCCACCGTCTACCGCATTTCCAGCACCTGTTCGCAGGCCCGAGCTATGCGTCGGGCTACTACGTCTACCTGTGGGCAGCGGTGCTGGATGCCGATGCGTTCAACGCGTTTGTTGAAGCAGGCAATCCGTTTGATGCGCAGGTGGCGCAGCGTCTGCTGCGCCACATCTACGCGGCGGGGGACTCAGTCGCCCCCCAGGACGCTTACACGTCCTTCCGTGGGCGCTTGCCGAAGCTCGGGCCGCTGCTGGCGAAGCGCGGCTTGGCCGAGGAAGGCTTGCCGGCAGAGTGAAAGCCACCCGGGCCGCGCGGTGCATGACCGTGCGGGCCGTCAGCGCGCTTCTCGAACGGGCCACGCTCGTTGCGGTCGCCGCCAAAACGCGGACGCTCGCCACCGAAGGCCGGACGCTCACCGCTGAAGGCCGGGCGGTCGCCGCCACCAAAACCGGGGCGGTCACCGCCACGGTCTTCGAAGCGCGGACGATCGCCGCCGAAGCCACCACGGTCACCACCGAAGTTGCCGCGGTCCTGGAACTGCGGACGCTCATTGCGGTTGAACGACGGGCGGTCACCCCAAGGGCGATCGCCTTGCGGACGGTCACCTCCGAACGAGCGCTCACGCTCGAACGGGCTGCCACCACGCGGCGGGCCGCTGCGGAAATCGCGGTTGCCTTGGTAGCCACCGCCACCAAAACCACCCTTGCCGCGCGGAGCGCCGCCGCGTGCCGGACGGGCGCCACCGAACATTTCGGGGGCCGGACGGCTCGGCTCAAGGCCGGCCACGGTCGCCACCGGAATGGCTTGCGTGGTGTAGTGCTGGATGCGGCGGATCATCGCCACGTCGCGGCGCTCAGCCAGCGTCACGGCACGGCCCGAACGGCCTGCACGACCGGTACGGCCGATGCGGTGCACGTAGTCCTCGGCCTTCAGCGGCAGACCGTAGTTCACCACGTGGGTGATGGTCGGCACGTCGATGCCACGGGCAGCCACGTCGGTGGCCACCAGGATGCGCAGCTGGCGTGAACGCAGGTTCTGCAGCACGCGGTTGCGACGGCCTTGCGGCATGCCACCGTGCAGGGCGGCCACGGAATGGCCCATCTGCGCGAGGCGGTCGGCCAGGCGGTCAGCATCGATCTGGGTGCTGGTGAACACGACGGCTTGGTCCACGTCGCGGTCGGTCAGCAGGTGATCCAGCAGGGCGTGCTTGTGGTCGAGGTCATCGGCCCACATCAGTTGCTGCGTGATGTTCTCGTGCTTTTCGGTGTGGCCGGCGATCTCGATGCGCTCGACGTCGTCCTTCTGCAGGCGCTGGGCCAGGCGGCCGACTTCACCGGCGAAGGTGGCGCTGGCCATCAGGGTCTGGCGGTTGGCCGGCAGTTGCTGGGCGATGTGCTCGATGTCTTCGATGAAGCCCATGTCGAGCATGCGGTCAGCTTCGTCCAGCACCAGCATTTCGACGTTTTCCAGCACGGCCTTGCCGCTGCCGATGTGGTCGATCAGACGGCCAGGAGTGGCGATCAGGATGTCGAGCGGGCTGCGCAGGGCCTTCAGCTGTGCCGGGTAAGGCACGCCGCCGACCACGCTGGTCACCGACATGAAGGGCACGTTGCGGCCGTAGTTCGAGGCGGCCTTGGCGACCTGCATCGACAGTTCACGGGTAGGCACCAGCACCAGAATGCGGGGGCCGCGCACTTCGCCCTTCTTGGGCTTGTTGTTCGGGTCTTGGCGAGCGGCCAGCACCTTCATCAGGGCGGGCAGAACGAAGGCGGCGGTCTTGCCGCTGCCGGTGTTCGAGCACACGCGCAGATCGCGGCCGGCCAGTGCGGCGGGGATGGCGCGGGCTTGCACGTCGGTCGGGTTTTCATAGCCCGCGGATTGCAAAGCACGCACCAAAGCCTCGTCGAGGCCGAGAGATTCAAAAGTCATGATTTTTCCAATGGCGCCGCCCTGCCAAGACGTTCAGGCAGGTAAATCGCAGGGCACGCGCGGTGTGGCAAACATCGCCACCGACCGCACCTGTCAGTGCGCACAGACGGCGCCTGGTCAGGTCTTCAAGGGCTTGCCTTGGTGCACTGCAGCTTCAATGAGCTTCAGCCTTGTGGCAGCCATCAACCGGTAGAACAACCGGGGAGGTCAGAGGGGATGAACGAATCTGCGGCGAAACCGATGCCCGAACTTGCTTCGGGCGCAGATGTCATCGCAAGCCCACGATTATAGGTGAAACCCTGATTTCCCGCCAGTGTTTATTTCAGGCCCGTGACAAACTGACCTGAGAGCTCACCGCGGGCGTGTTGCCGAAGGCGGATTTTACCGGGCGTCAGCGCTTCAGCCGCGCCAACCGAGCCAGGCCAGGCGCGCTGCATGTCGCGTGCGGCGAGTCTCGTCGTTCAGGCCCAGGGCCCACATCCACGCACAGACAAACAGGGTGCGCGCGCGTATGCACAGCGCCAATGCGGCCAATTGGTCAGCGCTGCGCAGCGGCCCGGCCACCGATTCCCAGCCGGCCAGTGCAGATTCTGACCAAGCTGCATGGGTGCCCAGCACCCGGGCGCCGGCCAGCAGGCAGGCGAGATCCCAATGCACCGGCGCTCTGGTGGCATCTTCCCAGTCCACCCACAACGGGCCTGCGGCGGTGTTCGGCACATTGTTGAGGTGGGCGTCGCCATGCACCCATTGGCAGGGCAGGGCCAGCCTCTTCAATTGCTCAGCACAGGCGAGTGCCTGCTCCGCCACAAAAGCACGCTGCGCAGCCGGGGCGCTGGCCTGCACCGTGGGCAGCAACAGCAGTGCCTGCAGTTCATCAAACACCGCCCAGTCGGCGCCGGGCAAGGTGGCCAGCGCGGCGTCATCGCTGTGGTGGTGCAGCAAGCGGTGGATGTGAGCCAGGGCTTGGCCCGCCTGGTGTGCTGCTGGCTCACCTGGGGTCACGGCCAAGCGCTGCCAGACGGTGGTGGTCCAGGTACGGCCATCGGCTTGAAGTTGATGCGGGCCGGCTTGCGGGGCCGAGGCTGGTTGGCCCACGGCTGCGCCGCGCTCGGCCAACCAGGCCGTCAACGCCACCTCGCGGTGCGCGTGCTGGCCGTCGGTGCGCAACACGGCCGTGCCGGTGGCGATGCGCGCAACCAGCGGCAGTGGCTCCAGCGCCACCGCCAAGTTTGAAGAATGTCCCAGCAGGTGCGGCGTCACCTCGGCTCCAGCCTCCGCCCACGGCTGCGCCAGGCGCTGGCAGGCTGTCATCAATCCGGGGGTGAATGGGGTGGGGTGCACGGGTGCCGATTGTGGCGGGTGGTTCACAAGCCTTTGCATTGGGCTGGCAGCGCGCAATTTGGCGGAACCTTCTGCGCGCACATCACACAAAATGCCCACTCTTACAAAGAAACCAGTTCATGCCCACCCTTGCATTGACGCCACTGCGCACCGCTTGCCTGACCCTGCTCACCAGCCTGGGTGCCGCAAGCAGCCAGGCCCAGACGCCTGCACCAGCCACCCCCGCCGCACCAGCTGCACCGGTGGTTCAGACGGCCGACACGCCGGCTGCAGAGGCCTCCCCAAAGCCAGACGTCAAGCCAGACGCCAAGGGCGCACCCACCACCTCCACGGCCGCACCGGCCGGCACGCAGCGGGTTGAGATCACTGGCGGGCGCGAAACCGACACCGAACTGCGCCGCCGCTCGACCGCGGCCAAGATCGTGGTGGGCCGCGATGAAATCTCGAAGTACGGTGATGCGTCCGTGGGCGAGTTGCTCAAGCGCCTTCCTGGCGTGACGATCCAGGGCCAGCCAGGCCGCGGGGGCGCCATCCGCATGCGCGGCCTGGGCAGCGGCTACACCCAGATCCTGCTGGACGGCGAACGTGTGCAGGGCGGTCTGTCGCTCGACACCATCGACCCCGACCAGGTGGAGCGCATTGAAATCATCCGCGCCCCCACCGCCGAAACCGGCGCCCGCGCGATTGGCGGCACGATCAACATCATCACGCGCGAGGGCTTCGTCAAGCGCCTGAATGATCTGCGTATCTCGACCGGTCTGGAGCAGGGCCGCGCGCAGCCAAGCTTTTCATGGTCGCGTGACGACAAGCTCGGCGAGCTGGACTACAACGTGGCCCTGTCCGCGTTCAAGGACAACCGCTCGAACGCTTCCACCATCCAGACCGAATCGGCCGATACCGACCGCACCGAGCGTTTGAGCTCCGTCGACCATCGCCAGGGCCTGCACCTGACCGGCCGCCTGCAGCTCAAGCCGGTGGAAGGTCAGTCGCTGATGCTGATGCCGTTGGTCATCTACTCGGAGGGTGACACTCGCCGCCAGTCGACCTTTGACGCGCCGGTGCTGGGCACGCTGCCCTACGAGAGCAGCATGGGCAGCACCGACTGGCGCTTTTCGCTGGTGCGCCTGAATGGCCAGTGGCGCTTGCCGGTGGGTGACGGCCGCCTGGAAGTGCGCGGTGGTGCGGGCCAGGCGGGCAATGCCAGCCACACGCTGCGCACCGAGCTGCTGACCAGCGGCAGCAAGATCAACTACGACGATGCGCTGGACGCCACCGAGCGATCGCTCAACCTGAACGCCAAGTACTCGAGCCTGCTGGAGGGCGACCACCAGCTGGTGATGGGCGCCGAGCTCGATTCGGCGCGCCGCACCGAAACCCGCGAGCAGCTGGTGGACGGCGTGGCCGTGGCCAATGAGTTTGGCAACGACCTGCGCGCTCGTTCCTTGCGCAGCGCGCTGTATGCCCAGGACGAATGGCAGGTGAACCCGAACTGGGGCGCTTACGCCGGCCTGCGCTGGGAAGGCATCAGCACCACGGGTGGCTCGGCCAGCGATGAGCGCAGCAACCGCTCCAGCGTCTGGACGCCGCTGCTGCACGCCGTCTGGAAGCCGGACCCCAAGGGCCGTGACCAGGTTCGTATCAGCCTGACGCGCAGCTATCGCTCGCCGGGCTTGTCCAGCCTGGTGGGCGCCACCTGGCGCTCGAAGGGCGACAACAGCCAGACCAACCCCGACCGCGCCGGCAACCCCGACCTGAAGCCCGAAATGGCCACGGGCATCGACCTGGCACTGGAGCGCTATCTGGTGGGCAGCGGCATGCTCAGCGTCAACCTGTTCCATCGCCAGATCACTGACCTGATGCGCACGGTGGTGAGCCTGACCCCGCAAACCGACGGCAGCCAGCGCTGGGTGTCGAAGATGGACAACGTGGGGGATGCCATCACCCAGGGCGTTGAGCTGGAAGCCAAATTCAAGCTCAGCGACATGGATGCTGACCTGCCGGGCGTGGAGCTGCGCAGCAATGCCAGCATCTTCCGCTCGCGCGTCAAGCAAGTGCCTGGCCCGGATAACCGCCTCGACCAGCAACCCGGCGGCACCTTGAATCTGGGGGCTGATTACAAGCTGCCGGGCGTGCCGCTCACGGTGGGCGGCAATGTGAACTGGACGCCGGGCTACACCACCCGCCTCAGCGAGACCCAGTACCTGACCCAGAACACCAAGCGCGTGTTTGACGCCTACGCGATGTGGCAGCTCAACACCACCACGCGCGTGCGCCTCTCGGCCAGCAACCTGATGCCCCGCGGCACCGAGAGCATCAGCGAAGTGGACGGCGAAACCGCCACCACGCTGGCCAGCAGCCATGTGAACTGGCGCCTGCAACTGGAAATGAAGCTGTGATGGGCCGGGTGGTCGCCGCTTAGCTCTTTCGGCGTATGGCGCGCGTGCGATGGTCGCGATGACAATCGTCGCTTGCCAGACCATCCTCATGCGCGCCCCATTTTTCTGGTTTCCTCTCACGCCCGCCCGGGTCAGCGCTCGCTCGCTGGCCGGGTTCGTCCTGTTGTGTCTGGCTGGGCTGTGCCTGCTGGTGGCTGCGGCGTCTTCGGCCTTGGCCGCGCCCGTTGCCATCGAGCCGGGCGTGGTGATGCCCGAGGTCGAGGTGCAGGACGAGTCGGGGCGCTGGGTGCCCACGACCTTGCCCTACCGGTGGCGCTCGACAGCCACTGACACCTCACGGCGGCTGACCTTCCGCCTGCGCTTTGACTTGCCGGCCGTGCCCACCACCATGTGGGCCATGCGCGCCGACCGCATGCCACCCGACCGGCAACTCACGCTGAACGGCCAGCTGCTGAGCGGTGCCTTGCAAGACCGCGCCCTGGTGCGCCGGTTTGCCCTGCCGGCGCAGTGGGTGGATGTGCCGCCCAACCTGCTGCGGGCCGGTTCCAATGAATTGCTGATGACGCTGGAGTTGAGTCACCGCGTCGGCGCCTTGGCGCCCGTCACCCTCGGGCCGGCTGACGCGCTGCGGCCTGACTTTGACCGGCTGGTGTGGTTCACCGTGTCCTTGCCGCAGGCGCTGAACATGGCGGCTGCAGGCCTGGCCTTGTTCATCCTGCTGATCTGGTGGCTGCGGCCGGCTGAGCGCGTACTGGGCTACTTCGGGGCGCTCTGGCTGCTGGTGTCGGTGCGCAACATGGCCTACTTCGTCACCAACGGCCACCTGCCGCCGGCGGTGTCCGATTACCTGTTCTACGCGGCCCAGGTGTTCAGTGCGCCGCTGGTGGCTGGCTTTGCACTGGCGATTGCGCGCCGGCCGTGGCCCTTGCCGCGCGCGGCGGTGGTCGCGGTGCTGGCCCTGATGCTGCTGATTGGTGCGCTGGGGCTCTGGCTGGACCGCATGGTGCTGGTCAGGCAGTGGGTCTACCCCTGCTTCCTCGTGGTGCTGTGCTGGGTGGCCTGGCTGCTCTGGCAGGGCGTGCGCCAGCTGGCACCGCTCGCGCGCCGTGGCATGGCAGTGGCACTGGGCGCGCTGGTGGTGGCTGCCGTGCATGACTACCTCTATGCCACCGGCGGCTTGCCCTACCTGGGGATGCAGCCCGTGCTCAACCACCTGATGGGCACCTTCTGGGTGCCGTGGGTCAGCCCGCTGCTGCTGCTGGTGGGCGCACGCGTGCTGTTGCAGCGCTTCGTGCAGGCGCTTGATCTGTCTGAGCACCATGGCCAGTTGCTGGAACAACGTGTGGCTGACCGCACCCGCGAGCTGCAGGCCGCCAACGCCGCGAAAACTCGCTTCGTGGCCGCCGCCAGCCATGACCTGCGACAGCCGGTGGCCAGCATCGGCCTGCTGGCCGGTTTGCTGCGGGAACAGGTCAATGGCAGCGCCAGCCGTGCGGTGCTCGATCGCCTGACGGAATCGGTGGCGGCGCTCGAATCACTGCTCAAGGGCCTGCTCGACATGTCGCGGTTCGACGCCGGCTCGGTCCAGGTGCGGCCGCAGCGCCTGCAACTGCAAAGCCTGTTTGACGCTGTGGCCGCCCATGAGCGCGACGCCGCTGCCCTGAAAGGCCTGCAACTCCGACTGCATGCCAGCGGCCTGTCGGTGCAGGCCGATCCGGTGCTGCTGGAGCAGATGGTGCGCAACCTCGTCAGCAATGCCGTGCGCTACACCGAGCGCGGCGGCGTGCTGGTGGCGGCCCGGCGTCGCGGTGACGGCGTGCTGCTGCAGGTGTGGGACACCGGCTGCGGCGTGCCGGACGACAAGCAGGCCAGCATCTTTGAAGAATTTGTTCAGCTCGACAACCCGGCCCGAGAGCGCCACCGCGGCCTGGGTCTGGGCCTGTCGCTGGTGCGGCGGGCTTCGCAGCTGATGGCGGTGCCGCTGAGCTTGCGCTCCGTGCCGGGCAAGGGCAGTTGCTTCTCGCTGATGCTGCCGCGCGTTGGTGCGGCGCAGCGCATTGCCACGGTGGCGCCAGCCAAGCCGCGCAGTCTGCGGGGCATGCAGATTGTGGTGGTGGACGATGACGAAGGCATCCGCGAGTCATTGCGGCTGCGCATCGAAACCTGGGGCGCCCGGGTGCAGTGTTACGGCAGCGTGGCCGCCCTGCGTGATGCGCTGCAGCGGCAAGGCCTGCCGCAAACGCTGGATCTGGTGATGAGTGATCAGCGCCTGCCGGACGGCAACGCGATGGATGTGCTGGGGGTGCTGCAGCCGAGGTGGCCCGATCTGCCAGCGCTGATCATCACCGGCGACACCGCGCCCGCCGATCTGGCCCGTCTGCAAGCCACTGGCCTGCGGGTGCTGCACAAGCCGTTTTCGTCAGAGGCGCTGTTCGACGCGATGCGCGAGGTGGTGCCGGGCGAGCGGGGCTGAATTGCGACGCTGAGCTCAGCGCGAGGGCGCCGGCAATTCCCAGCCCATGCGGGCCGCCACCACCACGGCCTGGGCGCGAGAGCTGATGTCCAGCCGCTCGAAGATCGCCTGCACGTGGGTTTTCACGGTGGAATCGGACACGCCCAGTTCGCGGGCGATCAGCTTGTTTGATTTGCCTTCGATGACGAGGCGGAAAACGTCCATCTGGCGCGGTGTCAGCCCCATGTCTGAGAGCGCACCGGGCAGCAGGTCATGCACTGGCACGGTGCTGTGCATCAGGCGCGGCATGGCGATGCCGCCGGCCAGCACGGTGCGCAAGCCGGCGTCCAGCGCCTCGATGTCTGCCGTTTTCGGGATGAAGCCCACGGCGCCCGCGTCGATGGCGTTCATGATCGTCTCGGCGCGGTCATCGGCCGACACCACGATCACCCGCGGCATCGGGGCGGCTTCCCGCAGGCGTTGCAGCGTGGCCACGCCCCGGCTGTCGGGCAGGTTCAGGTCCAGCAGCACCAGGCTGATGTCGGGCGCAGCGGCCAGCGCCACCAGCCCATCGGCCAGCGTGCCGCAGTTCACCAGCGGCACCTCCGGGTGGCGGTGCGTCATCAACAGCGACAAGGCTTCACGGAACAGGGCGTGATCGTCAATGAGCAGGCACTTCATGGATGACAGCAAAACGGCGTTGGGGAAAAAGCGTCAGGCGGCTTCGGCGAGCAGCCGGACGCGCACGTCGCCCAGCTGAACGACTTGTCCGGTTCTGATCTTGCAGGTCTTGCGCTGCTCCACGGCGCCGTCGACCTGCACTTCACCGTCAGCGATCAACATCTTGGCGGCGCCGCCGCTGTGGGCCAGCCCGGTGGCCTTCAGTAGCGCATCGAGCGTGATGTGCTCGCCCCGCAGCGCGAATTCAATGGTTTCCATCCCCATATTGTGACGTTTTGTGGTGAAACTGCGAACAGGGGTTCACTGGAGCCGGAATTCCTCCGCTATCAAGGCGTAAGAGCGGCGCCGAACCTCGGGGTTGTAGGTCCATGTATTGATCACGAGTTCGTCCAGATTGAACGTTTCGGCCAGCCCACGCAGAGCTTGGCCGACAAAGGCGCGGTCGCCCACCAGGGCCCGCTCACGCATCGGCGCCACGATGGTGGCCATGGCCTCGGGGTCGAAGCCCTGCGCGGCGATGTGATCGGGGTTTTGCAGCGGGCCCAGCCGGCCGCGCTGACGGTCAACGCGCCAGCGCTCGCGGCTCAGGGCGTGGTGCAGGGCGTCTTCCGCCTTGTCGGCCGCCAGTGCCCAGACGCAGATGGTGGCTTGCGGGCGGGGGTGGCGTTCGCTGGACTGGTAGAGCTCGCGGTACAGGCGCAGCGCCTGCTCGGCGCCTTGCCCGTCCATGAAGAAGTAGGCGAAGGCGTAAGGCAGGCCGAGCGCCGCGGCCAGGCGAGCGCCGTAGTCACTGCTGCCCAGCACCCAGATGTCGGGGCTGCGCTCGGGCCGCCCGACCATGTCGAGCGGTGGGCGCGGTTGGGCCGTGATGCCCTTGTGCAGCAGCCCGGCTGACCAGCGCTGCAGATCCTGGATCTGCGCCGGGAATTGCTCGGCGGCCTGGTGGGCGTCCGGGTTCAGCGCCATGGCGGTGCGCATGTCGCTGCCGGGCGCGCGGCCCACGCCCAGGTCGATGCGGCCCGGCGCCAGCGCGTCCAGCACCCGGAACTGCTCGGCCACCTTCAGTGCCGAGTAGTGCGGCAGCATCACGCCGGCACTGCCGATGCGGATGCGCTGGGTGCGCGCGGCCACCGCAGCCATCAGGATCTCGGGGGCGCTGCCGACGATGGTCGGCATGCCGTGGTGCTCGCTGACCCAGAACCGGTGATAGCCCAGGCGCTCGGCCATCTGGGCCAGATCGAGCGTGTCACGGATGGCCGCATCTTCGCCACTGCCGCTCAGGGCAATGGATTGATCGAGGACAGAGAGTTTCATCCGGAGGATGCTACGCCGAGTCGCCGGATCGGTCTGTGCCCGGGCCGTGCGGCGTCCAACTACGCTGGCCGGGCAGGGCGCCAGGTTTAGGGCGCATGGGGGATGTTCCCTTCGGGCCGGCGCGCGCATACTTTGTCTCGGAATGAAGTACTTGCGGTCGCCATTCAGGTTGCTGGTCTTTGTTGGCGTGGTGCTGCTGCTGGCGGCTGTGCCGACGAAGGCACAGGTGTCGGCGCCGCTGCAATCGGTTGCGTCTGTGCCTGCGGCCAGCGCGCCGGCCGGCCGCTCTTGGCGCATGGCCCCTGAGCGCGATTACGGCCCCTTCGTCTACATCGACGACCAGGGCCAGCTGGCCGGGCTGTCGGTCGATGTGCTGGCGCTGGTGGCCCAGCGTGGTGGCGTGCCTTGGCAGGCCCTTCCGGCGGCTCCGCTGGCCCAACAACTCGCGGCGCTCAAAGCCGGCGCGGCTGATTTCGTCACCTCGGTGCGCCCCACCCCTGAGCGCGCGGCCTATCTCATCTTCACCAGCGCCTATGTGAACGTGCCCGCCGTGGTGGTGAGCCGTGACGGTGGCCAGGTCCAGTTGCAGGCGCTGGAAGGCCAGACAGTGACCGTGGGGCAAGGCTACGGCGTCGAGGGTTTTGTGCGGAAGGCCTACCCGGGCATCAACTGGCAAGCCGTGACGGACGACGTGCTGGCCCTCAAGGCCGTGAGCGAAGGGCGAGCCGCAGCAGCGGTGGTGGATCTGGCCAGCGCCGGCTTCGTGATGCGGCAGCACCATCTGACCGGTCTGACGGTGGGCGAGTCGGTCGGTTTTGACTATGCCTTGAGCTTCGGGGTGCGCAAGGACCTGCCTGCGCTGCGCGACGAGCTGGACGCCGGCATTCGCCAGCTGAGCACTGCGGACCGCGCCAGCTTGCGCGCGCGCTGGCTCTCTGCGCCCGAGCAGCCTTTGGCCATGCCTCGCGGCCTGTGGTGGGCGCTGGGCTTGCTGACCGTGCTGGCGTTGGTGGTGGCGGTCTGGTGGTGGCGCGGCCAACGAACAGGGGCGCGGTCGTGAGCGCGTCCTTCGGCTGGCGCACCGGGTGGCACACCCAGGGGCCGTCCGACCCGGCGGGTTCCTGGTGGGCGTTGGGCCTCGGATTCCTGGTGCTGGCCTGGGTGTCGATTCTGCTGTCCAGGCAGCCTGGCAGTGTGGCCAGCCTGTGGTTGGCCAACGGTTGGGCCATCGCGTGGCTGTCGACCCGCGTGCAGGGCATCCAGGGCCGCGGTGTGCAGGTCGCCTTGGCGCTGACCGCGGTGGCGCTGGCGAACCTGCTGGCCAACCTGGCGGCGGGCGATGCGTTTCTTGACACGCTGGTGTTCTTGCCCGCCAATGTGCTGGAAGTGGCCGTGGCCGCCTGGTTGCTGTCAGGCGGGCGGGCCTGGCGCATGTTGCAGCAGGGGCCGCGCGCCTTCATGTCTGGCCTGTGGCGCGGTGCCTTGTTGCCGGCTGTTGTGGGCACGGTGTTGGGAACGCTGGCGTTCTCTAGCACCAGCACCCGCGCCCTGCCGTGGCAAGACGTGGCGCTGACCTGGTTGGAGGGCGACTTGATCGGCAATGTCGTGACACTGCCGCTGGCCATCTGCGTGCTGACCATCCCCCGGGCTGAGCTGCTGCGGGTGTGGGTGCGTCCTGGCACGCTGGCGCTGCTGCTGCTGTGCACGGCCGCCACGCTGGTGGCCGGCGCCTGGTTGCCGATGCCGTTCGCTTACATGGCCGTGCCCTTGCTGGCCGCCGCCAGCCTGTCGCCATTCCCGGTGCTGGCGCTGGCCACGTTTGTCACGGCGCTCACGGTGGGGCTGGCCACGGCGCTGGGCTGGTTCGTGCCACCGCCCATCTCGGCGTCCTGGGAATCCCTGTTCATCAACCTGCCGCTGGTGCTGACGCTGCTGCCGGTGCTGATGCTCGGCATCAGCATCGAAGACCAGCGGCGCCAGCGGGCCGAGCTGCAGAGCTCGCTGCAGCAGCTCAGTCGCGCCCATGAGGGCCTGCAGGCTTTTGCGCGGATGGCCTCTCATGACCTGCGCGAGCCCGTGAACACCATCGCCAGCTTCAGCCAACTGTTGCAGCAGGACGAGGCCGGCCGCCTGGCGCCGCGCTCCGCACAGTTCCTGTCGCATGTGCAGGATGCCGCGGTGCGCATGCGGCGCTTGCTCGATTCCCTGCTGGACCATGCGCGGCTCGACCGCGACGCCACCGAGCCTGTCACACTCGTGCCGCTGGACGATGTGTTGAACCAGGCGCTGGATTCACTGGCGGCCAGGGTGCGAGAGACCGGCCTGCAGGTGCAGCGACAAGCCCTGCCGCAGGTGCTGGGCCGGCGCTCCTTGCTGGTGCTGCTGTTCCAGAACCTGCTGAGCCGGGCCATGAAGGCGGGCCTGGCCGGCGAGCCACCCAGGGTGGCGGTGCAGGTGCTGCTGACGCCCGGCCGCCTGATCATCAGCGTGCGTGACCACGGCCTGGCCTTGCCGCCCGATGTGCTGGCCGAAAGCGAGCTGGATGCCAGCCTGGCGCTATGCCGCCATGCGGTCGAGGTGCACGGCGGATCGATGTGGCTGGATGCCGATGTGGCCGAGGGGTCGCGGGTATGCATCGCCTTGCCCCAGAACAATGAATTTGCCGCTGAGGCAACGATGGAGAGCCACACATGAGCCTGCCGATGCCCTGGCCCCGGGTGATGGTGATTGACGACAGCGAGACCGACTTGCTGCTGGCCGAAATCTGGCTGCAGCGCTCAGGCGTGGCCGCAGAGGTGGTCACCTGTCCGCGGGCCGATCTGGCGCTCACGGCGCTGTGCCAGTGCGCCGAGAGCGGCGGCGATCTGCCCACCTTGCTGCTGCTGGACATCAACATGCCCGGCATGGGCGGCTTTGCGTTTCTGGACGCGAAGTCGGCGCTGCCCGATGCAGCGCTGCGCACCTTGCCTGTGGTGATGCTGTCGTCGTCCCCCGACGAAGAAGAACACCAGCGGGCATTGAGCCACCCGGCGGTACTGGACTTTGTCGTCAAGCCCGCCAGCCCGGCCGTGTTCCAGGCGCTGGCTCAACGCCTGAGCCAGGCTTGACACCACACGGAATTCAGTCAGACACTGCCACGGCGCGGTTTGGCCTCAAGCCGCGCCCCGGGCAAGCCACTTGCCCTGATTCGGAAAGGAGCTCGCCATGATTCAAGCCCTGAACCCCACCCTCTGGCTGGCCGCTTCGCGCGCCTGACACCGGCTCGCCGTACTGGCGCCGTACCGTGAACCGGTACCGGTGCGCAGCACGGCCCTATCTGCCGGCGCCACTCCGCGCGCCGCGTCTCCAGCCCTTCTTGCGCCGGCCAGACATGGCCGCTCGGGTGCGTCCGTGTCTCCGCGGCTGCACCGGCTGACAGACGACTTCCGAATGAACACTTTTGACACCTTGTCCGCGCTGCGGACGATTGGCCTGACGCCGCGCGTGGTGCAGGCTTGCCTGGCCCTGGCACCGCAGGCCGATGAACAACTGTTGCGCGTGGTGGCCGTGTCGCGCCACCAGCTGCTGCTGCATGACGGCCAGCAAGAGCGCGCCGCCTGGGCCTGGCCCAGCCTGATGGCCAGCCTGCAGGCCGCCCGTGACCAATTGGTGGTGGGCGACTGGGTGCTGGCGCTGCCACCCGCCGTTGGTGATGTTTCAGTGGCCGGTGCTGTTGCTGGTGGTGAGCTGCCCGCCTGGCAGGTGACGCGCCGACTGCCACCCCTGAACGCCATGACGCGGCGCGTGCCTGCGGGCCATCGCCAGCGTCTGGTCAGCCATGTGGACGTGGCGCTGCTGGTGCTGGCGGCTGATCGCCCGATGTCGCTGCGCTGGGCTGATCGCTGGCTGGCGCTGGCCCGTCTGGCCCATACCAGCCCGGTGGTGGTGCTCACCAAGGCCGACCTGCTGGCGCGCAGTCCGATGGCGCTTTCGCCAGTGGCGGCGCTTGAGCGCCACTGGTCGGTGAGTGCCCCTGGTAGCGTCACGCCAGGCTCAACCGATGGCAACTGCCCGGTGCCCATCCGCCTGCTCGATGGCCGTGGGCCGGAGGTGCTGGAGCAACTGTCACCGTGGCTCAAGCCCGGGCTGACGCTGGCCCTGGTCGGGCCCAGCGGCGCTGGCAAATCAACCCTTGCCAATACCCTGACCGCCCTCGGCGGCGACCCCGCCCAACTGCCGGTGGGCGAGGTGCGGCCGAGTGACGGCGAAGGGCGCCACACCAGCACCGGCCGCGCCTTGTTCCGCTGCGCCGGCGGGGCATGCCTGATCGACACACCGGGCTTGCGCAGCCTGCAGCTGGATGCAGCCGCGTCTGATCTGGAGCAGGCGTTTGATGATGTGCAAGCCTTGGCCAGCGCCTGCCAGTTCCGCAATTGCCGCCACGGCAGCGAGCCTGGTTGCGCGGTGCGCGAATCGCTCGCGCCCAGCCGCCTGGGCAGCTGGCACAAGCTGCACCGCGAAGCGCAGCGTCAGGAGATGGACTGGCTGGGGCGGCGTGCCTTGCTGGCCGAGTGGAAGCTGCGCAGCAAGAGCGCTCGGCGGCGGCAGCGGGCGGAAGCCTCGGCGGATTGATCGGGGGCCGGATCAGGGCTGAGCAGGCGGGGCCAGTTGCTCCAGACGGGACTGGGCCTGCGCCACGTCCTTGTCGTACTCCGTCAGGTGCCGGCTGCGCTCTTCGCTCTGCCATTCCGCGTCTGAAAACGCGGTGAGCGGGTAGCTCCTGGTTTGCAGCACCCGGCCCACGCGGCGCGGCAGCATCGAGCGGTCGGGGAAGGTGTCGGCGCGCAGCAGGAAGGCGTCGACGTCGCGCAGCGTCAGCGGAAAGCTGGGCTGCAGGTCTCGCACCAGTTTGCCGAACAGCGGCAGGCTGACCGTCTGGTTGCCGCTGCCGAGTTCGTCGTTGAAGCTGACCAGTGCCACCGGCTTGCCGTTGGCGTCGTCCACGCGGCCAGTCACCACGTAGCGGCCGGCAGTGCGCACCTCCAGCGGCAGTTGCAGTTGCAGGCTGCCATTGGCCATGGCCTCACGCGGGCGGCCCGTCCATTTGGCGGGCGCGTCCGGGCTGCTGATCATGTCGAAGTAGACGAAGCCCGGTTGCTCGCCCGATTGCAGCGCCACCGACAGCCGCAGCACGCCAGCCAGCTCGGCAAAGCCCTGGTTGGCCGGCTGCACGGTGGTGGTCCAGATGCCGTCGCCGGCGGCCTCGTCGCCGCCAGTGCCGTCGTCGTGGAAGGCCACATTCACTTCCGGCATCGTGCTGCCGTTCTGGCCCGTGGCGCCTTGGTGCAGTACCGCGCGTTGCACCACCAGGGGCAGCACCTGCCCGTTGACGTCGACGGCGCTCACGGCCAGCTTGGCGCTTTCGCCGGCGGCCAGGTGCACCTTGTCTTGCCAGGTGCGCAGGCGGATGTTGTTGTTGCCTTCCTTGCCCGCCAGCCGCAGCGGCGCTTCTTCCGTGATTGGCCGGTTCGGATAGATCTGGTCCGGGTGCTCACGCAGCGGACGTGAATCGTGCGGGTAGCGCGTGGCGTCGCGGTAGGCGTCGCGCACCTGGGTGGCCCGCTGCAGACGGGCTTGCCACAGGGCGCGCTCGGCGGCGCGGGCGGCCGGGTCAGCCGGCACACGCGGGCCGGCACCCGATGACTTCGTGAAACCGCCCACCGCGCTGTCAGGCAACAGCGCGGGGGCGGAAGCGGCTGCGGCAGGCGCGGCCGCGGTGTCGGCCGACGCATCGGCACCCAGCCACCAGCGGCCCACCAGCGCCACGGCTGCCACCACCAGCAGGCCTGCGCGCAGGGGCTTCACTTGGCGTTCAGCTCCATGTCCTTGCGAACGAGGGACACGACACCTGCCCAGTTGTTGTTGGTGTAGTGGTTGTAGGCCTCGTTATCGTCACGGAAGGCGACCGAGTGGTTGCTCCACTTCGTGCTGCCACCTTCGTTGGCGGCCGTGCCCAGCTTGAGGTCGTTGCACAGCCAGTCAGACGGGTTGCACAGCGCCGAGCCACCCGTGCCGGCCACGCCGCCACTGGAGTGGTAGGCCACGGCTTCGTCGTCCTGCCCCGGCAGGATGAAGGAGTAGGCCGTGCCGCTGGCGCCGGCGTACATGTAGAACCACTTGCCACGGGTGTTGTTGTGGTCGTACATGGCGCGGGCCGTGGTGGTCTTCAGGTCAGACACCAGCGGCTCACTCAGCGCCCAGCTGCCGGCGTTCGACAGCTCCGAGCCACCACCGGCACCTGCCGCAATGTCCACCCACTTGATGTTCCAGCCGGTCTGCGTGGTGCCGTCGCTGTTGCTGCAGCTGCCGCCGCTGTTCGGCGTCGGGGTCTTCTTGTAGCGCGTGCTGCCGCCATACATGGCCAGCGTGTAGCCGATCATCAAGTCGCCGGCCGAATGTGCGGCCACGTAGCACCAGTTGGTGCCGGTGCAGTAGCAGTCGAGGGCGTCGCGCACCAGGTAGTTCTGGTCGGAGATGTGGTTGTAGCCGTCCCAGTTCACCGACTTCTTGTTCACGCCGCCGTTGGCCGAAGAGGGGCCCCAGTAGGTGAAGTCGGCATGGTTGCCGAGTTGCCCGCCGCCGGTGCGGCCGTTGATCCAGAGTGAGAAATTCGTGGCTTGTGCCACCGCCGCTGCCAGGCCGGCCGCGGCCAGCAGTGTCAGTACCAGATGCTTGACTCGCAATTGCATGTTTGTCGTCTCCAGGTGGGTGTTTGTCGGGGTGGGTCGACGCGCACGTTAGTTTGGAGTTGTGACAAATCGCACAGGAGAAACCCCCACAAACCCCCACAAACGCCCTCAAAGCGCGTCGGTGGTTACACGGGGGTTACGGCGGCGGGCAGCCGCCATGGCGCCGGTCAAGGCCGCTCAGGGCAGCTCGATCCGGCTGTCGCTGCGGCGCGCCTGCAGGGCCTGCGGCCAGGGCACCAGCACCTGGTCTTCCACGCAGTTGCTCCAGCTCGGGCCGGTGAGCTCGGGCGGCAAGGGGCGGCTGGTCTGCTGGGCTTCACGCTCGATGCCTGCGTGGTTGAACTGCAGCGCCAGGCCATCGTCCGTCGGGAAGGCCACCAGGTCATGTGGCACGGCGGGCAGGGCCTCGCAGCGGCCGGGCAGCACGCAGCCGTGGGCCTGCAACCAGCGCTGCAGGCAGCGCCCTTCGCGTCGAGGCCCCAGCGCTCGCAGCGTGGCACCCAGCAGCCCGCGGTCGGCGTCAGCACCAGGTGCGGGTGCGTTGCCGAGGTCAAGCGCGATGCTGCCGTCCAGGCGCTTGAGCGTGGCGTACCGGAAGCCGTCGGCAAAACGCACCGGCTTGCCGCTGGCCAGGTCCCACACGGGGTGGCTCTCAAAGCCTGCGCGGCTGGTGGCGCCCACGGCGCTTTGCGCGGCTTCCATCACCAGCCAGCGCGTGCTGGCGTAGCGCACCCGAAAGCGGGCCTGGGCGTCGCGGCCCGAGGCCTGGTTTTCAAGGGCTTCGCCGACGAGGCTGGCGGCGCGGCGGTCGACTTGCCGCTGGATCTCGGCCAGGGTGGCGGGTTCAGCGGTGGCGATCACGCGGTCCCACTCGACGCCACTGACGGCGTGCTTCATAGGTCGCCAACGGGTCTGGCCGCGTTGCTGAACCTCGCCTTGCGGGCGGGCGTCGCTGGCCAGGGCGGCATCAAACAGGTCGCGCTCATCCTTCGGCGGGTTCGCTGGTGGCGGTGTGTGGACGAAGCGCGCTGGCATCGCGGTGCCGGCTGCAGAAAGCCGCACTTCCAGTGCGCCGCCGGGCTGCGCGGGCACCGGGCCTTCTGGCAGCAACAGGGTGCTTGCGGCTTCGCAGTCGGTGGTGGCGCCTTCCGCACCGGTGCCGGTGAACAGCGGGCACAGCGGCCAGCCGTCTGCGGCGCTGCCTGCGCGGGGCATCACCTCGACCATCACTTCGACCATGACGCCGGGTTGCCCGGCAAGGGCCGCGCGGTACAGCACCATGCGGGGCAGCGTCACCGCCTCATCGCCGCGGCGCAGCGTGGCGCCGTCGCTGATCCACAACCAGGCGGCCTGGCCGTTCAGGGTGCCTGAGAGCACGCCGCGGTGGTGCTGCAGCAATTCCAGCGCTGCGGCATGCCGAGTGGCCAGCGGCAGGGGAGCTGATGCCGCCCCGCTGCTGGCCTGTGGCGCCACGGCCTGGCTGGCAGACGCGGCCACATCCACGGTGGCATGTGGCGCTGCGGGCTGGCACGCGGCCAGCCCCAACATCAGCCCCGCCACCACCGCCACCGACGAGAGCCGGCGCAGCAAGCCCCGCCGGCCCAGGCTCAAGTTCACGGCTTCAGCGTCTGCTGGATGAACATTACCGTGGCGTAGAACTGGAAGTCGGCGTTTTCCTTGCGGGCAAAGCCGTGGCCTTCGTTTTCTGCCAGCAGGTACCAGACCGGCGTGCCGTTGGCGCGCACCTTCTGCACGATCTGGTCGGCTTCCGTCCACGGTACGCGCGGGTCGTTCCGGCCCTGCACCACGAACAGCGGCTTGGTGATCTTGCCGGCATTCGTCAGCGGCGAGATGCGTTCCTGGAAGGCGCGCATCGCGGGGTCACGCTCATCGCCGTATTCCACGCGGCGCAGGTCACGGCGGTAGCTTTCGGTGTTGTTCAGGAAGGTGACGAAGTGCGAGATGCCCACCACGTCGATCGCGCCGGCGATGCGGTCGCTGTAGTGGGTGGCCACGGCCAGGCTCATGTAGCCGCCGTAGCTGCCACCGCTCACCAGCACGCGGTCAGCGTCCAGCTGCGGCTGGGTCTTGATCCAGTCGAGCAGGGCGCCGATGTCCTTCACCGAGTCTTCGCGCTTGAAGCCGTTGTCCAGCGCGAGGAAGGTCTTGCCGTAGCCGGTCGAGCCGCGCACGTTCGGCCGGATGATGGCCACGCCCAGCTCTTCGAGCAGGTAGTTCATGCGGCCCATGAAGCCGATGCTGGACTGGCCTTCAGGGCCACCGTGGATGTCGATGAAGACCGGGCGCTTGCCGGTGAAACGGGCCGGTGGCTGGCTCAGCAGGCCGGAAATCTGGCGGCCGTCAAAGCTCGTCCAGCGCACCACCTGCTGCGGCGCGAAGCGGCTGGGGTCGATGCCGGGGGCGGCGCTGGCGCGGGTCCATTGCACGGCCTGGCCGGTGGCGGCGTCGAGGCTGAACACCTGGCCGGGGCCGGCGCTGCTGTTCACTGCGAAGCCCAGCTCCTGGCTGCCACGTCGGAACAGCGCGCCACCGGCGGCACCGGAGGGCAAGGTGGGGGCGGGCAGCTCCTTCAGCGTGCGGGTGTCGAGCAGGCGCAGGCGGCCGAGGCCGTCTTCGTTGCTGCGCAGCGCGGCCAGCCGACCGTCTTTCGAGAGGCTGCCGACGCTCAGGTCCCAGTCCAGCAGGGGCTCCACGCGCTGGCGCTGGCCGGTGCTCAAGTCGACCTTGTTCAGGGCCTTGAATTCGCCGTCGCGGTCGGTTACCACCAGCAGGCTCTTGCCGTCCGGCAGGAAGCCGGCGGCGTCATAGGCGGCGGGCGTCTTGTCGCCGGCGGCGGGCAGCAGCTGGCGGCGCTGGCCGCTGGCCACGTCCATCAGCAACACTTCTGATTCATTCGCCGACACATAACGCTGCAGGGCCAGCGTGCTGTCGTCGGCCGACAGGGCGTCCACACCCCAGCCGCCACCGGGCAGCGTGGCCACCAGCTTGCGGCTGGCGGGCTGCAGCGGGTCGGTCAGCCAGATGGTGGTATTGACTTCGGCACGGGTGCCGCCGGTGGCGGTGCGGTCGAGCGGTACTGCCGTGGACACCATCTGCGCCGGCTTGCCGTGCGTCCAGGTTTGCAGGCTGTGGCGCAGGTCGGGGTCTGACAGCAGTGTCACGGCACGGGTGGCCAAGTCGAGCCGATACAGCTGGGCCACTTCGTTGCCACCGCTGGCGCGCTCGAACACCACATAGCTGCCGTCGTTCGGCTCATAGCTGGCGCGGGTGACGGGGTCGGCGAAGTCGGTGAGCTGCTCGGCCTCGGCCATCGGGCCGGTCAGGCGGTAGATCTGTGCCGTGCTGGCGCCTTGCTTGCGGTGCGCCACCAGCATTTCGCGGCGCTGCGGGTGCCAGTCGACCAGGCTGTGGCCGCGGAAATCGTTGTACTTCGCCAACGTGGCTGCCAGCGTAGCGGGGATGGGTGGAATGCCCTCGGCGCGCAGGTTGGCGTTTGGCTGGATCAGCGCGCTGGTCGGCGCGATTGGCGAGTTGCCAGGCGCGGTGGTGGCAGTGGGCGGCGCGGCGATGGTGCTGCACGCGCTGGCCATCACGGCCAGGCTGAGGACGAGAAGTTGTCGCATGGAAGGGCTTGTGGCGTTGGCGATGCGGATGAAAGGTACGGCCGGCGCGGCGTGAGGGTGTTCAGGCCGCGCGCAAGCCGAGCGTGCACTTTAGCGCTCGTTGATGCCGTCGGGATTCGCCATTGGCGAGCGTCAGGGCAGTTAGCATGCGGTCCATCCTCAGCCTTGAATGACCGCCCCATGGCCGCTGCCAGCCTTCTTGCCCTGCTCGATGACATTGCCACCGTGCTGGACGATGTCGCCCTGCTCACCAAAGTGGCCGCGAAGAAGACCGCCGGCGTGCTGGGTGATGACCTGGCGCTGAACGCCCAGCAGGTGGCCGGTGTGCAGGCCGACCGTGAATTGCCGGTGGTGTGGGCGGTGTGCAAGGGCTCCTTGGTCAACAAGGCCATCCTGGTGCCCGCGGCCATGCTCATCAGCGCGTTTGCGCCCTGGCTCATCACGCCGCTGTTGATGGTGGGCGGCGCCTTCCTGTGTTTTGAAGGCGTGGAAAAGCTGGCCCACCGCTGGTTGCATCCGGCGGACGAGGACGACGCGCACCACGCGGAATTGACCCGCGCCCTGGCCGACCCGGAGGTGGATCTGGTGGCGCTGGAGAGCGACAAGATCAAGGGCGCCATCCGCACCGACTTCATCTTGTCGGCCGAGATCATCGCGATCGCGCTGGGCACCGTGGCTTCGCAGCCCTTGTCGACGCAAGCCGGCGTGCTGACGCTCGTGGCCGTGGTGATGACAGTGGGCGTTTACGGCCTGGTGGCGGGCATCGTGAAGATGGACGACGCCGGCCTCTACCTCTGCCGCCAAACGGGTGAGGGCGCTGGCACGCGCCTGGGCCGCTCACTCGGCCGGGTGCTGCTGAGTGCTGCGCCCAAGCTGATGAAGTTGCTGGCCGTGGCCGGCACGGCCGCCATGTTCCTCGTGGGCGGCGGCATTCTGGTGCACGGTTGGCCCTGGCTGCACCACGGCATCGAAGCGTTGCTGGTGGCCGTGCCCGCCCTGTTGCATGGGGTGGCCGGCTTGCTGGCTGATGCGGTGGTGGGCATCGTGGCAGGCGCCGTGGTGCTGGCCGGCGTGCTGGGCGTTCAGCGCCTGCGCGGCAGCCACTGAACGGGTGACCAAGTAGCGCCAGGCACTGAGTTGTCAGCGGCCGGCTGAAGGCCTCACAGGCCCTTCATCCAGCCCAGTCCGTCGCTCGTGCCACCGGGCACTGCGCCCCGCGCCGGGCGGTATTCGCAGCCCACCCAGCCGTCCCACTGGCCGGCGGCGGTCAGCTCATCGATCACCTGGAACAGGTAAGGGTGGTGCAACTCGCCCATGTCGGGCTCGTGGCGCTGCGGCACACCGGCAATCTGCAGGTGGGCGACGCGGCCGGTGGGCAGGTACTGGCGCAGCTTCATGGCCACATCACCTTCGACGATCTGGCAGTGGTACAGGTCCATCTGCACCTTCAGGTTCGGTGCGCCGATGGCCATCACGATGCGGTGCGCCTCATCTTGGCGGTTCAGGAAGAAGCCGGGAATGTCGCGGGTGTTGATCGGCTCGATCAGCACTTGGCGGTCGGCGTCCTGGGCGGCTTCGGCGGCCCAGGCCAGGTTGGCCTCGTAGGTGGCTTGCAGCGCCGCGCGCTCAACGCCTGCGGGGGCCAGGCCGGCCATCACATGGAGGCGCGGGCATTGCAGCGCGTCGGCATAGGCCAGCGCCTGCGCAAAGCCGGCGCGGAACTCGGCCTCGCGGCCCGGCAGGCAAGCCAGCCCGCGCTCGCCGGCGTCCCAGTCACCCGGGGGCGCGTTGAACAGCACCTGCTGCAAGCCATTGCCTTGCAGACGCGCGGCGATGTCCGCGGCTTCAAACGCGTAGGGGAACAAATATTCAACGGCCTTGAAGCCATCGGCCGCAGCGGCGGCGAAGCGATCAAGAAAGGCATGCTCGTTGTAGAGCATGCTCAGGTTGGCGGCGAAACGGGGCATGGCGGTTTTCTCGTCAGGGGTTGGAGGCGTTCACCAGCGGGCGCCGAAGGTGTCACGCAATTCTGCAATGGCGGCTTCGGGCAGCGGGGCGGCCCGGGTCATCAGCCAGAGGCGGGCGGTTTCTTCCAGCTCTTCCAGCACTGCGCTGGCCTCAGCCGGGCTGCGGTGCCATACGTTCGGGCCGAGCCGCGCCAGCATCACGGCGCGCAGCGGTGTGCCGGCCGCCTGCGCCCGGCTGATGGCCTGGGCCACCAGATCGGCCACGGCGGGGCCACCCGGCCGGTGGTAGGGCAGCAGGGGCACGTGGCCCACCTTCATCACGAAGTACGGGGTGATGGGCGGCAGCAGGTCGTCGAGCGGGCCCTCGGCCTGCAGGCTCAGCGCCACCAGGTGGGTGGCATGGGTGTGGATGACGCAGCCGGCTTCAGGCTCTGCGGCGTAGATGCGCCGGTGCAGGGTCAGCGTCTTGGAGGCGCGGTCACCACTGAGTTGCTCACCCGCCTCGTTCACCTCGGCCAGGCGGGCGGGCTCCAGCGTGCCGAGGCAGGCGTCGGTCGGGGTGATGAGAAAACCGCCGCCGGGCAGCCGCACGCTGATGTTGCCGGCGCTGGCATGCACATAGCCGCGCTGATAGAGCGAGGCACCGACGCGGCAGATTTCTTCGCGCAGGTCGGCGTGGTTCATGCGGGCACCTGCGTTGTGGACATCTGGGTGAATGCCTTGGTGAAAAAGTCCGTCGTGCCGAAGTTGCCCGACTTCAGCGTGATGTGCAGCCCTTCCGGCGCCAGCGCCGACTGGCCGTGGCACCAAGGCACGCCCGGGTCGATCTGCGCGCCGATGCGCAGCTGCGCCAGGCCCAGTGCCTGCACGCAGGCGCCCGACGTTTCGCCGCCTGCCACCACCAGCTGGCGCACGCCGCGCTCGACCAGGCCGCGTGCGATCTGGGCGATGGTGTGCTCCACCATCGCGCCCGCGGCGGCCACGCCGAGGCGGCCCTGGATGGCTTGCACAGCTGAGGGCTCGGCGGTGGAATACACCAGCACCGGCCCGGCTGCCAGGCGCGCGGTGGCCCAGCTCAGTGCTTCGGCCACCACGTCATCACCGCTGGCGATGCGCAGCGGGTCAATCGCCAGCGCCTGCCCGCCCTGGGCGATGAAATGCGCCACCTGGGCGTTGGTGGCCACCGAGCAACTGCCCGACACGATGGCGCGCAGGCCTTGGGCGGCCGGCAGCGCCGAGGTTTGTGAGGACGGCGCGAGCCCGAAGTTGCCTGGCAGGCCGATGGCCACGCCGGAGCCGGCGGTGAGCAGCGGCAGGCCTTTCAAGGCTGGGGCCATGCGCATCAGGTCGTCATTGCTGACGGCGTCGACGATGGCCATGCCCACGCCGTCGGCTTTCAGCGCCTCGATGCGTTCGAGGATGGCGGCTTCGCCCCGGGCCACCACGGTGTGGTCAATCAAGCCCACCTTGCGACGGGTTTGCGCTTGCAGCACCCGCACCAGATTCGGGTCGGTCATCGGCGTGAGCGGGTGGTGCTGCATGCCGCTTTCGTTCAGCAGCACGTCACCGGCAAACAGGTAGCCCTTGAAGACGGTGCGCTTGTTGTCCGGGAAGGCCGGGGTGGCGATGGTGAAGCTGGTGCCCAGGGCGTCCATCAACGCGTCAGTCACCGGGCCGATGTTGCCCTCGGCGGTGCTGTCGAAGGTGGAGCAGTACTTGAAATAGATCTGCTGCACGCCCTGAGCCTGCAGCCAGCGCAAGGCCTCCAGCGACTGGGCGATGGCCTCTTGCGCCGGCACGGTGCGTGACTTGAGGGCCACCACCACGGCGTCGGCATCGGTGTTCAGCGGCTCGGTGGGCACGCCGATGGTTTGCACCGTGCGCATGCCGTTGCGCACGAGGTTGTTGGCCAGGTCGGTGGCGCCGGTGAAGTCGTCGGCGATGCAGCCGAGCAGGGGACGGGACATGAGCGAGCTCTCCGGGTCAAATGTTTGCGCTAACAATTGTGCCATTGTGCGATCATTGTTAGCGCAACCAGACTCGTGTAAACCCGGGCTGCGCCCCATGACAGCCCGCCGGGGCGGCTATGCTCGCTCCTTGGCCGCAGCCCTCTGCGGCGTCTGCCTTCCCAGCCAACGATGAACCAGAACGACCCGACCCAGGAATTGAGCGATGTTGGCGGCGGCGTGACGCTGCAGGAGGTGGCGCAGCTGGCGGGCGTCAGCAGCATGACCGTGTCGCGCGTGCTGCACGCCCATGCCAATGTGTCTGAGCAAACCCGCAGCAAGGTGCAGGCCGCCATCGCGCAGCTGGGCTACGTGCCCAATCGGCTGGCCGGTGCGCTGGCCACGGCAAAGACGCGCCTGATGGTCGTCATCGTGCCCTCGCTCAGCAACATCGTGTTCCCCGAGGTGCTGCGCGGCGCCAACCAGCGTTTCGAGGCGGCGGGTTACCAGGCGGTGATCGGCGTGAGTGACTACGACCAGCAGAAGGAAGAGCAGCTGATCGAGGCCATGCAGTCTTGGCGGCCATCGGGCTGGATCGTGGCGGGGCTGGAGCACACGCCGCGCGCCCGCCAGATGCTGCGCGAAGCGCGCAGCCCGGTGGTGGAAGTGATGGACATGGACGGTGACCCCATCGACATGGCCGTGGGCTTCTCGAACCTGCAGGCCGGGCGCGACATGGGCCACTTCCTGGCCCGCAGCGGGCGCCGGCGCATCGGTTATGTAGGCGGCCACCTCGACCGCGACCTGCGCGCAGCCAAGCGGCTGCAAGGCTTCAACGAAGCGCTGGCCGAGCATGGCCTGGCGCTGCAAGGCCAGCACTCGGCCGACGAGCCGTCGTCGCTGTTGCTGGGCCGCACCGGCCTGGCCGCGCTGCTGGAACAGCACCCCGACCTGGACGCCGTGTACTTCTCGAACGACGACATGGCCGTGGGCGGCCTGATGCACTGCATCGCCGCCGGTATCGACGTGCCGGGAAGGCTGGCGCTGGCGGGCTTCAACGGCCTGCAGATTGGTGAGGCCGTGCCCAAGCGCCTCACCACCATCCGCTCACCGCGGTTCGAGATCGGTGAGCGCGCGGCCGATCACATACTCGCGCGGCTGCAGGGCAAGCAGCCGCAGTCGCGCGATGACATGGGCTACGAGTTCGTGACGGGCCAGACGGCCTGAGGCTGAGGCTTTTTCAGACGCGGAAGATCGCGCAGAGCTTGTTGCCGTCCGGGTCTCGCACGTAGGCCAGGTGCAGTGCACCCATCGCCCCGGCGCGCAGGCCCGGAGGGTCTTCGATCGACACGCCGCCGTGCGCCACGGCCACATCGTGGAAGGCCTTGACCTGCTCGGCCGAGTCGCACTTGAACCCGATGGTGGCGCCGTTCGCGGAGGTGGCGGGCTCGTTGTTGATCGGCTCGCTCAGGCCGAAGGTGCTGCCGTTGTGGCGGTAGAACAGGCGCACGTGGCCGCTGGCGGCCACGTTGCGGATCGGCTCACCGGCGCCGAGCACGCCGAGCACGGCGTCGTAGAAAGCCTTGGATCGCTCGATGTCGTTCGAGCCCAGCATGACGTGGTTCAGCATGGCGATGCGCTTGGATGTTGATGATGGCTGCGGATGCTACGCCGGTTGCCGGGCGGCGGCGGCGGCCTTCGGGATGCCGCAACCCCGTTCAAGGCCAAGGCAGGACACGGCCTGAACAGCCCCACAAGCCGGCCCCCACACAGCTGAAACCGCGCCAAAAACCGACAAAACCGCGCCGCAAACACCGCGGCGCCAGCCCTGGGTACCCCCGCCATCCGTAGCACCCACATCAGGGAAAGCACCGGATTGATTGCGCTAACAATTCGCCAACAATGGCGTTGTTAGCGCAAACAACCGCGTCTTCGGCGCGGCCAGATCCCTGCCGGATCGTGTTTGCGCCCGGCTGCACTGCAGCCCTCAGGTGAAAAACAGGAAGGAATTCGAATGAGCAAGGTTGGCGTCATCGGCCTCGGGGCCATGGGCTCGGGCATGGCGGGCTCGCTGCGGCGCGCCGGACATGAGGTGTTCGTGTGCGACGCCCGTCCGGGCGCGGCCGAGGCCTTCGCCCGTGACGGCGGCGTGGCCTGCGCCAACCCGGCAGAGCTGGCCCGCCAGTGCAGCGCCATCGTCAGCGTGGTGGTGAATGCCCAGCAGACCGAGGCCGTGCTGTTCGGCGACAACGGCGCTGCGGCGGCCATGCATGCGGGCAGCGTGTTCATCATGTGCTCCACGGTCGATCCGAACTGGTCCATCGCGCTCGAAGGGCGCCTGGAGGCACTCGGTTTGCACTACATCGACGCACCTATCTCGGGCGGCGCCGCCAAGGCCGCGTCGGGCGAGATGACGATGATGACCGCCGGCAAGCCCACCGCCTATGCCGCCTGCGAAGGCCTGCTCGAAGCCATGGCCGCCAAGGTCTATCGCCTGGGTGCCACGGCTGGCAACGGCAGCAAGGTCAAGATCATCAACCAGCTGCTGGCCGGTGTGCACATCGCCGCCGCTGCCGAGGCCATGGCGCTGGGTCTGCGTGAGGGCGTGGATGCCGCCGCGCTTTACGAGGTCATCACCCACAGCGCCGGCAACAGCTGGATGTTCGAGAACCGCATGGCCCACGTGCTGAAGGCCGACTACACGCCGCTGTCGGCCGTCGACATCTTCGTGAAGGACCTGGGCCTGGTGCTCGACACCGCCCGCGCCAGCAAATTCCCGCTGCCGCTGGCCAGCACCGCGCACCAGATGTTCATGCAGGCGTCCACGGCCGGCTTCGCCCGCGAAGACGACTCGGCCGTCATCAAGATTTTCCCGGGCATCGAGCTGCCCAAACCGGCCGCCTGATCGGCCGCGTCCTTCGTCCCTCGCCCCCCAACAAGTGCCGCCGCAAGGTGGCTTCCCTCACCCCGTCCGTGGGTTTCCTGGAGTGCTCTCATGATCTCTTTCCGCTTCTCCACCATTGCCGTGGCATTGGCCTGTTTTGTCTCGGCCGGCATGGCTGCTGACATCGAAGAACGCAACATCAAGATCGGCACCACGCTGGCCGGCGACCACCCGCAAGTGGCTGCCCTGACCAAGTTCGGTGAGCTGCTGGGCCAGAAGAGCGGCGGCAAGCTGAAGGTCAAGATCTACCCGGGCGGCACGCTGGGCAACGACGTCAGCATGACGGCCGCCGTGCAGGGCGGTGTGCAGGAAATGGCCATCCCCGAAGCCTCGACGCTGGTGGGCAACCCCGCGCTGAAGGAATTCGGCTTGCTGAACCTGCCGCTGCTGTTCAAGAACAGCGCTGAAGCCGACAAGGTGCTCGATGGCCCGTTCGGCAAGAAGCTGCTTGACCGCCTGCCGCAGACCGGCCTGATCGGCCTGGGCATCTGGGAAAACGGCTTCCGCCACGTGACGAACAGCCGCCACCCGATCAACAAGGTCGAAGACTTCGCCGGCCTGAAGATCCGCGTGCTGCAGAACCCGCTGATGATCGACCTGTTCAGCACCCTGGGCGCAAACGCCGTGCCGATGCCGTTCCCCGAGGTCTACCCGGGCCTGGAATCGAAGGCTGTCGACGGCCAGGAAAACCCGTTCGCCACCATCGAATCCTCGAAGTTCTACGAGGTGAACAAGCACGCGGTGATTTCCGGCCACGTCTACAGCGCCTGGGCGCTGATCATGGGCAAGAAGTTCTGGGACAAGCTTTCGCCGGTCGAGCAGAAGCTGGTGCGTGACGCTGCCGCTGAAGCCACGACCTACGAGCGCACCATCATGCGTGAGTTCGACCGCAAGGCGCTGGAGTCGGTCAAGGCCAAGGGCATGCAAGTCACCGTGCTGAGCGACGCCGAGCGTGCACGCATGGGCGAGAAGCTCAAGCCCGTCACCGACAAGTTCACCAACCAGTTCGGCGCTGCTGCAGCCGCCGAGCTGACGGCTGAGCTGGCCCGCATCCGCGCCGGCAAGTGAGTGCGCCAAGCCGGCCCTGCGGGGCCGGTTGAATCCGAGGAGACTGACCCATGAAAAAACTGCTGGACGGCTACTGCCGTCTGATCGAGTGGCTGCTGATCGCGCTGTTGGCGTCGATGGTGGTGCTCGTGTTCGGCAATGTGCTGATGCGCTATGCCTTCAACTCCGGCATCACCGTGTCGGAAGAGCTGGCGCGCTGGTTCTTCGTGTGGCTCACCTTCCTCGGCGCTGCGGTGGCCGTGCATGAGCGCAGCCACCTTGGCTCGGACATGCTGACCTCCCGCCTCGGACCGCTCGGCAAGCGCATCTGCCTCGGCGTGGGCCAGGCCCTGATGCTCTGGGTGACCTGGCTGCTGTTCAGCGGCTCATGGCAGCAGATGCAGATCAACGCGGAGGTGCAGGCGCCGGTGACGGGTGCTTCGGTGGCTGTTTTTTACGCGGCCGGGGTGGTGTTCGCGGTGTCGACCGGGTTGATGCTGGTGGGCGACTTCTGGCGCACGCTCTCGGGCCAATTGAGCGAGGCCGACCTGGTGATGGTGAAAGAGTCGGAAGACCTGGCGCAGATCGACGAGCTGCACCTGAACCAGAGCCAGACCTTCAAGAAGCACTGACCTTCCCCGCGCCCCTGCCGGAGACAACCGCATGACCGTATTCATTTTCCTGGGCTCCCTGCTGGCCGCGATGGCCCTGGGTGTGCCCATTGCCTACTCGCTGCTGCTTTCAGGCGTGGCGCTGATGTGGCACCTCGACCTGTTTGATGCCCAGATCCTGGCGCAGAACGTGGTCAACGGCGCCGACAGCTTCCCGCTGCTGGCCGTGCCTTTCTTCATGCTCGCTGGCGAGATCATGAACGTCGGTGGCCTGAGCCGCCGCATCGTCAACCTGGCGCTCACGCTGGTCGGCCACAAGCGCGGCGGCCTGGGCTTCGTGGCCATCGTGGCGGCGTGCCTGCTGGCCGCACTCTCGGGCTCGGCGGTGGCTGACACCGCAGCGCTGGCCTCGCTGCTGCTGCCGATGATGGTGGCGGCTGGCCATGACAAGGCCCGCGCGGGCGGCCTGATCGCCTCGGCCGGCATCATCGCGCCGGTCATCCCGCCGTCGATTGGCTTCGTGGTGTTCGGCGTGGCCGCCAACGTGTCGATCAGCAAGCTGTTCCTGGCCGGCATCGTGCCAGGCCTGCTGATGGGCCTGTCGATTGCGCTGGCCTGGTGGTGGGTGGCGAAGAAGGAAAACATCACGCCGCCGCCGAAGGCCAGCGTGGCCCAGCGCATGACGGCGCTGAAGGAATCGACCTGGGCGCTGGTGCTGCCGGTGATCGTGGTGGTGGGCTTGAAGATGGGCGTGTTCACGCCGACCGAGGCGGCTGTGGTGGCTGCGGTGTACGCCCTGGTGGTGGCCACGCTGGTGTACCGCGAGATGAGCCTGCACCAGCTGCGCGAGGTGTTCGTGAGTGCGGCCAAGACGACGGCCGTGATCATGTTCCTGGTGGCCGCGGCCATGGTCAGCGCCTGGCTGATCACGGTGGCGGACATCCCGAGCAAGATGATCACGCTGCTGGAGCCGTTCATGGGCAACCAGACGCTGCTGCTGATCGCCATCATGGTGCTGGTGATGGCCGTGGGCACGGCGATGGACATGACGCCGACCATCCTGATCATGACGCCAGTGCTGATGCCGGTGATCAAGGCCGCGGGCATCGACCCGGTGTACTTCGGCGTGCTGTTCATCATCAACAACGCGATCGGGCTGATCACGCCGCCGGTGGGCACGGTGCTCAACGTGGTGGCGGGCGTGGGCAAGATGAAGATGGACGAAGTCACGCGCGGCGTGCTGCCGTTCATGGCCGCGCAGTTCGCCGTGATGTTCCTGATGGTGTTCTTCCCGTGGCTGGTCACCGGCCCGGCGAAGTGGTTCGCCAGCTGACGGAGCCGTGCGGCCGGTCTGTCAGGCAGACGCCGACAGCCGGCCCCGCCCGCGACTGACGCTGCCTTGCGGGCTGCGCCGACTGTGTGGCGCAGCCCGCAGGCCTAGAGTGCAGGCACTGCCGCCCGTCACCGGGCCATCAAGGAGTGCTTGCCCATGGCCACCCTGCCAAACCCCGCCCATCCAGCCGGCTTCGAGCTGCGCTTCACCTCCCTGTTCCAGCAGGGCAGGGCACTGGCGTTCCCCTGCGACGCCGAAGGCCATGTCGACCTTGATGGCCTGAGCGAGCACGCCCGCGAGAACTACCTGTTCGCCCGCGCCGTCGTGGGCCGGGAGTTCACCGTCCCGGCGGTGATGCCCCGCTTGAATTGAGACAAAAGTCGCTGCGCACTCAGGCGCGGCCCAGTCGCCCATGGCGGCTTATCACTTTTGCTGATTCAATGAACAGATGGTTACCTCCCGGAGTTCATGCCCATCGCGGATGAACCGATGAGCGCATGAGCACTTCACACACCGTCTTTTCGCCCCCGTCTCCCCAGACCTCCGAGTGGGCGGTGCATGCCGCAGAAGCCACCGAGCGGGCCCGCCGCGGCCTGGTGCGTGAGGCCGCCCTGGCGCAGGGCGACGCCGACGACGCTGCTGACAGCGATGACGACGTGAGCAGCCAGGAGTTGCGCGACGCGACGCTGGCGCTGGTGATGGACAGGCTGGCGCGCCAACCTGATTTCCCGTCGCTGGGCGAAGCGCTGGGCGGCGTGCGCCGCGTGGTGCGCTCCGAGCGTTCGCGCCTGCAGACCTTGTCTGAAGCGCTCTTGCAGGACGTGGGCCTGGCCAACCGGGTGCTGCGCCTGGCGAATGCGGCGCATTACAAGTCAGTGGGCGGCGGCCAGATCACCACGCTCACCCGCGCGATTGCCGTGATGGGCTTCACCGAGATCGGGCAGCTGGCGGTCTCGAGCCGCCTGATCGACCAGATCCGCGACAAGCGCCAGTCGCTCGCCCTGCGCGAGGAATTCCTGCGGGCCCTGCTGGCCGGCGTGATGGCCAATGAGCTGACCAGCGACCGTGCGCAGGAAGAAGACGCCTACCTTGTCGCCGTGTTCCGCAACCTGGGTCGTCTGGTGGCCTGCCTGCACCTGTCGGCGGAAGCCTTGAAGGTGCGCGAACGCGTGCCCCGCACGCTGTGGCCACGTTCGCAGGCGGAGGAAGTGGCGTCTCGCCAGGTGCTGGGCGTGGCCTATGGCCCGCTGGGCCAGGCGGTGGCGCAGCGCTGGGGCTGGCCTGAGCCGATGCGCCGCGCCCTGCGCCACGGCGAATGGGCGCTGCACCGGCCCACCACCCGCCCCGAGCAACTGGCCGTAACCGGTGCACTGGCCAACGACCTGGCCGACATGCTCATCTACTGTGACCCCTTGGCCTGGGACACCCACTGCGAGCAACTGCAGCGCGAGGCCGGTGCGGCCAGCGGCCACGACGCCCGCAGCATGCGCGCCGCCATGGCCCGCGCCCGCCAGCGACTGGAGCAACTGGCGCAGTGGCTGGAGTTGCCGCTCGCTCAATTGCCCGCCTGGCAAGGCTCGCCTGACGTGGCGCCGGCCGTGGCCGGGTCATCCGCGCCGGTTGTTGCACCTGCAGCGCCTGCACCCGAGCAGCGTGCTGCCAAGCCAACCACGCCGGCGTCGACTCAGGCCGCCGTCGAGGCCGAGGCCGATGCCGCCATCACCACCCTGGCGCCATCCACCGCATTGCCAGCACCGCTGCCCGCGCCAATGGCGATCCGACCACCTGCGCCGGCTGTGGTGGCCGCACAGCTCTCTGACGGCGTGCAGGACGTGGTGCACGCCCTGGCCGACGGCACCGACAGCGGCCAGATCCAGGCCATGATCGTGGAGATCCTGCTGCGCAGCGTGGGCGCACGCCGCGCGGTGATGTGCCTGCGCCATGGCAGCAGCGGTGATCTGATCGGCCGCTATGGCCTGGGCCTGGGAGCGGCGGCCAGCCACGAGCATTTCGTGGTGCCGCACGCCGATCCGCACGACCTGTTCTCGCTGCTATGCGCGCGGGGTGCAGACACCATGATTTCGGATGCTGATGAGACCGCGATCGCGGCCCGCCTGCCGCGCTGGTGGCGGGTGCATGCGCGGGCGCGCAGCCTGCTCATCCTGCCGATGATGATGGGCCGCCAGTGCGTGGGCATGCTGTATGCCGATCGGCCCGAGCCTGGTGCGCTGGTGGTGGACGACACCGCCATGAAGCTGCTGCGCACCTTGCGCAGCCAGGCCGTGATTGCCTGGAAGCAGGGCGCCTGACGCCGGCCCGGCGACAATCGGGCCCATGACTTTGTTGTTGGCCCCGATGGAGGGCCTGCTGGACCATTCCCTGCGCGACGCCCTGACCCAGGTCGGCGGCATCGACCGCTGCGTGAGCGAGTTCATCCGCGTCACCGACATGCTGCTGCCTGAGCGCGTGTTCTTCCGCATCGTGCCCGAGCTGGCGCAGGGCGGGCGCACCGACGCGGGCGTGCCCGTGCGGCCCCAATTGCTGGGCTCTGACCCCGCCTGCCTGGCCGACAACGCGGCCCGTGTGGCCGGGCTGGGCCCGGATGGCGTTGATCTGAATTTCGGTTGCCCCGCCAAGGTCGTGAACCGCCACGGCGGTGGGGCCTCGCTGCTCGATGACCCCGAGCTGCTGTTCCGCATCGCGCGGGCGGTGCGAGCGGCCGTGCCGGCGCACCAGGTGGTGTCGGCCAAGATGCGGCTGGGCGTGAATGACAGTGCGCTGTCGGTGGCGTGCGCGCAGGCGCTGGCCGAAGGCGGCGTGTCGGAAATCGTTGTTCATGCGCGCACCAAGGCCGATGCCTACCGACCACCGGCCTGGTGGGATCGCCTCGTGCCCATCCGCGAAGCGGTGAGCGTGCCGCTGGTGGCGAACGGTGAAATCTGGACCGTGGACGACGCGCTGCGCTGCCAGGCGGAAAGCGGCTGCGATGCGCTGATGCTGGGGCGCGGCATGGTGGCCGACCCCGGGCTGGCGCTCGCCATCCGCGCGGCTTGGGCAACGGGCGGCAGTGCGCCCACCACGCCGCTGCCCTGGGCCAGCATGCTCACGCTGATGGCGCGCTTCAGCATCCAGATCGAGAGCCATGTGGTGCCCAAACACCGCGCCGGCCGCATCAAGCAATGGCTGAATTACCTGCGCCGCCGCTACCCCGAAGCCCAGGAGGCGTACGCTCGTCTGCGCACCCAGAACGACGTGCGCGCGCTCTGCGCCGAGCTGTTCGCCGGGCTGCCCGAGGCAGACCGTTACACTCCATATCTTTCTGAGCACCTTTTGCCTCATGGCCGTGACTTCCAAGGCGAACGCGACGTCAATCTTCGATCTGAAGAGTGCTGCACTGACGGTGCTGGCGCTGTTGCTCAAGACCCCTGATCTCCAGGCGCTGGCCGACGCACTCGACGCCCGTTATGCCGCCACCCCGGGCGTGTTCGACCACGAACCCCTGTGTGTGGATTTGGCTGCGCTGCGCGACGACGCCACGCCCATCGATTTCCATGCGCTGGTGGCGCTGCTGAAGCGTCATGGCTTCAACCCGATGGCCGTGCGCGGTGGCAGCGTTGACCAGCACGCTGCAGCACTGGCAGCCGGCCTGGCCGAAGCGCCTGAAGCCGCCCCCGTGCGCGTCGCGCCAGCTGACCCCGGTGTGGTGCTGACCGACAGCGTGGTGGTGGCCGAGGCGCCGGCCGAACAGGCGCCCGAGCCCGCCGCCGCACTGCCCGCCACCACGTTGATCATCGACAAGCCGCTGCGCTCCGGCCAGCAGGTTTATGCCCGCGGTGGTGATCTGATCGTGCTGGCGGTGGTGAGCTTCGGTGCCGAGGTGATCGCCGACGGCAGCATCCATGTGTATGCACCGCTGCGCGGCCGTGCGATCGCAGGCGCCCGTGGCAACACCGAAGCCCGCATCTTTGCCGCCGTGATGGAGCCCCAGCTGGTGTCCATCGCCGGCACCTGGCGCACCACCGAGGCTGGCCTGGCCAGCGACGTGGCGGGCCAGCCCGCACAAGTCAGGCTCGACGGCGACAAGCTGCTGTTCGAGCCCTTGAAGTTCTGACCTGTTTTTACGCATTCGACCAATTTCCGACTGAAAGGATCCAATCCGATGACCAAGATCGTCGTGGTGACCTCTGGCAAGGGCGGCGTGGGCAAGACCACGACCAGCGCCAGTTTCGCCTCCGGGCTCGCCTTGCGCGGCCACAAGACGGCCGTGATCGACTTCGACGTCGGCCTGCGCAACCTCGACCTGATCATGGGCTGCGAGCGTCGGGTGGTGTACGACCTGATCAACGTGATCCACAACGAGGCCAACCTGAACCAGGCCCTCATCAAGGACAAGCAGAGCGACAACCTCTTTGTGCTGGCTGCCTCGCAGACGCGCGACAAGGACGCCCTGACCCAGGACGGCGTCGAGCGCGTGCTGAAGGACCTGTCCGAGATGGGCTTCGAGTACATCATCTGCGACTCGCCGGCAGGCATCGAAACCGGCGCGCTGATGGCCATGTACTTCGCCGATGAGGCGCTGGTCGTGACCAACCCGGAAGTCTCGTCGGTGCGTGACTCCGACCGCATCCTGGGCATCCTGTCGAGCAAGACCAAGCGCGCCATCGAAGGCCGCGAGCCGATCAAGGAACACCTGCTGATCACCCGCTACAACCCGAGCCGGGTCGAGGGCGGGCAGATGCTGTCGCTGGACGACATCCAGGAAATCCTGCGCATCAAGCTGATTGGCGTGATCCCGGAATCCGAGAACGTGCTGGACGCGTCGAACCAGGGTCTGCCGGCCGTGCACCTGAAGGGCACCGATGTCTCCGAGGCCTACCTCGACGTCATCAGCCGCTTCCTGGGCGAAGACAAGCCGCTGCGCTTCACCGAAGCGGTCAAGCCCGGCTTCTTCAAGCGCATGTTCGGGGGGAGGTAATGGCCATGTCTTTCCTGTCCTTCCTGCTCGGTGAGAAGAAGACCACGGCCAATGTGGCCAAGGAACGGCTGCAGATCATCCTGGCGCATGAGCGCAGCGGCCGCAGTGCGGCCACGCCCGACTACCTGCCCGCGCTGCAGCGCGAGCTGGTGGCGGTGATTTCCAAGTACGTGTCGATCAACCCCGACGACATCAAGGTGCACCTGGAACGCCAGGACAACCTCGAAGTGCTGGAAGTCAAGATCGAGCTGCCGGACAACCTGCGCTGAGCACAGGCACCGACAGGTGCCGTGTCTCAAAGCGCCACGTCACAGCGTGGCGTCCAGCAGCGGGCGCAGCTCTTCGTCCCACACCTCGAGCTCGTCCTCGTTGATGTGCAGCCAGTCGAGCGCGCGCTGCTTGTTCGCCAGCCAGTCCACGTCGGCCTCCAGGGCCTCGTGGCGGCGCATCAGGTGTTCGGCCACCAGGCCAGCGGCCACCAGGGTGTGCACCTCCGGCTCGGTGTCTTCATGGCCGATCATGTCCAGATCGTGGTGGCGCCGGATGGCGACCATCACCTCGGGCGCCAGCTTCCACAGCCTCGCCACCAGGGCACCCACCACCGCGTGATCGGTGCGGTGGTTGGCGTTTTCGGTCGTGATGAACGGCCGGTCGATGCGGGCCGCGGCCTCCATCAACGTGCCGGAATAACCGCGCACGCTCTGCAGCATCACGGGCATGCCGACATGGCAGAACAATCCGTAGGTGTGGGCCATGTCCGGTGACATGCCCGGCAGCTTGCTCGCCATGAACTGCATCGCCACGGCACGCTTGCCCGCGCGTTGCCAGAAGCGTTGCAGGTGCGGGCTGTTCACGCGGATGGCGCGCTGCGTCAGGAAGCTCGTCATCACCATCGCGGTCTTTTCCAGACCCAGGCGGTTCATGGCCTGGCCCACGGTCTGCACCGGTGTGCCGCTGCTGTAGGCGGCGCTGTTGGCGGCCTTCAGCAGCGAGGCGGCCATCGCCACGTCACTGCTGGCGATCTGGGCGATGACGTTCAGGTCGGGGTCGGCCTCTTGCAGCGCGGCGCGCATGCGCGCCAGCAGATCCGGGCACGGTGGAATGATGATGGTCTGCAGCGGGCCGGACTTGCGGGCCTGGTCCAGCTCGGCGGCAACGGCTTGGGTGCGGCGAGTGGGTGTGGCAGTCGTGTTCATCGTGGGCACTCAGGTCAATTCCGCGTCAGGATACCTGCGCGGCTGCCCCTGAGCGCCCGGAAGAGGCGGGCGGCGGTGGCCTATTTCACACGCTCGCCCATCTCGATTCAGCCTTGGGTGACAGCCGCGATGCCGGCCTTGGCCACCTGGGCGTCTTCGCTCGACTTCACGCCGCTCACGCCGACCGCACCTGCGATCTGGCCATTGACCAGCACCGGCACGCCGCCCTCGAGCAGGCCTTCCACTTCCGGCGCGCTCAGGAAGGACACGCGGCCCTGGTTGACCATGTCTTCGTAGACCTTGGTTTCGCGGCGGCCGAGGGCAGCCGTGCGGGCCTTGGCCGGGGCGATGTGCGAGGACAGCGGTGCGGCGCCGTCGAGGCGGGTCAGGCCGAGCAGGTGACCGCCATCATCGACCACGGCGATGGTCACGGCCCATTGGTTGGCCAGGGCTTCGGCTCGGGCGGCGGCCAGGATCGCGTCGACATCAGCGTGGTTCAGGCAGGGCTTGGTATGCATGGTTGAGCAGTCTTCGAAAACAGGTTGAACAGGGCATTGCTGCAGGGCGCAAGTATCGCTGCCCGCCAGCGGGCTGGTGGCTTGCCATTACCCCGATGTTGGTCAAGACTGCCGCCACCTCACCACCGTGCTGCACCAGCGCGTCAACGGCCGCGAGCCCCTGACAGACAATGGGCCCCGCATGTCAGTCGCCAAACCTTTGTCACCATCCCCGGCCCCTGCTTCAACGCAGCCCGCAGCCAAGCCACCCATCGCCCTGCGTTATCTGGCCGGATATCCCGACGCCTTGCTGGCGCAGGTGCGCACGCTCATCGAGCGGGGTGAGTTGGGCGAGGTGCTGCGGCGCAAGTACCCGGATGCACATGAGGTGCGCAGCGACAAGGCCCTGTTCGACTACGTGAATGAGCGCAAGCAGCAGGCGATGCGCAATGCGCCGCCGCTGCAGCTGGTGTACTACGACGCCAAGTTGAAGGTGTTGCAGCATGCGCTGGGCACGCACACCCGGATCTCGAAGATCCACGGCGGGCAGCTCAAGTCACGGCGGGAAATCCGCATCGCCACGCTGTTCAAGGAGGCGCCGGCGGCCTTCCTCGACATGATCGTGGTGCATGAGCTCGCGCACCTGAAAGAGCCGGAGCACGACAAGGCCTTCTACGGCCTGTGCTGCCACATGATGCGCGACTACCACCAGGTCGAGTTCGACCTGCGCATGTACCTGACCCAGCTCGACCTGGACGCCAAGGCCGCGCTTCAGTCCTCGTGATCAATCCTCGTGATCGCGCAGCAGCTGGGTGAGCAGCAGGCGGGCGCTGCTCACATTGGTGGCGCACGGGATGTTGTGCACGTCGCAGGCGCGCACCAGCGCGTTGATGTCGGGCTCGTGCGGCTGCGGCGTCATCGGGTCACGCAGGAAGATGACGGCGTCCACGCCGCCTTCGGCCAGCCGCGCGCCGATCTGCAGGTCACCGCCCAGCGGGCCGCTGAGCAGGCATTCCACCGTCAGACCGACTTCGTTCTGGAGCCGGCCGCCCGTGGTGCCGGTGGCCATCAGCGTGCACGACGACAGCGCCGTGGCGAAGCCGCTGGCCAGGGCCACCATGTCGTCCTTCTTGCGGTCGTGGGCAATCAGCGCAATGTTCATGGGCTGGATGCTACGCAGAAGCGGTTACGGCGCGGGTTCAAGTTGCCCGCGCCACCGATCAGAGCTTGCGGACGATGACGCTGCCGATGGAGTAGCCGGCACCGAACGAGCAGATCACGCCCAGATCACCGGCCTGCAGGCCTTCGCGGTGCTCATGGAAGGCGATGACTGATCCGGCCGAGGCGGTGTTGGCGTAGGTGTCGAGAATCAGCGGCGCGATGTCGTTGTTGACCTCGCCACCCACCAGCTTCTTGATGACCAACTGGTTCATGCCCAGGTTGGCCTGGTGCAGCCAGAAGCGGCGCACGGCGGTGGGCTCGAAGCTGAGCTGTTGCAGGTGGGCCTCGATGTGCGCAGCGGCCATCGGCACCACTTCCTTGAACACCTTGCGGCCTTCCTGGCGGAAGGTCTTGTCGCGGGCATCCGGGTCGCTGTCTTCGCTGCGGTTCAGGAAGCCGAAGTTGTTGCGGATGTTGTTCGAGAACTGGGTGACCAGCTTGGTGCCCAGCACTTCCCACTGCTCAGGCGCGGTGGCGGTGTCGGCGGCTTCCACGATCACGGCCGTGCACACGTCGCCGAAGATGAAGTGGCAGTCGCGGTCACGCCATTCCAGGTGGGCCGAGGTGATTTCGGGGTTCACCACCAGCACGCACTTGGCGCTGCCAGCGCGGATGGCGTTGGCAGCCTGTTCGATGGCGAAGGTGGCCGACGAGCAGGCCACGTTCATGTCGAACCCGTAGCCGCCGGCGCCGATGGCCTGCTGGATTTCAACGGCCATCGCCGGGTAGGCGCGCTGCATGTTGGCGGCGGCGCACAGCACGCCGTCGATGTCGGCGCCGGTCTTGCCGGCAGCGGCCATGGCCTTGCGGGCGGCGTCCGCGGCGATCTCCGCCATCAGCGAGATCTGGTCGTCCGGGCGCTCCTGGAAGCGCGGGTACATGCGCTGCGGATCAAGCACGCCGTCCTTCTCGATGACGTAGCGCTGCTTGATGCCCGAGGCCTTTTCGATGAACTCTACGTTCGAGGGCGTCAGGGCCACCATCTCGCCGGCGGCAATGGCCGTGGCGTTCTTCTGATTCTGCAGTTCGGCGTAGGCGTTGTAGGCCTCCACCAGTTCGGCATTGCTGATGACATGGGGCGGCTGGTACAGGCCGGTGCCGCTGATGACAACTCGGGTCATGGTGTAACGCTCTCGAAAAAACCAACCCGCCAGTGTAGGCGGGTTGAGGTCTCCGTCAGCCGCGCTGAACCGGGGACGAAGTCTAAAAATACGGAAGGTCGCCAAAAAACTGGCGATCGCCTCACTTCTTGCCGGCTTTGGCGCTGCCCTGGCGCATGGCGTCGCTCAGCCCGATCAGCACGCCGCTGACCATCGCCGTGTAGCTGTTGGCCAGGGCCATGGCGGCCTTGATGCTGGCCTGGCGGCCCTCGCGCAGCTGGGTCTGCATCTGTGCGGTGAGCTGCTCGATGGTGGCGCTGGCCTGGGCGCCGGTGAGTGAGCCGGCCGACTCAAACTTTCCCAGCACGTCCTTCCAGGGGGCTGCGAGCTGGGTGCTGGCAGATTCAGAGGCCTTGCGGATCGCCGACAGCATGGTGTCTTCGAACTTGTCGAGGTCGCCCAGGGCCTTCTTCAGGTGGCTGTCCTGCAGGCTCACACCCTGGTCGATGAAGCGCTCCATCGCGATGCGGTTGGCTTCGACGGCCTTGAGCAAGGCGTCGTCGATGCCCGCCACGGCCGTGGCCAGCATGGCCTCGACATTCACCTTCGGGGTGGCGTTCTTCGCGGCGCCCTGGCTGGCGGCTTCCGTCACCGATTTGATGACGCCGCGCAGGTTCTTCAGGGTCATCTCGCGGCCTTCCAGGGCCTGCAGGGTGGCCTTGCTGACGGCGTCCTTCAGTTGGGCGGTCTGCTTGGCGCTGGCGGTGGTGAACAGATCAACCAGCGCTTGCTGGTCGATGCCTTGCTTGTTGAGCATGGGTGTCTCCTCGTCGACGACCGGCGGGTGCGCCGGCACACTGACCACAACGCTACGCCTCGGGGGCGCGCTTGCCCAGAGGAATTGCCCGGGGGCTCACTCGCCCGGCGGTGGCGGGGCGATCTGCTCCGCCCAGTCATACAGCGCGCCGAGGATTTCCTGGCCACGCTCGTCCGCCGTCTCGCTGAGCTGGTCGATCTGCTCGAAGAACTGCGACAGCGTCAGCCCACCGCCACTGCCGTTGTGCAGACGCTGTGCCCGCAATGCATTCCAGCGCTCGGCGTCGGTGTCAGAGAGCTGCTCCGGCCAGTTGCGGGCGCGCCAGCGGAAAAACAGCTCGCCCAGGCGCTTGTCATCGAAGCTGGCCAGCGCCAGGCCGGGGTCGGCGGGGTCGAGCGCACGCAGGCGCTCGAGGCGGCGACGGTCCTCGTTGCCAACGAAGCCGCCGTACAGGTCTTCGTCCACGTCTGCCGTCTGGCCGGAAGAGGGGCGCTCGAAGACGTCAGGCCAGATGCCGGCCATGCGGTGTGAATGCTCGGCCGCGACCTCGGCGTGGGCCATGGCCTGCGCCATGTCGATGCCCCAGCGCGCGGCCATCTCCGGCGACAGGGTTTTCAGGTTGCCGATCACGACCGGGCTCTTGTTCACGTGAATGCTCTTCACCGGCAGGCGGGTCACGCCTTCGGGCAGGGCTTCGCTGCGCGTGAACATCCGCAGGCGGATTTCTTCGGCATTCAGGTCGAACAGGGTGGCCGGGTCTTGCGCCAGGTCCCAGACGATGAGTTCGTTCTTGTTGGTGGGGTGGGGCGCCAGCGGCCACACCACGGCGATGTTGCCGCGCTCCGGCCCGTACATGCCCGAGACATGCAGGAAGGGCTTGCCGACGCCGATTTCGGCCCACACGGCATTCTTGCTGCGCAGCTTCAGGCAGAACTCCCAGAGCCGGGGCTGGCGTTCGCGGATCAGCCGGGCCAGCGCGATGGTGGCGCGCACGTCTGACAGCGCATCGTGCGCGGCCTCATGCATCAGGCCGTTGGCCTTGCTCAGGTGCTCCAGCTTGAACGAGGGGCGGCCGTCTTCATGCTGCGGCCACTGGATGCCTTCGGGCCGCAGGGCGTACATGCAGCGCACGGTGTCGAGCAGGTCCCAGCGGCCGCAGTCGTTCTGCCATTCGCGGGCGTAGGGGTCGACCATGTTGCGCCAGAACAGGTGGCGGGTCACTTCATCGTCGAAGCGGATGGAGTTGTAGCCCACGCCCACCGTGCCGGGGCGGCCCAGCTGCGCTTCGATGGCGGCGGCGAAAGCGTGCTCGGCCAGGCCTTCGGACTGGCAGTGCTGCGGCAGGATGCCGGTCAGCAGGCAGGCCTCCGGGTCGGGCAGGGTGTCTTGCGGCGGCTGGCAATACATCATCACCGGGCTGTCGATCTCGTTGAGATCAGCGTCGGTGCGCACGCCGGCAAACTGGGAGGGCCGATCACGGCGCGGCACGCGGCCGAAGGTTTCGTAGTCGTGCCAGAAGAAGCTGAATGAAGCGCTCATGGCAGCTACCATACCGCAGGGCTGGCGCTGATTCGCCGAGCCACGCGCACCGCCCGCAGGCCTTCGCGCCTTTCCCCGACTACAGGCAGACACCGTGACCGGTATTTCCTACAAGGCCATCGTGCCGGCCCTGATCGTGATGTTCATGCTCGACATCATCGGTGGCACCTTGATGGTGGGCGCCTTTGGCGTGGACGTGAGCAGTGCCGCGCAGCTGGATGAATTGCTGCAGCAAGCCGACTACCTGATGCTGAGCTTCGTCTGGGGCACCTTCACCACGGGCCTCGGGGGCTACCTGAGCGCACGCTGGGCCGCTGACCGCCCCTATCTGCACGGCGCCGTCTTCGGTCTGGCCACGCTGCTGCTGGCCGCCCTGATGGGCATGGAAGGGCCGTTCTGGTTCACGCTGCTGGCGGTGCTGTGCACGTTGCCGGCGGCCCTGGTGGGCGCCGGGGTGTTCAAGCGCTCGCTGAGCTGATCGCCGGGCTCAGGCAGCCGATCTCTGTTGCCGCCTCAGCTGACCAGCCTCAGCCCCGTGACGGGGTCTGCCCACACCGCCTGGTTGCGGCCCTGCTGCTTGGCACGGTAGAGGCGCTGGTCGGCCTTCATGCACAGGCTGGTGGCGGTGTCCTGCGGCGACAGCACCGCGCAGCCGATGCTGAGCGTCAGGCGATCGCTGGTGGGTGAGGCGCCGTGCGGCAGGTTCAGATCGTGCAGCACCTGCATCAGGCGCCGGCACAGCTTCGGCAGATGGGCCGCATCGGCGTCGTAGAGCAGCAGTGCCAGCTCTTCGCCACCCAGGCGCGCGGCCATGTCGAGCGGCCGGCTGGCGGTCTGCTGGACGATCTTGCCGAGCAGGCGCAGCGCCTCGTCGCCAGCCGGGTGGCCGTACAGGTCGTTGTAGAGCTTGAAATGATCGACGTCCAGCATCAGCAAGGCCAGCGGGCGGCATTCGCGGCGTGATTGCCGGATGGCGGCGCTCAGGTGGTGATCGAACAGGCGGCGGTTGAACAGGCCGGTCAGCGGGTCTCTGGAGGCTTGCCACTGCAGCATGCGCCGCAGCAGGAATTGCTCGCGTTGCCCGTATTCCCGCAGGTAGGCGCCTACCGCGCCCACCGAGATGCCCATCAGCATGGCCGGAATGAGCCGCAGATTGACTTGCTGCGACCAACCTTCAAGCAGCAGGGTGCCCAGCAACACCACCATGGCGGTGCTGCCCAGCGCCACGGCCAGTGACTCCAGAAACGTCAGCCCGAGTGGCAGGAAGACGGCCAGCAGCGTGAGCAGCAAGCCGCTGCTTTCCGCCGCCAGGCCGAGCTGCGCCAGCAAGGCCATTGCAGTGCCGTGGCTGACCACCATGCCGAACAGCACACCGGCGATGAGGTGGCGCTGCCTCCCGGCGCAGCGGTTAACCCAAAGCGCGATGCCCGCTGCCAGCAGCCCCAGCAGGTTGAGCGCGCGCACGGCCATCAGCAGCCGGGCGGGCTCGGAGGCCCAGACGCCTTCGGGCCCCGCGCCCAGCAGCGAGGCCTCCACGGCGATGACCATCAGGCTGGCGACTGTGGCCAGCCCCAGCGTCAGCAGCGACTGGTGGCGCAGGCCGCGTTGGCTGGTGCGTCTGAAGTCGTCTTCCAGTTGCTGGGCGAAGCGGAGGCGGCCGAAGCCGCGTTGCCACTGTTGGCCGTGGGGGCTGTCGTGCGCCTCCACGGGGAACGACGATGACGTCAACATGGCGAACATCCCTTGAGTCTTGTTTTGTCTTGTACTGAAGTGGCAAGACAAATTACAACCGACTGAAGCGACGGCCGTTGGCTTTGCGCTCACGCGTTTGTCACGAGCCGTGTCGACGGCCACGCGAAATGCGCAAAGCAGGTGGGTGCTTGATCAACGGCCTTCACCAGCCCGCTTCGCGTACCCGCCACAGGGTGGCGAAACGGGGCAGCCCTGTCGCCGTCAGGCCGCGCCACCGGATGCTGACGGTGGTGCCCACGGGCGGTGCCTGGCGGCGCTGTGCATCACTCAGGCCGCTGCCTACATGGAACACCTGGCCGTCGGCATTGCGCACGGTCAGGGCGCCCAGCTGGCCTTGCCACCGGCCTTTGCCGGGACGGTGGCCGATGACGATCACGTCGGCGTCCTGCACGGGTTTGAGCTTGAGCAGATGGGCTTGGCGCCCGGGCTGCCATGGCGCCGCTGCGGCATGCAGCACCAGGCCTTCGCCGCCCGCGGCCACCACCTCGTCCAGCCAGGTGCGCAAGGCGCGGTTGTTGGTGAAGGTGCGGTGCGCCACCGCGTGCGCCGGGCCGCTGCCTGCGTCCGGCAACAGCGCCTGCAGGTGGGCCACCCGCTGGGCGAACGGGCCGGTGTGTGCTGGCGCGTCGAACACCATGAAGCGCAGGTTGTGCCAGGCGGCGTCGGTGGGGTCGCCACGCCGCACCAGCGCCGAGGTGTCGTCGAAGCGCCCGCGACCGAGCCAGAGCTCGCCGTCCAGCGGCTCACGCGGCAATGCCGCCAGCCACCAGGCGGGCGCGTTGATGCGCAGCCCGCCCCGGCTGCGCAGCTCCGTGCCGTTCCACCAGGCGCGAACACCGTCCAGCTTTTCGCTGACCAGGTGGCCGGATGGGTCCACGGACAAGCTGGCTTCGCGCGGCAACTGCAGCGCGGGTGGGAGGCTTGCGGCCTGTGGCGCCTGCGTGGGTGGTGGTGCCCCGTCGGCCCCGGCGGCCGGCATGGGCAGGGCTGCCAGCCCCAGGGTCGGTAGAACGGCGCTGAACATCGGCAACAGCAGGCGATTTCTCGGCATGGCGGGCCTCCTTCAAGGGGCAGACACAGGGCTTGCCAGACTGCCGGTCGGTTCAGATCACCGTACATCCCTCCCAAGCGTGATAAATATGAAAAGAGCTGTCATGTGGCGGTTTCTGGCCCGATCTGAGATCGTCGTTTTCCCTGAGGATGACGCCCATTGCCGCCAACGCCCTTGGCGGCGGCTTCCTCATGAGGGACGTACCGTGAAACTGAGTCGACGATTACCCCTGTCCTTTGCGCTGGTCTTGCTGGTCACGCTGGGGGCGGGCTTTGCCGGGTTGCTGGTGGCTGGCAACGCGCTGAGCACCTTCCACGGTGATGTGCAGCAACGGGTGGCCGACGAACGCGCCGCCGCGATCCTGCAATCTCACTTCAAGACCCAGGTGCAGGAGTGGAAGAACGTGTTGCTGCGCGGCTCGGACGGCGCCATGCTGGAAAAGCACTGGCAGGCCTTCCAGAAGGAAGAAAAGGCCGTGCTGGATGGCGCGGTTGCCCTGCGTGCCCTGCAGACCGACCCCGGCCTGCAAGCTACCCTGGACCAGTTCATCGCACAGCACAAGAAAATGTCGGTGGGCTACCGCGACGGCCTGGAGAAGTTCAAGGGCGCCGGGCTGGAACCCTCCGTGGGCGACATGGCCGTGCGCGGCATCGACCGCGAACCGGCCAAGCTGCTGGACACCGCCGCCAAAGACATCGCCGAGCAGAGCGCCGCGGTGGCCGAGCAAGCCTACTCGGACGGCTTGCGTGCCACCCGCGCCAGCATGGGCTTCATGTTGCTGGCCGCGGTCATCGGCGTGGCCATTGGCGTGCGCCTCAGCCATGCGGTCATCAAGCCGCTGACGCTGGCCGTCGACATGGCCACCGACGTGGCTGCGGGTGACCTCAGCCGGTCCATCCAGGGCCACCAACGCGATGAAACCGGCGCCTTGCTGAATGCCCTCTCGCACATGCAGGGGCAACTGCGCGCCCTGGTGAGCAATGTGCGTGGCAATGCCGAAAGCGTGGCCACCGCCAGCGCGGAAATCGCCACCGGCAACAGTGATCTGGCGGCTCGCACCGAACAGCAGGCCTCGGCTTTGCAGGAAACCGCATCGTCAATGCAGCAACTGGGTGAGACCGTGCGCCTGAATGCCGACAACGCCCGTGAGGCCAGCACCTTGGCCGGCACGGCCAGCGAGGTGGCTGTGCGGGGCGGGCAGGTGGTGGGCGAAGTGGTGCACACCATGCGCGGCATTCAAGAGGCCTCGCGCAAGATCTCCGACATCATCGGCGTGATCGACGGCATCGCCTTCCAGACCAACATCCTGGCGCTGAACGCGGCCGTGGAAGCAGCGCGGGCCGGTGAGCAGGGCCGCGGTTTTGCCGTGGTGGCCGGTGAGGTGCGCTCACTGGCGCAACGCTCGGCCGAAGCAGCCCGTGAAATCAAGAGCCTGATCAACACCAGCGTCGAGCGGGTAGAGCAGGGCACGGCGCTGGTCGATCAGGCCGGCAGCACGATGGACGATGTGGTGGTGTCGATCGGCCGCGTCAACCAGATCATTGCCGAGATCAGCCGCGCCAGCCTGGAGCAGAGCGACGGTGTTCAGCAGGTGGGCATGGCCGTGCAGCGCATGGACCAGGGCACGCAGCAGAACGCCGCGCTGGTGGAAGAAACCAGCGCTGCCGCGGAAAGCCTGCGTCACCAGGCACGCGCGCTGGTGGATACCGTCGGCGCCTTCAAGGTCGCCTGAGCGGCGCCCTGGCCTGCGCCGCTTCAGCCCTTGGGCAGCGGCACCGGGCGGGCCAGCGTGTCCAGCGTCTGCCCCTGGCTGGCCAGCAGCTTTTCCAGCGCTGGCAGCAGCGGGCCCAGACGCTCTTCCAGCGCATCACGCACGGTGTCCACGAACACCTGCGTGGCGCGCTCGATTTCAATGTTCAGCGGGGCCCCGGCGGCCTTGTTGCCAAACGTCGTCATGCGCAGGGTTTCGGGGATCAGCCAGACCTCGAACCAGCCCTCGGCCTTGTTCACCTCGGCCACCGTCAGGCTCGCGCCGTTGATGGCGATGTAGCCCTTGGCGAAGATGTAGCGCATCCAGCCGCCCGGCACCCGGATGCGGATGACGTGGTTGTTCTCGGGCTGGCGAATGCTCTCGACCTCGGCCGTCACGTCCACATGGCCCGAGAGCGGGTGGCCGCCGATCTCTGCGCCGTCCTTGGCTGCTCGTTCCACGTTCAGCGTATCGCCTTCGCGGAAGTGGCCCAGCGTGGTCAGCGAGAGGCTTTTCTGCATCACGTCGAAGTCGGCTTCGTTCGCGCCGTGCAGTTCGGTCACGGTGAGGCAGACGCCGTCACAGGCCACGCTCGCGCCAATCGCCAGCTCATGGGCAAAGCCGTCAGGGAACTGAAGCCGGAAGCTGCGCAGACCTGGGCGGTCGGTGATGCGGGCAATGGTTGCCACGCCTTGAACAATGCCGGTGAACATGAGGAAGCCTTCGGGGGCAGATGCAGACAGGCTGCAATTATCCCCGGGGCGGCTGAGCCTCCGGCAGGGCTTCGGGTTCCGGCCACAGCCGGCTCAGGGCCTTGAAGTGCAGGCCGTCGGCGTCTTCGAGCGAGAACGTGCCGAGCGAGCCCTGGCCCACGTCAATCACCAGCTGCGTGGCCTGCAGGTACTCGGCCTGGGCCTCGCTGGCATAAAACGGCACGCCGCCGATCTGCCCGAGCAGTACGTCAGAGGCGTTGAGCCCCATCTCGCCCTGCACGAAGCACATCGGCGTGCTGCCATCGCAGCAGCCGTGTGACTGGTAGAACATCAGCGCGCCATGGCGCTGCTGCAACTCGCCAATCACCCGCAGGGCGTGTGGGGTGGCCACGACGGCCTCGCGGGTGCTGGTCATGTCAGCCGGTCCTCAGAAGAAGCCGAGCTTGTTCGGGTCGTAGCTCACCAGCAGGTTCTTGGTCTGCTGGTAGTGGTCGAGCATGACCTTGTGGGTTTCACGGCCGATGCCCGATTCCTTGTAGCCACCGAAGGCCGCATGCGCCGGGTAGGCGTGGTAGCAGTTGGTCCACACGCGGCCAGCCTGGATCTTGCGGCCGAAGTGGTAGGCACGGCTGCCGTCGCGCGTCCACACGCCAGCGCCCAGGCCGTACGGCGTGTCGTTGGCGATCTGCAGCGCTTCTGCCTCGTCCTTGAAGGTCGTCACGGCCAGCACCGGGCCGAAGATTTCCTCGCGGAAGACGCGCATCTGGTTGTGGCCCTTGAACAGGGTCGGCTCGATGTAATAGCCGCCGGCCAGGTCGCCCGGCATCTTGGCCGCATTGCCACCGATCAGCACCTGCGCGCCTTCCTGCTTGCCCACCTCCAGGTACGACAGGATCTTGTCCTGCTGCATGGCCGAGGCCTGCGCGCCCATCATGGTTTCGGTGTCCAGCGGGCTGCCTTGCTTGATGGCCGCAACGCGCTTGATGACCTTCTCGATGAACCGGTCGTAGATCGATTCCTGGATCAGCGCGCGGCTCGGGCAGGTGCACACCTCGCCCTGGTTGAACGCGAACAGCACCATGCCTTCGATGGCTTTGTCTAGGAAGGCGTCGTCGTGCGCCATCACGTCATCGAAGAAGATGTTGGGGCTCTTGCCACCCAGCTCCAGCGTGGCCGGAATCAGGTTGGTGGCAGCTGCCTGTGCAATGACGCGGCCGGTGGCCGTGGAGCCGGTGAAGGCGATCTTGGCGATGCGCTTGCTGCTGGCCAGCGGCATGCCGGCTTCACGGCCAAAACCGTTGACGATGTTCAGCACGCCCGGGGGCAGCAGGTCGGCGATCAGCTCGGCCAGCACCAGGATGCTGATCGGGGTGCTTTCAGCGGGCTTCAGCACCACGCAGTTGCCGGCGCCCAGCGCGGGGGCCAGCTTCCAGGCGGCCATCAGGATCGGGAAGTTCCACGGGATGATCTGGCCGACCACGCCCAGGGGCTCATGGAAGTGGTACGCGATGGTGTTGCCGTCGATCTCGCTGAGCGCGCCTTCCTGCGCCCGCAGGCAGCCTGCGAAGTAGCGGAAGTGGTCGACCGCCAGCGGGATGTCGGCGTTCAGCGTCTCGCGCATCGGCTTGCCGTTGTCCACCGTCTCGGCATAGGCCAGCTTTTCGAGATTGGCTTCCAGGCGGTCGGCAATCTTCAGCAGGATGTTGGCGCGGGTGCCGGGCGGCGTGGCGGCCCAGGCGTCTTTCGCTGCGTGGGCGGCGTCCAGGGCCAGGTTGATGTCGGCCTCGGTGGAGCGGGCAGCCTGGGTGTAGACCTTGCCGCTGATCGGGGTGATGACGTCGAAGTATGCGCCGCCGACCGGGGCCGTGAACTTGCCGCCGATGAAGTTGTCGTAGCGGGCCTTGAAAGCCACCGGTGCGCCGGCGCCGCCGGGTTGTGCATACAGCATGGTTGTCTCCTGCTTGTGTTCGGGCTGTTGGAAAAGTGCGGTCGGTGCCTGTGTTCAAACGCCGACGGTGCGCAGCCTCTTTCGCAGCGTTTGTGCCAGCCTGCTTTCAACCGGATCTGGCCGATTTGCTGTTGAAGGCGGGCCCGATTCCTGCGGTGAATGGGGCAGGTGTTGCAGCCGCAGTGCGGCTGTACCGAACCTGAACAACCTGGCCCGGGATTTCTGCTGAAGCGCCCTTGAGGCGCACAACGACATGGCGGAAATCCCCATGAAATGGCCTGCATAAGTGTTCCCAAAGGAGACAGACATGGTCATGCAACACGCCACGCGCCCGAACATGCCGGTGGCCAACCTGCGCCGTGCGCGCCAGCAATTGAACAGTGCCGGCGCAGTTTCAGCCGAACTCATCGGGCCGGTGCTGGCCCGCTCATGGCAGCGCTGTGCCGACGCGGGCCTGCTGCCCAACGGCCGCAGCCAGGGCGTGCCGCATGCCAGCGCACCCCAGCTGCAACGGGCACTGGTGCAGCAGCGGGAATTGCTGTCGCATGCCGAGCCGGTGATGGCCTTCCTGCATGAGCAGACGCGCGACAGCGGCAGCATGGTGGTGCTGGCCAATGCCGAAGGCATGCTGCTGCACGCCACGGGGGATGCCGATTTCCTGCAGCGCGCCGAGCGCGTGGCCCTGCGGCCGGGCGCCACCTGGCAAGAGCGCTGGCGCGGCACCAACGCCATCGGCACGGCGCTGGCCGAAGACATTCCGCTGGTGGTGCATGGCGGTGAGCACTATCTGGAGCGCAATGGCTTTCTCACCTGTGCCGCCGCACCCATCCACGACTCGGCCGGCCGGCTGCTCGGGGCGCTGGATCTGTCAGGCGACCATCGCGGCTACCACCGCCACACGCTGGGCCTGGTGCGCTCTGCCGTGCGCATGATCGAGCACCGGCTGTTTGATACCCGCCACGGCGCCGGCCTGCGCCTGCGGCTGCACAGCCACCGCGAAGGTCTGAACAGCGTGACGGAAGGGCTGCTGGCGCTGTCGGCGGATGGCTGGATCACCGGCGCCAACGAGGCGGCCTTGCAGATGCTGCAGCTGCGCTGGGCCGATGTGGGCGCGGTGCAGGTGTCGCAGGTGCTGGAGGTGGGCATTGACCGCATCTGGGACCTGGCCCGCCAACCCGGGGCCACGCCGCCCTGCGTGGCTGCGTTGCGTGGTGGCCCGCTGTGGCTGCGTGCCGAGCCGGGTTACCAGAGCATCACGGTGCAGGTGCCGCAGCGCATGGGCGATGCAGAGGACGCGCGCGTGCCGGGGCAGCGGTTGGGTGAGGCGCCCTTGATGGCGCACGCTGCCGAGCCCGCTGCCGTGCACGCAGATGCCCTGTCGGCGCTGGACACCGGTGATGCCGCCATGCGCCAGGCCCTGCAACGCGCCCGGCGCGTGGTCGACAAGCCCATCGCCTTGCTGCTGCTCGGTGAGTCGGGCGTGGGCAAGGAGGTGTTCGCCCGGGCGCTGCATGCGTCCGGCCCGCGCAGCACCCAGGCGTTCGTGGCGGTGAACTGCGCCGCCTTGCCGGAAAGCCTGATCGAGGCAGAACTGTTTGGCTACCGGCCCGGTGCCTTCACCGGCGCTCATCGGGACGGCGCACCCGGGCGCATCCGCGAGGCCGATGGCGGCACCTTGTTCCTTGACGAGATCGGCGACATGCCGCTGGCCATGCAGGGCCGCCTGCTGCGCGTGCTGCAAGAGCGGCAGGTGGTGCCGCTGGGCGGTGGCAAACCCGTCAGCGTCGACATCCAGCTGATGTGCGCCACCCACCGGCCGCTGCGCGAGGACATGCGCAATGGCCGCTTCCGCGAAGACCTGTACTACCGCATCAACGGCATGGCGCTGTCACTGCCCGCTTTGCGCGACCGCGATGATCTGGGTGCGCTGATTGACCGCCTGCTGCGCGAGGTGTTGGCCGTGTCGGCTGGCGGGGCGGTGCCTAGCCTGTCGACGGATGTGCTGCGCTGCATGGCCGCCTATGCCTGGCCGGGCAATCTGCGCCAGTTGTCGAACGCCTTGCGCACGGCCTGTGCGTTGATGGAGCCCCATGATCGGCAGATTGACTGGTGCCACCTGCCCGATGACCTGGTGGAGGACCTGCGGGAGGTTCAAGCCCAGGCAGAAGCCGCGCAGCAGCCCCAGGCCCGCACCGCGCCGGCCCAGACGGAGCCGCTCGCCGACGGCATGAACGCCGTGATGGCCCGGGCCGTGCAGCAGGCCATGGCCGCGTGCGATGGCAATGTGTCGGGTGCCGCCCGGATGCTCGGCATCAGCCGCAACACGCTGTACCGCCGCCTGAAGGGCGCGGCAGCGTCAGGAGATCCCTCAACCTGAGCCATTGTTGGCGCTATGCCCGCGCGCGTCGGCTGAGTTTCGCCTCACAATGGGCAGCGAGCCCCTGAGGAGAGAAGAGTGAAGCGCATCCTGATCGTGGACGATCAATCCGAAATTCGAGATCTGATCACGATGACCCTCGAAGACGAGCCCTTCGAGCTTCGTGAGGCGGGTGACGGCGCCACGGCCCTGCAGATCGCCGAGAGCTTCAAGCCCGACATGGTTTTGCTCGACGTGATGATGCCGGGCGTCAGCGGCATCCAGGTCTGCGAGCAGCTTCGCTCGAAGTCGGGCAGCAGCAAGTCGCCGGTCATCCTGATGCTGAGCGCCCTGGCAGACGTCACCAGCCGGGACGCCGGCTTGAAGGCCGGCGCCACAGACTACCTGTGCAAGCCCTTCAGCCCGAGCGAGCTGCGGCACGCCGTTCACCGCCTGCTCTGAGGCGGCCGCTTCAGAAGCTCTGGTACACCGGCACGCTGCCGTCACGCGGCTTGACGGCCGTCAGGCGGCTGGTCAGTCGGGCCTGAACGGACGTGGGCAGCGGCGCAAAGCCGGTGCCGCGGGTCAGCGCATCACCGCGCATGAAACACCAGTAGAGGAACTTCATCGTCGATTCGGCCGCGGCTGCGTTGGCGGGCGTGGCGTCGATCAGCAGGAAGCTGGTCAAGGTGATGGGCCAGCTCTCGCTGCCCGCGCGGTTCATCAGGCTCGCGGTGTCCACGCCACCGCGGTGCAGATCGCTGTTGAGGATCGCGCTGCGAAAACCCGCCTCTGACGACGACACCCACTGGCCATCGCGGTTGCGCAGGGTGACGGAGGCGAGGCCATCGGTCTCGATCCGGTCATGGCTGACATAGCCGATGCTGCCGCTGGTGGACTTCACCAGCGCGGCCACACCGTCATTGCCCTCGGCGCGTTCCACTTCGCCCGGCCACTTCGGCAGGCCGTTCACGCCCACGGCGGTCTTGAAGGTGGCTGACACTTCGCTCAGGTAGCGGGTGTAGCCCTCGGTGGTGCCCGACTTGTCGGCCCGCACCACGCGGACGATGCGCTTGGCCGGCAGGGTCAGCCCACGGTTCAGCTCGGCGATGCGGGCATCGTCCCAGCGGGTGATCTCACCTTGCTGCACCAGCGCGAGCACTTCGCCCGTCAGCCGAAGCCGCTTGTTCTCGACGCCGGGCAGGTTCACCACCGGCACCACGCCGCCCACCAGCATGGGCAGTTGCACCAGCTTGTGCTTGGCCAGATCGGCTTCGTTCAGTGGGGCGTCGGTGCCGGCCAGCTGGGCGGTGCGGGCAATTGCCTGCTTCACGCCGTCGCCGGAGCCCGTGGCCTTGTAGCTCAGGCTGACGGACTGCCCTTCAGCGTATTGCTTCATCCAGCGGCCGTACACCTTGGACGGGAAACTGGCGCCAGCGCCTTGAACCTGCGACTCTGCGGCTTGTGCCGAGGGCGCCCAGGTGCCGCCAAGTGCCACGCTGGTCAATGCAACAAGCGATTGCAGGTGGAGTCTGCGTGTGGTGTGTGCACCACTTTTATCCAACGACATGAGAATTACTGCTCTGGTTACTGCAACCGAGCAGTTTAGCGGCCGTCCATGTCGTTCCCGTGGCGCGGTGTGAGGCGCGCCACGGGTTTTGCTGTCAGGCAATCACCTCAGGCCGCACCTTGGCGGCCCGGGTGCGTCAGTTGCCCTTGCGCGGACGACCGGCCTTCAGCTCCGGCAGGGCCGCCAGTGCTTCACCCAGCTTGGTTGCCGACAGCGAAGCCAGCACCTGCAGACCGGCGCGCAGCAACTCGCTCTTCTTGGTCGGACGCTTGAAGTCCAGCGCGCGCTTCTTCAGCACGTCGATCAGGTCGAAATCGGGCTTGGGCATGGTGAAGCTGTCACGGACCAGCTTGTGACGAGCCTTGTCGGCCTTCGGCGCGGCCACAGCCGGGGCTGCGGGCGTTGCGGCAGCCTTGGCCGGGGCCTTCACGGCGGGCTTGGTGACTGGCTTGGCAGTGGGCTTGGTAGCCGGCTTGGTGGCGGGTTTCGTCGCGGACTTGGCGGTCGGCTTGACGTCAACCTTCTTGGCGGCTGGCTTGACAGCTGGCTTGGCGGCCGGCTTTGCTGCGGGCTTGGATTCCACCTTGGCCGCGGCCTTCTTGGCGGGCTTGGCTGCTGGTTTGGCGGCTGGATTTGCCACCGGCTTGGCAGCTGCCTTGGTCACCGGGGCGGGCGCCGGGGCAACCTTGGCCGTCTTGCTCACAGCGGCCTTGGTGGCCGCTGGCTTGGTAGCCGGCTTTGCTGCGGGCTTGGCTGCTGGCTTTGCTGCGGGCTTTGCTGCGGGCTTCGTCTCAGCCTTTTCCACGGTCTTGCTGGCAGCGGCGGCCTTCACTGGCGCGGCCTTGGGGGCCTTGGCAGGCTTGCTGGCCGGCGCTGCAGCCTTGGCGGCCGGGGCAGCCACGGCTTCAGCGCTGGTGCTTGCAGCCACGGGTGCGACGGCAGCTGCAGGAGCAGCAGCCGTTGCCGGGGTGGCAGCTTGCGCGGCGGGCGCGGGGGTGGCAACAGCAGTGGTCGGCGCTTGGGTGGCAGCAGCTTGAGCAGCAGTTTTGGTCATGCAGTTTCAGTAATGGTGTAAATGATTTACACATTATTCAAGCATTCCGCTGTCGGCACAAGTGCCAGCGCCGCCACCGTGCCTTCAAAAGCCCGACAACACCACCTTGCCAACCGCCTTGCCACTCTCCAGCAAGGCATGCGCGCGCCGCAGGTTGGCTGCGTTGATGGTGCCGAAGTGTTCACCGCGTGTGGTGTGCAGATGGCCCTGATCTACCAGCTTCGCCACCTCGGTCAGCAGCTGGTGCTGCTCGATCATGTCGGCGGTTTCAAACAGCGAGCGCGTGAACATCAGCTCCCAGTGCAGCGACACGCTCTTGCGCTTGAGCAGGGTGATGTCGATGCTGCCCGGTGCCGGGTCGTCGATCAGACCGAAGCGGCCCTGCGGCGCGATCAGCTCGGCGATCTGCGCGAAGTGCTGGCCAGTCTGGGTCAGGCTGACAACATGCGTGGGCGCGGGCAGGCCGGCGGCCTTGAGTTCCTCCGCCAGCGGCTTGCTGTGGTCAAGCACATGGTGTGCACCCAGCTCACGCACCCAGGCGGCCGTCTCTGGTCGTGACGCCGTGGCGATCACCGTCAGGCCGGTGAGCTTTCGGGCCAGCTGGATCATGACCGAGCCGACGCCGCCAGCGGCGCCCACGATCAGCAGCGACTGCTTGGGTGGGGTGTCGCCCACCGGCGCGCCCGTCTGCACGTGCATCTCAATGCCCAGTCGGTGGAAAAGCATTTCCCAGGCGGTGATGGCCGTCAGCGGCATGGCGGCTGCGTCGTCATCAGCCAGCGAGGTTGGCGCCAGCGCCGCGATCCGCTCATCCACCACATGCAGCTGTGCGTTGGCCCCGGCGCGGTGGATGGCGCCCGCATACCAGACCCGGTCGCCCGGCTTGAACATGCTCACCTGCGCACCCACGGCCTGCACCACGCCCACGGCGTCCCAGCCCAGCACCTTCCACTGTCCCGGCTCGGCGTTCACGCCGGCGCGCACCTTGGTGTCCACCGGGTTCACGGCGATGGCGCTCACGTCCACCAGCAGGTCACGCGGGCCCGGCTGCGGGGCGGGCAAGTCCACGTCCTGCAGCGCATCAGGGTGGCTCAGGGGCAGTGCGGTCTGGTAGGCAACGGCTTTCATGGCGATTCGTTTGAAGATGAAGAGTGAATGGTCTGCAGTCTCTGCCTGCAAAGCCTGGTTGCACAGGTGGCCGCAGTGATTTCACTTTCAATGAAAATCGAACGATGACGCGCCTGACTGACCTCGAACTGCTGTTGAGAACCGCCGATCTGGGCAGCCTGACGGCGGCCGCCAGATCGCTTGATTGCTCTCCCGCCGCGGCCAGCGCCGCCGTGAAGCGCCTGGAGGCGCAGTGGGGCGTGACGGTGTTCGTGCGCAGCACGCGCAGCCTGCGTTTGTCTGCCGAAGGCGAACGCCTGTTGCCGCATGTGCGTGAGGCCATGCAGGCGATTGGCCAGGCGCGCACGGCGGTGGTGTCGGCGCGGCAGGCGCTGCAGGGTGAGCTGCAGGTGGCCTTGCCGTCTGATCTGGGGCGACATGTGCTGCTGCCCTGGCTGGAGGCCTTTCAGCAGCGCCACCCGCAACTGGCCTTGCGCCTGCACCTGTCTGATCGCAACACCGACCTGATGCGCGCGCCGCTGGACCTGGCCATTCGCTACGGCCAGCCGCCCAGCTCCACCCAGGTGGCGCTGCCACTGGTGCCGGGCAATGCGCGGGTGCTGGTGGCGGCGCCGGCCTATGTGGCGCGCCACGGCGTGCCCGCCCGGCCAGAAGACCTGGTGCAGCACGAAGCGCTGCGGTTCATGCTGGGTGGCAGCGTGCCCAAGACCTGGCGCTTCCGCGTGGACGGCCAGTGGCTGGATGTGCCCGTGAGCGGCCAGCGGTGCGCCAACGACGGTGAGGTCGTCAAGCGCTGGGCACTGGCTGGTGTGGGGCTGGCCTGCAAGTCTCGGCTGGATGTGGCGGCCGAGTTGCGCTCAGGTCAGCTGCTCGAAATCAACCCGCATTGGGAAGGCGAACCAGCGCCGCTGTACCTGCTGGTGCCGGGGCGCCGTCAACTGACGCCGGCGGCCAGGGCGCTGCGCGATTGGCTGCAGCAGAAGCTGCAGGCCAGCGGGCTGGTTTGAGCTTGGCTGTTGGCGGCCCCGCACCCAGTTATGCCATCTGAAACCGCTCGTGGGCGGTTACTTCCAGAACTCCCACCATTTCCTGCCAGCTTTCCCTTCGGCCGGGCCAGGCGTCAGGGGGTCTGTGAATACATTGGGATATGGCGAGAGTTTCAAGAACGCCTGTGAAACCCGGAGTTCTCCAAACTCTTCTTCAAGTGCGCGCCACTGCTCACATGCCAGTGGCGCAAAGGCGAGGGTGTCACTGCCGTTCGATGCCCACACCATTCTGATCTCGTAGTTTTGACTCAAGATCTGATTCAAGGCCAGAAGCGTAATGTGACGATCGGCGCCAGAGAAGCTCAAGGGCACTTCGTTGGTTATGCTCCCAAACTGCACAAATAGCTTCTCTTCATCCAGCCGCGATGACAATTGGTTAGTCTTGAGAATGTCTTCGCAGTAGTCGATGATTCGTTCGTCTTCTTCTCGCCAGTCAACCCAGAATACTTCGGTTGAGTTTTCAGAGAGTAGCTTTTGAGCATTTTCTCCTGGATTTCTGACAAGCTCCCTGATCAACATCATTTGCACGATCTTTCTCTTGCTTCAAGTTTTGTTCATGGACAGTGTCAATTCAGGCCGCGGCCTCACCTTGCGATCTTGCGCTCGATGTTGATCACCACGCCTGCGCGCAAAGTGATGATCGTCAGGGTCTGCGGGTCTCGATCCGCCGGGAAGTAGGTCCAGGTCTTCTCCTCGGGTTGGCCCTTCACGTTCACGATGAAGGCCTCATGGTCGGGCTTCCCGATCTTGTAGACGACCTCACCCTCTGGTGTGCCTTTGCTCAGGAAGCCACGGTCTCTGGCATCAACGGCGGCTGCGCCGGCAGAGGCGATCAGCAGTGCGCAGGAAACAAGCGCGGTTTTGATGGGCATGGTCAGGTTCCTTGGGGGTATGCGTTCAGGAATCTTGCGGTTGCCGGATCCAGCCCAAGAATGGGCTTGTCGTTGAAGCGGCTGAGGGCAGGCGTCAGGCGCTTCGCTCCCAGATCGTATTGATGGTGATTGTCCGAAATCCGGCGCGCTCACAGTTTGCGTGACTCTGCGATCCGTGTTCAACGTCGGTGAAGATATCCGCGACACCCGCTGCTGCGGCTGCGTTCAGCCTGGCAGCAAGCAGGGCGGCGTGAGCGCCGCGGCCTCGCATCTCCGGGTGTGTGAAGGAGTTGCCGAGAAACGCGGAGTCTTCATTCAAGAACATCGTGCCCCAGCCCATCACGCTGCCTTTAACGTCTGTGGCAACGAAGGCTTGGAACTGCTCCGTACAGTAGAAGTTCTGCTTCGCGGCTCGGCGTTCAGAAGGGAACGGCACGCCCGAGCTCTCCAGCAGATCGAAGAATGGGTCTGTCTGTGTTCGAGCCAGTCGCGTGACTTGCAGCTGGACGTCCATCGGCTTCGCAGGTGTCAATGCTGAGAGATAGCACAGCGAACTACCGGGACGGAATCCGGTGGACAGCAGTTGGTTGACGATCTGGGGCTGAACTTCGGCAGGTCGAATTTCCACCGCTGCGATGCAGTCTGGCAGTTCCGAAAGAAGGGTGGTGTGCAGATTGCCGACTTCGCTTGCGATCGCGCGGTTGTAGTACGTGCTGCTCGGGCGTGCACTGTCCGCGATCCAGTTGAAGTGCTGGGTCGAGCCCGTGCGGACGGTCGCCTCAGGGAGCGCGCTGGTTCGACAAGCGTTGAAGTGTGCGAGCGCCAGCTCAAAGCGGGCGAGGCGGTCGAGGAGTCGGTTGCTTGCCATGAGAGGTCGGCCTGTTTTGCATTGGGTGCTCAGTGGACGGTTTTCGCAGATCGAAATGGGCGAGGTTGATCCGCACCGGTTCCATCCAGCAAAGCGAATGCATTTGATTGACATGGATCGCATCGCACTTCGCAAGAAGGTAGCTTTGCTGCAGGACTACGTGGCTAGCGTGCAGCCGCAAAATAGGCCGCCAAAGCTATCAAGGCAGCGCTGGAGTAGAAGTTCAGCGAGAAGCCGTAGATACGCCACATGGGATTGAGCCTGTAGCCCAGGTAAAAGAATAGTCGTCCTGACAAGAACAAGGCAATGAAGGCGTGCACTGTGCTTCGCTCAGTGCTCGGGCACGATGCAACAAATGCCGCCAATGCCAGTCCGGCAAGAAGCGTTTGTTCAATGGTGTTGCCGAGCACAGCCGTTTCAAGCCCGTTTGCCGACTCTCGACTTGCAAAGCCAAGTATCAGATCGGCGCTTCGACCTCGCTTGAGCATGACAAGAAACAAGGCGAACAGTAACGGAAGTGCGAGCCAAATTGCCTGATGAAGCAATACCTCACCCCTCGTGCTTGGCAAGGGTTCAGCAATTGCCGAATGTGACCAGACAAGCGATAGGGCGATGGTCAGCAATGCCATCGCTACTTGAATATGTACAAAAAGTCTGTAGTTCACAATATTTCAAATGGACTGGCGTCGACGCTGATCGGTTGGAGGCGACGCACCGATGTGAATTCGCCACTGCGACTGATCACGGAGCGCTGCGGCATTTTCCGTACGCTTCCTTGTATGGCCTGCCGAAACACCTTGACAGACCTGTGAGCACGTCCAAATTGACTTTGTTCGCAGCGTCTTGTGCGGCAGCCTTGCGATGCGCCTCGTACTGCAAGTCAAAAGCCTCGCGGTCATTTCGCAGAAACTCCACAGTCGCCTGCACATAAGTGTTCCAGCTGAAGGTCGGATGCTGTGTGGCCTCGTCCGGATTCAAGGATTTGAGTGCTTCCGCCGCTGCCCTTGCGTTCTCGCCATCTAGTGCAAGGGCTTGCGCCAAATGCCACCGAACGCCTCGCAGCTCCGACTCCTGTTTTTTGATGAAGCGCCCGAGAAGCCGCGCGGATTCGGAATGGCAGTCTCCCAATTTTCGCCAGCCGGACTCCGACTGGTCGAATTCCCAATAGGGCATGTTCATCGCGATTGGTGCGACCTCCTCGTACGTCGCCTCACACATCGTGTCCTCCGCGTGTGCTACTTGAAAAACGCCGACGGTGCCGGTGAGCGCGGCCGCGAGAGCCATGCGCTTGTAGATATTCTGCATTTTGTTCCCTGAGGTAATTCAAAACTCGAGCATGCCTTGCTCCACTCAGGCGACAGCAGCAGCCAAATTGACACGGGCGCGCTGCTCAAGCCCAACATAAAAGTGTGCCGTTCCAAAAATGCGGGAACGATCGAGAAACGACCTCAATATTGCCTTGCGTTTTCGGCGAAAGAGCCAGCCCGGAACAAAGGCGTATTCGGCGCGAATTTGGCTCTCGTACTCGGCAAAGCGTGCTTGTGGCGCCCCGAGGATCGACAGGTCAATATCCACGAGCAGTTGCTGATCCTCCGAGTTCGGCTGGCCCGTATGCCGAGTGACCAGCACCAGGTCTACGACACGTTCTAGCGCAGGTGTTGGAACGCCAGATTTTTCGAGCTCCGTTCTGGCCCAGGCCGCGCTTCGCTCTTCGTTGTCTGATCGCTTGACGTCGTAGATGGCATCGTGGAACCACAGTGCCAATTCGACCTCGTGTGGCCTGATCGCCTGTTCGCGAACGCTGTCCAGCAACTGCAGACACTCCTGGAGGTGCTGGGTTGAGTGGTACTTGCGATGCGGCTCGGCATACGCGGCCGCAAGGCGATCAAAGACATCGGCATTGGCAGGCGCTGCGCCTATGTCGCGCCAGGCGCGGTCGAACGTTGGACGAAAGGCCTTCATGTGTGCGGGCGGTCGTTGTGCGTCAGCTTGGGCGTGTGGGAAGGCGTCTTAGTCACTGCGTTGCGATCCTGAGTTGACCCGACTCGATGGCGACGGCGAGTCGCAGTGCAAGGTTGCCGTCCTTCGTGTGTATGAACCAGTACGAGGCCGGGGCACCACATGCAGACCTGCCCTTGTAGGTGCCGATCGAATGGGTGCCTGATTCGATGTTTCCGCCTAGGGCTTTCACCGCTTCGCTGATGAACTCGCAGTAGTTTGCGAACAGGCTTTTCTTGTCCGAGGCACCCGCGACCGTGCTTTGCGCGCCGCTGGTCTGCAGGCGAAAGAAGCTCTCCGGCGATTGCGACTTGCATGCGGCCACCATGCTCCGCAGCAGCACGACCCCCTCGCCGCGTCCGATGTCCTGCTGAGACGCGTTTCGGGTGGTCGCGCAGTTTTGGGCCGACACGTTCGCCGCAGCAATGAGGGCGAGCGCGGCGAGGCTGCGATGGAGCTGGGGCATTTGATGTTTCCAGATAAGGTGGTGTGGTGCGTCCGCTGCGTGCGACGAAGCGCAGGCTCACCGCGGAGTTGTTGTGCCCGGTGATTGGGCCTGCGTCACTACCTGGCGCGGACAGGCAATGGTCACCAGTTGCCCATGGAAGCCCGTGTTGGATGCGAACTTCGTCCGCTCAGCTTCGCTGTTCAAGTGCTTGACGAGCAGCCTGCCGGTGGCAGCGCGACCTTCGTATTCATACCGGCCGGCTGGCGCTGAAAGATTGACGGAACAGTCGATCTCATATTCTTGCCGTACCGATCGACGACAGGCTAGCGGCGCCGTGGACAGAATGGGTGTCATGTATTCAATGTGAACCAGCGCTTTGCGCTTGGAGGCCTGCCCAGGTTCTCCCAAAAGCTGGACAAAGGCCAGATCGCCGTTCCAGTCCTTCATTGGCGCCCCCCACTCTGGGCCGATGATCTGAGAGATTCGCTGGACGAAGTCAGACGCCGCCCTCAGTGAGTCAGAGACAAACAGAATTTCGCGTTCGGTACCCTGAGACCTTTCAACGGAACCGGCGAGAGACGTGGTGCATATTGACTTCACGCTCGTGTTCTTGAAGTCATAGGCATAAATCAAATGCCAGCCGAACTCTGACTTGACGGGATCAGACACCGTTCTCGGTGCCAGTGAGAAGAGTGCTCGCTCGAAGGACTTGACCATCACACCTTCCTGCACGATGCCCAAGTCGCCTCCAGCCGGGGCTGAACCGGGATCTTTGCTTTCGGCCCTGGCGAGTTTCTGGAACGCGGAAAACAGTTCCTTGTCCGACTTGGCACTCAGCCGAGCCTTGGCCGCTGCCGCGTCCTGCTCGCTCTTGAACATGATGTGATAAGTCCTGGCCTCGCGGAGAAGATCTGCTTCGTCCTTTTCGCCCCACGGCGTTTCAGCCTGGGCGGTGAGTGATGCGGTAGTCAGAAGGAAGGCTGCCGCAAGCGTATGGATGTTGGGCATGTTGTCAAAGCAGGTGCGGCTCGTGGCGTGAGGTCGAGCATTGAGGTGGAACGGGCGGCGACGACGCGATGACTGACCCGTGCGAGGATGATAAACAGCGCGTCACTGTCCAAGCCCCACGGCGTTGTCTCTCCGCTTTGACGACGATTCAGACATGCCTAGCGACCCGGCTCAAAACCTAGCTGCTCATAGAGCCGGTGCGCGTGCGTATTGGCGATGGTCACGACCAGGCTGAGCTTCTCGTGCCCGGCCTTGTGAAGGCTGGACATGATGTTGGAAAGCGAAGTCCTCGCAAACCCACGGCGCTGGTAGTCGGGGGCCGTCATCGAGTAGGCGATGAATGGTCTACCCTGCCATCCAGTGACCAGAGTTGCGGAGACCAAGCGTCCATCGCGCTCGATCACCAGCGATTGCTCCGGCATGTAGGGGCCGTATTCACCACCTGTGGTGCGAGCGATTTCGGCGAGTGCTTCCTCGCCCCGTCCAGTTCAACGAGGCGTTGCTCCTGAAGCCTCGCGGTCATGTCGATTCGGCGCGCCATTCGCAGTGCTACTCCTGTGATGGTGAACTTTGATGCTGAATGGCCGCACGGTAGACCATCGCAAAGCGCTCGCAGGCAACTTGCATGGACTCATTGAACTCTCGACCTTCTGCTGCGCAGCTGCGAGAGAAGAACGCTATTTGCCCTCTCTGCCAGAGAGCCAAAGAGCCGTCGCCTTCGCCCTCCATGGCGGCGAATTCGGCGCTGACCTCATGAAAGGGAGCCACCTCGACCGATTGGATCTGGATCACGCAGAGGGGCCTCCCAGACCAGTCCGTGACGATGGTCAGGTTCCTTGAATCTGCTTCTTTGATTTTTGGCTTTGCCGTCTCTTTTGTGGTGGCAATACGCGGAGCCGATAGCTTTGCTCGGCGTAGACCTGATCTGTGGAGTCGTGAACTGCGACGGTGAATTCAAGGAGCCGAGACTTCTTTGGAATGCCAGTGAGCCATCCATCAGAAGCGATCGAGAGTCCGATTGCCTTCAAGTGGCCTGACGTTTCAGAGAAGGTGTAAGGCGGCATCCCGCCTTCCGCGTGGATCATGTGGCTGTATCTGCGGCTGACGGTCGCCGCAGGAAGGGTCACTGCTTTTCTCGGGGCCTGCGAACCCGCGGTTACGGGCGCCGGGCTATCAGGCGCAGCGGCCAGCAAAGCCGTTGGCTGAATCATCATCAGTGTCACCAGCGCGAAGCCGGGTGCAGTGAACAAGTTTTTCATGACACGCTGTGTTCAGATAACGCACGACGAAGGGGAAGTGCTTGCCCGCCGCGAACCAGCCGCGATGGGAAGTGCTGGACGATTCTGGCTGCTGGCATTGAACTCGCCAAGAACAAATCAGCGTGCAGGGCCTGGTGCGTGCTCATCAACACGCTGTGCGAGTGGCCTTTGGTGGTTTGCCGTCAACGCTGGCGCTTGGCTTCTCCTCGCACCGGCGCCGGCTACTTCTTGGTCGCACTCCAGTAAGCCAGGAATTTGCGCCCTGTCGAGTTCGTGAGCCCTTCAAGCCGGCCGTCCCTGAGCACGGCTGAGTGGTTGTACGGGCCCGAGCCATCCGAGGTGACGAAGGCGATCCGCACGGTCCCCCAATCGACATTGATGCGCCCCACAGAAATTTCTGCGTCGTAGAAGGTGCCGCTGAACGTGCCGCCAGACACGACCGTGACGATGAGCGACTTCAAGTAGGCCGGCGCGGCCGGGTTGGGGCGGAGGTCAACGTCCCAGGTGCCGAGAAGTACGTCAGCCTTGACTACGTCGGCCGCTGCAGCCTTGGTGGAGGTGAATGCGATGGCCGTGGCGGCGGCGGTGAACAGGCGTCGATTCATGGTGGTGCTCTCGTTGAGGTTTGTGAATGCACTCAGCATGCGGCACCGCGGCGGTTTCGGCGGCACGGGTGCGACGAATCGACAGTTGTCCGGACGAATCGCCAGTGGGTGTGCCAAGGATGGCGGCCTGTGGGGTGCTGATCTGCACAAGGTGCTGTGACGAGTGTGGACCGACCCGGAGAAGAACGGTCAGGAACAGATGGTGAGGGACCGAGGCAACCTGCACGCGGGGCCGGTGAGACTCTTTCCCCGTGCTCGCCACACCTGATCATCATTGGCGCCGACGTAGTTACCGGAATTTGCAGTGGGCTGACGGCGCTTGCCGAAGCGGGCCTGGGCTGCTAGGCAGCGCCGCTCGCCGGCGAGCCTGGTAGCGCTTGTCGAACTCGTGCCACTCGCTCGGCCACTGTCTGATCTTGTTCGAGTCGAAGGACTGGGCATGTGCGTTGAGCAAGCCAAGCATTGTGCTTTGCCAGACGCCGGCCCTCGGAAGGGCCTTCGTCGTACTCTGACGCCCACTTCAGAAACGCTGGGTCCGCCGCGCCGTAACGCTCAATCTCTCGGCGGCGAAGCCTCTCAATGCGAACGGCAGCGGGAAGGTAGAGAAACACAACCAAGTCGAAGGCATCTTCGACCTGGAATCCCCAGCCATAGATAGACCCCGACAGGACTACGCCTTGCTCTGAGTGAAGGGCTGTGCAGGCCATCTCAAGCCGGTCAGTCGCACACCTTTTCTCCTTGAACGGCGGAGACGTCGGGAGCCAGTAGTAGCTGTCGGCATCTTCGTGGGGCAGCGACAGATCCTTCGCAAGCGCCGCTCCTAGTGTGGTGGCACCGCTCCCCGAAGCGCCGGTGATGTGAATCCGCATTGGATTGCGCTGCCTAGCGTTGGATTTCAGCGGCCGCCCAGGGCGGTCTGCTGCAAGGACGGGTTAAGCATTGCGCGGTTCCTTGGCGCGCCACGTGTGGAAAAGTACAGGCAAGGCGCCCAGCACCCCGACCGTGCCCACCACCGAAAGCACAAAGCCGGCAATTGCTTCTGCAAAGCACTGCGTGGCACTGGCGGGGATGCCATTCAACTTGAACTCGCTGTTGTAGGCGTAGGAGACGTAGGCGACAAAGCCGCCAACGAGGCAACCCACGACCAACGGGCCAAGTAGCACTTGCTTCTCCGCGGCCGAAAACTTCATTGCGATGCCTAACGTCCCCTTGACCGAGAGGTTAAAAGGCGCGCTCACTCTGGCCTCGAAATACGACCTCGAAACGCTCGCAGACGACGGGCATCTTCGGATCTCGGACGCGTCCAATGCGCTGGCACGCCCTTCCAAAGTATGCCCAGTGAGCCTCCTGCCAGTATTGAAGCGAACCATCGCCTTCACCCTCTGTGGCCGCGAACTCTGCAGAGACCTGATCGTATGCAACAACATCGACCTGCTTTGTCTCAATGATGCAAAGCGGCGTCTTGGCCCAGTTGGTGACGACGCTCAGGTCGCCAGCCTTTGGCAAGGGTACCGATGCTGCTTCGAAGGACCAGATCAGCCCGGCCGTTGCTCTCTTCGTGCCGGACAGAACAAGCTGAGCGAGTTCATCGGCGCTTCGTTCGTTGTCATCGAAGTGGAAGGCCTCGAAGAAGCGAGGAGTTGGGTCTTCGGCCTGCGCCTGAACGAAGGACTGCCAGAACGGAGCGATGTGAGCTGGGATGTTCATGTGCCGTCTAACGAATGAAAGGGACTTCCCCGTCCCGAACTAGCCGCGATGCGGCAAACGGCAACTGAGTGCCACGATGGGGGGGCGATCTCTCATCAACTCATTCGGAAGGGGAAGTCCATGACGATTCTGACCGTTGGCATCGATCTCGCCAAGAACGTTTTTGCAGTGCACGGTATCAACGAGGCCGGCAAACCCGAGCTCGTCAAACCCAATGTGGCGCGCGACAAACTGGGCGAGTTGATCGCCGCATTACCGCCGTGCGTGATCGGCATGGAGGCTTGCTCAGGCGCGCATCACTGGGCCAGGCAGTTTGAAGCGCTGGGGCACACCGTGCGGCTGATCGCGCCGAAGTTCGTCACGCCTTACCGCATGAGCGGCAAGCGGGGAAAGAACGATGCAGCGGATGCAGCTGCGATCTGCGAAGCCGTGCAGCGGCCCCACATGCGGTTCGTGCCGGCCAAGAGTCTGGAGCAGCAATCTCGACTGATGGTCCACCGGGCCCGACAAGGGTTCGTCGAGCAGCGCACGGCCACCCTCAACCGCATCCGCGGCCTGCTCAGTGAGTTCGGCATCGTGCTGCCACTGAAGGCGGCCACTGTGCGTCGCAAAGCCTGCGAGTGCCTGGAAGATTTGCCTGGCTACGCCAACACCGTGATCGGTGATCTGCTCAGCGAAGTCACGCGGCTCGATGAGCGCGTCGCGCAGTACGACCAGCACATCAAGGCGATGGCGAGGGATGACGAGCGGGCCAAGCGCCTGATGCAGCTCAGCGGCGTTGGCGAAACCACCGCCACCTGCTTGCTGGCGATGATCGGCAACGGGCATGACTTTGATTGCGGCCGGCAGTTCGCTGCGTGGCTGGGTCTGGCACCGGGCCAATACAGCTCAGGAGGCAAGACCCGGTTGGGCCGTATTACCAAAGCCGGTGATGCCTACCTGCGCAGCTTGTTGGTGCTGGGTGCTCGCGCCCTGTTGGCTGCGGCCAAGAACAAGACCGACAGCGTCAGCAAATGGGCCGTAGCCCTGGCAGAGAGACGCGGCTATTGGAAGGCTGTGGTGGCCATTGCGGCGAAGAACGCGCGCATGGCCTGGGCGGTGCTGCGCAAGGGCGAGGCCTTCGCCATGCCAGCCTGAAGCCAGCGTTCGGCATCAATCAAACCCACAGCACCAGGAGCACCGAATTCGACCGCCGCGTGACGGCAGGCGTTGATGACAACAGGTTTGGACCTGCGCGGGGAGTGACCGTTTAACTCAAGGGCGGCCAATGGTTTGCCGGCTAACGAATGGGTCCCCCGCGTGCGTCCTTCATCAGGGTCCGTGGCCATCAACACGCCACACGAATGACCGTTTGTAGTTTGACCAGTCCGCACCTCTTGTCCTCACCACCGCCTGGGCCGAAACCAAGTGGTTGCTTGAACCGCAGTACAAAACAAACAGGCCCGCTGTGCGGGCCTGAGGGGTAGCTTTTGCTTGACGGACGGGGAAGCCCTTGTAGTTCGACGTAAGGGGCCTGCCGTAGGCAGGTCCCCTTGACGGAGGGGTTAGGGATCGGCGTCGCTAGCGGCATGATCTTTCGAGTAGCGTTCCCTTGATGGCCGCTTGAGCTGACTGCAGCCCACCGGACCTGTATGCTAGACGAACCGCTAGACGTTCCGCTCTCATGCGACCCAGTTGGGCCGGGGCAGGAAACCTACCAAGTGAAAACGTCGGGAGTGGCAGCGGTTCAAGGCTCTTGCGCAAGCTATGCAAAAGGTGTGGCATTTCGGGGTCTCCGTCCCAGGAGGTGCCCGTAGCCTGAGACAGGGCGAGCTTGATAAGCCATCGATTTGGCTCAGGAGCGCCGTTTACCCAAGGCGCTAGCGGCCCCAGAAGAGCGGCACTTGGCCTCATGCAGATGAGCCACGAGGCCGCTACCACACCACGCCACCCGTGAGGCTTGGAGCAAAGATCGACAACCAGTTCGGGACTGAGCACCGAAAGGTACTTGAGCAAAACGTAGTGATAGTCAAGCGGTGCGTAGCGCACAAAGGGGTACTGGGAGAAAACGGTTTGAAGTTCGTTTGCGTCGCGTACCAGACGTTGAAGAAAGATCTTGGCGTTCTTGTCTTTTGCGACCTTCAGATACTCAAGATCGCAGATCAACCTATCGACATCGTCGAGATCGAAGGTCAGCATGTGATCCCTAACGTTTGAGCTCAGCGGGCGGCGAAGCCGTCCGCTGGAGCGAATGGTTATGCAGAGCGTAATCGACGAAGGCACCGACGGCTGCAACGCGATACACAGTTGACTGATACGACCGTGGCAGAGCACTGACAGCGGCAGGGCGGCTGGTTGGTGCCACCGCCCTTTGCGCGGCTACAGCCGAACTGCCTTGCCCAGGCTCAAAGCTTCTGGGATGCAGATGCCTGGCGCGAACCGCAACAGCAACAGAGCCAGCGCGCGCGCTCCATACCTTCGATTCGCCGGCGACCATTCGCCGCGCGGCGCCACCAGCAACCTGAGCTTCGCCCGACTTCATTTCAAACTGCCAATGGCCCTGCTGCATAACGTGAAAGTGAGCGGACGCCGAAGGCGGTCCGCTCCAATGGCAGGTTATCCAGCATGTTGCGCCGCCCTCCGCAAACGGGCGCCAATCACCCACGAGATGACGAGCAGCGGCAAAGCAACCAAGAACGCCAGCGCTGCGGAAATGTAGACGCCGCCAAGACCGACAAGAAGAAGCTGCCCCGCCAGATTGGCACCGCCGACCGTGCATTCGCCAAGCGCGTAAGGATTGGGATTGCACCCGGGAATCGCCCATATCGCCAGCTGGGCCAACAACGCTCCACAGGCCGGAAGCGCCACGATCCAGAACGCAACTCTGCGAAGCAATTTGGGGCCGGCTTTCATGCTGGATAACGTTTGAGCTCAGCGGGCGGCGAAGCCGTCCGCTGGAGCGAATGGTTATGCAGAGCGTAATCGACGAAGGCACCGACGGCTGCAACGCGATGCACAGTTGACTGGTACGACCGTGGCAGAGCACTGACAGCGACAGGGCGGCTGGTTGGTGCCACAGCCCTTTGCGCGGCTACAGCCGAACTGCCTTGCCCAGGCTCAAAGCTTCTGGGATGCAGATGCCTGGCACGAACCGCAACAGCAACAGAGCCAGCGCGCGCGCTCCATACCTTCGATTCGCCGGCGACCATTCGCCGCGCGGCGCCAGCTGCAACCCGAGCTTCGCGCGACTTCATTTCAAACTGCCAATGGCCCTGCTGCATAACGTGTTCTATACAGACAGCATACGCCACCTAATCCGGCGGGCTGCTCCCTAAAACGGACAAGATCCGCTCGGCTAAGTGTCTGTCGCGACTGTATTTTCCTCAATCCGGGCCTGCGTTTATCCAGCATTAAATTCCTGACAAAAGCGGCAAGCCTGTTACAAGTTCTCGCTGAGTGTTCGGAACGTAGCGTAGGGACATGATGCCACTCCCGATAACCGCTGCTGGCTGAGCACAGAGTTCTACAGAACGATGCTTTCGTCGCATCACTGGCCGCTGTTGACGTCGTCAAATTTGCCGTGCCGCAACCTGGATGCAGCTCGCGCTCCTCGTCACGCGCTTTAACCTGTAGTAATCCCAACCGGCCGTGCATCGATCCGCCAACTCGGGTGAATCACCCCGCGCTGGCCCTTGCACCTGAAAGTCGAATCCAGGCCATCACAATCCAAACATCCATCGGCCAGACCAAAAAAAGAGCCACCCGAAGGTGGCTCATAAAGTCTGTTCCCAAGCAAAGGAAGGGGCATCCCCCCGGATGCCCCGGACAGGATCAGAAGTTGTGCTGGATGCCCAGGTCGTAGCCGTTCTTCGACGTGGTCGAAGGGGTCAGCGTGCCGTTCACCTTGGCGATGTCGGCGTACACCTTGGTGCGCTTCGACAGCTTGTAGTGCAGGCCCAGGCCGATCTTGCCCAGCGTCTGGTCAGCAGCGCTGCCAGCTTGGTCGTTGGTGGTCTTGGCGTAGCCGAACTTGATGTCCAGGCTGCCCATCGGCACGGTGCCGCCGATCAGGAACGACTTGGTCGACAGGTCGGTCGTGGTCTTGCCCGAGCTGTAGGCAGCGGCCAGGGTCACCATCGGCAGGGCATAGGTGCCACCCACGGTGAACAGCTGGTCGTTGGCGCTGGCCGGGTTTTCGTACGACAGGCCAGCGAACAGGGCGCCGTCCTTGTAGGTCACGGCGAACGAGGTCGGGCGATCCGGCTTGCCGGCAGGGGCTTCGCCAGCGCTCACGGCAACGGCGACAGGGCCGAACTTGCCGTCGTAGCGAACGACGTCAGCGACGCGGGTGTCGCCGATGCGGACTTCCGATGCGTTGATGGCCGACAGACGCGGACGCACGCCGATGTCGCGCAGGGCAGCGACGGTGTCGCCACCGAACGGGTCGATTTCGTTCTGCACGATGTAGGCAGCAACGTACTGGCGGCCCAGGGCCACGGTGCCGAAGTCGCTGGAGATGCCGACCAGGCTGTAGCCGTTCCAGAAGGTGGACGACGAAGCCGAGGTGCCGGTGTCAGGGTTGAAGCGGTGCTCCAGACCGAAGATGGCCTTCAGGCCGCCACCGAGGTCTTCGGTGCCGCGGAAGCCCAGACGGCTGCCGGCGAGGTCCATCACTTGCTTGTCGGTGCTGCCGACAGGCTTGCCAACCGATTGGTCCAGCTTGCCGTACACGGTGACGGTGGATTGAGCCGATGCGGCGGTGCCGATCAGGGCCAGAGCGGCCAGGGCGATGACTTGCTTGTTCATGGTGATATCTCCAACGTGGGGTGAGGCGTCCGCAGAGGGCTGGGCCGTCTGTGTCTCGAACTGCTAGGGATTTCACCAACGCTGTGTGACAGTTTGTAGACACCTCCCGGTGCCGTTGTCACAGCGTCGCCCCCAGGTCACTACCCCCTGGAGGCGGCCGGATATGTCACAGGCTCGTCATGCGGGGTGGTTACCGCACCTGGCCTGTCAGCTCACCAGGACACTTCGCGGTCAGGCGTCGAGCCGATCTTGTGGATCGACAAATCGGCGCCTTCGAATTCCTCTTCCTGCGTCAGGCGCAGGCCCATCGTGGCCTTGATGACACCGTAAACGGCGAAGCCACCGGCCAGTGCCCAGGCTACGCCCATGGCTGTTCCCAGCAGTTGGGCACCGAAGGTGACGCCGCCCAGGCCGCCCAGGGCCTTTTGGCCGAAGATGCCGCAGGCGATGCCGCCCCAGGCGCCGCACAGGCCGTGCAGGGGCCACACGCCCAGCACGTCGTCGATCTTCCACTTGTTCTGCGTGAGGGTGAACAGCTTGACGAAGATCGCGCCCGCAATGCCGCCCACCACCAGGGCGCCTGCCGGGTGCATCAGGTCAGAGCCTGCGCACACGGCCACCAGGCCGGCCAGCGGGCCGTTGTAGGCAAAGCCGGGGTCATTGCGGCCCATCAGCACGGCCACCAGCGTGCCGCCCACCATGGCCATCAGCGAGTTCACCGCCACCAGGCCAGAGATCTTGTCGATGGTCTGCGCGCTCATCACGTTGAAGCCGAACCAGCCCACCGCCAGAATCCACGCGCCCAGCGCCAGAAACGGGATGCTTGAAGGCGGGTGGGCGCTCATCGCGCCGTCCTTGCGGTAGCGGTTGGCACGTGCGCCCAGCAGCAGCACGGCCGCCAGGCCAATCCAGCCACCGACGGCATGCACCACCACGCTGCCCGCGAAGTCATGGAACTCTGCACCGGCGACGTCCTTGATCCAGCCCTGCACACCGAACTTGCCGCCCCACACCACACCTTCAAACAGCGGGTAGATGGCGCCGACGATGACGGCCGTGGCCAGCAGTTGCGGGCCGAACCGGGCGCGCTCGGCAATGCCGCCCGACACGATGGCCGGAATGGCCGCAGCGAAGGTCAGCAGGAAGAAGAACTTGACCAGCTCGTAGCCGTTCTTGGCCGCCAGTGTTTCTGCACCGCTGAAGAAATCGACGCCGTAAGCGACGGTATAGCCGACGAAGAAGTAGACAACCGTCGAGATCGAGAAGTCGACCAGGATCTTGACCAGCGCGTTCACCTGGTTCTTCTTGCGCACGGTGCCCAGTTCCAGAAAGGCGAAACCGGCGTGCATGGCGAGCACCATGATGGCGCCCAGCAAAATGAACAAGGCATCCGTGCCTTGCTTGACCTGATCCATGGGAAGTCTCCAACGTGGAAGTTGATACCGCGGCTGCTGCGATTGGCGCCGCGCGTGCACCCGTTGAGGGCGCAGGCGCACCAAAATTAGCAAATCGTGTTCCAGCTTTGGTGCAAACGTGGTGGGGCCGGCTGCACCAAACTTGGCGGCCGCTCGCCCATCAATGCCTGCTTATGGTGCTTGATGCACTGTTTGTGTGCGAAATGCGCTTTGGTGGCCGTTTGACGTCGGTTGGGCCTTCGCCGCGGGTGGCCATTGCATGAATGACGCTGGGGCCATCCCGAACTTGGGCAGTGCCGCCGCCGCGGCCAAGCCAAACGCCTGCGGCACACTGTCGGGCATGTGCGGCCCGCAGCGCGCGCTGCCCGCCCGCCGCCTTGAATTGAAAGTCTGATCTTGACGCTGTTGTCTCCACACGCCCTGTTTGTCGCCCTGTTGTCGTGGGTCTGGGCAGCGCCAACGTTTGCCCAGTCGCCAGTCCCCACCTCGGCCCCCACCCCGGCGCCAGTCAACACGCAGCCGGCTCCCGCCACCGCGCCGCAGGCCATCAGCGGCCCCAGCCACCCCTGGGTGGTGGCCGCGCCTCGCCTGCGCAAGGAGGCCTACTTCAGCAACCTCGCTGATGGCGACACCATCGACACCCCGTACCTTGTGAAGTTCGGCCTCACAGGCATGGGCCTGGCGCCCATCGTGGCGCCGGTGGCGGGCACCGGCCATCACCACCTGTTGATCAACCGCGATCTGCCGCTGGACTTCAACAAGCCGCTGCCGTTCAACGACCAGTACATCCACTTCGGCAAGGGCCAGATGGAGACCGTGCTGAACTTGGCGCCCGGCGCCTATCAGCTGCGTCTGGTGCTGGCTGACGAAAAGCACATTCCCAATTTCGTGTTCAGCAAGCCGCTGCATGTCATCGTGAAGCGCAAGCGCCCGGGCGTTGATCCGAAGAGCCTGGTGGTGCCCGGCGTGGCCGTGTTGGCGCCCGGGGCCGGTGAAACGGTGAAGCCACCTTTCCGTGTGGCCCTGCACGCTAGCGGCCTGAACGTGTCGAGCACCGCGCTGAAGGAGAAGGGCACCGGGCACTTCCGGGTAAAGCTGAAGCCTGAGGGGGCGCCCGAGGTGGTGCTGCCGCTGACCAACGGTTTCACGGAGCTGTGGCTGTCGCCGCCGCCCGGGGCCTATACCGTGAGCGTGGAATTCATCGACAACACCCAGGCCGAACGTGTGCTGGCCACCGGCCCGGCCACCGCATTCCGGGTTGAGCGCTGAGCTGGCTTAAGCTGCCGGCCCATGGCTGAACCCTTTCGCAACCTGATCAACACCGACACCGTCGCGCTGGCGGCGCAGCACCTGCAGCGTGCCTGGCCGCTGTTTGATGCGGTGGCATTCGCGCGGCAGGCGTCAGATGGGCTCGACGGCCTCGACATGAAGGCCCGCGCCATGCAGATCGCCACGGCGCTGCAGGCCCATCTGCCGGCCAACTTCGGTGATGCGGCCAGCGTCATTGAAGCCGCGCTGGCGCCGCCAGGCAATGCCGACAGCCAGGGTGATGACCTGGGCCAGCTGCGCGCGGGCCCGCACGGCCTGGCCGGCTGGGTGGTGTGGCCGCTGGGTGAGTTTGTGGCCCGTGCGGGCCAGCACGACGTGCCCCGCGCCATGGCGGCGTTGCATGCCTTGACGCAGCGCTTCTCGGCCGAGTTCGCCATTCGCCCGTTCATCCAGGCCGCGCCCGAGCAGGTCTACCCCATCCTGCATCAGTGGGTGAACGACCCGAGCGCCCATGTACGCCGCCTGGTGAGTGAAGGCAGCCGGCCGCGTCTGCCCTGGGGCTTGCGCCTGCAAGCGCTGGTGGCTGATCCGACACCCAGCGTGCCGCTGTTGCTGGCCCTGCAGGACGACCCCAGCCTGTATGTGCGGCGCAGCGTGGCCAACCACCTCAACGACATCGCCAAAGACCACCCCGGTCTGGTGGCCGATTGGCTGCATCAGCACCTGCCCGCCGCCACGGCCGCGCGCCGCAGCCTGTTGCGCCATGCCAGCCGCAGCCTGGTGAAGGACGGCCATGCGCCCACGCTGGCGGCCTGGGGCCTGGGCCAGCCCTTGTTGGGGCAGGCGGCGCTGGCGCTGCAGGCGTCTGAGGTGCACCTGGGAGGCAGCCTGCCGATGGCCGTCACGCTCGCCAGCACGGCTGACCAGCCGCAGACGCTGGTGGTGGATTACGTGGTGCATCACGTCAAGGCCAACGGCCAGACCAGCCCCAAGGTGTTCAAGGGCTGGAGCCTGACGCTCGCACCCGGCGAAACCCGCGAGTTGCAGCGTCAGCACCCGGTCCGGCCCATCACCACCCGCCGCTACTTTGCTGGCACCCACCGGGTGGTGCTGCAGGTCAACGGCACGCCGATGGCTGAAGCCGAGTTCCTGCTGCACGTCTAGCGCCCCAGTGCGCTTGCGGTGGATGACAAGCTGTCATCCAAGCATCACGGCTGCGTCACATGTGGTCTAGATGATTGCGAGGTTCTCAAGGAGCCCCGCCATGCCTGATCACTCGGCCGACGTCGTCATCGACGTGCAGCAACTGCACAAGCACTTTGGTGCCAGCCCGGCATTGAACGGCGTGAGCCTGCAGGTTCGCCGAGGCGAAATGGTGGCGCTGCTCGGCGCTTCGGGCTCTGGCAAGTCCACCCTGTTGCGGCACCTGACCGGCCTGCACAAGGCCGATGCCGGCAGCGCCTCTCGCGTCAACGTGCTGGGCCGCCTGGTGCAGCAAGGCGGCCGTCTGGCGCCCGATGTGCGAGCCACCCGCAGCCGCGTGGCCGTCATCTTCCAGCAGTTCAATCTGGTGGATCGCCTGCCCGTGATGACCAATGTGCTGGCCGGTGCCCTGCACCGCCTGCCGCTGTGGCGTGGCCTGCTGGGCCGCTTTCCGCAGGCCGAACTGCAGCGTGCTTTCAGCGCCTTGCAGCGCGTGGGCATCGAGCGCTGCGCCTGGCAACGCGCGTCCACCCTGTCGGGCGGGCAGCAGCAGCGGGCCGCCATTTCACGTGCGCTGGTGCAAGGCGCTGAGGTGGTGCTGGCCGATGAGCCGATCGCCTCGCTGGATCCGGAATCCTCACGCCGCGTGATGGGCCTGCTGGCTGAGGTGAACCGCGACTTGGGTGTGACCGTGCTGGTGTCGCTGCACCAGGTCGATTTCGCCTTCGCCTATTGCCCGCGCACCGTGGCGCTGCGCGCCGGTGAGGTGGTGTACGACGGCCCTACCGCCGCACTCACGCCGCAGCGCCTGCGTGACCTGTACGGCACGCAGCTGGATGAATTGCTGCCTGCACCGGGCGCCGCCGTGCCACTGCCAGACACCACCGACACGCTGCCCGGCTTCCACCTGAACCACCCCGGCTTGAAGGCCGCTTGAGGCCTCCCTCAACCGCGCTTGAACCCCGCCGGCCCTGACCGCCGGCCCACCCCGAATCACCTGCCTGCCAACCTTTCACGCAAGGACGACTTCACCATGCAACGACGTTCCACCCTGGCCCTGCTGGCCACCACCGCCGCCCTGTGGCTGAACATGACCTCGGTGCAGGCCCAGACGGCCGCTGCCCCGCGTGAGCTGAGCTTCGGCATCATCTCCACCGAATCGTCGAACAACCTGAAGAGCGCCTGGCAGCCCCTGCTGGACGACCTGCAGAAGAGCACCGGACTGAAGGTCAATGCCTTCTTCGCACCTGACTACGCTGGCGTGATCGAAGCCATGCGTTTCAACAAGGTGCAAGTGGCGTACATGGGCAACAAGTCGGCCATGGAGGCGGTGGACCGCGCCAGCGCCGAGGTGTTCGCCAAGGTCACCCAGGCCGACGGCAACCAGGGCTACTTCAGCCTGATGATCGTCCACAAGGACAGCCCGCTGCGCACGCTGGACGACGTGATCAAGGCCCGCGCCAGCCTGAACCTGGGCTACGGTGATCCGAACTCCACCAGCGGCTCGCTGGTGCCGGGCTACTACGCCTTCGCGCAGAACAAGGTCGATCCGACCCGCGACTTCAAGCGCGTCGTGCGCGCCAACCACGAGACCAACATCCTGGCCGTGGCCAACAAGCAGGTGGACGTGGCCACGGTGGCCAGCGACGGCGTCGACCGCATGAAGATCAAGATGCCCGAGAAGGCGGCCGAGCTGCGTGAAGTGTGGCGCTCGCCCTTGATTTCGAGCGACCCCATCGTCTGGCGCAAGGACCTGGACGCTGACAGCAAGCGCCGCCTCGCCGAGTTCTTCATGAAGTACGGCCGCGACAGCCGCGAGATGGACATCCTCAAGACGTTGACCCTGGCCGGTTTCGTGAAGTCGGACAACCGCCAGCTCGTGCCAATCCGCCAGCTGGAACTGGCCCGCGAGCGCACCAAGGTCGATGCCGATACCGGCATGGCCGCGGATGAAAAGGCGCGCAAGCTGCAAGACATCGACCGCCGCCTGGACGAGCTGGGCCGCCAGACCGCCAGCGCCCAATAAGCCTTTCGACGCCTTCGCCAGATGACTGTCACTTCGATGCACGCACCCACCAGCCCGATGTCTGCCGTGCCGCCGGCGCCCCGCGCGTCACTGGCCAGCCTGCTGGCCTGGGCCGTGGTGCTGGCGGTGTTGGCCGGCAGCTGGCGAGGCGCCGACATGCGACCGCAAGACCTGTGGCGCGACAGTGCCAACATGGCCGAGTTCGCCCGCGGCTTCTTCCCGCCGGACTTCACCGACTGGCGCCAGTACCTCGAAGAGATGGTGGTGACGCTGCAGATCGCCTTGTGGGGCACGGCGCTGGCCATCGTGGGCTCGGTGCCGCTGTCGCTGCTGGCCGCAGGCAACATCACGCCGTGGTGGGTGCACCAGCCGGTGCGCCGCCTGCTTGATGCCTGCCGCTCGATCAACGAGATGGTGTTCGCACTCATCTTCGTCGTGGCGGTGGGCTTGGGGCCGTTTGCCGGCGTGCTGGCGCTGTGGGTGCACACCACGGGCGTGCTGGCCAAGCTGTTCTCGGAGGCCGTGGAAGCCATCGACCCCCAGCCGGTGGAAGGCATCCGCGCCACCGGTGCTCACCCGCTGGCCGAAGTGCTCTACGGCGTCATCCCGCAGGTGTTGCCGCTGTGGATCTCCTACGCGCTGTACCGCTTCGAGTCGAACATCCGTTCGGCCTCGGTGGTGGGCATGGTGGGCGCGGGCGGCATCGGCATGGTGCTGTGGGAAGTGATCCGCGGCTTCCAGTACCCGCAGACCTGCGCGGTGCTGTTGATGTTGATCGTCACTGTCACGCTGATTGACGTGGTCTCTGCGCGCCTGCGCAAGGCCATGGTCTGAACCCGACCGGAGGAGACCTTCATGGACGACGTGATTGCCCGCATCGAACAACTGTTCGAGCTGCATGGCCAGAAGCATTACGACGGCGCCCGCCAGGAGCCCGTCACGGCGCTTGGCCACGCGCTGCAATGCGCTCAGCTGGCCGAATGGGCCGATGCGGAACCGACGCTGGTGGCCGCAGCCCTGCTGCACGACATCGGCCACTTTCTGGAGGCCGACGACCATGTGCCCGAGGACATGGACGACGCCCACGAACTGCGCGCCTTGCCTTTCCTGATGCGGGCGTTCGGCCCCGCGGTGGCCGAGCCCGTGCGCCTGCATGTGGAAGCCAAGCGTTATCTGGTGGCGGCCACGCCGGGGTATCTCGCCACGCTCAGCCCGGCCTCGGTGCATTCACTGAGCCTGCAGGGCGGGCCGATGAGCCTGGCCGAGCGCGCGGTGTTTGATGCCATGCCGTTCTCGCGCCACGCGCTGGCGCTGCGCCGCTGGGACGACCTGGCCAAGGAAGCCGGCAAGCGCACCCCGCCGCTCGACTACTACCTGGCCATGCTGCAGCAACTGCGGCAAGAGGTGCATGCCGGCCCGCGCACCGACATTGGTGCCTTCAATTTCAGCTGAGCTTGCATCGGGCATGGCGGCAAAATGCCGCCATGAGCTCAGAGCCCGTTGACCCAGTCGCCGCCAACGCCATCGCGCCGAACGCCCCGCCGCTGCTGCACCTCACCGGTGCCGGCGGCCCCTTGCCCAACGGCAGCACATTGCTGCCCTTGCAACTGGCGCTGCAGCCCGGGCTGACCTGGATCACCGGAGGCGAAGGCCGGGGCAAATCGACGCTGCTGGCGCTGATGGCCGGCACCGCGCGGGTGAATGGGCCCGAGGTGGGACAGCTGGTCTGGCAAGTTGCGCGGCCTGCCTTCGGGCCGGCCACCACCAGGAGCCTCGAAACGCCGACCGACCCGAAGTTGGACGCGCTCGTGGCGGCCGATTGGATGGCCGAGCGCAGCCGGGCCTTCACGGCCTGGCAGGCTGACACTGCGGCACAACTGGTGGAAGCGTTTGCGCTGGCCGAGCACATGCCCAAGCCGTTCTACATGCTGTCGGCAGGCAGCCGTCGCAAGATGGGCCTGGTGGTGTCTGCGGCCAGCGGCGCGCATGTGACGCTGCTGGACACGCCCTTCGCCGCGCTGGACGGGCGCTCCAGCCGGGTGCTGTGTGAGCTGCTGGTGGCGGCTGCAAACACCCAGCGTGCCTGGGTGGTGGCCGACTACGTGGTGCCGGCCGCGCTGGCGCAGGTGGCGCTCAGCGCAGCGGTTGATCTGGGCGATTGAGGCCCTTCAACCGCCAAGGCCTGGCAGCGCCTCAAGCCACTCGCCGCCCCCGGGCATACACCTCGCGCACCACCGGCAGCGTGCCCACCTGTCGCACCCGCAGCACGTCCGCGCGCAGGCCCACGGCCAGCTCGCCGCGGTCGTTCAGGCCACTGGCCAGGGCAGGGCGGCGGCTCACCACCGCCACGGCCTCGGGCAGGCTGAAACCTGCATCGGCCTGCAAGCGCCACGCGGCCTGCAGCAGGCTGCTCGGCACATAGTCAGACGACAGTGCGTCCAGCACGCCCTCGCGGGCCAGCTCGATCGCCGAGACATTGCCCGAGTGCGAGCCGCCCCGCACCACATTCGGCGCCCCCGCCACGGTACACAAACCCGCGCCCTTGGCGCGGCGCGCGGCCGCCAGCGTGGTTGGAAACTCGCTCATGCCCGCACCCAGCGCCACCGCCTCGTCCACATGCGCCAGCGTGGTGTCGTCGTGGGTGGCCAGGGCCACGTTGTGCGTGCGGGCGAAGTCTGCGAACCAGGCCCGGTTGGGCTCGGCGTACAGGGCCTGGCGTTCAGGCGCGATGCGCACTTCCTCGTCGAACTGGGCGTCGCTCCAGCCCTTCTTGCCGGTGTAGTACACGCGGGCATGCTGGATGTCGCTCCACTGCCGCTGTCCCGGCGTGTGGTCCATCAGTGAGATGAGCCGCAGGCGCCGGTGGTGGGCAAACGGCTCGAACAGCTCGCGCGCATTCGGTGCCGGCAGTTCGCAGCGCACATGGATGTGGTGATCGGCACGCAGCACGCCGGCCGCATCCAGCTCATCCAGCAGGCTCAGCAGCAGGCTTTGATCGCGTGAGCGGAAACCTTCGCCATACGGGTCGCCCACGCCGATGGCGTCCAGCACGGTGGTGATGCCGGCCGCGGCAATTTCAGCGTCGTGCGCCTGCAGCGCGCCCTGCATCGGAAAGACCACCTTCGGCCGCGGCATGACGTGCCGCTCCAGGTTGTCGGTGTGCACTTCCACCAGCCCCGGCAGCAGCCAGTCGCCGTCGCAATCGATGGCGCCGGCCACGGTGGTGTCACCGCTGGCGATGTCGTCGATCACGCCGTTCTTCATGCGCAGATGACCGCGCAGCACGTCCTTGCCCAACACCAGTCGGGCGTTCCTGAAAACCTGATCGGTGTGGCTCATGGGGTTAGTGTCTCTGGTTGGAGGGCGGCCTGCAGCGTAGCAGGCGCCGTGGTGCACTGCGAATCATGACCGATGGTGGGCATGGGAATGCAGCGGCTGGCCACCGCGTCACGCACTTCCTCATCATGAAAGATGCCGACGATTGCCGTGCCAGCCGCCTTGGCTTCCTCGATCAACTCGATCACCACGCGGCGGTTGCGTGCGTCCAGCGACGCAGTTGGCTCGTCCAGCAACAGCAGCCGGGCCGGCTGGATGAAGCCGCGGGCGATGTTCACCCGTTGCTGCTCACCGCCCGAGAACGTGGCGGGTGGCAACTCCCACAGGGCCGCGGGCAGGTTCATGCGCGCAAACAGCACGGCGGCGCGGGCGCGGGCGGCCTGGGCGGCCTCGGCCCAGTCGGCGTCGCTGGCGGTGGCGCCCACGTCGCTCAGCCTGGGGTCGGCCTGCAGCAGCCGCTCGGCCACCACGTCAATCGCCGGCACCCGGGGCACGGCGCGCAGGAACTGGCTCACGTAGGCCATGTCGCGGCGGCGCAGGCCCAGCACCTGGTGCGGCGTGGCCGCGGCCATGTCGAGGGTGCCGTCTGGTGTGTGCACCAGCATCCGCCCACCCCCCACGCCGTAGCTGCCGTACAGGCACTTCATCAGGGTCGATTTGCCCTGGCCGGACGCGCCCACCAGGGCCACGCATTCGCCGGCATGCACCTGCAGCGAGACGCGCTGCAACACCGGCAGCGTGCGGCCGTCACGCAGGTGCAGGGTGAAGTGCTTGTGCACGTCCTGCACGTCCAGCACCAGCGCGGGATGGGCTTGGTTCGTCAAGTTCGTGGTCATGGTCATGGCGTCACCACCGAGGCGACCAGCAGTTGGGTGTAGGCGTGTTGCGGGTCGTCCAGCACCCGGTCGGTCAGGCCGTGCTCAACGATGCGGCCGTGGCGCATCACGAGCGTGCGGTGGGCCAGCAGCCGCGCCACGCCCAGGTCGTGGGTGACGATCAGCACGCTCACATGCATGCGCGCCACCAGCAGGCGGATCAGGTCGAGCAACTTGGCCTGCACCGATACATCGAGGCCCGAGGTGGGCTCATCCATCAGCACCAGCCGGGGCCGAGTGACGAGGTTGCGGGCGATCTGCAGACGCTGCCGCATGCCGCCGGAAAAGCCGCGCGGTGAATCGTCGATGCGGCCGGTGTCGAGCTCCACCCGCTGCATCCAGTCGAGCGCGCTCTGGCGCACGTCACCGTAGTGCCGCAGGCCCTGGCCCATCAGCCGTTCACCGATGTTGGCGCCGGCGCTCACGCCCATGCGCAGGCCGTCGGCGGCGTGCTGCTCGACAAAGCCCCATTCGGTGCGTGCCAGCACCCGGCGCTGGCGCTGGGGCATGTGGTGCACATCGAGCTGTTCGCCGTTGGCTGCGCGGTAGAGCACCTCGCCCTGCGTGGGCGTGATGCGGCCGGCCAGGCAGTTCAGCAGGGTGCTCTTGCCCGAGCCCGACTCGCCCACGATGGCCACCACTTCGCCGGGGTACAGGCGCAGCGCGGCGTCTTGCACCGCCCATTGATCAGGGCGGGCCTGGGCGAAGCGGTGCGAGAGCGCGTTCACGGCCAGCAGGGGCGTGAGGTGCGATTGATCAAGCGGCATCAGAGGTCTCCTGCAGGGGCACGACAAAGCTGACGCCGTGGCGCTCAAAGCCCAGGTGCTCGTAAAAGGCATGGGCGGCGGTGCGCCGCTGGTTGGACGACAGCGCCAGCTTGTAGCAACCGGCCGCGCTGGCCAGCGCCATGGCGTCGTCCATCAAGGCGCGGCCAACGCCGCTGCCCTGGGCGCTGGGGTGCACGGCCACGTCTTCCACCAGCGCGGCGGCTTGGCCGTTGTGGGCCAGCAGCGGCAGCACGAACAGGGTCAACGTGCCCAGGGCCTGCCCGTCGGCCTCTGCCACGCGCACGCGCACACCGGGCTGCTGCATCAGGCGGGTCCAGGCGGCGGCCACGGTATCGGGCTGGTTGAAGCCGGGGGTGTCGATGCCCGAGGTTTCGTACAGGGAGGTCAGCACGGGCAGGTCGGCAGCCACGGCGTCGCGGAAGTTCAGCACGGTGGTGGGGGTGTCGTTCATGGCGCCGCCGTCAGGTTGGCCTGGGCTTGCTCACTGCACCAGTCGCTGTCCGAGCAGGCCCACAGCGTGCCGCCTTCGGCCGTCACCACTTCGTCGAGGAAGCTGGTGGTGCAGCCGCACAGCGCGCAGGCGTGGCCGTGGTGGGTGATGCGGAAGGGGTGGTCGTCGAAATCCAGGCTCTGCACGTCGGTGTAGGGAGGCACTGCATACAGGCGTTTTTCGCGGCCGGCGCCGAACAGGTGCAGGGCGGGGGACTGGTGCAGCTTCGGGTTGTCGAACGCCGGGATGGGCGAGGGCGACATCACGTAGCGGCCGTTCACCCGCACCGGGTAGTCGTACGAGGTCTCCACCCGGCCCCAGTGCGCGATGTCCTCGTAGAGCTTCACGTTCATCAGGCCGTATTCCTCGGCGGCGTGCAGCGCGGTGGTTTCGGTGCGGCGCGGCTCCAGCTTGTAGAGCGGCTCGGGCTGCGGCACCTGGAACACCATCACCTGGCCCTCGGTCAGCGGCGCTTCCGGGATGCGGTGGCGCGTCTGGATCAAGGTGGCTGCGCGGGTGTGGGTGGTGGTGGCCACGCCGGTGGTGCTGGCGAAGAACTGCCGGATGTTGACGGCGTTCGTGGTGTCGTCCGAGCCTTGGTCGATGACCTTGAGAACGTCGCTCGCACCGATCACCGCGGCCGTCACCTGGATGCCGCCCGTGCCCCAGCCGTAGGCCAGCGGCATCTCGCGCGAGCCGAAGGGCACCTGGTGGCCGGGCAGGGCCACGGCCTTCAGCAGCGAGCGCCGGATCATGCGCTTGGTGCGCTCGTCCAGGTAGGCGAAGTTGTAGCCTTCGGCGGGCTGCTTCGCAGTGGCTTCATCAGTTGCAACGCTCATGGCTGGTCCTTCGTTGGCACTTGAGCTTGGACCTGGGCCAGGGCCTGCGCATCGGCGCGCAGCTGCCGGATCATCTGCAGCTCGGATTCAAAGGTCACGTAGTGCGGCAGCTTCAGGTGCTGCACGAAGCCCGAGGCCTCGACGCTGTCGCCCTGCGGCAGCACGAACTCCTGGTCTTGCGTGGGTGAGCCGGCGCGTTCGTCGAACTCGTCGCAGCGCAGCACGCGGTCCACCAGCGACATGGCCATGGCCTTGCGCTCACCATGGCCGAAGACCAGGCCGTAGCCGCGGGTGAATTGCGGCGGCTGCGTGGCACTGCCCACGAACTGGTTGAGCATCTGGCATTCGGTCACTTCGATCTCGCCGATGTCGATGGGGAAGTCCAGCTCGTCAGGCACCACGCTGACCGTGGCGGCACCAAAGCGGATGTCGCCCGCGAACGGGTGCGAGTGCGCATAGCCGCGCTGGGTGGCGTAACCCATGCCCAGCACCCAGCCTTCGTCGGCGCGGGCCAGCATCTGCAGGCGGCCGCTGCGGGGCAGCGGGTAGCGCGGCGGGTCACGGGTGATGTCCACCGGCACCGGGTCACCCGCCTGCGGCAGGGCGGGCTCGATCAACCCTTCGGCGGCCAGGCTGTGCAGCGCGTTGGGCACGGTGCCATCGGCGGGCGTGTCGGGTTGGGTGAATGCTGCCGCCTTCGATGCCGTGGGCGCCTCACCGCGCAGCAGCGAAAAATCAAGCAGGCGCTGGGTGTAATCGGGCGTCGGGCCCAGCACCTGGCCGCCGGGCAAATCCTTGAAGATGGCCGACACGCGACGCGCGGCGCGCAGCGTGTCGGTGTCCAGCGGTTCGCTGAAAGCCAGGCGCGGCAGCGTGGTGCGGTAGGCGCGCAGCAGGAAGGCGGCTTCGATGGGATCACCGAGGGCCTGCGTCACGGCCAGCGCGGCCAGCTCGGGGTCGAACAGGCTGGCCTCGGCCATCACGCGGCTCACCAGAAGGCTGAGCTGCGACTGCACCTGGGCCACCTGCAAGGCGGGTTGGTCTTCAGGCCCGCGGCGCTTCCGGGCCAGCAGCTGGCGCGAGGCTTCGATGGCGGCTTCGCCACCCTTGACGGCGATGTACATGGGCTCAGAACTCCAGGTCAAGCAGGGTGGAGCGGGGCAAGGCCGCCACGCGGTGGCCGCAGCACAGCAGCAGATCGACCCCTTGCGGGTACAGCGCCTGCTGTTGCTGGCGGGCGTGCCAGAAGGCCGGCGACAAGCCGCGCACTGCCAGGCCTTGCCGGCGCTGGATGCCCGGGCCGTTCAGGTGCAGCAAGGCAGCGTCTTCCAGGGCGTGGGTGCTGTCCATCGCCGCCACCTCGATCACCAGCGTGGCACTGTCTTGCGGCGCTTCCTCGCTGCCGGCAGACAGGCTGGCCAGCAAGGCAGGCGTGGCTTCCGTGGCCCGCACGGCGCAGAACTGCGCCTGCCCCGCCAAGGCCAGGTGCGCGCCGGTGTGAAAGCGCAGCCAGCTGGCGGCGTCCGCACTGGCCAGCTCGCCCACCAGGTGCACACGGCATTCGGCGTCGAGCAGGGTCAGCAGCGCGGCAGCGGTGGCAGGCTGCCAGGGTTGGCCGTCCACGCGGCTGGCGGGTGCCTGCAGGCCCAGGTGGTCGGGCAAGGCCCACACCTTCCCGGGGCGCGAGGTGGCATCCAGCAGCGTGCGGAACACCTGTTGCGCGCCGTGCACCGGGTCGGCAAAGCCGGCGCCCAGGGTGGTGAGGGGAGAGGGGTGTTGCGGGCTCATGCGGCGGCCTCGGGCTGCAAGGTGAAGAACTGCACCCGGCTGCGGGCGGTGTCTTGTTGCTGGCGGGCGCGGCGGGCCGCGGTGGCCTGGGCCAGTGGCGTGATGAGCTGGTCGTGCAGGCGCTGGTGCCATTCGGGTTGCTGCAGCAGCGCATCAGCCAGCGCCACGAGGCGGGCGCGGCCGGCATCGCGGCCCATCACATAGCCCACGCCCACACTCACCGTGCCGCTGCCACCGGTGTGGCGCAGCACGCAGCGGGTCATCGTGGCTTCACCGAGGTTGAAGCGGTCCCCCTGGTTGGCCATGCGCGCACGCACCATCACCAGGCCGGTTTCAGGGGCGCGCAGCGTGTCGACGGGCGTGCCTGTCATCAGCTTGTCGGCAAGGTCGGTCAAAGTGGCGGCTGGGGCATGGGCCAGCACGCTCAGCCAGTGCTGGCGGGCCCGAACGGCCGGGTCGACTGGTGGGCTCTCGAGGGGCGCAGTGGTGTTGTCGTTCATGGTGATGTCATCTAGACGACCTTAAGATGCGCCCAGTATCACGATGCACGGTGACAGTTTCTTGAATACGATGAATCCAATCACGGAAGACAGCGCGGCCCAGGCCCTGACTCAGGCGCCCGCTCCGCGGCGCTGGGAGGCGATTGCGAGCGAGCTGCGCAATGACATCGTCGAGGGCTTGCTGGCCCCGGGCGCGCGTCTGCCCAACGAAACCGAGCTCGCCCAGCGCTTCGGCGTGCACCGCCACACCTTGCGCCAGGCCATGCAGAGCCTGGTGCGCGAGGGCTTTGTGCAGGTGCGCCACGGCAGCGGCACCTATGTGCGCGAGCTGGTGCTGGACTACGCCCTGCGCCGCCGCACGCGCCTGACCCAGAACCTGGCCGAGGCCGGCGAAAGCGCGAGCCGCGAACTGCTGGGCGCCGAAGAGGCATTGGCAGGTGAGTGGGCCGCGCCGCTGCGTGTGTCAGCCCGCAGCCGCGTGCTGGTGCTGCGCACCCGGGCCCGTGTGCGTGGCCGTGTGGTGGGCGTCACGGAATCAGCTTTTCCGCTGCCGCGTTTTGCCGGCCTGGCCGAGGCCTTCGCGCAGCACGGCACGGTGACGGCCGCGCTCGCTGCGCTGGGTGTGCCTGACTACACCCGCGCCCGCAGCGTGATTGCCGCCCGCCTGCCCACCCAGGCCGAGGCCGATGCCCTGGCGCGCCCTTTGACCCAGCCGCTGCTGGTGGTCAACTACACCAACTGTGATTTGCAGGGCGTGCCGGTGCAGGCCGCCAGCACCCTGTTCGCCGCAGATGCCGTGCAACTCACCGTGGGCCCTGACGACTGGGACGCCGCTTGAGGAACCTTCGATGACCACATTGGCGAATGCCCGCTACGCGGTTTACTGGGCACCCGCGCAAGACGATCCGCTGTGGCTGGCTGGCAGCCGTTGGCTGGGGCGCGACGCCGCCGCGGTGGGGATGGCGCACACCGCTGACGAGCAAGCTGCCTCACCCGCCGCCGGCCTCGCCGCCTCGCCCGCGCTGTACGGCTTCCACGCCACCCTGAAGCCACCGATGCGTTTGCGCCCGGGCTGCACCGAAGCGGCGCTGCTCGACAGCGTGGCCGCATTGGCTGCCGGTATCACGGCCTTCGACCTGCCGCGTTTGGTGGTGGGTTGGCTGGGTGGCTGCTTGTCGATCCGGCCGGAGGTTCCGATTCGCCATGCCCACCCGCTGTGGCGCCTGGCCGATGCCTGCGTGGCTGATCTGGACGACTGGCGCTTGCCGCCGTCTGATGAGGAGATCGCGCGCCGCCTGCAGGCCGGCCTCACGGCCGAGCAGACCGACCTGCTGCGCCGCTGGGGCTATCCGCATGTGATGAGCCACTGGCGCTTCCACATGACCCTGAGTGACCCGATGCCCGCCCGCGACAGCGCACCGGCCCAGGCGCTGATGGCCTCGGCGCGCACCGCGTTCGATGCGCTGCTCGCCACGCCGCAGCGCGCCCGTGACATCTGTGTCTTCCGTCAGGACGACACCGGTGCGCCGTTCTGGCTGCTGCAACGCTTTCCTCTGCTGGGCACCGAGGTGCCCGCATGACGCCGCTCCATCCAGCGGTGCTGCCGGGCAATGAGCGGTTGGTGGTGGTCGTCGGCCCCTCAGGTGCCGGCAAAGACAGCCTGCTGCAGGCCTGGCTGGCGCAGGTGCGGGCAGACACGCCGACCTTGCAGGCCGCGCGCCGCAGCATCACCCGGCCGGCGAGTGAGGCCGCCGGCAGTGAGCCGCATGAGCCTCTGAGCGAGGCCGCCTTCACGGCCGCCCTGCTGGCCGGCGACATGGCCGTGCATTGGCAGGCGCACGGCCTGCATTACGGTGTGCGCCGTGGGCAGTTTGATGTGTTGAGCCAACCCGGCCAATGGCTGCTGCTGAATGGCTCCAGACAGGCCTTGCCCGCGCTGCGGCATGTGGCGCCCGACGTGAAGGTGCTGGCCATCACGGCCTCACCCCATGTGCTGGCGGCACGCTTGGCGGGCCGGGGCCGTGAAGATGCGGCAGCGGTGGCCGCGCGCCTGGCGCGCAGCCAACTGCCCTGGCCCGATGGCATCCAGCCCGACCACACGGTGGTGAACGACGGCGCGCTCAAGGGCGCGCTGGCCAGTGTGCTGAACTGGTGGTGGCCGCTTCAGGCCGCCGCCACGCCCGCAGGGCCGGTCACATCAGCTCAGCCGACCTGACTGCCACCAGCACCACCTCGCCGCGCTCTTCGCGCGGGCGGTGGCGCAACCACCACACGCTGCCCTTCTTGATCGACCAGGGCGTCAGGGCGCCGGCGTCATGGCTGTGCAGCCGCGCGCCGGTCATCAGGTAGGCGGCCGTCAGGCCCAGCGTCGGCTGGTGGCCCACGACCAGCACCGGTTCACGCGCATCGGGCCAGCGGGCGGCGGCCAGCAGGCCTTCCACGCTGCCGTCGGTGTCCAGGGCGGCCACGGTCTTGAAGCGGCGCTCCAGGGCCTGCGCCGTCTGCTGGCTGCGCAGGGCCGGGCTGACGAGGATGCGCGTGCTGGCCGGCATGAAGCGGTTCAGCCATTCAGCGACGCGCCGCGCCTGCCGCTCACCCTTGGGCGTGAGGCCGCGCGCGGGGTCGTCGATGCCTTCAGCCAGTTCCTCGGCTTCGGCATGGCGCCACAGGATCAGGTCCATGCTCAGTGGGCCCGCCCGCCGTATCGCTTCATCAGGGCTTGCTGGGCGCTCTGGCCATCGGTGCCGATGCGCTCGTAGCGGCCATCTGGCAACTGGCGCCAGGCGTCACGGCTGTCGTGCAGGTAGGGCACCAGGCATTCGTCGATCACGCGCTGGCGCAGGGCCGGGTCGCGCACCGGCCAAGCCAGCTCGATGCGGCGGAACATGTTGCGGCTCATCCAGTCGGCACTCGACAGGTAAAGCGCTTCCTGCGTGTCGCGATCGCCCCAGCGGAAGTACAGCACGCGGGTGTGTTCCAGGAAGCGGCCGATCACCGAACGGACCTGGATGTTGTCGGTCACGCCGGGCACGCCCGGCGGCAGCATGCAGGCGCCACGCACGATCAGGTCGATCTTGGCGCCCGCCTGGCCGGCATCCACCAGCGCCTGGATGAGCGCGGGGTCGGTCAGGGCATTGAACTTGGCCACGATGCGGGCCGGCTTGCCGGCCTTGGCGGCCTGCATCACCTGGGCCACGTGGGCCATCATCTTCGTGTGCAGCACGAAGGGGGCGGTCAGCAGGTGGCGCGGCGGTTGCACGCGGGTCAGGCCGGCGATCTGCTGGAACACGCCCTCGGCGTCCGAGGTGATGCCCGCATCGCAGGTCAGCGTGCCCACGTCGGTGTACAGGCGCGAGGTGCGCGGGTTGTAGTTGCCGGTTGAGAGGTGCAGGTAACGGCGCAGCGTCACGCTGCCACGCGCGCCCTTTTCACGGCGGGTCACCAGCAGCATCTTGGCGTGGGTCTTCAGGCCCACGATGCCGTAGACCACCTGCGCGCCCACGGCTTCCAGGCGCTCGGCCCAGTTGATGTTGGCTTCTTCGTCGAAGCGGGCCTTCAGCTCCACCACGGCGGTCACTTCCTTGCCGCGGCGGGCGGCTTCGATCAGCAGGTCCATCAGCACCGACTGCGCGCCGGTGCGGTAGATGGTCTGCCGGATGGCCAGCACGTCGGGGTCGTTCACCGCTTCGCGCAGGAAGGCGACGACGGCGTCGAAGCTCTCGAACGGGTGGTGCAGCAGCACGTCGCGCTCGCGCACCACATCAAAGATCGATTCGCCACGCGGCAGGCTGCTTTCAGGCCACTGCGGCTCGAACGACGGGAAGCGCAGCAGTGTGCCGGGCAGGTCGTCGGCCTGGTCGATCAGCTGCGCCAGACGCACCAGATTCACCGGGCCGTCCACGCGGTACAGCGCGGCTTCGGGCAGCTTGAACTGCAGCAGCAGGAAGCGCCAGAGCTCTTCCGGGCAGGTGTTCACCACTTCCAGGCGAATGGCCAGGCCGAAGTGGCGCTGGGTCAGGCCGCTGCGCAGGGCCTGGCGCAGGTTGGTGACGTCATCCTCGTCGAGGTCGATGTCCGAATCCCGGGTCACACGGAACTGCGAGAACGCTTCCACGCTGCGGCCCGGGAACAGGTCTTCCAGGTGCGCGCGGATCACGCTCGACAGCATCACGAAGCCTTGCTCACCCGGCGCGCACACGCTGGCCGGCAGGCGGATGACGCGCGGCAGCACCCGCGGCACCTTGACGATGGCGATGGAGCTGTCACGGCCGAAGGCGTCGCGGCCACCGAGGCGGGCGATGAAGTTCAGTGACTTGTTCGCCACCTGCGGAAACGGGTGCGACGGGTCCAGCAGCACCGGCATCAGCAGCGGGCGCACCTGGCGGTCGAAGAACTGGGTCACCCAACGGCGCTGGGCGGCGTTGCGGTCGGCGTGGTTGATGATGCGCAGGCCGGCTTCTTCCAGCGCGGGCATGACCTTCTCGTTGAACAGCGCGTACTGCTCGTCGATCAGCGCGTGGGCACGGGCGCCCACGGCGCGCAGCTCGTCACGGGTCTGTTCGTTGTCATCCAGGCGGGCGGCTTCCAGCGCATCGGCGAAGCGCACCTCGAAAAACTCGTCGATGTTCGACGAGACGATGGTCACATAACGCAGCCGCTCCAGCAGGGGCACGTCCGCGCGCATGGCCTGGGCCATCACGCGGCGGTTGAATTCGAGGATCGCCTGCTCGCGGCTGAGCAGGCTCAGCGGGGCAGCGCCCATGGTCTGTAGTTCGGTCATCGGCATAGTTTATGAATCGCGTGTGACGCTTCTGTGACGCCGTTGCTGGGTTTGTGACAGTGCGATGGCAGTGTCTCGATTGTGCTTGGCCGGCCGCCATCGAACGTGGGAGGCGCCCCGCAGTTCATGCCGACTTGCGTGCGAACACGGCGACTTCCTCGCCGATGTCGACGCCAGCATCCTCCTGGCTGGCTTCGCTGTCCTGCCAATGCGGCACGCCCGTCCAGTCGAGGATTTCCAGGCGGCCGTCGGCGTGTTCCACCAGCGCGGTCAGGCTTTCGACCCAATCGCCGTCATTGGCGTACAAGATGCCGTCAATCTCGCGCAATTCGGCGTGGTGGATGTGGCCGCAGACGACGCCCTGCAGGCCGCGCCGGCGCGCCTCGCGGGCCACGGCGGCTTCAAAGTCGCTCACGTAGCTGACTGCGCGCTTGACCTTGAGCTTCAGGTACTTCGACAAGCTCCAGTACGGCAGGCCCAGCCGGCCGCGAAGCCGGTTCAGGTGCCGGTTCAGCTTCAAGGTGAATTCATAGGCGTGGTCACCCAGGTGGGCCAGCCACTTGGCGCACTGGATGACGCCGTCAAACAGGTCGCCGTGGGTGATCCACAGCCGCCGGCCGTCCGCCGTGGTGTGGATCCACTCGGCCGCCACTTCCACGCCGCCGAAGTGATGGCCGATGTAGTGGCGTGCAAATTCGTCGTGGTTGCCCGGCACGAAGATCACGCGGCAACCCTTGCGCACCTTGCGCAGCAGCTTCTGCACGACGTCGTTGTGGGCCTGCGGCCAGTACCAGCTGCGCTTCAGTTGCCAGCCGTCGATGATGTCGCCGACGAGGTACAGCGTTTCGCATTCCGTGCGCCGCAGGAAGTCGAGCAGCGCTTCCGCCTGACAGCCGGGCGTGCCCAGATGCAGGTCAGAGATCCAGATGGTCCGGAAGCGTTGCTTGGCAGCTTTGGGCTGGGGCGGCAGCGGGGCGGGCGTCATGGCAGGGTGCATGAGCCGCCATGCTGAACATGACCAGTGACGCTGCCGTGACTTGGGCGTGTCTGCGGCGTGACGTGGCGTTTAAACGGCGGGGCGGGCGCTGGCCCGCTGCCATCTCAGGCCTTCTTCGGGGCCTTCTTGGCTGCAGCTTTTGGCGCCTTCGGGGCTTTTTCGGCCTTAACGGCCTTCGCGGCCGGCTTTCCCCCGTGCACCAGCTGCTCATGCAGATCGATGAACTCCAGCGTCAGCTTGTGCTTCGGTTCCATGTGCACCATCGGCAGCGCCCTCTCGTGCGACTCCCGGATCTTCACGCTGGCGCCCAGGTAGGGCTGCAGCACCGGCAGGCCTTCGTCGATCAGCTCCTGCACCGTGCGCTGGGGCAGGTTGGCGCGCGGCTGGAACTGGTTCACCACGATGCCTTCGATGCGCAGCTCGGCGTTGTGGTCGGCGCGAATCTCTTCGACGCTTTCCATCAGCGCATACAGCGCGCGGCGCGAGAACTCGTCGCAGTCAAACGGAATCAGGCAACCGGTGGCGGCAATCAGCGCCGAGCGGGTGTAGAAATTCAGCGCCGGCGGCGTGTCGATCCAGATCTGGTCGTACTCGCCGTCCAGCTCGGCCAGCGCGTCGCGCAGCTTGAAGATCTTGTAGCGCGATTCGAGCTTCGCGTGCATGTCTTCGAGCGAAGGGTCGGACGCCATCAGGTCTAGGTTCTCGAACGGCGTCTGCACGATGAATTCACTCGTGGCCGGTGAGCGCATGCTGAACTTCAGCTGCTGCTCGAAAAACGGCGCGGCGCCGGTTTCAACCTGTTCCACCGCAGCACCCAGCAGGTAACGGCTGGCGTTGCCTTGCGGGTCCAGGTCGACCACGAGGGTGCGCAGGCCCTGGGCGGCGCTGATGGCCGCGAGGTTGCAGGTGATGGTCGATTTGCCGACCCCGCCCTTCTGATTGAAGACCACATGACGCATGACCATCCGCTCCACGAAGCTGGCTGTGAGGCGTCTATTGTGCACTGCAACAAAAGAAAAGGGCCGGCAAAGCGCCAGCCCCGATCAGTTTTGGGGCGGCACTGTGGCCGCCGCGCTTACTTCGCCCAGCCGTCTTTCAGGCCGGTGATGCGGTTGATCACCGGGCTGCCGGCTTGGTGGTCAAGGCGGTCGGTGACGAAGTAGCCGTGGCGCTCGAACTGGAAGCGGGTGTCAGCTGGCACGTTGGCCAGCGACGGCTCCAGGTAGCCGGTCTGCACCAGCTTGCTGGCCGGGTTCAGCACGGTCAGGAAGTCGCGGCCACCAGCGTCGGGCTGGGCTTCGGTGAACAGGCGGTCGAACAGGCGCAACTCGGCGGCCACGCCGTCGTGCACGCCCACCCAGGTGATCACGCCCTTGACCTTGATGCTGTCCGCGCCCGGCGTGCCGCTCTTGGTGTCGGGGATGACGGTCGCCGTCACGGCGGTGATCTGGCCGTCCGCGTCCTTCTCGCAGCCGGTGCACTCGATCACCACGCCGTACTTCAGGCGCACCTTGTTGCCCGGGAACAGGCGGAAGAAGCCCTTGGCCGGCACTTCGGCGAAGTCTTCGCGCTCGATCCACAGCTCCGGCCCGAGGCTGAAGCTGCGCTGACCAAGTTCAGGCAGGTGCGGGTGAGCGGGGGCGCTGCACGGCTCACGCACGTCGTCGCCACCAAACACCTCGGCCCAGTTGGTGAGCTTGAGCTTGACCGGGTTGATCACGGCCATCGCCCGGGCGACCTTCTCTTCGAGGTCGCCGCGCAGGGCGATGTCGAGCACCGAGTAGTCGAGCCAGATGTTGCTCTTGCTCGCGCCGGAATCATCAGCCACCTTGCGGATGGCCGCCGGCGTGTAGCCGCGGCGGCGCATGCCGGCCAGCGTGGGCATGCGGGGGTCGTCCCAGCCGCTGACGTGCTTTTCATCGACCAGTTGCTTGAGCTTGCGCTTGCTGGTGATGACGTAGCTCAGGTTCAGACGGCCGAACTCGTACTGCTTGGGCAGCGGGTGCTGCAGCAGGCCGGCATCGGCGAGCTGGTTCAGCAGCCAGTCGTAGAACGGACGCTGGTCTTCGAATTCCAGCGTGCAGATCGAATGGGTGATGCGCTCGAGCGCGTCCTCGATCGGGTGCGCGTAGGTGTACATCGGGTAGATGCACCAGGTGTCGCCCGTGTTGTGGTGGGTGGCGCGGCGGATGCGGTAGAGGGCCGGATCACGCAGATTGATGTTCGGCGCGGCCATGTCGATCTTGGCGCGCAGCACCATCGCACCGTCGGGGTGCTGGCCGTCGCGCATCTCGCGGAAGCGCGCCAGGTTTTCAGCCGGCGTGCGGCTGCGGAACGGGCTGTTGGTGCCGGGCGTGGTGAAGTCGCCGCGGTTGGCGCGCATCTCGTCCGGCGTCTGCTCGTCGACGTAGGCCAGGCCGCGCTCGATCAGCGTCTCGGCGGCGCGGTACATGAAGTCGAAGTAGTTGCTGGCGTAGTACTTGTGGCTGGTGCCGAAGGCGTCCCAGTCCCAACCCAGCCAGCGCACCATCTCTTCGATGGCGTCCACGTATTCCTGCTCTTCCTTCTCCGGGTTGGTGTCGTCGAAGCGCAGGTGGCACACGCCGCCGTAATCGCGGGCCAGGCCGAAATTCAGGCAGATGCTCTTCGCATGGCCGACATGCAGGTAGCCGTTGGGCTCCGGCGGGAAGCGCAGGCGAACGCGGGCGGGGTCAGCAGCGCCGGCCTGGTGGTGTGCCGCGTCGCCCGGGGTGCCGCCGAAGGGGCGCTGGGCGTAGGTGCCGGCCTCCAGGTCACGCTCGATGATGCCGCGCAGGAAGTTGCTCGGCTTGACGGGTTCGGCAGCAGCGTTGCCAGCTTTGTTTTCGCTCATGGAAAGCGCAGATTCGCGTGTGAGGCGCCAGCGGCCTCAAGCCTGCCGGCACCGGGGGAAAACGGGGCCCGCGGCAGGGTGCAGCAGGCAATGGTTCATTGTAGCGACGCGGTGTGGCGGCTTGGTGCGCAGACGTGGCGCGAAGATGTGGTGCCGAGACGTGGTGCATACGTGTTGATCGGGGCTGAGACAATCAAGCCCCGGCCGAGGTGGCCGTCTGACCTTGATGAGTCTGCATCCCATGGCTGTTCTGACTGTTACCCCTCGCATCGTTGCCGTGCTGGCGCTGATGGGTGCGTTGGCGATGTCGACTGCGTCGGCCCAGTCCTGGGACCGGAACCTGTCGCCAGCCTACGCAGCCTGCACCACGAAGGCCAACTCGCAGTCTGCGGCCACGCTGGACTGCCTGGAGAAAGAGGGCCGTCGGCAGGACGTGCGCCTGAACGAGGCCTACAAGGCGCTCATGGCGGATCTCGACGCCGGGGGCAAGAAGGCGCTGCTCGAGGCGCAGCGTTCGTGGCTGAAATTCCGAGCCGACAACACGCGGTACGTGAGCAGCACGATGTCCGGCAGCTTTGGCGCGAGCATGGCCAGCCAGACGTTTGTCACGATGACGGCTGATCGGGCGGCGGAGCTCGAGGAATTCGCGCGGCCCTGACGTCGCCGGGCCTGTCACCACTGCTTGCAATTCGCTCCCGACCCGGTCAACCACAGGGGTGGGCCGCCGCGTTGTATAGGCACTGAAGACAGTTTCGAGGTGACTCCATGACCCGTCGTGCCCTTGCTCTTGCTGCATCCACCTTGCTGGCCGCTGTGCTGGCCGCCCCGGTCCATGCCGGCGGCGTGAGCTGGTCGGTCGGCATCAATGCCCCGATCGGTGGGGGCGCCCAGGTGGGCACTGTCATCTCGGGCGGTCGGGCGCCGATCTACACGCCAGCGCCGGTTTATGCACCGGCGCCGGTGTACCAGGCCTATCCGGCCCCTGTTTATTTGCCGGCACCTGTGTATGCGCCGCGCCCGGTCTACCAGGCCTCGCCGGTGGTTTATGTGCCGCCGCGGGTGATTTACCCGGCGCCGGTGGTGGTGCGCCCCTGGGGGCACCACCACCATCACCATGGGGTTGACCGTGACGGTGACGGCTGGGCTGATCGCGGCTGGCGCCGTTGATCACATGCCCTTGAAGCGGGGCGCATAAAGGCGACTGACGGCCAGCACTTCTGGCCGTTGCCGCAGGTGCAGCTGCACCTTGCCCTGCTCGTCACGCACCGCGCGCTCGATCGCCCGGGCTTGCACGATGGTGCCGCGGTGCACCTGCCAGAACAGGTTGGCATCGAGCTGCGGCAGCAATTCGCGCAATGAGGTGCGAATCAGGTGCTCTTGCGTGGCGGTGATCACCCGCACGTACTTGTCGGCGGCCTCCAGAAACACCACCTCTTCCACCGGCACCATGTGCACCACATTGCCGCTGGTGCCGGCGCATTGAAGCAACGTCAGGGGCGCGGCCCGGGCAGGGCTCATCAACTCGCCGCTGCCTGCGCTGGCAGCCAGCAACTGCCGCAACTGCGACAGCATGTCTTGCGCGGGATCGGTGGTCTGCCCAGATGAGCCCGCCGCGCTGCGCAGCGTTGCCGCGTCTGCCTCCGGCGCTTGCCGCGCACCCAGCAGGCCCTGCAGCCGCTTGCAGGTGGCGGCCAGGCGGGCAGGCTGCACGGGCTTGAGCAGGTAATCCACGGCACAGGACTCAAACGCCTGCAGCGCGTACTGGTCGTAGGCCGTCACGAACACGATGAGTGGCAGCGCGCGTCCCTCTGGCCAGTCTTCCACCACGGCCTGCGCGGCTTCCAGCCCGGTGCGGCCCGGCATGCGGATGTCGAGGAACAGCACGTCGGGCAGATCGTCCAGGGCCATCTCCACGGCCTCGTCGCCATCTTGGGCGTGGTGCTGCACCTGCAAGGCCGGCCAGCAGCGCGCCAGTTCAGCCTTCAGTGCCTGCGCCAGCAGGTGTTCGTCTTCGGCGATCAGGGCGGTGGGCGGGGGCAAGGCAGTCATGCTGAATGGGGCGTCGGGTGATCGGAGGCGGCTCAGGGCCGAGCAGTGGGCTGGGCGGCGGGCTGCGGCGGCAAGGTGACTTCGGCAATGGTGCCGCCGGCAGGGGCGGGGCCGATGTCCAGCTTTGCCGCCGGGCCGTACATCGTGGCCAGACGTTCACGCACCTGGGTCAAGCCGAAGCCCCCGGTGGTGCGGCTGGCAGCGTCGGCATCAAAACCCGAGCCGTTGTCAGCCACGCGCAATTTCAGCTTGTTGCCATCGAGCTCGGCGTTGATGTTCAGCTCGCCCACCCCGCGGCGTGTTTCCAGGCCGTGCTTGATGGCGTTTTCCACCAGTGGCTGCAGCAGCAGCGGCGGCACCGGCCAACTCGCCAGCTCATCAGGCAGGCTGAGGTTCACCTGCAGGCGATCGCCCATGCGCACCTTCATCAGGGCGAGGTAATCTTGCAGTCGCTCGAACTCGGCAGACAAAGGGTGCCACGCCGCCCGGCTGGCGCGCAGGGTGGCGCGCAGGTAATCGATCAGCCGGTCGAGCATGGCCTGGGCGCGTTCGGGGTCAACGCCGATCAGCGCGCGCAGGTTGGCCAGGGTGTTGAACAGCATGTGCGGTTCCAGCTGGCTTTCCAGCAGCTTCAACTGGGTTTGTGCGGCCAGCCGCGCGGCTTGTTCGGCCTGTGCCTCAGCGGCAGCCAGGCGACTGCGGGTATAAAAAAACAGCGTGCCGCCCAGGGCCGGCGCCATCGAGATGGCGAAGATCACCAGCCACGGCCCACCTTGCTGCTGCCAGGGCATGGGGCTGTTCACGCCCGTCAACCAGCCGGCCAGCAGCAGGCCCAGCAGGTACGCTGCTGTCACGCTCACCACCAGCACCGGCAGCATGAAGCCCCAGCCCGGCCAGCCTTGCTGGAGTTCCGGCCAGCGGCCCGGCCAGCGCTGCATCAGCAGGTGCGCCACACCAAAACGGCCCACATGTACGAACACATGCGTGAAGTTGCCGATCAGCAGCGAGTACACCAGCGAGATCTGGAAGTTGTGGCCCGACAGCCAGAACATGCCGGCAATGACCAGGCACAGCACCTGGGTGCCCAGCAGCGACGCCACGAAGCGACGCGGCCGGACGGGTTGCGCGGGGGTCATGGCGGTGTTGCGGTTGGGGGTGCGGTGGGGGGGGTCTTGCACAGCGGTGTTCACGTCAGGCCCAGCAGATGGTGCCACAGCAGGTGGCCCAGAAATCGGCCGGGCAGCAGGGTGAATACGCCCGCACCGACACACGCCCCGAAGTACAGCTGCTGCATGGTTTTGCGGTGGGCTTGCACCCGCCCGTTGACGATATGCCAGATGCCGCCGGCAATGCCCGCAAAGGTGAGCAGGCTCAGCAGGTGGATGGGCGTGTAGCCCCACACATTGGGCAGCCGGAAGTCACGGATGAACAGGCTGCTGGTGGCCGCACCAAACATCATGGTGAGCCACACATAACCTGCCGCGCGGTGCAGGCGTGAGCCCTTGCGGGCCCACAGCGCCATCGGCCCCAGCAGCAGGCCGCCGGTGGCAAAGGTCAGGTGAATGATGATGGCCGGGGGCAGGGCGGCGAGCGAGGCGGCTTGCATGTCGGTGGCTCCGTTGAGTCAGTGCCGCCATGGTCGCCGCCGCGCCTTCAGCGGCCCAGCGGGTTGCGACGGCGTGCCCATGGGCAGCGCCAGCCGCAGCCAGCCGGCGCGAATCAACGACGCCGTTTGGTGGCGCTGCCGCCCAGGATGCTGCCCAGCACGCCGCGGATGATCTCCCGACCCACGGCGGTGCCCACCGTGCGCACTGCGGACTTGGCCATCATCTGGGCCAGGCCGTCGTGCTTGGCGCCGCGCGGGCCGGTGGTGCCGAACAGCAGGTCGTTCAGGCCGCCCATCAGGCCGCCGCCGGCTTCTTCTGCCGCGCCTTGTGCGGCGTCAGCGGCACCGCCCTGGGTAGCGCGGGTGGCTTCTGCAGCCAGGCCGCCGGCAGCATCGCCGCCTGCTGCGCCGCCCGTGGCTGCACGTCCCTTGAGCTTTTCATAGGCCGATTCACGGTCGACGGCCTTTTCGTACACGCCCGCCACCAGCGAGGTTTGTTGCAGCTGCTGGCGCTGGGCCGGGCTGATCGGGCCGATCTGGCTGCCCGGTGGCACCACGAACACGCGCTCGGTGATGCTGGGGCGGCCCTTTTCATCGAGGAAGCTGACCAGGGCCTCACCGACGCCGAGTTCGGTGATGGCGGTGCCGATGTCCAGGCCCGGCTTGGCGCGCATGGTTTCAGCAGCCGACTTGACGGCCTTCTGGTCACGCGGGGTGAAGGCGCGCAGGGCATGCTGCACCCGGTTACCCAGCTGGCCCAGCACGCTGTCGGGCACGTCCAGCGGGTTCTGGGTGACGAAATAGACGCCGACGCCCTTCGAGCGCACCAGTCGCACGACCAGCTCGATGCGCTCGACCAGCGCGGCGGGCGCGTCCTTGAACAGCAGGTGGGCCTCGTCGAAGAAGAACACCAGCTTCGGCTTTTCGAGGTCGCCCACCTCGGGCAGGGTCTCGAACAGCTCCGACAGCATCCACAGCAGGAAGGTGGCGTAGAGCCGCGGCGCGTTCATCAGCTTGTCGGCCGACAACACGTTCACCACGCCCTGGCCGTCGACGGTCTGCATGAAGTCGGCGATGTTCAGCATCGGCTCGCCGAAGAACTTGTCGCCGCCTTGCTCTTCAATCTGCAGCAGGCCACGCTGGATGGCGCCGACGCTGGCAGCGCCCACATTGCCGTATTCGGTGGTGAACTGGCTGGCGTTTTCGCCGACGAACTGCAGCATCGCGCGCAGATCTTTCAGGTCGAGCAGGGCCAGGCCGTTGTCGTCGGCCACCTTGAACACCAGGCTCAGCACGCCGGCCTGGGTTTCGTTCAGGGCCAGCATGCGGGCCAGCAGCAGCGGGCCCATGTCAGACACGGTGGCGCGCACCGGGTGGCCGGTTTCGCCGAAGACGTCCCACAGCGTGGCGGGGCAGGCGATGGCGGTGGGGGCTTCCAGGCCGCGCTCAGCCAGGATGCCGGCCAGCTTCGGGCTGATGCTGCCGGTCTGGGTGATGCCGGTCAGGTCGCCCTTGACGTCGGCCATGAACACCGGCACGCCGATCTTCGAGAAACTCTCGGCCAGGGTCTGCAGCGTGATCGTCTTGCCGGTGCCTGTGGCGCCGGTGATCAGGCCGTGGCGGTTGGCCAGTGCGGGCAGCAGGTGGCACTCGATGTCACCGTGCTTGGCGACCAGGATGGGCTCGGCCATGGAGAAAGATCCTTTCGAGGGTCACGGGGCAGACAGGGCGCCCCAAGTAAAATCAGAGTCTATCCAGAAATCGAACCCCCTCGGAGCGCGGCAAGGGCCGCACCGGGCACAGGAGAAAAAAGCCATGGCTGGTCATTCCAAATGGGCCAATATCCAACACCGCAAGGGCCGGCAAGACGAAAAGCGTGGCAAGGCCTGGACGCGGGTGATCCGCGAAATCATGGTGGCGGCCCGCCTGGGCGGTGGTGACACGGCCACCAACCCGCGTCTGCGCCTGGCTGTTGAAAAGGCCAAGGCAGTGAACCTGCCGGTGGATACCGTCAAGCGCAACATCGACAAGGCCACCGGCAACCTCGAAGGCGTGAACTACGAAGAGATCCGCTACGAGGGCTACGGCATCGGTGGCGCGGCCATCATCGTCGACTGCATGACCGACAACCGCGTGCGCACCGTGGCCGATGTGCGCCATGCCTTCAGCAAGTACGGCGGCAACCTGGGCACCGAAGGTTCGGTCGCTTTCCAGTTCAAGCATTGCGGCCAGCTGCTGTTCGCCCCGGGCACCTCGGAAGACAAGATCATGGAAATGGCGCTGGAAGCCGGCGCTGACGACGTGGTGACCGGCGAAGACGGCTCCATCGAGGTGCTGACGCCCGCCCCCGATTTCGAGGCCGTGAAGAACGCCCTGGAAGCCGCCGGCCTGAAGCCGGAAATGGCCGAAGTGACGATGCGACCGGAAAACAGCATCGAGCTGGCGGGTGAAGACACCGTACGCATGCAGAAATTGCTGGATGCGATCGAAGACCTGGACGACGTGCAAGACGTCTTCCACAACGCAGAGATGTCTGAATGAACGTACTTGTCATCGGCAATGGCGGCCGCGAACACGCCCTGGCCTGGAAACTGGCCGCCAGCGACAAGGTGCAGCACGTTTACGTGGCACCCGGCAATGGCGGCACGGCGCTGGACAAGCGCCTGACCAACCTGGCCATCACCGACCCGGCCGCACTGGCTGATTTCGCTGCGGCGAACAAGGTCGGCCTGACCGTGGTGGGCCCCGAGGCACCGCTGTCGCAAGGCGTGGTCGACATCTTCCGTGCCCGCGGCCTGCGCATCTTTGGCCCGACCAAGGCGGCGGCCCAGCTGGAAAGCTCGAAGGCCTTCGCCAAGGACTTCATGCAGCGCCACAGCATCCCCACGGCGGCGTACGGCACGTTCACTGATCCGGTGCAGGCCCATGCCTACATCGACAAGATCGGCGCGCCTATCGTCGTCAAGGCCGACGGCCTGGCCGCGGGCAAGGGCGTGGTCGTGGCCATGTCGCTGGAAGAAGCCCATGAAGCCGTGCGCTTCATGCTCGAGGACAACACGCTGGGCGTGGTGCACAACGCCGGCGGTGCCCGCGTCGTGATCGAGGAATTCCTGCAGGGCGAAGAAGCCAGCTTCATCGTGCTGTGTGACGGCAAGAACGTGCTGCCGCTGGCCACCAGCCAGGATCACAAGCGCATCGGTGACGGCGACACCGGCCCGAACACCGGCGGCATGGGCGCGTATTCGCCCGCACCGGTGGTCACGCCGAACGTGCATGCCAAGGCGATGCACGAGATCATCCTGCCGACCATCCAGGGCATGGCCAAGGACGGCATCCCGTTCACTGGCTTCCTGTATGCCGGCCTGATGATTTCGCCGGACGGCAACGTCAAGACGCTGGAGTTCAACACCCGCATGGGTGACCCGGAAACCCAGCCCATCATGATGCGGCTGAAGACCGATCTGGTGGATGTGCTGCTGCACGCCACCGACGGCACGCTGGACCAGGTCGAGCTGCAGTGGGATCGCCGCTTTGCGCTCGGCGTGGTGATGGCTGCGGCCAATTACCCGGGCACGCCGCGCAAGGGCGACGCCATCAAGGGCCTGCCGGCGCAAGCGGCGGGCACCGACGACAGCATGGTGTTCCACGCCGGCACGGTGCCGCTGAACGGCGAAACCGTGACCAGCGGCGGGCGCGTGTTGTGCGTGACCGCGCTGGGCGAATCGGCCAAGGCGGCACAGCAACGCGCCTACGAGGTGCTGTCGCCCATCAACTTTGAAGGTGCGCAGTGGCGTACCGACATTGGCTACCGTGCCATCAAGCGCTGAGTGGTTGCCGGCCCGGCCGGTGAAGTTCCAGGGCAGCGGGCTGGCCCGGGCCGCCTTGCGGCTGGCCGGCTGGCGGGTGGTGTTTGACGGCCTGCCCGCGCGCCAGGGCGTGCTGATCGTCTATCCGCACACCTCCAACTGGGATTTCCCGCTGGGCGTGCTCACCAAATGGACGCTCGGCATCCCGGTCTCGTTCTGGGGCAAGGACAGCCTGTTCAAGGTGCCGGTCTTTGGCGCCTGGGTGCGCTGGCTGGGCGGCATTCCGGTGGATCGCTTCAGCGCCCGTGGGGTGGTGGGCGACATGGCGGCGCGGTTTCGCGCTGCCCGTCAGGCCGATGAATTTTTGTGGCTGGCGCTGGCGCCGGAAGGCACCCGCAAGTACCAGGACCATTGGCGCAGCGGCTTCTATGCCATGACCGTGCAGGCCGAGGTGCCGCTGGGTCTGGTGGCGTTTGATTACGCCACCCGGGAAGTGCGTGTGAACAGCTTTTTGAAGCTCTCGGGTGATGCGGCGGCCGACATGGCCGTGATCGCCGGGCATTTCTCGCAGGTGCGCGGTTTGCGCCATGAACAGGCGGCACCGATCCGCATTCGACAAGGTTGACATGAGCATGGACACCCAGGCCCTGCGGGCTTATTTCCTCGACCTGCAGGCGCGCATCGTGGCGGCGGCCGAAGCGCTCGACGGCTCCACCTTCCTCACCGACGCCTGGCAGCGTGAGCCCGGCGGCCGGCTGGAGGGCGACGGCGTCACCCGCCTGATCGAGAACGGCCACTTCTTCGAGCGTGGCGGCTGCAACTTCAGCCATGTGAAAGGCAAGCAGTTGCCGCCGTCGGCCACGCAGCACCGGCCCGAGCTGGCAGGTGCCCCGTTCGAGGCCATGGGCGTGTCACTGGTGTTTCACCCGCGCAACCCACATGCGCCGACGGTGCACATGAACGTGCGCTGCTTTGCTGCGCTGCCCGAGGGCCGCGAGCCCGTCGTGTGGTTCGGCGGCGGCATGGACCTGACGCCTTACTACGGCGAAGAGGCCGACGCTGCGCATTTCCACCGCAGCTGCCGCGACGCGCTGGCGCCGTTCGGCGACACGCTGTTCCCGCGCTTCAAGGCCTGGTGCGACGAGTACTTCTTCCTGAAGCACCGCAACGAGCCGCGCGGCATCGGTGGCATCTTCTTCGACGACTTCGCCGAGCTGGGCTTCGAGCAGAGCTTTGCGATGACGCGGGCCGTGGGCGATGCCTTCATCGGGGCGTATTTCCCGATCGCCGAGCGCCGCCGCGACACGCCTTACACCGAGGCGCAGCGTGATTTCCAGGCTTACCGCCGCGGCCGCTACGTGGAGTTCAACCTGGTGTTCGACCGTGGCACGCTGTTTGGCCTGCAATCGGGCGGCCGCACCGAGGCAATCCTGATGTCGATGCCGCCGGTGGTGAACTGGCGCTACAGCTGGCAGCCGGAACCTGGCACGCCCGAAGCGCGGCTCTACACCGACTTCCTGCGCCCGCGCGACTGGGCCGACTTCACGGCCTGATGCCATGAGCACGCCGCCGCTCAGCCTCGGCTTGTTCGGTGGCAGTTTCAACCCGCCGCACCTGGCGCACCTCGCCTTGGCGCGGCTGGCCCGCGACCATCTGCAGCTGGATGAGCTGCGCTGGGTGCCCGCCGGTGCGCCGTGGCAGAAGCCGGCTGGCCTGCTCGCACCGGCTGAAGACCGGCTGGCGATGGTGCGCTTGCTGGTGGGGCAAGAACCCGGCATGACGGTGGATCGGCGTGAGCTGAATCGGCCCGGCCCCAGCTACACGATCGACACCGTGCGGGAGCTTCAGGCCGAGTTTCCGGGCCTCAAACCCTGGCTCATCATCGGGCAGGATCAGTACACCCGACTCGACACTTGGCGGGATGCGGCACAATTGAGGGTTCTGGTGCGATTTGCCGTGGCTGCCCGCGACGGTGAAACACCCCGGCCCCCCGCCAGTTGGGCGGGCTTGTCGCATGACATGCAGGTGCTGCCTTTGCCGCGCATCGACCTGAGTGCCACCCGGATACGTGAGTGCGTCGCTGCTGGACAGCCTGTTTCCCCGCTGGTCGGTGATGCTGTGGCGCGCTATATTGAACAACACCGCCTATACCGGGTGCCCCCCGGACACTGAATGGACATCCGCAAACTCCAACGCACCATCGTCGATGGTCTCGAAGACGTCAAGGCCCAGGACATCGTGGTCTTCAACACCGAGCACCTGTCGCCGCTGTTCGAGCGCGTGATCATTGCGTCCGGCACCAGCAACCGCCAGACCAAGGCGCTTTCCTCCAGCGTTCGCGTGGCCGTCAAGGCTGCCGGCATGGAGGTGCTGCGCACCGAAGGCGAAGACAACGGTGAATGGATCATCGTGGACTGCGGTGCGGCGGTTTGCCACATCATGCAGCCCGCCATCCGCGACTACTACCGCCTGGAAGAAATCTGGGGCGGCAAGCCGGTCAAGATGAAGCTGGGCGAAGCCAAGATCAGCCTGGTCAAGGCCTCGGTGGAAGAAGTCGAGGCACCGGCCAAGAAGTCGGCTGCCAAGGCCCCCGCCAAGACCGCTGCCAAGAAGGCCGCCCCGCGCAAGACCGCCACCGCCTCGTCGGCTGCTGGCAAGGCTGCCTTGGGCGCGGCTGCCAAGCCGGCTCGCGCCGCCAAGGTGGCTGTGGAAGAAGCTGCTCCTCGCGTGGCCGTGAAGAAGTCGTCGGCACCACGCAAGGTGACGGTCGGCACGACCACCGCTGCCAAGGCGGCCGCCTCCAAGGCACCAGCCAAGAAGGCACCGGCGAAGAAGGCGGCCGTGAAGACCACGGCAGGCACCACCACCGCGGCCAAGAAGGTCCCGGCGAAGAAGGCTGCACCGATGAAGACCATCGTCGTGAAGCCCGTGGCGAAGAAGTCGTCGGCATCCAAGTCGCCGGCCCGCAAGTCGGCTCGCTGATCGAGCAAGCCCGCCTTCGGGCGGTGCCTGACGCCAGGGAGTTGCCGTGCGTTTGATGATTGCCGCCGTCGGGCAGCGCCAGCCTGCCTGGGCTGACGCTGCCTATGAGGACTTTGCCAAGCGCTTCCCGCCCGACATGCGGCTGGAGCTCAAGGCGGTCAAGGCTGAGCCGCGTGGCTCCAAGACGGCTGAGCAGCTCATGGCGGCCGAGGCCCAGCGCCTGGAAGCCGCCATCCCCAAGGGCGCGCGCCGGGTGCTGCTCGACGAGCGCGCCACCCGCATGACCACGGCCGATCTGGCCAAGCGCTTCGAGTTCTGGCTCGGTGATGGCCGTGATGTGGTCTTTTTCATCGGCGGCCCGGACGGCCTGGACCCGCAACTCAAGGCCACCGCCGACGAGAGCCTGCGGCTGTCTGACCTGACGCTGCCGCACGCCTTCGTGCGCGTGCTGCTGGCCGAAGCGCTGTACCGCGCCTGGTCGCTGCGCAACGGCCACCCCTATCACCGCGAGTGAGCCCTGCGCATGGCCACCCCTGCCCCGAAGCACGAGTTCGTCTACCTGGCCTCGCAGAGCCCGCGCCGCCGGCAATTGCTCGACCAGCTCGGCGTTCGCCATGAGTTGCTGCTGCCGGGCGACGACGAAGACGCCGAAGCGCTTGAAACCACCCGGCCGGGCGAGCTGCCACTGGCCTATGTGGAGCGCGTCACCCTGAACAAGCTGGCCGCCGCGCGTGCCCGGCTGAAGCAGCGTGGCCTGGCCCTGGCGCCGGTGCTGTGCTCGGACACCACCGTGGCCCTCGGGCGCCGCATCCTGGGCAAGCCGGCCGATGCTGCTGAGGCCACGGCCACGTTGCGCGCCTTGTCGGGCCACAGCCACCGCGTGATGACGGCGGTGGCCCTGTGGGACGGCCGGCGCAGCGCCGTGCTGGTGAGCGTGTCGCGGGTCACTTTCGCCGAGCTGCCCGATGCGTTGATCGCCGACTACGTGGCCAGCGGCCAGCCGTTTGGCAAGGCCGGCGCCTATGCCGTGCAGAGCGCGCTGGCGGGCTGGATACCGGCGATCGCCGGGAGTTACTCCGGTATCATGGGCTTGCCCCTTCACGAGACCCGGCAACTGCTGCAAGACGCCCGCGTACGCATCGAGATGCGCTGAGGGCGCCGCGCCTGAGCGGGGTCGACAACGACAATCGCCGCCGTTCATGCATGACATCCTGATCAACTGGGCTCCTCAGGAGACCCGCGTCGCCATCATCGAGAACGGCGCCGTCCAGGAGTTGCATCTTGAGCGCACCCTGGAACGTGGCCTGGTCGGCAACGTCTACCTCGGCAAGGTCGCCCGCGTGCTGCCCGGCATGCAAAGCGCCTTCATCGACATCGGTCTGGAGCGTGCCGCCTTTCTGCACGTGGCTGACCTGCACACCAGCGGCTACAACGGCCGCAGCGACACCTCGCCGCCCACGCCCATCGAGAAGCAGGTGTTCGAGGGCCAGACCCTGCTGGTGCAGGTCATCAAAGATCCCATCGGCACCAAGGGTGCGCGCCTGTCGACCCAGGTGAGCATTGCCGGCCGCATGCTGGTGTTCCTGCCGCAGGACAACCACATTGGCATCTCGCAGAAGATCGGCTCGCCCGAAACCCGCGAGCAACTGCGGGCCCGCATGCAGGCCCTGGTGGGCAAGCCGGAAGAGGGCGGTGGCGGCGGGTTCATCCTGCGCACCAATGCCGAAGAAGCGTCTGACACCGAGCTGGGCGATGACATCGCCTACCTGCGCAAGGCCTGGGCACAGATCCGCCAGAACGCCAGCCAGCGGCCGGCCGGCAGCCTGCTGCATCAAGACCTGAGCCTGGCCCAGCGTGTGCTGCGCGACCTGGCGACCGAGCACACCCAGAGCATCCGCATCGATTCGAAGCTGCAGTTCGACCAGCTCAACGAGTTCGGCGCGGCCTACATGCCGGCCTCGCTCAGCAAGCTGGTGCACTACAAGGGCGAGCGTCCGATCTTCGACCTCTACGGCGTGGAGGAAGAGATTGCCCGGGCGCTGGCGCGGCGGGTGGAATTGAAGTCGGGTGGCTACCTGATCATCGACCAGACCGAGGCCCTGACCACGGTGGACGTGAACACCGGTGGCTACGTGGGTGCGCGCAATTTCGACGACACCATCTTCAAGACCAACCTGGAAGCGGCGCTGGCCATTGCGCGCCAGCTGCGCCTGCGCAACCTGGGCGGCATCATCATCGTCGACTTCATCGACATGGTGCGTGAAGACCACCAGCAGTCGGTGCTGAGCGAGTTCCGCAAGCAACTCGCCAAAGACCGCACCAAGACCACCGTGAGCGGCTTCACCCAGCTCGGCCTGGTCGAGATGACCCGCAAGCGTACCCGCGAAAGCCTGGCCCACATGCTGTGCCAGCCTTGCCCCACCTGCGAAGGCAAGGGGCAGGTGAAGACCGCGCGCAGCGTCTGCTACGACATCCTGCGCGAGATCCTGCGCGAGGCGCGGCAGTTCGACCCGAAGGAGTTCCGCGTGGTGGCCAGCCCGTCCGTCATCGAGATGCTGCTGGACGAAGAAAGCGCCCACCTGGCCGATCTGTCGGCCTTCATCGGCAAGCCGATCTCACTTTCGGCCGAGCCGACCATGAACCCCGAGCAACACGACATCGTGCTGCTCTGACGGGGTTGGCTGCTGGCTGAACGCTCAGGCCACCTCGTGGCCGGCCGCGGCTTGCCAGATGCGGTACCAGTCGTCGCCTGACACCTGCAACTTGGTGGCTGCCATGGCCTCATCGGCGGAAGCCAGCCGGCTGGAGCCGATCACCGGGATCGGTCGGCTCGGGTGGCGCATCAGCCAGGCCAAGGCCAGGGTGGCGGTGTTCACGCCCAGCCGGGCACCGATCTCGCCCATCACCCAGCGCACGCGGTGGGCCTGCTCGGTATCGGCATTGAACAGACGCCCGCCCGCCAGCGGCGACCAGATCATCGGCCGCAGGCGCAACTGCTGGGCCTGATCCAGTGTGCCGTCGTCCAGCGCGGCCAGGTGCAGCGGTGAGCATTCGATCTGGTTCGTGGACAGCGGAATGCGGCTGTGCAGCAGCGCGAACTGGCTCGGGGTGAAGTTCGACACGCCCACATGCAGCACCTTGCCGCTGGCCTGCAGGCGCTCGAATGTGCGGGCGAGTTCGTCCGCATCGAGCAGCAGGTCGGGGCGGTGGATCAGCAGCAGGTCGAGGTGATCGGTGTGCAGCGCCTTCAGCGAGTTTTCCACCGAGGTGGTGACATGCGCCGCCGAGGTGTCGTAGCTCTTGATGCTGTGGCCCGGGCGGTTGGGCGTCACCAGCTTGATGCCGCATTTGCTGATGAGCTGCATCTGCTGGCGCAGGCCGGGCTCGCGGGCCAGGGCCTCGCCGAACAGGGCTTCGACGGTGTAGCCGCCGTAGATGTCGGCATGGTCGAAGCTGGTCAGACCGCGCTCGATGGTGCCGTGGATCCAGCTCAGGCGCTCTTCAACGCTGAAGCCCCAGTCGCCCAGGCGCCAGGCGCCGGCCACGACGGGTGACAGAGTGAGCGGCGTGCCGGTGCCGGTGCCGGGCGCTGGGCTGGAAACGGAGTTTGTGTTGGGCATGGGGTCAGTTCCGGAATTGCATCGCGTGCAGACGGGCGTACAGGCCGCCGGCTGCCAGCAGTTGGGTATGGCTGCCTTGCTCGACCACGCGGCCGGCGTCCATCACCACGATGCGGTCAGCCCGCTCGATGGTGGCCAGGCGGTGGGCAATGACCAGTGTGGTGCGGCCGGCCATCAGGCGGTCGAGGGCTTGCTGAACCAGGTGTTCGCTTTCGGCGTCGAGCGCCGAGGTGGCTTCATCAAGAATCAGCAGGGCAGCGTTTTTGTAGAGCGCCCGTGCAATCGCCAGGCGTTGTCGCTGGCCGCCCGAGAGCTGGCTGCCGTTGTGGCCCACCGGACTGTCCAGGCCTTGCGGCAGGCCCTGCACGAAGTCCCAGAGGTTGGCGCTGCGCAGGGCGGCTTCGATGCGCTGCGTGCGCTCCGGGCCGGGGCTGGTGTCGCCCAGCGCCACGTTGTTGCCGATGGTGTCGTTGAACAGCACCACGTCCTGGCTGACCAGCGCGAACTGGCGGCGCAGCGCGCCCACGTCCCAGTCACGCAGGGCCACGCCGTCGAGCGCCAACTCGCCGCTGCTGGGCTCGACGAAGCGCGGCAGCAGGTGCACCAGGGTGGATTTGCCTGCGCCCGACGGGCCGACCAGCGCCACCGTTTCGCCCGCTGCCACATCGAGCGTGACGCGGTCGATGGCAGGGGCTTGGTCAGCGCGGTACTGCACGCTCACGTCGCGCAGTTGCAGCCGGCCTTCAGCACGCGCTGGTGCGTGGCTGCCGCCGGCTTCCGCAGGCGTGTCATCGATCAGGTCCATGCCCCGCTCCAGCGCCATCAGGCCGCGGGTGATGGGCGCCATCACATCAGACAGGTGCTTGATCGGCGTGATCAGCATCAGCATGGCCGTGATGAACGAGACGAAGCTGCCAACCGTCTCGCCATTGCTCTGGGCCTGCCACAAGGCCACGACGATGACCATCGACATCGCACAAGAGGCCAGGATCTGCGTCAGCGGCGTGATGCTGGCGCTGGCCGCCACCGACTTCAGCAGCAGGCGGCGCAAGGTCTGGCTGGTGGCCTCGAAGCGGCCCGCTTCAACTGGCGTTGCGCCATGCATGCGCACGATGCGCCAGGCCAGCACGTTTTCTTCCACCACATAGGCCAGCTCGTCGGTGGCCGTCTGGCTCGCGGCGGTGAGCTTGCGCAGGCGCTTTCCCACGGTGCGCATCACCCAGCCCACGGCCGGCAACAGCACCGACACCAGCAGCGTCAGCTGCCAGTTCAGCCACATCAGGTAGCCGAACAGCCCCACCAGCGTCAGTGAATCCTTCACCAGCGTGTTCACGCCGGTCATCAACTGGTGCGAGCCGTTCTGCACCTCGTACACCAGCGTGTTGGTCAGGCTGCTGGCGCTCTGGCGGGTGAACAGCTCGGGCGCGGCCTTCAGCAGGTGGTCGAACATGGCGGTGCGCAGCGACACCACGCCCTGGTTCGAGGCCCACGACAGCGCGTACTGGGCGATGAAGCTGGCAATGCCGCGCACGGCGAACAGGCCCACCACCGCGACTGGAATCAGCCACAGCGGGATCTTGCCGCCATGGAAGCCCTGGTCGATCAGCGGCCCCATCAGGTAGGCCGTCAGCGGTTCGGTGGCTGCGATGAAGATCGACGCGAATGCCGCCAGCCCCCAGGCACCACGGCTGGCCTTGAAATGAGGGGCGAGGCGCTTCAGGCGCTGGGACAGGGAAGAGGACATGAAGAAACCCGGGCTGCCGGACATCCGGCCCGGGCGCGATTATCGGTGTCTGAGACGCAGTGCACAGGCGTGTTGCCTACAATCACGGCTTGACCACACAACACTTTCTGCGCCTGCAGGGAACTCTGCATCCGCACATGACTCGATCATCCTCCATGTGGCAACGACGACATTGGCTGGCCGCTGCCGGCGGCCTCGCACTCACCCCCGCTCTTCCAGCCCTGGCGCAATTCAGGGTTGAGATCTCCGGCGTCGGCGCCACGCAGCTGCCGATCGCCTTGCTGCGCTTCCGCGATGAAGCGTCTGCCCCCCAGGCCATTTCCCCGGTGATCCGGGCTGACCTGGAGCGCAGCGGCCTGTTCCGCTTCGTCGACACCCCGCTGCAGATCGACGAAACCGGCCTGCCGATGTATGCCGACCTGCGCAGCCGCGGCGCCGATGCGCTGGTGGCCGGCTCCGCCACCAAGCTGGTCGATGGCCGGTTTGATGTGCGCTACAAGCTGTGGGACGTGGTGAAGGGCGCCGACCAAGGCGGCCAGAGCATGGCCGTGCCGCCGGCTGACCTGCGCCTGGCGGCCCACCGCATCGCGGATGCGCTGTATGAAAAGCTGACGGGTGAGAAGGGCGTGTTTGCCACGCGCATCGCCTACGTCACCAAGGGCGGCGGCCGCTACACCCTGCGCATTGCCGACGCCGATGGCGAAGGCGGCCAGGTCGCCCTGACGAGCCCGGATCCCATCATCTCGCCCGCCTGGTCGCCTGACGGCAAAGAGCTGGCCTATGTGTCGTTCGAAACCCGCAAGGCCGTGGTCTGGGTGCAAGACACCTCCACTGGCGCGCGTCGGCAGGTGGCGAACTACAAGGGCTCGAACTCGGCGCCGGCCTGGTCGCCGGATGGCCGCACGCTGGCCGTGACCTTGTCGATGGAAGGCGGCTCGCAGCTCTTCCTGCTGAACCGCGACGGCAGCCAGCCGCGACGCTTCACCCAGAGCCAGGCCATCGACACGGAACCCGTGTTCAGCCCGGACGGCAAGTTCGTGTACTTCGTGTCTGACCGTGGCGGCTCGCCGCAGATCTACAAGCAAGCCGTGACCGGCGGTGGTGCCGAACGCGTCACCTTCAGCGGCAGCTACAACATCAGCCCGGCCATCAGCCCGGACGGCCGCACCCTGGCCTTCGTGCAGCGCCAGGGCGGCAGCACCTTCCGCGTGATGACGCTGGATCTGGCCAGTGGCAACAGCCAGGCCGTCAGCGACACCAGCGACGACGAAAGCCCGAGCTTTTCACCGAACGGCCGGTTCATCATCTACGCCACCCGTGCACAGGGCCGCGAAGTGCTGATGACCACCACGCTGGATGGCAAGGTCAAAACCCGCCTGCTGACCAGCGGGCAAGACATCCGTGAGCCGGTCTGGGGCCCGTTCGGGCGCTGATGGGCCGGTCATTCCATTTGATTCAATTCGATTCGCTTCTTTCCTCTCCAAAAGGGACTCCACCATGATCAAGACCTCTTCTTCCCGCCTGGGTTTGGCTTCCGCACTGCTGGTGGCCCTGCTGGCTGCCGGTTGCGCCTCCAGCGTCAAGCTGGACGGCCCGGCCCCGGTTGAAAACCGCGACGCCAACGCAGGCGCCAATGCCAACGCTGGTGCCAACGCAGCCGGCAACGCCCAGAGCAATGTGGCCACGGTTGATCTGAGCGCCAAGTCGGCCGCCAACAGCGGCGCTGACCGCATCGTCTACTTTGACTTCGACAGCTTCGTGGTGAAGGACGAGTACCGCGGCGTGGTGGAAACCAATGCCAAGCAACTCAATGCCAACCGCCAGAAGCGCGTGAGCGTGGAAGGCCACACCGACGACCGTGGCGGCCGCGAATACAACCTGGCTCTGGGCCAGAAGCGTGCTGAGGCGGTGCAGAAGTCGCTGACGCTGCTGGGCGTGCAAGCTGCGCAAGTCGAAGCCGTGAGCTTTGGTGAAGAGCGTCCTGCTTCGGCGGGCGCTGATGAAGCCGCCTGGGCCAAGAACCGCCGTGCTGAACTGAAGGACCGTTGAGATCATGTCGGCACGCAGCCTGATGCGCCACGCCGCCCCGGCCTTGCTGGCTTTGGCGGCCCTCGTGGCCATGACCCCGGCGCGGGCCGGCTTGTTTGACGACGACGAGGCGCGCAAAGCCATCCTGGACTTGCGCACCCGCCTGACGCAGGGCGACGAGCAGCGCGTGGCCATGGCCGCGCAGCTCAAGCAGCTGAACGAGCAACTGCAGCAGTTGCAGCGCAGCTTGCTGGATCTGAACAACCAGCAGGAGCAGACCAAGGCGGAGGTGGCGCGCTTGCGTGGCCAGGACGAGCAGCTCGCCCGCGACCTGGCCGAGATGCAGCGCAAGCAGAAGGACATCGTGGTGGGCGTGGAAGACCGCATCCGCAAGCTGGAGCCCCAGCCGGTGTCACTCGACGGTCGTGACTTCACGGCAGACGCCGACGAAAAGCGCGCCTATGAAGACGCGATGGCTGGCTTGCGCAATGCCGATTTCGACAAGGCTGCAGCTGCCTTGCAGGCCTTCCTGAAGCGCTATCCGGCCAGCGGCTACGTAGATTCCGCGCGTTATTGGCTGGGCAACGCCCAGTACGGCCAGCGCAACTACAAGGACGCGATCGCGACCTTCCGCGGTTTTGTCTCGGCAGCACCGGACCACCTGCGCGCGCCCGAAGCGCTGCTGGCCATGGCCAACAGCCAGGCCGAAATGAAAGACACCAAGACCGCCCGCCGCACGCTGGAAGAGCTGATCAAGCTCTACCCGAAATCGGAGGCCGCGGCCGCCGGCCGTGAGCGCCTTCCGAGCCTGAAGTGAGCGTGAGCACCGTGGCGGGCTTGCCCGCCGTTGATGACCCCGATCTGGAGCGCCGCTTCGGCGGTTTGCGCCGCCTCTACGGCGATGCCGGCTACGCCCGGCTGCGCGCACTCCGCGTGGCGGTGGTGGGCCTGGGCGGGGTGGGCTCCTGGGCGGTGGAGGCCTTGGCCCGCAGCGGCGTGGCGCGGCTGGTGCTGATCGATCTGGACCAGGTGTCCGAGTCGAACATCAACCGGCAGATCCAGGCCGTGGGCCGCACCGTGGGCCAGAGCAAGGCCGATGCGCTGGTGGAGCGCATCGCCGATATCCACCCGGGCTGCGAGCTGCTGGTGGTTGAGGATTTCGTCACGCCCGAGAACTGGCCAGCCTTGTTGCCGGCTGAGGTGGACGTGGTGCTGGATGCCTGCGACCAGGTGCGTGCCAAGGCAGCGCTGGCGGCGTGGTCGCGTGTGGCCAAGGTGCCGCTGGTGATGTGCGGCGCGGCCGGTGGCAAGCGCCAGGCGCAGGCGCTGGAAATCGACGACTTGTCAGCGGTGACGCACGACCCGTTGCTGGCCTCGCTGCGTAACCGGCTGCGTCGTGAGCATGGCGCGCCGCGCACCGGCCGCATCGGTGTGCGTTGCGTGTTCTCGCGCGAAGCCGTGGCGCAACCCGAGGGCGCGTGCGATGTGGACGGCAGCCTGAACTGCCATGGCTATGGCTCCAGCGTGACGGTGACGGCCAGCTTCGGCATGGCCGCCGCGGGTGAAGTGATGGCGCTGGGCCTGGCGATCAAGGTCCCTTCAAAAGCTGAAAATTGAAGAAAACTTTGCGCGTTTCAGAAACTGTGTAATAATCATAGGCTCTGCCGCGAAGGGGTTGTTAGCTCAGTCGGTAGAGCAGCGGACTTTTAATCCGTAGGTCACTGGTTCGAATCCAGTACAACCCACCAAGCCTTCAGGCCTTAAAAACCTTCAGGCAAAACGCACAGCAGATGCGGGCTCTTAGCTCAGTTGGTAGAGCAGCGGACTCTTAATCCGTAGGTCGAGTGTTCGAGTCACTCAGGGCCCACCAAAATTGGAAAAGGACTTGTCGAAAGACAAGTCCTTTTTTCATTGGGCAACCAGCGACAGGCTGGCGCGCCAGTGGGCTGCATCGCTTTCAACTGGCAAGAATTCCCCTCACGACTCAACTCCATTTCCTGCGTGCCGATACACGTCTGACGGCGCAATCGTCCGCTGGCTGACCAAGCCGGCCACCAGCAGCCGATCAAAGGAATGGATATGCGATTTGCGTTGGGAATTTCGGCGAGGCTGCTGTGCGTGGTGGCCGTTCTGGTGTCTGGCCTGCTGGCCGTTGGTGCGCTGGCATTTGTCAATCTGCAGGCGGTCTCGGAAAACGCTGACCTTGCGGAAAACCGGCGCGTGCCGCAACTCAATGACATCGCGCAGGTGGAGTTGAACATCACGCGGGTGTCGCTGCAGTTGCGCCATGCCATCCTCGCCCGCACGCCCGAGGAGCGACGCCTGGCGCTGGACGACATCGGGGCCAAGCGCGCCTTGATCGAAGACGCCATCAAGGATTACGCCGCTCGCCTGGACACCGCGGAGGGCCGCCAGCGCTTTGAGGCCCTGCCGGTGCTGGTCCGTCAATTCTGGGAGGCGGGTGAGGCCAATCTGGCGCTCATCCAGGCTGATCGCAAGGACGAGGCCTTTGCCTACTTGGTGGATAAAACCATTCCTGCCCGCAACAAGCTGCTCGAGGTGCTGGATGACACGGTGCGCTACCAGACGCGTGAGCTGTCCGGGGACATTGCACAGATCAACGACGCGGTCGGCACCACCTTGCATGGGCTGGTGATGGCATTTGCCGTGCTGAGTGCAGCGCTGGTTGCGTTTGCCTTGTGGTTGCGCGCCACCTTGAAGCTGCGCGTATCAGCGGCGCAAGGCGTGGCCGAGCGCGTGCGTGACGGTGACTTGAGCGGTGCAGTGAACGACGGCACCCGCGATGAGTTGAGCCCCTTGCTTGGCGCGTTGCGAGACATGCAGAACTCACTCACCGAGGTGGTGCAGAACGTGCGACAAGGCGCTGAAAGTGTGTCCAGCGCCAGCGCTGAGATTGCGCAGGGCAATGCGGATTTGTCGTCGCGCACGGAGCAGCAGGCCAGCGCCTTGCAGCAAACGGCGGCCACCATGGCACAGCTGGGCACCACGGTTCAGCACAACGCACAACACGCCGCTGAGGCCAACCGCCTGGCCGCCGAGGCCGCGAAGGTGGCCGCGCAGGGCGGCACCTTGATGGGCGAGGTGGTGTCCAACATGGGCGGCATTTCAGATGCCTCGCGCCGCATCGGCGACATCATCACCGTGATTGACGGCATTGCCTTCCAGACCAACATCCTGGCCCTGAATGCCGCCATTGAGGCTGCGCGAGCGGGCGAACACGGCCGTGGGTTTGCTGTCGTGGCCGGTGAGGTGCGTGGCCTGGCAGCACGCTCTGCTGCTGCGGCCCAGGAGATCAAGCACCTGGTTGCGACCAGCGTGGACCGGGTCGACCAGGGCTCGAGCCTGGTGGCCAGAACGGGGCAGACCATGGAGGACATCGTCCGCTCGATCCAGCGGGTCACGGACATCATGGAAGAGATCAGCAGCGCCAGCCAGGAGCAAAGCCGCAGCGTGGTGGAGGTGGGCCGGGCCGTCGAGCAGATGGACCAATCCACGCAGGCGAATGCGGCCCTGGTGGAGCAAGCCGCCGCGGCGGCCGAGAGCATGCGCAGCCAGGCCACCGGCCTGGTCGCTGCGGTGTCGGGATTCAGATTGCAGATGCACTGAGCGGATGCCTGCACCCGCGGATCAAGCATTCCCCGCAGCATCCGATATAGGGGCGTAGAGGATTCCTCACGTTCCACGACAGGTTGTTCCCATGACCTGCCCACCTTCATTCATTGAAGCGCCACGACCTCATCGAACTCGCCTGCCCGAAAGCCTTCTGCCTCCAGTACGCCCTTGCTCTTGCGCCCGGGTGTGTACTTCTTCAGGAACCTGCGGTTTCCGGCCAAGGCGGCCGTTATCCTGACCTTCCTGGTGCTGCCTTTGCTGCTGACGCTGGCCGTGCTCGTGTCAGACCGTCGCGCGGCGTTGCAAGCCACCGAGGCTGAGCGCACCGGTCTGGCCGCGATCCAGCTGGTGATTCCGGCCACCGAGGCCACCCAGCTGTTGCGACGCGGTCTGGTGGATCAAGCCAACGGCGTCGAGCGACCCGATCTGCCGGCCATCCGGGCGGCCTTCCAGCAGGCGTTGGACACCTTGGACGCGGAAGGCAAGCCGATGCTCGCCAGCCTGGGGGGCGCTGATGACCACTGGAAGGCGGTGGCGGAGGCGCGTCAGGCGACGGCGAACCAGGCCGCCGGCCTGAGTGCCGATGAAGTGCGCAAGCCCTTCGTGGCGCTGAGCCTGGCGCTCGGTGCCCTGACCCAGCATCTTGTCGATGAAAGCGGCCTGGCCCTCGATCCCGAAGGCGATTCCTACTACCTGATGCTCGCCGCCACCGTGCACCTGCCCGACATGCTGGAGGGCATGGGCCTGACGCGGGGTGCCGTGGCCAGCTACATCAAGACACCGCAGGCGCCGCAGCTGATGGTCGGGGCCACCCGCCTGGCGATTGACCGTGCCGCCCTCGCGCAAGTGGAGGAAGACCTCCGGCACGCCATCAGCTTCAACTCCGACCTGGACCGGCTCAAGCTGGCGCAGGGCCTGACCGGCGCGCGCAACTACCTGAAGGCCGCAGAGGCGGTATTGAAAGATCCTGCGCCCGATGCAGCACTGTCAGCGTCGCTGGTCAAGGATGCGACCGTGGCCATCAAGGAGCTCGGCCAGACACAGCGCGCCATTGCTGCGGAGCTCGATACTTTGCTCAAGGCGCGTGCCAATCGGTTTGTGCAGCGCACCGTGATGGGGTTGAGCGTGGTGTTGGTGCTGCTGGCGGGTGGCCTCTATTTCTTCTACAGCTTCTTCCGCGTCATGCAGTCGGGCATGAAGACCATCGTGCGGCGCATGCATGCCATGGCCGCCGGTGACTTGACCGACACCTTGATCCCGAAGGGCAAGGACGAAACCGCCATCCTGATCGGTGCGCTGGCCAACATGCAGACCTCGCTGCGCTCGATCGTGCGTGAAGTGCGCGAGGCGTCGGAGTCGATCATCAACGCCGCGAACGAGGTGGCCACCGGCAGCATGGATCTGTCTCAGCGCACCGAGCAGGCGGCCGCCAACCTGGAAGAAACGGCGTCGGCGATGGAGCAGATCGGCACCACCGTGGCCAGCACCACCGACGGCGCCGCCAAGGCCGCTGGTGTGGCGACCGACAATGTGAATCTGGCGCGCCAGGGCGGGCAGGTGATCAGCCAGGTGGTGGGCACGATGTCGGAGATCCAGGAATCCAGCCGGCGCATCGGTGAAATCACCGGCGTGATCGACGGCATCGCGTTCCAGACCAACATCCTCGCCCTCAATGCGGCCGTCGAGGCGGCCCGGGCGGGTGAACAAGGGCGTGGCTTTGCCGTCGTGGCCAGCGAGGTGCGCTCACTGGCGCAGCGCAGTGCCGACGCCGCCCGCGAGATCAAGCAGCTGATCCTCAGCAGCGGTGAGCGCGTCGAGGTGGGCAACCGGATCGTCCATGAAGCCGGCACCACCATGAAGGCGATCGTCGACAGCACGGGCCACGTCGGTCAGCTGCTGCAAGCCATCGCCACGGGCGCACATGAGCAATCGTCCGGCATCGCCCAGGTGGGCCTGGCCATCAATGAGCTGGACCAGATGACCCAGCAGAACGCGGCGCTGGTGGAGCAGACGGCGGCAGCGTCGTCAGCGATGCGCCAGCATGCACAGCAGCTCGCCAGTGCGGTCAACGCCTTCAAGCTGCCGGCCTGAAGCCGGCCAGCTGAGTCAGAAGAATTCGACGTTGGCGTTCGGGTTGTCAGCCTCGGGCGCGGCCTTTGATGCGCTTGCCGCCGGCGCGTTGGGTGCAGCTGGCTCGGCTGCTGCCTCGGCCAGCGTACGGGGCGCAGTCTCATAGGGCACTGCGTCCAGCTGGAAACTGCCGAGCACGGTTTCCAACTCCTTGCCCTGCTCGCTGAGGTTGGCGGCAATGCGGGTCAGGTCACGCGCCATCACGGCGTTCATGGCTGATTGCTGATTGAGTTTCTGCATCGACGCCGTGACGCTGGCGATGCTGCCTGCATGTTCGCGCGTGTCGGCCGACAGGGTTTCGAAGGCTTGTCCGACCTCTCGCACCGAGATGAGTATCTGGCCCATGGTGAGGTCGGCTGACTTGACCAGCTTGGTGCCCTCGTCGATGGTGCCCATGGAGTTCTGGATCAGCGCCCGGATGTCGGAGGCGCCCGTGGCGGCGCGTTTGGCCAGTGCCCGCACTTCGCTGGCCACCACCGAGAACCCGCGCCCGGCTTCGCCTGCACGGGCGGCCTCGACCGCGGCGTTCAAGGCCAGGATGTTGGTCTGGAAAGCGATGCCGTCGATCAGCGTGACGATCTCGGCGATCTTGCCCGAGTCGGCATGGATGGCTTGCATCTTCGTCATGACCTGGCTGAACAGCTCGGCACCGGCTTGCGCACGGCCGAGCGCTTCGTCCGAGACCTGCCGGGCGGCGGTGGCCGCGTCGGCGCTCTCGCCCACGATCATCGAGATCTGCTCCAGGCTCATCGCGCCCTCGCGCAGTTCGGTCGCGGTGAGTTCAGCGCCGTCGCCCAGGGCGCGGCTGTTGTAGCTGATGTCGCCGGAGGCATTGCGCACGCCGTGTGAGGCCTGGGACGCAGCCGTGACGGCCAGCGCCATGCGCTCCTGCACGTCTTTCAGCTTCTTGCCCAGTTCGGTTTCCGCGCGCACGGCGCCCAGGTTCAACCGGATCTGTTCACCCCGGCCCATGGCCTTGACCAGGAAGTCGACGTCGCGCCGTTCATCGTCGCGCAGTCTGGCGCGGGCCGTGGCCACCGACAACCACAAGGCCTGCGCCAGCACGGCCAGGCTGGGCAGCCAGAGGGCCATCGCGGTCGGGTCACCGGGCAGCGCACCCGTCATCGTCAGCACCACGGGCGCGGCCGCCAGCCACACCCCGGCCGCCACTTGCAGGCGCATCTGCTGCAAGCTCGGCATGACGCTCAGCACGCCCATGGCCATCACCAGGTAGCCCGCTGGCCCGCTGCCCAGAATCAGCCAGCACGGCAGGGTGCCTGCCAGCGCCAGCCCCACTGGCGCATCAGCCCCCTGGCGAGGCCAGGTGCGGCCACGCAGCCAGAACGCCAGCAGCGCGCAGGTGCCCACCAGCCAGCCCAATGAAGTGGCAGGTCCGCCCCATGCCGACCATAGCGATGCGGCGGCATGCAGCAGTATCAGCAGCGCCAGCGGCGAGCGGGGGACAGCAGCGATGGATTTGAGAAACATGGCGCGCGGGCCCGGCGATTGGTACTTCGGCAGGTTAGACGGGTGAGGTCCGCTCAAAAAGGCAATCAGGGCCGTGATTGCAGCGGTCCTCGATCGATCGATCTGCTTGTCCGGGTTTGCGGCGCTTGTGCTGCCGAATTCAGATGGAATTAAGGTGGGCTGAAGGTGTGCGGGAAGGCAGGCGCGGAGACTTCCGGTTGTAGTTTCAACCCGACGTCCAGCGACGCCCATCCATGACACATGGCTCTCTGCTTCAGCCTTCGCCCGTCAAGGGTGCATCCCAGTTTCGTGGGCATGCCTTGCAAGTGCTGCGCCTCGCCACCGTGCCCTTCCATACCCAACTTGACGCCCATGCAGCGATGCGCCGCCTGCAGGAGCCTGATTGCAGCGCCGCTGATCTGAAGCTGGCGCTGCTGTCCCTGCAGCGCCCTGTCCAGCTGATCGAACAGGCGCTGGACGCCCACGGCTGTGATCTGTCGCAGGCCTTGGGGGTGCCCACCCAGCCCTGGAGCGACTGGCTGCGTGAAGACCTGCATCAGCTCGCGTCCGTGGAGGTGCCGCCTGTGCCTGAGCTGTCGATGCGGCCGTCGGGCCTGGCCACCGGCATGATCGACTGCCTGGGCTTGCAGTACGTGATGATGGGCTCGACGTTTGGCGCCACCTTCCTGGCCGACCAACTGGCGCGCAGCGGCGATGAGCGGGTGAGGGCGTCGCGCTACTTCCAGCTCGTGGGTTCGTTGCGCATCCACTTCCAGGGCTGGAGCCACACCTTGAACGGCCTGCTTTACAGCCAGCACGAGCTGGACTGCATGGCCAAGGCCGCCTGCCGCGCCTTCTCGCTGTTCATCGACGCCTTGCCGGAGCGGCCATGATGACCCAGGGGGCGCGCGCTGCCGTGGTGCTGGGGGCTGATTCGGTGCTGGGCCAGACGGTGGTCCGCACCTTGATGGACGACGGCTTCCATGTGTATGCCGCCGGCCATTCGCCGAATTACCTGGGCGTGCTGCGGCGCATGGGTGCCACGCCGGTGCAACTGGATCCGGCCTGCGACAGCGATGTGTTCGGGTTGTCGCGCCTGCTCGGCATGCTGCATCCGGCGGTGGAGGTGCTGGTGCATTGCGCGGCCGCCGATGTGGACATCCGCGCGGCCATCGACGTTCATCCGCATGAGCGCGGCTCCGTTGCCAGCCGCGGTGGCCTGGCCTGCGAGCGGCACTTTCTGGGCTTGACCCAACTGGTTCAGCTCTTGCTGCCGGCCATGCGTGCCCAGGGCCGAGGCCGCATCGTGCAGGTGAGTGGTGCAATGCGGGCCGGCACCACGCCGCAATCGGCCTGGGTCACGGCCAGCCAGAGTGCGCTGACGGTGTGGCTGGCCTGCCTGCGCATGGAGCTGCTGCCATTCGGCGTGCACGTGGTGCAGATCGGCGTGCCGCCGCCCGGTCGATTCCCGTACCGCCGGGCCTTCGGCGAGAACCCCGGCATGGGGCTCACCATGGTGGCTCAGCTGCTGCGCCAGGCGGTGCGCTCGCGCTCCCCGGCGGCCCACCTGACGCCGGGTTGGCAGCACCGGGCCGGCCAGCTCATCCAGCAGACCCTGGGGACGCGCGCTGCCCTGTGGTGCCGTGCGCGATGGCCGGTGAAACAGGCCGGGCAGGTCGACGTCGACGAGGCGCGCCCGCACCGCAAGCCGCTGCCCGACGAAGTGGATGTGCATGACCTATTCCATTGAGCGAGACGAGCCCGCCATCTGGCCCGGCCCGGCACTGCCGCCCATGCGCGTGCAACTGGAAGGTTTGACGGCCGCGGATGCCAGGACCTTCGGTACTTTTGTGCACCACCTGTTTGAAGACCACGGTGCCCGCTGGCAGTTGGTGGACGAGGGGCCGGTGGATGTCCGGGTGTCGCCGCCCATGGCTGCCAGGCAGCGCAGCTGGTGGGGGCAGCGCCAGGCCTTGCCGGTGGTGGTGCTCGACCCCGGCGAGCTGGTGCCGACGGCGGGTGTGATGGTGATGTTGCGGCCCCTGTCGTACGCCACTTTCAGGCTGGTGGCCGAGGTGATTCACCGCCACCACCAGCAGCGCCATGTGGCGGCCCTGGTGGCGGAGAGCCATCGCCGTTTTTCACTGGCGTCCTGGCCGGCGGACGACGCCCGTGCGCGCGGGCTGCCGATGCTGCGGGTCGTCAACATGCTCAGCGTGCGTCCGATGGGGGTGCGCAGCATGGCCGCGGCCAGCGGCTTGCCCGTGGCCGATTGCCGGGCCTTGCTCAGCGAGCTGCTGTTGTCAGGCAGCGTGGTGGTGTCGCGGTGAACTGCGCCGTGTAGAACACAAAATATTCGGCGGGGGCTTGCCAAGGCTGCTGAAACTGTCCTAGAATGCAAGGCTTGACGGGACGCGTGATTTGCAAACAACCACGCAGCTTGCAAAGAGAATTTGGTGATGTGCAGCAATGCACTCCCTTCCAAAAGAAGGGCTCTTAGCTCAGTTGGTAGAGCAGCGGACTCTTAATCCGTAGGTCGAGTGTTCGAGTCACTCAGGGCCCACCAAACACATCGTGTTGAAGATCAACGGCCTGACGGCAACGTCAGGCCGTTTTTCTTTGTCCAGCCCTTTTTCGGCCCTTTTTCGGCGTCGGCCGTGATCGGAGTGCGCCATCGAACAGACCTGATGAGGCGCGGCGCGCAGGCTGCAGCCACCAAGCGCCCCAGGCCCATCCTGCTCTGGCGGCTCGACTTGCGTGCTCCAGTTGCACCACCGAGGGACACCTCTTCATGGCCTATCAAAGCGTCAACCCGAATGACGGCAAGCTGCTCAAGAGCTTCGAGCATCTGAGCAATGCCCAACTGGAGCAGGCGCTTGATCAAGCGCAGACCTGCTTCGAGACCTGGAAGCACACCACTTACGCTGAGCGGGCCGCCGTGATCCACAAGGCTGCGGCGCTGCTGCACGCCCATGTGGATGACTACGCCAAGCTTGAAACGCTGGAGATGGGCAAGCGCGTGGAAGAGGCGCGCGGCGAGGTCAAGTTCAGCGCCGACATCCTGGCCTATTACGCGAAGCATGCCGAGTCCTTTCTGGCGCCCACTCAACTCCAGCCCAAGGTGGGCGAGGCGCACATCGAAAGCTCACCCACCGGCGTGCTGTTCTGCGTCGAGCCCTGGAACTTTCCGTACTACCAACTCGCTCGCGTGGCCGGCCCGCAGCTGATGGCGGGCAATGTGCTGGTGGTCAAGCACGCGGGCTGCGTGCCGCAATGCGCCATCGCCTTCGAGAAGTTGCTGCTGGATGCCGGTGCACCCATGGGGGCGTACACCAACCTGCGCATCACCTATGAGCAGTCTGACCGGGTGATCGATGACCCGCGCATCACCGGCGTGGCGCTGACCGGCAGCGTGGCGGCGGGGCGCAAGGTGGCCGCCCGCGCTGGCCAGAATTTGAAGAAGTCGACGATGGAGCTGGGTGGCAGTGACGCCTTCATCGTGCTCGACGATGCCGACCTGGACAAGACGGTGCCGTGGGCGGTGTGGGGCCGCATGTTCAATGGGGGCCAGACCTGTTGCGCGGCCAAGCGCTTCATCGTGCTTGATGCGATCGCCGACCAGTTCCTGGCGAAGTTCAAGACCGCGCTGGAGGCGCTGAAGCCGGGCGATCCAATGGACGAAAGGACCACGCACGGCCCGCTGTCTACGGAGGCCGCGCTGGTTCAGCTTCTGGCGCAAGTGGACGCCGCCGTGAAGGGCGGTGCCAAGCTGCTGATGGGCGGCAAGCGCATCGACCGGCCGGGCTCGTTCATGCAGGCGACGATCCTCACGGACATCCAGCCCGGCAATCCGGCCTTCCGCGACGAGTTCTTCGGCCCGGTGGTTTCTTTCTTCCGCGTGAAAACCGAGGACGAGGCCATCGCGCTCGCCAACGATTCTGACTTCGGGCTGGGCGGCTCGGTGTGGACGAAGGACGAAGCGCGCGGCCGGCGCGTCGCCAGTCGCGTCGACACCGGGATGATGTTCGTCAACAACATCGATTGGGCCGATGCCGAGCTGCCCTTTGGCGGCATCAAGCACTCGGGCTACGGGCGTGAACTGGGCCCCATGGGCATCCAGGAATTCGTCAACAAGAAACTCGTTCGCACCGGTCACATCGCTGCGCCGGTCTGAACGCCAAGGAGATTCCATGAACGCATCTGTCCGTACGTCTGCAAGTTCCCCCGTCAGTTCCCCCATCAGTTCCCCAGGCAGTTCCCCAGTCACCACGGCCATCGCCACCGAGCCGCCCGTCTGGTTCATCACCGGCTGCTCCACCGGCTTCGGCCTGGAGCTGGCCAAGCAGGCCATCGAGCGCGGCTGGCGCACGGTGCTCACCGCGCGTGATCCTTCGAAGCTGGAAGGGTATGGCGCCACGCCCAACGTGCTCGTGCTGAAGCTCGACGTCACGCAACCCGATCAGGTGGCTGCGGCCGTCGCGGCGGCCGAGGCGCGCTTCGGTGGCATCGACGTGCTGGTGAACAACGCCGGCATTGGCTACTTCGCCGCCATCGAGGAAGGCGAAGAGGCCGAGGTGCGAAAGATGTTCGAGGTCAATGTGTTTGGCCTCACCGCCATGGTTCAGGCCGTGTTGCCCGGCATGCGCCAACGCCGCCGCGGCTGCATCGTCAACGTGGCGTCGCTCGCCGGCTTGCGTGGCTTTGCCGCGCTGGGGCAATACAACGCGACCAAGTTTGCGGTCGAGGGTTTGTCGGAGGCCTTGCGGCAAGAGGTAGAGCCGCTGGGCATCCGGGTGATGGTGGTCGAGCCCAGCGGGTTTCGCACCGACTGGGCCGGCCGTTCTGCCAACGAAAGCGCGCGCCAGATCGACGACTACATGGCCAGCGCCGGGAATGTGCGCAACGCCGTGCGTGCTTCGTCGGGCAAACAGCCCGGCGACCCGGTGCGGGCTGCCAAGGCCATCGTCAAGGCCGTGGCATCAGGCAACCCGCCGCACCATCTGCTGCTGGGCAACGACGCGTTCGAGGGCGCGATGGCCAAGCTCGACGAGTTGCGCAAAGTCTTCGCGGCGGGTGAGGCGGTGGCCCGTGGCGCCGATTTCCCCAAGCCCACCACGGCGGCCCTGGCCTGAGCATTCAGCCCGCGCCCGTGCCTAGAGACGGCCCCATGAAGGATTGGACGATCCGGGACATGGCCTCGCAGCGGGGGCGGCTGGTGGTCATCACCGGGGCCACAGGTGGCCTGGGCTACGAGACGGCCCTGGCCTTGGCCGGCGCCGGTGCTCGGGTGGTCGTGACCGGGCGCAACCCGACCAAAGGCGCGACAGCGCTGCAGCGTATCCGGGCTGATCACCCCGGCGCGGACATCTGCTACGACACACTCGACCTCGCCAGCCTGGCGTCGATCCAGGACTTTGCGGAGCGCTTCAAGCGCCAGCATGAGGCGCTGGACATCCTCGTCAACAACGGCGGTGTCATGGCGCCGCGCACGCGGCAGGTGACGGCCGATGGCTTCGAGTTGCAGTTCGGCACCAACTACCTCAGCCACTTCGCCCTGACCGCGCACCTCTTGCCCCTGCTGACGCGGGGTCGGCATGCGAGGGTGGTCAACCTCAGCAGCATGGCCCATCGCTTCGGGGCGGCCATCCACTTCGATGACCTGAACTGGCAGCGCCACTACCGGGCCTTTGGTGCTTATGGCCAGTCCAAGCTGGCGATGCTGATGTTCACCTTCGAGCTGCAGCGCCGCAGCAACGCGCACGGATGGGGCTTGCTCAGCCTTGCCGCGCACCCGGGCCTGGCCGCCACGGCCTTGCTGCAGAACGGGCAGCGCCTGGGCGGGCAGCGGCAGGCGGGTTGGATCGATGCGATCAGCGGCTGGTGGCCCTCGGTGCTGGCGCAGTCGGCCAGCCAGGGCGCGCTGCCCACGCTGTACGCTGCCACCTCACCAGACGCCGCGCCGGCCGGCTACTACGGCCCCAGCGGGTTCATGGAACTCAAAGGCCCGGTGGGTCAGGCCACGGTGGCGGCGTGCGCGCGTGACCTGGCCGTGGCAACGCAGCTGTGGGCGGCCGCCGAGAATTTGACCGGTGTGCAATTCACGAGCCACCCCCAGCGATGACAAGGCCACTATGCAGGCCATGGTGTTGACGCAAGTGGGTCGCCCCCTGGTGTGGACCGAGGTGCCCGACCGGCAGCCCGGGCCGGGGCAGATCCGCGTCAAGGTATTGGCGTGCGGCGTGTGTCGCACCGATCTGCATGTCGTCGATGGCGAGCTTCCCCATCCGCAGGTGCCCATCATCCCCGGCCACGAGATCGTGGGCCGCATCGATGCGCTTGGTCCGGCTGCCGGCGGTGTGCCGCGATTGGAGATCGGCCAGCGCGTCGGCATCCCGTGGCTGGGCCATACGTGCGGCGTCTGCCCTTACTGCGCGGCGCAGCGAGAAAACCTCTGCGACCGGCCGCTGTTCACCGGCTACACGCGCGATGGCGGCTTCGCCACCGCCACCATCGCCGATGCGCGCTTTGCCTTCCCGCTCGGTGAGCCAGTGGGCCCGGCGGGCAGCGACGAAGCACTCGCCCCCTTGCTCTGCGCAGGCCTGATCGGCTGGCGTGCGCTCGGCATGGCGGGTGGCGGCCAGCACCTCGGCCTTTACGGCTTTGGTGCTGCGGCCCACATCCTGGCGCAGGTGGCGCGCTGGCAGGGCCGCTCGGTGTTTGCTTTCACCAAACCAGGCGACCTGGCCACACAGTCCTTTGCACGCAGCCTGGGTGCGGTGTGGGCCGGTGGTTCTGACGAGATGCCGCCGCAGCCGCTGGACGCCGCCATCCTCTTCGCAACGGTGGGTGGCCTCGTGCCGCTGGCGCTGAAAGCCGTGCGCAAGGGCGGCCGGGTGGTGTGCGCCGGCATTTACATGAGCGACATCCCCCGCTTGCCCTACAGCCTGTTGTGGGAGGAACGCCAGTTGCTGTCGGTGGCCAACCTCACGCGCCGGGACGGGCTCGACTTCCTGCGCCAGGCGCCGCAGATGGGCATCGTGACCAAGACCACGCGCTATCCGTTGCAGCAGGCCAACCAGGCACTGGCCGATCTGCGGGCCGGCAGGTTCGAAGGCGCCGCGGTGCTGGTGCCGTGATGCCCTTGTGCCTTGATCCCCTGATACCCCATGCCTCACCCTCTGATGAGATCATCCGCCCATGCCACACCGCCCCTTCTTCCAGCCCATCCTCAAGCCCTTCGGCCCCCGCACGGCACTGGGTGCCGTTCTGCTCACAACGCTTGTACTGACCACCTTCACCATGCCCAGCCACGCCACTGAAGAGCCCGTGTTTGAGGTCGTGCGTCAACTCGAGGGTGTCGAGGTGCGGCAATACGCCGCCTACGCGGTGGCCGAGGTCGTGGTGCCCGGCCCGGCGGATGAGGCAGGCAACCAGGCCTTCCCCATCCTGGCGGGCTATATCTTTGGCAAGAACAAGGGCGAGCGGAAGTTCGCGATGACCGCGCCGGTGACGCAGGCCGCGGTGCCGGTGAAGCTGGACATGACCGCGCCGGTCACCCAGACGGCTGCGCCCGGCGGGTTCCTGGTGCAGTTCGTATTGCCCAAGGGCGTGACGGCAGCCAGCGCGCCGGAACCACTGGATGTACGCGTTCAACTGCGCGACGTGCAACCCAACCGGGTCGCCGTGATCCGCTACTCGGGCTTCTGGTCGGCCTCGAACTACGACGAGCACCTGGCCAAGTTGCAGACGGCGCTTCGCGCGGCCGAGCTGGGGTGGGAGGGTGCGCCGGTGTACTCGCGCTACGACGCACCGTTCACCCCCTGGTTCATGCGCCGCAACGAGATCTGGCTGCGCGTTGCGGCGCAGCCCTGATCTCTTCAAGGTTCGGCTAGCGCGCCAGATAGCCCCCGTCCACCGGGTAATAGGCCCCGGTGACGAACGAGGCCTTGTCTGACGACAGCCATGCCACCAGCTCCGCCACCTCCTCCGGCTTCCCCAGGCGGCCCAGCGGGTGCGCGGCCACCAGCGCCGCCATGCGCGCGGCATCAGCCTCCAGCCGGCTGACCATCGGCGTGTGGATGAAGCCCGGCCCGACCGCGTTGATGCGGATGCCCTTGCCGCTGTACTCCAGCGCGGCCACCTGCGTCAGCCCCACCACGCCGTGCTTGGCCGCGGTGTAGGCGGAGTTGGTGGCAAAGCCCACGGCGCCCAGCACCGACGCCATGTTGACGATCGAGCCCCCGCCGGTTTTCAGCATGGCCGCGATCTGCTGCTGCATGCCGTAGAACACACCCGACAGGTTGATGTTGATGACCTGCGCCCAGCCGTCCAGCGGGTAGTCGGCGATCGGCGCACTGGGGCCGCCGATGCCGGCGTTGTTGCACGCCACGTCGAGCCGGCCGTAATGGGCCACGGCTTGCTCCACCAGCGACTGCGCATCCTTCGGCTGGCCCACATCGGCCTCCAGGAAGATCGCGTCGCCGCCATGCTCACGCAGCAGGGCGACGGTCTCTTCGCCGCCACTGCGGTTCATGTCGGACACGACCACCCGGGCGCCTTCACGCGCCCAGACCATCGCCACGGCACGACCGATGCCTGAAGAGGCTCCGGTGACCAGCGCCACTTTGTTTTTGAGCATCAGAGTTTCCTTTGGTTGTCGGTTGGGTCTGGGTCCATTCGTTGAGGCGTCGAGGCCTCAATGGATCAAGGTCATCATGTCGACGACGTTGCTCACGCCCGGCGTGCCCCAAGCCGAGCGGGTCGCGGTGTCGCGCTCGCCCCAGCTGCGCACCGTGCCTGACAAAGTGACATCGCTGCCATGCACCGCGACCATGATCTTTTTGCCGTCCGCGATCGACGTGCGCTTGAGCGCCGCTTCGATCTCTGCCTTGACGGCGCCTGCGCTCACCGACGGCTTGATGCTGATCTGGTCGCTGACGCCGGTCACGCCCAGCAGGGGGCGCACGCTGCTGGTGATCGCCAGCAACTGGTACTGCCAGTCCACTGCGCCCGAAAGCGTGACCCAGCCACCTTCCACCATCACCTTGATGGCGCCCCCACTCAGCGAGGAGGTCCAGGCCAGCACGTGCTCGACCGCAGCGGCCACCTCGCCGTCCGTGCGCGTGCCGGAGCCGGTGAGGTGCACCTTCAATTCGGTGGTCATGGCCTTGACGCCAGCCACCCGCTGCGCTGCGCGCTCGGCGTTCCACTTTTCCAGGAAGCTGTCGACCTGACCGGCCAGCGTCACGACGCCGTCCTTCACCTCCACGCCGATGCGCGCGGCGTGGACGGACGGTTCCCATTTCAGTTCTGCGCTGACGTCCTGCTGCAGCTGGCTGTCGGTTTTCATGTGCGTTGGCCTGGTTGTTGAGGGTGGACACCAGCTTGATGCGGTGCCCACCCCAGGTCTGTGCGTCGGCGTACCTGCCGTGCTTCAGACGACGACGTAGCTCTTCGCCTGAGCCAGCACGTTGCTGGCCTTGTCCTGGTCTTCAGCGCTGCCGTGCACCACCAGCAGGTACTTGTCGACCTTCAAGGCCGCCTCGTACTTGATGACCTGGTCCTTGGGCACGCCGATCTGTGTCAGCGCCGCCCCCAGCGCCGACAAGCCGCCGACCACGACGGCGCCTTCCAGCGCGCCGACCAGCGTGGCCACGATGGGCCCCGCCATACCGACCACGCCGAGGCCAGGCAGCACGAACACCGCCGGCGCCAGCAGCAGGCCCCAGATGCCGCCCCAGAACGCGCCGGTGCCGCCCCAAGCCTTGATGCGGTCACCCACGGTGTAGAAGCCCATCGGCTTTTCTTCGCTGTGATAGCCCTTGCCCACCAGCGACAACTGCTTCATGTCGAAGCCGGATTGGTTCAGGGTGCGAATGGCGTCTTCGGCCGCGGCATGGGTGTCGAAGACAAAGAAGGCGGAGTCTGGATGGCTCATGGTCGGCTCCCGGCTCAGTAGACGAGGTTCATCTTGTCGACGACGTTGCGCACGCCCGAGCTGCCCCAGGCCGAGCGCGTGGCCAGGTCTCGTTCAGCCCAGCTGTGCACGGTGCCGGTCAAGGTCACATCGCCCCCCTTGACGTCCACGGCGATGGTTTTCGAGTCAGCTTCGGCGCGGCGTTTGAGGGCCGCCTCGATGTCGGACTTGACCACCTTGGCCGACGCCGCCGGCTTGATGGCGATCTGGTTGCTGACCCCCGTGACGCCCGAGAGATAGCGCACGCCGTTGGCCGCGTCCTGCCGCTGGTATTGCCACTCCACATCGCCGGACAGCGTCAGCCAGCCGTCTTCCACCATCACCTTGACGGTGTCGGCCGGCAGGGAGCTGATCCAGCCCAGGATGTTCTTGGCTGACTCGGCGATGTCGGCGTCGGTGCGCTTGCCGAATGCCGACAACTTGACCTTCATCTCGACGGCCAGGGCCTTGACGCCGTTGACGCGCTGGGCGGCATGCTCGGCATTCCACTTCTCCGAGTAGCTGCTGACCTCACCGTCCAGCGTCACCACGCCGTTTTTTACCTCGACGCCGATCTGCTCGGCATGCACCGCCGGTTCCCACTTCAGTTCAGCCATCACGTCTTGCTGCAGTTGCGAATCAGTCTTCATGGTTGGGTGTCCGGTTGGTTGAAGAAGACCCAAGACTGCGCCGACTTCGTGCCCGGGTCTGTGCAGCAGCGAACGCGCACGAAGCGGCCACCAGGCTCGGCGGGGCCGTACGACGCCGCGGTCGTGGGCCATCGAACAGACGGGCTGCCTGCGTGCATGTGACGCTCACCCAAACTGGAGCGACATGAACCAACACACCCGTCAACTTCACGTGCTGGGCCAGCGGCTCTGGCTCGACAACATCAGCCGGTCGCTGTTGCGCAGCGGCACCTTGCAGCGCTACATCAGCGAGTTGTCGATCACCGGGCTGACGTCGAACCCGACGATCTTCGAGCAGGCGTTTGCAGGCGATGCCTACGACGAGAGCATCCGCGCGCTGAATGCCACCGGCCGGACGGCCGAAGAGGTGTTCTTCGAGCTGGCGCTGCAAGACCTGACCCAGGCGGCAGAGTTGTTCCGGCCGATCTTCGATGCCAGTGGTGGCCTGGATGGTTGGGTGTCGCTGGAGGTTTCGCCCCTGCTGGCAGACAACACGGCGCACACCATCCTGGTGGCGAACACGCTGTATGAGCGTGCGGCCAAGGCCAACCTGTTCATCAAGATTCCGGGCACGCCGGAAGGGGTGCGCGCGGTCGAGGAGGTGATCTTCGACGGTGTGCCGGTTAACGTGACCTTGCTGTTCTCGCCTGAGCACTATCTGGCGGCGGCGGAGGCCTACATGGGCGGCATCGAGCGGCGCCTGGCCTCCGGTCTCAGCCCGCGGATCGCGTCGGTGGCTTCGCTGTTTGTCGGCCGCTGGGATGTGGCCGTCAAGGCCGAGGTGTCAGCACCCTTCCACAACCGCCTGGGCGTGGCGATGGCCATGCGCACTTACCGCGCGCACCGCGAGTTGCTCGCGTCAGATCGTTGGCAGGCGTTGGCGGCGGCAGGCGCCCGGCCGCAACGCCTGCTGTGGGCCAGCACCGGCACCAAAGACCTGGCCGCGCCTGACACCTTGTACGTGCAGGCGCTGGTGGCTCCCAACACCATCAATACCCTTCCCGAGAAGACGCTGCGGGCCTTTGCGGACCACGGCAAGGTGGGCACGCCCCTGCCGGCCGATGGGGGGTATGCCGATGCCGTGCTGGAAGAATTCCGGCGCGAAGGGGTGGACGACCACGCGCTGGCGCAGCGCCTGCAACGCGAAGGGGTTGAGGCGTTTGCCATGTCGTGGCACGCCATGCTGTCGCGCATCAGCGAGAAGCGCCCTGCTTGATGCTGCCAGTTGCATTCCACAAGGCGATCACCCGACGCTCCGGGTGGTCAGCCTCGAAGCCGAGGATGCTGATGGACGCCGGGCCGATGGCAAAGTGCTGGCCCTGCATCACCGGCAAGCCGATCCACCGGGCCGCCAGCGCGCGCCCGAACTGGCCGTGCGAGAAGGCCATGATGTTGCGGCTGGGGCCATTCCCGCCGTCGAGGTCGTTGGGGTGGTCATCGCTGATCAAGCCCGCAATGAGGCGGTCTGCGCGTGCGCTGACAGCTGCGGGTGTTTCGCCGTTCGGGCAGCCGTCCTGCCAGACGTCCCAGGCCGGGTGCTGCTGGCGGATGTCCGCCGTGCGCAGGCCTTCATAGTCGCCGTAATCCCACTCGGCCAGATCGGGCGCCAGCTCGACATTGGCGGGCCCAAAGCCGGCCAGCTGGCAGGTGGTGCGCGCACGCAAGCGGGGGCTGCTCAGCACCCGTGAAAAGGGTATGCCTTGCAGGGCAGGGGCCAGCGCACGCGCCATGGCTTCGCCGTGCGGGGTCAGCGGCAGGTCGGTGCGGCCGGTGTGCCGGCCAGACAGCGACCACGCCGTTTCGCCATGGCGAATGAAGTAGATCTTCAGCGGTAGCGGGTTGGCGCTCATCGCGCTTCCATCGCCGGGCTGTACTCACCGTGCAGGGCCGTGCAGTTGCAGCGTGCGCGGTGCATCAATGCTTGCTGGGCCGCGCGAATGTTCGCTTCCTTGCCGGCCCAGCGTTCCATGGCCGGGTGCTGCAGGGCTCGCGCAAATGAAAACGTCAGCGGCCAGGGTGTGCGGGGCCGCAGGTGCAGGGCGTTCAGCCGGCTGCTGGCCAACTTACCACTTTGCCCGCCAGACAAAAAGGCGATGCCGGGCACGGCCGCAGGCACCACACGCAGCAGGCACTGCAGTGTCGCGTCGGCCACCTCGTCATCCGTGTCTTGCGTGGCAGCAGCCAGTCCGGCGATCACCATGTTCGGCTTCAGCACCAGCGCCTCCAGCCGCACGCTTTGTTGCACCAGCTGCTCGAAGACGCTGCGCAGCACGGCCTCGGTTGTGGCTTGGCAGCGCGCCAGCGTGTGCGCGCCCACCATCAATACCTCCGGCTCGATGATGGGCACCAGGCCCGCCTCCTGGCACAAGGCGGCGTAGCGGGCCAGGGCGTGGGCGTTGGCAGCGATGCAGGCGGCAGACGGCAGCCGCGCTTCATGCACGCTGAACACGCCGCGCCATTTGGCAAAGCGTGCGCCCAGCTCGGCGTAGGCCTGCAGGCGCTCGCGCAGGCCGTCCAGGCCCTCGGTCACGGTGTCGCCGGGGTGCGCGGCCAAGGCCTTGGCACCGGTGTCCACCTTGATGCCGACCAGCAGCCCGGCGCTGCGGGCGAGCTGCACCAAGGGCGCACCTGCGGCCGTCGCTTGGTGGATGGTTTCGTCGCAGAGGATGACGCCGCTGATGCAGCTGCCCAGCTCGGGCGTGCCCAGCAGCCATGCCCGGTAGGCGCAACGCATGTCCAGCGTGGGCGGTATGCCGGCGCTGGCGAAACGCCGGTTGCAGGTGCCGCTGCTTTCGTCCATCGCCAGCAGGCCCTTGCCGTGGGTGAACAGGGCTTGCACGGTGGCGGCGAGTTGTGCGTGCTGGGCGTGCTGTGCGTCTATTGGCCGTACTTCGTTCGGGCTCATGCGGGCGTTCCTTTGGCGGGGCTGCCCCACTGCCAGTTGCGGACCTCCGGCAGGTCCTGGCCATGCTGGTTGATGTAGTGCTTGTGCTCGATCAGCCTGTCGCGGCACATCTGAGCCAGGTAAGCGGCGGGGCTGCCCAGGTCCGGCAGACAACTCAGCGCCTTTTGCACCAGGTGGAAGCGGTCCAGCTCGTTCTGCACCCGCATGTCGAAGGCCGTGGTGATGGTGCCTTCCTCCTTGTAGCCATGAACATGCAGCTGGCGGTTGGCGCGGCGGTAGGTCAGCTGGTGCACCAGCGACGGGTAGCCGTGGAAGGCGAAGATCACCGGCTTGTCGCGGGTGAACAGCGCATCAAATGCCGCTTCGCTCAGGCCGTGCGGATGTTCGCTGGCCGATTGCAGCTTCATCAAATCGACGGCGTTGATGACACGCACCTTCACGTCCGGCAGGTGCTCGCGCAGGATCGACGTGGCGGCCAGAATTTCCAGCGTGGGCGTGTCGCCGCAACAGGCCATCACGAGGTGGGGCTCACTCGCCTGATCGTTGCTGGCCCATGGCCAGATGCCGATGCCTGCGGTGCAGTGCAACACCGCCTGCGCCATCGTCAGCCACTGCGGGCGTGCATGCTTGCCGGCGATCACCACGTTGATGTAGTTGCTGCTGCGCAGGCAGTGGTCGGCCACCGAGAGCAGGCAGTTCGCATCGGGCGGCAGGTACACCCGCACGATGTCTGCCTTCTTGTTCACCACGTGGTCGATGAAGCCCGGGTCCTGGTGGGTGAAGCCGTTGTGGTCTTGCTGCCAGACGTGCGAGGCCAGCAGGTAGTTCAGCGAGGCGATGGGCCGGCGCCACGGCAACTCGCGCGTCACCTTCAGCCACTTGGCATGCTGGCTGACCATCGAATCGATGATGCGGATGAAGGCCTCGTAGCTGTTGAACAGGCCGTGGCGGCCGGTCAGCAGGTAGCCCTCCAGCCAGCCCTGGCACTGGTGCTCGCTGAGCAGGGAATCGACCACCTGGCCATCGGGTTCCAGGAACTCGTCGTTGCCCAGTGTTTCAGCATCCCACTGGCGGCTGGTCACCTCGAACACCGCGCCGAGCAGGTTGGACATGGTCTCGTCCGGCCCGAAGAGCCGGAAGTTGCGCGCGCGCTGGTTGAGCCTGATCACCTCGCGCAGAAAGCTGCCGAGCACCCGCGTGTCCTGGCCTTGGGGCCCACCCGGCGCCGAGACGGGCACGGCATGCGCGCGGAAGTCGGGCAGTTGCAGCTCACGCAGCAGCAAGCCGCCGTTGGCATGCGGGTTGGCGCCCATGCGGCGCTCGCCTTTGGGTGCCAACGCGGCCAGCTCAGGCAGCAAGCGCCCGTGCGCATCGAACAATTCCTGCGGCTGATAGCCCTTCATCCAGGCTTCAAGCTGCTGCACGTGCGCCGGGTGTTCCGGGCTGACCACGATTGGCACCTGGTGCGAGCGGAAGGTGTTCGCGTTCTGCAGGCCGTCCACCTCGGTCGGGCCGGTCCAGCCCTTGGGTGAGCGCAGCACGATCATCGGCCAGCGTGGCCGTGTCTTCACGTTCAGCTCACGTGCATCGTGCTGGATTTTCTGGATGAGTTCGATGGCCTGTTCGGTGGCAGCCGCCATCAGCTGGTGCATCGCCGTCGGGTCACTGCCCTCGACAAAGATCGGTGTCCAGCCGCAGCCGAGGAAGAACTGTTCAAGTTCCTCATGGCCGATGCGGGCCAGCACCGTCGGGTTGCTGATCTTGAAGCCGTTGAGGTGCAGGATGGGCAGCACGGCACCGTCGGTGACCGGGCTCAACAGCTTGTTGGCGTGCCAGGCGGCCGCCAGCGGGCCGGTCTCGGCCTCGCCGTCGCCCACCACGCAGGCCACGATGAGGCCGGGGTTGTCGAACACCGCGCCAAAGGCATGGCTGAGCGAATAGCCCAGCTCACCGCCCTCGTTGATCGAGCCGGGTGTCGTGGGCGCCACGTGGCTGGAAATACCCCCCGGAAACGAGAACTGCTTGAACAGCTTCTTCATGCCCGGCTCATCTTGAGTGACGGCCGGATAGACCTCACTCCAGGTGCCTTCGAGGTAGACATTCGCCACGAGCGCAGCGCCGCCATGCCCCGGGCCGGACACATAAAACATGTTCAGGTCGTACTTCTGGATGACGCGGTTCAAGTGCACGTAGATGAAGTTCTGCCCGGGCACCGTGCCCCAATGGCCCACCACCAGCGGCTTGATGTGCGCCATGGTCAGCGGCTCACGCAGCAAGGGGTTGTCGTAGAGGTAGAGCTGCCCCACCGACAGGTAGTTGGCGGCCCGCCAGTACGCGTCCATCTGGTAGAGCAGCTCGGGCGACAAGGTGGGTGCGTTCATCTCTGGGTGCTTCCGGTGATCAGCAGCGGTGCCACGTACATGCACGCAGGCACGCAGCAAGCCCCGGCAGGCCCGGTTGGCTCTCGCGACCTTAGGCCGCGTCAGCCAGCGGGTCTGTGTGCTGGTGAACATGGCGGTGTGCCGCCAGGGCAGGTACGACAACGAACAGACGCAGGCGCTCAGCCACGCGCACATTCACTCAGCCAAGTCCCCATCGCCACCCTCGAAGGAACACCCTGATGCTGCGCAACCTGCAAGACCTCGACGACTTCAAGATCAGCGCCACCGACGGCGAGATCGGGCATGTCAAAGACTTCTACTTCGAGGACAACACCTGGGCGGTCCGCTACCTCGTGGTGGAGGCTGGAAGCTGGGCCAACAGCCGCAAGGTGCTGATCTCGCCGATCTCGGTTCGGCATCCGGACTGGCTGGCGCGCACGCTGTCGGTGTCCATCAGCCAGCAGCAGGTCAAGAACAGCCCGAGCTTCGATACCGACAAGCCGGTGTCACGGCAGAACGAAGAGCAGTACCTCGGCTATTACGGCTACCCGACCTACTGGGGCGGCGCGGGCCTGTGGGGCGAGGGGTTCTATCCGTATGCGATGGTTCCCGGCTATCTGCCGGGCGACGCAGCCGGATATGGCCTGGGCCGCGCCGACCGCGACACCCGCGAGCAGGAAATGGCCGCCTACCTGCGTGATCAGCGCGCCCGCCACCGCCATGACGATCCGCACCTGCGCAGCGTCAACGCCGTCACCGGCTATCACATCCATGCCACCGACGGCGACATCGGGCATGTCTCCGGCTTTCTGGTCGACGACGAGACCTGGGCCATCCGCTACCTGGTCATCGACACCAGCAATTGGTGGATGGGCCACAAGGTGCTGATCGCGCCACCGTGGATCAAGGGCGTGCACTGGACCGATCAGACCGTGGCGGTAGACCTCAATCGCGAGTCGATCAAGAACGCACCGCACTACGACCCGGACAGCGATTGGGGCCGCGATCAGGAACAGGCACTCGCTCGGCATTACGGCCGCAGCGGGTGGTGGGCTGGCAGCACCGTGTCTGAGACCGGGCTCTGAGGTGCTCAGCGCGGCAAGCGCCGCGCCGGGTGCCGCGCTGTTTGCCAGCTCTCCACGCCTGGACGTGGCCAGGCTGGTGGCGGCCTACTACACCGAGCGGCCCGACCCGACCGTGGCCGCACAGCGGGTGGCCTTCGGCACCTCAGGCCACCGCGGCTCGGCGTTTGATGGGTCGTTCAACGAAGCGCATGTGCTGGCCATCACGCAGGCCATCTGTGACCAGCGCCGGCGCCTGGGGATCAGCGGGCCGCTGTTTCTGGGCATCGACACGCACGCGCTGTCGGCACCCGCCTGCGCCAGCGCGCTGGAAGTGTTGGCGGCCAATGGGGTTGATGTGATGCTGGCGACCGATGACGAGCCCACGCCGACCCCGGCGGTCTCGCATGCCATCGTCCACCACAACCGCTCCAACCCGACACACCGGGCCGACGGCATCGTGGTCACGCCCTCGCACAACCCGCCGCGTGACGGTGGCTTCAAGTACAACCCACCGCATGGCGGCCCGGCCGGCGACGAGCTCACCGGCCCCATCCAGGCCGCCGCCAATGGCTATCTGGAAGTCCGCCTGCAAGGCGTGCACCGGATGCGGCACACACGTGCGCTGAAGGCATCCACCACGCACCGCCGCGACTACATCACCCACTATGTCGGCGAGCTCGATCAGGTGATCGACCTGCGGGCCATTCGCAACGCCGGGCTGCGCCTGGGCGTTGATCCGATGGGGGGCGCGGGCGTTCACTACTGGGCGCGCATCGCCGAGCGCTGGCGGCTCGACCTCACCGTGGTGAATGAGCAGGTTGATCCCACCTTTGCCTTCATGCCGCCGGACTGGGACGGGCAGATCCGCATGGACCCGGCCTCGCCCTGGGCGATGCAAGATATGGTGGCGCTGAAGGACGGCTTTGATGTGGCCTTTGCCTGCGACACTGACCACGACCGCCACGGCATCGTCACGCCTACACATGGGCTGCTGCCACCGAACCACTACCTGTGCGTGGCCATCGACTACCTTTTCCGGCACCGGCCGCAGTGGGGCGCGCAGGCCGCCATCGGCAAGACGGTGGTCAGCACCCAGTTGATCGACCACGTGGCGGCCGGCCTGGGGCGCCGGGTGTTTGAAGTGCCGGTTGGCTTCAAGTGGTTCGCCGCCGGCTTGGCGGATGGCCGCCTGGGTTTCGCCGGGGAAGAAAGTGCGGGGGCGAGCTTTCTGCGGCGCGACGGTGCTGTATGGACCACCGACAAGGACGGCATCATCGCCGCGCTGCTGGCCGCTGAAATCACCGCCGTGACCGGCCGCGACCCGGGGGTGCTGTATGCCCACCTGGCCGCGCAAAACTCGCCGCGGGGTAGCCCGGTGGCCAGGCGGGTTGAGGCGGCCGCCACGCCTGAGCAAAAGCAGCGCCTGGCAACGCTGTCGGCGCAGCAGATCACCGCTGCTGCCTCGGGGGGTGAACTCGCGGGTGAGCCGATCGAATCCATCCTCACCCATGCGCCGGGCAACGGGGTGGCCATCGGCGGCATCAAGGTGGCCTCGGCCAGCGGCTGGTTCGCCGCGCGGCCCTCGGGCACGGAGGCCCTCTACAAGATCTACGCAGAGAGCTTTCGTGGCACTGAACATCTGCAGGCCATCGTGCAGCAGGCCCAGGCGATGGTGGATCGGGCGATTGGCGGGGCGTGAGCGCCTGAGGTTTGCACGGTCAAGTCGACGTCGTCGTCGGTTTCAGGCCTTCAAGCCTTCAAGCCGCACAGCGCCGCTGTGTGGCGAGCGATCTGTTCGTCCTCCAGCGACGGCAGCACCTGCACCACGCAGGGCGATGTATCGCTGGTGATTTGTCGGTGGCCCTGCTGCATCCGTGCCAAGTCCAGCACCACACCCAGGCTGGACAAGCGCTCGCAAACCCCGGCCCGCACCTGCGCATCATGCTCACCGATGCCGCCGGTGAAGACGATCTGCTCGACGCCGCCGAGTGCCACGCTCATGGCACCCAACTCCTTGGCCACCCGGTAGCAGAACATCTCGATGGCCAGGCGCGCCTCCTTGTTCGTAGCGGCCGCCGCACGCAGCGCCCGCATGTCGCCGCTGATGCCGGAGAGGCCCAGCAGCCCGCTGCGGTGGTCCACCAGGTTTTCGATCGCGTCTGCCCCCAGCTTCATCTCACGCATCAGGTGCACCAGCACGCCGGGGTCCAGGTCGCCGCTGCGCGTGCCCATGATCAGCCCGCCGGTGGGCGTCAGGCCCATGCTGGTGTCGATCGAGATGCCCTGGCGCACGGCAGTGATGCTGGCGCCGTTGCCGAGGTGGGCGATGAGCAGCCGCTCAGGCAGCTGCTGGCCAAGCTGGTGCACGATCGATTCACACGACAGGCCGTGGAAGCCGTAGCGCTGCAGGCCGGCGGCACGCCACTCGCGCGGCAGCGGCAGGGTGCTGGCCACTGGTGGCATGTTGGCGTGGAAGCAGGTGTCCAGGCAGGCCACCTGCGGCAAGCCGGGAAAGTGCTGCCCGGCCCATCGAATGACCGCCAGTGCGGCGGGCGTGTGCAGCCGCGCGAAGGTGGCAGCTGTTTCGAGCGCCGTCGTCACCCGGGCGTCGATGAGGCAGTGTTCGCGCAGCCGCGGCCCCCCATGAACGACTCGGTGGCCGATGGCATCCGGCTTAAGCGTCGGGCGCTCCGTCAGCAATTGGCTGATGCGCCCGATGACGTCGCCTGCATTCGACATTGCGCAGGTGTCGTGCACGAGCGTGGCGCCGTGTGCATCGGCTGCTTGAAACGACGCATCGGGGCCGCCTAGCCCCTGGGCTTCGCCGGACAACAGGCACGCGGAGCCGGCCGCGCCGGCACATCGGTAAAGCCCGAACTTCAGCGAGGAGGAGCCCACATTCAGAGCCAGCACGTGCATGTCGACATCCCGGATGTGCGGCGCAACTTCGGGGGCGGTGTGCAGGCCAGTGGCCCGCCTACCGGCGTCCCCGAGTTTCTGTCGTCCAGGCGTGCGGTGCTGTACGCCAGCGCACAGGCGCGCTGGGTTGAGCCAGGCCCTGGCGCCTCACTCGGCGCTGATGTTGCCCTTCTTCACCACGCTGGCCCAGGTCTGGCGCTGCTGGCTGAAAAAGCCGCTGAACTCCTGGGGCGTCATGGTGTAGACCTCGGCGCCTTGCGCCACCAGCCGTTCGCGCACCTCGGGCGAGCGGATGATGCGGGTCAGTTCGGCCGACAACTTCTGCAGCGCCGGAGCCGGAAAGTTGCGTGGCACCAGCAGGCCTTGCCAGGTACCTGACTCGAAGCCGGCCACGCCTTGCTCGGCGATGGTGGGCACCTGGGCCAGCAGCGGCACACGACTTGATTTGGACACGCCGATCACCTTCAGCTTGCCGCTCTGCACATGGGGCAGGGTGGCCAGCATGCCGTTCATCAAGACCTGCGTCTGGCCGGCGATGGTGTCCTGAATCGATTGCGAGCCGCCCTTGTACGGGATGTACTGCCAGCTGGCGCCGGTGGCCTGCTCGACGGCTGCGCCGGCCAGGTGCGGTGCACTGCCGATGGCGGTGACGGCGAAGTTCAGCGGCTCGCGCTTGGACAGCGCCACCAGCTCCTTGAGGTTGTTGGCCTTGACCGACGGGTGCACCACCAGCAGGTGCGGCGAGTAGGCCAGCATCGTCACGCCGCGCAGGTCTTTCGCGGGGTCAAACGGCAGGCGCTTGTAGACCGACGCCGAGATGGCCAGCGCCCCCACATCACACAGCAGCAGGGTGTGGTCGTCGTTCGCCTTGGCCACCGCGTCTGCCCCGGTATTGCCATTGGCGCCGGGCTTGTTCTCGACGATGACGGTCTGGCCCAGCGCCTGCTGCAACGGCGTTGCCAAGGCGCGGGCGATGATGTCCGAGGAGCCACCCGGCGTGTAAGGCACGACGATGCGGATCGGCTTGGTGGGCCAGGCCGGGGCGGCCTGCTCCACGGCCAGGGCGCTGAGGGACAGGCCCGTGCCTGCCGTCAGGGCAGTGCAGGCCAGAAATCGGCGGCGTGTGGTGGTCATGCTGTCTCCTGGGTGTTTTGGTGTCTTGGTCCGCGCTCAGCCTGTGCTCAGACCGGCCGTCCGCCGCGCTGCAGCAGCCAGGCTGGTGCGTCTTGCAGGCACACCGGCCGCAGGAAGCGCGACAGCGCGGCATCGCCCACCGAGGTGCTTTCCGGGCGGGTGCTGCTGGGCCACGGGCCGCCGTGTTGCTGGGCTGCCGTCACAGCCACGCCGGTGGGCACACCGGCGAACAGCACGCGGCCGGCGATGGCCATGGCGCCGCGCACCAGGGCGCGGTGGTCAGCGGTGTCGGTATGGGTGCCCCACAGCGTCACGGTGAGTGAGCCGCCCACGGCCTGCAGCACTTGCAGCGCTTCGCTCACATCGGCGGCGCGCACCACCAGGCTGCTCGGGCCGAACACTTCTTCGCGCAGAGCGGGCGTGGCCACGAAGGCCTGCGCGCTGGTTTGCGCCAGCACCGGGCGCGGTGGCTGGTCGGCAGCGGCGGGCTCGCTCAGCAAGAGCGTGGCGCCAGCTTCTGCCCAGTGGCCCACGCCGGCCTCAAACGCGCCGCGCATCGCACGGGTGAGCATGGCGTGCGGCTGCTGGGTCGCCAGCGCGGTGCGCAGTTGCTCGACGAAGCCGTCGTTGACCGCCTGGCCGCCGTCGCCGTCGATCAGCACGATCACGCCCGGGTTGGTGCAGAACTGTCCGCAGCCCAGCGCGATGGAGCCAGCCAGCGTCGTGGCCAGGGCAGCGCCGTTGGCCACCAATTCAGCCGGCGTGGCCACCACCGGGTTGACCGAGCCCAACTCGCCGAAGAATGGAATCGGCCGGGGCCGCGCAGCCGCTTCAGCCGCCAGTGCCGCGCCGCCCTGGGTGGAGCCGGTGAAGGCACCTGCGGCGATGGCCGGATGGCGCACCAGGCGCACGCCCACATCACGGCCACCGCCTTGCACCATGCCGATCAAGCCGGCGGGCAGGCCTTCGGCCTTCAGCACGCGTTGGCACAGCGCGAACACGGCCGCAGACAGCAGCAGGTGGCCGCTGTGCGCCTTGATCACCACGGGGCAACCGGCGGCCAGCGCCGAGGCGGTGTCGCCGCCCAACACCGAGAACGCAAACGGGAAGTTGCTGGCGCTGAACATGGCCACCGGGCCCAGCGGCAGGCTCCAGCGCTGCATGGCCGGGTGCCCGGCGGGTGGCGGGCCGGCCACGGCGGGGTCGTCGACCAGCGCGAAGCTCTCACCGCGCTCGGCGATGTCGGCAAAGCGGCGCAGCTGAAAGGCCGTGCGGTCCAGCTCGCCGTTCAGGCGGCCGGCACCCAGCGCCGTTTCCTGATCGGCCAGCGGTACCAGCACCTCACGCTCGGCTTCCAGGCCGGCGGCCAGCGCGCGCAGCAGCTTGGCGCGGGTCTCGCCGGTGGTGGTTTGCCAGCCGGCAAAGGCGTGTGCGGCTGCACGGCAGTGGGCGTCGAGTGCTTCCGGGGCGGTGGCGTCGACGTGGCCCAGCACGTCGCCGGTGCGTGCGTTGATGGCGTTCAGAACTTGTGTCATGGGATGGGGTGAGCTCGGTCTGTGAAGGCGGGGTTCAACGCACCAGGCAAGGGCGCTTGTTGTCGAACTGCCAGCCGGGAATCAGGAATTGCATGGCCATGGCGTCGTCGCGCGCGCCCAGGCCGTGCTGCAGGTACAGCTGGTGGGCCTTCTCCACCTCGACCATGTCGAGCTCGACGCCCAGGCCCGGCCGGCTGGGCACGTGCACGTGGCCGTCGATGATCTGCAGCGGGTCCTTGGTCAGGCGCTGGCCGTCCTGCCAGATCCAGTGGGTGTCGATCGCCGTCACCTTGCCTGGCGCAGCCGCGCCGACGTGGGTGAACATGGCCAGCGACACATCGAAGTGGTTGTTCGAATGCGAGCCCCAGGTCAGGCCCCAGTCGCGGCAGGTTTGCGCCACGCGCACGCTGCCGGCCATGGTCCAGAAGTGCGGATCTGCCAAGGGGATGTCGACGCTCTGCAGGCTGAGCGCATGCACGAACTGGCGCCAGTCGGTGGCGATCATGTTGGTGGCCGTGGGCAGGCCGGTGGCACGCCGGAATTCGGCCATCACCTCGCGGCCGGAAAACCCGCCTTCGGCGCCGCACGGGTCTTCGGCATAAGCCACCACGCCGCGCATGCGCTGGCCCAGGCGGATGGCGTCTTTCAGCAGCCAGCCGCCGTTGGGGTCGAGCGTGACGCGGGCATCGGGGAAGCGCTCATGCAGGGCCACCACCGCGTCGACTTCGGCATCACCGGCCAGCACGCCGCCCTTGAGCTTGAAGTCGTTGAAGCCGTAGCGGGCGCGGGCGGCTTCGGCCAGGCGCACCACGGCCTCAGGCGTCATCGCGGCGTCGTGGCGCAGCCGGCACCAGTCGTCGGCGTCGTCCGCTTCATCGGCCGGGCTGGCGTAGGGCAGGTCGGTCTTGGTGCGGTCGCCCACGAAAAACAGGTAGCCCAGCATCTCGACGCTGTCGCGCTGCCGGCCTTCGCCGAGCAGGTCGCACACCGGCAGGCCCAGGTGCTGGCCGAGCAGGTCGAGCATGGCCGATTCAATGGCGGCCACCGCATGGATGGTGATGCGCAAGTCGAACGTCTGCAGGCCCCGGCCGCCGCTGTCGCGGTCAGCGAAGGCCTTCTGCACGTTCTGCAGCACGTTCAGGTGGTGGCCCACGTACTGGCCCACCACGTGGGCGCTGGCGTCTTCCAGGGTCTGGCGGATCTTCTCGCCGCCGGGCACTTCGCCCACGCCGGTGCGGCCCGCGCTGTCGGTGAGGATCAGCAGGTTGCGGGTGAAAAACGGCGCGTGGGCGCCCGAGAGGTTCAGCAGCATGCCGTCGCGCCCGGCCACCGGGATGACGCGCAGGGCTGTGATGCGGGGGGTGTCGTGTGCCATGGGTGCTGTCAGTCCGCGGTGATCTTGCGGGTCTCGATGAGTTGCTTCCAGCGGGCGTTTTCGCGCGCCTGGAAGGCGGTGAATTGTTCAGGCGTGTTGCCCACGATTTCCAGGCCCACCGCGGTGAACTGCTGGCGGACCTTGGCATCCGCCAGCGCGGCCGTCAGTGCCTCGCCCATGCGGCTGCGCACATCGGCCGGCAGGCCCTTGGGCGCCACGATGGCTTGCCATGAATACACGTCCACGCCCTTCACGCCGGCCTCGGCCAGGGTGGGCACGGCGGGCAGCACGGCAGAGCGCTTGTCGCCGGTCACGGCCAGGGCCTTCAGCTTGCCCGCGTTGATGTGCTGCAGCACCGCATTCACGTTCTGGAACGAGGCTTCCACCTGGCCGCCCAGCAGATCGGAAATCGCCGGGGCGCCGCCCTTGTACGGAATGTGCAGCCCGCTGGTGGCGGTCTGCAGCCAGAACAGCTCGATGGTGAGGTGGTCGGAGGAGCCGTTGCCCGACGAGGCGAAGCTCATCTTGTCGGGCGTGGCCTTCATCTGCGCGATGACCTCGGCGACGCTCTTGAGCGGTGAGCTGGCGGGCACCACCAGCACGTTCGGCGCCTGCACCAGCACCGACATCAGATCGAAGTCTTTGCTGGCGTCATAGGCCACGTTTTTCAGCAGGTGCGGCGCCACCACCAGCGGCCCCAGCGACGTGACCATGAAGGTATAGCCATCGGCCGGTGAACGCTTGACTTGCGTCGCACCGATGGTGCCCGTGGCGCCGGCCTTGTTCTCGACGATGAAGGTCTGCCCCAGCCGCTCCTGCAGCTTGGTGGCCACGGTGCGCGCCACGGTATCGGTGGAGCCCCCCGGCGGGAAGGGCACGACCAGGGTCACGGGTTTGGCGGGCCAGGTCTGGGCCGCGGCCACTGTGGCCAACAGGCTGAAACCGAGGGCTGCGAGCAAGCGCTTCATGGGGTTGTCTCCGTCTGGTTGGTGAGTGCGGTGCAGGCAGCGCTTACTGCGCGCCGAGCGGGGCCATCAAGGCACGCAACGCTTCCACCTCGGCGTGATGCAGATCGCTCAGCGGCGGGCGCACCGGGCCGGCCGAATGACCCGCGATGGCGGCACCCGCCTTCACGATGGACACGGCATAACCTTCACCCTTGTTGCGCAGCGCGATGTAGGGCAGGAAGAAGTCGCGGATCAGGCGGTCGCAGGTGGCGGTGTCGCCAGCGGCATGGGCGTTGTAGAAGTCCATCGCGGTCTTCGGGATGAAGTTGAAGACGGCCGAGGAATACACCGGGCAGCCCATCGCCTTGTAGGCACCGGCAAACAGCTCGGCGGTCGGCAGGCCACCCAGGTAAGCAAAGCGCTCACCCAGCGTCTGGCGGATGGCGACGAACTTCTCGATGTCGCCGAAGCCGTCCTTGAAGCCGATCAGGTTGGGGCAGGTGTCGGCCAGCACTTGCAGGCTGGCGGGCGTGAGGCGGCAGGCGCCACGGTTGTAGACCACCACACCGAACTTGACGCTGCGGCAGACGGCCTGCACGTGGGCGATCAGGCCTTCCTGGCTGGCTTCGGTCAGGTAGTGCGGCAGCAGCAGGATGCCCTGGGCGCCCAGGCGCTCGGCCTCCTGGGCGTACTGGATGGCCACGCGGGTGGCGCCACCGGCACCGGCCAGGATGGGCGTGCGGCCGCGGCAGGTGTCGAGCGCCACGCGGATCACGTCGCTGTACTCGCCCGGCTCCAGCGAGAAGAACTCACCCGTGCCGCCGGCGGCGAACAAGGCCGATGCGCCGTAGGGCTGCAGCCATTCCAGGCGCTCGGCATAGCCCTTGGGCTCGAAGTTCAGCTGCGCGTCGAAGTCGGTCAGCGGGAACGACAGCAGACCGGATTCGAGGACTTGTTTGAGTTCTTGGGGCGACATGGCGATCTCCGTTAAGTGATACGTCATCGTACAACATACAACAAAGAGATCCTAATGACATTTCCTCAGGGTTTGCCTGAGGTTTCAGGCTTTCGGGTTCAGCCGCGTGCGTCGGTGGCCGGGGTGGCGCTGGCGGTGACCTGGCTGCGGCGACGGCGTTCGCGGCTGTTGCCCAGGTGGGTGCGCATGGCCGCGCGGGCAGCGTCGGGGTCACCGGCGGTGAGGGCGTCCAGGATGCTTTCGTGCTCGGCATTCACCCGGCGCAGAAACACCTGGCGCTGGGTGCGCGCTTCGTCAGACTCATCGTCCAGCCGGGCGCGCGGGATGAGTTGCTTGCCCAATGCGTTCATGAACTGCACGTAGTGGTCGTTCTGCGTGGCGCGGGCAATCTCGAGGTGGAACTGGAAGTCGGCGGCCACGGCGTCTTCACCATGCTCGATCGCCTCGGCCAGCTGGTCCAGGGCCTGGCGCATCGCCAGCAACTGCGCTTCGGTGCGGCGTTGGGCGGCCAGCGCGGCGGCCTCGGTTTCCAGGCCGATGCGCAACTCCAGCACCGCGATCACCTCCTGCAGCGTGCCCATCTGCGCGGGGCGGATGCGGAAGCCGGGCTCCTCCGTGCGCTCTGCCACGAAGGTGCCCACACCATGCCGGGTGCTCACCAGCCCGGCCGCCTGCAGGCGCGAGATGGCCTCGCGCACGACGGTGCGGCTGACCCCGTACTCGGCCATCACGGCCGCTTCGGTGGGCAGCTTTTCGCCCGGCGGAAGACGACCGTCCTGAATCCGCACTTCCAGGGCGGCCACCAATTCCTGCGCCAGGGTGCGGGAACGGCGACGGGGCAGGGTGAGCTCGGACATGGGTGGGTGCGCAGGCGATGGAGGAAGTAGGTGGGGGCTATTGTCCGGGATCTGAAAGCGCTCTTGGCCGCGCCGCGCCATTCACAGCGGCGTCAGCAGGCGCCCGGTGGCGAAGAAGCTGTCGAGGTTGTCCACCACCAGATCGGCCATGGCCTGCCGGGTCTCTTCGGTGGCGCTGGCCGCATGCGGCATCAACACGGTGTTGGGGGCGGTGCGCCAGGCGTCATTGATCGCCGGCTCCTGCTCGAACACGTCCAGCCCGGCTCCGGCGATGCCGCCGCTGTGCAGCGCGGCCAGCAGCGCGGCCTCATCCACCACGCTGCCACGCGACACGTTCACCAGAAAGCCGCGCGGCCCCAGGGCGGCCAGCACGTCGGCGTTGATCAGGTGGCGCGTGGCCGGTCCACCCGCGGTGATGACCACGAGGAAATCGCTTTGCCGGGCGAGGTCGGTCAGCACCGGCACGTGGGGCCAGCGGCAGCCCGCCACGGCGTTCCGGGTGTGGTATGCCACGTGCATGTCGAAGCCGTCCGCGCGGCGGGCAATCGCCTGGCCGATGTGCCCCATGCCCACCACGCCCAGCCGCGCGCCACTCACGCGCCGGCCCAGGGCAAAGCGGTTCAAACCGTTCCGGGCCCATTCGCCGCTGCGCACGTACTGATCGGCTTGGGTGACGCGCCGGGCCGTGGCCAGCAGCAAGGCCCAGGCAGCATCGGCCACACACTGGTCCAGCACGCCAGAGGTGCTGGACACCGCCACGCCGCGGGCCTTGAGTTCGCTGACCGGCAGGCGGTCCAGCCCGACGCCGAAATGGCTCACCACCTGCAGTGCGGGCAGGTGCGGCAGCAGGGTAGCCTCGAAGCCGATGGCGGCCGAGCTGGCAATGGCGACAAAGCGCTGGCCCTCCCTGCGCAGGTAATCAACCGGTTCGCCCTGGGCCTTCAGATGCGTGACCTCGAACCGCTCCGCGAGACGGGCTTCGAGCGCGGGAATCAAGGGGCCGGTTTGCAGCAGGGCGGGGCGCATCGTGGGCGATCTGGGGTTTGGTGGGGCAGGGCGGCGGCTGGTTGATCAGCGTCCGGAGGGTGGTGTCATCATACAACTCAGCCTGTTTGGGGTGCCAATGCCGGCCTGGCTGGGATTTACCCGAGTTAACAGCGCAGCGTAAACCGATAAAGTGCGCTCAAGTTGTCAGACAACCTATAACTTAGTCACTGGAGACCCCCATGCGCCGTCGTTCCGCCTTGATCTTCTCTGCCTCGCTGATGGGCCTGAGTGCCGCACCGGGTGTGGCGCTCGCCGACGAGACCTGGCCCGCCGCCAAGCCCATCAAGCTGGTGGTGCCGTTTGCGGCCGGCGGCACCAGCGACATCCTCGGGCGCCTGCTGGCCGAGAAGCTGCAGGTGGCGCTCAAGCAGACGGTCATCGTTGAAAACCGTGCGGGCGCGGGTGGTGTGGTCGGGGCTGACGTGGTGGCCAAGTCGCCGGCCGATGGCTATACCCTGCTGCTGGGCACCGTGGCCAGCCACGCCATCAACCCGGCCATGCGGCCCAAGATGCCCTACGACGCCAGCAAGGACTTCGCCTTCGTGAACCTGCTCGGCAGCATCCCCAACGTATTGCTGGTGGGCACCGAGCAGCCCTACAAGTCGGTCAAAGACCTGATCGCAGCGGCCAAGGCCAAGCCCGACACCATCGCATTCGCCAGCGCCGGCCAGGGCAGCTCGCAGCACATGTCGGGTGAGATGTTCAAGCTGCTGGCCGGCGCTGATTTGGCGCATGTGCCCTACAAGGGCAGTGCGCCCGCCATCCAGGACGTGATTGGCAACCAGGTGCCGTCCAGCTTCGAAACCGTGACCGTGGCGCTGCCCCACATCCAGAGCGGCAAGGTGCGCGCGCTGGCCGTCACCACCACGCAGCGGGCGGCTGCGCTGCCGCAGGTGCCCACCATGCAGGAAGCCGGCGTGCCCGCGTTTGACGTGGCCAGCTGGCAGGCCATCTACGCGCCGGCCGCCACGCCGCCAGCGGTGGTGAACCGCTTGAACGCAGAGATCGAGAAGATCCTCGCCTCGGCCGATGTGAAGGCGCGCATGGACACCCTGGGCATGAGCCACCAGGTCAACACGCCCGCCCAGTTCCAGGAATTCAGCCGCACCGAGCTGCTCAAGTGGCAGCGCGTGGCCCGCGAAGGCAAGGTCACGCTGGATTGAGTGGCTGGCCTGCGTCTGTTGCCCGTCTCCCCTGATTGAAAGTTGCCCCGTGACTGCCCTTGCTCCCTCGCCGCTGACCATTGCCATGCACCCGGCCGACCACGTGGCCATCGTGGCCAACGACGGCGGTTTGCCGGCAGGCACCGTGTTGCCAGCCGGCATGCCGGGCGCCGGGCTGATCCTGCTCGACGCCGTGCCGCAAGGCCACAAGGTGGCGCTGCGTGATCTGCCTGCGGGCGCTGAAGTGCGGCGCTACAACGTGCCCATCGGCACTGCACGCACGGCCATCCAGGCGGGCCGCTGGGTGCATGAAAAGCTGCTGGACATGCCGGGCGCCCGTGCACTGACCGGCCTGCCCATGGCCACCCAGTCCGCACCTGTGGCGGCGGCGCTGACGGGCCGCACCTTCATGGGTTTTCGCAATGCCGATGGCTCGGTGGGCACGCGCAACCTGCTGGCCATCACCACCACGGTGCAGTGCGTGGCTGGCGTGGTGGCGCAGGCGGTTCGGCGCATCGAGCGCGAGCTGCTGCCGCAGTTCCCGAACGTCGACGGCGTGGTGGGCCTGGAGCACAGCTATGGCTGCGGCGTGGCCATTGACGCACCGGACGCGATCATTCCCATCCGCACCCTGCGCCACATCAGCCTGAACCCCAATTTTGGCGGCGAGGTGCTGGTGGTGAGCCTGGGCTGCGAAAAGCTGCAGCCTTCGCGCCTGTTGCCGCCGGGCAGCTTTCCCATTCGTGATGGCCGCTCGGCCGAGGACGGGCCCGACACCGTGTGCCTGCAAGACGCGGCGCACATTGGCTTCATGTCGATGCTCGACGACATCGTCGAGCGGGCGCGGCCTGTGCTGGCCCGCCTGAATGCCCGCCACCGGGAACCCGTGCCGGTGAGCGAGCTGGTGGTGGGTGTGCAGTGCGGTGGCTCGGATTCGTTTTCAGGCGTGACTGCCAACCCGGCGGTGGGCCATGCCGCCGACCTGCTGGTGCGTGCCGGTGCCACCGTGATGTTCAGCGAGAACACCGAGGTGCGCGACGCCGTCGAGCAGTTGACCAGCCGCGCGGCGAGCGTGGAGGTGGCCGAGGCCATCGTGCGCGAGCTGGGCTGGTACGACCGTTACCTGGAACGCGGTCGGGTCGACCGGTCTGCCAACACCACGCCGGGCAACAAGGCGGGCGGCTTGTCGAACATCGTCGAGAAGGCCATGGGGTCGATCATCAAGAGTGGCAGCTCGGCGATCTCGCATGTGCTGGCACCCGGTGAAAAGCTGCGGCCCGATCAGCGCGGCCTGGTGTTTGCCGCCACGCCCGCCAGCGACTTCATCTGCGGCACCCTGCAACTGGCCGCCGGCATGAACCTGCATGTGTTCACCACCGGTCGCGGCACGCCCTACGGCCTGGCGGAATGCCCGGTCATCAAGGTGGCGACGCGCTCCGAGCTGGCTCGCCGCTGGCATGACCTGATGGACCTGAACGCCGGTCGCATCGCCGATGGCGAACAGACCATCGAGCAGGCCGGCGAAGCCTTGTTCGAGCTGATGCTGGCTGTGGCCAGCGGTGAAAAAACCTGGGCCGAGAAGCACCAGCTGCACAACGCGCTGGTGCTGTTCAACCCGGCGCCGGTGACCTGAGGCCGCGGCGCAACCACCCTCAATACGCCAGCTGTTGCTCCACATCACTCGCGCGGCGCCGGGCCAGTGCGAGGTTGGATTTGACGCGGTCGAGCACGTAGTAGATGAACACGCCGGGCTTCGATTTCACGAGCCGGATGATGTGGTACTGCTTGCCCAGGGTGATGAGCATGTCCTCGATGTCGTCGTTCAGCCCGAGCTGGCGCATCGTCTTGAGCTTGGCCCGGACGACCTCGGTGTTGCCGGCGGCGGCCATTTCAAGGTCGACGCCGGTGCCGGCTGAGCCGAGCATCATGCCGCTGTCGGAATCGACGATGGCAGCGCACAGCGCGCCATCGGCCAGCAGCAGGTCGGCGAGTCCAGTCTTGATGGAGAAGGTCATGTTGGCTTTCTTCAGGGTTGGGAAAACGGTGAGCAGCGCCCCGTCAGCGGGTATCCAGCGCATTCAGTTGCACCCGGACCATGCCGAGGGTGGCGCGGGTGTCACAGCACACCGCCACCAGCACGGGTTGTCCGTCCACGTGCGCCGTGCGGGCCACCACGCGCCCGGCGTCGCCTTCAACCACCAGGCATTGCAGCGGGCCGGCGCCGGTGGCCAGCGCAGCGGCGCTGCCCAGCGCGCCCAGCGAGCTGACGATGGCGGCCAGGCGGTCGGCGTCCACCACACCCCGGCTGGCGTGTGCACAAGACAAGCCGTCCTCCGAGGCAATCAGCACGCACGCGGCACCGTCGATGTCGTTGAGCAGGCGCTGGGCCAGGCGGTGGCCGAGGGGGTGAGACGGCGTGTGCTCAGCGGCGGTCATCGGGCGCTGCCGGGAAGGCGTGATCAGAGAGGGATGCGTTGTCATCGTTTTGGTTGGGTGCATGCTCGTCCTGGCCCGCAAGCCCTGACAAGCCCGACAGGCCTGCCTGCGCTTCGGCCATGGCAATCACCGCGCTCATCAGCGCCAGCACCTGCGGCCGCTCGCGGGTGTCCACCGCCATCACCGGCAAGACCAGTCCGGCGCTGGCCAGCGTGGCACTCACGGCCTCGCTCAGCTGGTCGGCGTGGGCCGGGTCGGCCGTTTGGCTCAGGCCCACCACGCAGGCGGTGGTTTGCAGTTCGTCGTTCAGGTGGTGCAGCAGCAGTGCCAGATCGGCCAGCGGCGCATCGCGCTCGGCATTCAGCAACACGACGATGCCGGTGGCGCCACGCGCCAGGATGGGCCACAGGAAGCTGAAGCGCGCCTGCCCCGGCATGCCGAACAGGCGCACCCGGCCGTCGGTGCCCAGGCCCAGCTCGCCGTAATCCAGGCCCACGGTGGTGGTGGCCTTGCCCAGGCCCAGCTCGGTGCTGGCCACGTCGGTGGACAGGGCGGGCACCTCGCTCAGTTGCTGGATGGCCGTGGTCTTGCCGGCGCCCGGCGGACCGGCGAACACCAGCTTCAGGTCGGTTTCGAGCGGGGGTAGCGGCCGCTCAAGGCTTGTCATGCGCCAGCCCCAGTTGTTGACGCAGGCGGGTCAGCAGGCCGAGCCGGTGGGTGGTGGCGGGCGGCGGCGTGGGTGTGGGGGGGCGTGTCGCACCTCGGATTGGCTGCGTGGGCCTGCTCGCGGCGGCTGCCTCGTGTTCACTCACCTGCACCGACAGCGTGGGTACCTGGGCTGAAAGTGGCCAGCGTTCCGCGTACAGGTCGACCCGCAGATGGTGGTGCACCAGCAGGTCGCGCAGGAAGGCCAGGCAGCCCGAAGGCGACACCCCGCTGAGGGTCACCAGGTTCTGCAGGGAGAGATAGCTGTTGGCAAGGAACGGGGCCAGGCGATAGCCCCAGGCGTGGCGGGCCAGCAGGCTGTTGCTGGGCCAGCGGCTGAGCTTGAAGCGGTGCCAGACCAGGTCGCGCAGCGCTTCCCGCGAGGGCTGCGCCAACGTCGCTTTGTCTGGCGCGCCTGATGCCGTGCGCAGCGACAGCAAGGTCTCGACGCAGGCCAGGGCCTGGGGCACGCTGCGGGGCAGCGCACGGTCGGCGAGGCGAACCATGCGCGAGGGCTCACCACTGTCGGATGCGAGGTCAAACAGCCAGACCCGCAGGGGGACGCTGAAGGTGCTGGGCAGCAGGCTCGGGGCAATGGCGCCGCCCACGATGCAGACATCGGCCGGCGGTGCCGAGGCCATGCTCCAGCGTTGGCCGGGTGGGTGTTGGCCGGGCTGTTGTTGAGGCCCGTTCACCAGCGCCACCAATTGCCGTTGAAGATCAGCCGGCAGGCGTGTTCCCCAGATGCGCAGGGGCGGCAACGGGGCCACGTGTGCAGCGAACGGGTGATCGGAATGGCTGGTCAACGGTGATCCCTCGGCATCGGACGGCCGCCTTGGCGGTGCGAGGCTGGATGATCATCGGGCGGGCTCGGTGGTGTCGAGCGAGGTCTTCACGGGGCGGGATTTGCAAAAACTCGCGCGGCCTGGCTGGTGAGCGCTGCTGAGGCAGGCACTTGCAACAACGGTGCGCTGTGCAGCGCGTCAAGCAGGCGCCGGGCGAGCAGATGCGGGTGGTCGTGCTGGGCCGAGGTGCACAGGTAGAGCATGGCATGGGCCCAGTCGGCCGGAATGGCGTACAGGTGCAGGCCCGCCACCGACCGGCCTTCCAGCGCCGCTGCCGGCAGCACCCCCACGCCCACGCCCTGGCGCACCATCTCGATCTGGCTGTCGTGGCTGTCCACCTCCAGCCGCACGTCGAGTCGCTTTCCGAAGCGGGCGGCTTCGCCGTGCAGTTGCTTGTGCAGGGCCAGCGCCGAGCGCAAGGTGACCATGGGCTGGCCCAGCGCATCGGGCCACCGAAGTGGTGGCGGGCTGTCGGGGATGCCTGGGGTGCCGGGGCTGATCAACACGAAGCGCGCGGGCCGGTAGGGCAGGCAGATCAGCTCGGGCAGCTCGGTGCGGCTGGCGGTGATGCCCAGGTCCGCCGCGCCCTCGATAACGGCCAGCGGAATGTCGGCGTCCGGCGCTTCATGCAGTTGGATACGCGCCCCCGGTTCATCGCCGAGGAAGGTGCCGATGTCCTTCGAGAGCTGCGGGCCGAGAGCCATCCAGTTGGCGCTGAGTTGAATGTGCGATTGCAAGCCGGCGCGGTGCTCGGACAAGGCCGACCGCATCGTGGCCAGCACCTGGATGCAGCGCGTGGCATGGTCCACCATCACCGCGCCCGCACGGGTTGGAAACACGCCGTGTGCGGTGCGCTCGAACAACTTGACCCCGAGCGAGTCTTCCAGATTTCTCAAGCGCAGGCTGGCGGTGCTGGGGGCCAGAAAGCAGGCCTCTGCCGCGTCGGTGATGCTGCTGCTCCGGGCGATGGCCACCACCAGTTGCAGATCGATGTCGTTGAATCTCATGCGCGCTTTTGTGGCGGTATTTGTCGATGCATTCTGCGAGGACTGAGATGCCAATCCGCGACCATGCCAGCCTCAACGGCTGACGCGCTGGATGCTGGTTTGTGACGACGGTATGCGGCTGTATCGGTGCCCCGGCAGCCTCGCTGGCACGCAGGGCCCTCAGGCGGCGCGCAGCATCAAGGCCGTGCTGTCGTGGTCGGCGCGGAGCTTGTCACTCACGAAGGCCGCGAACAGCGATGCGGCCAGCGGAATGTGGCCACCGCCGACGAACACGGCGTACAGGCCGCCGCCGTCGCGGTGCACGCCGTGCAGCACGCGCTGCAGACGGCCGGTGGCCAGGTCGGCCCGCACCAGGCTTTCAGGCACCAGCGCAATGCCGAGCCCGCCGAGCGCTGCACTGCGCATGGCCTGCCGGTTGTCGGCACCGATGCGCCCCTGCACCACCACCTCCTCGATGCCCGCGGCCGACTGCAGCCGCCAGCGGTTCTTGCCGTCGGTGGCCGGCGCGATGATGCAGTGGTGATCCTCCAGGTCAGACAGGCTGGTCGGCTTGCCGTGCGTGCGCAGGTACGCGGAGCTGGCCACCAGCACATGGTGATTGGTGGCCAGCCGCTTGGCCACCAGTGCCGAGTTGGGCAGGTGGCCGCGGCGCAGGGCCACGTCAATGCGGTCGCCGATCATGTTCGCCGGGCTGTCGCTGAGCAGCAACTCCAGGCGGAGGTCCTTGTACAGCGTCATGAATTCGTCGAGCCACGCCGCATCGAAAAAGTCGAAGAAGTCGACGGGCGCGGCGATGCGCAGGGTGCCGGCCGTGCGCTTCGTGTGTGCCGCCAACTTCCGGCCTGCCGAGGCAATCGTGTCGGTGGCTTCCTTGCAGTGGTCAAACAGCAGGCGGCCCGCCGGCGTCACGGCCATCTGGCGCGTGGAGCGCTGTATCAGCCGAACGCCCAGGGTCGATTCCAGACCTTGCACGCGGCGGCTCAGCGTGTTGGCCGGCACGCCCATGACCCGCGATGCTTCCGCATAGCTGCCCGACTCGATGACGGCGATGAAGCTCGCCAGCTCGTTGTAGTCGATCAGGCTGGTCATGGCAGTTCAGCGCCAATGGGGGCGTGGTGGGCTGAGGCGGGGTGGGGCTGCGACTGGGGCGCACAACGAGTAAGCGGCTTCATGGTGCAGGTCTCTGGAGTGGGTGAGTGCCTCCAGTCTGATCAAGCCATGGCGCCAGAACTGACGCCTTTTGGCAATTGACGAGATCTTTTTGCTCACCCCTTGCAACACGTGGTTGCAGGTGCCTGCCCCCCAGCGCCTTCAGCCGCGTGGTTGGGCGTGCGCCGCGAGTTGCCGCGGATTCAGCAACTCGATCTTCCGGTACTGGATGCGCAGCGTGCCGTCCTGTTCCCAGAGCTTCAGCTGCCGGTTCACGCTTTGACGAGACACGCCCAGCGAAGCCGCCAGATCGTCCTGCGAGATGTTGAGCAGGTGCGTGCCGGACGATGCACCGTCCGCGCGTTGTTCGCCACGATGGTCGATCGCCAACAGGCGCGTGGCCAGACGGACTGCCAGCGGGTTCAGGATGGCATCGTCGATCCAGGCGGTGGTGATGCGCAGCCTCAGGCACAGCAGCTTGGTGAAGGCCAGGTGAATGTCGGGCCGCGCTGCAATCAGGGCGTGGAATTCGGTGGCTGGAATGACCGCAATGTCAGCGGGCCCGGCGGCCTTCACATGGTTGAAGCGCGGCAGCCCGGTGAAGAGGGAGATGTCGCCGAACCAGTGGCCCGCCTCGAGGATGGAGACCACCGCCTCCGTGCCCTGCGCCGACAGCACACTGACCCGGAGCGAGCCTTGCACGACGCCGAACAAGGCGTCTGCGGGGTCGCCGCTCTGGAACACCCATTGCCCGTCCTCCAGCGTTCGGTGCTTGGCGATGGACAGCAGCACCTGCTGCACCTCGGGCGGCAGCAGCAAGTCGCTGGCCCGCATGGGCGGCGACGCGGTTCGAAGGCTGTCTGAGGGCATGTCGTGGCTCGCGGGTGGACTTCGATGGGCTGCGAGGACGACCAGACAGGCACATCGGCGGATGAATGAACTCCGTCGATGAGTCTGTCAATGCGCGCCATCTCTCGCCAAAATTCTATTCTTTCCAGCCATGGCGCAGACGCGCCTTCCTCGCCAGCGTTCCTGTGCATGAAGTACGACATCACCGACCTCAAACTGCTGCTGGCCGTGGCCGATTCAGGCCAAGTGCTGGCCGGAGGCGCGGCGTGCCTGCTGTCGGCGTCGGCGGCACGGCAACGCTTGCAGCAGCTGGAATCAGTGGTGGGCACGACGCTGTTTGACCGGCACCCGCGCGGCGTGACCGCCACCTCCGCCGGCGCCGCCCTCATCGAGCATGCGCGGCGCTGCATGGCCGCCTTGAGCGCCCTGCGTGATGACCTGACGAGACATGCCGACGGCGTCACCTCACGCTTGCGGTTGGTGACCACGCCGTCCTGCGCGGGCGTGAACATGGTGGACGGCTTGCGCGCCACCTTCACCGATTGCGTTGGCCTGACGGTGACGGTGGAAGAGCACCCGGCCAGCCAGGTGGTGGCGCTGGTGGCCAGCCACGGCGCCGATGTGGGCGTGCTCGACCTCGACCTGCACCACGACGGCGTGCTGGTGTGCGCCGACAGCAGCGTCGAGCACGTCGCGCTGATCCCGAAGGCCTGGTACCCGGCCATCAAGCAGCAGGTGGGGGTGGACGACTGCCGCGGCTGGCCGCTGATTGCGCTGAACCACCGCTCGGCGATCCAGCAGTTTCTGGAGGGCAGCGGGCCGGAATCAGCCGGTGCTGCCCAAGCGCTGGACGTGCGTGCCACGGTGCCCAACTACGCCGCGATGATCGGCATGGTGGAGGCGCAGGTGGGCGTGGGCGTGATGCCGCGCAGCGCGCTGCGCCACCACCTGCCGGAGCGCACCCGCATCGTGGCGCTGGACAGCACCTGGGCCAGCTGGCCGATCAGGTTGTGTGTGCCGCGCCGCGATGCTGGTCAACTACCCACGCCGTGATTCGCTCAGTCACGGAATCATTGGCAGCGGAAGCTGGCAGCCGATTCCACGTCACCGCTGCCCACGTAGCGGGCCACGGTGGGATAGGCGCACAACGGCCGCGTGCGGTTGGCGGGCCAGCTGGCCGGCAGGTCGGCATTCACGCCGCCTGCATTGCCGGCGCCACGTGCGCTGGCGGTGATGCGCTCAGGGGCCTGGCCATCTTCCACCCAGGCGACGATGGCCGAGACCAGGTCGAACTGGTCGGTGGCCGGGCCGCCCGAGCAATGGCCCATGCCGGGCACCGGGAAGTAGCGCAGGAAGCTGCCGGCCTGGCCGCCATTCGCGGCAGCCACCGCATCGACCCAGCGGGCGGTGTCGTTGGCGGAAAAGATCGCGTCGCTCACGCCGTGGAACACCAGCACCTTGCCGCCTCTGGCCTTCAGGGTGCTGAGCTCGGTGGGCTTGGGCGGCGTCATGAAGCTCATCGCCGATTCGGTGTACGTGCTGTTGGTGGCGTTGATCTGCGCCACCAGCTCGTCGATGTTGGCCGCGAGCGAAAACGCCGGGCCGTTGAAGCCCGCCACCGGCGCCGGTGGCACCTTGAAGATATGGCCGACCGAGCCGGAGTCGAGCGCCAGCGGCGCGGTGAACATCCAGAAGCCGATGCCGGGGGCACCATGGCCACCATCAAACGGGAAGCTGCTGTAGACCGGCGCGCCCACGCTGGTGAGCGTGCCGCTGAAGCGCGGGCCGATGGCCGCCTTTTGCGCGGTGCTCAGGCAGCTGCCGTCGCGCTCACCGGTGCAGGTGGGCACGTCGCGTTCGAAGTTGAAGCTGCGCTGGCAGGCGGCGGTGTCTTGAATGAGGCCGTCTGTGGCGCCATCGAGCGCATCGCACTTGGCCAGCACGGCGTTCGAGAGCGCCTGGCGCTCGGCCGGCGTGAAGGCGGTGTTCAGGTCATCGGGCTTGGTGGCCACGCGGGCCAGGCGCTGTGCGCTGGCGATGTTGGCCACCGCCGCCTTCGGCAGGTTGAAGCCGGGGGCGCCGGCCACGAAGCCGTCGTACTCATCGGCATAACGCGACGCGGCCACCAGCGCATGCCGGCCACCGTTAGAGCAGCCGCCGAAGTAGGAGCGATCAGGCAACTTGCCGTAGGCCTTCTCGATCACAGACTTGGCCATGGGCGTGAGCTTGCCCACCGCCTGGTAGCCGTAGTCCAGCCGCGCTTGGGGGTCGATGCCGAAGGCCGGGCCTGCGGCTGCGGTGTGGCCGGCGTCTGAGCTGAGCACCGCAAAGCCCTGCAGCAGCGCGTGGGTGGTGACGCCGCCACCAAAGCCGCCGGTGGCGGGCAGCACGCGGCCATCGATGCCGCCATTGCCCTGGTGGAAGAAGCGGCCGTTCCAGGCCAGCGGCAGTCGCATTTCAAAGCCGATGGCGTAGGGCTGGCCGTCCACCGGGCTGGTGCGCGGCAGCATCTGGCCGGTCACCAGGCAATGCGCGGGCACCTCGTTTGTGCCGGCCTTCAGCGTGCCGGCGGCCGCTTCGGTGCTGGCCGTGATGGTGGTGCCGGGCAGGGCCGCCAGCTTCAGGGTGAGTTCGGTGCAGGTGCCTTGCAAGCTCGCCGGGCGTGCAGCACCCGTGGCCGCGACAGCTGCGGAGGTGGCCACCGCCATCACCGCGCAAGCAGACACCGCCTGTGCGGCCAACCACGCCGCATCGGCGGCACGGCGGTTTTTCAATGGGGCGGTGTGGCGAAGCGAGCGGGCAGGGCGCATGGGTGTCTCCGGTGCTGGTGTGGTCACCAAGTTCGAGTGGAGCGCCCAATTTACTTACTTGTTTGAACTAAATGGAGGAGTAAAACCCCATGTTTCATCCATGAGGAACAGCATCAATCTGATTCAGCAATGAAACAAAAAAGCCCTGTCTGGCCGGGGTGGCCAGACAGGGCGCGGCAACCCGGGCACGGGCTGCGACAGGTGCCGAGGCTCAGTAGCCTGCGGGATACACAGTCTGTGCGTTCACCTGGATGGGCGCCCCGATGCCGGCGCCGTACTGCTGCATGCTGGCCATCGGGAACATCAGACGCTCAGCCGCGGGCAGCTTGTAGGCCACCACTTGATCAACGGCCGCCTGGGTGTAGGTGATGCCCCACATGTCGAACACCGGGCGCATGTCGCGACCGATGATGCGTGACATGCCCACCAGCAGGAAGTCATTGCCGTCGATGTTGTCCGGGTAAGTGGCGTAAGTGCCAAAGCCCAGGCTGGCTGCGTTGCTGGCCCAGTTGCTCTTGGCCAGCACGAAGTTGCGATCGAGCAGGTACAGCAGCGTGTACAGCTCCCACCCGTCGCTGAAGACGTCACCGTGGTAGTGGCGGTTGAACTCCACCATCTGGCGATAGAACTCCAGGCGGGGTTCGCTGTTGGCCGCATAGCCGGTGTCGCCCCACAGGGCGGTCTTCATCGAGTTGACGGGGTCGTTGGTGGCCAGGGAATCCTTCATCATGCCCAGCGCGGTGGGCAGGTAGCCCTTGTGAATGAGCGGCTTGGCCGGCGCAGCGTTCTTGTTGTAGCTCGTCAGCTTGTGCAACGGGAAGATGTTGTTCGACACCTCCGTCGACTGGCCGCCGTAGATGTTCAAGTGTCCGCGTTGCAGGTTGTGGCCGATCTCGTGTGTTTCACCCCAGCCCAGCGGGTCCAGCGACCAGCTCTTGTCGAACGGGTTGCCAGCGCAGGCGCCACCGCACAGCGAATAGTTGTCAAAGATGGCGTGCTGCATCGACTCCCGGCGGTGCTGCGGCCCGGTGCAATCCCATCCCTGGGCCTTGCAATAGGCGCTGACCGTGGGCGACAACTTGAAGGTCTCCGGGTTGGCAGCGTTGAAGCCGGCCAGCTCGTAGGTGTCCTTGATCATGTACGTCCAGATATCAGCCGCCAGGTTGGGGAGGCTGTCGCCGTACTTGCTCAGGGTGCCCTTGATGCTGGGCACCGTGGCGTGCACGGTCAGGAAGTCGGTGGCAATGCCTACCCAGTTGGTGGGCGTACTGGCCAGTTCGGCCTTGAACGTGGCCACTTGCGCCGCATCGTTCGGGTTGCGCAGCACCGGGTGCGTGATGACACCGTCTACCTGCACCGTGACGCTTGGCGCGCCAGTGGCTGAGGCCACGAACAGGTACACCGGGCCACCAAAAGGGCTGGTCAGTGTCACCGACTTGCCCGGCAGCAAGCTCAGCCGCGGGCTGCTCAGCAGCGTTGGCCGATCGTAGGTCTGGTAGACATGGGTGGTGTCGCGCAGCATGTTCAGGCCCACCGTCACGCTTTGCGTGCCGGTGTCGGTGCGCGTCAGGGTCACGGTGCGGCCCGGCATCGCATACAGACCGGTCATGTATTCCCGATTGCCGCTCTCCTGCGACGAGGTCGTCACGAGGCGCGAGATGGTCGGCATGTCGCTCGGGAACACGGCCGAGAAGTTGCCCAGGTTGCGTGCGACCGCATTGGTCGGGCGATTGATGTAGGCGGTGAAGTCCGAGAAGTAGGCCTGGAAGAAGGCTTCGCGGTTGGCCAAGCGTGTCATCGGATAGCTGACCTGCTCACGGTACTTGTCACCCAGTACCACCAAGCGCTTTTCCAGCCCATACCCTGGCTGCGAAAAGATGGCCACGCCCTTGGTGTCGAGCGCACGCAGCTGGTCGCGGAGTTTCTGGCCCGGGCCGGTGAATTCATTGATCAGCGCGGCATCTCCCGGCCGGCTGCCATAGCGCTCGCAGTACAGGCGGCCCACATCGTCAACGCAACCGCTCCAGTCTGTGGTGAAGCTGGCGGGCTTTTCGACCCGTTGCATCAGCTTCATCCAGTCGGAGAGATTGGCTGGCGCCACGGGTTGGCTGGCAGATGCCAGGGTCTTGAGACCATCGTAGGTCCAGTAATTGGCGGTCAGGTCCAGGCCGAAATAGTCCATCAGACGGGCTGACAGTCCGTTGTTGCTTTCGGTCTGGTGCAGGTACATCACCGGGATGCCACGCGCCTGCGCGGCCAGCACCGCGTTCATTACGGTGTCGGCGTTGTAGGCAGCCGGGAAGTTGTCGGGACCGCTGACATTCGGGCCCTGCTTGCGGCCAAGAATCAGCAGATCAGCGCTCTTCAGGCAGGCGTCGAGCTTGTCGCCGTCGCAGGTGTCGTCCTTGGTGTCTTTGCCCACCGTGGCGGCCGTGGTGGCCACCCCGTTGATCGTGACGCCCTGAATCTGGTTGGCGAGCCAGCTGCGGACGCGGGGTTCCTCATTGGCCCCGCCCGACTGGTCACCGGGCAGGTGGGCCGTCACGATCTTGAGCTTGTCGAGGTTGCCGCGGCCGGTCAGCCAGACAATGGTGTTGCGCATCACGCTGTCCATCGCCGCATTTCCGGGGCTTGAAAGCGGATTGGCGCCGATGGCCACATAGCGTGCGCCTGTTTCGGGCGCCACGCCAGCCACCCCGAGGGCCTTGCCCGCGCTGGGGGTGTTGTCGGAATAGCGCCAGTTGCTGGTCAGGAACGCATGGTTGCGGCTTTGGTCCAGAAAATTGAAGACGGCCGAGAACCGGTATGGTTGCCACTCGATGGCACCCACGCTGTTGGCATTGGCGCTGCCGTCGGCATTCAGGCCGTAGATCGTCTGGCGCACGGCGGCGTAGGCCGTCATCACCGTCTTCAGTTCGCTCAGCATGGCGGCCTGCGCGGTGGCCAGCGTCACGTCCTTCGAGTTGCCGGTGCGCAAGGCTGCGGCCAGTGCGCCCACCTGCGGGTCAGCCGCCACCGGCGGCGTGACGGGGTCGGTGGTGACAGGGGCCGTGGTGACGGGTGGCACCGACGGTGTCGGGGTGCTGTCGCTGCTGGCACTGTCGCCACCGCCGCCACCGCAAGCGGCGAGCAGCAACAGCAGGCACGTGGCCGTCAGGGCAGGCAGGCCGCGGGTTGAACGAACGGCGGGTTGGCCGAGTTGGCCGCGAGGGGGCGGACGGTGTGTGTACATCGTGGTGGTCCAGGGTGGGTGAATCAGAGGCGTGGCACGGGGTCGGTGCCTGGTGCTTCAAGGCGAGGCTGCGGTTCGCACAGGTCCGGTGCGTTTCTGTACACACCTTGGATCGCAAGGTGTATACAAACTTGGCATGAGGGTTGCGTGGGACGTCTCATGAACGCCCCACGACCCCAACTTGCCAACGCCGTGGAAGTGATCGACTTGACCAAGCGTTATGCGCAGGGCAAGCCGGCTGTCGACGCGATCAATCTGCGTATCGCCAGTGCCAGTTATTGTTGTCTTCTGGGCCCTTCCGGCTGCGGCAAGAGCACCACGTTGCGCATGATTGCTGGCCACGAAAATGTGTCGTCCGGTGACATCCTTCTAGAGGGCAGAAACATCACTGATCTGCCCGCTGCCTTGCGCGGAACGGCGATGATGTTTCAGAGCTTCGCGCTGTTCCCGCATCTCAGCGCGCTCGACAACGTGGCCTTCAGCCTGACCATGAAAGGCGTGGGCAAGGCCGAGCGGAAACAGCGTGCCGCCGAGCTGCTGGAGCGCGTCGCCATGGGCCACCTCGCTGAGCGCAAACCGGCAGAGTTGTCAGGTGGGCAGCAGCAGCGCGTGGCGCTGGCGCGCGCGCTCATCACCCAGCCACGTGTGTTGTTGCTCGATGAGCCATTGTCAGCACTCGACCCCTTCCTGCGCATCCAAATGCGCGCCGAGTTGCGGCGCTGGCAGAAAGAGTTGGGGCTGACCTTCATTCACGTCACCCACTCGCAGGAAGAGGCGATGGCGCTGGCTGACACGATGGTGGTGATGAACCATGGCGTGATCGAGCAGGTGGGCAGCCCGCACGAGGTCTACAACCGGCCCGCGAGCGAGTTCGTGGCGCGCTTCATGGGCGGCCACAACGTGATCGACACGCCGCACGGCCGCGTGGGTGTGCGCACCGACCAGATGCAGGTGCGGCCTCAAGCCGCCAGCCTGCCCTCCGGCCCCCACAACCTGCAGGCCGTGGTGACCGATGTGGAGTACCAGGGCACCTATGTGCTGCTGGGCCTGCAGAAACCCGGCGTGGTGGTGAACGCCGCCACCACCGCCGAGCTGAGCGTGATGCTGCCCGAGGCCACCTTTGCGCGCCAACCCCACGCGGTGGGTGACGCGGTGCAGTTGCACTGGCTGCCTGAATCGGCGCATGCGCTGGCGCGCTGAGTGCCCGGCCCTCGTCTGATTGAACCGTCTCTAAACCTTTCCCCAACCCCCTGCACAACCTCTCAGGAGTTTCCATGGCTGATGATTGCAACGACGTTTCCGGGCCAGCCGCGCCATTGCAGCGCCGCACCCTGTTGAAGGGCACCGCCGGCATCCTGGCTTCGGGCATGTTCCCGGCCGTGCATGCGGCTGATCCGATCGTGCTGCGCTACCTGGGCACCGCGGTGAACCAGGACAAGGCCATCGGCGAGAAGTTCGAGAAAGACACCGGCATCAAGATCCAGTACGTGGCCGTCACGACCGACGACGTCACCAAGCGCGCCGTCACCGCCCCCAACAGCTTCGATCTGATCGACACCGAGTACTTCTCGCTGAAGAACATCGTGCCCACCGGCAACCTCAAGGGCATCGACACCCAACGCATCAAGAACGCCGACAAGATCACATCCCTGTTCACCACCGGCATGGTGGCCGGCAAGGCGGTGGGTGACCAGGGCACGGCGCCCAAGAAGGTGATCTACCTGGAAGGCGAAAAGAGCAAGGTCTTCGCCAAGGCGCCGACCCAGTTCATGAGCCTGATCCCGACCGTCTACAACGCCGACACGCTGGGCATCCGCCCGGACTTGATCAAGCGCCCGATCAGCTCGTGGGCCGAGCTGCTGAACCCCGAGTTCAAGGGCAAGGCGGCCATCCTCAACATCCCGTCGATCGGCATCATGGACGCGGCGATGGTGGTGGAAGCCATGGGCCTGTACAAGTACCCCGACAAGGGCAACATGACCAAGAAGGAAATCGACCTCACCATCAAGGTGCTGATCGAAGCCAAGAAGGCCGGCCAGTTCCGCAGCCTCTGGAAAGACTTCAATGAGTCGGTGAACCTGATGGCCTCGGGCGAGGTGGTGATCCAGTCGATGTGGAGCCCCGCCGTGACGGCCGTGCGCACCAAGGGCATCGCCTGTAACTTCCAACCGCTGAAAGAGGGCTATCGCGCCTGGGCCGCCGGCTTCGGCCTGCCGGCCACGCTGTCGGGCAAGAAGCTCGATGCCGCGTATGAGTTCATCAACTGGTTCCTCGACGGCTGGGCCGGCGCCTACCTGAACCGCCAGGGCTATTACAGCGCCGTGCTCGACACCGCCAAGGCCAAGATGGACGCCTACGAGTGGGCTTACTGGATGGAGGGCAAGCCCGCGGCCCAGGACATCAAGAGCCCCAAGGGCGACGTGCTGGCCAAGAAGGGCGACGTGCGTGACGGCGGCAGCTACGAGGCCCGCATGGGCGGCATCGCCTGCTGGAACGCGGTGATGGACGAAAACGCCTACATGGTCAAGAAGTGGAACGAGTTCGTGGCGGCTTGACGGGTATCCACCACCACTGCCACCACAAACCCCCTGGAAGTGAACACCTGAATGAGCGCAGCACCTACGTCTTCACGGCCTGCGGCCGGTGCGCCGGGTCGCCAGTTGGCGGCCTGGTGGCAGGCCCTGCCGTTGGCGCTGGTGTTTGCGCTCTTTTTCCTGGTGCCGCTGGGGCTGGTGCTGATGGTGAGTTTCTGGAACTACAACCAGTACGAACTGCTGCCCGGCTTCACGCTCGACAACTATCTGGCGGTGTTCGAGGGCTGCGCCTCGGGCGATGAACTCTGCGTCACCTTCAAGACGTATCTGTCGACCTTCAAGTTCTGCCTGCTGGTGTGGCTGCTGACGCTCATCATCGGCTTCACGGTGTCGTACTTCCTGGCCTTCCATGTCACGTCGGCGTCGGTGCAGATGGTGCTGTTCGTGCTGTGCACCATCCCGTTCTGGACCTCCAACGTCATCCGCATGATTGCCTGGGTGCCGCTGCTGGGCCGCAACGGCTGGGTGAACGACATGCTGCTGGGGGCAGGGCTGGTGCAGCAGCCGGTGGAGTGGCTGCTGTTCAGTGATTTTTCGGTGGTGCTGGCATTCGTGCACCTGTTCACCACCTTCATGATCGTGCCCATCTTCAACAGCATGATGCGCATTGATCGCAGCCTGATCGAGGCGGCCGCCGACAGCGGCGCCACCGCCTGGCAAACCCTCTGGCATGTCATCGTGCCGCTGTGCCGCACCGGCATCATCATCGGCTCGATCTTCGTCATCACCATCGTGATGGGCGACTTCGTCACCATCGGCGTGATGGGCGGGCAGCAGATCGCCTCGGTCGGCAAGATCATCCAGGTGCAAACCTCCTACCTGCAGTTCCCGCTGGCAGCGGCCAATGCGGTGGTGCTGCTGGCGCTGGTCTTGATGATCATCTGGGGCCTGACGCGCCTGGTCGATATTCGCAAGGAGCTGTGACGTGAGTGCCACTTCAGGTTCCGCCAGCCCCGTCCAGCTCACGCCGCTGCCACGCACCCAGCGCCCGCTGGCGTTCTGGTTGCTGGCGCTGTTTTTCGCTGGCTACGTGCTGTTTCTCTATGGCCCGATGCTGGTCATCGTCGTGCTCAGCTTCCAGGGGCCGGAAGGCGGGCTGACGTTTCCGATGCGCGGCTGGTCCTTGCACTGGTTTCGTGAGTTGGCGCAGGGGCTGGGTGTGGTCGACATCGGTGCGGCGCTCTGGCGCTCGCTCGGCCTGGGCCTGGCGGTGATGGCCGTGACCATCGTGTTCTCCGTGCTGGCCGGGCTGGCGTTTCGCAAGCCGCTGCGCGGGGCCAATGCCTTGTTCTTCACCGTGGTGGGCAGCCTCATCATGCCGTCGATCATCGTGTCGCTGGGCATCGGGCTGGCGTTTCGGCTGCTCGATGGTGGCCTCAAACACGCGCTGGACTGGCTGGGCTGGCAAGACGCGCTGGAGGGCTACGGCACGGCGCTGGGCATCTACACCTCCGCGCTGGGCGCCCACCTGACCTGGACGCTGCCCTTCGGCCTGCTCATCATGTTCGCCATCTTCAACCGCTTCAACCCGGCCTATGAAGAGGCCGCGCGCGACCTGGGCGCCACGCCCTGGCAAACCTTCCGCCATGTGGTGCTGCCGCTGATTGCGCCCTCGGTGGTGGGCATCGGCATGTTCGGCTTCACGCTCAGCTGGGACGAGATCGCCCGCACCTCGCAAGCCATTGGCGACGTGAACACCTTGCCGCTGGAACTGCAGGGCCTGACCACCACCGTCACTACCCCGGCCATCTACGCGCTTGGCACGGTGACGATGGTGGTGTCGTTCATGGTGATGGGCCTGGCCATCGGCATGTTTGCGCTGCTGAAGCGCCGCCCGCGCCGCACCTGAAGCCCGCCCGCACCATGCGCCATCTGCTCATCCTCAACCCGAACACCACGGCGTCCGTCACGGCGCTGCTGCAGCAGCATGGGCAACGCGCGGCGGGCGCAGACGTGCTGGTCAGCACCGCCACCGCGCGCTTTGGTGCGCCCTACATCGCCTGCGAAGCCAGCTACGCGGTGGCCGGCCATGCCGTGCTCGATGCCTGGGCCCATGCCTTGATGGCCACACCGCGAAGTTTCCAATCCCGTCCCCACCCAAGCGCCGTGCTGATTGGTTGTTTTGGTGACCCCGGCCTCTGGGCCCTGCGCGACAGCAGCGACGTGCCGGTGACGGGCCTGGCCGAAGCCGCCTTCACCGCGGCGGCGGCCCTGGGCCCGTTTGCCGTGGTGACCGGCGGCGCGCGCTGGCGCCCGATGCTGGAGCGGCTGGCGGGTGCGCTGGGCTTGAGTGCCCAGCTGGCCGGCATTCACACCGTGGCGCCGAGTGGTGCACAACTGGCGGCTGACCCGGATGCCGCCGTGGCCCTGCTGGCGGAGGCCTGCCGGGAAGCGGCAGCGCGCTGGCCGGTGAACAGCATCGTGCTGGGCGGTGCGGGCCTGGCCGGCATGGCCGCGCGGGTGCAGGCGCGTCTGCAGGCAGATGTGCAGGCGGATGTGGGCGTGCCCGTGATCGACAGCGTCGAGGCCGGTGTGCGTCATGCGCTCGCCCTGCCGGTCCAGTCGGACAAAGCCAGCGGCTTCGTCTGCGGCTGGCAAGGGGTGTCGGTCGACATGACCGCGATGGGGGCCACGGCGCCCGGCCGCCCGTGATTGGGCTGCCCCACCTACCCGGCGATCACGCAAAGGGCTAAGCTTCGGCGCCGCAGTCGTGTTGACTGCGGCAGTCAGCGAGATGCTCATGTTGTCTTCCCGTTGGGAGGCCCGCGGCGGTGCCACACCGCCGGGCCTGCCCGCCTTCCACCGCCACAGCTGGGCCTGCGTTTGAGCACGCCCATCAGCGCGCCCCCGGGCTCGTCCGGGGCCTCCACCCATGCCGATAAAAGCGGCACGTGTGTCTGGCGCTTTGGCGATTTCGAGTTGCACGTCGACGACCGGCGCCTGCTTCAGGCCGGGCAGCCGGTGCACCTGCAGGCGCGCGCGCTGGACTTGCTCGTGGCGCTGGTAGAGCGGCAGGGCCAGTTGCTGCGTCGCAGCGACATCCTGGATACGGTCTGGGCCGGTCTGGTGGTTGAAGACAACAACATCAACGTCCAGGTGAATGCGCTGCGCAAGGTGCTGGGGCGCTCGGCCATCGTCACGGTGCCCGGCTACGGCTACCGCCTGGGCGCGGCAATGCTGCCGGTGGTCGTTGGCGCCGGTTCTCCAGTGTCTGCACCAACCCAACTTCCATCGCCATCGCTGGCGGTTCCCCAGGCCCTGGATGAAGCCGGCGCCAGCCCCGTGCCAGACGGCCCGAAGCAGCGCTTCATCAGCCGCCTCAGCCAATCCGCCGATCTGCTGTTTGGCGACTGGTCGCAGCCGGCTCCGCCCACCAAGTGAACGCCGGGCAGGGCGCCCACACCTCACAACTCGTTGCAATGCCTAAGGTTTTCTGAAGCCGGGCTAAAGGATTTTTGCGGACGAACTTGCCACAGTGGTGGCAGGTTTGCAGCGCGCTTGGCGCCTGCAGCGCGCGGCCATGGCAGTGCGCGGCACGACGCGGTGCAGCCTGCCATCGAGACTGATTCAGCTCGATCGCCCTGTGCCACCTCACGCCTGTGCCTTGCCATGATGACGTTGTGCCTGTCTTGCCTTGCCGCCTTCGGTGTGCGGTTTCAGCCGTGAGCGGGCCGCCCACCTTGCCGCGTGCGGTGTTGACGCTCTCCGACTTCAGCGTGGTCGGGCCGGCAGGTGCGCCGGTCGACCAGGTGTCAGCGTTGTTGCCGGCGTTTGGCCTCACGGTGTTGCTGGGGCCGGCGGGGGCGGGCAAGTCAACGCTGCTGCGGGCCCTGTCAGGCCACCTCGGTGATGACGGCCTGTTGTGCAGCGGCCAGGCCACCTTCAACGGCCTGCCGCTCGGTGCGTCGAGCCGCCCGGTGCGGGTGTGCGCCACCGACGCGCCGGTGCGCCCATCATTGCGAGCCTTTCTGATGGACGCACGGCAGGTGCCCACGCCACATGCCGGCTTCCGGCAGGCGCCGTGGCTGGCCACCTGGCTGGCGCGCCTGGGCCAGCACCGCCTGGTGCCTGCGCTCGACGCGCCGGTGTGCAGCCTGGCCCCGGCGGATCAGCGCATGGTGATGCTGCTGCGTTGCCACTTGCTGGGCGTGCCGCTGTTGCTGGTCGATGACCTGATGACTGATTTGACCGAGGCTGAAGCTGCCCCGCTGCTGCGCTTGTTGCGCCAGTTGGCGCGGCGCATGGCGGTGCTGCTGGCCACCCGGCACCGGGGCCATGCGCTGGCATTGGCCAGCCATGTCTTGTGCCTGGAGCAGGGCCGCCTGGTGCAGGACATGCCCGCCACGCGCTTCTTTGCCCGTCATCGCCAGACCCAGCGGCCACTGCGCGCGCTGGAGCCCCAGGCGGCGCGCCCGACCTGGAGCCCGGATGGCCTGAGCTGGCAATGGCCGCAGCGGCTGGGTGCGCTGTGCCTGCCGCACCCTGTGCGGGGGCTGGCCTTCGCCGCGCTGCAGCGACAACTGGCGGAGCTGGGCGTGACGCGCCTGGTGCCGCTGTGGCCTGGGCCCGTGCCCCCGGCGTCACACGCCGTGGTGGTCAGCCCGCTCACCGCCCATGGCCTGGGCAGCGATACCTTGATCGGCGGGGCGGCCTTGCCCCCTGAAGCCGAGCTGACTTCGATCTTCACGCGGCTTGATCAGTGGCTGGTGGCTGGCGATTGTGTGGTGCTCGTCGGCGCCAGCGCGGTGCCTGGCCGGCGCGGTGAGCCCGTCCACCCCGGACGCCTGCTGACGGCTTACCAGCATTGGTGCCTGCGCCGACAAGTACCGCCTCTGGGGCTGACTGGTTGATGGCGTCCAGCGGATCGATGTTGTTGTCTCAAGAAATTCAGGTCTCGAACGTGGCCGGCCCGGCAGATGCCTTCTACTTTGGTGGCTTCCAGTTGCAGCCTGACGAGCAGCGCCTGCTGCACCACGGTGTGCCGGTGACGCTGCAGACTCGCGCGCTGGATGTGCTGACACTGCTCGTCAGCCACCCGGGGCGGCTGATCACGCGGGCTGATTTGTTGCGGCGCGTGTGGCGCGGGCTGGTGGTGGAAGACAACAACCTGAACGTACAGATCTCGGCCCTGCGCAAGGTGCTGGGCAAGAGTGCCATCGCCACCGTGCCGGGCAAGGGCTATCGCTTCAACTGGCCGATCCGGCGCGGGCCATGGCCGCCGCGGGCAGACGCGGTGCCTGCGCATTCAGCCACGCCCGTGGCCGAGCCTGCGCCGCCCATGGCCACGGGCGCAGGCACCACCCCTGCGCCCGCGCAAGGCCGGCCTGACGCCGCCCCCTGGCCCACGCTGCTGGGCCGCCAGCACGAGCTGACCCAGCTGCTGCACAGCCTTCGGCAGGCGCAGTGGGTGAGCCTGGCTGGCCCGCCCGGCGTGGGCAAAAGCCGGCTGGCCCAGGTGGCTGCCTGGCGCCATGCGGCCGCCACCGGTGTGCCCGTGGCCTGGGTCGACCTGGCGCCGATGCACGCGCTGCAGGATGTGGTGCTGGCAGTGGCGGCAGCCTTGAACCTGCCCCTGGGACATGACCTGGATGACCCCTGGTGGGTCTTGCGGCAGCAGCTGGGCGGTGTTGCCGCCTTGCTGGTGCTCGACGACGCCGACCGCTTGCCTGCAGAGCTGGGCGCCGTGCTGGCCGGCTGGCTGGCCGGCGCGCCCGGCTTGCGCGTGCTGGTGACGCGGCAGCGGCCCTTGCACCAGCGCGGCGAGTGCGTGTGTCGGCTGGATGGCCTGACCCTGCCGCCCCGCCGTTCGGCCGGCCTGTCGATCAGCGGTTCAGAGGACACCGATCCACAGGCCTTGGCTGCCGCCCTGGCTGTGCCCTCGGTGGCGATGCTGGTGCAGCAGGTGAAGCTGGCCGATGCCCGCTTCGAGCCGCAGGCGGCGGACCTGCCCGCCCTCTGCGCCCTGGCCCATGCGCTGGACGGCTGGCCGCTGGCGCTGGAGCAGGCCGCGGCCCGCGTGCCCGCGCTGGGCCTGGCGGCTCTGCCGGGCTTGATGGCCGAGCGCCTGAACCTGCTCACCGCCGCGCCACCCACCACGCTACCCACCACGTCGTCGGCCGGGCCACTCACCAGCCTGCTGGCCGGCGCGGCACCCACCCGGCTGCAGTACAGCCACCCGTATCAGCCCACCGCTGCGCGCAGTTTGCGGCGTGCCGTGGAGGCCAGCCACGCCCGCCTCACCCAGCGCCAGCAGCGGCTGTTTCGCCGCCTGGCCGTGTTTGAAGGCAGCGCCGATCTGGCCCTGATGCAGCAGGTGGTGAGCGACCCCCTGCCGGCGGTGGACTCATCCGGCGTGCCCGCCTGCCACGGTCTGTCTGCGGACCTGGTGCGGCGTGTGGCGATGGACGAGTTGCAGCTGGACGATGCCGCCGTGGCGCTGGAGCTGGCCGCCCTGGCCGATGCCTCGGTGCTGCAAACCCATCCGGCAGACCCGGACGGTGAGGCCCCGAGCCGCAGCAGCCTGTGGCGCAACATGCGCGCGCTGGCGCTGGAGCTGGCGGTGGCCAGCGGCGAGATGGCGGCGCTGCAACACGCCCACGCCGCAGCCATGGTGCGCCAGGCCAAGGCTTGGCTGGAAGCGCGGCACACCGGGCGCCTGCCGCACCAGGGCGTGGTGCAGCGCTGCCAGCAGGCGCAGGGCCACCTGCGCCAGGCGTGGGCCTGGGCCAACGGCCGCCATCACCCGGACGACATCCTCGCGCTGGTGCATGCCTTGTGGCTGGCCAGTGAAGGCCATGACGACACCTTGCAAACCACCTGCCTGCGTCTGCTGGAGCGGCGTGCGCCGTGCGCCGTCGGCCTGCGCCTGTGGGCTGATCTGTGCCTGCCGCCGGCAGGGGCGCCGCAGGCGGGCATGGGCGGCGCGACGACGAGCACGCTGCACAGCGCCACCCAGGCCTTTGTGGCGTTGTCCCGTGCGCAACTGCGGGCACTGCACGGGCCACACCCTCACCCCCACACCGCCCCCGACCTCAACGCCGAGATCTCTCTCCAGGCCAGCCGGCACCTGCACCACGCGCTGTGCGCCCGTGTCGTCGTGTTGTGCCGCAGCGGCGAGATCGAGCGCGCCCGCCCACTCTGGTTTGAAGCCAACCGGCTGCGCAGTGCCGACTGGCCGGCGCTCGACCAGCTGGCCGGCGCCACCGCCGACATGGCCATGCAACAGGCGGTGTGCGCCCTTGAAACCGCCGAGCCCGATCAAACCCCTGACGCGCACGACGCCTCCGACGCCCTGGCCCAAGCCACCCAGCGCCTGCTGCTGCTTGCCCACCAGGCCGGCTGCCACTGGCTGGTGGGGGCGCTGCACTGGCTCGACAGCCTGGTGGCCACCCGCACCTGGCCCCAGGCGGCCACCCTGGCGCACCGCGTGAGCCAGCAGGCGATGCAGGTGCAGCCACCCGCCTGGGCCGGCCGCCTGCACCTGGCCTGTGCGGCGGCCTGGTTGGGTGCGGGCCGCAAAGGGGCCGCGCGCCAGGCCCTGCGACGCGCCTGGCAGGCCCACGAGCAAGCCGGCTTGACGGCCCATGGCCAGCCGGGTTGGTGGCTACACGCCTGGCTGGCGCTGCTGGACCAGCGCCTGGACGACGCGGCCCTCTGGCTGGGCCTGACGCCGCTGGATCCCTTGTCGCGCTGGCCCCATCCACCCTATTCACCGCAGTCATCGTTGCCGCCGCATGCGCAGCACCCTGCCCAAGCGGCGCTGGCCCAGGCCGCGCTCACGCCTGACGCGCTGGCGGCGGGGCGCCGCGCCGTTGCTGCCATGGACGACCTCGAGCTGACGGCGCGGGCGCTCCAGGCCCTTGAGGACCAGTCATGAGCGCGGCGCATGTGGCCCTGGTGGTCGGGGCGGACGGCCCGGTGGGGCGCTGGGTGGCGCAGTCGCTGTGCCACGAGGGCTGGCAGGTGTATGCCACCACCCAGCACGCTGACGACGTGCTGTTCCTGCGCGCTCTTGGGGCCACGGTGCTGAGCCTGGACCTGGCCTCGGCGGAATCGGTGCAGAAGCTCAGCCAGTTGCTGCTGGCCCTGCATGTGCCGCTGGATGCCTTGGTGGTGTGCACCGAGCAATCGCTGTTTGGCGCGGTGGGGGACGTGGGCATGGACGACGTGCATGCGCACTGGCACCGGCTGTTCGCCGGCGCGGCTGATCTAGTGCAACGCCTGCTGTCGGCGCTGTGGGCGCGCGATGGCCGCATCGTGGTGCTGGGGGCGCCGGCCGGCACCGCGCGGCGGGCCTGCATGACCTGGCACCTGGCCGCACGGCATGCCTTGTCGAGCTGGTTCGCCGGCGTTGAACCCATGTTGCGCGACAGCGGCGTGGGGGTGGTGGAAGTGCACCCGCCGGTGTTCGTGGGCGATGAAGCGCTGCTGGGTCTGAATACGGCGCTGCAGCGCGCAGCCGGGGGGGATTTCCGCGATCTGCTGCAGCGGCAATCCACCCGTTGGCTGGCGGGCGCGCGGCCCGGCCAGCCCCGTGCCAGCCCTGCCGACGTGGCCGATGTGCTGGTGCAGGCGGCGATGGCGCGTTGGCCGCGCCGGCGCTATGTGGTGCACGGCTACCCGCACGGCCTGGCGGCCAAGCTCTGGCAGGCGGCCCGCTGGGGTGCTCGCCGGCTGGGCTTGCGGCGCAAGCCACCGGCGCTGGCCGCGCCGGTGAGCACCCTGTTCACTGAAACCCTGCCAGACCCGTGAAACCACGGGCCCGGCAGGGCGCCCAGCTCAGAGCTGCGTCTTGAAGTAGCTGAACGTGCGCACGAAGGCGCTGCGCAGCCGCTCCATCTCGGCCAGCACCTGGTCCCAGCCCTCGTCGCCGGTGGCCCGCAACTCGCGGTATTTCTCGGCGGCTTCACCCGACTGGCGCCGCAGCAGCACCAGTTCGCCCGCCAGGCACTCGCGGGTGTCGGCGCTCGCGGCCTTCAGCCGCAACTCCAGCACGTCGATCTGGCGGTTGAGTTCCGCCAGTTGGCGCGCCAGGGTGGCGGTGTAGTCCTCGCGCTCGACGCGAAAGCCGTGAACGGCACTCATGTGCTGGCCTTGTCGATGGACTGGCGCAGGCGCGTCGAGGCGGTGTTCATGCCGGCCTCGAACTCACGCCAGCGCGCCGACGCCGCGGCTTTCATCTCGGTCAGCTTGGCCTCGGCGCCCTTCAGGTCGGTCTGCACCGTCATCATCTGCTGCTCCCACTTCGTCTTGGTCTCGCCGGTCAGGGTGCTGCCCTTTTTCTCCAGCGCGATGACATCGTTGCGGGAGCGGGTCATGTCGGCTTCGGTGCGGGCCATGAAGGTGCTGCGCATCGCGCTGTCGTCGGTGTAGACGAAGCTGGGCAGCGCTTTCAGGCTTTCCTTCGTGGCGCCGGCCATCACCAGCTTGCCGTTCTGGTTCTGGATCTGGCTCACCGGCACGGCCACGTCATGCCGGCCGATGCCGATGAAGCCCCCCGCGCCAACGATCACGTACGACACATTGCGGTCCGGCGAGATGATCAGGTCTTCGATCTTGCCGATCTTGGCCCCGCTGCTGCTGACGACCTGCTTGCCCATCAAGGTCTTTTTCACGCTCCAGCCCGACGCGGCCTGGGTGGATTCGGTGACGCTGACGCCGACCGTGGTGGTGGTGCCAGCCACTTGCGCGGCTGCCCAGGGTGACGCGAACAGCAAACCAGCCAGCAATCCAGCGACCGGCACAAACAAAGCTTGTTTCATGGTGTCCTCCTAAGGTGAAGAAGCCCATGGTCGGGCCGCAAGGCGGCAGCCGTCTGTTCGTCAACGCACCTGTTGTTCTGGCAGCAGCACGCGGTGGTGCAGCGGCAGATCGGGCTGATCCAGATTCAGCCATTGCCCGGGGGGCAGCTCGGCGCTGGCGGGGTCATCGGCCCAGGCGGTGCCTGCTGGCTGGGCACCCGTTTCCAGGCTGAACCGCAGCAGCCGGCCGTGGTGCCGCAGGGTCAGCGTCAGGCCCGGCCAGTCGGGCGGCAGGCAGGGCATGAAGCGCAGGCGGGCGCCGGGCCCCTCGCTGCCCTCCAGTTGCAGGCCGCACAAGGTGCCCACGGCGGCGCGGTACATCCCGGCGGCTGAGCCCGTGTACCAGCTCCAGCCGCCCTGGCCGGTGTAGGGGGGCTGGCTGTACACGTCGGCGGCCACGGCATAGGGCTCCAGCCCGTACACCGGCCCCTGCACCGGGTGATTGGCGCGGTGCGCCGGGCTGAGCCAGCGCCAGGTCTGCCAGGCCAGGTCCGCCCGGCCCAGTTGGGCCCAGGCCATCACGGCCCACACACCAGCGTGGTTGTACTGGCCGCCGTTTTCACGCACACCGGGCGGATAGGCCTGGATGTAGCCGGCGTCTGGATGGGCGTGGGCCAGCGGCGGGGTCAAGAGCCTCAGCAGGCCGGCGTCGTTGTCGGCCAGCAGGGCCTGCGCCGACGCCATGGCTTGTTGTTGCCGCTCTGGCGGTGCCGCGTGTGACAACACCGCCCAGCACTGGGCGATCAGGTCGATGCGGCATTCGGCGTTGGCGCTGCTGCCCAGCGCCGAGCCGTCGTCGAAGAAGGCGCGCTTGAACCATGCGCCGTCCCAGGCGCCGGTGGGCGCGTCGCTGGCCAATGCGGCGCGCCAGCCATCTGCGGCGCTCTGCCAGCGCTCGGCGCGTTCGTTGTCGCCCTGTTCCCGGGCCAGCGCGGTAAATGGCGGCACCAGGCTGCACAGGAACCAGGCCAGCCACACCGATTCGCCCCGGCCTTCCGGGCCGACGCGGTTCATGCCGTCGTTCCAGTCGCCGCCGCCCATCAGGGGCAGGCCGTGCGGGCCGATCTTGAGGCTGTGGTCCAGCGACCGGGCGCAATGCTCATACAGGCTGCCTTGCCGGTCTTCGGCGCGCTCGGGCTGGCCGGGCACGCTGTACAGGTCTTCCGAGCCCTCTGGCACCGGGGGGCCGTCAATGAATGGCACGCTGCAGTGCCAGATGGCGGTGTCGCCGGTGCCCTGCACGTAATGCCAGGCGGCATGCGGCAGCCACAGCAGGTCGTCGCTGAAACGGGTGCGCACGCCGGCGCCGCTGTGCGGGTGCCACCAGTGCTGCACATCGCCCTCGACGAACTGTCGGGCGGCGGCGCGCAGCACCTGTTCGCGCAGCAGCGCGGGCGCGGTGATGACCAGCGCCATGGCGTCTTGCAGCTGGTCTCGAAACCCGTAGGCGCCGCCGGCCTGGTAGAAGCCGGCGCGGCCCCACAGGCGGCAGGCCGTGGCCTGGTAGAGCAGCCAGTGGTTCACCAGCGCATCAAATAGCGGGTCGGGGGTGGCCACCTGCACCGCGCCCAGCAACTGGTCGAGCTGTGTGCAGGCCTGGTCGGCCGCCAGGTGGGGCGACACGTCACTGGCTTGGCGCGCCAGCGTGCGTGCTTCGGCCGCTGTATGCCCATGGCCGAGCGTGAACACCAGCCCGGCCACCGCACCCGGGGCCAGGCGCACCCGGGCGCCCAGGGCCGCGCAGGGGTCGAGCCCATGGCCGCAGCGCTGGCCGAACTGCTCGGGCAGCACAGCGTGGCCGCGGAAGTCAAACAGCTCGCGGCGGTCGCAGGTCCAGTCGGTCAGGTCGATGGCCAGTCCGTCGTCACGGCCCAGCGTCACAAAAGCCGTGTGGCCGCCAAACTGGTCGTGGTTGTCACACTGCGTGGCCAGCAGCATGCGCGCGGCGGCCGGCCGGGTGGCGTCATTCGCGGCGGGGTCGGTGGGCACCACGGTGCGCAGCCCTGAGGGCATGTTGGGCGCACCCAAGCCATGCGGAGTTGCGGCGGCTTCGGGCTCGGTGGCGTAGCCCACACTGGTGGTGACTGATTGCCTGTCGATGCGCACCGAGCCCATCAGCCAGTCGATCAGGCCGACCACCCGCAGATGCCGGGCGTGGCTGCCGTGGTTGTGCAGCTGCACGTGGATGCGCTTGACGGCATGCACCGGATCAACGCTGAACGTGACATGCGTTGACAGTTGCTCTTGCCGATGCTGCAGGCTGCTCAGGCCCGGTTGGTGGCGCACGCGGTAAGGCACCGGTGCGCTGCCGGGGCCGGGGCCGAGGTTCCACACGTCCAGGGTGGCCAGGTCTTGCAGCCAGAAGTGCTCGCCGTCGAGGTCACCCAGCCGGTCGTTGTTCCAGGGCGTGAGCTGGTGCAGGCGGCTGTTGCCGGCCCAGGTGCAGCTGGCGCCGGCTTCACTCACCAGCGTGCCCAGTGCCGGGTTGGCCAGCACGTTCACCCACGGGCGGGGCGTGGGCCGGCTGGCACTCACATGGCAGGTCCAGGCGCCGTCGTCGGCATCAAATTCACCCACCGGCGGCAGCGCCATTTCGGTGGCCGGGCGGGGGCTGCACAGGGCCACATGCGGGAGGGTGTCGCGGCGCTGGCGGGCCAGTTCGTGCCACACCACCAGGTCGGCCATGTGCTGGGCCAGTGGCCGCCCATCGGCATGCAGGGCCACCCGGGCCAGGCCTGCGAGCGTGGCTTGCTCGTCTGCGCTCAGGTCGGTGGCCTGCTGCACGCTGAAACCACTGACCCGGTTCGGTGCCTCCGAGCTGCTTTCCTGGGCGTGGCGTTCACGCAGGGCCATCAGATCGCGCTGCAGCGGTTGCAGGTAAGAGCGTGGCTCACTGTTGATGACCACCAGATCTACCGCCACGCCGCCCCAGGCCCAGCGGTGCAGGCCCTGCACCAGCGTGCCCACCAGCCGCAGGCCGGGCACGGCTGACACGGTGATCACGATCAGCGGCCGGTCGCCCGACAAGCCGAAGCGCCACAGCAGGCGCCGGTCAGACACCGGAGTGATGGGCGCCGGGCGGGTGTGCAGCTGCACCAGCAGCGTTGTCAGCGTCTGCACGGCGACCAGGTCTTCGGCCGACAGGCGCATGTCGCGCAGCCGCAGCGTGGCCAGCGTGGCACTGAGCTGCGACGAGCGCTCCAGGCCGGTGGCCTGGCGGTAGCGGTCGACCAGCGCGTCGAGCGTGTCGCGGTCCCGCGCGGCGGCCGTGGCCAGCGTGAACTGGGTGGTGCCGTGCGGTGGCAGGTTCACCCGCATGGCCAGCGCGGCCACCGGGTCCAGCCCGGTGGGGCAGTTGCCGGCGGGGGTGGGGCCGTCGTCGAACTCGGCCAGCACCTCCCAGGGGCGGTGCAGCCGGCCGGCCCAGCGGCTGCGGTCGGCATTGGCGCGCACGTCCAGCAGGTTGCCGTCGGCCTGGGCCAGGAAGTGCACCGCGAACATCGGCGCTTCCTGCTCACGCCGGGCGCCACGCGCAAAGTGCAGCGCCTGGTCATGCGGGTCCCAGTCAGCGCGGATGAACAGGTTGGCGAAGGCCGGGTGGGTCTCGTCGGCGCGGGCATCGCTCAAGGTGGCCTCGAAGGCCGACAGCAGCTCCAGCGACATCGGCTGCGACGAGGTGTTCCACAGCTCCACGCGGCGCAGCTCGACATCGTCTTCCGGGCTGACCCACACCGTGATGCGGCTGCGCAGGTGCGGCCAGGTGGCTTCCAGGCAGATGCGGTCGGTGTGGAACTGGGCCGAGTAGCTGGCGGCCGGGTCGCCCGCCGGGTGGCGGGTGAGCGAGATCGGCGTTTCGCCGGGGTGGCGACGCAGGTACAGGAAGCTGCCGTAGGCGTCTTGCAGGGCGTCGTCGCGCCAGCGGTGCAGGTCGATCATGCCGAGGCGGCTGAAGCCGGCGCCGTTCGGGCGCACGGTGACGCTGTAATGCCCGTTTGAGAGCATCTGGGTGCGTTGCAGTGCCTGGGCGCCGGGCACCACTTCGCGGCTGCTGCGCTGCACCTGCCGGGCCATGGCCAGGCGGGCCAGGCCGGCCACCGGGTCTTGCAGGCGGGCCACCTCGCGCGGCACGCGCTCTTGCAGCAGCGAAGCCACCGCAGCCAGGCGCGGGTCGGCCATCGCCCAGCGGCGCGGCTGCCCGTTCAGCAGCACGTTGGTGATGGCCACCAGCGTCATGCCCTGGTGGTGGGCCATCCAGGTGTTGACCAGCACCACGCGGGCGCTGCCGTCACCGCTGTCGATCTGCCGGCTGGCGGTGTAGTCCATGGCTTCGATGAAACCCCAGGGCCCGCGGGCCTGCAGCCCTTGCAGCCGGCGCAGGTTGGCCACCGCCGCGTGGGGCGACAACATGGCCGCCAGCGCGCTGGCATAAGGCGCCACCACGCGTTCATCAGGCGGGGTGCGGCGCAGGGCCAGGCGGGGCACGCCTTGCGGCGCGTACTGGTAGGCCAGGGTGCGGTCGGCCGCGGCGTAAGCGCATTCACTCACGCCCCAGGGCAAGCCGTGCAGCACTCCAAAATCACGTTGCTCCTGCACCGCCATGCGGGCGGCGCAATCCAGTGCCGTGCCTTGTGGCTCTTCCAGCACCAGGGTGGGCATCAGGTACTCGAACATCGAGCCCGACCAGGAGCGCAGCCCGACGTCATGCAGCGTGGCCTGAAACGGCCGCCCGAGCGCCGACCAGTGGGTGGCCGGCACATCGCCCTTGGCAATGGCCCACAGGCTGGCCAGCCGGGCCTCCGAGGCGAGCAGGTCGTAGTGGCCGCTGTCGAGCTGTTGCTCGTCCACCCGCCAGCCGATGTGCAGCAGGCGCCGCCGTGTGTCATACAAGAAGCTGAAGTCGGCACCCTCGGCCCAGGCCCGGCAGCGCCTGGCCAGCTGGCGCAGCGTGGCCTCCAGGCCATCAGGGGCCGGGCTGGGCAGGTGGGTGGCGGTGTCGTCACAGGCCTGGGCCACGGCCAACAGGTGGCCGCACAGATTGCCGCTGTCCACGGTCGATACATAGGCCGGTGCCAGCGTGGCCAGGCTGCCGGTGTCGATCCAGTTCATTAGGTGGCCACGTTCGCGCGGCAGCTTGTCGAGCGTGTCGAGCGTGGCGCCCAGCCGGCTGGCCAGCTCTTCGGGCGTGATCCAGCCGAAGGCCCGCGCGCAGCACATCGACAGCAGGTACAGCCCGATGTTGGTGGGCGAGGTGCGCTGCGCGATCATCGTGCGCGGCATGGTCTGCACGTTGTCAGGCGGCAGGTGGTGGCTGGCCTCACCCACATGCTGGGCGAACCAGGCCCAGGTGTTGTGGGCCACGGTTTGCAGCCAGGCGCGGTCGGCGTTGTTCAGGGGGCGCGGGGGCCGAACGGGCCGGCTGGCCCAGGCGATCCACAGCGGCGTGCCGATCCACGACAAGCCCAGCGCCAGCGCCAGCCCCGGGGCCGGGCCGGGGGTGCCGGCGCGCCGCGCCAGCAGCATCGCGGCGGTCACGGCCATGGCCCCGGCCACCACGGTGGCGTGGCGCTTCAGCAGCGGCCACACGCCGCGGGCGGCCTGGGCTTCGGCCGTGGCGGCGGTGGTCCATTGCAGCAGGTGGCGGTGGCTGACATGGGTGCGCCACAGCGCCTTGCCCTGAGCGTCGAGCAGCAGGGCCGATTGGCGCCACCACAAGGCCACCTGCCAGACGGTGGCCAGCAGGCTGCGGGCCAGCTCGGCGCCGGCTTCGCGCAGGAAGTGGACCAGCGCGAGGTCATCCCGGCTCGGGGCCAGGCCGGCCACGGCGCCCAGCACCGGGCCGAGGCCAAAGGCCGCCAGCATCAAGGCCAGCACCGCCCACGGCGACACCGGCCCGCCGGCCAGCGCGATCAGCATCAAGGCCAGCCCGCACGGCGGCACCAATGAGCGGCGCAGGTTGTCGAGCACCTTCCATCGGTCGAGCGCGTGCAGCCCCTGGCCGGCCGGGCCGAACAGCAGCGGCAGCAGTTGCCAGTCGCCGCGTGTCCAGCGGTGGGTGCGTGAAGCGGCCACATCGGCATGGGTGGGCGCGGGCTCGATCAGGGCCACGTCGCTGACGCTGCCGCAGCGCGCCAGGCAGCCTTCCAGCAGGTCATGGCTGAGCACCTGGCCGTCCGGCATGCGCGCGGCCAGCACGGCGTGCACCGCGGCCACATGCATCAGGCCCTTGCCGGTGAAGCTGCCTTCGCCGAACAGGTCTTGATAGACCTCTGAGGCGACGGCGTTGTAGGGGTCGCTGCCCACGGCGCCGGCAAACAGCCGGTGAAAGCCGGTGGCGGTGCTGTGGCCCTGGGCATCCACCGGCCAGGCCGTGACGATGCGCGGCTGCAGGATGCCGTGGCCGGCCACCACGCGCCGCTTCTGCAGATCAACGCGCGGCAGGTTCAAGGGGTGGGCGGCCAGGCCCACCAGCTCACGCAGTGCGCCAGGGGGCAGGTCGGTATCGCTGTCGAGCGTGATGAGCCAGGGCGTGTTGGCGGCGGGCCGTGAGGCCACGCCCAGATCCACGAACGGCGATGGCGCTGCGCTGCCCGCCAGCAGGGCCACGAGTTGTTCGAGCTTGCCGCGCTTGCGCTCCCAGCCCATCCAGCGGTGTTCGGTGGGGCACCAGGTGCGGGCGCGGTGCAGCAGCAGGAAGCGGCGTGGGCGCGCCTGGGCCGCCGTGGGCGCGGCACCGGGCTCCAGCCCGGAGCGCGTGTGGCCATGGTGGCGCGCCTCCAGCGTTTCCATGCAAGCCAGCGCCTGAGCCAGCAGGGCCGCATCGTTCGGGCTGTGCTCGGTGTCAGCGTCGGCAAAATCGGTGAGCAGGGCGAACTGGGCATGCAGCTCGCGGTTGGCCAGGTGGTGGCGTTCCAGCCGCTCCACCAGCGTCTGCAGCATGCCGCCTTGGGTGAGCATCGCCGGAATCACCACCAGCACCCGCGCTTCGGGCGGAATGCCCTGGGCCAGCGCCAGGCGCGGCAGGTGGGTGGGCGGCACCGATTCATGGATCATCCGGTAGAGCACGGCCATCACCACTTCGCTGGCCGGCAGCAGGGCCAGCAGGCCGCACAGCGCGACCAGCGCGGCCCAAGCCCAGCCGTGGCCAAGGGGCGGGGGCGCACCCGGGTGCAGCAGCAGCCAGGCACTGAGGGCGGCGGTGCCCACGGCCAGCGTCAGCAGCAGGGTGGGCAACATGCCGGTGCGGTGGCCGTCGGGCCGCGCGCTGCCCCAGGCCACACGCAGGCCCAGTTGCCGCTGAAAGGTGGCGCAGCCGGCGCCGTGCAGCCAGTAGCCCAGCGCGTGGGAGGGGGGCGGGCTGCCGGTGCTGTCGGAGGGCAGGGGCGTGGCGGCCAGCGCCAGCAGGCTGATGGCCACGTCGCTTTCAGAACGCTCACTGCGGCGCGCCAGGCGCTCGATGGCGTGCAGGGTGCTGTCCTGGGTGTCGTCGCGCTCCACGGCGAAGGGCGCCCATGCCAGCAGCACCTGCATCAAGGGGCTGGCCTGGGCGATCAGCCCGCGCCAGTCGGCGCTGCCCAGCAGCTGCAAAGAGCGGATGGCATTGCCCACGCTCTGGTTGTGCGCGGCCTGTTCGGCTTGTTGCTGTGTTTGCGCCAGCGCGGGCTCGGGCAAGGCGGCGGCCAGTGCGCCACGCACGGCTTCGCGGCCCTGGCCGCCCTTGAAGGTGCCGGTGTCGGAATCGGCATGCAGGCGCTGCATCACCTGCAGCGCAAACGGCCGCAGCACGCCACGCGCGGCCACTTGTTCGAACAGCGCGTCGGCCGGGGGTTCACCGTGGGCCAGCTGGTCGCACAGGCCGTGGGCGGCTTCGCGCGCGGCTTCTTCGGCGGCCACTTGTTCAGCCAGGCGGCGCAGGTTTTCCACCAGCACCACGCGCAGGGTGGTGGGCAGGGCCCACAGCTCACCCTGGGTCAGTGGCCGCACGCTTTGGTAGGCCAGCAGAAACTCGACCAGCAGGGCGGGCTCGAAGGCGCTGTCGGCGTGCGACACATAGGCCCAGGCGATGGCGTAGACGCGCGGCAGGCCGGCGAGCGGCCCTTCCTTGAGCACCGGCAGGCCGCGGAAATTGCGGCGCGGCAGGCCGTCATGCACCTCGCGTGTTTGCGCCACCACGAGGTGGATGTTGTCGAGCAGCCATTCACCGGCCGGGCTGACATGCCGGCCCAGGCTTTCCTGCCGGGCGATGTAGCGGTGCGCCGCATGCAGCACGCCGATGTTGTCGCGCAGCCTCGGGAAAAACGGCCGCGCCCGGCCTGCCTTGCCGGGCGCCCCATGGCTGAGGGCCAGCGCATGGCCTTCAGCGCAGAAGCCCGACGCCCCCAGCAACTGTGCGCGGATGGGGGGCTCCAGCAGCCCCCGCGCGGGTTCCAGCCAATGTGCTGCGGTGTCGGGGGCGGCTTGTTGCCAGGGCCAGCGCGACGGCCAGAGTCCGGCGCTCAAGCGGCCAGCCAGAGCAGGCCCGCCAGCGTGGCAGCCAGTGCCGCCAGCGTCGAGACAAAGCGGGGCGAGACAAAGGCGTCCAGCCCTTCGGCATAACCCCGCACGCCATGCATGCGGCCACGTGCACCGCGGCAGTGATCAATGTGCTGCGGCAGGCGCGTGGGGTCCGGCTGTGGTGGGCGGGGTGGCAGGCGGCGGCTGCTGCCCGGGGCGCGTGCCGGCGGTGCCGGTTGCGGTGTCTGGTGAGGCCAGCCAGGATAGGGAAAGATCGAACGGTTGGTCCACATGGCGAGCTCCTGGAAGTCAGGGCTTGAGCGTGGGCCCGGGGCCGGCAGATGTCTGTCCGCCACCGTACCCTGAGCGGCTCAGGGCGCTCAGCCACAACAGTTTGAACAGGGGGCGCACGGCCGGTTGCAGTGCCGCCTGCCAGCCGGCACCGGCGGCCCAGCGCAGGCCGCTGCGCAACCGTGGGCTGGCCAGGGCGGCGCCCGCCAGCGTGGCCACAGCTACCGCCGCGCAGGGGTGGGCCACCACGCGGGCAGCCAGGTCGCGCCGGGCCAACTCCAGGCCCCAGCGCGCCATCGCCGCCAAGGGGTGGCCGCTGGCGCCGAGCGTCAGGGTGTCGGTGGTGGCGTCGTCGCGGGCACGGGTTTCGGCGTCGCCGTGGTGGGTACCCGGCGCGAGCGGGTCGCCGGGCGATGTGCTCGGCGGGTGTTGCTGCGCCAGCCAGCGCGCCATCGACAGGCGGGAGGCGTTGAGCTCCCGGAGCGGGTCAGCGGCTGTCACGCAGCAGTGCCCAGTCGGCGGCAGCCTGTTGTTGCCACACGGCCCAATGGCGACTCCACACGGCTTCGCGCTGGCCGCTACGCCAGCTGGTGAACATCCACAGCGCCAGCAGCAGCGGCAGCGCGGGCACCGTCGCCATCAGCAGCCACTCCAGCAGGCTGCTGGGCAGGTGGCCCGCCACCCACCACAGCATCAGCCACACGCCAGCCAGCGTGCTTGCGACCACGGCCGCGGCCAAACCCACGGCCAGCCTAAGCAACTGGCGCAGGGTGTGGCGCTGCGCCTGGGCAATGTCCTGCCGAAGCAGGCCACCCCAGGCGACCAGGTGGTGGGGCAGGCCCGGCGGTGGGTTCAACAGCAGCCGGGCCAGCACCGTGCCGGTGGGTTCAGCGGGTGCGACCACGGCCCAGCCATTGGCTCACCAACATCACGGCCGCGCCAGTGGCGGCAGCCAGCATCACCGACTTCAGCGGTGCATGGCGAATGGCCGCCTGGGCCCCCTGGCGCGCCTGGTCTGCCTGATGGCGCCATTCGGTGGCCTGGGCGCGGATGGCGTTGCCACTCGATTCAGCGATGCGGCTGGCGTCAGTGGCCAAGCCGTCCAGGGCGTGGCCGGCGCTGGTGCGGGCGGTGTCCAGACGCTGGGCCAGGTGGTCGAGGCTGCTGTTGGCCAGGTGACGGGTGCCGTCAATGGCGTGGTCGGCGCTGCGCACGGCTGCGTCGAGCATCTGGCTCGACTTGTCAGGCGTGGGGGAGGAGGAAGGATGGTTGGTCGACATGGTGGGGGTGCTTTCTGAGGGGTGGGTGGAGGGGAATCGGGTGGCGAATGAAGGGGTTGGCTGTCTTGGTCAGCGTCGGCGAACCAGGCCCACCACCAGGCTGACGACGGCCAGCACGATGAAGAACACGAACAACCACTGGGCGATGTTGGCGGCCGTGGCGGCCAGCCCGCCAAAGCCCAGCACGGCGGCGATGAGGGCCACCACCGCAAAGATCAAGGCGTAATGCAGCATGGGGAGTCCTTCGGGTTGCAGGCGATGACAGGCAATGCAGGCTGGGCACCGGCGCTGCGGCATCGAACTGATCGGGGTGCCGACGTGGCTGGTGTGACCCATTGAGCCGCCAGCTTGAGGGCCGTCGGGCCGGGTGTCTGTGCGACAGCACACCGGCCGATGCTGTGTTGGCGCAGGTTGGCGCAGATCGATGCGGTGATGCCGCCGAGGCTTGTTCACCAGAGGGTGCGTTGGCGGACAGACACCCGGCCGGGGCCCGTGTCTGATCAGGTTCTCTTCAGAACCGCATCGTCAGGACCACCATGAACCGCACCCAGGGCCTTTTGCAAGCTCATGACGTGAGCCAGCCAGACGCTGGTGCACGTCCTGCTGCTCACAGCGTCATCGCACGTTCCACCTTCATGATTGCCGCGGCCATTGCCTTGGCGGCACTCGGTGCGTGCGCCAGCACCCCCACACCCTTGCCGGCGATGGCCGTGGCGCAGGCTGCGGTGACCCGCGCCGACAGCCCCGGCACCAAGGCCGATGCCCCGGCGGCACTGGCTGTGGCCACGGCCAAGCTGGAAGCGGCTCAGGTGGCGTTCAAGGGGGGCGATTCGAACCGCGCCCGCCAGCTGGCCGATGAAGCCGCGCTGGACGCCGAAGTGGCCGACATGCATGCGCAGGCCATGCGCTCACAACGCGCGGCCACCGACAGCCGCGCCGCCGCCAGCGTGCTGCAGCAGGAGCTGGCGCGCAAGTCGGGCATGCCGCCAGCGCAAGTGCCTGCGATGCCAATGCAGATGCCGATGCCCGTGCCTGCAGCGCGCTGAATGCCCAGCCACCACAAGACCAGACCATCAGGAGCACACCCCATGATCAAGCAACTCCCGCCCCGCAGCACCTTGACCTGGGCCACGCTGGCCCTGCTCTCGGCCTGCAGCGCCACACCCGTCGTGCCTTCTTCGCTGCTGCAGGCGCGCAGTGCCTTGTCAGCCGCCCAGGCGCAGCCCGAGGTGGTGCGCCTGGCCAGCGATGAACTGCAGCGTGCCGGCGAAGCGGTTCGGCAGGCCGATCAGGCGCAGCTCCGCGATGCCGGTGCTGACACCGTGGGCCATCTGGCCTATCTGGCCAATCAGCGCGTGACGCTGGCCGTGGACAGCGCCTCCAGCCGATCAGGCCAGGCGGCGGTGCGCAATGCTGCGGCTGACCGCGACCGTGAACAGCTCGGCCGTCGCACCGCCGAGGCGGACGCAGCCGGTGCCGCGCTGGGCCAGGCTCAGCAGACCCAGGCCGCGCAGCAGGCCCGCATCAGCGAGATGGACAGCCAGTTGCGGGCGCTGAAGGCCCAACCCACCGACCGCGGCATGGTGGTGACGCTGGGCGACATGCGCTTCGCCACCAACCAGTCCACCTTGTCGGCCGATGGCGAGTACAGCTTGTCGCAGCTGGCCGATTTCATGAAGCGCTTTCCGCAGCGGCGGGTGCTGATCGAGGGCCATGCCGACAGCCAGGGTTCGTCTGAATTGAACCAGCGCTTGTCAGAGCGCCGCGCGCAAACAGTGAACAACGCTTTGCTGAGCCTGGGTGTGGCCGCTGACCGCCTGAGCGCCACGGCCGTCGGTGAAACCCACCCCGTGGCCACCAACGCCACCGCCGAAGGCCGACGCATGAACCGCCGGGTGGAGGTGATCTTCGTGCCTGAAGACGTCACGACCAATCCGCCGGCGCCGCGTTCTTGAGCGTCTTGCTTGATCGCTTCGCTTGATCACCCAGTTTCAGCACCGAGTTTCCCGTTGACTCCCAACCCCAAGAAAGCCACACCATGACCCAATCCCTGAACACCCGGAATACCCGCAGCCGCTTCGCCCGCGGCGCCACCTTGTTGCTGGGCAGCCTGGCCTTGACGCTGCTCGGCGCCTGCGCCGCCACGCGCACGTCAGAGGGCACCGGCGAGTACCTCGACGACACGATGATCACCACCAAGGTCAAGGCCGCGGTGTTGAACGAGCCGACGCTGAAGTCGGCCGAAATCAACGTCGAAACCTTCAAGGGCCGCGTGCAACTGAGCGGCTTCGTCAACTCCCGTGCTGACATGGACAAGGCCACGGCCCTGGCCCGTGACGTCAAGGGCGTGACGACGGTGGCCAATGACATGAAGCTGAAGTGAGATGAACTGAGCTTCTGTGGCCGGGGGCGCTGGGCGGGCTGAACAAGGCCGGTCAGCGCCAACCGGCTGCATCAGCGGCTTTGTTGGGCGTTGTGTTTGCATGAGAATGCATACATGACCCCAACCCCCTTGAACCCTTGGTTGCGCCGAGCCGGCCTGTTGCTGGCCTCGCTGCTGGTGTCTGCGCTGGTGATGCTGGCCGCGTCTGCAGGCGCTGGCGCTTACATGCGCTGGGCCGGTGCGCTGTCACCCAGCCAGGAGGCGCTGTTGCGCGGTGCCTTGCTGGTGGCACCGGGCCTGGCCGTGCTGGCCGGGGTGTGGATACGTCGACGTGCTGCCGCTGCTGCCGCAACGGCCACCACCACCGCGACACCTGCCGTACGCCGCGGCTGATGCTCCCGTCGCGCAGCTCCGCAAGGTCACGCGCCCAGCTGCCCCGGCGTCAGCCCCGTCCAGCGCTTGAATGAGCGTCTGAAGTTGGCCGCGTCGTGGAAGCCCAGGGCTTGTGCCACGCGCTCGTTGCCGTGGCCTTCTTCCCGCAGCAGGTAGCAGGCGAGGTGGCTGCGCAGGGTGTCGAACTCGCCCTGAAAGCTGCTGCCGTGATGGGCCAGATGGCGCTTCAGCGTGGCCGGGCTCACGCCGAAATGCCGCGCGGCGCCGTCGAGGCTGGGCTGGCCGGCGGCCTGAGGCAGCAGGTGGTCGTACAGGGCCGTCAGCAGGCCGCGGCGTGGTGCGTCGGGGTCAGCGGCCAGCACACGTTCTGGGGGCAAGGCCGCTGCGCCGCGCCAAGGCTGCAGGGCGCGGGCCAGTGGCATGCGCATGGCGTCAACCTGGCAGTCAAACCGCAGGTCGGTGCCCAGAAAGCTGGCGTGGCGGGCCAGATCACGCGGCACGGTGCGGTTGAAGCTGCAGCGCCACGGCAGGCGCGCTTCGCCCTGCAGCCACGCCGCCATGCCCACCACCGCGCTCATGTGCAGGTCCACCAGAAAGGGCCGCAGCGGTGCCGGTGCGCCGCAGGCGTCGGTCCAGTACAGGAACAGCTCATCGCCCTGCACCAGCAGCCGCGGGGTGAGCAGCGGCGTCAGCCGGCCGGCGAAGCGGCAGAGGGTTTGCAGCGCGCCCAGCAGGTGCGGTGCCTGCTGCAGCGCCTGGCTGGCCAGGCCGAAGTGGCCGGGCAGGGCCAGCCGGCCGAGCACGAAGGCCGCGTCGGGCGCGCTGCAGCGGGCTTGCTCCAGCAGGGCCAGCAACTGCCGCGGGCTGAGCAGCAGCCCCAGGCCAGAACCTTCGGCCACACCAGCCCGGCGCCGCCACTCGGCCAGATCCATCTCCCGGCTGTGGGCGTATTCCGCCACCAAGGCGCCCTGGTAGGCCCAGGGAATCAGCGGCGTGTCCAGCGCATAGGCCGTGGCCCCGTCGGGCGTGGCCGGGGCCAGGCCCTGCGGAATCAGGGCCTGCAGGCGGGCAGCCAGGTTCACGCTGCGGCTCCGTCGGCTTCCAGGCGCTGCAGCAGGCTCAGCATCAGCGCATCGGGCGACAAGAGCGACAGCACCTCGGCGGACACGCCCTGGGGCCGCGGCGCTTTGGGTGCCCTGGCCTGCGCAAACAACTGCAGCGCCTGCAGCAGCAGGGCACTGCGCTCACGCGCGGCGGGGCCTGAGCGCTCGGGCAGCAGCACCAGCCAATGTTGGGCGGCATAGCGGCACAGCAACTCATCGGGCTGCAGGTAGAGCAGCAGCATCTGCGCGGCTTCCTGCAGCAGTTTTTCCGCGGCCACCAGGCCTTGCTCACGCTGCACGGCTTCCAGGCCGGGCCAGGCCAGCATCAGCAACTGGCCGGGGTGGCCGGCGGCGCGCTCACGCAGCAGCTGGGCCTGCATGTAGCTGGCGTCACCCAGCTGCGTCAGCGCGTCCACGCTGCGGTGTTCGCGGAACAGCCGCTCGCGGCGTTGCTGTTGCTGGTTCAGGGCCAGTTGTTCGCCGCGCCATTGCTGCAGCCCCCAGGTCAGCAGGCCCATGCCCAGCAGGTTCAGGCTTGATTCCAGCCCCCACAGCCACACCACCTGGTGCGGCACCTTCCAGAACTCGTCCATCAGGTCGGCCCAGCTGCCGGCCAGCAAGCTGGCCAGTCCCAGGCACAGCAGGGTGGTGACGTGTCCTTCGGGGCGGCTGGCGCGCAGCTGCACCAGCCACACGCTGAGCATCAACACGGCAAGGCCTTCGCTGAGCAGATCGATCAGGTGCCAGGCGGCCACGGGCTTGGCCACGGCGTGTTCGGCATAGAGCAGGGTGATACCGGCCAGGCCCAGCGCCAGCAGATGGCCGAAGTGGCGCAATCCACCCACATTGACCTGCGGCCAGGGTCGCCAGTTCGGCATGACAATCTTCATGGGCGCGATGCTAGGCGGGCTGTGTGACAGTTCGTCATACAAGGTGGCCGGCGGGTGGGCAGGGGGTTCCAAAAGCTCAGCCGGGCCGGGGGTGTGCGCCGGCTGGCACTGCGGCGCGGTGGTGTCACGGAAGTGCCATGAGCGCTTTCTAAGGTGCCCATCCATCGCACCACAGCGCGCCGCATCCGGCCCCACACCCATGACCACCAAAGCTTTCCCCCATCACTTGAACGTCATCTGCCTGGCCTTGCTGGCCGCCAGTGCTGCCCAGGCGCAAACCGCGCCGATTGTTGTTCCGGCTGCTGTTCCGGCTGCTGTTCCGGTTGAAGCCGACAAGGCCGCCGTCGAGAAGGTCAACATCGTCGGCCAGGCGGCGAGCCTGCGCAGTGCCCTCGACAAGCAGCAGGCCGCGCAAGGCGTCATCAACGTGGTGCACGCCGACGCCATCGGCCAGCTGCCCGACAACAACGCCGCCGAAGCACTGGCCCGTCTGCCGGGCGTGTCGGTGGAGCGTGACCAGGGCGAAGGCCGCTTCGTTCGGGTGCGGGGCCTGGGCGCCGACTACAACGCAGTCAACATCAACGGCGCCCTCACGCCGGCGTCTGAAGCCGGCCGCCGCGCGCCAGGCCTGGACCTGGTGCCGGCTGGCCTGATCCGCTCGCTGGAAGTCGACAAGACCCCGCTGCCCGAGCACGACGCCAACTCGCTCGGTGGCACGGTCACGGTGCGCACGCTCAGCGGCTTTGACCAGCCCGGCCGCCTGCTGACACTGGACTTGGGCCTGAACCACGACACCAACGCCGGTCGCACCCGGCCGCGTGGCTCGGTGGCGTTTGCTGATCGCTTCCTGGACGGCACGCTGGGCGTGGCCCTGGCCTTGTCGGCCGACCAGCGCCGCTTCGCCAGTGACAACGTTGAAACCGGTGGCGCCTGGACGGGTGAGCGACTCGCCAGCTACGAGCTGCGTCGCTACGAGATCACCCGCGAGCGTATTGGCGGTGCCCTGAACATCGATTTCAAGCCAGCCGATGGCCGCCATTTCTACCTGCGCAGCTTCAGCAGCCGGCTCACCGATGACGAAGAGCGCCAGTCGACCAAGGTGGCGTTTGCCGCGCCGCAGGCGGATGGCGCCACGGGCAGCGGCAGCGTGACGCGCTCGCTCAAGGCCCGTCAGGAGATCAACCGCTCCAGCGCCCTGGTGCTGGGCACGGTGCTGCGTGAAGGCGACTGGAAGGGCGAGCTGGAAGGTGGTCTCTCACGGGCCAGTGAAGACAAGCCGAACGTGATTTCTTCCAGTGGCTTCAAGGCCTCGTTCACCGGCCTGGGTTTCACCGACAGCCAGCGGCCACAACTGGTGGCCCCTGACAGCGTGTTCAACGGCAGCCTGTATGCCTTTGACAAGGCCAAGCTGCAGCAGAGCGCCGCCACTGACCGCGTGCGCCATGTGCGCATGGACCTGCAGCGCAGTCTGGAAGCCGCGGGTTGGGACGTGGACCTGAAGGCTGGCCTGAAGGCCACCCGCCGCGACAAGGACAACGACGAAGAGACCTTTGCCATCAGCGCCAAGCAGCTCACTGCCACTGGCGGTGGCTTCACCAAGACCCAGCTGAACATGGGCAACTTCCTGACGGCGGATGAGCCGGCGTATGCCTGGGGCCGCTTCGGGCCGGGCCTGGACCAGGCCGCACTGCGCAAGCTCTACAGCGGCCTGACGCTTGCCAACTTCCGCGATGCCGTTGATTCACAGACCAACGATTTCCGCCTCAAGGAAGACGTGGATGCGGGCTACCTGCAGGCCCGCCTGGAGCAGGGCGGCACCCAGCTGGTGACCGGCGTGCGGCTGGAGCGCAGCCTTTTCGTGGCCGATGGTTTCTCCTCCACCGACGACACTCTGGCCGATGTGCACAGCGAAAGCACCCGCCACCACTGGCTGCCCGGCGTGCTGCTGCGCCAGGACCTGGGCAACCAGACCCAGCTGCGCGCCGCACTGACGAACTCGGTGGTGCGCCCCGGGTTTGACCAGCTCAGCCCGGGCAAGGTCATCGACGGCGACGAGGCCACGGTGGGCAACCCGGCGCTCAAGCCGCTGCGCTCACGCAATCTGGACCTGGGCATCGAACACCGCCTCGCCCGTGATGCGTCGGTGTCGGCCTACGTGTTCCACAAGCGCATCCGCGACTTCGCCTTCCAGACCGACCTGGCCGGCACGCCGGGCTGGGAGGCCTTCAGCCATGTGAGCAGCTTCTCTAATGGCGATGCAGCCAAGTTGACCGGCCTGGAAGTGGCCTACAGCCAGGCCCTGCGCATGCTGCCGGCCCCGTTCAATGGCTTGATCGTTGGGGCCAATGCCAGCTTCGTGCATTCACGGGCCACGGTGGGCGGCTACAGCGGCGGCACCTGGACCGGCCGCAGCATCAGCCTGCCCAGCCAGTCTGACCGCAGCATCAACCTCAGCGTGGGTTGGGAAGGCCAGGGCCTGAGCACCCGCCTGGCGCTGAACCACAAGTCGCCCTACTTGCTGGAAGTGGGCGACGTGCTGGACGCCGCGCAAGACCGCTATGTGGACACGCAGAACCAGCTCGATTTTTCGATGAGCCTGCAGCTGGACAAGCGCTGGACCTTGAGCCTGGAAGCGCTGAACCTGACCAACGAGCGCTACTACGTCTACCAGGGCAGCAAGGCGCGCAACGCGCAGTACGAACAGTACGGCCGCAGCATCAAGGTTGGCGTGAAGCTGGCGCTGTGAGGTGGGTTGAGGTGAGCATGACGATGTCAATCAAGAAGATCGCGGCGTTGGCCCTGGCGACCGTGTTGGCCAGCCCGGCCCAGGCCGATTCATTGAGCCTGGGCAAACAGGGCTTGCGCTTGCTGGGTGAGCAGGGCCAGGTGCTGGACGAGGTGCAGCTGCGCGCCAAGCGCTGGGACCAGCGGCAGCTGGCCGATGGATCGCCACTGGCCTTGCTGCAGGACGCCGACAGCGGTGAGCTGCTGCTGTTGCAGGCCACAGCCGGCCGCCTGAAAACCGTGGCCCGCTGGCCGGGCCCCGAGTTCAACCTCGAAGCGCTGTGCCTGTACCGTGACCCGCAGCAACTGCTGCAGGTGTTTCTGCTGGGCGACGAGGGCTTGGGCGAGCAATGGCTGCTGGCGGAAACCGCACCTCAGCTGAAGCCCTTGAAGCAGGCTCGTGCGATGCGCCAGCTGGCCGCCGCACCCGGCGTGAAGGCCTGCGTGGTGCGAGATGAATCGGCAGAGCTGCTGTATGTGGAGCCCGGCGTGGGCCTGTGGGCCAGCGCCACCAACCCCGAGCGGGCGGGGCGCCACCTGCTGGCCCCGGCGCCCATCACGCTGGAGGCCGGGCTGGCGGCTCATCCGGCAGTGGCCGCACCGGCCTTGCCGCGCGCCGTGTTGCCCGTGGGGCAGACGGAGCCCGTGCGCGGGCAGGGCGACGCCGCGGACGACCCCGCCATCTGGGTGCACCCCACCCAGCCGGCGCGCAGCCTGGTGCTGGGCACCGACAAGAAGCGCGGCCTGGCGGTGTATGACCTGCAAGGGCACGAGCGCCAGTTCCTGCCCGTGGGCCGGGTGAACAACGTGGACCTGCGTCAGGGCCTGCGCTGGGCCGACTGGCGCGGCGACCTGGCGGTGGCCACCCACCGCGACGAGAACAGCGTGGTGCTGTTCGAGGTGCAGCGCAGCGGCCGCGTGCAGGTGCTGGCCCACCTGCCCACCACGCTGACCGACATCTACGGCCTGTGCAGCGGCCGCAACCCGCAGGGCGGGCTGGACGTCTTCGTCAACGACAAGGAAGGCCACTTCCAGCAGCTGCGCTTGCAGCGGCCAGCCGGCCAGTGGCGCACCGAAACGGTGGCGGCCGTGAAGCTGGAAAGCCAGCCCGAAGGCTGCGTGGCCGACGAGCGCGGCCGGCAGGTGTTCATCGGTGAGGAAAAGCGCGGCATCTGGCGCCTGGGCACCGACGAACAGGGCCGCATGAGCGCGCCGCAGATGGTGCTGCCGGTGGGCGGTTTGCTCACGGCTGATGTGGAAGGCATGGCCATCCACAACGGGCCGCAGGGGCGCCGGCTGGTGGTGTCGTCACAGGGCAGCGACAGCTATGTGGTGCTGAATGCCGACGCGCCGCACGCGGTGATCGGTGATTTCCGCATCGGCGTGAATGCGGCAGCGGGCATTGATGCGGTGTCGGAAACCGATGGTCTGGACGTGGTGTCGGCCAACCTGGGCGGCGCCTTCAGCGAAGGCCTGCTGGTGGTTCAGGACGGCCACAAGCGCTGGCCCACCACGCGGCAGAACTTCAAGCTCGTGCCCTGGAAGGCCGTGCGCGAGGCACTGGGCCAGCCCCGCGTGGCCGGCGCGAAGTAAAGTGCAGGGCCGCCACGGCATGCCGGCCTGAATGGCCGGGTATGCGGTGGTGCCTTCACTCCGCTTCAAAGCCCTCACCGTGCCACCTTCAGACTTGCCGTTTTACCTTCTACCTGCGTGGTTCATACCGGGCATGGTGCTGCTCTGGCTGGTCACCTCCGTGGTCATCGCCTGGCTGGCCGGTTGGCGCGCGCTGGCAGCCTTGTATCCGGCGCCTACTGATGGCGCCGGCCCGTGGCTGCGGTTCGTCACTGGCACGCTGGGCTCACCGCACTGGCCCATGCGCTACAAGCGCTGTCTGCGGCTGCGGGTAGACGAAGCCGGCCTCACGGTGGGTGTGATGATCCCCTTCAGCTTTGGCAGCCGGCCCTTCCGCGTGGCGTGGACGGATGTGGCGGCTGTGGCAGAAAGCCAGAGCATCAAGAACCGCATGGTGAGTTTGCAGTTCAAGGGTGCAAGCCCGGTGCTGACGCTTGGTGATGACGTAGGCCAGCATGTGCTGGCGGCCTGGCGCTCGGCGGTGCCGGCTGGTGATGCAGCACAGCCCCTGAAGTGAACCTTGAGGTGCCCCGATGAAAGTGCAGACTCTTGAGCAGCTGCGCGGCCTGTACCCGCCGGCGTCCGAGCGCTCGCTGCGCAAGCAGCTGAGCGCGCTGGAGCCGCACAGCCGGCAGTTCATCGCGCTCTCGCCGTTTCTGGTGGTGTCCAGCGCTGGCGCCGATGGCAGGCAGGATGCCTCGCCGCGCGGCGGTGCGCCCGGTTTCGTGCAGGTGCAGGGTGACCACACGGTGCTCATCCCTGATGCGCCGGGCAACAACCGCCTCGACACGCTGGAGAACATCGTGGCCACCGGCCGCGTAGGCCTGCTGTTCATGGTGCCGGGGGTGGATGAAACCCTGCGCATCAACGGCCTGGCCAGCCTGAGCATCGATCCGGCCCATCTGGCCCTGTTTGCAGACGAACCGCGCCCGCCGCGTTTGGTGATCGAGGTGCAGGTGCAGGAGCTCTACCTGCACTGCGCCAAGGCCCTGATGCGCTCGAAGCTGTGGCAACCCGGCGCGCAGGTGCCGCGTGAGGCGTTGCCCAGCATGGGCGAGATGATCCGCAGCCAGACAGGGCAGACTGCCCCTGCTGAAACCCAGGCAGAGATGCTGCGGCGCTATCAGTCGGATATCGGGCCGGCTTGAGCGGCGTGGCCGAGTTGCCGTGTCACCCGGAGCCAGGCTGCAGCCGCTCAGGCGAGTAGATCAGCGTCACACTGGCCCGCTGGCCGGCAGCAGCAGCGCCGTACAGTGCTCACGACAGCCCGCGGGCCTTGTCAGAGCGGGGCTGCCTGAGCGAGGAGGCAGGGTGCGTTTACTGGTGGGTGGCCGACAGTGTTTGTAGACGTGCTCTTGCGGCCCCCTGGAATACACAAGAAAGCGTTCGAGGAATCCATTGGTCCTGCTGATGTAGGCTTCCCTGGGCTCCCCGACCGAAGGCACCCTGTTCTCGTCGTGCGCAAGCGTGATGCCCTTGCGCAGGTCAGCCACCGCTTCCGCGAATGCCTTGCAGCGCGATGAGAATCGACGCAGGTTCTGAACTCGCTTGTCGAAACTTGGCAGGACCGAGGCCTTGCATTTGTCTTCGGCTTTCTGTGCGTTTGCAATCATCGCGTCGTCCACGTAACCCGTGAACTCCCCGTCAACCTTCTGACCCCATTGTTGGAAGATCGTGACGATATGCATCGAACGCTCTCTCCCCTGGTGAACACAAAGCTCGAGGTCGACTCGGGTGTCGAGGGTCAGGTCGATGACTGCCGCCAGAGGCGCAGGGATGGCCTTGACGTCTCGCGCAAGCGAGCTCGGCGGGCAGACGAAGGCGAAGAGGGCAACGGTGATCGTGGTGAACAGCTTGTTCATGCGCCATGACAGTCGAGGTGAGGCGAGGCCTTCAGCGAGCGGACTCGCCCGCCGCAGGGATGATACGCACGGCCCTGGAGCGGCTGCTCCCGTCTTCACCGCGCAGGCGGCAGGCCCCCACCCGCCCGATCACGAGCCGGCGCGCAGCTCCCTCACGCCGCGGCCCAGCTTGCGGCGCAGCAAGGTGCGCAGGGTGACCCCGTCGGAGTAGCCGATCTGTGCCGCGATCTGGTCCACGCTGTCGGTGCTGGTGCGCAGCAGATGCACGGCCCGCTCGACGCGCAGATCCTGGAAATACGACAGCGGTGACTTGCCAAGCACCACCTGCAGACGCCGCGCCAGGGTGCGTTCGCTGGCGCCCGTGGCGGCCGCTGCCTCGGCCAGCGAAAACCCGTTCGCGAGCTGCTGTCGAGCCCAGTCCTCGAAGCGCTCGACCACCGGGTCGGCGTGCGCGAGGTGGTCGGGGATCACGAATTCGGCTTGCGAGCCGCGCGCCTCGACCAGCAGGTAGCGGGCTGCCAGCGCTGCCAGCGTCGGGCTGCAACTGCGTACCGTGCCCAGGGCCAGATCGAGGTGGGCCAGCGCGGCGCCGGCCGTGGTGAAACCGGCCGAGTTCACGAGCATGCGGGATTCATTGAGCAGCACGTCCGGATAGCGCTGCCGAAACATCGGGGCCAGCCACCATGAGGTCGTGGCGCGTTGGCCATCCAGCAGCGTGCTTTCCGCCAGCACGAAGGTGCCGGTGCACGCCGCGCCGACCACCGCCCCGGCGGCAGACCATTGCTGCAATGCGCCGGCTGCATCGGCCACGTCTGCAAGCGCCAGCCGCGCAGCCAATGTGTCGGGCATGTTGGCGCCCAGCGCGGGCACGAGCACCACGTCGGGATTGCGCACGCTGCGCACCGGCACCACGGGCACCGTCAGGCCCTGGGCCGTTCGCACCCGACGCCGTACGCCGACCACCGTCACGTCGATGGGGGCCGGTGCCTGCGCCAGCGTGCCTGCCAGTTGCCTGGCTGTGCTCAGCGTGTCAGTGAGGGCTGCCAGGCCGAGGTCAAAGACGCCGTCCAGGGCAAGGATGTGGATCTGCATGGCGGAAATGATATCAATATTGTCTTTCTTGCCACTCGTGGTCCTGGGTTTCGAGGCTTAGACTGCGACGCGGCGCCAAGGCTCATCCGATCTACCGGAGCCTCGCGAACAACTCTCTCATCACCCCTGGAGCATTCATGAAACTGATGGACTACGGACTCGAGCCGATCGACTTCAACAACCCCGCCCCGACGGTCGACAAGGCCGACGCCGGCCTGTCACGGCGCGGCTTCGTGATGACGTCGCTGGCCTCCGGCTTTGCCGTTGCATCCAACCCTGTGCTGGCCCAGGCCATCACGACCGACAGCAAGGGCCTGGTGGCCGGCGAGGTCAGCATCCCGGTCGCCGACGGCAAGATTCCGGCTTACCGGGCCATGCCCGCCGGCCCCGGCAAGTTCCCGGTGATGCTGGTGGTGCAGGAAATCTTCGGCGTGCATGAGCACATCAAGGACATGTGCCGCCGCTACGCCAAGATGGGCTACTACGCCATCGCGCCGGAAATGTTCGCTCGCCAGGGCGATGTGTCGAAGATGACCGACATCCCGGCCATCCTGTCGCAGGTGGTGTCCAAGGTGCCCGACGCGCAGGTGTGCGCCGACCTCGACGCCACGCTGGCCTTTGCCCGCGCCAGTGGCCACGCCGATGCCAAGCGCACCGGCCTGGTCGGCTATTGCTGGGGTGGCCGCACGGCCTGGGTCTATGCGCGTCACAACGGCAACCTGAACGCCGCCGTGGCGTATTACGGGCTGCTCGAAGGCCTGAAGACGCCCGAGCTGCGCCCGCAGGATCCGATCGATTTCGCCGACTCGATCAAGGTGCCGGTGCTGGGGCTCTATTCCGGCATCGATGCCTTCGTCAAGCAAGAGACCATCGCCAAGATGCGCGGCCTCATCAACAAGGGCGGCAGTGGCTCGGAGATCGTGGTGTTTCCGGACGTTGACCACGGCTTCAATGCCGACTACCGGCCGAGCTACGACAAGGCCGCTGCCACCTATGCGCAGAAGCTGGCCAGCGACTGGTTCAAGAAGCACCGCGTCTGATACCCGGGCCCCCGGGCCCCCCGAGTGGCAGCGCCGCACGGAGGGCCCGCGGCCGGTGTGCCAGCAGCATGGCCACCAGCACCGCGCTGCCAGCCAGCAGCATCAGCCAGACGAGCACGGCCATGGAGGGCCGGTCTGCCCGCAGGCAAGCCAGCAGCGCCAAGGGGAGGGCGATGGCGCCGAACATGCGCAGCGCTTGCCGGGTGCGGATGGCCGCCTCAGCCGGGCGCTGCATCACCTGGCTCCAGTGCCCCTCCATCGCCAGCGCCAGCCAGGCCATGCCAGCCAGGCTGAGGGCGCCGGCGGTGATCAGCCAGAGTGCTTCAGCCATGGGCCACCTCGGCCAGTGGCGTGGGATGTGCGTTGGTGGTCGGCGCGGTGGCCGGGCGTTCTCGCCGCGCCAGGTGCCGCGCCGCCCATACGGCGACGCCGGCGGTGACCAGCAGGCTCAGATCAACCCCAGCTACCGGCCAGTAAGGCGCGGTGATGACGGTCTTGAGCAGGTGGTCGCCCGTGGTGACGGCATTGAGCACCACGGCCACCACGGCCAGCGCGGCCAGTGCCCAGCTCTGCTCGCGCCAGGCCGGATTGATGCGCGCCCGGGCCACCGGGCCGCTGCGCGCCAGGGCGTGCAGCAGGGCCAGCAGCCACACGCCCCAGAAGCTCCATTTCTCCCACTCGCCCTTGTTGGCCAGCTCGGCGGGCAGCAAGCGGTTGGCCACCAGCATGCCCACGGCGGCCAGCACCATGCCGGTGACGGTGGTCACCGCCAGCGCGTCGACCAGGCGGCTGCCCAGGTCGCCCGTCTTGGCGTGCTGCTGCTTGCGCTTTTCCACGAAGAAGACAAAGCCGGTGGCGATGCACACGCAACCCAGCAGCCCGCCCAGCACGTACAGCCAACGCAGCAGCCAGTGCTTGAAGTGCTGCAGGTGCAGACCGGTGAGGAACTCGGTGACCTGGCCGACGGCGCTGGGCGGCGGGTCTTCGCGCAGCACCTCACCGGTGCTGGCCTTGAAGTGGATGCCTTCACCCACCAGGGCCACGCGGTCGCTGCCGGCGCGGTAGACGCTGACATAGCCATTCGCGTCACCCAGGTGATGCAGCTGCAGAAAGCCGACCTGGCCGGCCGCATCACGTGCCGCCCAGCGGCGCCGGGCCTCGGTCACCATGGCATCGACCGAGGCCAGTGGTGCCGCGACGCCCGAGCGTGCGTGCGGCAGTCCGGTGTCGCGCGCTTCAACAACTTCATGCCGGTCATGCAGGGCCTTGAGCTGGAACTGCGACACCGGGAACCAGTAGTAGCCGGCGAAGATCAGCAGCCCGGTGAAGGCAAAGAAGAAGTGGAAAGGCAGGGCCACCACGCCGGTCAGGTTGTGCAGGTCCAGGGTGGCGCGCTGGGTGTGTTTTTTCGGCCGGAAGGTGAAGAACTCCTTGAAGACCTTGCGGTGCATGACCACGCCGCTGACCAAGGCGGCCAGCATGCCCAGCGCAGCCAGGCCGACGATGTAGATGCCCAGGTTGTTCCAGTGCCAGTTCAGGCCGTAATGCATGGGGTAGAACCATTGGCTGCCGATCTTCAGCTGGTCTGCGCGGACCAGGGCACCGCTGCGCGGATCGAGCGTGGCGTCGCCGTGGATGTGGTTTTCCGCGGTCGGGTCTTTGGCCAGCGGCACCCTAAAGCCAGCCCCGATGGCCAGCACCGGGTCGCGGTGCGTGGTGTAGGCCCAGTATTCGTCGGGCGGCAATTGCAGGCGCGGCGTGGGGGCGCCGAGCGCCGGGTCGTGCAGCACCGGCATCTGGAGGTCGTATTCAACCGGGCTGGGTTGCAGCTGCGCGAAGACCGGCTGGAGCACCTTGTCGAAGGACGGCATGGGCTGCGGCTCGAAGCGCGTTGCCGGCAGCGCCCATCGGTCGAACTCGCGGTCGAACACCGACAGCGTGCCAAAGAAAAAGCACGCCATCAGCACATAGCCCAGTACCAGGCCAAACCAGGTGTGCAGCCAGGCCATGGAGAGATGGAAGCGGGTGAACATGGTGGGATTCCTTCAGGCCAGCAGGGCGCGCTGCAGCAGCCAGGCGCCAAGGTTGAGCAGCGTGGCACCAATGGCCAGCCCGCCGACGATGCGCAAGACACTGGCGCCGGCGATTGACCAGAGCAGGATGCCCAGCAGGCTCAGCAGACCCAGCATCTGCATGACGGCCTCGGCGTCGTGGAACGACAGGCCGAGGCCAGCCAGGGCGGCGGTGCCGCAGGCCACCAGACCCCAGGAAAAGGCCCAGCCGCCCAAGGTGGCGCAGACGATGCGCAAGCCGATGGTCAGCCGGGGGAAAGGGGTGGCGATGCGCGCGTTGCGGGTCATGGCTGGGCGGCTTGCTGGCGCGTGATCAGAGCTTGTGCTCCAGCGAGATCGACGCCGTGCGCGGTGCGCCGTAAATCGCGCCGTACTGCACCGTGCGCAGGTACTTCTGGTCGAACAGGTTGTTGACGTTGAGCCGCACCGTCGCATCAGCGGTCAGTGCGTAGGCGGCATAGACGTCTGCAACGGCATAGCTATCCTGCTTGGCGCCTGCGCTCTTCGAGATGCCAGACTGCCAGCGCACGCCGCCGCCCACACGCAGCTGCGGCAGCATGGCCACGCGCGTGTCGGCGCGCAGCTTCAGCGTGCGGCGCGGCACCCATTCATAAATGTCGTTGCCGTCCGGGCCGGTCAGCTGGAGCGAGGTAAATCCAGCGGTGAGTCGGGTGTCTGCGCTGAGCCGGCCGGTGGCCTCGATCTCGAAGCCGCGTGACTTCACGTCCTTGGGTGCGTAGTAGGTGTCTTGTGCGACCGGATCAAATCCGTCGATGGTGGCCAACCCTTTCTGCGTGCCGGTGAACACGGCCAGGCTGGTCAACAACTGGCCGCCCAGCCAGTCGGTCTTGACGCCGGCTTCGGCATTCAAACCCTTCATGGGCGCCAGGAAGGCACCGTTCACATCGCGCTGGTCCTGGGCCTGGAAGATGTCGGAGTACGAGGCGTAGACCAGCGTTGCGGGCGTCAGCTCGTAGGTCAGGCCCGCATAGGGGCTGACCTTCTCCGTCGTCTCGTTGTCGAGATTGACGCCGCCGCCGTAGATCGAGGTGCCGTCGCGCTTCAGGCTGATGGCATTGAGGCCGGCGATGGCCTTGAGCCGGTCGGTCAGCGACAGGCGGGTGGCGGCATAGAAGCGCGTCAGGCGCTGGTTGCCGTCGGACGCCACCGACTTGTCACCCCAGACCGGCTCGGCGTAGACATCGCCGGCATAAGGGAAGGCCGGCAGAACCGCGGACGGTGCACTGGTGACGGCATAGGTGTCGGTGACGCTGGTCTGCCGAGAGTGGCTGAGCCCGATCACGGCGTCATGCTGGCGGCCGAAGGCCTTGAAACGACCATTCAGGTTGAGATTGAGGACGTTGCTGCGGGTCTCGCCCTCGCTGCGGTAGGGCCAGGCTGACAAGCCGGTGTTGTCGGCGTTCAGCTGGCCGGTCAGGCTGTAGGCGTAGAACAGCTTGGTGGCCGTGGTGCCCTGGTTGTGGCTGTAGGTCAGCTTGGCTTCCCAGTCGGGCGACAGGCTGTGGGTGTATTCGGCAAACACATTGGTGGAGCGCACATTCCAGTACGCCCAGTCCTGCGAGGTCGACGCCGACACATCGAACTCCGCCAGCGTGCCGTCGGCATAGGGCAGTGTCAGAGAGCCCCACATCGGCGACTTCTGGCGGCCGTTCTGGTGGCTGAAGCCGAGTGTCAAGGTGCCGTTGTCGCCGATCTGGCCCTCGACGACGCCGTACAGCGTGCCGCGCTGGTCGTGCAGCGCGCGCAGGTACGAGTCCTTGTCCTCGAAGGCGGCCACCAGCCGGCCGGCCCAGGCGCCGTCGGTCGTCAGCACCTTGTTGTAGTCGATGGCTAACCGGCCCAGGCCGTTGGAGCCGGCGGTGGCGATGAGCTCACCACTGTCCTTGTTGGTCGGGCGCTTGCGGATGTAGTTGATCGTGCCCGAGGCATTGCCGACGCCGGTCAGCAGCCCGTTGGCGCCTCGCACCAGCTCGATGCTCTCGAACAGGTAGGTGTCCTGCTGGCCCTCCACCAGGCCCCATTCGTTGGTCATGCCCAGGCCGTCGACCTGGGTCAGCATCACGTCAAACCCGCGCGCGCTGTAGTTGGTGCGGTTGGTTTCCCATTCGTCGACCGTCAGGCCGGTGCCCAGGCGCAAGGCATCGTTGCTGCCGCTCGCGCCGAAATCACGCAGCGTCTGCTGGTCGATGGTGCTGATCGATTGCGGCGTGTCCTTGATCGTCAGCGCGAGGTTGGTCGCGCCTTTGGATACCCGGCGTTCGCGCTTGGCGGTGATCTCGACCTTCTCTGGTGAAACCTCGGTTTGTTGTGCAGCCAACGTGGGTTCGGGCTGGGCCTGCGACTGCGCGTGGGCGGTGCCCAAGGCGGCCCATGCGGCCAGTGCGACGGCGTTTCGGGTGTGTGCGGAGATACGGGGCGAGGTCGTCATGGTGTTGTCTTTGGCGGGTGCGGGGCGGTGCCCGTGGGCAAGCCGGCAGTCTACGCCAATACGAATAGGAGTGATTCGTATTTAACGACAAACATGTTTCAGTACGGTAATTGAATGAGCGTGGGGGAGGAGTGCGTCCGGGCCGGCAGCGTGCTGCCGCAATGTTCATCACGGCCGCTCAGAGACCGCAACCAACAAGGTGCGTTCGCGAAACACCGTCAGGCGGGAGCGGCCCAGACCCATGTGTGGCACGGCGAGGGCTGGGAGCGCAAACGTCAACATCCGGCCATGAGCGCCGGGATTACGTGCGCGGTACGCGTCGTGTGTTGGTCGACGTGTTTGACGCGCTGACCAGCGTGCGGCCCTACAAGGCCGCCTGGGAGATTGACCGCGCCGTGCAGTTGCTGCACGACGAATCCGGCAAGCACTTCGACCCCGAGGTGGTGGCGCATTTCGTGCGCCACCTGCCCGAAATCCTTGACAACCGCGAGCGCTGGGCCGACCACTGACATGTGCCCGTGATCGGCACCGCGCCCGCTGTGCCGATCAGGAGTCGCTGTCGCCCGCTTCCGTCAGGCCGTACCAGCGGTGAATGCCCTGGGACCAGGTGCTGTCGGCCATGTCGGGCCAGTTGTCCTTGGCGAAGCCGGGGGCCTCGCTCAGGCGTTCCTTGGGCACCTTGAGCATGAAGCGCTTGTTCACGGTGTCCAGCGTCAGTGCGGCCCACGCACGGCGAAGAGCTTGTCGCCCAGGCCGAAGAAGCCGCCGAATGACAGCACGGCGTAGCCCACGCGGCCGCTGTGCACGTGCAGCATGATTTCCTTGATGTCGCCGAGCTTCTCGTGGTCTTCATTGAACGCTTGACATGAGCCGCGCCGTTTGGCGCCTGCTCAATGGCATGGTTAGACCTCGCTCCCATGCCACGCATACTCGCGCGATCCGAGTGAGAAGACTGCAAAGCCGGCCCTCGCCTGGGGAAGGTACGCCTGAATGCAACCGTCCGGCCCGATGACAACACTCCGTCCCGCCTTTGCGCTGAGGTCCGGATAGTTCAGGGACATGGGCCAGTTACTTTGCACGATGTATGAGTTCCTTCGGCGGGCAAGTTCCCGAGCATGCTGAACGTGGCGTGGTGGATTTAGATGCTCGGCTCCTTCCTCTGGCCCCATGAGACCCGGCCAGAGAAGTACGTTCGGACGCTCTGCCGCGAAATCCTCGCAGACCATATCAATGTCCTCGATCTCGCGACATATCACAGCGCTGTAGTTCAGGCCTGTCAGTCGAACAACTGGTCGTGCCGCTCCCTCGGACGAAGAAAGTTGCTTCTGGCTCAGTTAGACCACGCTTCTCGACAGTAGCGAGTTCTTCCCCTTGCGAGTCTATGAACATGTAGGCGTTTCGAATGCCGCCATTCGAGCAGAAGGTGGGTAGGCCGACCGCAAGCGTCATTTGTAGCTGCTTCGCGCAAAGCTTCATCCGTTGCAGTGACGGTTCGACGATTGCCGGAATGGCTTCATCTCTGATGCGACGGTGATATCCCGTCACGGAGAGTTCGGGGAAAACGCAAATTTGCGCACCAAGCTCTGCCGCGTTGGTGGCGATGGAGATCGATTCGGCGATGTTCTCTGAACTGGTCCAGAACATTCGAGGCTGCGCAATCGCAATCTTGGGCGCGGGACGTGTCATGGGGAGCTTGTCTGAGAGGTCTGACGTTCAAGCTGAGGGGTCGAAACCGGCTGGCCGCGCGAAGCGAAGATCACCTGTCGAACGTAGCGCGGCCAACTGGTGGAGTTCCGCTCCAGCGACTGGCTAGGTCTCAGCTGAGAATCTTGCGATGAGCTTGTTGCAGGCATCTTGGATCTGACGCTCATAGAAGACACCAATGTCTCGTAGTTCAGCATCACACGCTTCCAACCAAGATGGTGTGCAGAGACCGCGCGCCGAAGTCTCTGGGATGTGATCTGTCTCGGAGTCGATCACGGCGAACACCAAGAAGTCTTCGTCGCGCTCGCAACCCTTGATCTGGAATCGAAGTGACGCCATCCTTCGCACCCCATCGAGGAGTAAGACGTTGCCTGAGGCAAGGCCGCGCGCGATTGCAGTCGCTTCCTCTCGCAAGCTCTTTTCGTCGCGAATCATCGAGGGTTCATTCGGCTTTGCATTCCTGCCAGCTATTGAACACCGTCCCGGTTCTGGGTTGGATGAACGCGATGTCGTGCGGACGTTGAGCGTTACGCCTCGCGAGACCGGCTTGGACGATGACACATCCATGCGCTACGCCGAAGGAAGCGTAGAACTGGCCCTCGAAGTTGGATCGCTCGTAGACGATCCCAGCATTCGGTTGGCCCACCCCCGTTAAGGTGATCTGGAAGTCGGTGCCGAGTTGAAATCGGCACTGGCTGCCCGAGCACCGGCGTGCCTGTTCTAGCAGTTGGACAAGGGCAGGTTCGAGTTCAGCAGGTGCGATCAGAACCGCTGTTGTGCGTGAAGGCATGCCCCCCTGTTGACTGCCCTGCGCATGAACCGTTGTGGCGGTGACGCACGAACCGATGACACCTAGTGTTGGCAGCAGATGACGGAATCGCAAAGCGGAATGCATGATCACAAGGACATAACGTTTGACTTGAGCGGCGCCGTCAGGCGTCTGCTAGAAGGAAAGGTTGGGCCGCGTCATGACGCATGCTACTGCCTGGATGGTGACGCTGCCCGCCTGAGGAACCACGTCACGGTGCCGACCAAAACGTAGAGGCTGCAGTTGAGGAACATCGCCAGACCCAGCGTGCTCAACGAGCACCAGTCGAGTGGGGCGCAGGCTGCAGTTGCTAGGAACAGCAGGTAAGGTGGACAGACCGCCAGCACAACAAGCAAGAGCGCTGTAGGAAAGAGAGGCACGGCCAAGGAAATGAGAAAGGCAATGACTGGAATTGAAGCGCCTACCCCACCCCACCATGCCAAGAGTTTGAAGAGCCGAGTCACTTTCATAGCGGCCTCTAGCGTTTATATGTGGCGACAATTTTGCGCCCTAACTCCGGCGCATGTCGCCCGAACCCAGAGCTGCCTGGCGCTGCCCGGCCCGCATGGATGCTGGTGTTGAAGGCGATTGTTCGTCATGTCACCCGGATAAATGAATTGGCAAAAGCGGCGTTTGTTATTGCAGACTTTGCCCGGTCGAATTGCCGTCTGCAAGCTCTTCGGCAGATTTGCGACGGCAGGTGGCGGGAAGGGCTCACACATGCACTCCGAGGCCTGTCTGCCTGAGTCGGTTGAGTTACACCAGCCCGCGCTCGCTCCCCCAACCATCTAAGCCGGACGCCATGCGTGCGCGCACCACAGCTGCTGCCCAAGCCGGGCAGTGCGCCGGTAGCGGTCAGGCCACCGGGTTACCGCGTTGTGAAGGGGCTGATGTAGGTGCCCAGATGCGTCGCTTCGTCGGCCGTCATCAGCCAGGGCGATGGGGCCGAAGTTGTCGTCGCCCCCCTTATCCCAGCTTTCCCAGGCGCCGCCTCACCCTCGCTGGCATCCGCTCAGCGGTGGGGTGGTTTGTGGTGCATTCGCGCTGACCAGCGTGCAGCGATACCAAGCGATTTGGAAGATTGACCGCGCCGTGCAGTTGCTGCACGACGAATCCGGCAAGCACTTCGACCCCGAGGTGGTGGCGCATTTTGTGCGCCACCACCTCGAGATCCTCGACATTCGCAAGCGCTGGGCCGACCACTGACATTTGCCCGTGATCGGCACCGCGCCCGCTGTGCCGATCAGGAGTCGCTGTCGCCCGCTTCCGTCAGGCCGTACCAGCGGTGAATGCCCTGGGACCAGGTGCTGTCGGCCATGTCAGGCCAGTTGTCCTTGGCGAAGCCGGGGGCCTCGCTCAGGCGTTCCTTGGGCACCTTGAGCATGAAGCGCTTGTTCACGGTGTCCAGCGTCAGTGCGGCCCACGGCACGGCGAAGAGCTTGTCGCCCAGGCCGAAGAAGCCGCCGAACGACAGCACGGCGTAGCCCACACGGCCGCTGTGCACGTGCAGCATGATTTCCTTGATGTCGCCGAGCTTCTCGTGGTCGTCATTGAACACGTCGTTGCCGATCAGCGTGTTGGCACCCATCAGCGATGGGCCCGGGCCTTTGTGCGGTGTTGAATCGCTGTCCAGGTTGAGGCGGCGGTACATGCCGTAGGGGTCGCGGTCTTCGTAGTTCATGGGGTGTCCGATCAGGGCTATGGGTCAAGGCTTCACGATGGCGCTTGGCGTGCGGCGGGTCTGTGCGTCAGCGCGCACCGGCCGGCAGCAGGTGGCCGTCGACCACCTCGATGGTGTGGTCGCAGCGCGCCGCCAGTTCGGGGTTGTGGGTCACGAAGAGCACGCTGGTGCCCTGGGTCTTGTTCACATGGCGCAGCAGGGCGAACACGGCGTCGGCACTCACGGTGTCGAGGTTGCCGGTGGGCTCGTCGGCCAGCAGCAAGGCCGGCGACATGGCCAGCGCGCGAGCCAGCGCCACGCGTTGTTGCTGGCCACCGCTGAGCTGGTCGGCCAGCTGGTCGCGCCAGGGCGTGAGCCCGACACTGTCCAGCAGCTCGGCGGCGTGTTCGGTCATCGCGCGGGTGGCAAAACCGGCGTCGCCGAGCAGCGGCATCAACACGTTTTCGAGTGCGGTGAACGCACCCAGCAGGTGGTGGTACTGGAAGACGAAGCCGATGCGCTGGCCGCGCAGCCGGGTCAGGCCGGCGTCGTCGAGCGTGGTGGTTTCCTGGCCCATCAAGGCCAGGCTGCCGTGGGTGGGGCGGTCCAGCAGGCCGACGATGTTGAGCAGCGTGCTTTTGCCGGAGCCCGAAGGCCCGACCACCGCGCAGAAGGCCCCGCGCTCCAGCGTCAAGTCGATGCCGTGCAGCACCTCGCACTCATTGCGCTGACCGAGGTTGTACGACTTGCGCACGCCGCGCAGCACCAGCAGGGGCGCTGTTGTTGCAGTGGCCGGTGCGGTGGCTGGCGCAGTGACTGGCGCTTTGTCGACCGCTTTGACAACTTCACCCACCAATCGCCTCCACAGGGTCAAGCCTTGCCGCCCGCAAGGCAGGCGCAAACGCAGCCGCCAACCCGGTGAGCGTGGCCAGCGCCAGCGTCACCACAAACAGCATCGGCGACAGGTTGATCGGGAACAGCGCGCTCCCGTCCGCATTGCGCACCAGCGTCTGCCACGCCAGCAATGAGCCTGCCCCCAGCGCGCAGCCCACGATGGCGCCACCCAGGCCCAGCAGGCCGCCCTGGATGAGGAACAGCCGCAGCACCTGTGCTCGCGTCACGCCCATGGCCCGCAAGATGCCGATCTCGCGAGAGCGCTGCACCACCGACACCACCAGCACGCTGGCAATGCCCATGGCCACCGACAGCGCCACGAAGGCCCGGATCACGGTGTTCGAGCTTTGCTGCGCATTCACCGCGGTGAAGAACTGCGCGTTGGTCTTGATCCAGCTGTCGGCCTGCACGCCGGTGTCGCTGGTGATGCGCTGGGCGACGATTTCGGCGGCGTAGGGGTCGGTCACGGTCACGTCCAGCACGGTCACGCCGCCGGGCAGGCCGAGCAGGCTTTGCGCGGTGCGCAGGGCCACGAAGGTGGTGCGTGCATTGGCGCCCTTGTTGCCCAGGTCAAACAGGCCGGAAATGGTGAGCGTGCTGGCCGTGCCGGTGGCCGAGGTGACGCGCAGCTTGTCGCCCATGCCCACGCCCAGGTCGGCCGCCAGCTCGATGCCGATGAGGATGTCGCTGCTGCCCAGACGGGTGGTGCCGGCCACCAGCTTGTCGTCCATCGTGACGATGCGGAAGTACAGCGCGGGGTCAATGCCGAGGGTCGAGATGGACCGGCTGGCATCACCCCGCACCACCAGCATCGAGCCGGTGGCGGCCGGTGACACCACCTTCACCTCCGGCATCTGGCGGATCTGCACGGCCAGTGCCTGCCATTGGTCAAGGTGCTTGGTGCGCTGGGTGGGTGATTGCAGGATGGCGCCTTCGATCAGCTCGGGCGTGAGCTGGCCGCCGCCAGGGCCAGGCCACAGGCGCAGCGGCCGCGCCACCTCTTTGGGCGGCAGCAGCTGGATGTGCGCCTGGCCGGTCAACACGCGCCGAACGAAGTTGCCTTGCAGGCCTGAGAGCAAGGCGGACATGAACACGATGACGGCCACGCCAATGGCTACGCCGCCAATGATGAAGGCGGTCTGGATGCGGCCCTCGCGCAGGAAGCGCAGCGCGACGATCCATTCAAACGGCTGCCACCGGGCCAGCACGGGCAGGTTGGCCGTGGCCGATGAGGGTGGCGTCTGGGGGGCGGGTTGCGGCGGGGCGGTGGGGCTCAGGGCGTCGGGCGGCATGGGGTGGCTCGGTGGTGCAACTCGGTGCTCAGGGCGCTGCTGGCTGCGTGGGCGTTTTCACCACGGCTGAAGCCGCCGAGGCCGCGCTGCTGGCCGCTGACGCAGGCCCTGCAGCGCGCAACCGTTGGCCCGCCACGATGCTGGCGGTCGCCACCGGCACCAGCTGGTCACCGGCTTTCAGAGGCGCTGCGCTGCTGCTGTTGTTGTTGCTGTCCTTGCTGTCGTTACTGCCCACCGGCCCGGGCAGGGCCTGCAGCTGGCTGCCGCTGCGCAGGCCCGGCACCACGGCCACACGCCGGGCATGGCGCCCTTCCAGGCGCAGCACCCACGGGGTGGCGGTGTCGGCACCGTGCACGGCGGCCGTCGGGATGAGCACCGCGTTCGTGCGGCGGGCCACTTCAATGTCAACCGACACGGTCATGTCTTGCGCCAGCGTGGGTGGTGGGCGGGGCACGGCCAGCTTCACTTCCACCGCGCCGCGTTCGGCGTCCACACCGGGGTTGATGAACACGAGGCGGGCGTCGAAGCGTTCGTTCGGGTAGGCATCGGCCGAGGCAAGGGCGGTCAGCCCGGTGCGCATCAGGCGCAGGTTGCGCTCGTCGATCTGCACCACCAGCTCGGTGCTGCCGGCGGGTGAAAGCAGCATCAGCACCTTGCCCGGCTGCACCACGTCACCGGGCTCCACCGCACGGGCGATCAACACGCCGCTGGCCGGGGCGCGCACCACGGCGTAGGCCAGGCGGGCGCGGGCGGCGTCGTCACCGGCCCGGGCCAGGGCCAGCGTGGTGAGGGCCAGCTGGTGGTCGGTGCCAGCGGGCAGGGCGCTGGCCCATTGCCGCTGGGTGATGTCGAGTTGCGCGGCAGCCACCCGCTCGGCGCGCAGGCTGTCGTCGAGCGCGGCCTGGCCGATGAAGCCCTGGGCCACCAGTTCGCGGCTGCGCAGCAGGGTGCGCTGCATCTGGGTGTGGGTGGCGCTGGCCTGCAGCACGGCTTGGGCGGCCAGCGGGGCCTGCAGGGCTTGCAGGCTGCGCAGCCGGGCGTCGGCCTGCGCGCTGTTCAGCCGCGCCTGCAGCAGGGTGGCCTGCAGTTCGGTGTCGTTCAGGCGGATCAGCACGTCGCCGCTGGCCACGGTCTGGCCTTCCTGCACCGGCACGTCGGCCACGGTGCCGGTGATCTGCACGCCCACGCTGACGCGGTGCGGCGCCGCCACGCGGCCACTGGCCACCACGGTTTGCACCAGATCGCCCTGGCGCACCGAGAGCAGCTCAACCCGCGGCCCCAGCACCAGGTCAGGCCCGAACCACGCCGCAGCGGCCAGCACCACTACGCCGGTGCCGATGTGCCCGGACCGCGCCAGCAGCCAGTGCCAGCGCGGGTGCTGGTCTGGGTGCAGGGGCGGTGGGGTGGCAGCGCCGGTGGCGGTGGTGATGGGTGGGTTTGTGGTCGGATTTGCGGGCGCAGCGCTGACGGCCGGAGCCACTGGCGTCGCCGGCGTGCTCGCGGGGGCGGCGGGCGTGGAGTTGTCGGGCATCAGGGTTGCCGGCCCGGCGCAGGGGCAGTCGCCGTGCCAAACACCTGGTCCCAGAAGTCCAGCGTCACCCCGAAGTGACGGCTGCCGGCCTCAGGAAACATCACGGCGTGGCCGTGATGGGCATGGTGCAGCGCATGGCTGCGGCGCCGACGGGCCAGCCACGCGTTGCGGGGCGACAGCCACGGCACGCGGTGGTGGGTGGCGTGGTGCGCAAGGCCGTAGCCCAGGTAACCCGTGACGAGGCCGAAGCTCAGCGCGCAGGCCGGCCAGCGGCCCAGCAGCCACCAGGCCGGGCCAGCCGCCAGCCCGAGGAACAGCAGCACCGTAATCCACGTTGGTGAGGCGATCAGCGCGGTGGGGCGGCGGTGGTGCTCGGCATGCCAGTCGCTGAAGGGCGGCAGGCCGTGCAGCACGAAGCGGTGCAGCACATATTCCACCAGCGTCCAGCTGGCGACACCGGTGACCGCCCACAACGTGAGTGTCAGGCCGCTGCCCGCCGGGCTGCCGGCCAGCAGGGTGAGGCACAGCGACAAGGACGCTGCGGCGTAGAGGGCGATGTCCGCCCACCACGCCGCACGGCTGTGCTCCAGAGTGAACCAGCGCATGGGCGGGCGCTCAGCGCGTGCCGCTCACGTCCACGTCCACCCGGCGGTCGGGTTGCAGGCAGGCCCGCAACTCGGTCGTCGGCAGGCTGGCCTTGCAGTCAGCAAGCTGTGTCGTGGGCGCCCGTTCGCCCATGCCTGCGGTGCTGATGCGCGTTGCATCAAACCCGCCGGAAGACACCAGCCAGGCCTTCACGGTATCGGCCCGTTGCAGCGAGAGCTTCTGGTTGTAGGCGGCCGAGCCGGTGCGGTCAGCATGGCCTTCCACCACGATCAGATCGAACTGTGTGCCGGCCATGTCACGGGCGAAAGCGTCGAGCGCCGACTTGCCTTCGGTGCGCAGGCTGGCCTTGTCGAAGTCGAACAGCGCATCAGCCGAAAAGCTCACCCGCTTCGGCATGGCGGGCGGCGCTGCCGGCACCACCATGGGGGCGGCGGCCACCACCACCGGCTCAGGCATCGGGGCTGGCGTGGGGGCCGGGCCGGCGGCAGGGGGCGCGTAGCTCATCGGCATGGCGCGTGCGGTGCGCCGCATGCCGGCGCCTTCGCCAAACGGCATCACTAGGCTGATGGACGCCACCTGCACACGGCCATGGTTGCCCATCGCGTCATTGACCCGGTATTGCTCGGCCTCGGCCCGCATCAGGAAGTTCGCGCTGAAGGCGTACTGCAGGCCCACGCCGACCTTGTAGTTCAGCTCACGGTGGCTGGGCGACGGGTTGTTCACCACGAACGCGCCGGAACCGCTGAACACGCCGACCGTCTTGGCATATTGGCCACCCACTCGGGCCAGGAACGAGAGCTGCTCACCCAGCGGCATGGCGCCCACCACATCAAGCCCACCACCCTGCATCTTCAGCTCGCCGTTCAGCGTGCCGGTGGGCAGGGTGTCGGCCTGCAGGTGGAAGCGACCCAGCTGGAAGAAGCTGGCTTCCAGGCCGATGTTGCGGTTGAACTGGTAGCCCAGAAAGACGCGGTAGCTGGTGTCGCGGGTGTCCTCGCTGATGCCGGTGATGGTCACGGCATTGCCGCCGCTGAGGCGCTGGGATTCGGCGATGGCGCCTTCATCGAGCAGCGCGCGTGAGCTGCCGAGCGACAGGCCGCCGTAGTAGTAGGGCTGGTCCTGGCCTTGGGCCTGGGCAGATGCGCCGAAGCCGGTGAGCACCAGGGCGGCGAGCCAGATGGGGGAGGGACGAAACGTCGGGGTCTGGGTGGGGGTGCGGGTCATGGTGGGCTTTCGGGGTTTGTGGATTTGTTGGATGCGGTGTCACGGGGTGTCACGGGTGATGAGGCGTTGTAGGCCTTTGAGGCCGCAGCGTCTGTGCGCCACCCGACAGGGGTGGGGTAGCTCACCCCCTGCGCCTGAGCGGTTCAATCAATGCGCCCAGGTTGGGCGGGCATCAAACGGCAGTTGCCGCGCGAACTCGGCATAAGCCGCGCGGGCATCGGGCGTGTCGGCACGTGGCAGCACCAGTTGCAGCACGGCATACAAATCGCCCGCAGGCTTGCCCGGGATGCCGCGGCCACTCAGGCGCAGGCGGCGTCCGCCCGGGCTGTCTGGCGGCACGGTCAGCGTGAGTGAGCCGGTGGGGGTGGGCAGCGTCACCTGGGCGCCTAGCGCGGCTTCCCACGGGGTTACCGGCAGCTGCAGGCTGATGTCTCGGCCTTGCACGCTGAACAGGGGGTGTGGCTGCAGGTGCACGGTAAGCACCACGTCGCCATGCCGCCCGAGGGCGTCCACGCCCGCCTGGCCGGCCAGGCGCAGGCGTTGGCCGTCGGCCATGCCCGGTGGAATGGTCACGTCCAGCTCTCGCAGGCCACCGCTCTGGCCGCTGTGGTGGTGGCCCTGCAGCTGCACCAGGCGGTGGCCACCCGTGCAGGCCTCTTCTACGCTGATCTGCAGCTCGGCGGTCTGGTCTTGCGGTGGGGTGGCTTGCTGGTGCTGGCGCAACAGGGCTTCGAGCAACTCGCTGGCGCTGTCGCCGTGCGTGCCCGAGAAGAAGTCTTCGTCGATGGACGGGCTCCGGCCTGCCGGGCGCCGCTGCGCGCGCTGTGACGGCCGACTGCTGCGCTGCGGCGGTGGTTGGTGGAAGCCGGGATGGGTCTCGGGGTCGGGCTCGCCGCGGTCATAGGCGGCGCGGCGGGCCGGGTCTTTCAGCAGCCGGTGGGCATCGGCCAGGGCCTTGAAGCGGGCTTCGGCATCGGGCGCCTTGCTCACATCGGGGTGGTAGCGCCGGGCCTGCCGCCGCCAGGCCTGCTTGATCTCCTGCTCGGTGGCGTTGGTGGCCACGCCCAGCACGGTGTAGGGGTTGGCAGGTGGTTCAGGGCGAGCAGCGGGCATGGCCCACAGCGTGAGCCTGTGCGTGTGCCGCGTCTGTGCGGTGGCCTGAGGCCCCCAGGCCAGGGTTCGCTGGCGAACCGACGCTGGCCGGGCCTGCCGCCAGCATCAGTGCAGGCGCTCTGAAACCCGTGCATGTTGCCCGGCCATGGGCGCACAACCAGCAGGCCCACCATGAACCCTTCTTCTCATTCGCCCAGCCCTTCGTCCGCCGCCAGCACGGCTGAGCTGCAAGAGCGCCGAGCAGCACCGCTCAGCACCCCCACTGATCTGAAGAGCGCCGCCACCGAGCAGATCTCGAACACCCTGTCGGTGCTGCTGGCCGATGTGTTTGCGCTGTATGTGAAGACCAAGAACTTCCATTGGCACATGAGCGGCGTTCACTTCCGTGACCTGCACCTGATGCTGGATGAGCAAGCCGCGCAGCTGTGGGCGATGACGGACCCGCTGGCCGAGCGCTGCCGCAAGTTAGGGGGGCGCACCTTGCATTCGATCGGCGAAATCAGCCGCCTGCAACGCGTGCTCGACAACGACGCCGCCTTCGTGGACCCGCCCGACATGATGGCCGAGCTGCGCGAAGACAGCCGCATGTTGGTGCGCCAGCTGCGTCGTGCACATGCCTTGTGCGCCGAGCACGGCGATGTGGGCACCAACAGCCTGCTGGAAACCTGGATCGATCAGGGTGAGCAGCGCATCTGGTTCTTGTTCGAGGCGAGCCGCGGCGCCGGACAGGACAACGGCAACCACCGCACCACCTTGGCGCTGTGAGCCTGCCCTGAAACAGGCACCACGTGCACGTGACACGCCATTGACGGTGCCGTGACCCGCTGATGAAGGCGTGGCGTGAACGTCACGCCAAAGTGCTTGCCTGTGTGGTGTGGGAGTGACGTAGACCGGTAGTTTCACCACACTCGTTTCACCACATCTTGCAAGCCGCCATTCCACACGAGGAGGTTCGCCATGAGCGCCATCGATTGTTCACCCCTGCCTGTTCGAAAAGCCCTGCCGGCTGGGGTGTGGGCATTGATGGCCGTGGCCGTGCTGCCGGCCATCACCCGGGCCGCGGTGGTGGGCAGACCGGCGTTGCCGGAAGACATGTTGCAGAGCCGTCCGGCCCTGGTCGACCGCGGGCTGGGTGCCGGTGTGCCGCTGGCCTGGCCGGGTAGCCAGGCCCGGCGTGTCGGGCCGGCCGCGTGGGTCAGCCCGGCGGGCTCGGTGAATGCGGCGCAGCAGGGTGTGTTTGGCGCGCCGTTTTACTGGCCCGTCATTCCGATGCACACCGTGCTGCTGCCGGACGGCCGCGTGTTGGCCTACGGCTCGACGCCGGAAGGTGAGCAGGGCGCGTCGCTGAACTACGCCGTCTGGGACCCTCGGCTTGGCACCGGCGTTGAATCGATGACGCTGCTGCCCAACAGCACTGGCACCGACATCTTCTGCGCCGGACAAACCTTGTTGCCAGTCACGGGCGATGTGCTGGTGGTGGGCGGTGACCGGCAGGTGGCGGGCGTGCGCAACTTCGCCAACAGCGATGTCAATGTGTTCAGACGTGGCACCAACACGCTGGAGCGGCAGACCGCCTCCATGGCCTGGCAGCGCTGGTATGCCACGGTGGTGTCGTCGGCGGCCGGTGAGCAGGTGGTGCTGGGCGGGCGGGTTGATCGACTCTGGGAGGGCAATGACGTCATGGCCCCCACGGTCGATACCTTCGCCAGCACGCCCGAGGTCTGGCGCTCTGACACGGGCTGGCGCTCTTTGACGGGCGCCGCGGCCAACTGGGTCTGGGGCAGCGACGACATGAGCTGGTATTACCCCCGCGCCTGGGCGATGCCGGACGGTCGCATCGTCAGCGTGGCCCATGCGGGCGGCGTGTTTGCGCTGTGGCCCTCAGGCGCTGGCAAGCTGCGCACTTTGCCAGTGGTGCTGCCTGCGGGTGATCCGTCGTATCCGTCGGTCATGTTCAGCCCGGGCAAGGTGTTGTCGGTGCGGCTGAACCGGCAGGCCGTGGTGCTGGACATGAGCGGCACGACGCCTGCCGTGCAAGCCACCACGTCCATCGACCAGGACCGCCAGTACAGCAATGCCACGCTGCTGGCCGACGGCCAGGTCTGGGTGAACGGCGGTTCCTCCACCGGCAATGACCTGGCTGGCGCGGCGTACCTGTCGAGCACCTGGAGCCCGGCCACGGGCTTGTGGACGCCCCAGGCGGCGGCCACCAAGGCGCGGCTGTACCACGCCACCTCGATGCTGCTGCCTGATGGCAGCGTGCTGACGGCCGGCGGTGGCGGGCCTGGCCCGGTGGCCCAGCTGAATGCCGAAATCTTCTACCCGCCTTACCTGTACCGCGCCGACGGCTCAGGCCAGCCCGCCACACGGCCGGTGGTGGCCAAGGCACCCACCGTGGTTCACCCGGCTCAGACCTTCGGCGTGACGATGGGTAGCACGGCTGCGATCTCACGGGTCACGCTGGTGCGCTTCGGCGCTGTCACTCACGCGTTCAACGCGGATCAGCGCTTCCAGGCACTGACGTTCAGCCAATCGGGCAGCGTGCTGCAGGTGAAGGCGCCGGCGAACAAGAACCTCGCGCCGCCCGGGTTTTATCTGCTGTTCGCGTTTGATCAGGCCGGTGTGCCGGCCATCGGCAAGGTGTTGAGCCTGCTGTGACGGGTCAAGTTTCTCGGGTACGCTGCGCGGCATGACAAACCGCCTTTCGTCGACCGCTCGCCAGCCTGCCCATGCACCCGCCAGCACTTCGGCCGTCTGGCTGCTTTGCCTGGCGCTGGCAGCACCGGTGGCCCTGGCCCAGCAGTCTCAGGCCCCCACCGAGCCGCGTCCGATCAGCCGGCCCACGCCGGAAATGCCGAACTGGCTGCGTGACAAGGCCGGTGCCGTGAAAGACGCGGAGGCACTGTCGGTGAAAGAGCTGTTCGTCGCGGCCGACAACACCTTCAGCCTGCTCGACACCTCGGCAAGTGGCCGCTTCGTGCGCCCGCGTGACGGCGGGTTTGTCGAAGCCACGGTACAGGTGGCCAACCCCGCCAAGTCCCTGCTGCGTACCTTCCTGTTCCGCGCGCAGTGCAGCGAGCGCAGCTACTACTTCGGGCCTGCGCCGGTGGCCGCGGCGGCCTCAGCGGCCAGCCCGCCGGCGATGAAGCCCGTCGACGACGGCACGGTCATCGCCTTGCTGTTCAAGGACGTCTGCGCCTGAGTCGGCGAACGTTCCCTGTCGATCTTTTTCAGCTCTACTTTTTCCGGTGCCCTGCATGGTTCTCTACGGCATTCCCAATTGCGACACGGTGAAGCGCGCCCGCGTCTGGCTCGCTGAGCATGGCCAGAACGTGGCCTTCCACGATTTCAAGAAGCAGGGCGTGCCGCTCGACCGCTTGCCGGTCTGGGTAAGCGCCGTGGGGTGGGAAAAGCTGGTGAACCGGCAAGGCACCACTTGGCGCAAGCTGGACGCGGCGGTGCAGGCCGCGGTGGTCGACGCCGCCTCGGCGCAGGCCTTGATGCAGGCCCAGGCCAGCGTCATCAAGCGCCCCGTGGTGGAGTGGCCGGACGGCAGCGTCACCGTGGGCTTTGATGCGGCGCTGTGGGGCAGCAAGCTGCCCACCTGATGGGGTTTGAGCGCACCTGCTGAGCAGGCGCCCGGCTCAGCCCAGTCGCAGCGCCAGCACCTCGGTGCGTGACCAGCCTTCGGCCTCTTCGCGCAGCAAGTGCATGGTGCGTGGCGAGGCCTCGGCCCATGCCGGCGTGAAGTGCAGCCGTGCCTGACGACCGCGGTGGCTCAGGCGCAGCGCATCGAGGCGGATCGGTTGTCGGGCGTGGCACTTGATGACCGCCAGCCGCAGGCACAGCACCTGCCACAGGCAGGCGGGTTGCTGAAGCAGCCCTTCCACCTTCTTCAGGCCGCCGCGCTGCGACAAGACCAGGTCGGCCAGGTGCCGCTGCTGGCTTTGTGAAAAGCCGGCGATGTCGACATTCGCCATCAGGTAGGCGCTGTGGCGGTGGTGGTCGTGGTGCGAGACCATCAGGCCGATCTCATGCAGTTGCGCCGCCCAGCGCAGTTCGTTGCGTTCGGCCACCGTGGCGCGGGGCGCCACCTGGTCGTAGAGCGTCAGGGCCAGGTCGCTCACGCGGGCAGCCTGGTGTACATCCACACCAAAGCGGGCCTGCAGGTTGCGCACGGAGTCGTCACGCAGGTCGTGGCCGTTGTCCTGGCTTTCGGCCAGCAGACGGTCGTGCAGGTCCACGATCACGCCCTGGCGCAGCGCGCCCTTGGCAGGTTGCAGTTGCTGGATGTTGAAGTGGGTCGACAGCGTGTACAGAATGGCCACGCCACCGGCAATCACCTGACGGCGGTCAGCCTTCAGGCCGGGCAGATCCAGCGCCTCGGCGCTGCCGGCCGCCATGCATTGGTCGATCAGCCAGCGCAGACCGTCCGGCGTGATGCTGCCGTCAGTGATGCCGCTGGCCTTGAGGATGTCGGACACCGCACCGGCCGTGCCAGACGAGCCCAGGGCCTCCTGCCAATGTTTGGGCGCGAACTGGTCGAGCGCTTCTTCAAACGCGGCGCCTGCGGCCACCTGCGCCTGCCGGAAGCCTTCAGCGGTGAAGCTGCCACCCGGGAAATAGCGCATCGACAGGCTGACGCTGCCGACCTGGAAGCTCTCGGCCTGGCTGGGCACGCGGCCCTTGCCGAGGATCATCTCGGTGGAGCGCCCGCCGATGTCGATCACCAGCCGGTTGGCCGTGGACGGTTGCAGGTGCGACACGCCTGCGTAAATCAGACGGGCTTCTTCCCGGCCCGAGATGATTTCGATCGGCAGGCCGAGCGCGGCCTCCGCACGCACCAGGAAGGCATTGCGGTTGCGGGCTTCACGCAGGGTTTGCGTGGCCACGGCCCGCACCTGCGACGGCCGCAGGCCGCCCAGGTTCTGCGCAAAGCGCTGCAGTGACAGCAGGCCGCGTTGCGTGGCCTCTTCGGTGAGCATGCCGTCGGCATCCAGCCCGGCACCCAGACGAACGGTGTCTTTCAGATAGAGGTTGCGACGGTAACGGCCGTCACGCACCTGGCCAATTTCCAGCCGGAAGCTGTTCGACCCCATGTCAATGGCGGCCAGCAAACCGGTGGCGGCGATGTTTTTCTCGGACATGGGTGCGCATTGTGCCCGCCGTTCAGTGACAAGCAGGTGTGGGATGGCACATCCATCGCCGGATTCCTACACTATGGATCAGCAGTACCCCTTTGATCCCTGAATGCCCGAGTGGCTGGAGGTACTGTGACAGCGAATTTCAAGTATTGGCCCTCGTCGGCCTGGGCGATGGGCGTGGTGCTGGCGGCCTGCGGCGGTTCGTCGGTCAGCCCGAACCAGCTCAGCGAGGAAGACCATGACCTGGGCCGGGCCACGCCGGTGGACACCGGTGACGCATCGGGTACCGACGCCGCGACACTGAGCACGACTTTGGGCGCAGCTGGCCGGGCGCAGGCGCTGACGGCCGGCGCAGTGGTGGGGGCCGTGCCTGCCACCTCGCCGGTGCCCGACGGCCCGCCTGACGCCGGCGAGATGGGCGTGTTTGGTCGCTCGTTCGGCTGGCCCATCATCCCCATTCACACGGTGTTGCTGCCCGATGGCCGGGTGCTCAGCTACGGCAACCAGCTGCCCACCCGCCCGGTCCCTCTGCTGAACTACGCGCTCTGGGACCCGGCTGCCGGCACAGGCACCTCGGCCATGCAAGTGCTGGCCAACACCACTGAAACCGACATCTTCTGCGCGGGCCAGGCGCTGTTGCCGGCGGGCGATGTGCTGATCGTCGGCGGTGACCGCGCTGTGGACGGCGTGCGCAATTACGCCAACAACGACGTCAATCGTTTTTCACCGGCCACTGGTGCCCTGCAGCGCGAGCCCCTGTCGATGGGGTTTCGCCGCTGGTATGCCACGGTGGTGATGAGCGCACAGGGCGACGCGGTGGTGCTGGGCGGGCGCGACGACCGTGACGGGCTGGAAGGCGGCCCCGAGAGCACGCCGACCTTCTCGCCCACGCCCGAGCTGCGCGGCCCGGACGGCCTGTGGCGCAGCTTGCCGGGTGCCACCAGCGACCAGGCCCTGGGCTCGATCGGCTCGCACTGGTACTACCCGCGCGCCTGGCAATTGCCCGAGGGCCGCATCGGCGTGCTCACGGTGAACGGGCCGATGTATGCGCTGAGCACAGCCGGCGACGGCGCCATCGAGCGCATGCCTGCGGAGCTGCCGACGGGGTCGGCGCGCCTGCCTTCGGTGATGGTGGCGCCGGGGCGGGTGCTGTCGGTGCGCAATGACGGGGCCAGTTGGCTGGTGGACTGGTCCACCAAAGCCAGGCCGACGGTGGCCCGCAGCGGCAATCTCTCTGGTCATCGCCTGTATGCCAACGCCACCGCACTGGCTGATGGTTCGGTGTGGGTGAACGGCGGCTCGTCCTCCGGCAACTCATTGGCCGGCGCGTTTTACGCCAGCGAGCTGTGGCAAGCGCAGACCGGCCAGTGGCGGCCCACGGCGGCGGCGGCCAAGCCACGGCTGTATCACTCGATCTCGATGCTGATGCCCGATGGCTCGGTGTTGACCGGAGGCGGCGGGGCGCCCGGGCCGGTGGCGCAACTCAATGCCGAGGTGTACTTCCCGCCTTACCTGTACCGCAAGGACGGCAGCGGGCTGGCGGCTGAGCGGCCGGTGGTGCGCGAGGCGCCTGCTGCGCTGGGCTGGAGCCAGCAGTTCGATGTGCGCATGCGCGGCGAGGGTGCGGTCTCCGCCGTCAATCTGGTGCGCTTTGGTGCTGTCACCCATGCGTTTGGCAATGACCAGCGCGTGGTGCCGCTCAGCTTCACCCAGAGCGGCAGCAAGCTGCGCCTGCACAGCCCGGCGGCGGCCGCGCTGGCCCCGCCGGGCTTTTACATGCTGTTCGTGATGGATGCGTCCGGAGTGCCCTCGGTGGCACGGGTGGTGCGGCTGGGCTGAAACAGGGCCTGCAAAGCGGCGGGCGGCGGCTCGTGGCATGATCCACGCCCACCTTGCGCGGCAGCTGCCCGTGTGGGGCACACTCTCTGCAGTCGCCCGCCGGGCACGCTTTCCGGTTTCTGAATGACGCTGTTCTACATTGTTCTGGCCACCTTCCTGGGTGGCGTGCTGTCCGTGGTGGTGGCGGCTTCGCTGACCTACGCGATGCTGGGTCAGCTGGTGAAGCACCTGGTCAGCCTGTCGGCCGGCGTGTTGCTGGGCACGGCCTTGCTGCACACGCTGCCGGAAGCCTTCGAGAGCCAGGTCGACCCCCGGACGCTGTTCGCGGTGCTGCTGGGCGGCCTGTTGTTTTTTTTCCTGCTGGAAAAGGCCGAGCTGTACCGGCATGACCACCACCACGAAGGTGACGGCCATGACCACCACCACCATTTCGACGCCGAGCAGGCGGGCCGTGGTGGCCTCAGCGTGCTGGTGGGCGACAGCATCCACAACTTCTGCGACGGCATCATCATCGCCGCCGCCTTCATCGCCAGCCCCGAGCTGGGCCTGACCACGTCGCTGGCGATCATCCTGCATGAAATTCCGCAGGAAGTCGGCGACACCATCGTGCTGATCAACGCCGGCTTCACTCGCCGCAAGGCGCTGTTCTACAACGCCTTGTCGGGCCTCGCGGCCGTGGTGGGCGGCGTGCTGGGCTACTTCGTGCTGGGCACCTGGCAGGCGATCTTCCCCTACCTGCTGGTGGTGGCGGCCAGCAGCTTCATCTACGTGGCCGTGGCCGACCTGATCCCGCAGATGCAGCGCCGCATGCCCTGGCGCGAGATGCTGCAGCAGGTGCTGTGGATCGGCGCCGGCCTGGGCCTGATCGTGCTGGCGCTGTCGCACCTGCACGAACACTGAGCCCGAAGCGGGCTTACTTCACCACCAGCACCGGGATCTGGCAGTGCGTCAGCACCTTCTGGGTTTCGCTGCCCAGCAGCAGGGCGCTCACGCCGCGGCGGCCATGTGAGGCCATGACGATCAGATCGCAGCCCAGCTCCTTCGCCTGATCGACGATGGCTTCCCAAGGGTGCACAGATTCGACGGTGAAGGCGTCAGCCGTGACACCGGCGGCCAGCGCCACCTCGCGAACCTGCTTGACGCGGCCAGCGGCGATGCGCTCTTGCGCGTCGAAAAACTCCTGCGGCGGCACAGGCTGCATTTCCGAGATCGCGCTGTAGGGGAAGGGCTCTTTCACGCTGATGGCGCTGAGCTTGGCGCCCAGGGTGCTGGCCAACTTCACGGCGGTCTGCACGGCCTTGTCGGTGATGTCCGAGCCGTCGGTGGGAACCAGGATGTGGGTGTACATGAGGCGCTCCTTCTGTGGGCAGCCGGGAATGTCCGGCACATGCACACAGTGTTGCGCGTCAGGCCACAAACGCCTTGACGCGCATCAAGCTCCTCAAAGTGCGGGTTTGGCCCAGATCAAGCGCCGCGTGCCACGGGCCGCAGCGGGTCTGCGCACCACTCGCTCCACGAGCCCGGATACAGCGCTGCACCAGGCAAACCAGCCGCCGCCATGGCCAGCAGGTTGTGGCAGGCGGTGACGCCCGAGCCGCACTGGTGGATGACCTGAGCGGGCGCCACGCCCAGCGCGCTGAAGGCGGCATGCAGCTCAGCTGCCGGCTTGAAGCGGCCGTCGGCTTGCAGGTTGTCCTTGAAGAAGCGGTTGCGCGCGCCTGGAATGTGGCCGGCGATGCGGTCCAGCGGTTCCACCTCGCCGCGGAAGCGCTCACCGGCGCGGGCATCCACCAGCACGTGGCTGCCTTGCAGCTTCAGCAGCTCGTCCGCGCGCACCGTGGGCATGCCGGGCTCGCCCAGCGGGTAGTCGGGCAGCGGGGTGGCGCTGCGCTCAGCCGCCGGGCCTTCCGCCACGGCACCGCCGGCGGCTTGCCAGGCGGGCAGGCCACCGTCCAGCACCCGCACATCACGGTGGCCCAGCCAGTGCAGCAGCCACCAGGCGCGGCCAGCGAAGGCGCAGCCCTGGCCATCAAGCACCACCACCGAGGTGCCCGCGCCGATGCCCCACTGGCCAACGGTGTGCGCCCAGGCTGCGCGATCGGGCAGCGGGTGGCGCCCGCCTTCAATCGATCCGGCCGCTGATTTGGGGCCCGACAGGTCGCGCTCCAGATGGGCATACAAGGAGCCAGGCAGGTGGGCCTGCGCGAACTGCCGCTGGCCTTGAGCCGGGTCACTCAGCTCGAAGCTGCAGTCGAGGATGACGGGGGCCTGGCCCGAGGCGCACAGCGCCATGAGTTCAGCGGCGCTGATGAGGGGGGACGTGGCGTTGGCGTTCATGCGGGTCTCCGGTGTCAAGGTTCAGGCCTCGGTGTTGTTCGGCGGGGTGGCGGCCGTGCCGGGCGCGGCCTTGGTGCGCAGCAGCGTCGCGGCAATGCCGGCGATGACGATCAGGCCCATGCCCAGCAGGGCGGTGGAGGTGACAGGGTCGTCAAAGATGAACACGCCGAACAGGAAGGAATGGGCAATGCCCAGGTAGTTCAGGCTGGCGTTGGTGAGCGGGCGGCCGATGGCATAGGCCCGCGTCATCACGATCTGCGCCGAGGTGGCCAGCAAGCCCGTGGCCAGCAGCAGGCCCGCGCCTTGCCAGGTGTGCCCGTGCAAGGTGGGGCCGCCTGTGCGGCTGGTGGCGAGCGTGAGCAGCAGGCCGGCGGTCAGGCTGCCCAGCGAGAAATAGAACACCACGCGGTCTTCCGGCTCACCGGCGCGCCCGAGCGCGGTGACCTGCAGGTAAGCCATGGCCGACAACATGCCCGACAGCAGCCCGGCCAGGCCGCCCCAGAACTGTTCGCGCTCGATGGTGGGCTGCAGCACCAGGGCCACGCCGGCAAAGCCCGTCAGCACGGTGGCCACGAGGCGGCCGTCCACCTTGCTGGCGCCCAGCAGCACGGCGCCACCGATGAGGAACAGCGCCATCCACACCGACGACATGTAGTTCAGCGTGATGGCGGTGGCCAGGGGAAGCTTGCCGATGGCGTAGAACCACAGCATCAGCGCGGCCACGCCGCTCAGGCTGCGCCAGAAGTGCATCGAGGGCACGGGCGTGGCAAACGGGGTGCCGCGCCAGCGCATCAGGCCGAACAGGAACAGCGCGCCCACCAGGCCGCGGTACAGCACGATCTCGCCGGTGCCGTAACTGACCGAGGCCAGCTTCACGCAGACCCCCATCAGCGCAAACAGGAACGACGACAGGAGCATCAGGACGGAAGCGGGCATGGGCAGCGGGCCTGTGCTCAGTAAGCCAGGCCGATGGCCTCGCGCACGTCCTTCATGGTCTGGCGCGCCACGGTGCGTGCCCGCTCGGTGCCCAGCTCGACGATCCACTGCACCTGCTTCGGATTCGCCAGGTAGCGCTCGGCACGTTCGCGCCAGGGCTGCTGCTCACGCACGATGGCGTCAATCAGCGGCTGCTTGCAGTCGAGGCAGCCGGTGCGGGCCTGGCGGCAGTCGGCGGCCAGGGTGTCGCGGGTGGCTTCAGGCGTGTACACCGCGTGCAGGGCCCACACCGGGCAGCGGGTGGGCTCACCTGCGTCTTCGCGGCGAACGCGCTGGGGGTCGGTGGGCATCTTGCGCACTTTGGTGGCCACGGCCTCGGGCTCGTCGCGCATGGCGATGGTGTTGCCCAGACTCTTGCTCATCTTTTCGCCGTCCAGACCGGGCAGGCGGGCGGTGTCGGTCAGCAGCACTTGTGGCTCGATGAGCACCGGTTCTGTGCGGCCGGCGCCGTGCAGGTGGTTGAAGCGGCGCGCCACTTCACGGGTGATTTCGACGTGCGGCGCCTGGTCTTCGCCCACTGGCACATGCTGCGCCCGGTAGATCAGGATGTCGGCGGCCTGCAGCAGCGGGTAGCCCAGGAAGCCGAAGGTCGGCGATTCACCCTCGCCGAGCCTGGCGATGCGGTCTTTGTAGGAGGGCGTGCGCTCCAGCCACGACAGCGGCGTGTGCATGGCCAGCAGCGTGAACAGCTCGGCGTGCTCCGGCAGGCGGCTCTGGATGAAGAGCGTGGCCTGGTCGGGGTCGATGCCGGCGGCCAGCCAGTCCACCACCATGTCGTACACATGTGCGCTCAGCGTCTGGTGCTTGTCGGGCGAGGTGGTCAGCGCATGCCAGTCGGCCACGAAGAAGAAGCAATCGTGGGTGTGCTGCAGCTGCACCCAGTTCTTGATGGCGCCATGGTAGTGGCCCAGGTGCAGCGCGCCAGTGGGGCGCATGCCAGAAAGAACGCGGGAACGCATGGCTGTCAGACGAAATCGTGAAGACCGCCATTGTGTCAGCCCGTACACTCCCGGGCCTCATGAAAAGAATCGTCATCCTGATCTCGGGCCGCGGCAGCAACATGCAGTCGGTGGTGGAAGCGTGCGCGGCTGAGGGGTGGCCGGCCGAGGTGTCGGCTGTGATCAGCAACCGGGCTGACGCCTCAGGCCTGGCCTGGGCGCAGGCGCGTGGCATCCACACTGCCGTGCTGGATCACAAGGCCTTTGCCGACCGGGAAGCCTTCGATGCCGAACTGGCGACCTTGATCGACAGCCACCAGCCCGATCTTGTGGTGCTGGCCGGCTTCATGCGCATCCTCACGCCCGGTTTTGTGCGGCACTACGAGGGCCGCCTGCTGAACGTGCATCCGTCGCTGCTGCCGGCGTTTCCGGGCCTGCACACGCACCGTCGCGCCATCGAGGCCGGCTGCAAGCTGGCTGGCGCCACCGTGCACTTCGTGACGGCTGAGCTCGACCACGGCCCCATCGTGGCGCAGGCAGCGGTGCCGGTGCTGTCGGGCGATGACGAACAAGCGCTGGCCGCGCGGGTGCTGGGGCAGGAGCACCTGCTCTACCCCCTGGCCGTGGGCTGGTTCGTGCGTGACGAGCTTGAATTTGCCGACGGCCGGGTGCACCACCGCCGGGGCGCGGCGCAGCTGCTGCGCTGAGCCGCCTGCTCAGAACAGGCCGGCGGCAATGTTGATCGACAGGGCCAGGATGGCCGTGTTGAAGGCGAACGAGATCACGGCCTGCACCATCACCAGCTTGCGCATGTCAGGCCGGGCAATGGCCACATCGGCGGTCTGCGCCGCCACGGCCAGGGTGATGGCGAAGTAGAGAAAGTCGCTGTAGTGCGGCTCGAAACCGGGCGTGTCGTCCGGAAATTTCAGCGGTGGCCGCTCTTCAGCCCGCGCGTAGTAAAGGCTGGCATAGCTGAGCGTGAACACGACCGGCAGCAGCAGCCAGCCCCCGAGTACGGTGCCCAAGGCCAGCAGCAGGTGCGGCCAGACCATCACGCCCGCGCCGTGTCGCACCCGGGCGACCTCCAGCACGATGGCCACCAGGCTGGTCACCGCAGCGGCAATCACCATCGTCAGGACCAGCCCCATGCCCTCCGCCTGGGCCACGGCCTGGCGGCGCAGGTGGCCGTGGTCCGCCCGGATCATCATCACGCCGACCAGCACCAGGTAGGTCCACACACCCACGTTCCAGCCCAGCAAGGCGCGGGTGGCATGGCTGGTTCCGGCGGGCAGACACAGGGCCGCGGCCACGCCCAGCAGGGCGGCCGCACTCATGCGAGGGCGCACCCGGAGGTGCTGGATCAGCGGGTTTGCAGACACGGGAGGCTGGGGCTGGGATAATCCATGGATGCATCCTAATGCCCTGTTGGACCTGGCCACCGAACTGGTGCGCCAAGTCGTGAAGCTAGACGCCCCGGCCGACACCATCGTGTCCGGCTTTTTCAAATACCACCGAGCCCTGGGCCAGCGTGAGCGCCATGCCCTGGCTGAGACCGCCTACGCCGTGTTGCGGCAGCGGCTGCTCTATGTGCATCTGGCACAAAGCGGCAGCGGCACCATGGAGCGCCGGCTGACCCTGCTGGCCTGGCAAGGCACCGACAGCTTCCGCCGCGGCGCCATCGGCCCGAACGAGCAGAAGTGGCTGGCCGATGTGGCCGCCATCGACCGTGCCACGTTGCCCGAGAAGCTGCGTCACAACCTGCCCGACTGGCTGGCGAACCCGCTGAAGGCCGAACTCGGCGAAGAGTTCTGGCCGCTCGTGGAAGAGATGGACAAGGTGGCAGCCCTGGACCTGCGCGTGAACACCTTCAAGGCCAAGCGCGAAGACGTGCAGGCCGAGTTGAAGGAAGCCGGCATCGACGTCGAGATCACGCCGTATTCGCCATGGGGCCTGCGCATTCACGGCAAGCCGGCGCTGCAGAAGCTGGCGCTGTTCACCCGCGGCGACGTGGAAGTGCAGGACGAAGGCAGCCAGTTGCTGGCCGCGCTGCTGCAAGCCAAGCGTGGTGAGATGGTGGTGGACTTCTGCGCTGGTGCCGGCGGCAAGACGCTGGCGCTGGGCGCCACCATGCGCAATACCGGCCGCCTCTACGCCTTCGACGTGTCGGGCCACCGCCTGGAAGGCCTGAAGCCGCGTCTGGCACGCAGCGGCCTGTCGAACGTGTATCCGGCCCAGATCGCCCACGAGCGTGACGAGCGCATCAAGCGCCTGACCGGCAAGATCGACCGTGTGCTGGTGGACGCACCGTGCTCCGGCCTGGGCACCCTGCGCCGCAATCCTGACCTGAAGTGGCGCCAGTCACCGAAGGCGCTGGAAGAGCTGTGCGTCAAGCAGACAGCGATCCTGGACAGCGCGGCCCGACTCGTCAAGCCGGGTGGCCGCCTGGTGTATGCGACCTGCAGCTTGCTGCGCCGTGAGAACGAGGCGATTGCCGAGGCCTTCGTCGCCGCGCACCCCGACTTCGAGCTGCTGCCTGCAGCCGCCACGCTCACCTCCGCCCATGTCGAGCGCGCTGAAGAGCTGGACGTGCAGGGCTACTTGCGCCTGTGGCCGCACCGCCATCACACCGACGGCTTCTTTGCCGCGGCCTGGCAGCGCAAGGCTTGAGGGATCAGCCTGAACGTTGAGCCCGGGGTGGCCTTTGCCGGGCTGCCCCCCCGCGTGACTTCCGGACGGTGAACTCCGGGAAAGCGCTGCCCGGGTTAGCCAGTTCCCGGGGATGGGACTCGTTGATCCGCGCCTAGAATTTCGCCATGCCTGCCAAAGTGGCGGGGCGAGGTTGGGGCGATGGAATTACAGATCTTCTTTGACGCGTTCGTGGATTGGGCCTCGAACGGCGTGCTCGGCTTGTCGACATGGCAAGTCGTGGCGGTGACGCTGGTGATGACGCACATCACGATCGCGGCGGTCACCATCTTCCTGCACCGGGCACAGGCGCATCGCTCGCTCGAGCTGCATGCGATCCCCTCGCACTTCTTCCGCTTCTGGTTGTGGATGACGACCGGCATGGTGACCAAGGAGTGGGTGGCGATTCACCGCAAGCACCACGCCAAGTGCGAAACGCCGGACGACCCGCACAGCCCGCAAACCCGCGGCATCAAGACGGTGCTGCTGACCGGCAGCGAGCTCTACCGCAGCGAAGCCAAGGTGGCCGAGACGCTGAAGAAGTACGGCCACAACACCCCGGATGATTGGTTTGAGCGCCATTTCTACACGGGCCGCAGCGCCCTGGGCGTGAGCCTGATGCTGGTCATCAACCTTGTGCTGTTCGGCGCACTGGGTGCCACGGTGTGGGCGGTTCAGATGCTGTGGATCCCGATCACGGCGGCCGGCATCATCAACGGCATTGGCCACTGGTGGGGCTATCGTAATTTCGAGGCGGTGGACGCGTCGACGAACATTTCGCCCTGGGGCATCGTGATCGGTGGCGAGGAGTTGCACAACAACCACCACACCTACCCGACGTCGGCCAAGCTGTCGGTGAAGCCTTATGAGTTCGACATCGGCTGGGCCTATATCCGCGCGCTGGAAATCTGCGGCCTGGCCAAAGTGCGCAAGACGGCGCCACAGCTGGTGCTGGGGGCGGTGAAGCCGCAGGCCGACGCGCAGACGCTGGAAGCCGTCATCGCCAATCGCTACGAGGTGATGGCCAATTACGCCAAGGAATTGCGCCGGGCCTGTGCGGCGGAGGTCGCGCGTCTGAAAGCCCAGGGCGTGGCCACGGGCAATGCCTGGACGGACCTGCGTCTGGCCGAGCGCTGGCTGCACCGCGACGCGGAAAAGATCCCCAGCGACGTTCGCTTGCGACTGGCCAATGCCATGAGCAACGCACCGACGCTGGAAAAGCTGGTGGCCATGCGCGAAGAACTGCGCCAGCTCTGGACCCGAACCAATGTGTCGGCCGAGCAGCTGGTTGCTGATCTGCAGGACTGGTGCAAGCGGGCAGAGGAGAGCGGTATTGCGGCGCTGCGGGAGTTCTCGCTGCAGCTGCGTGCGGCGCATGCCTGATCCGGGCTGTGGGTGAGGGCGCTGCTGGCGCTCGACTTACCCAACTCGACTTGACCAACCCGCCGCCCGGCGGGTTTTTTCATGGGTGATCGGCTGAGGCAGGCGGGGCGCAGGCCGGCCGGGTGGACGCAGGCGCCGTTTGGCTGCATCGATGGCGGTAGTCGCCAGAGCTTGGCATTCACAAGCATCCAGACGAAAAAAAGCCCGCTGTGGAGCGGGCTCTTTGAGACAAGGCTCAGGCTGAGTTACTTCAGCTTGATTTCCTTGTACAGCACGTGCTTGCGTGCCTTGGGGTCGAACTTCATGAATTCCAGCTTTTGGGGCGTGGTCTTCTTGTTCTTGTTCGTGGTGTAGAAGTGGCCGGTGCCCGCAGTGGACTCCAGCTTGATCTTCTCGCGGCCGCCTTTGCTTGCCATGGTGTATTTCTCCTGACGTCAGTGATAGGGGCTGATTACAGCTCGCCCTTGGCGCGCAGATCGGCCACGACCTGGTCGATACCGACCTTGTCGATCAGACGCAGCGCCGCATTGCTGATGCGCAGGCGCACCCAGCGGTTCTCGGTCTCGACCCAGAAACGACGGTACTGCAGATTCGGCAGAAAACGACGCTTGGTCTTGTTGTTGGCGTGGGAAACGTTGTTACCCACCATCGGGCGCTTGCCCGTGACTTGACAGACGCGTGCCATGACGCTTCTCCAATTTGTCCAGATGTTCAGGAGCTGGTGCCTAGAGCAGGGGTCAAACCTTGGCCCACACGTGACTGTGTGCGAAGGGCTTGGCTGCGCCTGATGGACACCCATGAGGCCGAGCTCCTCGTGCGTCTTGCGCTTGGCAGCATTGATTCATGCGCGCCATGCCCAAGGGCGTCGAGCCCGGCAAAGACAATGAGTATACCCTATTTCCCCAGGGTTTGGCGAGCCCCGGCTCAGCCGGCGTTCTGCTCCAGAAAGCGCTGGGCGTCGAGTGCGGCCATGCAACCCGTGCCGGCCGAGGTGATGGCCTGACGGTAGATATGGTCCTGCACGTCGCCCGCAGCGAAGACACCCGGCACGCTGGTCATCGTCGCGAAGCCGTTCTGGCCGGTGCGGGTGATGATGTAGCCGTCCTTCATGTCCAGCTGGCCCTTGAAGATGTCGGTGTTCGGCTGGTGGCCGATGGCGATGAAGCAGCCCTTCAGGGTCAGGTCCTTCGTCGCGCCGGTGGTGGTGTCCTTCAGACGCACGCCGGTGACGCCCGACTGATCACCCAGCACTTCGTCCAGCGTCTGGAACAGGTGCAGCTCGATCTTGCCGGCCGCCACCTTTTCGTTGACCTTGTCGATCATGATCGCCTCGGCGCGGAACTTGTCGCGGCGGTGCACGAGGTGCACCTTGCTGGCAATGTTCGACAGGTACAGCGCTTCTTCGACGGCCGTGTTGCCGCCGCCCACCACGCAGACCTCGTCACCGCGGTAGAAGAAACCGTCGCAGGTGGCGCAGCCGCTCACGCCACGGCCCATGAAGGCCTCTTCAGAAGGCAGGCCCAGGTATTTGGCCGATGCGCCGGTGGCCAGGATCAGGCTGTCGCAGGTGTAGGTGCCGCTGTCGCCCTTGAGCTTGAACGGACGCTCGCTGAAGTCGACCTCGTTGATGTGGTCGAACACGATCTGCGTATTGAAGCGTTCGGCGTGCTTCTGGAAGCGCTCCATCAGCTCGGGGCCTTGCACGCCCATCACGTCCGCCGGCCAGTTGTCGACTTCGGTGGTGGTCATCAGCTGGCCGCCCTGGGCCATGCCGGTGACCAGCAGCGGCTTCAGGTTGGCCCGCGCCGCATAGATGGCGGCCGAGTAGCCGGCAGGGCCGGAGCCGAGGATCAGAACCTGTGCGTGTGTGGATGTGGTGCTCATGAGGTGTGACACATAGCGGCCAACGGCGGGTCAGCCAGTGCCTGCAAGCAGGCTTGCGGGCGATAAGCAGTCAGGAAGCGTTTATGCTCAGGACTGCACAGAGAATGTGATCTATTCTAGATAACAGGCCGCGGCGTTGCCGACGACACTGTGTGAACTGAGTTGACTGAGGGGGTCATTGATGTCGATGTTGTCCAACTTGGACCTGATTCGGCGAGTGCCGCTGTTTTCAATGCTGACCAACGACCAGGCGCGTGCCGTGGCCGATGGTGTCGTGAAGCGTCGTTATCGGCGTGGCGAGCTCGTGGTTGAGCAAGGCAAGAAGAGCAACGCCTTGTTCATCCTGCTGAATGGCCGAGCCCGTGTGCTGACGGCCGACTCCCGGGGCCGCGAGGTCATCCTGGCGGTGCTTGAAGCCGGCGACTACGTCGGCGAGATGAGCCTGATCGACAACCAGTCGCACTCGGCCACCGTTCGTTGCGAAGTGCAGTGCGACATGCTCATCCTGGGCCGTGCTGAATTTGCGCGCTGCCTGCCCGAGAACTCCAGCCTGTCCTACGCCATCATGCGCGGCCTGGTCACGCGCCTGCGCAGCGCTGATCGCCAGATCGAATCGCTGGCCCTGCTGGACGTGTATGGCCGCGTGGCTCGCACGCTGCTCGACATGGCCGAAGACGTGGACGGCGAGAAGCTGGTTCGCAGCAAGGTCTCGCGCCAGGACATGGCCAAGATCGTCGGGGCTTCCCGCGAGATGGTCAGCCGCGTGATGAAAGACCTGGAAGAGCGGGGCGTCATCGAGACCCTCGAAAACGGCTCCGTGCTGCTGAAGAATCGCTTGCCTGAATGAGGCACAGTTTGAACGCGGGGTCCGTCCCCGCCGGCGCCGCCGTTGGCGCCCCTGAAGCCGGCCTCATCCGCCGGCGTCTTCGTTTGCTGGTGCTGGGCGCGCTGTGGATCGGCTTGCTGATCGCACTCGCCAGTCGCCATCCGGAAGACCCCGGCTTCTCCACCTCTGGCACCGGCGCATCGCTGCACAACCTGCTGGGGCGCCCGGGCGCCTGGGTGGCTGATGTCTGGCTGGTGGCCTTCGGTTTTTCCGCCTGGTGGGGTGTGGTGGTGGGCGCGCGCGCCTGGCTGATCGCCCTGGCCGACCTGGTGCGGGGCAGCGGTGCGCCTGATCTTCCGCGCAACGAGGGCTGGCTGCGGCTGCTCGGTTTTGCGTTGCTGCTGGTGTCGAGCTGCGCGCTGGAATGGACCCGTGTGTATGGCTGGGAAGCCCGCCTGCCCGGTCATGCAGGTGGCGCGCTGGGCGTGATGCTCGGCCCCTTGTCGATGCGCCACCTGGGCTTCACCGGCTCCGGCGTGTTGTGGATCGCCGGCGTGGTGCTGGGCTTGCCACTGGCGCTGCGGTTTTCGTGGGTGCGCATGGCCGACAGCATTGGCGCCTGGCTCGACGGTGTGCGCGAGAAGCAGATCGAGAAGCGTGAATTCGCCGAGGACGTGCGCCTGGGCGTGAAGGCCCAGCGCGAACGCGAAATTGAGGTCGAGGTCGAGCGGGTCGAACATGAAGTGCATGTGCCGATCGTGATCGAGCAGCCGGTGCTGGAAGTGCCGAAATCCGAGCGCGTGGCGCGCGAGCGGCAGAAGCCGCTGTTCACCGAACTGGCCAATACCAAGCTGCCGCAAGTTGACTTGCTGGACAAGCCGCCGGCGCGGGTCGAAACCGTCACGCCGGAATCGCTGGAAATGACCAGCCGGCTGATCGAGAAGAAGCTGTCTGACTTCGGCGTGGAAGTGCGCGTGGTGGCGGCCCAGCCGGGCCCGGTCATCACCCGCTATGAAATCGAGCCCGCCACCGGCGTCAAGGGCTCGCAGGTGCTGAACCTGGCGAAGGACCTGGCGCGGTCGCTGAGCCTGGTGTCGATTCGCGTGGTCGAAACAATTCCCGGCAAGAACCTGATGGCGCTGGAATTGCCCAACGCCAAGCGCCAGACCATCCGCCTGGCGGAAATTCTCGGCTCGCAGGTCTACAACGACGCCACGTCGATGCTGACCATGGCGCTGGGCAAAGACATCGTCGGCCTGCCGGTGGTGGCTGACCTGGCCAAGATGCCGCACTGCCTGGTGGCCGGTACCACCGGTTCGGGCAAGTCGGTGGGCATCAACGGCATGATCCTCAGCCTGCTCTACAAGGCCGAGGCGCGTGACGTTCGCCTGATCATGATCGACCCGAAGATGCTCGAAATGAGCGTCTATGAAGGCATTCCGCACCTGCTGTGCCCGGTGGTCACCGACATGAAGCAGGCCGGCAATGCGCTGAACTGGTCGGTCGGCGAAATGGAGCGCCGCTACAAGCTGCTCAGCAAGATGGGCGTGCGCAATCTGGCCGGTTACAACAAGAAGATCGACGACGCCACGGCGCGCGGCGAGCTGGTACCCAACCCGTTCAGTCTGACGCCGGAGCAGCCCGAGCCGCTTGAGCGCTTGCCGCACATCGTCATCGTGATCGACGAACTGGCCGACCTGATGATGGTGGTGGGCAAGAAGGTGGAAGAGCTCATCGCGCGTCTGGCCCAGAAGGCCCGTGCCGCCGGCATCCACCTGATTCTGGCCACCCAGCGCCCGAGCGTGGACGTGATCACCGGCCTGATCAAGGCCAACATCCCGACCCGCATTTCCTTCCAGGTGTCGAGCAAGATCGACAGCCGCACCATCCTTGACCAGATGGGCGCTGAAGCGCTGCTGGGCATGGGTGACATGCTCTACATGGCTTCGGGCACGGGCTTGCCGGTGCGCGTGCACGGCGCGTTTGTCAGCGACGAAGAAGTGCACCGCGTGGTCGAGGCGCTCAAGGCCCAAGGCGAGCCGAACTACATCGAAGGCATTCTGGAAGGTGGCACGCTGGACGGCGAGGGCGGTGATGCGCCGGGCGCTGGCGGTGGTGGTGCCGATGCCGAAGCCGACCCGATGTACGACCAGGCCGTGGCCGTGGTGCTGCAGCACCGCAAGGCGTCCATCTCGCTGGTGCAGCGCCACTTGCGCATCGGCTACAACCGCGCTGCCCGATTGCTGGAACAAATGGAGACGTCCGGACTCGTATCCTCCATGTCCACCAACGGCAACCGGGAAATCATGCTGCCCAAGCGCGATGAATGATCTGTTTCTGAAATCCACCAGCCGCCGCGCCGGTCTGCGGGGCGCAGCTCACCTGGGCCTCGCGGCCGTCGTGGCTGCCGCGTTGCCGCTGTCTGCTCAGGCCGCGCAAGGCGATGCCGTGGACGCGCTGCGGGCCTTCGTGCGCGAGGTGAAGGTCGGCCGTGCCGATTTCACCCAGACCGTCACCTCGCCCGATGGAGCGAAGAAGAAGGTGTCCAGCGGACGCATGGAATTCAGCCGTCCGAACCGGTTCCGCTTCAGCTATCAGAAGCCGTATGTGCAGACCATCGTCGGCGACGGCCAGAAGGTGTGGTTCCATGACCCCGACCTCAGCCAGGTGACGGTGCGGAAGATGGGTGACGCGCTGGGCTCGACCCCGGCAGCGCTGCTCGCAGGCCAGTCACTGGAGCGCGACTTCGAGCTCAAGGCCGATGTCAGCCGTGACGGTGTCGATTGGGTCTTGGCCACGCCGCGCCAGAAAGACGGCACCTTGCAATGGATGAAGGCAGGTTTCCGTGGCCGCGCGCTGGTGGCGGTGGAGATCGCCGACAGCTTTGGCCAGCGCTCCATGCTGCAGTGGACCGAGCTTCAGACCGACATGGTGCTGCCGGCCGATACCTTCCGGTTCGTGGTGCCTGCGGGCACGGACGTGTCAGAGCAGTGATGCATGACGCCGGTGCGCGCGCTGGCGCCACCGGCACCGCGGTCAGAAGAAGTAGTGCAGCCCGACGGTGAAGAGCCGCGCCTTCACCGCGCCGGTCTGCATGCCGTAGCTGGTGTCCAGCAGAAACTTGTCGGCCACCACCGCCCAGCGGGCACCCACCTGCAACCACGGTTGGTTTTCGCGGTCGTTGCCGTAGATCTCGGCTGTCAGGTCGAGCGTCGGGCTGGTGGCATATTCCAGCCCGGTCGCCCAGACCGTCGTGCTCATCGATTCGGATTTCGAGTGGGTCCAGCCAAGGTTGGCGTGCCAGATCAGGTCGTCTGACAGGTCCATGCTCATCACGGCGGTGAGGTAGCTGGCTTCGTGTTTCAGCGTCTGCCCGCTCTGGCGCTCGGCGCTCACGCCCCAGGCCAGGCTGTAATTGGTGCCCTGCTCGACCGGGGCGGTCAGGCGGGTCTTGCCCACCACGGCCACGGCCTGTGCACTCAAGCCGTCAAGGCGGCTGCCGCTGATGGCCAGGGCCACCTGGTTGCGGTTGCCCACACCACAGCCGATCTGCACCGAGGCCACTGACAGGCGCGGCTCACCGGGTGCACGTGCCCGCCCGACGAACGATTCCACCTCGCAATCGCCATCGGGCAGCGTGGCGGCGTCCTCGGTGGCCATCGGCCTGCCAGCATGGGCTGGCCCGAGCAGCAAGGTCGTGCAGACCACGGCGAAGATCGAAGCGCGTGCGGCCATGCGTGCGGCCCGACGTTGTTCGGGCTGTCGCATGGCGCGGTGCCCTGTCAAGGTGGTGGTGTTCATGTTGACGGGGCGAGGTGGCGGTTGAATCAGTGCAGAACGCTGTCCATCAGCCCCATGTCGGGCGAAGTCATCATCTGCTCGATGTCCATCAGGATCAGCATGCGCTCATCGTCGTCGCCGTGCTTGATCGTGCCCAGGCCGGTGATGAAGGTCGCATCGATCGCGCCATTGAACTCAGGCGCCGGCTTGATGTGGCCCGGGGCCAGTTCCAGAACGTCGCTCACCGAATCGACCACCATGCCCACGGTGCGGTGCGCCACGTTCAGGATGATGACCACGGTGAAGCTGTCGTACTTCACGTCGGGCAGGTCGAAGCGCAGGCGCATGTCGACGATGGGGACGATGACGCCGCGCAGGTTGACGACGCCCTTGATGAAGTGCGGCGCGTTGGCGATGCGGGTCGGCGGCTCGTAGCCACGAATTTCCTGCACCTTGAGAATGTCGATGCCGTATTCCTCATGCCCCAGCTTGAACGAGAGGTATTCGCGGGGGGCGCCCGTCACCGCACCGTTGACGGCGGAGTTGGCGCGGGTGTCGGTCTGTGCGATGGCACTCATGGGTGCGGTCTCCTTGATGGACGTAACAAAAGGCAAAGTCTGATGCCCGCCAGTGTGGCGCCGGGTGAGTGGGCGCAGCGCGCGAAAAAGAGGCATTTGCGGGCGTATTTGTGGCAACGGCGGGTTGTCGCCATCACCGCTGCGACAATCCCGGCATGAACCGGCAAGACGCCCTTTTTGACTTGGCCGGCCCGGGCGGGCAGGCTGATGGCAGCCCGCCTGACGGCACGCCGGCGCCACCGAATGCCCATGCGCCGCTGGCTGAGCGTCTGCGGCCGCGGCACATTGATGAAGTGATCGGCCAGGCCCACCTGCTTGGGGCCGGCAAACCGCTGCGCACCGCTTTTGAGGCGGGCCGGCTGCACTCGATGATTCTGTGGGGCCCGCCCGGTGTTGGCAAAACCACGCTGGCGCGGCTGGTGGCTGGGGCGGTCGAAGCCCGCCTGATCGTGCTTTCGGCCGTGCTGGCCGGGGTGAAAGACATCCGCGACGCGGTGGTGGAGGCCGAAGCGCTGCGCGCCAGTGGCCGCCGCACGATCGTTTTCGTGGATGAGGTGCACCGTTTCAACAAGTCGCAGCAGGATGCCTTTCTGCCGCATGTGGAATCCGGGCTGTTCACCTTCATCGGCGCGACGACCGAAAACCCATCGTTCGAGGTGAACTCCGCCTTGCTCTCGCGGGCCACGGTGCATGTGCTGAAGGCGCTCGATCTGGTCGAGATGCAGGCGCTGCTGGCGCGGGCCGCCGAAACGCTGCAGGCACCGCCGATGACCGAATCGGCGTCTCTGCGTCTGATTGGGTATGCCGATGGCGACGCGCGCCGGCTGCTCAATGCCTACGACAACCTGCTGGCGCAAAGCAGCGGGCTGGCGCAGCTCGATGAGCAGGCGCTTGAGCGCTCACTCGGCGAGCAACTGCGGCGCTACGACAAGGGCGGCGATCACTTCTACGATTCGATTTCCGCGCTGCACAAGTCGGTGCGCGGCTCTGACCCCGACGGTGCGCTGTACTGGCTGGCCCGCATGCTGGACGGCGGGGCAGACCCGCGCTACATCGTGCGCCGGGTGGTGCGCATGGCCAGCGAGGAAGTGGGTAACGCCGACCCCCGCGCGCTGCGCATCGCGCTGGACGCCGCTGAAACCTATGAGCGCCTGGGCTCACCCGAGGGCGAGCTGGCGCTGGCGCAGGCCGTGGCGTACATCGCGGTGGCGCCCAAGTCGAACGCCGTCTACAAGGCCTGGAACGAGGTCCGCGCCTTCGTCAAGCAAGACGGCAGCCGGCCGGTGCCCATGCACCTGCGCAATGCCCCGACCAAGCTGATGAAGGGGCTGGGGTTTGGGCAGGCCTACCGGTATTCGCACGACGAGCCGAACGCGTTTTCGGCCGGGCAAACCTACCTGCCCGACGGCATGCCCCCGGTGCAGTTCTACGCGCCGGTGCCGCGCGGGCTGGAGCTGCGCATTGCCGACAAGCTGGCCGAACTCCAGCGCCTGAATGCCGAGGCCGCCGCCTCGGCGGGTGATACCGGCAGTTCGGGCCAGCTACCCGGCGATGAGCCCGGCGCAGATCAAGCCTGATTTCCGCCACTTGGCCAGCGGGTAAGCCCCGCAGCCGGCAGGCAGACCCCTTCCTACAATCCGGCCACCTTGGGGGTGGCCGGATTCTTGCGTTCCCCAACGGCGGGCCAGTGGCGGTCCATCCAGCGTGATCTGGGCCGCCCGTGACGACACTCGGAGACCATCCATGGACATTTTTGTACAACAGATCATCAACGGCCTGGTGCTCGGGAGCATGTATGCGCTCGTGGCCCTGGGCTACACGATGGTCTACGGCATCATCAGCTTGATCAACTTCGCGCACGGCGAGGTGTTGATGGTGGGGG
>NKIH01000033.1 GCA_002255925.1 Burkholderiales bacterium PBB6 | reverse complement strand
TGTAATGACCCAGTGAAACCTGCACAGGTTAGGCGGCTAAAGCGAATGCCTCAGCCGGGGTCTTCATCTTCAGCGCTTGGTGGGGCCGTCGGTGGTTGTAGAACTGAATCCAGTCGGCGATCGCACGACTGGCATGCTGCAGCGTTTCGAAGCGATGACGATGCACGCATTGCTCCTTGAGCGTGCGGATCACGCGCTCGACCATGCCGTTCTGTTGCGGGCAGTGCGGCGTGATGAACTCCTGACGCAGGCCATAGCTGCGCACCAAGGCTGTGTAATCGCGGCTCGTAAAGACCAGGCCGTTGTCGCTGCGAAGCAAGAATGGTGTCGGAACCCTTCCCAGGGTACCGAACCGGGCGATGAGCGCATGCTCCAGCGCGCTCGACGCCGTAGTGGCCTTGCCGCTGCGCGACAGGTGCCAACCCAGCAGCTCCCGTGTGTGGCAGTCGATCACCAGCGCCAGCGTTGCCCAACCGTCTCGGCCGGCCCAGACGCGGCACATGTCGGTCGACCAGCGCTCGTTCGGTGCCGTAGCCACTGACGGCATCGCTTGAATGCGCGGCCGGAAGCCGACGGGACGTTTGCGAACCTGCCAACCCATGAGCTGGAAGATGCGCTGCACGGTGTTCTTATTGAACCCCAGCAGATACGCGACGGTA
>NKIH01000031.1 GCA_002255925.1 Burkholderiales bacterium PBB6 | reverse complement strand
GGGGAAATGCTGGGTAGCATGTTGAATACCATCCACAATTTGCGTCACTACCAAGTCCTGATGGCTGGTTTGCGCGAGGCTATTCAACAGGGTACATTGGCCGCCTTCGTCGATGCCTTCTATGCCAAGCGCGGGCTCCCTGTGCCGCCCTTGGACTGAGTTTTCCGACCCTAAGATTCACTATTTGCAACTGGAGTGCTAAATGAGCTTTTTTATCTCTAACGCCATGGCTGATGCTGCCGCGCCTGCTGCTGCCGGTCCTATGGGCGGTGGTTTCGAGTGGATTTTCCTGGTCGGCTTCCTGGTCATCTTCTACCTGATGATCTGGCGTCCACAGGCCAAGCGCGCCAAAGAGCAGAAAAACCTGCTGGGCAGCCTGCAGAAAGGTGACGAAGTTGTGACCACCGGCGGTATCGCTGGCAAGATCACCAAGGTCTCCGATGCTTTCGTCGTTCTGGAAGTCTCCGACACCGTCGAAATGAAGTTCCAGAAGGGCGCCATCGCCGCCACGCTGCCAAAAGGCACGCTCAAAGCGATCTAAGTTCCAACCTTTACCAATCGACGGGGCGCGCAAGGCGCCCCGCGTTATAAGCGGGCGGCGTGATGCTGAACAAATACCCTCTGTGGAAATACGTACTGATCCTGGCGGTGCTGGCGATCGGTTTTATTTATTCCGCTCCCAATCTCTATCCTGATGA
>NKIH01000030.1 GCA_002255925.1 Burkholderiales bacterium PBB6 | reverse complement strand
GATGGCCACACTGTCTCCTCCAGAGACTCAGCGAAGTTGAAATGTTTGTGATGATGCAATCTCCCCGCGGAAAGACGGAAAGACCCCATGAACCTTTACTGTAGCTTTACATTGGACTTTGAACAGATCTGTGTAGGATAGGTGGGAGGCTTTGAAACCTGGTCGCTAGATCAGGTGGAGCCGACGTTGAAATACCACCCTGGTGTGTTTGAGGTTCTAACCTTGGTCCCTTATCGGGATTGGGGACAGTGTATGGTGGGCAGTTTGACTGGGGCGGTCTCCTCCCAAAGTGTAACGGAGGAGTTCGAAGGTACGCTAGCCACGGTCGGAAATCGTGGTGATAGTGCATTGGCATAAGCGTGCTTGACTGCGAGACTGACAAGTCGAGCAGGTACGAAAGTAGGACAAAGTGATCCGGTGGTTCTGTATGGAAGGGCCATCGCTCAACGGATAAAAGGTACTCTGGGGATAACAGGCTGATACCGCCCAAGAGTTCATATCGACGGCGGTGTTTGGCACCTCGATGTCGGCTCATCTCATCCTGGGGCTGTAGCCGGTCCCAAGGGTATGGCTGTTCGCCATTTAAAGAGGTACGTGAGCTGGGTTTAAAACGTCGTGAGACAGTTTGGTCCCTATCTTCCGTGGGCGCTGCAAGATTGAGAGAGCCTGCTCCTAGTACGAGAGGACCGGAGTGGACGCACCTCTGGTGTATCGGTTGTCACGCCAGTGGCAT
>NKIH01000029.1 GCA_002255925.1 Burkholderiales bacterium PBB6 | reverse complement strand
GTGGGCAAAGGACTGATTTCAGTGATTTTTACGGAGCTGGCAAGGTTTCTGCTTAGACGATCATGACCCATGCACTGATGCAGTCGCTGTGACGAATGCAGTGCGCCGACGGATCAGGGGTACAGGTTTCGTCACCAGTGGTTCGCTGGCGTCACAACGGCAATTGCCTTTGCGACGACGCGTTACAAAGCCAGGCACTGCGCTTAGACTTGAGACGGGTTTGTTTTCCTGGGGCAAGTCCACCAATTCGGGAGAGAGTTTTCATGAAGCTAGTCACTGCCATCATCAAGCCGTTCAAGTTGGACGATGTACGCGAGTCGTTGTCCGAGATCGGCGTGCAGGGCATTACCGTTACTGAGGTCAAAGGCTTCGGTCGGCAGAAGGGTCACACCGAGCTGTATCGCGGCGCGGAATACGTGGTCGATTTCCTGCCGAAGGTGAAGATTGATGTCGCCATTGACGACAAGGATCTTGACCGGGTTATCGAGGCGATAACCAAGGCCGCCAACACCGGCAAGATCGGTGACGGCAAGATCTTCGTGGTCAATCTGGAACAGGCTATTCGCATCCGTACCGGCGAAACCGATACCGACGCAATCTAAGCCGCCAAACCCCAACGCCCCAGGAGAAAACAATATGACTCTGCGTAAATTCGCAGGGCTCGGAGCCCTGTTGTCCATCGTAATGCCAAGCCTGGCCATGGCGGCAGACGAAGTGGCTGCTCCAGTCCTCAA
>NKIH01000028.1 GCA_002255925.1 Burkholderiales bacterium PBB6 | reverse complement strand
GCTGCGGCTTCAGCGGCCGGGGCCGAGGCTTGAGCAAAAGCGGGGGTCGGGGCGAAGCTGGTGACAGCAGCGGCAGCGGCGATGGCGGCGGCCATCAGCGGCGCACGCAGGAGGGACAGGATGGACATGGATGCTCCGGGGAAAAAAAGTTGATCCGGGGTTCGGAAAAGAGGTTGTTCAGGTGGACGCAAGGGGTGACCCGCGCCTCACTCCAGTCGCCAGACGTAGTCGACGTTCGCGAATGCGCCCGTCGGCTTGCCGTTCTCATCAGTGCCAGGCTTGAACTTGCAAGCGCCCAGCGCGTCGGCCGCCACGCGGTCGAGTTGACGGTGCTCACGAGACGGGCCTGACGAGCCCACCACTTCGGCCTTGGTCACGCGGCCTTCGCCGTCGATCGTGAAGCGGATGCGGGTGGTGCCGGTGGCTTCGGCGCGGGCTGCAGCCGCCGGGTACTCCGGCTTGGCGCAAGAGCCCACGTCGATCTGTGCGGCACGTGCCACCGGCTTCGGTGCCGGCGGTGCGGGCGGCGCAGGGGCAGCGGCCGGGGCCAGCGCCACGGCCGGTGCCGGCGGCGGTGCCACCGTGGTGGTCGTGATGGTCGGGGCCTGCTGCGGCGTGTTCACCTGCACTTCCGGCGGCGGCACGAAGGACGGCGGCGGAGGCATGTTCTTCGGCGGCGGCGGCAGGTTCTCTGGCGGCGGCGGGGGCGGCGGCTTGATCTCTTCGATGATCTTCGTCTCGATCGGCGCCTTCACCAC
>NKIH01000008.1 GCA_002255925.1 Burkholderiales bacterium PBB6 | reverse complement strand
CCCCCACCATCAACACCTCGCCGTGCGCGAAGTTGATCAAGCTGATGATGCCGTAGACCATCGTGTAGCCCAGGGCCACGAGCGCATACATGCTCCCGAGCACCAGGCCGTTGATGATCTGTTGTACGAAGATATCCATGGGTTTGACCTTTACGCGGCGAACCGCCAAAGCTGCTGAGACAGCGGTCATATTGCACAGCCCATGCCACATTGCCCATGCACCAGCTTGGTTCAGGGTAAGCCCCGACGGTTCAGAGCCTGTTGAGCCCCTTCCGCCCCCTGCAGGTGCCCTCGGTGCACGGTGAGCGTGCAGCAGGAGTGTGGAAATCCGCACTCACCAAACTGCGGTTCGTGCGGTGTTTCGCACCCGACCGCCCTCCGAGCGGTCCGAGACTCAAAAAAGTCCGCCGCGGCAATGCCGTGCACCCGCTGCCATTGGGCACACTACGCACCCTGATGTCGCTTCCGCCTGCTTTCCCCACGCCGCGTCCACCTGTGGCACAGCCCTCTCGCTGGTGGCGCTCCGGCCTCCTGGCGGCCCTGATGGTGAGCTTGGTGGCACTGGGTGGCATCGTCGGATTCCGCTGGAATGAGCGCGCCGGCCTGATCAACCTGGCTGCGGTGGCCAATGAGCGGCTGGAGCTGTACGCCGCCACGCTGGAAGCCGAGCTCGCGCGCTTTGCCTATCTGCCCAGCCTGATTGCCGCCGACAACGACGTGCGGGCCTTGCTGGACAACCCCGACAACCCGGCCCTGGCCGAACGCGCGGGCCGCACCCTGGCCCGCATCGGCGTGCGTGCCGGTGCCGCGCAGGTGCTGGTGCTGGACCCGGAAGGCAGCGTGCTGGCCCGGAGTGATCTGGGCAGCTTGATGGCCGGTGCCGATGCCCAGCGCAGCACCTCGTCCTGGGTGCAGCTGATGGCCAGTGGCGATCACTTCAGCCGCAACCCGCTGGACGGCAGCACCGATTACCAGTTCGTGCTGCCGGTTCAACGACAGGGAAAAACACGGGCCAATGTCGTGGTCACGGTGAACCTGTCGCCGCTCGAGGCCACCTGGATTGACCTGGGCCTGCGCACCCAGAGCGAACGGCTGCTGGTGGTGGATGAGCGCGAGAGCGTGGTGATGTCGTCGGTGCCCAGCTGGAAGTACCGGCACCTGCAGAACCTGGAGCCGGCCGTGCCGCGCAGCACCAGTACACCGCCGCCCACCGTGCTGGCCCTGCAGACGGAAACCGTGCTGGCGCCGGGCGCCACCCTGGTTCGCGCGCCGCTGCTGGGCGCCGGCACCACCAGCCGCTACTTGCTGCAGGAACGCACGCTGACGGCCGTGGGCGGACGGATGCTGACGCTGTCGGACCCGTCCGAGGTCTGGCGCCAATCGCGCATGGCCGCACTGGGCGGTGCGGCGGCGGGTGCGCTGGCCGGCCTGCTGCTGCTGTATGTGCTGTACCGGCGCCGCGTGCTGCGCCAGCTGCTGCAGGCCCGCAATGCCTTGCAGCAGGCGCACGATCAGCTGGAGCGGCAGGTGGACCTGCGCACCGCCCAGCTGCGCAGCACCAACGACGAACTCAAGCGCCAGATCGCCCAGCGCATGCTGGCCGAGGACGAACTGCTGCAGGCCAGCAAGCTGGCCGTGCTGGGCCAGATGTCCACCGGCATCTCGCACGAAATCAACCAGCCGCTCACCGCCTTGCGGGCGCTGTCGCGCAACGGCATCCGCCTGCTGGACACCGGGCGCATCCAGGACGCCATCCGAAACCTGCAGTCGATCGACGAGATGACCGAGCGCATGGGGCGCATCGTCACCCAGCTGAAGAACTTTGCGCGCAAGGACAGCCCGCACAACCGGCCGGTCTCCCTCGCCGAGGCCGCCCGCAACGTGCTGCTGATGCTGGAGCACCGCCTGCGCGAAAATCAGGTGGGCGTGATGGTGGACATTGCCGACACGCTGCAGGCGCTGGGTGACCCGACGCGGCTGGAGCAGGTGCTGCTCAACCTGGCGGGCAACGCGGTGGACGCCATGGCCCACAGTGAGCGGCGCGTATTGCGCCTGTCGGCACAGATGACGCAGCACCGCGTCCTGGTGCGGGTCGATGACAGCGGCCCGGGCATCACGGACGAGCAGCTGCAGCGCCTGTTCGAGCCCTTCTTCACCACCAAACCCGCCGGTCAAGGGCTGGGCCTGGGCCTGGTGATTTCCACGAAGATCGTGCGCGAGTTTGGGGGCACCTTGCGCGCGCATCGCCTTGAAGAAGGCATGCGATTCGAATTTGATCTGGCCCCCGTCGAGGATCCCGATGTTTGATGGTTTCAAGGTCTTGTACGTCGAGGACGATCCGCCGGTGCGGTCGAGCGTCAGCCAGACGCTGGAGTTGTCCGGCCTGGCCGTGCAGGCTTTCGGCCGCGCCGAAGACGCGCTGACGCACGTGAGTGCCGGCGCCCAGGTCATCGTCATCACCGACATCCGCCTGCCCGGCATGGACGGCCTGACCTTGATGGACCGTGTTCGCGCCATCGACCCCGACATTCCCGTGGTGGTGGTGACGGCCCACGGCGACATCGCGATGGCGGTGAACGCCATGCGTGCCGGCGCCTACGACTTCATCGAGAAGCCGTTTGACCCGGAACGCTTTGTCGACACCGCCATGCGCGCACTCGACAAGCGTGTGCTGCGCGTGGCGCTCGATGACCTGCGGGCGCAGTTGCAGCAGCGCATCGGCATTGAATCCGTGCTGCTCGGCGACTCGGCGGCGATGCAGGAAGTGCGGCGCAAGGTGCTGCGCCTGGCCAGCACCTCGGCCGACGTGATGATCCTGGGCGAAACCGGCTCAGGCAAAGAGCTGGTGGCACGCTGCCTGCACGACCACAGCAACCGGCGCGACCGCAACTTCGTGGCCATCAACTGCGGCGGCCTGCCCGAAACGCTGTTCGAGAGCGAGTTGTTCGGCCATGAGCCGGGCGCCTTCACCTCGGCTGCCAAACGCCGCATCGGCAAGCTCGAACATGCGAACGGCGGCACGCTGCTGCTCGACGAGATCGAGACCATGCCGATCAGCATGCAGATCAAGCTGCTGCGGATCATCCAGGAACGCAAGATCGAGCGGCTGGGCTCGAACGAAGAAGTGCCGCTGAACGTGCGCATCGTGGCCGCCACCAAGGCCGACCTCAAGGAGATGGGCGAGCAGCACAAGTTCCGCAGCGACCTGTACTACCGGCTCAATGTGGCGGTGATCAACCTGCCGCCGCTGCGTGAACGCCGCGAGGACATCCCGCTGCTGTTCCAGTATTTCCTGACCCAGGCGAGTGCGCGCTATGAGTTGCCGCCGCCGGAGCTGACCCCTGCCCTGCTGCGCGAGATGATGGCCCACGACTGGCCGGGCAATGTGCGCGAGATCCGCAATGCGGCTGACCGCTATGTGCTGGAAAACGGCGCGACCGACCTGACCAGCACCAGCGCGGATGCGCCAACCTCACTGGCGCAGCAGATCGAGCTGGTGGAGAAGGCGCTGATCGAGCAGGCGCTGCAGCGCTGCCAGGGCCGCATGCAGGAAGTCATGCAGCAACTGGGCATCGCCAAGAAGACGCTCTACGACAAGCTGCACCGGCACGGGATTGACCCTGAGCGCTTCCGTTGAGGCTTCAGCCGACGTTTCGGCCGAGGTTTCGGCTGACGTTTCAGCGGTAAGTCGCCGGGTCTGGCGAATCGGTGGGGTGGCGGATGACGCGCTGCAGCGATTCACTCATCGGCAACTGCAGATTGACGCCCCGCGGCCCGACCGGCGACTGGAACCAGCGGCGGTAGATCTGCATGATCTCTCCGCGGTGGTAGAGGTCGGTCAACACGTCGTCGACCAGCTTCTTGAACACCGGATCACCCCGCCGCATCGGGATGCCGTAGGGCTCACGCGTCAACGGCTCGTCGGCAATGACGAAGTCAGCGGCATCGGGCGCCGTGCTCAGCAGGCTGAGCAGCAGCACATCGTCCATGGCGTAGGCCACTGCACGGCCGGTGCTGACCATGCGGAAAGCCTCGACGTCGTCCTGACCGGCGAGGATGCGCATGTCCAGATCACGCGCCTGGTTCAGCGCATGCAGGTACTGGATGCTGGTGGTGGCGAGTGTGGACACCACGGTGCGCCCCTGAAGGTCGTCCACGGTGCGGATGCCACTGCTGCGGCGCGAGAGCAGCTTGCTGCCCGCCACGAAGGTGGTCACCGAAAACGCCACCAGCTTCTGCCGCTCGGCGGTGTTGGTGGTGATGCCGCATTCCAGGTCCACGCTGCCATTGGCCACCAGCGGCATGCGCGTAGCCGAACCCACCGGCACGGTGCGCACTTCCAGATCGGGCAGCGCCAGGCGGCGCTTCACTGCATCCACCACGCGCTCGCACAGATCGAGCGAATAACCCACCGGCACCCGGCGCGCATCAAGAAATGAAAACGGCGGGGAGTTGGTGCGATAACCGAGCGTGATCAGGCCGGTGTCGCGGATCTTGCGCAAGGTGGGCGATTCAGCCGGCGCGCTGCCGGCCACCGCACTCGACGCCCCGCCGCCCTGTGCCCATGCTGCCCCCGTGAACAACCCAGCGGCCAGCCACAAGCCACACCAGACGGCGAGCTGTCGCGGGCGAAACGCAAGGCTGGAATGCAGAGTCACGGGAAGGTGCCGGAAAGGCGTGGTCAGCGGAATGGGCGCGATTGTGACAAATCCGGCTGACGCGGCTCGGGCTATCTCCGGATGGCGAGGCGGCGGCGGCCGCGTTAAGCTCTCATTCATGAACTTGTTGCTCGCAGAAGACGATGTGATCCTGGCTGACGCGCTGTCGGCCCAGCTGATGGAAGCTGGCTTCCAGGTCGAGCACGCCCCCAATGGCGCGGTGGCCGAATACCTGCTGCTGAAGCAAACCTGGGATCTGGCCGTGCTGGACCTCGGCTTGCCGATGGTGGACGGCCTGACCGTGCTCAAGCATGTGCGCGCGGCGCGCCCCAACCTGCCCGTGCTGGTGCTGACGGCGCTCGACGGCCTCGACAACCGCGTGGCGGGCCTGAATGCCGGGGCCGATGACTACCTCACCAAGCCCTTTGATTTCCCGGAGCTCGAAGCCCGGCTGCGCGCCCTGCTGCGGCGGAGCAAATCAGCCACCGGCGCGACCGACCTCGGCCGCATGATCTACGACCGCGAAGCCCGCCGCGTCAGCGTGATGGGCGAGGTGCTGGAGCTCAGCCCGCGCGAATGGCTGCTGCTCGACCTGCTGCTGACCCACCGCGACCGCGTGGTCACGAAGGAGCAGATCCACCTCTGCTGGAGTGCGGACGGCAGCGAAGCCGTGAGCGGCAACAACGCGGTCGAGGTGTACATCCACCGCCTGCGTCGCAAGATCGACAACTCCGGTGTGGCCATCCGCACGGTGCGAGGGTTGGGCTATCTGCTCGAACTCGACACCCAGACGGCCTGAGCCGCGCCCCGCCCGTGCTTCACCGCCCTCACGCAGCCTGGCTTTACCGCTGGGTGGAAGCCCTGCCCGGTGGCCGCTCTCTGCGGCGCCAGTTGCTGCTGTGGGTGCTGCTGCCCCAGCTGGTGCTGTGGCTGGCCGGTGCGCTGTTTACCTACAAGCTGGCCGCCCGCTATGCCAATGAGGTGATCGACGCCAGCTTGTCGCAGGCTTCACGTGCGCTGGCGCGGCAGGTCAAGCCGATGGGCAACGGCCTGTTCATCGACTTCCCGCGGGCGGCTCAAGACGTGCTGGAAGCAGACCCCTCAGACCGGCTGCTCTATACCGTCAGCGCCCCGCCCGGCGAGTTCATTCTCGGCAACCGCAACCTGCCGCCACCGCCTGACAGCAACAAGGCGCACCAGCCCGGTGAAACCGTGTTCTACGACGGCCAGGTGGCCCCGCAGAACCATGCCGATGAGCCCCCGCAGCGGGTGCGCGTATCGGCGCTGTACCTGAGCTACGGCGACGACAACGGCCCGATGCAGACCATGCTGGTACAGGTGGCCCGCTCCAGCGCCAACCGGGAAGAACTCACCCGCCGCATCCTGGTTGATACGGTGCTGCCACTTTCGGGCCTGATGCTGCTGATGACGATGATCGTCTGGGCCGGCATCCGGGCCGGCCTGGCGCCGCTGACCCGCCTGCGCAGCCTGGTAGAGGGGCGAGCTCCGAACGACCTGACGCCGATCGAGCTGGAAGCCGCACCGGGCGAGGTGCGCGCGCTGGCCCAGGCCATCAATGACCTGCTCGGCGCGGTGCAGCACAACGTGGGCGCGCAGAAACGCTTCATCAGTGATGCCGCGCACCAGCTGCGAACCCCGCTGGCCGGCTTGAAGAGCCAGACCGAGCTGGCCCTGAAAGATGCCACCGACCCCGCCTTGCAGGCCCGCCTGCAACGGGTGCATGAAAGCGCCACGCGAAGCGCCCACCTGGTGAACCAGCTGCTGACGCTGGCGCGCGCCGAACCGGAATCCGCCGGCCGCCAGGACCGCAGCCGGGTCGACCTGACCCGTCTCGCCCGGGAGTTGACCGCCGAGCTGGTGCCTCGTGCCCGGCACGCCGGCATCGACCTGGGTTTCGACGATGCAGCCGATGGGGACGTGCTGCTGCCTTGCGAGGTGGCCGGCATCGGCCTACTGCTGCGCGAGGCCTTGATGAACGTGATCGACAACGCGCTGCGCTACTGCGAGCGCGGTGCCGAAGTCACCGTGCGGCTGCGTCGGCAACCGCACCGCGCCTGGCTGGAGGTGCTCGACAACGGCCCCGGCATTCCACCCGAGCAGCACGAGGCCGTGTTCGAGCGCTTCGTGCGCGCCACGCACCTGGGCACCGGCTGCGGCCTGGGGCTGGCCATCGTGCGTGAAATCGTCGAGCGCCACCAGGGCAGTGTCACGCTGCACAGCCTGCAACCGCATGGCTTGATGGTGCGCATCGACCTCCCGCTGGTCTGAGGCCACGCCGGGCCGGGCGGCCCGCACCTCCCGGCGTTCTCCCGCTTCTCCTCCCGGCCCTCCCCAACTTTGAGCTGTTCGCCTGCCGTGTTGCAGGCGCGCTGCCGCATTCGTGTAATCCCCGATGTCGGTTTTATTAATGCCTCATTAATAATTGCGCCACCAAACAGGAACATGAACGTTTCGTTAACAAATCAGTTGACGCTGTCGTTCAGGCCATGTGCGGACACACCAAACTCCGGGCCCCCCAGCCCGCACCAAGGAGACGCTCACATGAAGAAAAGCACCCTCATCGGCGCAACGCCGATCGCCCTGACCCTGCTGCTGGCCAGCCAATCGGCCCTGGCCGTTGACTGGACCGGTTACTTCCGCGCCGGCCCCGGCCTGACCAGCGGCAATGCCAACCGCGCCTGCTATGGCCTGGGCGGCGGCAGCAAGGGCATGACCTACCGCCTCGGCAACGAGTGCGACTTCTACGGCGAGTTCCAGCTCAGCCAGGGTTTCCAGAAGGATGGCATCGAGTACCGCGCCACCCTGATGACCAACTACTACAAGGGCGCCACCGACAACGACGGCGCCGGCATGGCCATCGAACAGATGTTCGCCGAAGCCAAGGGCTTCGACGTCGCGCCTGAAGCCACCTTCTGGATCGGCAAGGAACGTGGCCGTCGTGGTGACGTGCACATCGTCGACACGCAGTTCATCGAAGCACTGGGCGTGGGCGCCGGCATGAAGGGCCTGAAGGCAGGCTCGGGCCAGTTCGGCATGGCGTTCTACAAGACCGACAAGGACGTGACGAAGCCGGGCAACCGCCTGAACTTCGAATACGTGAACCTGCCGGTGAACGAAGGCGGCAAGCTGAACTTCTTCGCTGCAGCCACCAAGGGTGACTTCGACGGCGGCACCAGCGGCGCCACCGTGAGCCTGCGTCACGACCAGGACAACATCTTCGGCACGGGCCTGAGCAACACCTTCTGGTTGCAGTACGCCCAGGGCTCTGCCTCGCTGAATGCCAACTTCGGTGACTTGAGCGCTGGCTCGGCCGCCAAGAGCTGGCGTCTGGTGGAAACCGCCACCTGGCAAAAGGGCCCGTTCGGCGGCCAGGTCATCGCCCTGGTGGCCAGCGAGAAGGACGGCGCCGGTCTGAAGACCGACTCGGCGACCCTCGGCGGCCGTGTGTCGTATGCCTTCACCCGCAACTTCAAGTTCCTGACCGAGCTGGGCGTGTCGCAGTACAAGCCGGAAGGCGGCGAAACTGCCCGCCTGACCAAGCTGACGCTGGCCCCGACCCTGTCGGTTGGTCAGGACTTCTTCAGCCGTCCGGAATTCCGCCTGTACGCCACGTTCGCGAACTGGAACAAGGCTGCTGGCAACGTGACCGGCAAGACGGCGTTTGACGGCAAGACCTCGGGCACCAGCTACGGCGCCCAGGTCGAATGGTGGTTCTGATCGTGTGAGTGCCAAGGGCCGGCCGCACAATGTTGCCGGCCCCGTTTTTCCATTGATGGAGACAAGACAAATGACCAAGACCTTGATGCGTTCCCCCGTCGCCCTCGGCGCCCTGGTGTGCGTGGCCATGATGGCCGGCCAGTCCGCTCGCGCCGGTGAAGTTGAAGTGCTGCACTGGTGGACCAGCGGCGGCGAGGCCAAGGCCGCGTCGGCCCTGAAGGCCACGATGCAGCAGAAGGGCCACACCTGGAAGGACTTCGCGGTGGCCGGCGGCGGTGGTGATTCCGCCATGACGGTGCTGAAGTCGCGCGTGGTGTCGGGCAATGCCCCGGCCGCTGCCCAGATCAAGGGCCCGTCGCTGCAGGAGTGGGCCAAGGAAGGCGTGCTGGCGAACATGGACGATGTCGCCAAGGCCGAAAAGTGGGATGAATCGCTGCCGAAGGTGGTCAGCGACATCATGAAGTACAAGGGCAACTACATTGCCGCGCCGGTGAATGTGCACCGCGTGAACTGGCTGTGGGCCAACCCGGAAGTCTTCAAGAAGGCCGGCGCCAAGGTGCCGACGACCTGGGACGAATTCTTCGTGGCCGCTGAAGCCCTGAAGAAGGCCGGCGTGGTGCCCATCGCCCACGGTGGCCAGAACTGGCAAGATTTCACCACCTTCGAAGCCGTGGCACTGGGCGTGGGCGGCACCGACTTCTACAAGAAGGCCCTGGTGCAGCTCGACCCCGCCAGCCTGAGCAGCCCGACCATGGAGAAGGTGCTGACCACCTTCAAGAAGGTCAAGGACTACACCGACAAGAACGCCCCGGGCCGCGACTGGAACCTGGCCACCGCCATGGTCATCAAGGGCGAAGCCGGCATGCAGATCATGGGTGACTGGGCCAAGGGTGAGTTCCTGGCTGCAGGCAAGACCCCGGGCAAGGACTTCGTCTGTGCCGCTGCTCCTGGCACCTCGAAGGCCTTCACCTTCAACATCGATTCGTTCGCGCTGTTCAAGCTGAAGAACGAAGCCAATGTGAAGGCCCAGAAGGACCTGGCCGTGGCCATCATGTCGCCGGAATTCCAGGAACTGTTCAACCTGAACAAGGGCTCGATCCCGGTTCGCCTGAACATGAAGATGGACAAGTTCGACGACTGCGCCAAGACCTCGTCGGCTGACTTCGTGGCCACCGCCAAGTCGGGCGCGCTGGTGCCGTCGATCGCCCATGGCATGGCTGTGCCTTCGGCCGCTGAAGGCGCCATCAAGGACGCCGTCAGCCAGTTCTGGAACAGCGACAAGATGAGCGCCAAGGACGCGATGGCGAAGATCGCCACCGCCGCCAAGACGCGCTGATCCCTGCGCGCAAGCGCCCTGGCCACCATGTCTCGGTGGCCAGATTGACGGGCTGCGCGTGCCACAAGCGCGCGGCCCGGCTTTTCTCTTTGCAAGGTTCCTCTATGTCTCGCAGCGCATCGGCGCGCACCCCCTGGCTGCCCAGGCTGGTCGTCGCGCCCTCCTTCCTGCTGTCGTTCCTCTTCATCTACGGCCTGATGGCCTGGAACGGCGTGCTGTCGTTCTCGGCGTCACGCCTGCTGCCGAACTACGAGTGGGTCGGCTTCGAGCAATACCAGACCTTGTTCGACAACGAACGCTGGTGGGTGGCGCTGACCAACCTCGGCATCTTCGGCCTGCTGTTCATCGGCGGCGCCATGGTGGTGGGCCTGCTGCTCGCCATCCTGCTGGATCAGAAGATCCGCGTTGAAGGCGCCCTGCGCACCATCTACCTCTACCCGATGGCGCTGTCGTTCATCGTGACGGGCACGGCCTGGAAGTGGATGCTGAACCCGGGCCTGGGCCTGGAGCACCTGATGCACCAGTGGGGCTTCGAGAACTTCGAATTCGGCTGGCTCGTTGACCCCGACAAGGCGATCTACTGCGTGGCGATTGCCGGCGTGTGGCAATCGGCCGGCTTCGTGATGGCGCTGTTCCTCGCCGGCCTGCGCGGCATTGACGACTCCATCATCAAGGCCGCCCAGGTCGATGGTGCGAGCCTGCCGCTCATCTACTGGCGCATCATCATCCCGACGCTGCGCCCGGTGTTTTTCTCGACGCTGATGGTGGTCAGCCACCTGGCCATCAAGAGCTTCGACCTGGTCATGGCCCTGACGGCCGGCGGCCCCGGTTACGCCACCGACCTGCCTGCCACCTTCATGTACACGATGGCGTTCTCGCGCGGCCAGATCGGCCTTGGCGCCGCCAGCGCCACGGTGATGCTGGCCACGGTGGCCGCCATCGTCGTGCCCTACCTGTACTCCGAACTGCGGAGCAAGAACTGATGAGCGCGCCAGCCTCCCTCACCCCCCGCCTGACCCTCGGCCGCCTGGCCCTGCTGTCGGTGCTGCTGCTGTTCGCGGTGTTCTTCCTGACCCCGCTCTACGTGATGGTCGCGACCTCGCTGAAGAGCATGGACGAGATCCGCACCGGCACCCTGTTGTCGCTGCCGCTGAGCCCGAGCCTCGCGGCCTGGGCCACGGCGTGGTCAAGTGCCTGCACCGGCACCGACTGCGGCGGCCTCAAGCCCTTCTTCATGAACTCGGTGCTGATGGTGCTGCCGGCCGTGGCCATCTCCACGCTGCTGGGCTCGCTCAACGGCTATGTGCTGAGCAAGTGGAAGTTCCCGGGCAGTGAATTCCTGTTCGCGCTGCTGCTGTTCGGCGTGTTCATGCCGATGCAGGTGGTGCTGCTGCCGATGAGCCAGGTGCTGGGCTGGCTGGGCATCGCCAGCTCGGTCTGGGGCCTGATCTTCGTGCACGTGCTGGCCGGCATTCCCTCCACCACGCTGTTCTTCCGCAACTACTACGTGGGCCTGCCGGACGAGCTCATCAAGGCCGCGATGCTGGACGGCGCCAACTTCTGGCAGATCTTCTGGCGCATCGTACTGCCGCTGTCCACGCCGATCCTGGTGGTGACGCTGATCTGGCAGTTCACGAACATCTGGAACGACTTCCTCTACGGCGTGGTTTTTTCCGGCGCCGACAGCAAGCCCATCACGGTGGGCCTGAACAACCTGGCCAACACCTCCAGTTCGGTCAAGGAATACAACGTTGACATGGCCGCGGCCATGATCGCCGCGCTGCCCACCCTCTTCGTCTATGTGGTGGCAGGCAAGTACTTTGTGCGCGGGCTGACCGCCGGCGCCGTCAAGGGTTGAACATCATGGGTGCACTTTCCATCAAAAACGTCCGCAAGACCTTCGGGTCGGTGGACATCCTCAAGGGCATCGACATCGAGATCGATGCGGGCGAATTCCTGATCCTCGTGGGCCCGTCGGGCTGCGGCAAGTCGACGCTGCTGTCGATGATTGCCGGCCTGGATGTGCCGACCACCGGCAACATCTTCATCGGTGAACGCGACATCACCCACCTTCCCAGCAAGGACCGCGACATCGCGATGGTGTTCCAGAGCTACGCGCTCTATCCGAACATGAACGTGGCGCAGAACATCGCCTTCGGCCTGGAAATGCGCAAGGTGCCCAAGGCCCAGCGCGAAGCCGCCGTGACCCGCGTTTCCGCCATGCTGCAGATCGATCATCTGCTCGACCGCAAGCCGGGCCAGCTCTCGGGTGGCCAGCGTCAGCGTGTGGCCATGGGCCGCGCCCTGGCCCGTGACCCCAAGCTGTTCCTGTTTGACGAGCCGCTGTCCAACCTCGACGCCAAGCTGCGCGTGGAAATGCGCGCCGAGATCAAGCGCCTGCACCAGCGCACCCGCACCACCACCGTCTACGTGACCCACGACCAGGTCGAGGCCATGACGCTGGGCGACCGCATCGCCGTGATGAAGGACGGCGTGGTGCAGCAGTTCGGTACGCCCGACGACATCTACGCCCGCCCGGCCACCCGCTTCGTCGCCGAGTTCATCGGCTCACCTGCGATGAACCTGGTGCCCTGCCAGGTGCAGGCTGGCGTGCCGATGGCGCATGGCCTGAGCCTGCCGCTGGCTGAAGACACCAGCGCCGCCCTGGGCCGCTCGCAGGCCAGCTCAGTGCTGGTGGGCGTGCGCCCGGAAGACCTGCAACTGGCCGCCGCAGACACCGCCGGTGGCCTGCCCGGCACGCTGGCGATGCTCGAGCCCACCGGCCCGGAAACCTATGCGATGGTCGACACGCCGCTGGGCACCTGGACGGCCCGTGTGCCGGGCAAGGTCGACACGCCCATCGGCGCTGCACTCTCGCTGACCTGGCCACGCCACGCCATGCATGTGTTCGACGCCGCCACTGACAAGCGCATCGGCTGAACCTGATTCGATCAGCACCATGAAAAACGCCCTGCGGCTGCCTGCAGCCCGGGGCGTTTTGCCGTTGCCGGCAGGGTCAAACAAACTCAACAAGCGGCGTTGTTGAACGCCGCCTGCAGTTCAAGCCATCACTTGCGTGCGCGCAGCTTGTCCAGCTCGCTGCGGGTTTCGTTCCACAGATCCATGCCGACGTTGGCGGCAATGCCGGCGTTCACACGGGTCAGCTTATCGCGCATGCGGGCGGCTTCGGTCGGGTTCAGCTCATTGATCTGCATGCCCTTGGCCTTCAGATCACCCAGGGCCTTGGCGGCCTCGGCGCGGGTATCGGCGCGCTCGAAGTCGCGGCTCTTCACGGCAGCGTCCATCAGCACCTTCTGCTCGTCCTTGCTCAGGCCGTCCCACCACTTCTTGCTCACCAGCACGATCCACGGGCTGTAGACGTGGTTGGTAACCGTCAGGTACTTCTGCACCTCGTAGAACTTGCTCGACAGGATGGTGTTGAACGGGTTTTCCTGGCCGTCCACGGCCTTGGTTTCAAGCGCGCTGAACAGCTCGGAGAATGGCAGCGGCACGGCGTTGGCCCCCAGCGTCTTGAAGCTGTCGAGGAACACGTTGTTCTGCATCACGCGCAGCTTCACGCCATCCAGGTCTTCCAGCTTGGTGACCGCGCGCTTGTTGTTGGTGAGGTTGCGGAAGCCGTTTTCCCAATACACCAGGCCCACCAGGCCCTTCTCGTTCAGCTTGGCCTTGACCTTCTCGCCCACCGGGCCGTCCAGCAGCGCGTCGGCTTCCTTCACGTTGTTGACCAGGAACGGCGTGTCCCACAGCGCCATTTCCTTGACGATGCCGACCAGCGTGGCGGTGGAGCCCACCATCATTTCCTGGGCGCCGCCGATCAGGGCCTGCTGCATCTGGGTGTCCGGGCCGAGGGCCGCGGCGCCGATGGCGCGCACCTTCATCTTGCCGCCGGACGCCTTCTCCACTTCCTCGGAGAACAGCTTGGCTGCACGGCCCTGGTTGCTCTGCTCGTTCAGGCCGTAGCCAAAACGGATCAGGCGGGGCTTGATGTCCTGGGCCTGGGCGGCCAGGGGCGACAGCACGGCCAGGGCCAGTGCGGCGATCACGGAACGACTCAATTGCATGTTTGTCTCCTACAGGGTGTGTGCAATCTCAGGGAAGGAAGAGATCAGCGCATCCACGCCACGGGCGCGATGACGATCTGGGGAAAGATGACGAACAGGGTCAGGATGAACAGGTAAACCATCAGGAACGGGTTGACGCCCTTGATGACTTCGTCGAGCCGCAGCTTGCCGACGCCCGCCACCACATTGAGCACCGTGCCCACCGGCGGCGTGATCAGGCCGATGGCGCCATTGAGCACGAACATCAGGCCGAAATACACCGGGTCAATGCCCGCCTTCACCGCGATGGGCAGCATCACGGGGGCGAAAATCAGGATGGTCGGCGTCAGGTCGAGGGCAGTGCCGATCAACACCAGCACGATCATCATCACCGCCATCAACACGCGCGGCTGCTCGATCAGCGGCCCGAGCCAGGCGGCCAGGGTCGAGGGCAAGTCGGCCAGCGTGACCATGTAGCTGGCCACCTGCGCACCGGCGCACAGGAACATCACGATGGCGGTGGTCTTGGCGGCGCGCACCAGCACGTCGTGGAAGCCCGAGAGCGTCAGCTCGCGGTGCACGAAGAACGAGATCACCAGCGCATAGAACGCGGCCACCACGGCCGCCTCGGTCGGCGTGAACACGCCCGACTTCATGCCGCCGATGATGATCAGCGGCATCAGCATGGCCCAGAAAGCCTTGCCGGTGGCCACCAGCCGCTGCCCGATGCTCAGGCGCTCATCCGCCACCACGGTGAACTTGTTGAGCTGCAAACGCCAGGCCACGATCAGGCCCACGCCCATCAGCAGGCCCGGCACGATGCCCGAGAGGAACAGCGCCGAGATGGAGGTGTTGGTGGTGACGCCGTAGATCACGAAGGGCATCGACGGCGGAATGATCGGGGCGATGATGCCGCCGGCGGCCATCAGGCCGGCCGAGGTGTGCATCGGGTAGCCCTGGCTGCGCATCATCGGCAGCAGGATGGTGGCCAGCGCGGCGGTATCGGCCAGCGCCGAGCCGCTCATGCTGGCCATCAGGATGGCCGCACCGATGGTCACGAAGCCGAGACCGCCACGGATATGGCCCACCCAGGCGCGGGCCATGTCGATGATGCGCCGGCTGATGCCGCCGGCGTTCATCAGCTCGCCGGCCAGGATGAAGAACGGCACGGCCAGCAGCGGGAAGCTGTCGACGCCGGCCACCAGGTTCTGCGCCAGCAGCTGGGTGTCCCAGAAGTCGAGCGCGAAGGCCATGGCGGCACCGGTGAGCACCAGCGAAAACGCCATCGGCATGCCCAGCCCCATCAGGCCGAGCATGGCCACGATGAAGATGATCGAGACGAGACCTTGATTCATCACTCCACCTCGCTCTCATGGCCGAGGTCAATCACCTCGCCACGCAGCAGATTCCAGAAAGACATGGCGCCGATGGCCACGGCACACAGGAAGGCCGGCAACGGCAGCAGCGCCGTCGGATAGGCCATCACCACGCTGCGGCTGTCCATGCCGATCACGACCTGCTGCCAGGCGCCCCAGCCCAGCAAGCCGCAGCTCAGCAGCACCAGCGCATGCACGAGGCGCGACATGGCCTTCAGGGCGGCCGGGCGTTTTGCGAGCGGCGTCAGCAAGGCCGTGAAGGCCATGTGCTGGCCCATGGGGTAAGCGGCGGTGGCGCCGATGAACACCATCCAGACGAACAGCAGGCGCGACAGCTCCTCGCTGGCCGCCACGCCGCTGCCAAAGCCATACCGCAGCACGACGTTGAGGAACACCGCACCGGCCATCACGGCCAGGCACAGGGCCATGGCGCGTTCAGACCAGCGCAGGAAACCGGACGAGGCCGGGTTTGGGGAATCAGACAAGGGAGGTCTCCTGTTGGATCCAGGCCTGGGTATCAGCTGCCAGATCGATCAAGGGGCGCGTGGCCGAGAGTGACAACACCCGGGGCTCACCCGCCGGGTCTTCGAGCGCAGCGAACTGGCTGTCAACCAGGCTGGGCGGGAACGGATGGCCCGGGCGGGCCGCCACACGCTGGCGGGCCTCGTCGGGCGTGAGTTGCAGGTGCACGAAGCCGAGGCCCGCACAGGCCGAACGCAGTTGTTCGCGGTAAGCCCGCTTCAGCGACGAACACGTCAACACCACGCCGTTCGGGTGGGCGGCCAGCTGGCCGCCCAAGGTGGCCAGCCAGCTCGCACGGTCCACATCGTTCAGGGCCTGGCCGGCCTGCATCTTGGCCATGTTGCTGGGCGGATGGAAGTCATCGCCTTCCACCAGCGTCCAGCCCAGGCGCTGTGCCAATTCGGCGCCCAGGCTGGACTTGCCGCAGCCGGAGACACCCATCACCACGAGGGCTTTCATTTGGGATAGCGCTATCTTTGCTTGGTAAATGAAACGGGTCATCGACGCTTTGTCTGTTGACCCGTACCGTGCCTGTCGAGGCGAGAAAGCTCGTCGCGTTCAGGCAAACACCGATGAGAAACCCAACGGGATAGCGCTATCCTACGGCCATGACTTTCACGCGTAAACGGGGTTAACCCGAGATGCCCAGCTCGCAACGCTCCCGGGCCACCGGCCGTGTCACCCTGGCCGATGTGGCCCAGGCCGCCGGCGTCAGCCCCATCACGGCCTCGCGCGCGCTGCGTGGCACCCGCAGCGTCGATGAGGCCATGGCGCAGCGCGTGCACGACGCCGCCCGACAGCTTGGTTACGTGCCTGACCCGGCGGCGCGTGCGCTGGCCTCGGCCCGCAGCCACCATGTGGCCGTGCTGATCCCGCTGCTGTCGAACAACCTGTTTGTTGATTTGCTGGAAGCCGCCCAACGCTGCCTGCAACCAGCCGGCTTCCAGATGCTGATTGGCGTGACGCACTACCAGCCCGCCGAAGAAGAAGCCCTGCTGCGCAGCTATCTGGCGCACCGGCCTGCCGGCCTGATGGTCACCGGCTTCGACCGCACGCCCGAAGCACATCGATTGATTGAAACCAGCGGCGTGCCCTGCATCCACCTGATGGAGTTGGGTGCGCCCGACCTGAACGAGGAAGCACCGTACTCGGTGGGCCTGTCACAGCGCGAAGCCGGATATGCCCTGACACAGCATCTGCTGGCCCAGGGCCGCCGGCGCGTGGCCTTTGTCGGCGCGCAGCTCGACCCGCGTGTGCTGCAACGGCTCGACGGCTATCGGCAGGCCCTGGCCGAAGCCGGTCTGCATGACCCAACCCTTGAATGCCTGAGCCCCCTGCCCTCGTCATTGGCGCTGGGCGACCAGTTGATGCAGCAGGTGCTGCAAGCCCACCCCGACGTGGACGCGCTGTTCTTCTGCAATGACGACCTGGCGCAAGGCGGCTTGCTGGCGGCGCTGCGGCTGGGCATTCCGGTGCCGCAGCGGCTCAGCGTGGCCGGCTTCAACGACCTGGCGGGCAGCGCGCAATGGGTGCCGCCGCTCACCACCGTACGCACGCCCCGGGCAGCCATCGGTGAGCAGGCCGCGCAGATGCTGCTGCGCCTGATGCACGGCGAGCCGGTGCCCCGCCGGCAGGTGGATGTGGGCTTCGAGCTGATGGTGCGCGGCAGCAGCTGAAGCACCTGCGGCGCTGACGGCCGCCTTAAATGCCGTCAAAAGCCATGGCTTTTCCAGCCAGTTGGCAGCGCCACACGCTGCCACGATAGGAGTGCAGACATGGGCCCGAGGACAAGGGCTGCCCACAAGATCTCCGCTCAAGGAACAGACATGGCCAGATGGACACGCGCACTGATGCGCCCCGGCACCAGGTTGATGCGCCAGATGCGCATGCCGGCGAAGTTGAGCCTGCTGGGCCTGCTGCTGTTGCTGCCCTTGCTGCTGCTGATCATCCACAACTCCAGTCGCGCCACCGACGAGCTGAAGCTGGTGCGTGAAGAGCTGGACGGCACCGCGATCATCGAACGCATCGGACAACTCGTCAGCGAGACCCAGAGACACCGCACCTTGCTGCATCGGCAGCTCAACGGCGACACCACCACGGCCGCGGCGCTGACCGAAACCCGAGCCGCCTTGAAGAAGCACACCGAAGCCATGACGCCCGGCCCCCTGCTGGGCGACGACTGGACGGCAGCTGCGTCAGCCAGCCTGGCGCTGGCCGACGGCAAGCACGCCCAGCGTCGCGACCAGGCCTTCGAGGAGCAAACGGCGCAGATCGAGCGGCTGCGCGAGATCATCTTGCTGGTGGCCGAACGCAGCGGATTGCTGCTGGACCCGGACGCCGACACCTACTTTCTGATGGACCTGGCCGTGGAGCGCATGACGCCGTGGTCGGAGGCCCTTGGCCAGACCGTGGGTTACGGCAGCGCCTTGCTGGCCCGTGGCGATGCCAGCAGCGCCGAGCGTGCCAGCGTGCTGGGCCGCACCGAACAACTGGCCGTGAAGCTGCACGACATCGAGCTGCGCCTCGCCGCGCTGTCGCGCGCTGGTGTGGAAGCCCCTGCCGCCTGGACCACGGCGCGTGACAAGAGCAGCGCCTTTGCCCGCAAGGTGCGCGACACCTTCACCGCTGAAAGCCTGCAGGGCGAACCCGCCGAGCTGTTCAGTGCCGGTGACAGCGCGCTGGCGAGTGTGGTGGAACTGCACACCGCGGTCCTGAAGGACCTGAACCAGCGCCTGCAGCTACGGGAAAAGCGGCTGATGAAGACGCTGACCATCGAACTGCTGGCCTCCACGGGCGGCGTGATTGCCCTGCTCTACCTGGGCCTGGCCTTCTACCTGAGCTTCATGGGTGCGCTGCGCACCCTGGCCAGTTGTGTCGAGGCCGTGGCCCAAGGCGACATGTCCCGCAAGATCGACATTCATGGCCGCGACGAGCTGGCCAGCATCGGCGGGCAGGTAGAAGCGATGAGTTCACGCCTCTCGGCCATGGTGGCCGAAATCCGCAGCAGCGCGGTGCGGGTGGGCCTGGCGGGCCAGCAGGTGGCAGGCAGTGGTGAAGCCCTGTCGCAACGCACCGAGGCCCAGGCCACCAGCGTGAAGCAGACCATCACCACCGTGGCGCACCTGAGCGAAGCCGTGGCCACCAACGCCAGCGCCGCGCAAGAGCTCGACGCCCTGACCCTGAAGCTGCGCAAGGAAGCCGAAGCCGGTGGCGCCGCCATGGACACCACGGTGAAGGCCATGGGCACGCTGGAGGACAGCTCGCGCCGCGTGGCAGAGATCATCGGCGTGATCGACGGCATTGCGTTCCAGACCAACATCCTCGCGTTGAACGCAGCTGTCGAAGCGGCCCGCGCCGGCGAGGCCGGCCGCGGCTTTGCCGTGGTGGCGTCCGAGGTTCGGCAACTGGCGCAGCGCAGCGCGTCGGCGGCGGCGGAAATCCGTCAACTGATCGGCCAATCCACCGAGCAGGTCGGGCAATCGGTCACCCGCATCCAGCAGGTGGGCCAGACACTGGCCACCGTGGTGGCCGGCGTGCGCAATGTGTCCGAGCGACTGCGAGGCATCGCGGCCGCCAGCGCCGAGCAGAGTGCAGGCCTGCACCAGGTCAGCCAAAGCGTGGCCAGCCTGGACGACATCACACGCCAGAACGCCCAGATGGTCGAGGAATCATCACACGCCTCCAGCGACTTGGTAGCACGCGCCACCGTGCTGAGTGATGCCGTGGCGGCCATCCGCCTGCGCCAGGGCAGCGCGGACGAAGCCCGCGCGCTGGTGGACCGGGCCGTGGGTCTGGTGCGCAGCATGGGCCTGGCAGCGGCCTGCCATGAGTTTCACAAGGCAGAGGCCGGTTTCGTCGACCGAGACCTGTATGTGTTCATCGTCGACCGCGAGGGCCGCTATCACACCCATGCCGCGAAGCCGGCCATGGAAGGCAAGCGGGTGCATGAGGTGCCGGGCATTGACGGCGACCGCTTCACCCGCGAGGCCTGGGCAGCCACGCAAGGCTCGCAGTGGGTGGAGTACGACATCGTCAACCCCGAATCCGGTGCGGTGCAACCCAAGGCCAGCTTCGTGCAGGCCCTGGATGAGCGCCTGCTGCTGGGCTGCGGCATCTACCGCCAGGCCGACCCGGCGGCCAGCCGCACCGGCCCTGCCAAGCTGGCGGCGACAGGGCCCTCGGCCCCGCGCCACTCAGGCTCCTCAGGCCTCGGCGGCAGCCGCGCCCTCGCCCGACTCTGAGGCCCGCAAGGCCGCAGCGCGCATCGCTGCCGGCCGCACCAGGTAGCTGTAGAGCACCGGCACCACGACCAGCGTCAGCAGCGTCGAGGTGATGACCCCGCCGATGATGGCGCGGCCCATCGGTGCCTGCAGTTCACCACCTTCGTCGAGAGCCAGGGCCAGCGGCAGCATGCCGAAAACCATGGCGGATGTGGTCATGATGATCGGACGCATTCGGATCATGCCGGCCTCCAGCACCGCCTCGGCCACCGTCTTGCCGGCCTTCACCGCGTGGTTGGCGAAGTCGACCAGCAGAATCGCGTTCTTGGTGACCAGGCCCATCAGCATGATCAGGCCGATCATCGAGAACAGGTTGATGGTCGAGCCGAAGATCAGCAGCGCCAGCATCACGCCGATCAGCGACAGCGGCAGCGAAGCCATGATCGCAATCGGTTGCAGGAAGCTGCCGAACTGGCTGGCCAGCACGATGTAGATGAAGATCACCGCCAGGCCCAGCGCCGCGAAGATGGCGCCGAAGATCTCGCCCTGCTCTTTGGCCTGGCCGCCCACGTCGAAGCGATAGCCCTGCGGCAGCACCGTCGCCTTGACGATCTTCTGCACATCGCCGCTCACGTCACCCACAGCCCGGCCCGAGCTGGCGCTGACGCCCGCATAGATGGCCTGGCGACGTTCCAGGTTCTGGCGCTTGATGACGACGGGGTTCTCGACCGGCTCGATGGTGGCCACGCTCGAGAGCGCAATCGGCGTGCCGTCCTTGGCGTACGCCACCGGCAGGTCACGCAACTGTTCCACGGTCTGGCGGGCCGATTTGGCCAGGCGCAGTTGCACCTCCACCTGCTGGCCGTCGGGGGTGGTCCAGTAGGTCGCCACATCACCATTCACGTAGGTGCGCAGGGCCGAAGCCAGCGACTGGGTGTTCAGGCCCAACTCGCGTGCCGCGTCCGGCTTCACACGCACAGCGAAGGCTGGCACGCCTGGCTTGACCGAGGTTTCCATGTCGGTGATGCCCGGCACCTTGGCGATCTTGGCGCTCAGGTCGTTCGTGATCTGGTCGAGCACGGTCGGATCAGGGCCCAGGATGGCGACGTTGATCGGGCGGTTCCAGCCCAGCGCAATGTCGATGCCCGGCACGGCCGACAGGGCCTGGCGGATGGTGTCTTCAAGCTCCTTCTGGCTGCGCTTGCGTTCCTTGCGCGGCTTCAGGCTCAGGCCGATCTCGGCCGAGTTGCGGCCGTTTTCACCACCCACCGTGGTGGTCATGGTTTCGACTTCCGGGAAGCCGGAGACGATGGCCTCGACCTGGCGGATCTTCGCGTCCGAGCGCTCCAGGCTGGAGCCCACGGGCAGCTTGATGTTGATCTGCGTGTAGCCCTGGTCGGTCTGCGGCATGGTTTCCGCGCCGATGATCGGGGTCAGGCCGATGGCCACGACAAAGCTCAGGGCAGCCAGTGCAATCACGATGCCGCGGGGCGAGATCGTGCCCAGGCGCCAGCCGCGGGCCTGGCTCTTGTCGCGCTTGCCGTTCTCACCCAGCGGGCGGGCATACAGCGGCACCGGCAGGGCAAACAGGCGATAGCGGCGGCCGCTGAAGGCCCACTTGATGACGCGCTCATACGTGTCGTGCAGCACGTCCATGCCGTGGTCGACCAGCGCAATCAGATGGCGGATGACGGGCCAGCGGCGCACCGGATCGTTCTCGGGGTCCTTCCAGATCGACGACAGCATCGGGTCGAGCGTGAACGACACGAACAAGCTCACCAGCACCGCCACCGTGACGGTGATGCCGAACGGGAAGAAGAACTTGCCGACGATGCCCTTCATGAAGGCCACCGGCACGAACACGGCGCAGATGGCGAAGGTCGTGGCCATCACGGCCAGGCCGATTTCGTCGGTACCCACCCGCGCGGCGGTGTGGTGGTCCTTGCCCATGGCCACGTGCCGCACGATGTTCTCGCGCACCACGATGGCGTCGTCGATCAGCAAGCCGATGCACAGCGACAGCGCCATCATCGTCATGAAGTTCAGCGTGAAGCCGAACATCTGCACGGCGATGAAACTGGCGATCACCGAGATCGGCAAAGTCAGGCCGGTGATGACGGTCGAGCGCCAGCTGTGCAGGAACAGGAAGACGATCGCCACGGTCAGCAAGGCGCCTTCGAACAAGGTGCGCTTGACGCCGTCGAGCGACGACTTCACCCAGTCGCTGCTGGCCCAGACGATGCGCAGCTCCACACCCGGCGGCAGGTTGGCCTTGAGGCTTTCTGCGGCCTCCTTGATGGCGTCGCCCGTCTTGACGATGTTGGCGTCCTGCTGCTTGAACACCTGGATGTTGATGGCCGGCTTGCCGTTGATGCGAGAGATGGAATCCGCCTCGCGGTCCGCTTCCACCAGGTCACCCAGATCACCCAGCGTGATCACGCCGTTGCCGGTGCGAGAGACCACGATGTTGCTGAACTCCTTCGGGTCACGCACGCGGCCTTCCACACGCACGATGGCGTCGGTGCTGCCACCACTGACCAGGCCCACGGGCTGGTCGGCATTCGAGCGTTGCAGCGCCACGGCCACATCGGCAGGCGTCAGCCCGGCGGCGCGCAGGCGCTGCGGGTTCAGGTCAAACCGCACCTGGCGCACGTTCAGGCCACCAGACTGCACACGGGCCACGCCTTCGGCGCGCTCCAGGCGCTTGACCACCAGCTGGTCAGCGATCAATGACAACTCACGCGCACTGCGGTCGGTGGCGATCAAGGCCAGCGAGACGGTGGGCTGCGCGTTGTCGTTGTCCCAGTGGCCGATGAACGGCTGCTTGGCGTCCTTGGGCAGACCGGCCTGAACGCCGGCCATCTTGTCGCGAACGTCCTGCGTGGCGATGGCCACGTCGGCGTCCAGGCTGAATTCAAGCGTGGTTTCGCTCCGGCCTTCCAGGCTGTTGGAGCGGATCATCTTGACGCCGGCAATGCCATTCAGCGCCGATTCCACGGGCTTGGTGATTTCGGTTTCCACCGCGGCCGGCGAAGCACCGGGGTAGGCGATGGAGACAAACACCACCGGCGCGTTGACGTTGGGCATCTGCTCGACGCCCAGCCGGTTGTAGGAAAACAAACCCAGCACGCACAACGCAACCATGACCATGGTGGCGAAGACGGGGTTGTTGATGGCGACACGGGTCATCCACATGACATGGCCTTTCTGGCTGGCAGTGACGGGGATGAATCAGGACGCCGAGGAGGCGGCTGGCGCGGAGGCTGAGGCCGCTGCGCTCGATGCAGGTGCTGATGCCGATGCCGCAGGCGCAGCTGCACCAGTCAACTTCGCCTCGCCACCTTCACGCAGGTTCTCGAAGCGCATGGCCAGCACCATCACGTCGGGCTTCAAGCCCTCCAGCACTTCGGTCAGGCCCAGGCTGGCGTCACGCCGGCCGGTGGTCACGGTGCGGCGCAGCAACTTGCCGCCCTCCACCGTCCATACGAATTGCTGACCGGACGCCGAGCCAATCGCCGCCGTGGGCACCGTCAGATGCGCCGCGCCATTGGCCAGGGCCACACGGGCGGTGGCGTACTGGCCGGCCCGCAGCTTCTCGCCCGGGTTCGGCACCTTCACAGCCACGCCGATGGAGCGCGTGCCGACGTCGGCCGCCGGGGCGATGCGCGACAGCACACCGCGGATCGGCTCAGACATGCCTTCCACCTTCATGGTGACCGGCATGCCCACGCTGAGCTGTGGCACCTCATGCGTGCCCACCGTGCCGGCCATTTCCAGCGAGGCCAGATCAACGATGGTCAGCACCTGCTGCTCGGCCGAGACCTTTTCGCCGGGCACCACATGGCGCTTGGCCACGATGCCGGAAATCGGCGCCACCAGGGCCGCATCACGCAGGCCGATGCGCACCGTTTCGACCTGCGACAGCGCTGCCGCATGCTGGGCCCGTGCGCTGTCGAGCGCGGCCTTGGAGGCATCCACCGCGCTGGGCGAGATGAACTGCTGGTCGGCCAGGCGCAGGTTGTTCTGGTGGGTGCGATCGGCCTGCGCCAGCTGCGCGCGGGCCGATTCGGCCGTGGCCAGCCGCTCGTTCAGGCGGGCGGTCAGGTCAGCCAGGTCCAGGGTGCCCAGGGCTTGCCCGGCGCGCACACGGCTGCCTTCGGCGACCTGCAGCTTCAGCAGCGTGCCGGCGGCCTTGGCACGGACGATGGCCGTGTCAGGCGCCACCAGCGGGCCTGAAAAATCGATGCTGTTGACCAAGGCCAGCAGCTTGGGCTTGGCCACCTCATTGGCCGCGAAGGACATCACCGGCTCGGCCGGCTTGCCGTCAGACGCCTTGTCGGCGCCCTTCTTGCCCATCCCCAGCGCAACGGCAGCCCCCAGGGCCACCGCCACCACCGCTCCACCCACCATCCATTTACGCTTCTGCTGCATGCTGTGCCTGCTCATCCTTGTTTGTCGCTCTCTTGAAGCGAGGGGCAGTTTATGGGTGGACGGGCGAAATTCACCAACAGCGCGACGAATTGCACGGAATCGCCGATGAGTTGCTGTCAGCGGCGATCAACGGTGGCTTGCGCTGCCCGTTGGTCGGCCAGCGCGTGGCAGCAAGATGTTCAGGCCACGGCGCCCGGGATGCGCGGCGTGTCCACCCGCACGTCGCCGCACTGGGCACGGTGACGCAGAACATGGTCCATCAGCACCAGGGCCAGCATGGCCTCGGCGATCGGGGTGGCGCGGATGCCGACGCACGGGTCGTGGCGTCCGAAGGTTTCAACGGTGGCCGGCTGGCCCGCCAGGTCGATCGACTGCTTGGGGCTGCGGATCGAGCTGGTCGGCTTGATGGCGATGTTCACCGTGATGTTCTGGCCCGTGGAAATACCACCCAGCACGCCACCGGCGTTGTTAGACAGGAAACCCTGCGGCGTGAGTTCATCGCCGTGCTCGGTGCCCTTCTGGCGAACCGACTCAAAGCCAGCGCCGATTTCCACGCCCTTGACCGCGTTGATGCCCATCATCGCGTAGGCGATGTCGGCGTCCAGCTTGTCGAACAGCGGCGCGCCCAGGCCCACCGGCACGCCCTTGGCCTCGACATACAGCCGGGCACCCACCGAATCGCCCGCCTTGCGCAGCGCGTCCATGTAGGCCTCCAGCTCGTCCGTCTTGCTGGCCGACGCTGCGAAGAACGGGTTCTGGCTGACCTGCGACCAGTCGTCACGCGGGATGTCGATCTCGCCGATGGCCGTCATGCAGCCGCGGATCTCGATGCCGAACTGCGCTGCCAGCCACTTCCGGGCGACCGCGCCGGCGCCCACCATGGGCGCCGTCATGCGGGCCGAGCTGCGGCCGCCGCCACGCGGGTCGCGAATGCCGTACTTCTGCCAGTAGGTGTAATCAGCGTGGCCAGGGCGGAAGGTCTGGGCGATGTTGCCGTAGTCCTTGCTGCGCTGGTCGGTGTTGCGGATCAGCAGGCAGATCGGCGTGCCGGTGGTCTTGCCTTCATAAACGCCCGACAGAATTTCCACGGCGTCCGGCTCATTGCGCTGGGTGACATGGCGCGACGTGCCCGGGCGGCGGCGGTCCAGCTCGGGCTGGATATCAGCCTCGCTCAGCGCCAGGCCGGGTGGGCAGCCGTCAATCACGCAACCGATGGCCGGGCCGTGGCTTTCGCCGAAATTGGTGACGCGAAACAAGTCGCCGAGGGTGCTGCCGGACATGGAATGTGCGCGACCGGCCAGAAGCCGGGTTGCGAAGGCGGTTGATCAAGCTGCCCATTTTAGGCGGCTGGCCCGTGCATTCCGCACAACTGTGCCGTGAACGCCCCTCGCCTTCCGGCTTTGCAATGGCGACAAACCTGTGACAGTGATCACATCGTCCATGGTGGCCCTGCAAGGCAGTGCCACTGGCAAGGCTGCTGAATGAATTACGCCACACCACCGTCCGCCCTGCCAAGTTCCCACCGCCAGCGTCTTGCCCTCTGGCTGCTGCTGCCCGCCTGCCTGCTGGCCGTGCAAGCCCACGCCGCCGGTGGCGGCGGTGGCACCAACACCACGCCCGTGGGTGACGACCACTGGATGAAGCTGGGCCTGGGCACGCTGCTGCTGGCCCTGTGCGCCCTGCTTGGCGCGCTGCACGCGCTGCGCAGCCGAACGCTGCGGCAGAGCGACACCGACCGACTCAGCCGCGCCATGCTCGACCACAGCCACCAGCTCATCGGGCTGCTGGACCGCAACGGCCTGGTGGTGCGCCTCAACGAAACCGCCCATGTCTGGCTGGGTGAATTGCCGGAAAGCCTGCGCGGGCAGGCTGTCTGGGCCTTGTCGGGCATTTGCCATGACGCCCAGCAGGCCGCGCGGCTGCGCACTGCGGTGGAGCAATGCCGGGATGGATTGAGCACCCGTGCCGACCTGCAACTGCTGCGGGCGGGGCCCCAGGCCCAGGGGATGCGGCATGCCGAATTGAGCCTGCGCCCAGTCAGCCCGACCACGGGTGAGAACGTGAAATACCTGCTGCTGGAAGCGCGCGACGTGACGATGCGCCGGCAAGCCGAAGACAAACTGCGCCTGGCCGCTGCCGTCTTCGAGCAAGCCAGCGAAGGCATCCTGATCACTGACCCCGATGGCCGGGTCGTGTCGGTCAACCAGGCGTTCACGAACATCACCGGCTTTCAGGCCGAGGACGTGATCGGCGAGGCCTATCACCGGCTGGCGAGCAACCTGCAAGGGGGCCGGACACAGGAAGAAATGCGCCGCGCGCTGAAGGTTCGTGGCCAATGGCAGGGCGAGATGCGCAGCCTGCGCAAGGACAACACGCCCTACGTGGCCCGCGTCACCTTGAGCCGACGGCACGACGCCAATGGCGAGATGACGCACCTGATCGCCATCGTCAACGACGTGACGCAGGCCCGCGAGGCGGAGCTCAAGCTGCTCAAGCAGGCCCACTTCGACACGCTGACCGACCTGCCCAACCAGCACTTGCTGGCCGACCGCCTGTCGCTGGCCCTGAGTGCGGCGCGCCGCCACGACGAGCAGCTGGCCCTGCTCTACATGGACCTGAACCAGTTCCGGGTGATCAACGACAACTTCGACCGATCCGCCGGCGACCTGGTGCTGATGGAAATGGCGCAACGCCTGCGCGACCACCTGCGGGAGGTGGACACCGTGGCGCGGCTGGGCGGCGATGAATTCGCCGTGCTGTTGCCGGGCACCGATGCTGACGGCGCTGCCCAGGTGGCGGCCAAGCTGCTCAGCAGGGTGTCACGGCCGTGCATGGTGCGCGACCAGGAGCTCAGCCTGACGCTGAGCATCGGCATCGCGATGTACCCGACCGACGGCGAGGACGCAGAAGCCCTCGGCCGCTGTGCCGAATCAGCCATGTACATGGCCAAGCAAGGTGGCCGCGGCAATTGGCAGTTCTTCACCGCCGACATGCAGCAGCAATCAGTGCGCCACCTGCAGCTGGAAGCCGCACTGCGCCGGGCCACCGAGCGCGGTGAGCTGCTGCTGCACTACCAGCCGCAGTTGGACCTGCGCAGCGGCGATGTGCAGGGTGTGGAGGCGCTGGTGCGCTGGAAGCACCCGGAGCTGGGCATGATCTCGCCGGGCGAGTTCATTCCGATGGCCGAAAGCAATGGCCAGATCATTGAAATCGGCCAATGGGTGATGCGCGAGGCGGCCCGGCAGATGCAGGCCTGGATCTCACAGGGGCTGACGCCGGCCGTGGTGGCCGTGAACCTGTCGGCCATCCAGTTCCGTGACACCAGCCTGCCGGAGCAGGTGCAGGCCATCCTCACCGAGGTGGGCCTGCCGCCGCAGTACCTGGAGCTGGAACTCACCGAGAGCGTGGCCACCGGCAACCCGGCAGCGGCCATCGCGATGATGGGGCGGCTGCACGCGCTGGGGGTGCGCCTGTCGATCGACGATTTCGGCACCGGGTATTCATCACTGAACTACCTCAAGCGCTTCCCGATCCACACGCTGAAGATCGACCAGAGCTTCGTGCGGGACATCAGCACCGACGCCGATGACCGCGCCATCGTGCAGGCCATCGTGCAACTGGCCCGGGCGCTCAAGCTGAGCACCATCGCCGAAGGCGTAGAAACGTCCGATCAGGCGGAGTTCCTCAGGCGCCAGGGCTGCGACATGGTGCAGGGCTACCACTACTGCAAGCCCCTGCCGCCGGCCGAACTGCAGCAGTGGCTGACCCAGCGCGCAGCGGCGCTGGCCGGCACATCAACACAAACGGCGCTGAACTGCGCCTGAAGCTCAGACGGCCGGGCTGGTGCCCTCGGCGCCCTCTTCCACCGGCCAGTCGCGGATGTAGGCCTTGAGCATGCGGTTCTCGAAGTCCTGGGCGTCCACCACGCTCTTGGCCACGTCGTAGAACGAGATCACGCCCATCAGGGTGCGGCCGTTCAGCACGGGCATGTAGCGGGCGTGGCGGCCGAGCATCATCCGGCGCACTTCGTCGATCTCGGTTTCCGGTGTGCAGGTCAGCGGATGGTCGTCCATCACGCTGCGGACCTGCGTGGTGCCGACCTGGCCGCCGTTGGCCACGATGGCCGAAATGACCTCGCGGAAGGTCAGCATGCCGACCAGGTCACCGTGGCCGATGACCACCAGCGAGCCGATGTCGTGATCAGCCATGATGCTGACGGCATCCGCCAGGGGCTGCTCGGGGGTGACGGTGTAGAGGGTGTTGCCCTTGACACGCAGGATGTCGCTGACTTTCATGACGGATCTCCTTGCGAACGTGGGTGTTCTGTCGTTTCGTTGTGGGAGGCAACATAGCACACAATCGGCGCCCCAGACACATCTCGGAAAGCCTTATGCCCGGCGCTTCGAACCCAGGTTTTGACACCCTTGCGCTGCACGCCGGCGCGCAACCCGACCCGGCCACCGGCGCGCGCGCCACGCCACTGCACCTGAGCACGTCCTTCGTGTTCGAGTCCAGCGACCATGCCGCCTCGCTCTTCAATCTTGAGCGCTCCGGCCACGTCTACAGCCGCATCTCCAACCCCACCAATGCCGTGCTCGAAGAACGCATGGCGGCGCTGGAAGGTGGCGTGGGGGCGATCGTCACCGCCAGCGGCCAGGCCGCCCTGCACCTGGCCATCACCACCTTGTGCAGCGCGGGTGACCACATCGTGGCCAGCTCGGCGCTGTATGGCGGCTCGCACAACCTGCTGCACTACACGCTGCGCCGCTTCGGCATTGAAACCACCTTCGTGGCACCGGGTGACCTGGCTGCCTGGCGCGCCGCCATCCGCCCGGAGACCAAGCTGCTGTTTGGTGAAACCCTGGGCAACCCCGGCCTGAACGTGCTGGACCTGCCCGCGGTGAGTGCCGTGGCCCACGAGGCGGGCCTGCCGCTGCTGGTGGATGCCACTTTCACCCCGCCCTGGTTGATGCGTGCGTTTGAGCACGGCGCTGACCTGGTGGTGCATTCGGCCACCAAGTTCCTCTCCGGCCATGGCACGGTGATTGGCGGCGTGCTAATCGACTCCGGCCGGTTTGACTGGCAGGCGGCCCACAACCAGCACGGCAAGTTCGCCACCCTGTGCGAGCCCTACGCGGGCTTCCACGACATGGTGTTCACCGAGGAAAGCACCGTGGGCGCCTTCCTGCTGCGCGCCCGCCGCGAAGGCCTGCGTGACTTTGGCGCCTGCCTCAGCCCGCACAGCGCCTGGCTGATCCTGCAGGGCCTGGAAACCCTGCCGCTGCGCATGGCCCGGCACATCGAGAACACCCGCGCCGTGGTGAACTTCCTGGCGGCGCATCCGCTGGTGGCGCGCGTGGCCTATCCCGAGCTGCCCAGCCACCCCGACCACGCGCTGGCCCGGCAACTGCTGCCGCGTGGCGCTGGCGCAGTGTTCACCTTCGATCTGGCCGGCACCCGTGCACAAGGCGTGGCCTTCGTTGACGCGCTGAAGATCTTCTCGCACCTGGCCAACGTCGGCGATTGCCGCTCCCTCGTCATTCACCCCGCCTCAACCACGCACTCGCGCATGGACGATCAGGCCCTGCAGGCCGCCGGCATCGGCCCGGGCACCATTCGCCTGTCGATCGGCCTGGAAGACCCGGCTGATTTGCTGGACGACCTAGGTCGCGCCCTCAAGGCGGCCCAGCGCGCCGGCGCCGCCAACCAAGCCCCGGGAGCCTGACATGCAATTCGATGTTCGAGGCCAAACCGTTTACGCCTACACCGGCGGGCAAACGTTCGATGCCAGCAAGCCCTGCGTGGTGTTCCTGCACGGCGCGTTGAATGACCACAGCGTGTGGACGCTGCTGGCCCGGTGGTTTGCCCACCACGGCCACAGCGTGCTGGCGCTGGACCAACCCGGCCACTGCCGCTCAGCCGGCCCGCTGCTGCCGAATGTGGAAGCCTTGGCCGACTGGACCTGGGCGATGCTCGACGCCCTCGGCGTTCAGCAAGCCAGCCTGGTGGGGCACAGCATGGGTTCGTTGATTGCCCTGGCGGCCGCTGGCCAGGCCCCACAGCGCGCCACTGCCTTGGTGATGGTGGGCACGGCGTATCCGATGGTGGTGTCAGATGCCCTGCTGCAAGCCGCGCGTGACACGCCGGCCCAGGGCATGGCCATGGTGAACAACCTGGCCATTTCCAGCACAGCCACCAAGCCGGGCTTCCCTGGCCCCGGCAGCTGGCTGCATGGCGGCGGGCTGCAATTGATGGCGCGCGTGCAGGCCTCCAACAAGGATGCGAACGTGTTCGAGCACGACTTCAAGGTGTGCGGCGCGTATGCCGGCGGCCTGGAAGCCGCAGCAGCCGTCACCTGCCCGGCCCACCTGGTGCTGGGCGACGTCGACCAGATGACCCCGCCCAAAGCCACCAAGGCCCTGGCGGCGGCGCTGCGGGCGCGTGTGCACCGGGTGCCGGGTGGGCACTCGCAGATGCAGGAGCAACCGGAGGCCACGCTGGCGGCCATCCGGGCGGCGCTCGGCGCCTGAAGCCCCCCGAAGCCACGGTGCGCGTGGCTTCGGGCGTTGCAAGGTCAAGCCACCAGCAAGGGCCGCAGCTGGGTCAGCATCTCGCGCACCATGGCCTGCAGGTCGAACTCGGGGCGCCAGCCCCAGTCGGCCTGTGCTGCCGTGTCGTCGATGGAGCGCGGCCAGCTGTCGGCAATCGCCTGCCGGAAGTCCGGCGCGTAGTCGATCTCGAACCCGGGCAGCTCGCGGGCAATCGCCGCGGCCATCTCCGCCGGGGTGAAGCTCACGCCGGCCAGGTTGTAGCCATGGCGGTCCTTCACCTGCTCGGCCGGGGCGTCCATCAGGCTCAGCGTGGCCCGGATGGCGTCATCCATGTACATCATCGGCAGGGCGGTGTCCGCGCCGAGGAAGCTGCTGTAGCGGCCCGTCTTGAGGGCCTCGTGGAAGATTTCCACGGCGTAGTCGGTGGTGCCGCCGCCCGGGGGCGTCTTCCAGCTGATCAAGCCGGGGTAGCGCAGGCAGCGCACGTCCACGCCGTGGTTGCGGTGGTACCAGTCGCACCAGCCCTCACCCGCCAGCTTCGAGATGCCGTACACCGTCGTCGGCTCCATCACCGTCTTCTGCGGCGTGGCGTCACGCGGGGTGGTGGGGCCGAAGGCGGCGATCGAGCTTGGCCAGAACACACGGTCGAGCTTGTGGGTGCGGGCCAGTTCCAGCACGTTGAGCAGGCCCTTCATGTTCAGGTCCCAGGCCCACATCGGGTGCTTTTCGCCCCGCGCCGACAAGGCAGCAGCCAGGTGATAGATGCGGGTGATGCCGTGGCGCTCCACCACCGCCGTCAGGGCGGAGGCATCGGTCACATCCAGCGCCTCGTGCGCCAGGCCGGCGACGCGGCCCTTGGGCGACAGATCGCTCGTCACCACCGATTCACGGCCATGCCGCGCCGCGAGTTGTTCGGCCAGCTCGGTGCCGATCTGCCCGTTGGCGCCAATGATCAGGGTCTTGGGCGTGCTCATTTCACCAGCCCCAGTTCACGGCCCGCCTGGGTGAAGGCTGCCACGGCTTGCTCCAGGTGGTGGCGCTCATGCACCGCGCTCATCTGGGTGCGGATGCGGGCCTGGCCCTTGGGCACCACAGGGTAGAAGAAGCCAACCGCGTAGACGCCCAGTTCCAGCAGACGCTGGCTGAGTTGCTGGGCCTTCACGGCGTCATGCACCATGATCGGCACGATGGCGTGGTCGCCGGGCTTGATGTCGAAGCCGGCAGCCTGGATGGCCGTGCGGAACCAGGCGGTGTTTTCCGCCAGCTTGTCGCGCAGCGCCGTGCTGGCTTCGAGCAGGTCGAGCACCTTGATGGAGGCGCCAACGATGGACGGCGCCACCGTGTTCGAGAAAAGGTAGGGCCGCGAGCGTTGGCGCAGCAGCTCGATCACCTCGCGCCGACCGGTGGTGAAGCCGCCCGAGGCGCCGCCCAGGGCCTTGCCCAACGTGCCGGTGATGATGTCGACCTGGCCGTACACGCCGCGGTGCTCGTGCGTGCCGCGGCCGGTGGCGCCCATGAAGCCGCTGGCATGGCATTCGTCGATGCCCAGCAGCGCGCCGTGTGCATCACACAGGGCGCGGATCTTGTCGAGCTGCGCCACGGTGCCGTCCATCGAGAACACGCCGTCGGTGAACACCAGCGTGTGGCGCGCGCCGTCGGCCTTGGCCTGGTTCAGGCAGCGCTCCAGATCGGCCATGTCGTTGTGGGCATAGCGGTAGCGCTTGGCCTTGCACAGGCGGATGCCGTCGATGATGGACGCGTGGTTCAGCGCGTCGCTGATGATGGCGTCTTCCTCACCCAGCAGCGGCTCGAACAGGCCGCCGTTGGCGTCAAACGCAGCGGCGTAGAGGATGGTGTCTTCGGTGCCCATGAAGCGGGCAATGCGCTGCTCCAGCGTCTTGTGCAGATCCTGCGTGCCGCAGATGAAGCGTACCGAGCTCAAGCCGTAGCCATGCGTGCGCAGCGCCTCATGCGCCGCCTCGATCACTTCCGGGTGCGAGGACAGGCCCAGGTAGTTGTTGGCGCACAGGTTGATCACCTCGCGGCCATCGGCCGTGCGCACCACGGCGCCCTGCGGGCCGGTGATGATGCGCTCGGCCTTGAACAGCCCGGCTTCGCGGATGCCGTCGAGTTCCTCTTGCAGGTGGCGGTAAAACGGATGCTCTGGAGTGGTGGTCATGGCTGCGGTGTGGTGGTGGCGCTGTGTGGGCAGGTTTGTCAGTTACCATCGTTGTTCGATGGATTGCACCGTGTTCGATATATCGAACGATTCGTGCAGTATCCAAAAACACCACCGCCTCGTCAAGCCCCCACGCCGAACATGCCCAGCGTCTCTCGCGCCTCCCGCTCTGCCCCACCGGCTGAGCCGCCCCGTGTTGGCGAAACCTTGGCCGCCTTGCGGCAGGAGCGCGGGCTCTCGCTGGATGAGCTGTCGCGGCAAGCCGGCGTGTCCAAATCGATGCTGTCGCAGATCGAGCGCAACCAGGCCAACCCGACGGTGGCCGTGGTCTGGCGTTTGTCGAATGCCCTGGGCGTGCCGCTGGGTGAGCTGCTGGGTGGTGAACGCCCGACCGGCCCGACCATCAGCACCGTGGCCGCCCACGCCACGCCGGGCCTCACCAGCCCGGACGGCAAGTGCCACCTGCGCATCCTCGGGCCGATCGAGCTGGCCGGCCAGTTCGAGTGGTACGAACTGACGGTGCAGCCCGGCGGTACGCTGGATTCACAAGCGCATGAGCCCGGCTCGATGGAGCACCTGAGCGTGCTTGAGGGGCAGTTGCAAGTCAGCGCCGGCACTGAAAAGAGCCCGCTGGCGCCCGGAGAAACCGCGCGCTACGCGGTGGACCTGCCGCACGCCATCCACAACCCGGCCAAGACCGTGGCGCGGGCGCTGCTGGTGGTGCTGCACCCGGCCTGAAGCGCTGGCCTCAGCGGCCGAGCAGGTCGGCCAGCATCAGGCGCTCGAAGCCCGCCTTCTCCCGGAAGTGGCGCACACGCTCATCCGGGTTCAGCAGCAGCTTGTCGATGAGCTCCGTCGCCGGTGTGCGAACCGGATCGCACAGCAGCACGATGCGCTGCACGCCCTCCTCTTCCAGCCGGCCCACCCAGTCCTGGCGCATCAGCATCTCGACGACGGGCTCGATCTGCAAGGGGTCGAGGCGCAGCCGCTCGGCAATGGTGGCCAGCGGCAAGCCCTGCGGACCGACGCCGCGTACATCGGCCAGCACCCCCAGCACCTGTAAGGCCAGCGCAAAGCGCTGACCCGGCATGTTCGGCTGCCGCACGACCCGCATCTGCAGGCTCGGCGCATACGCGGCAATCACCGCGCCCATCAGCACGATCGCCCAGCTGAGGTAGAGCCAGAGCAGGAAGATCGGGGCCGTCGCAAACGCGCCGTAGATCGTCGAGTAAGTGGACACCGAGCCGACATACCAGGCCAGCACGCGCTTGGCCACCTCGAAGGCGATGGCCACGAACAGCCCGCCGGAGATGGCATGGCGCCAACGCACATGGGTGTTCGGCACGTAATGGAACAGCCCCGCCACCGCCGCGCCCAGCAGCACGAACTCGACCACGTCGAAAAACACGCTGATGCCGCCCGGCATGGCCCCCACCAGCCCCTTGGAGGCCGACACCGCGTACGAGGTCATGGTCAGGCTGCCGCCGAGCAGCAAGGGCCCGAGGGTGAGCGCCGCCCAGTACACCAGCACCCGCTGGGCGATGGGACGCGGCTTGCGCACCCGCCAGATGGCGTTCAAGCTGCGGTCGATCGTCAACATCAGGGACAAGGCGCTGACCAGCAGCACGGCCAAGCCCGCGGTGCCCAGGCGGTTGGCCTTGCTTGCGAACATCGTCAGCGAGCTCAGCACGGGCTTGGCGATGTTGTCGGGCACCAGGCTTTGCAGGAAGTACTTCTGCAGCGAATCCTGAAACTTGGCGAAGATGGGAAACGCGGTGAACAAGGCCAGCATCACCGTCAGCAGCGGCACCAGCGCGATCAGGGTCGTGAAGGTCAAGCTGCCGGCCGTCAGGCCCAGGCGGTCTTCGCGGAAACGCTCACGCAGCATGCGTGCGGTGTCATACCAGGGCCAGTTGCGCAGGGTCTGCAGGCTGCTTGCCACGCCCTCGCGCCAGTGGCCTTTCAAATCGGAACGGGAAATCATGGCGGCTATGATGCCAGCCATGTCTGAACCCGTAGTTTTGAAGGCCGATGCGGTCGTGCGCGGCACCCGCATCGCGGCCGTGGCCGCCCTCGTGGGCCTGATCGTTCTGGGCCTGGCCTGGGAGCTCTGGCTGGCCCCCACCGGCAACCGCAGCCTGAGCCTGAAAGTGCTGCCGCTCACGCTGCCCCTGGCCGGTTTGCTGAAGCACCGGATGTACACCTACCGCTGGGTCAGCCTGCTGGTCTGGATCTACTGCACCGAAGGCCTGGTGCGCGGCACCAGTGAAACCGGCATCAGCCAGGTGCTGGCCTGGATCGAAGTGCTGCTGTGTGTCGTGCTGTTCACGGCCTGCGCCTGGCAGGTGCGCTGGCGCCTGAAGCGCGCTGCCGCGGTGGCCGCGTCTTCCGCCAGCCCGGACGGGGCCGCGGTGTGAGCATCGATGGGCTGCTGGCGCATCTGCGACAGCTGCTCGGCGCTGCCGGGTTTCGCGAAGACGGCGACCTGAGCCCCTGGGAAAAAGACTGGCGTGGCCGCTGGCCCGGATCAGCCCTGGCCGTGGCCCTGCCTGCCAGCACCGAAGAGGTGGCCGCCGTGGTGCGCGCCTGCGCAGCGGCGGGCGTGGCCATCGTGCCGCAGGGCGGCAACACGGGCCTGGTGGGCGGCGGCGTGCCCGACACCACCGGCCAGCAACTGGTGCTGAGCCTGCGCCGGATGAGCACCATTCGTGCGGTGGATGTGGCCAACCTGACGCTCACCGCCGACGCCGGTTGCCTGCTGGCCCAGGTGCAGGCAGCAGCGGAAGAGAACGGCCTGCTCTACCCCTTGAGCCTGGCGGCCGAAGGCAATTGCACGATTGGCGGCAACCTGGCCACCAATGCCGGCGGCACGCAGGTGCTGCGCTACGGCAATGCCCGTGAGCTGTGCCTGGGGCTGGAGGTGGTCACGCCGCAGGGCGAGATCTGGCACGGCCTGAGCGGCCTGCGCAAGGACAACACCGGCTACGACCTGCGCGATCTGTTCATCGGCAGCGAAGGCACTTTGGGCGTGATCACCGCCGCCACCTTGAAGCTGCACCCGCGCCCCGGGGCCGTGATGACCGCGCTGGCCGGTTTCAGCGATCTGAACGCAGCGCTCCGTCTGATCGACCGCAGCCGCCGCGCGCTGGACGCCGGCTTGACGGGTTTCGAGCTGATGTCGGCGCACGCCTTGGGCCTGGTGCAGCAGTGGTGCCCGCCGATGCGTTCGCCCTTGCCGGCCACGCCCTGGACCGCGCTGATCGAATTGGCAGCAGCCACCGAAGCGCAAGGCCAGCAGCAGCTTGAAGAACTGCTGGGCGATGCCCTGGCCTGTGGCGACATCACCGATGCCGCGGTGGCCACCAGTTTGTCGCAGGCGGCGCAGTTCTGGGCGCTGCGTGAAGCCATACCCCGGGCGCAGACGCTGAGCGGCTTGAACATCAAGCACGACATCGCCCTGCCCGTGTCGGCCATTCCCGCCTTCGTTACCGAAACCCATGCCGCACTGCAAGCCGCCTTGCCGGGCTGCCGGCCGGTGACTTTCGGGCACCTGGGTGACGGCAACCTGCATTACAACGTGCAGGCGCCCGAGGGTGTGGAACCGGCCACCTTTCTGCGTGAGCAGGAGGCGCTCGTGAATGCGCTGGTGCACGACCGGGTGAGTGCGCTGGGTGGGTCGATCTCTGCGGAGCACGGCATTGGCGTGCTCAAGCGCGAGGAACTGGCGCGGCGGAAATCACCGGTGGCGTTGCAGATGATGCGGGCCATCAAGCAGGCGCTCGATCCGCAGGGCTTGATGAACCCGGGCCGGCTGCTGCCGGATTGAGCCGCAGCGCGGCGCCGCTCACCTCAGTGGGTCGGGCCTTTGAGCAGGTCCGGCACCGGCAGCGTGAACACATCAATGCCTTCGTCGGCCAGCTCAGCGCGTTGCTCTGCGGTGGCCTGGCCACGGATGCCGCGCTCCTCGGCGTCACCGTAGTGGATGCGGCGGGCCTCGTCGGCGAACTGCTCACCCACGTCCTCGGTTTTCGCGAGCACCTCGCGCACGGCTTCCAGCAGACGCGTCTGCAAGGCCTCCGACATCGCGTCGAAGTTGGGCGGCGTGATGGCGCCGGGCTGCAGCGTGCCGGGTCTGCCTGGCGGTGTGTTGTGCTGGCCGTCGGTCTGGGCGGTTGTGCGGTCGCGACCAGATGCAACAGCCGCAGCGCCAGATCTGGCGGGCTGCTGCGGGCCGGATGAGGCTTCCTGGCGATCGCGTGCACCGGAAAGATTCAGGCGCGGCGCGCTGGGCAGGCGCTGCACGTGCAGGTCGCCACACAGCGGGCATGAAAGCAAACCACGCTCGATTTGCGACTGGTAATCAGCCTCAGAGCCAAACCAGCCCTCAAACCCGTGGCCCTGGCCACAGCGCAGGTTCCAGACCTTCATGGGAATGTCCTGGACCGGCTGCTCAGGCGCTTTGCCAGTGCAGCGGCCATTGCCCGGCTCGCCACTTCTGCAGCCACATCAAGGCGATGAGCGACTTCGCGTCGGTCATTTCGCCCCGACCGGCCAGCGCGTCGAGTTCAGCCTCTTCCATCAGCACCACTTCAATGTGCTCGCCGTGGTCGAGTTGCTGCGGACCGGCCTGCAGGCCACGCGCAAACCAGAGGCCGATGCCTTCTGTGGAATAGGCCGGCGCGTTGTGGATCACGCCAGCGCAAGCCCATTCACGAGCGGTGTAACCCGTCTCTTCCAGCAACTCACGCTGGGCGCAGTGCAGCTGGCTTTCATTCGGATCGATCTTGCCGGCGGGGAATTCCAGCAGCACCTGGCCGATCGGGTGGCGGTATTGGCGCTCCAGCACCAGCCGGCCGTCGTCCAGGATGGGCACGATCATCACGGCACCGGAGTGACGGACGTATTCGCGGGTGGCCAGGCCCTGCTGCTTCGGCAGTTGCACCGTGTCGCGGCGCACATCCAGAAAGCTGCCCTTGAACACCTGGTGGGCTTCAACCAGGGGCTCAATCAGATGCTCGTCGGCCATGGCTCTCACTGGCGGCGCAGGTAGCGCCACACGAAGCCGGGAAACGCCAGGGTCGTGAACAGGAAACCGAAAGCCCAGTAGAACTCCCAGCCCTGCGGCGCGCGCTGGCCAATCGAGCTTTCGAGCACGAAGCCGATGCCGAGCGTGGCCGCACCGAGCACCACCAGTTCCAGCAAACGCCAGCCAAACGCCTTGCGCGGAGCGCGCTGCGGGCCGATCAGCAGAATGCGTTCAGTGAGGAACGGCAGGTTGGCGGCCACGATGGCCACCACCAGCACCGTCCACACCGAGATCGTCTGGTTCATGCGTACGCTCAGCCGGCCAGTGCAGCGACGATGACGTCACGGCACAGGGCCATCAGGCCGTCGGGCAGCAGACCCAGCACCAGCGCAGCAGCGCCGTTGAAGGCCAGCAGGATGCCCAGGCCACCGTGCTGAGGCGCGGGCGCGTCATTGGTGGGCTCGTCGAAGTACATGACCTTGACGATGCGCAGGTAGTAGAACGCACCGATCAGCGACAGCAGCACGGCCACCACGGCCAGGGTGATGTAGGCCGGATCGGCCGTCGTCACCAGCGCCTGCAGGATGGCGAACTTGGCGTAGAAGCCCACCATCGGTGGCACGCCAGCCAGCGAGAACATGAACACGGTCATCACGCCAGCCAGCCAGGGGCTGCGGCGGCCCAGACCGGCCAGATCGCTGACTTCCTCGCTCTCGAAACCAGCGCGGCTCAGGAACATGATCAGACCGAACGTGCCCAGCGTGGTCAGCACATAGCTGATCACGTAGAACAAGGCCGAGCTGTAGCCGTTGGCGGCCGACAGGGTGTTGGCGCCGATCACGGTCGGCGTCAGGCCCAGCAGCATGAAGCCCAGCTGTGCGATGCCCGAGTAGGCCAGCATCCGCTTGAGGTTGGTCTGGGCGATGGCGGCCAGGTTGCCCAGCGCCATCGACAGCACCGACAACACGATCAGCATCTGCTGCCAGTCGTGCGCCAGGCCACTGAGGCCTTCCACCAGCACGCGGATGGTGATGGCAAAGGCAGCCAGCTTCGGTGCGCCGCCGATCATCAGCGTGACGGCCGTCGGTGCACCTTGGTACACGTCAGGCACCCACATGTGGAACGGCACGACACCCAGCTTGAAGGCCAGGCCGGCCACGATGAAGACGATGCCGAAGGTCAGCACGATCGCGTTGATCTGGCCGGTCTGGATGGCGTTGAACACCTCCGGCAGGTCAAGCGAGTGCGTGGCGCCGTACATCATCGACATGCCGTACAGCAGGAAACCGCTGGCCAGCGCGCCGAGCACGAAGTACTTCATCGCCGCTTCGGTGGACACGCCGTGATCGCGTCGCAGCGCCACCAGGGCGTACAGCGACAGGCTCATCAGCTCCAGGCCCACGTAGATGACCAGGAAGTTGTTGGCCGAGATCATGACGGCGATGCCGAGCAAGGCGAACATCGCCAGCACGAACAACTCGCCCTTCAGCAGATCACGACTGCCGGCGTACGGTTGCGCGTAGGCCAGCGTCATCATCATGGCGATGCCAGCGCACAGGGCCAGCAGGTGGCCCATCGGGTCAGAGACCACCAGGCCTTGCATGCCGTATACCGAGGCTGCAGCGCCGTTGGCGCCCAGGCCCTGGCTCAGCATGCTGCCATGCATGAGCGCAAAGGCGGCCAGCGTCAGCTGCGTCAGCCAGAAGGTGGTGCGGCGCTTCGGGTCGGTCAGGAAAAGATCAATCAGTGCGATGGCGCAAGCCGCCACCAGCAACAGGATTTCAGGAGAAACAACGAGCCAGTTCATTTGATTCATGGTGTGCATCCCGGCAACGTCAGTTCAACTTCGACGTGGCCACGTGCTTGAGCAGCTCGGTGACCGACACGTGCATCACATCGGTGAAGGGCTTCGGATACAAGCCCATCCACAGCACCGCCACGGCCAGCACGGCGAGCATCAGGAATTCACGTGCGTTGATGTCTTCCAGGGTACGGACGTGGTCATTGGTGATCTCACCGAAGTACACGCGCTTGTACATCCACAGGGTGTAGGCTGCACCAAAGATCAGGGCGGTGGCCGACAGGGCTCCGATCCAGAAATTGAACTGCACGGCGCCCAGGATCACCATCCATTCACCGATGAAGCCTGCGGTGCCCGGCAGGCCGCAGTTGGCCATCGAGAACAGCAGCGCGAAGGCAGCGAACTTGGGCATGGTGTTGACCACGCCGCCGTAGTCGGCGATCTCACGCGAGTGGACGCGGTCGTAGAGCACGCCGATCGACAGGAACATCGCGCCCGACACGAAGCCGTGCGAGATCATCTGCACGATGCCGCCGGCCACGCCGAGTTCGTTGAAGATGAAGAAGCCCAGGGTGACAAAACCCATGTGCGCAATCGACGAATAAGCCACGAGCTTCTTCATGTCCTGCTGCACCATCGCCACCAGGCCGATGTAGATCACGGCAACCAGGCTCAGCGTGATGATCAGCCAGGCGTATTCATGGCTGGCGTCCGGCGCGATCGGCATGGAAAAGCGCAGGAAACCATAGGCGCCCAGCTTCAACATGATGGCGGCCAGCACCACGGAGCCACCGGTCGGGGCCTCCACGTGGGCATCCGGCAGCCAGGTGTGCACAGGCCACATCGGCACCTTCACCGAGAAGGCGGCGAAGAACGCGAAGAAGAGCAGCGTCTGCGCAGGCATGCCCAGCGGCAGCTTGTGCCAGGTGGCGATGTCGAAGCTGCCACCCGACTTGTAGTACAGGAAGATCAGCGCGATCAGCATCAGCAGCGAGCCGAGCAGCGTGTACAGAAAGAACTTGAACGCTGCGTAGACGCGACGCGGGCCGCCCCAGATGCCGATGATGATGTACATCGGGATCAGCGTGGCTTCGAAAAAGACGTAGAACAGCAGGCCGTCGGCTGCCGAGAACACGCCCACCATCAGGCCCGACAGGATCAGGAAGGCGCCCAGGTACTGGTGCGCCCGGTCCGTGATGACTTCCCAGCCGGCAATCACCACGATGACCGTGATGAACGCCGTGAGCAGCACGAACCACACCGAGATGCCGTCGACACCCAGGTGGTAGCGCACATTGAAGCGCTCGATCCAGACCAGATTTTCCTGGAACTGCAAGGCCGCAGAACCGGGGTCGAACCCACTGATCAGCGGCAAGGTGACAACAAACGCCAGCACCGCTCCGGCAAGTGCAATCCAGCGGGCAGTGCCCGCCTGCTTGTCACTGCCAAGGGCCAGCAGGAGGGTGCCGAAAGCAATCGGCAACCAGATGGCAACGCTCAAAAGACCCATTCTTGTTCTCCGCCCTCTTTAATGGCCAACGATCTGGCTCATCAGGTAGGGCCACAGCTGCCAGGTCATCAGACCAAAGATGCCCAACACCATGACCAGTGCATAGAACGACAGGTAGCCGGTCTGCACGGTGCGCACGATGCGCGCGAATACACCCACTGCGTTGGCGGAACCGTTCACCACGGCACCGTCAATCAGCGCAACATCACCAATCTTCCAGAGGCCCAGACCCAACTTGCGGGCACCAGCAGCCAGGATGTTTTCGTTGATCCAGTCGAGGTAGTACTTGTTCTCCATGACACGAACCAGCGGCGACAGTGCGCGGCCGATCGCGGCCGGGATCTCCGGCTTGACCATGTAGAAGAAGTACGAGACAGCCACACCCGCCAGTGCCAGCCAGAACGGCAGCGTGCTCAGCGCGTGCAGGCCCATGGCGGTGGCGCCGTGGAACTCATGCGCCAGCTCTTCCATGGCGTGGTGCGCTTCGTGGTTCACGAAGATGGCGTCCTTCAGCAGGTCACCATAGAGCATCGGCTGGATCGTCAGGAAACCGATGACCACCGACGGGATCGCCAGCAGGACCAGCGGCGCCGTCACCACCCACGGCGACTCATGCGGCACGTGCGGCTCATGGTGATCGTCGTCATGGTGATCATGCTCACCCGGGAACGGCTTGTGGTGGAAGTGTTCCTTGCCGTGGAAGACGAGGAAGTACATCCGGAACGAGTAGAACGCAGTGACGAACACACCGGCGATCACGGCGAACTGGGCGAACCCGGCGGCCGGCAGGTGGCTGGCACCCACGGCTTCGATGATCGAGTCCTTCGAGTAGAAACCGGCGAAGAACGGCGTGCCGATCAGGGCGAGCGAGCCCAGCAGCGAGGTGATCCAGGTGATGGGCATGCGCTTGCGCAGGCCGCCCATGTTGCGGATGTCCTGGTCGTGGTGCATGCCGATGATGACCGAGCCTGCTGCGAGGAACAGCAGCGCCTTGAAGAAGGCGTGGGTCATCAGGTGGAACACGGCCACGTTGTAGGCCGACACGCCGAGAGCGACGGTCATGTAACCGAGCTGCGACAGCGTGGAGTAGGCCACGACACGCTTGATGTCGTTCTGGATGATGCCCAGGAAGCCCATGAACAGCGCCGTGATCGAGCCGATCGCCAGGATGAAGTTCAGTGCGGTGTCGCTCAGCTCGAACAGCGGCGACATGCGGGTGACCATGAAGATGCCGGCCGTCACCATGGTGGCGGCGTGGATCAGCGCGGAGATCGGGGTCGGGCCTTCCATCGAATCAGGCAGCCAGACGTGCAGCGGGAACTGCGCCGACTTGCCCATCGCACCGATGAACAGGCAGATGCAGGTCACGGTCAGCAGCGCCCAGTCGGTGCCCGGGAAGATCAGCTTCGACAACTCACCCGACTTGGCAAACACTTCCGTGTAGTTCAGCGAACCGGTGTAGGCCAGCACCAGGCCGATGCCCAGGATGAAGCCGAAGTCACCAACACGGTTGACCAGGAAGGCCTTCATGTTCGCGAAGATCGCCGTGGGCTTCTTGAACCAGAAACCGATCAGCAGGTACGACACCAGGCCCACCGCTTCCCAGCCGAAGAACAGCTGCAGGAAGTTGTTGCTCATGACCAGCATGAGCATCGAGAAGGTGAACAGCGAGATGTACGAGAAGAAGCGCTGGTAGCCAGGGTCCTCTTCCATGTAGCCGATGGTGTAGATGTGCACCATCAGCGACACGAAGGTCACCACGCACATCATCATGGCGGTCAGGCCGTCGATCAGGAAGCCGACTTCCATCTTCAACGGGCCGAGCACCATCCACTCGTACACGGTGGCGTTGAAGCGCGCGCCGTCGACGGCGACGGCCTTCAGCACCATCACCGAGACGATGAAGGAAACGAGCACACCGAGGATGGTCAGGAAGTGGGAGCCTCGACGGCCCACCGACTTGCCGAACAGGCCCGCGATGACGGAGCCCACCAACGGCGCGAGCGGCACCGTCAGCAGCAGGTTTTGGGAGAGTTGTGCAGACATGTTCTTCAGGGCTTTCGTGGCTGCGTGATCAGCCCTTCAGGGTGTCGAGTTCGTCCACGGCGATGCTGGCGCGATTGCGGAACAGCACGACCAGGATGGCCAGGCCGATGGCGGACTCGGCCGCCGCGACCGTCAGGATGAAGAACACGAACACCTGACCGGCCATGTCACCCAGGTAATGGGAGAAGGCCACGAAGTTCATGTTCACCGCCAGCAGCATCAATTCGATGGCCATCAGCAACACGATCAGGTTGCGGCGGTTCAGGAAGATGCCCACCACCGACAGCGCGAACAGCGCGCCGCCCAGGGTCAGGTAGTGATAAAGCGTGATGCCGGCGTTCATGCCTGGCCTCCTTCCTTGGGGAGCGATGCGGCTTCAATGGTCGGCGCGACCTTCACCAGGCGCACACGATCAGCCTTCTTGGCCTTGACCTGCTCGGACGGGTTCTGCGAACGGCTGTCCTTGCGCTTGCGCAGCGTCAGGGCAATCGCGGCAACCATCGCCACCAGCAGCACCACAGCAGCGATCTGCAGCGGGTACAGGTACTGGGTGTAGATCTCGACGCCCAGGGCCTTGGTATTGCCCATCTTCACGACTTCAGGCGGCAGCGCCTTGACCGCGCCGAGGTTGAAGCCGCCCTTCATGACGAAATACATCTCGAGGGCGATCAGCACACCGACAAAAGCGGCCAGCGGGAAGTGGGTCCAGAAACCCTCACGCAGACTGTCGGTATTGATGTCGAGCATCATCACGACAAAGAGGAACAGCACCATGACCGCGCCGACGTACACGAGCACGAGGGTGATGGCCAGGAACTCGGCCTGCAGCAGCATCCACACGCAAGACGCGTTGAAGAAGGCCAGGACGAGGTAAAGCGCAGCGTGCACGGTGCTGCGGGCGGTGATCACCTTGAAGGCGGACACCAGCAGCACAGCCGCGAACAGATAAAAGAGAGCGGACGTTGTAGTCATGTTCTAACGCACCTGGGTGTGTCGCTCGGGAGCCAGAAAAGGCAGCACTGCTGCCCTGCCCTGGCCGCCCTCAGCGGTACTTGGCGTCGGCCTCCTTGTTGGCAGCGATGTCTTTTTCGTAGCGGTCACCGACCGCGAGCAGCATGTCCTTGGTGAAGTACAGGTCGCCCCGCTTTTCGCCGTGGTACTCGAAGATGTGCGTCTCGACGATCGAGTCGACCGGGCAGCTCTCTTCGCAGAAGCCGCAGAAGATGCACTTGGTCAGGTCGATGTCGTAGCGGGTGGTGCGGCGCGAGCCGTCATCACGCACATCCGATTCGATCGTGATGGCCATCGCCGGGCAAACCGCTTCGCACAGCTTGCAGGCGATGCAGCGCTCTTCGCCGTTGTCGTAACGGCGCAGGGCATGCAGCCCCCGGAAACGCGGCGACTGCGGCGTCTTTTCTTCCGGGAACTGGATCGTGATGTTCGGCGACAGGAAATGACGACCCGTCAGTGCCAGGCCCTTCCACAGCTCAAGGAGCAGGAAGCTGGAAAACAGGTGCTTGAGGGAAGCAACAGTTGACATGGGATGGTGACCTCGTTACTTCCAGATGTTGAACGGCGACTGGATCCACAGACCCACCACCACCAGCCACACCAGGGTGACGGGGATGAAGATCTTCCAGCCCAGACGCATGATCTGGTCGTAGCGGAAACGGGGGAACGTGGCGCGGACCCACAGGAACATCGTGACGACCACGAAGGTCTTGATCGCCAGCCAGATCCAGCCGGGGATCCAGTTGAACAGTGCGGAGTCGATCGGGGGCAACCAGCCACCGAGGAAGAACAGCACGGTCAACATCGACACCAGGATCATGTTGGCGTATTCGGCCAGGAAGAACATGGCAAACGACATGCCCGAGTACTCGATCATGTGACCGGCCACGATTTCCGATTCGCCTTCCACCACGTCGAACGGGTGGCGGTTGGTTTCGGCCAGACCAGAGATGAAGTACACGACGAACACCGGCAGCAGAGGCAGCCAGTTCCAGGACAGGATGTTCAAGCCCATGTTGGCGAAAGTGCCACGGCCCTGGCTCATCACGATGTCGCTGAGGTTCAGGCTGCCCGAGGTCATCAGCACGATGACCAGCGCAAAGCCCATCGCGATTTCGTAGCTCACCATCTGGGCCGATGCGCGCAGCGCACCCAGGAAGGCGTACTTCGAATTGGATGCCCAGCCGGCGATGATCACGCCGTACACCTCGAGCGAGGTGATGGCCATCAGGAACAGCAGGCCGGCGTTGACGTTGGCCAGCGCCACGTCCGGGCCGAACGGCACCACGGCCCATGCGGCCAGGGCCGGCATGATGGTCATGACAGGGGCCAGGAAGAACAGGCCCTTGTTGGCCGCCGTCGGGCGGATGATTTCCTTGAAGATCAGCTTGACGGCGTCAGCGATCGGGGTGAGCAGGCCGAACGGACCGACACGGTTCGGACCCGGACGGATCTGCGACCAGCCGATGGCCTTGCGCTCCCAGAGCGTCAGGTAAGCCACGCAACCCAGCAGGGGCAGCACGACACAGACGATCTTGATCAGCGACCAGACCACCGCCCACAGCGGTGCGCCCAGCAATGCCAACCCGGATTGATAGATGGAGTCGATCATGGGTTTTTCCGTCCTCAGGCCTTCTCAAGCACCAGGGCGCCGAACATCGCGCCAAGGCCCAGGGTGTCTGCATGGCCTGCCGGCACACGCACTGCATTGGCAGCGAGGCTGCTGTCTTCACGGGCCGGCAGCACGGCGCTGTTCGCACCCTGGCTGACCTTGACCTTGTCACCCGACGCCAGACCCAGCTGGGCCCACAGGTTCGAAGGCACGCCCACGACCGGTGCAGCAGCGTCTGCCGTGCGTTGCAAGGCGCCAGCGCGACGCACCAGGCTGTCAGCGCTGTAGATCGGCACGTCGGCAATGCGTTGCACGCCGCCTTGCGGCACCAGCGCAGCCTGCACCGCCACCGACGCGTTGCTCAGTCGTGCGGGCACGGTGGTCGCATCGCCCAGCGCCTCGGCGCGCACTTCTTCGGCAGATTCCTGCGAGAAGCCGTCCAGGCCCATCAGGTTGCCCAGCACACGCAGCACCTTCCAGGCCGGGCGGCTGTTGCCCATCGCCTTGACGACGCCGTGGAAGCTTTGCACGCGACCTTCGGCATTGACGTAGGCACCTGCGGTTTCGGTGAACGGCGTGATCGGCAGCAGGACGTCGGCGTTGTCGACAGCGGCGTCGCGGAACGACGTCAGCGCCACCACCAGGCCGGAGCCCTGCAGGGCCGCCGTGGCAGCCGCAGCGTTGGCTGCGTCCAGTGCGGGCTCGACGTTCAGCAACAGCAGCGCCTTCATCGGCTGGCTCAGCATCTGGCCGGCGTTCAGGCCGCCATGGCGGGGCTGTGCGCCCACCAGCTGTGCGCCCACCGTGTTGGCAGATTCACCCAGGTAGCCGACCGTGGCTTCCACCTGGCCGCCGATCCAGTTGGCCAGAGCCAGCAGCTGGGAGGCTTGCGGGTGCTGCGCGGCAGCGTTGCCCAGCAGGATGGCCTTGCGCTCACCCGACAGCAGCGACTGTGCGATGGCTTCAGCAGAGGCATTCACCATGGCCGGGGCCGGTGCAGCCACACCCACCGCGGTGGCGATGTAGCCAGCGATGTCGGCCAGTGATTGAGCCCATGCGTCAGGCGCAGCCACGAGGCTGGCGCCGACGGTCATCGCCCAGTCTTCACGACCGGCGTTCAGGCTCATCACCTGCGCGCCACGACGTGCGGCTTGACGCAGGCGTTGTGCGAACAGCGGATGGTCCTTGCGCAGGAACGAACCCACCACCAGCGCTCGGTCGAGCGTCGACAGCGTGGCGATGGAGGTGCCCAGCCAGCGTGCGCCCTCACCCGTGGTGAACTCGGCGTGACGCAGACGGGTGTCGACGTTGTCGCTGCCGATGCCGCGGACCAGCTTGGCCAGCAGGTGCAGTTCTTCCACCGTGCTGTGCTCCGAGCCCAGCGCGCCGATGCCGGCAGCACCGAATTCGCCCTTGACGCGCTTCAGGCCGTCAGCCACATAGCCCAGGGCCGTGTTCCAGTCGACGGTGATCCACTCACCGCCCTGCTTGATCATCGGCTCGGTCAGGCGTGCGGAGCTGTTGACGGCTTCGTAGCTGAAGCGGTCACGGTCAGCGATCCAGCATTCGTTCACGTCCTCGTTTTCGAGCGGAACGATGCGCAGCACCTGGTTGTTCTTGACCTGGACGACCAGGTTGGCACCGGTGGAATCGTGCGGGCTGACCGTCTTGCGGCGCGACAGCTCCCAGGTGCGGGCCTGGTAGCGGAACGGCTTGCTGGTCAGGGCACCGACCGGGCAGATGTCGATCATGTTGCCCGACAGCTCGGAGTCGATCGTGTCGCCGACCACAGTGGTGATTTCGGAATGCTCACCGCGATGGATCATGCCGAGCTCCATCACGCCGGCCACTTCCTGGCCAAAACGGACGCAACGCGTGCAATGGATGCAGCGGCTCATTTCTTCCATGGAGATCAGCGGGCCGACGTCCTTGTGGAAGACGACGCGCTTTTCTTCCTGGTAGCGCGAGCTGGAGCCACCGTAGCCCACGGCCAGGTCTTGCAGCTGACATTCGCCGCCCTGGTCGCAGATCGGGCAATCCAGCGGGTGATTGATGAGCAGAAACTCCATCACCGAGGCCTGGGCCTTCACGGCGCGGTCGCTCTTGGTGCGCACCACCATGCCTTGCGTCACGGGCGTGGCGCAGGCGGGCATGGGCTTCGGTGCCTTTTCCACGTCCACCAGACACATGCGGCAATTCGCCGCAATGGACAGCTTCTTGTGATAGCAGAAGTGAGGGATGTAGGTACCAGCAGCATCAGCGGCATGCATCACCATGCTGCCGACCGGGACCGAGACCTTCTTGCCGTCGAGTTCGATTTCAACCATGTTGTATGCGCCCTGCTTCAGACGTAAGGCCCGACCACGCAGGTCTTGTGTTCGAGGTGATGCACAAACTCATCACGGAAATGCTTCAACATGCCGCGCACCGGCATCGCTGCCGCGTCGCCGAGCGCACAGATCGTGCGGCCCATGATGTTTTCTGCCACGTTGTCCAGCAGCGCGATGTCATCGGCACGGCCTTCGCCATGTTCCAGACGATGCACCAGGCGGTACAGCCAGCCCGTGCCTTCACGGCACGGCGTGCACTGACCGCAGGATTCGTGGGCGTAGAAGTACGACAGGCGCTCCAGGCTCTTCACCATGCAGCGGGTCTCGTCCATCACGATCACGGCGCCGGAGCCCAGCATCGATCCGGCCTTGCTGATGGAGTCATAGTCCATCGTGCATTCCATCATGATGTGTGCAGGCAGCACCGGTGCGGACGAGCCGCCGGGGATCACGGCCTTGAGCTTCTTGCCGCCCTTGACGCCACCGGCCAGCTCGAGGAGCTTGGCGAACGGCGTGCCCATCGGGACTTCATAGTTGCCCGGACGCTCGACGTCACCCACCATCGAGAAGATCTTGGTGCCGCCGTTGTTCGGCTTGCCGCACTCGAGGTAGGCCTGGCCGCCGTTGCGGATGATCCAGGGCACCGCCGCGAAGGTCTCGGTGTTGTTGATGGTGGTCGGCTTGCCGTACAGGCCGAAGCTGGCCGGGAACGGTGGCTTGAAGCGGGGCTGGCCCTTCTTGCCTTCAAGCGATTCCAGCAGCGCGGTTTCTTCACCGCAGATGTAGGCGCCAAAACCGTGGAACGCATGCAGCTGGAAGCTGAAGTTGCTGCCCAGGATGTTGTTGCCCAGCAGGCCGGCCGCACGGGCTTCTTCCAGGGCAGCTTCGAAGCGCTCGTAGGTGCCGAAGATTTCGCCGTGGATGTAGTTGTAGCCCACCGAGATGCCCATCGCGAAGGCGGCGATGGCCATGCCTTCGATGACGATGTGCGGGTTGTATTGCAGGATGTCGCGGTCCTTGCAGGTACCCGGCTCACCTTCGTCGCTGTTGCAGACGAGGTACTTCTGGCCCGGGAACGCGCGGGGCATGAAGCTCCACTTCAGGCCCGTCGGGAAACCGGCGCCGCCTCGGCCGCGCAGGCCAGAGGCCTTGACCTCGGCGATCACCTGGTCCTGCGTCATCGGCTCGGCGCCGTCAACGCCCAGGATCTTGCGCAGGGCCTGGTAGCCACCACGCGCCTGGTAATCGGCCAGCGACCAGTTCTTGCCGTCCAGGCCGGCGTAGATCTGGGCACCGATGTGACGGTCGTGGAAACAGGTTTCCGTGCCGGCCGTCTGGAAGCGGGAAAGATCAAGTGCCATGATCAGGCGGCCTTTCCAGCGTTGGCTTCTTCCGAGCGGATCAGCGCGATCATCTCGTCAAGCTTCTGTTGGCTCATGTAGCTGAGCATCTGGCGGTCATTCACCAGCATCACCGGTGCGTCAGCGCATGCGCCGAGGCACTCGCACTTGGCCACCGTGAACAGGCCGTCGGCGGTGGTGCCGCCGTCTTCTACGTTCAGCGTCTTGCACAGGTGTTCCAGCGCGACCTGGCCGTTGCGCAACTGGCAAGGCAGGTTCGTGCACACGTTGAGCTTGTACTTGCCCACCGGTTGCTGGTTGTACATGTTGTAGAAGGTGGTCACTTCGTGCACAGCGATGGCGGGCATGCCGAGGTACTCGGCGATGACGGCTTCGGATTCGGGCGAAACCCAACCCTGTTCCTGCTGGACGATGGACAGGCAGGCCATCACGGCGGACTGGGCCTGCTCCTTCGGATACTTGGCGACTTCCTTGTCGAAGCGCGCCTTGGTGACGTCAGAGAGTGTCATCGATCGATCTCACCAAACACGATGTCCATGGTGCCAATCACCGCCACGGCGTCAGCGATCATGTGGCCGCGCGCCATTTCATCGAGCGCAGCCAAGTGGGCGAAGCCCGGGGCACGGATCTTCAGGCGGTACGGCTTGTTCGCGCCGTCGCTCACCAGATAGATGCCGAACTCGCCCTTCGGATGCTCCACGGCCGCGTAGGCCTCGCCTTCCGGCACGTGGAAGCCTTCGGTGAAGAGCTTGAAGTGGTGGATCAACTCTTCCATGCTCGACTTCATGTCGACGCGTGAAGGCGGAGCCACCTTGTGGTTGTCAGTGATGACCGGGCCCGGGTTGGCACGCAGCCAGTCGACGCACTGCTTGATGATGCGGTTGGACTGACGCATTTCCTCGACGCGCACGAGGTAGCGGTCATAGGTGTCGCCATTGACGCCCACCGGCACATCGAAGTCCATCTTGGCGTAGACGTCGTAGGGCTGGCTCTTGCGCAGATCCCAAGGGATGCCCGAGCCACGCAGCATGGCGCCGGTGAAACCCATCTGGAGCGCACGCTCCGGGGTCACCACGCCGATGCCGACCGTGCGCTGCTTCCAGATCCGGTTGTCGGTCAGCAGGGTTTCGTAGTCATCCACCAGCGCCGGGAAGCGCTGGGTGAAGTCGTCGATGAAGTCGAGCAGCGAGCCCTGGCGATTGCGATTGAGCTGGTCAATCGCGCGCTGGTTCTTGATCTTGCTGACCTGGTACTGCGGCATCACATCCGGCAGGTCGCGGTACACGCCGCCCGGACGGAAGTAGGCCGCGTGCATGCGCGCGCCGGACACGGCTTCGTACATGTCGAACAGATCTTCCCGCTCGCGGAAGCAGTAGATCAGGATGTTCATTGCGCCGCAGTCCAGCCCGTGGCAACCCAGCCAGAGCAGGTGGTTCAGCAGGCGGGTGATCTCCGAGAACATCACGCGGATGTACTGCGCGCGCTCAGGCACCTCGATGCCCAGCAGCTTCTCGATCGCCAGGCAGTACGCATGCTCGTTGGACATCATCGACACGTAGTCGAGGCGGTCCATGTAGGGCAGCGACTGGATGTAGGTCTTCTGCTCAGCCAGCTTTTCGGTGCCGCGGTGCAGCAGGCCGATGTGCGGGTCAGCGCGCTGGATGACTTCACCGTCCAGCTCAAGCACGAGGCGCAGCACGCCGTGTGCGGCCGGATGCTGCGGACCGAAGTTCAGGGTGTAATTCTTGATTTCTGCCATGGCGCGGGTCTCAGTGCAGGCCGCCGTAGTTGTCTTCGCGGATCACGCGTGGCGTGATTTCACGAGGCTCGATCGTGACTGGCTGGTAAATGACGCGACGGGTTTGGGCGTCGTAGCGCATTTCCACGTGGCCGGACACCGGGAAGTCCTTGCGCATCGGGTGACCGATGAAACCGTAGTCGGTCAGGATGCGGCGCAGGTCCTCGTGGCCTTCATAAATGATGCCGTAGAGGTCAAACGACTCACGCTCGAACCAGTTGGCCGAGTTCCAGACCGGGTTGACCGAGGCCACCACCGGCAGCTCGTCGTCAGGCGCATACACCTTCAGACGGACGCGCCAGTTGTGCGTCACCGACAGCAGGTGCGACACGGTGCAATACCGCAGGCCGTCCCAAGGCTGGTCCTTGTAGCTCGACATGTCGAGGCCGCACAGGTCGATCAGCTGCTCGAACTTCAGCTCGGCGTGGTCACGCAAGGTGGTCGCCACGGCGAGGTAATCAGTGGCCGACACCGTGATGGTGATCTCGCCACGCTCGCGCTTGAACTGGCGAATGCGCTCGCCCAGCACGGCCTCCAGGGCCGCCTGCAGCTTGTCTAGTTTCTGCGTCATGGATGGTCGCTTCCTGTGGGGTCAGCGCGCAATGGTGTTTTCGCGGCGGATCTTCGTCTGCAGTTGCAGGATCCCGTACAGCAGCGCCTCGGCCGTGGGCGGGCAGCCCGGCACATAGACGTCCACAGGCACGATGCGGTCGCAGCCGCGCACCACCGAGTAGCTGTAGTGGTAGTAGCCGCCGCCATTGGCACAGGAGCCCATCGAGAGCACCCAGCGCGGCTCGGCCATCTGGTCGTAGACCTTGCGCAGCGCCGGCGCCATCTTGTTGCACAGCGTGCCGGCCACGATCATCAGGTCAGACTGACGCGGGCTCGGGCGGAACAACATGCCAAAACGGTCGATGTCGTAGCGCGCAGCGCCCGCATGCATCATTTCGACCGCACAGCAGGCCAGGCCGAACGTCATCGGCCACAACGAACCGGTCTTGGACCAGTTGATCAGCTTGTCGACCGAGGTGGTGACAAAGCCTTCCTTCAGAACGCCTTCAATTCCCATGGGATGTATGCCTCTCGCTGCTGGGGCGTGAATTCACGGCCACCGCTGTAGCCGTCTTGACGTGCAAAGTACTCGCCAGGATCACTCCCAGTCGAGGGCACCCTTCTTCCATTCGTAGGCAAAACCAACCACCAGAATGGTCAGAAACACCATCATCGCCCAGAAACCTGACGGACCGATTTCCTTAAGGGACACAGCCCAAGGGAACAGGAACGCGATTTCGAGGTCGAAAAGGATGAACAGGATCGCCACCAGGTAGTAGCGAACGTCGAACTTCATGCGGGCGTCTTCGAAAGCCTCGAAGCCGCATTCATAGGGGGAGTTTTTGGCCGCGTCAGGCCGCTGGGGGCCGAGCAGGAATCCAAGGACTTGTGGCGCTATGCCCACCGCGACACCGACCAGGATAAAAAGGATGACGGGCAGGTAGGCTTGCAGGTCCATATCGTGATCTTCCAGCGGTGATTCTTGCGTTTCATCCGGCCATGAAAAAAGCGCGCTGATCACGGCACAAGCCTCAATCTAGCGCGCCCAGTTCCCCCTGATGTCAGGGCGCCCGAAACAGGCGCCGGATGAGGGCCTGTTTCGATTTGTCTGGTGCCGTCGGCGAGACTCGAACTCGCACAGCTTTCGCCACTACCCCCTCAAGATAGCGTGTCTACCAATTTCACCACGACGGCTGATGGACCCGTTTTACCCGGCTTCTCTGCGGTGTGAACCACATTGAAGCCCCAGCTTCACTCTTCCATGCTGCTCAGTTTGCGTGAGGTGTTGCTCACTGAACAGCCTCGAATTCTAGCCTCAAAAATGACTGAATCCTAGGGTAAGTGCCGGGGAAATTACTTTACTTCGACGGAATGGCCACAGAAGCGGCTGCCGACGGGATCTGCGGCTCGACCACTGCGGGTGCCGGTGCCGATGCGCCCGGTGCGCGGTCGAGCACGCTGGTGCCGGCGCTGACCTTGCCGCTCACGCTGTTGGACATGAACGACAGCGTCAGCGTGGCCAGGAAAAACACGGTGGCGCAGACGGCCGTGGCGCGCGACAGGAAACTGGCGCTGCCGGTGGCACCGAACAAGCTGCCCGAGGCGCCGCTGCCAAACGACGCGCCCATGTCAGCGCCCTTGCCGTGTTGAACCAGCACGAGACCGATCATGGCGATGGCGGACAGCATCTGCACCACCACCAGAAGATTCATCCAAACTTGCATGTTCTATTTACTCCGGAAACTGAAAATCTAGGGGCCGAGCTGCTCAACCGGCAGCACGGCAAATGGCGACGAAGTCAGCGGCCTTCAAGGCAGCGCCACCGATGAGTCCACCATCGATGTCGGGCTGACCAAACAGCGTGACGGCGTTGTCAGGCTTGACGCTGCCGCCATAAAGAATCGTCATGCCGTCGGCCTTGGGCGTCGCGGCCTTCAGCTGCGCGCGCAGCACGGCGTGCACCGCCTGGGCTTGCTCCGGCGTGGCCGTCAGGCCCGTGCCGATCGCCCAGACCGGCTCATAGGCCACCACCATTTCACCCACGCAGTGCGTGAGCGCATGGATGACCGCCGACAGCTGGCGCTTGACCACGGTTTCGGTCTCGCCGGCCTCGCGCTGCGCCAGCGTCTCGCCCACGCACACGATGGGCGTGATGCCCCGCGCCAGCGCCGCCTTGGCCTTGTCGGCCACCAGCTGATCGCTCTCGCCGTGATAGGCGCGACGCTCCGAGTGACCAACGATCACATAGCGGCAGCCAAACTCGGCCAGCATCGACACCGACACTTCACCCGTGTAGGCGCCCTGCTCATGGGCCGAGCAATCCTGGGCACCCCAGCGGATGTCGCTGCCCGCCAGCGCCACGGCCGACTCGGACAGGTAGGGGAATGGCACGCACACGGCCACATCAGCGCCAAACGGACGGGCCTCGCAAATGCCGGACAGCAACTCGGCGTTCGCCTTGTGACTGCCGTGCATCTTCCAATTGCCCACCACGAGCTTGCGTCGCATGTTCAAAATTCCTTGAATTGATTCACGACCAGCGCAGGACGATCTTGCCCACGTGCTGGCTGGATTCCATCAGCGCATGGGCCGCTGCTGCGTCAGGCGCATCAAAGACACGCTCGATCACCGGCTTGATTCGGCCGCCGGCAATCAGGGGCCAGACACGCTGCACCAATGCCTTGGCAATGGCCGCCTTGAACTCGACAGAGCGCGGACGCAGCGTCGAGCCGGAAATCGTCAGGCGGCGACGCAAGACCTCGCCGGCATTGAACTCGGCGCGAACGCCACCCTGTACCGCGATGATCACGAGGCGACCATCATCGGCCAGGCAGCTGATTTCGCGCGCCACGTAATCGCCGGCGACCATGTCGAGCACCACGTCAGCGCCCCGCCCTTCGGTCAGGCGCTTCACCTCGGCGGCGAAGTCAGCGGTGCGGTAGTTGATCGCATGATCAGCACCGAGCTTGACGCAGGCGGCGCACTTGTCGTCGCTGCCGGCCGTCACGATGACGGTGGCACCAAAGGCCTTGGCCAGCTGGATCGCGGTGACGCCGATGCCACTGGCACCGCCCTGCACCAGCAGGGTTTCACCAGCCTTCAGCCCGGCACGGTCGAACACGTTCGACCAGACCGTGAAGAAGGTTTCGGGCAGGCAGGCCGCCTCGATATCCGACAGGCCGTCAGGCACCGGCATGCACTGCGCCAGCGGGGCCACGCACAACTCGGCGTAACCACCGCCAGCCACCAGCGCGCAAACGCGCTGACCCAGCACAAAACCGGCTGCAGCCAGCGCCTCAGCGTCGCCCGCAATGATGGTGCCAGCCACCTCCAGCCCCGGCAGCTCGGAAGCGCCGGGAGGAGGTGCGTAAGCCCCCTTGCGCTGCAGCACATCCGGGCGGTTGACGCCGGAGGCACTGACGCGCAACAGCACTTCACCGGCGCCGGGCACCGGATCGGGGCACGTGGCCTCGACCAGGACCTCCGGGCCGCCAAAGGCCGTCAGGGTGATGGCACGCATCGCGGACTAGGCCTTATTGCTGCTGCTGTTGTTGCTGTTGCTCAACGCCCTCACCAGCTTCAGCCGGTGCGTCGTTGCGCTGTTCAGCACGTTCACGACGGGGACGATCGCCACGGTCGCCGCGACCACCGCGGTCGCCACCACGGTCACCACGGTCGCCGAACTCACGGCGAGGAGCGCGTTCATAACGCTCTTCTTCCATGCCTTCCGGACGTTCCTGCAGCGCCTTCATGGACAGCTTGATGCGGCCCTTTTCGTCGGTTTCCAGGACCTTGACCTTGACCACTTGGCCTTCGGTCAGGAAGTCGGTGACCTTCTCCACGCGCTGGTGGGCGATCTGGCTGATGTGCAGCAGGCCGTCCTTGCCAGGCAGGATGTTGATCAGTGCACCGAAGTCCAGCACCTTGGTGACCGCGCCTTCGTAGACCTTGCCGATTTCAGCTTCGGCGGTGATCTCTTCAATGCGCTTCTTGGCAGCTTCAGCCTGACCAGCATCGGTCGAGGCGATGGTGATCGTGCCGTCTTCCGCGATGTTGATCTGGGTGCCGGTCTCTTCGGTCAGCGCACGGATGGTGGCGCCGCCCTTGCCGATCACGTCACGGATCTTCTCCGGATTGATCTTCATGGTGTACAGACGCGGAGCGAACTGCGACACCTCGGTCTTGGCTTCGCCCAGGGCGCCCACCATTTCACCCAGGATGTGCATGCGGGCTTCCTTGGCTTGCGCCAGTGCCACCTGCATGATTTCCTTGGTGATGCCCTGGATCTTGATGTCCATCTGCAGGGCGGTGATGCCACCGGTCGTGCCGGCCACCTTGAAGTCCATGTCGCCCAAGTGATCTTCGTCACCCAGGATGTCGGTCAGCACGGCGAAACGGTTGCCGTCCTTGATCAGGCCCATGGCGATGCCGGCCACGTGGGCCTTCAGGGGCACGCCAGCGTCCATCATCGACAGGCAGCCGCCGCAGACCGAAGCCATCGACGAGGAGCCATTCGACTCGGTGATTTCCGAGACGACACGGATGGTGTACGGGAAATCTTCCTTGCTCGGCAGCACAGCAGCCAGCGCACGCTTGGCCAGACGGCCGTGGCCGATTTCACGACGCTTCGGGCTGCCCACGCGGCCGGTTTCGCCGGTGGCGAACGGAGGCATGTTGTAGTGCAGCATGAAACGCTCGCTGAACTCGCCAGCCAGCGCGTCGATGGTTTGTGCATCGCGCTCGGTGCCGAGGGTCGAAGCCACCAGCGCCTGGGTTTCACCACGGGTGAACAGCGACGAGCCGTGGGCGCGCGGCAGCACGCCGTTGCGGATCTCGATGCGGCGCACGGTGCGGGTGTCGCGACCGTCGATGCGGGGCTCACCAGCCAGGATCTGGCCGCGCACGATACGGGCTTCGATCTCGAACAGCAGGCCTTCAACTTCAACCTTGTCGAACGACAGGCCTTCAGCCGACAGCGCAGCCATCACGTTGGCGGTCACGCCGCGGCAAGCTTGGGTACGGGCCTGCTTCGAGCGGATCTGGTAGGCAGCGCGCAGCGGCTCTTCAGCCAGGGCGTTGACCTTGGCGATGAAGGCTTCGTCCTTGGCCGGAGCTTGCCAGGTCCACACCGGCTTGCCGGCTTCGCGCACCAGCTCATGGATGGCGTTGATGGCGATCTTGCCTTGGTCGTGACCGAACACCACGGCGCCGAGCATCAGCTCTTCCGACAGCTGGTCAGCTTCGGACTCGACCATCAGCACGGCGGCTTCGGTACCGGCCACAACCAAGTCCATCTTGGAGTCGACCAGCTGGGTCTTGCCCGGGTTCAGCACGTACTCGCCGTTGATGTAGCCCACGCGAGCTGCACCGATCGGGCCGTTGAACGGAATGCCCGAGATGGACAGCGCTGCGGAGGTGGCGATCATCGCGGCGATGTCGGCCTGCACTTCCGGATTCAGGCTCATCACGTGGACGACGACCTGGACTTCGTTGAAGAAGCCTTCCGGGAACAGCGGACGGATCGGACGGTCGATCAGGCGGCTGGTCAGGGTTTCGAGTTCGCTCGGACGGCCTTCGCGCTTGAAGAAGCTGCCCGGGATCTTGCCGGCAGCGTACGTCTTCTCGATGTAGTCGACGGTCAGCGGGAAGAAATCTTGACCCGGCTTCGGGTCGTTCTTGGCAACCACGGTGGCCAGCACCACGGTGTCGTCGATGTTGACCAGCACGGCGCCGGTCGATTGGCGGGCGATTTCACCCGTTTCCATCGTGACCTGATGCGCGCCCCATTGGAACGACTTGGTAACCTTGTTGAACATGCTCATGGATAGAGTCTCCGGTTGATTTGATGCACTCGCGGTGGCACCTTGTGACCGGGAGTCAACAGTTTCGGGCGGTATGCCATTCCAGCGATTGGCGTTCAGCCAAGCGGTGGAATGACACGACAGTACCCCGAATCCCGTGCACTCCAAAGACAAAGAGCCTGTACTGGTGGCTTGACGCTCCAGACAGGCTCTTCAGATCATGCTTGGCAGCTTACTTGCGCAGGCCCAGCTTCTGGATCAGGGAGGTGTAACGGTCAGCGTCCTTGGCCTTCAGGTACGACAGCAGACGCTTGCGCGCGTTGACCATCTTCAGCAGACCGCGGCGGCCGTGGTGGTCCTTGGCGTGGGTCTTGAAGTGAGGGGTCAGCGAGTTGATGCGTGCCGTCAGCAGAGCCACTTGGACTTCGGGCGAGCCCGTGTCAGCGGCGCCGCGTGCGTGGGCCTGGACGATGTCAGCTTTGTTCAGTTCAGCCATGATGGCGATTTCCTTGGGTTCTGGAAGCCGCCACACGCGCCCAGCCTGTGCTGACGCGTCGCAACGGTTTCCGGTTTTACTTGCGATCGCGGGTGAAACCGACCCGCGTCGTGCCTGCTGTCATCTTGCACGCGCAGCTTGCGCGGCTCGACTAAAGCCTGCTGAGTATAGCCTGAACTGGAGCAGCCGTCACTTTGGCTGAACCGCCCGGACGGCCACTTCAGGTTCGGTCACCTGATCCAGCGCGTTTGTTGCTGGCGAGCTGCACAAAGGCGGGGACCCTAATTCAAGGGAAAGCAGGTGGAAAAGCTCTCAAATTCCACTCATATACTCAAATTTCACCCCCACAAGGTTGCCGTCAACGGCTTGGTCAAACGCCGGGCTGTGCAACTCGACATGTTGAACCGAGGAGAGACTTGATGACGATGAAGCTGAAATCGCTGGCGCTCGCAATCTGCGCGCTGGCCGCCGCCGGCAACGTGCTGGCCGCCAAAGACGACGTGCTGAGCCACCGCTGCCAGACGGTCAGCCCCGAGAAGGTCGATCGCACCAGGATCAACGACAACCTCACCACCTTCCTGCGCGCCAAGAAGGCCCGCGGCCAGGCGACGCTGCGCGAAACCGGCACGGTCGAAATCCCGGTGTGGTTCCATGTGATCAACAACGGCAAGACGCTGGCCAAGGGCAATGTGCCTGACAGCCAGATCACCGACCAGATCGCCGTGCTGAACTCGGCCTACGCTGCTACGCCTTTCCGCTTCGTGCTGGCTGGCGTTGATCGCACCAAGAACAAGGCCTGGTTCAAGATGAAGCCGGGTTCGGCCGCAGAAGCCGAAGCCAAGACCGCACTGCGCAAGGGCGGCCCTGAGACCCTGAACCTGTACAGCGCTGCACCAAACGGCGGCCTGCTGGGCTGGGCCACGTTCCCGTCGAGCTACAAGAACAAGCCGACCGCCGATGGCGTCGTCGTGCTGTTCTCGAGTGTTCCCGGCGGCACCGCATCGCCTTACAACGAAGGCGACACCGGCACCCACGAAGTGGGCCATTGGCTGGGTCTGTACCACACGTTCCAGGGCGGCTGCACCGCCCCTGGCGACGGCGTGGCAGACACCGCCTTCGAAGCTTCGCCGGCTTTCGGCTGCCCGGTGGGCCGCGACAGCTGCGCCACCCAGGCCGGCCTCGACCCGATCGCCAACTTCATGGACTACACCGACGACTCGTGCATGAACGAGTTCACGGCCGAGCAGATCGCCCGCATGGACCAGATGCACCAGCAGTACCGCACGCCTGTGCTGCCCTGATCAACTCAGGCCAGCCATGTGAAAGGGCCGCCCATGGGCGGCCCTTTTTTCATGGTGAAGCGTTTGGAATCAATCCGGGCGCTGCATCTTGCAGCTCTGTGGCAAGGCCACCTCGGCCGCATCAAAACGGCGCACGCTGCGGAAGCCGTAGCCCGAGCCTTCGGCATCAAAGCGCACGCCGTCGCGCCCTGCCCGGTCCATCACGCTCACATACAGGGGCTGCAGGAACTGGTGGTCTTCGGCACGCATGCGGCCGCTGTGCACCCCACCCAGCACCTTGCCGTCGAACACGGCCTGTTCCATCGCCCGAGCCACCGCCGTTGCCTCGGTGCTGCGTGCACGCTCCATCGATGAGGCCAGCACCTCGATGATCGCCTGCATGCGGGCGTGGAGGTAGTCTTCCTTCGGATCCGGAAAACGGGTGCGGAAGCTCTCGACGAAACGGTCAGACGCAGCCCCACCCGCATTCGGGTGCCATTCGGCCACCGCCAGCACCGAGCCGATACCCGCATCACCAATCGTGGCCGGTACGCCCAGCGCATTGCCGTAGAAGGTGTAGAACTTGACGTTCAGGCCGAGGTCACGCACGGCTTTCACCAGCAGCGTCAGATCATTGCCCCAGTTGCCGGTGATCACCGCTTGCGCACCGCTGGCTCGGATCTTGGTGGCGTAGGGCAGGAAGTCCTTCACCCGGCCCATCGGATGCAGCTCCTCACCCACCACGTCAATGTCCGGGCGCTTGGCCTGCAGCATCTCTCGGCTGCGCTTGACCACCTGCTGACCAAAGCTGTAATCCTGCCCGATCAGGTAGACCTTCTTCAGGCGACTGTCGGCCCGCAGCACGTCGGTCAAGGCGTTCAGTCGCATGTCGGCGTGGGCGTCGAAACGGAAATGCCAGAAGCTGCACTTCTCGTTCGTCAGCGCCGGCTCAACCGCCGAGTAATTCAGGAACAAGGCCCGTTGGGCTGGCGACCGCTGGTTGTGCTTGTTCAGGGCGTCGATCAGCGCGGCGGCGGTTGCACTGCTGTTGCCCTGAAGCACATAGGCGATGCCCTGGTCGGTTGCCAGGCGGAGCTGGCCCAGCGCTTCTTCAGTATTGCCTTTGCTGTCCATGCGCACCAATTGCAGCTGCCGCGCGCCGCCCGGCAACTTCACGCCGCCACGCGCATTCACGCGCTCCACCGCCCACAGCAGGTTGCGAAACACCGCCTCTCCCGCATTGGCAAACGGCCCTGACAGGCCTTCGATCATGGCCAGGCGAATGGGCTCAGGCGCGTTGGCATTGGCTGCAGTGCCGGCTGAAGTGCTGGCTGAAGTGCTGGCAGAAACACCTGCGGGCGGCGTCACGGCCGCGGCACCCGTGGCATGAAGCGCCACCACCAAACCAGCAGCCATCGCCCAACGACGGGTCAGTTGAAACTTCATCACAGATACTTTCAGATCAGATTTCAGGCGCTGGCCAGGTCCCAGCGCGGCTTCACCTCAAAGGTGTAGTCCAGCGCTGGCGAAGCCAGGCCCGCCTGGATGCGCATCGCGGCCGCCATGGCGATCATGGCGCCGTTGTCGGTGCACAGGTGCAGCTCGGGGTAGTGCACGCGACCATGAAAACGCGCCACCGCAAGGTTGAGCTGCTCGCGCAGCGCACGGTTGGCACCCACGCCACCGGCCACCACCAGACGCTTGAGGCCGGTCGCCTTCATGGCGCGCAGCGACTTCTTGAGCACCACCTCCACGATCGCCGCCTGGGTGCTGGCCGCCAGATCAGCCTTCTGCTGGTCGGTGGGCTCCGGCCCCAGCTTGCGCAGCGCCGTGGCCACGGCCGTTTTCAGGCCGGCGAACGAAAAATCAAGGTTCGGCTGATGCAGCAGCGGCCGCGGCAGATCAAACGCGGTGGGGTCGCCCTGCTCAGCCAGGCGCGCCAGCGCAGGCCCGCCCGGGTAGCCCAGCCCCAGCAGCTTGGCCGACTTGTCGAAAGCCTCACCAGCGGCATCGTCGATCGTCTCGCCGAGCAAGGTGTAGCTGCCCACGGCATCCACGCGCATCAGCTGCGTATGACCACCCGACACCAGCAAGGCCACGAAAGGAAACTCTGGTGGGTCAGGCGACAGGAACGGCGACAGCAAGTGCCCCTCAAGGTGATGCACCCCCAGCGTAGGTTTGCCCAGCGCCGCAGCCAGTGCACAGGCCACGCCCGCGCCCACCAGCAAGGCGCCCGCCAGGCCGGGACCGCGGGTGAAGGCCACCACGTCCACGTCTTCAAGCCTCGCACCGGCGGCATCCAAGGTTTCACGGGTCAGTGGCAAGGCGCGGCGCACGTGGTCGCGCGAGGCCAGCTCGGGCACCACACCGCCGAAGGCCTGGTGCATGCTGATCTGGCTGTGCAGCGCATGGGCGCGCAGCACGGGCAGGCCGCCGTCGCGTGTCTGCACCAGCGCCACGCCGGTCTCGTCGCACGAGGATTCAAAGCCGAGGATGTTCATTTGCTGAGTGGCCTCGTGATACCGATGGAAACATGGTGCGCGGCCCCGCTGGCGCGCGTTGTGGCCGTTTGCGTACACGCACGACAAGATTTTGCCAACCCGGGTTTCAATGCGGGACGCCTCTGGATTCTCGGTGCAGAATGGCCCACAAATGTGCCAAAAAGCACACCAGCAGTTGATACGAATTCCATAAGGGGCGTTGGGGCCATGAAGGAATACAGGTTGAAGGCATGGCCGGAACTACCGGCCGTGTTCCGCCGCATTGTTTACCGACGCCTGCTCAGCGATTTGTCGCAGCGCGCGCTCTGTGAAGCAGAGATGCACCAGCGCAGTGGCTTGAGCAACGCCGATGTGCGTGCCCTGATCCACTTTCTCTCGGCCGAAGAACTGCTCGAGGTGACCGAGCGCCCCGAGATCATCAGCCGGTGGCGTCTGCCCGCCTTGCTGCCCACCTGGCTGCGCCGGGCCTGAGGCCCGCACGCCCCAGGCGGCGTGCCTTCAGTGGTTTTCGCGAGCGTGGTTGATCGTGTACTTCGGGATCTCGATCGTCACGTCTTCATTGCTCAGCATCGCCTGACACGACAGGCGTGACGTTGGCGTCAGGCCCCAGGCCTTGTCGAGCAGGTCTTCCTCGATCTCGTCGAGTTCACCCAGCGAATTGAAGCCTTGCTTGACCACGACGTGGCAGGTGGTGCAAGCCGCGCTCATCTCGCAGGCATGCTCGATGGCGATGCCGTTTTCCACCAGCGCCTCGCAGATCGAGGTGCCAGCCGGCGCTTCAATTTCATCGCCCTGGGGGCACAGTTCTGCGTGAGGCAGGATTCGGATCACAGGCATGGGTGTCAACTTTCAGATGTTCAGAGCGTGTCGAGGCTGCGGCCGGTCAGCGCGGCCTGGATGCCGCGGTTCATGCGGGCAGCCGCGAATGATTCAGTGCCCTTCGCCAGGGCCTCAACCGCGTCGTTGATGGCGTCGGCAGATTCGCCGGCAGCGGTGAGTTGCAGCTGCGTCAGCTGCGTGTGGATGGCGGCCAACTCGCCGTGCTCCAGCAGGTCGGCGTCGGCTTGCAGGGCAGCGCGCGTGGCCAGGTCCATGCGCTGCGCCTCCACCCGGGCTTCGCGCAGTTTGCGCGCTTCCATGTCGGCTTCTGCGCTGGCGAAGCCGTCTTTCAGCATGCGGGCGATGTCGTCATCAGCCAGGCCGTAACTGGGCTTGATCTGCACCGCAGCCTCGACGCCGGAGATCAGCTCCTTGGCGGTGACGCCCAGCAGGCCGTCGGCATCAACCTGGAAGGTGACGCGAATGCGGGCGGCACCCGCCACCATCGGCGGAATGCCGCGCAGCTCGAAACGCGCGAGCGAGCGGCACTCGCTGACCAGCTCACGCTCGCCTTGCAGCACATGCACGGCCATCGCCGTCTGGCCGTCCTTGAAGGTGGTGAAGTCTTGCGCCTTGGCGACCGGGATGGTGGTGTTGCGCTCAATCACGCGCTCAACCAGTCCGCCCATCGTTTCCAGGCCCAGTGACAGCGGGATCACGTCGAGCAGCAGCAGCTCACCGTCCACCGCATTGCCAGCCAGCGCATTGGCCTGGATGGCGGCACCGATGACCACCACCTCGTCCGGGTTCACATTGGTCAACGGTTCGCGGCCAAAAAATTCACCCACGGCCAGGCGGACGGCCGGCATGCGGGTCGAGCCGCCCACCATCACCACGCCCTGCACGTCGTCGCGGGTCACGCGGGCATCACGCAGGGCCTTGCGCACGGCCGACAGCGTGCGGTCCAGCAGCGGGCGGGTCAATGCATCAAAACCGGCGCGGGTCACCGGCACACGCAATTCAGTGCCGCCCACATGGGCGTGCAGCACCGTCTCGGGCTGGTCGGTCAGGGCTTCCTTGGCAGCGCGGGCAGCCACCAGCAGGCCGCGCTTGTCCAGCGGGCTGCTGATCACCACACCGGCCTGGGCCGCAGCCCAATCGGCCAGCGCGTGGTCAAAGTCATCGCCGCCCAGTGCAGCATCCCCGCCCGTGGCCACCACTTCGAACACGCCGCGCGCCAGGCGCAACAGCGAAATGTCGAAGGTGCCACCGCCGAGGTCGTACACCGCATACAGGCCTTCGCTGCCGTTCTCCAAGCCGTAAGCCACCGCAGCGGCCGTAGGCTCATTGATCAGGCGCAGCACGTTCAGGCCCGCCAGCTGGGCGGCGTCCTTCGTGGCCTGGCGCTGGGCATCATCAAAATACGCCGGCACGGTGATCACGGCGCCGAAAACGTCGTCATCAAACGTGTCTTCAGCCCGGAAGCGCAGCGTGGCGAGGATCTCGGCCGACACCTCCACCGGCGACTTCACGCCTTGCACCGTGTTGATCGCCACCATGCCGGGCTGATCAACAAATTGATAGGGCAAGCCGGCATGACCATGCACGTCAGCCAGTGCCCGCCCCATGAACCGCTTCACCGATACCAGCGTGTTCTCCGGGTCTTCCGCCTGCGCAGCCGCGGCGTCCCAACCAATCTGGCGGCCCTGCCCTGCCAGGTAACGCACCACCGAGGGCAGCATCACGCGGGCTTGTGCATCCGGCAGGCACTCCGCCACACCGTGCCGCACCGAGGCCACCAGGGAGTTGGTCGTGCCCAGGTCGATGCCGATCGCGATGCGGCGTTGGTGCGGGTCCGGCGCCTGGCCGGGTTCTGAAATTTGAAGCAGTGCCATGGCGGAATCAGGTCTCGAAGGCATCCAGTCGACGTGCGAGGTCAGACCGGAAACGGTTCACGAACATCAGTGCGCGAACCTGTTGGGCGGCAGCTGCCGCGTTGTTGTGTTCGTCCAGCATGCGGCCGAGGTCGGTCTGCAACTGGCGCTCGAAGGCAGACACCTCGTCGTCCAGGGCCTCGACGGCGGGCAGCGTTCGAGCGTCGTCCAGCGCTTCGCGCCATTCCATCTGCTGGATCAGGAAGGCGGGCGGCATGGCGGTGTTGCTTTCGGCATCCACTGACGCCCCGCGCAACTCGCAGAGGTATTGTCCGCGGCTGAGCGGCTCCTTCAGGCGGCGGTAGGCCTCGTTCACGCGCACCGCCCACTGCATGGCCACACGTTGCGCAGCGGCACCTTCCGCAGCGAAGCGGTCGGGGTGAACCTTGCCCTGCAACTCGCGCCAGCGCGCGTCGAGCGCAGCACGGTCGAGTGCGAACTGCTGGGGCAGCCCGAAGAGCGTGAAGTCGTCGTCCTGGAGGTTCATGCCGACAAGTGCTTCTCAAGGAACAGGGACAAGCCGTTGTCCGGATAGCCGCCAAAGGCCGCACGGCGCACATAGCCGCAGCGCTCATACAGGCGCACGGCTTCGAGCTGGTCCTTGCCGGTTTCCAGCGTGGCGAGGTGCACGCCGCGCTCAGCCAGGCGTTGTTCCAGCATCTGCAGCAGCTGCTCGGCGATGCGCTGGCCGCGTGCAGCCGGCTGAACGAACATGCGCTTGATCTCGCCGTAGGCCGCGCCGCCAGTGTCTACCTCGCCGGGCATGGTGCGCGACGCGCCACAGCCCACGATCACGCCGCCCTGCTCGGCCACCAGAAAATCGATGCCCGGCTGCAGCAGCGCCTGGACATCGAGGATGTGGTTGTCCTCGGGCGCGTAGAGGCTGGCAAGGTAGGCATCCAGCGCGCCCAGCATGGCCACCACCGCAGGGTGGTCAGCACGTTCGGGTCGGATCTGGACGGCAGGAAGCGACGACATGGCGGTGAGCTGTGAAATGCAAAGGGCGCGAGCCTGGTGCCCCGCGCCCTGTCGGCCCGCCTCGAAGGGCGGCCGGTGTGGGTGTGACGTCTCGACTCAGACGCGGAAAGATTCTCCGCAACCGCAGCGATCTTTCTCGCGCGGGTTGTGGAACTTGAAGCCTTCGTTCAGGCCTTCGCGCACGAAATCGAGCTCGGTACCGTCGAGGTAAGGCAGGCTCTTCGGGTCGATCAGGACCTTCACGCCCAGGTGTTCAAACACCACATCGTCAGGCGTCACGTCGTCGGCGTATTCCAGCTTGTACGCGAGACCCGAACAACCCGTGGTCTTGACCCCCAGACGCACGCCCACCCCCTTGCCCCGGCGAGCCAGGTAGCGCGTGACATGGCGGGCAGCCGCCTCACTCAGGGTAACGGCCATGGGTCAGCCTGCCTTCGCCTGCTCGGTGGCGCCGTGGCGCGACTTGTAGTCATCCACGGCTGCCTTGATGGCGTCTTCAGCCAGGATGGAGCAGTGGATCTTCACCGGCGGCAGCGCCAGCTCTTCGGCGATGTGGGTGTTCTTGATGTCGAGCGCCTGGTCCAGGGTCTTGCCCTTGACCCACTCGGTCACCAGCGACGACGAGGCAATCGCCGAGCCGCAGCCATAGGTCTTGAAGCGCGCGTCTTCGATCAGGCCGGTGGCGGCGTTGACCTTGATCTGCAGCTTCATCACGTCGCCGCAGGCCGGTGCGCCCACCATGCCGGTACCGACATCGTCATCGCCCTTTTCGAAGGCGCCGACGTTGCGGGGGTTTTCGTAGTGGTCAATGACCTTGTCGCTGTATGCCATGGTGTGTACTCCGAATTTTCGAGATCAGTGGGCGGCCCATTGGATGGTCGAGATGTCGATGCCATCCTTGAACATGTCCCACAGGGGCGAGAGTTCGCGCAGCTTGGCGACGCGGTCCTTCAGGGTCGCGATCGCGTAGTCGATTTCCTCTTCGGTCGTGAAGCGGCCGATGGTCATGCGCAGGCTGGAGTGCGCCAACTCGTCGCTGCGGCCCAGGGCGCGCAGCACATAGCTGGGTTCCAGGCTGGCCGAGGTGCAGGCGGAGCCGGAAGACACCGCCAGGCCCTTGACGCCCATGATCAGCGATTCACCTTCGACGAAGTTGAACGAGATGTTGAGGTTGTGCGGCACGCGGCGGGTGATGTCGCCGTTGATGAAGGTCTGCTCGATCTCCGACAGGCCCTTGACCAGACGATCATGCAGCGCCTTGATGCGCACATGCTCATCGGCCATTTCAGCCTTGGCGATGCGGAAGGCTTCACCCATGCCGACGATCTGGTGCGTGGCCAGCGAGCCCGAACGCATGCCGCGCTCATGGCCACCGCCGTGCATCTGGGCTTCCAGGCGCACACGCGGCTTGCGGCGCACATACAGCGCGCCGATGCCCTTCGGACCGTAGGTCTTGTGCGAGGCCAGGCTCATCAGGTCGACCGGCAGCTTGGACAGATCGATCGCGACCTTGCCCGTGGCTTGCGCTGCATCCACATGGAACAGCACGCCGCGCTCACGGCACAGGTTGCCCAGCGCTTCGATGTCTTGAATGACGCCGATCTCGTTGTTGACGAACAGCACCGAAGCCAGGATGGTGTCGGGGCGGATGGCCGCCTTGAACGACTCGAAATCCAGCAGGCCATCGGCTTGCACGTCGAGGTAGGTCACCTCGAAGCCCTGTCGTTCCAGTTCACGCATGCTGTCGAGCACAGCCTTGTGCTCGGTCTTCAGCGTGATGAGGTGCTTGCCCTTGCTCTGGTAGAAGTGCGCAGCGCCCTTGAGGGCCAGGTTGATCGACTCGGTGGCGCCGGAGGTCCAGACGATTTCACGCGGGTCAGCGCCCACCAGATCGGCCACTTGCACGCGGGCCTTCTCGACGGCTTCTTCGGCTTCCCAGCCCCAGGCATGGCTGCGCGATGCCGGGTTGCCGAAGTGCTCACGCAGCCAAGGCACCATGGCGTCAACGACGCGCGGGTCGCACGGCGTGGTGGCGCCGTAGTCCATGTAGATCGGGAAGTGCGGGGTCATGTCCATGATGTGTTGCTCTCGAGGCCCAAGGCTGCGCCCAGCGGCGCCCTCGGGCCGTGTCCTCAAACGACAGGTTTACTTGGAAAAGGCGTTGCCGAGCGCGAACACCGAGTTCGGTGCCGTGATCTTGATCGGCTTGACCACCGGCGTGCTGGAGATGGCGCGCTTGACCGGCGCCTCCTCGATCGACACGCCCTTGGCCAGTTGGTCATCCACCAGCTTGCGCAACGTGATGGAGTCCAGGTATTCGATCATCTTGGCGTTCAGGTTCGCCCAGAGTTCGTGGGTCATGCAGCGGCCGGCGTCGTCGCCCATGCAGTTTTCCTTGCCGCCACAGCCGGTGGCGTCAATCGGCTCATCCACTGCCACGATGATGTCAGCGACGCTGATCTCATCGGCCTTGCGGCCCAGGGAATAACCGCCGCCGGGGCCGCGGGTGCTCTCCACCAGCTCGTGGCGACGCAATTTGCCGAACAGTTGTTCCAGGTAGGACAAGGAAATCTGCTGACGCTGGCTGATGGCGGCCAAAGCCACCGGCCCGTTGTTCGAGCGCAGGGCCAGATCAATCATCGCGGTGACCGCAAAGCGGCCTTTGGTCGTCAAACGCATGGGACTCTCCAGTCAACTCGGTGGACACCACCGCCGGAACCTACCGGCCGTGGCCTACGTGTCGGGCTTGCTGAATTCAGCGCCGGCCACTTGGCCGGGTTAACCCTCGGGCGTTCCCGAGTGAATTGCTCAATTATAGGCGAAGCCGAGTCTTTTAGTCGAGTATCCGCCAGGAAGGTTCCGTGGCGCTGACAAACAACGCGAAACGCACCACTAGAACTCTCGTTCCAGGAAGCCCTTACAGGCCACTTCCACCCGGTCGAGCACGTCCTCGAAGCCCGCCGCGCCACCGTAATACGGGTCCGGCACCTCACGCCCCATGTCGGGCGAGGCGTAGTCCATCAGCAGGCGAATGCGGGCCTGCCGGTCGGGTGGACACTGGCGTTTGAGCTCGTCCAGCTGGCCGCGGTCCATGGCCAGCAGCACGTCAAACTCCTCAAAATCGGCGGCGCAAACCTGCCGCGCCCGCTGCTTCGACAAGTCATACCCCCGCTTCAGGGCATGGGCCTGGCTGCGCCGGTCCGGGGCTTCGCCGACGTGATACGCGCTCAAGCCTGCGGAATCGACTTGCACACGGTGCGCCAGCCCGCCCTGCTCAGCCAGGCGCTGCAACACGCCCTCTGCAGTGGGCGACCGGCAGATGTTGCCGGTGCACACCATCAACACCTTCAGCACAGGCGGCGCCTTGGGCCGTCCGGTCATCACGCCCCCCGCGTTCCCGTGAGCGGCACGACGTTGCTGTCGTGGCCAGCCGAGCCAAAGGCCTGCTCACGCAGCAAGGCGAGCTGATCGCGAATGCGCGCGGCCTTCTCGAACTCCAGGCTGCGGGCATGCTCCAGCATCTGCTTTTCGAGCGCCTTGATGCGCTTGCCCAGGTCCTTCTCGGACAGCGTCTCGACCTCGGCGGCCTGCTGCGCCAGGCGCAAGTCGTCCTTGCCCGACTTGTCGACGATGACCCCGTCGATCATCTCCTTGACCTTCTTGTGGATGCCGCGCGGCACGATGCCGTTGGCTTCATTGAAGGCGATCTGCTTGGCGCGGCGACGGGCGGTTTCGTCAATGGCCTTGCGCATCGATTCGGTGATGCGGTCACCATACAGAATCGCCCGGCCGTTCACATTGCGGGCGGCGCGGCCGATGGTCTGCACCAGGCTGCGCTCGGACCGCAGGAAACCTTCCTTGTCGGCATCCAGAATCGCCACGAGGGACACCTCGGGAATGTCCAGGCCCTCACGCAGCAAGTTGATGCCGACCAGCACGTCGAAGGTGCCCAGACGCAGGTCACGCAGGATTTCAACCCGCTCCACCGTGTCGATGTCGGAGTGCAGGTAGCGCACCTTCACGCCGTTTTCGGTCAGGTAGTCGGTCAGCTGCTCGGCCATGCGCTTGGTCAGCGTCGTGATCAACACGCGCTCACCCACCTCGGTGGTCAAGCGGATTTCCTGCAGAACGTCATCGACCTGGTGACCAGCCGGGCGCACTTCCACCAGCGGGTCGACCAGGCCGGTCGGGCGCACCAGCTGCTCCACCACCTGGCCGGCATGCGTCTTCTCGTAGTCGGCGGGCGTGGCCGACACGAACACGCATTGGCGCATCTTGGTCTCGAACTCGGCGAACTTCAGCGGCCGGTTGTCCATCGCGCTCGGCAGGCGGAAACCGTATTCCACAAGCGTCGATTTGCGCGCGCGGTCACCGTTGTACATGCCGCCGAACTGGCCGATCAGCACATGGCTTTCGTCGAGGAACATCAGCGCGTCGCGCGGCATGTAGTCCACCATCGTGGGCGGCGGATCACCCGGCGCCGCACCCGACATGTGTCGCGTGTAGTTCTCGATGCCCTTGCAGTGGCCCACCTCCTGCAGCATCTCGATGTCGAAGCGCGTGCGCTGCTCGATGCGCTGGGCTTCCACCAGCTTGCCGTCCTTCACGAACTGGTCGACCCGCTCGCGCAGCTCCGCCTTGATGCTGTCGAGCGCGGTCAGCACGCGTTCGCGCGGCGTCACGTAATGGCTCGACGGGTAGATGGTGAAGCGCGGCACCTTCTGGCGCACGCGGCCGGTCAGCGGATCGAGCAGCGAGAGTGTCTCCACCTCATCGTCAAACAGCTCCAGGCGCACGGCCAGCTCGGAGTGCTCGGCCGGGAACACGTCGATCGTGTCGCCGCGCACCCGGAACGTGCCCCGCGAAAAGTCGGTTTCGTTGCGGGTGTACTGCATGCGGATGAGCTGGGCGATCACATCGCGCTGGCCCATCTTGTCGCCCACCCGCAGCATGAAGCGCATCTGGGTGTAGTCCTCAGGCTTGCCGATGCCGTAGATGGCACTGACCGACGCCACGATGATGGTGTCGCGCCGCTCCAGCACGCTCTTGGTGGCCGAGAGCCGCATCTGTTCGATGTGCTCGTTGATCGCGCTGTCCTTCTCGATGAACAGGTCGCGCTGCGGCACATAGGCCTCGGGCTGGTAGTAGTCGTAGTAGCTGACGAAGTACTCCACGGCGTTCTTCGGGAAGAACTCGCGGAACTCCGAATACAACTGCGCGGCCAGGGTCTTGTTTGGCGCAAACACGATCGCCGGGCGCCCTGCCCGGGCGATGACATTGGCCATCGTGAAGGTCTTGCCCGAGCCCGTCACGCCCAGCAGGGTCTGGTAGGCCAGGCCGTCGTCGATGCCCTCGACCAGCTGGTCGATCGCCGTGGGCTGATCACCTGCCGGCGGATAGGGCTGAAACAGCTGGAACGGTGAATCCGGAAAACTCACGAACTGGCCTTCGGCGGGTGCTGCCGCAGCCTCGTCCGTGTCCATCACTGTGAGATCTGACATGGGGTTATCCCTCGCGCCTCGTGGGCAGTGCTTAAAATCCGCAGGCTCGGCCGCAATGCGCGCCGGGCGAACCTGACAGCGTAGCGCATCCTGGAGGATCGCGCCGACTGTCTCCCCGACTCGCACCAAGCACACACAGGACTTCCCCATGTCGCTCTTCGCCGCCGTCGAAATGGCCCCGCGTGACCCGATCCTCGGGCTCAACGAACAGTTCAACGCCGACCCCAACCCCGCCAAGGTCAACCTGGGCGTGGGCGTGTACACCGACGAGAACGGCAAGCTGCCGCTGCTGGCCTGCGTCAAGGCTGCCGAAGCCCAGCTGAACGAAGCTGCTCGCGCCCGTGGCTACCTGCCCATCGACGGCATCGCCGCCTACGACAAGGCCGTGCAAGGCCTGGTGTTCGGTGAAGGCAGCCCGCTGCTGGCCGAAGGCCGCGTGGCCACCGTGCAGGCCCTGGGCGGCACCGGCGGCCTGAAGGTCGGCGCAGACTTCCTGAAGAAGCTCAACCCGGGCGCCAAGGTGCTGATCAGCGACCCGAGCTGGGAAAACCACCGCGCGCTGTTCACCAACGCCGGCTTCACGGTTGAAACCTATCCGTACTACGACGCCGACAAGAAGGGCGTGAACTTCGACGCCATGCTGGCCTGCCTGAACGCAGCCGCCGCTGGCACCGTGGTCGTGCTGCACGCCTGCTGCCACAACCCGACCGGCTACGACATCACCGCGGCCCAGTGGGAACAGGTGATTGCCGCCGTCAAGTCGCGCAACCTGGTGGCCTTCCTCGACATGGCCTACCAGGGCTTCGGTGATGGCATCGCCGAAGACGGCGCCGTGATCGGCCAGTTCGTGGCTGCCGGCATCGACTTCTTCGTCTCGACCTCGTTCTCGAAGAGCTTCTCGCTCTACGGTGAGCGCGTCGGCGCCCTGAGCGTGGTCTGCGCCAGCAAGGAAGAAACCACCCGCGTGCTGAGCCAGCTGAAGATCGTCATCCGCACCAACTACTCCAACCCGCCGACGCATGGCGCCCAGGTCGTGGCCACCGTGTTGACGACCCCGGCCCTGCGCGCCCAGTGGGAAGAAGAGCTGGCCGGCATGCGCAACCGCATCAAGGCGATGCGCACGGCCCTGGTCGAGCGCCTGAAGCAAGCTGGCGTGACCAGCGACGTGAGCTTCATCACCACCCAGCGCGGCATGTTCAGCTATTCGGGCCTGAGCAAGCCCCAGATGGAGCGTCTGCGCAGCGAGTTCGGCGTGTACGGGGTTGATTCCGGCCGCATCTGCGTCGCCGCCCTGAACGAAAAGAACATCGGTTACGTGACCGAATCCATCGCCAAGGTGATGTAACGCCCCAGCCGGGCGGCGGCGGCGCAGGTCGCAGCCGCCGCCCGGCCGAAGTCCTCAGGGTTGATGCTGTCAGCAGTCTCACGTACACCACAAAGTCATGTTGCAGTGCACAATGGCTGGAATCGTGTCAGCGCGTGATCAGCTTTTCAGGTGCATCATCGAACTGACTTGACCCCCGTCAAGCCCTTTCCGGAGTCTTCGCCATGCTGTATCAGCTCTATGAAACCCAACGCGCCCTGATGGCGCCGTTTTCCGAGTTCGCCAGCGCTACGGCCAAGCTGTACAGCCACCCGCTGTCGCCGTTCACGCACACACCGATGGCCCAGCGCGTTTCCGCCGGCCTCGACCTGATGCACCGTCTGGCGAAGGACTACGAAAAACCGGAGTTCGGCATCAAGACCGTGCCGGTCAACGGCGTGAACGTGGCTGTTCAAGAGCAGGTCGCGATCGAGAAGCCCTTCTGCCGCCTGATCCGCTTCAAGCGTTTCACCGATGAAACCGAAGCCCTGGCCGACATGAAGAGCCAGCCGACCGTGTTGCTGGTCGCCCCGCTGTCGGGCCACCACTCCACGCTGCTGCGCGACACCGTGCGCATGCTGCTGCAGGACCACAAGGTCTACATCACCGACTGGACCGACGCCCGCATGGTGCCGGAAGAGGTGGGCGCCTTCCACCTGAACGACTACGTGGCCTATGTGCAGGAATTCATCCGCCACATCGGCCCGGAAGTAAACGTCATCTCGGTGTGCCAGCCGACGGTGCCGGTGCTGGCTGCCATTTCGGTGATGGCCACGCACGGCGAGTTCACGCCCCGCACGATGACGATGATGGGCGGCCCGATCGACGCCCGCAAGTCGCCGACCGCGGTGAACAACCTGGCGATGAACAAGAGCTACGAGTGGTTCGAGAACAACGTCATCTACCGTGTTCCGCAGAACTTCCCGGGCGCTGGCCGCACCGTGTATCCGGGCTTCCTGCAGCACACCGGCTTCGTGGCGATGAACCCCGACCGCCACATGACGTCGCACTACGACTACTTCCTGGACCTGGTTCGCGGTGACGACGACAGCGTCGACTCCCATCGCCAGTTCTACGACGAGTACAACGCCGTGCTCGACATGCCGTCCGAGTACTACCTCGAAACCATCAAGGCGGTGTTCCAGGACTTCGCGCTGGTCAACCGCACCTGGGACGTGAACGGCACCATCGTGGCGCCGGAAGACATCACCACCACGGCGCTGCTGACGGTGGAAGGCGAACTCGACGACATCTCCGGCGCTGGCCAGACCCGCGCGGCCCACGGCCTGTGCACCGGCATTCCGAAGGAGCGCCAGTTCCATTACGACGTGGTCGGCGCCGGCCACTACGGCATCTTCTCGGGCCGTCGCTGGCGCGAGAAGGTGTACCCGGAAATCCGCGAGTTCATCCGCACCTACAACGCCGATGACCAGAAGATGGACCTCGGCGGCAAGGCACCTGCGGTCGCCGCGAAGGCCGCCCCGCGCAAGGCTGCGCCCCGCAAGGCCGCTGCCCGCAAGACCGTCAAGTCTTGATGGACTAGCCCGCCGGCCCCTGTGCCGGCGGGATAATCAGGGCGTGACTGTTTCCGCCCCCTTCCCCCTGCCGCCCGAAGCTCCCCTGCCGGAGCTGACCCTGACCCCTGAAACGGCCGCCCTGGCCGCTCGGCTGGACGCGGCGCTGCCCCAGACCCAATGCACCCGCTGCGGCTACCCTGATTGCCAGGGCTATGCCCGCGCCATGGCGGCCGGCGCGGCCCCGATCAACCAGTGCCCACCCGGGGGCGCTGAGGGCATCCGCAGGCTGTCTGCATTGACCGGCCGGCCCGTCATTCCGCTCAATCCGGTGAATGGCCGTGAAGCGCCGCGTGCGGTGGCCGTGATCGACGAAAGCTGGTGCATCGGCTGCACCTTGTGCATCAAGGCCTGCCCGGTGGACACCATCGTTGGCGCGTCCAAGCTGATGCACACCGTGATCGAGGCTGACTGCACCGGCTGCGAGCTGTGCGTGCCCGCCTGCCCGGTCGACTGCATCAGCATGGTTTCGGTCACCGGTGAGGCCACCGGCTGGAACGCCTGGAGCCCGCTGCGCGCCGACGCCGCCCGCGAGCGCTACGCTTTCCACCGCATGCGCATTGACCGCGACAAACGCGACAACGATCAGCGACTGGCTGAGAAGGCGGCACACAAGCTCGCCGACCTCGAAAACCAGACCTTGCACACCGACCCGGCCATCATCGAGCGCAAGCGCGCGGTGATCGAAGCCGCCCTGCAGCGCGCCCGCGCCCAGCGCTCGGGCGCCGAGCCTGACGACGAGGTGGGCCAATGAAAGCGGCGGCGATCGAGCACTTCTTCGCCACCCTGCAGGCGGCCAATCCGCATCCGGAAACCGAGCTGCAGTTCACCAATGTGTTCGAGCTGCTGGCCGCCGTGCTGCTGTCGGCGCAGGCCACCGACGTGAGCGTCAACAAGGCCACCCGCGCCCTGTTCGCCCGTGCGCCCACACCAGAGAAGATGCTGGCGCTGGGTGTGGCTGAGGTGGAGCAGCACCTCAAGACCATCGGTCTGTTCCGCACCAAGGCCAAGAACCTGGTGGCCACCTGCCAGATCCTGGTCGAGCAGCATGGCGGGCGCGTGCCGAACACCCGCGAGGCGCTGGAAGCCCTGCCCGGCGTTGGCCGGAAGACCGCCAACGTGGTGCTGAACGTGGCCTTCGGTGAGCCCACCATGGCCGTGGACACCCACATCTTCCGGGTCGGCAACCGCACCGGGCTGGCCCCGGGAAAGAACGTGGTCGAAGTGGAGCAGCAACTGCTCAAGCGCATCCCGAAGGCCTACATGGTGGATGCGCATCACTGGCTGATCCTGCACGGCCGCTACATCTGCCAGGCACGCCAGCCGCGCTGTGCTGCCTGCCAGGTCAGCCCCTGGTGCGACTTCAAGCCGAAGACCAGCACCATCTGAGTCTGGCCCCGGCCCGGCAGGCCACCCACCACCCATTGCCATCGCAGCACAAAACTGCGCTGCACCGGCCCTGCTTTTCGGGGCTTCGCAACCAAACGTGACGCCAACAATGGCCTCATGTTGCAAGCACTCCTGTCCGATGAAGCTCACATGAGCTCATCCCGCCTGATCCGCCGCCTCCTGCAAGGCCGTGGTCACAGCAGTGCCTTGCCCTCCCGCATTGATGTGCAGCCCCCCGCCCCCTGGCACGCCCCCGACTCGGTCTGGCGCAGTGTCTGGAACTGGCTGCACCACGACAAGCCGTCCTCGCCGAAGTCCCTGCGCACGCTGGACCTCGCCCGCGACGACTTCTGCAGCGCCCTTGAAGACCTGCCCTTCGACGATGCCATGGACCTGCGCCAGCGCAGTGCCCATGCACGCTCGCTGCGCGAGCTGTGGCATCTGCGCGCCGACCTCTACAGCGTGGTGGCCCGCCACCGCAGCCAATCAGAAGCTGATCGCCGCCTGCAGGCGATCAACCGTCATTTTCCCCGCCGCGCCTCGGGCAACTCGCCCACATCGCAGGATCTCCGCCATGGATAAGCTGTCCTTCCTCGCCGCCCCCCTGTCCGACGTCGACGCCGACATCGCCCAGATTGATCCAACCGCCGACTGGGCCGACAGCAGCCCCCATGGCGAACCGCAAGACCGCGCAGCCCGCCTGGCCGCACGTCGCGCCTTCGTCGACATGAAGCTGCTGTTCATGCGGGCAGTGGCTGATCTGGCCGGACCCAAAGGCCTCTGGCTGCAGCACCAGGTGCGGCAGGCCAACGACCCGAATGACCTGTGGGTGTTGCGTGGCGCGCTGCTGGTGGCTCTGCATCAGCGCAGTGACCTGGCGGCCCGCAAGATGCGCGGCGAGATCTATCGCCAGCTCGACAGCGTCTTCCCGGACAGCCTGAGCGCAGGCCCGAGTTCGATGCCGCCGGTGCCCGAACCCTGGGCACTGCCGGAATACCTGCAACCACAAGCTCGACTGCGTCGCTGAAAACCGTTCCGCCCGGTGCAAAATCCGGGTGTGAACATCATCATCCTCGACGACTATCAGGACGCGGTCCGCAAACTGCCCAGCGCGTCCAAGCTGAACGACCTCAACGCCAAGGTCTTCACCAACACGGTCAAGGGACTCGGACAACTGTCCGTGCGCCTTCGAGACGCCGAGGTGTTGGTCGCCATCCGCGAGCGCACCCACTTCAACCGGCAACTGCTGGAAAAGCTGCCCAAGCTGCGGCTCATCGCCCAGACCGGCCGCGTCGGCAACCACATCGACATTGACGCCTGCACCCGGCTCGGCATCGCCGTGGCCGAAGGCGTCGGATCACCCAATGCGCCAGCCGAGCTGACCTGGGCCCTGATCATGGCCGCCATGCGCCGCCTGCCGCAGTACATCGGCAACCTCAAGCACGGGGCGTGGCAGCAGTCGGGTCTGAAATCCCAGTCGATGCCGCCCAACTTCGGCATCGGCATGCAGCTGCGCGGCAAGGTGCTGGGCATCTGGGGCTACGGCAAGATCGGCGCCATCGTCGCCGGCTACGGCAAGGCCTTCGGCATGGATGTGCGGGTGTGGGCCAGCGCGCCTTCACGCGCACGCGCCCTGGCCGATGGTTATTGCGTGTTCGAGAGCCGCGAAGAGCTGTTCACCCAGAGCGATGTGCTGAGCGTGCACCTGCGTCTGGCCGATCACACCCGCCACCTGGTCACCCACGGCGACCTGTCGAGCATGAAGCCGACGGCCCTCTTCGTGAACACCTCGCGGGCGGAGCTGGTGGAAGACGCGGCGCTGGTCTCGGCGCTCAACCGCGGCCGGCCGGGCATGGCAGCGGTCGACGTGTTCGAGACCGAGCCGATCCTGCAGGGCCACCCCCTGCTGCGTCTGGAGAACGCCGTCTGCACGCCGCACATCGGCTACGTTGAGCAAGACAGCTACGAGATGTACTTCGGCGCGGCCTTCGACAACGTCGTGAATTTCGTCAACGGCACGCCGTCGAACATCGTCAACCCCGACGCGCTGAAAGTGCTGCGGTGAGCCTGATCGCGGACGCGCCCGCCGGCGCTCCGCCCGGGGCCGCCCGAGCCCTGTTGCTGGGCAACTTCGCCATCGGCTGCGGGGTGATGGTGGTGGCGGGCTCGCTCAACGACCTCACCCGCTCCCTGCAGGTCAGCGTGGCGGTGGCCGGCCAGTTGATCACCGCGGCCGCGCTGGCGATGTCGCTCGGCGCCCCGCTCTTGGCCGCCCTGCTCGCCGGGTTCGATCGGCGCAGGCTGTTGACCTTCGCCTTGCTCTGGTACGCCGTGGGGCATGCCATCAGCGCGCTGGCACCTGATTACGCCTGGCTGCTGCCGGTGCGGGCCCTCACCATGCTGGCCGCCGCGGTGTTCACCCCGCAAGCCGCTGCCGCCATTGCCTGGCTGGCACCGCCGGCGGCGCGCGGCAAGGCCATCACCTACATCTTCCTGGGCTGGTCGGTGGCGTCAGTGTTCGGCATGCCGCTGCACAGCTTCATCGGCGAAGCGCTGGGCTGGCGTTATGCCTTCGCGCTGGTCAGCGCGCTGGCGCTGGCGGGCGCATGGGCCGTCTGGCGGTCGGTGCCCGACGACATTCGCCCACCGCCACTGCGGCTGGCCCAGTGGCGCGAGGTGCTGACCCACCCGGTGCTAATGGCCATGGTGGCGGTCACCGCCCTGTCGGGCTCAGGCCAGTTCACGCTGTTCGCCTATTTCGCGCCGATCTACCGCCAGGCCCTGGGCGCCACGCCGGTGGAGGTCAGCCTGCTGTTTTTCTGGTTCGGCGGCTTCGGCTTGCTGGGCAATGTGCTGCTGAGCCACCATGTCGATCGCTTTGGCGCTGGCCGTGCGGTGAACTGGCTGCTGGGCTTGATGGCGGTGTCGATCCTGTTCTGGCCGCTGGCCACCAGCGTCTGGATCATGCCGCTGGTGCTGCTGCCTTGGGCCTTTGCGGGCTTCGCCTCCAACTCGGCGCAACAAGCCCGGCTGGGAAGCACGGCGCCTGAGCTCGCCCCGGCGCTGATGGCGCTCAACACCTCGGCCATCTACCTCGGCCAGGCCCTGGGGGCCGGCGGCGGCGGCGCCATGGTGGCCGCCAACCAGGCCTTGGGCCAGTCGCCTTATGCGGGCCTGCACTGGCCCGCGCTGGCCTGGATGCTGCTGGCGATCGCCCTGAGCTTGTGGGTGTCCCGGCAACTGCGGCGCCAACGCGCAGCAGCCCATGAACAGCAGCCATGAACGCCGACCTGACGAAGCCCGCCCCCCGCTCTATCTTCGAGCTGTTCAAGGCCTTCACCCGCCTGGCCTTGATGGGCTTTGGCGGCGTCCTGCCAATCGCCCAGCGGGAACTGGTTGATCGTCTGCGTTGGCTGAGCCGTGAGGAGTTTGCCGAGTTGCTGTCGGTGGGCCAGGTGCTGCCCGGCCCCAATGTGGTGAACCTGTCCTTGATGGTCGGTGACCGGTTTTTTGGTCTGCGTGGGGCCCTGGCTGCGGTGAGTGGCATGTTGCTGGCGCCCACCTTGCTGGTGCTGGTGCTGGCGGCGGCTTACCGCGGCCTGGCCGATGTGCCCGCCGTGGTGGGCGCCGTGCGCGGCATGGGCGCCGTCTCCGCCGGCCTCATTCTGGCCATGGGCTTGAAGCTGCTGCCCACGCTGACCCGCAACCCGCTCGGCCGGGTGCTGTGGGCGCCGCTGGCGCTGGTGGCCGCGCTGGGTGTGGGGGCCTTCCGCTGGCCGCTGATCACCGTGATCGCCGGCCTCGGCGGCTTGTCGTGGCTGCTAGCGTGGTGGCGCCTTGGCGCATCCAGCAGCGAGGACCGGGCATGAACTGGGACCTGCTTTGGACGCTGTTCACCGACTGCCTGGCCATGTCGCTGCTGGCCATCGGCGGCGCCGTGGCCACGGTGCCGGAGTTGGAGCGTCGCGTGGTGCAGGCCCACCAGTGGCTGAGCAGCGCCGATTTCACCGCCTCCGTGGCGCTGGCCCAGGCCGCGCCGGGGCCGAACCTGCTGTTCGTTGCGGTGATCGGCTTCAACGTGCTCGGGCTGGCGGGCGCGGCAGCGGCCATGGCCGGCATGCTGCTGCCCAGCACGGTACTCACGCTGATGGTCACGCGCTGGGGCGCTAGGCGTCGCCAGAGTCGCCCCGTGCAAGCCTTCGTGGCCGGCATGGCGCCGGTTACGCTGGGCCTGGTGGTGGCCAGCGGGTGGTTGCTGGCGCAGCCGGTTCGGGGCTCAGCCTTGGGGCTGGCGCTGGTGGCCGGCACGGTGCTGCTCACCTGGCGCACCCGCCTTCACCCCTTGTGGCTCATTCTGGCCGGCGCCGTTCTGGGGGCGCTCGGCCTGGTCTGACGGAACGCGTCAGTTCGGGTTCTCGAAGAACACGTAGTGCGTGTAATCGCCGATCTCGAAGTAGACGCGCTTCTCGCCCGAATCAGCCTCGCCATTCATGTTGGCGTCCAGCACGCCGTAGCCAAAGCGGTAATGGCGCGGCAGGTTGTCGTCGGTGCCCAGCGCGGTCGAGAGCTTGTCGATCTTCAGGAAGCGCTTGACCACCTTGTCGCCGGCATACACCTCCAGCACGCCGTTGGTGCCGGTCCAGTTCTGGATCTCGCGCTTGAGCTGGTTCTGCTTTTCCTGCGTACAGGCTGCCAAAGCCAGGGTGCCGGCCAGCGCCAGCAAAGTCATGGTGCGCGTCACAGGGTGTCCTCGTCTTTCGTACCAAAAATCTTGTCGCCGGCATCGCCCAGGCCCGGGATGATGTAGCCCTGCTCGTTCAGGTGGCTGTCGATCGAGGCCGTCCAGCAGCGCACGTCCGGGTGGGCCTTGTCGAGGGCGGCAATGCCTTCCGGCGCGGCCACCAGCACGAGCGCGCGGATGTCCTTGCAGCCCCGGCGCTTGAGCAGATCGATGGTGGCGATCATCGAGCCGGCCGTGGCCAGCATGGGGTCGATGATGAGTGCGGTGCGCTGGTCCAGGTGCGGCACGAACTTCTCGAAGTAGTTCACCGGCTGCAGAGTTTCGTGGTCACGGGCCAGGCCCACCACGCTGACCTTGGCGTTGGGCACCATGTCGAGCACGCCGTCCAGCATGCCCAGGCCTGCACGCAGGATGGGCACCACGGTGACCTTGCGACCCGCGATCTGCTCGATCTTGGTCGGGCCGCTCCAGCAGTCGATCGTCACTTCAGCCAGCGGGAAATCCGCTGTGGCTTCATAGGCCAGCAAGCGCGCGAGCTCGCCCGTCAGTTCGCGGAACTTCTTGGTCGAGATATCGGTTTCGCGCAGCAGGCCCACCTTGTGGCGAACCAAGGGATGTGAAACGGCAAATACAGGCATCGGGAGGCACTCAAATCAGAATGCCCGAGTGTAGCGACCGAACGTGGCCGCTTGCCGCCCCTCAGCCCTTGGGCACGCGCTGGCGCAGCGCCTCATACAGGCACACACCCGCCGCCACCGACACGTTCAGGCTTTCCACCGCGCCTGCCATCGGAATGCTGATCAGCTCATCGCAGGTCTTGCGGGTGAGCTGGCGCATGCCGGCACCTTCGGCGCCCAGCACCAGGGCCACCGGGCCGCTCAAATCGACGTCGTAGAGCGTCTGTTCAGCGTCATCGCTGGTGCCGATGATGCGGATGCCACGCTCCTTCATCTCGGTCAGCGAGCGGGCGAGGTTCGTCACCATCAGGTAAGGCACGGTTTCCGCAGCGCCCGAGGCCACCTTGGCCACCGTGGCGTTCAAGCCCACTGCGTGGTCCTTCGGGGCCACCACGGCATGCGCGCCGGCGCCATCGGCCACCCGCAGGCAGGCGCCCAGGTTGTGGGGGTCGGTCACGCCGTCCAGCACCAGCACCAGTGGCGCGATCTGCCGGGCTTCAACGCCTTCGAGCAGTTCGTCCAGCGAATGGTGCTGCTTCAGCGCATTCACGCGGGCCACCACGCCCTGGTGACGCGGGCCACCCGACAACTTGCCCAGGCGCTCGTCATCGCTGTCGATGATCTTCATGCCGGCATCCCTGGCGCGCTCGGCGAACTGCCGCATGCGGGCATCGCGGCGCGTGGCGTCGATGTGGATCTCGATGATGGATTCCGGCGCGGTTTTCAGGCGGACGGTGACGGCGTGGAAGCCGTAAAGAACTCGGGTGGACATGCGTGAAGGCCCTGGGCGGGGCAGGCAGACGGGCCACTGCACATGCAGTCGCCAACCCGCAAGCCTACCACTGGCGCCTTTGCGGCGGCCACCATCCAGCCCGGCACCAGCTCAGCCGCGCAGTTGCACCCAGGCCGCAAGCAGCCCCATCAGCACAGGCTGGTGAACCATGTAGATGCTGAGCGACCAGCGCCCCACCACGGCCAGGCGCTGCCCCAGGCGGGCCCAAGGCACCGGCGCGGTGAGCCAGGAACGGCGATGCGCCAGCAGCCACAGCCCCAGCGCCAACCCCCACAGCACCGGTGCCAGCCAGGGCAACACGGGCACATAGTCTTGGGTGAAGGGCAACTGGGTGACGAGCCCTGTCCAGTTGCCCCAGCGGCCATTGAACACCTCGCTGGCGGCGAAGCGCGGCGCCAGCAAGGCCAGCGCCCCAGTGCCCCAGAGCAGCGCCTGCATCTGCCAACTCCCGCCGGCCCAACGCCGCAGCAAGGGCGGCACCACCAGGCGCAGCAATAGCAGCATCACGGCCAGGCCGTGCAACACGCCGAAGCTGATCCAGTTCTCCGGAAACATGAACGCTGATCCGGCAGACACCAGCACCGCACAACCTGCCACCTGGCCCCAGCGGCGCCAGAAGCGCGGCCAGCCCAGGCCCGCTGACAAGGCCACGGCCTGCGACAGGCCAGCGCACACCATGAACAGGCTGACGATGGCGGTGCGCTGCATCGTCCAGAAGGGATCCGACAAGAACCGCTGCGGCGGCGTCATCAGGCGGAAATGGTTCAGGTCGAAGCAGAAATGGAAAACCACCATCCACACCACCGCGACCGCCCGGAGGGCGTCGAGGCGATCAAACCGGTCTTGGGGGCGCGCAGCCACAGCGGTGCGCAACTTGGTTTCAATGCGTGTCACCTTCTCAGGTTAGCGCATGAAGCTGCGCGTGCCGGTGTCAGAATCTTTTCAAAACACAGGGCCTATCGGCCGAGGGAGCGTCACTTGTCATCACATCACTGCTTGATCAACGCGGGCTGCACGGGCTCAGCGCAAAACCGGACAACCGCCTTCAAGGCCCGCCTGCTGCTGGCCCTGGGCCTGCTGACGGCCTCACTGGCCTGGGCCGCACCGGCCGAAGCGCCCAACCCCGAAGCGGCCTGGGACGAGGCCCGCAAAGCCGCGAAGGCCGGCCCGGTTGAGCTGCCGATGGCCAAGCAGGCCGTGCTGAAGTTGCCCGCCGACCATGTGTTCATTCCGCAACCGCAGGCCACCAAGCTGCTGCAGGCCATGGGCAATCCGGGTGAAGACCCGCGCCTGCAAGGCGTGATCTTCCCGACGGGCGATCAGGGCTGGATGATGACGGTGCGCTTCGAGTCGTCGGGCTACATCAAGGACGACGACGCCAAGGAATGGAACGCCGACGACCTGCTGAAAAGCTACCGGGAAGGTACCGAGGCGCAAAACGAGGAGCGCAGCAAGCTCGGCATGAAGCCGCTGGAAATCATCGGCTGGGCCGAACGCCCGGCCTACGAAGCAGCCACGCACCGGTTGGTGTGGGCGATGGTCTCGCGGGAGAAGGGTGATGCCGGCTCCGAGCAGGGCGTGAACTACAACACCTACCTGCTGGGCCGAGAGGGCTACTTCAGCATGAACCTGGTGACCGAGTTGAAGAACCTGCCGGCCCACAAGCCCCAGGGCCAGGCGATGTTGACCGCCCTGGCCTTCGATGAGGGCAAGCGTTACGCCGATTTCAACGCCAACACCGACCGCGTCGCCGAATACGGCCTGGCCGCGCTGGTGCTGGGTGTGGGCGCGAAGAAGCTGGGCCTGCTGGCCGTGGCCGGGGCCTTCATCGCCAAGTTCGCGAAGGTGCTGCTGCTGGGTGCGGTGGGGCTGGGTGCGGTGGCGAAGCGCTGGTTCGGCCGCGACAAGGCCTGATCAGGAAGCGCCGACATGATCAAGCTGTTGATGCTGCTGTTGTCGGGCGCCAAGCTCGGCAAGCTGGCCGTGAGTGGCGGCAGCATGCTGCTGGCCCTCGGCGTGTACGCGTGGGTGTACGGCTGGAAGTACGCGGCGGGCTTTGTGTGCCTGCTGCTGGTCCACGAGATGGGCCACTTCTGGGCGGCGCGGCAGCGGGGCCTGAACGTGGGTCTGCCCACCTTCATCCCGTTTCTCGGCGCCTGGGTGGAGCTGAAAGACCTGCCCCACGACGCAGAAACCGAAGCCTGGGTGGGCCTGGGCGGGCCGCTGCTGGGCACCCTGGGCGCCCTGCTCTGCTATTTCGCGGCGCGGGACACCCAGGCCAACTGGCTGCTGGCCGTGTCGTACGCCGGCTTTTTCATCAACCTGTTCAACCTGATTCCGGTGATGCCGCTCGATGGTGGTCGCATCACCGCGGTGCTGTCGCCCCGCATCTGGCTGCTGGGGGCGCCGATCCTGCTGGGCCTGTTCTGGTGGCGGCCCAGCCCGTCGTTGCTGCTGGTCAGCCTGCTGGCGGCACCGCAGGTGTGGCGCGCGCTGAAGTGGCGCAGCGACAGCGACGAGGCGCGCACCTACTACGCGGTGCCCGCCGCTACCAAGGCCGAGTACGCGCTGATCTACGTGGCACTGCTCGGCTTCCTGGCCGTGATGACGCACGACGTGCATGAAATGCTCAGCGGCACGGTGTCGCCCAGGTGACGCCCGGGCGCCGCGGTTGGCAAGCGGCGACGCCGCTTCCTATCGGGGCATGCCCGTAGCCGCCGGCAATTGACGTGGACGTCAACCTGCCGCCCAATGAGCCACCATGCCTGACACGACTTTGCCCCGCCGCAGCGCGGAAGAACAGCAGCGACTCGACGCCGCGTTGACGGACTTGTTCGAACACAAGATCACCTTCAACCAGACGCTGGGCATGCGCATCGAGACGCTCGCCCTGCCCGCCCCCACCTGCCGCTTCGACATGCGCCCGGAACTGGTGGGCCACTACGTGTACGGACGGCTGCATGGCGGCGTCATCTCTTCCGTGCTCGACGCCATGGGCGGCCTGGCACTGATGGTGGCCATCGGCGAGAAGCACGCAGACGAAGCCACGCCGCAGATCCTGCACCGCTTCGCCCGGATGGGCACGATCGACCTGCGGGTCGATTTCCTGCGCCAGGGCATCGGCACGCACTTCTTCGCCAGCGCCGAGGTCACCCGCCTCGGTGGCCGCGTGGGCTCGACCCAGATGCGGATGACAGACCCTGACGGCACCTTGATTGCCACCGCCGCCGCGGCCTACATGGTCAGCTGACTGCGGGAAGATACCGAGGAGCCAGCGTCGCGGCGGTGACGCCGAGCGCGCCCTGGTGCGGCGAAGATGCGGGCAGCCCGAAGGAGACTGCCATGCCCCAAGCACACATCGCTGACGCCACTTCTGCCAACACGGCGGCCAACACGGCGGCCAACACCACCGACGCCACCCACCACTACCGCATCTGCCCGCTCTGCGAGGCCTGCTGCGGCCTGGACGTGGAAGTGAGCAGCGGCCGGATCGTGCGCATCAAGGGGGCGGAGCAGGACGTCTTCAGCCAGGGCTACATCTGCCCCAAGGGCTATGCCCTGAAAGACTTGCACGAAGACCCCGACCGCCTGCGCCAGCCCATGGTCAAGCGCAACGGCCAGCATGTGCCGGTGAGCTGGGAAGAAGCCTTCGAGGAGATCGAGCGTCGCCTGCCGCCGCTGCTGGATGAACACGGGCGCGACAGCGTGGCCATCAGCCTGGGCAACCCGAACGTGCACAAGATGGGCCTGCTGCTCTACACGCCGCGGCTCATCAAGGCGCTGGGCACGAAGAACGTGGTGTCGGCCTCCACGCTCGACCAGATGCCCAAGCAGTTGTCGAGCGGGCTGATGTTTGGCCACTGGTTGAGCATCCCGGTGCCCGACATCGAGCGCTGCGACTTCCTGCTGATGCTCGGCGCCAACCCGATGGCCAGCAACGGCAGCCTGTGGACGGTGCCCGACTTCCGCGGCAAGGCCAAGGCGCTGCGCGCCCGTGGCGGCCGCCTGGTGGTGATTGACCCGCGCCGCACCGAAACCGCCGAGGTGGCCGATGCGCACCACTTCATCCGCCCGGGCACCGACGCGCAACTGCTGGCGGCGATGGTGCACACCCTGTTCGACGAGCAGCTCGTGAAGCTCGGCGCACTCACCGACTGGGTGAACGGCGTGGAGGAGGTGCGCGCCGCCGTCGCCCCCTTCAGCCCCGAGGCCGTTGCCGAGCACTGCGCAGTACCCGCCGCTGATATCCGGCAGCTGGCTCGGGATCTGGCTGCCGCTGAGCGCGCTTGCGTGTACGGCCGCATCGGCACCTGCACCCAGCGGTTCGGCACGCTGGCCAGCTGGCTGATCGATGTGCTGAATGTGCTGACGGGCCACCTCGACCAACCAGGCGGCGCCATGTTCCCCCGCCCGGCTGCGTTCGCCGCCAACACGCTGGGTGCGGCCGGCAAAGGCCGTGGCGTGGTGATGGGCCGACACGCCAGCCGCGTGAGTGGCGCGCCCGAGGTGTATGGCGAGCTGCCGGCCACGGTGCTGGCCGAGGAAATCGAAACCGCCGGGCCGGGCCAGGTGCGCGCGCTCATCACGGTGGCCAGCAACCCGGTGCTCAGTGCGCCGGGCAGCACGCGGCTGGATGCCGCACTGGGCCAGCTCGACTTCATGGTCAGCGTCGACATCTACCTGAACGAAACCACGCGGCATGCCGACGTCATCCTGCCGGGCTCGTCGCCGCTGGAAGACGGGCATTACGACGTGGCCTTCCCGGCGCTGTCACACCGCAACCATGCCCGCTATTCACCGCCGGTGCTGGCCCGTACCCATGGCCAGATGCCCGAGTGGCAGATCCTGCTGAAGCTGGGCGCCATCGCCCGCGGCCTGGGCGCGGCAGCCGACCCGCTGGCCCTGGACGGCGAGCATCTGAAAGCCGACCTCGACAAACTGGCCGGTGCACACGCGCCGGCCTTGCTGGCCGCCCTGGGCACGCAAGCCGGGCCGGAGCGCTGGCTCGACCTGGCCCTGCGCAGCGGCCCGTATGGCGATGCTTTCGGCCGCCAACCCGACGGGCTGACGCTGGCCAAGGTGGCGGCAGCACCGGGCGGGGTTGACCTCGGAGCGCTGCAGCCCCGGGTGCCCGAAGTGCTGCGCACGCCCAGCGGCCGCATCGAGCTGGCGCCGGCGCCCTGCCTGGCCGACCTTGTGCTGGCCGCAGAGGCCATCACCACGGCCGCCCACACGGCCGCCCACACAGCGCCCGACATCGCCAAGCCAGGCCGTTTCAGCCTGATCGGCCGCCGCGAAGTGCGCAGCAACAACAGCTGGATGCACAACCTGCCCACGCTCGCCAAGGGCCCGTTCCGCTGCACCTTGCTGATGCATCCGAGCGACGCGGCAAAGCTGGGTGCGGCAGACGGACAAGTGGTGCGCATCCGCCTGGCGGGCCATGCAGAGCGTCGGGACATCGAGGCGCCCGTGGCCTTCAGCGAAGCCATGATGCCCGGCGTCGTCAGCCTGCCTCACGGCTGGGGTCACAACCTGCCCGGCACGCAGATGCAGGTAGCGGCAGAGCGCCCCGGCGCCAACCTGAACGCGGTGCTCGACGAAGCGCTGCGTGACCCCCTCTCGGGCAACGCCGTGCTCTCGGGCGTGGCGGTCGACATCACCCCGCTGGCGGCAGCCGACGCGGCCTGACGCACACGCGAAAGCGCAACGCCACGACCATGCACACCGAAGCAGGCAAACCTGCTTCGGCCCGCCTCATCGCGGCTTCTTGCTGCCCGATGCGTCTGCGGGTGCCACCGTGCCGCGCATGGCGGCCTGCGCCAGCTTGAAGAACACGTCGGTGTTGTCGATCACGCCGGTGAAGGTCAGCGCGCCCGGCCCGTAGGCCGACAACGGCACATCGGTGGCCGTGTGTACCGCCGAGTCGCCGGGCACCTGCCCGGTGATCAGGAACCGGCCTTCGGCGTCATCACGCTGCAGAGGGCCGGCCGGGTACAACTTGAGAGGCTCGACCTGGACAAACGGTGCGCCACCGCTGCGCAGGGGCAGCGGGTTGGTGCGCCAGTCCTCATAGCGGTCGGCATTGGCGGCATACCCCACCAGGACACGGCGGTCGATGTTGGTGGTTTCCGGGTAGCCGTCAGCGGCCAGCTGGTAGCGCGGAAAGCCGGCCTGCTCGTAGACACCCACCACCTTGTCGCGCAGGTTCTCCGGCCCACCGGCCTTGATCAATTCCTGCAGCGCCTGGTCAGACACGCGCGAGCCGCCAATCACCGCGGCCCCCGAGCATTCGTGGTCGGCCGTCACGATGACCAGCGTGTCCGCGTGTTGACGGGCATAGTCTTGCGCCACCTTCACCGCCCGGTCGAACTCCAGCGTGTCCAGCATCCAGCGCTCGGTGTCCATGTTGTGGGCCTGCTTGTCGATGGACGCGCCCTCGACCATCAGCACGAAGCCCTTGGGCTGACGCGACAGCGCGCGCAGCGCCACGGTGGCCATCTCGTCGAGCATTGGCTGGTCGGGCAGACCGAAGTCGTCAACGACCGTGCCGCTCACGCCGGTGCGCCGGCCTCGACGTCCGTCGATCTTGTCGAGGGCCACGTTCATGTTCGAGAAAGCGAACAGGCCCAGCACCTTGTCGGTGTCAACCGGCAGCGTATCCATGGCCTGCCGGTTGGCGGCGTAGCGGAAACCGGCCTGCTGGAAGTCGGCGATCAGATCGCGACCGGTGTCCACCGCCCCGGCGGACACGCCCCAGCGCCGGACGATCTCGGCGGTGTGCGGCTCGGTCGACGAGAACGCATAGTCGGTGCGCTCATCGCGTGAGGACCCGACGGTGCCGGCCGGCAGGAACCAGCGCCGCCCGCCGCCCATCAGCACCTGCAGGCCGGTGGCGTGGCGGTCATCGAGGAATTGATCGACGATGCCGGTGCCCGCCCCGCGGCTGCTGGTGTGCACGGCATTGCCGGCAGGCGTTGAATCAAACACGTCGGCGGTGGTCACGATGCCGAGCGCCTTGCCTTGCAGGCGGTGCAGATATTCCGACAGGTATTCGATGCGCGGGTTGTCGAAGGCGTCCACCGTGTCGTCCGGGAACACGCCTTCTTCATTGTTGTTGTTCTTGTTGCCCAGCACGTAGGCGGTCATGCCCGGGGACGAGTCGGTCACCACGGAGTTCAGCGAAGACGTCTTCACCAGCGCCGTGGCGGGGAAGGTGTCCATCGCCAGCGGGGAAGACACCTTGCCCTGGGCATAGCGACCCTGCACGATGCGCGCCGCCGTGCGGTGCGAGGCGCCCATGCCGTCGCCCAGCAGGATGATGATGTTGCGCACCTTCTGGCCAGACGGCGTCTGGAAAGGCACCACATCGAAGTTGCCCCGCGCCACCACGCTCTGGCCGTCAGCCTGGCGCGCGAGCACACGAAACTCATGTCGCCCGGGTGCTGTCACCGTCACGGCACGCAGCGTGGCAATGGCCGCGTTTTGCGGCACACCCTTCAGGCAGCCGGTTTCGCAATCACGCAGGGCCACGTCGCCGGCCACGCGTTTGCCGTCCACCTCGAAACGGGCTTCGGTGATGCGCTGGCCGCCATCCGGCCGCAACGTGGCTTGCAGATCAAAGCGTTGTCCGGGCAAGAAGCGCGCAATGACCGGCTCGGGCTGGCCGCTGCTGAACAGCTCGCTCGGTGGCGTCAGGCGGCTGACCACCGGGGCCGCCTGCGCGGCAGTGGCCGCAATGAACAAGCACCCCAGGGGCGCCATGAACAAAGTCCGGGACAAGCGAGGATGTGACATGAAGGGTTCCATGATGCAGAGGTTTCAAGCAGGGCTGCGCTGGCCGACAGTCGCCGGTGGCGGCGGCGGTGGTGACAGCTGCAACTGCACCCAAGACACCCGACCATCGGGCTCAACCGTCCGGCCGACCACCAGGGTGCCCACCACCTCGATCAAGCCCGGTTGATGGCGTTTGGGCGTGGCAGCCAGCGTGGGTGGCCAGCGAACCAGCAGGGTGGCGGGCGGCAGGTCATCGGCGTCGCCGTCGGCATGCTCACTGAGGCGCACCGGCCGGGCAGTGAGCAGAAAATAGTCGGCAGCGCCCTCTTCCTGGCTGACCATCCAGCCTCGGATGCGCACCTGCTGCCCCTGGGCTGCCAGCAGCGCCGCGGTGGGCACCAAACCCCGCTCACCGATGGGCTGCACGAAAAATTCACTGAACTTGAGCAGGCGGGCCGCGGGCTCTGCAGACGCCGGCGCAGCCGCAACCGCGTTCGTGGCGGCGGGCTCCGACCAGGCGGGGCAGGCCGCGCTCAGCGCCAGCACGGCAACCAGGCCTGCCAGTCGCCTTGATCCGGGCCCAACCACGGCGGGAGTGGGTTTCATCAGCAATCGCCTCCAGCGCTCATCAGGTTGACCAGCTCGGCGCGCACCGTGCTGCCGGGGCGCACAGGTTAGCGCATCGCTGAGGCGGGCTGCGCAGCGACGGGCCGGCAGGCCCATGCGGTAGCATCAACTGGGCTTGGCGGGCATTGCAACCCGCTGCTGTCACCCACCGGGCTGCGGCCCGCACCGGAGTTGATCGATGCAAGTTGTCTGCTGCGCTGAACTGCGCGCCCACCTCGGCGCGCTCCCCACCGGCGCCCACGCCTGTGCTTCAGCCAGCTGACGACGACCTGGAGGAGCGCGTTCAGCGCGAAGCGCTGTTCATGGTGCTGTCCCACGCCCCCAGCAGCGTGCCGCTGTTGTGGCTGGCCGTGGGGGTGCTGCTGCTCTACACCGTCCACCTGCCAGCGCTTTGGCCCGTCAGCATGTTGCTGGCAGCCATGGCCGTGGTGAGCGGCCTGTGGCGGCTGCGCATTCACTGGCAGGCGCGCCGCAGCGGTTTGCGCACCCGCAGCCTGCGTCTGGCCGCCATGCGGCAAGTGCGGGCCAACGCCATGCTGGCGGGACTGCTCTGGCTGGTGTCCACCGTGGCGCTGTTCCCGGGCCTCGATCTGGAGGGGCGCGAGTTTCACATCATCTTGCTGGCCGGTACCGCTGCCATCACCAGTTTCTACATAGCCTTGATCGGGCGCTATGCCGAGCTGCTGATCTGCGCCATGATGCTGCCCCTGTCGGGCATGCTGGCACTGCACCCCGACCTGCGCTCCTGGCCACTCGCCACGATGACGCTGGCCTTCTGCGCGGCCTTGCTGCGCAACGTCGGCTCGATGCGGCAGACCACCCTGGCCGCGCTGCGCCTGAAGCACGAGGCGGAAGCCAATGCTGAGCAGTTGCGTCAAGCCATGCAGGCCGCCCAGGCCGGGGCGCAGGCCAAGGCCCGTTTTCTGGCCACGATGAGCCACGAGATACGCACACCGATGAACGGCGTGCTCGGCGCGCTGGACTTGCTGAATGAGGGCACGTTGTCGCCGTCGCAGCGGCATTTGCTGGATGTGGCGCGCAGCTCTGGCCAAGGCCTGCTGGCCGTGCTGAACGACACGCTGGACTTCTCGAAGATCGACGCCGGCCACGTCGATCTGCGCGCAGACCCGGTGTCGCTGCAGGCCCTGGTCATCGAGGTGCATGCCCTGTTCGCGGCCAGTGCCAGTGCACGGCAGCTCAGCTTCCGGGCCGAGTTGGACCCCGCCCTGCCCGCCCAGGTGCTGGCCGACGCCCAGCGCCTGAAGCAGGTGCTCATCAACCTGGTCGCCAACGCCGTCAAGTTCACCCCGCGCGGGGAAGTGTGCGTGGCCGTCAAGGCGCTGCCTTCCGTGCCTGCATCCAAACAACCTGATGCCGGGGAAGGCGCACCCGCCGCGTCCGTGCTGTTTGCGGTGACCGACACCGGCATCGGCATCGCCGCTGACCGCATCGACCAGCTCTTCACGCCGTTCCAGCAGATTGACCAGGGGCCGCAACGCAGCTTCGGCGGCAGCGGGCTCGGGCTGGCGATTTCTCATCGGCTGGTGGAGCGCATGGGCAGCCACATCGCCGTGGACAGCACGATCGGCGTGGGCAGCCGCTTCAGCTTCCACCTGAGCCTTCCAGTTTGCCCTGCGACAGAGACAGCCCATGTGGTTGCTGAAACCACTGCCGCGCCCGAGAGCCTGCGCGGCAGCGTGCTGCTGGCCGAAGACAACTCGGTCAACAGCCTGATTGCGGTGGCCATGCTGCGCTCACTGGGCTTGACCGTGACGCAAGTGGCCGACGGCGCAGACGCGCTGACCGCGCTCGCGCAGCAACGGCCTGACCTGGTGTTGATGGATGGGCAGATGCCGGTGATGGACGGCTACGCGGCCACCCGGCGCTGGCGCGCGCTGGAAGCACAGCAAGCTGGTCTGCCGCGATTGCCGGTGATCGCCCTGACGGCCAACGCGCTGCCCGAAGACCACCTCGCCGCGCGCGAGGCGGGCATGGACGACCTGCTCGCCAAGCCCTACACGCGAGAGCAGCTGGCCCGCATGCTGGCCCGCTGGCTGCCGCCTGCTTGAAGTTGGCTCAGCCCAGCAACGCCCCGGCCTGCTGCCAGGTCTGTCGCAGCCAGTCTTCCGCCGGCATGGCCTGGGCCAGGCCGGCAGACTGGCCCGCCCAGGCCTGCATGCGGTGCACATCGCCGGCCGTCGTGGCATCGGCACGCATCGCCGCCGTCAAGCCGCGCTGGCGTGGATAAGGCGCGGGTTCCGGCGCCTCTGGCGCTGCAGCAGCGCGCACATAGTCGGTGGCCAGCGCGCGCCCCCAGCGCCCTGAAAACGCCCGCGTGAGCTGGGTGTCCTCCGGGGCCGTCACGGCCAGCAAACCAGCCCAGGCCGGGTGCACTGCGGCCTCGGGCGTGCGCAGCAGCGCCGTGCCCACCTGCACCGCACTGGCGCCCAGCAGCAAGGCCGCCGCCACACCCCGCGCATCACCAATGCCGCCTGCGGCCACCACCGGCACCTGCACGGCATCCACCACCTGGGGCAGCAGCGACATCAGGCCCACCGCATCACGCTGGGCATCGGCCGCCACAAACGCGCCGCGGTGCCCGCCCGCTTCGGCCCCTTGCGCCACGATGACGTCCGCCCCGGCGGCCTCAGCCAGACGGGCCTCGGCCACCGTTGTCACCGTCGCCCACCAGGCCACGCCGGCGGCGCGGGCCTGCGCCACGCGCTCGGGCGGCAGCAAACCCATGATGGTGGAAAGCACCGCCGGACGCAGCGCCAGGGCCATCTCCAGCTGCTCATGCACGTCGTGCAGCGGCGCATCAGCGGCGTGCGCCGGCACGTCCGGGCCGAAGCCAGCAAGAAAACGGCGCAGCGCGGCTTCGTGCTCAGGCTGCGGCACGGCAGGCGCGGGCTCAGGCATCCACAGGTTCAGCAGCAATGGACCGCCGCCCTGGCTGCGGAACTGCAGCACCCAGTCCTCCATCGCCGGGGCTGCGTGCATCAGGGCACCAAAGGCCGCCATGCCGCCGGTGGCGCTGAAGGCCAGGGGCAAGGCGTGGTGCGTCACGCCAGCCATCGGGGCCATCACCACCGGATGCTGAAGTTGGTACTGGCGGCAGAACTGCTCGGCACGCATCAAGGCGGGGTGGGTCATGGGCAAATCCGGACTGGCTGAACGGGGCGCTGGGTGGACGGGCTCAATAGTGCGGCGGCAATTCGTCGCGCAGGCTACGGAAGGCAGCGCCGCCACCGCTGTCGGGGGCTTGCTGACGGAGCTGCAGCACCTCACGTGTGAGCAGGTCAATCTGCGCCTGCTGGCGCACGATGATCTGGTTGAGCGTTTCGAGCAGGTCGTCGGTGTAGCTGGCCTTGATTTCCAGGTCGGTCAGCCGCGCATCAATGCGCTCGGGCTCGGCGGGGTCGTTGTCATGCATGCCGCTATTGGACATGCATTGCACCACTCGCGGGTAATCCCGATGCAGATTTGAGGCATCGCGCCTAGCCGGAGCGAGCACGCTCGGCCACACCGGGCCCACAATCGAACGATCGTTCGTTTTCCATCGCTGATGCCATGACTGCCTACCCTCACCTGCTGCAGCCACTCGATCTGGGCTTCACCACCCTGAAGAACCGTGTGCTGATGGGCTCGATGCACACCGGCCTCGAGGAAGGCCGCGACCTGCGCAAGCTGGCCGCGTACTTTGCCGAACGCGCCCAGGGTGATGTCGGCCTGATGGTGACGGGCGGCTTCGCGCCAAACATCGAGGGCTGGGCCAAGCCGTTCGCCGGCATGCTGGTGACCCACGGCGGCGCCAAGCGACACAAGGTGGTGACGGATGCGGTGCACGCCGAGGGCGGCAAGATCGCGATGCAGATCCTGCACACCGGCCGCTACGCCTACCACCCGCTGGCGGTGGCGCCGTCGCGCATCAAATCGCCCATCTCGCCGTTCACACCCCGCGCGCTGTCGGCCCGCGGTGTCGAGCGCCAGATCCGCGCCTTCGTGCGCTGCGCCGTGCTGGCCCGCGAGGCCGGCTACGACGGCGTCGAGATCATGGGCAGCGAGGGCTACTTCATCAACCAGTTCCTGGCGGCCCACACCAACCAGCGCGACGACGAATGGGGCGGCTCGTATGCCAATCGCATGCGCCTCGCCGTGGAAATCGTGCGCCGCACCCGCGAAGCCGTCGGCCCCGACTTCATCCTGATCTACCGCCTGTCGATGATCGACCTCGTGCCCGGCGGCTCCAGCTGGGAAGAGGTGGTGATGCTGGCCAAGGCGATCGAAGCCGCTGGCGCCACCATCATCAACACCGGCATCGGCTGGCACGAAGCCCGCGTGCCGACGATCGCCACCAGCGTGCCGCGTGGCGCCTTCGCGTGGCTGACCAAGAAGATGAAGGAAGAGGTGCGGATTCCGCTGGTCACCAGCAACCGCATCAACACGCCGGAGCTGGGTGATGTGCTGCTGGCCGAGGGCTACGCCGACATGATTTCAATGGCCCGCCCACTGCTGGCCGACGCACATTTCGTGAAGAAGGCGGCCGAAGGGCGCGCGGCAGACATCAACACCTGCATCGCCTGCAACCAGGCCTGCCTCGATCACATCTTCGTCAACAAGCTGACCAGCTGCCTCGTCAACCCACGGGCCTGCCACGAGACGGAAATCATCATCCAGCGCACCCCGGCTCGCAAGAAGATGGCCGTGGTTGGCGCCGGCCCGGCCGGCTTGTCGGTGGCCACCACGCTGGCCGAGCGTGGCCATGAAGTGCACTTGTTCGACGCTGCGGCCGAAGTGGGTGGCCAGCTCAACCTGGCCAAGCAGGTGCCGGGCAAGGAAGAGTTCCATGAAACCCTGCGCTACTGGCGCCGCCGGGTTGATGCGACCGGTGTGCAACTGCACCTGTCCACCCGCGTTTCAGCCGCCAGCCTGCTGGCCGGCGGCTACACCGATGTGGTGCTGGCCACCGGCGTGGTACCGCGAAACCCGCGCATCCCGGGCCAGGACCACCCGAAGGTGCTGAGCTACATCGAGGTGCTCAAGGGCGCCAAGGTGGGTGACCGCGTCGCCGTGATCGGCGCCGGTGGCATTGGCTTCGACGTGGCGGAGTACCTGGTGCACAGCGGCACCTCCACCGCGCTGGACCTGCCGGCCTGGCTGGCCGAATGGGGCGTGACAGACCCGGCCCTGGCCCGCGGCGGCCTGGCCACCGAAAGCCCGGCACCGCTGCATGCCCCGGCGCGTGACGTGACGCTGCTGCAGCGCAAGGCCGGCAAACTCGGCGCCGGTCTGGGCAAGACAACAGGCTGGATCCACCGTGCCGCCCTGAAGCAGAAAAAGGTGCGGATGATCGGCGGCGTGAACTACGAGCGCATCGGCGACGAGGGCCTGCAGATCAGCGACGGCGAGCAACGCGAGAACCTGCGCTGGCTGCCCGTCGACACCATCGTGCTGTGCGCGGGCCAGGAGCCCCTGCGCGAATTGCAGGTGCCGCTGGAAGCGGGCGGCGCCAAGGTCCACATCATCGGCGGCGCATTCGAAGCCAGCGAGCTGGATGCCAAGCGGGCCATTGACCAAGGTGTGCGTTTGGGTAGCCGTCTCTGAGAAAAGTGGGGCTCGGCCAAGGGCGCCGGGTGAGTACCTCCGCTCATGTCCTCCGGGTCGGGCTGCGCCCGCCCCTCCCCCTTGACTTCGCTCCGGCACTCACCCGTCACCCGCGGCCACTCCAGCCGATGCGCACTGCCACGCGCAAACACTCGACACGCCATGCGCACTGATTGCGCACTGAGCCCCGGAAACGTTGCCCCCATCGTCACCCCAGCCCCAACCGTCGCCTGGGCAGGTGGGTGTTCGGGTCTGCGAAGCGAGGTAAAAGGAGGAGACGACAGCCACAGGCTGTCGGCGGGGAACACGAGCGCAGCAGACCCGGACACCCACCTGCCCGCGCTCCACCCGAAGATGAAACGGCACCGGCGCCAAGGTCAACCCAACTCCAACCGAGCTTGCGGAAAGGATGGCGCTCGGCCGCGGCCGCCGGGTGAGTACCTGCGCTCATGTCCTCCGGGTCGGGCTGCGCCCGCCCCTCCCCCTTGACTTCGCTTCGGCACTCACCCGTCACCCTCGGCCCCTCCAGCCATTGAGCACTGCCACGCCCAAAAACCCGGCAAGCAATGCGCACTGAGCCCCGGAAACGCTGACCCCATCCTCACCCCAGCCCCAACCGTCGACTGGGCAGGTGGGTGTTCGGGTCTGCGAAGCGAGGTAAAAGGAGGAGACGACAGCCACAGGCTGTCGGCGGGGGACACGAGCGCAGCAGACCCGAACGCCCACCTGCCCGCGCTCCACCTACCGCTCACCACCCAACAAACCAGGTACAGACGAAAAAAAGGCCCGCACGAAGCGAGCCCTTTCACCATCAGCGAACAGACGGAACTAGCGGTCCATCAGCCCACGAACTTGCGTGCGTTCTGGAACATGCGCATCCACGGGCTGTGGGCATTGATGTCGCCGTCCGTCCAACTCATCAACGCATTGCGGAACACACGCTCCGGATGCGGCATCAGCACCGTGAACCGACCATCGGCCGTGGTCACCGACGTCAGACCACCCGGGCTGCCGTTCGGGTTCAGCGGATACGCCTCGGTCGGCAAGCCTTGGCCATCGACAAAACGAACCGCCTGCTTGACCTTGGATGCGTCACCGCGCTGCGAGAAATCAGCAAACCCCTCGCCGTGCGCCACCGCGATCGGCAGACGCGTACCGGTCATGCCCTGAAAGAAAATCGATGGGCTTTCCAGCACCTCCACCATCGCCAGGCGCGCCTCGAACTGCTCACTCTTGTTGCGGGTGAACTTCGGCCAATCCTGCGCACCCGGGATGATCGGCGACAAGGCAGCCATCATCTGGCAGCCATTGCAGATACCCAGCGCGAACGTGTCCTGGCGGCCGAAGAAGCCCGCGAACTGCTCGGCCAGCTTCGGGTTGAACATGATCGAACGGGCCCAGCCCTCGCCGGCACCCAGGGTGTCGCCGTAGCTGAAACCGCCGCAAGCCACAAAACCCTGGAACTGGTCCAGACGGGCGCGGCCGCTCTGCAGATCACTCATGTGCACGTCGAAAGCGTCGAAGCCCGCCTGGTCGAACACATAGCTGGTCTCGACATGGCTGTTCACGCCCTGCTCACGCAGGATCGCCACCTTCGGACGCGCCTTGCCGATGAACGGCGCAGCCACATTCACGGCCGGGTCGAACGTCAGCGCGGTGTGCAAGCCGCTGTCCGAGCCACCCGCCAGCGCATGCTCGCTGTCAGCGCATTCGGGGTTGTCGCGCAGGCGGGCGATGCGCCACGACACCTCGTCCCACACCTGATGCAGGTCTTGCAGCGGGGCGCTGAACTGGTTCTTGGCATCACGCCAGACTTCCACGGTTTCCTTGTCGTTGGCCTTGCCGACGACATGGCTGATCTTGCTCAGGCCGTGCGCGCGCAGCGTGCCCAGCACGGCATCGCGGTCAGCGGTCTTCACCTGCAGCAGCGCGCCCAGCTCTTCGTTGAACAGCGCCTTCAGCGTCAGCTCGTCACGGCGGCCACTGGTCTGTGCAGCCCAGTTCTTCGCGTCGCCGGTGTCGGCACGGCTGTCGGAAATGCCGTCGCCTTCGGTGACCAGCATGTCCACATTCAGGCTCAGGCCACGATGGCCGGCAAAGGCCATCTCGCACGCCGCGGCCCACAGGCCGCCGTCTGAGCGGTCGTGATACGCCTGCAGCTTGCCGGCGGCACGCAGCTCGTTCACTGCGGCCACCAGGGCCTTCAGCTGTGCCGGATCATCCAGATCAGGCACGGTGTCACCGAACTGCTGCAGCGTCTGGCCCAGGATGGAGCCGCCCATGCGGGACTTGCCATTGCCCAGATCCACCAGGATCAGCGTGCTGTCGCCGATCTGCAGCTGCGGCGTCAGCGTGCCGCGCACATCGTCCAGCGTGGCAAACGCGGTGACGATCAACGACACCGGCGCCACCACCTGCTTGGTCTCGCCATCGTCTTGCCAGCGCGTGCGCATCGACAGGCTGTCCTTGCCCACCGGAATGCTGATGCCCAGGGCCGGGCACAGCTCCATGCCGACGGCCTTCACCGTGTCGTACAGCGCAGCGTCTTCACCGGGCTCGCCGCAGGCGGCCATCCAGTTGGCGCTCAGCTTCACGCGCTCCATCTGGAACGGCGCGGCCAGCAGGTTGGTGATGGCTTCACCCACCGCCATGCGGCCGGAGGCCGGGCCGTCGAGCGAGGCCAGCGGCGTGCGCTCGCCCATGCTCATGGCTTCGCCGCGGAAACCGGCGTAATCAGCCAGCGTCACCGCGCAGTCGGCCACCGGCACCTGCCACGGGCCGACCATCTGGTCGCGGTGGTTCATGCCGCCCACGGTGCGGTCACCGATCGAAATCAGGAAACGCTTGCTGGCCACGGTCGGGTGGCGCAGCACGTCCAGGGCTGCCTTGCCGAGGGACACGTCGGTCAGGTTCAGCGGCGCCAGCTTGCGCTCGACGCGCTTCACGTCGCGGTGCATCTTGGGCGGCTTGCCCAGCAGCACGTCCATCGGCATGTCGATCACGCGCTCGCCACCCGGGCCGTCTTCCAGCACCAGCGACAGCTCATCGGTGGTCACGCCGACAATGGCAAACGGGCAGCGCTCACGCTCGCACATCTGCTCGAACAGCGGCAGCAGATCCGGGTTCACGGCCAGGGTGTAGCGCTCCTGGCTCTCGTTGCACCAGATTTCCTTCGGCGCCAGGCCGGATTCTTCCAGCGGCACCTTGCGCAAATCGAACCGTGCGCCCTTGCCTGCGCCGTCCACCAGCTCAGGGAAGGCGTTGGAGATGCCACCGGCGCCCACGTCGTGGATGGCGACGATGGGGTTGCCCTCGCCCAGCGACCAGCAATGGTTGATCACTTCCTGAGCGCGACGCTCGATTTCAGGGTTGCCGCGCTGCACCGAGTCGAAGTCGAGCGACGCGGTGTTGGTGCCGGCCGCCATCGAGCTGGCAGCGCCGCCGCCCATGCCGATGCGCATGCCCGGGCCGCCAAGCTGGATCAGCAGCGTGCCAGCGCCAAACGGCAGCTTGTGCGTCTGGTTGGCGCTGATGGTGCCCAGGCCACCGGCGATCATGATGGGCTTGTGATAGCCGCGGCGGATGGCGTCTGCGCCCTCGCCCACGGTCTGCTCAAAGACGCGGAAGTAGCCGGCCAGGTTGGAGCGGCCGAACTCGTTGTTGAAGGCCGCGCCGCCCAGCGGGCCCTCGGTCATGATCTGCAGCGGGCTGGCGATGTGCTCAGGCTTGCCCACCGGGTTCTTTTCCCACGGCTCTTGCGTGCCGGGCAGGTGCAGGTTCGACACCGAGAAGCCGGTCAGGCCGACCTTCGGGCGCGAGCCACGGCCGGTGGCGCCTTCGTCGCGGATTTCACCGCCAGCGCCAGTCGAGGCACCCGGGAACGGCGAAATGGCGGTCGGGTGGTTGTGCGTTTCCACCTTCATCAGCACGTGGGTGGTTTCCGTGCGGGCGCCGTATTGCGGCGCGTTGGTGAACCCCTGCGGCAGCCAGCGCTCGGTCGTGCCACCTTCCATCACGGCGGCGTTGTCGCTGTAGGCGACCACCGTGTGCTGCGGGTTCAGCTTTTCGGTGTTGCGGATCATGCCGAACATCGACAGCGGCTGCTTTTCGCCGTCGATGCTGAACTCGGCGTTGAAGATCTTGTGGCGGCAGTGCTCGCTGTTGGCCTGCGCGAACATCATCAGCTCGACGTCCGACGGGTTGCGCTTCAGGCCGGTGAAGGCCGCCACCAGATAGTCGATCTCGTCGCCCGACAACGCCAGGCCAAACTCGACGTTGGCGGCTTCCAGCGCGGCGCGGCCCTGGCCCAGCACGTCCACATGGGCCATCGGCTCGGCCGGCTTTTCATCAAACAGGTGCTGTGCCGCAGCGCGCTCGAAAGCCACGCTTTCGGTCATGCGGTCGTGCAGCAGCAGGGCGCAGGCCGTCAGTTCATCGGCCGACAGCGGCTTGTTGCCGCCGGTCAGGCTGCTGACCAGGCCGGTCTTGAGCGTCAGGCGGAATTCGGTGACGCGCTCGACGCGGTGGATCCCCAAGCCGCAGTTGTGGGCGATGTCGGTGGCCTTCGAGGCCCAGGGCGACACGGTGCCCAGGCGCGGCATCACCACGATCAGCGCGCCTTCGTCGGCCGAGCCTTCGTAGGCATCGCCGTAATTCAGCAGCGCGGAGAGCTTGTCCGCCTGGCCGGCGTCCAGTGCGTCATCGCTCAGGGCCCAGTGCACATGGCGGGCACTCACGCCGGTGATCCGTGGGCAGGCAGCTTGCAGGGCGGGCAGCAGGGCTGCGGCGCGGAAGGCTGACAAGGCGTTGCCGCCCTCGAAGTGCATCAGGTGCTTGGAAGCTTTGGACATGGAATCCCGTCGGTTGGCGGCGGTTTTGAGGGGGTCTGACCCGCGTTGTGAGCTCGGCCAATGCGGTGTTGGCGCTGTTGGCGCCGCTGAACGCGTGTTGCCGAACCCATGAAAACCCGGAATTTTACGATGCGATGGGACAATTGGGCACTTGGCCAGCGCGCCGCGACGGCCCTTGCGATAATTCCACCCATGACGATCACCCTGAAGACTGCCGCCGACATCGAGCGGATGCGCGTTGCCGGCCGCCTTGCGTCGGAAGTTCTCGACATGCTGACGCCCCATGTGAAGCCGGGCATCACCACCGAGCAACTCGACAAGCTGGCCCACGATCACATCGTGAAGGTGCAAAAGGCCATCCCGGCGCCGCTGAATTACCAGCCGCCCGGCTACACGCCGTACCCGAAGTCGATCTGCACCTCGGTGAACCACCAGATCTGCCACGGCATCCCGAACGAGCGTGCCTTGAAGAGCGGCGACATCGTCAACATCGACGTCACCGTCATCAAGGACGGCTGGCACGGTGACACCAGCCGCATGTTCATCGTCGGTGAAGGCTCGATCGCTGCCAAGCGCCTGTGCCAGATCACCTACGACGCCATGTGGAAGGGTATCCAGAAGGTCAAGCCGGGAGTGCGCCTGGGCGACATCGGCCACGCCATCCAGACCTTCACCGAAAACCAGGGCTTTTCGGTGGTGCGCGAGTTCTGCGGCCACGGCATCGGCTCGAAGTTCCATGAAGAACCGCAGGTGCTGCATTACGGCCGCCCCGGCACGCTCGAAGAGCTGGTGCCCGGCATGGTGTTCACGATCGAGCCGATGGTGAATGCCGGTCGTCGCGAGATCAAGGAAATGGGCGACGGCTGGACCATCGTCACCAAAGACCGCTCGCTGTCTGCACAGTGGGAACACACCATCGTCGTCACCGAAACCGGCTACGAGGTGCTGACCGTCTCCGAAGGCAGCCCGGCCTTGCCCGCCTTCATGACGGCCTGAGTTCCACGGATGCCCGCAGTACCTGCACCCGCCGCCGCCCCCCTGAACCTGGCTGAGCTCCGCCAGCAATTCCGCGACGGCAAGACCAAGCTGCTGGACCAGTTCCGCGACACCCGGGCCACGGCCACCAGCGCCACCCGCCTGATGCGCTCACTGGCCCGGCATGTCGACGGCATGCTGGCCAGCCTTTGGGCGCAGTCCGGGCTGCCGACCGGCGCGGCCCTGCTGGCCGTGGGCGGCTACGGGCGCGGGGAGCTCTTCCCCTACTCGGATGTGGACGTGCTGGTGCTGCTGCCTCCGGGCCAGGCTGACAGCGACGAGTTGCGCAGCGCGGTGTCAGGCTTCATCACCGGTTGCTGGGACATCGGGCTGGAGATCGGCTCATCGGTACGCACGGTGGAAGACTGCATCGCCGAGGCCCGCAAGGACGTGACGGTGCAGACCTCGCTGCTGGAGAGCCGCTTTCTGTGCGGCAGCCGGCGCTTGTTCAATACCTTCCGCCATGCCAACACCGAGGCGATGGACGCACCGGCGTTCCTGCAGGCCAAGATGCTGGAATTGCGCCAGCGCCATGTGAAGTACGAGGACACACCCTACTCGCTGGAGCCGAACTGCAAGGAAAGCCCTGGCGGCCTGCGTGACCTGCAAGTGGTGATGTGGGTGGCCCGCGCCGCCGGCCTGGGCAAGACCTGGAGCGAGCTGGCCAGCAAGGGCCTGATCACGCCGTTCGAGGTGAAGCAATTGCAGCGCCATGAGGGCGTGCTGAAGGTCATCCGCTGCCGCCTGCACCAGGTGGCCGGCCGACGTGAAGACCGCCTGGTGTTTGACCTGCAGACCGCCGTGGCCGAGAGTTTTGGCTACCAGGGCAGCAAGTCCGAGCGCGCCTCCGAGGTGCTGATGCACCGCTACTACTGGGCAGCGAAGGCCGTCACCCAGCTCAACCAGATCCTGGTGTTGAACATCGAGGAACGCATCAACCACACGGAAACCGTGCCGATGCGTCCGATCAATGCCCGCTTCCTCGACCGTGCCGGCATGCTGGAGGTGTCGCACGACGACCTCTACACCGAGAACCCGCACGCCATCCTCGAAAGCTTCCTGATCTACCAGCAGACGCCGGGCATCAAGGGCTTTTCGGCGCGCACCCTGCGAGCGCTCTACAACGCCCGCAACGTGATGGACGGCGCCTTCCGGCGTGACCCGGTGAACCGGGACCTGTTCATGGACATCCTGCGTCAGCCCGAAGGCCAGACGCACGCCTTCCGGCTGATGAACCAGACCTCGGTGCTGGGCCGCTACCTGTGGGTGTTCCGCCGCATCGTCGGGCGCATGCAGCATGACCTGTTCCACGTCTACACGGTGGACCAGCACATCCTGATGGTGCTGCGCAATGTGCGCCGCTTCTTCATCCCCGAGCACACGCACGAATACGCGTTCTGCTCGCAGCTGGCCGCCGGTTTCGAGAAGCCCTGGCTGCTCTACATCGCCGCGCTCTTCCATGACGTGGCCAAGGGCCGGGGCGGAGATCACTCCGAGCTCGGCGGCGTGGAAGTACGGCGCTTCTGTCGCGACCACGGCCTGGCCAAGGACGAAACCCAGCTGGTCGAATTCCTGGTGCGGCACCACCTGACGATGAGCCAGGTCGCGCAGAAGGAAGACCTGTCTGACCCCGACGTCATCCGCCACTTCGCCCAGCGCGTGGGCACCGCCCGCAACCTGACCGCGCTGTACCTGCTGACGGTGGCGGACATCCGCGGCACCAGCCCCAAGGTGTGGAACGCCTGGAAGAGCAAGCTGCTCGAAGACCTCTTCCGCCTGACGCTGCGCGCGCTCGGCGGCGCTGAGCCGAATGCCGAAACCGAGATCGAGGCGCGCAAGCAGGAAGCCCAGCAGATCCTGGCCCTGCACAGCGCCCTGCCAGGCACCGAGCAGCCGCTGTGGAAGACGCTGGAGCTGAGCTACTTTGCGCGGCATGACGCCACCGAAATCGCCTGGCATGCACGGGCCCTGTGGCGCCATCTTGAAACGACCGTGCCCATCGTCCGGGCGCGTCCATCGCCGATTGGCGACGGCCTGCAGGTGCTGGTGTTTTCGCCCGACCGCCCTGACCTGTTCGCCCGCATCTGCGGCTACTTCGATGGCGCTGGCTTCTCCATTCAGGACGCCAAGGTGCACACCACGCGCGCCGGCTTTGCGCTCGACACCTTCCAGGTGGTGAGCCCGGCGGCCGAAGGCCATGGCGCCTCGGCCTACCGCGACATGATCTCGCTGGTTGAAACCCAAGCCATCCTGGCCCTGTCGAGCGACGGCCCGCTGCCAGCGCCGGGTCGCGGCCGTGTGTCGCGCCGAGTGCGCTCGTTCCCGGTCAAGCCGCGCGTGCTGCTGCGGCCTGACGAACGCGGCCAACGCTGGCTGCTGTCGGTCAGTGCCAGCGACCGCTCCGGTCTGCTGTATGCCATCGCCCGGGTGCTGGGCGCGCACGGCATCAGCCTGCAACTGGCCAAGGTGTCCACGCTGGGTGAACGGGTGGAAGACACCTTCCTGGTGAGCGGTGCGGCCTTGCAGCAACCCAAGCTGCAGTTGCAGATGGAGTCGGAATTGCTGGACGCGATCGGCGCTGCGCCATGAGCTTCAGCACGGTGAATGCGGCCGAATGGCTGGCTGACCCCAGCGCGTTCGACACGGTGATCGACGTACGATCGCCCTCGGAGTTCGCGGACGACCACCTGCCGGGCTCGGTCAACTGGCCGGTGCTGGACGACCTGGAGCGCGCCCGCGTAGGCACGATCTACAAGCAGGTGTCCACCTTCGAGGCCCGCAAGGTGGGCGGCGCTTTGGTGTCGCGCCGCATCGCCGACATCCTCGATCAATGGGTGGCTGACAAGCCGAAAGACTGGCGACCGCTGGTGGTGTGCTGGCGCGGCGGCCAACGCTCGGGCAGCCTGAGCCTGGTGCTGGCGCAGGTCGGTTTTCGCACCCGGCAACTGGCAGGTGGCTACAAGGGCTTCCGGGCCTGCGTGCGCGAAGAGCTGACCACGCTGCCGGGGCAGTTCACCTGGCAGGTGATTTCCGGCCGCACCGGCAGTGGCAAGACGCGGCTGCTGCATGCGCTGCGAGATGCGGGCGCCCAGACGCTGGACCTCGAAGCACTGGCCGCCCACCGTGGCTCGGTGCTGGGCGGCCTGCCCAACCAGCCTCAACCCAGCCAGAAGCGCTTTGAGTCGCTGGTGTGGGCGGCGTTGAAGCAGCTGGACCCGGCTCGTCCGGTGTTCGTTGAAAGCGAAAGCCGCAAGATCGGCCAGCGTCAGGTGCCTGAGGCCTTGTTGCAGGCCATGCGCAACCCGGCCACGCTGGTCGAAATCAACATGCCCTTGGCCGGCCGGGTGGAACTGTTGCTGGAAGAGTATCCAGAGTGCACCGAGAACGTGCCCAGCTTTTGCCAGTGCCTGGATGCCTTGATCGAGCTGCGCGGGCGCGAGCTGGTGGGTGAATGGCAGGGCCAGGCCCAGCGCGGCGAATGGCAACCGCTGCTGCACACGCTGCTCGGCCGGCACTATGACCCGCTCTACGACAAATCGACCCAAGGCAACTTCCGCGCAACCTGCCTGCGCCGCGAGTTGCAACTGGCAGACGGCCGCTCGGCCAGCATGCTGGCCGCAGCCACTGCCTTGCTGAGCTGAGCTGCGCCCACCCAGGGCCAGCCGGGGTACGCGTCGCACCCGGGCGGTGTGTGCAGTGAATCACCACCGCTTCACCGTTATCGGCGCAGTCGCGGCATGATGTTCAAACGTGTTCCTGCTTGCTGTTTGTCAAGCAGCGAGCCACCCGTCCCTGTCAGGATAGCGTCCCATGTCGAACCGTCTGGCCGAGAAGGCCTTGCAAGAATCCCGCAGCTTTGGCGTACGCCGCATTCCGGCGTTGCGCCCGCTGGGCTGGCTCGCCTGCGGGTGGTCAGACCTGATGAACTGCCCCGTGCCGGGCCTGTTGCACGGCCTCGTGCTGGCCGGCATCGGCGGCTTGCTCACGGCCTGGGCCAGGCACCAGTTCTGGCTGCTGGTCGGCGCGTTCTCTGCTTTCCTGCTGGTGGCCCCCATTCTGGCCACGGGGCTGTATGCCGTCAGCCGCAGCCTTGAAAAAGGCGAGAAGCCCACGCTGCAGACGGCCATGAAGGCCTGGCAGCCCAATGACGGCCGCCTCGTGGTGTTCGGCCTGTTGCTGGCTTTCGCCGGCCTGGGCTGGGTGCTCACGTCCGCCTCGCTCATCACCGGCTTTGCGCCCATCCGCATCCAGACGCCGGTTGATTTCCTGCGCCATGTGGTGCTGGCGCCCACCGGGCACTTGTTCGAGATCTGGCTGGCACTCGGCGCCCTGCTCGCCGCCCCCGTGTTCGCCTCCACCGTGGTGGCCATCCCGCTGCTACTGGACCGCCACGTCGGCGTGCTCGGGGCCGTGTTCACCAGCTGGCGCGTGGTGATGGAACACCCGGTGCCCATGGCCTTCTGGGCGGCCCTGCTGCTGTTGCTGACCGGCCTGGGCATGGCCTCGATGCTGTTCGGCCTGATCATCGTTGTGCCCTGGCTGGCCCATGCCAGCTGGCACGCCTATCGCGACGTCGTGGACACCTCCGGGCTGTCGGAGCGCAATTGAATGTTCGGATTTTCCGAAGAACAGATCGCGTGGTTCGGCCTGACCTTCGGGGTCTCGGCCTTCATGCTCTACATGGTGTTCATCATCCTGCAGCTGGCCCGTGAATCTCGCGCCGGCCGGTTCGGCACCTTCGTGCTGTTGCTGGGCCTGGGTGTCGGTCTGCTGGGCTTTGCGGCCAAAGGTCTGATCAAGTTCTTCTTGGCCGGCATCATCGAATGAGCTTAGGCGCACCTGCGGCTGACGGCGAGTCTTCGCCCGTGCAGCGCCACGCCTGGTACGAAGACGCCCAGGCCCTGCTCATCGGCACCCTGTTCGTCAGCCTGGGCCTGTTGATGTTTCGGCAGGTCGGCTTGATGACGGGTGGCACCGTGGGTCTGGCGCTTCTGGTGAAGTTCGCCAGCGGCTGGGCCTTCGGACCGGTCTTTTTTGCCATCAATCTGCCGTTTTACTGGCTGGCCTGGAAGCGCATGGGGTTGCGCTTCACCGTGAAGACGTTGACGGCCGTGAGCCTGTTGGCCCTGCTCAGCGAGACGCTGCCGCAGTGGATCAGTCTGCAGGCCATTCACCCGGTGTTTGCAGCGCTGGCGGGCGGCCTGCTCATCGGCACCGGTTTCATCATCTTGTTCCGTCACAAGGCCAGCCTGGGTGGCCTCAACATGCTGGTGCTGTGGCTGCAAGACCGCTTTGGCTGGCGCGCTGGGGTGGTGCAGATGGCGCTGGACGCGCTCATCTTGCTGGCGGCCTGGCCATGGGTTGATGCGCCGCGGCTGGCGCTGTCGGTGCTGGCTGCGGTGGCCATGAACGTGGCGCTGGCCGTGAACCACAAGCCCGGCCGCTACATCGCGTTCTGATGTGTTCTGACGCGCTCTGACGCGTTCTGTTCGAACATGAAAAAAGCGGCCCGAGGGCCGCTTCGCTTTTGGTTGAAGCCTTGCGGCATCAGCCCATGTGCAAACCACCGTTGCAGGAGAAGTCTGCACCCGTGGTGAAGCCCGAATCCGGACCGGCCAGCCAGGCCACCACCGAGCCGATTTCCTCAGGCGTGCCCAGACGCTTCACGGGAATGGTGGCAACGATCTTCTCCAGCACTTCCGGCTTGATGGCGCGGACCATGTCGGTGCCGATGTAGCCCGGGCTGACGGTGTTCACGGTCACGCCCTTGGCGGCCATTTCCTGGGCCAGGGCCATCGTGAAGCCGTGCATGCCGGCCTTGGCAGCCGAGTAGTTCGTCTGGCCCGCCTGGCCCTTCTCACCGTTCACCGACGAGATCTGGATGATCCGGCCAAAACCGCGCTCAACCATGTCCGGCACCACTTGCTTGGTGACGTTGAACATCGAGTTCAGGTTGGTGTCGATGACCGCGTGCCAGTCGTCCGGCGTCATCTTCAGGAACATGCGGTCCTTGGTGATGCCGGCGTTGTTCACCAGCACATCGATCGGGCCGTGCTCTTCCTTCGACTTCGCGAAGGCTGCCACGGTCGATTCCCAATCCGCCACGTTGCCCACGGATGCGTGGAATTCGTAGCCCAGGGCCTTCTGCTCATCGAGCCACTTCGTGTAATCACGGCTCGGGCCACAACCGGCCACCACGGTGAAGCCTTCCTTGGCCAGGCGTTGGCAGATGGCGGTTCCGATACCACCCATGCCACCCGTCACGTATGCAACTTTCTTCGTCATCTTCATGCTCCTCTAACCAGATCCATTGAGCCGGCCAGACACACTATGGCGCCTGGCCCGCATGCGGGAAGCCCGTGCTTACCCGTTGATGTTGTCGCGCTTCAGCGCTCGACCGTCAGGGCCACGCCCATGCCGCCGCCGATGCACAGCGAGGCGATGCCCTTCTTGGCGTCACGGCGCAGCATCTCGTGCAGCAGCGTCACCAGGATGCGGCAGCCAGACGCGCCGATCGGGTGACCGATGGCGATGGCGCCACCGTTCACATTGACCTTGGACATGTCCCAGCCCATTTCCTTGTGCACGGCGCAAGCCTGCGCGGCAAAGGCTTCGTTGATTTCCAGCAGGTCCAGATCCGCGGCCTTCCAGCCTGCGCGCTCCAGGGCCTTGCGGGCGGCGGGCACCGGGCCCATGCCCATGTAGGCGGGGTCCAGGCCGGCGCTGGCGTAGCTGGCAATGCGGGCCAGCGGGGTCAGGCCCAGGGCGGCAGCCTTGGCCGCCGTCATCAGCATCACGCCGGCTGCGCCGTCGTTCAGGCCCGACGCGTTGCCGGCCGTCACCGAACCCGCCTTGTCGAACGCCGGGCGCAGGCCAGCCAGCGCTTCGGCGTTGGTCTTGCGGTTCAGGAATTCGTCGGTGTCGAACACCAGCGCATCGCCCTTCTTCTGGGGAATGCTCACGCCAACGATTTCGTCCTTGAACTTGCCAGCGTCTTGTGCGGCAGCGGCCTTCTGCTGCGAAGCCAGGGCCAGCGCATCCTGCTGCTCGCGGGTGATGCCGTACTGCTTGGCCACGTTCTCGGCGGTGATGCCCATGTGGTACTGGTTGTACACGTCCCACAGACCGTCGTTGATCATGGTGTCGACCAGCTTCCAGTCGCCCATGCGCTGACCGTCACGGCTGTTGGGCAGCACGTGCGGCGAGGCGCTCATGTTTTCCTGGCCGCCGGCGATGATGATCTCGCTGTCGCCATCACGGATGGCCTGCGCGCCCAGCATCACGGCCTTCAGGCCCGAGCCGCACACCTTGTTGATCGTCATGCCGGGCACGCCATGGGGCAGGCCTGCCTTGATCACCGACTGGCGCGCCGGGTTCTGGCCGGAACCGGCCGTCAGCACCTGGCCGAGGATGACCTCGCCGATCTGCTCACCCGACAGACCGCTGCGCTGCAGCAAGGCCTGGATGACGGTGGCGCCCAACTGGGGAGCCGCTACCTTGGCGAGGGTGCCGCCGAACTTGCCCACCGCGGTGCGGGCTGCTGCAACGATGACGATGTCTGTCATTTAAAGTCTCCTGAATGGTCGCGATGATGTGATCGGTACGGCGCTGCCCCCGGTGTGGCGGGCAGCACCAGGCCCGGTCAGGCCTTTTGCTTGACGTAGCGCCCGGGGGCGGGCTCGATGACCTTGTGGGCGCGGCTGCCGGGGGTCTTGGGCGCGGCAACCAGCTTGCCGGCATGGCCACCCAGCCACTCCGACCAGTCCGTCCACCAGCTGCCCGGCACTTCCGTGGCCTTGGCCATCCAGTCATCGGCCTTGGCCGGCAGCTGGTCGTTCAACCAGTGGCTGCGCTTGTTGGCCTTGGGCGGGTTGATGACGCCGGCGATGTGGCCGGAGGCCCCGAGCACGAAGCGCTTCTTGCCGCTGAAGATGCCGGTGGACGCATAAGCGCCCTGCCACGGCACGATGTGGTCTTCGCGCGAGCCGTAGATATAGACCGGCGCCTTGATCTTGCCGAGGTCGAGCTTCTCGCCGCACACCGTGACCTTGCCCGGCACCTTGAGGTTGTTTTCCAGGTAGGTGTTGCGCAGGTACCAGCAGTACATCGGCCCTGGCAGGTTGGTGGAGTCGCCGTTCCAGTACAGCAGGTCGAACGGCGGGGGCGATTCGCCCTTGAGGTAGTTGCCCACCACGTAGTTCCACACCAGATCGTTGGGCCGCAGGAAGCTGAAGGTCGTCGCCAGTTCCTGGCCCTTCAGCAAAGCCGGGCCCTTGGGCGAGTCTGCACCGAGGGTCATCTCGCGCATCTGCACCATCGCTTCGTCGATGAACAGATCCAGCACACCGGTGTCGGCAAAGTCGACAAAGGTGGTCAGCAAGGTGACCGACGCTGCGGGTTGCTCACCACGCGCAGCCAGCACGCCCAGCGCCGTGGCCAGGATGGTGCCGCCGACGCAGAAGCCCAGCGTGTTGATGGTGGGCGCGCCGGTGATCTCTTGCACCACGTTGATGGCGCGAATGGCGGCATCCTCGATGTAGTCGTCCCAGGTCTTGGCCACCACGCTGTCGTCGGCATTGCGCCAGCTGACCACGAACAGGCGGTGACCCTGTTCCACCGTGTAGCGGATCAGCGAGTTCGTCGGCTGCAGGTCAAGGATGTAGTACTTGTTGATGCACGGCGGCACGAACAGCATCGGCTTGTCATGCACCTTGGCGGTCAGCGGCTTGTACTCGATCAGCTGGAACAACTCGTTCTCGAAGACCACCGAGCCTTCGGTGGTGGCGACGTTCTTGCCGACCTCGAAAACGCTCTCGTCGGTCTGCGACACATGGCCCTGCTGCACGTCGTGCCACAGGTGCTGCAGGCCCTGGCTGAGGCTTTCGCCCTTGGTCTCGAGCGCCTTGCGCTGCGCTTCCGGGTTCAGCGCCAGGAAGTTGCTCGGGCTGACGGCGTCAATCCATTGCTGCACCGCGAAGCGGACGCGGGCCTTTGTCTTGGGCTCACCCTGCACCTGCTCCGCCATCTGCATCATCGTGCGGGCGTTCAGCAAATACATCTGGGCAGTGAAGGCGGAGGCCGGTGAACCCAGCCAGTCCTTGGCTGCAAACCGGCGATCGGCCAGCTTAGGCGCTTCCGCTTCGCCGGCATGCAGCGAGGCATTCCAGACCTCGGTGGCTTCCTTGAGATAGTCCGCCTGCAAACGTGACAGCCCATCCGCAGGCACACTGAGTCCAGACATGGACTTCCAGATCTCACCCACCGCTGAACCAAAGGCGTCTGCATGCGCCTGTGCCTGTGCGCCCATATCTTCGATGGACGGAATTCCCTTGTGCTTCACCGTGTTGTCTCCTGGTGGCCTGCCGGGGCAGCGTTATCGTTTGGCCGATTGATCGGACTGACGACGTTGTACGGAGGGTAGCTTACCCGATGATGACGATATTTTCCACCTTGTGATTTTCTGTTTCACCATTTGAAATGTATATCGTTGCAATCGCCTGGGGCTTTGTGGTCATCCTGATGGCGGCCGCCGAGGCCACCTCCACACAGGGCACCGTGCTGGGGGCCTTTTTCACCCTGCTGCTGTATGGGGCGCTGCCGCTTTCCATCGTGCTGTATGTGATGGGAACACCGGCCCGCAAGCGCGCGCGCCAGCAGGCTGAAGCCGCTCAGCAAGCAGCCTCGACCCCCACGAAAAACACCCAGGACGCGTTGCCACCTGACAACGGCTGATTAACGGAAGCCCGAGGCGATCGGCTCAGCGGCGCCAGATGGCGGCGGCATGGCGCCCGGTCTGGCGGTCACGCCGATAGGAAAAGAAGCGCTCAGGGGCTGAGACGGTGCACCACTGCCCGCCGCTGATCAAAACCACGCCAGCCTGCTGCAAGCGCCACCGCGCCAGGCCGGGCAGATCAGCCATCCACTTGCCGGGCAACTGACCCGGCTTGAAAAACGCCTCGCAGGCCGGGCCGAAGGCCGCCCGAACGTCTTCACCCACCTCGAACTGCGTCGGGCCGATGCAGGCGCCCAGCCACGCATGCACCTGCGCAGGCACCTGCCCGGTCGCTTCACACAGACGAGCCACGGTGGCTTCCAGCACGCCGTGAGCCAAACCGCGCCATCCGGCGTGGGCCGCCCCCACCCCAGCGCCGTCGGCCGTAGCGAACAGCACGGGCAGGCAATCGGCGACCAGCACGGTGCACGCCACACCGTGCTGTGTGGTGACGCTGGCATCGGCGACCGGCAATCCACCAGCCCCATCAGCCCCGCCTGGCGCAGCGCCTGCATCCAGCATCGATCCATCCAGCAGCTGCACCTGTGTGCCGTGCACCTGGTTCAGCCAAACCGGCATCGCCCCTTCCAGCGACGCCGTGAAGCGTTCGCGGTTGCGCTGCAAGGCGGTGGCGTCATCAGCGTCCTGGCCCGGCATCGGTGGCAACTCCACCGGACGCAGGTTGAGCCCGGCAAAACTTCCGACGCTGTAACCGCCGGCGCGTGTGGCCATCAGACCACCCACATTGGCCGGCAAGCCTTCCGGAACCAGCCAGTCAGGATCAGGCTTGAGCATCCGGGCACTTCTCGGGTTTGGTGTCTTCAAACGCTGGCAGGGCCATGCAGGCCTCGTACACCCGCATCACTTGCGGCACGTGGTCCACGCGGCACTTGAACCGGTGGGCATTAAAAATTTGCGGCACCAGCACGCAATCAGCCAAGCCAGGTGTGTCGCCATGGCAGAAGCGCCCGGGTTGCAGCACCAGTTGTCGCTCCACCGCGGCCAGCCCGGTTTCCACCCAGTGGCGGTACCAGCGGTCGCGGGTGTCATCGTCAGCACCCAGCTGGTTCTTCAGATAGCCCAGCACCCGCAGGTTGTTCAACGGGTGGATTTCGCAGGCGATGTCCAGCGCCAGGGCTCGCACACGAGCTCGCTCCGCCAGGTCCGCCGGCAGCAACGGCGGCTCCGGGCAGGCTTCTTCGAGGTATTCCAGAATCGCGAGCGACTGGTGAATGCTGTGCTCACCAGCTCGCAGCAGCGGCACCAGCCGGGTGGCAGACACGCCGGCGTAGGATTCCGCCAGTTGCTCACCCTTGGCCAGGTGCACCGGACGATAGAGGTAGTCGAGCCCCTTCAATGCCAGGCCAATCCGCACGCGGTACGACGCCGACGACCGGAAGTAATTGAACAGCTCCAGTGGCGCGTTCATCATGCTGCCGCGCCCACGGTGAGCCGCAATTCGCCCAAGCCCTGCACCGCGCAGACCATCAGGTCACCTGGCACCACCGGGCCCACGCCTGCGGGCGTTCCCGTGAAGATCAGGTCGCCCGGCGCCAGCACCCAGGCCCGGCTGATCACGGCGATCGTCTCGTTCACGCTCCAGATCAACTCTGACAGATCACCCGTCTGCTTGCGCACGCCATTCACGTCGATGTGAATGCTGCCGCGGGTCAACTCGCCGGTGCTGGCTTTCGGATGCAGCGGCCCAAGGGGCGCGGAGTGCTCAAACGCCTTGCCGATTTCCCAGGGGCGGCCCTGCTTTTTCATGTCGTTCTGCAAATCGCGCCGGGTCATGTCGAGACCAACGGCGTAACCCCAGATGTGCTCGGCCGCCCGCTCAGCCGGGATGTCACGGCCACCCGTGCCGATGGCCACCACCAGTTCCACCTCGTGGTGCAGGTTGCTGGTTTGCGTGGGGTACGGCAGCACACCGGTCTCACCGTCGGCCACGCACCAGGCGGCATCCGCAGGCTTCATGAAAAAGAACGGCGGCTCGCGGCCGTCGTCACCCATTTCGCGGGCGTGCTCGGCGTAGTTGCGACCGACGCAATAGATGCGCCGGACCGGGAACTGGCGGCCGTCCGTAGTGGGCAGCAACGTGGCAGGCGTGGGCTGAAAGACGACAGTCATGGGAGGCTTCTCACGGGTTCATGAACGCGGCTCGATGATGCCATGGGGCCACCGCTACACTGCACCGCATGCTGCTTGCCCGATCCATCAAACACTGCCGGGCCTGCGGGGCGCCGACCGTCTACACCACACCGGCTGACGACAACCGTGAACGCGCTGTCTGCACGGCTTGCAACACCATCCACTACGAGAACCCGCTGAACGTGGTGGGCACGGTGCCGGTGTGGCAAGACCAGGTGCTGCTCTGCCGACGGGCGATCGAGCCGCGGCACGGTTTCTGGACGCTGCCCGCCGGCTTCATGGAGCTGGGTGAAAGCGTGGCCGAGGGCGCGCTGCGCGAAACCCGCGAAGAAGCCGGCGCGAACATCGAAATGGGCAGCCTCTTCACGATGCTGAACGTGACACGGGTCGGCCAGGTGCATTTCTTCTACCGGGCCCGCATGCTCGACACCAAGCTCGACCCGGGCCCGGAGACGCTCGAAGCGCGTCTGTTCCGCGAAGACGAGATTCCGTGGGACGAGCTGGCCTTCCGCACCGTGCGGGAAACCCTGCGCCTGCACTTTGCCGAACGGAGTCAACTTCAGTCCACGGTGCACGTGGTCGATATTGCCTGAACAGGTCATTTCGTCGGCCCGACCTCGCCTGTTTCATCGAATTCCATGACAGAACCTTCAGTACCAGCAGCGGCCTCCGCAACAGCATCAGCAACTGCCGCCAGCGTGCCTGCCTCCAGTGCTGCGCAGGCTGCCGCCCCGGCGCGCAACCGTGAAGACCTGCTGCAGGCCGACCCGCTGCTGGACTGCCTGGTGGAAATCTGCCGCCTGCACGGTCACAGCGCCACGCGCGCCTCACTGTCGTCAGGCTTGCCGCTGGCCAATGGCCGCCTGCCGCTGGACATGGCCGAGCGCGCGGCGTCGCGTGCAGGCATGGTCACGCGCTTGTCGCGCACCCCGCTCGACGCGATCGAGCCCGCGACCCTGCCCGCCGTGCTGCTGCTGAAGGAAGACCAAGCCTGTGTGCTGCTGGGCTGGGACGGTGACACCGCCCGCTTGCTGCTGCCGGAAACCGGACAAGGCACCGTCACGCTGAGCCGGGAAGCCTTGGCGGCCCGCAGTGCAGGCCTGGTGCTGCATGTTCGCCCGCATTTCCGTTTCGACAGCCGCACACCCGAAGTCAAACCCACCCGCGAAGGCCACTGGTTCTGGGGCGCCCTGCTCGGCCAGCGCTTTGTCTACAAGGACGTGCTCTGGGCCGCGGCGCTGGTGAACATCTTTGCGCTCGCCAGCCCGATGTTCTCGATGAACGTCTACGACCGGGTGGTGCCCAACGCAGCCCTCGAAACGCTGTGGTCGCTGGCGGTGGGCATCCTCATCGTGATGGCGGCCGACCTGCTGTTGCGCAAGATGCGCAGCCGCTTCGTCGATGAGGCCAGCGCCCGCATCGACGTGCAGATTTCAGCCACGCTGATGGAACGCGTGCTCGGCATGCGTCTGGAGAATCGCCCGGAGTCGGTGGGTTCGTTCGCGTCGAATCTGCGTGGTTTCGAGCAAGTGCGTGACCTGATCGCCTCCAGCACCGTCACCGCACTGATCGACCTGCCCTTCGCGTTGTTGTTTGTGCTGGTCATCTTCATCATCTCGCCGTGGATGGCCATTCCGGTGATCCTCGGCTTTGGTGGTGTTTTGCTGGCCGGCTGGGTCATCCAGGACAAGTTGCACGTGCTGGCCGAAACCACCTACCGGGCGTCCTCAGCCCGCAATGCCACGCTCATCGAAAGCCTGACCGGCATCGAAACCATCAAGACCCAGGGCGCTGAAGGCGCTATCCAGGCCAAGTGGGAACGTGCCAACGTGTTCCTGGCCGCCACCAACGTGAAGATGCGGTCCCTGTCGTCGGGTGCGTCCTACATGACGGCCACCGTGTCGCAGCTGGTAAACGTGGTGATGATCGTGCTGGGCGTCTACCTGATCGGCGCCAAGTTGCTCACCATGGGCGGATTGATCGCCTGCGGCATGCTGGCTGGCCGTGCGTTGGCGCCTGCTGGTCAGATCGTGGCGCTGCTGATGCAGTACCAAGGCGCGCGCACCGCACTCGAAGGCCTGGAAAAGCTGATGGCCAAACCGGTGGAACGCCCGGAAGGCACACACTACATCCACCGCGCAAAGCTGACCGGCGAAATTGAGTTCCGCGGCGTCAGCTTCCAGTATCCGAACCGCACCGACAACGCACTCGAGAACCTCAGCTTCAAGATCAAGCCGGGTGAGCGCGTGGCCCTGATCGGCCGTGTCGGCTCGGGCAAGTCGACGATCCAGAAGCTGATGATGGGCCTCTACCAGCCCAGCGAAGGCGCCGTGCTGGTCGACGGCATCGATCTGAGGCAACTCGACCCCGCAGACCTGCGCAAGAACATGGGCTATGTGTCGCAAGACGTGATGCTGTTCTACGGAAGCCTGCGCGACAACATCACCTTCGGCCTGCCCTTTGCGGATGACGGCTCCATCGTGGCCGCCGCAGACGCAGCCTGCCTCACCGAATTCGTCAACCGCCACCCGAGTGGCTTTGACATGAATGTGGGCGAGCGCGGTGAGTACCTGTCGGGCGGCCAGCGCCAAGGCGTGGGCATTGCGCGCGCCATGTTGCACAACACCCCCGTGCTGCTGCTCGACGAGCCGACCAGCGCGATGGACTTCTCCACCGAAGGCGCCATCACCTCGCGCCTGAGCAGCATGGCGGCCGACAAGACTGTCGTGCTGGTGACCCACCGAACCTCGCTGTTGTCGCTGGTGGGCCGTGTCATCGTCATTGACGGCGGCAAGGTGGTCGCCGACGGACCGCGCGACCGGATCATGGAAGCGCTGCAAAGCGGCCGCATTGCAAAGGCAGCCTGACCATGAGCGATTCCGACAAGAACAACGCAGCAGCCGCCACCACCCCTCAGGCTGGCCTCGATGTCACCGCCGCCGCCAACATGGCGCAGGGCGACACCCCGTCCATGCCCATGCCCCCGGCCCTGGCCGCCGCCATCCAGGCCGAAGCCAAGCAGCATGCCGCCCCGCCGACAGCCCCGTCGGTGCCTGCCAAAACATCACGCCAGCCACTTTGGCTGCAACGCCTTCGCCTGGCCTTTGCACCCACCAACGCCGACCTGCCCATTCCGGGCATGGCGCATTTTGAAGATGCCGCCGATGCCGTCATGTCGCGGCAGGCCACGCAGCGGGCGCAGCAGATTGTGCGAGTGTCAGCGGCTGTGGTCGTCTTGCTGGTGATCTGGGCTGCTTTCGCCAAGGTGGATGAAGTCACACGCGGCGAAGGCCGTGTCGTTCCTTCACGCCAGCTGCAGGTGCTGCAGGCCCTGGACGGAGGCGTGGTGACTGAAATTCTGGTGCGCGAAGGCGAGGTCGTTGAGCCCGGCCAGTTGCTGTTGCGCATCGACGAAACCCGCGCCAATTCCGGCGTTCGTGAAAGTGCTGCCCAAGGTTTTGCGCTGGAAGCGCGCACCGCCCGCCTGCGCGCGCTGGCCGAAGGCGCCAGCTTCAAGCCGCCCGTTCCGGAAACGGAAGAGGAAAAGAGCATCCTGGAAGAAGAGCGCCGGCTTTATGAATCGAAGCTGAGCGAGCTGGGCAATCTGGTCGGCATCAGCCGGCAGCAGTTGTCGCAACGCCAGCAGGAACTCTCTGAAACCCAGGCGCGCCGCGCGGCTGCAGTCCGCGGCCTTGAGCTGGCCCAGCAGGAGCTGAATCAGACGCGGCCCTTGCTGGCCACGGGCGCTGTGTCGCAGGTCGACATCCTCCGTCTGGAGCGCGACGTGACGCGCGGCCGCGGTGAAGCCGAACAGGCCACGGCGCAGATTGCCCGCGTTCAGGCGGCCATTGGCGAGGCCACCCGCAAGATCCAGGAAACCGAAATGAGCTTCCGCAACGAAGCCCGTCGGGACATGGCGGAAGCCATGGGCAAGCTGAACGTGCTGAACCAGGGCTCCGCCGCTTTGGCCGACAAGGTCGACAAGGCGCAGGTGAAATCGCCGGTACGCGGTCGGGTTCAGCGTTTGCTGGCCAACACGGTCGGCGGCGTGGTTCAGCCGGGCAAGGACATCGTCGAGATCGTGCCCCTGGACGACGCGCTGGTGCTGGAAGCGCGCGTTCAGCCCAAGGACATCGCGTTCATTCGCCCCGGCCAAGACGCCAACGTCAAGTTCACCGCGTACGACTTTTCCATCTTTGGCGGCCTCGAAGCCAAGGTGGAGAACATCAGCCCCGACACAGTCACGGACGAACGCGGCAACTCCTTCTATGTGGTGCGTGTGCGAACCACCCGTCCGAACTTCGACGAGAAGCTCCCGGTCATCCCGGGCATGACGGCTGAAGTGGACGTGCTGACCGGTCAGAAGACCGTCCTGTCCTACCTGCTCAAGCCGGTCCTCAAGGCCAAGGCCTACGCCCTTCGCGAGCGCTGAGCGCTCTTCGACACGCGCCGCCGCCCTGGCGGCGCGGCATCGGGCCTCCCCTGCCCGAGCGTAAATGCGCCCTCTCCGCTTACGCTTAAAAACTCCTAAGCCCTGCTTTTAGTGATCCAGTTCACATAAAAGTCTCCCGTTGGGCGCGGTAACCATTTGTGTAGAAGTTATCCTCTGTCCAGCACCCTCATTGCCTGCCGGAGTCATATTCATGTCCAGCCAAAACACCAACACCCCGTCCGCCCAAGCCGCCACCGTGGCCGCCAATGGCACCACCGGCAAGACCATTGCCGTCAGCATCGGGCACGCCAGTGTTGGCTCCCAGGCGGGGCTGGATGCCTCTGTCAAGGCAGCGATCGCCAAGGGTTACAACCCGGTGCGCAAGCTGACGGGCAAGGTCGTGGGCGTCTGGGGTGAAGCCCTGCTGCGTACGGCTGATGGCGAAATTCGCCCGCTGAAGGTCGGTGATGTGGTCAAGAAGGGCGATGTGGTGCTCACCGCCCAGGACGGCATCATCCAGATCGAAGGTGCACGGGACACGAAGGCGGCCCCCAGCGAGATCGACCGCGTGATTGAACAGGTGGCCCAGGGTGCTCCTGAAGCTGTCACGGCCGCCGGCAACACCCCGGGCGACACGCTGGGTGAGGGCCTGCGTGTTGACCGGGTGGCTGAAGGCGTGACACCGGCTGGCTTCAATTTGGCTGGCGGGAGCGATCAATCCGCGATTCGCAGCTTCGAGACGGCTCAGGAAGCGCCGCTGACCCCGGACACGGCCACGTCGGACAGCGTCAGCGCCGGCGAAGGCAGCAGCGTGACCTTCGACCCGCGCGCCAACGACACTTTCAGCGGCGGCAACGTCACCGTGACGTCCGTGGCAGGCCAGGCGATTGCTGTCGGTACGCCGGTCACCATTCCACAGGGCACGGTTGTCCTGAACGCGAACGGCACCCTGACCTTCACGCCGACGCCCAACTTCAACGGCACGCTGAACCTGACCTACACGGCAACGGACGGCACGGGCACCCCGGTTGGCGCCAACATCACCATCACGGTCACCCCGGTCAACGACGCCCCGGTGGCGAACGACGACACGGTGACGGTGACCGAAGACACGCCGGTGTCCGGCAATGTGCTGGGCAACGACACGGACGCCGACGGCGACACGCTGACGGTGACGGCCGTGACGGTCGACCGCAATGGCGACGGCACGCCGGACACGGTCACGCCGGGCACGCCGGTGACGATCACCACGGGTGGCACTCCGGTGGGCACGCTGCTGGTCAACCCGAACGGCACTTTCACCTTCACGCCCGCGCCTGATTACAACGGCCCCGTTCCGCCAGTCACCTACACCGTGACTGACGGCCAGGGTGGCACCGACACTGGCACGCTGACCCTGGTGGTCGGCCCGGTGGACGACGCTTCCGTGCTCGCAGCCGACACCAATACCGTGGCGCAGGACACGCTGGCCACTGGCAACGTGCTGG
>NKIH01000027.1 GCA_002255925.1 Burkholderiales bacterium PBB6 | reverse complement strand
CTGCGCGTTGAAGAAGGCGACTCGGCTGACAAGTTCAAGGTTTCCGGCCGTGGTGAGCTGCACCTCTCGGTACTGATCGAAACCATGCGTCGCGAAGGCTTCGAAATGGGCGTTGGTCGTCCAGAAGTGATCATCCGTCAGGTTGACGGCGTGAAGCAGGAACCGTTCGAAAACGTCACCATCGACACCCCGGAAGAATCCCAGGGCAAGGTGATGGAAGAGATGGGTCTGCGTAAAGGCGACCTGACCAACATGGTGCCGGATGGCAAAGGCCGTGTGCGTCTGGAATACAACATCCCTGCTCGTGGTCTGATCGGTTTCCGTAACCAGTTCCTGACCCTGACCAACGGTGCTGGCATCCTGACCTCGATCTTCGATCGCTACGACACCATGAAGTCCGGCGACATGTCCGGCCGTCAGAACGGTGTTCTGGTATCGGTAGAAACCGGCAAGGCGCTGACCTACTCCCTGGAAACCCTCCAGGCGCGTGGCAAGCTGTTCGTTGAACACGGTCAAGAGATCTACAACGGTCAGATCGTTGGTCTGAACAGCCGTGACAACGACATGGGCGTCAACCCAACCAAAGGCAAGAAGCTCGACAACATGCGTGCTTCGGGCAAAGACGAAACCATCGCTCTGGTTCCACCTGTTCGCTTCACCCTGGAACAGGCCCTGGAATTCATCCAGGACGACGAGCTGTGCGAAGTTACGCCTAAGTCGATCCGCCTGCGTAAGAAGATCCTGGACGAAGGCGAGCGTACCCGCGCTGCCAAGAAAGCCAAGAACTGAGTTAACTCAGGCTGAATGAAAAACGCCCCCGGTCGAAAGGCCGGGGGCGTTTTTTT
>NKIH01000026.1 GCA_002255925.1 Burkholderiales bacterium PBB6 | reverse complement strand
TTCGCTCAAAGAATTGAAGTGAACTTCACTTCCATGAGCATTTAAAGTCTTGCGACTCTGACATCTTGCGATGTCTGTCACTCGCCTTCAAACGCCCACGCTTATCGGCTGTTACTTGTTAAAGAGCAGTTGATCTTGCGATCTATCCAGCTTATCGCTGAAGGATGGGATCATAGCACGATCTCATCGTTCAGAGATAAAAACGCCCGGCAATAACCGGGCGTTTTACTCAGGATTATTAGCCTGACGATGTCCTACTTTCACACGGGAACCCGCACTATCATCGGCGCTGAGTCGTTTCACTGTCCTGTTCGGGATGGGAAGGAGTGGGACCAACTCGCTATGGTCATCAGGCTTAAACTTTTTGCCACGTCCACGGTGCTCTTCGCTCGCCCTGTCGGGTCTGCTCAAGCTGGCCGGGAGGGCCAATTCAAAGAGTCAAATCAGATTTTATATGATTGCGTACACCACAACGGGCATAACTGTTTTCAATACTCAACCAATCCACTGACGTAGACATTCTACATCAAAGTTATAGGGTCAAGCCTCACGAGCAATTAGTACTGGTTAGCTTAACGCATTACTGCGCTTCCACACCCAGCCTATCAACGTCCTGGTCTCGAACGACTCTTCAGGGGGCTCAAGGCCCCGGCAAGACTCATCTTGAGACGAGTTTCCCGCTTAGATGCTTTCAGCGGTTATCTCTTCCGCACTTAGCTACTCGGCAATGCCACTGGCGTGACAACCGATACACCAGAGGTGCGTCCACTCCGGTCCTCTCGTACTAGGAGCAGGCTCTCTCAATCTTGCAGCGCCCACGGAAGATAGGGACCAAACTGTCTCACGACGTTTTA
>NKIH01000025.1 GCA_002255925.1 Burkholderiales bacterium PBB6 | reverse complement strand
CGACTGGTCAAAGGTGGTCAAGTGGCCGCTGTTACGGCCAAGATACTTGGCATCCCCAAGCAGACGCTGGAGAACTGGGTTCGCCTGGATGGCAAAGGGCAACTCAAGGGGGCGGGAGACAAGCCGGTGAGTGCCGAGCAAATGGAGCTGGCGCGACTGCGCGCCGAACTGGCCCGGGTCAAGATGGAGCGTGACATCTTAAAAAAAGCGACGGCGTACTTCGCAAGGGAATCGACGTGAGGTAAGCCTGGATAGCCAACAACAAAAAGCATTGGCCGGTTTCGCTGGCGTGTGACATGCTGGGCGTGAGCACCAGCGGCTTTTTTGAGAACGTGCGACGCAAGGGCGCTGACAAGACCTCCAAGCCAGGCACCAACAAGCGCATCAGCAACGAAGCCTTGCTTGCCCACATCCGGGCCATCCACGCCGAGGTCAAGCAGGAGTACGGCTGGCCCAAGATGTGGAAGGAATTGATGGCGCGCGGCATCCGGGTGGGCAAGGAGCGTGTGCGCCGGATGATGCACAACAACGGCATCAAAGCCAGGGGCAAGAGGAAGTTTGTTGTCACCACCGACAGCAAGCACAGCCTGCCCATTGCGCCCAATCTGCTGCAACGCGACTTCACGGCCAGCGCGCCCAACCAGGTGTGGACGGGGGACATCACCTACATTGCCACCGACGAGGGCTGGCTGTATCTGGCCGTGGTACTTGACCTGTTCAGCCGCCAGGTGGTGGGCTGGAGCATGCGGCCGCACATGCAAAGCTCACTGGTGACGGATGCGCTGCGCATGGCGTGGTTCAGGCGTTCACCAGAGGCGGGCGTGATCTTTCACTCGGACCGTGGCAGCCAATACTGTGGCCACGAATTCCAGGCGGCGCTGGCGGGCTACAAGATGAAAAGCTCGATGAGCCGCAAGGGCGACTGCTGGGATAACGCGCCCACGGAGAGCTTCTGGGGACGCCTGAAAGTGGGTCG
>NKIH01000011.1 GCA_002255925.1 Burkholderiales bacterium PBB6 | reverse complement strand
CCGCGGTCACGGAAGTAGCCTTCCGGGCCCCAGATCCAACCGCAGCCACTGGTGCTGGAGATAATCAAGGCAAGTGCGGAAAGTCCGGCCAATCGCTTCATGCGTAGTGCTTCCTCAATTAAACCAGGACGCCGGACTGGCGCAGGGCCTGTCGCAGCGGTTCGTGACAGGCTTCGCTGAGACGGGTGAGCGGCAGACGGATACCGTCCGGCATCAGGCCCATCTCATACAGTGCCCACTTCACGGGGATAGGGTTGGATTCGATAAACAGTGTCTTGTTGAGCGGCATCAGCTTCTCGTGGATCGCACGGGCGGTCACGGCGTCACCGGCGATGGCGGCAGCGCACAGTTCGCTCATGGCACGCGGGGCCACGTTGGCAGTCACGGAGATGTTTCCCTTGCCACCCAGCAGGATCAGCTCGACAGCAGTGGCGTCGTCACCGGAGTACACCAGGAAGTCACTGCTCACGCCGGCCAGGATGTCCTTGGCGCGCTGCAGGTCGCCGGTGGCTTCCTTGATACCGATGATGTTCGGCACGGTGGACAGGCGAATCACGGTCGCGGCCTGCATGTCGCAAGCAGTACGGCCCGGTACGTTGTAGAGGATCTGCGGGATATCAACGGCTTCGGCGATGGCGCGGAAGTGCTGGTACAAACCTTCCTGGGTCGGCTTGTTGTAGTACGGGGTCACCAGCAGGCAGGCATCGGCGCCGGCCTTCTTGGCGTTCTTGGTCAGCTCGATCGCTTCACGCGTCGAGTTGGCGCCCGTACCGGCGATGACGGCGATACGGCCCGCAACACGCTTGACTACGAATTCGATGACCTGGATGTGTTCTTCCACGTCGAGGGTGGCCGATTCACCTGTGGTGCCGACCGCCACAATGGCGTTGGTGCCTTCTTGCAGGTGGAAGTCCACCAGTTTGCCCAGGCTGTCCCAGTCGAGATGACCTTGTGCATCCATGGGTGTGACCAGTGCCACCATACTGCCCGCAATCATGCAACCGCTCCTGCCGGAAAAAGAGAGCCGTAATGGTACTGGCGCCAAGATGCTTG
>NKIH01000024.1 GCA_002255925.1 Burkholderiales bacterium PBB6 | reverse complement strand
AAGGGGTATCCACTTAGCTCCAGTGAGGGCAGAATAGCTGGATGGATATCCAGACTTTAGCGCCAATGCCCGAAAAAGACTACCCGCAGACCTGGAACGAATTCCTCGACTGGTTTGGCACAGAAGAGGCGTGTCTGGCGTACCTGGAGAGGTTGCGCTGGTCCAATGGGTTTGTCTGCCCGCGCTGCGGCTGCGTGGGCGAAGCCTATCGCGCAACGCGTATCCGGCTGATGTGCCCGAGTTGCCAGCACCAGGGTTCGGTGACCGCTGGCACCATCTTCGACAAGACCCGCACACCACTGCGCGTGTGGCTGGCGGCGGCCTGGTACTTGACTAATCAGAAGCAAGGTGTGAGCGCGTTGGGGTTGCAACGTGTGCTGGGGCTGGGCAGCTACCAGACCGCCTGGACCATGCTGCACCGACTGCGCCGCGCCATGGTTAGACCGGGACGCGAGCAACTCAGGGGACTGGTCGAAGTTGACGAGACCTACCTGTCCATCTCGGACAGACAGGCCCCCATCTCGGCCAAAGGGCGCAAGAACAACACGAGCAAAGTGCTGGTGGTGATGGCTGTGGAGATGCTGGAGCCCAAGGGGTTTGGCCGCATCCGCCTGCGCCGCGTTGCCAACGACTCCGCCGCTTGCGTACTTCCGTTCGTGCAGGAGGTCATCGAACCAGGCGCACAGGTGCGTACGGACGGCTCGGCCGCCTATCGGACGTTGACGGAATTGGGCTTCACCCATCAGCGCACGGTCATGCTGGGCTCCGAAGTGCCTGCACATGTCTCGATGGCTGGCGTGCATCGGGTGGCGGCTCTGGTGCAGCGCTGGATTCTGGGCACCCACCATGGCTCGGTGCAGCCTGAGCACCTGGATGCCTATCTCGACGAGTTCGTGTTCCGTTTCAACCGCCGCACGTCCAACTCGCGAGGCATGTTGTTCTACCGGTTGCTGCAACAAGCCGTGGTCACGGCACCAGTGACCTACCGCGATGTGGTGGGAAAGGCTTGAATGTTTGGGGGCGGCCGTAGAATGCGTGTACTGGGGATTCATCCAGCATT
>NKIH01000023.1 GCA_002255925.1 Burkholderiales bacterium PBB6 | reverse complement strand
AATGGCAAAAGGCAAATTTGAGCGGACCAAGCCGCACGTGAACGTGGGGACCATTGGGCACGTGGACCACGGCAAGACCACGCTGACGGCTGCGATCACGACGGTGCTGTCGAAGTTGTTTGGTGGCGAGGCCAAGGCCTACGACCAGATCGATGCGGCGCCGGAGGAGAAGGCGCGCGGCATCACCATCAACACCGCGCACGTCGAATACGAGACCAAGACCCGGCACTACGCCCACGTCGACTGCCCTGGGCACGCCGACTACGTCAAGAACATGATCACGGGTGCGGCCCAGATGGACGGCGCCATCTTGGTGTGCTCCGCGGCTGACGGCCCCATGCCGCAAACCCGCGAGCACATCCTGCTCGCCCGTCAGGTCGGTGTGCCGTACATCATTGTCTTCCTCAACAAGTGCGACATGGTCGACGACGCCGAGCTGCTCGAGCTCGTCGAGATGGAAGTGCGTGAACTCCTCGACAAGTACGACTTCCCCGGCGACGCCACCCCCATCATCCACGGCAGCGCCAAGCTCGCCATGGAAGGCGACAAGGGCGAACTCGGCGAAGGCGCCATTCTGAAGCTCGCCGACGCACTCGACAGCTACATCCCCACGCCAGAGCGTGCCGTTGACGGCGCCTTCCTGATGCCCGTGGAAGACGTGTTCTCCATCTCCGGACGCGGCACCGTGGTAACCGGTCGTATCGAGCGCGGCATCATCAAGGTCGGCGAAGAAATCGAGATCGTCGGCATCAAGGCCACGCAAAAGACCACCTGCACCGGCGTCGAGATGTTCCGCAAGCTGCTCGACCAAGGGCAAGCGGGCGACAACGTCGGCATCTTGCTGCGCGGCACCAAGCGCGAAGACGTCGAGCGCGGCCAAGTGCTGTGCAAGCCCGGCTCGGTCAAGCCGCACACCCACTTCACGGCAGAGATCTACGTTCTGTCCAAGGAAGAGGGCGGGCGCCACACCCCGTTCTTCAACAACTACCGTCCGCAGTTCTACTTCCGCACCACCGACGTGACCGGCGCGGTGGAGCTGCCCAAGGACAAGGAGATGGTGATGCCTGGGGACAACGTGAGCATCACGGTCAAGCTGATCAACCCGATCGCGATGGAAGA
>NKIH01000022.1 GCA_002255925.1 Burkholderiales bacterium PBB6 | reverse complement strand
GAAACCATGGGAATGCCAGGTCCGCAGAAGGTGAATCGGTACGGAGTGGAGTTCAAACTGAATGCCGTGGCGTTGAGCCACGCGCCCGGGGTGCAGGTCAAGGACGTCGCGGAATCCTTGTGCATTCATCCGTTCATGCTGTCGAAATGGCGCAAGCAGGTGCGCGATGGGCTACTGGTCGGGAGGGTGGACGTGCCTGACCCAGTGTCGGTGGCTGAGCTCAAGCGGCTGCGCGAGTTGGAGATCAAGTACCAGCGCTTGCAGACGGAGCATGACCTGCTAAAAAAAGTTATCCGGTTTGCCTCCGAACGAAAGGCGAAGTCTTCGCCTTCATCAAGGCAAACCGGCAAAGCTGGACCGTCAGACTGATGTGTTCGTACCTGGCGGTGAGCCCTTCTGGCTTTTATGCGTGGTCCCAGCGCGAGCCCTGTGAGCGAGCGTTGCGGGACCAGGACCTGCTGCCGCGAGTGCAGAAGATCCATGCAGACAGCCGAGGCTTCTACGGCAGCCCGCGCATCAAGCATGCCCTGTCACAGCAGGGCACGGAAGTGAGCCAAGGCACCGTGGCGCGGGTGATGAGAGGTGCGCGGCTTCAGGGGCGCAGTGCCCGTCTGTACAGAAGGTCCAGGGTGGCCCAACGCGCGTTCTTTACCAGCATTGCCAATGCACAACGGGGTGTGCAGCTCGAGCGGGTGAACCAGATCTGGGTGGGCGACGTGACCTACCTGCGCGTTTCAGGCCAGTGGCGCTACCTGGCGGTGGTGATGGACAAGTTCTCGCGCCGCATCATCGGCTGGAGTATCAGCAAGCAACGGGATGCGGCCCTCACCAATGAAGCCATGGGCCATGCGCTGCGCAATCGCAAACCGGAGATCGGACTGATCTTCCACAGCGACCGCGGGATCGAATATGCAGCGTGGGCATACCGCCAGAAGCTCTCCCGGCACGGGGTGGTGCAAAGCATGAATCGGCCAGGCCAGATGAATGACAACGCCCACATGGAATCGTTCTTCCATTCGATGAAGACCGAAGAGCTGTACGGCAAAACCTTCGCGTGCGACGATACTCTGCAGAACACGCTGCTGAGTTACATCCAGTTCTACAACCAGCAGCGCCTGCATTCATCCATTGGTTACCGGTCCCCGGCAACCTTCGAGCGACAGCAGGCCGCTGTTAGGGGTGTCCACTTTTGAGAAACAAGTTCC
>NKIH01000021.1 GCA_002255925.1 Burkholderiales bacterium PBB6 | reverse complement strand
TGTCAAGTCCTGCCATAGGTTGACACTGTGCTCAGTCTCCGAGCGCCCGATGCACCGCATCGGGCGTTTTGTATTTCAAGGCCAGATGAGGCCGTTCGTGGTTGTAGATATGCACGGCCTGCGCCACCATGCGTGCGGCCTGCTCTAGGTCGGCGGGGCGCTTGAGCAGCAACTCCCCTTTGAGGATGCCGTTGACCCGTTCGGCCAGGGCATTCTGGTAGCAGTCGTAGCCATCGGTCATGGAGCACGTGATGCCGTGCCGCTGATGGATGCGCTGGTACTCGGCTGAACAGTATTGGATGCCCCGATCCGAGTGATGAACCAGAGGCTGTCGCGTATGGCGCGTCTTCAGCGCCATCTTCAACGCCCGGGCGACCGACTCGGCATGCAGGCTGTCATGCACGCGGTAGCCCACGATCTTGCGCGAGTAGGCGTCAGTCACCAGACTCAGGTACGCACAGCGCTGGGCGGTCGGCAGATAGGTAATGTCGGCCACCCAGACCTGCTCCGGCCCGGTGGGGATGACTTGGTTCGGGCCGTCCTTGAGCAGATTGGGATGGCGCCGGAAGCGATGATGACTGTGTGTGGTCTTGTGATACGCCCGCTGTGGCACGACCAGCAGCCGGGCTGCACGCAGGAGATCGAACAGGCGATCCCGGCCAACCTGGATGCCTGCCTCGGCCAGGGGCGTGCGCAGCACGTGCTGGAGCTTGCGCGTACCCAAGCGCGGCTGGCGCAGCCGTAAGTGGTTGACCAACGCACAGACCTTGGCCTCACGCGCGATTTGCCGTGTCTCGCTTTGCTGGCGTTTGTAGTACGCCTGGCGGCTGATGCCAATGTAGCGGCAGGCCCTGCCCACACTCAGCCCTTGGACGAGCTTTTGCGTGAGGACCTGCCCGAAGGCTTTTTTACGACGCGCGCCCCATGCTCTTTCTGGATCACGTCGATCACCGCCTCGAACAGGCGTGCCTTCTCTTGGGCCTCCCGCAACTGCACTTCCAATTCCTTGATGCGCTGCTCAGGCGTGAGCGGCTTGCGCTGGCTGGTTTGATTTCCCATCGTGGTTTTGGCCGCCGCCGAGGCGCTCCAGTCCTGTCGTCCGTGCTTGCGCAACCATACCAGCACCGTCGAGCGACCCTGAATGCCATAGCGTCGCTGCGCCTCTTTGTAGGTCAGCTCGCCTTTTTCCACCTGCTCAACCACTGCCAACTTAAAAGCCAGCGTGTAGTCCCTCTGCGTTCGCTTCTTCTGCCCTTCCATCTTGACCCTCACTCCCTGGCGGGGAAAAAGTGTCAACCTTATTCAGGACGGGTCA
>NKIH01000020.1 GCA_002255925.1 Burkholderiales bacterium PBB6 | reverse complement strand
ACGGAGTTGTCCATCGAGCAGGTGCTGGAACGCATCTTGAGTGAAATCGCCATTCGCGATATCGCCGGGTGATCAAGAAGGCCGCAGGGGACCAGTCATAGTCCTGCGGTGGCTTCTTTTAACTGAAACTGACCCACACCGTCTGGGGTGTGGAGATGGGCGTATTCTTCGCCCTTATCAACAGGAATTAAAATGAGCGAAAGCTTTGCGGAACTCTTTGAAGAAAGCCTAAAAACCCTGAACCTTCAGGCGGGCTCCATCATCACCGGTGTTATCGTTGATATCGATTACCAAGCTCGCTGGGTAACCGTTCACGCTGGTCTGAAGTCTGAAGCTCTGATCCCGCTGGAACAGTTCTACAACGATGCTGGTGACCTGACTATCAATGTCGGTGACGAAGTTCACGTTGCTCTGGACTCGGTTGAAGACGGTTTCGGTGAAACCAAGCTGTCCCGTGAAAAAGCCAAGCGCGCTGAATGCTGGATTGTTCTCGAAGCAGCCTTCGCAGCTGAAGAAGTGGTCAAGGGCGTTATCAACGGTAAGGTTAAAGGCGGCTTCACTGTCGACGTTAACGGCATCCGTGCGTTCCTGCCAGGTTCTTTGGTCGACGTTCGTCCAGTGCGCGACACCACGCACCTGGAAGGCAAAGAACTCGAATTCAAGGTCATCAAACTCGACCAGAAGCGCAACAACGTTGTCGTTTCCCGTCGCAGCGTCCTGGAAGCAGAGAACTCCGCCGAGCGTGAAGCTCTGCTGGAATCCCTGCAGGAAGGCCAGCAAGTCAAAGGTATCGTCAAAAACCTCACCGACTACGGCGCATTCGTCGACCTGGGTGGCGTGGATGGCCTGCTGCACATTACCGACATGGCTTGGAAGCGTATCAAGCATCCATCGGAAATCGTCAACGTTGGCGACGAGATCGATGTCAAGGTTCTGAAATACGATCGCGAGCGCAACCGTGTTTCCCTGGGCCTGAAGCAACTGGGTGAAGATCCATGGGTTGCTATCAAAGCCCGTTACCCAGAAAGCACTCGCGTAACCGCGCGTGTTACCAACCTGACCGACTACGGCTGCTTCGCTGAGCTGGAAGAAGGCGTGGAAGGCCTGGTACACGTTTCCGAAATGGACTGGACCAACAAAAACATCCACCCTTCGAAAGTCGTACAAGTCGGCGACGAAGTGGAAGTTATGGTTCTGGACATCGACGAAGAGCGTCGTCGTATCTCCCTGGGCATCAAGCAGTGCAAATCTAACCCATGGGAAGATTTCTCTGGCCAGTTCAACAAGGGCGATAAAATCTCCGGCACCATCAAGTCGATCACCGATTTCGGTATCTTCATTGGTCTGGACGGCGGCATCGACGGCCTGGTTCACCTGTCCGACATCTCCTGGAACGAAGTTGGCGAAGAAGCTGTTCGTCGTTTCAAGAAGGGCGACGAGCTGGACACCGTTATCCTGTCGGTTGACCCAGAGCG
>NKIH01000002.1 GCA_002255925.1 Burkholderiales bacterium PBB6 | reverse complement strand
GACCATCCACGGCCAGGGCGTGACGGTGCTGCTGGTGGAGCAGAACGCCAGCCGCGCACTGGCGCTGGCCAACCGCGGCTACGTGATGGAGTCGGGCGAGGTCACGATGAACGGTGACGCCAAGGTGCTGCTCAATGACCCGAAGGTGCGGGCGGCTTACCTGGGCGAATGAAGAGTTCTGGCGGTGGTGGCACGTGTGCCGCCACCGGTGGGTTTCGGGCAGTTTTTGCTGCGAGCGAATGAACGACGTGTGCCCGTACGTCCTCCTTGTGCCATTCCGGCAGTTCGTCGCTGTTCCTTCCATCCTTTTGGAGACTGAGTTCATGAAGTTCCGAATGAATCTGATCGTCGCAGCGGCCACCGGCCTGCTGGCTGGTTCGCTGCAAGCGCAAGAGCTGGTCGTCAAGATCGGTCACGTCGGCCCCACCAGCGGCGGCATTGCTCACCTGGGCAAGGACAACGAGAACGGCGCGCGCATGGCGATCGATGAGCTCAACGCCAAGGGCGTGACCATCGGCGGCAAGAAGGCCAAGTTCGAGTTGCTGGCTGAAGACGACGCTGGCGATCCGAAGCAAGGCACGGCAGCAGCCCAGAAGCTGGTGGACTCGAAGGTCAACGGCGTGGTGGGTCACCTGAACTCGGGCACCTCGATCCCTGCATCGAAGGTGTACTCGGACGCTGGCATTCCGCAGATCTCGCCGTCGGCCACGAACCCGAAGTTCACGCGTCAAGGCTTCAAGACCACGTTCCGCGTGGTGGCTGACGACGTGCACCTGGGTGGCACGCTGGGCCGCTATGCGGTGGAGCAGCTGAAGGGCAAGTCGATCGCCGTCATCGATGACCGCACGGCTTACGGCCAGGGCGTGGCTGACGAGTTTGAAAAGGGCGTGAAGGGCAAGGGCGGCAAGATCGCCAAGCGCGAATTCACCAACGACAAGGCCACGGACTTCACCGCCATCCTGACCTCCATCAAGGCTGCGAAGCCTGACGTGGTGTTCTACGGCGGCATGGACGCAGTGGCTGGCCCGATGATCCGCCAGATGAAGCAGCTGGGCATCACGGCGAAGTTCATGGGCGGCGACGGCATCTGCTCGGGCGAGCTGCCGAAGCTGTCGGCTGGCGCGATGGACGACGGTCAAGTCGTGTGCGCGGAAGCCGGTGGCGTTGAAGGCACCCAGAAGGTCGGCATGGAGAAGTTCAAGACGGACTTCAAGAAGAAGTTCAATGCTGACGTGCAGATCTACGCACCGTACGTGTACGACGCGACGATGGTGCTGGTGGACGCGATGGTGAAGGCCGGTTCGGCTGACCCGGCGAAGTACCTGCCGGTGCTGGCCAAGACGAACGGCTACAAGGGCGTGACCGGCACGATCGCGTTTGACGAAAAGGGTGACGTGAAGAACGGCGCCCTGACCCTGTTCACCTACAAGGGTGGCAACCGCGAGCAGATCGCCGTCGTGCGCTGATCTCGGACTCCAAGGGTTGATTGACAGGGGCTGCCGAAAGGCAGCCCCTTTTTTCATGCCCGGCCGCTCAGATGCGGCCTGTCGTCAGCATTCGACGATGTTCACCGCCAGGCCACCGCGCGCGGTTTCCTTGTACTTGGTCTTCATGTCGGCGCCGGTTTCGCGCATGGTCTTGATGACCTTGTCCAGGCTCACGTGGTGCACGCCGTCGCCGCGCAGCGCCATCCGGGCCGCGTTGATCGCCTTCACCGACGCGATGGCGTTGCGCTCGATGCACGGAATCTGCACCAGCCCGCCCACCGGGTCACAGGTCAGCCCGAGGTGGTGCTCCATGCCGATCTCGGCCGCGTTCTCCACCTGTTCCGGCGTGCCGCCTGACACCGCAGCCAGGGCTGCCGCGGCCATCGAGCAGGCCACGCCCACTTCGCCCTGACACCCGACCTCGGCACCCGAGATGCTGGCGTTCTCCTTGTAGAGAATGCCGATGGCGGCAGCGGTGAGCAGGAAGTCGATCACGCCCTGCTCGTTCGCACCGGGGATGAAGCGGTGATAGTAGTGCAGCACGGCCGGCACGATGCCTGCCGCACCGTTGGTGGGCGCTGTCACCACACGGCCGCCGGCTGCGTTTTCCTCGTTCACGGCCAGCGCGTACAGGTTCACCCAGTCGATCACCTGCAGCGGGTCGCGCAGGGCGGCTTCCGGGTTGGCGGTGAGCGACGCATGCAGCGCGGCGGCACGGCGACGCACCTTGAAGCCCCCGGGCAAGATGCCTTCGGTCTTGCAGCCACGGCTGACGCAGGCCTGCATCACGTCCCAGATGCGCAGCAGGCCGGAACGGATGTCTTCCGCCGTGCGCCAGTGCAGTTCGTTCCGCCACATCACTTGCGCGATGCTCAGGCCATTCGCCTGGCATTGCGCCAGCAATTGCGCACCGGTGGTGAAGGGCAAGGGCAGCACGGTGGCGTCGGGGGCGATCACCTTCTGGCGTGAGCCATCAGCCGCCACTTCATCGCTCACCACGAAGCCACCGCCCACCGAGTAGTAGATGCGGCTGTCGATCTCCTGCCCCTGTGCGTCGAAGGCCGCCAGCTTCATGCCATTGGCATGGAAGGGCAGGGTTTCGCGGCGCATGAACAGCAGGTCTTCCTTCTCGATGAAGCTCACCGCATGATGCCCTGCCACCAGCAGCTGATGTTCGGTGCGGATGGCGGCCAGCAGCTCAGGCACCTTCTCCACATCCACCGTGTCGGGCTCATGCCCGGCCAGGCCCAGCAGCACGGCCGTGTCACTGCCGTGGCCCTTGCCAGTCGCACCGAGTGAGCCATACAGCCAGCAGCGCACGCGCGCGGTGCTGGCCAGGTGGCCGCTGGCGACCAGGCGGTTGACGAACAGACGCGCAGCACGCATCGGCCCGACCGTGTGCGAGCTGCTGGGCCCGATGCCGATCTTGAACAGGTCAAACACTGAAACGGCCATGGTGCGAGGTCTCCGGATCGAGGGTGCCCGGCGAAGTGTGTGCCGGCGATGTGAACAGGGCCGCATGCAGCGGCCCCGGGAGTTGGCTGGGCCCCGCTGTTTGCCCGGGGCGTTTCAGCGCGTCAGTCAGCCAGTTCGCTGATGGGCAGGCAACTGCAGAACAGGTTGCGGTCGCCGTAGACGTTGTCCACGCGGCCCACCGGCGACCAGTACTTGTTGCGGCGCAGCGCGGGCAGCGGGTAGGCGGCCTGCTCGCGGCTGTAGGCGTGTGCCCAGTCGCTGCTCAGCAGGCTCTCGGCCGTGTGCGGTGCGTTCTTCAGCGGGTTGTCCTCGCGCGGCCAGACGCCGTTCTCCACCTGGCGAATCTCTTCGCGGATGGCGATCATCGCGTCGCAGAAACGGTCGAGTTCTGCCAGCGGCTCGCTCTCGGTCGGCTCGACCATCAGCGTGCCCGCCACCGGGAACGACAGCGTCGGTGCGTGGAAGCCGTAGTCGATCAGGCGTTTGGCCACGTCCTCGGCGCCAATGCCCGATGCCTCCTTCAGCGGACGCAGGTCCAGGATGCATTCGTGGGCCACACCGCCGCCCTTGATGCCGGCCTTGCCGCCGCTGTAGTGGATGTCGTAGTGGTCGGCCAGTCGCGCAGCCACATAGTTGGCGCTGAGGATGGCCACTTCGGTGGCGGCCTTCAGGCCTTCGGCACCCATCATGCGCACGTACATCCAGCTGATCGGCAGCACGGCCGCGTTGCCCAGCGGCGCAGCAGACACCGCACCCACGCCACCGGCGCGCACCTGGCCCGCCGTGGCATGGCCCGGCAGGAAGGGCACGAGGTCTTCGACCACGCAGACCGGACCCACGCCCGGGCCGCCACCGCCGTGCGGGATGCAGAAGGTCTTGTGCAGGTTCAGGTGGCTCACGTCGCCGCCAAACTCGCCCGGCGCAGCCACGCCGACCAGCGCGTTCATGTTGGCGCCGTCAACATACACGCGGCCACCGTGTTGGTGCACCAGCGCGCACAGCTCCTTCACCCGGGGCTCGAACACGCCGAAGGTGGACGGGTAGGTGATCATCACCGCCGCGAGTTTGTCGGTGTGCTGTTCGCACTTGGCGCGCAGGTCGTCGAGGTCGACGTTGCCGCCGGCGTCGCACTTCACCACCACCACCTGCATGCCCACCATCTGGGCCGAGGCCGGGTTGGTGCCGTGGGCGCTTTCCGGGATCAGGCAGATGGTGCGCTGCTCGTCGCCGCGCGACAGGTGCCAGCCGCGGATGGCCAGCAAGCCGGCGTACTCGCCCTGCGAGCCGGCATTCGGCTGCAGGCTGATGCCGGCGTAACCAGTGGCCTGACACAGCCAGGCGGTCAGCTGGTCATTCAGCAACTGGTAACCCGCCAATTGCTCAGCCGGGGCAAACGGGTGCAGGTGGGCAAACTCCGGCCAGGTGATGGGCAGCATCTCGCTGGTGGCGTTCAGCTTCATCGTGCACGAACCCAGCGGAATCATCGTGCGGTCCAGCGCAAGGTCCTTGTCCGACAGCTTGCGGATGTAGCGCAGCATTTCGGTTTCAGAGTGGTGGCTGTTGAACACCGGGTGGCTCAGGAAGCCGCTTTGGCGCTGCAGACCTTCCGGCAGCCGCAGGGCCACAACAGCTTCCCATTCAGACACTTCCGGCACGGCCTGGCCTTCGGTGCTGAACCACAGCAGCAGGTCGGCCAGGTCGGCGCGGGTGGTGGTTTCGTCGAGCGTCACACCCAGCACCGTGTCAGAGACGCGGCGCAGGTTGGCGCCGCTTGCCACGGCACGGGCCGCGATCTGTGCGGTGCGGGCACCAGTGCGGATGCTCAACGTGTCGAAGGCGGTGGTGTTCAGCACCTCATGGCCCAGGCGCGCCAGGCCTTCGGCCAGCACGGCCGTGAAGCTGGCCACGCGACGGGCGATGCGGGTCAGGCCGGCCGGGCCGTGATAGACCGTGTACATGCTGGCCATGACGGCCAGCAGCACCTGCGCCGTGCAGATGTTGGAGGTGGCCTTTTCACGGCGGATGTGCTGCTCGCGGGTTTGCAGCGCCAAGCGGTAAGCCGGGTTGCCGTGGGCGTCCACGCTCACGCCAACCAGACGGCCGGGCAGCGAGCGCTTGAATTCGTCCTTGCAGGCCAGGTAGGCGGCGTGCGGGCCACCGGCGCCCATCGGCACACCGAAGCGCTGGGTGTTGCCCAGCACGATGTCGGCGCCCCATTCACCCGGGGGCGTCAGCAGGGTCAGGGCCAGCAGATCAGCAGCCACGATGACGGCGGCCTGTTTGGCATGCACGGCGTCGGTCAGGGCGCGCAGATCCGGGATGTGGCCGGTGCTGGCCGGGTACTGCGCCAGCACAGCGAAACAATCGTGCTCAGCGACCAGCTGCTGAAGCTCGCCGACCACCACGCTCAGGCCGAGCGGCTCGGCGCGGGTGCGCACCACTTCGATGGTCTGCGGATGGCAATCGGCCGACACCAGGATCACCTGGCTCTTGCTCTTCACGCTGCGCTTGGCCAGGGTCATGGCTTCGGCGGCGGCGGTGGCCTCGTCGAGCATCGAGGCATTGGCCATCGCCATGCCCGTCAGGTCGGTAACCATGGTCTGGAAGTTCACCAGGGCTTCCATGCGGCCCTGCGAGATCTCGGCCTGGTACGGAGTGTAGGCCGTGTACCAGGCGGGGTTCTCGAGGATGTTGCGCAGAATGACGCCCGGCGTGTGGGTGCCGTGGTAGCCCTGGCCGATGAAGCTCTTGAGGACCTGGTTCTGCTGCGCAATGCCGCGCAATTCAGCCAGCGCCTGCGCTTCGCTGACGGCCGCCGGCAAGCGCATCGCTTCCGGGCGACGGATGCTCTCCGGCACGATGGTGCTGATGAGCGCCTCACGCGATGCGGCGCCGATCACGCTGAGCATGCGGGCTTCATCGTCAGCCCAAGGGCCGATGTGACGGGCGGTGAATTCGCTGGCGTTTTCCAGCGCGGCAAGGGTGTGTGTCATGGCAGTGCGGCGAAAGCGGCAGATGTGTTCAAACGCCCGGTGGCCCGATGCGGCGAGGCATGGCAACAGGGCAGGGGCAACAGGGAGTCTCAGGGGCCGCAGGTGAGTGCGGCCAACCCATCACAGGGTCTTGAGCAGCGCGTCGTACGCGGTGGCGTCCATCAGGCCGTCCAGCTCGGCGGGGTTCGCCAGCTTGACCTTGAAGAACCAGCCAGCGGCCAGCGGGTCGGTGTTGGCCAGCGACGGATCGTCACGCAGCGCGTCGTTCACGGCCACGACTTCACCGTCCACCGGCATGTAGACGTCGGCCGCGGCCTTGACCGATTCGACGACGCCGGCGATGTCGCCCTTGGCGTAGGTCTTGCCCACTTCCGGCAGGTCCACGAACACCACATCGCCCAGGGCGTCCTGGGCGTGCACGGTGATGCCAACCACGGCGGCTGCGCTGTCAGCGGCGTTGATCCATTCGTGGTCGGCGGTGTACTTAATCGACATGTCGGGTCTCCTGGAGCTTTTCAGGGTCAGAGGAAAGGAAATGGGAAGGAAATCGGTGCGACGCGCTCAGCCGCTCAGCCGCGGTAGTAGCGGTTCGGCGTGAACGGCATGGCGGTGACGGTCATCGGCAGGCGCTTGCCGCGCACCTCGGCGAACACCTGGGTGCCCACGGCGGCATGATCCACCGGCAGGTAAGCCATGGCAATCGGGGTGTTGACGGTCGGGCCGAGCGTGCCGCTGGTGACGGTGCCCAGGCGGGTGCCGTCGGCCGAGACGATCGCTGCGCCTTCACGCACCGGGGCGCGCTCGGCGCCCACCAGGCCCACGCGCTTGCGGGCAGCGCCAGCCGCCAGTTGGGCGTCAATCACGGCCGCGCCAGGGTAGCCGCCGGCACGGGCGCCACCGGCGCGGCGCACCTTCTGGATGGCCCAGGTCAGCGCGGCTTCCACCGGCGTCGTGGTGGTGTCGATGTCATGGCCGTACAGGCAGAGGCCGGCTTCCAGGCGCAGCGTGTCGCGCGCACCCAGACCAGCAGGCTTGACTTCCGGCTCGGCGAGCAGTGCACGCGCCAAGGCTTCGGCCTGGTCCTGGTGCACGGAGATCTCGAAGCCGTCTTCGCCGGTGTAGCCCGAGCGGGTGACGAAGCAATCGGCACCGGCCAGCGTGAACACGCCGCCGGTCATGAAGGTCAGGCTGGCCACGGCCGGGTTGAGGCGGCTCAAGGCGGTCACGGCCTGCGGGCCTTGCAGGGCCAGCAGCGCGCGCTCAGGCATGGGAATCACCTCGCACAGGTGGCCGATGTGCTGCTTCAGATGGGCGATGTCGGCGTCCTTGCAGCCAGCATTCACCACCACGAACAGGTCACCAAACGCGGCGGCAGCGTCGGCCTGTGGGCGGGTGATCATCAGGTCGTCCAGCAACGTGCCTTGCTCGCTGGTGAACAGCGCGTAACGCTGCTTGCCAGCCGGCAGGTCGAGCACGTCAACGGGCACCAGCGTTTCCAGCGCAGCGCCGGAACCAGCGCCCACCAGGCGCAGCTGGCCCATGTGCGAGACATCGAACAGCGCGGCCGCATCACGACACTGGCGGTGTTCGGCCATCAGGCCGGCGGGGTACTGCACCGGCATGGCGTAGCCGGCGAACGGCACCATGCGTGCGCCCAGTTCCAGGTGCAGCGCGTGCAGCGGCGTGTGGTGCAGGGAAGTTTGGTCTGGGGCGGCAGCGGACATGTGGAGCTTTCGAGGGCAGTTCTGACTTAACCACGCAATGGTTGAGAAGTGCCCCCGCTGTCCGCTTTACCTGAGAGATTGACAGTGCCGTGGATGACGGACACCGCTTGCCCCTTCGGTGGACAAGCTCGGCGGCTTGTCTCTCTCCAGTGAGGAACGTCTTGCTTGTTACGGCAAGCCGCTTGTCAGTCCTTTTGCCTGAGCGTTCGAGGGGTGAACCTCTGCGCCTTCGGCGGCCCCGGATGGAGCTCTCTCCTGACAAGCCGGCAGTGTACCCGAGCCGCATCGCCGCCATCGCGCGCCAGCCGCTTCGGGTGCAGAATTTGATGCTTGCGTGGGCTGCTGACGCGCCCGCACAGATCATGAACGGACCCTTGAATGCCTCCACGCCATTTGCTCAACGCCCTTGCGGCGACCATCGTTTTCGCTGTGTGTCCGATGAGCCATGCCGCAGGGGCAGCAACGCCCGCTGAGGCCGCGCCCGTGCGCGTCAAGCTGACAACCACAGCCGGTGACATCGTGGTGCAACTGGAATCGAGCCGGGCACCGCTGTCGTCGGCAGATTTCCTGCGCTATGTGACGACGGGCTTGTATCAACAGCAGGCCGGCTTCTACCGTGTCGTGCGGGAGGACAACGACCGAGGCTCACCGCCCATCCAGGTCATCCAGGGCGGTTTGCTGGACGAGAACCGGGAGTTGCCGCCGGTGACGCATGAGCCCACGTCAATGACTGGCTTGAAGCACCTCGACGGCAGCCTGTCGCTGGCGCGCGGCGCGCCGGGCACTGGCGGCGGGGCTGCGTTCTTCATCTGCGTCGGCGATCAACCCGGGCTGGATGCAGGTGCCCCTCGCAACCCAGATCGACAGGGATTCGCCGTGTTCGGCCGTGTCGTGAGTGGCATGGAGGTGGTGCGCCGCATTCATGCCAGCGCCACCGACCCGGCGCAGGGTGAAGCGTATGTCCGTGGGCAGATGCTGAGGGAGCCGGTGCGCATCACCCGGGCCGCGGTGGTCGATTGAGTGCACCGCAGGGGGCCATGCCAACAAAAAAGCCTCCAGAGTAGAACTCATGGAGGCCGTTGGGTGCCCTGCGCGGGCTCCGGATTGGTTGATCAAACCGGTGAACGAGGGTGACGAGCCTGATCTCGGCACTGGTTGCAACAGTTAGGGCTGCTTGGTTCCCCACCTGACCCAGTTGGCTGCGCTTCCATGCGAGGAGGCCCGTCACCGACGATTGTAGGCGATGGCCGCGTCATTCCGGCGGGCGGGCATTCAACTCTTTATTTGGCAGCAACAGACGCACGCCGCCGTCGTCGCGCAGTTCCAGTTTGCCCTGCGTGGCCAGTTCCAGCACGACCCGGCTGACCATCTCGCGCGAGGCGCCCACCATGCGCGCCAGCTCATGGCGCGAGACCCGCTCTCGCACGATGCGAGAGCCGATCTGTTCGGGCTCCGACATGTCGTGCAGCGCCCGCATCACCCGGCCGGGCACATCTTTCAGGGCGAGCGAGTTGATCTGGCGGTGTGCACGCCGCAATCGTTTGACCAGGGTGCGCATCAGCATCCACGACAGCACCGGGCGATCAGGCAAGGTGCGTGCAAGCACCGCACCGGGCAACTCCAGCACGTCGCAGTTGGTTTCGCAGCGCACGCTGGCAGAGTGGGGCTGGTTGTCGATCAGGCACATCTCGCCGGCATGGTCGCCGGTGCGCAGCACATCCAGAATGACCTCGCGGCCGCGGTTGTCGGTGCGCAGCACATGGGCCTTGCCTTGCAGCAGGATGTAGAGCGAATGGCCATGCTGGCCTTGCTCAAGAATGTATTCCCCGCGCATGTATCGGCGCTTGAAGCTTTGGGCGGCGAGTTCCTGGGCTTGCTCGATCGGTAGCGCCGCAAGCAGCGGAATGTTGAGTAGCAGGCCTGGGCCCAGAGGCTGAGGCGGTCGGTTGGGTTCTTCGTGCAGGTGATCGGGCAGGGGCATCGGGCAACCAGAGGCATGTGGTGGCAGAAAACTTGCCTTCCTGCTGGCAAGTGCGTGGCGCTGCGCGGGGCAGCCATGCCTTTTCTTTAACGGGTGACCATGCTAGGTCGCTGCAATCGATTGACAAACAGCCGTTCGTCGGGTGCCCCTTGCCGCAACTCATTGCTGCGCAAATGTGTCTCTCCCGTGACACATGAACGCGCAGATTTCCATGAAAAAAGCCACCCTAGGCGTTTGCCTGGGTGGCTTTTGGGTGGGTTTTAAGCTCCGTTGAGCTGCGTTGCGCTCAGTGTGGGCTCAGTGCGGGCTCCATGTGGCTTCAGTGCAGCGTCGGCGCGTACTCAGCGCAGTTGCAGGTCGTCATTGCCGAAGGTGACATTGATCGGCTCGATCACCACCTGCTTCGGGCCTGCTTCGACCACGCCGGCGATCACCGCATCCACGCCCAGCGCCTTCGAGATCTCGACGGTGCGTGCAGCGTCCTCGGCCTTGACGAACAGGGCGAAACCGGCGCCCATGTTCAACGTGGAGTAGGCCTCGCGGTCGTCGTGGTGGGCGTGCTTCTGGATGAAGCTCAGCACCGGCGGCACGGCCGGCACGGTGTGAATGCGGTAGGTGAGGGTGCTCGGGTGCCGCAGCAGCTTGCGCCAGCCGTGGCCGGTGATGTTGGCGCAGTAGTGCATCGACACGCCGGCCTTGGCCAGGGCTTCCGTGACCGGGCTGTACAGCGTGGTCGGGGCCAGCAGGGCCTCGCCGTAGTTCAGGCCGGGCGCCACTTCGGTCAGGTAACCTTCCGGCAGGCGCTCGAGCAGCTTGCGGGCCAGGCTCAGGCCGTTGGCATGGATGCCGCTGGAAGACAGCAGCACGATGACGTCGCCTTCAGCGAGTTCATCGCCGACGCTCAGGCGCGACTTCGGGCTGATGATGCCGGTGCAGGAGGCTGCCAGGTCAATGCGGCCGCTTTCCACGATGCCCGCCAGGGCCGGCGTTTCGCCGCCGCCCCAGGCCACGCCGCAGGTGTCGCAGGCTGCTTTCCAGCCCGCCACCAGGGCTTGCGCCCGCTGGGCGTCGCCGAACCAGTCACTGCCACCGGCAGCCCAGTAGGCCTGCACCACCAGCGGCGTGGCGCCGACGGTGATCAGGTCATTCACGGCCATGGCGATGGTGTCTTGGGCGATGCCAGCGTAGTAGCTCTTGCCCGTCAGGGCGTGCATCTCGTCGGCCACCAGGGCCTTGGAGCCGAGGCATTCAACGATGCTGGCCAGGTAAAACGGGCCCACGTCCACGACGTAGGCGGATTCGCCGCGCGAGGCCTTCACCTCGGTGAAGCCGTGGGCGGTGAGGTGGCCGGCGGTGGCTGCGGCAGCGCGCTGTGCGGCCACCTTCAGCGGATCGATCAGGTCGTAGTTCACGCCGGCCTGTTCGTAGCTCAGGGTGGCGCCGGTGGAGTCGTGGGCAGAAGCAGTCATGGGGCGGGATTATCCTTCAGCCACGCGCCTCGGGGGCAATTCCGGCATCTTCAGACCCGTAGAATGACCGCATGAGTTATGTCGTCCTGGCCCGCAAGTACCGGCCTCGCAGCTTCGAAGAGATGGTGGGGCAGGACCACGTCGTGCGGGCCTTGACCCACGCGCTCGAGCAGCAGCGGCTGCACCACGCCTACCTGTTCACCGGCACGCGGGGCATTGGCAAGACCACCGTGTCGCGCATTCTTGCGAAGAGCCTGAATTGCACCGGGCCCGACGGCCAGGGCGGCATCACCGCGCGCCCCTGCGGCGTCTGCAGCGCTTGCCGCGAAATTGATGCCGACCGCTACATTGACTATGTGGAACTGGACGCCGCGTCCAACCGCAGCATCGACGAGATTCGCGAGTTGATCGAGCGCGCGGCCTACAAGCCGTCGGTGGGCCGTTTCAAGGTCTTCATGATCGACGAAGCGCACCAGCTCACGAAGGATGCCTTCAACGCCTTGCTGAAGACGCTGGAAGAACCGCCGGACTACCTGAAGTTCGTGCTTGCCACCACCGACCCGGAAAAGATGCTGCCAACGGTGCTGAGCCGCTGCCTGCAGTTCAACCTGCGCCCGATGGCGCCGCAGACGGTGGCCGAGCACCTGGCCCGCGTGCTGGAAGCGGAACAGGTGCAGGCGGACGCTGGCGCGCTGCGGCAGCTGTCAAGGGCCGCACGGGGTTCGATGCGCGATGCGCTGTCGTTGACCGACCAGGCGATCGCCTTTGGCGGCGGCCAGCTGGAAGAGTCGGCCGTGCGCGCCATGCTCGGCGCCGTGGACCGGCGCCATGCCGAGCGGCTGGTGCAATCGCTGTCGGAGCGTGACGGCCGGGCCGTCATCGACGAATGCGAGGCGCTGCGGGCCCAGGGCCTGTCAGCCGCCGGTACGCTCGATGAGATGGCGCGTCTGCTTCAGCAGATGGCGGTGGCGCAGGCGGTGGCCAATGGCCTGGACGAGACCGACCCGGACACCGAAGCGGCCCGTCGACTGCACAGCGCGCTGGCCCCTGATGAAACACAGCTGCTTTACAGCATCTGCCTGCAAGGCCGTGCTGAGCTGAGCCTGGCGCCTGATGAATACGCCGGGCTGGTGATGACCCTGCTGCGCTTCATGGCGTTCCCGGCCATGTCGAGCGACGCTGCGCCACCCGCCGGTTCCGGCGGTCGCACGGCGGCGGCGCCTTTGCTGGCCAAGCGGGCTGAGCACCGGTCGGTGGCCGTGCCCACGTCGGCAGCACCGGCTGCACGTCCGCAGGCAGCAGCGCCCGTCACACAAACCGCCGCGCGACCCGTCGCCAGCACGCCACCAGCGTCCGTGCCGGTGGCCGCTCCGCGTGCAGCATTGCCCGTGGCCCCGCCTGAGGTACCAATGGCTGCGCCAAGCGCTGCTGCGCCGAACACCGCGCCAGCCAATCTGCCCGAGGCTCCGCCAGCGATGTCGCGCCCCGTGGCCGCACCGCCCGTCATGGCGGCCCCTGCGCCAGCCCCCGTGGTGGCCGCCCGCCAGCAGCCGTCCGCGCCAGCTCGTGCTTCGGCACCTGATGACGGCCCGCCGCCCTGGATGGACGAGGCTCCGTTTGAAGCGGATGTGGTGCCGGTTGCTGCCAGCGCTGCGAGCCAGCGGATCGAGCGGCCGGTGGAGCGCGAGGCAGAGCCCGAGCACTTCGCGCCTGCCGCGCCCGTTGAACGCCGTGCCGCCGCCGCCGACCGGCTGGCCGCGATCGAAGTGATGCGCACGCCGCTGGGGGACCGCTGGGCGGCGTTGACGACCCAATTGACTGGCAGCGGCGCCATCGCCGCCCTGGCGCGCGAGCTGGCCATGCAGGCCGAGTTGATCGGCATCGAGGCACAAGGTGGCGCCGAGGTGTGGCAGTTGCGTGTTGAGCGCGAAACGCTGCGCTCCACCGGGCTGGTCGACAAGCTCCAGGCTGCCGTTCGTGGCGTGCTGGGCGCGGCCGTGTCGCTGGCCGTCAGCCCTGGCGTGGCCCAGGATTCACCGGTCCGCCGCGACGCCGAATTCGCCGCGCGTCGACAATTCGACGCTGAGCAAACCATTCAGCAAGACCCGCTCGTGCGGGCCATGCTGTCGCAATTCAACACGGCGCGCATCGTCTCCGGCTCCATCAAGCCGGTCTGATGCCCACGTGGACGTACCTCCAAACACCAAAAGGACAAGCACATGATGAAGGGTCAACTGGCCGGCCTGATGAAGCAGGCCCAAGCCATGCAGGACAACATGAAGAAGGCCCAGGCGGAGCTGGCCAACATCGAGGTGGAAGGCCAATCGGGCGCCGGCCTGGTCAAGGTCGTGATGACCTGCAAGAACGATGTGCGCCGGGTCACCATCGACCCTAGCTTGCTGGCCGACGACAAGGACATGCTGGAAGACCTGGTGGCTGCCGCCGTGAACGACGCCGTGCGTCGGGCCGAGGCCCTGAGCCAGGAAAAGATGAGCAAGATCACCGCTGGCATGCCGCTGCCCCCCGGCATGAAGATGCCGTTCTGAGTACGCCCAAGGTGCCCGACACCTCGCTCGAAACATTGATCGAGGCCTTGCGCAAGCTGCCAGGCGTCGGGGCCAAGTCGGCCCAGCGCATGGCCTTTCACCTGCTCCAGCATGACCGCCCGGGTGCGCTGCAGTTGTCTCGCGCGCTGGACACGGCCGTCACGTCGGTGCGGCATTGCGCGCGGTGCAACACGTTCACCGAAGAGCCCATCTGCGGCATCTGCCTGGACTCGGCCCGCGACGCGCACCAGTTGTGCGTGGTGGAGACCCCGGCTGATCAAGCCACGCTGGAGCGCACCGGCAGCTACCGCGGGCTCTACTACGTGCTGATGGGCCGGATGAGCCCGCTCGACGGCATCGGCGCCCGAGAGGTGGGTGCGTCCAACCTGCTGGACCGCGCACTCGACGGCTTGGTGTCCGAGGTCATCCTGGCCACCAGCTTCACAGCGGAAGGTGAGGCAACCTCGCACGTGCTGTCCGAGGCCCTCAAGCTGCGCGGCATCCGCGTGACGCGCCTCGCACGGGGTGTGCCGGCGGGCAGCGAGCTGGAGTACGTCGATCTGTCGACCATTGCGCACGCGCTGGTTGATCGGCGCTGATCACGCCGTCGACCGTCTCAGGCGGTCGGCGGCATCAGGCGCGCCCTCAGACGCACCTGCCGCTTTCAAGCATCAGTGATCTGCGAGGCGGATGGCCGCACGGTTGCGCGGCGCCGGCGTCTTGGCAGCACCACTGGTGCGCGCAGGCGCCGTCTTGACCGTTGGCTTGGCAATGGCCACGGCAGTGGCCTTGCCCTTGGTGTTCGCCGCCGGCTTCACCGAAGCGGGCGCAGGGCGGGCCGCAGCCACCTTGGTGGCATTCGGCACAAACACGACGATCGCGCTGCCGGCCTTGAACGTGCCGTTCGCCGCCACCTTGTTCCAGCTGGCCACCTGGGCCGGCGTGGTGCGATAGCGCTTGGCGATCGAGGCGACCGTCTCACCCTTCTTGCCAGCCTTCAGCGTGACCTTCTTCAGCGGAGGAACATCTGGCGCCAGGGCGATGGAGGCATGGTCAGCCACGTGTTCAGACACGTCCGCGGTGCGGGTGGCGCTGCGCGGCACCAGCAAGGTGGAGCCCGCCTTCACCAGCATCTTCGGCGGAATGCGGTTGACATCGCGCAGCTGCGCCTCGCTCATGCCAACTTCCTTGGCCGCCTCGGCAGGACGCAGGGTTTTGGGTGCGACCCAGGCCGTCCAGGTGGCCAGCTGCCCGCGGTGGTTGCGCAGCTTTTCCACGAAGCTCGCCGCGTTCTCGTAAGGCAGCAGCACTTGTTCGGTGCCTGCGGCCAGGATGACCGGCTTGTTCATCTGCGGGTTCAGCGACTTGAATTCATCGAGCGACACCCCGGCCAGTTTGGCGGCGAGGTCCAGGTCGATGTCGCGCTCGATCGGCACGCTCAGGAAATACGGGTGGTTCTTCAGCGCGGGCAGTTCCAGCTTGTACTGGTCTGGCTGCATCACGATGTTCTTCACCGCCTGGAGCTTGGGCACGTACTGCCGGGTCTCGTCGGGCATCTTCAGGCTGGCGTAATCGGTGGGCAGGCCGGCCTTCTGGTTGCGGGTGATGGCGCGCTGCACATTGCCCTGGCCCCAGTTGTAGGCGGCCAGTGCCAGGTGCCAGTCACCGAACATGTCGTGCAGCCGGTCGAGGTAGTCGAGTGCTGCGCGGGTGGACGCCAGCACATTGCGCCGATCGTCACGGAAGACGTTCTGCGTCAGCGAATAGTCTTTGCCCGTCGAAGGAATGAACTGCCACATGCCCGAGGCCTTGGCCGTTGACATGGCCTGCGGGTTGAACGCGCTTTCGATGAAAGGCAGCAGCGCCAGCTCGGTGGGCATGTTGCGCTTCTCGATCTCCTGCACCACATGGAACAGGTAACGGCCGCCGCGCTCGGTCATGCGTTTGACGTAGTCGGGGCGGGTGGCGTAGTACTGCTCGAAGCGCCGTACGTAGTCGTCGTCAAGGTCGGACATCGTGAAGCCACGACGCACACGCACCCACAAGTCCCGGTTGGCAGTCTTGTCGTCGAGATTGACGGGCTGGTCCGGGTTCAGGGGGTCGATGGGGGCAGTAACCATCGTTTCGTCCTGCGACCCAGCCACGGCTTGCGTGGTGGTGGCCAGAACAGGCGACTGGGCCGCGGGCGTCGCGTTCGTCGGGGCCGCAGCGGCATCGAGCAGCAGCTGCGTGCCGGGCGCGCGCGCCACCTGGCGGGCTGCACCGGTGCCGGCGGGCGATGTCGACTGCATCGGGGGCAGCGGCGTGGAGGCGCAACCCGGCAGCAGCGTTGCGGCGGCCAGTGCAAATGCGCCCAGGCGGAAGGTGGAGCGGAGGATGTCGGTCATCGGTAGGAGTTTTTCCATTCGCGCAAGGCGGCAAATACGTCGTCGCCTTGTCGGCTGGCAGCACCGCGCCCAAGCGCAGCGTTGATCAGGGCCGGCTGGTCACAGCGCAGGAACGGGTTGATCTGAAGTTCCAGCCCGAGGCTGGAGGGCAGGGTGGGCAGGCCTTGGGCCCGCACCTGGGTGCACTGCTGAACGTAGCGGGCCAGTGCGGCGTTGTCAGGGTCGACCTCACTGGCGAAGCGCAGGTTGGACAGCGTGTATTCGTGGGCGCAGCATATCTGCGTGTCGGCAGGCAGCGCAGCCAGCACTTGCAACGAGGTGTTCATCTGCGCGGGCGTGCCTTCAAACACGCGGCCGCAACCGCCTGAAAACAAGGTGTCGCCGCAGAACAAGCGGGCAGGCTCGCCTTCGGGCATCGCCATCAGGTAGGCCAAGTGGCCGAGGGTGTGACCAGGCACTGGCAACACCGAGATGTCATGACCTGCCCACGTCAACCGCTCGCCACCTGCCACCACAGTGACCGGGGCCGGCAGCTTCGCTTCGGCGGGGGCGAACAAGGGGCCCTGCAGGCGGGGCAGCAGCGACGCGACGCCACCGATGTGATCGGCATGGTGATGCGTCACTAGAATGGCCGTGAGGGCCAGTCCTTGCTGGTCAAGCCAGTGTTGCACCGTCGGCCCATCCCCCGGATCTACCACCAGGGCCTGTTGCCCGTCGTGACATATCCAGATGTAGTTATCGGCGAAGGCGGGCAGGGCGACCAGAGTCATGACAGGTGAAACGTCGATTATAGAGTTCGAGGCTTGGTTGAGGAGCCCGCCGGGCAGGTACCTGCTGGCCTGGGAGCAGGCCTTGCTGGATGCCGCCGTGGCCGACCTGTTCGGCTTTCACGCCTTGCAGCTGGGGCTGCCTGAGCTTGATGGGCTGCGCGCCAACCGCATGCCACAGCGTTGGTGCGCGCGGCTGTCCACGGGCATTGCCACGCAGACAGACTCGCTTGAAGCCGCCGAGGTTCCCCTGGACATGGCCATGTTGCCAACGCCGGGCGGGCTGATCTGCACGCCCGAGTGCCTGCCATTCCCGGATCAATCACTGGACCTGGTGGTGATGCCGCACACCCTGGAGTCTGCGGCCGACCCGCATCAGGCGCTGGCCGAGGTTTGCCGGGTGCTGCGGCCGGAAGGGCGGGTGGTCATCATCGGCCTGAACCCGGCCAGCCTGTGGGGCTTGCGTCAGCATGTGGGCCATTTCCGGCAGCAGGTGCTGGGGGGCGAGGCACCCCTGTTTCTGCCCAACACCGGTGAGTTCCTTGGCTACTGGCGCCTGCGCGACTGGTTGAAATTGCTCAACTTCGAGATCGGCCCGGGCCAGTTTGGCTGTTATCGTCCGCCCCTTTCTTCACCCCGCTGGCTGGAGCGGATGGCGTGGATGGAGCGCACCGGAGATCGGTGGTGGCCGGTGCTGGGCGCCGTCTACGCCATCAGCGCCGTCAAGCGGGTGCGCGGCATGCGACTGGTGGGCCTGGCCCGCCGGGAAGCGCCGGCACCGCGCGTGGGCAAAGCCGCGGTCGCGAACCGCACGACACGTCAGAACAAGCACACATGAGTCAAGTCACGATCTACACAGACGGCGCCTGCAAGGGCAACCCTGGTCCGGGCGGCTGGGGCGCCTGGATGCGCGCCGGCGAGCACGAAAAAGAGCTCTGGGGCGGTGAGCCGCTGACCACCAACAACCGCATGGAACTGACGGCTGTGATCGAGTCGCTGGCGACCCTGAAGCGGCGTTGCGTGGTGGCGGTTTACACCGACAGCGAATATGTCCGCAACGGCATCATGACCTGGATCCACAACTGGAAAAAGCGCGGCTGGCGCACGGCTGACGGCAAGCCGGTGAAGAACGTCGAGCTGTGGCAACGGCTCGATGGCCTGGTGCAGCAGCATGACGTGGCATGGCACTGGGTCAAGGGCCACGCGGGTGATCCGGGCAACGAGCGCGCGGATGCGCTGGCCAATCGGGGCGTGACCTCCAGCTCCAGCTGAAAAACCGGCGGCGCCTCAGCCGCCGATGTAGTGCATCTCCACGCGCTGGCCGCCTGCGTTTCGCGTCGGGGCCGACTGGCTGCGCAGTTCGGAATACCGGTCCTGGCGCGCGTGCCAGACGCCGCCAATGGCTGAGGCCAGGTCTGCATCGCTGACGCCGCTGCGCAGCAGTGCGCGCAGGTCGTGGCCCTGGTTGGCGAACAGGCAGAGGAACAACTTGCCCTCGGTGGACAGCCGCGCGCGGTTGCAGTCCTGGCAGAACGCCTGGGTGACGCTGGAGATGAAGCCCACCTCGCCGCGGCCGTCGTCATAGCGCCAGCGCTCGGCCGTCTCGCCGGTGGCCGTGGCCTGCATCGGCGACAGCGGCCAGTGCGCACCAATGCGCTTGACCAGCTCAGCCGACGGCAAGACATCGTCCATGCGCCAGCCATTGGTGGCGCCAACATCCATGTATTCGATGAAGCGCAGCACCACCTGGCCGTCGTAGTGGTCGCGGAAGTGGCGCGCCATGGCCACCACTTCATGGTCGTTCGTGCCGCGCTTGACGACCATGTTCACCTTGATCGGGCCAAGGCCTGCGGCGAGGGCGGCATCAATGCCTGTCAGCACCTCCGCAACCGGAAAGCCCACGTCGTTCATGCGCTGGAAGATGTCATCGTTCAGCGCATCCAGGCTGACCGTGACCCGCCGCAAGCCGGCGTCCTTCAAGGCCTGCGCCTTGCGAGCCAGCAAGGAGCCGTTCGTGGTGAGGGTGATGTCGAGCGCCTCGCCGTCCGGCGTGCGCAATTCAGCCAGCATGCCGATCAGGATCTCGAGGTTCTTTCGCAGCAGCGGCTCGCCGCCCGTCAACCGGAGCTTCACGACACCGTGGGCCACGAAGAGCCGGGCCAGGCGGGTGATTTCCTCGAAGCTCAGCAGTGCATCCTGCGGCAGGAACTGATGGTGCTTGTCGAACACATCCTTCGGCATGCAGTAGCTGCAGCGGAAGTTGCACCGATCGGTGACCGAGATGCGCAGATCGCGCAGCGGCCGCCCCAGGGTGTCTGCCAGCAAGCCGGTGGGCAGCACCGGCACGGCAGGAATGCGCGGCACCGGGTGTGCGGTGCGGCCATCAATCAAGGGAATTACGTTGTCGCCCATCAGGCGATTGTGCCGTGCCAGCGAAGCCCCCACAGGGCAGGGATCACAGGGGCTTGCCCGAGGTCAGGGCGTGGTGCGGGGCTGCTCGCCCACCACCGGTGCGCGGCGCGCGCCGTTGAAGCGGCGGACCCAGTATTCCTGGCGCATGTCTTCGACGCGCACTTCACTGCCGCTGCGCGGGGAGTGAATGAATTTGCCGTCACCGACGTAGATGCCCACGTGCGAGAACGTGCGCTTCATGGTGTTGAAGAACACCAGATCACCGGGTTTGAGGTCTTCCTGGCGGATTTGCAGCAAGCCGGGCAGCGAGGCCTGCTCGGATGCGCGACGCGGCAGCAGCATGCCCACGCTGTTCTCGAAGATGTGGCGGGTGAAGCCGGAGCAATCAAAACCTTCCTCTGCGCTGCTGCCGCCGCGGCGGTAGCGCACGCCGATGAAGTTCATCGCCGTCAGAACAAGATCAGAGGCCTTGTCGCGCACCTGCCCAAGCAGCGTGACGTCGCCGTTGGCCGACGCAGCGTCCAGCAGCCCCCGCTCCTGGAGCAGGCGCATGACAGCATCTTGAGGGGGAACATCGGGCGCCGCTTGCGCTGCCTGCCCCAACAGCAAAGCCGCTGTCAGCGCACAGACGCGAGGGGCAGAGGCCAGTAAAACACCTGCGGCCCGGAAGGGGTTGATACCTTGCACGGGCCGCAGGATAGACGCCCCGTTCTGGGGTGTCAACCGGAAATTCCAATAAAAACAAGTACTTGGAAAAGTTCCCTGTACGTGAAAGCCCTTACAGCACCTCGGATGCGAAGTCAGCCAGACGCGAACGCTCGCCCCGCGCCAGGGTCACATGGCCCGAATGTGGCCAGCCCTTGAAACGGTCCACCGCATAGGTCAGGCCCGATGAGCCTTCGGTCAAATAGGGCGTGTCGATCTGCGCCAGGTTGCCCAGGCAGACGATCTTCGTGCCCGGGCCGGCCCGGGTGATCAGCGTCTTCATCTGCTTGGGCGTCAGGTTCTGCGCTTCGTCGATCAGCACGAACTTGTTCAGGAAGGTGCGGCCGCGCATGAAGTTCAAGCTCTTGATCTTGATCTTGCTGCGCACGAGGTCGTTGGTGGCTGCGCGTCCCCACTCACCTGCAGAGTTGTCGCTCTTGGCCAGCACTTCGAGGTTGTCGTCGAGCGCGCCCATCCACGGGCTCATCTTTTCTTCCTCATTGCCCGGCAGGAAGCCGATGTCTTCACCGACCGGCACGGTGACACGGGTCACGATGATTTCGGTGAACCGGCGGTCTTCCATGACCTGCGACAGGGCGGCGGCCAGCGTCATCAGCGTCTTGCCCGTGCCGGCGGTGCCGGTCAGGGTGATGAAGTCGCACTCCGGGTCCATCAGCAGGTTGAGGGCAAAGTTCTGCTCGCGGTTGCGGGCCGTGACACCCCAGATCGAGTGCTTGGCGTTGGTGTAGTCGCGCAGGGTCTTGAGCACCGCGGTCTTGCCGGTGATTTCCGAGACGCGGGCATACAGCGGGGCCTCGCCCGGCGCTTCCAGGTAGACAAACTGGTTCACCATCAGCGCCGGAATCAAAGGCCCGCTGATGCGGTAGTACGTGTGCCCGCCCTGGCTCCAGCTCTCCATGGTCTTGCCATGGCGGTCCCAGAAATCAGCCGGCAGCTGCAGCACGCCGGTGTAGAGCAGGTCACCGTCGTCGAGCGTCTTGTCGTTGAAATAGTCTTCAGCGGCCAAGCCCAGCGCACGCGCCTTGATGCGCATGTTGATGTCTTTCGACACCAGCACGACCTGGCGCTGCGGGAACTGCTCGCAGAGCGACTGCACCACGCCCAGAATCTGGTTGTCAGCCTTGCCCTGCGGCAGGCCGGCGGGCAGCTTGGTTTCCAGGAAGGTGGTCTGGAAGAAGAGCTTGCCGAGGGCTTCGCGGTGGCCGGTCTTGCTCAACGGCAGGCCTTCGGCCGGGTCGAGCTTGCCGTCGCCTGCCAGCGCATCCAGCTCGCGGCTGACCTGGCGCACGTTGCGCGATACCTCGCTCATGCCCTTCTTGTGGCCGTCCAGCTCTTCGAGGGTGATCATCGGCAGGTAGATGTCGTGCTCGTCGAAACGGTAGAGCGACATCGGGTCGTGCATCAACACATTGGTGTCGAGCACAAACAGCTTGGCGGGCCCCGTGCTGCGCGGCTTGCGGGGCTTGGGCTGCACGGCCGGGCGCAGTGGCGCGGCGTTGGCGGGCAGGGTGGTTTTGGGTGTGCGGGCGGCAGCCGGCTTCGGGGCCACGGCCGCTACAGGCTCGGGCGGGTCTTTGCGCAATTCCATCACCGGTGCCTGCGGCTCCTGTCGGGCGCTGGTGGCGCGCGAGGAAGATCGTGATGACTTCGGGGCTGCTTGTGCTTCAAAGGCAGCAGCGGGCAGGATGGTGGCGCGAGTGGCTGGCGGCTTGGGCAGGGGCATGAGGGCAGGTCGACCTGGTTGGGTTTCAGCAATAAAAAAGCCGCACAGGGGCCTGTGCGGCTTTTTCTGAGGTGCGCGACAGGAAGTTCTCGTGCATGAATTGATTATGCACAGATCAGATGACAGCTCTCGGGGCTGTTGCGGCGGTGCACCAGACATGAAAAAGCCGACGCGGTGGTCGGCTTTTTTGACAAGATGGCAGGCTGCTTGCAGCCATCAGGCCCCCGTGAACGTATCAGGCGGTCAGCTTCAGGTCTTGAACGGCCTTCAGCACTTCCTCGACGTGGCCTGCCACCTTGATGCCGCGCCATTCGGCCCGGAGAACACCCTTGGTGTCGATCAGGAAGGTGGAGCGCTCGATCCCCTTGACCTTCTTGCCGTACATGATCTTGTTCTTGACGACGCCGAACATGTGGCATAGCTTTTCTTCGGTATCAGCGATCAGCTGGAAGGGCAGCTCCAGGTTCTGCTTGAACTTGTCATGCGACGCCATGTTGTCGCGCGACACGCCGAACACCACGGCGCCGGCCGCCACGAACTCGGCGTGCTGGTCGCGGAACTGCATGGCTTCGGTGGTGCAGCCAGGCGTGTTGTCCTTGGGGTAGAAGTACAGCACCACTGCCTTGCCGTGAAAAGCCTGGGGGGTGAACTTCACACCGCCGGTGGCTTGAGCTTCGATGTCCGGGAGGGATTTGTTGAGTGCTGGCGTCATGAGGATCTTGACTTCTGCTGGCGCCTTGGAAAGGCATAGCCAGCGATTATAGATTGTTGTGTGAGGTTGTCCTCGCCCCAAAGGCGGGAGTGACGTTTACGATGCCGAGTTGTCTTGTTCTGCCGGCGCTTTGCCGACCATGAACGCACCCAGCACCTTGCGGCCTTCATTGACCAGCACGTTGTACGTGCGGCAGGCTGCCGCGGTGTCCATGGTTTCAATCCCGATGCGGTGCTCGATCAGCACCCGGTATTGAGCCGGTGACACAAACGACAACTTGGCCCCTGAGCCGAGAATCACGAGCTCGGGCTTGAAAGCCAGCATCTGCTCGAAATGCTCGGGCCGCAAATCACTCGTCTGCCAAGCCGACCAGGGCGCAACGGTGCCCACCCAGGGCACGAGCAAACTTGATTCGAACGGTGTCTGATGAACCCAGATGCGGCTGGCCTCAAGCCGCGAGATGGCGTTCACGCCGTCCAGGGTGTCTGGTTGGAACTTCAATCGGTCTCCTTGTACGCCCGATCCGGCCAGATCATTGGGCACCGACGACATTCAGCGGCCCGACTGGACCGCCGCACCTGCCTCGATGACAGGTGGCCTATGGTTAAATTATAGGTTTTTGTGGCGCAACATTCCTTTAGGAGACACCGGTTGAAACCGATCGCCAAGTCCAGCAAGCTCGCCAACGTCGGCTATGACATCCGTGGACCGGTGCTGGACAAGGCACGTCAGATGGAGGAAGAGGGCCACAAGATCATCAAGCTGAACATCGGCAATGTGGCCGCGTTCGGTTTGATGCCGCCGGACGAAATCGTCCAGGACATGATCCGCAATTTGCCGGACGCTGCCGGCTACACCGACTCCAAGGGCCTGTTTGCCCCCCGCAAGGCGGTGGTGCATTACTGCCAGGAAAAGAAGATCGCCGGCGTCACCGTGGACGATGTTTACCTGGGCAATGGCGCGTCCGAGCTGATCGCGATGAGCATGAACGCGCTGCTGGACGGCGGCGACGAAGTGCTGATTCCCTCACCGGATTACCCGCTGTACACCGCCGTGGTGTCGCTGTCGGGTGGCACGCCGGTGCATTACCGCTGTGACGAAGCCAGCGGCTGGATGCCCGACCTTGATGACATGCGCGCGAAGATCACGCCGCGCACCAAGGCGATGGTCCTGATCAACCCGAACAACCCGACCGGCGCGCTCTACCCGCGCGAGGTGCTGGAAGGCATGGTCGAGATCGCACGGCAGCACCACCTGGTGATCTTTGCCGACGAGATCTACGACAAGACCCTGTACGACGGCGAAACCCACACGAGCATTGCCTCGCTGGCCGACGACGTCCTGTTCCTGACCTTCAACGGTCTGTCGAAGAACTACCGCAGCTGTGGCTACCGCGCCGGCTGGATGGTGGTCTCCGGCAACAAGAAGCGCGCGAAGGATTACATCGAGGGGCTGAACATGCTGGCCTCGATGCGCCTGTGCGCCAACACGCCCGGCCAGCTGGCCATCCAGACTGCGCTGGGCGGGTATCAAAGCATCAAGGACCTGGTGGCCCCTGGCGGCCGCCTGGCCCGGCAAAGGGATCTGGCCTACGACCTGTTGACCAAGATCCCGGGCGTGAGTGTCGTCAAACCCAAGGCGGCGCTGTACATGTTCCCTCGACTGGATCCGGCGCTCTATCCGATCGCCGATGACCAGCAGTTCGCCTACGAGTTGTTGGCGGAAGAAAAGGTGCTGATCGTGCAGGGCACAGGCTTCAACTGGCCGACCCCTGACCATTTCCGCATCGTTTTCCTGCCGAACACCGACGACCTGGCCGAGGCGATCGGGCGCATTGCCCGCTTCCTCGAGAACTACCGCAAACGTCACGCGGCCTGAACTTTTTGAATTGAATCCTCTCGTGAACAACGCCATCAAACCCATCCAAGTCGGCCTCATGGGCCTGGGCACCGTCGGCAGCGGCGTGTTTCATGTGCTGACCCGCAACCAGACTGAAATCCAGCGCCGCGCCGGTCGTGGCATCGAGCTGGCCCAGGTGTCCCGCCGCAACTTGGCGGCCGCCCGCGAGATCGTCGGTGACGCCGTGCAGATCGTGGCCGACGCCCGCGAGATCGTCGCCAACCCGGACATCGACATCGTCGTCGAACTGATCGGTGGCACCGGCATTGCCCGTGAGCTGGTGCTCGAAGCCATTGCCGCCGGCAAGCATGTGGTCACCGCGAACAAGGCCTTGCTGGCCGTTCATGGCACGGAGATCTTCGCGGCTGCCAGCGCCAAGGGCGTGGTAGTGGCGTTTGAAGCAGCGGTGGCCGGTGGCATTCCCATCATCAAGGCCCTGCGTGAAGGCCTGACCGCCAACCGCATCGAGTGGATCGCCGGCATCATCAACGGCACGACGAACTTCATCCTGTCCGAGATGCGCGACAAGGGCCTGGACTTCGACGTGGTGTTGAAGGAAGCCCAGCGCCTGGGCTATGCCGAAGCCGACCCGACCTTCGACATCGAAGGCGTGGACGCGGCCCACAAGGCCACCATCATGAGCGCCATCGCGTTCGGTGTGCCGGTGCAGTTCGACAAGGCCCATGTGGAGGGCATCACCCAGCTGTCGGCCATCGACATCCGCTACGCCGAACAACTGGGCTACCGCATCAAGCTGCTGGGCATCACGAAAAAGCGCGACGCCGGCATCGAACTGCGCGTGCACCCGACGCTGATCCCGTCCAAGCGCCTGATCGCCAATGTGGAAGGTGCGATGAACGCCGTGGTGGTGCAGGGCGATGCCGTGGGCACCACGCTGTACTACGGCAAGGGCGCAGGCTCCGAGCCGACCGCGTCTGCCGTGGTGGCCGACCTGGTTGACATCACCCGTCTGCACACGGCCGACCCCGAGCACCGCGTGCCGCATCTGGCCTTCCGCGCCGATGCGCTGGCGGACACCCCGATCCTGCCGATCGACCAGGTGCAGACGGCGTTCTACCTGCGCCTGCGCGTGGCGGACGAGGCCGGCGTGCTGTCGAGCATCACCACCATCCTGGCCGACAACGACATTTCCATCGATGCCGTGCTTCAGCGCGAAAGCGCCGATGGCGAGAAGCAGACCGACCTGATCATCCTGACGCACGACACCATCGAAGGCCGCATGCGCGCCGCGCTGGCCAAGATGCAGGCCCTGCGCACGGTGCTGGCTCCGATCGTCAGCCTGCGCAAGGAAGAGCTGGCATGAAGTACATCAGCACCCGCGGCGACCGCACCGAACGCGGCTTCTGCGACATCCTGCTGGAAGGCCTGGCGCCGGACGGCGGCTTGTACCTGCCCGTGGCCTACCCGAAGGTGGACGACGCCACGCTGACCAGCTGGCGCGGCCTGAGCTACGCCGAGCTGGCCTTTGAAGTGCTGTCGCTCTACATCGACGACATTCCGGCCGATGACCTGCGCCGTCTGGTCAGCAAGACCTACACCGCCGAGGTGTTCGGCTCGGCAGCCATCGTGCCGGTGCGCAAGCTGGGTGAATCCGGCCTGTGGATTGAAGCTCTGTCCAACGGCCCGACGCTGGCCTTCAAGGACATGGCGATGCAGCTGCTGGGCAACCTGTTCGAGTACGAACTGGGCCGCCGCGGCGAAGAGCTCAACATCCTGGGCGCCACCTCGGGCGACACCGGCAGCGCCGCTGAATACGCGATGCGCGGCAAGCAGGGCGTGCGTGTGTTCATGCTCAGCCCGAACGGCCGCATGAGCCCGTTCCAGCAGGCCCAGATGTTCAGCCTGCAAGACGCCAACATCCACAACATCGCCGTTGAAGGCGTGTTCGATGACGCGCAGGACATCGTCAAGGCCGTCTCGAACGACCTGGCGTTCAAGCGCAAATACAAGATCGGCACGGTCAACTCCATCAACTGGGCGCGCTTGCTGGCCCAGGTGGTGTACTACTTCGCCGGCTACTTCCAGGTCACGTCGAAGAACACCGAGCAGGTGAGCTTCACGGTGCCGTCGGGCAACTTCGGCAACGTGTGCGCCGGCCATGTGGCGCGCATGATGGGCTTGCCCGTCAAGCACCTGGTGGTGGCCACGAACGAAAACGACGTGCTCGACGAGTTCTTCCGCACCGGCTCGTACCGTGTGCGCCAGGGCGCCGAAACCCACGAAACCTCCAGCCCGTCGATGGACATCTCGAAGGCCTCGAACTTCGAGCGCTTCGTTTATGACCTGCTGGGCCGTGACGGCGAACGCACCCGCCACCTGTTCCACACCGAAATCAGCCGTGCTGGCGCCTTCACCCTGGCACGTGCGGAGGCCGGCCGCATCGCCAGCTTCGGCTTCCAGAGCGGCCGCAGCACGCACGTCGATCGCCTCAACACCATTCGCAGCACCTACGAGCGTTTCGGCAGCCTGGTGGACACCCACACGGCTGACGGCGTGAAGGTAGCGCTGGAGCGGGTTGAAGCAGGTGTGCCGATGATCGTGCTGGAAACGGCCTTGCCGGCCAAGTTCGCAGAAACGATCCGCGAAGCGGTGGGCGTCGAGCCCGAACGGCCCGCCGGCCTCGGCGACATCGAAAGCCTGCCCAAGCGCTTCACCGTGATGCAGCCGGACACCGATCTGGTGAAGGCCTTCGTTGCGCGCCACTGCGACTGAGCCAGGCCCTGAACGCTGACAAGACCGCTGACATGGCCGCCGACAAGACCACCGACAAGACCACCGACAACACCGCCCGCGCGCCGTTGATGACACTGGACGAGGTGCTGGCCCGCGTGGTCGCGGCCGCCCATGCAGCCCGGATCACCGATGTGGAGGCCCTGAGCACCTTCGGTGCGCTGGGCCGCACCCTGGCGAGCGACATCACCTCGACGCTGGACGTGCCGCCCGCCGACAACACGTCGATGGACGGTTATGCCATGCGTGCGGCTGACGTGCCTCAGCCCGGTGTGGTGCTGCCGGTCAGCCAGCGCATTCCTGCCGGTGTGGTCGGCCAGCCCTTGCTGCCCGGCACGGCCGCGCGCGTCTTCACCGGCGCGCAAGTGCCTGCCGGGGCCGACTGCGTGGTGATGCAGGAGCAGTGCGTCGCCCAGCCATCCAACGAGGGCGGTCTGGGGAGCGTGGTGGTGAACACGGTGCCCGCGCACGGCCAGTGGGTTCGCCGGCAGGGCGAAGACGTGCGCTTCGGCGCCGTCGTGCTGCGTGCCGGCACCCGCCTGACGCCGCAAGCGCTGGGCTTGGCCGCAGCGGTGGGTGCGGCGCAGGTCAACGTGGTTCGGCGTCCGCGCGTGGCCTTGTTTTCCACCGGTGACGAACTGGTGATGCCGGGCGAGCCACTGAAGCCGGGCGCCATCTACAACTCGAACCGCTTCACCCTGCGGGGTTTGCTGGAAGCGGCCGGCTGCGAGGTTCAAGACCTGGGCATCGTGCCGGACCGGCTGGACGCCACCCGCGAGGCCTTGCGCGCCGCGGCCATCGGCAACGACCTGATCCTCACCTCCGGCGGCGTGTCGGTGGGTGAAGAAGACCACCTGCGTCCGGCTGCCGCGGCCGAGGGCCACATCGCCCTGTGGCAGATGGCCGCCAAGCCGGGCAAGCCACTCGCCTTTGGCGGTGTGCGGCGCGGCACGAATGACAACGCCGGTGAGGCCTTGCTGATCGGCCTGCCGGGCAACCCGGTGTCGAGCTTCATCACCTTCCTGCTGGCCGTGGCGCCGGTGCTGCGTGCCCTGCAAGGTGGCTCGGGCCAGTGGCCTGTGGCCTTGCCCTTGCGCGCCGCGTTCGACTGGCCCAAGCCCGACAAGATCCGACGTGAATTCATGCGGGCCCGCCTGAACGCGGAAGGGCAGGTGGAGCTCTTCCCCAACCAGAGCTCCGGCGTGCTCACCTCTGCCGTGTGGGCCGATGGCCTGATTGACAACCCGGCGGGCTGCGTCATTCGCCCGGGCGACACGGTCCGTTTTCTGCCCTTGGCCACCCTGATAGGCGCCTGAGCCCCATGCCCACCATCCGACTGAAGTTCTTTGCCTCGCTGCGTGAAGCGCTCGGCCCCACCGGCCAGATCGAGCTGCCGGCTGGCAGCACGGTGGGTCAGGCGCGTGATGCCTTGATCGCCCTCGGTGCCCCGCACAGCGAGGTGCTGGCCCGTGGCCGCGCCGTGCGCGCTGCGCTGAACCAGACGCTGTGCGATGAGCCTGCCGTGCTGAGTGACGGCGATGAACTGGCCTTTTTCCCGCCCGTGACTGGCGGCTGAGCACACACCCATGACCACGCCTCGCGTCGCCATCCAGACCGCTGATTTCGACCTCAGCGCCGAAGTGCTGGCCCTGCGCAACGCCGACCCCGGCGTAGGTGCCGTGGCCAGCTTTGTCGGCACCGTGCGTGACAACAACGACGGCGCTGGCGTCAGCGCGATGGAGCTCGAGCACTACCCGGGCATGACCGAGAAGGCCATCGAGCAGATGATCGATGAAGCCTTCCGGCGCTTCGATTTGCGGGGCGCGCGCGTCATCCACCGCGTGGGGCCGCTGTTGCCGCGTGACCAGATCGTGCTGGTGGTGGTCAGCTCGGCGCATCGCGGCCAGGCGTTTCAGGCCTGCGAGTTCCTGATGGATTACCTGAAGACCCAGGCGCCGTTCTGGAAGAAGGAAACCACGCTGACTGGCGCGCGCTGGGTCGATGCCCGCGTCAGTGACGATGCCGCCCTGGCCCGTTGGGGCATCCAGGGCTCGAACGCCGCGTCGGCATGAGCTTTGCCGCCAGCACCCCATGGTTGACGGCCGCCGTGGCTCTCGGCGGCGCCACGGGGTCGGTGCTGCGCTGGCGCGTCGGCCTGTGGCTGAACCCGCTGGCCTTGCCCTTTGCCGCGGGCACGCTGGCCGTGAACTGCGTCGGCGGCTTGCTCATCGGCTTCTCGCTGGTCTGGTTCCAGCGCTGGCCTGATGAGTTGGCACGGCTGGCACTGGTCACCGGTTTGCTGGGCGGGCTGACCACTTTTTCCGCATACTCCGCTGAATCACTGCAGCTGTTGATTCGCGGCGACTGGCTGCTGGCCGTGGGCCACACCCTTGCGCACGTTGCGGGTGGCCTGCTTTGTGCTGCGCTGGGCTGGGGCCTGGGCCGTTGGCTGCTGGCCTGAATCCATCCACCGCTGGTGGCCTTGTGCGGCCAGCGCCTTCCATTCGAATTCCGACACCTCATGCTCATTGAACCCAAGGCCCTTCGCTCCGCGCTGGGGCGATTCGCCACCGGTGTCACCATCATCACCTGCCGCGATGCTGCCGGCCAGCCGGTGGGCCTGACGGCCAACTCGTTCAATTCGCTCTCGCTCGACCCGCCGCTGGTGATGTGGGCGCTGCGCAATGCCAGCAGCCACCTGATCGACTTCCAGAAAGCCACGCACTTCGCCGTGAACGTGCTGGCCGAGGACCAGATCGGCTTGTCGCGCCGCTTTGCCAGCCCCGTGCCAGACCGCTTCGCCGAAGGCACTTGGACGGACGGGCAGGGCGGTGTGCCTGTGCTGGCCAACTGCGCGGCCGTGTTCGAGTGCCACAGCGACCGCCACCACGCCGCCGGTGACCACGTGCTCTTCATCGGCCGGGTGCTGGCCCTGCACCAGGCGGATCTGCCGCCCTTGCTGTTCCACGCCGGCAACTACCACCAGCGCGGCGCCGCGCTTTGACGCCTGCTGCCGGTTTGACCCAGCGCAAACCGGCGCCATGCTGAGCTGAGCGGCAGAAGATGGGGGCTTGAAAACAGCGCCTGCCGCCTCACGTCAGACGCAACCGGAGGTTTCATCCATGCGTCTCGACAAACTCACCACTGCCTTTCAGCACGCGCTGTCCGAAGCCCAGAGCCTGGCCGTTGCGCGCGATAACCCCTACATCGAACCCAGCCATGTGCTGGCCGCGATGCTGGCCCAGCCCGACGGCCCCAAGGCCTTGCTGGAGCGTGCCGGCGCCGACACCGCGGCCCTGAAGACCGCCATGGAGGCGGCCATCGCCGGCCAGCCCAGCGTGCAGGGCGGTGGCCAGACACAAGCAGGCCGTGATCTGGTGCAACTGCTGCAGCAGGCGGACAAGGAAGCCGGCCAGCGTGGTGACCAGTTCATCGCCAGCGAGATGTTCCTGCTGGCCCTGGCCGATGCGCGCAACGACATCGGCGGCGTGGTGCGTGGCCACGGCCTGACGCGCAAGTCGCTCGAGACGGCGATCACCGCCGTTCGTGGTGGCCAAAGCGTGGATTCAGCCGAATCGGAAGGCCAGCGCGAAGCCCTGAAGAAATACACACTTGATCTGACCGAGCGCGCGCGCCAAGGCAAGCTCGACCCGGTCATCGGCCGTGACGACGAAATCCGTCGCGCCATCCAGGTGCTGCAGCGCCGCACCAAGAACAACCCGGTGTTGATCGGTGAGCCCGGTGTCGGCAAGACCGCCATCGTCGAAGGCCTGGCCCAGCGCATCGTCAACGGCGAAGTGCCTGACACCCTGAAAGACAAGAAGGTGCTGGTGCTGGACATGGCCGGCTTGCTGGCCGGTGCCAAGTACCGCGGTGAGTTCGAAGAGCGCCTCAAGGCCGTGCTGAAGGAAGTGGCGCTGGACGAAGGCCGCATCATCCTGTTCATCGACGAGCTGCACACCATGGTCGGTGCCGGCAAGGCCGAGGGCGCGATGGACGCCGGCAACATGCTCAAGCCCGCGCTGGCGCGTGGCGAGCTGCATTGCATCGGCGCCACCACGCTGAACGAGTATCGCAAGTACGTGGAGAAGGACGCCGCCCTCGAGCGTCGCTTCCAGAAGGTGCTGGTGGACGAGCCGAGCGTGGAGGCCACCATCGCCATCCTGCGCGGCTTGCAGGAGAAGTACGAGATCCACCACGGCGTGGAAATCACCGACCCGGCCATCGTCGCTGCGGCCGAGCTGAGCCACCGCTACATCACCGACCGCTTCCTGCCCGACAAGGCGATCGACCTGATCGACGAGGCCGCGGCCAAGATCAAGATCGAGATCGACTCCAAGCCCGAGGTGATGGACAAGCTCGACCGCCGGCTGATCCAGCTGAAGATCGAGCGTGAGGCCGTGCGCAAGGAGACCGACGAGGCCTCGCAGAAGCGCATGGGACTGATCGAGGAAGAGATCGTCAAGCTGCAGCGTGAATACGCGGACCTGGACGAGATCTGGCGCGCCGAGAAGGCGTCGGCCCAGGGCTCGGCCCAGGTAAAGGAAGAGATCGACCGGATCAAGTCGCAGATCGAAGACTGGAAGCGCAAGGGCGATTTCAACCGCGTGGCCGAATTGCAGTACGGCAGGCTGCCTGAGCTGGACAAGAAGCTGAAGGACGCCCAGGCGAAGGAAGCTGCCAAGGCCGCGGGCGCCAAGAGTGGCACCGGCGGGCCGCAGTTGCTGCGCACCATGGTGGGCGCGGAAGAAATTGCCGAGGTGGTGTCTCGTGCCACCGGCATTCCGGTGTCGAAGCTGATGCAGGGTGAGCGCGACAAGCTGCTGCAGATGGAAGCGCGGCTGCACGAGCGCGTGGTGGGCCAGGACGAGGCCATCACCGCAGTGGCCGATGCGATTCGCCGCAGCCGGGCCGGCTTGTCTGACCCGAACCGCCCGCTGGGCAGCTTCCTCTTCCTCGGCCCGACCGGCGTGGGCAAGACCGAGCTCTGCAAGGCGCTGGCGGGATTCCTGTTCGACAGCGAAGAGCACATGATCCGCGTCGACATGAGCGAGTTCATGGAGAAGCATTCGGTGAGCCGCCTGATCGGTGCGCCCCCCGGTTACGTGGGCTACGACGAAGGGGGCACGCTGACCGAAGCCGTGCGCCGCAAGCCGTACAGCGTGCTGCTGCTCGACGAGGTCGAGAAGGCCCACCCGGATGTGTTCAATGTGCTGCTGCAGGTGCTGGACGACGGCCGCCTGACCGACGGCCAGGGCCGCACGGTGGACTTCAAGAACACGGTGATCGTGATGACCAGCAACCTGGGTTCGCACCTCATCATGTCGATGGCCGGCCAGGACAGCGAGCTGATCCGCGATGCGGTGTGGGGCGAGGTGAAGCAGCATTTCCGCCCGGAGTTCCTGAACCGCATCGACGAGACCGTGGTCTTCCACGCACTTGACGAAGCCAACATCCAGGCCATCGCCAAGATCCAGCTGAAGATTCTGGAGTCGCGTCTGAGCAAGTTGGACATGGGGCTGGATGTGTCGGCTGAGGCTCTGGCGGAAATCGCCAAGGTCGGTTTTGATCCGGTGTTTGGCGCGCGTCCGCTCAAGCGCGCCATCCAGCAGCGCATCGAGAACCCGGTGTCGCGGCTCATTCTGGAAGGGCGCTTCGGGCCGAAGGATGTGATCCCGGTCAACGTGGTTGACGGCGCCTTCAGCTTCGAGCGTGTGGTGCACTGACGACTGGCACCGGTGCCCGGCTTGAGGGCCGGCGTGGCACCGGGGTAAGCTTGCATGTCTGAACGAAACGGCCGGGCCCATGCTCGGCCGTTTTCAATTCCGCAACCGGCTTCCCGCAGCACGCCCAGCGAACCGCACGCAGGCCACATCTGCGCAGGCGCCGCGCAACCTTTCGCCCACACCCCCGCCCAAACACGCCGCCCGCCCCATGCTCCTGCCTGACCTGCCGCCCCCGGAGGCCCCCACGCCCACCCCCGTGGTCCTGAGCCTGACCCTCGAGAACGCACTCGTGGAAGACGGGGCGCACATGGGCTTGCTGGGACTGTCGTACCGCCGACGATTCACGCCGGAATGGTCGGGCGGCGTGGCGGTTTACAGCGCCACCACCGGCACTCACGGCGGCTTTTTCGGCTTTGGCTTGCAGGGTGCCTGGCACGCGCCGCTTGAGCGCTGGTTGGGGCCGGAGTGGCATGGTGAAGCCGGCGCCTTCGCCGGTGGCGGTGGCGGCAACCCCGGTTGGGTGGCCGGCGGGCTGATGCTGCGCAGCCACGCCGAAGTCAGCCGCGACGTCAAACCCTTCCGCCTCGGGCTGGGGATCAGCCGGGTCGTGTTCAAGGACGGCCGTGCGCGCAGCACCCACCCGTATCTCAGCGTGCAATGGGACACCGCCAGCTTCATCGGCCCGGCGTTTTCCGACACCGTGGTGCCTGCCGTTGCTGGCATGCGCGCCTTGCCGCAAGAGCTGGCGGCCATCGGCGGTGTTTACCAGCCGCGCAAGTCGCCACGCCGCGACGGCACCGGCGGCACACCAGCCTTGCAGTTCGGCGGTCTGGCCTGGCGCCAGGGCTTGGCTACCTCGCCCTGGCTCGGCGCGCAGCCCTACGCCAGCTTGATGACCTTGGGCGCAATGGGCGGCGGTTATGACGGCTACGCCGAGTTGTCGGGCGGGCTGGGCTTGCGTTGGCAGATGGGCCCGCAGTGGCAACTTCGCGCAGAAGGCTTGATCGGCTCAGCCGGCGCCGGTGCCACGGTCGACACGGGCGGCGGGCTGCTGGCCAAGACCGGCGCCGCCGCTGTCTGGACACCGAGCCCGGGCTGGTCGATGGGCGCCTATGCCGGCCTGCTGAAGACCCGTGGCCTGTTCAGCGCCCGCGAGTTGCGGCTGGAACTGGGCTGGCAGGGCATCGACTGGCAACCAGTGCCTGGCGATCGTTTGGCGATGACTGATACGGCCAGTCCTTCACGTGCGCCACAAACGGCCGTGGCTGCCGCCTGGTCGCCCTGGGCCGTGTCCACCAGCTGGAAGCATTACAGCGGCACGGTGCGCGAGGTCGGTCCGCCGCAACACGTGCCGGTGCTCGGGCTGAAGCTGGAGCGCGCGCTGACGCCCAACTGGCGCGTGCTGGCTGAGGCCGGCACGGCGGTGGGCGGCATGGCCGGTGGCTACGCCACGGGCCAGCTCGGGGCAGGCTGGATGCAGGCCCGCCAGCCCGGCGCATGGCGCTGGGGCGCTGAGGCCTCACTGGGTGCCGCAGGCGGCGGCAACGTGGATGTCAACGGCGGCCTGTTCGCGCAGGCGCAGCTGCAACTGCGTCGTGAATTTGCGCCCGGCTGGTCGTGGCAGTTGGACGCGGGCCAGTTGCGCACCGTGCGCGGCGGCTTGAAATCACAGATGGTGGGCGTCAGTCTGGTGAGCGAGTTCGGACGACTGCAAGCCCCTTGACCACGCTGCCAGGGGGTGCAGGGCGCCCACCTACAATCACGGCAGTTTCATGACAGCGCGCGCTGGCGCGAAGGACCCCATGCATCAAGGGCAAGAGAGTGCCGCCGACAACCTGCCGGTCGTGATCGTTGGCGCAGGCTTGGCGGGTTTGACCGTCGCGCTGCACCTGGCCTCCAAGGGCCAACCCGTCACCGTGCTGGCCAAACGCAGCCTGGGCGAAGGCGCCACGGCGTGGGCCCAGGGCGGCATCGTGGGTGTGCTGGGCTCGGACGACAGCGTTGATTCACATGTGCGCGACACCCAAGACGCTGGCGCAGGTCTGGTCGACGAGCAGACCGCGCGCTTCATCGCCGGCAACAGTGCCCAGGCCATCGAATGGCTGATGGCCCAGGGCGTGCCGTTTTCACCTGACCCCGATGGTCCGCTCGGCCTGCACCTGACGCGCGAAGGTGGCCACGCCGTGCGGCGCATTGCGCACGCGGCCGATGCCACCGGCAAGGCCATCCATGACTCGCTGCTGGGCCAGGCCCGCGCGCATCCGCTGGTCACGCTGCGTGAGCGCTGGATGGCGCTGGACGTCATCACCGACCGCCACCTGAAGCGTCCGGCTGCACACACCAGCTGCCACGGCTTGTACGCGCTCGACATCGACGCGCAGAAGGTGGAAACACTGCCGGCCCGTGCCGTGGTGCTGGCCACCGGTGGCGTGGGCAAGGTGTACCGCTACACCAGCAACCCCGAAACCGCCACCGGTGACGGCATTGCCATGGCCTGGCGCGCTGGCTGCCGGGTGAGCAACATGGAGTTCATCCAGTTCCACCCGACCTGCCTGTACCACCCGCAGGAGCGTACCTTCCTCATCACCGAAGCGCTGCGCGGCGAAGGCGCCGTGTTGCGCTTGCCCGACGGCACCCGCTTCATGGCTGACCACGATGAGCGCGGTGAGCTGGCCCCGCGCGACATCGTCGCCCGGGCGATCGACTTCGAGATGAAGAAGCACGGCGTCGACCATGTGTGGCTCGACGCCACGCACCTCGGCGACGAGTTCCTGCGCGAGCACTTCCCGACCATCCATGCACGCTGCCTGTCACTCGGCATCGACATTGCCAAGTCGATGATCCCGGTGGTGCCGGCGGCCCATTACACCTGTGGCGGCGTGGTCACCGACCTGTCTGGCCGCAGTGACTTGCCCGGACTGTTCGCCGTGGGCGAAGCCACCTACACCGGCCTGCATGGCGCGAACCGCCTGGCCAGCAACTCGCTCCTCGAATGCGTGGTCATCGGCCGCACCTGCGCCGACGCCATCCTTCACACCGAGGCCGCGACACGCCGCAAGCTGCCCGACTGGGACGAGAGCCTGGTCGAGAACGCGGACGAGCAGGTGGTCATCGCCCACAACTGGGACGAGCTGCGTCTGCTGATGTGGAACTACGTGGGCATCGTCCGCACGACCCGGCGCCTTGAGCGCGCGCGTCATCGCATCAAGCTGCTCAAGGAAGAGATCGAGGACTACTACGCCAACTTCAAGGTCACCCGTGACCTGCTGGAGTTGCGCAATCTGGTGGTGTGTGCGGAGCTGATCGTGCGATCAGCACTGATGCGGCACGAGAGCCGCGGCCTGCATTTCAGCCGCGACTTCCCGTACACCCTGCCGGTGAGTTTCCCGACCGTGCTGACGCGCAAGGCACGCAGCCACGATTGAGGGTGGGCGGCTGCGGCCGCTCAGCGGCGCGCGCGCATGGCGTTGCGCGCCTGCACGAAGCCCATGGCGAATTCCACCGCCTCGATCACCGAGCGCTCCGACTCGGTCCGCTCGTGTTCGGTCTGGAAAAACGCCAGATCCACATCGTGCCGGATGTAGCGCGGCGGCAGCCGGTTCAACGCGACGCAGGCGATGTCCGCCAGCGTGTCGTCGTTGCTCAGCAGGTGAGGGAAGTGCTGGGCCTGTGCCTGCACTTCGGCAAACACGGCTTTTTCGTACCAGTTGTGGATAGAGGCGATGTCCATGGCACCAGTCTGCCGTGGCTGCGTGGGGCCCATCCGTGAAAAAGCCCGCCGAAGCGGGCCTTGTCGTCAGCGCCAGCCTGGCGCGTGCAGGCAGGCAGCTTTGGGTGATCAACCCGCCAGGGTGCCCAGCACGCGCATCGAATAATCGGTGGCGGTGACGTCTTTGGTGAGTTTGCCCACCGAGATGCGGTCAACGCCGGTGGCGGCAATTTCACGCAGCCCTTCCAGCGTCACGCCGCCCGAGGCTTCCAGCAGCGCGCGGCCGGCGGTCAGGGCCACGGCTTCGCGCATCAGGTCGGTGCTGAAGTTGTCGAGCAGCACGCTGGTGGCGCCATGCGACAGGGCCTCGGTCAACTGCGCCAGGCTCTCCACCTCGATCTGGATGTCGACCCCGGCCTGCAGCGCGGCAGCGGCCTGCAGCACTGGCCCGATGCCGCCTGCCGCAGCGATGTGGTTCTCCTTGATCAGGATGCCGTGCCACAGCGCCATGCGCTGGTTGGCACCACCGCCCACGCGCACCGCGTACTTCTGGGCTTGACGCAGACCCGGCAGCGTTTTGCGGGTGTCGAGCACCACGCAGCCGCGCGGGTTGGGCGAGGCGCCTTCGATCGCGTCGGCATGCCGGCGGGTCAGCGTGGCGGTGGCCGACAGCAGTTGAAGGAAGTTCAGCGCCGGGCGCTCGGCAGACAGCAGCGCACGGGCATCGGCATGCAGCTCGCACACCGGGGTGCCAGCCGTCATGCGCGCACCTTCGGCGTAGTGCCAGGTGATGCGGGCCTGGCTATCGAGCGCCAGCACGCAGGCATCAAACCAGTCGCGGCCGCACAGCACGGCGTCTTCACGCACGGTCACACGCGCATCCACGCGCCGCCCGGCTGGCACCAGCAGGCCGGTCCAGTCGTTCACGCCTATGTCTTCAAACAGCGCCTCGCGCACATTGCGGGCGCGGGCTTCTTCCAGAGTTTCGTTGTGGCTGTACATGGGGTGTCTCAGGCGGCGCCGATGCCGCGCACCAGGCCTTGCACCTTGGGTGCCAGGGCGGACGGGTTGGCGGCAACAAAATCGAGCATGCGGTCGATGCAGCGCTTGGCTTCAAGGCCCAGGTCGGGCTCGACATGGATTTCGCCGCTGCCGCTCTCCAGGCAGTCGATCACGCCTTGCAGCGCGTTCATGGCCATCCACGGGCAGTGCGCGCAGCTCTTGCAGCTGGCGGCGTTGCCGGCAGTCGGCGCTTCGATCAAGGTCTTGCCGGGCGCGAGCTGACGCATGCGGTGCATGATCAGGTTGTCAGTCGCCACGATGTATTCAGTGGCCGTGCCGTTGACGACCGCATTGAGCATCTGCGAGGTCGAGCCCACCACGTCGGCCAGCTTCACCACGGCCTCGGGCGATTCCGGGTGCACCAGCACCATCGCGTGTGGGTGCTCTTCCTTCAGCAGTTCCAGCTCGGTGCCCTTGAACTCGTCGTGTACGATGCAGGCGCCGTTCCAAAGCAACATGTCGGCGCCGGTTTCCTGCTGGATGTAGCGGCCGAGGTGGCGGTCAGGGGCCCAGATGATCTTCTGGCCCTGGTCCTTCAGATGCCGCACGATGGCCAGGGCGCAAGAGCTGGTCACCATCCAGTCGGCGCGGGCCTTCACGGCGGCGCTGGTGTTGGCGTACACCACCACCTGGCGGTCGGGGTGAGCGTCGCAGAAGGCGGCGAAATCGTCAGGCGGGCAGCCCAGGTCGAGCGAGCAGGTGGCGTCCAGATCGGGCATCAGCACGGTCTTGCCGGGCGACAGGATCTTGGCCGATTCACCCATGAAGCGCACACCGGCCACCACCAGGGTCTGGCTCGCGTGGTCGCGGCCGAAGCGGGCCATTTCCAGGGAGTCGGCGACGATGCCACCGGTTTCAAGGGCCAGGTCCTGCAGGTCGCCGTCCACGTAGTAGTGGGCCACCAGCACGGCGTTGCGCTCCTTCAGCAGCGCGGCGGCGCGGGCTTTCAGGGCCTGGCGCTGGTCGGGCGTGAGTGGAGCGGGCACCTTGGCCCAGGCGTGGGCGGTGCAACTGGCGCCGGACGCGTCCTGGCGGGTGTATTCGAAGGTCTGATCGATCATGGGTGACGAATGTTAGCCGAGGCGCCCATGCACAGCAGCTTGGCGCAATTGCAGGCCGTATGGCGGGGCAGGGCACTGGGCCCGCCGTTACCATCGGTCGGTCGTTTCTGTTGCCGCACCCATGTCTGATTCCGCACAGCCTCTTCAAAGTGACGCCCGCACCATCGGCCTGGTGGGCCTGGCGCACGGCAGCTCGCATTTCTTCCATTTGCTGCTGCCGCCGCTGTTCCCCTTGTTCATTCGGGACTTCGGCCTGAGCTATGCCGAACTGGGTTTGCTGGTCACGATGTTTTTCGTGATCTCAGGCTCGGGGCAGGCGGTGTCGGGCTTTGTGGTTGATCGCATCGGCGCTCGGCCGGTGCTGTTCATGGCGATGACGTGTTTTGCGGCGGGTGCACTGGCCGCGTCTGTCGCGCAGAGCTGGCACGGCCTGGCACTGGCCGCAGCCTTGGCAGGCCTGGGCAATGCGCCGTTTCACCCGGCTGACTTCACGATCCTGAACAAGCGGGTCTCGCCGGCCCGCCTGGGGCATGCGTTTTCAGTGCACGGCATCAGCGGCAATCTGGGCTGGGCAGCCGCGCCGGTGTTCCTGGGCGGCTTGACGGCAGCAACCGGCTCCTGGCGCATCGCGGCCCTGGCCGCCGGTGGCTGGGCGCTGATCGTGCTGGGCATCTTGTGGTGGCAGCGTGACGCGCTGCATGACCGCGTGGCCGCACCTGTCGCAAAGGCCACAAACGCGTCGGCGGCGCGCTCTGAAGCGTCCACGTTCGGCTACCTCAAGCTGCCCGCCGTCTGGCTGTGCTTCTCGTTCTTCTTCTGGACGACCTGCGCCTTGAGCGCCATCCAGAGTTTTGCCAGCCCCGCATTGCTGGCGCTCTACGGCATGCCGCTGACCAGCACCGCGCTGCTGGTGACGGGGTTCATGCTGTGCGGCGCCGCGGGCATGGTGGTGGGCGGCTTTCTGGTCGGCAAGACCGAGCGCCTGGAAAAGCTCATTGCCCGGTGCCTGCTGGGTTCTGCCGGGGCCCTGGCGCTGGCCGGAACGGGCTGGCTGTCGGGCGAGGCCTCGATGGTGGTGGCGGCCCTGGCCGGCTTCGGCACGGGCCTGGCCGGCCCGTCGCGCGACATGTTGATCAAGCGCGCGGCTCCGCCCAACGCCACGGGCCGCGTTTATGGCACCGTATATTCAGGCCTGGATATCGGCTTTGCCGTGGCCGCCCCGATCTTTGGCGCTCTGTTGGACCACCAGCACCCATCGTTGGTGTTTCATGGCGCCGCGCTGGCCCTAGTGGCCGGCGTGGTGTCGGCGTCGTTTGTCGGGGCGGGCGTGGCCCGGCGCCAACTCGTCGCAGCGTGACCACGCATGGTCGCTGCCCGCAACAACTTCCAGAACACTCGCGCGCCATGAGCAACGACGCCACTTTCACCTCCACCTGCGACCTGTGCGATCAATACAAGAGCGATGACAGCGGCGCGTTCCGCGTGCTGCCGCCGGTGTACACCGACTACGGCGGCCGCAGCCGATTCCACGGCCCGGTGAGCACCGTGCGCTGCCTGGAAGACAACTCGCGGGTGAAGGAAGCCGTGAACGAGCCGGGCCTCGGCCGTGTGCTGGTGGTGGACGGCGGCGGCAATCTGCGTCGTTCACTGGTGGGCGGCTTGCTGGCGGCCGCGGCTGCGCGCAATGGCTGGGCAGGCATCGTGGTGCATGGTGCGGTGCGCGACAAGCTGGAGTTGCAGGCCTGCGATGTGGGGCTCAAAGCCATGGCATTGACGCCCATGCCGACCGACCGCAAAGACCAAGGTCAGCGCGATGTGGCCATCCAATTGGACGGGACTTGGGTGCGCCCGGGCGACTGGTTGGTGGCCGATGAAGATGGAATTGTGATTACTCTCGCCAAAACCTGATTTTCAGGTTATAGTACTAGCTTGTTCGGGGCGTAGCGCAGCCTGGTAGCGCATCTGCTTTGGGAGCAGAGGGTCGTGAGTTCGAATCCCACCGCCCCGACCATTCAATTCAGCAGCCTTGTGCTCTGGTAAAGAACCTAAACAGTTCGCACCAAAGTACAGAGGCTCAAAAGAAAGCCGATGAATCCTTCAAGGACCATCGGCTTTTTCATTGGTGCGCCTGCTTTGCAGGACGTTGCAGGAGTGTCGCTGGCTCAGCGCAACAGATCATGCGCACCACGACAGCCACTGGCCTGCCCAGAGGGACTCGAACCCCCGACCTGCTGCTTAGAAGGCAGCTGCTCTATCCAGTTGAGCTATGGGCAGTGAAGGGCGGATTCTAGAGGCTAGGCGCCCGTGCGGCGCTGCCCGCCCGAGGGAACTTGGTGCTGATTGAATCGCCAAGGGTGCAATCACCGTGTTTTGCCCCTGATCGGCCAGATGCAACAACCTGCATCATCAGCGCCTCGTGGTGTTTCAATCGCGGGTGAGGTGCCATCTTCATGCACCTTGGCCGCTCTCTCAAACCAGCATGCTCAAGTCTCTGCGCGAATGGGTGTTCGGCCGGCCTTCAGTGGTCGGCGAAGACCGCCTGCGCGCGTGGGCGGAAGGCCGTGGCTGGGTGTTCAAGCGCAGCGCCAAGCATGACGGCTTCATCATCGAGACACCGGACGATGCGCCGGGTTGGCGCATTGAGTGGGGGCCGTCCGCCCGCCGCTACATCGGCAACCATGAACTGCGGCTGCGCGGTGACACCGGCATTGATCCGCAGACCCACGCACTGGTGATGCCCAAGCCCTTGCTGGACGCACTGGAGCGGGAGATCTACAGCCAGTACACCGACAACGTGCAAACCCGGCTCGATGAAGAAACGCCCGAAGAAATGCGCTGGCTGGCGATGTCGCCCAGGTTGCTGGGCGGTGCCCTGGGCAGCTTGCGCGGGCGCTTCGCCGTTGTGGGCAATGTGGCGCCCTGGATGACGGCCTGGATAGGCGGCCCGTTGGGCGATGCTTTTCTCGTGTTTGCCGCCAGCCTGCAGGGTGATCCGACGCCGGTGGCGCCGCTCAGCCCGGACTCAACGAGTGAGTTGTCCGCTCAGCCGATCACGCCGATGGCGATGATCGCGCGGCGTAGCGAGCTGATCTTGCGGGTGGCCATGCCCGTGCCGCACCTGCCCACGATGGAGCAAGCCGTGGTGCTGTTCGATCTGGCCCTGCGTGAGGCCAGACGATTTGGCGAGGCGGCAGGCGACGCCTGAGCGCCCCCGCCGCAGGCATCACGCCACCGGCGTGTGCTTGCCGATCTCCAGCTTGGCGATAGCGTCGCGGTGCACTTCGTCCGGGCCGTCCGCGAAACGCAGGGTGCGCGCCAGCGTGTAGTAGTAGGCCAGCGGGAAGTCCTGGCTCATGCCGGCACCGCCGTGCACCTGCATCGCCCAGTCGATCACCTGGCAGGCCATCTGCGGCGCCACCACCTTGATCATGGCGATCTCGGCCTTGGCGGTCTTGTTGCCGGCCACGTCCATCATCCACGCGGCTTTCAGCGTCAGCAGGCGGGCCATGTCGATGCGGCAACGGGCTTCGGCAATGCGCTCGCGGGTCACGCCTTGCTGCGCAATCGGACGGCCAAAGGCCACGCGCTGGGTGGCGCGCTTGCACATCAATTCGAGGGCCCGCTCAGCCAGGCCGATCAAGCGCATGCAGTGGTGAATGCGGCCCGGGCCAAGGCGGCCTTGGGCAATCTCGAAACCACGGCCTTCGCCCAGCAGGATGTTGCTGGCCGGCACACGCACGTTCTTGAAATCGACTTCCATGTGGCCGTGCGGCGCATCGTCGTAACCCATCACGGTGAGTGGGCGCAGCACGGTCACGCCCGGCGCATCCATCGGCACCAGCACCATGCTTTGCTGCGAATGGCGCGGCGCTTCCGGGTCAGTCTTGCCCATGAAGATCAGCACCTTGCAGCGCGGGTCACCGGCGCCGCTGGTCCACCACTTGCGGCCATTGATGACGTAGTCATCGCCGTCGCGCTCGATGCGGGCCTCGATGTTGGTCGCGTCGGCCGAGGCGACAGCCGGTTCCGTCATCGCGAAGGCCGAGCGGATCTCGCCGGCCAGCAGCGGCTTGAGCCAGCGCTCCTTGTGCTCGGGCTTGCCGTAGCGCACCAGCACTTCCATGTTGCCGGTGTCAGGGGCCGAGCAGTTGAAGACCTCGCTGGCCCATGGCACGCGGCCCATGATTTCAGCCAGCGGTGCATATTCCTGGTTCGTCAGGCCCGCCCCCAGTTCGCTCTCGGGCAGAAAGAGATTCCACAGGCCGGCGGCGCGCGCCTTTGGCTTGAGTTCCTCGATCACCGCCAGCGGCGTCCAGCGTTTGCCGGCCTGGGTATTGGCTTCCAGCTCCTGCCAGTAGCGCCCCTCGTTCGGGTAGACATGCTCGTTCATGAAGGCCGTGACGGCCGCCTGCAATTCCTGCGTCCGGGGTGAGTAGCCGAAGTCCATGCTGTCTCCTTGGGGTTGTGTGCTTGCGAAGCGCTGGCTGTTGAAGCCGATTCGTGGGGAAGGGCGCCTTGAAAGAGGGCGCTCTGGGTGTGCTCAGGCCCGTTGGGCGAACGACCAGGCCAGCGCCGCGAGCTGTGGCGCGGCAGCGCCCGTGGCTTTGGCCTGCGCGCTTGACGCCGTGCCGTCCTCCACCCGCTTGGCAATGCCTTGCACGATGGCGGCAATGCGGAACAGGTTGTAGGCGAGGTAGAAGTTCCAGTCGGCCATCAGGGCGTCGGGGTCAGCCCGGCCAGTGCGCTCGCAGTACAACTGCACATACTCGCGCTCGGACGGAATACCCATCGCTGCATGGTCAAGGCCGGCAATGCCGCGGAAGGTGCCGGGCGGGATGTGCCAAGACATGCAGTGGTAGCTGAAGTCAGCCAGCGGATGCCCGATGGTCGACAACTCCCAGTCGAGCACCGCAACAACGCGCGGCTCGGTGGGGTGGAAGATCAGGTTGTCGAGGCGATAGTCGCCATGCACGATCGAGACTTCGGATTCGTCACGCGCGCTGTTCGGAATGTGCGCAGGCAGCCAGGCCAGCAGCTGGTCCATGGCCGGGTTCGGCCCGGTCACCGAGGCCAGATACTGCTTGCTCCAGCGGCCGATCTGGCGCTCGAAATAGTTGCCAGGCTTGCCGTAGTCGGCCAGGCCCACAGCCGCCACATCCACCGAATGCAATGCGGCGAGCACGCGGTTCATTTCAGCGTAGATGGCACCGCGCTCGGCATTGGCCAGACCCGGCAGCGACTGCTCCCACAGCACCCGGCCATCAACAAATTCCATGACGTAAAACGCCCGGCCGATCACCGATTCGTCTTCGCACAGCAAGTGCATCTGGGCGACTGGCACGGCCGTGTCGCGCAGCGCCTTCATCACGCGAAATTCGCGGTCGATCGCATGGGCCGCAGCCAGCAGTTTCGCTGCCGGGCCGGGCTTGCTGCGCATCACGTAGGCGCGCTGCGGCGTGACGAGCTTGTAGGTCGGATTGGATTGCCCGCCCTTGAATTGCTCCACCTGCAGCGGGCCGGCGAAACCCGGCAGATGCGCGTGCAGATAGGCCTCGAGGGCGCTGATGTCGAACTGGTGGCTGGCAGCCACCGGTTTCGTTCCGGTGTTGTGATCCATGGGTGTCATCCTCGGCGCGGCCGGGATGAACCCTGCGCACCATTCAACGTTCGGCAGCTGCCATCAACTTGTCGCGCGACAGCACCACCAGGCGCGTCGGCTCGACCCGCAGCACGCCATCGCGCTCCAGGTCTTTCAATTCCTGGTTCACGCGCTGGCGCGATGCGCCCAGCAACTGCGCCAGATCTTCCTGTGCGAGCTGCAAGCCGATGCGAATTTCTTCGCCCTGCTCGATGCCGTAGCTCTTGGCCAGCAGCAGCAACTGCTTGGCCAGGCGCGCACCCAGCGGCCGGGTGTTGAGGTCTTCGATCAGGTTGAACATCAGCCGCAAGCGGCGGCAGTTCAGGCGCAGCAAAGCTTCGTACAACTCGGTGTGCTGCTGCAGCAATTCCTTGAAGTCGGGCTTGCGCACGATCAGCAGTGTGGTCGGGCCATGAGCCGTGGCATCGTGCGTGCGGGGCAGGCCGTCGAACAGGGCGATGTCGCCGAACCAGGTGCCGGGTTCCGCGTACGTCAACGCCACCTGTTTGCCAGACAGCGAGACCGAGCTCACACGCACGGCACCGCGCGCCACGCCCACCCAATCCTCGGCTGGTGTGCCGCGTGCTGCCAGGGGCACGCCATCCTGCAATCGACGCACCGACGCTCTGGCCAGAATGGCTGAGCGAAGTGTGTGTGAGAGCGAAGAAAACCATGGACCCGCGTCGATGTTGTGGCGTTCTTCGATTGTAAGAATGGGGGTATTCATCATTTGTCCCTGACGCGACAGCCGCGGCACGATTGGCATCGGTATTGTCCATGTTGCCGTTTCCCCTTGGAGCAGACGGCGCACCATCTGTCACCGAGGAGACAACACATGATCCCATTGCCTGATTTGCCCCGGCCCGCCTGCTCAGACGAAGAGTGGCAAACCCGCGTTGAGCTGGCCGCCGCTTACCGGCTCGTGGCCCTGTTTGGATGGGACGATCTGGTGTTCACCCACATCAGCGCCCGGGTGCCGGGCGAGCCCGGCGCTTTCCTGATCAACCCCTACGGTTGGCTGTTCGAGGAGATCACCGCGTCCAGCCTGGTGAAGGTGGATGCGCAGGGCCAGAAGCTCACCGACAACCCTTTTCCCATCAACCCGGCTGGGTTCACCATTCACAGCGCCGTGCATGCGGCGCGTGATGATGCGCATTGCGTGCTGCATACCCATACCCTCAACGGTGTCGCGGTGTCTGCGCAGCAGGCAGGCGTGTTGCCCCTGTCACAACAATCGATCTTCGTGCTGTCGAGCCTGGGTTATCACGACTACGAAGGGGTGGCCCTTCGAGACGATGAAAAACCGCGCCTGGTTGAAGACCTGGGCCGCGGCAACTACCTGATGCTGCGCAATCACGGCCTGCTGACGGTGGGCCGTGATGTGCCCGAGGCTTTTCTGAACATGTATTTGTTCGAGAGCGTTTGCGCGATCCAGGTGCGGGCTCAGGCGGGCGGCGCCTGCACCCATGTGAACCCCGAGATCGTCGCGGGCGCACGGCAGCAAGCTGCGCAGGTCACCAAGGGCTTGGGCGCGCAATTGGTGTGGCCGGGCTTGCTGCGGCGGCTTTCGCGCCGCATGCCGGGCTACGACGCGTGAGAGAGGGCGGGGCGGCCCGCCTTCACTTGAACTTCACTTGAAAGCAGGTTTCCGCTTGGCCAGAAAAGCGCCGATGCCTTCCCCGCCGTTGTCATGGAACAGATGCTCGACAAAAGCTTCGCGCTCGTCGTCCATCTGCGTCCGCAGTGATTGCGCGGGCGCATCAGATACCAGCTGCTTCACACGGGCCAGCACGTTGGGGGCCATCTGCGCCAACTGCGCAGCCAGCTTGAGTGCGCCCGCATAGGCCTCCCCCTGACCGGTGACGCGGTTCACCAGGCCGAGCTCATGCAGGCGACGCGCGCCCACGGGCTCGGCCAGCCAGAGCGTTTCCAGGGCCAGCGCGCGGGGCAGGCCACGCGCCAGGTGCCAGCTGCCACCACCGTCCGGCGACAGGCCGATCTTGCCGTAGCTCATCACGAAGCGGGCGTCTTCCGCGGCCACGATCAAATCACACGCCATCGCCAGCGCCATGCCGCCACCCGCGGCAAAGCCTTCCACCGCGGCAATCACAGGCAGCGGGCAGGCTTTCAGCGACAGGATCCACTGATTGAACTGCTCGATGGCCTCGGCTTGCGCCTCGGGGGAACGGTCACGGGCCGTGGCGATGCGGTTCAGGTCGCCGCCGGCGCAGAAGGTGGCGCCATCGCCGCGGATGATGACGGCGCGGACGGATGGATCGGTCTGGCAGTTTTCGAGAGCTTCAATACCCGCGGCATATACCTGCGGCGACAAAGTGTTCCGCGTTGCCGGGTCACTCAAGGTCAATACCAGCGCGGCACCATCGCGCGACGACAACAAACTGGAGGGCATCGGTTTCTCCGAGTGGTGGTTAAGGGTTTTGAAATAGGGGGGGGCGGCCTGAATATTGGCGCGGAACGTACACACGCCGGACCGATGCCGAGGAACGCAAATCAATCGTGATAGAGTCTTCGAGGCCCTCTAATTTGATACAAGTGCCCCCCGGCATGCATAAAAAAGTTCCTGCGTTCATTCTGACCTGTACTTCGCTCGCCGCGTCATTGAGCGTAGGCGCTGCGGGTTTTGGTCGTGTCACCACGTCTGCCGTGATGGGGCAGCCACTGGTGATGCAGGTGCCGATTCACCTGGATACCGGTGAGCGCATGACCGCCGAGTGCGTGACCGCCGAGGTCATGGCAGGCGAGAGCCGCCTGCCGCCGAGCCAGGTCCGTGTTCAGGTGCTGGGCGGGCGTACCGAGAGCGACTGGGTTGCCCGCATTTCAACCACCAGTCCGATTGAAGAGCCGGTGCTCGAAGTGGCGATCAGCGCGGGCTGCGAACGCCGTTTCATGCGCCGTTTCACCGCTTTTGCTGATCCTCCCGGAATGAGTGCGGGCAGCCCGGCCGTCATGGCTGGCGCAGGCGCCATGAGCCAGCCGGTGGCGCCCATGACCCGCGCCGTGGATGACCTGTTTCTGGCACCCGTGCCGGGCACGGCCCCGAAAACGCTGCGCGGTCCGCGCAAGGCCACGACCGAGTCCCCCGACAACCTCGCCGCGAGCAAGCCCGCCAAGCCGGTGGCTTCGAAGGCTCCGCGCGCTCAGGCCGCCACGGCCCAACGCGATGTGGTGCCCCGCGAAACCCAGGTCGCGCGCCTGCTGCTGGATGTGGGTGGCCCGCGCCTGAAGATGGACATGGAAGATCCGATCATGCAGGTGGCCGATTCGGTCGTCGCTGCTGCATCGGAGGTGGGTGTCGGCTCTGGCAATGATGAATTCGAGCGGCTGCGCCTGCTTGAGAAGTCACTCACCGAACTGCGCAAGGAATCCCAGGCCAGTCGCGATGCGCAACTGGCCTTGAAGGGCCGTCTGGCGGACGCCGAGGCCCAATCGCGCTTGCTGCCCTGGTTGCTGGCCCTGCTGGCCGTGATGTCGGCACTGGCGGTCTGGCTGGCCCTTCGTCTGCGCAAGAAGGCGCGCCAGCCTGACGCCGCGGCCGGGCCGTGGTGGTCCTCGGAGGTCGCTCCGCTGGACGCGGCGCTGGGCCCGGTGCCTGTGCCGCCGATTTCAGTGGCGGGCGAGCTGACGGACGATGAACCGGTCACGGCTGAAGTGAGTCCCGCAGCTGCCACCCGCCTGGCCAGCAACGGCAACGACGCTGCCTGGGCGCCTGCCAGCGTGGCCGATGACGCCTTCAAGACTTCACCGTTCCCCGGCCCGCAAAGCGGCTTCAACGGCGCGGCCACCGGTGTGCTGGACGGCGCCGTGCCAGCCCGCGAAGTCTCGGTTGAAGAACTGCTCGATCTGGAACAGCAAGCCGACTTCTTCATTGCGTTGGGCCAGGAAGATGCCGCCGTCGACCTGTTGATGTCGCACCTGCGCAGCAGCGGCGGCCAGAGCCCCTTGCCCTACACGAAGCTGCTGGAGATCTATCGCCGGCAGGGCGACCGGGGTGCCTACGAGCGCATCCGGGCCCGCTTCAACCGCCGCTTCAATGCCTACGCCCCTGACTGGGATGTGGGTCCGTTGCATGGCCGGTCGCTGGAAGATTACCCCGAAGTGCTGTCCCACCTGGAAGCCATCTGGCCGTCGCCGATCGACGCCATGGCCGTGCTGGAAGGCATGCTGTTCCGCAAGGACGAGAGCCAGGATCTGTTCGATCTGCCCGCCTACAAGGACGTGCTGCTGATGTACTCGCTGGCGCGCGACCTGTGGCAGCAGGGCGGATATTCCAACGCCGAAGTGGACCTGTTGCTGCCGCTGGGCGATACGGGCCCGTCGACGTACACCAAGGTTGCTACAGAGCCCGTTGATCCGTTTGGCAGCTACGATTTGACGGCCTTCCATCTGGATGACATCAGCACGCCGTCGAATGCTCCTGCAGCACCGTCGCCCGCCACAGCCGGCGCATCGATGCACGGTGATGACCTGAGTTCGATGGACCTCGACCTCAACATCGATCTCCATTCAGACCTGAACGGGCCGAACACCAGGCACTGACCGCCAAGGTCAGGTGCCAGATCGAAGGCCGCTCAGAGCTTGACCAGCCGCTCCAGCGCCGCCTGCAAGGTGGTGTCTCGTTTGGCGAAGCAGAAGCGGATCGTCGCGCGGTCCGCCGGTGTCGACTGAAATGCCGACATTGGAATGGCCGCCACACCGACGTGCTCGGTCAGCCAGCGGCAGAAGGCCTCGTCGGGCATGTCACTGATGGCGTCGTAGCTCACGCACTGGAAGTACGTGCCTTCGCATGGCAGCAACTGGAATCGGCTGCCTGCCAGGCCCGCCCGGAACAGGTCCCGCTTGCGCTGGTAGAAGGCCGGCAAGTTGAGGTAAGGCTCGGGCTGCTGCAGGTAGCTGGCCAGGCCCATCTGCATCGGCGTGTTCACCGTGAACACATTGAACTGATGCACCTTGCGAAACTCGGCCATCAAGGCGGCCGGCGCCATGACCTGACCCACCTTCCAGCCCGTGACGTGGAAAGTCTTGCCGAAGCTCGACACCACCACGCTGCGCGCCGCGAGTTCCGGGTGGCCGCTTGCGCTGATGTGCAAGCGGTCGTCGTACACCATGTGTTCGTAGACCTCGTCCGAGATCAGCAGCACGTCGGTCGGGCGCAGCAGGTCGGCCAGCATCTGCCGCTCCTCCGCCGTCCAGACGGTGCCGCTCGGGTTGTGTGGCGTGTTGATGATCATGGCGCGTGTGCGCGGTGACAGCGCAGCGCGCACACGGTCGAAATCCGGGCGGAACGTCGTGCCGTTCAAGGGCACCCGCACGGCCGTGGCGCCGGCCAGCTCGATCGCAGGCACGTAGCTGTCGTAGCAAGGCTCCAGCACGATGACTTCATCGCCCGGGTGCACCAGTGCCAGGATGGCGGTCAGCAGCGCCTGGGTGGCGCCGGCGGTGATGGTGATCTCGGTGACCGGGTCATACCGGTGGCCGTGCAGGGCAAGCGCCTTGGCGCTCAGCACCTCGCGCAGCGCCGGCACGCCAGTCATCGGCGGGTACTGGTTGTGGCCCGCCTTCATGGCGTTGGTCACGGCATCCACCAGGGCCGGGTCACCTTCAAAGTCCGGAAAGCCCTGGCCCAGGTTGACGGCGCCGTGCTGCTGCGCCAGCGCAGACATCACGGTGAAGATCGTCGTGCCCACATTGGGCAGCCGGCTCACGACGGCGGGAGTCCGAGGTTCAAAGTTCATAGTCTTGGCCGTTGCCGGTCATGGCGCGTTCGATCAAGGGGCGGGTCAGCCGGGGCGACAGCAGCTCGGCGAAGTTCAGTACGTAGGCGCGCAGATACGCCCCACGGCGAAACGCCACCCGGGCCGTGTTCTGCCCAAAAAGGTGAGACACCGGCCGCGCCACCAGGCCACTGCCGGCAGGCTCACCCTGCATGGCCATTTCGGCCACGATGCCGATGCCCAGACCGCTCTTGACGTAGGTCTTGATCACGTCGGAATCGATGGCTTCCAGCACGATCAGCGGGCTGAGGCGCCGCTGCGCGAAGGCCTGGTCGATGCGCTTGCGACCGGCGAAGGAGGGGTGATAGGAGATCAACGGCTCGGTGGCCAGTTGCTCCAGCGTCAGGCGCTCCACCTGGGCCAGCGGATGGTCCTGCGGCATCACCACCACGTGCTGCCACTCGTAGCAGGGCAGGGTGATGAGCTCCGGGTGATCGGCCAGCGACTCGGTGGCCAGGCCGATGTCTGCCGTGTCGTCCAGCAGCATCTGCGCCACCTGCTCGGGCGTGCCCTGGTGCAGGCTGACCATCACCTTCGGGAAGCGCTTGCGCAGCATCGCCACCGGATCGGGCAGCAGGTAACGCGCCTGGGTGTGGGTGGTGGCGATCGACAGTCGACCACCGTCCTGCTGCGAAAACTCTTCGCCGATGCGCTTGAGGTTGGCCACCTCGCGCATGATCACCTCGACCGAGCGCAGCACCTGCTGGCCCGGGTCGGTGACACGCTTCAGGCGCTTGCCGTGCCGCACGAAGATGTCGATGCCCAGCTCCTCTTCAAGCTCCAGGATGGCCTTCGAAATGCCCGGCTGCGACGTGTGCAGCGCCTTGGCCGTTTCGGTCAGGTTCAGGTTGCGGCGAACGGCCTCTTGAACAAACCGGAACTGGTGCAGATTCATGCGCCTGCCTCCACACCGGTGGCCGGCAGTTGAAGTGCGACTTGCGCGAGGGCTTCAACCAGCACGTCCGATTCACCGGCCGCACGCTGCAGGTGCCACTGAACGGACGGGTGCGCTTCGCGCAGTGCGGCCATCATCACGGGCAAGTCTTTGCGCACATGGCCACCGGCGCCGAGAAACAGCGGCAGCACGTCAACTTCAGTGCAGCCCTGGGCCACCATGCTGGCGCCGGCATCGGCCAGCTCGGGGCTCATGAATTCGAGGAAAGACAGTGTCACCGGGCGGCCCGGCATCAGGTCGCGGCAGCGGGCTGCAACCCGCTCGAAAGGGCGCGCCCAGAGAGGATCACGGGCACCGTGGGCAAAAAGAATCAATCCGCGCATGACAGCGTTCACCGGTAACGCACCAGCCAGCCAAAGGCAGCCAGTGACAGGGCCAAATAGATGAGGCTGGGCACCGAGGCGGCCAGCCACGGGGTCCAGTCGCGCAACAGCGTCAGGTGGCCCACGACGTTGTTGAGCAGCACAAAGCTGATGCCGAGCATGATGCCGCCAAACACCTTCAGGCTGATGCCGCCGGCGCGGGCATGCAGGTAGGCGAAGGGCAGGGCAAGCGCCATCATGACGATGCAGGCAAACGGGTAGATGGCGCGCTTCCAGAACTGCAGCTCATAGCGCTGTGACGTCTGCTCTTGCAGCGTCAAGTGCTGGCTGTAGCGCCACAACTCCAGCGTCGACATGCTGCCGATGGGCGATGTGGCCGCGGCCACCACGCCGTCGTCCAGGGTCGTGTTCCAGTTCAGCGATTCCAGGCTGCGGGTGATGACAGGCTGCTGCTCGTCGAGCGGCCAGACGGTTTCGCGCGCCTTGCGCAGTTGCCACACGGATTGCTCGCCTTCCCGGCCGGCATGGCCGCTGGCGGCCTCGATGCGGCGCAGCAGGCGGCCGTCGTCGTCGTGCTCAAAGATGCGGATGCCGTGCAGATCACCCTGGCTGTCGGTGCCCTGCACATTGATCGAGAAGACGCGGTCGCCATCAGGCAAGTGGCGGCGCTCCTTCAGCCACGCGCCGGCTTCACCCACCGCGGTCTGGCCGTCTCCGCTGGCGCGCATGCGCGCCGCCTGCAACTCACCCAGTGGGGCGATGAACTCACCCGTCAGAAAGGTCAGCGCGGCCATCAACAGCCCGAGGTTCAACAATAGCGACAACGCGCGGCCCGGGCCCAGCCCGCCGGTACGCAAGATCGTGAACTCGGATGATTGCGCCAGGCGCGCCATGGCGTAGATCGTGCCGATCAGCACCGAGATCGGGAACAGCTCATAAAAGCGCGAGGGCAACTCCAGCCCCGCTGCCAGCGCGGCACGCCAGAGGCTGTCGCCACGCCGGGTGGCGCCCTCCAGCTCTTCGAGAAAGCCGATGAAAAAGAACAGCGACATGAAGGCCAGTGCCACGAAGAACACGGACCACACCACGTCACGGCGGATCAAGCTGCGAACTGTTTTCATGGGCACACCTTGGCCGGCCGGCGCCAGGCGAAACGCAACACCGCGGCGTGGTCGCGCCACCAGATCAACCCGAGCGCCAGCAGCAAGGCGCCACCGTGCAGGCCGATGAGGGCGCCGCCCATGCTCGTCTTGCCTGCCGCCACCCAAGCCTGGCTGAGGTTGATGAGGTTGTAATAAACGACAAAGGCCAGCAGCGCGAACATCAGGTTCCAGTTGCTGGCGCGACGTGGGTTGCTGGCCGACAGGCCGATGCCCAGCAGCAGCAGGTTGGTGGCACCCAGCAGGGAGCCCAGCCGCCACACCAGCTCACCTTGGTGCTTCGGCGTCGGGTCGCGCAGCAGGTCGATGGTGTTCACGGCCTTGGGCAAGGGGGCCTGGGCGGCCTGGGCCTTGAAGGCATCCACGGTGAGACGGAAGCGCTCGAAGCTCATGCGGGTTTCGGTGCCCGTTGCTGAGTTCGCTTCGTTGCGGTGGCCGCTGTCGAGCACCAGCACACGCTGGTCGGCGTCGGCTTCCACGCGGCCGGCGCGGGCCGTCGTCACGGCTTCCTGCTTGCCGTTGTTCGACAGCACGAACACGTTGCGGCCGACCCCGGCAGTTTCACCTTCGCGCTCGATGAAGAAGACGCGGCTGCCATCAGCAGAGGTTTGAAAGCTGCCTGGCGCCACGCGGCTCAGGTCAGACCGCTGCTCGTAACGCTGGCGCATTTCCAGGGTCTGCTGGTTGCCCCAGGGCCACACCACGCTGACCAGCACACCGATGAGCGCCAGCACGGGCCAGACGCTGCGCAGCACCGGGCGGATCAAGCGGCTCAAGCCCACGCCGCTCGACATCCAGATCGCCATCTCGCTGTCGCGGTACATGCGGCCCAGCGTGATGACCACGCCGATGAACAGCGACAGGGCCAGCATCGTCGGCAAATGGCCGAGGGCCGTGTAGCCCAGCACCAGCACGACATCCTGCGGCGACACGCGTCCGCTGGCGGCCATGCCGAGGGTGCGGATCAGCATCATGGTCAGCACGATGGTCAGAATGACCACGAGCGTCGCACCGAAACTGCGGCCGAGTTCTTTCCTGACGGTTGAATCGAATAACATCAAAGGCTTACTTTCACTCTATCCGGATTATGAACTTTCAAGCTCTGGCGGCTACCGCTGATGGACTTGGCGCTGTTGCAGCGGACGCACTGATCGTGGTCCTTCCTGCTGACAGCAAGGCAAACACCGGCCACAAGGCCCTGGACACGGCTGTGGCCGCGGCAGTCAAGGCGGGCGACTTCGAGCGCAAGGCCGGACAGTCGCTGTACTTGCATGCACCGGTTGGGGTGAAGAGCCCGCGTGTGCAGCTGGTTGGTGCCAAGGACGGCTCGACCAAGGCGCTGCGTGCAGCCCTGGGCACGGCCCTGGCCGCACTGAAGGGTCGCCCGGTCAAGCACCTGGCCATCGCCCTGGTGGGTGTGCCGGTGACGGCAGCCCATGCTGAAACCGTGGCCCTGGCCCTGGAACAAGCCACCTATGCCTACACCCTGACGAAGCCGAGCGCCAAGCCCGCCGACGCACCCGCCAAGGTGTCGCTGGTGGTCGACAAGGCCGAGGTGGCTGTTGCAAAGGCTGGTCTGGCGCAAGGCGTGGCCATCGGCCATGGCGTGTCGCTGGCCAAGGAAGCCGGCAATCGCCCGGCCAACTTCGCCACGCCGACCTGGCTGGGCGAGCAAGCCAAGCAGCTCGGCACCGAGTTCGGTCTGACCGTGCAGGTGCTCGACCGCAAGGCGATCGAGAAGCTGGGCATGGGCTCCTTCCTGTCGGTGAGCAACGGCTCTGACGAGCCGCCGCGTTTCATCGTCATGGAATACCGTGGCGCTACCCGCAAGGACGCACCGGTGGTGCTGGTCGGCAAGGGCATCACCTTCGACACCGGTGGCATTTCGCTGAAGCCGGCGGCTGACATGGACGAAATGAAGTTCGACATGTGCGGCGCTGCCAGCGTGCTGGGCACCCTGCGCGCCGTGGCCGAGCTGAAGCCGAAGATCAACGTGATCGGCCTGATCCCGACCTGCGAAAACATGCCCAACGGCCGCGCCACCAAGCCGGGCGACGTGGTCACCAGCATGTCGGGCCAGACCATCGAGGTGCTCAACACCGACGCCGAAGGCCGCCTGATCCTGTGTGACGCACTGACCTACGCCGAGCGCTTCAAGCCCGCGGCCGTGGTCGACATCGCCACGCTGACCGGCGCCTGCGTCGTGGCCCTCGGCCATCACCATGCCGGCCTGTTCGCCGCTGACGAGCAATTGGCTGCCGACTTGCTGGCCGCTGCCGCCACCGCCAACGACCCGGCCTGGCGCATGCCGCTGGACGAAGAGTACGACGAAGGCCTGAAGAGCAACTTCGCCGACATGGCGAACGTGGGCTCGCGCGCCGGTGGTGCCGTCACGGCTGCGAAGTTCCTGCAGCGTTTCGCGGGCAAGTTCCCGTGGGCGCATCTGGACATCGCCGGCGTGTCGCATCGCAGTGGTGCCGCCAAGGGCTCGACCGGTCGCCCGGTTGGCCTGCTGACGCACTTCGTGCTGGCACGCGCCAAGGTTTGATGACAAGGGCAGGGCGCATGGCCGAGATCGTTTTCCTGAGCGGCGTGGACGACAAGCTCGGCTACGCCTGCCGCCTGCTGCGGAAGAAGTACCGCGAAGGCGTCAGGATGGCGGTGTACGGCCCTGCGCCCCTCCTTGAGCGTCTCGACAGGCTCTTGTGGGAACAAGAGCCGACAGACTTCGTGCCCCACCTGCGCCTGGCCCCCGGCAGCGCGGTGGCGTCGCACTTGATGCGCACCCCCATCTGGTTGCTGGATGCACCACGCCCGGACGTGGCGTGCGAGCAGGCACTCAACATGGGCAGCGAAGACCCCGCGATCGTGCAGCTGCACCTGCGCGTGGCAGACATCGTCGGCCTGAACCAGGACGACGTCCAGGCCGGTCGCCGGCGCTGGAAGGCCTACACCGCAGGCGGTCACGTCGTGAAGCACCTGCCGCAGGACAAACCGCCGCACTGAGGCGGACGCTGATGCGGCCTTGATTCCGCATGGCTCACCACTGCGCGCAGCCTCACTCTGGCATGGCGCTTGCGTTCGCTCATCCCACGTGAGTTGGACGCTCCTCAATGGCCTGTCCGGTCATCCGAAATGGCACGCGGCACGTTGTGTGAGCACGATGCCGAGACCAGTCTCAAACCCGAGTCGGCCGCACTTCATGCTCGGCAAAACCCCAGCATGTTTGTGGTGCGACAGAGGTTTTTTTTGGAGTATCGTCACTGCCGTTGAGAGCGTCTCAAACGCTCCTTTCTCAACATTTCCTCAAACTGGAGGTTCTTCCTTATGCAAGTCAAACTGAATGTGATCGTTGCCGCCACCGCGGCCTTGCTGGCTGGTTCGCTGCAAGCGCAAGAGCTGGTCGTCAAGATCGGTCACGTCGGCCCCACCAGCGGCGGCATTGCTCACCTGGGCAAGGACAACGAGAACGGCGCGCGCATGGCGATCGATGAGCTCAACGCCAAGGGCGTGACCATCGGCGGCAAGAAGGCCAAGTTCGAGTTGCTGGCTGAAGACGACGCTGGCGATCCGAAGCAAGGCACGGCAGCAGCCCAGAAGCTGGTGGACTCGAAGGTCAACGGCGTGGTGGGTCACCTGAACTCGGGCACCTCGATCCCTGCATCGAAGGTGTACTCGGACGCTGGCATTCCGCAGATCTCGCCGTCGGCCACGAACCCGAAGTTCACGCGTCAAGGCTTCAAGACCACGTTCCGCGTGGTGGCTGACGACGTGCACCTGGGTGGCACGCTGGGCCGCTATGCGGTGGAGCAGCTGAAGGGCAAGTCGATCGCTGTCATCGATGACCGCACGGCTTACGGCCAGGGCGTGGCTGACGAGTTCGAAAAGGGCGTGAAGGGCAAGGGCGGCAAGATCGCCAAGCGCGAATTCACCAACGACAAGGCCACGGACTTCACCGCCATCCTGACCTCCATCAAGGCTGCGAAGCCTGACGTGGTGTTCTACGGCGGCATGGACGCAGTGGCTGGCCCGATGATTCGCCAGATGAAGCAGCTGGGTATCACGGCGAAGTTCATGGGCGGCGACGGCATCTGCTCGGGCGAGCTGCCGAAGCTGTCGGCTGGCGCGATGGACGACGGTCAAGTCGTGTGCGCGGAAGCCGGTGGTGTTGAAGGCACCCAGAAGGTCGGCATGGAGAAGTTCAAGACGGACTTCAAGAAGAAGTTCAATGCTGACGTGCAGATCTACGCACCGTACGTGTACGACGCGACGATGGTGCTGGTGGACGCGATGGTGAAGGCCGGTTCGGCTGACCCGGCGAAGTACCTGCCGGTGCTGGCCAAGACGAACGGCTACAAGGGCGTGACCGGCACGATCTCGTTCGACGAAAAGGGTGACGTGAAGAACGGCGCCCTGACGCTGTTCACCTACAAGGGCGGCAACCGCGAGCAGATCGCCGTCGTGCGCTGATCGACCTCCACTGAACTGGCCTTCGGGCCAGCGCTGCGAAGGCCACCGCAAGGTGGCCTTTTTTCATTCCGCGCTCAGCTGGAGGAAGCGCAAGGGCGACGCACCAAAGATCACCCACCAAAGCGGACGCGGCAAAGAAAAAGCCGCCAGACCGTGAGGTGCTGGCGGCTTTCGCAATGGTTGGCGGAGGGAGCGGGATTCGAACCCGCGGTGGGGATTAACCCACACACGCTTTCCAGGCGTGCGACTTAAACCACTCATCCATCCCTCCGTCGGGATAGCCTTCCATTCTAGCGCATGAATTCAATGCGCCCAACAACGCCCCCAAAGAAAGTTTGATGGCCCCCTGCAGATGCAACCCGCCGAAATGTGATGGCCAGCATCACACGCATGACACGGGTTCGGCCCTACACTTCGCCCTTCAATTTTCAGACCGCCCCGCCTTACCGGAGCCGCCATGCAGCGTTTCAATTTCCCGATCGTCATCATTGACGAGGACTACCGTTCCGAGAACACCTCGGGCCTGGGCATCCGCGCCCTGGCCGAAGCGATCGAGAAAGAGGGCTTCGAAGTCCTCGGCGTGACCAGCTACGGTGACCTGTCGCAGTTCGCCCAGCAGCAGAGCCGCGCCAGCGCCTTCATCCTGTCGATCGACGACGAAGAGTTCACGCCCGGCCCCGAGCTGGACCCGGCCGTGTTGAACCTGCGCAACTTCATCACCGAGATCCGTTTCCGCAATTCGGACATCCCGATCTACCTGTACGGTGAGACGCGCACGTCGCAGCACATCCCGAACGACATCCTGCGTGAGCTGCACGGCTTCATCCACATGTTCGAGGACACGCCCGAGTTCGTAGCGCGTCACATCATCCGTGAAGCCAAGAGCTACGTTGATTCGCTGGCGCCGCCGTTCTTCCGCGCGCTGATGCACTACGCACAAGACGGCTCCTACTCCTGGCATTGCCCGGGCCACTCCGGTGGCGTGGCTTTCCTGAAGAGCCCGATCGGCCGCATGTTCCACCAGTTCTTTGGCGAGAACATGCTGCGCGCCGACGTGTGCAACGCGGTGGAAGAGCTCGGCCAGCTGCTCGACCACACCGGCCCGGTCGCCGCGAGCGAAAAGAATGCCGCGCGCATCTTCAATGCCGACCACTGCTTCTTCGTCACCAACGGCACGTCCACGTCGAACAAGATGGTCTGGCACCACACGGTGGCGCCGGGTGATGTGGTGCTGGTGGACCGCAACTGCCACAAGTCGATCCTGCACTCGATCATCATGACGGGCGCCGTGCCGGTCTTCCTGACGCCGACGCGCAACCACTACGGCATCATCGGCCCGATCCCGGAAAGCGAATTCAGCCCGGCATCCATCCGCGCGAAGATCGCCCGCCATCCGCTGCTCAAGCATGTGGATGCCGAAACGGTGCGCCCGAAGATCCTGACCGTGACGCAGAGCACCTACGACGGCGTGCTCTACAACACCGAAACCATCAAGGCCAAGCTCGACGGCTGGGTGGACACGCTGCACTTCGACGAGGCCTGGCTGCCGCACGCCGCCTTCCACAAGTTCTACGGCAACTTCCACTCGATGGGCAAGAACCGGCCGCGTCCGACGCAGGCCATGGTGTATGCGACCCAGTCCACCCACAAGCTGCTGGCCGGTATCAGCCAGGCGTCGCAGGTGCTGGTGCAAGACTCGCAGACGGTCAAGCTGGACAAGCACCTGTTCAACGAGGCCTACCTGATGCACACCTCCACTTCGCCGCAGTACGCCATCATTGCCTCGTGCGATGTGGCCGCGGCCATGATGGAGCCCCCGGGCGGCACCGCGCTGGTGGAAGAAAGCATCCGTGAAGCACTCGACTTCCGCCGCGCGATGCGCAAGGTCGATGCCGAGTACGGCCAGGATTGGTGGTTCAAGGTCTGGGGCCCTGATCACCTGACGGAAGAGGGCATTGGCCGCCAGCAGGACTGGGTGCTCCAGGCGGACGAAACCTGGCACGGCTTTGGTGGCCTGGCCACCGGCTTCAACATGCTGGACCCGATCAAGTCCACCATCATCACCCCGGGTCTCGACATGTCGGGCAAGTTTGCCGAGTCCGGCATTCCCGCCTCCATCGTCACCAAGTACCTGGCCGAGCACGGCGTGGTGGTCGAGAAGACCGGCCTGTACTCGTTCTTCATCATGTTCACCATCGGCATCACCAAGGGTCGCTGGAACACGCTGTTGACTGCGCTGCAGCAGTTCAAGGACGACTACGACCGCAACCAGCCGCTCTGGCGCATCCTGCCGGAATTCGTCGCGGCCCACAGCCGTTACGAGCGCATGGGTCTGCGTGACCTCTGCCAGAGCGTGCACGAAGCCTATGCCAAGGGCGACATCGCGCGCCTGACGACCGAGGTGTACCTGTCCGATCTGGAGCCGGCGATGAAGCCGAGCGATGCCTACGCCTACATCGCCCACCGCCAGACCGAGCGCGTCGAGATCGATGCACTCGAAGGCCGCGTGACGACCGCGCTGCTGACCCCGTACCCACCGGGCATCCCGCTGCTGATCCCGGGCGAGCGCTTCAACAAGCGCATCGTGGATTACCTGCGCTTCACGCGCGAGTTCAACGCCGCCTTCCCGGGCTTCGGCGCCGACGTGCACGGGCTGGTGGCGGAAGACGACGGCCTGGGTGGCCGCCGCTACTTCGTCGATTGCGTGCGCGCGGAAGCCTGACGCGACATCAAGTTCGAGCGGTTCGCGCCGAAAACGGGGCAGGGCATTGCGCCCAGCCCCCGCCGCGACCCCCTCGATGACCACCGCCAAGCCCCGCCCACCCTTTGACCGCCATTCCACGGTCAATCCGGCGCACTATTGGCGGGCGCTGGGTGTGGCTGCCGCTCTGTGCGCGGTCATTCATCTGGTCTTCGCGGGCTTGTTCCTGCACTGGCAGCTGCCGTGGCTTGCGGCAGCCAACGTCCTCAGCGTCGTCATTCACCTGAGCGCATGGGGCTTGCTGCGGCGCCCGGGGCTGCAGCGTTGGGGTGCGATGCTGATCGGCACCGAGATCACGGCGCATGCCATGCTCGCCACCTGGGTACTGGGGTGGGAGGCTGGCTTTCAGTACTACCTGATCCTGGTGTTGCCGCCACTGATGATGTCGCACAAGCTGCGGCCGGCGCAGAAATGGCGGGCAGGGGGCTTGGTGCTGATCGGCGTCCTGTGTCTCGACCAGTTCACCCACCACCGACTGCCCACCGCCAGCGTGTCTTCGTTGGGTTTGGGTCTGCTGCACAGCGTCAATCTGCTCGCGGCGCTCGGCTTGCTCGCCGGCATGAACGCGGTTTACGGGCGGCTGGTCATGTCGGCAGAAGGTGATTTGCGGCGCCTGGCCGGCACCGACCCGCTGACCGGCTTGCTGAATCGCCGCCAGGTGGCCGAGATGGCCGCCCGGCACTGGGCAGACGCGCACGCACCGGCACCGTGCCTGTTGATGGGCGACATCGACCATTTCAAGCGCATCAATGACCAGCATGGCCACCCGACGGGCGATCTGGCGTTGCAGGCGGTGGCGCAAGCGCTTCAATCCGGTCTGCGCGATGGTGATCTGCTGGGCCGCTGGGGCGGGGAGGAGTTTCTGGTGCTGCTTCGGCCGGCTGACCCGTCCGCCGCCCGGATGATTGCCGAGCGGCTGCGCGCGCTGGTGCAGGCCGTGGTGCTGCGGGCCCCCGATGGGCAGTTGATTCCCATGACCATGAGCTTCGGCCTGGCACTCGTCCGTCCAGATGAGACCTGGGAGCGCACCGCGAGCCGCGCCGACGAGGCGCTCTACCAGGCCAAATCCGAGGGGCGCAACCGCGTGGTGGTCGTCCAGACATGAAAAAACCCGGCGCAGAGGCCGGGTTCGTCAGGCAAGCCGCAGAGCAGCGGACGGCTTATTCGCCGTCTTCGCCCGGCATGGCACCGACCATGACGTGGCTGAAGCCGCCGTCAACATAAGTGATTTCCGAAGTCATGCCAGCCGACAGGTCGGACAGCAGGAAGGCGGTGACATTGCCCACGTCTTCGATCGTCACGTTGCGGCGCAGCGGTGCGTTCTTGGAGAACAACTCCAGCAGACGGCCAAAGCCCTTGATGCCGGAAGCGGCCAGGGTCTTGATCGGACCGGCCGAAATGCCGTTGACGCGGATGCCCTTGGGGCCCAGGCTCGCGGCCAGGTAGCGCACGCTGGCTTCCAGGGAGGCCTTGGCCAGGCCCATCGTGTTGTACGCCGGCACATAGCGCATGGCGCCCAGGTACGACAGCGTCACCAGAGCCGCCTTCGGGCGCAGGGTCGGCAGTGCCGCCTTGGCCATCGCCGGGAAACTGTAAGCCGAGATGTCGTGGGCGATGCGGAAGTTCTCGCGCGTCAGGCCATCAAGGAAGTCGCCGGCAATGGCTTCACGCGGGGCGAAACCGATCGAATGCACAAAACCGTCGAAACCTTCCGGCCACGCCTGGTTCAAGTCAACAAAGAGTTTCTCGATCTGCGCGTCGTCACCCACGTCGCAGTCGAAAATCAGCTTCGAGTCGAATTCAGCGGCGAATTCGGTGATGCGGTCCTTGAAGCGCTCACCCACGTAGCTGAATGCGAGCTCGGCACCTTCACGGTGGCAAGCCCTGGCAATGCCGTAGGCGATCGAGCGGTTCGAGAGCAAGCCCGTGATGAGCAGGCGTTTGCCAGCGAGGAATCCCATGCGGTCTCCAAATTGTTGAAGTTCAAGGCGGATTCTCGCATGAGCAACTTGCCGACGCACCTGCCTCAGGCTACAATTCGACCTTCGCTAGAATTAGACCCAATGGGCGGATTCATCCAGCCCATTTTTTTTGGCCGATCGATTTTGTCGATCGGCATTTTTAGGAAAGTATTCACACCCTGATGAGCTGGAGTCAGGCCGTCGAGCGCACGGTGACCGGATTGGGATATGAACTCGTCGACATCGAAAGAGTGGTCGGCGGGTTGCTGCGCGTCAGCATTGACCGCATCCCTGGACATGCCTACCCGACTGGCGAGCACGAGTTCGTCACGGTGGAGGATTGTGAAGCCGTGACGCGGCAGCTGCAGCACGTGCTGGAAGTCGACAACGTCGACTACGCACGACTCGAAGTGTCTTCGCCCGGCCTCGACCGGCCGCTGAAGACCCTCGAGAGCTACGCCCGCTTCGTGGGCCAACAGGTGCAGATCACCCTGAAGCTGCCGTTTCAGGGTCGCAAGAAATATGAAGGCCTGCTGGCCAACGCCGAAGAGGGCGACGGCTGGCAGATCATCTTCCACGACGGCAAGGTCGATCAAGTCCTCGACTTTGCGTTTGAGGAAGTGCGGGAAGCCCGGCTCGTACCGGTGCTGGATTTCAAGGGTCGCCGTGGCAAGACGGGCCAGGCAGCGGATGCTGCCGAGAGCGACAAGACGACTGACGGAGGTCAAGAACAATGAACCGCGAAATGCTGATGCTGGTAGACGCCATCTCTCGCGAGAAGAGCGTGGATCGCGACGTCGTTTTTGGTGCGGTGGAAGCTGCACTGGCCTCCGCCACGAAGAAGCTGCACGGTGGTGAAGTCGACATCCGTGTCACGGTGGACCGTGACACCGGTGAGTACGAAACTTTCCGCCGTTGGCACGTTGTCCCGGATGAAGCCGGTCTGCAAATCCCTGACGCCGAAATCCTGCTGTTCGAAGCCAAGGAGCAGATCGCTGACATCGAGGTGGACGACCACATCGAAGAAGGCATCGAATCCGTGCCGATCGGCCGTATCGGTGCGCAAGCGGCCAAGCAGGTCATCCTGCAGAAGATCCGCGACGCCGAGCGTGAGCAGCTGCTGAACGATTTCCTGTCGCGTGGCGACAAGGTCATGGTCGGCACCGTCAAGCGCCTGGACAAGGGCGACATCATCGTCGAGTCCGGCCGCATCGAAGGCCGCCTGAAGCGCAGCGAGATGATCGCCAAGGAAAACCTGCGTTCGGGTGACCGCGTGCGGGCTTTCATTGCCGGCATCGACACCCTGGCCCGCGGCCCGCAGATCATGCTGTCGCGCTCGGCGCCTGGCTTCATGGTTGAGCTGTTCGCCCAGGAAGTGCCGGAAATCGAGCAAGGCCTGCTGGAGATCAAGAGCTGCGCCCGTGACAGCGGCTCGCGCGCCAAGATCGCCGTCGTCTCGCACGACAAGCGTGTCGATCCGATCGGCACCTGCGTCGGTGTGCGCGGCTCCCGCGTCACCGCCGTGACGAACGAACTGGCTGGTGAGCGCGTCGACATCGTGCTGTGGTCGGAAGATCCGGCGCAGTTCGTGATTGGCGCACTGGCTCCGGCCAACGTGCAGTCGATCATGGTCGACGAAGAGAAGCACGCCATGGACGTGGTCGTTGACGAGGAAAACCTCGCCATCGCCATCGGCCGTGGTGGCCAGAACGTCCGTCTGGCTTCCGAGCTGACGGGCTGGCGCATCAACATCATGACGGCCGAGGAATCGGCCGCCAAACAAGCTGAAGAGTCGGGCTCCATCCGCAAGCTCTTCGTCGAGAAGCTCGACGTGGACGAGGAAGTGGCCGACATCCTGATCGGCGAAGGTTTCACCAGCCTCGAAGAAGTGGCCTATGTGCCGCTGCAAGAGCTGCTGGATATTGAAGGCTTCGACGAAGACACCGTCAGTGAACTGCGCAACCGTGCGAAGGACGCAGTGCTGACGATGGAGATTGCCCGTGAGGAAAAGGTGGACGAGGTGTCGCAGGATCTGCGCGACCTTGAAGGCCTGAATGCCGACCTGATCGCCAAGCTGGCTGATGGTGGTGTGCACACCCGGGACGACCTGGCGGACCTCGCTGTCGATGAACTGGTCGAAATGACCGGTGTCGACGAGGCCCAGGCCAAGGCGCTGATCATGAAGGCGCGTGAACACTGGTTCAACGCCTGAACGAACAGCCCCAGGACAGACACCCGCACACGGCAAAAAGATCAAGGAACCCAAGAATGGCAGTGACCACCGTCGCTCAACTCGCCGCGGAGCTGAACAGGCCCGCCGCGACGCTGCTCGAGCAGCTGCAGTCGGCCGGCGTCGCGAAGCAATCGTTCGAAGACTCGCTTTCCGAGTCTGACAAGGAACGCCTGCTCGACTACCTCCGGACGTCGCACGGCACCAACAGTGCCGACCGCAAGAAGATCACGCTGACCCGCAAGTCGACCAGCGAGATCAAGCAGGCCGATGCTTCTGGCAAGGCCCGCACCATCCAGGTGGAAGTGCGCAAGAAGCGCACCTTCATCAAGCGTGACGACCTGCCCGCAGGCGCCACCGAAGAAGACGCACAAGCCGCTGCTGAAGCCGCCGCCGCCGCCGAGGAAGCCGAATTGGCTCGTCGCGAGGAAGAGGCTCGCCTGCAGGCTGAACTGATCCGCAAGCAGGAAGAAGAACTGGCCGAGAAGCGCCGCCTGCGTGAAGAGCAGGAACGTGCTGACCGCGAAGCCGCAGCCAAGGCCGCCGCTGAAGCTGCTGCCGCCAAGGCCGCTGCCGAAGCCGCCGCTGCAGAAGCTGCCGCCGCACTGGCCAAGGCCGCTGCTGCCGCTGGCAAGTCTGCCGCTGGCAAGGCGGCTGCTGCCGCTGCCGCCGCAGCGCCTGCACCAGCGCCGGCCCCTGTGCCTGCGCCCGCACCGGTTGAGCCGCCGAAGCCCGCCCTGCGCGTGGTGAAGGCCGGCGATTCGGAAGCGGAAGAGCAGAAGAAGGCCGCTGACCTGGCGGGCCGCCGCAAGGCCGCCGAAGCCGAAGCCGCTGCGATTCGCGACATGATGAATCGCAAGGCGAAGGTCATGGTCGCCAAGAAGGAAGAGCCGAAGCCGGTCGTGGTGGAAGCCGCCAAGGAAGGCATCAAGGGCACCCTGCACAAGGCCAAGGTTGCACCGGGCGCTGCTCCGGCTGCCGCTGGCGCCGCTGCCAAGCCGGGCGACAAGAAGTCCGTCAAGTCGGAAAAGCTGTCCTCGAGCTGGGCAGACGATGCGAAGAAGCGCGGTACGCCGGCTGGCAAGGGTCGTCCTGACTCCGCCGCCAACCGTCCGGGCTGGCGCGCTCCGCGTGGTGGTCGTCGCGATGGCCGTGACGGTCAGCAAGCCTCGAACTTCCAGGCACCGACCGAGCCGCAAATCCAGGAAGTGCACATTCCTGAGACCATCTCCGTGGCCGATCTGGCGCACAAGATGGCCGTCAAGGCTGGCGAGGTCATCAAGCATCTGATGAAGCTCGGCCAGATGTGCACCATCAACCAGCAGCTGGACCAGGAAACCGCGATGATCGTCGTGGAAGAAATGGGCCACAAGGCGTTCGCCGCCAAGCTGGACGATCCGGAAGCCTTCTCGGAAGAAGAAGAAGCAGCAGTCACCGGCGAAGTGTTGCCGCGTGCACCCGTCGTCACCGTCATGGGTCACGTTGACCACGGCAAGACCTCGCTGCTCGACTACATCCGCCGCAGCCGTGTGGCCGCAGGCGAAGCTGGCGGCATTACCCAGCACATCGGTGCGTACCACGTGGAAACCCCGCGCGGCATGATCACCTTCCTGGACACCCCGGGTCACGCGGCCTTCACGGCCATGCGTGCTCGCGGTGCCAAGGCCACCGACATCGTCATCCTGGTGGTGGCAGCCGACGACGGCGTGATGCCGCAGACGAAGGAAGCCATCCACCACGCGAAGGCCGCTGGCGTGCCGATCGTGGTCGCGATGACCAAGATCGACAAGCCGGGCTCGAACCTGGAACGCCTGAAGGGCGAACTGGTGGCCGAGCAGGTGGTGCCGGAAGAATTCGGTGGCGATTCCCCGTTCGTCGGCGTCTCGTCGAAGACCGGCGAGGGCATCGACAGCCTGCTGGAGCAATTGCTGCTGCAAGCCGAAATCCTGGAATTGAAGGCACCTGCCGAAGCGATGGCCAAGGGCATCGTGATCGAAGCGCGTCTGGACAAGGGCCGCGGCCCGGTCGCCAGCGTGCTGATCCAGTCCGGCACACTCAAGCGTGGTGATGTCATCCTGGCGGGTTCGAGCTATGGCCGCGTGCGCGCCATGCTGGACGAAGACGGCAAGACCATCACTGAAGCTGGTCCGTCCATCCCGGTCGAGATCCAGGGTCTGACGGAAGTGCCGCAGGCCGGTGATGACTTCATGGTGCTGTCCGACGAACGTCGTGCCCGTGAAATCGCCACCTTCCGCCAAGGCAAGTACCGCGAAGTGACGCTGAACCGTCGCCAGGCTGCCAAGCTCGAGAACATGTTCGAGAACATGGGCCAGAGCGCTGCGCAGGCCCTGCCGCTGATCATCAAGGCCGACGTGCAAGGCTCGCAGGAAGCTCTGGCTGCCTCGCTGCTCAAGCTGTCGACCGACGAAGTCAAGGTGCAGATCGTGCATGCGGCCGTTGGCGGCATCAGCGAATCGGACGTCAACCTGGCGATCGCTTCGAAGGCCATCATCATCGGCTTCAACACCCGTGCTGATGCCCAGGCTCGCAAGCTGGCTGAGCACAGCGGTGTGGACCTGCGCTACTACAACATCATCTACGACGCCGTCGATGAAGTGAAGGCAGCGATGGGCGGCATGCTGGCACCGGAACAGCGCGAAGAAGCGCTGGGCACCGCCGAGATCCGCAAGGTCTTCGTGGCGTCCAAGATCGGTACGGTTGCCGGCTCGATGGTCACCTCGGGTCTGGTTCGCCGCAACGCGAAGTTCCGCCTGCTGCGCGAGAACATCGTCATCTACACCGGCGAGGTCGAATCGATCCGCCGCGAAAAGGACGATGTGCGCGAAGTCAAGGAAGGCTTCGAGTGCGGTATCAAGCTCAAGAACTACAACGACTTCGCCGAGGGCGATCAGTTGGAAATCTTCGAGGTCAAGGAAGTGGCACGAACGCTGTAAGGCGGGTCTGGCTTCATCCCAGCAACCCCGCCGAAACCGGCGGGGTTTTTGCTTGATAGGCCATCCAGCGCAAAGGAAAATCCATGCGACATAAACGCAAAATTCCAAACCGCAGCTTTCGTGTGGCCGACCAGATCCAGCGTGATGTGGCCGAGCTCATCCGCGACCTGAAGGACCCCCGCATCGGCATGGTCACGATCAATGCCGTTGACGTGACGCCCGACTATGCCCACGCGAAGGTGCTGTTCTCGCTGCTGATCGGTGATCCGGTCGAGACCGAAATCGCCCTGAACGAGGCCGCCGGATTCGTTCGCAACGGTTTGTTCAAGCGTCTGGCCATCCACACGGTGCCCACGCTGCATTTCAAGTTTGACCAGACGACCGAGCGCGCGGCCGAGCTGGGCGCATTGATCGTCAAGGCCAATGCGACCCGGGCCAAGGAAGACTGATTCTTTTTCATGAACGCTCCTGATCCCATCCACACCGGCGACGTCCCGCAGGTGCAACGCAACGAACGCCCCGCACGCGCGGGTGGTCGTCGTGGTGCGCCCGCCGTGCGCATCCCGCGCCGGTCGCTGCATGGCATTTTGTTGCTGGACAAGCCCATCGGCCTGTCCAGCAATGACGCGCTGCAGAAGGTCAAGCGCATCTTCAAGGCGGAGAAGGCGGGCCACACCGGCACGCTCGACCCGCTGGCCACCGGCCTGCTGCCGATCTGCTTCGGCGCTGCCACCAAGTTCTCGCAGGTCAGCCTCGACGCGGACAAGGCCTACACGGCCACGCTGAAGCTGGGCCAGACCACGGTCGGCGGCGACCGCGAAGGCGACGTGGTGCTCGAGCGCCCCGTGCAGGTGGACGAGGCCATGCTGGCAGCCGCCTGCGCGCGTTTCACCGGCGCCATCGACCAGCTTCCGCCGATGCACTCGGCGCTGAAGAAGGACGGCAAGGCGCTGTACGAATACGCCCGCGCCGGCATCGAGGTCGAACGTCCGACCCGCACCGTCACGATTCACAGCATCGACATGCTGAGCTGGGATCCTGTCGGGCATCACCTGACGATCCACGTTCGATGCACCAAGGGCACCTACATCCGCACGCTGGCCGAAGACATCGGCGAAGTGCTGGGTTGTGGCGCCCACCTGGCTGCCCTGCGCCGGACCGGCAGCGGCACGCTGTCGATCAACGACGTGGTGTCCCTGGAGGCCCTGGCCGACATGGACGAAGCCCAACGCGACGCGCTGCTGCGTTCACCCGACTGCCTGCTGACCGAATGGCCGGAAGTTCGACTGAACGCAGAAGACGCCGCCCGATTTCTCACCGGTCTGCGCCGCCGCATCAAGCTGCCAGACCACCCCGCCGTGCGTGTGTACGGCCCTGAACCCACTGCCTTCCTGGGCAGTGGCCATATCACCGCCGGCGAATTGATCGCCGACCGCCTGCTGAGCCCGATCGAGGTCCAGGCGTTGATGACTACCTGAACCCCGAAAGCCGATCATGAGCCGACAGATTCGCAATATCGCCATCATTGCCCACGTGGACCATGGCAAAACCACGCTGGTTGACCAGTTGCTGCGCCAGAGCGGCACCTTCGCCGAGCACGAAAAGGTGGTCGACACCGTGATGGACAGCAATGCCATCGAACGTGAGCGTGGCATCACCATCCTGGCCAAGAACTGCGCCGTGAGCTGGGCTGACACCCACATCAACATCGTCGACACCCCGGGACACGCGGACTTCGGCGGCGAAGTGGAACGTGCGCTGTCGATGGTCGACGGCGTGGTGCTGCTGATCGACGCCCAAGAAGGCCCGATGCCGCAGACCCGTTTCGTGACGAAGAAGGCCCTGGCCCTCGGCCTGAAGCCCATCGTCGTCGTGAACAAGGTCGACAAGCCGGGTGCCAAGCCTGACGCCGTGATCAACGCCGCTTTCGACCTGTTCGACAAGCTCGGCGCCACCGACGAGCAGCTCGACTTCCCGGTCGTGTATGCCTCGGGCATCAACGGCTGGTCGTCGCTGGAAGAAGGCGCACCGGGCGAGCAGTGGGGTCCCGACATGTCGGCCCTGTTCGACACCGTGCTGAAGCACGTGCAGCCGCACGCCGGTGATCCGGCTGCTCCGCTGCAGCTGCAAATCTCGGCCCTGGATTACTCCACCTTCGTCGGCCGCATCGGCGTGGGCCGCGTCAACGCCGGTCGCGTTCGCCCCGGCATGGACGTGCTCGTGATGGAAGGCCCGGACGGCAAGGCCACGAAGGGCCGTGTCAACCAGGTGCTGACCTTCCAGGGCCTCGACCGCGTGCAAGTCACCGAAGCTGGCCCGGGCCACATCGTGCTGGTCAACGGCATCGAGGAACTCGGCATTGGCGTGACCGTGACCGATCCGGTCAACCCGTCGCCGCTGCCGATGCTGAAGGTCGACGAGCCGACGCTGACGATGAACTTCTGCGTGAACACCAGCCCGCTGGCTGGCCGTGAAGGCAAGTACGTCACCAGCCGCCAGATCTGGGACCGCCTGCAGAAGGAACTGCAATCGAACGTGGCCCTGCGCGTCAGCGAAACCAGCGAAGACGGCATCTTCGAAGTGATGGGCCGGGGCGAACTGCACCTGACCATCCTGCTGGAAAACATGCGCCGTGAAGGCTACGAGCTGGCTGTGTCGAAGCCGCGCGTGGTGTTCCAGAACATCAACGGCGAGCGTCATGAGCCGATCGAGCTGGTCACCGCCGACGTGGAAGAAACCCACCAGGGCGGCGTGATGCAGGCCCTGGGCGAGCGCAAGGGCGAGCTGGTCAACATGGAGCCGGACGGCCGTGGCCGCGTGCGCCTGGAATACCGCATCCCGGCCCGTGGCCTGATCGGTTTCACCCAGGAATTCCTGAATCTGACCCGTGGTTCGGGCCTGATCAGCAACATCTTTGACGGCTACGAGCCGCACAAGGGTGATATCGCCGGCCGCAAGAACGGCGTGCTGATCTCGATGGACGCTGGTGAAATCTTCACCTACGCCCTGGGCAAGCTGGACGACCGTGGCCGCATGTTCGTGAAGCCGAACGACCCGGTGTACGAAGGCATGATCGTCGGCATCCACAGCCGCGACAACGACCTGGTCGTGAACGCCACCCGCACCAAGCAGCTGACCAACTTCCGCGTCTCGGGCAAGGAAGACGCCATCAAGATCACGCCGCCGATCGACCTGACGCTGGAATACGGTGTCGAGTTCATCGAAGACGACGAGCTGGTCGAAATCACGCCGAAGAGCATTCGAGTGCGCAAGCGACACCTGAGCGAGCACGACCGCAAGCGCGCTTCGCGCGAGTCCTGAGCCCGGGCGCTCAGCGCATGAGGGGCCTTTGCGCCCCTCGCCCCATCCCCGCAGCGGCCCTCTTGAGGGCCGTTGCTTTTTTGGAAAGCACACAAGTTGACCCATCGCCGTGCCGTGTTGACCATGCTGGTCGTGACGCTGCTATGGAGCATCGCCGGGGTCGTCACCCGGCACCTTGAATCGGCCGCGGCCTTCGAGGTGACGTTCTGGCGCAGCGCCGCCAATGCCGTGGCCTTGCTGGCTCTGCTGTGCTGGCGTGACGGCGCAGGGGCGCTCAGCCACCGCATCCGCCACGGCGGCCGCCTGCTGTGGCTGTCGGCCCTGTGCTGGTGCGTGATGTTCACCGCCTTCATGGTCGCCATGACGCTGACCACGGTGGCCAACGTGCTGGTGACGATGGCGCTGGCGCCGATCTTCACCGCGCTCATCGCCCGGTTCGCACTCGGCCACCGGCTGCCGCTGCGCACCTGGCTGGCCATGCTGGTGGCGGCGCTCGGCATCGGCTGGATGTACGGCTCACAACTGGCCGGCGGCCATGCCAGCGACATGGCGGGCACGCTGGTGGCACTCACCGTGCCGGTGGCCGGCGCGAGCATGTGGACGCTGCTGCAGCACAACGCCCAGGGCGGTGCAGGGCAGGGCGACATGACGCCCGCCGTGCTGCTGGGCGCTGCCTTGTCAGCGCTGATCACGCTGCCGCTGAGCTTGCCGATGCAAGCCTCGCTGCACGATGTGCTGCTGCTCAGCGGCCTCGGCGTGGTGCAGCTGGCCATTCCCTGCATGATGGCGGTGTCCGCCGGCCGGGTGCTGAAAGCGCCGGAGGCGGCCTTGCTGGGCCTGCTGGAAATCCTTTTTGGCGTGGCCTGGACTTGGGGCGGCTCGGACGAGCGCCCGACGGCGGCGGTGCTGGGCGGCGGCTCGCTCGTGCTGGTGGCGCTGGCCGTCAATGAATGGCTGGCCCTGCGCCAGCGTGCCAACGCCTGAGCGTGGCCCCACCCCCGTGACGCACGGAAAGTGACATCTGACAGCGGCACAATGCCGCGCAGGAGACCTCACAACATGACGACGACGAACACCCCCAACCCGGCGCCCTTGACCCCGGCGCTGCACGCTGACGGCCATGTGCTGGCCGAAGTCCGCGGCCGCATCGGCGTGATCACGCTGAACCGCCCGGGCGCACTGAATGCCTTGTCGCTGAACATGGTGCGTGACCTCACCACCACCTTGCTGCACTGGCACGACGAAGACCAGGTGATGGCGGTGGTGGTGCTGGGCGCTGGCCGCGAAGGCAAGGCGCCGGCCTTCTGTGCCGGGGGCGACATCCGCTTTTTCCACCAAGCCGCACTGGCGGGTGATCCGCGCCTCGAAGACTTCTTCACCGAGGAATACGCGCTCAACCACCTGATCCACCACTACCCCAAGCCCTACATCGCGTTGATGGACGGCGTGTGCATGGGCGGCGGCATGGGCATCAGCCAGGGCGCGGCCCTGCGCGTGGCCACCGAGCACAGCAAGCTGGCCATGCCCGAAACCCACATCGGCCTGTTCCCAGACGTGGGCGGCGGCTGGTTCCTCTCGCGCTGCCCGGGCCACATGGGCGAATACCTGGCGCTGACCGGCCACGTGCTGGACGCCGACAACGCCGTGCACCAAGGCATGGCCGACCTGCGCGTGACGGCCGCTGACTTGCCCGCCATGCTGGTCGAGCTGTGCGCCACGCCGTGGGACGATGAAGACACCTTGCTGGACGCCGTCCAGGCCTGGGCGCAGCCCGTGGGTGCAGACGGCCTGGCCGAGCACCAACCCGAGATCGACGCCGTCTTCAGCCTGCCCGACCTCGCTGGCATCCTGCAGGCCTTGGAAGCGCGGCCGGGCACCTGGGCGCGCCAGACGCTGGCTGCGCTGCAGAAGCGCTCGCCGCTGATGATGGCCGTGACGCTGGAGCAGGTGCGCCGCGCCCGCCAGATGAGCCTGGCGGAAGACCTGCGCATGGAGCGCGATCTGGTGCGCCATTGCTTCCAGCTGCGTCCTGGCACGGCCAGCGAAACCGTAGAGGGCATCCGCGCACTGGTCATCGACAAGGACCACCAGCCGCGCTGGAACCCGAGCCATGCCGAAGACGTCAGCCCCGAGATGGTGCAAGCCTTCTTCGCCAGCCCGTGGCCCGAGCATGTGCACCCGCTGCGAGAGCTGGACTGAGCCTGCGGGGCAGGGCACCGTCCTAGGGCAAGCGCTCCATTTGTGGGCGCTAGGCCTCGCTAAGATGGCACGCCATGCCGAAGCTTTCCAAAGTGCCTGAAGGCACCGCCGCCGCAACCGGCACCACCATCCCCAAGGCTGCCCGCAAGCCTGTCCGTAAAACAGCCAGCCCGGGCCGCGCTGCCCGCTCTGCCGGTGTGACAAACGCAAAAGCGAACGCCAGGGCCAAGGCCACAGCGCCGACAGACGCGGCAGCCCACCCCACTGCGCCCAACTGGGCCAAGATCATGCTGGAGGCCCGCGCGCCCTGGGAGTGCGCGGCCTTGCTGGCCAGCTTGCCCTGGATGCGCAAGTTGCCCGACGGCGACGGGCATCCGGTCATCGTGTTCCCCGGCCTCGGCGTCTCTGACTTCAGCACTGTGCCCATGCGCCAGCTGCTGACCTGGCTGGGTTACGACGTGCACCCTTGGCACCAAGGCTTCAACTTCGGCCCGAAGGAAGGCGTGATGGCCGCCTGCCTGCAGCAATTGAAACAGCTGCACGCCAAACATGGCCAGCGGGTCAGCCTGGTGGGCTGGAGCCTCGGCGGCATTTACGCCCGCGAGCTGGCCAAGGAAGCGCCTGAGCTGGTGCGCTGCGTCATCACGCTGGGCTCGCCATTCACCGGCCACCCCAAGGCCACCAACGCCTGGCGGCTGTTCGAGCTGGTCAGCGGTCAGTCGTCGCACGATCACGAACTGATCGAGCAGATCCGCCAGTCGCCCGAGGTGCCCACCACCTCGATCTACTCGCGCAGCGATGGTGTGGTGGCCTGGCAGTGCAGCCTCAACCCCGATCACCCGCACACCGAGAACATCGAGGTGCATGCCAGCCACATCGGCATGGGCATGAACCCGCTGGCCCTTTATGCCGTGGCCGATCGGCTGCAGCAAACGCCCGAGACCTGGCAGCGCTTTGATGCCAGCGGCGCACGCAAGTGGTTTTTCCGCGCCACCGGCAGCGGCCCGCTGGCCAACGCCGGCTGACCATCCACCAGACCTGACCTGAGCAGACAAACCCCATGCAACTGAGCGCCAACGGCCTCGCCCTGGAAGTGGACGATCAAGGCCCGCCCAGTGGGCCGGCCGTGCTGCTCATCATGGGGCTGGGCATGCAGCTCACGGCCTGGCCCGAGGTGCTGGTGCGCCATCTGTTGCAGCAGGGCTTTCGGGTCATCCGGTTCGACAACCGCGATGCCGGCCTCAGCCAGGGTTTTGATCACCTCGGCGTGCCCAACATGCTGATGGCCACCGCACGGCATTTCACGCGGATGCCGATCAAGCCCCCATACACGCTGGCTGACATGGCCGCCGATGCCGTCGGCGTGCTCGACGCCCTCGGCATTCAGCGCGCGCATGTCTGCGGCGCCTCGCTGGGCGGGATGGTGGCGCAGCATGTGGCGGCCAGCTGGCCGCAGCGCGTGCGCAGCCTGACGTTGCTGATGACCACCGCCGGCGCCCGCCACCTGCCGGGCCCGACGCTGGCGGCCCAGCAAGTGCTGCTCAGCCGTCCGGCCGATGACAGCCTGCAGGCCCGCGTCACCCACGGCCTGCATGTGTTCCGCCGAATTGGCAGCCCGGGCTACCCACCAGACCCCACCGCCTTCGAAGCGCAGGTCCGGGCCAGCATCCTGCGCGCCTGGCACCCGAGCGGCACCACCCGGCAACTGGTGGCCGTGGCCGCTGATGGCGACCGCACCCCGCTGCTGGCGCGCATCAGTGCGCCCACCCACGTCATGCATGGCCTGGCCGACCCGCTGGTGCCAAGTGCCTGCGGCAGCCACCTGGCTCAGCACATCCAGGGCGCCACCATTGACCTCGTGCCCGGCATGGGCCATGACTTTCCACTCGCCCTGATGCCCCGGCTGGCTGACAGCATCACGCGCAACGCTGCACGGGCAGAGTAGGGCAGGGATAATCGCGGGGTGAATGCCCCGCAAACCCCTTTGATGTCGCCTTGGCGCCTGTCTGTGGCCCCAATGTTGGACTGGACAGATCGACACTGTCGCTATTTCCATCGCCAGATCAGCCGCCACAGCCGCCTCTACACCGAGATGGTGACCACCGGCGCCTTGCTGCACGGTGACCAGCACCGCCACCTCGACTTCAACACCGAAGAGCACCCGGTGGCGCTGCAGCTCGGCGGCAGCGACCCGGCCGATTTGGCCGCCTGCGCCAAGCTGGCCGAGCAATGGGGCTATGACGAGGTGAACCTGAACTGCGGCTGTCCGAGCGAGCGCGTGCAGCGCGGTGCCTTCGGCGCCTGCCTGATGGCCGAAAGCGGTTTGGTGGCTGACGGCGTGAAGGCGATGCTGGACGCGGTGTCGATCCCGGTCACGGTCAAACACCGCATCGGCATCGACCAGATCGAAAGCTACGAGTTCGTGCGCGACTTTGTCGGCACGCTGGCGCAGGCCGGCTGCCGGGTGTTCATCGTGCATGCCCGCAACGCCTGGCTGAAGGGCCTGAGCCCGAAGGAAAACCGCGACATTCCGCCACTGCGTTATGAGTTCGTGCACCGGCTGAAGCGCGACTTCCCGGCCCTGACCATCGTGGTGAACGGCGGCGTGGTAGGTGATGACGCCATCGCCGAGCAACTGCAGCATGTGGACGGCGTGATGGTGGGCCGCGAGGCCTATCACAACCCCTGGTCGATGGCGGCCTGGGACACGCGCTTCCTGGGTGCCGATGCCAATCCGCACGACAGCCGCGAAGCGGTGGAGAGTGCGATGGTGGAGTACCTCGGCCGACAAGCCGAGAGCCAGGGCCTGCCGTGGGCGCATGGCGCGCGGCACATGCTGGGCCTCTACAACGGCTTGCCCGGCGCGCGCACCTGGCGCCGCGTCTGGAGCGACCACCACCTCAAGGCGCTGCCCGCCAGCCAGGTGCATGCCATTGCACACCGGCGCGAGGTGGCCGCATGAGCGCGTCGCCCACCGGGCGCATCGGCATCATCGGGGGCAGCGGTTTGTATGACCTGCCGGGCCTGACCGACACCCGCTGGGTGGCCGTGGACACGCCGTGGGGTGCGCCGTCTGACGAGCTGTTTTTCGGCCGCCTGGGTGAGGTGGAACTGGTGTTCCTGCCACGCCATGGCCGGGGCCACCGTGTGCCGCCCAGCGAAGTGAACTACCGGGCCAACATCGCGGCCCTGAAGCAAGTGGGCTGCACCGATGTGCTGTCGCTGAGCGCCGTGGGCGGCCTGCGCGCCGACTTGCCGCCGGGCACCTTCGTGGTGGTCGATCAATTCATCGACCGCACCTTCGCCCGCGAAAAGTCCTTCTTCGGCACCGGCCTGGTGGCCCATGTGAGCATGGCCAAGCCGGTGTGCCACCGCCTCGGTCGCCATGTGCTGGCCCAGCTGGCCGCCCAGGAAGTGCCGCATGCCGACGGCGGCACCTACCTGGCAATGGAAGGCCCGCAGTTCTCGACGCTGGCCGAGAGCCAGATGTATCGCTCGTGGAACTGCGATGTGATCGGCATGACGAACATGCCCGAGGCCAAGCTGGCCCGCGAGGCCGAGCTCTGCTATGCCTCGGTCGCCATGGTCACGGACTTCGACTGCTGGCACCCCGGCCACGACAGTGTCACGGTGGACGCCATCATCGGCGTGCTGCTGGGCAATGCCGCACAGGCCCGCGAGCTGGTGAGCGGGCTGGTGGCGCAGTTGCATGCCGACACGCAGGCCCCTGCCTGTGGCTGCCGGTCTGCGCTGGACCATGCGCTGATCACTGCGCCCTCGGCACGCAGCCCCGAGATGATCCACCGCCTGCAAGGCATTGCCGGGCGGGTGCTGCAGGCGCAGGGCTGAAGCTGCCCCGGTCGTCGATCGAAGCTGCACGCGCCAGCAAGGAACCAGGCGAACAGACATGGGCGTTTTCAGCAACCTCGCGAGAGCACTGGCGGTGGCCAGCGTGATCGGCGCGCTGGCGTACTGGCTTTACAGCTGGATGGGCGTACTCGGCTTGCTGCTGTGCGCGCCGCTGGCCGGCAAGGCGCTGGCCTCGCACCTGATTCAACTGGCGAGTGACGCCCACGGTTTTGTTCGCTTCCTCGTGCTGCGGCCGAGGGCGCGCTTTTACGCCTTTCGCGGCGTGCCGGTAGACGTGCACCGCCGCGTCGGTGAGCCCACCTGGGTGAGCGTGGACGATGTGCGTCGCATCCTGCCGCGCCTGCCCACGGCCGCCGTGCTGGCGCGGGTGCACGGTGCCCGGCTCAAGCGCATCGGCATGCCTGCTGCCACCTGTGTGCAGGTTGATGACCTGAGGGCGTGGCTGGCACCGGCCACCGACCTCCACACCACGGCCTTCCGCGACTGGCTGGACCGCACCGTCATCACTTCGCTGGACCGCATTCCCAGTGCGCAGATGCCACGCGCACGCCGCTGAGTCTGCCCGTCAAACCCCCAACCCCCGAGGCACCGGAAGTTCATGGTTGTCATCACGCTCACCGCCGCACTCTGCAGCTACTACGTCTGGCACTGGTGGCGCGCCGACAGCATGGGCAACCGGGACGGCAAGGCTGCGTTCCCGTGGATGCCGATTGGCGTGGTGTTGCTGGTGGGGGCGGTGGCCGACACGCCCGAGCGCCGCGTGCGCACGATGGAGCGCGACACCTCGGTGGCGATGAGCCGGCTGCTGGGTCAGCCCGTCACCTACGAGTGCGGCAACCTGTGGTCACTGTTCTTTGATCGACACGGGCACATGGCCCGCGGCTATGTGATGTGGACCGAGCAGGGCCCCGACACCGTGGCGCAGTTGCGGCGAGACAGTTGCCAGGGACTGGCCGAGTTCTTCAAGCACCGCCAGAAGGGCTTGCCAGACAACCCGCGGCCAATGGTGGAGGCGCTGCATGTGGTATCTCACGAAGCGCGCCATCTGGCCGGTGAGCACCGCGAGGACAAGGCTGAATGCCAGGCCGTGCAGCGCAACTTCGAAGTGGCCGAGGCACTGGGGGCCAGCCGCGAGGTGGCGCGCAGCATTGCGCTGTTCTACTGGCAAGAGCAGTACCCTCACCAGAGCCAGACCTACTTTTCACCCGAGTGCAAAGCAGGCGGCGCACTCGACGAGAAGATCAACACGGCGCCTTGGCGCCTTTGAGAATCCTCGTGGTCGCTCAGGCCCCAGCCTTGCGCGGCCAGGTGGCCAGCACCAAGCCAGCCAAGGCCAGGCCCAGTGCCATCACCTGGCCCAGCCCCAGCGGCTCGCCGAGCAGCAGCACGCCCACGGCGGTCGCGCTCAGCGGCAGCATCACGCTGAACACGCCAGCTTGCTGGGCGGGCACCGTCAGCAGGCCCTTCATCCACAACCACACCGTGATCACGCTGGCGGCCAGCGCGTAAAACGCGAGCAAGCCCCACTGCGGCAGCGTCACTGCGGGGAAGTTGAACGAGAGCGCCTGCCAGATGCCGAAGGGTGTCACCAGGGCCAAGCCCCAGAGGTTGATCAGCGCGCTGATGCGCTTGGGCGAGACATTGCCCGTGAGCTGCTTGCCGATCACCACATAGCTGGCCTCGCAGAACACGGCGGCCACGAGCAGGGCGTAGCCCCAGAGCGGCGCAGCGGCGGCTGTTGACGCACCACCAGCGGCGCCACCATGCGCCGGCGCCGCCACCAAGGCCAGTGCAGCCACACCCGCCACTGCGCAGCCAATGCCGGCCATCACGCGGGGCTCGATCCGCTCACCCAGCCAGACGCGCGAGAGCACTGCCACTGCCGCCGGAATGCCCGCCATCACCACGCCCGCCGCCACCGCCGACGTGGCGGCCACGCCGAACAGCATGCAGATCGAGAACATGAAGTTGCCGAGGAAGCTTTCCCAGAACAGCAGCACGCGGTCACGCGGGCTCAAGGGTGCTTCACTGGCTGGCCGCTTCAACCACGGCAGCATGGCCACAGCCGCAAGGCCGAAGCGCATCCAGGCCAGCAGGAAGATGGGGAACACCGCCACGAGCGAACGGGACAGTCCGACATAGCTGCCAACCAGGATCATGCTGGCGGCAAGGTAGCCATAGGCCAGCCAAGGGCGTTGATTCATGCGAGGAACGAGTTCAATCAGATGCGGGGCCGGCAGTATCGCCTCATCGACGCGGTCGACCGCTGGCGTCCAGCACCATCAGGCTGACCTGGCCGAGCGCCTGCCGGTGCAGGGCGTCCCAGCGCAGCGTCAGGCCACCCAGATCGAGCCCGCCCAGGCCTTCCAGTGCGGCCATGAACTGGTCACGGCGGCCGCCGCGCGGCATGCGGCGCAAGGCCTCGATGCAGGCCTGCGCCGCCACCCAGCCTTCGAGTGACGCATGTTCGGGCGCGGCGCTGCCAGTCACCCGCAAGCGAGACTGATAAGCCGCCACCACCGGGCGGGCGGCATCAAATGGCGAGGGCACCACCTGCGTGATGGAGACCCCGGCCGCGCGCTCACCCAGCATCGGCCCCATGGCTGCGGTGCTGGACAGGCTCGTGGTGTAGACGCCGCCCGCATAGTTCGCTTCGCGCAGCATGCGGATGACCGTGGCGGTGGAGGCATAGGCGGCCACCAGCACCACGGCCTGCGGCTTCAGCGCCAGCAGGGTCTGGGTGGCGGCGCGCAAGTCCTGGTTCTTCAGCTCGACCTGGCCGGTGCTGTTGCGCTGCACCTTGATCACCCCGACGGGCTCGGGCAGCTTCACCGCCGCCGCCTGGCTGCGCCAGGACTCCAGCCCGGCAGAGCCATCAGCGTCCGCCTGAATGAGCAGGGCCACGCGTTGCACCATCAGCGTCGACAGGTTCTGTGCCACCACACCCAGTTCCGCGTCCAGCCCCGGCCGCAGGTGCCACAGCCAGCGCGTCGGCTGGCGGCGCAATGATTCAGCCCCCGTGAGCGGCGCCACCATCGGCACCCCAGCCTTCACGGCCAGCGCCAGGCTGCGCTGGGTGGCTTCGGTGCCCACATAGCCCACCAGCGCGAACACGCGGTCAGCATCCAGCAGATCACGGGTATTGGCCTCGGCCCGTTCGGGCTCGTAGGCATCGTCGTAGCTGATGAGCTCGATGCGTCGCCCGCCCACGCCGCCCTGTGCATTGGCCACGTCGATGGCCATCTGCCAGCCACGCTGGTATTCGATGCCCAGATGCTGTGCCGGCCCGGACAAGGGCACGGACTGGCCGAGCAGAATCGGCCCGCCTGCCTGTGCCTGAGCACCTGCACCAGACGACCCCAACAGCCCTGCAATCGACCAGCCCGCAGCCAGAAGGCTGCGCCGGCGCTCGGCATCAAAACATCGCGGCATACCTGCTCAACTCCCAATCGCTCACATGCCGTGCATAGGCGGTCCACTCGACCTGCTTGAGGCGAATGAACTCGGCGGTCAGAACGGGCCCCAGGGCGGCGCACACCACCTCGTCGGCCTGCAAGGCCTGCACGGCTTCTGACAACGATTGTGGCAACACAGGAATGCCGCGCGCACGGATGTCACCGAGCGGAATCTGAAACAGATCGTCTGTGCACGCCGGGCCGGGGTCGAGTCGGCGGTCGATGCCGTCGAGGCCCGCGGCAATCAGCGCTGCCGTGGCCAGATACGGGTTGGTACTGGCATCGGGCAAGCGCCATTCAAAGCGGCCGGGCAGGGTGCGCACCACGGCCGTCCGGTTGTTCGGACCATGGGCCACGTAGGCCGGCGCCCAGCTGGTGCCCGACAGGCTTTCGCCCACCACCAACCGTTTGTAGCTGTTCACCGTGGGGGCGGCCAGCGCGCACAGCGCCGGCGAATGTGCGAGCACGCCCGCAATGAAATGGCGGCCCAGCTCAGACAAGTCGGCACCGCTGCCCGCCTCGGGCGAAAACAGCCCGCGGCCGGCCTCGTCCCACAGCGACACATGGAAGTGCATGCCGCTGCCCGGCTGGTTGGCGAACGGCTTGGGCATCATCGAGAAGACCATGCCCCGGGCCTCGGCCAGCGCCTGCGCGGCCAGCTTGAAGCCGATCAGGTGGTCGGCACTTGCCAGTGCTTCGTCGAAGGCGAAATTCACCTCGAACTGGCTGTGCGCGTCTTCGTGGTCAAGCTGCAGCACATCCAGGCCCCAGGCCGTGAGCGTGCGGTTGAGCGCGTCGAGAAACTCTGCCTGGCGGGGCAGGCTGCGCAGGTCATAGCTGGGCTTGTCCAGCCGGTCTGCATCATCGGCCGGCACCCACTTGCCCGCCTCCTGGCGCAAGAGGAAGAACTCAGGCTCGATGCCGGTTTTCAGGGTCCAGCCACGCTCAGCCAGGCGCTGGGTGGCGCGCTGCAGCACCTGTCGCGGGCAGGCCTCGAAGGGCTGGCCATCGACAAAGCCGCTGCACACGGCCCGGGCATAACCGGGCTGCCAGGGCATCGGCTTGATGAGTGCGGCGTCAGCCCGCGCGTAGTACTCGGCCCGTGCGCCGGTGCGCGGCAAGCCGGTCCCCCAGATGGAAGGCCCGGCGAAGCCCGCGCCCGTGCGCAGCAGGTCGTCGAGGTGTGCCAGCGGCACGTATTTGCCCTTGGCCACGCCATGAACATCGGTGAATTGGGCCAGCAGGGTGTGCACCCCGGCGGCTTCGAGTTGGCGGGCCAGGTCTTTCATGGGCTCAGTCCAGGCGGATCCAGGTGGTCTTCAACTCGGTGTACTTGTCAAAGGCGTGCAGCGACTTGTCGCGGCCGTTGCCGCTCTGCTTGTAGCCGCCGAACGGCACCGTGATGTCGTCCTCGTCGTACTGGTTGACGTGCACCGTGCCGGCGCGCAGGGCCTTGGCCACGCGGTGGGCGCGGTTGATGTTGTGGCTCCAGACGCTGGCTTGCAGGCCGTAGTTCGAGTTGTTGGCCAGGGCCACCGCCTCTTCCTCGGTCTTGAAGCGCAGGATGCTCATCACCGGGCCGAAGATTTCCTCGCGGGCGATCTTCATCTCGTTCGACACGCCGGTGAACACGGTCGGCTCCACGTAGAAGCCACCGGTTTCGGTGCGCACCTGGCGGCCACCGGCCGCGCAGGTGGCGCCTTCGGCATGTCCGGCCTCGATGTAGCCCATGACCGTCTTGAGCTGGGTCTCGTCGACCAGCGCACCCAGTTCGGTGTTGGGGTTCAGCGGGTCGCCCGGTGCGTACTTCGGCGCTTCCGCTGCCACGAGGGCGGCGAACTCGTCGGCCACGCTGTCGTGCACCAGCACGCGGGACGGCGCATTGCAGCTTTCGCCCTGGTTGAAGAACATCGAGCCAGCGACCGTGCGGGCGGCGCGGGCGATGTCGTCGAAGTCGTTGAACACCAAGAAGGCCGATTTGCCGCCAAGCTCGTTGTAGACGCGCTTGAGGTTGGAGCGGCCCGAATAGTCGAGCATGCGGCGGCCCACGCGGGTGGAGCCGGTGAAGCCGATGGCATCGACGTCCATGTGCAGCGCCAGCGCTTCGCCGGCCTCATGGCCGTAGCCGGGCACCACGTTGAACACGCCCGGCGGAATGCCGGCTTCCACGGCCAGCTCAGCCAGGCGGCAGGCGGTAAGCGGGCTCTTTTCGCTGGGCTTGAGCACCACCGAATTGCCGGCGGCCAGGGCAGGGCCCAGCTTCCAGGCGGCCATGATCATCGGGTAGTTCCACGGCACGATGACGCCGATCACGCCCATGGCTTCGCGGGTGATCAGGGCCAGCGCGTTGTCGCCGGTCGGTGCGATTTCGTCATAGACCTTGTCCACGGCTTCGGCATACCAGGCGATGCAGCGCGCGGTGGAAGGCACGTCCACGCCCAGCGAGTGCTGGATGGGTTTGCCCATGTCCAGCGTTTCCAGCAGGGCGAGTTCGTCCTTCGCGCCGAGGATCTTGTCGGCAAAGCGCTGCAGGATCTTCTTGCGCACGGCCGGAGCCTTGCCGCTCCAGCGGCGGTCATCAAAGGCGGCGCGCGCCGAGCGCACGGCGGCGTCGATGTCGGCCGTCTGGCCGCGCACCACGTCGGTCAGGAAGCGGCTGTCGATGGGCGAGTGCTTGGCAAAGGTCTGGCCGTCGACGGCGCTGACGCGCTGGCCGTCGATCACGGCGCGGCCGTCCAGCCGCAGTTCAGTGGCGCGTTGCGCCCAGGAGGTGGAAGCAGTCATGGCGAGTGAGCCTTCTTTGTTGTGTCATGCCGCTCGTGGCGGCAGGGCTGCGCCGGCCTGAAGTGGCCGCGCACCAAATGAACGGGCCGCGTGGTAGCGGCCCGTTCCGTGTCTGTGCTGCGAAGGACCTGGTTGATGGCAGGGCACAAGGCCCTGTTGCCGCCAGCCAGCCTTCGTCAGAACGCTGTCATCAGAACGCCAGCATCAGAACGCCACGACGAGCGACGTCGCCAGCATCTGGTTGTTCTTCTTCAGCGTGCCCGACTTCACGTCTTCAAACACGGCACGGTCAGCGCCGTCATAGCGCAGTTCCACCTTCATGGTGGTGGACGTGTCGAAGGCGTACTTAAGGCCCACGGTCAGGGCGTAGCGGTTGGCGCCGCGGTCCGGGTCTTCCGCGGTGGCGCCGATGCCGTTGCGGGTGTCGGCGTACACGCCGGCATCCACGTCCTGCACGCCGGTGTAGCCAAACAGGCCGCCACCGTTCTTGGCGTTGTTGATGTAGTCGGCGCGCACCAGGCCTTGCAGGCGCGGCGTGAACATGTAGCCCATCAGGCCCGACACACCCACCCAGCGTGCGTCACGCAGGTTGCCGTCGGCATCCGGCGTGATGGACGCCTGCTTCTGCTGGCCGTAGCTCAGCTGGCCCTGGAAGGTCCAGTCACCGCGGGTGAAATAGCCGTCGACTTCGAACAGGTGCGCGGTGGTGACGCCGCCGTCCAGGTTGAAGTTGGCGGCCTTGCCGTGCATGCCGGCGAAGCCGAAGCCGTTGAACTCACCCTTGGCGTAGTCGACGCGGTAAGCGAGCATCGGCGACTTCTGGCCGCTGGCCTTGATCGTCGAGTTCACATTGCCCACGGCACTGCGAAGCCACCACTTGCCGTCCTTGATGTCCATGCCGACACCCGTGTAGCCGATCGGCAGGGTGAAGTCATAGAGCAGGTTGTGGCTGGTGAACGGGTTCAGCGTCGGCTGCTGGTACTCGTAGCCCGACCAGTCCGGAATCTGGCCGGCGATCAGGCGGGTTTGCAAGTCACCCAGCGGGATAGAGACGGTGGCTTCCTGGACGATGCTCTTGCCATCAATCGCCGCACCAACGCCGCGGTTGGGCGCCAGCGTCAGCTTCCAGATGGTGCCGCTTTCGGTTTCCTTGGTGAAGTCGATCGCGGCGGTGCCCATGAACGAGGTGTCATAGGAGAAGCCGTCGGCCTGCTGGTTCAGGAACTGAACGCCAGCGCGGTTCTGGCCCTTGTTCCAGATGAACACCGGCTCCATGTAGCCCGACACCTTCAGACCCTTGTAGCCCTGGTCGGTGAAGTTGTCCTGCATGGCTTCGGTCTTCACCGCGATGCGGTTGAACTCGGCCGATTGTTCGGGCGTCATGCCCCACTGGGGTTGGGTCGGCTTTTCAGCCAGCTTCTGCTCCAGATCGGCAATGCGGCCCTTCAGGGACTGCAGTTCCTTGAGCAGGTCGGCATTGGACTGGGCCATCGCCGGGAAGGCCGCAGCCATGGCCACGGCAAGCAGGGAGGGGCGCAGAAACTTCATCTTGGATTTCCTTCTGGCGGGTGGGATCAGGGGGTGTCGGGTCTTCAAAGGGGGCATCACTGCCGCGAGGCAGCAGACATTTCCTGCTGACGGCGGCGTTCGGCGCGGGCGATCATGTAGCTGGCTGCAACCACACCCAGCGCCACGATCACCACGATGACCGTGGCCACCGCGTTGACGCTCGGGTTCAGGCCCAGCCGGGCACGGGAAAAGATGACCAGCGGCATGGTGGTGGCGCCGGGGCCGGACAGGAAGGCCGACAGCACCACGTCGTCGAGCGACAGCGTGAAGGTGAGCAGCCAGGCCGACATCAGCGCCTGCGAGATCATCGGCAGCGTGACCAGGAAGAACACCTGGCGCGGCTTGGCGCCGAGGTCCATCGCGGCTTCTTCCAGCTGCGGGTTCAGCTCTTGCAGGCGGGCCTGCACCACCACGGTGGCGTACGACATGCCCAGCAGCAGGTGGCCCAGCCACATCGTGAAGGCGCCGCGCTCGGGGAAGCCGATGGCGCGCTGCACCATCACCAGCATCAAGAGCAGCGACAGGCCCACCACCACTTCAGGCATCACCAGCGGTGCGTTGACCATGCCGGAGAACAGCGTGCGGCCGAAGAAGCGCTTGTACTTGACCAGCGCGAAGGCCGCGAAGGTGCCCAGCACGACCGAGCCGCAGGCGGTGAAGAAGGCGATCTTCATCGACAGCCACAGACCGGCCAGCATCTCGGTGTCGCTGGCCAATGCGGCGTACCACTTGAAGGTGAAGCCACGCCAGACATTGGCCACCGGTGAGTCGTTGAACGAGAACAGCACCAGCGCCACGATGGGCAGGTACAGGAACACGAAACCGCCCAGCAGCCAGGCCTTGCCGAAGCGTTGATTGAACGCGGGAGACAGACGCAACATCACCGTGCCTCCTGGGCTTCCGCCTGGTATTTGTTGAAGATGGCCAGCGGCACGATGATCAGCAGGATCATGACGACCGCGACGCTCGACGCCATCGGCCAGTCGTTGTTGGAGAAGAACTCGTCCCACACCACGCGGCCGATCATCAGCGTCTCCGGGCCGCCCAGCAGCTCGGGGATGACGAACTCGCCGACACAGGGAATGAACACCAGCATCGAGCCGGCGATGATGCCGGCCTTCGACAGCGGCACCGTGATCTTCCAGAAACCCACCCAGGGCGTGGCGCCCAGGTCAGCCGCCGCTTCCAGCAGGCGCAAGTCCATCTTGGCCAGGTTGGAGTACAGCGGCAGGATCATGAAGGGCAGGTAGGTGTAGGTCATGCCCAGCACCAGCGAGAACGGCGAGTTCATCAGGTTGCCCGGTGCGGCGATCAAGCCCCACATGGCCAGCACCTTGTCGATGCCCGTGTTGATCAGCAGATCAGAGATCCAACCGTTCTCCGACAGCAGGCCCTTCCAGGCATACACGCGCAGCAGGAACGAGGTCCAGAACGGCAGCATCACCAGCATCAGCAGCGTCGGCTGCACCGTGGCCTTGGCGCGTGCCATGAAATAGGCGAACGGGTAGCCGATGAACAGGCACAGCACCGTGGTGACAGCCGCGTACTTCAGGCTGGCCAGGTAGGTTTTGTAGTACAGCGCGTCTTCGGTGATGAAGACGTAGTTGCCCAGTTTGAGCGTCAGCGCCAGCAGCCCGTCCTTGTAGGTGATCAGGTCCTTGAAGACCACGGTTTCCATCTCGGAAACGCTGATCTTGGCCAGGATCAGGAAGGGGAAGACGAAGAACACCACCAGCCAGAGGTAAGGCACGGCGATGACGCCCGTGCGACCCCGGAGCAGGCGTGTCAGTGAGTGGAGGAGGTTGCGCATGCGTGACCTCAGGTGGTGAGCACCACGTGTGCCGAATCCGACCACTGCGCCCAGACCTCATCACCCCAGGTGAATTCGTCGGCGCGCTGGCGCACGGTGTTGGCCATGCTGACCTTCAGCATGGCGCCGCTGGCCAGCTTGAGGCGGTACACCGTGAAGCTGCCGAAGTACGACAGCTCCTCGATCTTGCCGCGCACGCCGTTGCGGGTGTCCGCTGGCTGCTCACGCGTCAGCGAGATTTTTTCAGGGCGCAAGGCCACCGTCACGGGCATGCCGAGCGTGCCGGTGATGCCGTGGCCCACGTAGTGGCTGCAATCTGCGCAATCGATGATGACGTGGTCGGGCTCGTCCACCGACACCGCGCCGTCCATCAGGTTCACGTTGCCGATGAAGTCGGCCACGAAACGGGTCTGCGGGGTTTCGTAGATGTCACCCGGCGTGCCGACCTGCAAGAAGCGGCCTTCACTCATCACGGCGATGCGGGAAGCCATGGTCATGGCCTCTTCCTGGTCGTGGGTCACCATCACGCAGGTCACGCCGACCTGCTCGATGATGTTGACCAGCTCGATCTGGGTCTGCTCGCGAAGCTTCTTGTCGAGTGCGCCCAGCGGCTCGTCGAGCAAGAGCATCTGCGGCTGCTTGGCCAGGCTGCGGGCCAGGGCCACGCGCTGCTGCTGACCACCCGACAGCTGGTGCGGCTTGCGTTGACCGAACTTGGTCAGTTGCACCAGCTTGAGCATGGCATCAACGCGGGCTGCCACTTCGTCACGCGGCAGGCCATCACGGCGCAGGCCGAAGGCGATGTTGTCCCACACCGACAGGTGCGGGAACAGCGCATACGACTGGAACATCATGTTCAGCGGCCGCTCGTAGGGCGGCAAGCCGGACAGGTCCTGGCCGTTGAGGATGATGCGGCCGGAGGTGGGGGTCTCGAAACCCGCCAGCATGCGCAACAGGGTCGTCTTGCCGCAGCCCGACGAGCCGAGCAGGGCGAAGATTTCACCCTTGGCAATGTCGAGGCTGACGTGGTTGACGGCCTTGTAACCGTTGAAGTCCTTGACCACGTCCTGGATCTGCAGGAACGCGGTATCGGTGCGCGGTGCGCTGGCGTGAGTGAGCGTCATGATGCGGCGTGCTGCCTTTTACAGTCCGGTTTTGAACGAGGTGTACGTGCGCGTCATCAGACGGCGCAGGTCGTTGTTCAGCGAGCCCGGCGGGATCATCTTCTTCATCTCTGCGTCAGACAGGAAGACGGTCGGGTTGCTGGCCACTTCGGGCTTCACGAACTTGCGCGATTCCTTGTTCGGGTTCGCGTAGAACACCTTGTTCGTCAGTGCGGCATGCACTTCCGGACGCATCACGTAGTTGATCCACTTGTGCGCGTTGTTCGGGTGGGCGGCATCGGCCGGGATGGCCATGACGTCGAAGAACAGCAGGCCGCCGGTGGACGGCAGTAGGGCCTGGATGTTCTGACCCGTCTTGCCTTCGATGGCGCGCTGGCGGGCGATGTTGATGTCACCGGACCAGCCCAGCGACAGGCAGATCGAACCGTTGGCCAGGTCGTTGATGTAGCCCGACGACGAGAACAGCGTGACGTTCGGACGCACCGACTTCAGCAGCTGGCCGGCGGCTGCATAGTCAGAGGGCACCTTGCTGAACGACGGCTTGCCCAGGTAGTGCAGGGCGGCCGGCACCACTTCGGTGGCCGAGTCGAGGAAGGACACGCCGCACGACTTCAGCTTCGAGATGTACTCGGGCTTGAAGACCAGGTCCCAGACGTTTTCAGGCATGGGCATACCGCCCAGCGCCGCCTTGACCTTGTCCACGTTGATACCCACCGTGGTGTAGCCCCACAGCCAGTCCACCAGGAAATCATTGCCCGGGTCCATGGCCGCGAGTTGCGCCTGCACCGCCGGGTCGAGGTTCTTCAGGTTCGGCAACTGGCTCTTGTCGAGCTTGCGCAGCAGGCCGCCATCGATCTGCAGCTTGGCCCAGTTCGACGACGGCACGACGATGTCGTAGCCCGTCTTGCCTGCCACCAGCTTGGCGTGGACGATTTCGTTGTTGTCGAAATTGTCGTACCGCACCTTGATGCCGGTTTCCTTCTCGAAGTTCTTGATGGTTTCTTCGGAGATGTAGTCGGACCAGTTGTAGATGTTGAGGACCTTTTCCTCTTCCTGGGCACGGACGCTGCCGCTGGCCAGGGTCAGGGCCGCAGCGGCCAGCGAGATCAGGGTGCGCATGGAACTGAACTTCATGATGGAAAGACCTCCGGAGGGGATCAAGGTTGGTGGGTCAACAAAGGCAGGAGCGGGTGGCTTTGGGGCACACACCACGCACCATTAGCGTGCGAGTCTAGAGAGGCGTCGAGCAGGCAGGCATCCGGGGAAGCGCGGTGTGTGTGCATGGCCACAAAACCTTGATCAGAGCCAGCCGTTGCGGGTTGCGTCGGCCAGGGTCAGATCGAGGCAGCGGCGGATCAAGGACATCATCTCGTCCATCTGCGCGCGGTTCATGACCAGCGGCGGCGCGATGATCATGCGGTCGCCGACCGCACGCATGATCAAACCGTTGCTGAAGCAATGACCGCGACAGACCATGCCAATGTCGATCTCGGCCGGGAAGGCCGTGTTCTTGGCTTTGTCCTTGACCAGCAGAATCGCTCCCATCAGCCCGCATGTCTCGGTGTCACCGACCAGTGGATGGTCTTTCAGTGACGCGAAATACTGAGCAAGATACGGGCCGACATCGTCGCGAACATGCTCCACCAGCTTGAGTTGCTGGATGAGCTTGATGTTGGCCACGGCGACGGCAGACGCCACCGGGTGACCGGAGTAGGTATAGCCGTGGTTGAAGTCGCCGCCTTGCTCGATCAGCACCTTGGCCATGCGGTCGCCGACCATCACGCCGCCGAGCGGGATGTAGCCGGAAGTGACGCCCTTGGCGAAGGTCATCAGGTCGGGCTTGAAGCCCTGGGTTTCGCAGCCGAACCAGTTGCCCGTGCGACCAAAGCCGCAGATGACTTCGTCAGAGACGATGAGCACGCCGTACTTGTCGCAGATGCGCTGGATTTCAGGCCAGTAGGTGGCCGGCGGCACGATCACGCCACCGGCGCCTTGCACCGGCTCACCGATGAACGCGGCCACCTTGTCGGCACCGACTTCGAGGATGCGCTTCTCCAGCCACGAGGCAGCGACCTTGCCGAACTCGGCCTTGTCCATGCCGTGGCCGTGCTCGTGCCAGTAGGGCTGGTCAATGTGGGTGATGTCGGGGATCGGCAGGCCGCCCTGGGCATGCATGTAGCTCATGCCGCCGAGCGAGGCACCGGCCATCGTCGAGCCGTGATAGCCGTTCTTGCGGCTGATGATGACCTTGCGCTCGGGCTGGCCGAGGATGTCCCAGTAGCGGCGCACCATGCGCACCACCGTGTCATTGCCTTCGGAGCCGGAGCCCGCGAAGAACACATGCTGGAAGTTCGGCGGCGTGACTTCAGCCAGCAGCTCGGCCAGCTCGATGGCGGGCGGCGTGGCCGTCTGGAAAAACGCGTTGTAGAACGGCAGCTCTTTCATCTGGCGCGTGGCCGCTTCCACCAGTGAATTCTGGCCATAGCCCACGTTCACGCACCACAGGCCGCTCATCGCGTCGAGGATCTTCTTGCCGTCGCTGTCCCAGAGGTAGATGCCTTCGGCCTTGGTGATGATGCGCGAGCCCTTCTTGGCCAGTGCACCAAAGTCGGTGAACGGGTGCATGAAGTGGGCAGCGTCGGCTTGCTGCCATTCGCGGGTGCTGCGCTTGCTTGCCACGGCGGGGGCCTGGATGACGATGGTGTTGTCTTGCATGGTGGATGTTCCGTTAGAGAAGCCACCCTTTTGGGGCGGCCTTGAGCAACAGGAGGTAAGCGATCAGACGTGAAGCAGCAGGTGCTCGCGCTCCCACGGCGAGATCACCTTCATGAATTCGGCGTGCTCGATTTCCTTCACCTCGGTGTAGACGGTGACGAAGTCTTCGCCCAGCACGGCTGCCAGTTCCTTGTCGGCACGCAGCAATTCCAGGGCTTCACCCAAGCTGCGCGGCAGCTGGTAATCGCCCAGGTAGGCGTCGCCCTTGCACTCGGGTGACGGCTCGATCTTGTTCTTGATGCCCAGGTAGCCGCAGGCCAGCGTGGCCGCCAGCGCGCAGTACGGGTTGGCATCAGCACCGATCACGCGGTTCTCGACGCGGCGGGCCTGTGACGACGCCACCGGCGAGCGGATGCCGACCGTGCGGTTGTCCGTGCCCCATTGGATGTTGATCGGGGCCGCGGTGTGGCGCGACAGGCGGCGGTAGCTGTTCACGTACGGGGCGAACAGGGCCATGGCCGAGGGAATGTGCTTCTGCAGGCCGCCGATGTACCAGAAGAATTCCTGGCTTGGCGTGCCGTCTTCATTGCTGAAGAGGTTGCGGCCGGTCTTGCGATTCACCAGGCTCTGGTGGATGTGCATGGCGCTGCCCGGCTCGCCGGCAATCGGCTTGGCCATGAAAGTGGCGTACATGTCGTGACGCAGCGCCGCTTCACGCACCGTGCGCTTGAAGAAGAACACCTCATCGGCCAGGCCCAGCGGGTGGGCGTGGAAGAAGTTGATTTCCATCTGGCCGGCACCGATTTCATGAATCAGCGTGTCGACGTTCAACTCCATCTTTTCGCAGTACTCGTAGACGTCTTCGAACAGCGGATCGAACTCGTTCACCGCGTCGATCGAGTACGCCTGACGCGACGTTTCCGAGCGACCGCTGCGGCCGATCGGCGGCTTCAGGGGCATGTCGGGGTCGGTGTTGCGGGCAACCAGATAGAACTCCAGCTCCGGCGCCACCACCGGGTCCCAGCCCTCGGCGTCGAACAAGTCGCACACCCGGCGTAGCACCGAGCGCGGTGCGAACGGCACCAGATTGCCGTCGCGGTCGTAGCAGTCGTGGATCACCTGCGCGGTCGGGTCGGTGGCCCAGGGCACGATGCGCACGGACGCCGGATCAGGGCGCAGGTGCATGTCGCGGTCGGTCGGGTTGATGACGTCGTAGTACGGGCCTTCTTCCGGGAATTCGCCCGTCACGCCCATGGCCACCACGGCCTCGGGCAAGCGCATGCCGCGGTCTTCAGTGAATTTCTGGCGAGGCAGGATCTTCCCGCGAGCCACCCCGGTGAGGTCAGGCACGAGACATTCGATCTCGGTCACGCGTTGCTGGTCGAGCCACTGTTCGAGCTCGGCGAAATTGAAGTGTTTTTTGCTGGCCATGTGAGGCACCTGCTGAATCGTTCATTGCGCACGGTGGAAACCTGCATCACGCAGGCCATCGGGCCGCGCGGGCCCCGATGGGAAAGTCGGTGTGTTTGCTCAGCGGCCGGCAGGCTCGGGGCCGCGGTGCTTGTCGCGCCATACCCGGCAAGCAGCACCGAAGGCACTGAGCATCGCGCGGGACACCGGGTTGTCAGCAGCCAGCCATTCCGGGTGCCATTGCACACACAGGCTGAAGCCGCTCGACTGGGCGACTGAAAACGCTTCGATCAAACCATCCGGCGCGCGGGCTTCCACCCGCAGGCCGGGGGCCAAGGCATTGACGGCCTGGCCGTGCACCGAGTTCACGGTGAACGCCGGCTGGCCGACGATGCTGGCGAGCACGCCGCCCGACTCGACATGCACCTCATGCGCCGGGCCGTAGGCCGTGGCAGCAGGCGCACCTTCGGGGGCACGATGGTCATGGTGGCCAGGCACTTCCTGAACGGCCTGGTGCAGCGAGCCGCCCAGCGCCACATTGGTTTCCTGGGTGCCGCGGCAGATGCCGAACAGCGGCATGCCACGCGCCACCACGGCGCGAATGAGCGGCAGCGTCCAGCTGTCGCGCAGCGGGTCGAGCGGCAGGCTCGGGTCGTACACGTCTTCACCGAAGTGCGACGGGTGCACGTTGGACGGCGAGCCGGTCAGCAACACGCCGTCGGCCATGTCGAGCAGCGCGTCGATCTCATCGGGCTCGGCCGAGGGCACGATCAAGGGCAGGGCACCGGCCAGGCGCACCGCATCGAGGTACTTCTTGCCGGCGATGTGGAAGGGGTGCTCACCCAGCATGCGGTTGCAGGCCGGCACCAGCACGACGGGTTTGCGGGTGGGGGAAGAATTGGCGTTGCTCATGGTGTTCATCCCAGCAGGTCACGCAGGCGGTACCAGGCCATGCCCAGCACCAGGGCCGGTGTACGCAGCAGCGGGCCGCCCGGGAAGTTGCGATGCTGGATGCGGCTGAACAGGTCGAACCGGCTGGCATCGCCGTGCATGGCTTCAGCCACCACGCGGCCGGCCAGGCCGGTAAGCGCCAGGCCGTGGCCCGAGAAGCCTTGCAGGTAATACAGGTTGGAGCCGATGCGGCCGAAGTCGGGCGCGCGGTTCATCGTGATGTCGACAAAGCCGCCCCACGCAAATTCCACCTTGGTGCCGGCCAGCTGCGGGAAGGTGCCCACCATGCGCTGGCGCATGCTTTCAGCCAGGTTCGGCGGGGTGCGCGTGCTGTAACTCACCCGGCCGCCGTAGAGCATGCGGTGGTCGTTGGTGGTGCGGAAGTAGTCGAGCACGAAGTTGGTGTCGCACACGGCCGAGCGGCTTGGAATCAGGCTGTCAGCCAGGGCCGGGTCCATCGCTTCGGAGCACACGATGTAGGTGCCGACCGGCATGATGCGCTGCTCAAGTTCAGGCGCCAGGCCCTGGGCATAGACATTGCCCGCCAGCAGCACCTGCTTCGCCTGCACCTGGCCAGTGGCAGTGTGCAGCACGGCGGTATCGCCCCGCTGCAACCGCGTGACGGCGCTGTCTTCAAAGATCTGCACGCCCGCTTCTGCGGCAGCGCGGGCGATGCCCAGCGCGTACTTCAGCGGATGCAGGTGGCCGGATTGCGGGTCATGCATGCCGCCGTGGTAGCGCGGGCTGTCGATCCACTGGCGCACGTCGGCGCCGCTGATAGGGGTGAAGGCCGTGTTGTAGGTGCGGGCCATGTGCTCGCACCACTCGGCCAGGTCAGCCGCCTTGCCGGGGCTGGTGGCCAGCCCGAGGTAGCCGTCGCGCCAGTCGCAGTCGATGCTGTGGCGCTGGCTGCGCTGGCGCAGCAGGCTCAGCGCCTCGATGGTCATGTCCCAGACCTTGCGCGCATCGCCCAAGCCCAGCTGGGCCTCGATCGTGGTCTGGTCACAGGCGAGGCCGTGGATGGCCTGACCGCCGTTCCGGCCGCTGGCGCCCCAGCCAACCTGGCGGGCCTCCAGCAGCACCACCGACACCCCTCGCTCGGCCAGCTCCAGCGCGGCCGTCAGGCCGGCGAGACCGCCGCCGACGATGGCCACATCGCAGGCCATCGTGCCGACCAGGGAAGGAAATCGCTGGGTCCGCGGCGCTGTGGCGACGTAATAGGACTGGCGGGCTAGATCTTGATCGACGCTGAGGAAGGTCATACGGTAGGCGCTAGGCAAGCCCTTTGTGATGTGCGGAGGATGTTGGCGTGGTGATCGCGAGCAAGCTTCAAGCCACGAGGCTCAAGCCACCCGCTTCAACGCGGTGCGGATGGTGTCCACCAGCTGGTCGATCTGGGTGCGCTCGATGATCAGCGGCGGCGACAGCGCCACCGTGTCACCCGTCGTGCGCAGCAGCACGCCTTGCTTGTGGAAGGCATCGAGGAAGACATCGAAGGCGCGCTGGGTGGGGGCGCCCGGCCGCGGCGTGAGCTCGATGCCACCCACCAGGCCGATGTTGCGGATGTCGATCACGTGCGGCGCGTCGCGCAGGCTGTGCAGCGCTTCGGCGAAGTAGCCCTGCAGTTCAGACGCACGGGTCAGCAGGCCTTCTTCGGCGTAGGTATCGAGGGTGGCGAGGCCAGCCGCGCAGGCCAGCGGGTGCGCCGAGTAGGTGTAGCCGTGGAAGAACTCGATGAGGTGTTCCGGGCCCTGCATGAAGGCGTCGTACACATGCTGGCGGGCAATCACGGCGCCCATCGGCACGCAGCCGTTGGTCAGGCCCTTGGCCACGGTCATCAGGTCAGGCGTGACACCGAAGGTCTGTGCGCCGAACGGTGCGCCCGTGCGGCCGAAGCCGGTGATGACCTCGTCGAAAATCAGCAGGATGCCGTGCTTGTCGCACAGCTCACGCAGACGCTGCAGGTAGCCTTGCGGCGGCACCAGCACACCGGTGGAGCCGGCCACGGGCTCGACGATGACGGCGGCGATGGTGGAGGCGTCGTGCAGGGCGCAAAGGCGCTCCAGGTCATCGGCCAGATCAGCGCCGTGCGCGGGCTGGCCCACGCTGAAGGCGTTCTTGGCCGGATCGTGGGTGTGGCGCAGGTGATCGACACCGCCCAGCATGTTGCCGAACATCTTGCGGTTGGCAACCATGCCGCCCACCGAGATGCCACCGAAGTTGACGCCGTGATAACCCCGCTCGCGGCCGATCAGGCGGGTGCGGTGGCCTTCGCCGCGCACGCGGTGGTAGGCCAGGGCCATCTTCAGCGCGGTTTCCACCGACTCGGAACCCGAGTTGGTGAAGAACACCTTGTTCATGTCACCCGGGGCCAGGGCCGCCACACGCTCAGCCAGCTCGAAAGCCTTGGGGTGCGCCATCTGGAAGGGCGGTGCGTAATCGAGCTCGGCGGCCTGCTCGGCAATGGCCTGGACGATGCGCGGGCGGGCATGGCCGGCGTTCACGCACCACAGGCCTGCGACGCCGTCGAGGATCTGGCGACCGTCGTCCGTCCAGTAATGCATGCCGGAGGAGCGTGCCAACAAGCGGGGTTGCTGTTTGAACTGGCGGTTCGCGGTGAACGGCATCCAGTAAGCGTCAAGTGCTGCAGTCATTCGTGCTTTCCTTCACACACCGTGGCCGATTGGCGCTGTGACAGTGTGCGTCTTGTTGGGAAATCAGTCTAGCCAAGCAGGCGCGCAATGTGCTTGCGCGATGAACCGGGGGCAACCCCGCTTCACACAACTTTGTGCGAACAATCGTGCAAGAATCAGAACATCATGCGAAGTAGCCACAATTTGCCGCAATTGGATGCGATCGACCGCAACATTCTGGCCGAGCTCCAGAACGACGGAAAACTCTCGAACGTGGAGTTGGCCCAGCGGGTTCACCTGTCACCCTCGGCCTGCCTGCGCCGGGTGAAACAGCTGGAAGAAGAGGGCGTGATTGCCCAGTACGTGGCCCTGCTGAACCCGAAGGCAGTGGGGCAGCACGGCACCAGCTTCACCATCATCAACCTCGAGACCATGAGCAATGCGCTGCTCGGTGCGTTCGAGCAGGCGGTGCGTGACGAGCCGCAGATCCTCGATTGTTATTACGTGGCCGGCTCTAACGACTACCTGATCCGCTTCAGCTACCGCGACGCGGAAGACCTGGAGCGCTTCCACACCGAGGTGCTGATGCGCCTGCCGGGCGTCGAGCGCTCGAACTCCATGCTGGTGCTGCGCACGGTGAAGAAGACCACCGCCTTGCCGCTGTGAGGCGCTTTGCCGCCCGAACACGCCGGCGGCGGCCTCAGTAGTTTCCATGAGTGGAAACGCGTTTCACGATGCGGAATTTCAGCCTGTTGCAGCGCAGCAGAATTTTTCATGGCGAAAAATCTGATTTCACATCCTGATATGAAAATCGCAAGTTATTGATTTCAAAGGAAAACATTTTTAGTCTTATATAAGACATAGGACTTCCCAAGCGGCGAGGCCGGGCGTAATCTTGGTCCCAGGTTGAAACACTTTTTTCCCTGCACTCAAGGAGCCACTCATGACCCGACTGACCCGCGAACAACAAATCGCCGCACTCGAAAAGGACTGGGCTGAAAACCCCCGCTGGAAGCTCGTCAAGCGCGGCTACAGCGCCGCTGACGTCGTGCGTCTGCGTGGCAGCCTGCAACCTGAATACACGCTGGCACAGCGTGGCGCAGAGAACCTCTGGGCCAAGGTGAACGGCGGCGCCAAGAAGGGCTACGTCAACGCCTTCGGCGCCATCACCGCCGGCCAGGCCATGCAGCAGGCCAAGGCTGGCCTGGAAGCCGTGTACCTGTCGGGCTGGCAAGTCGCCGCCGACGGCAACACCAGCGAAACCATGTACCCCGACCAGTCGCTGTATGCGTACGACTCGGTGCCCACCATGGTTCGCCGCATCAACAACACCTTCAAGCGCGCTGACGAAATCCAGTGGTCGCGTGGCATCAACCCGGGCGACGAAGGCTTCGTCGACTACTTCCTGCCGATCGTGGCTGACGCTGAAGCCGGTTTCGGCGGCGTGCTGAACGCCTTCGAGCTGATGAAGAACATGATCGCTGCAGGCGCTGCCGGCGTTCACTTCGAAGACCAGCTGGCTGCCGTGAAGAAGTGCGGCCACATGGGTGGCAAGGTGCTGGTGCCGACCGGTGAAGCCGTCGAGAAGCTGATCGCCGCGCGCTTTGCCGCCGACGTCATGGGCGTGCCGACCATCGTGCTGGCCCGCACCGATGCTGAAGCCGCCAACCTGCTGACCAGCGACCACGACGAGAACGACAAGCCGTTCCTGACCGGCGAGCGCACGCAAGAAGGCTTCTACCGCGTCAAGAATGGCCTGGAACAAGCCATCAGCCGCGGCATCGCCTACGCCCCGTACGCCGACCTGGTGTGGTGCGAAACCGGCACGCCGGACCTGGGCTTCGCCCGTGAGTTCGCCCAAGCCGTGCACGCTGCCTGCCCGGGCAAGCTGCTGAGCTACAACTGCTCGCCGTCGTTCAACTGGAAGAAGAACCTGGACGACCGCACCATTGCCAAGTTCCAGGAAGAGCTCTCGGCACTGGGCTACAAGTACCAGTTCATCACCCTGGCTGGCATCCACATCAATTGGTACAACACGTTCCAGTTCGCCCACGCCTACGCTCGCGGTGAAGGCATGAAGCACTACGTCGAACAAGTGCAGGAACAAGAGTTCAAGGCACGCGACAAGGGCTACACCTTCGTGTCGCACCAGCAGGAAGTTGGCGCCGGCTACTTCGACGACGTGACCACGGTCATCCAGGGCGGCAGCTCCAGCGTCAAGGCGCTGACCGGCTCGACCGAGGAAGAACAGTTCCACTGAAGGAACAAGCAGGGGGCGTGAGGAGACATCACCCCATTCGGTGAACCGCCGCTTACAGCGGCAGCAAACCGGGCCCGGCCGCCACAAGCGACCGGGCCTTTCTCATTTCAGCGCAGGCTGCCGACGTATCGGGCCGCTGCTGTTCGCGGGGCCGGCGCAGGTGCGGGTGTGGGTGCGGGCGCCACGGCATCAATGCCACTGCGTGATGCCTGCCGGCTGTCGGCGAACTCGCTGTGCCGGCTGTCGCGCGCGTCCACAGTGCGGGCCGTGCGCGCGGTGGCCACCGGGGGCAGGAGGGCTGCCTCCAGCTTGCGCGCCCAATCGTGCATCTCGGGCTGGTCCGGCTCGGCCAGGGCCACGCGGATGATCTCGCGGGCGTACTCCTGGCTGCGCACCATCCACTCCACATCGGTGACGCGGCCGATCTTTCGGCGCATCACCACATGCAAGTGCGCCGCGAGGGCCAGTTTTTCGCTGTCAAGCATGTCCGTCCTCCAGGTTCAGGTCAGATCGTGTTGAAGCAGGACGCTCACGCCACCCGCTCACCGTGCTGGCTCAAGTCCAGGCCGTCGTTTTCCTGCGCTTCGGTCACGCGCAGGCCGATCAGCCCGTTCACTGCCCACAAGATCAGGGCTGTGACGCCGGCGCTCCACAGCACCGTGGCACCCGCCGCTTCCGCCTGGGCCAGCACCGAACCGCTGACACCGCCAATGCGCGGGTCAGCCAGCCAGCCCGTCATCAAGGCGCCAATCAGGCCGCCCATGCCGTGCACGCCGAATACATCGAGCGAATCATCCGCACGCAGCAGTCGCTTCAGGCCCGTGGCGCCCCAGTAGCAGCCCAGACCGGCCACCAAGCCAATCAACACCGCAGAGGCGGGCGACACAAACCCGGACGCGGGCGTGATGGCCACCAGGCCCGCCACCGCACCACTGCACAGGCCGAGCAGCGTCGGCGTGCGGCGCACCAGCCACTCCACCAGCATCCAGCTCAAGGCACCTGCCGCTGCAGCCAACTGCGTCACCAGCATCGCCATGCCGGCACGGCCATCAGCGGCGCCGGCAGAGCCGCCGTTGAAGCCCATCCAGCCAACCCACAGCAGCGACGCGCCCATCATCGTCATGCCCAGATTGGCAGGCATCAAGGCGACCTTGCCGTAGCCCTGGCGCGGGCCCACCATCCAGGCAGCCACCAAACCCGCCACACCCGCATTGATGTGCACCACCGTGCCGCCAGCAAAGTCGAGCGCGCCGCGTTGAGCCAGCCAGCCCTCTGACGACCAGACCCAGTGCGCCACCGGTGCATAGACCAGCAGCAACCAGGCGGCCACGAACCAGAACAGGGCAGCAAAGCGGATGCGCTCGGCGAACGCGCCCACGATCAGGGCAGGCGTGATGATGGCGAAGGTGAGCTGAAACATCACGAACACCGATTCGGGCACCGTGGGTGCCAGCGGATGCACCGACAACGTGCCCGCGGCCTTGTGGAACTTGAGTGAATCGAGCCATGCGCCTTCAGTGCCACCGATGAATGGCGTGCCAGGCATGAAGGCCAGGCTGTAGCCGATGCCGAACCACAGCAGGGTCACCAGAGCGGCCACGGCCAGCACCTGGGCCATGGTCGACAGGATGTTCTTCTTGCGCACCATGCCGGCGTAAAAAAGCGCCAGGCCGGGCAGCGTCATCAACAGCACCAGCACGGTGGCTGTGATCATCCAGGCGGTGTCACCACCACTGATCTGCGCTGCGGGCACGAGGGGGGTGTACCCGCTGGCCGTGAAGGTGGTTGGCGCTGCCGGCTGTGCGAGCGCCGGTGGTTGAGCTGCCAGCAGCCCCGCGCAAAAAAAGACCGGCGCAACGCGCCCCCAATAAGCACGAAAGATCGATCCCATCGACACCGTCCATGTTGTGTACTGCTGACGGAGATCGAGCAAATTCCGCGCCAATTCATGGCGCACGCAGCATCAAGAACGATTTGGCGTGCCGGGAGATCTATCTGGCACCGACTGCGCCTAGAGCGACGCGGTCAACATGTCTTGGTAGTCGGCCCGGCTGGCGAGGCGCGGGTTGGTCGCGTGACAGTGGTCCTTCATCGCGTGGTCGATGATGGCGTCGAACATCGACGCATCAACGCCCATCGCCGCCAGGCCGGTCGGCAGGCCGAGCCGGGCGTTCAGGGCGGTGACGGCGTTGGCCACCACTTCAGCGGCAACATCGGCTGCCACCGCAGTTGCTGCGCCTTCACCAACCTGCAAGCCCATGGCCGTCGCCATGCGCTGCAGCCGCCGATCCCGCTGGACACTGTCAGCGCCCGCGTTGAACCGGATGACTGCGGGCAGGAACACGGCGTTCAAGGTGCCGTGATGCAAGCGCGGGTTCAGCCCACCCAGGCTGTGGCTGAGCGAATGCACGCAGCCCAGCCCCTTCTGGAAGGCCATGGCGCCTTGCATGCTGGCGCTCATCATGGCCCAGCGGGCATCGCGGTCGCTGCCGTCACGCGTGGCGCGCTCAATGTGCGCCCAGCCGCGCGCCAGCCCGTCCAGCGCAATGCCATCAGCGGGCGGATTGACGGCGGCCGACATGAAGGTCTCCATGCAGTGCGCGATCGCATCCATGCCGGTGGCCGCCGTCAACATGGGCGGCAGGCCCAGGGTCAAGGCCGGGTCGAGCAGGGCGGCCTTGGGCATCAGGTGCCAGCTGTGAAAGCCCAGCTTGCGGCCGTCGTCAACGATCAGGATGGCGCCTCGGGCGACCTCGCTGCCCGTGCCCGCGGTGGTGGGCACGGCGATCAGCGGCGCCGCGGCGGCCGTGATCTTCAAGCTGCCGCCTTCGATGGTGGCGTAGGTCGTCAGCGGGCCCGGGTGGGTGGCGGCGATGGCCACGCCCTTCGCCAGGTCGATGCTGGAGCCGCCGCCCACCGCAATCAGGCCGTCGCACTGGCCAGCCGCGTAGGCCGCCACGGCCGCCCGCACGGCAGCTTCGGTCGGGTTGGACGGCGTGCCGTCAAAGACCGTGACGGGCAGGCCGGCCACGGCATCTTCCACCGGCTTCAACACACCTGCGGCGCGAACGCCGAGGTCCGTCACGATCATCGGCCGCTGGATGCCGAGCCGCTGGCACTCGGCGGCCAGCAGGCCCACCACGCCAAAATCGATGTCAATCTGGGTCAAGTACTGGATGCGTGCCATCGCCAAAGTATCCTTTGACCCCCACCGCCTGACACCTGAGACAAACCTTGAGTACATCGCTGCTGACGCCCACCATGGCCGGGATCCTCGAGCGCATCCGCCGCGCCGATCGTCCACCGTTCCACAGCATGTCGGTGGCCGAGGCGCGGCAGGCCTATACCCTCGCGGCCGAGATCCTCGATTTGCCGCGCGCACCGCTGGCGCGGGTAGAAGACGTGCGTGTGCCGGTCGCCGACGGCACGCTGCTGCCTGCGCGTCTCTATGCGCCCTCGACTGACAAGCTGCCGGTGCTGCTGTACCTGCACGGTGGTGGCTTCACCATCGGCAACCTCGAAACCCACGACAGCCTGTGCCGCCAGCTGGCCTTGCGCAGCGGCGCTGCGGTGCTGGCGCTCGATTACCGGCTGGCTCCCGAACACCGCTTTCCGGTGGCGGTGGAAGACGCGTGGGCGGCGCTGCAGTGGTTGGCATCAACAGGCGCCGACGAACTGTCGCTGGACGGCACCCGCCTCGCCGTGGGCGGCGACAGCGCCGGCGGCACCCTGGCCGCGGTGTGTGCGCTGCTGGCCCGGGATGCCGGCTTGAAGCTGGCGATGCAACTGTTGATCACGCCAGGCACCACGGCCCATGCCGACACGGAATCCCACGAAGCCTTCGCCAACGGCTTCCTGCTGGACAAGGCCAGCATCAGCTGGTTCTTCAATCAATACATCGATGGGCAAGACCGCAGCGACTGGCGCTTTGCGCCCTTGCTCGCACCGGAAGTCGACAACGTGGCCCCCGCCTGCCTGCTGCTGGCCGAATGTGACCCGCTGGTCGACGAAGGGCTGGCCTATGGCGACCGCCTGCGGCTGGCCGGCGTGCCGGTGACACTGGAGCTGTACCGCGGGATGACGCACGACTTCATCAAACTGGGTCGCGTGCTTAAAGAAGCTGAAGCGGCCCAGCAAGTGGCCGGCGACACCTTGCGCGCCGCTTTTGGAGGCACCCCGTGAACAAGTCATCCTTCCGTTTCACTGACCGCCTGCGCGTGCGCTGGGCTGAAGTGGACATGCAGCAGATCGTCTTCAACGGCCACTACCTGCTCTACATCGACACGGCCATGGGCGCGTACTGGCGCGCCTTGGCGCTTCCCTACCAGGCCACGATGGCGGCGTTTGACGGCGACCTCTACGTGCGCAAGGCCACGCTGGAGTACCACGCCTCCGCGCTGTATGACGACACGCTGGATGTCGGCATCAAGCTGCGGCGCATCGGCAGCTCCTCGCTGACGTTTGATGCAGGCGTCTGGCGCGGCTCCAGCCTGCTGGTGAGCGGTGAGCTGGTCTATGTGTTCGCCAACCCGCAAACCCGGCAGCCCACGCCTGTGCCCGAAACGCTTCGGGCCGTGCTGGAAGGCCATGAAGCGGGCGCGCCGATGTTGCAGCTGGCCTTGGGCCACTGGGGCGAACATGAAGCGGCCTCACGCCAATCGCGCGATGAGGTTTTTGTTGAAGAACAAGGCATTGCGGCGCACCTGATGGTGGACGAAGCCGATGCCGGCGCCATGCACGCCGTGGCCACCAACGCGCTCGGGCGGGCCGTGGGCAGCGGGCGACTGGTGATCAGCGCACCGGGCGAGGGCAAGATCGGGCGCATGGCGGTGGTGCGGGCCTTGCGCGGCACCACGGTGGGGCGGCAATTGCTGCAGGCATTGATCGCCGAGGCACGCCGCCAGAACCTGCAACGGGTGTGGCTGCAGGCCCAGACCGATGCGCAGCGCTTCTACGAGCACGCCGGCTTTGTGGCGCGCGGCGATGTGTACATGGAGGCTGGCGTCAGCCACATTGACATGCACCTGAACCTGGCCAGCGCCTGAGCGCCGGCCCGGGTTCAGAGCTTGTCAGCAGGGCGCAGCAGGCTGCGCACACGGCGCTTTGGCGGGGCAGACACGGCAGGCGCATCCGCAAGTTCTGCGTCTGACACCGGGCCCACTTCGGTGGGCACATGCAGCTCGGCTGCGTCGGCAGGCAGGTACTTGGGCGGCCAGTCTTTCAGGGTCGATCGCCGCAGCAGCGCCAGGCCCGGGCCAGGCGTGAAGGTGCGCTCGAACATGTGCGTGACCAGCCGCTTGCCCACACGCTCAGCCACCAGTACGGTGGAGCAGCGCGTGCCGTAGCGCTGGTCAGGCGAGCGGATGAAGGCCGCAGACAGCATGCGCTCCACCTCGCGCGACACACCGGTGCTGGGCAGGGCTTCGTCTGGCGCCACGGTGCGATCGGCCAGGGCGGCAAACAACATCGAGGCGAGCGTGTCGGCGCTGTCGGCCATGTCCAGCGCGTCATGCAGCCGCTCTTTCAGCGCGTCGACCTTGGGCCAGGGGCTGTCCAGCGCGCCGTTGCTCAGGCCGACGATGCCGCGCTCGATGCGTTCAGGTGACGCGCGCTCACTGGTCGCCCAGAAGCAGTCGCCTTGCCGGAAGTCGGCCGCGATCAGGTTGAAGGGCTGGTAACCCGTGAGGGCGATGTGCGGCCAGAAGCGGTGGGCCGGCATGTCGCCCTTGAGCCAGCGTTGCACGATCAGGCCGCGCGACGGTGCGTCAGGGTCAGGCACGCCGGGCTGGCGCACGTTGGTGACCAGGCCGAAGCGGCCCTCGGCCGTCAGGCCCATCCACAGCCCGCCGGCCTGCTGGTCGCGCCCGGACAAGATCTGGGGGCCGCCCTCGGCGGGCGTCCACCACGCCAGGCGCCCGGCCGGCCGAGCGAAGTATTCGTCGCGGTTGGCCGCCACCACCAGCGGAAATCGCCGGTGCACGTCAAAGGCCAGAGAGGCTAGACACATGGCACGAACTCCTCGACATGGCGAGCACTTTGCAAAAGCGGGGCCAACGGCCTGGCCGCCAACTCCACGATGCGTGGCCAATCGGTTGGTGCGTTTTCCAGCGGTGTGGCTTCCACGGCGTAGGTTTCCATCAAGGTGATCAGGCCGTCGTCCCGGGGCTCTGGCCGACGCATCAATGTCGCCTGCAAACCCGGGAACCGCTGCTTCAAAACGGCCTGGAACTCACTCACTTCGGCCACCGCAGTGGCCAAATCATCAGGGTTAACCCTGTAATAGATGAACCAATGCCTGTTCATGCCGTGTCACTGCTGGTGGCGGTGTTGAATCACCCGATCATGGCGCTTCTGCCGGGATCTCGTAGGGCAGGGCCACGCTGCTCAATGCGGCGCCCTCTGCGCTGCCAAGGTGCAGCGTGCCGCCTTCCAGCGCCGCCAGTTTCAACTCCACCAGCGCCAGGTGCCGGCCACCAAATTGTGCAGACAGGGCGACGGTACCCGCGGGCTGGCCCGGGTCGGCGCTGTGAAACACCTCCTGGCCCGGCGCCAGGGCCGCATCACCCACCAGCAGCGCACCGCGCCGCTTCAGCGTGCCGCGGTACTGGCTGCGTGCCACCACTTCCTGGCCGGGGTAGCAGCCCTTCTTGAAGCTCACGCCGCCCACCACCTCCAGGTTCACCATCTGGGGCACAAACGCCTCAGCCGTGGCGGCCACCACGCGGGGCACCGCGCTGCCCACTTCCAGCCAGCCCCAGGCGCCCTCGGGTAGTGCAGGGGCGTCAGGCACCACGCCCGTGGGCACCAGGCACAGGTGGCGGGCCAGGCCCAGCACCGAAGCCAGGCGCAGACGGTGCACGCCGCTGGCAGCGTCAAATGAAGCCGCTTGCGCGGCCAATTCGCCGCCAACTTCACCCCACACGGCCAGATCAGCGCTGGCGTCCGTCAGCTTGCACTGGGCGCGCATCACGAACATCGACAGGCGCTTGAGCACGGTGGGCAACAGGTCGGCGCTGCAGGCCAGCAAAAACTCATCAGGCGCCGGCCGCGAGACCACGAAGCTGGCCTGCATGCGGCCCTTGGCCGAGCAGTAAGCAGCCAGGCGCACATCGCCAGCACCCATCGACTGCACGTCGTTCGTCAACTGGCCTTGCAGGAACGTGGCACTGTCAGCGCCCAGGGCGCGAATGACACCCCACTCCGACAGGCGCTGCACGCCGGTGGGGAAGGGGGACGGAGAGAGCTGGGACAAGGCAATCGGCATCATCAGGCGATTATCATCGCGGCCCATGATTGAGCAGCAACCCGCGCATATCTCCCGCCCATGAAACGGTTTTTCAAGTTCCTGGCGATCTGCGTGTTGCTGGCCGGCGCTATGGCCGGTGTGGCCGCCTGGTGGCTGCATCAGCCTTTGCCATTGCGCACCGGCACGGTCGAGGTATCGATCGAGCCCGGCACGGGCAGCCGCGACATCGCCCGGCTGTGGGTGCAGGCGGGCGTCGAAACCTCCCCTGAAGCGCTGTACCAGTGGTTCCGGCTGTCGGGCCAGGCGCGACGCATTCGTGCCGGCTCTTATGAGGTGGAAACCGGCATCACACCGCGTGAGTTGCTGGACAAGATGGTGCGCGGCGACCAGACCATGGAAACCGTGCGTCTGATCGAAGGCTGGAACTTCCGCCAGGTGCGCGAAGCCCTCGTCAAGGCGCCACACCTGCGCCACACCATCGACACCATGAGCGACGCCCAGGTGGCGGCGGCGGTGGGCAGCAGCGCCGAGCACATCGAAGGCTGGCTCTTCCCCGACACCTACGCCTACAGCCGCGGCGTGAGCGACGTGACCGTGCTGCGCCGCTCCCACCAGGCGATGCAGCAGCAACTGCAGGCCGCCTGGGCCGGCCGGCAAGCTGACTCCCCGCTGAAATCACCCGCCGAGTTGCTGACGCTGGCGTCGGTCGTCGAGAAGGAAACCGGCGCAGCGGCCGACCGCGCCAAGGTGGCCGCCGTGTTCACCAACCGGCTGCGCATCGGCATGCCGCTGCAGAGTGACCCGACCGTGATCTACGGCCTGGGTGAGCGCTTCGACGGCAACCTGCGCAAGGTCGATCTGCAAACCGACACGCCCTGGAACTCATACACGCGGCGCGGCCTGCCGCCGACGCCGATCGCCATGCCCGGCCGCGATGCCCTCAAGGCCACAGCCAGCCCGGCAGCCGTCAAGGCGCTGTATTTCGTGGCCCGCGGGGACGGCACCAGCGTCTTCAGCGACCACCTGGACGACCATAATCGCGCCGTGAACCAATACCAACGAGGTGGTCGATGAGCACCGCCGCACGCTTCATCAGCTTTGAAGGCATCGACGGTGCCGGCAAGTCCTCGCACATCGACGCCGTGGCCGACTTGCTGCGGCAGGCGGAACTGCCCTTGCTGCTCACGCGTGAGCCGGGCGGCACGCCGCTGGCCGAAGAGCTGCGCGGCCTGTTTCTGCACCGCCCGATGGACGCATTGACCGAAGCCTTGCTCGTGTTTGCCGCCCGCCGCGACCACCTCAGCACCCGCATCGTGCCGGCGCTGGCCCAAGGCCAGACCGTGCTGTGCGATCGCTTCACTGACGCCACGTTCGCTTACCAGGGCGCCGGCCGCGGCTTTGATCTGGCGGTGCTGACTCAACTCGAAACCTGGGTGCAGAACGGCCTGCAACCAGACCTGACACTGTGGTTTGACGTGCCCCCGGCGGTGGCTGCGGCGCGTCGCTCAGCAGCACGCGCACCAGACCGGCTGGAGCAGGAAGACACGCAGTTCTTCGACCGCGTTCGCGCCGGCTACCTGGCCCGCGCCGAGGCTGACCCGAGCCGGTTCGTGCGGATCGATGCACAACAAACGCTGGACGCTGTGCGAGCCGACGTGCTCAAGGTTGTGACGGAACGGGTGCTGGCACGCCGGGGCGCACCGGCATGAGCATGCGCAACGAACATGACCTGCCCTGGTTGAAAGACACCCTGGCTGCGCTGCGCGACGAATCACGCGGCCACGCCATCATCCTGCACGGCGGCGCGGGCTCGGGCCAATTCGAGTTGGCGCTGCGCGCCGCGCAGGCCTGGTTGTGCGAAAGCGCGCCCGGCCCGTGTGACCGTTGTACTTCGTGCCACCTGGCCGTGGCCCACAGCCACCCTGACCTGAAGGTGGTACTGCCTGAGGCGCTGCAGCAAAGCCTGAAGTGGTTCTCGGACGGTGATGGCGACGCCGATGGCGGCGACGGCGACAGCAAATCCAAGCGCAAGCCGAGCCGCGAGATTCGCGTGGAGCAGGTGCGCCAGGCCATCGACTGGGCACACACCAGTTCCGGCCGAGGGCAGGGCAAGGTGCTGGTGCTGTTCCCGGCCGATGCGATGAACACCGTGTCGGCCAATGCGCTGCTGAAAACGCTGGAAGAGCCGGCCGCCGGCATGCGCCTGCTGCTGTGCGTGGACGACCCGGAAAAACTGCTGCCCACCATCCGCAGCCGCTGCCAGCGTGTGCGCTTGACTGCGCCGAACATGGAGACATCGCTGGCCTGGTTGAAGCAGCAAGGGCATGCCGATGCGCACATCCTGCTGGCCGCCGCCGGCGGTGAACCGCTGGCGGCCGCACAGCTCGCTGCGCAGGGCCTGAACGCCGCGATGTGGGCCAGCCTGCCGGCGCAAATGGTGCAGGGCGATCTGCGCGTATGGGCCGCGATGGCGGTGCCCGACGCACTGCGCGCCATGCAGTTGATCTGCCATGACGTGATGGCACTGACTGCCGGCGCCGAGCCCCGGTTCTTCCCCGCCGACGCGCTGGAAGCCGGCCCCGACTGGCAAGCGCTGATCGATTGGCAACGCGCGCTGGTGCGCACGTCGCGGCATGCCGATCACCCTTGGCAGGCACCGCTGCTGATTGAGGCGCTGGCGGGACAAGGACGTGCAGCGTTACTCGGCCATACAAGCTCAACCACAGCCAAATCGCCTCGTATCGGTACACTTCGCGCATGAGCGATCAAGACAATCGAAGTGGCGCCGGCGGCGCAGCACCGACCCCCAGCAGCCGCCCCAGCGTCATTCAATTGGTGTTCCGTGAAAAGGGCGCGCTGTATGCCGCCTACGTCCCATTGTTTGCCGACGGCGGCCTGTTCGTGCCGTCGACCCGCGAGTACCAGCTGGGTGACGACATCTACCTGCTGCTCTCACTGCCGGGCGACCCGCAACGCTACCCGGTGGCGGGCAAGGTGGGCTGGATCACGCCGCCCAACACGTCCGGTGGCCGCACCCAGGGCGTTGGTGTGCGTTTCCCGGCGGACGAAAAGACCCGGCAATTGAAGATCCGCATCGAAGAGATCCTGGGCACCTCGATCTCGTCTTCCAAGCCGACCCAGACCATCTGAGAAGGCCGCGCAAGGGCAGGGCCGCCACGGCGGCGTTGGCCGCACCCGCAGGCCGAACTGCACCATGTTTGTCGATTCCCACTGCCATCTGATTTTTCCGGAGCTGCACACGCGGCTCGACGCCATCCTGGCGGACATGGCCCAGGCCAAGGTGCTGGGTGCACTGTGCATCAGCACCACGCTGGAAGAATGCCCCGACGTGGTGGCCCTGGCGCGCGCACATGCCAACCTGTGGGCCAGCGTGGGTGTGCACCCCGACACCGAAGGCCTGGCCGAGCCCGACGTGGCCACACTGGTGGCCCTGGCCAATGACGACAAGGTCATCGCCATTGGTGAAACCGGCCTGGACTACTACCGCCTCAACGGCCGCAGCGTGGCCGACATGGAATGGCAGCGCGACCGCTTGCGCGTGCATGTGCAGGCCGCACGCGAAACCCGACTGCCGCTGATCATCCACACCCGCTCGTCGAGTGACGACACCTTGCGCGTGCTGAAAGAGCAGGGCGCTGAAGAGGTGGGCGGCGTCTTCCATTGCTTCACCGAAACCCGCGAGGTGGCCCGTGCCGCGCTCGACATGGGGTTCTACATTTCGTTGTCGGGCATCCTCACCTTCAAGAACGCCGAGGACTTGCGCGACGTGGCCCGCATGGTGCCGCTGGACCGATTGCTGATCGAAACCGACAGCCCGTATCTGGCGCCGGTGCCGTACCGCGGCAAGACCAACAGCCCGGCCTGGGTGCCGCACGTGGCCGCAGAAATTGCCCGTGTGAAGGGCCTCGCCATCGAGGAAGTTGCTGCCGCGACGACCCGCAATTTCGAACATCTGTTTGCCGTGTCTGTTCCACACTGACAAGGAATGAGCCCCATGACCTTTCGTCCCGCCCTGGCCATCGGCCTGATCAGCGCCAGCCTCTGGCTGGGTGCCTGCGCGCATGCCGCACCTTCGGTCGACTTCTTCCGCGCAGTGAACATCGACCGCGCACCGATGGTGGTGGATCTGGTCAAGGCAGGCCTGGATCCGAACGTGCGAAGCGAGCAAGGCCACTACGCCCTCTACCTGGCGCTGCGCGACGGCTCGCCCAACGTCTTCAATGCGTTGCTGGCCATGCCCGGCATCAACGTGAACGCCACCAACGACGTCGGCGAAACGCCCTTGATGATGGCCGCGCTGCGCCAGAACATCGGCGCCATGAACGCGCTGATCAAGCAGGGCGCCAGTATCAACAAGACCGGTTGGACGCCGCTGCATTACGCCGGCACGGGCGGCAGCGCCGAAGCCGTGCAGTTGCTGCTCGCACAGAAGGCGGACATCGAGGCGAAATCGCCCAACGGCAGCACGCCACTGATGATGGCCGCGCGCTACGGCTCAGACGAATCAGCACTGGCCTTGCTGAAGGCCGGCGCCAGCCCGGTCGCTCGCAACGAGCAGGGGCTGACGGCTGCGGACTTCGCGCGCTCTGTCGGACGTGACAGCCTGGCTGCACAACTCGACCGCGCAGCCAAAGCGAGCGCCAGCCCGAAATGATGTGGTGGGGCATGAAGCGCCTGCCTCTGCCCAGCAACCTGACGCGTGTGTAGGAATGTTTCTGACACGCCGTTTGTCTCAGGGCTGACTACGGTTTCTATCATCTGGCGCCTACAGTGGCTTCCATGGGTTCCGCACCGGAGCCAACACCGGAGAAACCACCATGCGTCAGACCCACAGCCAAGCCAACCCGTTCATGATGATGATGAACCCGGAGGCCATCCTTCAAGCCGTTGAACGCTCCGAGCGCCTGAGCGGCCTGCAACGCCGCATCTGCCGTCCGCTGGACAAGCCGCTGATCCCGAAGGTGTCGCAGTCCGACCTGGATGCCTACGACAACGACATCGATGCCGACATCGACATGTGCCTGGAAGACGACAGCGAGGTCTGATGCGCGCGACGAACCAGACCGCCACCCGCCAGACCCCACGACAACGGACGCCTTGAGCGTCCGTTTTGCGTTTTGGCCTCCGGTCGGGTGGCGGGTTCACGGGTGGAGTTCTTGACCAATACGCGCCGTCTGTATGATCTGCAAATGCACGACAATGTATATTATGTCAAATAACAATCAGCGGCGAAAACGACTAAGCTTGTCGGCGTGACACGATGTGTACCGGCCAGCCTTGCGAGGATGTCTCATGAACAGCAAACCAGTGCGTGGCTCGCGAGCATGGCGCAAGGCTGCAGCACTGCTCACCGCATTCGCCTTGACCGGATGTTTCATCAGAGAGGTTCCGTCCGACGGTTTCAAGGCGATCAAGTTCGGCAGCACGTCGAAGCAGCTCGAGGCGGTGGGATTCCAATGCTTCGTCGAGCAACGTATCTGCACCCGTTCCAAACACGATGGCCTGAACACTGGCGAGGACACGCTGCTGCACCATTTCGCCACGGTCACGGCGACGCTTGTTGACGACAAGGTGCGCAGCATCGTCGTTCGCGCCTATGCCAGGCCAAGCGACGTCCTGGAAATCTTCGAGCGCAAATACGGGCCGCCTGTCGTTGCGGTAGCGCACACCCCTGCAGGCCTCGAGGCCACGCTGCTCTACTGGCTGTCCACCGCGAACACGGCGGTAGTGATCGTGGGCGGCCCTGTGAGTTCTGCATATCCGCTCCGCCCAGTCAGCATGTCCCAACCAGAAGTCTGCGTTGAGTACCTCGACGCTACCGCTACGACTGAGTTTCTCGCGAACCTGCGCGCTGCGCGTTTCGAGCCTGGGACGTACAGGAAAATTCTCTGAGCCCGCCTCTGCTGCTCCGCTCGTGGCAACACTCGTTCGTCGTCAGGCAGAACTGCCTGGCGCTCCCGCGGGTACCTCGCGGCTCACGGCCGCGGCGCAGCGGCCGACGCGGCGGCCTCGGCGGCCTGCATGGCGCTGTCAAGCTTCTGGCGCACCTGCGTTTCCTGCTGGGTGGCCTGCTGCAGCTCACGCGCCTTCAGATCAGCCGCCGTGGCGGCCGCGCCAGACACATCGGCGCCGCAGGCGGTCAGCAGCACGGTGGCCGTCAAGGTGGCTGACACCAGCACGGCGGGCATCACGGTTCGCGCCAGGGCGGCAAGCATATTCAGCAGCAAGAGTTCTTCCCTGAAATCGCCCGCAAGGCCACGGGCGCGATGAGTCTATCGCGCAGCCAGACGGGGAAAACGGCAGGCGTTTAAGGCGCTGTATACCGCATGCGACAGACGCCCACAGTTCGAGTCTGAATCAGGTCATGCGGTGGCAAGATTGGACTCGGTGCCAAACGATGGCACCGGCGAAACCCGGAGTAGATGTGAAGGTGTGGAAAAGACTCTGCAAGCTCGTGCCGCTGGCTCTGGCCAGCTCGATGACGCAGGCAGCGGCCGCGGATATCGGCGAGGTCGCCGCGGCGGTTCTTCCGGCGCCCTTGGTTGCCGAGTACACCTGCGGAACCTATGCCGGAGCCGTGATGCGGCCCTTGTTTGTGGCGCGGTGGGGCCAGCGCCTGAAAGCCGCGCCTTCCCAGCCGGAGGTCCTCAAAGAAGCGCTGACCGAGTACACCCGACTGATGAGTTCGTTCTGCGGCGACATGCAGACCGCCTTCAAGGGCAAGGAGACCGTCATCGCAACGATCTACGCGCGCCAGCTTCCTGGGTTCGACGAACCGCTGTCATCGCTCTGCGATGCGGGCTGCCTGCAGTGGCTCAACCGGGAGACGGCCTTCCTGAAGCGCAGCGTGGTGTTGATCAACATCTACAGAACTGCCAAGACACTCGCGCCGGCGGTGGTTGGTGCGCCCGACCCGCTTCGGGTGAAGCGGGAGGAGGACCAACAGATCGAGCACATGTCGGTGGGCTCGAACGCCCAGGTGGACAGACTTGAACTGCTGGCACTGCTGCGCGACGAGGCCTTCCGCCGTGTCGCCCCAAAAGACTTCAACCTTGCGCAATGGCAGGATGAGGAGCGACAGCTGCGTGAGGAAGGGGCCCGACTATTTCTCTCGTTCAACTCCAACGCCAATGACCTGACGCTGAGATACGTGACGTCCGGCGCTTACGAAAAGCAGCTTGCCCTCATTCCCATCGTAGAGCGGCACAAGGCCGCCTTCATGGGCACGGCGACGAGCAAGTAGCGTTATCTCAGGCGACAAGCGCCCTGCTGTCTTGCACAGCGCTTGTAGAGCTTCGGCTACGCCACGGACCAGCGCACTAAACCACGCGCCGACCTCGTGCCAAGCGCTCGGCACGCTCTGCACAGATCGCCTGCAGTTCAGCGCGAACCACGTCCACCCCATGCGCTTCCTCCAGGCGCTTCACGATGAAGTGGCCACGGGCGATGGTCTGGTAGTAGTCGGTGAACAAGGTGTTGATCGTGGCGCCGATCACCGCGCCTACCACCGGCACCGACATCGCGGCGGCCTTCGACGTGAGTTGCACGCCGAACTTCTCCAGCACGATCTGGATCACCTTGGCCAGCCAGTTCATCTGGGCGGCGCCGCTCGCCAGTTGCGCCGCGGCCTGGTTGCAGGCCATGGCCATGCCACTGCGCACCGCGTAATAGCCTTCCAGCGCGTCATCATCAATGGCGTCGTCAGAGCCGAGTGCCAGCACCTGGGCGCACTCCAGCCTCACGGCCGGTGAACGCACATCAAAACCTTCGCTGCGGGCCACGTCCGCGATGGCACGCAAGGTCAACATCGTGGTGGCCGGAATTTCAGCTACGGCACCAACGATGCCGAACGCGCCACCAACCGCGCCAGAGGCTGCGGTCAACAACTTGCCCGTGCCCGTGGACGCTTTCGCGCCGGGCTCGTGGGCCAGCGTCAACGCTGCGCCATTCATGGCTTTGGTGATGGCGGCAGACGCCAGCTCACGCACCTTTTCCTTCGCGCCCTTGGGCAAGAACTTGGCAGACACCGCCAACGATGTGCCCACGGTGCCTGAGAGCTTGACCAGCCAGCTTTCCCGCTTCAGGCACTCAACAGCCAGTTGAAGTTGGGCGCGCGCCTGCGCATCGAGCACGCCTGCCCTCACCTTTGCGGGCTCGTGTTTCGCGGTGCGTTCAAGGTTCGTCACGGGCATGTCCTTCAAGCAAGACCTCAGCATAGGGTCCAACGAGGCGCATCGAGCCCGGAAAACAAAAAAGCCTCGCGATGCGAGGCTTTTCCGGAGTGCTTGTCTTGCGACGCATGACTCAAACGCTTGTAGGTTGGCGGAGACGAAGGGATTCGAACCCTTGATGCGCTTTTGGCGCATACTCCCTTAGCAGGGGAGCACCTTCGGCCACTCGGTCACGTCTCCAACCTAAGCTCGTATTCTAATCAGAAAATCAGCTCTTTTCCTGAACCGGCACAACAGATTCTTCCAAATCGAAGGCCTTGTGCAGTGCGCGCACCGCCAGCTCCATGTACTTCTCGTCGATCACGACCGAAGTCTTGATCTCGCTGGTCGAAATCATCTGGATGTTGATGCCCTCTTCGCTCAGCGAACGGAACATCTTGCTGGCCACGCCCACATGGCTGCGCATGCCGATGCCGACGATCGACACCTTGCAGATCTTCGGATCGCCAATCACCTGCTCGGCACCCGTGGCCGGCTGAACCTTGCTCTTCAGCAGGTCCATCGTGCGCTGGTAGTCGTTGCGGTGAACTGTGAACGAGAAGTCGGTCTTACCGTCGTGCGAGACGTTCTGGATGATCACGTCGACGTCAATGTTGGCTTCCGCCACATCACCCAGAATCTGGTACGCGATGCCGGGCTTGTCCGGCACGCCCATCACGGTGACCTTGGCTTCATCGCGGTTGAAGGCGATGCCCGAGACAACGGCTTGTTCCATTTTTTCGTCTTCCTCAAAAGTGATCAAGGTGCCCGACTTGGCTTCCTCGTCGATGTTGATGTCCCAGGGCGTGAAGCTCGACAGCACGCGCAGCGGCACGCGGTACTTGCCCGCAAATTCCACCGAACGGATCTGGAGCACCTTGGAACCGAGGCTGGCCATTTCCAGCATTTCCTCGAAGGTGATGGTGTGCAGGCGACGAGCCTCAGGCACCACGCGCGGGTCGGTCGTGTAAACGCCGTCCACGTCGGTGTAGATCAGGCATTCCGCGGCCTTCATCGCAGCGGCAATCGCCACGGCGGAGGTGTCCGAGCCACCACGGCCCAGGGTCGTGACGTTGCCGTCATCGTCCTTGCCCTGGAAGCCCGTGATGACCACGACCTTGCCAGCGGCCAGATCGGCGCGCACGCGGGCGTCGTCGATGCTCTGGATGCGGGCCTTGGTGTACGACGAGTCCGTCTGGATGGGCACTTGCCAGCCGTTGTAGCTGACAGCTTCCATGCCTTCGGATTGCAGCGCCAGGGCCAGCAGGCCCACCGACACTTGCTCGCCCGTGCAGGCAATCATGTCGAGTTCGCGAAGCATCGCCGGCGTCTGGGTGGCTGGCGACAGGTCTTTCGCCAAGCCCAGCAGGCGGTTGGTTTCACCACTCATGGCCGAAGGAACGACGACCATCTGGTGCCCGGCGCGGGCCCACTTGGCGACGCGCTTGGCGACATTGCGAATGCGCTCGGTTGAGCCCATCGACGTGCCGCCGTATTTATGAACGATCAGTGCCATGGGTTTGCAAATTGGGTTGCAAAAAAGGAAGCAGGAAAGCTGCGAGGCGAGCGCGGCCGTCAAGGCCACGCAAACCCCCTATTCTAACGTGGCCCGCAGCGCCATCCGGTTTCATCCGGGTCACAAACCGTGACTGGGGCGCCACGCCAGGTGAACACGCGGGCCTGACGCAGCAGCTTGATAACGGCCGTCCACGCCCAGCCCGGGCACGAACAGCGTCACGCCATCGAGCAGCCAGAGCGGCGTCTGGCGCTGCCACGCGGGCACGCCCATGGCTTGATACTGCTTCTTCAAGGCCCGTGCGGTGCTGCGCGGCTGCAGCTGGAACTGCTCTCCGCCCTGGCGGTCCACCAAGCTGGCACGCTGCCAATCCTGCAGGCTGATGTCGCCTGTATCGCTCAAACGCACCGTCAACTGGCCACCCCAATTCGAGCTGGTGTGGGTGCCGGGCTGGCGCCAATCGGACTCGTCACAAACCGTGCTCGGCGCTGCGGCCGCCACCGCACTCAACTGCCCGCGGTAGGCACGTACCTCGGCCCCACCCGGCACGGGCCAGCGCCCCGCCCTGCCCGGCTGCGCCTCCACCATCAAGCGTTGAACCAAGGCTTCAGACACACCGCCCACCAATTGTCGATGCAGCCAGGTCAGCAAGGCGGCGCGGCGGGTGGCGGGCGGCAAGGCTTGCCACGCGGGCAGCGGCAACTCGGCGCCCGCACCAATTGCACTGAGCGCCGCCTCGCCGGCTTCCTGCTGAAGTTGCGCGGCCCAATGCGCCTGCCGCGCCACGGCAGCGAGTGAGGGCTCGGCTTGCGGAAAAGCGGCCAGCAGTGACGGCAGCACACCGTGCCGCAAGCGGTTTCGATCAAACCGGTGGTCGTCGTTGCTCGGGTCGCTGATGTGGCTGAGTTGCCAGCGGAAAACATAGGCGTCGATCGCCGTGGACGGTTGCTCCAGCCACGGCCGGCACCACCACACACCGTTGCGAAACACCTCCGCCGGCATCGCAGCCAAACCCGCTGGCCCCGCGCCGCGCAAGGCCTGGAGCACGACTGTTTCGGCCTGGTCACGCCGGTGATGGGCCAGCAGCACATGGCTTGCGCCGGCAGCCAAAGCCATGCGGGCCAACGCGGCATAGCGCTCAGACCTGGCCCAGGCCTCCACGCTTTCGCCCTTGTCGGGTTGCCCCTGCAGATGGGTCACGGCCAGGCGAACAGGCATCCCTGCCTTCGCCCAGCGGCGCACTTGTCGGGAAAGGTGCTCAACCCAGGCATCGGCCTGAGGCATCAAGCCGTGGTGCACATGCAGGGCCAGCACCTCGACCGGCTGGCCCATGCATTGCCGAGCAACGGCATGCAGCAGTGCGGTGGAATCGCGGCCACCACTGGTGGCCACGGCAATCACGGCATCAGCAGGCGTCAACGCACCGTGGTGTCGGTGAAGCGACCGTAGCCCTTGAGACGCTCGTAGCGGCGGTTCAGCAGGTCTTCGGTCGACAGATCAGAGACCTGACGCAGCGCATCGACCAGGCCGCGCTTGAGCTGCGAAGCCATCTGCTTGGCGTCGCGGTGCGCGCCGCCCACAGGCTCATTGATGATCTTGTCGATCAGGCCCAGGGCCTTCAGGCGGTGCGCCGTGATGCCCAGCGCCTCAGCAGCGTCAGACGCGCGCTCGGCCGTCTTCCAGAGGATGGAGGCGCAGCCTTCCGGCGAGATCACGGAATACACCGAGAACTGCAGCATCAGCAACTGGTCAGCCACGCTGATGGCCAGCGCGCCGCCCGAGCCGCCTTCACCGATGATGGTGGTCACGATGGGCACTTCCAGCTGCGCCATCTCGAAGATGTTGCGGCCGATGGCTTCCGATTGACCGCGCTCTTCGGCGCCCACACCGGGGTAAGCGCCAGGCGTGTCAACGAAGGTGAAGACCGGCAGGCCGAACTTCTCGGCCAGCTTCATCAGGCGCAAGGCCTTGCGATAGCCCTCCGGGCGCGGCATGCCGAAGTTGCGCAGTGCGCGCTCCTTGGTGTCGCGGCCCTTCTGCTGGCCGATCACCATGCAGGCTTGGCCATTGAAGCGCGCCAGGCCACCGACGATGGACAGGTCATCGGCGAAGGCACGGTCACCGTGCATCTCCTGGAAATCGGTGAAGATTTCGTTGACGTAGTCCAGCGTGTACGGGCGCTGCGGGTGGCGGGCAATCTGGTTGACCTGCCACGGCGTGAGCTGCGTGTAGATCTCTTTCGTCAGCTGCACGCTCTTCTTGTCGAGCCGCTCGATCTCTTCCGAGATGTCCACGGCCGACTCGTTCTGCACATAGCGCAGCTCTTCGATCTTCGAATCCAGTTCGGCGATCGGTTGTTCAAAATCGAGGAAATGTCGCTTGCTCATGATTTGCGTCCTTAGGCGTATTTTCCCAGTTTCAGACTTCAACCGGAAGCGGGTCCAGGCTGCGCCACAAATACCAGGTGGCCACAGAGCGGAACGGGGCCCAGCCCTCGCCCAGCTCGCGGGCTTCCGCGCGTGAGACCGGCTCACCGCTGAAGTAACTTGTGCTGATGCCCTTGAGCAGCCCCAGATCATCCAGCGGCAGCACATTCGGCCGCATCAGGTAGAAGATCAGGAACATCTCGGCGGTCCAGCGGCCGATGCCACGAATGGCCACCAGCTCGTCGATGATGGCCTCGTCGTCCATGTGCTGCCACTGCTTCACATGCACGGCGCCGTCTTCGAAGTGACGGGCCAGATCGGTGAGGTACTCGGCCTTGCGCGCAGACAGCCCGGCTGCCCGCAGCGCCGGCACTTCGAGCGCCAGCACGGACGCCGGCGCGATGCGGCTGGCCGGGCCACCCACGGCGATCAGGAACTTGTCCCACACCGATTGAGCGGCCTTGACCGAAATCTGCTGGCCAACGATGGAGCGGGCCAACGTGGTGAAGGCATCACCCCGGCTTTGCAGGCGGGCTTCGCCGAACTGCGGGATGAGTTTTTTCATCACGCGGTCGCGCTTGGCGAGGTGTCGGCACGCCTCGTCCCAGTACTCAGGCGTGACACCTGCGGTGCTTGAGCGCCCCACGTCAGGCCTTCACCCAGGTGGTGCCCTGGGCTGAATCCTTGAGCATCACGCCCGCGGCGAGCAGCTCGTCACGGATGCGATCAGCTTCGGCGAAATTGCGTGCCGCCTTGGCCGCCTGGCGATCAGCGATGCGCGCCTGGATGCTGGCTTCGTCCAGGCCAGAGCCGGCTTGCAGGAACTGCTGCGGCACTTGCTGCAGCACGCCCAGCACAGCCGCCAAGCCTTTGAGCAGCGTGGCCGAATGAACGTCACCGGTGCGGTTCACTTCCGCCGCTAGCTCGAACAGCACCGCCATCGCGCCGGGCGTGTTGAAGTCATCGTCCATCGCGGCCTTGAAGGCCTGCGCGGGCGCGGCGCTCCAGTCAACCTTCACCACATCGGGCAGGTTCAGCTTTTCCAGCGCGGTGTAGAGCCGGCGCAGCGCGCTGCGGGCGTCGTCGAGGTGGGCGTCGCTGAAGTTGAACGGGCTGCGGTAGTGGGTGCGCAGCATGAAAAAGCGCAGCGTTTCGCCGTCATAGTTCTTCAGCACATCGCGGATGGTGAAGAAGTTGCCCAGCGACTTCGACATCTTCTCGTTGTCGACGTTCAGGAAGCCGTTGTGCATCCAGACGTTGACGAACGGCTTGCCCGTGGCGCCTTCGCTCTGGGCGATCTCGTTTTCATGGTGCGGGAACTGCAGGTCCATGCCGCCGCCATGAATATCGAAGTGCTCACCCAGCAACGCGCAGCTCATGGCCGAGCACTCGATGTGCCAGCCCGGGCGGCCCGAGCCGAATTCGCCGTCGTACTTGGCATCCGCCGGCTCTTCCGGCTTGGACGCCTTCCAGAGCACGAAGTCGAGCGGATCGGTCTTGCCGTCGGCCACGGCCACGCGCTCACCGGCGCGCAAATCATCGAGTGACTTGCCGCTGAGCTTGCCGTAGCCCTCGAACTTGCGCACCGCGTAGTTCACGTCGCCGTTGTCGGCGCGGTAGGCCAGGCCCTTTTGCTCCAGCGTGCTGATGAGCGAGAGCATCTCCGGCACGTATTCGGTGGCACGCGGCTCGTGGTCAGGCGACTGGATGCCGATGGCGGCCACGTCGGCGCGCATGGCGGCGATCATCTCGTCGGTCAGGGCGCGGATCGTCATGCCACGCTCCACCGCCCGGCGAATGATCTTGTCGTCGATGTCGGTGATGTTGCGCACGTAGGTCAGCGGATAGCCGCTGGCGCGCAGCCACCGTTGCACCACGTCGAACGCCATCATCATGCGTGCGTGCCCCATGTGGCACAGGTCGTAGATGGTCATGCCGCACACATACATGCGGACATTGGCAGGATCGATCGGAGCGAACGGCTCCACGCGACGGTTCAGCGTGTTGTAGATGCGCAGGGTCATCAAGCAGGAAATCGGGAAAGGCGGGTGAGGCGCCCGGACCGGCTCAAGCCGTGTCCAGGGCAGATCCGCTGGTAGAAAGCGCAACTCCGGCACCGCAACATCCATGCGGCAGCAGTGCGGTGGCCGGGGTCGTTAGAATCGTTTGAGTATAGCGAAGGAGTTTGCCGACGTGATCCCTGCCCACCCCACCATGACCCTGACCCGCACCCTGCGTGCCACCGCTGCGGCCGCCCTGCTGGCCGCCGTGGCGCTGCACCCTGCCCTTGCGCAGAAGGTGCGCCTGAGCACCAGCGCCGGCGACATCGTCGTCGAGCTCGACAAGGAAAAGTCGCCCCGCTCGGTCGACAACTTCGTCCAGTACGTGAAGGCCGGCCACTACGACGGCACGATCTTCCACCGCGTGATCGACAACTTCATGATCCAGGGTGGCGGCATGAAAGCCGACATGACCGAGAAGCAGACGCGCGCGCCCATCCCCCTGGAAAGCCGCAACGGCCTGCAGAACGTGCGCGGCACTATCGCGATGGCCCGCACGAACATCCCTGACTCGGCCACCTCGCAATTTTTCATCAACGTGAAGGACAACGCCTTCCTGGACGCCGGCCCCGGCAAAGACGGCTACGCCGTGTTTGGCAAGGTGGTCAGCGGCATGGAGGTCGTTGACCAGATCAAGGCGACACCCGTTGCCACCAAGGGCCCCCACCAGAACGTGCCGGTGCAGCCCATCCTCATCAAAAAAGCCTCGCTGGAGAACTGAAAAAATGACCAAGACTGTTGAGCTGACCACCAGCGCCGGTGTGATCCGCATCGAACTCGACGACGTGAAGGCCCCGATCTCGGTGGCGAACTTCCTGTCCTACGTGAACAAGGGCCACTACGACGGCACCGTGTTTCACCGCGTGATCAAGAACTTCATGATCCAGGGCGGCGGCATGACGGCCGACATGAGCCAGAAGCCGACCGACGCTGAAATCAAGAACGAAGCCAACAACGGCCTGAAGAACGACAAGTACACCCTGGCCATGGCGCGCACCAACGCGCCGCACTCGGCCACGGCGCAGTTCTTCATCAACACCAAGGACAACGGCTTCCTGAACCACACCGGCGAAAACGCGTCGGGCTGGGGCTACGCCGTGTTCGGCAAGGTGGTGGCTGGCACCGAGATCGTTGATGCCATCGAGAAGGTGCGCACGGGTCGCAAGGGCTTCCATGATGACGTGCCGGTCGACACCGTGACCATCGAGAAGGCTGTCGAGATTGCCTGATCAGGCACCGACGGACGGCGCGGCCACGCTGCTGCGCCTGCCTGCGGGCATGCAACGTCTGGAGTTCATCTCTGACCTGCACCTGAGCCCCGAACTGCCGCGCACCTGCGCGGCTTTTTTCGCTTGGCTGGAGCAGAGTGACGCCGATGCGCTGTTCATCCTCGGCGATCTGTTCGAGGTATGGGTGGGCGACGACATGCTGAGCCAGGCCTTCGAGCAGGAGTGCGCGGCCAGGATGGCGCAGGCTGCTCGCCAGCGCCCACTGCATGTGATGCATGGCAACCGCGACTTCCTGCTCGGCGACGCCTTCATGGCCGCCACCGGATGCGTCAGCCTGAATGACCCGACGCTGCTCGTCAGCGACTTCGGGCAGGTGCTGCTCACCCATGGCGACGCCTTGTGCACCGACGACACCGCCTACCAGGCATTCCGGGCGCAGGTACGCACCCCGGCTTGGCAAACCGCCTGGCTGGCGCGGCCATTGCCTGAGCGCCTGATGATCGCGGCCCAGATGCGCGCCGCCAGCCAGGAGCACCAGCAAGGCCAGGCACCTGCCGACTGGGCGGACGTGAACCCCGTGCTGGCCCAGGCGTGGCTGGAAGAAGCGCAGTGCACAACCCTGCTGCATGGCCACACCCATCGCCCCTGCCATGAGCACCGCCCCGAAGGCTGGGAGCGACTGGTGCTGAGCGATTGGGACCTCGACCAGGCACACAGCGCTGCGCCGCGCGGCGACGTGCTGAGCTGGTCCGCCAACGGGTGGCGACGCCGCCCCTGCACGGCGCCGGGCTGACCTGACCCGCATGGCCCTCATCAACTGGTTTGTGCGCTGGCGCGAGCGCCGGCAACTGGCGCGGCACGCCATACCGGATGAGCTCTGGGCCTTGGTGACCGGCGCCTATCCGTTCCTGATTTCAGACGCAGCCGACCCTACTGCCAGCGCACTCCGCCGGCTCGTCAGCCTGTTCCTCGCGCGCAAGGAATTCACCGGCGCGCAGGGCCTGGTGGTGGACGACACCATGGCCGTGGTGATTGCCGCACAGGCCTGCCTGCCCATCCTGCACCGGCCGGAAGGCTTGGCGGCCTACGACGGCTTCATCGGCATCGTGGTCCACCCGGACGAGGTGGTGGCGCGCCGCGAAGACATCGACGATGACGGCGTCGTGCATGAGTGGGACGAACACCTCACCGGCGAGGCCATGCACGGCGGCCCGCTCATGCTGGCCTGGTCAGACGTGGCCCAGGCAGGTAGCCTGGCCGACGATGCGTACAACGTCGTGATCCACGAGTTTGCGCACATCATCGACATGGCTGATGGCGAGGCGGATGGCGTTCCTCCGCTGCCAGGTGGTGGTGCCCGCGCGGCTTGGCTGGCAGTCATCGAGCCCGCCTTCGACGACTTCTGCCGCCGCGTGGACAACGGCGAAAGCACGGTGATTGACCCGTACGGGGCCGAGGCGCCCGAAGAGTTCTTTGCCGTGGCCTGCGAAGCGTTTTTCACCGTGCCGCAAGCGATGCGTGCCGAGTTGCCTGCGCTGTACGGCTTGCTCAGCGACTACTTCCGGCAGGATCCGGCGAGCGCCGCTCAAGGTTGAGCTGGATCGGCACTTGCCAATCACCCACGAAAAAAGGGGCGCTTGATGCGCCCCTTTTGCATGAGAGTGGGCGACTGCCTGCCGCCCTGCAACGTCAAAGCGCCGCGGCTTCCGCCTTGGGCCTGTCGCCGCTCTTGCCCAGGGGCTGTATGTCGAGCGTCGTGTTGCCGTCGGCGTCCAGGTCCACCGTCAGACGACCACCATCCACCAGACGTCCGAACAGCAGCTCGTCGGCCAGGGCACGGCGAATCGTGTCCTGAATCAGACGCTGCATCGGGCGCGCGCCCATCAGCGGATCGAAGCCCTTCTTGCCCAGATGCTTGCGCAGGGCATCGGTAAAGGTGACCTCGACCTTCTTCTCGGACAGTTGCTGCTCGAGCTGCAGCAGGAACTTGTCCACCACCCGCAGGATGATGTCTTCGTCCAGCGACCGGAAGTTCACGATGGCGTCCAGGCGGTTGCGGAATTCCGGCGTGAACAGGCGCTTGATGTCGCCCATTTCATCGCCCTGCTCGCGCCGGGTGGTGAAGCCGATGGTCGACTTCTGCATGGTCTCGGCACCCGCGTTCGTCGTCATGATGATGATGACGTTGCGGAAGTCGGCCTTGCGCCCGTTGTTGTCGGTCAGCGTGCCGTGGTCCATCACCTGGAGCAGCACGTTGAAGACATCCGGATGGGCCTTCTCGATTTCGTCCAGCAGCAGCACGCAATGCGGCTTCTTGGTGACGGCCTCGGTCAGCAGACCACCTTGGTCGAAGCCCACATAGCCCGGGGGCGCGCCGATGAGGCGGCTCACGGCATGGCGTTCCATGTACTCCGACATGTCGAAGCGGATCAGCTCGATGCCCAGGATGTAAGCCAGTTGCTTGGCCACTTCCGTCTTGCCCACGCCCGTCGGGCCGCTGAACAGGAAGCCGCCAATCGGCTTGTCTGCCTTGCCCAGGCCAGATCGGGCCATCTTGATGGCGGCAGCCAGCACGTCAACGGCAGGATCCTGACCGAAGACAACCGCCTTCAGATCACGCTCCAGCGTCTTGAGCTTGCCCCGGTCGTCGCTCGACACGCTGGCCGGCGGGATACGGGCAATCTTCGCCACGATGTCTTCGACCTCGTTGCGGGTGATGGTCTTCTTCTGCTTGCTCTTGGGCAGGATGCGCTGGGCGGCACCGGCCTCATCGATCACGTCAATCGCCTTGTCGGGCAAATGGCGGTCATTGATGAACTTGGCCGACAGCTCGGCCGCGGCCTGCAGGGCGCCCAACGCGTACTTCACGTTGTGGTGCTCTTCGAAGCGCGACTTCAGGCCCTTGAGAATTTCCACGGTCTGCTCGACCGAAGGCTCAGGCACGTCGATCTTCTGGAAGCGCCGCGACAGGGCCGCGTCCTTCTCGAAGATGCCACGGTATTCCTGGAAGGTGGTGGCGCCCAGGCACTTCATGGCGCCGCTCGACAAAGCTGGCTTGAGCAGGTTGCTGGCGTCCAGCGTGCCGCCCGAGGCCGCACCGGCGCCGATCAGGGTGTGGATCTCGTCAATGAACAGGATCGACTTCGGGCTTTCCTTCAACTGCTTCAGCACGCCCTTCAGCCGTTGCTCGAAGTCACCGCGGTACTTGGTGCCTGCCAGCAACGCACCCATGTCGAGTGCGAACACGGTGGCGTCGGCCAGCACTTCGGGCACGTCGCCCTGGGTGATGCGCCATGCCAGGCCTTCCGCGATGGCGGTCTTGCCCACACCGGCTTCGCCAACCAGCAACGGGTTGTTCTTGCGGCGGCGGCAGAGCACCTGGATGACACGCTCGACTTCATGGTCACGGCCGATCAGCGGATCGATCTTGCCTTCCTTGGCCAGCACGTTCAGGTTGGAGGTGAACTGGTCGAGCGGCGAGCCCTTGGCGTCACCCCCCTCTTCCTTCTCGCCCTCACCGGAGCCGCCACCACCACCTTCGTTGCTGCCCTTGGCAGGCTCGGGTGGATCAGACTTCTTGATGCCGTGCGCGATGTAGTTCACGACGTCCAGGCGCGTCACGCCCTGCTGGTGCAGGTAATAGACAGCGTGGGAATCTTTCTCACCGAAGATCGCAACCAGCACGTTGGCGCCGGTCACTTCCTTCTTGCCGCCGCCCGTGGACTGCACATGCATGATCGCGCGCTGGATCACGCGCTGGAAACCCAACGTGGGCTGGGTGTCCACCTCTTCGGTGCCACCCACGGTGGGCGTGTTCTCGCGGATGAAGCCGGTCAGGCTCTTGCGCAAGTCGTCAATGTTGGCGGCACAGGCCCGCAACACTTCGGCGGCAGACGGGTTGTCCAGCAGAGCCAGCAACAGGTGCTCGACGGTGATGAACTCGTGACGCTGCTGGCGTGCCTCGACAAACGCCATGTGCAGACTGACTTCCAATTCCTGAGCAATCATGCGGCCTCCATAATGCATTGAAGCGGGTGTCCGGCACGTCGCGCCGCGGCGAGTACCAGTTCGACTTTGGTTGCGGCAACGTCCTTGCTGTAGACGCCGCAGACGGCTCGACCGTCGTGGTGGATCTTCAACATGATTTGGGTTGCTGCGTCGATATCAAGTCGAAAATATTCCTGCAGCACCATCACCACGAATTCCATCGGCGTGAAGTCGTCATTGAGCATCACAACCTGATACATCCGGGGCGGCTTGGTGCGTGCAGCCTTGCGTTCAGCCACCACCGAACCTTGACCGTTGTCGGGCTTGCCGATCACGGGTTGATTGGGTGGGGGCGTCGGTCGTTTCGAAGGCATGAATTCAGTATAGCCAGTTGGGATTCCCTGCACACTTGACGCCCATGGTGCCCCGGTTCAGACATGGGGCATGCTGCGAAAAGCGATCCCAAGGACCATGATTTGTACCGGTTTTCGCTTTTGGAAAGTACCGCCCCATTTGTAGCATTGACACGGCAAAACACAGGAAACCAGAATACGCCTCATAAGCCGGATACCGGCACAAGGAGGACTGAAATGGAAATGATCGGCACTGTGAAGTGGTTCAATGACGCCAAGGGCTTCGGGTTCATCAACCCGGACAACGACGCCAGCGATGTCTTCGCCCACTTCTCGGCCATCCAGATGGACGGTTTCAAGACCTTGAAAGAAGGCGAACGTGTGAAGTTTGAGCTGGTGGAAGGCCCCAAGGGCAAGCTGGCACAGAACATCCGCACTGCTGATGTGGAGGTCTCCCGCGAAACAGAGAAGTAAGTGTGACGGGGTCTGTCATCCCCCGTGCAAAGCAAAAAGCCCGCAATTGCGGGCTTTTTGCTTTGAGCCTCAGCGCGCAAGCGCTGGCCTCACATCAGACCTCACTTCAGACCTCACATCTGGTCGACCATCACCTGCCCGAACCCGGAGCACGACACCTGCACCGCCCCATCCATCAGGCGGGCGAAGTCATAGGTGACACGCTTGGTCTCGATGGCGGCCTCCAGCGAACGCAGGATCAAGTCAGCGGCTTCGGTCCAGCCCATGTGGCGCAGCATCATCTCGGCCGACAGGATGCTGGAGCCCGGGTTGACATAGTCCTTGCCGGCATAGCGCGGCGCAGTGCCGTGGGTCGACTCAAAACAGGCCACTGAATCTGACATGTTGGCGCCCGGCGCGATGCCGATGCCGCCGACCTGGGCCGCCAGTGCATCCGAGAGGTAGTCACCGTTCAGATTCAACGTGGCCACCACCGAATACTCCGCCGGACGCATCAGGATCTGCTGCAGGAACGCATCGGTGATGGCGTCCTTGATCACGATGTCCTTGCCGGTGCGCGGATGCTTCAGGCGCATCCACGGCCCGCCGTCGATCGGCTCGGCGCCAAACTCGCGCGCCGCCAGCGCATAGCCCCAGTCCCGGAAGCTGCCTTCCGTGAACTTCATGATGTTGCCCTTGTGGACGATCGTGACGTTCGGCTTGTCGTGGTCGATGGCGTACTGGATGGCCTTGCGCACCAGGCGCTCGGTGCCTTCGCGCGACACCGGCTTGATGCCGATGCCCGACGTGTCCGGGAAGCGGATCTTGTTGGAGCCCAGCTCGTTCTGCAGGAAAGCAATCAGCTTGCGGGCCTGCTCGCTGCCTGCGGCGTACTCGATGCCGGCGTAGATGTCTTCCGAGTTCTCGCGGAAGATCACCATGTTGGTCTTCTCGGGCTCTTTCAGGGGCGAAGGCACGCCCTTGAAATACTGCACCGGCCGCAGGCACACGTACAGATCCAACTCCTGGCGCAGCGTGACATTGAGTGAGCGGATGCCGCCGCCCACCGGCGTGGTCAGCGGCCCCTTGATCGACACGAGGTAGTCGCGCAGCACCTGCACGGTCTCGTCAGGCAACCACACGTCGGGGCCATAGAGGCGCGTCGCCTTCTCGCCGGCAAACACCTCCATCCACTGGATCTGGCGCTCACCGCGATAGGCCTTGGCGACCGCGGCATCCACCACCTTGATCATCACCGGCGTGACATCCACACCCACACCGTCGCCCTCGATGTACGGAATGATGGGACGGGCGGGAACGTTGAGCGAAAAGTCAGCGTTGGCGGTGATCGGTTGACCACCTTCGGGCACATGGATGTGCTGGTACATGCAGTAGGACTCCAAGCGTCTGTCTGACGCGGTTCGCCGAAGGAGAAATTCTAGTTCAGCGTGGGAGCGCAACTGAGGCGTGGCCGGCTGCATGCGCAGCCTGGTCAGCTCAGGCAATAGTCGATCAGCTTGACCCACAGGCCATGCCCGAGCGCCCAGGCCGAAGCCCCCGCCAGCGCAGCGCCGGAAACACGCACCGCCAAGCTGACGATGCGGGCGTCCAGTTGCCGACCGCGTCCGCCCAGGCGCAGCCACAAGGCCGGCGCCAACCCCAGGGCAATCGATGAAGCCAGCGCAAAGACGGCCATGACGGCTGCGCCGCCCCAGGGCCCATTGGCCAGGGCCGCCACCATCAAGGCCGATTGCAGCAGGCCGCAGGGCCATGCCCACCAGACGGCGCCCACCGCGGTGGCGCGGGTCGGGCCGTTCATGCGTTGCCAGCCGCCCTGCCCGCTCGCGCGTGGCGTTTGCCGGCCCAGCGATTCCAGCCATTCCGGTTGGCGCCCTTGCCACAACAGCCACAGCCCGAGCGCCAGGGCCGCCAGATGAGCCAGCGTCCAGAGTGGGCGCAGTGCGGGCGTCCAGGCGCCCAGCCAAGCCAGCGCACTCACGCTGGAGGCCACCACGGCACCCGCGGCCGTGTACCCCAGCAAACGCCCGAGATGAAAGCCAGCCCAGGCACCCGCCGGGCGGCCGCTGCCGCAAGCGGCCACCGCTGCCGCGCTGGGGCCACTGCACATGGCCACGCAATGCACGGAGCCAGCCAAGCCCATCAACAGGGCGCTCAAAAGCAAAGCGAAGTTCACCCTCAGATGATGCGCGAAAAACGCTCCCGAACGCGGTCGGCCTGCAAATGCCGGTCAAAGCACATGGCGATGGCGCGCACGAAGAACCAGCCAGCCGCCGTGATCTGGATGGCGCCGGGCGCCACCGTCACCAGACCCATGTCGACATACGGCTGCAGCTGCGAGAGCTCGTTGCGGAAGTACTCGTTGAAGCTGATCAGGTGCGCCAGCTCGATCGACTCGAACTCCAGCCGGCCCTGGCACATCAGCGCCATGATCACGGCACGACGGAGCAGGTCATCTCGCGTCAAGGCCAGGCCGCGCACCACGGCAAACTGGCCTTGCCGGATGGCGTCGTAATACTCTGGCAGCGTCTTCGCGTTCTGGCTGTAGGTGGCGCCCATGCGGCCGATCGACGACACGCCCAGCCCGATCAGGTCGCAATCAGGCTGCGTGCTGTAGCCCTGGAAGTTGCGATGCAGCCGCCCTTGCCGCTTGGCCGCCGCCAGCGAATCGGTGGACAGCGCAAAGTGGTCCATGCCGATGTAGGTGTAGCCGTGGCCCAGGAAGCCACCGATGGCGCCCGACAGCATGCTGATGCGGTGCTCAGGGGGTGGCAGCTGGCTGCCATCAATGCGCCGCTGCGGCTTGAAGCGCGAGGGCAGATGCGCATAGGCATACAGCGCGATGCGGTCAGGCCGCCACTCGCCGATCTGGTTGATGGTGCGGGCGAACGTCTCGGGCGTCTGCCTGGGCAAGCCGTAGATCAAATCGACATTGATCGACTCGAAGCCCAGCTCGCGGGCGCACACCATCAGACTCTGGATGCTCTCGGGCGACTGCACCCGGTGCACGGCCTTCTGCACCTCGGGGTCCAGGTCCTGCACGCCGAAACTCAAGCGATTGAAGCCGAGCTGCCGCAGGTGCGCCAGGCGTTGCGGGTCCGCGGTGCGCGGGTCGACCTCGATCGACACCTCGGCCCCCGGGGCGAGCCGGAAGCTCTTCTGCAGGAACGCCATCACCCGGCTGAGCTCGGCGTCACTCAGGAAGGTGGGCGAGCCACCGCCGAAGTGCAGCTGCGACACGTTCTGCACGCCGCCCAGCGCCTGTGCATGCAGGGCCACTTCGGCCTCCAGCACATCGAGGTATTCGGTGGCGCGCTCATGGTGCTTGGTGATCACCTTGTTGCAGGCGCAGTAGTAACACACCGATTCGCAGAACGGGATGTGCACGTAGATGGACAGCGGCTTCTTGCCGCCCACCATGGCGCCCTCGGCCCGCTGGTGCAGAGCGCCCAGGTAATCGGCCGGACCAAACGCCTCCACGAAGCGATCGGCGGTCGGGTAAGAGGTGTAGCGCGGGCCCGGCACGTCGAAACGTTGCAGCAGGTCCACTGGCAGCGGCGTGGCCGCTTCAAGGATGTGGTTTGCCATGGCCGTGATGGTGCCAAAGCACACTGCAGCGGCCTTGATCTGGCTCAAGGGTGCGACGCGGCGCCCGCCCAAGAATGGCGCATCGATTGAGGAAGATCATGCTGCCCACCTGCTCCCCACACGACCTGTCATGCCCTTCGGCCCCTGAGGCCGCGCACGCCATAATGAAAGCCATGACCACCGACACCCCGCGCGTGAAGGCCGATGCCTTCAAGGTCGCCTGCTCCAGCTGCAACTTGCGTGAACTGTGCCTGCCCGTCGGGCTGGCTAGCCCCGACCTGGAGAAGCTCGACAGCCTGGTGGCCAACCGCCGCACCGTGGCGCGCGGCGACACCCTCTTCCGCTCGGGCGACGAGTTCCAGTCGCTCTACGCCGTGCGCACCGGCTTCTTCAAGACCTGCGTGTCGTCGGAAGACGGGCGCGACCAGGTCACCGGCTTCCAGATGGCGGGCGAGTTGCTGGGCCTCGACGGCATCAGCAATGACCGCCACTCCTGCGACGCGGTGGCACTGGAAGACTCCCAGGTGTGCGTGATTCCGTACAGCCAGCTGGAAGAGCTGTCGCGCGAGTTCACCGACCTGCAGCACCAGTTCCACAAGATCATGAGCCGCGAGATCGTTCGCGACCACGGCGTGATGCTGCTGCTGGGCAGCATGCGCGCCGAGGAACGTCTGGCCGCCTTCCTGCTGAACCTGACGCAACGCCTGCAGGCCCGGGGCTTCTCGGCATCGTCATTGATCCTGCGGATGACGCGCGAGGAAATCGGCAGCTACCTGGGCCTCAAGCTCGAAACGGTGAGCCGGACCTTCTCGAAGTTCCAGGAGGAGGGTCTGCTGGAGGTGAAGCAGCGCCAGATCCGCATCGTCGATCAGGCTGGTCTGCAGCAACTGGTGAACGGGGCTGGCGGCGCCTGCTGAACGCGAATTCCGGTTGGCTCCAGCTGAGCCAACTCACCATGAACAAGGGCCGCATCGAGCGGCCCTTTTTTGTTTCCGCTCAGGCGCTGTGCCCGGGGCCGGTCAGCGTCTCGTCGAAGTGGTCGGCGGGCATGGTCAGCAGCAATTGCGACAAGGCCCCTGAGGTGGCGATCACGGCCCAGAAGACAAAGAACGAGACGCTGTAGACGGCCTTCGGCGACCACTCGATGGCCGCACCGCCAAACCACATCAGCGTGCCTGGATCAACCACCGAGAACACCAGCATCTCAAGCACCCCTGCCATCAGGAAAGCCGGCCAGAGGATGCCGATGGTGCGGACGCTGAACGGTGTCTTCGGGGTGCTCATGGTGTTCTCCTGAAGGACTAGGGCTTGGGCGTGGCGGCGTGGTTGCGGGCCTGCATGGCGGGTGTGTTGCCGTCGGCACCGTCCTTGATGTTGACCGTGACGCTCGGGTCGTCGCGGTCCAGTACCGGGTCAGCCCCGCGCACTGCGATGACCGCCGTGGTCAGGCTGGCACACACCACCACCACGGGCCCGCCCACCACCAGCCACATCATCGGATGGCGGAACCACGCCTTGCCACTTTGGGCCGGCGCAGCAGGGCTTGCAACAGGGGAAATCTCGGAGGTCGACATGCTGTGTTCCTGCGTCCGCTCAGCGCGGCACGATGAAGGTTGATTTTTCGCTCAGGGTGATGGCGGATGGCGCCCCCTCCCCTGGCACACGTTCGATCTGGAAGTGGATCGGGTGGGCACCGGTGCCGGCCTGCTGGCTCGATTCATACGGCACCTGCACCGACACCGTGATCCACCGCGCCTCGGCCGGCAAGACCTCCACCACCTCAGGCACCCCCACCAGCTTGATGCCGGTCAAGCCGTCGACATGAATGCGGTAGTGCTGCACGCGCTCGGCGGCGTTCATGATCTGCAGGCGGTAGACGTTCTCGATGCGACCGTCTTCCACCTGCCTCGCCAGTGAGGCGCGGTCACGCACCACGTCCACGCGGAACGGATCACGCAGCGCGATGCTGGCCACGAAGGCGATGCAGATGATCGCGAGGATGGCCGTGTAGATCAGCACCCGCGGGCGCAGCACCCGCTTGAGGATCTGCTGTTTGTCGAGATGCTGGGACAGGCTGTTCTGGGTGGCGTAACGGATCAGGCCGGGTTGATAACCCATCTTGTCCATGATGCCGTCGCACACGTCGATGCAGGCGGCGCAGCCGATGCATTCGTACTGCAGGCCCTTGCGGATGTCGATGCCGGTCGGGCAGACCTGAACGCACAGGCCGCAGTCGATGCACGAACCCAGGCCCAGTTGCGCCGGATCGGCCTTCTTGGAGCGCGGGCCACGCGGGTCGCCCCGCTCGCTGTCGTAGCTGATGATCAGCGTGTCGTGATCGAACATCACGCTCTGGAAGCGCGCGTACGGGCACATGTACTTGCAGACCTGCTCACGCATGTAGCCGGCGTTGCCGTAGGTGGCAAAGCCGTAGAACAGCACCCAGAACCATTCCCACGGCCCGAAGCCGAGCGTCAGGGCTTCGGCGGCGAGCGTCTTGATGGGCGTGAAGTAGCCGACGAAGGTGAAGCCGGTCCAGAGGCCGAACAGGATCCAGACCGATTGCTTGGCCGTCTTGCGCCAGAGCTTCTCCAGCGTCCAGGGGCCTTCGTCGAGGCGCATGCGCTGGGCGCGGTCGCCCTCGATGCGCTGCTCGAACCACATGTAGATCTCGGTGTACACCGTCTGCGGGCAGGCGAAGCCGCACCACAAGCGCCCTGCCACGGCCGTGAACAGGAACAGCGCATACGCCGAGATCATCAGCAGACCCGACAGGTAGATCAGGTCTTGCGGGTAGAGCACCAGACCGAAGATGTAGAACCGGCGCGAAGCCAGGTCAAACAGCACGGCCTGGCGGTCGTTCCAGACCAGCCAAGGCAGGCCGTAGAACACCAGTTGGGTGATCCACACCAGGGCCCATCGCCAGGTGGCGAACAGGCCGGTGACGGCACGCGCGTAGATCTTCTTCTGCTTCTGATACAGCGAGACCACGGTCCCGGATTTGTCCGCGTCGTCAGTGACAGCGGCGGCGTTGGATGCAGGCGTGGTCTCACTCATACAGATTCATCAGATCACTGCGCAGCGACCTTGGTGGCCTGGCTCAGGTTCCAGACATAGGCGGTCAGCACCTTCAGCTGCTCCGGCGTGAAGCGGTGGCCTTGCGGCGGCATCACGTTGGTCTTGCCGTTGTTGACCATGGCCACGATGGCGGACTCACCCCAGCCGTGCAGCCAGACCTTGTCGGTCAGGTTCGGAGCGCCCATCAACGGGTTGCCCTTGCCTTCAGCGCCGTGGCAGGCCGCGCAGGCCGCGAACTTGGCCTTGCCCAGTTGGGCCGCCACCGAGTTGTGCGGGCTGTCCGACAGGCTCAGCACATAGTTGGCCACGTTGCGCACATCTTCCGAGGTGCCCACTGCAGCAGCCATCGGAGGCATGACGCCCTGGCGACCTTCCTTGATGGTCTTCTCGATGTAGTCTGGGCCGGAGCCGCCCAGCCAGTCACTGTCGGCCAGGTTCGGGAAGCCCTTGCTGCCGCGTGCGTCAGCGCCGTGGCACTGGGCGCAGTTGTTCACGTAGAGGCGCTCACCGATGGCCATGGCCTGCGGGTTCTTGGCCATCTGCTCGGCGCTCAGGTTGGCGAAGCCGGCGTAGACGGGCGCCATCGCGGCCGCTGCCTTCTCGTTTTCACCCTTGAGCTGGCCCACGGCCGACCACTTCAGGGTGCCTTCGCTGGCACCCAGACCCGGGTACAGCGACAGGTAGATCGCCGCGAACACGATGGTCAGGATGAACAAGCCCATCCACCAGCGCGGCAGCGGGTTGTTCATCTCCTTCAGGTCTTCGTCCCACACGTGGCCGGTGGTGTTGTCATCGGCCATCTTCACGCGCTTGCTGGCCACCGCCAGCACGAACACGCAGAAGGCCAGGCCGCCGATGACGATGCCCGCCACGAACAGCGACCAGCCATTGCTGAAAAAGTCACTCATGTCATTTACTCCTTGAGCGGGGGGCACCCGAAGGCGCACCCCGCCGTGTCTCATGTGCGATCGGAGGTTCCGACGGGCGCATCGTCGTCCAGGAACGGCACCTGGGCGGCGTCATCGAAGAAGTCCTTGCGCTTGCGGCTCCAGGTCCAGAGCATCAGCCCCAGAAAGAGCACCAGCGAAACCAGCGTCACGACGCTGCGCATCACGTTGATGTCGAAGTCCATCGAAAACTCCTGATCTCTCACTTGCGGGCCGTGCCGAGCACCTGCAGATAGGCGATGACGGCTTCAATCTCCGTCTTGCCCTTCACCGCGTCGCCAGCCTGGGCGATCTCGTCGTCGGTGTAGGGCACGCCCACCATGCGCAGTGCCTTCATCTTCGGCGCCATGTCGGCGGGGTCCACCTGGTTGGCCAGCAGCCAGGGGTAGGCCGGCATGTTCGACTCGGGAACCACGTCACGCGGGTTGTTCAGGTGAACACGGTGCCACTCGTCAGAGTAGCGGCCGCCCACGCGGTGCAGGTCCGGGCCGGTGCGCTTGGAGCCCCACTGGAACGGGTGGTCGTAGACAAATTCACCAGCCACCGAGTACGGGCCGTAGCGCAGCGTTTCTGCGCGGAACGGACGCACCATCTGCGAGTGGCAGCCGTAGCAGCCTTCGCGCACGTAGATGTCGCGGCCAGCCAACTGCAGCGCCGTGTAGGGCTTGAGGCCTTCCACCGGTTGCGTGGTCGAGCGCTGGAAGAACAGGGGCACGATCTCGACCATGCCGCCAAAGGCGATCGTGATCAGGATCAGCACGATCATCAGGAAGTTGCTGGTCTCGATCCTCTCGTGACCACTGGGCTTGCGGTTTTCAGCCATGTTGTTTTACTCCTCGATCAGGCGTGGGCGACCACAGCAGGGATCGCCTGTTGCGTCGTCTTGCCGTTGGCAATCGTCATGAACGTATTCCAGCCCATGATCAACATGCCGCCCAGGTAGAGCACGCCACCCAGCACACGGATCACATAGAACGGATAGGTCGCCTTCACACCTTCAACGAAGCTGTAGACCAGGGTGCCGTCCGGATTCACCGCACGCCACATCAGGCCCTGCATCACACCGGCAATCCACATCGCGGCGATGTAGAGCACGATGCCGATGGTGGCCACCCAGAAGTGCAGCTCGATGGCGCGGACGCTGAACATTTCCTTGCGGCCGAACATGCGCGGGATCAGGTAATACAGCGCGCCGATCGACACCATGCCCACCCAGCCCAGGGCGCCGGAGTGCACGTGACCCACGGTCCAGTCGGTGTAGTGCGACAGGGCATTCACCGTCTTGATGGACATCATCGGACCTTCGAAGGTCGACATGCCGTAGAACGACAGCGAGACGATCAGGAACTTCAGGATCGGGTCGTCACGCAGTTTGTGCCAGGCACCCGACAGGGTCATGATGCCGTTGATCATGCCGCCCCAGCTTGGCGCCAGCAGCACCAGCGAGAACACCATGCCCACGCTCTGTGCCCAGTCAGGCAGCGCGGTGTAGTGCAGGTGGTGGGGGCCCGCCCACATGTAGGTGAAGATCAAGGCCCAGAAGTGGACGATCGACAGGCGATACGAGTACACCGGACGCTCGGCCTGCTTGGGGATGTAGTAGTACATGATCCCCAGGAAGCCGGCGGTCAGGAAGAAGCCCACCGCGTTGTGGCCGTACCACCACTGCACCATCGCGTCTTGCACGCCGGCGTACACCGAGTAGCTCTTGGTCAGGCTGACCGGCACAGCCGCGCTGTTGACGATGTGCAGCAGAGCCACGGCCAGGATGAAGGCACCGAAGAACCAGTTGGCCACGTAGATGTGGCGGATCTTGCGGGTGCCGATCGTGCCGAAGAACACGACGGCGTAAGACACCCAGGTGACGGCGATCAGCAGGTCAATCGGCCATTCCAGCTCGGCGTATTCCTTGCCCGAGGTGTAGCCCAGCGGCAGCGTGATGACCGCCGCGATGATCACCAGGTTCCAGCCGATGAAGGTGAACCAGGCCAGGGCCGGCGCGAACAGGCGCGTCTGGCAGGTGCGTTGCACCACGTGGTAGCTGGTGGCGAACAGCACGCAGCCGCCAAAAGCAAAGATCACCGCGTTCGTGTGCAGCGGGCGCAGACGACCATAGGTGAGGTACGGAATGCCGAAATTCAGCTCGGGCCATGCCAGCTGGGAAGCAATGATCACCCCCACCAACATGCCGACGATGCCGTACACCACTGCCGCTACTGCGAACAGGCGTACGACGCTGTCGTGATAGGCCGGTTGTGCCGGCGCGGAACTACTTGCCATCGAAGGCCTCCTTCTTCTTGGAACTTGCTAGCTCGGATTGTTCGGGAACCAACACCGCCGCTGATTGATCGACGTCAACGGCGTCACCCGGTTGTTGCAGGATTCGCTCACCTTCCCGCTCGAGATCGTCGAACTGGCCCCGGTTCAGGGCCCAGCCGAAGACGCCGATGATCATCAAGACCAGCACGGCTGAAAGCGGGATAAGCAGATAAAGAATGTCCATGGTGCGGCCTGCTGATCAACGGGCCAGCCGCATGGCGTTGGCAACCACCAGCAGCGAGCTCAGCGCCATGCCCAGGCCGGCAGCCCAGGGCGGCAGATAACCGGCCAGCGCCAAAGGGATGCAGGCCGCGTTGTAAACGGCAGCCCAAAGCAGGTTCTGACGAATCACGTTCAGCGTGCGGCGCGCCAGTTGCACGGCCACCACAACATCCTGCAAGCGGTTCGACACCACAACCGCATCGGCATGCGCCCGCGACACCAGCGCGCCCTGCCCCATCGCAAACGACACATCGGCCAGGGCCAGCACCGGCGCGTCATTCACGCCGTCGCCGACCATGCCCACGCGCTCACCAAGGGCCTGCGCCTGCGCGATGGCACGACGCTTGTCATCCGGCGTGGCGTGGCCAAGGTAGTCCGACAGGCCGAGGCGTTGCGCCATGCTGGCCGCACGCGCCGGGCTGTCACCCGACAGCAATCCCAGGGTCAGGCCGGCGGCCTTCAGGCCGGCCACGGCGGTGACGGCGTCGGCGCGCAGTTGCTCATCCGCTTCAAACCGCCAACGCGGCTGGCCCACCGGGCCGAACCAGGTGACCAGTGCAGCGCCACTGTCGGCCGTGTGTTCTTCGGCGCCATCCACCATCGATGTGTCCTGCCCGGCATCCTGCACCCAGGCGATTGAGCCCAGTCGCCAGGCCGTGCCGTCTGGCGCAACAGCCTCCAGGCCTTGGCCCGGCAACTCGTTCACGTCACGCCATTCCCAGGCGCTGGCGCCGTCTTGATCAACCAGCAAGTCACTTTGAGCCACGGCCTGTGAAAGGGGATGGCGCGACCATCCTGCCAGCACCTTCGCAGCCGCCAAGGCGCCTGGCACCGGCACGGTGTTGGAGGCCGCCAGCGTGTCCACCACCAGCTGCAGCATGGGGCGGTCTTCAGTCAGCGTGCCGGTCTTGTCGAGGTAGAGGCGCTTCAGGCCGGCCAGCGCCTCCAGCGCGTCCATGCGTTGCAGCATCACCCCGCGGCGCGCGAGTGCGCCGGTGGCTGCCACCAACGCGGCCGGCGCTGCCAGCGAGAGCGCGCACGGGCAGGTGACGATGAGCACCGACACGGCCACCCACACCGCCCGCGACGGATCAATCACCGACCAGACAGCGGCCGCACCCGCGGCCAACAGCAACACGGCCCACAGGAAAGGCCCGGCCCACCGGTCAGCCCGCCGAGCCCAGGCGGGGCGTTGGGTGAGTGCGTCGCGCATCAGGCTGACGATGGCCGCGTACCGCGTATCGGCGCCCACCTGCTCGACCAGCATGCACACGGGCGCGCCCACGTTCACGCTGCCGCCCACCAGGCTGTCGCCAGATTGTTTGAACACCGAACGCGATTCCCCGGTCAACACCGACTCATCGACCTGCGTCTGGCCCGCCGTCAAGCGGCCATCGGCCGGAAACGCCATGCCCAGCGCCACCTGCACCACATCACCCCGGCGCAGGCGCTGCACGCTCACGAGCTCGGTCTGACCATCGGCCCCGAGGCGCAGCGCGGTTTCAGGCATGCCGGACACCGACTTTTCCAGCGCTTCAGCTGCACGGTGGCGGGCCGTCAGCTCGAGGAACCGTCCGCCCAGCAGAAAGCTGACGAACATCGTGAACGAGTCGAAATACACCTCGTGGCCAAACGGCCCCTGCGGATCAAAGGTGGCACCGGAGCTGGCGACGAAGGTCACGGCCAGGCCGATGGCCACGGGCACGTCCATGCTGATGCGGCGCGCCTGAACGCTGTGCCAGGCGCCGCGGAAAAACGGGCCGGCGGCAAACAGCAATGCCGGCAAAGAGACCAGCCAGCTGCCCCAGTTCAGCAACTGGCGCAAATCAGGTGCGAGGCTGCCGTCGGTGGCCACGTAGCTCGGCGTGGCGAACATCATCACCTGCATGGCGCAGAAGCTGGCCACGAACAGGCGCCAGAGCGCGGTGCGGCGCTCCTTGCGGCGCAGCTCGCGGGCTTCGGCAGCGGCATCGGGCACGGCGTCGTAGCCGGCACCGCGCACGGCGCGCACCAGCGCCGAGACCCGCGTGCGTGCCGGGTCCCAGGTGATCTGCGCCCGGTGGCCTGCTGCACTGACCTGCACATCGAGCACGCCGTCAACCTTGGCCACGGCGGTCTCGATCAAGCCGGCACAGGCGGCACAGACCATGCCGCCAATCTGGAAAGAGGATTGCCCTCGGCGCTCACCACCGGCAAACTCGGTCCAGCGCGTGAAGCGCTGCATCTCCACCGGATCGTCTAGAACGTCCAGTTCGGAGCCTGCCTGCGGCAAAACGTCGGAGCTTGTTATCGTGGCGGTCATGGGATCGAACAACTGCCGACACGGTGCTCGGCAACTTCTTCCGATAATCTAGCCTGAACCCCGGGTTAACGACATGACATTTATCAAGACCAAGACCCTTCGCCGCCTACTCGGCGTCGCTTTGATGGCACTCGGTGTTCACCTCGTGGCCGAGGCCCAGGACGCCCCGCAGCGCCTGCCCGTCATCACCCTGCAGGCCGGCATGCACAACATCGCTGCGCAGTTGGCCAAGACACCGGAGCAGCGCCAGATCGGCCTGATGTTCCGCAAGGAGATGGCCAGCCACGAAGGCATGCTCTTCGCGTTTGAAGTGCCCGCAACCCAGTGCTTCTGGATGAAGAACACGCTGCTGCCGCTGTCGGCCGCCTTCGTGGCCGACGACGGCACCATCGTCAACATCGAAGACATGGCGCCGCAGACCGAAGCTTCGCACTGCTCGAAGAAGCCCGTGCGCTTCGTGCTGGAAATGAACCAGGGCTGGTTCGCCAAGCGCGGCTTGAAGGCGGGCAGCCGGCTCACCGGGCCCGCGTTTTCGGGCTGACCTCTCCAGCCCGGGGCGGCCCGCTCAGGCCGCCAGCGTGATCGTGAAGCGCAGGCCGTCCACGTCCGGCCTTGACGCCACGACGATCTGACCACCCAGGCGCTGCACCACCTCACGGGCGATGGTCAGGCCCAGGCCCGTACCCCCGTCGTTGCGCAGATCCGCCCGATCACCGCGCCAGAAGGGCTCGAACAGGCGGCCAAGCTGATCCTGCGGCACGCCCGGGCCGTTGTCTTGCACGATGATCTGCGCGCCGCCTTCCGGCAGGCTGCTCACCCGCACCTCGATCAGGTTCCCGCCGTAGAGACAGGCGTTGTCCAGCAGGTTGTTCACCACCTCGCCCAGCCACAGCGCGTGCGCGCGGGCCAGCACCGGCTGATCGGGCGCGTCCAGCGTCATCGTGCGGCCCTGCTTCAGGCTTTGCAGCACCATCGGCTCGGCGGCCTCGCGCAGCAGGGGCACCACATCCAGCGTCTGCTGTTCAGCATCCACGGCCAGCGCCGTTTCCGAGCGCGCCAGGCTGAGCAACTGCCCGATCAGGCGGCTCAGGCGGTCGGTCGATCGCTCCAGCTGCGACAGCAGCGGTCGCCAATGGCCGTCAGGCATGCCCGGTGAGGCGGCCAGCTCCTGGCTCAGCGTCTGGGCCAGCACGCGGATGCCCGCCACCGGCGTGCGCAGCTGGTGGGCCGCGTCGGCCACGAAGCGTCGCTGCAACAAGATAGCCTGCTCCATTTCGGCCAGCAGCAGGTTGATGCGGTCGATCAGCGGGGCGGCCTCCTTGGGCACATTGCCCATCGGCAAGGGCCGCCAATCCTGGGTGTCGCGCCGCGCCACCTGCGATGCCACCTCCCGCAGGGGCTGCAGCCCGCGGCGAATCGCCCAGCCAATCAAGCCGAAGGTGACGCTGCCCAGTGCCAGGGCGGGCAGCACGATGGAGAGCTGCAGGTCGCGCATCAGGGCCTGCCGCTTGCGGCGCGTCTCGACCACCACGATGGACACGCTGCGGTCCAGCATCGGCGAGGTCACTGAAAACACCACGCCGCGAACGGGCTCGGCATCAAAGTTGGCATCAAACACGCGCGGCTGCTCGAAGCTCTGCTGACGCAACTCTGTGTCCGGCAGCGGCACCCGCGCATCGCCTGCCAGCGCATTGCCGTCGGCGTCGACCATGACGAAGCCGTTGCGGTCCTCGCGGTCCCAGGTCAGGATCTCCATCGTCTGACGACTCAGATCAAGCAAGGGCCCGCGGTCTGACCAGGTCAGCTTGGCGGCCAGTGCGCTGACCTCGTCCTGCAGGCCGCGATCAAAGGCCAGGTTCGCGCTGGTCTTGGCCAGCGAATACGAGCCGATCACCGCAGCCAGCAGCCCGACCAGCCAGCTCCACAGCAGTGGTCGCAGCAACTGGCTGCGAACGCTCGGCCCGCTGCGGGGCGTCTGCATGCTCATTCGGAAATGTCCGCAGACGCGCCGGCTTCACTCGCCTCCATCACGTAGCCGAAGCCACGCACGGTGCGGATCACCACGCCCAGCTCGCCGAAACGCTTGCGCAGGCGGTGCACATACACCTCGACCGAATTGCCGCTGAAGTCAGACTCCCAGGTCGAAAGCTTGGCCACGATCGCGTCCTTGGCCACGACGCGCCCGGCCTTCTGCATCAGCATTTCGGTCAAGGCCAGCTCACGCGGGCTGAGTGCCACGCGCTCACCGGCGTGCAGCAACTCCTTGTGGGTCAGATCGAGCGTCAGGCCGCCCAGCACCAGGGTTTCGTCGATGCGGCCTTCAGACCGGCGCTTCAGTGCGCGGATGCGCGCCAGCAGCTCGGGCAGATCGAAGGGTTTGACGAGGTAGTCGTCGGCGCCGGCATCGAGGCCACGCACGCGGTCGTTCAATTCATCGCGGGCGGTCAGCAGCAGCACCGGCATGCGTGCCCCGCGGGAGCGCCAGTGCCGCAGCACTTCCATGCCGTCGCGGCGGGGCAAGCCCAGGTCGAGGATGCAGAGGTCGTACTGCACCAGCAAGCCCTCGCCCATCGCGCGCTCGCCGTCGTTCAGCACATCGACCTGCCAGCCCTCGCGCTCAAGGCCGCGCGCCACCCCCAGGCTCAGCGCCGGGTCATCTTCCACCAGCAAGATACGCATGCCCCACCCGTTGTCCAACCGCCAAAACGCGAGAGCGTACCAAACAAAAAGGCCGGCGCTGAGCCGGCCTTTTGAGTCAGGGCAAGAACCCGTCTCAGGCGAAGTTGGCTTCGGCGAAGGACCAGTTGACCAGCGAGGTCAGGAAGGTCTCGACGAACTTCGGACGCATGTTGCGGAAGTCCACGTAGTAGGCGTGTTCCCACACGTCGATGGTCAGCAGGGCCTTGTCGCCCGTCGTCAGCGGGGTGCCGGCGGCGCCCATGTTGACGATGTCGACCGAGCCGTCGGCCTTCTTCACCAGCCAGGTCCAGCCGGAACCGAAGTTGCCGACGGCGCTCTTGGTGAAGGCTTCCTTGAAGGCAGCGTACGAACCCCACTTGGCGTTGATCGCGTCAGCCAGGGCACCGGTGGGCTCACCGCCGCCGTCCTTCTTCAGGCAGCTCCAGAAGAACGTGTGGTTCCAGATCTGGGCAGCGTTGTTGTAGACCGGGCCGGTCGAGGCCTTGACCACGGCTTCGAGGTCCTTGCCAGCGAACTCGGTGCCTTCAACCAGGTTGTTCAGGTTCACGACGTAAGCGTTGTGGTGCTTGCCGTGGTGGTATTCCAGGGTCTCGCGGCTCATGTGCGGAGCGAGGTCGTCGAGGCCGAACGGCAGCGAAGGCAGGGTGTATGCCATGGGAAGTCCTTTCAGGGGTGGTTCAACGAATCGGGCGCATTGTAGGCACGCCCATCTATTCCAGCCGCGCTGAGGGGCTTGGCCCGTTCAGCGTCACATCATCAACTTGCACCTGGGCGTGGCCGTCTGCCCACACCGCGCGCAGGCCTTGGCCCGGCTTCAAGCCGGCGGCCGACACCCGCGGCAAGCCGTCGGCGTCTTCCATCCAGGCGTAGCCCCGCGCCAGCACCTGGCGGGGGTCGAGCGCTTGCAACCTGACGGCCTGCCGGGCCAGGCGCGTATCAGCCGCCACACGCTGCTGCGTGCCGGCGCGCACCAGCCGCTCGCCCTGCAGCTGCAAACGCTGCTGCGCGCGGCTCACCGCCGTGCGCAAGGCCGCTTCATGGCGCTGCGCCAGCAGGTCGAGGCGGGATGCCTGCAAGCGCACCGCCTGCGCCGGCCGCTGCAGCCGCAGTGACACGGTGTCGAGACGCTGCGCAGCCGCATCCAGCCGCTGGGCCACGCGCCGCTGCAGGTGGGCGGCGCGTTGCTGCAGCCCGTTGAGCAGGTCATCGCGCGACGGCGTGGCCAGCTCTGCTGCGGCGGTGGGTGTGGCGGCGCGCAAATCAGCCGCTAAATCGGCCAGCGTGACGTCGGTTTCATGGCCCACGCCACACACCACCGGCAGATCGGAGTCAGCCACCGAGCGCACCACACGCTCGTCGTTGAAGGCCCAGAGGTCTTCAAGAGATCCACCACCGCGGCAGAGCAGGATCATTTCTGCGCCTGGCACGCGGTTGGCCGCCTGCATGGCGGCAACGATGGCGGGCGGCGCCTCGGCGCCCTGCACCAGGGTCGGGCACAGCACCAGCGAGACATGCGGCGCGCGGCGGCGGAAGCTCGTCAGCACGTCGTGCAAGGCCGCGCCCGACGCCGAGGTGACCAAGGCCACCCGCTGCGGCACTGCCGGCAAGGCGCGCTTGCGCTCAGCCGCGAACAGCCCCATCGCTTCGAGACGGGCCTTCAGCTTGAGGAATTCTTCGTAGAGCGAGCCGGCGCCCACGCGCTGCATCGACTCCACCACCATCTGCAGCTCACCGCGTGCCTCGTACACGGCCAAGCGGCCACGCACATCGACCTGCTGGCCGTCGCGCGGCTGAAAGTCGAGCATCTGGGCGGAGCGGCGGAACATGGCGCAGCGCAGGCCGGCGGCTGCGCCGTTCGCATCCTTCAGCGTGAAATAGACGTGACCGCTGGCAGCCCGGGTGAGGCCCGACAACTCGCCGCGCACCGTGACGGATGCAAACCGCGCCGCCAGCGCATCACTGACCGCCAGCAGCAGCGAGCTGACCGACCAGGCCGGTGCGCCTGAACGGGCATTGAAGCCGGTCGCGCTCATCTGGCGCCCCCGTTTTGCGCCCGATCACCGGGCGTCAGCAGCCTAGTTGACGAATGATATCCACGGTTGCAACTTGTCACGCAACAGCCCTCCCGACGGCCTTGAAAAGGTGCGCCTTCGGTGCAAGTCTTTGATTTATAACGAGAAACAGGCGCTTCATTTTTAGGCAATCTGTTGGCGAGCCCGGAAAACACGGGCCGCAGCCCCCGTTTTGAGCACTTACCCACAAAGTTATCCACAGAAATTGTGGATGGTTCGGTGGGGGCGGTCGGTGTGGTGGCGCAAGCTCACAACAACACGCAGATCGGGCCGCACATTGGGGACATAATCCGCGCGTCTTGACCCTGCCCGGCCATTGGCCAGAGGACTTCTTGCTGTCGATCATACAAGCCGCTGGCTGGCCAATCTGGCCCCTTATCCTGTGTTCGGTGGCCGCTGTGGCCGTGATACTCGAACGAGCCTTGGCCTTGCGCCGCCCCAAGATCGCGCCGGACGGCCTCGTCGATGAGGTCATCACCGTGTGCCGCCAAGGCGTGCCCTCCACCGACATGCTGAAAAAGCTGATCGACAACTCGCAGCTCGGCGAAGTGCTGGCGTCAGGCCTGAAGCTGGCGGCGGTTGATCCGCGGGTCAACGAAGCCACGCTGCGCCAGGCTTTCGAGCTGGCGGGCCGGGTGGCTGCACATCGGTTGGAGCGCTACCTGAATGCCTTGGCCACGGTGGCGTCAGCGGCGCCGCTGCTGGGTTTGCTCGGCACCGTCATCGGCATGATCGAGATCTTCGGCTCGCAGGGCGGCAGCAGCACGGCTGGCAACCCGGCGCAGCTGGCGCAGGGCATCTCCATCGCGCTGTACAACACGGCCTTCGGCCTGATGGTGGCCATTCCCTCGCTGATGGCCCACCGCTTCTTCCGCGGCCGCGTCAACGACTACCTCCATGACCTGGAGACCGGTGCCGAGCGTCTGCTGCAGCACCTGGTGCGCACACCGTTGCGCGCAGCCTGAACACGCCGGGCCGACATGAACTTCCGTCGTCCAACCACCGATGAGCCGGAGATCAACCTGATCCCGTTCATCGACGTGCTGCTGGTGGTGCTCATCTTCCTGATGCTCTCCACGACCTACTCCAAGTTCACGGAGTTGCAGGTCAACCTGCCCGTGGCGAATGCCGAAGCGACCAAAGACCGCCCGGCGGAAATCATCGTCAGCGTGTCGGCCGAGGGCCGCTACGTGATCGACCGGCAGGCGGTGGAAGGTCGCAGCGTCGACACCCTCGCAGCCGCCCTGCGCACTGCCGCAGCCGACCGGAAAGACCCATTCATCATCATCTCCGCTGATGCGACCGCCGCTCACCAATCGGTGATCAACGTGCTGGACGCGGCCCGCCGCGCAGGCTTGGCCCGCGTGACATTCGCAGCGCGCAGCGGCCAGGGCGACAGCGGCAACGCACCATGAGCCTGGGGGCCCGGCTCTCTGCATCGCTGCAAAGGGCCTGGTGGCAAAGCCGGCCCGGCTTGCTGGCGCAGGTGCTGCGGCCACTCTCGTGGCTCTACATCGCCCTGGCTGGTTTTGACCGCTGGCGCTGGCAGCGACGCGCCATCGCCAGCCTGCCGGTGCCCGTGGTGGTGGTGGGCAACCTCATCGTGGGCGGTGCCGGCAAAACGCCCACCACACTCGCCCTGCTGCAGGCGCTTCAAGCGCGTGGATGGCGGCCTGGGGTGGTGTCGCGCGGCTATGGCCGCCAGGCCACCGGCCCCTGCGCCGTGAGCAACAACACGCCGGCCACCGAATGTGGCGACGAGCCCTTGCTGATCCATCTGCGCAGCGGCGTGCCCGTGCAGGTAGGCTCCGACCGCGCTGACGCGGCCCGTCTGCTGCTGGCACGCGATCCGGCCATCAACATCATCGTGTCCGACGACGGCTTGCAGCACTGGCGCCTGCACCGCGACCTGCAGATCATCGTGTTCGATGACCGTGGCGCCGGCAACGGGCTCTGCCTGCCCGCCGGTCCGTTGCGCCAGCCTTTGCCTGCGACGCTGCCGCCGAACAGCCTGCTGCTTTACAACGCCCGCGCCGCCAGCACCGCCCTGCCCGGCCCGGTGGCCGCACGCAAACTCGCTGGCGCAGTGCTGTTGAGCGACTGGTGGGCGGGCAGGCCCGCAGACATGGCGCAGCTGAACCATATCGCCGGGGCATCGAGCCAGCAGAGCGTGCTGGCCGCAGCGGGCCTGGCCGAGCCCGAACGCTTCTTCCGCATGCTGGAGGCCGCAGGCGTGCGCCTGCGTCGACTGCCGCTCGCCGATCACGCAGAGCTGCCCGGCGCACCCTGGCCGGCCGATGAAGCGGACGTGCTGATCACCGAAAAAGACGCCGTGAAGCTGCGCCCTGGCCAGCCGGGCACCACTGGCCCGACGCGCATCTGGGTGGTGGCGCTAGACTTCGCCCTCCCCGATGTTTTTTACCAGGCGCTCGACCGCGCCTTGCAACCTTTTCCCCGAGCCCGCCATGACCATTGACCACCGCCTGATCGACCTGCTGGTGTGCCCCGTCTGCAAGGGCGCCCTGACGTTGCGCCGCGACGAGCAGGCGCTGCCGGTTGAGCTGATCTGCCCGGCCGATCGCCTGGGCTTTCCGCTGCGCGACGGCATCGCCGTGATGCTCGAGAACGAAGCCCGCGTGCTGCCTGCCGAGGAGCCCGTGTGAGCTTTCATGTGTTGATTCCGGCGCGGCTGGCCTCCAGCCGCCTGCCTGACAAACCGCTGGCTGATCTCGGCGGCAAGCCGATGGTGGTGCGGGTGGCTGAGCGCGTGGCCGGTGCCGGCGCGCTCAGCGTGACCGTGGCCACCGACCATGAGCGCATTGCCGCGGCCTGCGAGGCCCATGGCGTTCGGGTGGTGATGACACGCGTCGACCACGCCAATGGCAGTGACCGCCTGGCCGAAGCCTGCACCTTGCTGAGGCTTGATGGCGACGACATCGTCGTGAATGTGCAAGGCGACGAGCCGCTGATCGACCCCGCATTGGTCAGCGCCTGCGCTGAGCTGCTGCAGGCGCGCCCGGAATGCAAGGTGGCCACCGCCGCCCACGAGATTCACGACGTCGCCGACTTCGCCAACCCCAACGTGGTGAAGGTGGTGACCGACGCACTGGGCCGCGCGCTGTATTTCAGCCGAGCCCCCTTGCCCTGGTGGCGCGACGGCTCGCAGCCCGGCCAGCCGGCGCTGCCGCAAGGCCACGCGCTGCGCCACATCGGCCTGTATGCCTACCGCGCCGGCTTCCTGCGCAGCTTCCCGACGCTGGCGCAATCGCCGCTGGAACACATCGAGGCGCTGGAGCAATTGCGCGTGCTGTGGCATGGCGAGCGCATCGCCGTGTTCCGCGCGGAATCAGCGCCCGCGGCCGGTGTCGATACACCTGAAGATCTGGCCCGCGTTCGCCGCATTTTCACAGGGTAAGCCCCGCCGTTCACAGCCCGGGCCGTCAGGCTCGTGCAGGGATGGGCGTGCTATCCTCAAAACAAACATGAGCGCAGGTTTTCACGTCTGCGCCGGCTGCTTTTGCAGCCAGCAAGAATCATCATTCGAGAGGCAATTTCATGCGACTGATCCTGTTGGGCGCGCCCGGCGCCGGCAAAGGAACCCAAGCCAGCTTCATCTGCCAGAAGTACGGCATTCCGCAAATTTCGACCGGCGACATGCTGCGCGCCGCCGTCAAGGCTGGCACCGAAATGGGCCTGGCCGCCAAGAAGATCATGGACGCTGGCGGCTTGGTCAGCGACGAGATCATCATCGGTCTCGTGAAGGAACGCATCACCCAGGCGGACTGCGCGAACGGTTTCCTGTTCGACGGTTTCCCGCGCACCATTCCGCAAGCCGACGCCATGAAGGCCGCCGGCGTGAAGCTGGATCTGGTGCTGGAAATCGACGTGCCTGACACCGCGATCATCGAGCGCATGAGCGGCCGCCGCGTCCACGTGGCCTCTGGCCGCACCTACCACGTCAAGTTCAACCCGCCGAAGGTGGCAGGCCAGGACGACGTGACGGGTGAAGAGCTCATCCAGCGCAAGGACGACGAAGAAGCCACCGTTCGCACCCGCCTCGAGGTGTACCAGGCGCAGACCCGTCCGCTGGTCGACTACTACGGCGAATGGGCCGCCACCGGTGACGCACAGGCTCCCCGCTATCGCAAGATTTCGGGCCTGGGCACGGTGGAAGATATCACCGGCCGCGCGCTGGAAGCCCTGACCAGCTGATCGCTTGTCCGGCACAGGCACCTTCAGGTGCTGTGCCAAACGCCAACGGGCCGCCACTGTGCGGCCCGTTGGCGTTTTGGCGGGGCCCGCCTGCATGCGGCCCACCTGCGTCGAGGCTGCCACCGTTTTCCCGGGTGCAGGCCGTGCTCAACTTGACGCACAATTGACGTTTACGTCAACGTCAACCGCAGCGCCACCAGGCCCACGAGGCCGGCGCGCAGCTCAAGGAGAAACAACATGGACATCGCAGGCAAGGTTTTCATCGTCACCGGCGGCGCCAGCGGCCTGGGTGAAGGCACGGCACGCATGCTGACCGCCAACGGCGCCAAGGTGGTGATCGCCGACCTGCAGGCCGACAAGGGCGCTGCCCTGGCGGCTGAGCTGGGCGGCGTCTTCGTGCGCTGCGACGTGAGTCAGGAAGCCGACGGCCGCGCCGTGGTGGCCGCAGCCACCGGGCTGGGCAAGCTGATGGGCCTGGTCAACTGCGCCGGCATCGCCCCGGCCGTGAAAACCGTCGGCAAGGAAGGCGCACACCCGCTGGACACCTTCACCAAGGTCATCACCGTGAACCTGGTGGGCAGCTTCAACATGATTCGCCTGGCTTCAGAGGCCATGTGCAAGAACGAGCCGGAAGCCACAGGCGAGCGCGGCGTGATGATCAGCACGGCCAGCGTCGCGGCCTATGACGGCCAGATCGGCCAGGCAGCCTATGCCGCCAGCAAGGGCGGCGTGGTGGGCATGACGCTGCCGATCGCCCGTGACCTGGCGCGCAACGGCATCCGCAACATGACCATTGCTCCGGGCATCTTCGGCACGCCGATGCTGTTCGGCATGCCGCAGGAAGTGCAGGACGCACTGGCCGCCAATGTGCCCTTCCCCAGCCGCCTGGGCACCCCGGCTGACTACGCCAAGCTCGTCCACCAGATCATCACGAACGAGATGCTGAACGGCGAAGTCATTCGCCTCGACGGCGCCATTCGCCTGGCACCGCGCTGAGTCATTCTGCGCCAGACATCAACGGGCCTTCGGGCCCGTTTTTTTTCGCGATCATCGTCGTGCTGCGTGATCAGCAGACATGAAAAAAGCCCCGAGGCGCAAGCCTCGGGGCTTCAGGACTTCAGCTCAGATCAGGAGATCAGAACTTCTTGTCGTAGCTGACCGACAGCTTGACCGAGCGCGGAGCCGAGTAGGCAATGGCACGGCCATAGCTGGCCAGAATGGAGCTCGCGTCGCCGTAGGCCTCGTGGACTTCATCAACAGCCTGAACGGTCTGGGTGTTGAGGAAGTTGAACACATCCACACGCAGAGCCAGGCCCTTGATCGTGTCTGGCTTGTACGCCAGGTTCACGTCCAGACGCTTGTTCCAAGGCAGGGTGCCAGCGGAGCCACGCGGCGAGTAGGTGGTGACGCCATTGACCCCGCAGTAACGATAGGCAGAACCGTAGCTCAGACCGTAGTCCTCAAAGCTCTGGCTCTGGCCGTCAGGGTAGTTACCGATACAGTTCTTCGGACGACCCGAAGCCAGCAGCAGGTTGGCACCCACCGTGAATTCCGGCGTGATGTCGTACGTGCCGAAGGCCTTGATCTGGTGGCGACGGTCGCCTGGCAGGTAGCCGTAAGCGCCTTGCATCAGCTCAGGATGGTCCCAGGTCTGGGTGGCAGCCACGTCGGTTTGTGCCACGTCAGACAGGGTCTGGCCTTCGGTGTTGCCCTTGCTCTTCGAGTAGGTGTACGACACCTTGCCGTACCAGCCGTTCTTCAGCGGATGCTCAGCAAACAGGTCCAGAGCAGCGTAGAGACGCTTGGCCTTGTCGAAGCCCAGTTGCTCCTTCGTCAGGTGGACCTTGGTATAGGTGCCGTTGCCTGCGTAGTCAACCAGGAAGTCGTTGTCGGCGCCCGGGTTGAACGAAGCGCAACCGAAGCCGGCATAGTTCGTGGCGTCGATCTTGTTGTCGATCGCGTACTGGTCAAAGGCACGCGGATCGCACAAGTCGTCGATGGTCGAGTTCAGACGACGGTAGGTCAGGCGCGCACCCACCACCAACTCGTCCGACAGCGCCTTCTCGATGCCCAGGCTGATTTCGTCCTGGCTGTTCGGCTTCATGTTCTTGGCCGAAACGGTGTTGGCATCCTTGGGCTGGCCATACTCGTTGTTGGCAGACTTCGGATCACCCAGGTTCTTGCGGCCGGTCGGGGCGCCATTGGCGTCCACCCCGGTGTAGACAAAGTACTGGTCCGTATACGTCGAGCGGCTGGCGCCACGAACGGCCAGGTGGGTCGGGATCTGCACGGCGTAACGGCCAGCGCTACCGTAGATCTTGGTCGACGAATCACCAGCCACGTCCCAAGTGAAGGCCAGACGCGGATTGATCTGGTTCTTCATCTCCAGGAAGGTCTCGCCGTCACCGTTCTTGTTGGCGTACTGCTCATTTCGCAGACCACCAGTGATGGCGAGGTTCTTGGTGACTTGCCACTTGTCTTCAATGTACTGGGCAGACTGGTCCGAGAAGGCGCTCGTGACCGTGTTGAAAATGCGTTCACGGCCGTAGTAGTAGCGGCCATTGGCCACCAGGGCCCCAGCTGCGCTGACCGAAGTGACCATACGCGTCGGGATCAAGTTTGCGTTCGTGGTCGACGAGTAAGAGTAACTGCCGTTGCCAGCGAGGTACTCACCGGCGTTGGCCGAGGCCAGCTTCACGCGGTCGATACCACCACGAATGCTGTGGTCGCCCAGGCGATATTCCAAGTCCAGGCGCTGGGCCTTGACGGTGTCCTCTGCGCCCGGGCCAAGCACGGTGGTGCCGAAACCAAAGGCATAGGGCCGGTTATACGTGAAACCCGGGTAAGCGCCGGTGGTGCCGGTCGTCACTTGACGAACTTGCGATTCAACGTCCACACCTGCATAGACGTTGATGTGCGGCGTCTTGCTGCGACCGACCAGGGCGGTCAGGGTCAGGTCGTCGGTCAGGTAGCCCGTGTACTTCAGGATCTGGCTCGAAGCGCCCACACCGTCATTGTGGTCAGGGTGGTTCGTGAACTTACCCGTCGACGTGACGATGCCATTGCGTGCGCCGGTGGCGTAGCTGTAGCCCGAGAGCTTTTCAGTTTGCGCGTAACGGTCACCAATCAGGGTCAGCTCCAGACGGTTGTCCGAAGTCAAGTTCCAGTCGAACTTGCCGAGGTAACGGTTCGTTGTGTTGGCGCGATCAGCCCAGCTCGGGGCTTCAATCGTACCGGCCGTGCCCGTATCAGAGGTCAGCCTTTCGGCGGCCACAAAGAAAAACAGCTCGTCCTTGATCAGCGGGCCACCGACGTAGGCACCGATGCTGGCAGAGTCGTTCGTGTTGGCGCTACGACGGCGATAGATCGTGCCGTCGGTCTTGGCGTTGGCGGTAGCACCCGTTTTCTCGTAGTAGATGTCGCGCGCCTTCGAGCGCAGACCATTCGGGGTCAGGCTGAAGTTGAAGCCAGCTTCCCAGTCGTTCGTGCCGCTCTTGGTGGTGATGTTCACCACGCCGCCGATGGAACGGCCGAATTCAGCACCGAAACCACCGGTCAGCACCTGGGCCTGGCCCACGGCGCCGAAAGGCAGCTCGGACGCGCCCAGCTGGTTCAGCGGGTTGGTAACGGGGAAACCGTTGATGTAGTACGAGTTTTCCGAAGGAGCGCCGCCACCGATGCTGGCACCACCCGAGTAACGGGGGTCAGCGGTCGTGGTGTTCGGAGCCAACTGGATGATGGCGTCGACATTGCGGGCGATCGGCAGTGCAGCCAGTTGCTTCGCGGTGAAGGTCGAGCCGTTGTTGCTCGACGACACGTCGATCTTGGCAACCTTGCCAACGACCTGCACGGTCTGGGTGCCGCCAACGGCAGCAGCAGCGAAGATGGCTTCGCTACCCTGGCCGATCAGCACTTCGATGTTGTCAGCGGTGCTGACAACAGCGCCGTTGCGCAGCACGGTCACCTTGTAGCTGCCGGTCGGCAGCGAGGTGGCGGTGAAGCGGCCGGAGGCATCCGGCGTCAGGGTGCGCTTGGCACCGGTGGCGGTGTTTTCAACCACAACGGTGGTACCGGCCACGGCTTGCACCGTGCCGAAGATGTTGCCCGTTGCGTTGGACTGCGCATAGCCAGCGCTCGAAGCCACGCACAGGCCGACGGCCACGGCGATGGCGGAATGACGCCAGATGCTGGTCGTAGTGTTGTTAGCCACTCAGTTCTCTCCAGAAAGGTTGATCGATAGACCCAGTTCCGTAGCAAGGCACATGCCGGTCTTGTGAAGCCTTGATGAACCCACTACGAAAACGTGTGAAAACATTGTGCGGGACTCGCCCCCGACCCCCATAGTAGGGAAACCCTTTTTGAGGTGCGCGCGACACGAACTGTTGCTAATTCGCAAAAGTTCCCTGGCTCATCGAATCAATTTTCTGAGCCGCTGGAGAGTCGGTTCAGGACATGAAAAAAGACCCGGCACGCCTGTGGCGCCCGGGTCTTTGTGGCGCCCTCAAGCACCAAAGTTTTCAGCGGTCTCAGTGCCAGCCGATGAGCACGTCGCGGCCTTCCACCACCAGTTGCACCTTCATGCCAAAAGGCATGGTCACCTTGGTGTCGACATGGCCAAAAGGCAGGCCCGTGAGGATCGGCGTTTTGGTGACGCTGCGCAGGTGCGCCAGCATGCCCTTGAGGTCATAGCCGCGGTCCAGCGGCGACTTTTTCCAGTCGGTGATGCCGCCCAGCAGCACGGCCTTTTGCTGGTCCAGCACGCCGGCCTGGTGGAGTTGCAGCAGCATGCGCTCGACCCGGTAAGGGTGCTCGTTCACGTCTTCAACAAACAGCAGACCGCCCTTCACTTTTGGCCAGTGCGGCGTGCCCAGCAGCGACGTCAACACCGTCAGATTGCCACCCCACAAAACGCCCTTGGCCTGCAGGCCGTCATGGCCTTCAGCGGTTCGAAAACCCACGGCTTCCAGCTCGCCCGTCATGGCTTCTGCAAAACAATCCGGCGTCACTTCGTCCAGCGTCTCACGGCCGAAGTCGTCGGCCGCCAAAGGGCCGCACCAACTCTGTGCGCCGGTATGCGCCAACAGGCCCATCTGCAGGGCGGTCAGGTCGCTGTAGCCCACCCAGCGGGTGCCCTGCTCCACGCTGCGCGCCAGCAGTTTCCAGTCGATGCGGTCAAGCAAACGCGTGAGGCCGTAGCCGCCGCGGCTGGCCAGGGCCACGTCAGGCGCTTGCTTGGCGATGCGGTGGATGGCAGCGAGGCGCGTGTCATCGTCACCACCAAATCGCTGGTGCTTGGCCAGCGCGGCCTCGTCGATGTGCACATCAAAGCCCAGCGCCTTGAGGCGACGCGCAGCCAGCTTCAACGGGCCGGCTTGCAGCAGCACGCCAGAGGGCGTGAACAGGGTGAGGGACAACGCGCTCATGGGCGACTCCGTGACATCAGAGAGGAAGGTCGGGGTGATGCGGCAATTCCATCGCATCACCGGCGGGAATGTGGTCGTCGTGCCCGCAGGGTTGCGCTGATGCGCCGGGCACCGTCTCGCGCACCAAATCGGGGATCGCCACTGGCTCAACAGATGAGCCCAGCGCCGCCTTCAGGGCATCGCGCTCGGCTTTTTTCTGGGCGCGGCGCTCGGCAAAGAAGTCGCGCAGCACCTGGCCGCAGGCGTCTTCCATCAGGCCGCCCTGCACCAAAGTATGGTGATTCAGCTGGGCTTGCGCGAAGAGATCAACCACCGAGCCTGCCGAGCCGGTCTTGGCATCGCGGGCACCAAACACCACGCGCTTGAAGCGCGCATGCATCAAGGCCATGGCGCACATGGCGCAGGGCTCCAGGGTGACGAACAGTTCGCAGTCGGGCAGCCGGTAGTTCTCGAGCAACTGAGCCGCGTGGCGCAGGGCCACGAGCTCGGCGTGCGCGGTGGGGTCGTGGGTGGTGATCGGGCGGTTGTAGCCGGTGGCGATCACCTGCCCTGCGCGCATGATGACAGCGCCGACAGGCACCTCACCGATGAGCCAGGCGTTCTGCGCCTGGCTCAGGGCCAGACGCATCGCGGCCTCGTCCTGGGGGGACCATGTCTGCGTCATCACACCCTCGGCGTCATTCCCACTCGATGGTGGCGGGCGGCTTGCTCGAGACGTCGTAGGTCACGCGGTTGATGCCGCGCACTTCATTGATGATGCGGCCCGACACGCGCTTGAGCAGGCTGTACGGCAGCTCGGCCCAGTCGGCGGTCATGAAGTCGCTGGTCTGCACCGCGCGCAGCGCCACCACGTAGTCGTAGGTGCGGCCGTCGCCCATCACGCCCACGCTCTTCACCGGCAGGAACACCGTGAAGGCCTGGCTGGTCAGGTCGTACCAGCTCTTGCCGGTGGCCGGGTCAACGGTGGCACGCAGCTCTTCGATGAAGATGGCGTCAGCACGCTGCAGCAGCAGGGCGAACTCGGGCTTCACTTCGCCCAGGATGCGCACACCCAGGCCCGGGCCCGGGAACGGGTGGCGGTACACCATGTCAGGTGGCAGACCCAGGGCCACGCCCAGCTCACGCACTTCGTCCTTGAACAGCTCGCGCAGCGGCTCGAGCAGCTTCAGACCCAGCTGTTCCGGCAGGCCACCCACGTTGTGGTGGCTCTTGATGGTCGTGGCCTTCTTGGTCTTGGTGCCACCGCTCTCCACCACGTCCGGGTAGATGGTGCCCTGGGCCAGCCACTTGGCGCCCTTCACATCGGCGCCTGCGGCCTTCAGCTTCGCGGCCTCGGCCTTGAACACTTCAACGAACTCGCGGCCAATGATCTTGCGCTTTTGCTCGGGGTCGGTCACGCCTTGCAGGTGACCCAGGAACTGGGCGCTGGCGTCCACATGCACCACCTTGGCTTGCAGGCGGCCGGCAAACATTTCCATGACCATCTTGCCTTCGTTCAGGCGCAGCAGGCCGTGGTCGACGAACACGCAGGTCAGCTGGTCGCCGATGGCGCGGTGGATCAGCGCAGCCGCCACCGACGAATCAACACCACCGCTCAAGCCCAGGATGACTTCTTCATCGCCCACCTGCTCGCGGATGCGGGCCACGGCTTCGTCGATGTAGTTACCCATGATCCAGTCGCCCTGGCAACCGGCGATCTCGCGCACGAAGCGCGTCAGCAGCGCGGCGCCCTGCACCGTGTGGGTGACTTCCGGGTGGAACTGGACGGCGTAGTAGCCCTTGTCCTCGTTGGCCATGCCGGCAATGGGGCAGCTGGGCGTGCTGGCCATCAGCTTGAAGCCTTCCGGCAGGCGGGTGACCTTGTCACCATGGCTCATCCACACCTTGAGCATGCCGTGGCCTTCAGGCGTGCTGAAGTCTTCGATGCCATTCAGCAGGCGGGTATGGCCATGGGCCCGCACCTCGGCGTAGCCGAACTCGCGGGAATCGCTCCACGACACTTCGCCACCCAGCTGCACGGCCATCGTCTGCATGCCGTAGCAGATGCCCAGCACGGGCACACCCAGGTCCCACACGGCCTGCGGCGCGCGCAGCTGGTGGTCTTCGTAGGTGCTGGCGTGGCTGCCCGACAGGATGATGCCCTTGGGCGCAAAGCTGCGGATGAACTCGTCGGAGACGTCGTTCGGATGGATCTCGCAGAACACCTGCGCTTCACGCACGCGACGTGCGATCAGCTGGGTGACTTGCGAGCCGAAATCGAGAATCAGGATCTTGTCATGCATGGTGAGCACTCAGGCAGTTGCGCCGCCAGCCGGCGCAGAAGTCGAGGAAGAAGATTCGCGGCGGAAATGCCGCACGGCCAGCACCGTGGCCACGGCCTGCAAGGCCGCACAGAGAAAGAACGGCGCACCGATGCGCCAGTCGCCCTTGGGCAGGTGCGACACCACGCCGAGCAGCGCAGCGCCCAGCACTGGCGCAAACACGGCGGTCAAGCTGTTGAGCGAGGCCACGGCGCCCATGGTGCGCCCCTGGGAATGTTCATCAGCGGCGTTCGAGACGATGGTCTGGATCGCCGTTGTGGCCATGTAACCAAACAGGTTCAGCACCACCACCACGTACATCATCCAGCCCTCGGTGGCCGCCCCCCACAGGCCGTAGCAGATGGCCGACGACACCAGGCCCATCAACGCAATGCGCTGCGGGCTGATGTGCTTGAGCGCGATGCGGATCAAGCCACCCTGCACCAGCACCGACATGACACCCACGGCAAACAGCGACCAGCCGTTTTCCTTCGGGCCCCAGCCAAACTTGAAGCCGGTGTAGAGCACCCAGGTGGTGTGCATGACGAACTGCGCCAGGCTGGCCAGCCCGATGACGGCCACGAGCGAGCCGACGCCTTGCAAGCCGGTGAGTTGCTTCAGCGACGCCACCGGATTGACCTTGCGCCAGTTGATGGCCGCACTGCGACGCTCCACCGGCAGCGATTCCGGCAACACGAACACGCCGTAGATGGCATTGAGCACCGCCAACCCACCCGCCACATAAAACGGCAGGTGCAGGTCAATCGCGCCGAGCAAGCCGCCCATCACCGGCCCGAGCACAAAGCCCATGCCGAACATGGCGCCCAGCATGCCGAAGCGCTTGGCGCGCTCCTCAGGCGTCGAAATGTCAGCCACATAGGCCTGCGCCACTGCGGCATTCGCCTGCAGCGCACCGCTGACCAGCCGCACCGCCACCAGCATCCACAGCGCCGTGGCCAGGCCGGTGACGAGGAAGCTCAAGGCCAGCCCGGTGAAACCCATCAGCAGCACCGGCCGCCGACCGTAGCGGTCAGACAGCGCCCCCAGCACCGGCGAGCCAAAGAAGTTGGCGAAGCCGAAGGCAAAGGTGACCACACCGTACCAGAACGCATGCTCGGCCTGGTTGCCGGTGAACGTGCCCACCAGCGGGGGCAGCACCGGGATGATCAGGCCGATGGCGACCATGTCGATCAGCACGGTGATCATGATGAACGGCATGGCGGCTTCGCGACGGCGAGGAGTCACGCCAGGGTCAGGCAAGGTCATCGAAGGGGGTGCCCCAAGCTTCAGAAATGTCGGCGCCCGGACAGTGCCGGGCGCCGCGGGTGGTGAACCGGAGAGATCACTCCATCCGGTAGTTCGGTGCTTCCTTGGTGATCTGCACGTCGTGGACGTGGCTCTCACGGATGCCAGCCGACGTGATCTCGACGAACTCGGCGCGTTCGCGCATCTCGTCGATCGTGGCGCAACCGCAGTAGCCCATCGACGCCTTCAGGCCACCGGCCATCTGGTAGACGATGGAGATCATCGAGCCCTTGTACGGCACGCGACCTTCAATGCCTTCAGGCACCAGCTTGTCGGCGTTCGGGTTGGCGGCTTCGTCGTTCTCCTGGAAGTAACGATCGGCCGAACCGGCCTTCATCGCGCCGATCGAGCCCATGCCGCGGTAGCCCTTGTAGCTGCGGCCCTGGTACAGGAAGACCTCGCCCGGCGATTCTTCGGTGCCGGCGAACATGCCGCCCATCATCACCGAGCCGGCGCCAGCTGCGATCGCCTTGGCGATGTCACCGGAGTAGCGGATGCCGCCGTCCGCGATCAGCGGAACGCCCGAGCCCAGCAGCGCGGTGGCGACGTTGTCGATGGCCGTGACCTGGGGCACGCCCACGCCAGCCACGATGCGGGTGGTGCAGATGGAGCCCGGGCCGATGCCGACCTTCACGCCGTCGGCGCCGGCTTCCGCCAGTGCCAGAGCAGCTGCGCCGGTGGCGATGTTGCCGCCGATGACATCAACCTGCGGATAGTTGCGCTTGACCCAGCGCACGCGCTCGATCACGCCCGACGAGTGGCCGTGGGCGGTGTCCACCACGAGGGCGTCCACGCCGGCAGCCACGAGGAGCTCGACGCGCTCTTCGGTGCCCTCGCCCACGCCAACCGCCGCACCCACGCGCAGCTTGCCGTGTGCATCACGGGCGGCGTTGGGGAAGCTGGTCTGCTTGGTGATGTCCTTGACGGTGAACAGGCCACGCAGCTCATCTGCGGCGTTCAGCACCAGGACGCGCTCCAGCTTGTGCTGGTGCATCAGGCCCTTGGCTTCAGCCAGCGAAGCGCCTTCCTTGACGGTGATCAGGCGCTCACGCGTGGTCATGATGTCGCGGACGGGGGCGTCGAGACGGGTCTCGAAGCGCAGGTCGCGGCCGGTGACGATGCCCACCACCCGGCCGTTTTCAACGACGGGGAAGCCGGAAATGCCGTGCTGACGAGACAGCTCGATCACATCACGCACCCGGGCGCCGGGGGCGATGGTGATCGGGTCTTTCAGCAAGCCGGATTCGTAGCGCTTGACGCGCGCCACTTCGGCAGCCTGCTGCTTGGCCGTCAGGTTCTTGTGGACGATCCCCATGCCGCCTTCCTGTGCGATCGCGATCGCCAGGCGGGCCTCAGTCACCGTGTCCATGGCCGCTGAAACCAGCGGCAGGTTCAACACGATGTTGCGGGAAAGACGGGTGCTCAGCGACGTGTCGCGAGGCAGGACTTGAGAGAATGCAGGGACCAACAACACATCGTCGAAGGTCAGCGCTTTGCCGAGTAGGCGCATGTGGAAAGCTCCAGACGCAAAAGTCGATTATACGGAACAAGCGACCGACCTGTCGCAAGGGCACACACTTCTTGCCACCCTGCCCGCCTGCCCGGGGCTAAACTGTTCGCGCAACTATCCAGCCCCCAGCCATGAAGCCGACCCGCCTGACCCTGCTCGCCCTCACCCTGACGCTCGCCGCTGGCCTGGGCCATGCGCAAGCCATCTGGAAGTGGAAGGACAAGGACGGCCGCATCCAGATCAGTGACCGCGCACCGCCTAACGATGTTCCGGCCCGCGACATCCTGAGCCAGCCGGCCGGCGCATCCAGCAAGGCAGCAGCCGCCGCACCGGCACCAGTGGCCGACGCGACCAAGGCGGCGCCAGCAGCGCCTGCCGCCTCCGGAGTCGACAGTGCCCTGGAAAAGAAGCGCAAACAAGACGCCGCCGACAAGGCGAGCCAGCTGGCCGCTGCACAGGCCGCAGACAAGGCCCGCGTGGCCGCGGCCAAGGCAGAAAACTGCAGCCGCGCTCGCGGGCACATGGCGGCGCTGGAAAGTGGCCAGCGCATGTCGCGCATGAACGCGAATGGTGAGCGCGAATTCCTGGACGACGCAGCACGTGCCGCTGAATCGGCGCGCACGCGCCAGATGATGGACAGCAACTGCCAGTGACAGGCCGTCGCCCGGGCATCCCTGCCCGGCGCGTTCAAGCCTTGTTCTTGCGGTAACGCTGGCGCCGCGCTTCCTTCGGATCCACCTTCAGTGGCCGGTAGATTTCCACCCGGTCGTAGGGCCGCAGCAGCGTGTCCAGCGGCCGCAGCTTCATCCAGATGCCCACCGTCACCTGATCGACCGAGCCCAGGCCATGCCGCGCCAGCAGCCCGCTCGCATTCAGCGCGTCCATGGCCGTGCTGCCGGCAGGCAGGCTGAGCTCCACCAGGTCCAGCTCACGCGGGCCGGCGCTGTAGGCCACGATCACGGGCAAGGGGCGCGTGCTGTCAACGAGGGCCATGCACTTGCTCCGCGCGGGTCACGAACGAATCGACGAAGGTGTTGGCCACGCGGTCAAACACCGGGCTGAGCACGGCTTCGAGAGGCCGGCTGGAAAACGCATACCGCAGATCAAACTCGATCTTGCAGGCCGTGGCCGTGCCGTCACCGCCCGGCTTGCTCAGCGGCAGAAACTGCCACGAGCCCTCCAGCATCGAGAACGGGCCATCCACCAGCTTCATCAGCAAAGAGCGGTCAGGCACATGCACATTGCGGGTGGTGAAGGCGTGCCGCACGCCGGCGTAAGACAGGTGGATGCGCGCAGTCACACCGTCGTCATGCTGAGTGACAACTTCAGTGCGATCGCACCAGGGCAGGAAGCTCGGGTAGGCCGGCACATCGGTGACCAGGCGGTACATCTCGGCGGGCGTGTACCAGAGCAGAACAGACTTCTTGACGTGCTTCATACAATGCACTCATTTTAGGGGCCGTCGTCATACTGCGTCGGCCCGCATCGCCAAGAGCCCATGTCCGCAAACATCGCCGAAAACCGCCGCGCCCGCTTTGAGTACCACATCGAGGAACAGTTCGAGGCGGGTGTGGTGCTGTCTGGCTGGGAGGTCAAGTCCATCCGGGCCGGCCAGGTCCAGCTGACCGACGGCTACGTGACGATCCGCGACGGCGAGCTGTTCCTGATCGGCTGCCGCATCAACGCGCTGCGCTCGGCCTCCACCCACGTGAGCCCGGAAGCCGATCGCACCAAGAAGTTGCTGATGCACAAGGACCAGATCAAGCGCCTGGTCGGCAAGGTTGAGCAGCGCGGCTTCACGCTGGTGCCGCTGAACCTGCACTACAAGGGTGGCCGGGTGAAGGCGGAAATCGCGCTGGCCAAGGGCAAGGCCCAGCACGACAAGCGCGAAACCGAGAAGCAGCGCGACTGGGACCGCGAAAAGGGCCGCCTGATGCGCCACAAGGTGTCTGGCCCGGGCAAGGACTGAGCATGACACCCGCCGCGCTGTACCCGCCGATCGAGCCCTTTGACACCGGCACCCTGCAGGTGGATGACCTCCACACGCTGTACTGGGAGCGCTGCGGCAACCCGGACGGCATCCCGGTGGTGTTTCTGCACGGCGGGCCCGGCGCGGGCATCTCGCCCACCAGCCGCCGCTTCTTTGATCCAGCGCGTTATCACATCGTCCTGCTCGACCAGCGGGGCGCCGGCCAATCGACGCCGCTGGGCGAATGCCGCAACAACACCACCGACCTGCTGATCGACGACATCGAACGGCTGCGCATGCAGTTCGGCATCACGCAGTGGCTGGTATTCGGCGGCTCCTGGGGCTCGACCCTGTCGCTGGCCTATGCCCAGGCGCACCCGGAACGCTGCCTCGGGCTGGTGCTGCGCGGCATCTGGCTGGGCACCCGTGAAGAGATCGACTGGTGGCTCTACGGCATCCGCAACTTCTTCCCGCGGGAATGGCAGGCTTTTGCCAACCAGGTGCCGCCCGAAGAGCGGCATGACCTGCTGGGCGCCTACCAGCGACAACTGCACAGCCCTGACGCCCTGGTGATGCGCAGCGCTGCCCGCGCCTGGAGCCGTTACGAAGGATCCTGCCTGCAACTGCGGCCGGAACCCGCAACCGCGGATGCGTTTTCTCAAGACGCCATGGCCATCGCCGTCGGGCGGCTGGAAGCGCATTACTTCAGCCACGAAGCGTTCCTGGTGCCGGGCCAGTTGCTGGCCAACATGCACCGCATCGCCCACCTGCCCGGCTTCATCGTGCATGGGCGCTACGACGTGATCTGCCCGGTGCGCTACGCCCATGATCTGGCCGACCAATGGCCCGGCGTGACGCTCGAGGTGGTGGCGGACGCCGGCCACACCTCCATGGAGCCCGGTATTGCCGAGGCGCTGGTGCGCGCCACCGACCGCTTCGCCCGCCTTCGCCACTTCGGCTGAGCAGGCAGTTCCCTCCGCTCGCGTGACAAGGTTCACGCAAGCAGCGTCCAACTGGGGCCATGAGGCAGCGCCCCACGCTCCACCACGCAATCCCGGCTTAACCGATGGGTACATGGGTCGATATACCGGCAGCGTGATGGTTGGCAGGCCGTATCGGCAGCCGCGTCAACGCCTAGCATTGACCGGAGACCGCTGCCCATGCGATCTGACCCTCGTTTGTCGACGCCCTGGCTTGCCACTGGCCCGGGCCGCTTTGCGAAGCTCGCAGGCGGCTGGCTGCTGGTTGCCGCTGGCGTCTGGGCGGGCGGCGCGATGGGCCTGGCCCTCGGAGCCCTCGGCGCCGCTCTGCTGACCTCACTGCAGGCGCCGGCTGCGCCATTCACGCCTGCACCGGCACCCGTGGCCCCGCTGCCCCCTGCAGAGCCACAAAGCGGCACCCGCCTGATGGCACAAGCCGTGGTGCCTGTCTGGCGCAACCAGATGGACGCCACCATGGTGACTGGCGAAACCGGCATGGCCACCTTGATGGTCGGCACCACCGCCATTGCAGATGCCTTGTGGACGATGTCGGAGCAGCTGGAAAAGGCCGCCGCTGACACCGGCCCCGATGCGTCACCTGCCCAGGCTGCGCAGGCCACGCAATGGCAGACCGACGCCTTGATGCTGCGTGACCTGCTCGACCAGTTGCTGACGCACTGCCAGTACGGCGATCGGCAGACCCAGATGATCCAGATCCTGGCGACCGACATGGACCGGTTCACGGCCGAGTTGCCCGGCTTTGCCACCGCCACCGAGGACGACGCCAACCAATGGCTGGCCCGCCTGGAAAACAGCTACACCACGGACGAACAGCGTGCCCAGCACAAGGGTGAGGCCGTCGTGGCGAGCAGTTGCACCGTCGATTTCTTCTGAGGCCGGCCACGCGCGCCGACCGAGACAACACATCAAGGAGTGACCCCCCATGAGCAAAACCGTGATGATCATCGATGACTCCGGCAGCTTCCGGACCATCGTCAAGCTGGCCCTGCAGAAGGCCGGCTACACCGTGGTCGAGGCCTGTGACGGCAAGGACGCACTGCAGAAGCTGGAAGGCCAGAAGCTGAACCTGGTGGTCTGCGACGTGAACATGCCCAACATGGACGGCATCACCTTCGTGAAGCACCTGAAGGCCTCGCCGGCCCACAAATTCCTGCCCGTGATCATGCTGACCACCGAGTCGCAGGAAGCCAAGAAGGCCGAAGGCCGCGCCGCCGGTGCCCGTGCCTGGATCACCAAGCCCTTCCAGCCGTCCCAACTGGTGGACGCCGTCAGCCGCCTCTGCGTCTGACCAGACAGATCAAGACAGACAAGGCAAGCGAGCAATCCCATGAGCAAGACTGTGATGCTGGTAGATGATTCGGCGACGGTGCGGCAGATCATGCGCGTCGCCATGGAGCGCAGCGGCTACACCGTGATCGAAGCTGCTGACGGCGAAGAGGCGCTGGAGCTGCTGGACGGCCGTCGCCTGAGTGTGGTGGTCTGTGACGTGGCCATGCCGCGTCTCGACGGCCTGTCGTTCCTCAAGGCGATGCGCACCAAGCAGGATTACCGCTTCACGCCGGTCGTGATGCTGACCACCGAATCGCGCCCGGAGCGCAAGCAGGAAGGCCGCGACAACGGCGCCCAGGCCTGGGCCACCAAGCCCTGCCCGCCTTCCCAGTTGATGGACATCATCAAGCGGCTGGCCGTATGAGCGAGACCATGGCCCCGCGCATCGGCCCGGAATTCACCATCGTGCACGCCGCTGCCCACCGCGAAACGCTGCTGGCTGCCCTGGGCACCTGCCCGGGTGACCTGACGCTGGCGCTGGACGACGTGATGGAGGTGGACAGCAGTGCCGTGCAGTTGCTGCTGGCGCTGCGCCGCACGCTGCAAGAGCGAGGCCACCAGTTGCGGCTGACGTCGATCAGCCGCCCCGTGCATGACGTGCTGGCGCTGTATCGCCTGCAGTGGCTGGCCGACTGAGCCACCGGGAGAACCACCTTGTCCTACCAAGACGACGACGCAGAGATCATTGCCGCAGCGCGGGAAGGCTTTCTTGAAGAAGCCAGCGACATGCTGCGCCAGTTCGAGCAGGCGCTGCTCGTCATGGAGACCGACCCGCAGGACACGGAAAACCTCAACGCCGCTTTCCGCGCGGCACACACCATCAAGGGCACGGCCGGGTTGTTTGGCTTCACCGCGGTGGTCAGCTTCACCCACAACGTTGAAAGTGTGATGGAAGCGCTGCGCAGCGGCCAGATCGCCGCCAGCGAGAACCTGACCGCCCTGCTCCTGCAGAGCCGCGACCAGATGGGCCGGCTGCTGGACGAAGTGGTGAGCGGTGCCGCCGACCCCGACGTGGCCGCCACCAGCCAGCAACTGGGCGCTGACCTGGCCGCCCTGCTGCAGCCTGCCTCGGCCGGCGCTGCCGCTGCGCCGGTGAACGTCACGCCTGACCGCGACAGCGAAGTCGCCAGCGCCAACGCCGTCCCTGCCGACATCGAACCCATCTGGCACATCGCACTGCGCTTCCATGTGGATGCGCTGCGCAATGGCCTCGACCCACTCGCCTTCATCCGCTACCTCGGCCTGGTGGGCGAGCTGCGTGAGGTGCGCACCTGGTGCGAGCAGGTGCCTGAGCTGCTGGAGCTGGACGCGGAGTCGTGCCACCTCGGCTTCGATCTGCGGCTGCACACCGCGGCCCAGCGCGACACCATCGCCAGCGTGTTCGAGTTCGCCGAGAGCGACTGCGACATCCACATCCTGGCGCCGGATGCCTCTGCGTCCGACTACCTGGCCATGGTTGAGGCCTGCAATGCCGACGACGCGGGCCGGGACCGCCACCGCGCCTGCCTCGAAGGCATGGGCGTGAATCTGGCCGACGCGCCGCCTGACGCGGATGCTGCCGCAACGCTGTCTGTGGCTGCCCAGGCTGGCACCTCGGTGGCAACAGCGCCTGCCGCTGGCGCACCGCGTGAGCCTGTCGAGGCCGTGGCGCTTGAGCGCCGCGAAAACACCGAACGCCGCGCACCCGACAACGGCCGCCGCGGCGCCGACGCACGCTTCATCCGCGTGCGCGCCGACAAGCTGGACCGCCTGATCGACTTGATCGGCGAGCTGGTGATTGCCAGCTCTGGCGCGCAACTGGCGGCCCAGCATGAGCGCGCACCGCGCGTGCTGGAAGCCACCTTGCGCATCCACGACCTGGTGCAGGAAGCCCGCGACGGCGCGCTGGGCCTGCGCATGGTGCCGATCGGTGAAACCTTCACCCGCTTCCAGCGCGTCGTGCGCGATGTGTCGAAAGCACTCGGCAAGGACGTGGAACTGCAGATCACCGGTGGCGATACCGAGCTCGACAAGAGCATGGTCGAAACCATCGCCGACCCGCTGATGCACCTGGTGCGCAACAGCCTGGACCACGGCATCGAGCCCGCAGAAGAACGTTTGCGCGCCGGCAAGCCGGCCCAGGGCCGCCTGGCGCTGCATGCGTACCACGAGTCGGGCGCGATCATGATCGAGGTGTCTGATGACGGCCGTGGCCTGAACCGCGACCGCATCCTGGCCAAGGCGATCGAGCGCGGCTTGGTCGGCCCCGACCAGCACCTGAACGACAACGAGATCCATCAGCTCATCTGCCACCCCGGCTTCTCGACCGCCGATCAGGTGACCGACATTTCCGGCCGCGGCGTGGGCATGGACGTGGTCAAGCGCAACATCGAGGCCCTGCGAGGCCAGATGCTGCTGGCCAGCGAAATGGGCCACGGCACCACCACGCAGATCCGGCTGCCACTGACGCTGGCCATCATCGACGGCTTCCTGTGTGAAGTCAGTGGCGTGCACTATGTGGTGCCGCTGGAGATGGTCGTCGAATGCATCGAAACGCCCATCGAATACCGCACGGACCCGGCGCGGGTCAGCGGCTATTTCGACCTGCGTGGCGACGTGCTGCCCTACCTCGATCTGGCCCGCTACTTCGGCCGCGCCTCCGCCCACGTTGGCCGACGCAGCCTGCTGCTGGTACGCGCCGGTGTCAGCACCATCGGCCTGATCGTGGACCGCCTCGAAGGCGAGCACCAGACCGTCATCAAACCCCTGGCCCCGATGTTCAAGGACCTGCCCGGCATCGCCGGCTCGACCATCCTTGGCAGTGGCGAGGTTGCCCTGATTCTTGATGTACCCGCACTGGTGAACCAGTGCATCCGATCCAGCCACCAGCAGCGCAAGCAGGCCGATGGCGCCTACACCCGCGATTGACCCCCAGGAGCATCCCATGCTGAGCAATCTCTTCGGCGCAGAGCAGCGCCACATCAATGAACAGCAACAACGCGCGCTGTCCGAGATCGCACGCGTGCTGGCCGCGGCCGTCGCGGGCGACACCACCCAACGGGCATCCAGCACCGCCATGCAGGGCGCTGATCCGACCATCTGCAAGCACCTCAACCGCCTGCTGGAGCAGGTGGGTCTGATCGACCGCGAAGTGCAGCGCGTGACGGCCGAACATGCCGCCGGCGACATCGATGCGGTCATCGACACCGGCCTGTTCGACCACGGCTTCGCCTTGACGGCCGGCCGGGTCAACACCCTGGTCACCTCGCACATCGACACCAAGAAGCTCGCGCTGGCGGTGTTCGACGAATTCAGCCGCGGCAACTTCAGCGCCAATGTGCAGAAGCTGCCGGGCAAGAAGGCCTTCATCAACCACACCATCGAGAGCGTGCGCGCCAACCTGGTGGGCCTGGTGGACGAGGTCAAGCGCGTGAGCACCGCGCATGAAACCGGTGACATCGACATCACGCTGAACGAAGCCCTGTTCCAGGGCGACTTCCGCACGATGGCGCAGGGCGTGAATGACCTGGTGGCGGCGCACATCAATGTGAAGAAGGCCGCGATGGCGGTGTTCGACGAATTCGGCCGCGGCAATTTCGACGCGACGCTGGCGCAACTGCCGGGCAAGAAAGCCTTCATCAACCGCACGATCGAATCGGTGCGCGGCAACCTCACCGGCCTGATCGGCGAGATGAACCGCATGGCCATCGAGCATGAGCGCGGCGACATCGAGGTGTTCATCGAACCGGGCAAGTTCCAGGGTGATTTCGGCACCATGGCGCAAGGCGTCAACGAGATGGTGGCCGCGCACATCCGCGTGAAGAAGCAGGCCATGTCCGTCATCGACGAAATGGGCCGCGGCAACTTCGACGTGGAGATGGAGCAGCTGCCAGGCAAGAAGGCCTTCATCAACGACACCATCGAGCGGGTCCGCAACCTGTTCAAGACCATCGACCACCAGCGCATGGAAGCCACCCGTGTGCGCCAGGCGCTGGACGAGGTCAATGCCAGCGTGATGATTGCCGACGCCAACGGCTTCATCCGCTACTGCAACAAGAGCGTGCTGAACATGCTGAAGACGGCCGAGAGCGACCTGCGTCGTGATCTGCCCAACTTCTCGACCGACAAGGTGCTGGACAGCAACTTCGATGACTTCCACAAGAACCCGGCGCACCAGCGCAACATGCTGGGCATGATCCGCGGCACGCACCGCGCCGAGATCAAGGTCGGCGGTCGCACCTTCAACCTGACAGCCACCCCGGTGCTCGACAGCGCAGGCATGCGCACCGGCACCGTGGTCGAGTGGCTGGACCGCACGGCGGAAGTCAGCGTGGTCAATGAGGTGGCCGGCATCGTGAATGCCGCCTCGCAGGGCCAGTTCGACAACCGCGTCAACCTGGACGACAAGACCGGCTTCTTCAGCACGCTGTCGGAGGGCATCAACAACCTGCTGGGCGCCACCGAGCGCAACCTGAGCGAGGTGAGCGACGTGCTGAGTGAAGTGGCCGCAGGCAACCTCACGCGGCGCATCGACGGCAGCTATGACGGCATCTTCGGCCAGCTGCAGACCGATGTGAACAAGATGATCTCGCAGCTCGTGGAAACGATCAGCGATGTGAGTGCCGCGGCGCAGCAGCTGAACTCGGCTGCGGGCCAGGTCTCGGCCACGTCACAGGCGCTGTCGCAGGCGGCTTCGTCGCAGGCCGCCGGTGTTGAAGAAACCACGGCGTCGCTGCAGGAGATGGCCGCGTCGATCCGCCAGAACTCCGACTCCGCCACGGTGACCGATGGCATGGCCACCAAGGCTGCGACGGAGGCCGTTGAAGGCGGTGCAGCGGTGAGCAAGACGGTCGAGGCGATGAAGCAGATCGCCACCAAGATTTCCATCATCGACGACATCGCCTACCAGACCAACCTGCTGGCCCTGAACGCGGCCATCGAGGCGGCGCGTGCTGGCGAGCACGGCAAGGGCTTTGCAGTGGTGGCGGCTGAAGTGCGCAAGCTGGCTGAGCGCAGCCAGGTGGCCGCCCAGGAAATTGGCGAGCTGGCGGGCAGCAGCGTGCAGATGGCCGAGCGCGCAGGCGCCCTGCTCTCGCAGATGGTGCCGTCGATCAACAAGACCAGCGAGCTGGTGCAGGAGATCGCCGCAGCGTCAGGTGAGCAGGCCGGCAGCGTGAGCCAGATCAACAACGCGATGAACCACCTCAACAGCAACACCCAGCAGAACGCATCTGCCTCGGAAGAGCTGTCGGCCACGGCCGAAGAGATGTCGGCACAGGCGGGTCAGCTGCAGGAAATGATGCGCTTCTTCCGCATTGACGGCGAGCCGAGCTACGGCGGGCAAGCTGGCGGCAACAGCAGCCGCGCCGCGCGACCGGCTTCGGCGTCCGCCGTGCGTCCGCGTCCGGCCCTGAAGGCCGACGGCATGATGCGCCTGCCGTCGCGTTCGCTCGACACCGACAACGGTCCGGCCGCACGCAATGGCAGCAGCTTCAGCCGAGGCCAGGGCCAGATCGATGAATCCAGCTTCGGGCGCTTCTGAGCCGCGCAGCCACGATGAACCAAACCATCCACCACGCACTGGCGCAGCGTGCGGCTGAGCCAGACCCGTCGCAGGAGCGCAGGCAACTGCTGCGCTTTGCGCTTGGCGATGCGCTCTACGCCGTGCCGATCGAAGCCGTGCGCGAAATTCTGCAAGTGGTCAGCTTGACCGAGGTGCCGATGATGCCGCGCTTCGTGCGCGGCGTGATGAACCTGCGCGGCTCGGTGGTGCCGGTGTTCGACCTCAGCCAGCGGCTGAGCTTGCCGCGCACCGAGATTGGTCGCCGCTCCTGCATCGTGATCGTGGAAACCCACAACACCGACGGTCAGAACCAGCGTCATGGCGTGCTGGTGGATGCCGTGCACGAGGTGCTGGAGCTGTGTGCCGATGAGGTGGCACCAGCCCCGTCGATCGGCACGCGCGTCTCGCCGCAATTCATCGGCGGCATCGCACGGGTACACGGCCAGAGCGTTGAGCTGCTGGACCTGACACGCATCTTCGACGAGACCGAACTGCATCGGCTGGTGGGCGAGCACTGCGACCAATCGCGGTGGCTGCATTGACGCTGCCACCCCTCCGCCCAGTGCCTCGTCGGACGCCGTCATGAACCTGTCGCAACACAGCTTTGTCGCTGTCACGGATTTTTTCCATGCCCAGTCGGGCATCCGCCTCGGGCCAGACAAGCTGGCACTGGTGCAGGGCCGGCTGCAACGCCTGGCCAACGAGGCGGGTCACACCGATCTCGACACCTATGTGGGCTGGGCGCTGTCGTCTGCCGCGGCAGACGAGCAGGTGCGGCTGGTCGACCGGCTGACCACCAACGAAACCTATTTCTTCCGCGAGCCCGAGCACTTCCAGTACCTCGGCGCGCACCTGGAAACCTGGAAAGGCCCCGGCGCCTTCCGCGTCTGGAGCGGTGCCAGCTCATCGGGCGAAGAGGCCTACAGCATCGCCATGGTGCTGCGCGACCGCCTGCAGCAGCGGCCGTGGCAGGTGGTGGGCACGGATCTGTCCACCAGCGTGGTCGACACGGCCAACAAGGGCCTGTATCCGCTGAGCCGTGCTGAAGGCATTCCCGAGTACTACCGCAAGCGCTACTGCCTGCGTGGCCACGGCGACTATGCGCAACACATGCTGATGGCGCGTGAGCTGCGTGACCACGTCCACTTCCAGACCGCGAACCTGCTGGAGCAGCTGCCCGAGATCGGCGAGTTCCAGGTGATTTTCCTGCGCAATGTGCTGATCTATTTCGACGTGCCGTCCAAGCGCGAAATCGTCTCGCGCGTGATGAAGAAGCTCGCCCCCGGTGGCCTGCTGTTTTCGGGTCACTCGGAATCGCTGGTGAACCTGAGCCTGCCGCTCAAGACCCTGCAACCCGCGGTGTACACCCATGCCTGATCGCGGCTGGACCGGCCCCCGTGAGCTGAACCTGATGCCCGGAGAGCTGTTCTTCGGCGCGGGCGTGCCCAGCCTGCGCACGCTGATCGGCTCCTGTGTGGCGGTCACCTTGTGGAACCCGAGGCACCGCATCGGCGGCATGTGCCACTACCTGCTGCCCAACCGCCAGCGCCCGGCGAACGAGCCGCGTGACGGCAAGTTCGGTGACGAGGCCATCGGCATGCTGGTGGACGCCCTCAAGCGCGCCGGCACCAAGCCCGCCGACTTTGAAGCCCACATTTATGGCGGTGCCGACACCATGCCCGAGCTGGAGCGCACCAACCGCAACATCGGTGAACGCAACATCGAGATGGGCTGGTCGCTGATCGACCAGTTCGGCTTCGGCCTGGTCGGCGTCGACGTGGGCGACAACGTGCCCCGCATCGTCCGGATGAGTCTGATCGACGGCTCGGTGGAAATGCGCCGCGGCCAACCCATCGGTTGATGGTCTGAACAACGAGGAGTACCCAAGGCATGCCCAACAACAAGATCAAGGTGATGCTGGTGGACGACTCCGCCGTCGTGCGCACCCACCTGTCGAACCTGATGACGGCAGCCGGCTTCGAGGTCATCGCCACCGCGTCTGACCCGCTGTTTGCCTGGCCCAAGATGCAGGCCCAGTGGCCCGACGTGCTGGTGCTGGATGTGGAAATGCCGCGCATGGACGGCATCTCCTTCCTCAAGCAGGTGATGGCACACCGGCCCACGCCGGTGGTGATGTGTTCGACCTTGACGCTGGTGGGCTGTGAAACCACCTTGCAGGCACTGGCCGCCGGCGCCGTGAGCTTCGTGACCAAGCCAACGCAAGGGCTGCGGGATTTTCTGGGCGACGGTGGCAACGGGCTGGTGGACGCCGTGCGCGCCGCCGCCAAGGCCAACCTGAAAGCCATGCCGGTGAACAGCGGCGCGCCTGCGCTGTCCAAGGCTGCGGGCATGCCCGCTCTGCCCGGCGCACCAGGCATGCCGACTGCGTTGGGCAACCGGCTCCCCCCCGTGCCCGGCTCACCGGCCGCACTCGCGGCGCGCCAGATGCCCATGCCCGCCACCACCGGCGCCATGGCGGCCACCACCGACAAGGTCATCGCGCTCGGGCTGTCTACCGGCGGGGTGCAGACCATGGAAGCCTTGCTCACCCAGCTGCCGCGCACCACGCCCGGCATCGTGCTGGTGCAGCACATGCCCGAGCAGTTCACCGCCTCACTGGCAGCGCGCCTGAACGGGCTGTGCGAAATGGATGTGGCCGAAGCGCGTGACGGCGACCGCGTGTTGCCGGGCCGGGTGCTGATTGCGCCGGGAGGCAAGCACATGCGGCTGGAGCGCAGTGGCGCGCAATACCTGGTGAAGGTGGCCGACGGGCCGCTGGTGAACCGGCACAAGCCCTCGGTGGACGTGTTGTTCAAGTCGGTGGCGCAAAGCGTCGGGCGCAATGCCGTGGGCATCCTGCTCACGGGCATGGGTGACGACGGCGCCCGGGGCCTGCTGGAGATGATGCAGGCCGGTGCCCAGACCGCGGCCCAGGACGAGGCCAGCAGCGTGGTGTGGGGCATGCCCGCCGAGGCCATCAAGCTGGGCGCCGCAGGCCGCGTGCTGGGCCTGCAGCAGATGCCCGCCTGGCTGGCCAAGGCGGCCGTTACTGGCTGAGGCTGACGTTCTGGCGGGCGTTCAGGCCGCCGCCAGTGCGTCCAGCCCCCGGCCCAGGTCGGCGATCAAGTCGTTCACGTTTTCCAGACCGATGCACAGCCGCACCAGCACGCCGGCATACGGCTGCGGCAACTGGCGCATGGCCTGAGCCTGGTAAGGCACCGCCAGGCTGACCGCGCCGCCCCAGCTCCAGCCGATGCGGAAGTACTCGAGCTGCTCGACGAAGGCATCCACCGCCGCGGCGCTGAAGCGCGGGTCGATCTCCAGCGTCAGCAAGCCCGCGGCTGCATGGCAGGTGGCAGCCCAATGGGCATGGCCGGGCGAATCAGGCAGCGCGGGGTGCAGCACACGCCGCACGGCTGCATGCTGCTGCGCCCAAAGGGCAATCTGGCGGGCCGCCGCATCTTGTGCGTGGTAGCGCAAGGCCACGGTCGGCAAGGCGCGCAGCACCGCTTCCACGTCGTTCGCACCCACGCCCAGGCCCAGGCGGCTGTGGGTCCAGGCCAGGCGCTCATGCAAGGCGTCGTCGAGGCAAGCCACCGAGCCCATCAGCACGTCACCGCCGCCTGAGGGGTACTTGGTCAGCGCATGCACCGTCAGGTCCACGCCCACGCCTTGCCGCATGGCAAACGGGTTGAACGCCAGGCCAGCGCCCCAGGTGTTGTCGAGGGCGATCAGCGCCTGCGGTGCGTGGGCGCGCACGCAGCGGATCAGGCCCTCCAGATCCGGAAACTCCATGCTCACCGAGCCCGGCGCTTCCAGCCACACCAGCTTCACCTCCGGCGTCAGCCTGGCCGCCAGCGTGGCCACATCCAGTGGGTCATACACGTCGTGTGCAATGCCCCAGCGCGCCAGCTCGTGGCGGCTGAAATCCTTGTTCGGCCAGTACACGTTGTCGGGCAGCAGCACCTTGTCGCCCTGCCCCAGCAAGGCCATGTCGACCAGCGTGACCGCGCTCAGCCCGCTGGGCGCCAGCAGCACATGGCGCGCATGTTCCAGCGTCGCCAGGCGGGCTTCCAGCGTGTAGGTGGTGGGCGTGCCGTGCAGCCCGTAGGTGTAGGCGCTCTTGTCGACCCAGCGGCGCGCGCGCAGCGCAGCCATGTTCGGGAAGTAGACAGTCGACGCCTTCGCCACCGGCACCACCGGCGATTCGAAATCAGCCGGGGCGGTGTACGGATGGTGAATCAGGCGGGTGGCGGTGTGGTCATCGTCATGCATGACCCCGGTTGTATCACCGCCACCGCGGCCTCAGATCGGCTCGCCGATCAAATCGTGGCCGTCGACCGACACGATGCGGGCGCGGGCAAACTCACCCACACGCAACTGCGTCGAGGCCTTGGCCGGCGGCAGCAGGCGTACGGTGCCGTCGATCTCGGGCGCGTCTGCGTAGGTGCGGGCCATGCCACCACGGCGGCCCAGCACAGGCGCGCTGTCCACCAGCACCTGCATCGTGGCACCCACACGGCGCTGCAGGCGGGCAATCGACACCTGCTCGGCCACTTCCATGAAGCGGGCACGGCGCTCTTCACGCAGCTCGTCCGGCAAGGCACCCGGCAGCTCATTGGCCGTGGCGCCATTCACCGGCGAGTAGGCGAAGCAGCCCGCGCGGTCGATCTGCGCTTCCTTCAGGAAGTCGAGCAGGTAGCTGAACTCTTCTTCGGTTTCACCGGGGAAGCCGGCGATGAAGGTCGAGCGGATGACGATGTCCGGGCACAGCTCGCGCCAGCGCAGGATGCGTTCGAGGTTCTTCTCGCCGCTGGCCGGACGCTTCATGCGCTTGAGCACATCGGGGTGCGCGTGCTGGAACGGCACGTCCAGATACGGCAGCACAAGGCCTTCTGCCATGAGAGGAATGATCTCGTCGACGTGCGGATACGGGTAGACGTAATGCAGACGCACCCAGGCGCCGTGCTGGCGGGCCAGCTCACCCAGCTTGGCCGTCAGGTCGAGCATGCGGGTCTTGACCGGCGCGCCGTCCCAGAAGCCGGTGCGGTACTTCACGTCCACGCCGTAGGCAGACGTGTCCTGGCTGACCACCAGCAACTCCTTGACGCCGCCTTCGAACAGCGCGCGGGCTTCGCTCAACACATCACCCACCGGGCGCGAAACCAGGTCGCCGCGCATGCTCGGGATGATGCAGAAGGTGCAGCGATGGTTGCAGCCTTCGCTGATCTTCAGATAAGCGTAGTGCCGCGGCGTGAGCTTGATGCCGGCGGCCGGCACCAGGTCGATGAACGGATCATGCGGCTTGGGCACATGGGTGTGCACCGCGTCCATCACTTCCTGGGTGGCGTGCGGGCCGGTGACAGCCAGCACCTTCGGGTGCACGGCACGAACCATGTTTTCACCGCTGTCAGCCTGGCGTGCGCCAAGGCAGCCGGTGACGATCACCTTGCCGTTTTCGGCCAGGGCTTCACCGATGGTGTCCAGGCTTTCCTTGACGGCATCGTCGATGAAGCCGCAGGTGTTGACGATCACCAGATCGGCGCCCTGGTAGGTCTTGCTGGTCTTGTAACCCTCGGCGGACAGCTGGGTCAGGATCAGCTCGGAGTCGGTCAGGGCCTTCGGGCAGCCGAGGCTGACAAACCCGATGGTGGGTGCGGTGTGGTCGGAACTCATGGGCCCGATTGTCGCAAACCCGACCGGACATTGCCCGCCTCAGTCGCCCAAGTCGGGCCTGGTTCGACCTTTCCGGGCGTTTTGTGGCACTTATTTTTGTGCGGGCGGCACCGGGAAGGCCGGGAACAGGCCGCCAGCCTGCTTCTGCACCTGCTCCTGCATCTGCACGAACAGATTCTTCGACTGCTCCAGATAGTTGCCCATCAGGCCCTGCATCACCGGGGCCTGGCCGCTCATGAACTGCGCCCACATCTCGGGGGTGAAGGCGGCCGGGTCATACAGGCCGCGGGCCTGCTCGGTCATGCGGCCCTGCATGTCGACGAAGGTCTGCAGGTTCTTCTCGAGGTACGAGCCCATCATGCCCTGCATGGCATGGCCGTAGAAACGGATGATCTGCGAAAGCATCTGCGACGAGAACATCGGCATGCCGCCGCTCTCCTCTTCCAGGATGATCTGCAGCAGGATGCTGCGGGTCAGGTCGTCGCCCGTCTTGGCGTCGCGCACCTCGAACTCCATGCCTTCCAGCACCATCGCCTTCACATCGGTCAGCGTGATGTAGGTGCTGGCCAGGGTGTCATAGAGGCGCCGGTTCGGGTACTTCTTCAAGACGCGCAAGGCCGGCGTGCCCTCGGTGTCGGGGCGGGTGTCGGCAGCAGCAGCGCGGCGGGAAGTGGGCATTGAGGGTGGGCTCCGGAAGCAAAATTGTGCAAGTGCACAAAGATTCTACGAGGCCACCACCAAGCGCCATCCCGGGAATGCACTGTCAGGGTGATTGCCGGGGAAAATCAGCCCGGAAATGAAAAAAGCCCGGAAGATCTGAGACCTTCCGGGCTTTCCTACCAGTCGAACCAAGCTGGGCTTGGTTCTGAATTTGGTAGGCGCGATTGGATTCGAACCAACGACCCCCACCATGTCAAGGTGGTGCTCTAACCAACTGAGCTACGCGCCTGTCGTTTGCTGAAGCTAGCAGTTTAGCATGGTTTTCCAACGCCCCGCAAGCCTTTTGGATTCGATTGTTTATTTTCTACGTACGTGCCGCACGCCAGCGATGCGCGCGACCACCTTCATCACCTGCTGCAAACGGGACGCATCGGCCACTTCCACGGTGAACGTCATCCAGGCCGTCTTGCCATGGCTGTCGCGCACCGACTGGGTGTGCACGCCCGTCACGTTCATGCGCTCCTTGGTGAACACTTCACTGATGTCGCGCAGCAGGCCCTGGCGATCACCGGCCTCGATCACCACATCCACCGGGTAGGCGGCTTCGCTGCCCTTGGCCGGCTCACCCCAGGTGACCGGGATCACCCGCTCAGGCAAGCGCTCCGCCATGTGCCGGAAGTTCTGGCAATCGCGGCGGTGCACGGCCACGCCCTTGCCGCGCGTCACGAAGCCACCAATCGCATCGGGCGGTGCCGGACGGCAGCAGCGCGCCAGGTTGGTGAGCAGGCTTTCAACACCCACCACCAGCACGCCGCCGCGGGTGCCGCTGGCATCTGCACGCGACGGCCGCAGGAAGGGCACGTCCTCTTCCACCTCGGGCTCAGGCGGGCGCAGCAGCTGCTCGATGTTGCGCAGCGAGTATTCGTCCTTGCCCACCACCTCGAACAAGGCATCGGCATGCTTGAAGCCCAACTGCCCCGCCAGGTCGTCGAGCTTCATCGCCGTGCGGCCTTCGCGCTGCAGCAGCTTTTCAACGGACTCGCGGCCCTTGGCAATGGTTTCCACCTGCGCCTGGCCGTTGAACCAGCCACGCACCTTGGCCCGCGCCCGCGGGCTCTTCAGGAACCCCAGTTCCTGGTTGAGCCAGTCCAGCGAGGGTCCGCCCTCCTTCAGCGTGATCACCTCCACCGTCTGTCCGTTGGCCAGCGGCGTGGAGAGCGGCACCATCACACCGTCGACCTTCGCGCCCCGGCAACGGTGGCCCACATCGGTGTGCAGCGAATACGCGAAGTCGATCGGCGTGGCGCCGGCCGTCAGCTCGATCACCGCCGCCTGCGGGGTGAACACATAGATGCGGTCATCAAACGCCGGGCTGGCAGCATCACCACCCTGCCCGCCTGGCCCGGCAAAATCGCGCTCCCAAGCCAGCAGTTGCCGCAGCACGGCCTTGCGGGCTTCGGCCACGCGTTCTTCGAAGTCGCCATCGGCGGCCACGCCGGCATAACCCTTGGCACCCGCCTCCTTGTAGGCCCAATGCGCGGCCACGCCGTACTCGGCATGCTCATGCATGGCCTGGGTGCGGATCTGCACCTCCACCGGCCGGTCATCATCGCCCAGCACCACGGTGTGCAAAGAGCGGTAACCATTCGCCTTCGGCCGGGCGATGTAGTCGTCGAACTCACCAGACACGGCCCGGAAGCGCTCATGCACACGGCTGAGCGCGCTGTAGCAGGCGGGCACATCGGCCACCACCACGCGCAGGGCGCGCACGTCCATCACCCGCGCAAAGTCGAGTTGCTTGCCCTGCATCTTTTTCCAGATGCTGTAGAGGTGCTTCGGGCGCCCGGTTACCAGCGCGGCCACGCCATGGGCCTGAAGATCGGCGCTGAGCTGCTGCTGCACGGCCAGCATGCCGGCCTCACGCTCCACCCGCTTCTCCGCCAGCAAGCCTGCAATGCGCTTGTACTCATCAGGCTGCAGGAAGCGGAAGGCCAGGTCCTCCATTTCCCACTTGATCTGCCAGATGCCCAGCCGGTTGGCCAGCGGCGCAAACACCTGCCTTGATTCGGACGCCAGCGCCGCCGGACACGGTGTTTTTGAGGCCGCGTACCAGCGCAGCGTCTGCAGCCGCGAAGCCAGGCGCAGCAGCACCACGCGCAGATCGCGCGAGAAGGCCAGCAGCATCTTTCGCACGCGCTCGGTCTGCTGGGCTTGCTGGTCTTCTTCGATCTGCGCTTCCCGGGCCGCACGCTGGATCTGCACCAGCTTGCGCGTCAGCGTCACCAGGCTGGCGTAAGACGGGCCAAAGGCCTTGGCCACCACGTCTTCAGGCCGCTGCAGAAAATCAGCGGCGTAGACCAGGTAGGCAGCGGCCTGCAGGTTGGGCGCACCACCGATGTGCTTGAGGATGTCCGCCACGCCTTGCGCATGGCCATAACCGTCTTCGCCGGTGTCCAGCGGCCGGCCTGACAACAAGGGCTCAGAAAACGCGCGGGCGCGCTCCAGCGCCGTCGCGGCATCCGGCAGATCGGCGGCCTTGGGCGCGCCGGAGCTTGTATTCGATTCACTCGGTACAGGGCCGCTCAACTCGGCGGCCAGCGCAACGATGGGCGCCGCCTCAAGCGCAGTCTGGCTGGTCTGGCTCTTCATGCCACCCCGAGGAAGGCGCGCACCACGCTCACCTGGTCTTCGTGCACCAGGGTGGGCGCATGGCCCACACCGGCGAACTCGACCAGCTTGGCGCGCGGGCCGCGCTGGGTCATCTGTGCCGCGGTCTCGGCGGACAGCAAATCAGAGTCACCGCCGCGCAGCAGCAGGGTCGGCAGCTTCAGGCTGTCCCAGGCCATCCACAGCGCAGCTTCGCCCGCAGCGGCAATCTCGGGCGTGACGGCCCTGAACGGCACGCCGATGGCCGGGTCGTAGTGGCTCTTGAAGGCGTCGCCGTCACGCACCAGCTGGGGCCGCGTCAGGGCCAGCCATTCTTCCGGCGTGTGCGGACCGAAGCCCTTGGAAATCTCCCAGAGCCCATCGGCAGCGGCCTGCTCAGTGGGCCAGCGCACAGGCATGCCCACGTACTGGCCGATGCGCTGCAGCGATGCATATTCAATCTTCGGGCCGACATCATTCAGCACCAGGCTGCGCAGCGGTGAGCCCGGCAGCGATGCCAGCCCCAAGCCAATCAAGCCGCCCATCGATGTGCCCACCCAATGCACCTCGGGCGCATTGATGCGGGCCAGCAGCGTGACCATGTCAGCCACGTAGGCAGGAATGGCGTAACCCGTCGGGTCGCTCAGCCAGCTTGACTGGCCGCGCCCCACCACATCAGGGCAAACCACGCGGAAGTGCGGCGCCAGCGACTGGGCCAGCACATCGAAGTCCCGGCCCTGGCGCGTCAGGCCATGCACGCACACCACGACACGCGGGTTGGCCGGATCGCCCCACTCGGTCACGGCCATGCGGTGCAGGCCGCGCGCCCCAAGGCATTGCACATGGGACTGGCGAGGAGAGTTCAGCGTGTGGGGCATGGTGGGCTCACAAAACAGCTAGGGGCATGCAAGCATTCTTCAAGGCTCGCTCCCGGATAATCACTTTAGCAACCCCTCAGGAGATTTCGGCATGCTCAAAGGAAAAACTGCATTGGTCACCGGGTCCACCAGCGGCATCGGGCTTGGCATGGCCAAGGCCCTGGCCGCCCAAGGCGCGAACGTGATGCTCAATGGTTTTGGCGACCACGAAGCGGCCATCGCCGAAGTGCAGTCGGCAGCCACCGGCGGCAGCGTGGCCTACCACGGGGCTGACATGAGCAAGGCCGCAGAGATCGAGGACATGGTGCGGGCCTGCGAAGCGCGCTTCGGCCGCATCGACGTGCTGGTCAACAACGCGGGCATCCAGCATGTGGCGCCGGTCGATGAATTCCCCGTCGACAAGTGGGACGCCATCATCGCCATCAACCTGAGCTCGGTGTTCCACGCCACGCGCGCCGCCCTGCCGGGCATGAAGGCCCGGGGCTGGGGCCGCGTGCTGAACATCGCGTCGGTGCACGGCCTGGTGGCCTCGGCCAACAAGAGCGCCTATGTGGCCGCCAAGCACGGCGTGGTGGGCTTCACCAAGACGGCGGCGCTCGAAACCGCCACCACCGGCGTCACCGTGAACGCCATCTGCCCCGGCTGGGTCTTGACGCCGCTGGTGCAGAAGCAGGTGGATGCCCGCGCCGTGGCCGAAGGCGTGAGCGTGGAAGAAGCGCAGCGCCGCCTGCTGGCTGAGAAGGAACCGTCGCTGCAGTTCACCACGCCGGAAGAGCTGGCCGCGCTGGCCGTGTTCCTGTGCTCACCCGCCGGCAACAACATCCGCGGCACCGCCATCAACATGGATGGCGGCTGGGTGGCGCAGTGATGCTGCGCTGAGCAGCTGAGTTACTTCAGCTGCACGCTGCCACTGACCGTGGTGGTGACCGTGCCCTTGCCGGCCTCCACCGGCATGGGCACGCCATCGGCCATCGGGGCTGCGGCCAGCATGGCCTTGGCGCGGAAGCTCGGCTGCACCGACTCCGTGCTGGCGTCGCTGTTCACGCTCACCTCGCGCAATTCGAACCCTGCGTAGCCGAACAGCTTGGCTTGGTCAGCGGCCCGGGCGCGAAAACGCGCGATGGCCTGGGCAGTCACGTCAGCTTCGAGCTTCTCGCGGGCCTCGCGTGACAAGCTGTAGCTGATCTGGCCCACCGTCATGCTGCCGACCTTGCCGCTGAGCTGGCTGATGGCGGCCATGTCGCGCCCCTCCACCAGCAGTTCACCGCGGCCTTGCCAGCCGGTGATCGTGCCCTTCTGCCCATACCGAGGCGACACGCTCATGCCGTTGGTCTGCAATTCCACCTGGCCAGGCTTGGCCACCTTGCGGGCTTCCGCCAGTGCGGCGTCCAGGGCCTGCTTCAGCTGGCTTTGAACGGCCACCGGGTCAGCCCCCTCGCGCGTCACCTGCAGCTGCAGGCGCATCCAGTCTTGCGGTGCCTCTTGCGTGGCGGTGGCACTGAGTTGCAGCACGCCTTGCGGCACGGGCTCGGCGGCACCAGCGGCCGCGCAGGCCGCAAAACCAAGGATCAGCGCAGAGCCAGCGCGACGGCGAAAGGAAGAGTTCATGCGGATGGCGTTGGTTGAGATCATTGGGAGAGAACGTCGCAGACCAGATTCCGGCTGACAACCCCGATGCGTGAATTCTGGGGGCAACAGATGTAACAGCGGGTCTTTTTTCGAGCGCAAGTCCTTGTCCGGCCTTCACAATCCGTTGCTGTTACAAATTCAGGACCCGCCATGAACGCACCCGCCTCTGCCCGGCAAGACCGCATCGTCGTCGTTGACGATGACGCCCGTATCCGGGACTTGCTGCGTCGCTATCTGACGCAGGAAGGCTTCGATGTGCTGCTGGCTGAAGATGCCAAGGCGCTGAACCGCCTGCTGACGCGTGAAACGATCGACCTGATCGTGCTCGACCTGATGCTGCCCGGTGAAGACGGCCTGTCGATCTGCCGGCGCCTGCGCGCCGCCGGTGACACCACGCCCATCATCATGCTGACGGCCAAGGTCGAAGACGTCGACCGCATCGTCGGTCTGGAAGTGGGCGCCGACGATTACCTGCCCAAGCCGTTCAACCCGCGTGAACTGCTGGCCCGCATCCATGCCGTGCTGCGCCGCCGCCCGACGCAGGAAGCGCCTGGCGCCCCGGCCAAGGACGCGCAGATCGTCAGCTTCGGCCCGTTCGAGTTTGATCTGTCGCTGCGCCGCCTGACCAAGGAAGGTGAGCAGATCACGCTGACCACCGGCGAGTTCTCGATGCTCAAGGCCCTGGTGCGCCACCCGCGCCAGCCGCTGAGCCGCGACAAGCTGGCCCAGTTGGCCCGTGGCCGCGAATTCGAGCCCTTCGACCGCAGCCTGGACGTGCAGATTTCCCGCCTGCGCAAGATGCTTGAGCCGGATCCGGGCAACCCGCGCTACATTCAAACCGTCTGGGGTGTGGGCTACGTGTTTGTGCCCAGCGAAGCCGCCTGATCTTCCTGATTTCCTGCTGTACCCACCCCACGCATGGCTGCAAAAAAGCTGGCGGCCGTGAAGGCCCCGCCCCTGTCGCTCAATTTGTTCTGGCGCACCTTCGTGCTGCTGGCCATCTTGCTGGCAGGGGGCATCACCGCCTGGGTCATCACCCTGCGGCAACTCGAGTTCGAGCCGCGCGCGGTGCAAGCTGCCCAGCAGATCGCCAGCCTGGTGAACCTGTCGCGGGCCGCGCTGCGCTACTCCGACGGCATCAACCGCATCGCCGTGGTCAAGACCATGAGCGAGCAGGAAGCCGTGCGGGTGCTGCCGCGCGAGCCGGGCGACCAGTGGGAGCCCTTCGCCACTGACCGCTTCACGCGCCTCGTCACCAACGACCTGCGCAACCGCCTGGGTGAAGAAACGCTGGTGGCGCGCAGCGTGAATGGCGTGCCGGCCTTGTGGGTAGGCTTCAACATCGGCCCTGACCCGTACTGGATGCAGGCCGAATATGCCCGGCTGCAAACCCTCACGCCGGGCACCTGGTTTGTGTGGGTGGGCGTGGCGCTGCTGGCCACCTTGCTGGGCTCGGCAGCGGTGGCGCGGCTCATCAACAAGCCGCTGAAGAACCTGTCGTTCGCCGCCAGCCGCATCCGCGAAGGCGAGTTTGATTCCCGGCTGGACGAAACCACCATCACCAGCGAGATCCGCGCGGTGAACATCGGTTTCAACCGCATGGCCCGCGAGCTGGCCAAGGTGGAAGAAGAACGCGCCGTGATGCTGGCCGGCATTTCGCATGACCTGCGCACGCCGCTGGCCCGCCTGCGGCTTGAGGCCGAGATCAGCGTGAGCGACGACGAGGCCCGTCGCAACATGGCGATGGACATCGACCAGCTCGACGCCATCATCGACAAGTTTATGGATTACGCCCGCCCGGACGACACCCGCACGGTGCAGGTCGACGCGACCGCGGTGGTCGAGCGCGAAGCCGCGTCGTTCCGCGACACCACGCAGATCCGCTTCAGCATCAAGCTGCCGCCGCATCTGATCGTGATGGGCGACGACACCGAACTGGGCCGCGTGTTCGCCAACCTGTTCGAGAACGCGCGCCGCTACGGCCGCAGCATCGAAACCGGCGTGGCGCGGGTCAGCATCAGCCATGTGGTGGCCGCCGATTCGGTGATCATCACCGTGCGCGACCACGGCCCCGGTGTGGCGCCGGAGAAGCTCGGTCAGCTCACCACGCCGTTTTTCCGTGGTGATGCGGCCCGCACGGCCGCCACCGGCGCCGGCCTGGGCCTGGCCATCGTAAAGAAGGCGCTGCAGCGCATTGATGCCGGGCTGGAACTGGCGAATGCCCGCGACGGCGGCCTCATCGCACACATCCGCTTGAAGCGCGGCTGACCCACGCTTCAATCCGGCCAGGTCAGCCGGCGGCCAGCAGGCACACCGCCCGCGTCTCGATCGATCGGCCCTCGCCCACCGGCCCCATCTTCTCGGCCGTCTTGGCCTTTACGTTGACGCGGCCGGGCTCGATGCCCAAAGCCTCGGCCACACGCAGCACCATGGCCGGAATGTGCGGCGCCATCTTCGGCGCCTGGGCCACGATGGTGCTGTCGACATTCACCACCAACCAGCCGGCGGCGCGCACGCGCTTGGCGGCTTCCTGCAGCAGCACGAAGGAGTCAGCGCCCTTGAACTCGACCGCGGTGTCGGGAAAGTGGCGGCCGATGTCGCCCAGGCCCGCACCACCCAGGATGGCGTCGGTGATGGCGTGCAGCAAGGCATCGGCGTCCGAGTGGCCCAGCAGGCCGTGGGTGTGCGGGATGGTGATGCCGCCCAGCACCAGCGGGCGGCCGGTGACCAGCGCATGCGTGTCCCAGCCTTCACCCACGCGCAGCGCCGGCAAGGCGAGTGCTGCGGTGGCCGTGGTGTTGCCAGTTTGATCGGAGGGGGTCATTCGTCACGCTCCATGCGCTGTGCGATGCGCCAGAGCACGCCGCTCGGGTCGGTCATCGTCATGTCGATCAGGCCCCAGGGCCGCTCTTGCGGGGCGTCCAGCTTGACGCCGTAGCGTGCCGCCACACCGGCCTTCTGCAGGTGCGCCCAGAACAGGCCGAGGTCATCGACCGTCAGATGCATCATGAAGTTGTTGGCGTGCTGCGGCTGGTAAAAATCCTGCAGCAGGAAGGCGGTCTGGCCAAGGCGGTAGCCGGCGATGTCACCGTGTGCAAACTCCTGGACGAAGCCGATGTCGCTGTAGAACTGCTGCGACTGCGCGAAGTCTTTCGAGGGCACAAACGCGCGCACCTCGGCGCCGCGACGCGCCGTGGCCAGCATGCGCTCGGCCATCTGGAAGTCGCCCGGGAAGGTCACCTTGAAGTTCTCGAACTCGCCGCGCACCAGCTTGGGCTGGTGGCCCAGGGCTTCGATGGCGCTGGCCTCGTCGGTCACGGTGTCGCCGGCAAAGGCCAGCGCCGGGGCCAGCATGCCCAGGCGGAACATCTGCGGCGTCTGCGCGGCCCATTTGCCCGAGCGATCGACGGTGGCACTGACACGGCCATCCGTTTCGCCCTTCAGCGTGTCGGCCAACGGCAGGGCCAGCAGGCCGCCCACTTCGTCGTCGGCGCAGGCGTCGATCAGGCGGTCTACCCAGGCCGGGCGCAGCAGGCAGCGGGCGGCGTCGTGCACCAGCACCCAGTCATGGGGCTGGGCGCCACGGTTGCGCAACTCGGCCAGGCCATTGGCCACGGTTTCAGCACGCGTGGCGCCGCCGACCTTGGCGCACCACAGGGTGTCGCCTTCCAGGCCGGGCAGTTCATCGGCGAATTGCTCGTCATCGGGGGCCAGCACCACCAGCGTGGCGGTGATGCGCGGCACACGCGCCAGCGCCGCCAGGGTGTGCGCCACCAGCGGACGACCGGCCACCGGCTCGTACTGCTTGGGGTTGAAACTGCCTGCGCGGCTGCCCGTGCCGGCACACGGCACGAGCGCAAAACAACGGGGTTCGGCCCCGACGGTGTAGGTGGTCATTGCTCCGATTCTAAAATCGCCAGCTGTTGAACGCCCCCGAGCGAGTGCTCCGGGGCGTGTTGTCGTTTTGACTCCACTGCCCACGCTCATGCAACTGCCTGCCATCGCCCCCGGCAAACGCTTTACCCTGCCCCGCCCCATCGGCTCGGCCGACGCACTGCTGATTGCCCGCCACGCCCAGGCCCGACTGGCTCAGGGGCAGTGGCTGGCCATCATCACCGCCGACCCCGGCGACGCCACCCGCCTGGCCGACGAGCTGCCGTTCTTTGCGCCGGGCCTGCGCGTGGCCGTGTTCCCCGATTGGGAAACCCTGCCCTACGACAACTTCAGCCCGCACCAGGACTTGATCTCGGAGCGGCTGGCCACGCTCTGGCGTATCCACCAGGGCGAAGTCGACGTGGTGCTGATGCCCGCCACCACCGCCCTCACCCGGCTGGCGCCGCCGTCCTTTCTGGCGGGCACCACCTTCCAGTTCAAGCAGAAGAGCCGGCTCGATGAAGCCGCGCTGAAAAGCCAGCTCACCCTGGCCGGCTACACGCACGTCAGCCAGGTGGTGTCGCCGGGTGAATACGCCGTGCGCGGCGGCCTGATCGACCTCTTCCCGATGGGCTCGCTGGTGCCCTACCGCGTCGACTTGTTCGACGACGAGATCGACACCATCCGCACCTTCGACCCCGACAGCCAGCGCAGCCTGTACCCCGTGCCTTCGGTGCAGTTGCTTCCGGGCCGCGAGTTTCCGATGGACGACGCGGCGCGCACGCTGTTCCGCCAGAACTGGCGCGCCAAGCTCGACGGTGACCCGACCCGCTCACGCATCTACAAGGACCTGGGCAACGGCATCGCCACGGCAGGCATCGAGTACTACCTGCCGCTGTTCTTCGAGCAGACCGCCACCATCTTCGATTACCTCGGCGAGCGTGCCGGGCTGGTGCTGCACGGCGACATCGACGCCACCCTGCAGCGCTTCGCCGCCGACACCCGCGAGCGCCACCGCTTCCTGCAGCATGACCCGGACCGGCCCATCCTGCCGCCCGACGAGATCTACCTGAAGACCGACGAGTTCTTCACCCGCGCCAGCAACCTGGCCACCCTGGTGCTGCGCGGCAACGAGAGCGTGGACTGGGCCCGGCCACTGCCCGACATTTCCGCCGATCGCGGCAGCACCGAGCCGCTGGCCGCGCTGGAAAAGCACCTGCGCACCACGCCGCACCGCGTGCTGCTGGTGGCCGAAAGCGACGGCCGGCGCGAAAGCCTGCTGGAGATGCTGCGCGACCACAAGATCGAGGTGCCGAGCGTGGCCACGCTGGCCGAGTTCGAGACCGGCACCGAGCGCGTGGCCATCACCGCGGCGCCACTCTCGGCCGGCTTCTTCTGGCACGAGCCGGACGCGAAGATCAGCCTGCAGTTCCTGACCGAGACCGAGCTGTTCGCCAGCGCGCCCAGCACCCGCCGGCGCAACCGCAAGCAAGAGCAGACCAGCAACGTCGATGCGCTGATCAAGGACCTTTCAGAGCTGAAGGTGGGCGACCCCGTGGTGCATGCCGCGCACGGCATCGGCCGCTACCAGGGCCTGCTGCACATCGACCTGGGCGACGGCCCGAGCGAGTTCCTGCACCTGCAATACGCCGATGCGGCGACGCTGTATGTGCCGGTGAGCCAGCTGCACCTGATCAGCCGCTACACCGGCGTGAGCGCCGACGAGGCGCCGCTGCACAAGCTGGGCTCCGGCCAGTGGGACAAGGCACGCCGCAAGGCTGCCGAACAGGTGCGCGACACCGCCGCCGAGCTGCTCAACCTGTATGCGCTGCGCGCCGCCCGCGAAGGCATGGCACACCGCTACTCGGCCCATGACTACGAAGCCTTTGCAGCCAGCTTCGGCTTCGAGGAAACCGCCGACCAGCGCGGTGCCATCCACGCGGTCATCCAGGACATGGTCAGCCCCAAGCCGATGGACCGGCTGGTGTGCGGCGACGTGGGTTTTGGCAAGACCGAGGTGGCCTTGCGGGCCGCGTTTGTCTCGGTGATCGGCGGCAAGCAGGTGGCCCTGCTGGCGCCCACCACGCTGCTGGCCGAGCAGCATTACCAGACCATCGTCGACCGCTTCGGCAAGTGGCCGGTGAAGGTGGCGGAGCTCAGCCGCTTCCGCACCGCCAAGGAAATCAAGGCCGCACTGGAAGGCATTGCCAACGGCACCATCGACATCGTGGTGGGCACCCACAAGCTGCTGAGCAAGGACGTGCAGTTCAAGCGCCTGGGCCTGCTGGTGATTGACGAGGAACACCGTTTCGGCGTGCGCCACAAGGAAGCCATCAAGGCCATGCGCGCCGAGGTGGATGTGCTGACGCTCACCGCCACGCCGATCCCGCGCACGCTGGGCATGGCGCTGGAAGGCCTGCGTGACCTGAGCGTGATCGCCACCGCGCCGCAGCGCCGCCTGGCCATCAAGACCTTCGTGCGCAATGAAGGCAAGAGCGTCATCCGCGAAGCCGTGCTGCGTGAGCTCAAGCGCGGCGGCCAGTGCTATTTCCTGCACAACGAGGTCGAGACGATCGAGAACCGCCGCCAGGCGCTGCAGGAACTGGTGCCCGAGGCGCGCATCGCCGTGGCCCATGGCCAGATGCCCGAGCGCGAGCTGGAGCGCGTGATGCGCGACTTCACCGCCCAGCGCTTCAACGTGCTGCTGTGCTCGACCATCATCGAGACCGGCATTGACGTGCCGAGTGCCAACACCATCATCATGGCCCGCGCCGACAAGTTCGGCCTGGCCCAGCTGCACCAGCTGCGTGGCCGCGTGGGCCGCAGCCACCACCAGGCCTATGCCTACCTGCTGGTGCCCGATGTGGAAGGCCTGACCAAGCAGGCCGCGCAGCGTCTGGAGGCCATCCAGGAGATGGAAGAGCTGGGCTCCGGCTTCTACCTGGCGATGCACGACCTGGAAATTCGTGGCGCTGGCGAGGTGCTGGGCGACCACCAGAGCGGCAACATGATGGAGGTGGGTTTCCAGCTCTACAACGAAATGCTGAGCGAAGCCGTGCGGGCACTGAAGAATGGCGAGGAGCCCGACCTGCTGAGCCCGAACTCGGCCGTGTTTGGCGCGACCACCGAGATCAACCTGCACAGCCCCGCCCTGCTGCCCGACGCCTACTGCGGCGACGTGCACACCCGCCTGAACCTGTACAAGCGCCTGGCCAGTGCCGACCGGCCCGAGACGCTCGACACCTTGCTGGAAGAGGTGACCGACCGCTTCGGCAAGCTGCCGGCGCAGGGCCAGACGCTGTTCGACACGCACCGTCTGCGCATCCAGGCCAAGGGCTACGGCGTGATGAAGATCGATGCCAACCCGAAGGTCATGAGCATCACCTTCAAGCCCAACCCGCCGGTGGATGCGATGCGCATCATCGAGCTGGTGCAGAAGAACCGGGTGATCAAGCTGGCGGGCAACGACAAGCTGCGCATCGAGCGCGAGATTGCCGACCCGCGTGAGCGTGCGCAGTATGTGCGCGACGTGCTGCGCTCGCTGGGGCAGCCGGGCGTGAAGTCAAAGGTCGGCTGAGGCGCCGCCCACCACCGGCAGCCGCACCCGAACCCGGGTGCCGCTGTCGGGCGCGGTGTCGAGCAGCACGCTGCCGCCGTGCAGTGCCACCACCTCGCGCACGATGCACAGACCCAGGCCGAAACCCGGCTTGGCGCCCGAGGCATCGGCCCGGTAGAAGCGCTCGAAGGCGCGTGCACTTTCGGCCATCGACATGCCGATGCCCTGGTCCGCCACTTCCAGCACCGCCTCGCTGGCGCCACCTGGCGTGGCCTCCACGCGAAGGCTCAGCTGCACCGGGGTGCCGGGCTCTGAAAACGCCCAGGCATTGGCCACCAGGTGGCGCAGCATCAAGCCGATCTGCGAGGTGCAGCACATCACCTGCACCGGCGCTTCAGGCAACTCGAACACCACGGCGTCGCGGCCAGCGGGGGGCTTCAGCCGCTCGGTCGATGCCTGCAGCAGCGCGGTCAGGTCGTGCACCTGCTGCGCGCCGGGCACGCGGCCCATGGTTTCCAGCTCGGCCAGGTCGAGCATGTTGCGCAGCAGCGCATTCAGCTCCTGCGCCTTGTCGATGACCATCTGGTGCATCTGCACCCGCGCGGTCACGTCCATGTCCACGCGGCGCGCCAGCAGCTGCGAATAGCCCAGGATGGAGGTCAGCGGCGTGCGGATCTCATGGGCGGCGTTGGCGATGAACTGGCTCTTGCTCTGCTCCAGCCGCACGGCCTGGGTCACATCGACCACCAGGAACACGCACTGCACGGCCTGGCCCACCACCTGGGAATGCGAGATCTCAAGCACGCGCGTCTGCTCGTCCTGCAGGCCCATCGACACGCGCACCGGGCCTACCGAGGCGATGGCCGGGTCCGCCATCAGGTGGCGCAGCACATTGGCTGATTCAGGTCCCGACTGGCTGGCCACGCGATCGGCAAAGGCCGGCCGGGTCAGCGCCCGCAGCACCTCCAGCTCGCACATCAGCAGGTTGGCCAGTGCCTCGTTGGCGAACACCACCTTGTCGTCGGCACCAAAGGCCAGAAAGCCCGCTGGTGTCGCGCGCAGCACCAGCTTCAGCTGCTCGGATTGCTGCTGATACCCCAGCACGGTGTCTTCCAGCAGCATCAGGCTCTGGTCGAGCTCGCGGGTCTTGTGGTCAAGCTCGGCGTCCAGCACTTCGCGCTGGCCGGTGTTCACCGCCACCGCGGCCGTCAGCAAGGTGGTGAGCAGCAAACCCAGCGCCGCCACCAGCGCCTCGCGCATCGAGGCATTGCCGGGCCAGAAGCCGGGCTCGGACAAGACCTCCAGCTGCCAGTGCCGGTCACCGAGCAGGAAGTCGAAGCGTTCGGTCAGCTCGGCCGCCTGGCCCCAGCCGTTGGGCAAGGCGGGCCGCGCGCGGAAGGTGGGCAGCCAGCTGGAAGGTGCGCTCACCGGCTTGCGCACGGTGTCATGCAAGACACGGGCAGGCTCGGTGGGGGTGATGTCAGACAAGCGGAAGCGCACACCCGCCAGGATGCCGTCGCCGCCCGGCTCCAGCAGGCCGCCAGGGTCGGGCCAGCTTTCATGGGCCGAGCGCATGGCCTCCGTCACGCTCAAGCGGCCCCACAGCCGCTGGTCGCCGTGCTGCCCCACCGGGCTCACCAGCACGGTGTAGCCCTCCGGCCCGGCGATGGGCGCGGTGGCCAGCATCTCGGCGCGCAGTGCCATCACATGGAAGCTGGCGGCCATGGCTGCGGGCACCGGCGGCAGTTCCATGCCGCCCGCGCTGGAGACGGCGCCGGAGGACCAATGCAGCTGCACCAGCGCCGGCACCTGCATGCGCGTGAGTGACCAGACACGGTCGCGCGTGGCCTGGTCCGCCGGAGATTCAGACACGGCCTGCAGCAGTTGCAGATGGTGTTGCACGCGAGCGAGCCCGTCCTGCAACTCCTGGCTGATGTCGAGCGCGTGGGCACGGAAGCGGGCCTGCACGCGCTCGGTATCCCACTGCAGGGCCCAGGCCACCGCAACCGCCGTCAAGGCCAGGCCCACCACCGCCGTGCCGAGCACGCGCCAGCGCCGGCCGTGGCGCCAAGGCAGCGGCAAGCGGACCAGCAACACCAACGGTGTCACCAGCATCATCATCAGGAACGAACCCGCCCAGCCTGACAGCCACCAGGCGGGCCAGGCGGACGCGGGCAGGCCTTCACCCAGGGCCGCCGCCGGCAAGCCCAGCGTGGTGAAACCGGCACTGCCCAGCGCGGCCACGGCGGCCAGCGCCCGCCATTCAGCCAGGCCCAGAAAGCGCGACGGCAGCCGCATGCGGCGGGCGAGCAGCCGCGCCGTGAGCCCGGCGACCCAAGTGGTGCCAGCGGCTGACCCTACGGGCCACGCCAGCGCCCACAGCCAGGTCCAGGCGGTGGTCTGCACCGCTGGCCCGACGGCCGCGGCTGCCCAGACTGCCAGGGTGGCCTCGCCCAGCAGAACGCCCACAAACACGGCCAACCATGCCGGCCGGCCCCAGGTGATGACGCAGGCCACGGCCAGGCCCAGCGTGGGCGTCATGTGCAGCACCGCGCCCCAGGCCCCGGCCTGCAACGCCGCAGACAGCCAGACCGCCAGGGCACACAGCGCCGCCACCGCGGCCAATGCCAGGCCGGCCCTCAAGCGCTCGCGCCACGACGGCGCCGCCTCCTGGCTGTCGCCCTCAGGCGCCGCCTCATCAGGAAGCTCCATGCGGAAGGGGCCGAACTCTTCGATCATCGTCTGCTCATCAGCGTCCGTGTCATACCGCCGCCACCGTGGCCGCGGCACCCGCCGGCAGCTCGGTGGCCGACGGCTCCGCGGCCGTCACGTCGCGCCGCAACCAGACCGTGAAGGTGGAGCCCACCCCCAGCTCGCTGCTGACGTCAATGCGCCCGCCCATGCGCTCCACCAGCTCCTTCACGATGACCAGGCCCAGGCCCGTGCCCACGATGGGGCCGTGCGGATCGGCCCGGAAGAAGTGCGTGAAGAGTTGATTGACGTGTTCCGGGCTGATGCCCAGGCCGCTGTCGCGCACCTTCACCGCGCACCAGCCGGCCGGCACGGCGTCCGAGGTGCTGTCGATGACCAGCGCCACATCGCCGCCAGCGGGCGAATACTTCACCGCGTTCGACAGCAGGTTGATCAGCACCTGCTCCAGCCGCGCGCCGTGGCCGTGTACCTGCAGCAGCTCGTCGTCGCTGGTCTGCGTCAGCACGCGTTGGTCGCCGGGCAGGCGCATCAGCTTCATGGCCCGGTTGGCCACCTCACCAATGCTGACCGGCCCCAGCGGCATGGCTGCCGGACCTTGCGCCTCCAGCTTGCTCAACTCCAGCAGATCACCCAGCAGCGTGTTCAGACGGATGGCCTGGCGGTGCACCGTGTCCAGCATTTCCCGGGCTTGTTCACGCGGGTAGTCGCGCACCAGCAGCAACTCGGCAAAGCCGCGGATGCTGCCCATCGGCGCACGCATCTCGTGGGCGGCATTGGCCAGGAAGCGGGTCTTCATGCGGCTGAGCTCCAGCTCGCTGGTCACATCGCGGAAAAACAGCAGCGCCTCGCCACTGGCCAGCTCGGCAGAAGCCGCGTTCACCTCGATCAGCCGGCGCGTGGGCTTCTGCAGCTCCAGCAGGCAGCGGTCACCCGGCTCAGGCAAGGCCGGTGCGGCTTCAGGCTTCACGCACCGGGCCTGGATGTGCGCCCACAACGCCGGCAAGGCCTGGCCCATGCTGTCGGCGGCGCGCAAACCGGTGAGCGCCTCCAGCGCCGGGCTGAACACATGCACCCGGCCGTTGGCATGCACACCCAGCGTGCCGATGGGCAGGTGGCGGAACACCCGGTCGAGCTCGGCCACGCGGGCGCGTTCGGCCTGGCGGGATTCCACCATGGCTGTCACGTCACGCTGCATGCACACGTAATGCGTGACCGTGCCGGTGAGTGGCTCGGTCATCGGCACCAGGTCCAGGCGGTTCCAGAACATCTCGCCGCATTTGCGAAAGTTCTTCACCTCGACCGTGACGGCCTCGCGCGCCAGCAGTGCGCGGCGCAGTGCTGTCAGGCCTGGCTGGTGTGTTTCATCGTTCTGCAGGAAGGCGCACGAGCGCCCGATCGCCTCTTCGGCGGTGTAGCCCGTGGTTTCCTGGAAGCCGGCGTTCACGTAGACGATCGGCATCTTGGGCAAGGTGGCATCGCAGATGACCACACTCACCAGCGCGTCGTTCAGGGCGGTTTCCTTGATCATGCGCAAGCGGGTGTCGGCGTAGCGGCGGGTGATGTTCACCAGCTCGCCGTGAATCACCACGGCCTCGATCGCGCCCTGCACCACCGACACGGTGCGGCGCTGCAAGCGCACCTCGAACCAGGCGATGCAGCCATCGGCCAGCAGCAGCGGCCACTCATGCCGCGACGCCGACAGGCGCCCTTGCAGCAGGGGCAGCAGTTGTTCATCGCAGGTGCTGCGCGCCGCAGGCGAACACAGTGCGCTCAAGCGTTCGCCCGCCATGTCAGTCGTCGACACGCCAAACACAGGGTCCCAGGGGCCGTTGACGGTCGTCAACCGGCCCCCCGAGTTCATCTCGAAATTCAAGCTGGCGGCAGCCGCAGGTCGCGGGCGTCGTGCGCGGCTGTCTGCGCGGCTGTCCGCGCGGGTATCACCATGCGCCCTCATGGCCTGCCAGACGATCAGGCTCTGGCTGTGGTTGGCCGGCTTGGCGCCTGTCAGCCCACCCGGGCGGCACTGCACTCGCCAGGTCTGTTCATGGCCCGACCTGTCTGGCAGCGAGGCTTGCAGGTCGCCCAGCACTTCCGCGTGGGTCAGGGCCAGCAGCTGCAGCACGCTCCAGGGGCTCAGGCCGGCCCGCAGCCAGGTCGATGGCCCGGTCGGGTCTTCCAGGGCCAGGCCCAGCGCCGCCTCGAACGCCGCATCGGCGAACTGGAGCGTGACCATGCCGTCGTCGCGCCGGATATGCAGCAAGGCGCTCATCATCGGCCCGGTGGGGGCCTCTTCAGGCAGTGCGGTGCCGTGCTCATCCACTGCAAGGTCCGTGCATTGCAGCAGCAGCATGCCGCCATGCATGGTGTGAATCCAGACGCTGACCCACGAGCGGGTGGGCTGGCCGGCAGTCAGATTGGCCGGCGCGCGGGCGCGGTGGAAAGCGGCTCGCGCCACATGGCCCAGCAGCAGGTGCCGGTCGTCCTCGGGCATGTGGGCCATCGCGACCAGCAAGGCGGCTGGCACCTCGGAGGGCGCGCTGGCCCCCAGGGCGGCCAGGGCTGAGGCACTGGCGTACCGCAGCTCTCCGGTGCTGGCGCAGATGGCCAATCGAACGTCGGTCGCAGCCCGGGTCTCCGCCTCCAGGGCAGACAGGAACGTGGCGTCCCCGAGGGGCAAGGCGATCATGGGTTGAAAACTCCGGGCACAGCAGAGGGCTGACTGGTTATCGACCACCCGTCAGGCATGTTGAGAGTGTGTCCGTGCCCGCCGGGTGACAAGCGCTCAAACGGTGGGCTTCCCGCCCTCAAATCCCCGGAGATTGAGGGGAGATCATGCGCGGCGGGCCAGTGCCGCCGCGTGGTGCGCCCAGGCGGCGTCGAGGTAGCCCAGCAGGCGCTCCACACCCACCGGTTTGCGCATGCGTGCCACGCCAGGCGGCAAGCCGCCGCGCGCCGCAATCTCGTCGTCACTCAGGCCCGACAGCACCAGAACGTCGATGTGCTGCCAGGCTGGCTCGGCAGCGATGGTGCGCACCAGGTGGAAGCCGTCAAACGGCTGCATCACGAGGTCGGTCACCACCAGATCGGGCCGATGGCGCTCCAGCAGGATCAGCGCCTGCGAGGCATCGGTGGCCAGGTGGCAGACGATCTCCGCACCATGCGCCTCCAGCACCCGTTGCAGCCACATCGCCTGATCCGGGTCGTCTTCGGCCACCAGCACATGCAGCGCGTCGCGCAGCGGTGGCGGCACGTCGGTTGTTTCGAGCGGTGCAGGCGATGCGCGCTCCACCGCATCACGCGCCAGCAAGGCGTCCACCGCCGCACGCTGGATGCGGCGATGTCCGCCGGGTGTCACCCACGCCGCCAGCTCGCCCCGCCCCACCATCTTCTGCACCGACGTGGTCGAGATGCCCAGCAACCGCGCGGCTTGCTGGGTGGTAAGAACGTCAGTGGGAGAACTCGTGGGCATGTCAGCGGGCAATGGTCTGGGCAATCGGTGCGCCACCAGCTAGGTCCAGCTAGGTCCAGCGACGCCAGGCGGCCAGCACGGCCAGCGCGTAGTCGGCGGTGGCGCGTGCATTGGGCGCGTGCTCACGCACCGGCTTGCCGGCCGCGAAGGCCTCGGCCACGCGGATGTCGTTGCGAATGCCCGGCAGGATGCGGTCAGCGCCGAATTGCTGCGCCAGGCTGTCGGTCACGCTGCGGTGCTGGCCGATGCGCGCGTCCTGCATCACCGGCAGAAAGCCCAGCACCCGCAGGCGGTCATTGCCGCCCCGGCTGGCCACGCGAAACAGCACCCGCGCCAGCTGCCGCACGCCCTCGCCCGCCAGAAAGTGCGGCACGAAGGGCACCAGCACGCGGTCTGCAGCGCACAGGGCGTTCAGCAGCAAGGCATCGAGCGACGGTGGGGTGTCGAGCACGACCACGTCGTACTGCGTCAGCAACTCTTCCTGCTGCAGCGCCGTCCACAGCACATGGTCTTGCTGCTGGCCGGAGCCGTGTTCGAACAGGGGGTCAGCCGGAATCAGGTGCAGGCCAGCCCAGGCACTGGGCACGATGGCCGCAGACAGGCTGTGACGCCCCGCCATGAAGCCGTGCACTGTGGGCCCGTTGCGCACGGCCGGCACCCCCAGCCCGATGGCGCAATGGCCCTGGGTGTCGAGGTCGATCAGCAGCACGCGGTGGCCCTGCGCGGCCAGTTCGGCCGACAGGTTCACCGACGTGGAGGTTTTGCCGCTGCCACCCTTGCGGTTGGTGACAGCCAGTACACGCGCCTTGACCATGTCAGCAGTTCATTCCATACGCATGGACCGGAACGCAGCGATCCGTCATGCCATCTCAGAAGAGCTCGATGGGCGGACGCTCTTCCTGGGTCGCCACCTTCTGGCCGGTGACCGACTGGTGGGTGTGGCGCTGGCTGTTCATCACGTAAGCGGCCTTCTGCTCGGCCAGCAAGGCCAGCAAACCAGCGGTGCGCGGCGTGGCCACGGGGTGCCCCTGTCCAGCAGCGATGGCATTGGCTTCGGTGGCGGCCAGATGCCCGCTCAGCGCATCGAGCGAGGCCTGCACCTGACCCACCCGCTGGCGCAGCACGTCCTGGAACTGGATCAGGCCCAGCGCTTCAGACAGGCCGTTGCGGATCGCCGTGTTGCCTTCGCCGATGCCGGTGTCGCCACGCAGGCGCTCAGCGGCTTCGGCGAAGCGCCCGTGCATCGCCTCGATGTCCCCCAGCACGTCACGCATGCTGCGGGTGCCGTAGTCGCGTTCACCGGCCTTCTGCGCCTTCATCACTTCCTGGTCAATGCCCGAGGTGACGTTGTTGATGCGGTTGCCGATCTCCACGGCAGCCGACGCCGTCTGCGCGGCCAGCCGGCGCACTTCGCCCGCGACCACCGCAAAACCACGTCCGCTTTCGCCGGCGCGTGCGGCCTCGATCGAGGCATTGATGGCCAGGATGTTGGTATGGCGCGCCACCTCGGCGATCACGTCCACCATCGGCCCGAGACCGCGCACTTCCTGCAGGCGCTTCACGCGCTCGGCGTTGCCCTCAAGCTCTTGCTCCTGGCGCTCGACGAACATTTGAAGGATGGCGCTGAGCTGGCGGTCGACCATGCGCTTTTCATCCAGCACACCGGCCAGCTCACGCGCATTGGCGGTCGCCGATTCGATCCGGTCGGTCTGCGCCTGTGAGGCGGCATGCACCTGGTCCAGCGTGTCGACCACGCCGAGCACGTCGGTCTCGCATTGCTGCAAGGCGCCATTGAGCTGCTCGCACATCAGGTCAATGAAGGGCTCGGCGCCGTTCAGCTGCCCTGCCGTTTGCGCAAGACCAGCTGCCCGCGCAGAGGCCGGACGCCACCAGCGCTGCAGCACCAGCGTGATGCCCACCGCCAGCGCGCCACCCAGAGCTGCCGCAGCCACAGGGCCCCAGCCATCCAGCGGCAACACCACCGCCGCACCCGTGGCCAGCGCCACGGCCAGCACGGGTGTCAGCCACGGTCCCAACGTCGCCCAGATGGTTCTTTCTCCGCCGGGCATGGCCGACGCGGCAGGCGCATCGGCTGGAGCCAGCGTTGAAGTTTGATAGCTCATGAGGTGAGCCTCATGCACCAGGCAGCACTTGCTTGATGACGCCCACCAGATCAGGGCCCTTGACCGGCTTGACCAGCCAGCCCGCGGCCCCGGCCTTCTTGCCGGCGTCACGCATCGAGGCGTCGCCTTCGGTGGTCAGCGTGAGGATGGGCGTGAAGCGGAAACCGGGCAAGGCCTTGACGTTCTTGATCAGCTCCAGGCCGCCCATGTTGGGCATGTTGATGTCGGTGATGATGAGGTCCGGCTTGGCGCCGCCCTTCAGGGCCGTCATGGCCTGCACACCATCACCAGCGGTCAGAACAGCGAAGCCGCTCATCTCCAGATTCGACTTCAGGCTGCGTGTCATCGTCAGCGAGTCGTCTACCACCATGATGGTCTTGGCCACAGCAATTCCCTTTGTTTTGTTTAGCCCAGCGGGCACTCACCGGCCACGCAGCACGGTTCGCAACCATGCCGTCAGCCATTCGTCATTCGGCCAGGCCGTCACTTCTGCGTTGGCTGCCAGCAGCACCTGCAGGTTCGCAGGATGCACATGGCTGCATGCCGAAAGATCAACCTTGCAGTCCTTGCGCTGCTGCGCCCAGGCCAGCAGTGGTTCAGCGTCTTCCACAGTGATGACATCGGCAAAAACAGCCAGTTTTTTACGGTAGTCGATCGGCATCAGAGCATTTCCTTCACGTTCAGCACCATCAAGACCGAACCGTCGCCCATCAGGGCAGAGCCGGAATACGACTTCAGGCCTGCCAGCACGCCGGCCAGCGGCTTGAGAATGATGTCGGCCGTCTCGCGGAACTCGTCCACCAGCAGGCCCACGGTCTCTTCGCCCACGCGCACGATCAGCACGGCCAGCTCATCGCTCTCGTTGGCCAGCGGCGCTGCAGACAGCCCCAGCAAGCCATTGAGCGACTTCAGCGGCACCACGCGGTCGCGCAGCACGGTGGCCATGCTCTGCTTGATCTGGCGCACGCTGCTGCGCGGCACCCGCACGGTCTCCAGCACCATGTCCATCGGCACGCCGAACACCTGGCCATCGGTCTCGATGGTCATCACGTTGGTCACGGCCATCGACAGCGGCAGCGACAGCCGAATGCGCGTGCCCTTGCCCTTCTCGCTGTCGAGCGTGATGGCGCCATTGACCCGCTCGATCGCGGTGCGCACCACGTCCATGCCCACACCGCGGCCTGACAGGTCGGACACGGTTTCGGCCGTGGAGAACCCGGCAGCGAAGATCAGGTTGATGGCTTCGGCGTCGGTGATGCGTTCCAGCATCGCCTCGTCGATCACGCCCTTCTCGTAGGCCTTGCGCTTGATGACGTCGGGGTCGATGCCCTTGCCGTCGTCGCTGATCTCGATGACCACGCGGTCGGATTCCTGGCGCGCCACGATCTTCAGCGTGCCGATGGCCGGTTTGCCCGCCGCCTTGCGCACCTCGGGCATTTCCAGGCCGTGGTCGAGGCTGTTGCGCACGATGTGCACCAGCGGGTCACCCAGCGATTCAATGATGTTCTTGTCGGCGGCCGTGTCCTGGCCTTCCAGCACCAGGTTCACGTCTTTGCCGAGGCGGCGCGAGGTGTCGCGCACCAGCCGCGGGAAGCGCTGGAACACGAAGGAGACCGGCATCATGCGGACCTGCATGATGGCGTCCTGCATCTCCTCGGAGATGCGGTTGATCACCGCGTACTGGGCCTTGATCTCACGCGAGAGGTCACGCACGCCGAACACGGTTTCAGCCCGGTTGGCCAGGTAGGGAATGGCGTTCTTCGCCACCACCATCTCGCCGATCAGGTTCATCAGACGGTCGATCTTGACCTGGTCCACCTTCAGGCTGCGCGCGCTCTGCTGGTCTTCGCTGCGGCGGCCGAACTTGACGTCGCCGTCGACTGGCTCACCGCTGCGGCTGGCTGGCACACCAGGCACCACGTCGTCGGCACCGGCCGGCTCATCGTCGTCATCCGTGTCGTCGTCTGCGGCGGCGGGTGCGGAGGCAGCAGTCGTTGGCTTGGCCGGCCAATCAGCCCCGTTACCGGCTGTGGCCAGCACAGGTGCAGCAGCGGCAGGCACCACTGATGCGGCGGCCACCGCAGCCAACGGCTGGGCCTGCGTGGCCAGCGTACCTTCCGGAAAAGCGTCTTCCAGCCAGGCCGCCAGCGGCGCGGCGGTCATGTCGGCCAGCGCAGCCTGTGCAGCGGCCTGCAGCGCAGGCACTTCATTGCCACGGCCCACGGCGTGCAGGCACCCGTCCAGCACCTTGGCCGCAGCCTTGATGCGGCCGGCCAGCCACTTCGCGTCGTCCGGCAGCGAGAGGATTTCGCGCTGGGTTTCAACCAGGTTGTTCAGGGCCTCGGCGGCCACACCGTGCAGCTCGATGTGCGTGGCAGCGGCGGGCGCGGGCGCAGCCGTGGTCGCTTCAGCAACATCTGCCACCACACCAGGCTCAGCGCCATGGCCACCCGCATCCAGCATGGCGTCCATCACCGCCATCCAGTCGGGCGCCTGCAAGGTGTTGAGGGATTCAATCAGCGCACGCAGCGCGGGCTGGTTCACCGTGCGGCAGGCCAGCAGCGTCTGCATCCAGCGCAGTGCCGAAGACAACCACAGCGTGGGGCTGGACAGCTCCAGCAAGGTGTCCACGGCCCGCTCCAGGCCCTGCAGGTCACCGGCATCCAGCAAGGCCAGCGCGTCGGCGACAAAGTCTTCGTAGACAGGGCCGCCGTTCGGGTCGCCCTCGGGCTGCACCAGGCACCACGGGTTCACGGCGCTGATCAGGCGTTGTTCGGGCACATAGCGGTAGTGCTCATCCAGCTCGGACGAATCCGCGGTGCTGAGCAGCTGCATGTCGAGCATGCAGCGGAAGGCATCCAGCTCGGGCAGCGCGGGCCACGGGGCACGCGCTTTCAGGCCGCCCCACAACACGCCGGGCGTCTGCATGCCGCGGTGCAAGGGGTCGTCGCCCTGGAAGAAGCATTCCTCGTCGGGCTGGTAATACACCCACCACAGCGAGCGGCCTTCATCGACCTCCCTGAACGCTTCGCGGCGCACGGCCTCGGGCACCTGCAGCACGGCCGCGGGTGTGAACACGGGCAGGCTGCCGCGTGCCACCTCGTCGGGGTCTTCGGCGCCATCAGCGCCACCCTCGCCTGCCGTGTCACCGATCAGGCTGCGCAGCGCCGCGGCCAGCTGCACGGCCGCATCGGCATGGGCTGAGCCGTTGTGCACGCCGTTCTCGATGTCATCGCACAGCATGCCGACGAAGTCCATCGCGTCGAGCAGGCGGTCGGCCAGCGGCTGCGAATACGGCACCCGTCCGTGGCGGACAGCGTCCATCAAATCCTCACCCGCATGCAGCACGCGGGTCATCTCCGGGAACTCGAACAGCCCGCTGTTGCCTTTCAAGGTGTGCACCAGCCGGAACAGCTGGGTCATCAAGTCTTCGTCAGCCGGTGCGCGTTCGAGCTGCATCAGCATGTCGGCAATGCCCTGAAGCGCCTCTCGCGCTTCGGACAGGAACTGTTCGAGCAGCTCGTTCATTCTTCCTGGTCTCCGAGCAGCAGCGCGATGGGCGCCACCAGTTGTTCAGGCCTCGTGGGCTTGACCAAGTACAGGTTGGCCCCTGCCGCGTAGGCGCGCTTTCGGTCGGCGGCAGAGGCCTCCGTCGACACCATGATCGCCGGCACTTGCGGCGCGTCCTGGTTGCGCAATTCACGCAGGAATCCGTAGCCATCCAGCTTGGGCATGTTGACGTCCACGATGTAGAGGTCAAAGTTCATTTGCAGCGCCTTTTCAAGCGCCTCCACCCCGTTGATGGCTTCCACCACCTCGTACCCTGCCTCTTGCAGGATTCGACGATGGTAGAGACGAACCGTGGCGGCATCATCGATGATCAGAATGCGTTTCATGGTCTTACTCTGCGGGCTTTTGGTAGACGATGGCCTCAGGGAACTTGCGAACCTTGTAGAGCGAGGAGATCCGGCTCATGGATTCAGAGTGCCCCAGACAGATGAAGCCGCCAGGCTTCAAGGCGTCGTAGAAGGTTTCGGCGGCGGACTTGCGAGACACGTCGTCGAAGTAGATGAGCAGGTTGCGGCAGAACACCACGTCGAAGTTCCGGTAGGGCCGCGTGTCTGCGCGGTCCGACAGGTTCACGCGGGTGTACTCCACCGCGCCGCGCAGGTCGTCACAGATCTGGTAGCCCGCCGCCGTGCGCTTGAAGTACTTGGCGAGGTAGGGCTTGGGCAGCTGGCCCACCGAGCGGTCTGAATACAAGCCGCGTCGGGCCTGGTCGAGGATGTGGGTGTCGATGTCCGACGCCACGATCTCCACGTCGTACTGGTGGATGCCGGCCCACATTTCCAGCAGGCAGATGGCGATGGAGTACGGCTCCTCGCCCGAGGACGAGGGCAGCACCCAGATGCGCAAGGGGCCGCTGTCCTTCTTGCGGGACACCAGCTCGGGCAGGATGGAATTGACCAGGCAGCGGAACTGGTACTCCTCGCGGAAGAAGTAGGTTTCATTGACGGTCATCAGGTTCGTCAGCACCTGCAGCTCTTCGCCGGTCGCCTGGAAACGCAGCATCGTGAAGTAGCTGCGGAACTGGGCATTGCCGGTGTCGGCCATGCGCTCGAGCAGGCGCTTGTCGACGAAGTAGCGTTTGGTGTTGTCGAACTGGATACCGGTTTTCCGGTAGAAGAACTCCCGGAATTTCTGGAAGTCCTCATCGGTGATGACGGGATCGGCCATGTCGGGTCAGCCCTCCAGGATGCGCTTGATGGCCAGGTCGGCCGCAAACTGGATGTAGGGCTCCTTGTCGAAGCGGGTCTTCAGGCGAAGCAGCGGCTCCAGCGCGGTGCGCGAGCCGACTTCGCCCAGCAGATCCACCGCGGTGGCACACACATTGACGTGGTCATCGTGCTCGATCACGTCACTCAGCCACTGCTCGACGCTCGGGTGCTTCAGCGACTCGAGGATGTTCACCGCGAAGATGCGCATGTCGCTGTCTTCGTCGGCCAGCAGGCCGCGCATGATGGGCGACACCGCATCGGGCAGCTGCTTCATCGCCTCGATGGCCTCGTTGCGCAAGGCGGCGTCCTCACTGCGCATGCAGGCCACCAGGCCGTACACCGCGGTGTTGTCGCCCAGCAGCACCAGGCTGGTCAGGATGACTTCGCGCACCGAGGTGTCGGCCTCGGTTTTCAGGTGCTCGACCAGGGCCTCCGAGCAGCCCGGGCAGTCGGCCAGGTCGCGGGCGGCCCAGCGGCGCACTTCGGCGTTGCTGTCGGTCAGCTGTTTCAACAGCCCTGCGGCGTCCCGTTCATGCTGTCTGCCAGAGTGCTCCGTGGTGACCGCGGTGGGGGGTTTTTTCAGGGCCATGTTGCGTCCTTGGGGGTTAACGCAGGGCCCAGGCCTTGACCTGGGCACTGATCTTGTCGAGCGGCAGCACCATCGAGGCGCCCCCGCGGCTCACGAGTTCGCCGGGCATGCCCCAGACGACCGCGGTCTCTTCAGACTCGGCCACGGTGCGACCACCGCGACGCTTGATTTCAGTGAAGGCATCGGCGCCGTCATTGCCCATGCCAGTCAACATCACCGCATGCAGTTGGTCAGCCGCCACCACTTCCAGCGCGGTGCGGGCCATCAGCTCCACCGACGGGTGCCACAGGTGTGCGGCGTTCTCGGGCTTGGGCAACACGGTGAGTACGCCGGCACGGCGGGTCACCACCATGTCGGCGCCGCCCTTGCCCACATACACATGGCCTCGCTCCACCGGCATCGGGCGTGAAGCCTCCACCACGGTGAGCGGGCAGATGTTGTCCAGCCGCGCGGCGAACGGGCCGGTGAAGCTGGCCGGCATGTGCTGCACCACCAGCACCGGCCAGGGGAAGTCGGCCGGCAGGTCGGGCAACACCGCTTCCAGGGCGCGCGGCCCGCCGGTGGACACGCCGATCAACAGCAGGCCATCGCGGGTGTTGCGCACGGCCGAACGTTCACGCGCACTGGCGGCGTGGGCCTCGCGCTCTTCACGCAGGCGTTGCGCCAGTGACTGGGCCTTCGACGGCTGCTCAGTGGCGGTGGTGCGCAGCGCAGGTGCGGGCCTCAGTGCTGGCCTGGGTGCGGCCGTGCGCCCAAGCGGGCTGCCGCGGGTACCGGGCCGTGCACGCATGGCGCCGCGCACCTTGGTGAGCAGCTCGTCCTTGATCTGGTCGAGCGACAGCGAGATGGTGCCGCCGGGCTTGGCCACGTAGTCGATCGCACCGAGGTTCAGCGCCTCGAAGGTGGCGAGTGCGCCCTTCTCGGTGAGTGAGCTCACCATCACCACCGGCACCGGCCGCTCCGCCATGATCAGCGAGAGCGCCGTGATGCCGTCCATCTCCGGCATGTTGATGTCCAGGGTCACGACATCGGGCTGGAACTCGCGGTTTTCTTCCACCGCCTCCTGCCCGTTGCGTGCCTGGCGAATGACAAAATCACCCGCCGCCTGAAAAAGCAAGCTGAGTTGTCGACGCATCAGCGCCGAGTCATCAACGATCAGAAGCTTGATCATGGCGGCTTGCTCAGGCGGCCATCTCAGACATGCTGGAGAGATCGTTGTCGGCCAGCAGGTGGGCCGGTTCGATCAACTGCAACATGCGTTTCTGCTTTTCGAGGTTCGCCATGCGTGCCAGCAGCGTCGACTGCTCGGCCGACAACTGCGGTGCGGGCTCGATCGCCTGGCGCGGCACCTTCAGCACCTCGGCCACCGCATCGACGATGAAGCCGGTACGCACGCCACGGATCAGGAACACCACGATGCGCTGGCCGTCGTTGCGGTCCACGGTGGGCAGCCCCAGGCGGCGGCGCAAGTCCACCACCGGCAGCACCGAGCCACGCAGATTGATCACCCCCTCCACCGATGCCGGTGCGCGCGGCACATGCGTCAGCACGTCGGGCACGCGCACGATTTCCTGCACGCTGTCGATGGGCACACCGAACTCTTCGGAGCCGAGGCGGAACACCACCACCTGTTCGTCGTCGCCGGTGCTGGCCTGGCGTTGCTGGCCACGGTCGGTGGCGGCTTCAGAGTTGTCCACGGCGTTCAAGGCCTCCTTGATGGCGTTGTGGCGGAACAGGTTGTGCGTCGAGATGATCGACACCAGACGCTTGCCACCCTCCAGGCGGCAGATGTCGGTGATGTCGGCCATGTCGCCCTGGCGGGCCAGCAGCGACGGCATGGTTTCCACCTGCTGGCGCGGCACGCGCAGCACTTCGTTGACGTTGTCGACCACGATGCCGACCGAGGCGCCCTGGATGGACACCACCACGATGCGGCTTTGCTCGTTCGAGGCCTGCGCGCTCAAGCCGAACATGCAGCGCAGCGAAACCAGCGGCAGCAGGCGCTGGCGCAGCGTCATCACGCCCAGCACATGCGGCTGGGCGCGCGGCACCTGCACGATCTGCTCGGGCACCTGCACGATTTCCTGCACATCGGCAATGTCGATGGCGTATTCCTGACCGGCCACGTCGAAGCTCACCAGGTGCAGCTCGTCGTCCACCGCATCTTCGAGCGACTGGCCCGCCGAACCACCCACGCCCGCCAGGCCGGCCGAACCGCCACCGCCCTGGCTGGCGGCCATCTCGGCCAGGTGCGCAAATTCCTGGGCGATGAGCCGCTCGAAATTCAGCACCATCACCATGGCGTGGCCGCCGATGTCCTTGATCAGGCCGGAGAGCAAGTCGCTGTCGATGGTGGCGCTCAGGCCGTCCACGCTTTCGATCTTGCTCTTGTCGACACCCACCACGCTGGCCACCCGGTCCACCACGAAGCCCATGGGCTGGCCAATGTCGATCACCACCGCGCGGGTCGTGTCGTCAGCTTCCTGATCGGCAAAACCCAGCACGCGGCGCAGCGAGACGATCGGCAGCACCTTGCCACGCAGGTTGGCCAGGCCTTCCAGCGTCGGCGGCGACAGCGGCACGCGCACCACGTCCGGCAGGCGGATGATTTCCTGCACCGGCGCCATCTCCACGGCAAACACTTCGTCGCCCGCCATGAAGGTCACGTACTGGCAGGTATCACTCGCCTGCCCATCACCGCTGGCGGCTGCCAGCTGGGCTTGTTCGTTCGCGGTTTCAAGGCTCATGGCCAAACTCCCTGCGCTCAGGCGCTTTGCAGCTCGTCAGCCAGCGAGGAGATTTCCTCGATGGCGGCTGCCAATTCATCGGCGCCCTGCGACTGCTGGCGCGCCGCAGCGGCGGCCTCGTCAGCAGCCTTGGCGGCTTCCTGTGCAGCGGAAGAAATCTGCTCGATGCCGCGCTTGACCTGCGCCACGGCAGCACCGATTTCGTTGGCAGCGGACAGGATCTCCTTCGACCCACTTTCCACCGCCAGGATGTCAGCCTCGATGGCCACCAGGTTCTCGGTGGTGGCACGGGCCTTTTCGACTTCGGCCACCGAGGTGGCGAGGATCTCGTCGAGGTCACGCCCCACCACGCCGATCTGGTCCTGCACCGCCTTCACCAGGTCCTTGATGCGGTCGGCGTTCTGGGCCGAGTCTTGTGCCAGGTTGCGGATGTCGGTGGCCACCACCACGAAGCCCTTGCCGTACTCACCGGCGCGGGCCGCTTCGATGCTGCCGTTGACGGCCAGCATGTTGGTCTGGATGGAGACGGTCGTGATGGCATCGACGATCTTGTCGATGCGGCGGCTGACGAGTGCCAGCTCCTTGATCTGGCGGATGCTGACCTTGCTGGCCTCGGCCGAGCCGGAAACATTGGCGATCAGCGAATCGACCGCGGCCTTGTTGGTGGCCAGCAGGCCGCGGATCGCGCCCACCTTTTCCACGCCTGCGGTGCCACGCGCCTGGGCGATCTGGGCACCGCGCTCGATCTGGGTGACGGCGGCAGCCGATTCCTCGGTGGCCGCGGACTGCACTTCCGAGCCTTTGCGGATCTGGTCGATGGCCGTCATGATCTGCGTACCCGAGCGGCTGATTTCCTGCACCGCACTCGACAGCTCTTCGGCGGAAGACGCCACGTCTTCCGCGCTCTTGGCCACGTCGGTGGAGTTCTTCAGGTCTTCGGCCAGGTCGGACAACGACTGGGCGGTCTGCTCGCAAGCGGCCAGTGCCTGTGATTGCTCAGCCACGGTGGAGGCCGCCTCTTCGGCCGCGGCCGATTGCTCCTCGGCCGCTGCGGCGATGCTTTCGCTGCCCTTCAGGGCCTGCACGGCGGCGCTCGACGACTGCTGGGCACCCACGGCGATTTCACCCACGCCCTTGACGATCTCGATCGTGTCGGTGCGGATCTGCTCCAGTTGCTGGGTGATGACCTTGCCGTTTTCGACTTCCACTTCCACGGCCTTGGCCGCTTCGCCGATGCCGTCGGCAATCACCTTGACTTCGCCCTGGATCTGTCCGACCAGGTCTTGAATCTGTTTGGCGCTCTTTTCGCTGGTTTCAGCCAGCGTGCGCACTTCATCAGCCACCACCGCAAAACCCTTGCCATGCTGGCCGGCTCGGGCCGCTTCAATCGCGGCGTTCAGGGCCAGCAGGTTGGTCTGGTCGGCGATGCGGGCCACGGCCTTGACGATGTCGCCGATGTTGGCGGCCTGCTTCTCCAACTCGGCCACCATGTCCACCGAGGCGGCCTGGCGCTGGGCCGACACACCGACGTTGGTGATCAGCGTGCCGATCTCGACGGTGGTCTTGCTCACCAGCGCCTGGGCGGTTTCAGCGCGGCTGCGGCTCAGGTCAGCGTTCTGCAACTGGCGCGCAATTGCACCTTCCACCTGCTTGAAAGCCGCCAGCGACTCCTGCGCTGCACCCGATGCTTCCTCGGCGCCCGTGGCAATCTGGTCAGACGCGCGCTTGAGCTCTTCAGCGGCCGATGCGGCCTCGCTGATGCCCGACGACATCTGGGCCGAGGCCGCGGCGATGCGCTCTGCGGCCTGTTGCTGCTTGGCCAGGGTGCGAGCGCGCTTGCGCTGCAACTCGGCATCACGCGAGGTGTTGCCATTGGAACGAACCGCCGGTGCGGTGGTGGCGGATACGGCTTTCTTGACAAGCGCCATGGTGATCTCCTTGAGGGCAGAGGCGCCAAACTCGCGGACTGCAGCCACCGGCCGACAGACAAATAACGCGAACTGGCGAAGAGGTGTTGGCTAACGATCAGGCCGGCATGGCCTGGGCTTTCATTTCGAACAGCGGCACCCGACGAGGCGCCGACTCCGAGCACTCAATCGGCACACTGTAGGCAGCGTGAATTTGGGTAATCCCTTGCAGGAAGGGGCTTTTGACCCCTCAATTCCCGACATGGGCGGGTCAGCGACGCGCCTGGGATTCGGTGATCAGCCGCTCAACCACGTCCAGCAGCTCCATCGGGCTGAAGGGCTTGGCCAGGTAGGCCTGCGCGCCGGTGGCCAGCCCGGCTTCCATGTCGCTCTCGCGGTCGAGCGCGGTGAGCATGACCACGGGAATGTGCTTCAGGCGCTCGTCCGTGCGCAGCATCGAGGCCACGGTCAGGCCACTCATGCCGGGCATCATCACGTCGAGCAGGATCAGGTCCGGCTTCTTCGACCAGGCCATCTCCAGGCCTTCCGGGCCGCCGCCGGCTTCCAGCACGTCGAAGCCCTCGAATTCCAGCGTCATCCGGATCAGCCGGCGGATGTCGGTTTGATCGTCAATCGTGAGCACGCGGCGCGACATGGGCATCCTTGGTGAAACTGTTTCCAACGTTTCGACCAATTCGACGGCGAGTTAAATCATGAAACGCTAAAACCGTGCGCACAAATCCGCGGGCAGTGCCGGCACCGTCACGCAAGCGCTCTGGCGCTGGCGCGGGTGGCTGACACGGCCTCGGCGACAATCCGGGCCTTCCGCATCTGATCTTCTGCGCCTGACCATGTCTGCCCACCTCCTGGCCCCCGGCCTCTTCGCCCGCGGCTTCGCGCCGCCCCTGCCCTTGAGCCGTTTCAAGCTGGTGGCCTTCGACATGGACTCGACACTGATCAACATCGAGTGCATCGACGAAATTGCCGATGCTGCTGGCCGCAAGGCCGAGGTGGCCGCCATCACCGAAGCTGCGATGCGCGGCGAGATCACCGACTTCAAGGACAGCCTGCGGCGGCGCGTGGCCCTGCTCAAGGGCGTGCCCGAGCAGGCCCTGGCGGAGGTGTATGCCCGCAAGCTGCAGCTCAACCCCGGCGTCGATATCTTCGTGCGCGCCTGCCAGGCGGCGGGCCTGAAGACGCTGCTGGTGTCCGGCGGCTTCACCTATTTCAGTGACCGCGTGCGCGACCGCCTGAACATCGACTTCGCCCGCTCCAACGTGCTGGAGATCGAAGACGGCGTGCTGACGGGCCGCCTGGTCGACTGCCCCTGGGGTGACATCGTCGACGGCGCGGAAAAGCGTCGCCTGGTGCTGGAGGTTTGTGACCTGATGGGCATCTCGCCCGAGCAGGCCATGGCCGTGGGCGACGGCGCGAATGACCTGCCGATGATGTCTGTGGCCGGCCTGTCGGTGGCCTATCACGCCAAGCCCGCCGTGCGGGAGCAGGCGATGGTCTCGATCGAGACCGGCGGCATGGACCGGCTGCTGGAGGTGCTGACTTAAGCACCACCGAAAAAATCATTTCCATCAATTGGCGGGCTTTGTGCCGCTACCTTGATGACTTCGCCTGAGCCCCTTGGCATCCAATCATGAGGCTCTTGCTCCTGCTCAGCACCCTGGCAACACCAGCCGGGTCGCTCGACTGATCGGCCAGGCCTCCACGTCTGAGGCTTGCCTGCCCCGCCCTGCCTTTGCGCGGGCGAGAGACGGCCTTCCGGACGCCCCGGATCCCAGTCACGTCCCGCCAGCTGTGCGGCGCGTGTCCCAGGAGCCTTCATGTCTCTCGTGATGAAAAACCGCGGCGCACAGCCCGCTGCCGAGTCCTACGTGCCTGTTGCCGCGGCCAGCCGCAACGTGAGCCGTGACGCCGACATCCATCGCAAGCGAGCCCGCACGGTCGCCAAGCAGCAGCAAGCCGCAGAGCGCGTGGCGGCCGCCTCCACCCAGCTGTCGGCCGGCATCAATGAAGCCGCCGCCGCCGCTGAAGAACTCAAGCGTGCCTCCGACCAGATCGCCACTGGCGCTGAAGAAGCCGCCGGCGCCGCCCAGGAATCGCTGGCCGCCGTCAACCAGGTGAGTGCGGCGATCGTGCGCCAGCTGAACGCCGCCAGCCTGGCGCGCAGCAAGGCCGAGGGCATGCAGACCCTGGCCACCCGCATCAATGGCGAAGTGGGCGCCACCGTGACCAATGTGGGCGTGGCCGCCCGCCGCCAGACCGAATCCGTGAAGATGGTGGCCGAGCTCGAACGCCAGGCTGCCAACATCGGCGACATCGTCAAGGCCGTGGTCCGCATCGCCGACCAGACCAACCTGCTGGCCCTGAACGCTGCCATTGAAGCCGCCCGAGCCGGCCAGCACGGCAAGGGTTTTGCAGTGGTGGCTGATGAAGTGCGCACGCTGGCTGAAACCAGCGAAAAGAGCGCCAAACAGATTCAGGACCTGGTCGGACAGATCCAGGGTGAGGTCAAGGTGATCGCCGACGGCATCAACACCTCGGCCAGCTCCATCCAGGCGGAGGTCGACAAGAGCGGCGTGATCATCGAGCAGCTGGGCCGCATCGCCAGCGACGCCGCCGCCATCGTGGCCGGCGCCACCGAGATCGCCGCGGCCGCCCAGCAGTCGTCGGTGGCTTCTGACCAGGCCTTGAAGGGCGCAGAGCAGATCGCTGCCGCCGCCGCCGAGCAATCGGCCGCCTGCGAGGAAGCCGCCAAGACCGTGCAGGAACAAAGCACCGCGCTGGCCCAGTGCGAGCAGACCGCCACCAGCCTGTCGGACGTGGCCGAAGAATTGAAGAACTCGACGGACATTGCCAAGAGCGCCGAGGAAGTGGCCAGCTCGGCGGAAGAGTTGTCGAGCGCCGTGAGCGAAATCAACCGCTCGGCCGGCCAGATCATGATTGCGCTGGAGCAGATCCGCAAAGGCGCCCAGACCCAGTCGGCCGCCACCACCGAATCGGCCGCGGCCGTGACGCAGATCGAAAAGGGTGCGCAGCTCGCCGAGCAGCGCGCCGGCAACGGCCGCGAACGCGCCGCCGCCATCCGCTCACTGATGGGTGACAACAAGTCGCACGTCGACGGGCTGATCGCCAGCATCACGATGAGCGTGGATTCGACCCGCACCAGCATGCAGCAGATCAAGGAGCTGGAGCTGGTCAGCCGCCGCATCGACAAGGTGGTGGACGCCATCACACAGGTCGCGATGCAGACGAACATGCTGGCCATCAATGGCAGCATCGAAGCAGCCCGCGCCGGTGAATACGGCAAGGGCTTCGTGGTGGTGGCCACCGACATCCGCAACCTGGCGCAAGACTCGGCCGGCAACGCCGACCGCATCAAGGACCTGGTGCGCAGCATCCAGGACCAGATCGCCCTGGTGGGCCGTGACCTGTTCGAGATCGCCGGCGCCGCCGCCGCAGAAGTCGACAAGACCCGCGCGATCACCAACAACCTGGTGTCGATGGAAACCGACGTGGCGGATGTGGAAGCCGGCAATGCGGAAGCTGCTTCGGCAGCCGTCGAGATCGTTGCGGCCCTGGCGCAGGTGAAGGTCGCCGTGGAGCAGGTGTCTGCCGCCGCGCAGCAGGCCGAGAAGTCGGCCGAGCAGGCGTCGGTGGCGGCCAAGCAGCAGTCTCAAGGCACCGACGAGCTGGCTGCCGCCATCGAGGAAATCGCCTCGCTCGCTGACGAGCTGCAAAGCAACTGAGGCGGCTCGGCCGAACCGCCATGAACCTCAGTGACCCTCCCGCCAGTGCCCTGCCCGCCCTGCCCCCCGAGGCGGTGGAGCAGGCCGCCGGCAACCTGGCCCAGACCCTGCAGTTCGTGACCTTCAGCGTGGCGGACGAGATGTTCGCCGTGCCGATGGGCCCGGTGCAGGAAATCATCCGCGTGCCCGACGTGGCGCGCATGCCGCTGGCCCCGCCCGCTCTGCAAGGGCTGGCCAACCTGCGCGGCAAGGTGCTGCCCATCGTCAGCCTGCGGCATCTCTTCGGCTTGCCGGCCTGCGAGGCCGACGACGCCAGCCGCGCGCTGGTCATCCAGCTCGGCATTCCCATCGGCTTCGTGGTTGACCGGGTGGCCAGTGTCATTTCGGTGGAGGCGGGCCAGATGGCGCCCGCCAGCAGCATCGAATCGGTCATCAGCCAGGAATTCCTGACCGGCGTCATCCAGCGGCCGCAGGCCTCGGGTGAGGTGCAGCTGCTGCAGGTGCTCGACTTCGGCCTGCTGGCGCGCCAGCAGTTCGCACGGCTGGCGGACGTTGGCAACGGCGATGCAGCCACTGGCGGTGCCCAGCAAGCGCTGGACGGCGCACCCGCCAGCAGCGAAGCTGACAACACCGACACCGATGAGGCCCGCCTGGTGAGCTTCACCGTGGCCGGCCAGGAATACGCGATCGACATTGCCAGCGTGCAGGAGATCGTGCAGGTGCCAGACAACATCATCGGCGTGCCGCGCTCGGCCAGCCATGTGCTGGGTCTGATGTCGTTGCGCCAGCGCCTGCTGCCGCTGGTGAGCCTGCGCACGATCTTCGCGCTGCCGATGGATCAACTCGACGAGCACCACCGCGTGGTGGTGGTGGGCCTGCCCGGCGGCCACCGCGTGGGCCTGGTGACGGACACCGTGAAGGAAGTGCTGCGGGTGCCGCGCGACCAGACCGATGCCATGCCCGGCCTGCTGGCCCAGGACCAGGGCCTGCAGGAGTTCGAAGCCATCTGCCGCCTGGACGACGGGCGCCGGTTGGTGTCGATCATCACGACCAGCAAGCTGCTCGGCCTGCGCGGCATCCAGGAAGCGCTGCATGCCCAGTGCGGATCAACCGCCGCTGCCGGCAGCGCCAGCATTGATTCCCAGGTCGAAGGAGACAACACCGTGGACCCGATCGACGACGACAGCCAGATGGTGATCTTTCGCCTCGGTGCGGAAGAGTTCGGCGTGCCCATCATGAGCGTGCAGGAGATCGTGCGCCTGCCGGAAACGCTGACGCACGTGCCACGCTCGCCGCCCTGGGTGGAAGGCATGATCAACCTGCGTGGCGCGGTGCTGCCGGTGGTAGACCAGCGCGCGCGCTTCGGCCTGCCGCCGATCGAGCGCAACGAGCGCCAGCGCATCATGGTGTACCTGCTGCGCGGGGTGCGCACCGGCTTCATCGTCGACGCGGTGATCGACGTGCTGCGGGTGGCCCATCGCCTGATCGAGCCGGCTCCGTCGCTGAGCAGCGACCAGTCGGGTCTCATCAGTCAGGTGGCCAAGCTCGATGGCGACGGCCGGCTGGTGCTGCTGGTTGATCCGACGCGCCTGCTCGACGATGGTGAAGCCGGCGCCATCGGCGCACTGACGGCCTCCGGGGCGGACGCCTCCTTCAGCATCGCCTGACCATGACACGGGTGATGGTGGTCGACGACTCTGCGTTGATGCGCCGACTGATCGGTGGCGTGCTGACGGAGGCCGGATGCGAAGTCCACCTCGCCCGCAACGGGGCGGAAGCCCTGGTGGAGCTGGAACGCTGGGAGCCCGATGTTGTGACCCTCGACATCAACATGCCCGAGATGGACGGCCTGACCGCCCTGTCGCTGATGATGCAGACCCGCCCCACCCCGGTGGTGATGGTGTCGTCACTCACGGCCAAGGGCGCGATGGCCACATTGGAAGCCATGGCCATGGGCGCCGTGGACTTCATCGAGAAGCCCGGCGGCACGATGTCGGTGAGCCTGGGCGACATGGGTCCGGTGCTGGTGGCCAAGGTGAAGGCGGCGGCCCGCGCCAAGGTGCGCCGGCCGGTCAACCGCGCCACGCCGGAACGGCGCCCGACACAGGCACCGACGCGAACAGCGCCAGCAGCGGCCACCCGGGCTGCGCGTGACAACGCGCCCAACGCCCAACCTGCGGCAGCGCCCGCCTCCGCGGCCCAGCGGCTGAAGGCCGCCAGCGCCACCGCCCTGCTGCATTGCCCGGGCGTGGTGCTGGTGGGCGTGTCCACAGGCGGCCCGCGAACGCTGGAGGACATCCTGCCCCAGTTGCCCGCCAACTTCCCCTGGCCGGTGGTGGTGGCCCAGCACATGCCCAGCTACTTCACCAGTGCCTTTGCCGTGCGCATGAACGGCTTGTGCGCCCTGCGCGTGGCCGAGGTGGACGCGGTGAAGCCGCTGATGCCCGGCCACATCTACATCGGACGCGGTGGCACCGACATGATCCTGGCCGAGCGCCTGGGCCGCGTGGTGGTGATGCCGCACGCCGAGAGCCCCACGCACCCGTGGCACCCGTCGGTCGATGTGATGGTGGACAGCGCACTCGACCTGCTGCCACCCGCCCGCATCATCGGCGTGCAGCTCACCGGCATGGGCTACGACGGCGCTGCGGCGATGACCCGGCTGCACCAGCGCGGCGGCCGCACCCTGGCTGAATCCGAGGACACCGCCGTGGTGTTCGGCATGCCGGCCGAGCTGATCCAGCGCGGCGGCGCCGGTGTGGTGAAACCTTGCCACGAGGTGGCCGCCCAATTGACAGCCTGGCTGCCCGCCTTGAGCTGGGCCAAGGCATGATGAACCACGCCCCCGATCTGACCATCACGCCGGACGACCTGGCCCAGTTCAGCGCCTATTTCCACCGCCAGAGCGGCATCTGGTTTGACGACAGCAAGCGCTATTTCCTCGAAAAGCGCCTGCAAGACCGTATCCGCATCCAGCGCGCCCCCAATTTCGCCGGCTGGTTCCGGCAATTGCGCGGCGACACCCAGGGCCTGGAATTCCAGGCCGTGGTGAACGCGATGACGGTCAACGAAACCTATTTCTTCCGCGAGGCCTACCAGTTCGACTGCCTGGTCAACCACCTGATGAACGAGGTGCGGGCCCGCAAGGCCCCGGGCGAAACCATCCGGATCTGGTCGGTGCCCTCGTCCACGGGCGAAGAGCCGTACTCGATCGCGATTTACCTGCTGGAGCGCTGGCGCCACATCAACGAGGTGGACGTGGAGATCCTCTCCTCGGACATCGACACCCAGGTGCTGGCCGCTGCCCAGACGGGCGTTTATTCGCGCCGCTCGGTGGGGGAATTGCCGGCCAACCTGCTGCGCAAATACTTCAAGCCGGTGGGCAACGACGAATTCGAGATCAGCCGCGATCTGGTGGACGCGGTGGAATTCAGCCGGGTGAACCTGTGCAAACCGGCCGAGACGCGGAATTTCAGGAATATCGACATCGTGTTCTGCCGCAACCTGCTGATCTATTTTGATGACGAGTCGCGCGACACCGCACTGCAGGCCCTGCACGCCAGCCTGAACCCGCAGGGCTTCCTGTGCCTCGGGCATTCCGAGTCGATCGGCCACGGCCCCAAGGGCTTCGAGATGCGCCGCTTCCCCGACGCGTTGATCTACCAGAAGAAGGCTTGACCGCTGCCGGCAGCCCGAAGTGCGAGGAATTGGGCACAAATCGTCGATGAATTCATGGCTTTCCTGCTGACAAGTAAAAGCCACAGTTAAGACCTCACCACATCGGCCGTTAACCGTGTGGTGGGAGCCGCGCAAACGGCTCCGGTTGGTGCTTCGCGCATCACACGACCCCAATTGCCTGAAGGACAGATGATGAAGAGCGTGTTTCTGGTGGACGATTCGGCCACGATGCTGATGAGCCTCAAGGGCACTCTGGAGATCAGCGGATTCAAGGTAGATACCGCCGGCGACGGCGAAGCTGCCCTGACGAAGTTGAAGTCCGGCCTGAAGCCCGACCTGATCATCACGGACATCAACATGCCGCGGATGGACGGGATCGCCCTGATCAAGGAAGCGCGCAAGCTGCTGCGCTTCACGCCCATCCTGGCCCTGACCACCGAAAGCCAACAGGGCAAACGCGACGAAGCCAAGAAAAGCGGCGCCACGGGCTGGCTGGTGAAACCGGTCGGCGGCGCCGAGCTGGTGAAAGTGATCAAGCAAGTACTGCCTGGCGCGTGAGGGGTTCCATGCCTGATTCCCACCTCCCCAAGGACAAGGTGTCTCACCACCTGCGCAACCGCACGTTGCTGCTGTGCGCCATGATCGCCGCGATGGCGGTGGCCCACTGGATCTGGCCGGCCTGGGTCGACATCGGCCACATCCTGGCGGTGGCGGTGGGCGTGATCTCCGGCTCGCTGGTCGGCACGCTGCAACCGCGCATGCGCATCGCCAAAACCGCCACGGCCACCGACGTCGTGGTGCAGGACATCAACACGCTGCAGCAGGCCTTCGGCGTGCTGAAGCAGCAAGTCACCTCCACCATCCAGACCTCGGAAACCGCGGTCATGTCGATGATGGACCGCATGAACCGGGTGCATGCCAATGCCGTGGATCTGCAGACCCGGGTGATGCATGCGGTGAACCGCTCGCACAGCCTCTCGGCCGATTCGCTCAGCCGTGCCGGCGAGCACGGCGCGGCCGTCTCCAGCCTGGCCCAGCACCAGCAGGTGTTCGAAAGCGAACGCCAGCAGAGCCAGGAGCGCGTGCGCGCGGTGGCTGACAAGGTGCGCAAGCTCACCCCGCTGGCAGCGCTGATCGCCGACATCTCGCGCCAGACCAATCTGCTGGCCATCAATGCCTCGATCGAGGCCGCACGCGCCGGCCAGGAAGGTGCCGGCTTCAAGGTGGTGGCCGCCGAGGTGCGCCGCCTCTCGACCCAGACGGCCGAAGCCGCCCGCCAGATCAGCGACGGCATCACCGCCGCTGCCCAGACCATCGACGAGCAGGTGAAGTCGGCCCAGGACATGCAAGGCGCCAGCGCGGCCAAGCAACTGGGTGAAATCGCCGAACACATCCAGACCATGAGCGCCACGCTGGCGGACGTGGTGCCCTACCTCAGCAGCCTCAGTACCGACATGGAAAACGGCATGCAGACGGTGACGGTCGACATCATCGACACGCTGGGCGACATGCAGTTCCAGGACATCAACCGGCAGCTGCTGGAGCAGATCAACACGGCGCTGGGCAGCCTGTCCGACCACTTCTCGCAGCTGTACCGTCTGATTGGTGGCGACGCCCCGCCACCGCCGGTGATGCTGGAGGAGCTGCTCGCGCTCTGGACACAGAACTACGTGATGCATTCGCAGCGGGTGGCTCACTCGCGCGGCCTCGGTCAGCCTGATCCCGAAGTGACCTGCGTCCCGCAAGGGCCACAAGATGCACAAGGCCTGACATTGGCAACGGCCAACGGCCCGCGCATCGAGATGTTCTGAAGCGGGCATGCACCCATGAGCACCATCCTGATCGCCGATGACTCGCCGACCATGCGTCGCAGCATCGAGATGTCCCTGACGCTGGCCGGCCACACCGTGGTGACGGCCGAAGACGGCCAGGCCGCGCTGGACCTGCTGAACGGCGGCTTGCGCCCTGACCTGCTGCTGACCGACATCATGATGCCGCGCCTGGACGGCCTGGCGCTGATTGCCGCGGCCAGACAATTGCTGCGCTTCACCCCCATCGTGGCCCTGACCACCCAGGGCCAGCGTGGCCTGCGGGACCGCGCCAAGGCTGCGGGCGCCACCGCCTGGATGATCAAGCCCGTGGGCGGCAATGAGCTGCTCAAGCTGATCGCCGAATACCTCGGCAACACGGCGCCAGTTCGCTGAATCAGCACACGACACCGGCTCTCAAGCCGGGTCGTGCAGGGTCGATAACAAGGTATGAGCAATATCCTCGTCCTCGACCCGGTCCCCACACGGCGACGTGTGGTGGTTGACTTGCTGAACGCCGTAGGCTGGAAGGTCTTCGAGGCGGAACAGCCCTGGGAGGCCCTGGCCCTCCTGAAGGTCACCCCCATTCGGCTGCTCATCGTCAATGCCGGCGCGCAGAACGCGGCCGGCCTGGCGCTGGTGCACCACCTGCGCACGCGTGCCGACACCCGCCACATTCCCGCCCTGCAACTCGGTTATGGCGTGACGGGCGACCCCGCCCATGAAGCCCACCGGGCCGGCGTGAACCACCGCCTGGATTACGACGTGGGCGTGGCCGACCTCGTGCTGGGCATTGCCCTGCTGATGGGCCAGGACCCCGCCACGCGGGCCGTGCTGGCCGGCATGGCCCAGCCCGCCATCAGCCTGCAGGTGACGAGCATCTGGCAGGCGCAGATCGAACTGCTGGACGGTCCCAGCCTGACCCCCGGTGGCAGCTACGCCGCCCGCGAGGTGCTGGAACGCCTGCTGAGCGTGCGTGAAGACGACCTGGGCGCCGACGCAGCCCTGGCACTCACCGGCGTGCCACACGCAGGCGCCCTGCTGCGCTCATGGGCCGGCCAGTATTTGCCCCAGCCCGCGATGCGGCTGGACCCGGGTTTCGAGCGCTTGATGGGGCGCTGCCTGGGGCATGCGCTCCACCACTGAGCCGTCACTGACGACTCCCTGAGGCTCAGCTCGACAGCTGGGCCCAGGTCTTGTCCAGCCGCTTCACCGACACCGGCTGCGGCGTGCGCAGCTCCTGCGCGAACAGGCTGATGCGCAGCTCTTCGAGTTGCCAGCGGAAGTCGTCCATGCGGGCATCGCCCTGCCCCTTCAGCTCGGCCAGCCGACGCAGGTAGCGCGTCTCCAGCGGCCGCAGCTCGGCCAGGCGCTGGCTGTCGCGGGTGGGGTCGGCGCGCAGCTTGTCGAGCCGCATCACCACGCCCTTGAGGTAGCGCGGATAGTGCTGCAGCTGCACATAGCTGGCGGCCAGCACGAAGCGCTTGGGCATCAGGCGCTGCAACTGCGCGGCCAGGTCTTCAGCCACCTCCTTGGGCGGCTTGCTGTCCTTGATCTTGCGCTGGGCCGCCGCGAACTCCACCAGAATCACGCCACACAGCCGCGCCACCTCCTGGGCGATCAGGTTCAGGCGGGTGCGGCCTTCCTCGATGCGCTTGTCGAAGGCGAACTTGTCCTGCGGCAGCGGGTCTTGCAGGAAGGCCCGGTCGAGCGCCACGTCGATGATCTGCTCACGCAGCTCTTCGGCCGTGCCCAGCGGCATGAAGGCCACCGCCATCTTGGTCAGCTCGGGGATGTTCTTCTCGAGGTACTTCAGTGGCTCCTTGATCTGCAGCGCCACCAGGCGGCGCAAACCGGCGCGGTGGCGGGCGGCGGCCACGTCGGGCTCATCAAACACCTCGATCTCGACGTGCGCACCCTTGTCGATCAGCGCCGGGAAGCCGATCAGCGTCTGGCCCGCCTTGCGGATCTCCATCAGCTCGGGCAGCTCGGCAAAGGTCCAGGCGGTGTAACGGGCGGCGGGGGCATCGGCCGGCGGCGGCGCGGGCGCCCTCACGGCGGCCACCACACCCCGGCCCGGGGGCTGGGCACCGTTGCCCGGCTGCGGGGCTGCACGCGGCGCTGCCGGCGGCTCGGCCATCTTCAAGGCGGCCAGCGCCTGGAACGCCGAGCGCGCCTGGCCGCCCAGCTCGGCCTTCAAGGTGGCGAGCTGCCGGCCCATGCCCAGCTGGTGGCCATGCTCGTCCACCACGCGGAAGTTCATGAACAGGTGGGGCGGCAGCTGCTCCAGCTTGAAGTCGTTGCGCTGCACGGCGATCTGGGTGCGCTCACGCACCGCGCGCAGCATCACCTCCACCAGGTTGCCCTGGCCGAAGTTGGCCAGCTCGCAAAACTCGGTGGCCGCCTCAGGCAAAGGCACCAGGCGTGAACGCGGGCGCTGGTGCAACGTCTTGAACAGCGCCAGCACCTTGGGCGTCAGCATGCCGGGCACCAACCAGTCACAGCGGTCATCGCTGACCTGGTTCAGGGCGTAGATCGGCACGGTCACCGTCACGCCGTCTTTGGGGTCACCCGGCTCATGCAGGTAGGTGGCCACGCAATCCACACCGCCCAGGCGGATGGTCTTCGGGAAGGCCGACGAGGTGATGCCGGCGGCCTCATGGCGCATCAGCTCTTCACGGGTGAGCTGCAGCAACTGCGGGTTCTGGCGCAGCGCGTCGCGGTACCAGCGCTCGAAGGTGGCGCCACTCACCACCTCACGCGGCAGTTGCTGGTCGTAGTAGGCAAAGATCAGCTCTTCGTCCACCAGCACGTCTTGCCGGCGCGACTTGTGTTCCAGCTCCTGCACCTGCGCAATCATCTTGCGGTTGTGCGTCAGGAACGGCAGACGCACGTCCCACTCACCGTTCACCAGCGCTTCGCGGATGAAGATTTCGCGGGCGGCCGGCGCATCGATGTTGCCGAAGTTCACCCGCCGGTTGTTGTAGACGACGATGCCGTACAGCGTGGCGCGCTCCAGCGCGATGACCTCGGCGGCCTTCTTTTCCCAGTGCGGCTCCAGCAGCTGGGTTTTCAGCAAGTGACCGGCGATCTGCGGAATCCACTGCGGGTCGATCGCGGCCAGGCCACGGCCGAACAGGCGCGTGGTTTCAACCAGCTCGGCGGCCACCAACCAGCGGCCCGGCTTCTTGCTCAGGTGCGCGCCGGGGTGGCGCCAGAACTTGATGCCGCGGGCGCCGAGGTACCAGTCTTCGTCGTCCGACTTGCAGCCCAGGTTACCCAGCAGGCCGGCCAGCATCGCCAGGTGCACCTGGTCGTAGGTGGCGGGGCTGTTGTTCAGGCGCCAGCCGTGTTCGGCCACCACCGTGTGCAGCTGCGAATAGATGTCACGCCATTCGCGCACCCGGCGCGGGCTGACGAAGCTGTCGCGCAGCCGCTGCTCTTGCTGGCGGTTGCTCAGCTTGTGCGCGGCCGATTCCGGCGCAGGCGCCGCACCCGCACGGCCACGCCCCTCCTCGATCCAGTGCCACAGCTTGAGGTAGCCCATGAACTCGGAGCGCTCGTCGTCGAACTTCTTGTGCTTCTCGTCGGCGGCTTGCTGGGCTTCCAGCGGGCGGTCACGCACGTCCTGGCCGGTCAGGGCCGACGCGATGATCAGCACTTCGTTCAGGCTCTGGCGGTCGCGCGCCTCGATGATCATGCGGCCCACGCGCGGGTCGAGCGGCAGCTTCGAGAGCTCTTTGCCGATCGGCGTGAGGTCGTTGTTGTCGTCCACCGCACCCAGCTCACCCAGCAGGGCGTAACCGTCGGCAATGGCCTTCTTCGGCGGCGCTTCCAGGAAGGGGAAGTCCTCGACCTGCCCCAGGCCCAGCGCCTTCATGCGCAGGATGACCCCGGCCAGCGACGAGCGCAGGATTTCGGGGTCGGTGAAACGCGGCCGGCCGTTGAAATCCTTCTCGTCATACAGCCGGATGCAGATGCCGTTGGAGACACGGCCGCAACGGCCCGCGCGCTGGTTGGCCGCCGCCTGGCTGATCGCCTCGATCTGCAGCTGCTCGACCTTGTTGCGGTAGCTGTAGCGCTTCACCCGGGCCAGGCCCGCGTCGATCACGTAGCGGATGCCCGGCACCGTCAGCGAGGTTTCGGCCACGTTGGTGGCCAGCACGATGCGGCGGCCGTTGCCGGCCTGGAAGACGCGGTCCTGCTCCTGCTGGCTCAGGCGGGCGAACAGCGGCAGGATTTCAGGCTGCGGGCCGTGGCGGTGCTGCTGGGCCAGGTGTTTGCGCAGGTGGTCGGCGGCTTCGCGGATCTCGCGCTCGCCGGGCAGGAACACGAGGATGTCGCCGGGGCCTTCGCGCCAGAGCTCGTCCACCGCATCGGCGATGGCATCGTCCAGATCAAATTCGCGGGTTTCCTCGAACGAGCGCCAGCGCTGCTCCACCGGGAAGGTGCGGCCGCTGACCATGATGACCGGCGCCGGGCCCTGGCGCGATTCGAAGTGCCGGGCGAACCGGTCGGCATCGATCGTGGCCGAGGTGACGATGATCTTCAGGTCAGGCCGGCGCGGCAGGATCTGCCGCAGGTAACCCAGCAGGAAGTCGATGTTGAGGCTGCGCTCGTGGGCCTCGTCGATGATCAGCGTGTCGTAGGCCTTGAGCAGCGGGTCGGTCTGGGTTTCCGCCAGCAAGATGCCGTCGGTCATCAGCTTGACGCTGGCGCCGGGCTGCAGGCGGTCCTGGAACCGCACCTTGTAGCCCACCACCTCACCCAGCGGCGAGTTCAGCTCTTCGGCAATGCGCTTGGCCACCGAGCTGGCCGCAATCCGGCGCGGCTGGGTGTGGCCGATCAGCCCGGCGCCACCAGCGCCCCAGCCGCGGCCGAGGGCCAGCGCCAGTTTGGGCAACTGGGTGGTTTTGCCCGAGCCGGTTTCACCGCAGACGATGACCACCTGATGCTGCTGGATGGCCTGGGCGATGTCGTCGCGCCGGGCACTGACGGGCAGGCTGTCGGGGAAAGTGATGGGCGGCACCGGCGTGACCACCCGGGGCGGTCGGGCGGGCCGAGGCGGGCGGGCCGCGGGGCTGGCTGGGGACGAGCGGGCGGGGGCCGGCGGTGCGGGCGGTCGGGAGGCGGATTCAGTCACAGGGGCGCGATTATCGGCGTTTGGCCGGCCGGGCGTGCAGCCAGGCTGGGCGGGCCGAACGGCGCTGCCAGTGGTTCGCCCACAAACAGGCTTTGTGCCGGCCACAACACGCTTTTCCAGTAGGCCTCGATCGCGGTGGCGCCTTGCAGGTAATGCAGCAACACCACCTGCGGATGCGGGAACTTCTGCAGGTGGTTGCACGGCTCGCTGACCGTGCCGTGGCTGGCGGTGGCGCCCGCCGCAATCCAGTCAGTGGCGGTGAATTGGCCGGAGGTGCCGTCCAGCACGCCGCCGAACGAGGTGAGGTGGTCGGCCAGCGCCCCGGGCGCCCAGCGCAGTGGCACGGGGGGTTGCCAACGCGCGGCACCGATCTGCAGCAGCACGGCGGGGTCACCCGGCTGGCGCGCCAATGCGGCCTCCGGGCCGGTGTGCACCGTGAGCCCCGTCTGGCCCACCGGCCCCGGCCGGGGGTAGAGCGCGTTGCGCACGTTGCGCGCGGCATCGGTGGTTTGCAGGTACCAGGCGCTGACGGCCGGCGCAAAACGGCGGCCCAGGGTGCCGTCGGCGGCCACGCCGCGGTCGATCATGGCGCGGGCCGCCGCCTCATCAGGGGCGGCCAGCAGCATGCTGGGCCGCACGCCCAAGTCAGTGAACGGCGTGACGGTGGCCTGGTTGAACAAGGGCGATGGCTCGCCTTTGCCGCAGGTGGATTCGCACTGGGCGGGCCGAAAGCCCAGCGTGACCACCGAGGTGATCGAGTTGCACTGCACCGCAAAGGGCTGGCGCCAGGCCAGGGCCAGCGCCTGGATGTTCGGGCCGAAGTGGCCGGCGATGCGGCTGCGCAAGGTCTCGGCCTGGGCGAGCTCCAGCCGGGCCCGAACAGGCAGGCGCACATGCAGCACCTGGGCAGGAGCCAGCCCGCGCTGACGCTGGTAGTGCTCACCGACGGCCACCGAGTAGGCGTCGTCGTCATTGATGACCAGGCCGATCTGCGCGGCCTGGAGGCGACCCAATAGGCGAGGCACGGCCACTGCGGGCGCCGCTTGGCCGGGCGATGAGGCTGGGGACATGGCGGCGGCAGGCGATGCTGACGGAGCCGGCGCATTCGGTGCTGGTGGCGTCAGCCCCTGGCCTTGGGCCTGCAGGCCCAGCAACAGCAGGGCCGCGCCCATCCACGCCGATATCGACCTCAACTCCGGCCCCGACTTCGGCCCCGACCTCTCAAACCGGCCATCGGCCGTGGCACCCATCGCTTGCATCCGGCCAGTGTACGCAGCCACACAGCGGTGCCGTCGCTGCGGCACAATCCGGGCCACATGATGGATCTCGTCTTCCCCCACACCTTCGTTCCGTGGTTTCGCTCGGTGGCGCCGCACATCCACGCCTACCGGGGCAAGACCTTCGTCGTGGGCATCGCCGGTGAGCTCATCGCCGCCGGCAAGCTCAACCACTTTGCACAAGACATGGCGATCCTGCACGCCATGGGCGTGCGGCTGGTGCTGGTGCACGGTTTCCGTCCGCAGGTGAATGACCAGCTGACGGCCAAGGGCCACACCTCGCGCTTCTCCCACGGCCGACGCATCACTGACAGCGTGGCGCTGGACTGCGCGCAGGAAGCCGCCGGCCAGCTGCGCTTCGAGATCGAAGCGGCCTTCTCGCAAGGTCTGCCGAACACGCCGATGGCCAACTCGACCGTGCGCGTCGTGTCGGGCAACTTCCTGACGGCGCGGCCGGTCGGCATCGTCGACGGCGTGGACTTTCTCTCCAGCGGCGTGGTGCGCAAGGTCGATGCCGGCGCGATCCGGCGCGCCATCGACATCGGTGCGCTGGTGCTGCTGTCGCCGTTCGGCTTCTCGCCCACCGGCGAGGCCTTCAACTTGTCGATGGAGGATGTGGCCACCGCCACCGCCATCGCCCTGCAGGCCGACAAGATGCTGTTCCTGACCGAGACGCCCGGCATCCGCGAGCACATCGACGACCCGGAAAGCGCCATCGACACCGAGCTGGCCCTGGCCGACGCCCAGCGCCTGCTGGCCGCCCTGCCCGCCCCGACGCAGCCCACCGACCCGGCCTTCTACCTGAAGCACTGTGTTGAAGCCTGCCTCGGGGGCGTCGAGCGCTCACACATCTTGCCGTTCGCCACCGATGGCGCGCTGCTGATGGAGGTGTTCACCCACGACGGCATCGGCACCATGGTGGTCGATGAAAAGCTGGAAAGCCTGCGCGAAGCCACCTCCGACGACGTCGGCGGCGTGCTGCAGCTGATCGAGCCGTTCGAGCGCGACGGCACGCTGGTGAAGCGCGACCGCACGGAGATCGAGCGCGACATCGGCCTCTACACCGTCATCGAGCACGACGGCGTGATCTTCGGTTGCGCCGCGCTCTACCCCTATCCGGAAGCCAGGACCGCCGAAATGGCGGCCCTCACGGTATCCCCGCAGGTGCAGGGTCAAGGTGATGGTGACAAGATACTCAAGCGGGTTGAACAACGCGCCCGGGCCATGGGCCTGGACACCATGTTCGTGCTGACCACGCGCACCATGCACTGGTTCATCAAGCGCGGTTTCCACCCGGTTGATCCGGACTGGCTGCCCGAAGCCCGCAAACGCAAATACAACTGGGACCGGCGCTCACAGGTGCTGGTCAAGAAGCTGGGCTGAGGCCCGGCGATCTCCCCTTTTTCTCTCACCGCTCGACTTACGGAGCCACGCATGGCACGCACGATTTATTGCACCTTCCTGAAAAAAGAAGCCGAAGGCATGGACTTCGCCTTCTTTCCGGGTGAACTCGGCAAGCGCGTTTACGACAACATCAGCAAGGAAGGCTTCGAGCAATGGAAGAAGCACCAGACCATGCTGGTGAATGAAAACCGCCTGAATCTGGCCGACGCACGTGCCCGTGAATACCTGATGCGCCAGATGGAACAGTTCCTGTTCGGCGCCGGCGGCGACCAGCCTGCCGGTTACGTGCCGCCCTCGGCCTGATCAGGCCAAATCCCTTCACCTCTCCGTCTCCATCACCGGGCTGGTTTGCGCTGAGCCCGCGGTGAAACAGGCGTAGACCCAAGCCCCGGCTGCTGCCTGACAGCGCCGGGGCTTTGTTTTGGGTGGCCCTGCGGCGCACAGGGCCAGCCCAAGGCAACAAATGCGAACCATTCGCGTTCTCATGTAAACTCGTTGCACTGTTTTTTTCCAGTTCACGCCGGAGAGTTTTCATGCGCATCAACCCCCGTTTTGCCCTGCTGGCCCTGCTGACCGCAGCGGGCTGGTCCAGCCAAGTTCAAGCCCAGGAAAAGGTGCTGAATCTGTATTCGGCCCGCCATTACCAGACCGACGAAAACCTGTATTCGAACTTCACCAAGGCCACCGGCATTCGCATCAACCGGGTTGATTCGGACGATGCCGGCATCCTGGCCCGCCTGAAGAGCGAAGGTGCGGCCAGCCCGGCCGACGTGGTGCTGCTGGTGGACGCCGCACGCCTGTGGCGCGCCGAGGTGGACGGTCTGTTCCAGCCCGTGCAGAGCAAGGTGCTCAGCCAGCGCATTCCGGCCACCCTGCGCAGCCGCGATGACGGCCAGGGCTCACAGTGGTTCGGCTTCTCGACCCGGGCCCGCCTGGTGGTTTACAACAAGATGAGCGTCAAGCGCGAGGACGTCGATACCTACGAGAAACTCGCTGACCCGAAGAATGCCGGCAAGCTCTGCACGCGTTCGGGCTCGCACCCCTACAACCTGTCGCTGTTTGGCGCGATGACCGAGCACCTGGGCCCGGAAAAGACGGAAATCTGGCTCAAGGGCCTGGTCGACAACATGGCCCGCGCACCCAAGGGCGGCGATACCGACCAGATCAAGGCCGTGGCCACGGGCGAATGCAAGATTGCCCTGACCAACAGCTATTACCTCGCCCGGATGATGCGCTCGGAGCGTGCGGATGACCGCGCCACCACCGAGAAACTGGGGGTGGTGATGCCCAATCAAGCCACCACCGGCACCCATGTGAACATCGCCGGTGGCGCCGTGGCCCGCCACGCCAAGAATCGCGCCGCTGCGGTGGAGTTTCTGGAGTATCTGGCCAGCGACGAAGCCCAGGCCTATTTCGCTGGTGGCAATAACGAATGGCCGGTGGTGAAGTCGGTGAAGGTTCCGAATCCGGCGCTGGAGTCGTTTGGCACCTTCAAGACGGAAAGCGTGCCGGTTTCGGTGATTGGCATGAATCAGGTCAAGGTCCAGCAAATGCTTGACCGCGTCGGTTTCAAATAAGAAAAGTGAAGGTCTTGGATGGTCGGGTGATCGTGGGTTATCATCCGGCCGCCCTCCGGGTATTCAAATTGGAGATACCAAATGACCACGATCCAGGAACTGATGGCCCAGAAGGCCGCGCTTGAAAAGCAAATCGCCGAAGCACAACGCGCTGCGAAGTCAGACGCCATCACCAAGGTGAAGGCGTTGATGGCCGAATATGGCCTGACCGCTGCTGATCTCGCCGGCAAGGTTGCTGCGCCCAAGGCTGAAGGTGGCAAGAAGGTCGCCGCGAAGTATCGCGACCCCGCTACCGGCCAGACCTGGACCGGTCGTGGCCTGAAGCCGAAGTGGCTGCAGTTGGCGCTGGGTGCCGGCAAGTCGCTCGACGACTTCGCACTCTGACACCCACGACACAGCGCCTGCACCCCTCCGGGAGGTCATCGCCACAGGCGGTGAGGAGGGCACAGGCCACCTGTGTAGCAAGAGGCAGCTTCGGCTGCCTTTTTCACGTCTGGGCGGCTTCAGCGCCGCGGTGAACTAGACTGTCGGCGTGATTCCAGCCGGCTTTATCCAAGAACTGTTGTCCCGCACCGACATCGTCGAGGTGGTGGGGCGCCATGTCGAGCTCAAAAAAGCCGGCATCAACCACAAGGGCCTGTGCCCTTTTCACGGCGAAAAATCGCCGAGCTTCATCGTCAGCCCGACGCGCCAGACCTATCACTGTTTTGGCTGCGGTGTTCACGGTGATGCGATCCGCTTTCTGACGGAACACCACGGCATGAGTTTTGTCGAGGCCGTGCGTGATTTGGCGCAATCTACGGGCTTGCAAGTGCCCGAGGAAGACATCAGCCCGGCCGAGCGCGCTGAAGCCGCACAACAACGGCAGCACCAGCAAACCCTGACTGATGTGTTGCTGAAGGCTGCTGACCACTACAGGAAGTCACTCAAGGGCAGCCCCCGCGCGATTGATTACCTCAAAGGCCGCGGCCTGACGGGTGAAATTGCCTTGCGATTCGGGCTGGGATATGCCCCGGAAGGCTGGCGCACGCTGGCCGGTGTCTTTCCGCGTTATGACGACCCGCTGCTGGCTGAATCCGGCATGGTGATCGTGCAGGGTGACGAAGGCTCGGAGCAGAAACGGTATGACCGTTTTCGGGACCGCATCATGTTCCCGATCCGCAATGTCAAGGGCGAAACCATCGCTTTCGGCGGTCGTGTGCTCGACAAGGGTGAACCGAAGTACCTCAACTCGCCGGAGACGCCGATTTTCGTCAAAGGCCGGGAGTTGTATGGCCTGTATGAATCACGCACCGGCCTGCGCGAAAAGGGCTATGCCCTGGTCACCGAGGGTTACATGGACGTGGTGGCGCTCGCGCAATTGGGTTTCCCCAATGCCGTGGCCACCTTGGGCACGGCCTGCACGGCCGAGCACGTGCACAAATTGCTGAGATTCACCGAGCAGGTGGTGTTCAGTTTTGACGGAGATGCCGCCGGGCGCCGTGCGGCAGGCCGGGCGCTTGAAGCCTCGCTGCCCCATGCCACCGACACGCGCAGTTTCAGATTCCTGTTCCTGCCCGCCGAACATGATCCGGACAGTTACGTCCGCGCGTTTGGCAGCGACGCGTTTGAAGGCTGCGTGCGCGATGCGGTGCCGCTGTCCCGGCAACTGATTGACCACGCCAGCGCGGATTGCGACCTGAACAGCGCCGAAGGCCGGTCCCGCATGCTGGCCCAGGCCCGCCCGCTGTGGGGCGCCCTGCCGGAGGGCACGCTGCGCTTGCAGTTGCTGGGCGAGCTGGCACGCCTCGGCGGGCTGCCTTCCGAAGAGCTGGGGCGGCTATGGCAGGCCCAGGCCAGCCGCGGTCAACGGCAGCAGAGTGGCGCGCCTCAGACGGCCGGCAACCAGCCCTGGGACGGGCCGCCCGATGACGACCAGGCGCCTTGGCAAGGCAGCCCTGAAGGCGGCGACGGTGGCAGTGCCGGCGGCGCTGGTGGCGGCGGACGCAGCCACTTCCACCAGGCCTGGTCGGGCTCAGGCGGTGACGGCAAACGCAAGTTCAAGGGCGGACGCTGGGGCAAGGACGCCCCCCTGCCCCCGCAACCTCGCCGCACGGCCCCGAAGAGCCCGGAAGACCGTGTCGTGCAGATGCTGTTTGGAGAGCCCGCTTGGTGGGACCGCCTGCCCGGCATCGAGCACGAATTGCTGCATGACCTGCCAGCGCCTCACGGCCCGCTCGTGGCCTGGCTGGAGCGGGATCTGGCCGAGCACGGCCCCCGGACCTGGGCGGTGCTGAGCCTGGCCTTGAAAGCCGACGAATCACTCGATGCCGCACAGCGACGTCTGGCCGATGGCGACGCCGACCCCGGCGCGACCTTCGATGACTTCCGGCGCGCCGTCGATGTGCTGCTCGACAAGGCCCTGACGGCCCGCAAGCAAGCCCTGCAAGCCAAGGCCGCGACCGACCGCAGCGCCCTGGACGAATACCGCGAGCTGGACCGCCAATGGCGCGAAGTGAAGCTGCGCATGAGTGCGCCACGCAAGGACGAAGACCGCTGACCGGGCGCCTGAACTGCGCAAAATTGCAGCAGTTGAGGTATAATCCGACTCAACAGCGGCAAGAGTGACAGCAGCACCTCCGGACCCGGCCACCCACGACATGGGTTACATCGGCCAACCACCCCGCAAGGGCTGCAAGATTCAACGTTCACGCCAACTTGCCCTGCCCGATTGGCGCCCCGATACCGGCTGGCGCCCCGTTTGCCATGCGCTTCTCCACCCGATGCAAAAAATATTTCTTTGCGTTGCGTGTACTTGAAGTTCGCCTGAAACTGCCGAAATCGGGCAGTGAACCGACGCCATACAGACGCCACGCCATTCAAGGACCCGCATGACCGCGAAGAAGACTGCTGCAGCCAAGACACCCAAGGCCGCGACGGCCCCCGAGGCCGAAGACATCAAGAAGCCCCGTGCCAAGGCTGCCGCCAAGACCACCGCAGTCGAGTCCACCGACGACACCAAGCCCAAGCGCGGCCGCAAGCCCAAGGCTGAAGCCCCCGCCAAGAAGACCGCCAAGAAGGCCGAGGTCGTTGAAGACGATCTGGCCGACATCGAAGCCGATCTGGAAGGTGAAATCGAAGTTGAGGCCGAGTCGGTCGACGTGGCTGAAGTAGCCGAAGTGGGCGAAGACACGGCTGACAAGCCCAAGGCCAAGCCGCTGCGCATGAAGGTGTCGCGGGCCAAGGAACGTGCGCTGATGCGCGAGTTCGGCCTGGACGAAACCGCCCTGACCGAAGAGGAAGTCGCCAAGCGCCGCCAAGAGCTGAAGACCCTCATCAAGATGGGCAAGACGCGTGGCTACCTCACGCACCAGGAAATCAACGACCACTTGCCTGAAAAGCTGGTCAATGAAGAAATCCTGGAGGCCATCATCTCGATGCTCAACGACATGGGCATCGCCGTGTACGAGCAGGCACCGGATGCCGCCACGCTGCTGATTGCAGGTGGCGCCACCTCCACGGCCACCGAAGAAGAAGCCGAAGAAGCGGCTGAAGCTGCGCTCTCCACGGTCGACTCCGAATTCGGCCGCACCACCGACCCGGTCCGCATGTACATGCGTGAAATGGGCTCGGTGGAACTGCTGACCCGTGAAGGCGAAATCGAGATCGCCAAGCGCATCGAAGGTGGCCTGCAGGCCATGATGCTGGCCATCTCGGCCTCGCCGACGACCATCGCTGAAATCCTGTCGATGGCCGACAAGATCGCGGCTGGCGAGATGCAGATCTCCGAAGCGGTTGACGGTTTTGTCGCCGCTGACGAAGCCGACGACTACGTGGCCGAAGAAGACTTCGACGAATTTGACGAAGAAGACGACGACGACGGCAACGGCGGCTCCAAGGCCCTGACGAAGAAGCTCGAAGAGCTGAAGAACCAGGCCCTGGGCAAGTTCGCTGACCTGCGCACGCACTTCGACAAGATGCGCAAGGCCTTCGAGAAGGACGGCTACAAGTCGGCCACCTACAACAAGGCCCAGTCGTCGATCAGCGGCGACCTGATGACGATCCGTTTCACGGTCAAGACGATCGAGAAGCTGTGCGGCATCCTGCGTTCGCAGGTGGACGACGTGCGCCGCTATGAGCGCGAGATCCGCAAGATCGTGGTCGACAAGTGCGGCATGCCGCAAGAGCAGTTCATCAAGAGCTTCCCGTCGAACTCGCTGAACCTGAAGTGGGCCGAGAAGGAAATCGCGTCGGGCAAGCCCTTCAGCGCCATCATGGGCCGCAACCTGCCGGCGATCCAGGAACTGCAACAGCGCCTGATCGACCTGCAAGCCCGCGCCGTGGTGCCGGTCGATGACCTGAAGGACATCAACCGCCGCATGAACGAGGGCGAAAAGGCCTCGCGCGATGCGAAGAAGGAAATGATCGAGGCCAACCTGCGCCTGGTCATCTCGATCGCCAAGAAGTACACCAACCGCGGTCTGCAGTTCCTCGACCTGATCCAGGAAGGCAACATCGGCTTGATGAAGGCGGTCGACAAGTTCGAATACCGTCGCGGCTACAAGTTCTCGACCTATGCGACGTGGTGGATCCGCCAGGCCATCACCCGCTCGATCGCCGACCAGGCCCGCACCATCCGCATCCCGGTTCACATGATCGAGACGATCAACAAGATGAACCGCATCTCGCGTCAGCATTTGCAGGAATTCGGCTTCGAGCCGGATGCGCCGACGCTGGCCGAGAAGATGGAGATGCCGGAAGACAAGATCCGCAAGATCATGAAGATCGCCAAGGAGCCGATCTCCATGGAAACGCCGATCGGTGACGATGACGACAGCCACCTGGGCGACTTTATCGAGGACACCAACAACACCGCGCCGATCGAGGCCGCCATGCAGGCTGGTCTGCGCGACGTGGTGAAGGACATCCTCGACAGCCTGACCCCGCGCGAAGCCAAGGTGCTGCGCATGCGCTTCGGCATCGAAATGTCCACCGACCACACGCTGGAAGAAGTGGGCAAGCAGTTCGACGTGACGCGTGAGCGCATCCGCCAGATCGAAGCCAAGGCGATCCGCAAGCTGAAGCACCCGAGCCGCTCGGACAAGCTGCGCACCTACCTCGACAACATCTAAACCCCGATCACGACGGCCCGCTTGCGGGCCGTTTCTCTTTTTCGGGGGGCTTGCCGCCTTGGCGCTCAGGGCGATCCCTTCGTACACTGTTGCCAGCATGGCCACCATCAAGCGACGCTACGTCCTGTTTGCCGACTTGCGCGGCAGCACGGCACTCTACGAACACCTCGGCAACGCCCAGGCCACCACCGTGGTGACCCAGGTCATCCGCACGCTGGCGCGCTGGGTGCCCAGCTCGGGCGGTCAGCTGGTCAAGACACTCGGCGACGGCCTGATGGCGGTGTTCCCCAGCGCGTTGACGGCCGTCTCAGGTGCGGCGCAGATGCAGGAAGAGCTGGATCGCCAGAGCGTTGCCAACGCCGACAGCGGCAACGACACCCGCCGCATGCACCTGCAGATCGCCATCACCGCAGGTGAGGTGGTCGAGGTGGGTGGCGATTGTTTTGGTGACGCCGTGAACGTGGCCGCCCGGCTGCTTGACCACGCCGGTGATGGTGAATCGCTCATCAGCCGAAACGTGTTTGACGAGCTGCCCTGGGAAATCCAATCGCGCTTCCGCCACCTCGACAAGGTGCGCCTGCGAGGCCGGATTGAAACCGTCGAGGTGTTTCTGCTCACGCCCAAGGGGGCTGATACGGCCGCCACCGAGCTGGAAAGCCGGGTCGACGCGATCGAGCCGGCCGGCCTGCAACTGGTGTGGCAAGACCGCGCCTTCCAGTGGGAGCGCCACCGCCTGCCCGTGATCATCGGCCGCAACGTGACCGCGGCGATGCGGGTGGACGACCCGCGCGTATCGCGCACGCACGCACGCATCGACATGACGGGCGGCGCGCTGCAGGTCACCGACCTGAGCATCAACGGCACCTTCGTGCGCTTCGCTGGCGACGACGAGATCCTCAGCCTGCGGCGGGGTGCCTGCACCCTGCACGGCTCGGGTGATCTGGGCCTGGGCGGCTCACCGAATGACCCGCGCGTGGCCACGCTGCACTTTGACGTACTGGCGGGCAGCGACACCCGACCGATGCGACTGTTGGGCGCCGGCGACCTGATCGCCCGATAGCCTTCAAGGCTGATGCCCTTGGCCCACAATCAGGGCATGGCATTTCGCAAAGAACCCCAGCTCCCGCACGAGCACCCTCCCCGCACCGGCATCCTGCTGGCCAATCTCGGCACGCCGGACGCGCCCACGGCACCCGCGCTGCGCCGCTACCTCGGCGAATTCCTGAGCGATCCGCGCGTGATCGAGATTCCGGCGCTGGTCTGGAAGGTCATCCTGCACGGCATCATCCTGCGGGTGCGTCCGGCCAAGTCGGCCGCCAAGTACGCCACAGTCTGGATGGACGGCGGCTCGCCGCTGCTGGTCTGGACCAAACGCCAGGCCCAACTGCTGCAGGGCTATCTGGGTGAACGTGGTGCGCAGGTCGTGGTGCGACCCGCCATGCGCTACGGCAACCCGTCGATTCCGGAGGCACTGGACGCGATGCGGGCCGAGGGCATCGAGCGCGTGCTGGTGATGCCGGCCTACCCGCAGTACTCGGGCGCCACCACGGCCAGCACCTTCGACAAGGTCAGCGAATGGGGCCGCAAGGCACGCCGGCTGCCGGAATTCCGCTTCATCAATGAGTACCACGACGACCCGGCGCACATTGCTGCGCTGGCCGCCAGCGTGCGCAAGCACTGGGCCGCCAACGGCCGCGGCAAGATGCTGGTGATGAGCTTTCACGGCATGCCCGAGCGCACGCTGCACCTGGGCGACCCCTACCACTGCCAGTGCCACAAGACGGCCCGGCTGCTGGCCGAGGCGCTGGAGCTGGAGCGCGGCGAATACAAGGTGACGTTCCAGAGCCGGTTCGGCAAGGCGAAGTGGCTGGAGCCCTCAACCGAGCCGAGCCTGATCGCCCTGGGCCAGGCCGGCACACCGCGCGTCGACGTGATCTGCCCGGGCTTTGCAGCCGACTGCCTGGAGACCCTCGAAGAAATCAGCCAGGAAGCGCGCGAAGCCTTCCTGCATGCGGGCGGCAAGGAGTTCCACTACATCCCCTGCCTGAACGATTCCGACGAGGGTATGCAGGCGCTGGCAACGGTGGCGCTGCGCCACCTGCAGGGCTGGCCGGTGTCTGCCGAAGACAACGCACGGCTGGCCGGTGAGCGGCGAGCAGCGCAAGAGCGTGCCAAGGCGATGGGCGCGCCGCGCTGATCGTCGAGGGGCCTTGAGACCCCTGCGTTGAGAGCGAAAAAAAAGCCGGCTCCAGGAGCCGGCTTTTTTGGTGGGTCTGACGTGTCAGGCCCGGGTCACCACATCAGGCTCGGTCGGCGGACGCAGCCAGCGCATCAGGCGCGGCAGCACCAGCACGCCCACCACGATCACCAGCAATGCCACCGACACCGGGCGCTGCAGGAAGATGCCCCAGTGGCCCTCGCCAATCGACAGCGCGTTGCGCATCTGCGCCTCAGCCAAGGGGCCGAGGATCATGCCCACCACCACCGGAGCGGTCGGGAAGTCGAAGCGGCGCATCACCACGCCCAGCAGGCCGATGGCATACAGCAGCACCAGATCGAAGGCCGACTGACGCATGCCGTACACACCCACGGTCGCGAAGATCAGGATGCCGGCGTAAAGCGGCGCCTTCGGGATCTTCAGCAACTTCACCCACAGGCCTACCAGCGGCAGGTTCAGCACCAGCAGCATGACGTTGCCGATGTAGAGCGAGGCGATCAGGGCCCAGACCAGCGCGCCGTTGGTATCAAACAGCTGCGGCCCCGGCTGGATGCCGTAGTTCTGGAATGCGCCCAGCAGGATGGCCGTGGTGTTCGACGTCGGGATGCCCAGCGTCAGCAGCGGAATCAGCGTAGCCGTGATGGCCGCGTTGTTGGCCGCCTCGGGGCCGGCCACGCCTTCAATGGCGCCGGTAGTGCCGAACTCTTCCTTGTGGTTCGACAGCTTCTTTTCGGTGGCATAGCTGAGGAAGGTCGGGATCTCGCTGCCGCCGGCCGGAATGGTGCCGAAGGGAATGCCGATGAAGGTGGCACGCAACCAGGCGGGCACCGAACGGCGCCAGTCGTCGCGGGTCATGTGCACGCGGCTCATGCGGTTCTGCGTTTCAACCGAGCGGCCTTCGTACAGCACGTTGTAGAGGGTTTCACCCACGGCGAACAAGCCCACGGCGATCAGCACCACTTCCAGGCCGTCCATCAGCTCGGGCACACCGCCGGTGTAACGCGCCACGCCGGTGATCTGGTCGATGCCGACCAGGCCCAGGGCCAGACCGACGAACAGGGCCGTCAAGCCGCGCAGCGTGCTCTTGCCCAGCACCGCACTGACAGTGGTGAAGGCCAGCAGCATCAGCATGAAGTACTCGGGCGGGCCGAGCTTCACGGCGTAGTTCGCCACGAACGGCGCACAGAACGTGACCACGATGGTCGCGATCGTGCCGGCCACGAACGAGCCGATGGCCGCCGTGGCCAGGGCCGCACCGGCCCGGCCATTCTTGGCCATCTTGTTGCCTTCCATGGCCGTGACCATGGAGCCGGATTCACCCGGCGTGTTCAACAGGATCGAGGTGGTGGAGCCACCGTACATCGCGCCGTAATAGATGCCGGCGAAAAAGATCATCGAGGCGGTCGGATCGACCTTCAGCGTGATCGGCAACAACATCGCCACCGCCGTGGCCGGGCCGATGCCGGGCAACACGCCCACCGCCGTGCCGATGGTGCAACCCACCAGCGCCCAGAGCAGATTGATCGGCGTTCCCGCCGTCGCAAAGCCCTGCATCAAGTGATTCCAGATTTCGATCACAACCACCCCGTCGATGTGATGCCGGGCAGACTGATCGCCAGCAATTGAGTAAACATCCAGTAGACCGGCGCGGCGATGCAGAAGCCGATCAGCGCATCCTTCAGGAGCGCCACCGGCTGAATGCCGCGGCGCCCTTCAGCCCAGTGGAAGCCGCGCACCGCGCAGACGAAACACAGCGTGCAGCTGAAAATGAAGCCGATCGTGGTGATCAGGGCCGCATTGGCCAGGATGCCCACGGAAACCCAGACAAAACCGGGCCAGTCGCCGCTTTCCGCACCTGACGGCTCTTCCATGTTGCGATAGCCACCCGTGCGGGCCTCCCACAACAGGCCGACGCCGCACAGCAGCAGTGCAGCCCCCACCACCAGGGGCAAAAAGTTGGGGCCGACACCGGCATAGCCGGCGTCTGACGACAACTGCAACGCCCCCGCGAGGATCAGGCCACCGACACCCAGGGTGCCGGCGCCCAGCAAAGTCTGGGGACTGCGCATCAGATCATCCCGGACTTGACCATGATGGCGCGCAGGCTGGCGAATTCGGAATCGACGAACGATTCGAATTCAGCGCCGGTCTGCAGGGCTGGGGTCCAGCCGTTGCGCTCCAGGGCTTCGGCCCAGGCCTTCGACTTGGTGGCCTTGACGATCATGTCGATCAGGGCCTTGCGCTGCTCAGGCGTGATGCCGGCGGCAGCGTACACACCGCGCCAGTTGCCGATCACGACATTGATGCCCTGCTCCTTCAGCGTCGGCACGTTGATGCCCTTCAGGCGGGCGTCGGAGGTGACCCCGATCGCGCGCATCTTGCCGGACTCGATGTAGGCCTGGAACTCGCTGTAGCCGCTGCCGCCGATGGTGACGTTGCCACCCAGGATGGCGGCGGTGGCCTCACCACCCCCACGGAAGGGCACGTAGTTGATCTTCGAGGCATCAACGCCGGCTTCACGGGCGATCATGGCTGCGGCGATGTGCTCGGTGGAGCCGCGCGAGCCGCCACCCCACTTGACGCTGCCCGGGTCCTTCTTGAGCTGGTCGACCACGTCCTTCATGGTCTTCAGGGGCGATTCGGCGGGCAGCACGAACACGTTGTACTCGCTGGTCAGGCGCGCCAGCGGCGTGGCCTGCGACAGGCTGACCGGCGGCTTGCCGGTGATGATGCCGCCCAGCATGACGGCGCCCATCACCATCAGCGCATTGCCGTCGCCCTTGTTGGCGTTGACGAACTGCGCCAGGCCCAGTGCACCTGCGGCACCGCCCTTGTTGTCGTAGCTGACCGAAGACGCCACGCCCGCGTCTTGCAGGGCCTTGCCCAGCGCGCGGCCGGTCGTGTCCCAACCGCCACCGGGGTTGGCAGGAATCATCATCTTCAGGTTGGCGGCCGCCTGGGCCGACAGGGGCAAGGCACCGCCAGCGGCCAGTGCGGCCATGGCTTTGAGGAAGGTGTCACGACGCATGGGGTCTCCTGATGTTCGGAATGGGACTGAGCGATGCTCGCTGTCGAGCCTGTCAGGTGCCTGTCGAAGACATGAGGGAAATCCCCTGCCCCGCCATGCGCTATGGTGACGGGGTGATGAAGGTATTGCTGATTGAAGACGACCCGGCGATGCAGGCCACCCTGCAGCGCACGCTGGAGCGCCGTGGCATGCAGGTGGTGTGCTGCGGGGATGGTGCTCGCGCGCTTGACCGCTGGCAGGCCACGCTGCCCGACATCGTGCTGCTTGACCTCAGCCTGCCCGGCCGTGACGGGCTGCAGGTGCTGGAGGACGCGCGTGCCGCCGGGTTGGTCACACCGGTGATGATCCTCACCGCACGCGGCACGATCGGCGACCGCATCATCGGCCTGAACACCGGCGCCGACGACTACCTGCCCAAGCCGTTTGATCTGGACGAGCTGGAAGCGCGGATCCGCGCGATGAGCCGCCGCCTGCCCGCCGCCGCCCTGCGTGAGGCCAACCCGCTGCAGACCCGCACGCCCAGCTTCTGCGGCCTGCAGGTCGACCCCGAAAGTGGCGCTGTGTACCTGCGTCAGGAGGCCATGGAGCTGGCCCCGCGCGAGGCCGCGATGCTGCGCGCCCTGCTCCAGCGGCCGGGCCATGCGGTGACAAAAGAGCGCCTGTTCGACGCGATCTTTCCGGGCCAGACGGAAGTGCAGCTGGAGGCCGTGGAAGTGGTGGCCTACCGGCTGCGCAAACGCATGACCGGCACCGGTGTGGCCCTGGTCACCTTGCGCGGCCTGGGCTACCTGCTGCGTGCGGACCCGAGCAATCAAGGCAACGGTGCGGGCAACGCCGCTGGCAACGGCATAGCCAACAGCGCAGGCAGCGGCAATGACACGCCCGCCGGCCCACCCACCGGACGCAGCGCTTGAGCATGTGGCGCTGGTCCCGATCGTTTTCGCTGCGCGGCCGGCTGCTGCGCGGCTTGCTGCTGCCGGTCATCGCCGTGGTGGCGCTGAATTCGGCCGTGCTGTACCGCCAGGCCTTGCGAGCCGCCGACACCGCCTACGACCGCACCTTGCTGGCCACGGCCAAGTCGATCGGTGACCTGCTTGAAGTGACCGAGCTGGACGGCAAGACCCGGGTCAAGTCGACGATGTTGTACTCGGCCCTGGAGCCCTTCGAGGCCGACAACCGCAGCCGGCTGTACTACAAGGTCACCGGCTTCGACGGGGAAATGGTGTCGGGCTTCTCGGCGCTGCCGGCCTGGAAGGGCAAGCTGCCTTTGCGCGGCCCCTATGCCGCGCTGGTTGATTTCTACGACGCCGAGTACCAGGGCCAGCCCATCCGCATGGCCGTGCTGCTGCAACCCGTCACCTGGAGCACGGGCCAGGGCATGGCCGTGGTGCAAGTGGCCGAAACCCTGGAGCTGCGCGAAACGCTCGCCCGCAGCCTGCTGATCGACACCATCTGGCGCCAAGCCGGGCTGGTGCTGATCATCGCCGCGGTGGTGGCCTTCGTGGTTCACCGGGCCACCCAACCCGTGAGGCGCATCAGCCAGCAATTGCGTTCACGCGCCGGGGGCGATCTGACCCCGATCGAGGCCGACGACGCGCCGCGCGAATTGCAGCAACTGGTGGCGGCCACCAACGACCTGATGCAGCGCCTGCGGGACCTGCTGGAGCACCAGAAGCGCTTCGTGCGCGATGCGTCACACCAGCTGCGAACGCCGCTGGCGGTGCTGAAGGTGCAGGTGCAGTCGGCCCGCCGCGGTGATCTTGATGCGCCGTCCGCGCTGGCCGAGATCGATGAAACCGTGAGCCGTGCCGCCACGCTGGCCAACCAGATGCTGGCGCTCGCCAAGGTCGACCAGATGCGCCAGCAAGACGACGCCCCGGTGCAGGACTGGGCCGAGGTTGCCCGCGCGATTGCGCTGGATGTGTCGCCGCTGATTGCCGATGCCGGCATCGATTTCGGCATCGACACCACCCCCGCCCGGGTGCGCAGCCACGACTGGGCCCTGCGTGAGCTGACCCGCAACCTGCTGCACAACGCCATCAAGCATTGCCCGCCCGGCAGCCGGCTGGATGTGCAACTGGTGAACGATGGCCGATGGGCCGCACTGACCATCAGCGACAGCGGACCGGGCATCGGCCAGGACCAGCGCGCCCGGCTGTTTCAGCCCTTTGCTGCCGGCGATTTGCGCAGCGGCTCGGGGCTGGGCTTGGCCATCTGCCACGACATCGTGATCCTGCTCGGTGGCCAGATCGAGTTGAACAACCGCGTTCACCAGGGCCGGATCGAGGGCCTGGACGCCGTGGTGCGCCTGCCGTTGACGGACAATCAGCCGCTGTGAACGAACCGAAACTCTGCGCCCACCCGGTCCGCCTGGACAAATGGCTCTGGGCCGCCCGATTTTTCAAGACCCGCGCCCTGGCGGTGGATGCCATCGGCAAGAACCGGGTGGAAGTGAACGGCCAGCCCGCCAAGCCGTCGAAAGACGTGCGCCTGGGTGACGAGCTCACGCTGCGTGAGCCCGGCATGCCGCCGCGCATCATCGAGGTGCTGGGCTTGAGCGAACTGCGTGGCCCGGCGCCGATCGCCCAGCAGCTCTACACCGACACCGCCGCCAGCCTGGCTGCCCGAGAACAAGCCAGAGAAGCACGGCGCCAGGGCGTCGAACCGGCCCAGGCCATCGAGCACGGCCGCCCGACCAAGCGAGACCGGCGCCAGCTGGCCGATTGGCAGCGCTGGAGCGCCAGCGCCGACGAGTAATCGCGGCCCTTTCGCCAAATGCAGCGCGGCCCGCAACCCGGCCTGCGCCAAAAATTTTTCAAAAAGCCCTCTTGAATGTACGGGAACGATCCCCAGTTCCCGTGCATGCCGGCGTTTTGATCGCCTGACAAACACACCTGATTCCTATGAGCCAGAACGACCCCACCCTCGACACCACGCCCGCCACCGACGCCGAAGGCCAGGCTGCGCCGGCTGCCGTTGCTGCTGAACCGACCCTGGAAGCCCGAGTGGCTGAGCTGGAAGCGAAGCTGGCTGAAGCCGGTGACGCCTTCCTGCGCGCCAAGGCCGAAGGCGAGAACATCCGCCGCCGCGCCGAAGACGAAATCAGCAAGGCCCGCAAGTTCGCGGTTGAATCGTTCGCTGACAGCATGCTGCCGGTGAAGGACAGCCTCGAAGCCGCCATCGCCATGCCCGACGCGCCGCTGGACAAGGTGCTGGAAGGCGTGCACGCCACGCTGCGCCAGCTGGCCCAGGCGCTGGAGCGCAACAAGGTGCTCGACATCAACCCGCCGGTGGGCACCAAGTTCGACCCGCATCAACACCAGGCCATCAGCATGGTGCCGGCCGACCAGGACGCCAACACCGTCGTGGCCGTGCTGCAAAAGGGTTACCTGATCGCCGATCGCGTGCTGCGTCCGGCCCTGGTGACGGTGGCCGCCCCGAAATAAGACCTGTGCATCAAGGGCGCTGGCCCTTGAAACACCATCAAACATCCACATTTTCCGATCAACGGAACTTCCCTTCAGGAGAAAAGAACATGGGCAAGATCATTGGTATTGACCTGGGCACCACGAACTCGTGCGTGGCCATCATGGAAGGCAACTCGACCAAGGTGATCGAGAACGCCGAGGGCGCCCGCACGACCCCGTCGATCATCGCTTACCAGGAAGACGGCGAAGTGCTGGTGGGCGCCTCGGCCAAGCGCCAGGCCGTGACCAACCCGCGCAACACGCTGTACGCGGTGAAGCGCCTGATCGGCCGCAAGTTCACCGAGAAGGAAGTGCAGAAGGACATCAACCTGATGCCCTACACCATTGCTGCTGCCGACAACGGCGACGCCTGGGTGGAAGTGCGCGGCAAGAAGCTGGCGCCCCCGCAGGTCTCGGCTGAAGTGCTGCGCAAGATGAAGAAGACCGCCGAGGACTACCTCGGTGAAGAAGTGACCGAAGCCGTGATCACGGTGCCGGCCTACTTCAATGACGCCCAGCGTCAGGCCACCAAGGACGCCGGCCGCATTGCGGGTCTGGACGTCAAGCGCATCATCAACGAACCTACCGCAGCAGCCCTGGCCTTCGGCCTGGACAAGCACGGCAAGGGTGATCGCAAGATCGCCGTGTATGACCTGGGCGGCGGCACGTTCGACGTCTCGATCATCGAAATCGCCGACGTGGACGGCGAGATGCAGTTCGAAGTGCTGTCGACCAACGGCGACACCTTCCTGGGCGGTGAAGACTTCGACCAGCGCATCATCGACTACATCATTGCCGAGTTCAAGAAGGAACAAGGCGTTGATCTGACCAAGGACGTGCTGGCTCTGCAGCGTCTGAAGGAAGCCGCTGAAAAGGCCAAGATCGAGCTGTCGTCCTCGTCGGCCACCGACGTGAACCTGCCCTACATCACGGCAGATGCCACCGGCCCGAAGCACCTGAACATCAAGCTGTCCCGCGCCAAGCTGGAAGCCCTGGTGGAAGAGCTGATCGAGCGCACCATCGCTCCTTGCGCCACCGCCATCAAGGATGCTGGCGTGAAGGTGTCGGACATCGACGACGTGATCCTGGTCGGCGGCATGTCGCGCATGCCCAAGGTGCAGGACAAGGTCAAGGAGTTCTTCGGCAAGGAGCCGCGCAAGGACGTCAACCCTGACGAAGCCGTCGCCGTGGGCGCCGCCATTCAAGGCCAGGTGCTGGGCGGCGACCGCAAGGACGTGCTGCTGCTGGACGTCACCCCGCTGAGCCTGGGCATCGAGACCCTGGGCGGCGTGATGACCAAGATGATCAAGAAGAACACCACCATCCCGACCAAGTTCGCACAGGTGTTCTCGACGGCCGACGACAACCAGCCGGCCGTGACCATCAAGGTGTACCAGGGCGAGCGTGAGCTGGCCGCGGGCAACAAGAGCCTGGGCGAGTTCAACCTGGAAGGCATTGCCCCTGCACCGCGTGGCCTGCCGCAGATCGAGGTGAGCTTCGACATCGACGCCAACGGCATCCTGCACGTCGGCGCCAAGGACAAGGCCACCGGCAAGGAAAACAAGATCACCATCAAGGCCAACTCGGGTCTGTCGGAAGACGAGATCCAGAAGATGGTGAAGGACGCCGAGCTGAACGCGGCCGAAGACGCCAAGAAGCTGGAGCTGGTGCAGGCCCGCAACCAGGCTGACGGCATGATCCACTCGGTCAAGAAGAGCCTGGCTGAGCATGGTGACAAGCTCGAAGCCAGCGAGAAGGAAGCCATCGAAGCCGCCCTAAAGGACGCTGAGGAAGCGCTGAAGGGCGAGGACAAGGCTGCCATCGACGCCAAGACCGAAGCCCTGATGACCGCCAGCCAGAAGCTGGGCGAGAAGGTCTACGCTGAACAGCAGGCCGCACAAGCCGCTGCCGGCGCCTCGGCAGGTGCTGAAGCCGGTGCCGGTGCAGAATCGGCCAAGCCGGCTGACGACAACGTGGTTGACGCCGAGTTCAAGGAAGTCAAGAAGTGATCTGCCGATATCCCGGCGTGCGCTCCGGCGCCGCCGCGATATCTCGCCGCGTTCGAGGTGCCAGGCCTGCCCTGACCCTCCACGCGGCGGTTTTGTTTCACGAGTTCGAGATCTGCAATGGCAAAGCGTGACTTTTACGAGATCCTGGGTGTGGCCAAGTCCGCAACCGAGGAAGAGATCAAGAAGGCCTATCGCAAGCTGGCCATGAAGTTCCACCCTGACCGCAATCAGGGTGAGGGCGCCAAGGAAGCCGAAGAGAAGTTCAAGGAGGTCAAGGAGGCCTACGAGATGCTCTCGGACGGCCAGAAGCGCGCGGCCTACGACCAGTACGGCCATGCCGGTGTTGACCCGAACATGGGCGGCGGACGTGGCGGCCCCGGCGGCGACGGCTTTGGCGGCGGCTTTGCTGAAGCCTTTGGCGACATCTTCGGCGACATCTTTGGTGGCCAGGGTGGCGGCGGACGTCGTGGCGGCGGCCAGCAGGTGTACCGCGGCAACGACCTCAGCTATGCGATGGAAATCACGCTGGAGGAAGCGGCCTTCGGCAAGGACAGCCAGATCCGCATTCCGAGCTGGGACCACTGCGACACCTGCGGCGGCACGGGCGCCAAGCCCGGCACCAAGGCCAAGACCTGCGGTACCTGCAATGGCGCCGGCACGGTGCACATGCGCCAGGGCTTCTTCAGCGTGCAGCAGACCTGCCCGCATTGCCAGGGCACCGGCAAGATCATTCCCGAGCCCTGCACCAGCTGCAACGGCGCCGGCAAGATCAAGCGCCAGAAGACGCTGGAAGTGAAGATCCCGGCCGGCATCAACGAAGGCATGCGCATCCGCTCAGCCGGCAATGGTGAACCAGGCACGAACGGCGGCCCGGCCGGTGACCTCTACATCGAGATCCGGATCAAGCAGCACGACATCTTCGAGCGTGATGGCGACGACCTGCACTGCACCGTGCCGATCGGCTTGACCACGGCCGCACTGGGTGGCGCCATCGAGGTGCCGACGCTGAACAGCAAGGTCGAGATCGAGCTGCCCGATGGCACCCAGCACGGCAAGACCTTCCGCCTGCGCGGCAAGGGCATCAAGGGCATCCGCTCGTCATACCCGGGCGATCTGTACTGCCACGTGACGGTGGAAACGCCTGTCAAGCTGACCGAACACCAGCGCAAGCTGATGAAGGAGCTGGACGAATCCTTCCGCAAGGGCGGCGAAAAGCACTCACCGAATGCCAAGAGCTGGACCGACCGGGTGAAAGACCTGTTCAAGTAATTCAGCCCACCCCAGGCTGACAGGGCCCGCGCGGACACCGTCCTCGCGGGCCTTTTTCATGGCTTGGCGCGGGCGGTGTGCTCAAGTCTGGTGCGCAGTGGACGAAAACCCGACATGTACTCTCATTGCCGGACGTTGACTATCACTAGCCAGCCCTGCTGAAACCGCCATGGCCACCTTGCCCAATTTTGCGACGCTGACCGCGCTGATCATCGATGACATGTCGGTGCAGCAAACCACGCTGCGCGGGCAATTGAGCTCGCTCGGCATCGGCAAGGTGGACGCGTCAACCACCGCTGAAGATGCGATCCGGATGATCCGCAGCAGGCCCTACAACCTGATCCTCTGCGACTACAACCTGAACGCCCGCACGGACGGCCAGCAGTTGCTGGAGCACCTGCGCGACCAGAACCTGCTGGCGGCCGACGCCCTGTTCTTCATGGTCACGGCCGAAGGTGCCTATGCCTCGGTGGCCGCAGCCAACGAACACAAGCCCGACGCCTACCTGCTCAAGCCGATCACGGCCACCGACATCGGTGAGCGCCTGCGCAGCCAGCTGGAGCGCCGCCAGGCCCTGCTGCCGATCCTCGCCAAGCTGCAGAAGAAGGACTGGGCCGGTGCCGTGGCCTGCTGTGACGAGCTCATCACCCGACGCGACCGCTGGCTGATGCAAGCCTTGCAGTACAAGGGCCAGACCCTGCTGCAGATGGGCCGCCATGAAGATGCCAAGACCTGCTTCTACGCGGCCCTGGATGAACGCCCGGACCTGGTGTGGGCGCGCCTGGGCCTGGCGCGGGCCCACAAGGCCGCCGGCAAATTTGCCGACGCCCGCCAGATTGCGACTGAGCTGATCGAGTCGCCGGAAGGTGACAAGCTCGTGGCTGCCTACGACGTGATCGCCGAATCCATGGAGGCCGAAGGCGACGCGCACGGTGCCATGTGGGTGCTGCGCGATGCCGCCACGGTGGTGCCATCGGCTCGACGCCACCGCCTGCTGGGCGAAAGTGCCTACCGCAACGGCGATCTGGAAACGGCCAAGGACAGCTTCCAGAAGGTCACCAAGCTGACCAAATCGTCGATCACGGCGCAGACCCAGGACATGCTGTGGCTGGGCCAGACGCTGGTCGACCGCGGCGAATACAACGAGGCCGTCAATTTGATGAATGACGGCGTCAAGCTGAACCGCCAGGACCCGGCCTTCGAGGCGGTGTCGCTGGCCATCAAGGCACAGGCACAACTGCGTGGCGGCCAGGAACAAGCCGCCAAGGCGACGCTGGAGCGTGCCCGCAGTGGCCTGCGCAAAGCCAAGGCCGACTTCGGCACCGTGGCGCTGGCCAAGGCCGAGCTGCTTGACGGCAATGAAGCAGCCGGCCTGGCCCTGATGGAGCAAGCCATCAGCGCCGACCATGAAAACACCCGTTTGCAGCAACTCATCGGCAATGCGCTGCGGGACACCGGGCACGAAGACAAGGTGCAGTCGCTGATCGAGGCGGCAGCTGCGGGGTTGGAAACACGCGTCAAGGAAGCCAAGAGCCTGTTCCGCGACAGCAAGATCGACGAAGCCCTCTCGGCCATTGAATCAGCGGTGGCTGACTACCCCGACAACACCGGCGTGCTGCTGCAGGCGGCCCAGATGAACTGCCTGTCGCTGCGCCTGAAGAAGCAACTGAATTCGGCGGTGGTGGAGCGCGTGCGGCTGTACCTGGCGCGCCTCGAAACCCTGATGCCCGCCAATGACCGCGTGACCCAGATGCAGCGCTATTACCGCGACACCGTGGCCACCTTGAACGCAGCGAACAAGGCTGCAGGTTTGGCCGCCTGAGCCCTGCCCGGCACGCTCAGCAGCCCCTCATCCCATGAACCCGACCCTCACGGCGCTGGTGTTGCATGACCTGAAGAATGCGCTGGGCAGCCTGGAAGAGCAGCTCAGCCGCCTGAGTGTATTGCCCAACACCGAGGATGCCAGCGCGGCCCATCACCAATGTCAGGAGTTGCGCCTGCGCTTTGTCCAATGGCTGACCGTGGAAGCGGGCGAGCTGAACGACGGCCAAGGGCTGCCGGTGTGGTGTGAGGACGAGTCGCCCGAAGAATTGCTGCAAGCCGCGGCTGAACGCGCCAAGGCGATGCGCCCGGACCTGCCAGCCCCGCGGGTGCACCACGACGCCGGCCCGATGCCAGCCTGCTGGTACTTCGACCGACGGCTGGTCAGCATGGCGCTTGACGCAGCCATTCACAACGCGCAGCGCTTCGCCCGAAAACAGGTGTGGCTGCGCAGCTGGACCGACGCCGGGGCCCTGCACCTGGCCGTTGACGATGACGGCCCCGGTCTGCAGGAGAGCAACGGGCAAAGCACCGGTCTGGGGCTGACGCTGTGTGCCTCCGTGGCCAAGGCCCATCGCCGCGGTCAACGCACCGGCACGGCCACCGCCCAAACCAGGCCGGACGGCGGCGGCACACGCTTCGAATTGACGCTGCCCTGATCCAGCACCTCAGAATAGGCTGGCTTGCTGCGGCGCGCTTGCCCTGACGCCAGATGGGCTCGTTCCCGCTCGCATCGGCGGCTGAAATTGCCCGAGATCCAGCTCGACACGCTGGCGCACCAAGCCAAACCGCGCCGCGGCCTTCCTGAACCGCTGGCGAATCAGATCGGCCCAGATCCCCTGCCCGGTCATCCGGCTGCCGAATTGGGCATCGTTGTCCTTGCCGCCCCGCATGTCGCGCACCCGCGCCATCACCCGCTTTGCACGGTCGGGGAAGTGGCTTTCCAGCCAGTGCTGGAACAGCGGGTTGACCTCCCAGGGCAACCGCAGCACCACACAGAACGCCGAGGTGGCACCGGCCTCAGCGGCTGCCTCGAGGATGCGCTCGAGTTCGGGCTCGTTGATGAAAGGGATGATGGGCGACACGCTCACCCCCACCGGAATGCCTGCGTCGCTCAAGGTGCGGATGGTGCGCAGCCGACGCTCTGGCGCTGCGGCGCGGGGCTCGAGGATGCGGGCCAGTGCAGGGTCCAGCGTGGTGATGGAGACATAGGCCGCCGCCAGCCGCCGCGCGGCCATCGGCGCGATCAAGTCGATGTCGCGCTCGATGCCCGACGATTTGGTGATCACGGAAAACGGGTGGCTGCATTCGCTGAGCACCTCCACCACCGAGCGCGTGATGCGCAACTTGCGCTCCACCGGCTGGTAGGCATCGGTGATCGAACCCACGTTCAGCAAGGCCGGCTGATAGCCACGGCGGGAGAACGCCACACGCAGCTGTTCGGCCGCATTCACCTTGGCGACGATGCGGGTCTCGAAATCCAGCCCGGGCGACAGGTTGAGGTAGCTGTGGGTGGGCCGTGCGTAACAATAAACGCAGCCGTGCTCACAGCCCCGGTACGGATTCACCGAGAGATCAAAGCTGATGTCCGGTGAATCGTTGCTGCTCAGGATGCGCTTGACGCGCTCCTCGATGATCTGGGTGGTCTGCCCCGCAGGCTGCTCATCGACGGCTTGCTCGAGCGAGCCCCAACCGTCATCAATGGCCTCGCGCTGATCAAGCGCGAAGCGCGTCGCGATCGCCCAACCGGTTCCCCTGCCCTTGAGCATGGGCGGCTGCGGCATGGTTGCCGCGCAAGGTGGTTCAGGGTGGTCATCAGCAGGCATACTGTATTTTCATACAGTACACCTGTGGAGGCAAGGTCAGTATTCGCTGCCGTACGAGACGTCGGGGGCGAGGTTGTCGAACCGGGTCTGCTGCTTCAGGAACGCGAGGTGCAATGAGCCGACCGGGCCGTTACGCTGCTTGCCGATGATGATTTCCGCGGTGCCCGGCACCTTGGAATCTTCGCGGTTGTAGTAGTCGTCGCGGTAGATGAACATGATCACGTCCGCATCCTGCTCGATGGCGCCCGACTCCCGCAGGTCAGACATCATCGGCCGCTTGTCGGTACGGGTTTCAACCGACCGGTTCAACTGCGACAAGGCAATCACCGGGCAGTTCAACTCCTTGGCCAGCGCTTTCAGGCCCCGGGAAATCTCCGAAATCTCGGTCGCCCGGTTTTCGCCGCTGCTGGAATTGCTGCCGCTCATCAGCTGCAGGTAGTCGATGACGATCAGGCCGAGCTTGCCGCATTGGCGGGCCTGGCGCCGCGCCCGGGCGCGCAACTCAGCCGGGTTCAAGGCAGGAGTTTCATCGATGAAGATCGACGACTTCGACAGCTTGTCCACGGCCTCGGTCAGGCGGCCCCAGTCTTCGTCGCGCAGGCGGCCGGTGCGCAGGCCGGACTGGTCAATCCGCCCCAGCGAGCCCACCAGACGCAACGCCAACTGCGCCGCACCCATTTCCATGGAGAACACGACCACGGGCAGGCCTTCGGCCACGGCCACGTTTTCGGCGATGTTCAGTGCGAAGGCGGTTTTGCCCATCGACGGCCGCGCTGCCAGGATGATCAGGTCACCGCCCTGCAAGCCGGCGGTCATGCGGTCGAGCTCGAAGAAGCCGGTGCGCACACCCGTCACGTCCTCGGCGCCGTTTTCAGCCAGCTCGGTCACCCGGTCGATCAGCTGCATCACCAGGTTGTCCATGCTCTGGAAACCTTGCTTGGTACGCTGACCTTCTTCACCAATCTTGAAAATCTTGCCTTCGGCCTCGTCCAGGATCTGCGTGACCTGCTTGCCCAGCGGATTGAAGGCCTGCGTAGCGATCTCGTCGCTGGCGGCAATCAGCTTGCGCAGGATGGCGCGCTCGCGAACGATCTCGGCATAGCGGCGAAGGTTGGCCGCGCTTGGCACGCTCTGCGCCAGGCCGTTGAGGTAACCCAGACCACCGCACTCTTCGGCCTTGCCCAGCATCTGCAACTGCTCGAACACCGTGATGACGTCGGCCGGCTTGCTGGTGCTGATTAGCGCGCCAATGGCGGCGAAGATCGTCTTGTGCTCGTATCGGTAGAAGTCATCGTCCTTGAGCACATCGGCTGCCCGGTCCCACGCGCCGTTGTCGAGCATCAAGCCGCCCAGCACGCTTTGCTCGGCCTCGACGGAATGCGGCGGCACGCGCAGCTTCGCGATTTCGGGGTCACGCGGAGCGGACTGCGGATCGAAGGAATCGAAGATCGTGGACATCGTCAGATGATACGTTCAGGCCTGAGGGGGCGCTGTGGACAAAGCTGTGGACAGCCTGGGGAACTTCAGTGCAGAAGTGGATGCAGCAGTTGCTGCTGAAGTGGAGCCGGAAATGAAAAAGGGCCGGTTCGAAAACCGGCCCCTTGAAACGTGCGGCGAACCGCCGTGAAGATCACTCGACAGCAGCGATGACCTTGACGGTGATTTCGACCACCACGTCGGTGTGAGCAGCAACGCTCACCGGGAATTCGCCAACAGCCTTCAGCGGGCCGTTCGGCATGCGCACTTGCGCCTTGGCGATCTGGAAGCCAGCCTTGACCAGGCCATCGGCCACGTCATGGTTGGTGACCGAACCGAACAGACGGCCGTCAACGCCAGCCTTCTGGCTGACAACGACGGTCAGGCCAGCCAGCTTTTCGCCAACAGCTTGAGCGGCGGACAGCTTTTCAGCAGCAACCTTTTCCAGTTCAGCGCGACGTGCTTCGAATTCCTTGATGGCCGCATCGGTGGCACGACGAGCGCGCTTCGACGGGATCAGGAAATTGCGAGCGTAGCCGTCCTTGACCTTGACGATATCGCCCAGGTTGCCCAGGTTTGCAACCTTGTCCAGCAGGATGATTTGCATGGTGTTGTCTCCTTAGACGCGGTGCTGGTCGCTGTACGGCAGCATGGCCAGGAAGCGCGAACGCTTGATGGCGTTGGTCAGCTGACGCTGGAAGAAAGCGCGGGTGCCGGTCAGGCGGGCCGGCGTGATCTTGCCGTTTTCGCCGATGAAGTCACGCAGCAGGTCCACGTCCTTGTAGTCGATCGATTCGACGCCAGTGACGGTGAAGCGGCAGAACTTCTTGCGACGGAACAGCAGCGATTGCTGGTTGCGCTTGGGACGACGGTCCTTGGAAAAACGGCTCTTTGGAGGGGGCATGATGGCCTCGGTAAATTTCTATCCGGATTGGGAAACAGGTTCGGGTTGGTCAGGCGACTTCAGTGACGTGAAACACGATGCCTTTGCCGTTCCGCGTGGCGGCGAGAAAACCAGCCATTTCGACTGGCACTCCCAGTGCCACGGACTGCAAACGCGAGGTGATTCCCCCGATGCCAACCGCTCTGATTTCCATGGAAACCTTGCGGGGCTGACCGTCTTCACTGACCGTGGATTCATGCATCAGTTGCAGATCCAGGGCCGGGACGCCGGCCGGGGTGTAACGCAGTGCGCTTTTTTCGATCAGCTTGGCAGCAAGAACCAGACGGTTCATGAACAACACCTCGACTGATCAGACAACCCTGTACGAACTCAGGCGGCAGTGTCCTGCGCAGCCTTGCGAGCTTCTTCCTTTTCAACCGACTTCATCATCACGGACGGGCCGGTCACGGCGGCGTCTTGCTTGACAGTCAGGTGACGCAGCACGGCGTCGTTGAAACGGAAGCCGGTCTCGAGTTCGGCCAGAACTTCGTTCGAGCACTCGATGTTCAGGCACAGGTAATGTGCCTTCGCGAGCTTCTGGATCATGTAGGCCAGCTGACGGCGGCCCCAGTCTTCCACTCGGGTGACCTTGCCACCACCGGTGGTGACGAGGCTCTTGTAACGCTCCAGCATGGCCGGAACCTGTTCGCTCTGATCCGGATGGATCAGCAGCACGATCTCATAGTGACGCATGAAAACTCCTTTTGGGTTCCATTGGAGGAAGTCGCCCTGCGCGTCAAGGCTGGTACGACAAGGGAAAGCCGATCATCATAGCACAAGGGGCCGGCGTGTGCCGGCCCCTTGTGTGCGTGAACGGCTGCGGGCCGCTTACTTCTGGCTGGCCAGACGCTTCCAGGTCTCGATCACCGAGTCCGGGTTCAGCGAGATCGACACGATGCCTTCCTGAGCCAGCCAGTCGGCGAAGTCAGGATGGTCGCTCGGGCCTTGGCCGCAGATGCCGACGTACTTGCCCGTGCCGCGGCAGGCCGCAATGGCGCGCGAGATCATGGCCTTGACGGCAGGATCACGCTCATCGAAGTCATCCGCCAGTTGCTCGAGGCCGGAGTCGCGGTCCAGGCCCAGCGTCAGCTGCGTCAGGTCATTCGAGCCGATCGACATGCCGTCGAAGTGCTCCAGGAACTGCTCGGCCAGGATGGCGTTGCTCGGCACTTCGCACATCATGATCAGACGCAGGCCGTCTTGACCGCGCTTCAAGCCGCGATCAGCCAGCAACTCGCCAACCCGCGAGGCCTGGCGAACCGTACGCACGAACGGCACCATGATCTCGACGTTGGTCAGGCCCATGTCGTTGCGCACGCGCTTGAGCGCCTCGCACTCCATGCCGAAGGCGTCGGTGAACTCGCCGCTGATGTAGCGCGAGGCACCACGGAAGCCCAGCATCGGATTCTCTTCGTCCGGCTCGTAGCGCGAACCACCGATCAGCTTCTTGTACTCGTTCGACTTGAAGTCGGACAGGCGCACGATCACCGGCTTGGGCCAGAAGGCCGCCGCGATGGTGGCCACACCTTCGGCCAGCTTGTCGACGTAGAAGGCACGTGGCGAAGCGTGTCCGCGCGCCACCGATTCAACCGCCTTTTTCAGGTCCGGCTCGACGTTTGGATAGTCGAGGATGGCCTTCGGGTGCACGCCGATGTTGTTGTTGATGATGAATTCCAGGCGGGCCAGGCCCACGCCGGAATTCGGCATCTGCGCGAAATTGAACGCCAGCTGCGGGTTGCCGACGTTCATCATGATCTTGACCGGGCAGTACGGCAGCTCACCACGGGCCACTTCGCTGACTTCGGTTTCCAGCAGGCCGTCGTAGACGTAGCCCGTGTCGCCTTCCGAGCACACCACGGTGACGAGCGCGCCGTCGGCCAGGGTTTGCGTGGCATCGCCACAGCCGACCACTGCCGGAATACCCAGTTCACGGGCGATGATGGCCGCGTGGCAGGTGCGGCCGCCCCGGTTGGTGACGATGGCGCTGGCGCGCTTCATCACCGGCTCCCAGTTGGGGTCGGTCATGTCGGTGACCAGCACGTCACCTGGCTGCACGCGGTCCATCTCGGCGATCGAGCTGACCAGGCGCACCGGGCCCGTGCCGATCTTCTGGCCGATGGCGCGGCCTTCGGCCAGCACCGTGCTGTGGCCCTTCAGCTTGTAACGGTGCTCGACCTGGCCTTCAGCCTGGCTGCGAACGGTTTCAGGCCGGGCTTGCAGGATGTAGAGCCGACCGTCAACGCCGTCCTTGCCCCACTCGATGTCCATCGGGCGGCCGTAATGCTTTTCAATGATCAGCGCGTAACGGGCCAGCTCGGTCACGTCAGCGTCGTTCAGCGAATAGCGGTTGCGCAGCTCGGGCGGCGTGTCCACCGTCTTGACCAGCTTGCCGGTGGCCAGGCGCTCTTCGTCGCTGCTGAATTCCATGCGGATCAGCTTCGAGCCCAGGCCGCGGCGGATCACTGCCAACTTGCCCGCTTCGAGTGCCGGCTTGTGCACGTAGAACTCGTCGGGGTTGACGGCGCCCTGCACCACCGTTTCACCCAGGCCGTAACTGGAGGTGATGAACACCACGTCCTTGAAGCCGGACTCGGTGTCGATGGTGAACATCACGCCGGCCGAGCCAACGTCAGAGCGCACCATGCGCTGCACGCCGGCCGACAAGGCCACGTCAGCATGGGCAAAGCCCTTGTGGACGCGATAGCTGATCGCGCGGTCGTTGTAGAGGGAGGCGAACACCTCCTTCATCTTGTGCAGCACGTCTTCGATGCCGTGCACGTTCAGGAAGGTTTCCTGCTGGCCGGCGAACGAGGCGTCAGGCAGGTCTTCGGCGGTTGCCGACGAGCGCACGGCCCAGCTGGCGTCAGGCGAGCCCGCCACGACACGCTCGAACTCGGCGCGGACGGCCGCTTCGAAGTCAGCCGGAAACGGTGCGTCGATCACCCATTGGCGAATCTGGGCACCGGCTTCGGCCAGCGCGCGGACGTCGTCGGTGTCGAGGGCATCCAGGCGGGCGTTGATCTTCGCGGTCAGGTCGCCGTGGTTGAGGAACTCACGGAAAGCGTGGGCCGTGGTGGCGAAACCACCCGGCACCCGCACGCCGGTGGCGGCGAGCTGGCTGATCATTTCACCGAGGCTGGCGTTTTTACCGCCTACGACCTCGACGTCGGTCATTCTCAGCTGTTCAAACGGTACGACCAGGGCGGTCGCCATGAAGGTTGCAGACATGCGGAAGCTCCTTGATAACAAAAAACTTGTGTCGCCATCCACACGCCCATGGCAGGAGCCCGCACTGCAGTGCGTTGGAGTTCTTGGAAGGAACTGCAGGGGCTCATGACTGTCATCGGTGCCGCCGGTTACAGGCCGGGTACAGCAAAAGGATGCGAGATGGCGCCATTCTACGGATGGAATGCCTATCATGGCTGAACCTAGGCTGAAACCTCTTCGTGCATTCATGCCCAACCGCACCGTGTTTTATGTGTCCGACGGCACCGGCATCACCGCCGAAACCTTCGGCAATTCCATCCTCGCGCAGTTCACCGCCAAGCCCCGGCATGTGCGACGCCCCTTCATCGACACGATGGAGAAGGCAGCCCACGTGGTGTCTGAGATCAACGCCACCGGCGAGGCCGAAGGCAAACGCCCGATCGTGTTCATCACGCTGGCCAATGACGATGTCCGGTCCATCCTGACGTCCGATCATTGCAAGGGCATGGTGATGGACATGTTCAAGGCCTTCGTCGAACCGCTTGAGCTTGAGTTCGGCATGAAGTCCAACCACCGGGTCGGTCGCTTCTCTGACGCCGCGAAGAGCCAGGAATACAACGACCGTATCGAGGCGATCAATTTCTCGCTGGCGCACGATGACGGGCAATCGGCCAAGAACCTGCAGGCCGCCGATGTGATCCTGGTGGGCGTGAGCCGCAGCGGCAAGACGCCGACCTCGCTCTATCTGGCCATGCAGCACGGCATCAAGGCGGCGAACTACCCGCTGATTCCGGAAGACTTCGAGCGCGACCACCTGCCCTCCTCACTCGCCCCGCACAAGCGCAAGTGTTTCGGGCTGACGATCGACCCCGATCGCCTGAGCCAGATACGCAACGAGCGCCGCCCGGGCAGCAAGTACGCCGCGATCGAGAACTGCCGCTACGAGGTGAACGCCGCCGAGCAGATGATGAAGCGCAGCAGCATCGCGTGGCTGAGTTCGACCCACAAGTCGATCGAGGAAATTGCCACCACGATTCTGCGCGACATCCGCCCGGACCGGCTCATCTACTGAGCCGGGGGGCGTTTCAGCCCCGGGTGGCGAAGAGGCAGATGGCGGCCGCGGCAGCCACGTTCAGTGACTCTTCACCGCCAGGCTGGGGAATGCTGACGGTGTGGGCGCAGCGCGCCATCAGGGCCTCATCAACGCCCTGCCCTTCATGGCCCAGCACCCAGGCGCAGGGCACTGGCAGTTGCGCCTCGCCCAGCACCAAACCAGCGTGCGAGCTGGTGGCCAGCAGCGGCACGATCAGGCCTGCCAGGTCGTCGGCCTGCAGCCCTTCCACCAGACGCATGGCGAAGTGCGCGCCCATGCCGGCGCGCAGCACCTTGGGTGACCAGAGCGCCGCCGTGCCCTTGATGGCCAGCACCTGCCGCACGCCAAACGCCGCAGCGCTGCGAAGAATGCTGCCGACATTGCCGGCATCCTGCAGCCGGTCGAGCACGAGGGTGGCCACGTCTGGCGCGATGGCCGGCGATTCGCCCAGGTTCATCAGCGCGCAGATGCGCGGCGGTGATTCCAGCGTGGTCAGGCCGCGCATCAAGGCCTCGGGCACCTGCACCACGCGGCGCGCGTGATCAGCCCAGACGCGCCAATCCACCCGTGAGGCCCAGGCGGTGTCGGTCACCACCAGCGTGTCCAGTGCGCAGCCGCGCTGCAGCGCGGCGCTCACCAGGTGATCACCCTCCAGCCACACCTGGCCCGCCTTGCGGTAGGCCGCCGGCTCGCCGGCCAGCTTGCGGATACGCTGCAGCAGCGGGTTGTCCTTGGACGTGATCAATTCAGCGGTCATCAGACGCCCCCATCAACAAGGCCTGGCGAACCGGCCCGAAAGTTTGTCTGTGCACGGCAGCAGCCCCGTGCGCGCGCAGGGCCGCCAGGTGCTCAGCCGTTGGATAGCCCTTGTGGGTGGCGAAACCGTACTGCGGATGGGCCTGGTGCATGGCCTCACACAGCCGGTCGCGGTGCACCTTGGCCAGGATGGACGCCGCCGAGATGGCCTGCACCTTGGAATCGCCCTTGACGATCGCCTCCGCCGGTACCTTCAGCACGGGCAGACGGTTGCCGTCGACCAGCACCTTGGCAGGCAGCAGGCGCAAGCCCTCCACCGCCCGCTTCATGGCCAGCATCGTGGCATGCAGGATGTTGTATCGATCGATCTCTTCAACGGTGGCCTCGGCGATGCAGAAGCACAGCGCCTTGGCGTGGATCTCGTCGAACAGCAGATCACGCTTGCGCGCGGTCAGCGTCTTTGAATCTTTCAGTCCCTGGATCGGGTGCAGGTCATCCAGGATGACCGCGGCGGCCACCACAGGGCCCGCCAGCGGGCCACGGCCGGCCTCGTCCACCCCGGCCATCAAGCCGTTCACTTCAAAGTGCAGTGGCATCTGTTCAACGGGCGAGAATTTTCGCGATGGCATCACTGGCTTTGCGCGCGGTGTCCTGGCGCAGGGTCTGGTGCAGTCGAAGGAAGGTCTGCTGCAGAGCTTCGCGGCGCGGCGCGTCGTCGAGCCAGGCCAGACCGGCCGACGCAATGGCGTCTGGCGTGGCGGCGTCCTGGATGAGCTCGGGCACGACAAAGTCGCGCAGCAGAATGTTGGGCAGGCCGTGCCATGGCAGCAGCGCCTTGCCGCGCATGTAGCGGTAGTTCAGCCAGTGCATCGCATAAACGATGACCATGGGGCGCTTGTAAAGCGCTGCCTCCAGCGTGGCGGTGCCGCTGGCGATCAGCGTCAGGTTGCAGGCGGCCAGCACTTCGTGCGAGCGACCGTCCACCAGCGTGACCTTCAGGCCGGGCGCATGGGCAGCCAGCATCGGCTCGAGCAAGGGTCGCAAGCCCGGCGCCACGGGAATGATGAAGGTCAGCTCCGGACGACGCTGATGCATCAAGGCGGCGGCGGCCAGCAGGCGCGGCGCGATGTGGCGAATCTCGCTGCGCCGGCTGCCGGGCAGCAGCGCCACCACCGTGGCGGCCTCATCCAGATTCAGCGCCAAACGCGCGGCGGCCTGCGGCACCTCCAGCGGCACACGGTCGGCCACCGGGTGGCCCACGAAGGTGGCGGCCACGCCGTGCTGCGCCAGCAACTCCGGCTCATGCGGGAACAGGCACAGCACGTGGTCAGCGGCCGCGGCCAGCTTCTTCACCCGGTCGGGGCGCCACGCCCAGATCGACGGGCACACGAAGTGCACGGTCTTCACACCGGCCGCTTTCAGGCTGGTTTCAAGACCAAAGTTGAAATCCGGAGCATCCACACCGATGAACAGATCCGGCGGGTCGGCCAGCAGGCGATCACGCAGGGCGCGCCGGATGGCCAGCAACTCACGCAGGTGCAGCAAGGCATCGACGTAGCCGAACACAGACAGCTTCTCGCTCGGCCACCAGGCCTCAAAGCCCTGCGCCTGCATCTTCGGGCCGCCAATGCCGGCGGCGCTCAAGCCGGGCCAGCGCGCCTGCAGGCCCTGCAGCAACAGGCTGGCCAGCATGTCGCCGGAAGCCTCGCCAGCCACCAGCCCCAGGCGGGGAGCCGGGGGCATCTCCGCCGGAGACGACCTCATCTCAGCGGACGATGCCGCGCTTGGCGCTGGCAATGAAATCGAGCATCACCTGCACATCACCCGCAGCTTCCGGCACCTCCGCCGAGAGTGCTGCGATGGCCGACACCGATTGCTCCAGCGTCAGGCCCGACCGGTACAGCAGCTTGTGCATCTGGCGCACCACGCGGATGCGCTCGTCGCTGAAGCCGCGGCGGCGCAAGCCGGTCAGGTTGACGGCGCGGGCGGTCAGCGGGTTGCCGTCAACCGTCATGAAGGGCGGCACGTCCTGGGACACATGCCCCTGGAAGCCGATCATCGCGTGGGCGCCGATCTTCACGAACTGGTGTACCCCGCTCAGGCCGCCAATCACCGCCCAGTCGCCCACATGCACATGGCCTGCAAGCGTGGCGTTGTTGGCCAGCACGGTGTGGTCACCCAGGCGCACATCGTGAGCGATGTGCACGTAGGCCATGATCCAGTTGTCCGAGCCGATGCGGGTGATGCCCTCTTCCTTCATCGTGCCCAGGTTCAGGGTGCAGAACTCGCGCACGGTGTTGCGGTCACCGATCACCAGCTGCGTCGGCTCACCGGCATAGCTCATGTCCTGAGACACGGCGCCGATCGAGCTGAACTGGAAGAAGTGGTTCTGCTCGCCGATGGTGGTTCGGCCTTCGACCACGCAATGCGGGCCGATGACCGTGCCGGCACCAACGCGCACATGCGGCCCGACGATGCTGTAGGCACCCACAGCCACCGTGCTGTCGAGCTCGGCGGCCGGGTCAATCAGGGCGGTGGGATGGATCAAACCCATGCGCAGCCCCTTGATCAGCTGATCTTGCGCATCGTGCACATCAGCTCGGCCTCGGCGGCGAGTTCGCCGTCCACGGTCGCGCGGGCGCTGTATTTGTGGATGCCGGCCTTGACCCGCAGGATGGTCGCTTCGATGACCAGTTGGTCACCCGGCTCGACCGGGCGCTTGAAACGCGCACCGTCGATGCCTGCGAAATAGACCACCGTGTCGTCGCCCGGGTCGGTATCGGCCGAGGCGAAGGACAGCAGTGCGGCGGCCTGGGCCATCGCTTCCAGAATGAGCACACCCGGCATCACCGGACGGTGCGGGAAGTGACCGGTGAAGAACGGCTCATTGAAGGTGACGTTCTTCAGCGCCTGGATGCGCACGTTCTTTTCCAACTCCTGCACGCGGTCCACCAGCAGCAGCGGGTAGCGGTGGGGCAGGCGTTTGAGGATCTGGTGGATGTCCATGATCATGGTGTTATTTTCTTTTCCAGTGCGCGCAGGCGGGTTCTCAAGGTGTGCAACTGACGCAGCGTGGCTGCGTTCTTTTCCCAGCTGCCATTGTCATCGATCGGAAACACGCCGCTGTACTGACCCGGCTTGAGGATCGAGCTCATGACGACGCTGGCCGCCGAAATATGGACGCCGTCACCGATCTCGAGGTGACCAAGGATCATGGCCGCGCCACCAAAGGTGCAGCCGGCGCCGATGCGTGCGCTGCCCGCCACCCCGACACAGCCGGCCATGGCGGTGTGGGCGCCGATGCGCACGTTGTGGGCGATCTGGATCAGGTTGTCGAGCTTCACGCCGTCAGACAACACGGTGTCGTCAAGTGCGCCGCGGTCGATGCAGGTATTGGCGCCCACATCAACGTCGTCACCGATCACCACGGTACCCAGTTGTTCGATCTTTTCCCAGCGGCCCTCGAACGGCGCAAAGCCGAAACCGTCCGCTCCGATCACCGCGCCGCTGTGGATGGTGCCCCGGGCGCCGATCCGGCAGTCATGGCCGAAGGCGACGCGCGAGGCGATGCGGGTGGCTGAGCCAACGACGGCATCAGCGCCCACCTCGGTGTGCGAACCAATGACCGCGTGTTCACCAATGACGGCGCGGTCACCGATCACGGCGAAGGCACCCACGGTGGCGGTGGGGTGGATGACCACGCCCTGCCCGATCACGGCGCTGCCATGCACGCCCACGGTGTCAGACTGGCGCTTGCGGGCCAGCCACCAGCGGGTCAGCCGGGCGTAGTAGAGATAGGGGTCGGGAGTGACGATGGCGCTGGCGCCTTCGGGCACCAGCGGCAGCATGTCGGCCCGAACCAGCACGCAACCCGCGCGGGTAGCCTGCAGCAGCGGCTTGAAACGCGCCTGCGCCAGAAAGCTCAGGCTGGTTTCGTCGGCTGATTCGAGTGAGGCAATGCGGGTGATGACGCGCTGGTCATCACCATGAAGCTCGCCGCCCAACCCACTGACAATGTCAGCCAGGCGGACCGGAGCGGTCGCGCCCGGGGTCATGGTCATGGCTCGCGGCGTGCGTTCACTTGCCGGCGTTGAGCGCGTCGATCACCTTCTTGGTGATGTCCACGCGCGGGCCGGCAAACACGACTTCCTGCAGGATCAGGTCGTACTTTTCCTGCTCGAAGATCTGCTTGATGACGCGGCTGGCGCGCTCGGTCACTGCGGCGAGTTCTTCGTTCTTGCGCTGGTTCAGGTCTTCGACCAGTTCACGGCGCTTGCGTTCGAAGTCACGTTGCTGCTCGCCCAGGTCGCGCTGGCGACGGCTGCGTTCGGCCTCGGCCAGCGTGGGGCCGTCCTTCTCGAGCTTTTCGAGGGCGGTGCGCAGCTTGTTGCCGGTGTCGTTCAGTTCGCCTTCACGCTTCTTGAACTCGGCTTCCAGCTTCGCCTGGGCCGCCTTGGCCGGCGTCGCTTCGCGCAGTACGCGCTCGCCATTCACGTAGCCGATCTTCAACTCTTGCGCTGACGCGCCCAGAGCGAAGGACACCGCAGCCGCAGCGGCAAAAAACTTCAGGAGCTTGGTCATCATCAAAAGGCCGTTCCGATCTGAAACTGGAATCGTTGGATTTTATCGCCCTGGAACGCCCGCAAAGGAGCGCCATAGCTCATCTTCAAGGGTCCAACGGGCGAGAGCCAACTCAGGCCGACACCCGCAGACGCGCGAATGTCGGAAAGATTGCCCGACCGGCCGCGTTCGCGGTCAGCCGTGGTCACGCTGACGCTGCTGTCACGCCAGACATTGCCGGCATCGGCGAAGGCGAACAGACGCAGCGACTTGTCATTGCCGGAGCCCGGCACGGGCACATACAACTCGGCATTGAGGTTCAGGCGCCTCGTGCCACCGTTGTAGGAGCCGGTGACGTCGGTCGCGCCAAGCGAGTTCTGCTCGAACACACGGACCGAACCCAGGCCACCGCCGTAGAAGTTCTTGAAGACCGGGTACGGCTTGTTGAACAGGCCATAGCCCAGGCCCAGTTCGCCATTGATGCCCAGCGTGTAGCGACCGTTGAACAGCGGGAAGTATTGCTGGTACTGCGCATTCACGCGGGCGTACGTCATGTCGCCAAACACGCTCATGTCGGTGTTGATGCGCTGATAACGGCCACGCATAGGCGAGATCGGGTTGTCACGCTCTTCGCGCGCCCAACCGACCGTCAACGGGAACGCCACGCTGTTGTTGCCGAAGATCGACACGTGGTTCAGGTAGCTCAGCGGCACACCTGAGGAGGTACCGATGCGCATCTGTTCCGCGCCGACGCCGAAGAACACGGTGTCGACTTCCGTGAAGGGCACGCCGAAACGGATGGACGCGCCCGGCGTTGCCAGGCTGAACACATTGCCGATGGCATTCACCGGCTTGGAGGTGCGGTAATAAACCTCGACCGCGCGCGACACACCGTCTTCGGTGAAGTACGGGTCGACGGTGCTGACCTGCAGGGCGCGCTGCAGGCGGCTGGTATTGACTTCGATGCCCAGGTAGTTGCCCGTGCCGAAGACGTTTTCCTTCTTGATCGCGGCGCTGAGCGACACGCGGTCGGCGCTGGAAAAACCCGCCGTCAGCAGCAAGCTGCCCGTGGGCTTCTCGGTGACGTTCAGCGTCAGGTCAACCTGGTCAGGCGAGCCCGGCACTTCATTGGTGTCCACTGCCACATCGCTGAAGAAGCCCAGACGCTCGACGCGGTCGCGCGACAGCTTGATCTTCTGGCCGTCGTACCAGGCCGATTCAAACTGACGGAATTCACGGCGGATGACTTCGTCGCGGGTGATGGTGTTGCCGGCGATGTTGACGCGGCGCACGTTGATGCGTTGGCCCGGCGCGCTTTGCAGCACCAGCACCACCTGCCCGGTCTTGCGATCGAGCTCGGTGCGCGGTTCAACCTTGGCAAAGGCATAGCCGTAAGCAGCGTACAGGTCGCTGAACAGGCGGGTCGTGGCGGTCACGTCATCACCGCGGTACGGCTGACCCGGCTCGACGCGGACACGGTTGCGGAAGTCGTTCTCGCGGCCGAGGTAGTCGCCTTCCAGGCGCACCGAGGTGACCACGTAAGGCTGGCCTTCTTCGATGGTGACCGCGACGTCAATGCTCTGCTTGTCCGGCGAGATCGTGACCTGCGTCGACTTGATGTCGAACTCCAGATAGCCGCGGTTCAGGTAGAACGAGCGGATCTTCTCGATGTCGGCATTGAGCTTGGTGCGGGCGTACCGGTCGGTCTTGGTGTACCAGGTCAGCCAGCCGGGCGTGGTCAGGTCCATCAGCTCCAGCAAGGTCGACTCGGAGAAAGCCTTGGCACCCGAGATCTTGATGTCACGCAGCTTGGCGACCGAGCCTTCGGTCACGGTGAAGGTGACGTCGACGCGGTTGCGCTCGACCGGGGTGGCCGTGGTCACCACCTCCGCACCGTACAGGCTGCGGCTCAGGTACTGGCGCTTGATTTCCTGCTCGGCACGGTCAATCACGGCCTTGTCGAAAGGCTGACCTTCGGCGATGCCGCTGTCCTTCAAGGCCTTCGAGAGTTGATCCTTGTCGAACTCCTTCAAGCCGCTGAAGTTCACCGAGGCAATGAAGGAGCGCTCATCAACGACGATCACGACGACCTTGCCGTCGAGGTCGATGCGGACGTCCTTGAACAGGCCGGTGGCAAACAGTGCCCGCAGGGCGGCAGCACCCTTGTCGTCGTTGTAGGCGTCGCCCACGCGGAACGGCAGGGCACCGAAGACGCTGCCGGGGTCACCGCGCTGCAGGCCTTCGATGCGGATGTCACCGATGGTGAACGGCTCCACGGCGAAAGCAGGCTGGGACAGGCTGGCCACAGCCATCACGACACACGCGGGGATCGGGCGCATCAGGCTCGGGAAAGAGGGGTTTGGCATCGGAAGAGAATCACTGCAGGCCCAACTGGCGGGCCACGTCATTGGATAGGGCAATGGACATCATGAGCAGCAGCAAAAATGCGCCACCACGTTGCAGCCACTTGAGCCACACGTCCGAGACCGGCCGGCCGGTCACCCCCTCGAACAGATAATACATGAGGTGCCCACCGTCCAGCATGGGCAACGGCAGCAGGTTGAGCACACCCAGGCTGACACTCACCGCAGCCAGAAAGTTCAAATAGTCGGCCAGGCCGCGTTGCGCCGTCTCACCGGCCGCGTCGGCGATGGTCAAGGGGCCGCTGAGGTTCTTGATCGACGCCTGCCCAATCAGCATGCGGCCGAGCATCTTCAGGCTCAGCGACGCGGTGTCGACCATGCGTGTCCAGCCGCGCGCCAGGCCATCCACCAACCCGCGCTGGACCGTGACCATCGCGACGGCGCCACCCACACCGGCGTCGATGCGCCCGAGCGTCTGGCCGCCTTCCGTGACGGCGCGCGGCGTGACAGACACCTCAAGGCGCTGGCCATGTCGCTCCACCAGCCACATCGTTGTTCGTCCGGCAGCGCCACGCACGCGGTCGATCAGGCTCTGGGCATCGGCCACCACGGCGCCGTCGATCGACAGCACGCGGTCACCACGCAGCAGGCCAGCCTGGGCGGCCGGGCCCCCCGTCTTGACATCATTCAGCACCGGGTCACGGTAGACGCCCATCAAGCCGATGCGCTGCATCGTAGGCAAGTCGATCTCGCTGCCCACGGGCAAGCGGTCGAGCGGCAGCACCACCTGCCGCGGGTGCGGGCCGTCCAGCTGCAGGCGCAGCGCTTGCCGAGCCAGCACACCCTGGCTGAGTTGCCAACGCCAATCGACCAGCGTGTCGACGTCTTCCCAGCCTTGATCACCGATGGACACCGCACGAACCAGATCGCCCGCCTGCACACCAGCCTCAGCCGCCATGCTGCCCGCCACTGGCGAGGACATCAAGGCACGAGGCTCGGTGACGCCCGTCCACTGCGCGGCGGCATACACCAGAATGGCCAGCAGCAGGTTGGCCAGGGGGCCGGCCGACACGATGGCCACACGCTGGCGCAGGGGCTTGCGATCAAACGCCTGGCTCAACTCTTCCGGCGCCACCCGCCCTTCACGGCTGTCGAGCATGCGGACATAGCCGCCCAGCGGCAAGGCGCACAACGTGAACTCGGGGGAGGTGGCGGTGGCAGCGCGGCGCCAGAGCACCTTGCCGAAGCCCACCGAGAACCGCAACACCTTCACACCACACCAGCGCGCCACCTTGTAATGGCCGTACTCGTGAATCACGACCAGCGTACCGATGGTCACCAGGAAAGCGAGCAGTTTGATGAGCATGGGGGGCTCAGCGAGCGATACGGGTAATCAGCGCGCGGGCATGTTGCCGCGCGCGGGCATCGAGTTCCAGCAGAGCCTCGACCGGTGCGCTGACATCCAGGCCAGGCACGACCTGCTCCAGTGCGTCGGCGTTCACCGCGTTGATCTGGTCAAAGCCGATCTGGCCCGCCAGGAACGACGCCACCGCTTCTTCATTGGCGGCATTCAAGATCGCGGTGCTGCCATGTGCCGACTTCAGCGCATCCCAAGCCAGGAAAAATCCGGGGAAGCGAGCACGCTCCGGCGCCTCGAACGTCAGCGCCTTGAGCGACAGGAAATCGAGCGTCGATGCGCCCGAAGTGATCCGTTCGGGGAACGACAAGCCATAAGCGATCGGCACCCGCATGTCGGGCGTGCCGAGTTGCGCCAGCACCGACTGATCGCGGCACACCACCATCGAGTGGATGATGCTTTGCGGATGGATCACCACCTTGATGTCGTCGGGCTGCAGGTCGAACAGCCAGCGCGCCTCGATCACCTCGAGGGCCTTGTTCATCATGGTGGCGGAGTCGACCGAGATCTTGCGGCCCATGACCCAGTTCGGATGCGCGCAGGCATCGTCAGGCGTGACTGCGGCCAGCGTGGATGGATCGCGCTGGCGGAATGGGCCGCCCGAGGCGGTCAGCACGATGTGGTCAATGCGCGCAGCCCAGGTGCTGCGGTCTTCGGGCAGGCACTGGAAGATAGCGGAGTGTTCGCTGTCGATGGGCAGCAGCGTGGCGCCGCCCTCCTCCACCGCCGACATGAACTTGGCGCCGCCCACCACCAGGGCTTCCTTGTTGGCCAGCAGCAGGCGCTTGCCGGCACGTGCCGCCGCCATGCAGGGCAACAGGCCGGCTGCGCCCACGATCGCAGCCATGACCACGTCCACGTCCGGATGTGCCGCCAGGTCGACCAGCGCCTGCGGGCCGGAAAGCACTTCGGTGGCCGAGCCAGCCGCTTTCACCAGACGGCGCAACTCGGCCGCAGCCGTCGGCTCCGACATCGCCGCGAAGCGGGGCTTCCACTGCAGCACCTGTGCCAGCATGTCCGGCACGCGCTGGTGGCTGGTCAGCGCGAACACCTGGAAACGATCAGGGTGGCGAGCCACCACATCCAGCGTGTTCGTGCCAATGGAGCCGGTGGATCCGAGAATGCAAATCGACTGCTGGCGCATGTTGGCGGCTTCAGGTTGGAGAGTCAGGCGATTGACGCCAGGGCCATCACGGCGGGCAGCGCGGGCAACAAGGCATCCACGCGGTCAAGCACACCGCCGTGGCCGGGCAGCAAATGGCTGGAGTCCTTCGCACCAACGGCGCGCTTGGCCAGCGACTCGACCAGGTCCCCCATCACGCTGAGCGTGCACAGGAAGATCAAGCCCACCACAAACCCGCCCCAGCCCAGCTGGCGCAGCACATGGAACACGCTGCCAGCCGAGCCAAACACCGCCGTCTCGTAGTTCAGCCAGATCAGGCCGAGCAGCAGCACGCCGCACATGCCCGACCAGACACCCTCCCAGCTCTTGCCCGGGCTGATGGCCGGCGCCAGCTTGCGCTTGCCGAACGTACGACCGCCAAAATAGGCGGCCACGTCGGCCATCCAGACCACGCAAAACGCAGACAGGATGAAATTCAGTCCGCGGGCCTTGGCAGCCGCAAGCGCCAGCCAGGCCACGCACAGCACCACCGTGCCCAACACCACCCTGGCGGGGCGCGACAAGGCCGGCCAGGCCGCAGGGCCCGCACGAAGTGCCATGGCACCGCCCAGCACCCAGCACGCGGTGGCCAACCACCACAGCGCCGAGGGCGGTGAAGCGGCCCACCCCACCTGCCAAGCCACCGCGCAGACCACGGCCACCAAGCCACCCAGCGCCAGCGAAGGCAGTTGAGCGATGCCGTTCAGACGCCCCCACTCCCAGCCGGCGGCGCCGATCATCACCAGGGTCAACAAGGCAAACGGCCAGACGGCTGCGGCCAGCAGCGCAGGCAGCAGCAGCGCCAGCAACACCAGCGCCGTGATCACACGAGGAATCAGCATCGAGGGGTCAGGCGGGCGCCTGGTCCGAAGTGGTTTTGACGCCGCCAAAGCGGCGGTCGCGACTGGCGAAGACCCCGAAGGCGCGATCAATTTCGTCGCCATCAAAATCAGGCCAGAGGCAGTCGGTGAAGTAGAACTCCGAGTACGCCACTTGCCACAGCAGGAAGTTGCTGACACGGACCTCGCCACCCGTGCGGATGAGCAGATCGGGGTCGGGGGCATGCGCCATCGACATGTGCTGCGACAACACCGCCTCGGTGACAGCCTCCGGCGCAAGGCCTGAGCGCATCACTTGCTGGCAGGCCTGCAGGATGTCCCACCGACCGCCGTAATTGAAGGCCACCGTGAGCGTCAGGCCGGTGTTGGCTGCGGTGCTCGCCTCGGCCTCGGCCCAGGCATTGCGCACCGACTCGGAGACCACACTGCGGTCGCCCGCGATGACAATCCGGATGCCTTGTGATGCCAGCCGCTTCAGGTACTTGGCCACGCCGACCAGCACCAGGTTCATCAGACCGGAAACTTCCTCTTCGGGCCGTTTCCAGTTCTCGGACGAGAACGCGTAGAGCGTCAGGTAATCGACGCCACGCTTCTGGCAATGGTCGATCACCTTGATGACCGTCTCCATGCCGAACTTGTGGCCGACGATGCGCGGCATGAACCGCTTGCGTGCCCAGCGGCCGTTGCCGTCCATGACGATGGCAACGTGCCGCGGCACGGCCGGATCACGTGCCTGAGACACGTCCGTTGAATCGTTCAAGCTCATGGGCCTCAGACGGCCAGAATCTCGGCTTCCTTGCCCTGCACCAGCTTGTCGATTTCGGCAATGGTGCGGTCGGTCAACTTCTGGACTTCGTCCTGGCTGCGACGCTCGTCGTCTTCGGTGGCCAGCTTGTCCTTGACGAGCTTCTTGACGAGTTCGTTGGCGTCGCGGCGCACGTTGCGCACGGCGATGCGCGCGTCTTCACCGGCGTTGCGCACGACCTTGGTCAGGTCCTTGCGGCGCTCTTCGGTCAGGGCCGGCGTCGGCACGCGGATCAGGTCACCCTGCGACGACGGGTTCAGGCCCAGGTCGGATTCGCGGATGGCCTTCTCGATCTTGGCAGCCATGGGCTTTTCCCAGGGCTGAACGCTGATGGTGCGTGAATCCAGCAAGGTGACGTTGGCCACCTGGCTGATGGGCACCATCGAGCCGTAATACTCGACCTGCACGTGGTCAAGGATGCCGGGGTGGGCGCGGCCGGTCCGGATCTTCTGCAAATCGGTCTTGAAGGACTCGATCGAGCGGGCCATCTTGGCCTCGGCGTTCTTCTTGATTTCAGCGGTCGTCATGGCAGATCTCCAGAGTCGGTCAGACGTGCACCAGCGTGCCTTCGTCCTCGCCCAAGACCACGCGCTTCAGCGCACCCGGCTTGAAGATCGAGAACACCTTGATGGGCAGCTTCTGGTCACGGCACAGGGCGAACGCGGTTGCGTCGAGCACCTGCAGGTTTTGAGCAATCGCATCGTCGAAACTGATGCTCGTGTAGCGGGTCGCGGTGGGATCCTTCTTGGGATCGGCGGTGTAGACACCGTCCACCTTGGTGGCCTTGAGGACCACCTGCGCACCGATTTCCGCGCCGCGCAGGGCAGCAGCGGTGTCGGTGGTGAAGAAGGGGTTGCCGGTGCCTGCGGCAAACACGACAACCTTGCCTTCTTCAAGATATTGCAGCGCCTTCGGGCGCACGTAGGGCTCCACCACCTGGTCGATGGCGATGGCCGACATGACACGGGCGGTCATGCCTTCCTGGCGCATGGTGTCGGCCAGCGCGAGTGAATTCATCACCGTGGCCAGCATGCCCATGTAGTCAGCGGTGGCACGGTCCATGCCGACCGAGCCGCCCGCGACACCACGGAAGATGTTGCCGCCACCGATCACCACAGCGACTTCACAGCCGAGCTGGGTGACCTCCTGCACTTCCCTGACCATCCGGACGATGGTGGCCCGGTTGATGCCGTAGGCATCGTCGCCCATCAGGGCTTCACCGGAAAGTTTGAGCAGGATGCGTTTGTACGCCGGCATGCGGATTCCCCCGTGGGTGTGGATCTTTTGAATCAGTAACAGTGTACGCGGCCACCCCGGTAAGGGCAGCCGCGCACGTCAGGCCAAACGCTCAGGCGCCCTTGGCAGCGGCCACTTGGGCAGCCACTTCAGCAGCGAAGTCGTCAACCTTCTTCTCGATGCCTTCACCGACCACGTACAGGGTGAAACCCTTCACGTCGGTCGAAGCAGCCTTGAGCATCTGCTCAACGGTCAGCTTGTCGTTCTTCACGAACGACTGGTTGAACAGCGAGACTTCCTTCAGGAACTTCTGCACCGAGCCTTCAACCATCTTGGCGACGATTTCAGCCGGCTTGCCCGATTCAGCAGCCTTCTCGGCAGCGATCTTGCGTTCCTTCTCGACCAGTTCGACCGGCACGTCGGCTTGCGACAGCGAGACCGGCTTCATGGCGGCGACGTGCATGGCAACGTCCTTGGCAGCCACTTCGTCGCCGGTGAACTCGACGACCACGCCGATGCGGGTGCCGTGCAGGTAGCTGGCCAGGTTGCCGCCATTGGACCAACGCTTGAAGCGACGGAACGACATGTTCTCGCCGATCTTGCCGATCAGGCCCTTGCGCACGTCTTCCAGGGTCGGGCCGAAGCTGTCTTGCTCGTACGGCAGAGCGCCCAGGGCTTCGACGTCAGCCGGGCCGTGAGCAGCGATCAGCTCAGCGGCGGCCTTGGCCAGCGCCAGGAAGCTGTCGTTCTTGGTCACGAAGTCGGTTTCGCAGTTGACTTCGATCATGGCGCCGGTGGTGCCATTCACGGCTGCGGCGATGACGCCTTCAGCGGTCACGCGGGAAGCGGCCTTGCCGGCCTTGCTGCCCAGCTTGACGCGCAGGATTTCCTCAGCGCGGACCATGTCGCCCTCGGCTTCGGTCAGTGCCTTCTTGCACTCCATCATCGGCGCGTCGGTCTTGCCACGCAGTTCGGCGACCATGCCGGCGGTGATTGCTGCCATTTTCAATTTCTCCGTTGCTTTGAACGGCCCACCCGAGTGAGCCGTCGTGAATCCGCAAATCGCATCAGGGGTGTGAAAAAGGGGCCATGAAAGCCCCTGTTTCACGTGCGCTCAAAGGCGCAACGATCAGGCTTGTTCGTTGACTTCAACGAATTCGTCGCCATCAGCCGCCACGGCTTGCACCAGGTCGGCGCCGGCGTTGGCCTTGCCTTCCAGGACAGCGTCAGCAACTGCCTTGGCGTACAGCGCCACGGCCTTGGCCGAGTCGTCGTTGCCAGGGATGATGTAGTCCACGCCTTCAGGCGAGTGGTTGGTGTCAACCACGCCGATCACCGGGATGCCCAGCTTCTTGGCTTCGGCCACGGCGATCTTGTGGAAACCCACGTCGATCACGAACATGGCGTCCGGCAGAGCAGCCATGTCCTGGATGCCGCCGATGTCCTTCTCGAGCTTGGCCAGCTCACGGTCGAACATCAGGGCTTCCTTCTTGATACGCAGCTCGGCGCCGGTATCCTTCTGGGCTTGCATGTCCTTCAGCTTCTTCAGCGAACCCTTGACCGTCTTGAAGTTGGTCAGCATGCCGCCCAGCCAACGCTGGTCAACATAAGGCATGCCGGCGCGCTGGGCTTCCAGGGCGACGACTTCGCGAGCTTGACGCTTGGTGCCAACGATCAGGATCGTGCCGCGCTTGGAAGCAAGCTGGCGCACGAACTTCATCGCTTCCTCGAACTTGGGCAGCGTCTTTTCGAGGTTGATGATGTGAATCTTGTTCCGATGGCCGTAGATATACGGGGCCATCTTGGGATTCCAGAAGCGGGTTTGGTGACCAAAGTGGACGCCGGCTTCCAGCATCTCGCGCATTGAAACGGACATAGTTACTCCGAAGGTTAAGTCTAGAATTCCGGCTTGAATCGCGGGCCTTTTACCTCTGTAAACAGGCCCGTGCGACACCTTTTGTAGCCGGGTTCGCGATATTCGGAACCATCCGCCGCGGCGGGCCCGACACCGAATGTGTCGACCTGCTGCGGGCTCGAAGGCCCCGGTTCTCTGAATGCCGTGGGCGCTCGAAGCTGACTCTCAACTTCTCTTCACCACATGGCTGTCCAGATAAACCCGCGGAGTATAGCATCCCAAGACGCCCCCGGCATCGACGGCGCACTGGCCGAACTGTGCAAGCCCGGTGATGGCCACGTGTTGGCAGCCGTCCAGGCCGCCCTGGACACCGCCCGACGCAGCGCCACCGGCACCTTCCTGAGAACCTTCGACACCGCCGCGCTGGCGCAAGCCCGTGAGTCGGAGGCGCGCCGCAAGGCCGGAGCGCCTGCCCGCCTGCTGGAAGGTATCGCGATATCCGCCAAGGATCTGTTCGACGTGCGTACCCAGCCGGCCACCGGCGGCTCTGTGGTGCTGCACGGCGACAAGTCCGCGACAACGGGCCTCGCTGCGCCTCTCACCGAAGACGCTGCCGCCGTGGCACGGCTTCGCGCGGCCGGTGCCTGCCTCATCGGCCACACCGGGATGACCGAGTTCGCGTTTTCAGGTGTGGGCGTGAACCCGCACCACGGCACGCCGCCCAACCCGGTGGCGGCCTTGCTGGACAGCACACCCCGCATCCCCGGCGGGTCCACCAGCGGAGGCGCGGCCTCGGTGGCCATTGGCGCAGCCTGGGCGGCGCTGGGGTCTGACACCGGCGGCTCCATCCGCATTCCAGCCGCCCTGATGGGTCTGGTCGGGTTCAAGAACAGCCAGTTCCTGACGCCGCTGGCCGGGGCGATTCCCCTCTCATCCACCCTGGACACCGCTTGCGCCATCACCACCTGCGTCCGGGATGCCATGCGCCTGCATGCCGTGCTGTCGAACTCGACATGGCCCGGCAGCCCGCCGCCACAGCACCTATCGCGCCCCGCGCGGCTGGCCGTGCCCCGGCAGGTGATGCTGGACGACCTTGAGCCCGCCGTGGCGGCGGCGTTCGAGCGCGCCCTCGCCTGCGCCCGCAGCGCCGGCATGCAGGTGATCGAGATCGACCTGCCGGAGCTGAGCGAACTGGCCGCCCTGCAGGCCCAGGGCGGCTTCAGTGCGGCGGAAAGCTGGGCCTGGCACCGGCCGCTGCTGGAGGCCCAAGGCAGCGCCTATGATCCGCGGGTGGCCGTGCGCATCCGTCGCGGGGCGACAATGCTGGCTGCCGATTACATCCAATTGCATCAGCAGCGGCGTGACTGGATCCAGCGCGTGCAACAACGCCTGTCCGAGTTTGACGCTGCCCTCAGTCCCACCGTCCCCATGACAGCACCGCCACTGGCGCCGCTTCAAGTCGACGACTCCCTGTTCTTCCTGACGAACGCAGCACTGCTGCGAAACCCCTCCGTGGTAAACATGTTTGATGGCTGCGCCCTGTCGCTGCCTTGCCAGCTTCCCGGCGAACTGCCGGTCGGTCTGATGGTCTGGGGCCCCAACGGCCACGACGACACCGTTCTTCAACTCGGCCTGCAGCTTGAAGCAGCCCTGTCTCGACACAAGGCCAGCTGACCATGCGCGTTGCCCTGATCGGCGCCGGCATCAACGGCGTCACGACCGCGTACGAGCTCGCCCTGGATGGCCATGAGGTCACCGTCTACGAGCAGCGCGGCAGCATCGCTGCCCAAGCCAGTTTTGCGCAGGCCGGCCTGATGGCGCCCGGCCACCTGCAACCCTTCGCCGCCCCCAGCCTGACCGGCGCGCTGCTGAACCCGCTGCTGCGCAGGCCTGCCACGCTGGAGCGCTTGTGCTCGGTGCACCCGGGGCTGCTGCCCTGGCTCTGGCGCTGGTGGCGGGCCAACCGCGCGCCGGGTCGCCTGGCCAGCCTGCGTCAGCTCCACAGCCTGGTGCACTACAGCCAGACCCGGCTCCACCAGCTCGACCACGACCTGGGCCTTGAGCACGAACACAGCCAGGGCCATCTGGTGTTGCTGCGCAGCAAGCGGGAACGTCAGCAGGCCGAAGCCTCGATGGCCGTGCTGCACGAACTGGGCGAGCGCGCGGATCTGCTGGATCCTGCCCAGGCGCAACTGATCGAACCTGCCCTGCAGGGTGGCGAGCAGCTGATCGGCGCCCTGCACCTGCCGGGCGACGAGGTGGTGAATGGTCGACAGTTCGCCCACCGGTTGAAGGACGAGGCGCGGCGCCTGGGTGTGCAGTTCCATTTCCACCATGACGTGATGAGCGTGGTGGCGGGCACGCAGCCCCTCGTGATGGCGCAGGCGCGTGACGACATGCTGGATTCGCAACCGAGTGACGAGCTGCGCAGCAACCCGCCGTCGACCGTGTTGCAAGCCGAGGGCGCACAAAGCTTCGATGCCGTGATCATCTGCGCCGGCCAGGGCGCGGCCAATCTGCTGAAGCCGCTGGGAGTGCGGCTCAACACGCAGCTGGTGCACGGCTACTCGATCACCGCCCCACTGCACCTGCCCGAGGCCAGTCCCGATCCGGGCCCACGGAGTGCACTGACCGACGAACGCCATCAGGTGAGCATCACCCGGCTGGGTCACCGGGTTCGGGTGGCGGGCGGCTACGAGGTGGGCGGCCGCGACAAGGCCTGGCGCCAGGGCAGCGTAGACACGCTCTACCGAGTGCTGGACGACTGGTTCCCGGGCGCGGCACGCACCTCACGCGCCACGGAATGGCGCGGCACCCGCGTGATGACGCCCGACGGCCTGCCGGTGCTGGGCGCCAGTGGTGCCCCGGGCATCTGGCTCAACCTCGCCCATGGTCAGCATGGCTGGGCAGAGGCTTGCGGCGCGGCGCGCATCCTCGCTGACCAGATCACCGGGCGTTCGGGCGCCATCGACGTAGCGCAACTCGGCGCTCACCGGTTCCGATAAGCTCAGGGGCATGAGCCCCCTTCCCTGCGCCCAGAGCGGCGCCACCGTGCCGGACGCCGCTGCTTCGATCGGCCGCATCACGCGGCTGTACGGCTCCAGTGGGGCGGCGCTGTACAGCAACGCGTCAGCCAGGGTCGTGGAGGGCCTGGCGCTGGCAGCCTCGCCGCCCTTTGCCTTGATGCAGCGCGCCGGCCTGGCGGTGGCGCGCCTTGGCCAAGCCCTGGCACCACACGGAAGACGCGCCTGGATCGCCGTCGGCCCCGGAAACAACGGTGGCGACGGACTGGTGGCGGCGGCAGCCCTGAGGCAAGCCGGCTGGCACGTGCAAATCACCACCTGCGGCGCCGGCACCAACCGCCCACCAGACGCCCTGCGGGCCTGGCAGCTGTGGGAACACGGCGGGGGTGGCGCTACCGAGCTGGCGGATGTGGAGCAAGCAGACCTGGCGATCGATGCCCTGCTCGGGCTGGGCCAACACCGCGCACCCGACGGCGAGATGGCGGCCTGCGTGGCCCGGTTGAACGACTTTCAGCGTGCAGGCGTGCCCGTGCTTGCCGTGGACCAGCCGACCGGCCTGCAGGGCGACACCGGCCAGCCCCTGGGCCACAGCGTGGTGGAGGCCACACACACCCTGGCGCTGCTGACAGCCCGCCCCGGCTTGTTCACCGGCGACGGACGTGATCTGGCCGGCCACATCTGGCTGGCCGACCTGGCTTGCGGCCCCAGCACGACGCCCCCTTTCGCCACCTTGTCGAGTGCAGACGACGCCAGGCGCGGCCTGCCCATGCGACAACACCAACAACACAAAGGCAGCTTTGGTGACCTCTGGGTGCTGGGCGGTGCCCGCGGCATGGGCGGCGCAGCCCATCTGGCCAGCCGTGCGGCGCTGGCCGCCGGCGCCGGCCGTGTCTACGTCAGCGAACTCGGGGCCGATGGCCAAGCGCCGGCAGACCCCTGCTGGCCCGAACTGATGCAGCGCGACGCCCACGCCTGGTGTGCACCAGGCGTTCTGGAACGCATCACCTTGGTATGCGGCTGCGGCGGCGGCGAGGCCGTTGCCGCCGAGTTGCCTGCCGCCATCGCGCGGGCAGCCCGGTTGGTGCTGGACGCCGACGGCTTGAACGCCGTGGCGGCCGACCCGACGCTGATGCGGGCCCTGGCTGCCCGCCGCGATCAGGCCTTGAGCACGGTGCTGACACCGCACCCGCTGGAAGCTGCGCGCCTGCTGGGTTGCAGCACCGCCGAGGTTCAGGCTGACCGCATCTTGGCGGCGCAAACCCTGGCGCACAAGACACAGGCCGTGGTGGTGTTGAAAGGGTCCGGCACCATCATCGCCAGCCCTGACAACGTCCCCGCCATCAACTCCACCGGCAACGCCCGATTGGCGACGCCGGGCAGCGGCGATGTGCTGGCGGGCTGGCTCGGCGGCCTGTGGTCGAGCCAGCCCGCACCTTCCGCGGCTTCAGCACATCAAACGGCGCGTCAGGCTGCCCTGAGTGCTGTCTGGCTGCATGGTCGTGCGGCTGAGGTGGCGCCGGGCGACCCGGGACTGCCGCTGCCAGCACACGAACTGATTCAGGCGTTGCAACGCGCCGCCCACCTCACACGGCAGCGCACGCGTTGAGCGCTTGATCTCACAGTCAGCGCCGGGTGCGCGACTTCGCCGTCTTGCTCGCCTTGGCCGCCTTGCCAGCGCCGGTGGACGATGATGAACCCCGCGGCGCGGCACCCGAACTGCGCGCCGATCGAGCCGCCTTGGCTGCCCGCTTGACCGCGCGGTCATGCGCCTCGACATCGGCCAGTTGCTCCGTGGCGGAGCTGGCGACGCGGGGCGCACGTTCAGCCCCACGGGCGCCCGGCTTGCCCTTGGCTGGCGCGCCGGGGCGGTCTGTCTCGGCGCCCTCATGCACCAGCCGGAAATCGATCTTCCGGCCGTCCAGGTCAACCCGGCTCACCTGCACCCGCACGCGTGAGCCCACCACATAACGCACGCCGGTGCGCTCACCACGCAGTTCCTGACGCAGCTCATCGAACCGGTAGTACTCGCCGCCAAGTTCGGTGATGTGCACCAGGCCGTCCACATACAGGGCGTCCAGCGTCACGAACAGGCCGAAGCCCGCAACGGCACTGACCGTGCCCGCGAACTCTTCACCCAGATGCTCACGCATGTAGCGGCACTTCAGCCAGGCTTCCACATCGCGTGAGGCCTCATCGGCACGTCGCTCATTCGCGCTGCAATGCGCGCCGGCCAACTCCCAGCGCTCCATCTCGGTAACGGTCGCCTTGACGGGCTTGCCGCTGTTGCCCTTGCGCGGCTTGGGCGCTGCCAGCTCTCCCGTCGACAACTTGTAGTGCCGCGCCTGCAGGATCGCCTTGATCACGCGGTGGACCAGCAGGTCCGGATAGCGCCGGATCGGGCTGGTGAAGTGCGTGTAAGCGGCGTACGACAAGCCAAAGTGCCCGCTGTTCGCCGGCGTGTAGATGGCTTGCTGCATCGAGCGCAGCAGCATGGTGTGGATCTGCTGCGCGTCGGGCCGATCTTTCGTGGCCGCGGCAATGGCCTGGAATTCGGCGGGTTTCGGGTCGTCGCTCACCGACAGCCCCAGGCCCATCGCCTTCAGGTAGTTCTGCAGCGTCAGCCGCTTCTCAGGCGTCGGGCCTTCATGCACGCGGAAGAGCGAGGCATGCTCGGCTCCGGCGATGAAGTCGGCGGCACAGACGTTGGCCGCCAGCATCGCCTCTTCGATGAGGCGGTGCGCATCGTTGCGGGTGCGCGGCACGATCTTCTCGATCCGGCCGTTATCGTCACAAACAATCTGCGTCTCGGTGGTTTCAAAGTCGATGGCACCGCGCCGGGCACGGGCCTTCAACAGCGCCCGGAACACCTCGTGCAGGTGCAGCAGGTGCGGCATCAAGGCACTGCGCCGGGCCGCCTCGGGCCCCCGGCTGTTGGACAGCGCCGCGGCCACCTCCGTGTAGGTCAGACGCGCGTGTGAATTGATGACGGCCGGGTAAAACTGGTAGGCCGTCGTCTGCCCGTCGCTGTCAATCAGCATGTCGCAGACCATCGACAGGCGCGGCACGTCCGGGTTCAACGAGCACAGGCCGTTGGACAGCTTCTCGGGCAGCATCGGAATGACGCGGCGAGGGAAATACACCGAGGTCGCACGCTCGAACGCGTCCTTGTCGAGCGCCTCACCCGGCTTCACGTAGTGGCTGACGTCAGCGATCGCCACCAACAGGCGCCAACCGGTTTGCGCGTTCTTGCCACGGCCGCTCGACCACGGTTCGCAATACACCGCGTCATCGAAATCTCGGGCGTCTTCACCGTCGATGGTCACCAGCGGCACGTCGGTCAAATCGATGCGCTGCTTCAGATCAGCGGCGCGCAGCTTGTCCGGCAGGCTGGCGGCCTGGGCCAGCGTCTCGGGTGAAAACCGGTGCGGCACTTCGTACTTGCGCACCGCGATCTCGATTTCCATGCCCGGATCGTCGATCTCGCCCAGCACCTCGGCGACACGCCCGACCGGCTGCGAATACATCGACGGCGGCTCGGTCAACTCCACAGCCACGACCTGCCCCGCCTGGGCATTGGCCACCGCGTTTTTCGGAATCAGGATGTCCTGGCCGAAGCGCCGGTCTTCGGGCGCCACCAGCCAGATGCCGCCTTCCTGCAACAAGCGGCCGATGATGGGCGTCTTGCGGCGCTCCAGGATCTCAACCACCCTGCCCTCGGGCCGGCCCTTGCGGTCGGCGCGGACGATGCGCACACGCACGCGATCGCGATGCAGCACGGTGCGCATTTCCTGGGGGGCCAGGTAGACGGAGGCTTCACCGTCGTCACGGTGCACAAACCCGTGCCCGTCGCGATGGCCGAACACCGTGCCATCAATTTCACTCATGAGCGCACCACCCAACACGGGGGCGCTTGCAATCTTCTTGGTTTTGATGATATAGTCCTATCTTTCGCTGCAACACAAAAAGACTTCGATACGAAGCAGTTAGTTTGTGGCAGCGATTAAGCCCAGGTGGCGGAATTGGTAGACGCACTAGTTTCAGGTACTAGCGGGTAACTCCGTGGAGGTTCGAGTCCTCTCCTGGGCACCAAGAATAACCAAAAGATAGATGTTTCGAGCAAGGCCAGCATGAAAATGCTGGCCTTTTTGTTTTGGTGCGACGAATCTCCTCCATCGACCAAGACCGTCGCCAAACTGTCGCGAATCCATGCCGCTGGCGTGCTGCCGCCACCGAGCAAGCGGCCCGCGCAGACGAAAAAAAGCCCGCACTCGGCGGGCTTCCTGCAGCCTGAGCCAGACGGCTCGGCAAACTCGGCATCAGACCGACAATTTCTTCGCCAGTCCATCCGGGCGCAGGTTGTCGTAGTCTTCGAACGGCTGGTGGATCCACGGGCTGGTGGCCAGCATTTCCACGTAATAGTCCGGGGTGTAGGTCGACACCGACTTGGTCCAGATCACCGCCGAGCGCAGTTCGGTGATGGAAGGCAGGCCGCGCAGACGCTCCACCACGGCCTTCAGGGTCACGCCCGAGTCGGCCAGGTCATCGACCAGCAGCACGCGGCCAGCCAGCTCACCCTTGGGCAGGGTGATGTACTTGGCCATGTCGAGACGGCCCTGGATGGTGCCGGCTTCCGCACGGTAGGAGCTGGTCGACATGATGCCCAGGGGCTTGTCGAACACGCGCGACAGCACGTCGCCGGGGCGCATGCCACCACGCGCCAGGCACAGGATCTGATCAAACTCCCAACCCGAGGCGTGCACCTTCAGGGCCAGACGCTCGGTCAGCAGGTGGTACTCGTCCCAGGACACATACAGGTGCTTGCCATCATCGGTCAGCATGCTTACTCCCAACTACCCAATTCAGTGAATGCAAAACGCGGCGCTCAGGCCGTGTACGGATGACGCAGCAGGATCGTGTGATCACGGTCCGGGCCGGTCGACACCATGTCGATCGGCGCGCCGATGAATTCCTGAACCCGCTCGAGATAACGACGGGCGTTCAGCGGCAATTTGTCCCATTCGGTGATGCCGAAAGTGCTGCCTTCCCAACCCGGGAAGGTTTCATAGATGGGCACGCAGGCGTCGATCTCATCACCATCCAGCGGCAGGATGTCCAGCACCTGGTCACCCAGTTGGTAGCCGGTGCACACCTTGATTTCGGTGAGGCCGTCCAGCACGTCCAGCTTGGTCAGGCACAGGCCCGAAATGCCGTTGATGATGATCGAGCGCTTCAGTGCGGCCGCATCAAGCCAGCCGCAGCGACGGGCACGACCGGTGACGGTGCCACGCTCCTGGCCAACGGTCGACAGGTGATAGCCGACGGTGTCGGGCACTTCCCAATCGAGCTCGGTCGGGAACGGACCCGAACCAACACGCGTGGTGTAGGCCTTGGTGATGCCCAGGATGTAATGCAGCATGCCCGGGCCAACGCCGGAGCCTGCAGCGGCATTGCCGGCCACGCAGTTGCTGGAGGTGACGTACGGGTAGGTGCCGTGGTCGATGTCCAGCAGCGTGCCCTGGGCACCTTCGAACAGGATGTTGGCGCCCGACTGGTGGGCCTTGTGGATGCGGTAACCCACGTCGGCCATCATCGGCCGCAGCACTTCAGCCATCTTCATCGCTTGATCGAAGATCGGCTGGAATTCCAGCGGCGTGGCCTTCAGGTAGCCGCTCAGTGCGAAGTTGTGCAGATCGAGCAGCTCGCGCAGCTTCTTGGCGAAGCGCTCCGGATGCTTCAGGTCTTGCACGCGCAGAGCACGGCGGGCAACCTTGTCTTCGTAGGCCGGGCCGATGCCCTTGCCGGTCGTACCGATCTTGCCGGCGCCGCTGGTTTCACGCAGGGCTTCACGGGCCTTGTCGACCTCGACGTGGAACGGCAGGATCAGCGGGCAGGACTCGCTGATGAACAGGCGCGAGCGCACGTCCAGGCCGGCCTTCTCCAGGCGCTCGATTTCCGACAGCAGGTGCGTCGGATCGACCACCACACCGTTGCCGATGTAGCAGGCCACGCCGTCGCGCATGATGCCCGAGGGGATCAGTTGCAGCGCGGTCTTGACGCCCTTGATCACCAGCGTGTGGCCCGCGTTGTGGCCGCCCTGGAAACGGACGACACCCGACGCGTGATCCGTCAGCCAGTCGACGACCTTGCCCTTGCCTTCGTCACCCCATTGGGTGCCGACGACCACGACGTTGCGCCCACGCGCGATGTTGTTGCCTTCTTGCATGTCGTTCTCGAGTTTTCGAAAGTAATGGGTTGGCGACGGGAGGGGCACGCTCAGAGGGCGTGCAACACCCATTGCCCGTCAATGGCGACCAGTTCACGGTCGCAGGCAAATTCCTGGGTTTCCTGCTCATGGCCCGGCAGGATGCAGACCACGGTCTCACCAGCGTCGCGCAAGCGACGGATGGCAGCACGCAGGCCAGCATCTTCAGACCACGGTGCCCGCACAGCCGTGCGCTGGGCGCCGATGGCTACGGACCCGGTCAGGCCCTTCAAGTCAAGGCTGAAGCCGACGGCAGGACGGTTGCGGCCGAACACCGCACCCACTTCGTCGTACCGGCCACCACGCGCCAGGGTATCGGTGCTGCCTTCGCCGTAGATGGCGAAGCGCACGCCGCTGTAGTAGGCATAACCGCTCATGTCCGACAGGTCGAAACCCAGCCGCACTTCAGGGTGCGACACGCGAAGATGCGTGGCCAACCACTGTAGATCGTCAAGTGCGGCAGCGATGGGGGCACGTGCCGGCAGGCGGCGGCGGGCTTCCGCCAGCACTTCTTCGCCGCCGTACAGGTCGAGCAATGCGCTCAAGCCGTCGCGGGTATCGGCCGGGCACTTGGCGGCGATGTCGCGCACCGTGCTGCCGTCCTTGGCCGTAAGCGCAGCGACCAGATCGGTCAACGCAGCGGCGTCCAGCGGCACACCACCCAGCACCGACCGGACGATGCGCGCATCGCCGAGGTCCAGGGTGAGCTGACGCACACCGGCTGCTTGCAGGCCATCCAGCGCGAGCGTCTGGATTTCGAGTTCCGCTTCCAGGCCAGCATGACCGAAAATTTCGGCGCCAAACTGGAGTGGCTCACGGGTGGCGTGCAGGCCGGATGGGCGGGTGTGCAGCACCGGGCCGCAATAGCAGAGCCGCGTCACACCCGTGCGGTTCAGCAGGTGGGCGTCGATGCGGGCAGCTTGTGGCGTGGTGTCGGCACGAACACCCAGGGTGCGACCGCTGAGTTGATCAACCAGTTTGAAGGTCTTGAGATCCAGCTCCCGACCGGTACCCGAGAGCAGAGACTCCAGGTGTTCCAGCAACGGGGGCATGACCAGCTCAAAGCCATAACCACGCGCCAGATCAAGCCATTGGCGGCGAAGTTCTTCGATGCGTCGTGCCTCGGCGGGCAGGACATCGGCAATGTGCTCTGGCAGCAGCCAAGCAGACGACATGAAAATGAACCGCGGTTAAAACGGGCATTGTACAGGCCATGTCGCCTGCTGGCTCACAGAGACAGTGCGGCGCATGTGGCGCCGCATCAAGACTTACTTCTTGCCGGCGGGGGAGCCCGCCGAGCTGCCACCACGCATGGCCCTGAAGAAGTCGGAGCTCGGGTCCACCACCATCACGTCGCTCTTCTTGCTGAAGCTCGTGCGATAGGCTTCCAGGCTGCGGTAGAACTGCGCGAACTGCGGGTCACGGCCGAACGCTTCGGCGTACAGCGCAGACGCCTTGGCATCGCCCTCGCCCTTGACCTTCTGGGCGTCGCGGTAGGCCTCGGCCATGATGACTTCGCGCTGGCGGTCAGCATCGGCGCGGATCTTTTCGCCCTCGGCCTGACCGGTGGAGCGCAGCTCGTTGGCCACCTGCTCACGCTCGGACTTCATGCGGCGGTACACGGCATCGGTGATGCTAGCGACGAAGTCGACACGCTTGATGCGCACGTCGATGATTTCGATGCCGAACGACTTGGCTTCTTCAGCCAGGCGCACCTGCACGTCATGCATCACCTTCTCGCGCTCGGCCGACAGCACGCCGCCCACCGTGCGCTTGGTGATTTCCTCGTTGAACGCAGCCTGCACCACGGGGCTCAGGCGGTTCTCGAGGTTGCGCATGTCGGTCCCGTTGTTGCGGATGAACTGGCGCGGCTCCGTGATGCGCCACTTCACCAGCCAGTCGATCACCAGACTCTTCTTCTCGGCGGTGAAGACCGGACGGGTCTCCGGGCTGTCCATCGTCTGGATGCGGCGGTCCAGGAACACGACGTTCTGGAACGGCGGGGGCAGCTTGAACTTCAGGCCCGGCTCGGTGATGACTTCCTTGATTTCGCCCAGGGCGTAGACCACTGCCACCTGGCGCTGGTCAACCACGAACAAGGTGGACGCGGCCACCAGCAGGGCCGCAATCACGCCGCCCAGCACCAATGCAATTCGATTCATGATGAAAACTCCTGGCGGCTGTTCAACGGCTCTCGCGATCGCGGCTGCGCGCACCGTCGCGTGAGCGAGGGTCGGCGGCTGCGGGCTCGGCGGCTGCGGGGGCGGCTGGCGTGGGCGCTGCCGTCGCCGGCATGGCCACGCCAGAGTTGGCGCCGGTTTGCTGCATCAGCTTGTCGAGCGGCAGGTACAACAGGTTCGAGCCGCTGCGGCTGTCCACCATCACCTTGCTGACGTTCGAATACACCTCACGCATCGTGTCGATGTAGAGGCGGTCGCGGGTCACGCCCGGAGCCTTCTGGTACTCGTTGTAGACGGAAGTGAAGCGCTGGGCATCACCTTCAGCCACCGACACCACGCGCGACTTGTGACCTTCAGCCTCTTCGCGCAGGCGTGAAGCCGTGCCCTGGGCCTTCGGAATCACGTCGCTGGCGTAGGCCTGACCTTCGTTCTTGAAACGGTCGCGGTCGGCGCCGGCCTTCACGGCATCGTCAAACGAGGCCTGCACCTGCTCGGGCACCTGCACGTTCTGCAGATTGACGTTCGAGATCGTCACGCCAGCCTTCAGGCGGTCGAGCTGCGTCTGGATCGACTTGACCAGATCAGCGGCGATGGCGTCGCGGCGCTCATAGAGCACCGAATCCACCTTGCTGCGGCCGACGATTTCGCGCACGGCCGATTCGCTGGCCTGCACCACGGCGTCATCGGTGCCACGGTTCTCGAAGAGGAACGCACGCGCATCCTTCAGGCGGTATTGCACCGTGAAGCGGATGTCGACGATGTTCTCGTCCTGGGTCAGCATCGACGAGTCTCGCAGGCCGGTGGCCTGGCCGATGGTGTTGCGACCCACCTCGACCGAGCGCAACTGCGTCACAGCCACGGTTTCGTGCTGCTGGATCGGGTACGGCATGCGCCACTGGATGCCGGCATCCACCGTGGCGGAATACTTGCCGAAGGTGGTGATGACGGCCTGGTGGCCTTCCTGCACGATGAACACGCCGCTGCCGGCCCAGATCAGCGCCACCACGCCGGCAATCAGGCCAACGCCCACGCCGGCACTCTTCATGTCGGGCTGGAAGTTGTCAGGGCCGCGTGGCGGTGTGCCACCGTCCTTGCCACCATTGCCGCCGCCCAGCAAACCCGACAGCTTGCGATTGAAGTCGCGCCAGAGTTCGTCGAGGTCAGGGGGGCCGTCGTTGCGGCCATTGTTCAGAACCACCGTGGCGCCGCGAACGCGTGCCCAGGATCCCTGCAGGAGGGCCGCTGCAGCGGCACCCAGTTCACTCAAACGAACCGGGATAGGCGCAGACCGTGAGGATGTAGAGGGCATGGTCAAACCGGAAAGTGTTCAGGGAGGATTCAGGTCAGGCCGCCCGAAAAGGGAACGGGACTGCCATCAGGTAATGTGGAGACGACTCCACTATTTATCAAGTCCAGCCGCGCCGCATGCTCGGCAATCACCTGCCGAAGCACGTCCAGGCCTTCGCCGGTCAAAGCCGACACAAAGACACGCGTGACACGCAGATTCGGGCCGATTTCGATCTCGTCGCGCAGGGCATGCGGGCGCTGCGATGGATCGAGCATGTCGAGCTTGTTGAACACCAGCACCTGCGGCACGGTGTCGGCATCGATTTCCTCGAGCACGCGCTCGACTTCAGCGCGCTGCTCCAGCAGCACCGGGCTCGCACTATCGACCACATGCAGCAGCAGGTCGGCATCCGCCGCTTCCTGCAGCGTGGCGCGGAAGGCTTCCACCAGCTTGTGCGGCAGATCGCGGATGAAACCCACGGTGTCCGACAGCGACACCGCCCTGCCCGCTTCACCCAGGTAGAGCGAACGCGTGGTGGTGTCGAGCGTGGCGAACAACTGGTTTGCAGCGTAGGCACGGGCCTTCACCAGCGCATTGAACAGCGTCGATTTGCCGGCATTGGTATAGCCCACCAGCGACACGCGGAAGGTACCGCTGCGCTCACGCGCCTTGCGCTGGGTGCCTCGCTGGCGTTTGACCTTGTCGAGACGGATCTTCACCGCCTTGATGCGGTCGCCGATCATTCGACGGTCCAACTCGATCTGGGCTTCGCCAGGGCCGCCCCGCACACCGGTGCCGCCCTGCTGGCGCTCCAGGTGGCTCCAGCGACGCACGAGGCGGGTAGAGAGGTATTGCAGGCGAGCCAGCTCAACCTGCAGCTTGCCCTCATGGCTCTGGGCCCGGGCAGCGAAAATTTCAAGGATGAGCGCGGTGCGGTCAGACACCGCCACACCGATGTGCTGCTCAAGATTGCGCTGCTGGGCTGGCGACAGGGCCTGATCGAAGATCACGCCGTGCGCGCCATGGGCTTGCACCAGCATCTTGATCTCATCGGCCTTGCCGGAGCCGACAAACAAGGCGGCGTCGGGCGCCTTGCGCTTGCAGACCACCTTGGCAACCGTCACATCACCGGCCGATTCAGCCAGCAGCGACAACTCATCCAGGGTGGGATCAAAAGAGGAACCTGGACCGAGATCCACACCGACCAGCACTGCTCGTGCCGCCTGTTGGTCCGACGGCACGTTGGTTTGATTCACAGCGCTCAAAGGGGGTTCAGCCAGGCTGACCGGCCAGGAAGGCCGGCGTCATGGGGCGCGTTCAGGCGCCGTCGGCTGTTTCAGCCGGATGGAAATTGACCGCGCGGCCAGGGACCACGGTGGAAATCGCATGCTTGTAAACCATCTGGGTGACGGTATTGCGCAGCAGCACGACGTACTGGTCGAAAGACTCGATATGACCCTGAAGTTTGATGCCGTTGACGAGGTAAATCGACACCGGCACATGCTCCTTGCGAAGGAGGTTCAGGAAGGGGTCTTGTAGGAGTTGCCCTTTGTTGCTCACGATATGCTCCGTGTTGGAAGAGGAGAAGATTGGCACGTTAACACACGCCTGATGCCTGCAAATTCGCAGGGACAGGGTTATGTGTCAGTTTTCGAGGAAAGGGTTCCGCGCACTCTTGAATTCAATTCTCAGAGGCGTTCCGACCAGTCGGAAATGCTCGCGGAAACGGGCTTCAAGGTATCGCTTGTAGACCTCGGTCACATGCTCCAGGGCGTTGCCGTGGATGATGATGATCGGGGGGTTCATGCCGCCCTGGTGGGCGTAGCGCAGCTTCGGGCGCGACGTGCCGCCCCGCTTGGGCGCCTGGTGTTCCACGGCCTCATGCAGCAGACGCGTCAGCACCGGGGTGGGCATCTTGCAGGTGGCGGAGGCATGGGCAGCCGCAATGGCGTCCCACAGCGGGCCCAGGCCTTGACGCTTCAGCGCCGAGATGTGCAGCACCGGTGCGAACTTCAGGAAGGCCAGACGTTGCTCGATCGAGCGCTCCAGCATCTGGCGCTGGTAGCTGTCGATCACGTCCCACTTGTTGATGGCGATCACCACCGCACGACCCGAGTCGAGCACGTAGCCGGCGATGTGTGCGTCCTGGTCGCTCACGCCGATGGTGGCATCCACCAGCAGCACCACCACGTTGGCGTCGGCCACGGCCTGCAGGGTCTTGACCACCGAGAACTTCTCGATCGCCTCGAAGACCTTGCCCTTGCGGCGCAAACCAGCCGTGTCGATCAGCTCGAACTTCTGGCCGTTGCGCTCCAGCGGCACCGTGATGGCGTCGCGGGTGGTGCCCGGCATGTCGAAAGCGATCAGGCGCTCTTCACCCAGCCAGGTGTTGATCAGGGTCGACTTGCCCACGTTCGGTCGGCCAGCAACGGCCAGACGGATGGGCTTGTCTTCGGCCGAGATCTCTTCCTCTTCGTCTTCCGGGAAATCTTCCAGCGCCGCTTCCAGCAGGCTGCGGATGCCCTGGCCGTGCGCCGACGAAATCGGGTGCGGATTGCCGAGGCCCAGTTCCCAGAACTCGCCGAGAAGGGGCGAATCGACCATGCCTTCGGCCTTGTTCACGGTCAGGATGACGCGCTTGTTGGCCTGGCGCAGGAAACGCGCGATGTCGGCGTCCTGGGCAGACAAGCCGCTGCGCACGTCCGTGACGAACACGACGATGTCGGCTTCGGCCACGGCCTGCTTGGTTTGCTTGGCCATTTCCTTGACGATGCCGGTCGAGCTGTCAGGCTCGAAACCGCCGGTGTCAATGACGATGAACTCCCGGGTGCCCAGCCGACCATCGCCGTAGTGGCGATCGCGGGTCAGGCCGGCATAGTCAGCCACGATGGCATCGCGGCTTTTGGTCAGCCGGTTGAACAGGGTCGACTTGCCCACATTGGGACGGCCGACGAGGGCAATGACGGGTTTCAAAGAAGGGCCTTGGAAATCTGCAGAATCAAAAACGGGCGATCACTCAGGCCGGAAGGCGAACAGACCGCCCTTGGCCGTGACCACCAACAAGGTGGTGTCAAGCACCACGGGCGTTCCCACGACGGCCGAGCCGTCGGTGGGCAGGCGCAATTGCGTCTGGCCCGCATCGCGGCCCAGGAAATGCACTTCGCCTTCAAAGTCACCGACCACCAGGGTCTTGCCCAGCGAGACGGGGCCGCTCAGGCCGCGGTTGAGGAAGCGCTCGGTCGTCCAGAGCACTTCACCGGTGCTGCGGCGGCGGCCGCTCAGGCGGTCGCTGGCGTCGGCGCTGAAGACGAAGTCGGCGTCACCGCCCACGGCCTGCAAACCACCGCCATTGACGGACCACTTCAGCTGTCCGCGCTCGGCGTCCACGCAACCCAGTGCGTTCTGGAAGGCACGCATGCACAGCACCGAACCAGCGCGGGTCACCGGGCCCACCAGGTCAGCCAGGCGCTCCACTTCGTTGCTACCGCGCGGCGTCACCACCGGCACTTCCCAGCGCACCGTGCCCTTGAGCGGGTCAACACCAACCAGGCGATTGCCCTGACCAGCGACCAAGGTGTCTTTGTATGCCGTCAGCACGCCCGCCTGGGCCAGCGTCAGGGCGTCGCCGGGGCGCTTGAGTGTCCACAGGCGTCGGCCATCCAGCAGGTCGAAGGCTTGCACGACACGGTCGACACCCAGCACGAACACGCGCTCACCCGCCACCAGCGGGGCGGTCACGACACGGCTGTCGACGCGCGCGCGCCAGACTTCGGCGCCCTTGTCCAGCACCACCACCTCACCGTCGCGGGTCACCACGGCGGCGTAGCGGCCGTCGCTGCCCACGCCGGCGCTCAAACGGGCGCCAACGTCGGCACGCCATGCTTCGCGGCCAGTTGCGGCGTCCACCGCCACGACGGTGCCGGCATCCGACGCAGCAAAGAACTGGCCCTGCCGTGCGGCCACGTTCAGCGGGAAGCTGACGTTGCCGATGTTCAGCTGCCAGACCTGCTTGCCAGCGATCTGGGCCGTCACGGTTTCCAGCGGGGCAGGCTTGGCCTTGTCTGCGGCACAGCCGCCCAGCCACAGGGTGGCGGCGGTCACGCCCAGGGCGAGCCAGCCGGGGAATCGGGAACGCATGCTGTTCATCATTGGGCTCCAGCCGACGCGGCGGCTTCCGGTGCAGCGGCGCGGGCGGTGAGCTTGGCTTCAATCACCCGGCGATAGTCCTGCTTCTCGTCCATGGCCTTGTAGGCCGCCTGCCAGGCCGTCACGGCCTCGGCCGCCTTGCCCTGGGCCAGCAGCACATCGCCGCGGCGGTCGTCGGCCAAGGCAGCGAAGGCCGGCTGGGTCACGCCGGCGAGTTGCTTGAGTGCCTCGTCATAGGCCTTCTTGTCGATCAGCAGACCGGCCAGACGGAGGCGAGCCAGCGCCTTGTAGTCGTCGTTGGCGGCGTTGTCGGCCACCCAGCCGAGGCTGGCGGCGGCAGCGTCGGCCTGGCCCTTGTCCGCCTGCAGCTTGGCGGCGATCAGGCCGGCTTGCTGGGTGTAGGTGGTGCGGGCAAAGCGCTCCTTCAGGTCACCGAAGACGCGACCAGCGCGGTCGGCATCACCGGCGGCCACGGCGTTGTCCAGTTCCTCGAACATGGCGCTGGCCTTGGCGCCCTGCTCGCGCTGGTACCAATTCCAACCATTCCAGGCAGCAAAAGCGGCCAGGATCAGCGTCAGCGTCCAGGTGATCAGGTTGCCATGTTGCTGCCAGAAAGCCTTCAGCTCATCCAGTTGCTCTTGTTCCTGAAGATCGAGATTGGTTGCCATGAAACATGGCCCGCAGGCGCGGGCGAGAAAAAAATGCGGGCCCGGCCAGCTGCCGGGTGAAGCGGGGATTATGCGTTGCCGCGCAGGCTCTGTGCCCAGCCAGTCACATCGGCCAGGGGCTCCAGCCGTTGGCCGATGGCTGCGTCGCGCAGCGACTTCACGGCCACCATGCCTTGCGCCAGCTCGTCACCACCAAATACCAGTGCAAAGCGGGCGCCACTGGCGTCAGCCTTCTTGAACTGTGATTTGAAGCTGCCCTGCCCGTCCTTGCCACCGGCGTGCATCTGCACCGACACGCCTGCGGCGCGCAAGGCCTCGATCACGGCAATGGCGGTGCCCAGGGCTGATGCATCCGGCAGCACGGCGTACACATCCGGCACCGGCAGCGGCACTTCGATGCCGGCGTCGTCGATCAGGGCCAGCACGCGCTCGATGCCCAGGCCCCAGCCCACGGCCGGCGCAGCCTTGCCACCGATCTGCTCGATCAGGCCGTCGTAGCGGCCACCGCCGCACACGGTGCCTTGCGAGCCCAGCCGGTCGGTCACCCACTCGAACACGGTGAGGTTGTAGTAGTCCATGCCGCGCACCAGGCGCGGATTCAGCGTGTAGGGCTGGCCCACGGCATCCAGGGCTGCACGCACGGCCGCCAGGTGGGCGAGTGACGCCTCACCGAGGTAGTCCATCAGCTTGGGCGCGGCTTCCACCAACGCCTGCATCGCCGGGTTCTTGGTGTCCAGAATGCGCAGCGGATTGCTGTGCAGACGGCGGCGGGCCTCTTCGTCCAGTTGGTCCTGGTGCGCTTCAAAATAGCTGATCAGGGCCGCGCGGTGGGCTTGGCGCTCGGCGGGCTGGCCCAGGCTGTTCAGCTCCAGGCGCACATCGGTCAGGCCGAGGTCACGCAGCAGGCTGCGCGCCATCAGGATGACTTCCGCATCCACATCGGGGCCGGCAAAGCCCAGCGCTTCAACGCCCACCTGGTGGAACTGGCGGTAGCGGCCCTTCTGCGGGCGCTCGTGGCGGAACATCTGGCCGATGTAGTAGAGGCGCTTGCCGCCGTCATACAGCATCGAGTGTTCAGCCACGGCACGCACCACACCTGCGGTGCCTTCCGGGCGCAGCGTCAGTGGATCGCCGTTGAGCTTGTCCTCGAAGGAGTACATCTCTTTCTCGACGATGTCCGTCACCTCGCCCAGGCCGCGCACGAACAAGGGCGTGTGCTCGACGATCGGGGTGCGGATGTTCTGGTAGGCGTAGCGGCGCATCAGTGCGCGCACCACGTCTTCGAACCATTCCCAGCGCGCCGACACCGGCGGCAGGATGTCGTTCATGCCTTTGACGGCCTTCACTTGTTCACTCATGTCAGGGGGACGGGCACGTGACCCAGTCAGCAGGAATGTCAGAAAAAATTGCGGCCGCACAGTCGGCGGCCACAGGACAGGCGGGTGCCTTCACGCACCGGCCTCGCAGGCGGATCAGTGGGCGGCCGTGGCAGCCCCGTAACGGCGTTCGATGTAGTTCTCGACCACCGTCTGGAATTCCTGGGCGATGCCATCACCGCGCAACGTCATGGCCTTTTCGCCGTCGATGAACACCGGGGCGGCCGGCGCCTCGCCCGTTCCCGGCAGGCTGATGCCGATGTCGGCATGCTTGCTCTCGCCCGGGCCATTGACGATGCAGCCCATCACGGCCACCTTCATCTCTTCGACGCCCGGGTACTTGGCACGCCAGACCGGCATCTGGGCCCGCAGGAAGTCATCGATCTGCTTGGCCAGTTCCTGGAAGGTGGTGCTGGTGGTGCGGCCGCAACCGGGGCACGCGGTCACGCTCGGGTTGAAGCTGCGCAGCCCCAGCGATTGCAGGATCTCGAGCGCGACCACCACCTCTTGCGTGCGGGCCTCACCGGGCTGCGGCGTCAGCGACACGCGGATGGTGTCGCCAATGCCCTGCTGCTGCAGGATCGACAGCGCCGTGGCCGAAGCCACCGTGCCCTTGGTGCCCATGCCAGCTTCGGTCAGGCCCAGGTGCAGCGCGTAATCGCAGCGCTGCGCCAGCGCCTGGTACACGGCGATCAAGTCTTGAACGCCGCTGACCTTGCAGCTGATGATGATCTGGTTGGCATCCAGGCCGATGTCACGCGCAGCCTGCGCCGACCGCAAGGCCGACTGGATCAGCGCTTCGTACATCACCTGCTTGGCGTCCCAGGGCTGGGCGCGCTGCGAGTTGATGTCCATCATGCTGGCCAGCAGTTCCTGGTCGAGGCTGCCCCAGTTCACGCCGATGCGCACAGCCTTGTCGTAACGGCAAGCCGCCTCGATCATCTGGGCGAACTGGCGGTCGCGCTTTTCACCCTTGCCCACGTTGCCGGGGTTGATGCGGTACTTGGACAGCGCCTGCGCGCAATCCGGGTGCTCGGTCAGCAGGCGGTGGCCGTTGTAATGAAAGTCACCCACCAGCGGCACATCGATGCCCATCCGGTCGAGTTGCTCACGGATGTGCGGCACGGCAGCCGCAGCTTCCGGGGTGTTGACCGTGATGCGGACCATCTCGGAGCCGGCAATCGCGAGCTCCTTCACCTGGATGGCCGTACCGATGACGTCAACCGTGTCGGTGTTGGTCATCGACTGCACGCGCACCGGTGCGTCACCACCCACCGTGACCACGCGCTCGCCCCACACCACGCGCGCCTGGCGGCTGCGGCGCGGTGCTGGAAACGCCACGGGAATGGGCTGGTCAGACTCGATGATGACGGTGTTTTCAGGCTGGCTCATGGGATTCACTTGAGTTCGACGCGCGCCACGTTGTCACGCGTCCAGGTTGCCAGATCAACGGCTTGGCCGCGCCAGCGCAACTGGGTGGCACTGGCGTTGCCGATCTTGACACGCAAAGGCAATGCCCCGTCGAGCTGGACGGCCTCTCCGGCCGCCAGGGTGCGACCCAGCATCACACGGCCCGCGGCGTCCTGGACCTCGACCCAAGACGCTGACGTGGCCGACAGTGCCACGGTGCCCACGTCAGCGGCCGCAGCAACTGCTTGCAGCGAAGCGGGCGTCGTGGAGGGGGTTGTCGATGCAGACTGCACAGACGGCACGGACGCCGGCGGCAACACCGAAACGGCTGAGGTTGCGGCACCGGCAGGCGCACTGGCCGGCACGCTGGCCGCAGTACCAGAAACAGCCGGCACGGCTGAGGCCGGCACCGGCGCCGTCGGTGCCGGCACCAGCACCGGCTCGTTGTCAGCATCGGCCGAAGAGGCCGCAGCACTGGCTGCCGCCGGCTTGGACAGCCAGGCCGCCACACCGAAGCCGGGCGGCGCAAACCACATCAGGGCGGCGCCCACCAGCAGGATGGCCACGAGCGCCACGGCGCCCTTGCTGGCCTTGAGCCAGTCCAGGCGATCAACATGGCCGTTGTGTTCGCGGAACGGCGCGTTCAGGCCGCCATTGACGCGGTCCAGCGTGCGCTGCTCCATGCTGGGCAGTGCAGCCAGCACCGGTTCAGCATCGATCTTGAGCGCGCGGCAGGCCGCCAGCGCCAGCGCACGCACAAATGCCGTGCCCTGCAGGTCGTCGTATTGGTCAGCCTCCAGGGCCTCCAGCTTGCGCGGCGCCACCTTGAGCTGGGTCGCAAGGGCAGCCACATGCCAGCCTTGGGCCTGCCTGGCTGCGCGCAGCAGGCTGCCAGCGGTGGTGGCCGTGCCAGCGGGTGCTGGAGAGGATGCGGGTGCGGGCGCGCCCGGCTCCTGCGAATCAGTCATCAAAACGGCCCTTTTGATACAACAAGGCTTCTGGCGCCTGCGGGAATCGATTGGTCAACTGCACGCCGAGTGCACGCACCTGCGCAGGCTGCCCCATCTTGTTCTCGATGCGGATGGCCAGCCACAGCGTCTGCGCGTTGAGGTATTCCTCGGCGCCATTCACACGTCGGATGTAGAAGCGGGCGCGCTCGTACTCGCCGCGCTGGTAAAGCACTTCGGACAGGCTCACCGCCGCCGCCGGGTTGCCGGCATCCAGCTCATAAGCGCGGCTCAGCGTGCGTTCGGCCTCTGGCCACTGCGCGTTGCGAGCCTGACAATGACCACGCGCCATCAGGCTGCGCTGGGTTTCACGGTAGGCGGGCAATGCGAGCACGCGCTCGAAGGTGGCGTCGGCCTCTGCATAGCGGCGCTGCTGGCACTGGAACCACGCCATGTTGTGCATCGCGTCACCGTCGCGCGGATTCAGCTGCAGCGCGCGCTTGAAGCTTTCTTCGGCCAGCGCCGGCTCTTCCATGGCGCCGTAAATCAGGCCGCGCAGGTTGAAGGCATCCGGCAGGTCAGAGCGTGCCTGGAGTGCCAGCTTCACCTCGTCGAGGGCGGTGTTGTACTGGCCGCGGCTGAAGTAGGCGGATGCCAGTTCCAGACGCACCCGGGCGCGGCGGTCGAGGTCGGTCTGGTCAGACGCGGTCTGCACCTGGTTCAGTTCGGACTTTGCCGGGCCTGCACAACCACTCAGACTGCCTGCGGCCAACAGCAGCAAGGCCACCATCGGCCCGCACACGACTTGCACCAGACGACGGTTGTGCATCAGCTTGTCCCTGGGGGCGCTCAGACAGCTGCCCCGTTGTTGGTGTCGGGCGCGGCGGCCACGACGGGAATCGGCAAACGCTTCATGCGCTCGCCCACCCGGGTGCGGTCCTGAACTTCACCGGCCAGTTGGCCGCAGGCTGCGTCGATGTCGTCACCCCGGGTCTTGCGGACCGTGGTGATGACACCGCCGTCCTGCAGCACCTTGGCAAAGGCGGTCACGCGGTCGCGGGGCGAACGCGTCAACCCCGATGCGGGGAACGGATTGAATGGAATGAGGTTGAACTTGCAAGGCACGCGGCTTGCACCGCGGCCGTTCACGAGGGCCAGCAACTCGCGCGCATGCTCATCGCTGTCGTTCACCCCGTCGAGCATGCAGTACTCGAAGGTGATGAAGTCACGCGGGGCGCTTTCGAGGTAGCGCTGGCACGCGGCCATCAGCTCAACCAAGGGGTACTTGCGGTTCAGCGGCACGAGGTTGTCGCGCAGCGGGTCGTTCGGGGCGTGCAGCGACACCGCCAGCGCCACCGGCAGATCAACCCGCAGGCGGTCCATCATCGGCACCACACCCGAGGTAGACACGGTCACACGGCGGCGCGACAGGCCATAGCCGTGGTCATCCAGCATCACGCGCAGCGCCGGCACCAGCGCGCCGTAGTTCTGCAGCGGCTCGCCCATGCCCATCATCACCACGTTGGTGATGACGCGCTCGCCGGCACCGTTGCCGAGCCGAGCCCGCAATTGGTGCTCGGCCATCCAGAGCTGAGCCAGGATTTCACCCGTGCCCAGGTTGCGCGAGAAGCCCTGATGCCCGGTCGAGCAAAAGCGGCAGCCCACGGCACAACCAGCCTGGGACGACACGCACAAGGTGCCTCGGTCGTCCTCAGGAATGAATACGGTTTCGACCGCGTCACCACCCCCCACATCGAACAGCCACTTGATCGTGCCGTCGCTGGAAACGTGTTCGGTCAGGACCTTCAACGGGCGGATCTCGGCCACGCCTGCGAGCTTGTCGCGGAGCGATCGGGCCAGATCGGTCATGGCTGTGAAATCAGCCGCGCCGCGTTGGTGGATCCAGCGGAAAAGCTGGGTGGCGCGGAAGCGCTTTTCACCCAGCCCCTCGCAATAGGCGGTCAGGCCCTCGAGATCGAAGTCAAGCAGATTGACCTTGGTCATCGTCGTGGAAGCCTGTACCGCCGAGTCCATCACTTGCGATCAGCGAGCGTAGACGTTCAAGCCAGCGAAGAAGAACGCGATTTCGACAGCGGCGGTTTCAGCAGCGTCGGAGCCGTGCACGGCGTTGGCGTCGATCGAGTCAGCGAAGTCAGCGCGGATGGTGCCGGCTTCAGCCTTCTTCGGGTCGGTGGCGCCCATCAGGTCGCGGTTCTTCAGGATGGCGCCTTCGCCTTCCAGCACCTGGATCATCACCGGGCCGGAGATCATGAAGTCAACCAGGTCCTTGAAGAAAGGACGAGCCTTGTGCACGCCGTAGAACTGCTCGGCTTCAGCGCGCGACAGTTGCACCAGCTTGGCAGCCACGATCTTCAGGCCAGCGCCTTCGAAGCGAGCGTAGATCTGGCCGATGACGTTCTTGGCAACGGCGTCGGGCTTGATGATGGAGAGGGTGCGTTCGATGGCCATGGTGTTTTCCTTGTGAATGAACTCGAAATGGGAGCGAATCGAGCAAAGCCTTGAATTTTAGCCTTGCCCGATGAATCTTTTTTGATCAGCGGCCGCCGCGACGGCCACCGCGACCTTGCAATTTGCGTGTGAATGCATCGGCGCCGATATAACCGACGGCCGTTTGCATCGGATCGGGCTGGCGTTGACTGCCGCCGCCGCCGCCGCTGCCGTTGCCGGCACCCTTGCCGCCGCGCGGGCCGCCCTTGCCGCCACCGCCGCCGCCATTGCCGCGGGGGTTCTGCACGAAACGCTTGTCGTACGTTTGTTGCAGCGGGTTCGGGATCGGGCCGTTCTCGAAATCGTCATCGCGGCCCGGGCCGCGGTCGCGCTGCTGCACGGCACGGCGGTCATAGGTTTGCTGCAACGGATTCGGGATGAAGCTGGGGTCACCCGGCTCGCGCGGCAGGCCTTCGACGCGCTCGCGGTCACCGCGGTCACGACCGCGCTTGTTGTTGCGACCGCCGTCGTCACGGCGCTGCTCAGGGCGCTGCTCCTGGCGAGGGCCTTGACCGCCGCCCTGAGGGCCGGCGCCTTGACGCTTGCCTTGCTGACCGCGGGTGTCCTTGCCACCACGCTGGTCTTGACGACCTCGGGCCTCACGCGGGCCGTCCTGGCGCTGACCATCGCCGCGACGCTCGGCGCCACGGTCCGAGCCACGCTCAGCGCGATCACCGCGATCGTTGCGCTCGCCACGGTCTTCACCACGCGGCGCCTGGACATTGCCGGTCATCAGGCGCAGCGCCTTGACTTCCGCTTCGCCGAGGTCCACCCACACACCGCGCTTCAGACCACGCGGCAGCACCACGCAGCCGTAACGGATACGGATCAGGCGGCTGACCGTCAGGCCCACGGTGTCGAAGAGCTTGCGCACTTCACGATTGCGGCCTTCGGTGATGACCACGCGATACCAGTGGTTCACGCCTTCGCCACCACCGTCTTCGATGGCCTTGAACGCGGCTTGCTGGCCTTCGATCTCGACACCGGCGAGCAGGCGCTCCTTGGCTTCCTTTTCCAGGGTGCCAAGCACGCGCACGGCGTACTCACGCTCCACGCCGAAACGCGGGTGCATCAGGCGGTTGGCCAGGTCACCCGAGGTGGTGAACAGCAGCAGGCCTTCGGTGTTGATGTCGAGGCGACCCACCGACTGCCACTTGCCTTGTTGCAGACGCGGCAGCTTGCGGAACACGGTGGGGCGTTGCTGCGGATCGTCCAGCGTCACCACTTCGCCAACAGGCTTGTGGTACGCGATGATGCGCGGCGGCGGCGGGGCGATGCGCACGCGCACCGGCTTGCCGTCAATGGCCACGCGGTCACCGAAGGAAATGCGCATGCCGGTGTGGGCCACTTCGTCGTTCACCGACACGCGACCTTCTTCGATCATGCGTTCCATGTCGCGGCGCGAACCGATGCCGGACTGCGCCAGCACCTTGTGCAGCTTGGGGGCGTCCGCATCGGGCAGCAGCACGCGCTTGTCGGCGCCCTCTTCGACCTCGTCGATCACCTCATCGGCAACCAGCGGCTCACCGTCGAATTCGCCGGCCAGCACGCTGGCGAACAACTCGCCGGTGTCAGGTACTTCGATCGGCACCAGCGGCGCACCACGGGAAGCGCCTTCGGCACGCTCACCGCGTTCAGCACGCTCAGGACGTTCACCGCGCTCGGCACGCTCACCGCGCTCGGCACCTGCCTCGGCGCCAGCTTCAACACCACCCTCGGCACCGTCACCCCGGCCGCCACGGCGACCACGGCGGCGGTTGCGGCTGCGGCGGCCTTCGCCGTCGGCAGCGTCACCAGCGGTTTCACCGGTTGCTTCACCGGTCGCTTCACCGGAAGCCGCGTCACGCTCACCGCGCTCGGTCTGCCCAGCATCCACGGCAGTTTGCGATTCGCCAGCACCAGCGTCAGCCGATGCAGCCTCACGCACCACCGCCACGGCGGGGGCCTCAGACGGCGCTGCCGATTCAGTCGGCGCAACAGGCATCGAAGCTTCGACACCCTCTGGCACTGCCTCGGCCGGCTTGGCGCGCGGCTTGCGGGGCGCGCGGGCCGGCTTGGCCGGCGCGACATCTGCACCATCAGCGGCAACCGCATCACCAGCCGCGGGAGCACCCGCTTCGCTGTTCACGTCGTTGTTCACGTCACCGCCCACATCGGCCACCACCTTGCGGGTGCGCGTGCGCTTCTTGGGTGCAGCCGCATCGGCAGCACCTTCGGCAGAGGCCGGCAAGTCGGCGGAATCAGGGGCGTCAGATTGTTCGGTCATCATGTTTGGGGCGGGGAATTCGATTCAGGCTGCTCGTCAACGTCGGCAGCGGGGAGCGGCGGCACGGCAACGTCAGCGCCAGCCTCCAGGGTTTCAGGGGCCACCTCGGCCAAAGGCGCTGCATCAGCAACAACCTCGGCATCGGCGCCTGGGGCCAAAGGCGTGTCCGCCTCCGGCTCAGCATCATTCAAGGGCTCGACCACATCGAGCGGCAAGCTGGCTTGGTCGCCCAGCAACTCCACCTGGCCTGCTGCATTGGCCAGCGCAACGGCGTTGGGCAGACCATCCAGCAGCGGCAGGTTGTCGAGGCTGGACAGCCCCAGGTCATCCAGGAACTGCCGGGTCGTGGCATACAGGGCCGGCCGGCCCGGCGCGTCACGGTGACCGATCACTTCGATCCAGTTCCGGTCTTCCAGCTGCTTCATGATCTGGCTGGACACCACCACACCACGAATGTCTTCAATATCACCGCGGGTGACCGGTTGCCGGTAGGCAATGATCGCCAGCGTTTCCATCACGGCGCGTGAATAACGCGGCGGCTTTTCCGGATTCAGCCGATCGAGGTACTCGCGCATCTCGGGCTTGCTCTGGAAACGCCAGCCCGAGGCCAGCGAAACCAATTCAACACCCCGCCCCTGCCAATCCCGGCCCAATTCATCGAGCAAGGTGCGCAAGGTGTCCGCGCCAAGCTGGTCGGCAAACAGCACGCGCATGTCGCGCAACGGCAGGGGCTGGGCGGCGCAAATCAGCGCCGTTTCCAGAACGCGCTTGGCATCCTGTGTATTCATGGACCTTGTGTACAGGGCCGCGCTGTTGCCGCGGCGGGCTTGTAGCCGAGCTCTTTGGCGCACCCATCAAGACCGGCAGTTGCCGTTGCTTCCTGAATTGCGCGCCGCGCTTGTCTCAATCTGGGCTGGACGTCGGGGCTGCAGAGGCGGCAAACACCGGGCACATCTTCGTGGCGGGCGATTTTGGCGACGTTCTGCTACCTGGACAGCCACCGCTCTTGGCGGTGATAGGCAACCGGTGAGGCCTTGGGCCCACGAGTTGCCACTGTCAACTTGGAATGCAATTGTACGCTGTTCCGGCAAACAGGGGTGAACAGGCCCCTGCCTGCCGCGTCAGTCTGACACCACACTGCCCCAGGCGGCGGCCATGTCCGGGGGCAACTCGGCCTCGAACGACAGCACTTCACGGGTGATCGGATGGGCCAGCGACAAGCGCATGGCGTGCAATGCCTGACGCTGCATGCCCAGTGCGGGCTTGCCGCCGTAAACCGCATCGGCCACCAGCGGGTGCCCCTCCTGCTGCAGATGCACCCGGATCTGGTGGGTGCGCCCGGTATGCAGCACACACTCGATGGCACAGATGCCGTCGGCATAGGCGACCGGGTAGACATCGGTCTTCGCGGCCTTGCCACTGCCCACCACCGCCATGCGGATGCGCGCCGAGGGGTCGCGCCCGATGGGCGCATCCACGGTGAACATGTCGGCACCCACGTCGCCGTGCACCAGCGCGCGGTAGCGGCGGTGAATGTCGCGCTGCGCCATGTCGCGCACCAGTGTGGTCACGGCCTGCAGGCTGCGGCCCACCACCATCAGGCCCGAGGTGTCCTTGTCCAGCCGGTGCACGATGCCGGCACGCGGCAGCTGCGCAGCGCTTGAATCGCGGTGCAGCAGGCCGTTCAGCAAGGTGCCTGACCAATTGCCGGCAGCCGGATGCACCACCAGCCCGGCGGGTTTGTTCACCACCAGGATGTGGGCATCCTCATAGACCACGTCGAGGGCAATGTCCTCGGGGCGGAACGCCAGACTTTCTGCAGGCGGCACCAGCGTCACCGCCAGCTGCTGCCCTGCCTTGACCTTGCGGGACGATTGCGATGCCACCACGCCGTTCAAGGTGACATGCCCGCCCTCGACCAGGCTTTGCAGATGGTTGCGCGAAAACTCGCCCGCCAGCGTGGTCAGGGCCTTGTCCAGGCGCTGACCATGCAGCTGCAGGCCCACGGCCACCGACCGTGTTTCGTGTTCAGACTCGAGCTCGGCATCGTCGTTGCCCTCAGTCACTTCAGGCATCGATGTGCCACTCATATAATCCTTCGAGTTTCAGCAGCCCAACCGTGGCGCATCCAGCACCACGGGCTCACCAGACCCATGACCCAATCCCTGTTTTCGCGCCGTGTGACGCGATTTGCCTTGGCCGCCTTGGTTGCCACCCTGGCAGCCTGCGGTTCGTCCCCGAAAGACGAAGAACTGATGAAGGGGTCGGCTGAGAAATTGTATGCAGATGCCAAGGAAGAAATGGCCGGCGGCAATTGGGCAGGTGCAATCAAGTCGCTGGAGCGTGTTGAAGGCCGCGCTGGCGGCACTTTGCTGGCCCAGCAATCCCAGCTGGATCTGGCTTACGCCTACTGGAAGTCTGGCGAAAAGGCGCAGGCCCTGTCCACGCTGGACCGCTTCATCAAGTTCAACCCGTCCAGCTCGGCGCTGGACTACGCGCTGTACCTGCGCGGCCTGGTGAACTACAACGATGACCTGGGCTTGCTGGGCTTCCTGTCCCGCCAGAGCATGTCCGAGCGTGACCAGCAGGCTTCGCGCGAAGCCCATCAGTCGTTCAAGCAGCTGGTTGAGCAGTTCCCGGACTCGAAGTACGCCGCAGACGCCCGTCCGCGCATGGACTTCATCGTGAACGCGCTGGCCGACTACGAAGTGCATGTGGCCCGCTACTACCTGACCCGTGGTGCCTGGATTGCCGCCGCGAACCGCGCGCAGGCCGCCGTCACCACCTACCCGCAAGCCCCGGCCTCGGAAGAAGCGCTCTACATCATGACCCAGGCCTACGACCGCCTGGGCCTGACCCAGCTGCGCGATGACGCCAGCCGCGTGATGAAGGGCAACTTCCCTGACAGCGCCTTCCTGGCCGGCAAGACCCAGGCGGCTGACAAGCCGTGGTGGCAGCTCTGGTGATCCGCTGAGCTTGACGCGGCGTTCGCCGCCCCGCCCCAGCAGACACTGCAATGCCCGCATCACGCGGGCATTTTCATTTCAGCTGGCCAAGCCGCGCAGCCACGACAAGGCCTGCTCGCCGGTGTCCAGCGGTGTCATCGGCGGCAAGGACTGCATCAGGCGGGCGCCGTAGCGGGCCTGGTGTAGACGGGTATCGCAGATCACCAGCAGGCCCTTGTCGGTTTCGGTGCGAATCAAGCGCCCAGCCCCTTGCTTCAAGGCGATCGCCGCCTCGGCCACGAAGTAGTCGTTGAAGGCATCACGCCCCTGTGACTTCAACTGACGCACCCGCGCCTCGACCAACGGGTCATTTGGCGGCGGGAACGGCAGCTTGTCGATCACCACGCATTGCAAGGCGTCGCCAGGCACGTCGATGCCTTCCCAGAAGCTGTGCGAGCCGACCAGCACGCTGCTGCCTTGCTGAAAGCGGTTGAGCAACGTGCGTTTGGCGGCTGTGCCCTGCACCAGTACCTCCAGCGGCTTGTCCAGGGCCTTCAACTCAGCCACCAGGGCGTCGGCCACGATGCGCAGTGCGCGCAGGGTGGTGGTGAGCACGAAGGTGCGTCCGCCCAAGGCCGCCGCGCAGTGCGCCGAGGCCCGGCCCACCATCACCGGGTGCTGCTCCTCATTCGGGGCCGGGAACCGCGGCGGCACATACACCCGCGCATGCTCCTCGTACCGGAACGGGCTGCCCACCCGCAGCTTGCGGGCGTCATCCAGGCCGGCGGCTTCACAGAACCAGGTCAGGCCCTCGTCGTCACCCAGCGTGGCCGAGGTGAACACCCAGGCTCGGGCGGCACTGGCGCGTTGCTCACCCATCATGGCGCGGATGTCGAGCGGCGACTCGATCAGGCGGGCCTGGTTGGGCGTGAGGTCGATCCAGCGCACACGTTCTTCGGCCGTTTCCAGCTGGAAGCGCGCGCATTGCGCCGCCAATTCACGGGCGCGGGTTTGCAGCCGTGCCAGATCGGGGGAGGCTTCAGCCACACCCTCCAACGCGGCTTCGGCCAGGTGCAGCTTCTCGCCCAGCGTTTCGAGTGAGGACTGCAGCAAGGGGTTGCGCACGGCCTCGTCCCAGCGGCGCTTCTGGATGCCGCGCACCTCGCGCTGATCGCCCGCAGCCGCCAGCCGCAGCTCGCGGGCGGCCAGCTCGCAGCCGGCGCTCAGCTCTTGCCAGGGCTTGAGGCCGCGGGCGTATTGCAAACCTGCGGCCACCATGTCGCGGGAGAAGTCCATGACCTGCCCGGTGCCAATGGCCTGCCCCAGAAACTGGACGCCCGCCTCCACCATCTGGTGGGCCTCGTCGAACACCGCCACGTCTACCGTGGGCAAGAGCTCCGCCACGCCGCTGTCGCGCAAGGCCAGATCGGCGAAAAACAGGTGGTGATTGACGACGACGATGTCGGCGGCCATGGCGTCGCGGCGGGCGCGCATCACATGGCAGTTGTGGAATTCGGGACACTCGCTGCCGAGGCAGTTGTCGCGGGTGGACGTGACCAGCGGGATCACGTCCGAGCGTTCATCGAGCCCGTCGATCTCGCTCATGTCGCCGCTGGTGGTTGAATGCGCCCAGGTTTCGATGCGCGACAGCGCGCGCACAGCCATGCGGTCGGCCAGCGTGGCGCCCTCGCGGGCCTGGGTCAGCCGATGGCGGCAGAGGTAGCTCGACCGCCCCTTGAGCAAGGCCACGGTGGCGGGCAGCTTCAAGGCGTCGCGCAGACGCGGCAGGTCGCGGTAGAACAGCTGGTCCTGCAGGTTCTTGGTGGCCGTGCTAACCAGCGTACGGCGGCCGGACAACAGCACCGGGACAAGGTAGGCGAAGGTCTTGCCGACGCCGGTGCCGGCTTCGGTCACCAGGGCGGCGCGGTCATCGATGGCATGGGCCACCGCCTCGGCCATGGTGATCTGCACATCACGCGGCGAGTAGCCGGTGTCGGCCGAGCCCAACGGGCCACCCTGGGCAAAGGCGAGCGCTACCGCATGGGCCAATGCGTCATCATCGGCACGCAGGGAATCTGTATCGGTCATGGGCTCTCAGGCAGGCTCAGGAGGTTCCAGCGACCGCTCAAGGCGGGCAATCTGGTCGCGCAACAGCAAACGGCGCTTTTTCAGGCGACGCAGCGTCAGCTCATCCGGCGGTGCCAGAGGATCGATGCGGTCAACAAGGTGATCCAGGTCAGCGTGTTCAATGCGCAACTCGATGAGCCGCCGCTGAGGCGAATGCAGGTTGGCGGGCGCTGAAGGATCGTCGGTCACGGTGATGACAGTTTATATTGCGCACCATGAGCATCGTCACCCAGGGATTCCGAATCACCGCCGCCACCGGCCTGCACAAGGGCGATCGCGCCTACCAGCAAGACCAGGTGGAAATCATCGCGCATCCGCGTGTCCAGGGCTGCGCCCTCGCGATGGTGGCGGACGGCATGGGTGGCAAGAGCGGTGGCCGCACCGCGGCCGACCAGGTGGTGATGACCGCGCGCCAGGTGTTCGACCGCTTCACCCCCGCCACCGACGACGCCGCCACGATGCTGCGTCAACTCGTGGTTGAGGCCCACCTGATGATCAAGCTCACGGCCATCACCGCCGATGAGGAGCCGCACAGCACGCTGGCGGCCTTCCTGGTGATGCCCGATCGCACCGGCTACACCGTGCACGCGGGCGACTCGCGGGTCTACCATTTCCGCGGGCCTGAGCTGGTGCGCCGCACGATCGACCACTCGTACGTGCAGCGCCTGATCGACGAGGGCAAGATCACCGAAGCGCAGGCCAACACCCACCCGCAGAGCAACCTGCTCACGGGCTGCCTGGGCACCCAGCAAGACCCGCCGGTGGCCCTGGACCACATCGAGTACCTGGAAGCCGGCGACACGCTGCTGGCCTGCTCGGACGGCCTGTGGCATTACCTGAGCCCGAAGGAGCTGGGCGCCATCGTGCACGCCCTGCCCCCGCGCGAAGCCAGCGAAATGCTGATCAGCAAGGCGCGCCAGCGTGCGCGCGGCACGGGCGACAACCTGTCGCTTGCGCTGGTGCGGTTTGAAGCGCTGAAGTAAGCGCTGGAACAAACGCTGAAACCAGCGCCTCCCCGACACGGCCGGGGCGACGGCAAGCCGCCTCAGGTGAGCGAGGTGTCCACGTCCCGCCGCTCCAGCGCCAGAAACTCCGCCGACTGCATCTCGGTCAGGCGCGACACGGTGCGCGGGAACTCGTGCGACATCGGGCCCTCGGTGTAGAGCGCCTCCGGCGCCACCTCCGCCGACATGATCAGCTTGACCCGACGGTCATACAGCACGTCCACCAGCCAGGTGAAGCGCCGGGCTTCAGACGCCAGGCGCGGCGGCATCTGCGGCACGCCAGACAGCATCAACGTATGGAACTGGGTGGCCAGCTCCAGATAGTCGTTCTGCGAGCGCGGGCCGCCACACAGCGTCTGGAAGTCGAACCACACCACGCCACCCGCACGGCGACGGGCCTTGAGCTCGCGGTGCTCGATGTGCAGCACCGGCGATTCATCACGCGTCTCGGCCAGGCCCTCGAAGGCCGCGGTCATCGCGGCATCAGCGGCTGCGTCCAGGGGCGTGTGGTAAAGCTGCACCTGCTCCATCGTGCGGCGCCGGTAGTCGTTGCCAGCGTCCACGTTCAGCACTTCCATCTTGTCCTTGAGCAACTCGATGGCTGGCAGGATGCGGTCGCGGTGCAGCCCGTTGGGGTACAGCCCGTCCGGGTGGAAGTTCGAGGTGGTGACGATGGAGACGCGGTTGTCGAACAGCGACTCCAGCAGGCGGTGCAAGATCATTGCGTCGGTCACGTCCGCCACGTGGAATTCGTCGAAGCAGATCAGGCGGTAGCGACGCGCAATGCGCTGCCCCAGCTCCTGCAGGGGGTTCTGCCGGCCCTTCAGGTCTTGCAGTTCGCGGTGCACCTCGCGCATGAACTCATGGAAGTGCAGACGCGTCTTGCGCTTGAGCGGCACAGACTGGAAAAAGCAGTCCATCAGGAAGCTCTTGCCGCGCCCCACCCCGCCGTACATGTACACGCCCCGCGGAATCGGCGGGCGCACCAGCATCTTGGTCAGCGCGTTGCCGCGACGTGCCTTGTACGCCAGCCACTCGTTTTCACACCGCTCCAGCGCGTCGATCGCGCGCAGTTGGGCCTCGTCGGGGACGTAGCCACGCTCGTCGAGCATGGACTGATACAGCTGGCGAACACTCATGGTACCGATTGTCCTCAGAATGGAAAAAGCCCGCACGCCTGGGGCCAGGCGGCGGGCTGGCTGATCGGGCTTGTCAGCCCTCCGATCAGAAGTTCAGCGTGCGCTTGTCAACGGCCAGGGCCGCTTCCTTGGTCGCTTCCGACAAGGACGGGTGCGCATGGCAGATGCGTGCGATGTCTTCGGCCGAAGCCTTGAACTCCATCGCCACCACGGCTTCGGAGATCAGCTCCGAGGCCATCGGGCCGATGATGTGCACGCCCAGGATTTCGTCGGTCTTGGCGTCAGCCAGGAACTTCACGAAACCGGTGGTGTCGCCCAGCGCACGGGCCCGGCCGTTGGCCAGGAACGGGAACTGACCAGCCTTGTAGGCCACGCCGTCTGCCTTGAGCTGCTGCTCGGTGCGACCGACCCACGCGATTTCCGGGCTGGTGTAGATGACCCAGGGAATCGTGTTGAAGTTGACGTGACCGTGCTGACCGGCAATGCGCTCGGCCACGGCAACGCCCTCTTCCTCGGCCTTGTGCGCCAGCATCGGGCCACGCACCACGTCACCCACCGCCCAGACGTTGGGCAGGTTGGTCTGGCAGTCGGCATTGACCACGATGGCGCCGCGCTCGTCGAGCTGCAGGCCCACGGCTTCGGTGTTCAGACCGATGGTGTTGGGCACGCGGCCGATCGAGACGATCAGCTTGTCAACGGCCAACTCCTGGGCTTCACCCTTGGCGTTGGCGTACGACACGGTCACGCCCTTCTTGGTCGACTTGACGTCGCTGATCTTCACGCCGAGCTCGATCTTCAGACCTTGCTTGGTGAAGCACTTGAAGGCTTCCTTGGCAACGCCTTCATCGACGGCGCCGAGGAAGGTCGGCAGACCTTCGAGCACGGTCACTTCCGAGCCGAGACGACGCCAGACCGAACCCATTTCCAGGCCGATCACGCCGGAGCCGATGACACCCAGCTTCTTCGGCACCGCGCCGATGCGCAGGGCACCGTCGTTCGAGAGGATGTTCTCCTCGTCGAAGGCTGCACCCGGCAGCTGGCGGGCGTTGGAGCCCGTGGCGATGATGACGTGCTTGGCCGTCAGCACCTCTTCGGCAGCGCCAGCCACCTTGACCTCATAGAGGCCATCCTTGGCTGCAACGAAAGAGCCACGGCCGTGGAAGAAGCTGACCTTGTTCTTCTTGAACAGGTAGAGGATGCCGTCGTTGTTCTGCTTCACGACGGTGTCCTTGCGGGCCACCATCTTCGCCACGTCCATCTTCACCGTGCCGGTGGAGATGCCGTGCTCGGCGAAGTGGTGGTTGGCATGGTCGAAGTGCTCGCTGGACTGCAGCAGCGCCTTCGACGGGATGCAACCCACGTTCGTGCAAGTGCCGCCCGGTGCGGGGCCGCCCTTGTCGTTCTTCCACTCGTCGATGCAGGCGGTGTTGAAGCCCAGCTGCGCTGCGCGGATGGCAGCGATGTAGCCGCCAGGGCCGCCGCCGATCACGACGACGTCAAATTGTTTGGACATGCAGTTTCCTTTGACCGTCAGATGTCGAACAGCAGACGGGCCGGATCTTCCAGCGCTTCCTTCATGGCCACCAGACCCAGCACGGCTTCGCGGCCGTCGATGATGCGGTGGTCATACGACATGGCGAGATAGTTGATCGGGCGAACCACGACCTGACCGTTCTCGACCACGGCGCGATCCTTGGTGGCGTGAACGCCCAGGATGGCCGACTGAGGCGGGTTGATGATCGGGGTCGACAGCATCGAGCCGAAGGTGCCGCCGTTCGAGATCGAGAACGTGCCACCGGTCAGCTCTTCGATGCCCAGCTTGCCGTCTTTGGCCTTCTGGCCAAACTCGGAAATCTTCTTCTCGATTTCAGCGAAGGTCAGCTGATCCGCATTGCGGATGATCGGCACGACCAGGCCACGCGGCGAGCCGACAGCGATACCGATGTCGAAGAAGCCGTGGTAGACGATGTCGTTGCCGTCGACCGACGCGTTCAGCACCGGGTACTTCTTCAGGGCGTGCACGGCAGCCTTGACGAAGAAGCTCATGAAGCCCAGCTTGACGCCGTGTTCCTTCTCGAACTTGTCCTGGAACTTCTTGCGCATCTCCATCACCGGCGCCATGTTCACTTCGTTGAACGTGGTCAGGATGGCGTTGGTCGATTGCGACTGCACCAGACGCTCGGCGACGCGGGCACGCAGACGCGACATCGGCACGCGCTGCTCCGGACGATCACCCAGGTTCTGTGCAGCAGGTGCAGCCACGGCCGGCAGCGGCTTGGCAACGGCCGGGTTCACCGGAGCAGCCACAGGGGCAGCCGGCTTGGCGGCGCCAGCAGCCACGGCACCCAGCACGTCACCCTTGGTGACGCGGCCGTCCTTGCCCGTGCCAGCCACAGCCGACACGGCCATGCCGTTGTCAGCCAGCAGCTTGGCAGCAGCAGGCATCGCCACGCCCGACTTGTCAGCCGAGGCAGCCACCGGAGCAGCGGCGGCCACAGCCGGCGCAGCAGCGGCAGCAGCCGGAGCAGCAGCGCCGGCCTTGCCTTCGGTGTCGATCTGCGCGATGACCTGGTCGCTCACGACCGTGCCACCGTCGGCCACCACGAGGGCAGCCATCACGCCAGCGGCAGGCGCCGGCACTTCGAGCACGACCTTGTCGGTCTCGATTTCGATCAGGATTTCATCGATCGCCACGGCTTCGCCGGGCTTCTTCTTCCAGGTCAGCAGGGTGGCTTCAGCCACGGATTCCGACAACTGGGGGACTTTGACTTCTACGATTGCCATGATGTGTATTTGTCTCGATGCGTTGAACATCGGAGCTTGGCGCCTGTCCTGCGGCCGGCCAGCGCCTTGAAGGCGCCGCGCCGGACCGCGGGGTTAATGCGGCACCTTGAGCGTCCGCATTAACTTACTTGGAGAGGATGAAGCCCTTGAGCTTGGCGAAGGCCTGGTCCAGCAGCGCCTTCTGCTGTTCCTGGTGCAGGTGGGCATAACCCACTGCCGGCGATGCCGAGGCCGGACGGCCGGCATAACCCAGCTTCTGGCCGTCGAGCATGTTCTCGTGCACATAGTGCTGCACGAAGAACCAGGCGCCCTGGTTTTGCGGCTCGTCCTGGCACCACACGATGTCGGCGGCGTTCGGGTACTTCTTCAGCTCGGTCGCAAAGGCCTTGTGCGGGAACGGATAGAGCTGCTCGACGCGGATGATGGCCACGTCGTGCGACTTCTTCTCTTCGCGCTTCTTCACCAGGTCGTAATAGACCTTGCCCGAGCAAGCGATCACGCGCTTGACCTTGCTGGCGTCGATGTCGGCGTTCAGCTCGCCGATCACGGTGCGGAACTCGCCCTTCGTGAACTCGGACAGCGACGAGGTCGCGTCCTTGTTACGCAGCAGCGACTTCGGCGTCATGATGATCAGCGGCTTGCGGAACTGACGCACCATCTGGCGACGCAGCAAGTGGAAGATCTGGCTGGCGGTGGTCGGCTGAACCACTTGCATGTTGTTGTCGGCGGACAACTGCATGAAGCGCTCCAGGCGGGCCGAGCTGTGCTCCGGGCCTTGGCCTTCGTACCCGTGCGGCAGCATCAGCACGAGACCGTTGGCACGGCCCCACTTCACTTCACCCGAGGCGATGAACTGGTCGATCACGACCTGTGCGCCGTTGACGAAGTCGCCGAACTGGCCTTCCCAGATCGTCAGCGTGTTGGGTTCGGAGCCGGCGTAGCCGTATTCGAAGCCCAGCACCGCTTCTTCCGACAGGATGGAGTCGATGACGACGTACGGAGCCTGGTTCTCGGCGATGTTCTGCAGAGGGATGTAGGTGCCTTCGTCGAACTTCTCGCGGTTCTGGTCGTGCAGGACAGCATGACGGTGCACGAACGTGCCACGGCCGCAGTCTTCGCCCGACAGACGCACCGGGTAGCCCGAGGCCACCAGCGACGCGTAGGCCAGGTGCTCACCCATGCCCCAGTCGACGTTGATCTCGCCACGGCCCATGGCCGCGCGGTCAGCGATCACCTTCTGCACCAGCGGATGCGGCTTGAAGTCAGCCGGGATTGTGGTGATGCGCTCGGCGAGTCGCTTGACTTCCGACAGCGGCAGCGCGGTGTCGGCAGAGTCGGTCCACTTCTTGCCCAGGAACGGCGACCAGTCAACAGCGTACTTGCTCTTGAAGTTGGTCAGCACCGGGTCCACCGTGTGGCGGCCTTCGTCCATGGCGGCGCGGAAGGCCTTGACCATCTCGTCCGGACCTTCCGGAGGCAGCACGCCTTGAGCGACCAGCTTGTCACCGAACAGCTTGCGCGTGCCCGGGTGCTTGGCGATGGTCTTGTACATCAGCGGCTGCGTCAGCGCCGGGGTGTCCTGCTCGTTGTGACCCAGCTTGCGGAAGCAGATGATGTCAACGACGATGTCCTTCTTGAACTGCTGGCGATAGTCCATGGCCAGCTGGGTACACCAGACGACGGCATCAGGATCATCGGCGTTCACGTGCAGCACCGGTGCCTCGATCATCTTGACGACGTCGGTGCAATACAGCGTGGAGCGGGTGTCGCGCGGGTCGGAGGTGGTGAAACCGATCTGGTTGTTGATCACCAGATGCACCGTGCCGCCCGTGAAGTAACCACGTGTCTGGGCCAGCGCCAGGGTTTCCATGATGACGCCCTGGCCGGCGAAGGCCGCGTCACCGTGCACCAGCACCGGCAGCACTTCGTTGCCGGTCTTGTCGCCGCGGCGGTCCATGCGCGCCTTGACCGAACCTTCAACCACCGGGTTGACGATTTCCAGGTGCGACGGATTGAACGACAGCGACAGGTGGACCGGGCCGCCTGGCGTGGTCACGTCGCTGGAGAAGCCTTGGTGGTACTTCACGTCGCCGGCCGGCAGGTCTTCCGGTGCGGTGTGGTCGAACTCGGCGAACAGGTCCTTGGGCATCTTGCCCAGGGTGTTCACCAGCACGTTCAGACGGCCACGGTGGGCCATGCCGATGACGATTTCCTGGACGCCCTTTTCACCGGCGCGCTGCACCAGCTCGTCCATCGAGGCGATGAAGCTTTCGCCGCCTTCCAGCGAGAAACGCTTCTGGCCGACGTACTTGGTGTGCAGGTAACGCTCGAGGCCTTCAGCGGCTGTCAGGCGATCAAGGATGTGCTTGCGCTTGGCCGGCGTGAAGGTGGGCTTGCTGCGCGCGCTTTCCAGGCGCTCTTGCCACCAGCGCTTTTCGGTCGGGTCCGTGCAGTGCATGAACTCGGCGCCGACGGAGCCGCAATACGTTTCACGCAGGGCCTGCATGATTTCGCGCAGGCTCATGTTTTCAGCCTTGCTGAAATACGTGTTGGCTGCGCTGAAAGGGATGTCCATGTCGGACTCGGTCAGGTCGTAGAACGACGGCTCGAGTTCCGGAATCTTGGGGCGCTCGGTGCGCTTGAGCGGGTCCAGATCGGCCCAGCGCGAACCCAGGAAGCGGTAGGCAGCGATCAGCGACTGCACATGCACTTGCTTGCGCGCAACGGCGAGGTCGGTGGACGAAGCCTTGACCGTGAACGCGTTCGACTTCGCACGTTGTGCAAAGGATTCGATCACGGGAGCGTGCGGCACATCGCGGCTGTCGGAGCCATCGGTGGCGGGCACGTTCTGCAGCGCATCAAAGTAGGCGCGCCAGTTGTCGGGCACGGAGCCCGGATTGTCGAGGTAGGCCTCGTACATTTCTTCGACGTACGGGGCGTTGCCACCGAACAGGTACGAATTCGACCTGTGTTGCTGCATCATATTTCGCTCACCTTTTGCTCCGGTTTCCAGAGCTCCGATGGGTTGAACAACCTTCCGCGGCCCGGCTCTACCGGTAGGCGGATTGCGACCCGCCTTGCTGCTTGTCTCGAAAACCAGCAAGGGGACACAGAAGGAACTAAATCATCACGACCGGCACTGTAGCACCGTTGTAACCGGTCCGCGTGCGTGGAATTACGCGCCTTCTACCCGTTTGCTTTCCTTACAAGCCGGGAAATCCCCGATCAGAATCAATTGGATGTCTACGAGCCGCGGGGCTACACGCAGCCCCATCGTGATCCATCTGCATGACGCGGCGCCTGCCAAACCCCGGCCGGGCGAACCCTGCAATGGCTGCGGCGTCTGCTGCGCCGCAGAGCCCTGCCCCATGGGCGCGCTGGTCAGCGGCAAGCTGCACGGGCGCTGCCGGGCACTGCACTGGGATGAACAACAGCACCTGTATCGCTGCGGCATGGTGAGCCAGCCGGCCACGGTGCTGCCGTGGTTGCCGGGTTGGTGTGCCGGCGCGGTGTCGCAGTTGGCGCGGCGCTGGATCAGTGCCGCCAGCGGCTGTGATGCCTGGCTGGAGCCAGAGCGCAAGGCGTAAAAAAGCCCGCTGGTTCAGCGGGCTGGCAGGCTGGTCAAAGCGCCACATGTCGCAGCGCTTTGAGCAATCCAGATCGTCGTCAGCGCCTCAAAGCTTCAGGCGCGCGCGGGCGGCGTCGTATTCGCGCTTGAGCTTGGCGACCAGTTCGCCAGCCGGCAGCACCTGATCGATCGCGCCAATGCCCTGGCCGCAGCCCCAGATGTCTTTCCAGGCCTTCTTGGCGTCACCGCCAAAGTTCATGGCCGACGGATCGCTCTCGGGCAGGTTCTCGGGGTCGAGGCCAGCCGCCAGAATCGACGGCTTCAGGTAGTTGCCGTGCACACCGGTGAACAGGTTGCTGTAGACGATGTCGTCGCTGTTGCCGTCGACGATGGCCTGCTTGTAGCCTTCCACGGCGCGCGCTTCTTCGGTGGCGATGAAGGCCGAGCCGATGTAGGCGAAGTCAGCACCCATGGCCTGGGCCGCCAGCACCGCACCGCCAGAGGCGATCGAGCCCGACAGCGCCAGGGGGCCGTCGAACCACTGACGGATTTCCTGGATCAGGGCGAACGGGCTCTTCGTGCCCGCATGGCCGCCAGCACCGGCCGCCACGGCAATCAGGCCGTCAGCGCCCTTTTCAATCGCCTTGTGGGCGAAGGCGTTGTTGATGATGTCGTGCATCACCACGCCGCCCCAGGCGTGCACCGCCTCGTTCACATCGACCCGGGCACCGAGCGACGTGATGACGATGGGCACCTTGTACTTGGCGCAGACCTCCAGGTCATGCTCAAGGCGGTCATTGCTCTTGTGCACGATCTGGTTGATGGCGTACGGCGCGGCCGGACGATCCGGGTGTGCGGCGTTGTGGGCAGCCAGGCCCTCGGTGATTTCAGCCAGCCAGTCGTCGAGCTGCGCGGCCGGGCGCGCATTGAGCGCCGGCATCGAGCCCACGACACCCGCGATGCACTGGGCAATCACGAGCTTCGGGTTGGAAATGATGAACAGCGGCGAGCCGATGATCGGCAGCGGCAGGTTTGCAAGTGCGCCAGGCAAAGCCATCAGAAAGCCTCCAGAGCCATGTCAGTGACGCCAGCGGCGCCGTCCACCACGCTGTCGCGCAGACCAGGCACGCGGGTCAGGATGTGATCAGCGTAGAACCGGGCCGTGGTGATCTTCGCGGCCATGAATTCCACGTCATCACCTGCGGCCAGGCGGTCTTCCGCCGCCAGCAAGGCGCGGCCCAGCTGCCAGCCCGCCATCAGGTTGCCGGCCAGCATCAGGTAGTTCACGCTGCCGGCGAACACCGCGTTCGGATCGCTGCGGGTCTGGCCAGCCACGAAGTCGACGACCTCGAGGAAGGCCGTGCGCGCGGCGGTCAGTCGCTTGGCCACAGCCAGCGAGGCCACGCTGCCGCGGACGACGAGCGCCTGCTCGGTCTGTTCGATCTGGCCGGCGATGGCCTTGGCGGTGGCGCCACCATCACGCGAAGTCTTGCGGCCGACCAGGTCATTCGCCTGGATGGCCGTGGTGCCTTCGTAGATGGTCAGGATCTTGGCGTCACGGTAGTGCTGCGCAGCGCCGGTTTCCTCGATGAAGCCCATGCCGCCGTGCACCTGGACGCCCAGCGAGGTGACCTCCAGGCTCATCTCGGTGGAGTAGCCCTTGATCAGCGGCACCATGAACTCGTAGAACGCCTGGTTCTGCTTGCGCGTCTCGGCATCCGGGTGCGCGTGCGAGGCGTCGTAGGCGGCGGCCGCCACCAGCGACATCGCACGGCAGCCTTCGGTCAACGAGCGCATCGTCATCAGCATGCGGCGCACATCCGGGTGATGGATGATCGGCGCGGCGCCGGGCAGCGAGCCATCCACCGGGCGCGACTGCACGCGGTCACGGGCGTACTGCACGGCGCGCTGGTAAGCGCGGTCAGCCACGGCCACACCCTGCAGGCCGACGCCGTAACGGGCCGCGTTCATCATGATGAACATGTACTCGAGGCCGCGGTTTTCCTGGCCCACCAGCGTGCCGATGGCGCCGCCGTTGTCGCCGTACTGCAGCACGGCGGTCGGGCTGGCCTTGATGCCCATCTTGTGCTCGATGCTCACGCAGTGCACGTCGTTGCGTTCACCCAGCGAGCCATCGGCGTTCACCAGGAACTTCGGCACGATGAACAGCGAAATGCCCTTCACGCCTTCCGGTGCGCCGGTCACCCGGGCCAGCACCAGATGGACGATGTTCTCGGCCATGTCGTGCTCACCCCAGGTGATGTAGATCTTGGTGCCGAAGATCTTGTAGGTGCCGTCCGCCTGCGGCTCGGCGCGCGAACGCACCATCGACAAGTCCGAGCCGGCCTGCGGTTCGGTCAGGTTCATCGTGCCGGTCCAGGTGCCGTCGATCATCTTCGGGATGAAGGTGGCACGCTGCTCGTCGGTGCCGGCGGTCAGCAGCGCTTCAATGGCGCCGTCCGTCAGCAGCGGGCACAGCGCGAAGCTGGTGTTCGCGGCATTGACCATCTCAATGCACGCCGCATGGATCAGCTTGGGCAGGCCCTGGCCACCAAAGTCGGTCGGGTGGTGCAAACCTTGCCAGCCACCGGCGGAGAACTGCTGGAAGGCCTCCTTGAAACCGGGGGTGGCGCTGACCTTGCCGTCCTTGAAGGACGACGGATTGATGTCGCCTTCCCAGTTCAGGGGCGCAATCACTTCCTCGTTGAGGCGGGCGCACTCTTCGAGCACGGCTTGCGCGGTGTCAAAGCCGGCGTCTTCCAGGCCGGGCAGTTGGGCCACGGCGTCGATGTTCGCGAGTTCCTTCATCGCGAACAACATGTCCTTCACAGGAGCACGGTAGGTCATGGATTTGTCTCCAGGGCAAAAAAGAGGGCGCCTCGTCGGGCGCCCTGCTGAGTGTTCGCAGCACCCGGAGGTGCCGCATCAGGCGCGTCAGATCAAAGAGCGCTGATCAGCTCGGGCACAGCCACGAACAGGTCGGCTTCGAGGCCGTAGTCGGCCACGCTGAAGATCGGAGCTTCCGGGTCCTTGTTGATCGCGACGATCACCTTGGAGTCCTTCATGCCAGCCAGATGCTGGATGGCGCCCGAGATGCCGCAGGCCACATACAGGCCGGGGGCGACGATCTTGCCGGTCTGGCCAACCTGCCAGTCGTTCGGCGCGTAGCCAGCGTCCACCGCGGCGCGGCTGGCGCCCAGTGCAGCACCCAGCTTGTCAGCCAGGGGCGTCAGCACTTCGTTGAACTTCTCGCTCGAGCCCAGCGCGCGGCCACCCGACACGATGATCTTGGCGGCGGTCAGCTCAGGACGATCGCTCTTAGTGACTTCGCGGCCCACGAAGCTGGCCTTGCCGTTGCCGGCCACCGTGGCGACCGCTTCAACAGCTGCCGAGCCACCCGTTGCGGCCGGATCAAAACCGGTGGTACGCACCGTGATGACCTTGACTGCATCGGCGCTCTGCACCGTGGCGATGGCGTTGCCGGCGTACACAGGCCGGTCGAACGTGTCAGCCGAGATCACCTTGATGATGTCGCTGATCTGCGCCACGTCCAGCTTGGCTGCAACGCGAGGCGCCACGTTCTTGCCACTGGCCGTCGCCGGGAACAGGATGTGGCTGTAGCCGGAGGCCAGAGCCAGCACCTGGGCCGCAACGTTCTCGGCCAGGCTTGCACCCAGACCAGCGTCGTCGGCGTGCAGCACCTTGGCCACGCCAGCCACCTGCGCGGCAGCCGCAGCGGCGGCACCGGCGTTGTGACCCGCGACCAGCACGTGGATGTCGCCACCGATGGCGGCAGCAGCCGTCACGGTGTTGAGGGTTGCGCCCTTCAGGGACGCGTTGTCGTGTTCAGCAATGACGAGGATGGCCATGTCAGATCACCTTGGCTTCGTTCTTCAGCTTGGCCACCAGCGCGGCCACATCGGCAACCTTCACGCCGGCGCCACGCTTGGGCGGCTCCGACACGGTCAGCGTCTTGATGCGCGGGGTCACGTCAACGCCGAGGTCTTCCGGCTTGATCGTTTCCAGCGGCTTCTTCTTGGCCTTCATGATGTTCGGCAGCGTCACGTAACGCGGCTCGTTCAGGCGCAAGTCGGTCGTGATGACCGCAGGCAGCGACACCTTCAGGGTCTCCAGGCCGCCGTCCACTTCACGGGTCACGGTGGCGACGCCGTCGGCAACTTCCACCTTGGAGGCGAAGGTGGCCTGAGGCAGATCAGCCAGGGCGGCCAGCATCTGACCGGTCTGGTTGCAGTCATCGTCGATGGCCTGCTTGCCCAGGATGATCAGACCCGGCTGTTCCTTGTCGACCAAGGCCTTCAGCAGCTTGGCGACGGCCAGCGGCTGGAGTTCCACATCGGTCTCGACCAGGATGGCGCGGTCAGCACCAATGGCCATCGCCGTGCGCAGGGTTTCCTGGCACTGCGCAACGCCGCAAGACACGGCGATGACTTCAGTGACGGCACCCTTTTCCTTGAGACGAACAGCCTCTTCGACGGCGATTTCGTCGAAGGGGTTCATGCTCATCTTGACGTTGGCGATGTCCACCCCCGTGCCGTCAGACTTCACGCGAACTTTCACGTTGTAGTCGACGACGCGCTTGACGGGTACCAGTACCTTCATATCGCGTTGCTCCTGTCGGATCTGTCGGTTTAATTGACGTTTACGTAAACTGCCGGATTCTAGTGGCTAGGTCATGTGTTGCAGCCATGACTGCAACCACGAGCATCGGCGCGAGCCTGTTGGGCCCTGCCGCAGCTTAAATCGAACGGTCGTGCTATTTTAAGCATGCAAGCTTGGAAATCACAAGCCACACCCCCACTAAAAGTGATGGCAGGCACCCGGGCGAGTAGACTCGCCGCCGAGATGAATGACACCCCCCACTCCGCACCATTGATCGGCATCTTTGACTCGGGCGTCGGTGGCCTGTCGGTGTTGCACGCCCTGCGGCAGGCACACCCCACTTCGCCGATTCTGTACGTCGCGGACTCGGCCTACGCACCTTATGGTGATCGAGATCCGGAACATGTGCGCACCCGGTCACTGATCGTGGCCCGGCATCTGGTGGATCAAGGCGCCCGCATGCTGGTGGTGGCCTGCAACACGGCCACCGCGATGGCGATCGACAGCCTGCGGGAGCAATTTCCTCACCTGCCGCTGGTGGGCGTTGAGCCCGGCGTGAAGCCGGCAGCCCTGCAGAGCCGCAACAAGCGAATTGCAGTGATGGCAACGCCGGGCACGCTGACAAGTGCCCGTTATGCCAGCCTGGTGGCGCGGCACGCCCCGGATTGCCTGGTGCTAGCCCAGCCCTGCCCCGGCCTGGCTGCCGCCATCGAGCGCGGCGACGAAGGCCGATCGGAAACGCTGCGATTGCTGGACAGGTTCTGCGCACCGATTGCAGCCGCCGAGGTGGACACGGTGGTGCTGGGCTGCACGCACTACCCGTTCGTGCGCGATCAAATTGAAATGCGACTGCCCGCCGGGGTGGCGTTGCTGGAAACCGGGCCTGCGGTAGCGCGGCAGGTGATGAAGTTGGGCGCTGGGGCAAGCGGCACGGGCATGCCGGTGGATGGGGCTGATTTGCCCGCCGGACGGGTGGTGCTGCAGTCCACCGGGGACCCGGCGGTACTGGAGCGTCTGGCCCACGACGGCCTTGGATTGGCCCTGAAGGCACAGCGCGTGCAGCTGGATGGCGCCCTGGTGCCCGGAACCGGGTTCGAACCGGTATGCCCGATTAAGGGCGGCGGATTTTAAGTCCGCTGCGTCTGCCTGTTTCGCCATCCGGGCGGGCACGGCGGCACTGATTATCGCCACCAGAAAACACAAAGGGCCGCAGTCTTCACTGCAGCCCTTTGATTTATTTGGAGCGGGAAACGAGACTCGAACTCGCGACCTCAACCTTGGCAAGGTTGCGCTCTACCAACTGAGCTATTCCCGCATTGTTCTCTTGAATGTTTGGAGGCGCGATCCAGAGTCGAACTGGACTAGACGGATTTGCAATCCGTTGCATAACCGCTTTGCTATCGCGCCGCACGCATTCAAAAGTGTGTATCCGAAAGTGCCTGCCTGATAAAAAAAGGAAGCTGAAGCTTCCCTTTGGGATATCTGGAGCGGGAAACGAGACTCGAACTCGCGACCTCAACCTTGGCAAGGTTGCGCTCTACCAACTGAGCTATTCCCGCATGGCTCCTTACGGAACACTTCCCTGCTCTCGCGCTTGGTGTCGCTCAGGGCTTGATGCTGTTTAAAGCGTCTTGCCCCGTAACAAGGAAGCTCGCATTATAGGGCGATTTTCATCGTTTTGACCAGCCCCCTGAATTTTTTCAAAGTGACTGGCCAAACCCTCAATGCGTGATGGCGTCTCCGCCCGGCACGGCACCCTTCACCGGCTCGGCAGCGGCGCCAGTCGCGGCCACAGCAGCAGCTGCAGCAACCGGCTCTTCGTCAGGCAAGGGCTGCGGCATCTTCTCCAGCGCCACTTCCAGCACCTTGTCGATCCAGCGCACCGGCACGATCTCGAGCTGGCTCTTGACGTTGTCCGGGATGTCCTGGAGGTCCTTGACGTTGTCTTCCGGAATCATCACCAGCTTGATGCCGCCACGAGCGGCCGCCAGCAACTTCTCCTTCAGACCACCGATGGCCGTCACCTCACCACGCAGGGTGATTTCACCCGTCATCGCCACGTGGGCCTTGACGGGAATGCCGGTCAGCGCAGACACGAAGGCCGTCGTCATCGCAGCGCCGGCGCTCGGACCATCCTTCGGCGTTGCGCCGTCGGGCACGTGGATGTGCACGTCGCGCTTCTCGAAGAGCTCGTCCTTGATGCCCAGGCGACGTGCGCGGCTGCGCACCACCGTGCGTGCAGCTTCGACCGACTCCTTCATCACGTCGCCCAGCGAGCCGGTGCGGATGATGTTGCCCTTGCCGGGCATCGACGTCGCTTCGATGGTCAGCAGATCGCCGCCCACTTCCGTCCACGCCAGGCCGACCACCTGACCGACCTGGTTGGTCTTCTCGGCACGACCAAAGTCGTACTTGCGAACACCCAGGAAGTCATTGAGGTTGTCCTCGGTGACCACCACCTTGCCGGTGTAAGTCTTCAGCAGCAGGCCCTTGACCACCTTGCGGCAGATCTTCGAGATCTCGCGTTCCAGCGAACGCACGCCAGCCTCGCGGGTGTAGTAGCGAATGATGCCGCGGATGGCCGACTCGGTGACTTCCATCTCGGCGTCCTTGACGCCGTTGTTCTTGGCCTGCTTGGGCAGCAGATACTTCTGCGCGATGTGCAGCTTTTCGTCTTCGGTGTAACCCGCCAGACGAATCACTTCCATCCGGTCCAGCAAGGCCGGCGGGATGTTCATCGAGTTCGAAGTCGCCACGAACATCACGTCGGACAGATCGAAATCCAGCTCGATGTAATGGTCGCCGAAGGTGTGGTTCTGCTCGGGGTCGAGCACTTCCAGCAGCGCCGAAGACGGGTCACCACGGAAATCCATGCCGAGCTTGTCGATTTCGTCGAGCAGGAACAGCGGATTGCGGGTGCCGACCTTCGACAGGCTCTGCAACACCTTGCCCGGCATCGAGCCGATGTAGGTGCGGCGATGCCCGCGGATCTCGGCTTCGTCACGCACGCCGCCCAGGGCCATGCGCACGAATTTGCGGCCCGTGGCGCGGGCCACCGACTGACCCAGCGAGGTCTTGCCGACACCCGGAGGGCCGACCAGGCACAGGATCGGCGCCTTGACCTTCTCGACGCGTTGTTGCACCGCGAGATACTCAAGGATACGGTCCTTGACCTTGTCGAGGCCGTAGTGGTCCTCGTTCAGCACATCCTCGGCATTGCCCAGGTCGTGCTTGATCTTGGTCTTCTTGGCCCACGGCAAGTTGATGATCGTGTCCAGGTAGTTGCGCACCACCGTGGCTTCGGCCGACATCGGCGACATCAGCTTGAGCTTCTTCAGCTCGGCATCTGCCTTCTTGCGCGCTTCCTTGGGCATGCGGGCAGCGGTGATCTTCTTCTCGAGTTCCTCGAGATCAGCACCCTCTTCGCCGTCGCCAAGTTCCTTCTGGATCGCCTTGACCTGCTCGTTCAGGTAGTACTCGCGCTGGCTCTTCTCCATCTGGCGCTTGACGCGGCCACGGATGCGCTTTTCAACCTGGAGGATGTCAACTTCATGCTCGAGCAGCTCCAGCAGCTTTTCCAGCCGCTTGGCCACGTCGATCAGGTCGAGCACGGACTGCTTGGCTTCCAGCTTCAGCGGCAGGTGCGCTGCGATGGTGTCTGCCAGACGGCCCGGATCGTCGATGCCGGCGATCGAGGTGAGGATCTCCGGAGGGATCTTCTTGTTCAGCTTGACGTACTGGTCGAACTGCTGCGTCACGGCGCGGCGCAGGGCCTCGACTTCAGACGACGGCTCGCCAGCCGGAGCGAACGGCAGCACCTCGGAAACAAAATGCTCACCGCTGTCGGTGATGCTGACCGTGTTGGCGCGTTGAACGCCTTCCACCAGCACCTTCACGGTGCCGTCGGGCAGCTTCAGCATCTGGAGGATGCTGGAGATGCAACCGGTCTCGAACATGTCGTCTGCGCGGGGCTCGTCCTTGCCGGCAGCCTTCTGGGCCACCAGCATGATCTGACGGCCGGATTCCATCGCCGCCTCAAGCGCCTTGATGGACTTCGGGCGGCCGACGAACAGCGGAATGACCATGTGGGGGAACACGACCACGTCGCGCAGCGGCAGCAGCGGCAGCGTGATGGGTTCCGGGGGGAGGATGGGATGTCCTGACATGGGATGCCTCACTTTCTCGAACTCACATGGGGTCCGAGTTGTTGATTGCAAGGAGCCGGGCGCAAGAGCGCAACCGGCTGGTGGACAACTGACGGAATCAGGCGCTGGCCTTGGCCTGCTCGCGGTAGACGAGCAGCGGCTTGCCGCCTTCTTCGATGATGTGCTCGTCGACGACCACCTTGGCCACACCGTCCAGCGTCGGCAATTCGTACATGGTGTCGATCAGGGCCTGCTCGATGATCGAGCGCAGGCCACGGGCCCCCGTCTTGCGCGCCAGGGCCTTGCGGGCAATGGCAGCCAGGGCGGAAGGCCTGATTTCCAGTTCCACGCCGTCCATGCCGAACAGCTTCTGGTATTGCTTCAGCAGCGCGTTCTTGGGCTCGACCAGGATCTGGACCAGCGCGTCTTCGGAGAGCTCACCCAGGGTGGCCACCACGGGAAGACGACCCACCAGTTCCGGGATCAGGCCAAAGCGCACCAGATCTTCCGGCTCGGCATTGCGGAAGACTTCCGACACGCGCTTCTCGGTCTTGCTGTGCACGGTGGCACCAAAACCGATGCCCGACTTCTCGGTGCGGTTCTGGATGACCTTCTCCAGGCCGTCAAACGCGCCACCACAGATGAACAGGATGTTCGTGGTGTCGATCTGCAGGAAGTCCTGGTTCGGATGCTTGCGGCCACCTTGCGGCGGCACCGACGCCATCGTGCCTTCCACCAGCTTCAGCAGCGCCTGCTGCACGCCCTCACCCGACACATCACGCGTGATGGACGGGTTGTCGGATTTGCGGGTGATCTTGTCGATTTCGTCGATGTAGACGATGCCGCGCTGGGCACGGTCGACGTCGTAATTGCAGTTCTGCAGCAGCTTCTGGATGATGTTCTCGACGTCTTCACCCACGTAACCGGCTTCGGTCAGGGTGGTGGCGTCGGCGATCACGAACGGCACGTTCAGCAGGCGGGCCAGCGTCTGCGCCAGCAGCGTCTTGCCCGAGCCGGTGGGGCCGATCAGCAGGATGTTGCTCTTGGAGAGTTCAACCTCTTCCTTGGAGCCACCCATGTGCTTCAGGCGCTTGTAGTGGTTGTATACCGCCACCGCCAGCGTGCGCTTGGCGGCTTCCTGTCCGATCACATATTGATCGAGGCTGGCCTTGATCTCGGTCGGCACAGGCAGGTCGGACTTCGTGGGCTTGGCAGCCGCACCTTCCGCGGGAACTTCGTCGCGGATGATGTCGTTGCACAACTCGATGCATTCATCGCAGATGAAGACCGACGGCCCAGCGATGAGCTTCTTGACCTCGTGCTGGCTCTTTCCGCAGAAAGAGCAGTAGAGGACTTTTTCGCCGGAGGCGCCTTTCTTGTCGGGCATGTGTGTCAGAGCCTGGGCTGTTCAATGAGAAGCTGTCGTGAATGATAGACCAACTGGGCACCCTGCCCGGCCAAGCCGTCATTCAAGGAAAACAGGCGGTGAGTGCCAAGGTGCACAGTCACCGCCCTGGGCATCAACCGCGCTTGTCCAGCACCTGGTCGATGAGGCCGTAGGACTGCGCCTCGGCGGCCGACATGTAGTAGTCGCGCTCGGTGTCGGCCTGGATCTTCTCCAGCGGCTGGCCTGAACGTTCCGCGAGGATGCGGTTCAGCTGCTCACGGGTCTTGAGGATTTCACGGGCGTGAATCTCGATGTCCGTGGCTTGACCCTGCGTGCCACCCAGCGGCTGGTGGATCATGATCTTGCTGTTGGGCAGTGCGAAGCGCTTGCCCTTGGCACCAGCGGACAGCAGGAACGCGCCCATGCTGGCGGCCATGCCCATGCACATGGTCGAAACGTCCGGCTTGATGAACTGCATCGTGTCGAAGATCGACATGCCCGCGCTGACGCTGCCGCCCGGCGAGTTGATGTAGAACGAAATGTCCTTGTCCGGGTTTTCGCTTTCCAGGAACAGCAGCTGCGCCACCACCAGATTGGCGCTCTGGTCATTGACAGGGCCGACCAGGAAAATGATGCGCTCGCGCAGCAGGCGTGAATAGATGTCATACGCGCGCTCGCCGCGGCCTGACTGTTCGATCACCATCGGCACCATGCCGAGGGCTTGAGTTTCCAGTGCGCTCATGGAGGTCCTTCCCAGGTAACTTGAAAGCAATTTGCTGCAGCCATTATGTCGCTGCTGCAAATCCGGTGAATCGACGAAAAAAAGCCCGGCCAATGGCACGGGCGTTTTTTTCAGCCGCCACGCCACACGGGCAAATGGCAGCAGGAGCCATTCAAGCTCAAGCCGTCATCAGTTCGTCGAACGGCAGGGTCTTGTCGACAATCTTGGCAGCGCCGAGCACGAACTCGGTGACGTTGTTTTCGATCACGACAGCTTCGACTTCAGCCATGCGCTGACGGTCCGACAGGTACCAACGCACCACTTCGGCCGGCTTCTCGTAGCTCTGCGCCATCTCTTCGATGTGCGCTTGCAGCTGCTCAGGCTTGGCTTGCAGGTTGTTGGCACGCACCAGCTCGGCAACAACCAGGCCCAGGCGCACGCGCTTTTCAGCTTGCGGCTGGAAGATCTCGGCGGGGATCGGCGCCTTTTCAGCGTCCTTCACACCGCGCTGCTTCAGGTCGGCGCGGGCACCTTCCACCAGACGCTCGACTTCGTTGTCGATCAGGGCCTTCGGCAGGTCCAGCTCGGCCACCTTGACCAGGGCTTCCATCACGGCGCCCTTGTTGCGAGCCAGCACGCGGAACTTGACTTCGCGTTCCAGGTTCTTCTTGACGTCAGCGCGCAGGCCGTCGACGGTGCCTTCGGCGATGCCGAGGGACTGTGCGAACTCGGCGTTCACTTCCGGCAGGTTCTGCGATTCGATCTTCTTCATGGTGACGAGGAAGTCGGCTTCCTTGCCGGCCACGTCAGCACCGTGATAGTCGGCCGGGAACTGCAGCGGGAAGGTCTTCGACTCGCCCACCTTCATGCCACGGACGGCGGAATCGAACTGCTCCAGCATCTGGCCTTCACCGACCAGGAACTGGAAGCCTTCGGCCTTGCCGCCGGCGAAGGGTTCGCCATCGATCTTGCCTTCGAAGTCGATCGTCACGCGGTCGCCGGCTTCAGCGCCTTCAGCGGCAGCGCGCTGCGCGAAGGTGCGACGCTGCTTGCGCAGGATCTCGACGGTCTTGTCGATGGCGGCAGCGTCGACGTCAGCGGCAACGCGCTCGACTTCGGCACCGGCCAGATCACCGATCTTGACTTCCGGGTACACCTCGAAGGTGGCATCGAAGGCCATCTGGCCTTCCGGTGCTTCGTCCTTCTGCGTGATGTTGGGCGTGCCGGCGACGCGCAGTTGCGCTTCGTTGGCGGCCTGGGCGAAGGCCTGGCCCAGCTTGTCGTTCATCACTTCGTACTGGACCGCGTAGCCATGGCGCTGGGCCACGACCGACATCGGCACCTTGCCCGGACGGAAGCCGTCGGCCTTGACCGTGCGGGACAGCTTCTTCAGGCGGGACTCGACTTCCGAGTTGATCTCGGTGGCCGCCAGCGTCAGCGTGATGCGGCGTTCGAGCTTTTCGAGGATTTCAACGTTGACTGCCATGATGCGAACTCTGCTGTTGCGTTTGCTGATTTGAGAATGTCGGCTGGTGCGCGGGGCCGGACTCGAACCGGCACGCCCGTGAAGGCGTCAGGACCTAAACCTGGTGCGTCTACCAATTTCGCCACCCGCGCAAGGCCGCCCCTCTTCTGGCTGATCTACGAAAGACCAGACAGGGCCGAGGCAACGCCCTTGAACTGCTTAGACCGACTGAAATGGCGCCTGTCAGCCATCAGCTGACACACGCCCGGCGAACCGGTAAACCGCGTATTCTATCGGGACACGCGACAACTACCCGCCGCGCGCCTCGAAAACTTGCGTGTTCAGGCCTGGCTCGCGGGTTTATCCGGGGCTTGGCGCACCCTGAACCAGGCGGCGTACATGGCCGGCAGCGCCAGCAAGGTCAGCACGGTAGCCACGATCAGGCCGCCCATGATGGCCACCGCCATCGGCCCCCAGAAAGCACTGCGCGAGAGCGGAATCATCGCCAGCACGGCTGCGGCGGCCGTCAGCACGATCGGGCGGAAGCGGCGCACGGCCGACTCCACGATGGCCTCCCAGTCAGGCACGCCACGGCGACGGTCCTGCTCGATCTGGTCGATCAGGATCACCGAGTTGCGCATGATCATGCCGACCAGCGCAATGAAGCCGAGCAGCGCCACGAAACCGAAGGGGCGGTTCAGCAGCAGTAGCGCACCCGCCACACCGGCGATGCCCAGCGGCGCAGTCAGCACCACCAGCATGGCCCGCGAGAAGCTCTGCAACTGCAGCATCAGCAACGTCAGCATGATGAAGCCCATGATGGGCAATCCAGCCGCGATGGAGCCACTGCCCTTCGAGCTTTCCGCCACGGCGCCCGCCACTTCAATGTGCATGCCGTCGGGCATGCGCTTCTGCATGGCTTGCAGCTCGGGCCAGATTTCAGCGGTCACGGTGGCGCCCTGCACGCCTTCCACCACATCGCCCTGAACCGTCATGGCGTATTGCCGGCCTTCGCGCCAGAGCACGCCCGGCTCCCAGTCAAACCCGATCTTGGCGATCTGGGTCAGGGGAATGGACTTGCCAGAGCTGGTGGGCACGTAGGCGTTGCCGATGTCGGAAATGCTGTCGCGCTCGTCCTTGGGCTGGCGCAGCACGATGTCGATCAGTCGATCACCTTCGCGGTACTGGCCGATGGTGCTGCCACTCAGCAGCACCTTGCCCGCTTGGGCAATGGACTGGCTGGACACGCCCAGCGCCCGGGCCTTGTCCTGGTCCACCTCCAGCTTCAAGGCCTTGACGCGCTCATTCCAGTTGTCGTTGACACCCCGCATGCGCGGATTGGTGCGCAGCACCGCCTTGGCTTCTTCACCCCAGGCGCGCACGGCGGCCATGTCGGCACCCACCACGCGGAACTGCACCGGATACGGCACCGGCGGGCCATTCGGCAGCAGCTTGATGCGGCCACGAACTTCCGGAAACTCGGTGGCCAGCAACTCAGGCAGGCGTTGGCGCAATTCTTCGCGCTGCTTCAAATCAGTCGGCAACAGGATGAACTGGCTCACATTGGCCTGCGGAAACACCTGGTCCAGCGGCAGGTAGAAGCGCGGCACGCCGCTGCCCACCCAGGTCGTGACACTGGCCATGCCCGGCTCGGCCGACATGCGCTTCTCGAAGCGCTTGGCCACCGCCTCGCTTTGCTGGATGGTGGCGCCCTCAGGCAACCACAGGTCGACCAGAATTTCAGGGCGGCTGGAGTCGGGGAAGAACTGCTGCTGCACACGGCCCATGCCGACGATGCCCAGCGCGAAGATCAGCAAGGTCGCGCCGATGGTGATCCAGCGGTGCGCTACGCACCAGTTCACGGTGGCCCGGAAGCGCGCGTAAAACGGCGTGTCGAACAACTCGTGCGCCTCGCCTTCGGCGTGCGTGCGGGTCTTCAGCAGCCAGGCGCCCAGGTAGGGCACGAAGTACACAGACACCACCCAGGAGATGACCAGCGCGGCGGCCGTCACCGCAAAGATCGCGAAGGTGTATTCACCCACCGAGCTCTTGGCCATGCCGATCGGCAGGAAACCCGCCGCGGTGATCAGCGTGCCCGTCAGCATCGGCATCGAGGTGGCTTCATAGGCGTAGGTGGCCGCATGCATGCGGTCGTAGCCCTCTTCGAGCTTGCGCACCATCATCTCGACCGCAATGATGGCGTCGTCCACCAGCAAACCCAGCGCGATGATCAGCGAGCCCAGCGAGATCTTGTGCAGCCCCACGCCCCAATAGAACATGGTGATGAAGGTGATGGCCAGCACCAGCGGGATGGTGATGCCCACCACCAGGCCCGGCCAGATGTCGATGCGCAGCGGCTTGAAATGCAGGCCCAGGCTGATGAAGCTCACGGCCAGCACGATGACCACCGCCTCGATCAGCACGCCCACGAACTCACCGATGGAACGGCTGACCGCCTTGGGCTGATCCTGGATCTGCGACAGCTCGATGCCCACCGGCAACTCGGCCTTCAGGCCATCGGTCGTCGCCGTCAGCGCCTTGCCCAGGGCGATGATGTCGCCGCCCTTGGCCATGGAAACACCCAGCGCGATGACCTGCTTGCCCTGGTGACGCACCATCACCGTGGGCGGGTCGACGTAGTCGCGGCGGATCTGGGCGATGTCGCCCAGACGCAAGGACGACGCTGCCCCCGTGGACGGATTGACGGCGCGGATCGGCAGCAGGCGCAGCTGCTCGATGGACTGGAACTGACCACCCACGCGCACCTGCAGGTTCTGGGTATCGGCATTCAGCACGCCCGCCCCTTCCACTGCGTTCTGGGCACCGATCTGCGCGATCACTTGGGTCATGTCGATGCCCAGCTGGGCCAGACGCCGTTGCGAGATTTCGACAAACAGCTTCTCGGCTTGCACGCCGAACAACTCGACCTTGGCCACCGAGGGCACACGCAACAAGCGGCCACGCACGATTTCGGCCTGCACCCGCAGGTCTTCCGGCGAGAAGCCGTCTGCCGACAGCGCGTAGATAGAGCCGTACACGTCGCCGAAATCGTCATTGAAGACCGGGCCGATGACCCCGGCCGGCAGGCTGGAGCGCATGTCGCCGATCTTCTTGCGCACCTGGTACCAGACGGCGGTCACTTCGTTGCCCGGCGTCGAGTCCTTCAACTGCACGATCGTCAGCGATTCGCCCGGCTTGGTGTAGCTGCGCAGCACGTCGCTGTGCGGCACTTCCTGCAGCGAGCGCTCGATCTTGTCGGTCACCTGCTCGGCCATCTGCTGGGCCGTGGCACCGGGCCAGAAAGCCTGCACCACCATGGCCCGGAAGGTGAACGGCGGGTCCTCATCCTGCCCGAGCTGGAAGTACGCCACCATGCCCAGCAGCATCAGCGCCACCATCAGGTAGCGCGTCAGCGGGGCATGCTCCAGCGCCCAGCGCGAGATATTGAATTTGCTGGGCTGCACGTCGTCGTGTTGGTTCATGTCGGGCTTTCCCACCACGTTGATCAGCGCGCTGCCGAAGCAGGCTTGGTGGCGGAAGCCGGCAGGGCCGCAACCGCAGCCTGGCCCGGCTCAACGAAACGGCGCACCTTCTGCCCTGGCACCAGCACATGCGTGCCGGCCACCACCACTTCATCACCGGCCTTCACGCCAGACGCGATGACGACCGTGTTGCCATCAGCCGTGGCCACGGCAACCGGCTGTTGCCGCACCGTCATGGCAGCGCCGTCCAGCAGCCACACAGCCGACTTGCCCTGCGCTTCAACAACCGCCGGCAATGGCAGGCGGATGGTGTCGGACTGTGCCGGCCCCGACAGCAGCACCGTGGCCGTCTGGCCCAGGCGCACATCCACGGCGCCGATGTCGGCCTTCACGAGGAAGGTACGGGTGGCACTGTCGGCAGCTGCAGCCACCTCACGCACCGTGATGGGCGTGGTGTCGTTGCTCTCCCACAGACGCAGGCGCACTGCACCGCGCTTTCCGATCAGCGATCGCAGCGCAGATGCACGGTGCTCCGGCACCGAGAACACCGCGTCGCGAGGGCCGTCCAGCGCCAGACGCACCACCGGGGTGCCGGCCGACAACACCTGGCCCGGCTCGGCTTCTACGGCCGTGACCACGCCGCCAGCGTCGGCCGTCAGGCTCGCATACCCCGCCTGGTTCACCTGCACGCCTGCCTGGGCACGCGCCTGGTCCAGCTGGGCCTTGGCCGCCTTGAGCGCTGCGTCGCGCTGGTCCATGGCGGCCGCGCCGATGAAGCCCTGCTGCTTCAACTCGAGCGAGCGCTTGTGGTCTGCTGCAGACTGGTCGTAGGCCGATTGCGCCGCCGCCACCGCCGCGCGGGCAGCGTCCTGGCCCAGCTTCAGGTCCGTCGGATCAAGCTGCGCCAGCACTTGCCCACCGTGCACCACATCACCCACATTCACCGGGCGACTCAACATCTTGCCGCCCACACGGAACGACAGGCGCGCCTCGGTACGGGCCTTGATTTCAGCGGCAAAACTCTGCTCGTTGCTGCTGACAGCACCGCCAACCACTTGCGTGCGCACGGCACGAACAGGCTCGGGCGGCGGCTCGTGGCGCGAACATCCGGTCAGGGCCCAGACGGAGGCGCAGGCAAGGGCAAGGGCGAGGCGTGGCTTGTTCATGGCGGTCTTGGGCATCTGCGTGGCAAAGCATCAGCAGGGCGGTCTCGGCGAGCGCCTTACTGACTGACTGGTCAGTAATGTAGTTTTTCATCAAGGGGGCGTCAATCACCGGCTCAAGCACCGCACAACGCGCGTGACGAAGGCGCCACTGGCACCGTGCACAATCGGTGCGGTGAGCATCGAGCATTACGAAAACTTCCCCGTCGCGTCCTGGCTGTGCCCTCCGGCATTGCGCCCACCGATCACCGCGATCTACCACTTCGCCCGCACGGCAGACGACATCGCCGATGAAGGCGACGCCAGCGCTGAGCAGCGGCTGGCCGACCTGAAGCTCTACCAGCAATGCCTGCATGCCGCCGACCGCGGCGAGCTGCCAACCATGCGCTGGCCGGGCGTGTTTGCCGCACTGCAGGCGCAGATCCGCCAGTGGCAATTGCCGCTGCCGTTGCTGGACGCGCTGCTCAGCGCCTTCATGCAAGACACCGCCAACCCGGTGCACGACGACCAAGCCAGCCTGCTCGACTATTGCAGCCGGTCGGCCAACCCGGTGGGCCGCCTGTTGCTGCACCTCTACGGCATCACCGATGCGGTGGCACTGCGCCGCTCAGATGCCATCTGCAGTGCCCTGCAGCTGATCAACTTCTGGCAAGACATCCAGGTCGATCTGTCGCGCGGGCGCTGCTACCTCACCCGGCAAGATCTGGCCACGCACGGCCTGCCTGCGCCGGAGGAGCTGATGCAGGCATGCCAACTGCAGGGCAGCGCTGCCAGCCGTGCGCTGGTGAAGGCGCTGGTGGAACAAGCCCGTACCCTGATGCTGGAAGGCGCGCCCCTGGTGCACCAACTGCACGGCCGCGTGGCGTGGGAATTGCGCCTCGTCGTGCAGGGTGGCCTTCGGATTCTTGAGAAAATCGAACACATGAATTTTTCGACCTTTGAGCGCCGCCCCACCGTGGGCGCAGCAGATGTGCCGCTGATGTTGTGGCGCGCTGCCCGGATGCCTGCACGATGAGCCCCGAGCAATACGTGCAAGACAAGGCGGCCGCCAGTGGCTCGTCGTTCTATTACGCCTTCATGTTCCTGCCGGCCCCCCGGCGCGCAGCCATCACGGCGTTCTATGCGTTCTGCCGGGAAGTCGACGACGTGGTCGATGAGGTGCAGGACTTGCAGGTGGCTGCCACCAAGCTGGCCTGGTGGCGCAAGGAAGTCGCGCAGTCGTTTGGTGGCCAGGCCACGCACCCGGTGATGAAGGCCTTGATGCCCTGGACCAAGGAGTTCGGCATCGAGCAACGCCACCTCAATGCGGTGATCGAAGGCTGCCAGACCGACCTCGAACAAACCCGGTTTCTCGACTTCCCCGGATTGCAGCGCTACTGCCACCTGGTGGCCGGCGAAGTGGGCGAAGTGGCCTGCAACATCTTCGGCCGCACCGAAGGCGGCACCCTCGCCTATGCCCACAAGCTCGGGCTGGCCATGCAACTGACCAACATCATCCGGGACGTGGGTGACGATGCCCGCCGGGGCCGCATCTACCTGCCGGTCAACGAGTTGCAGCAATTCGACGTGAAGGCGCACGAGATCCTCAAGCGCGAATCGCCCTGGGGTTACAGCGAGCGCTTTCAGGCCTTGATGGCCTTCCAGGCCCAGCGGGCCCACCAGCTGTACGACGAAGCGTTTGCACTGCTGCCTGATGCTGACCGTGAAGCCCAGAAGCCCGGCCTGATGATGGCCAACATCTACCGCACGCTGCTGCGCGAGATCGAATCACAGCAGTTCCAAGTGCTGCACCAACGCACCTCGCTGACCCCGATCCGCAAGCTCTGGATCGCGGTGCGCACCTACTGGCGCGGCCGGTGAGCCAGGCGCGGGCCGGCGCAGCACCGCGTGTGGCGGTGGTGGGGGCCGGGTGGTCGGGCCTGGCTGCCGCGGTAGAGGCCACCCAGCGCGGTGCGCAGGTCACGGTGTTCGAGATGGGCCAGCGGGCGGGCGGCCGGGCCACCTCGTCGCTGCACCAGAAAAGCCTGTGGCTGGACAACGGCCAGCACATCCTGATCGGCGCCTACCGCGACACCCTGCGTCTCATGGCGCAGGTCGGCGTGAACGAGCGTGATGGCTTGGTGCGTTTGCCGCTCTGCCTGGCCTACCCGTCGGGCGACGGACTGAAACTGCCGCGCGGCCCTGCCCTGCCGGCCTTTCTGTGGGCGGTGCTGAACTGGCAGGGCATGCCTTGGTCAGCGCGGTGGAGCCTGCTGCGCATGGCTACCGGCTGGCAATTGAAGGGCTTTCGCTGCGCGCCCTCGCTGACCGTGGCGCAGCTCTGCCAGAGCGCGCATCCGCGGATCTGGCAGGACCTGATCGAGCCGCTGTGTGTTGCCGCACTGAACACGCCGGCTGATCAGGCCAGCGCGCAGGTATTGCTCACGGTGTTGAAAGACGCCCTCTTCGGCCCGGCAGGCTCAGCCGACTTGCTGCTGCCCAAGCTGCCGCTGGCGCAACTGCTGCCTGAACCCGCCCTGCGCTGGCTGCAAGACAAAGGCGCGGTGCTGCACACGGGCCGACGTGTGCAGCACCTGACGGCCAACCCGGGTCAAGACGCTGGCTGGCTGGTCGAAGGCGAACCTTTTGACCGCGTGGTGCTGGCCTGCAGCGCTGCCGAAGCCGCCCGGCTGACGGCAGGCATCCATCCCGCATGGTCAGGCCGCGCTGCCGCGATGCGGTATCAGCCCATCATCACCGTCTGGCTGCGCGGCCCGACCAGCGGTTGGCCGCAAGCGATGATGGCCCTGCGCGCAGGCGACGATGCGCCCGCACAGTTCGGCTTCGATCTGGCGCAACTCGGCGGAGAGGCCGGCTTGTACGCACTGGTGGTGAGTGGCGCAGCCAGCTGGGTCGACCAAGGCGCGCAAGCCGCGGCAGAAGCCGTGCGACGTCAAATGGCTGCGGCGTTTGTGAACGATGCGGCCTGGTCGACAGAGCGCACCGAGGTGCTGGCCGTGCGCACCGAAAAGCGCGCGACCTTTGCCTGCACGCCTGGCCTGGACCGGCCCGGCATGCTGATTTCTGCGGGCTTGGTGGCCGCTGGTGATTACCTGGCAGGGCCCTACCCTGCCACGCTGGAAGGCGCGGTGAGGTCCGGGCTGGCCGCAGCGCGCAGCCTTTGAAGCGTCTGCAATCGTTGTCGTTGGCTTCGTTTTGGCCGCCACATGGCCACAAGTCATTTCGCCATGCAAAAATAGAATGAACTGAGATCGGCGATACCCATGACCAAGAAGGACTCACAAACCCCCAGCATCCAGGTGCTGGCGCGTGCCTTTTCACTGCTCGACGTGCTGGCAGCCCATCAAGATCCAGTGCCACTCAAAGACCTCAGCGAACGCACCGGGCTGCACCCGTCCACGGCCCACCGCATCTTGAACGACCTGGCAGCAGGCCGCTATGTTGATCGCCCGGAGGCCGGAAGCTACCGCTTGGGTATGCGCCTGCTGGAATTGGGCAACCTGGTGAAGGCGCGTCTGGATGTGCGCGACGCGGCCATCGGCCCGATGCGCGAGCTGCACAAGCTCACCCACCAACCGGTCAATCTCTCGGTTCGGCAAGGCGATGAAATCGTCTACATCGAGCGCACGTACAGCGAGCGATCAGGCATGCAGGTGGTGCGTGCCGTGGGCGGACGGGCGCCGCTGCACCTCACCTCCGTCGGCAAGCTCTTCCTGGCCTATGACGATCCTCAACGGGTGCGCGCCTACGCCACCCGCACCGGCCTGACGGGACACACCCGCAACAGCCTGACCGACCTGCCCTCGCTCGAGCGCGAACTGGCTCAGGTTCGACGTCAGGCCGCGGCGCGCGACGACGAAGAGCTGGAGCTGGGCGTGCGTTGCATGGCTGCCGGCATCTTCGACGACCAGGGCAAACTGATCGCCGGCCTGTCGATTTCGTCGCCCGCCGACCGTCTGGAAGAAGCCTGGATGGAGCGGGTCAAGGCCACAGCGGCAAGCATCTCGGCGTCACTGGGGCACCAGGGGCAAACGCCCTGAGCCGACGCGCCGACAAGCGCGGCGCGCCATGAAAAAAGGCAACCCGAGGGTTGCCTTTTTCACGTCCGCAGACGGCTGGTGTCAGCCGGCCACTCGCACAGCCACCACGGCAGGCGGCGTCGTCAAAGCGCCCACCGGCGTGACCGGGTTGGAGATCAGCCACTTGCGGATGCGCTCGGCATCACCGATGCGCGAATACTTGCCAGCCGAATCTAGCAGCACCAGGATGAGCTTGCGGCCAGCCAGGCGCGCCTGCATGACCAGACACTGGCCGGCCTCGCTGATGTAGCCGGTCTTCTGCAGGCCGATGTCCCACTCCGGGCTCTTCACCAGACGGTTGGTGGTGTGGTACTGCAGCTGGCGCGAACCCACCGACACCTGGTATTCCGGCGACGTGGACAACTCGCGGATCAAGGGCACGGTGTAGGCCGTCTTCACCAGGGCCGCCAGGTCACGCGCGCTCGATTGGTTCTGGCTCGACAAGCCGGTCGGCTCGACATAGCGCGTGTCGTGCATGCTCAAGGCACGGGCCTTGGCATTCATGGCGTTCACGAAGGTGGCCAGGCCACCCGGATAGTTGCGCCCCAGGGCATTGGCTGCGCGGTTCTCGGACGACATCAGTGCCAGGTGCAGCATTTCACCGCGGGTGAGCTGTGTGCCCACCTGCAGACGCGACGAGCTGCCCTTTTCGGTGTCCACATCGTCCTGGGTGATCGACAGCACATCATCCAGCGACTGGTGCGCCTCGGTGATGACCAGCGCCGTCATCAGCTTGGTGATGGAGGCAATCGGCAACACGGCTTGCGAGTTCTTGCTCAGCAGAATTTCGTTGGTGTCCTGGTCAAGCACAAACGCCACGCTGGACTTCAGGGCCAGCGGATCAGCCGTGCCGTGCAGGCCGTACATCTGGCCGAAGGAGCTGCGGGCGGGTTCTGCCACGGCACGAACGGCGGGCTTGCGCACCACCGAGCGGGTGCTCACAGCCACCGGCTTGCGCGCAACAGCGGTCTTGGCGGACTTGGCCGGGGCCTTCGCAACCTTCGACACAGGCGCGGCGGCGGCCTTCTGGCGGGTGTTTTTGGGGGCGGCAGCTGAGGCAGCTTCGACCGCAGACAGGCACATCGTGCAGGTCAGCACGAAAGCCCAGGCGGCACGCATTCCGGTTTTATTCATTTGCAACAGCTTTCGTCGCTCCAACAACGTTGTCCCGAGTCTATTGGAAACGAAAAAGACATGCAAGATCAAAAACTTGCATGTCTTTCCTAAAGTGGGCAGAGGGTTAGCCCTGCCCCTCCAGAGACGGGTCTTCAGCCTTGGGCGGCCACCCGATCAACGTTGCCGTGGAGCTTGTTCAGCGCCGACAGGTAAGCCTTGGCTGACGCGATGACGATATCAGGGTCGGCACCAACGCCGTTCACCACCCGGCCACCATGCTGCAGCCGAACCGTCACCTCGCCCTGCGATTCTGTGCTTCCGGACGTGATGGCATTGACGGAATACAGCAGCATTTCAGCGCCACTTTGCACCTGGGATTCGATCGCCTTCAGGCTCGCGTCCACCGGACCGTTGCCATCGCTCTCGGTGGTGAACTCGTTGGCACCCACGGAGAACGTGACCCGGGCATGCGGACGCTCACCCGTTTCCGAACGCTGCGACAGCGACAGGAAGCGGAAATGCTCCTGCTCGGCCGAGACGCTTTCATCACCCACCAGCGCGATGATGTCTTCGTCAAAGATCTCGCTCTTGCGGTCGGCCAGGTCCTTGAAGCGTGCAAACGCTGCATTGACTTCAGCCTCCGACGCCAGCGACACGCCCAGCTCTTGCAAGCGCTGCTTGAACGCGTTGCGGCCCGACAGCTTGCCCAGCACGATCTTGTTGGCCGACCAGCCCACGTCTTCCGCGCGCATGATCTCGTAGGTGTCGCGGGCCTTCAGCACGCCGTCCTGGTGAATGCCGGACGCGTGGGCGAAGGCGTTCGCCCCCACCACGGCCTTGTTAGGCTGCACCACGAAACCGGTGGTCTGGCTCACCATGCGCGAAGCCGGCACGATCTGGCTGGCATCAATGCCCACGTCCAGACCGAAATAGTCGCGGCGGGTGCGCAAGGCCATCACCACTTCTTCAAGTGCGCAATTGCCAGCACGCTCGCCCAGGCCGTTGATCGTGCATTCGATCTGGCGGGCACCGCCGATCTTCACACCGGCCAGCGAGTTGGCAACCGCCATGCCCAGGTCGTTGTGGCAGTGCACGCTCCAGATCGCCTTGTCGGAGTTCGGCACGCGCTCACGCAGGGTGCGGATGAAATCGCCATACAACTCCGGAATGGCGTAGCCCACCGTGTCCGGAATGTTCAGGGTCGTGGCGCCTTCGTTGATCACGGCTTCCAGCACGCGGCAGAGGAAGTCGACATCCGAGCGGTAGCCGTCTTCCGGCGAGAACTCGATGTCGCCGCACAGGTTCCGGGCGAAACGCACCGATTGGCGGGCCTGCTCCAGCACCTGGTCCGGCGTCATGCGCAGCTTCTTCTCCATGTGCAGGGCACTGGTGGCGATGAAGGTGTGGATGCGGGCCTGCGCCGCGCCCTTGAGGGCTTCGGCAGCACGGGCGATGTCGCGGTCATTGGCACGGGCCAGCGAGCAAACCGTGGATTCACGGATGTTGTCGGCAATCAGCTTGACCGCTTCGAAATCGCCGTTGGACGATGCCGCAAAACCGGCTTCGATCACGTCCACGCGCAGTCGCTCCAGTTGGCGAGCGATGCGCAGCTTTTCATCGCGCGTCATGGAGGCGCCGGGCGACTGTTCGCCGTCGCGCAAGGTGGTGTCGAAAATGATCAGCTTGTCGGCCATGTGCTTCTTTCGTTTGGCTGCAAAAACAAAAACGGCCCGCTGCTGTACGCAATGCGGGCCGTTGATCGGAGGAAACTTGCTCGGGACCAGCCCGGCGATGTTCAGGTGCGTGCGATCACTCAGCCCAGGTGGAACCTAGGGCCGCAATTAGCGACAGAGTGGTGCAGACGTTCGAGAACATGCTTCTAATGTAGCACAAGTTCAGTGCAAATTTCAGTGCAAACCGCGCTCGTCGGGCTCGTCAGTCGACGTGGCAATCACGCTCACCGGGCGGCCCTTCATGCGTCGCCACACGTACACGCCGTAGCCGGACAGGCCGTAGATGCAGAACAGGCCGAACAGCATGCCGGGCACGTGCAGGTTGATCACCGCGATGCCCAGCGCAATCAGCACGATCACCGCGAAAGGCACCGTGCGCTTGAGGCTCACGTCCTTGAAGCTGTAGAACGGCACGTTGGTGACCATCGTCAAGCCGGCATACAGCGCAAAGGCAAAAGCCACCCACGGCCAGACCGGCAGCGCGTACACATCCTTCAAGCCGGCGTCATCAGCCACCCAGATGAAGCCAACCAGCATCGCCGCGGCGGCCGGGCTGGGCATGCCCTGGAAGAAGCGCTTGTCGACGATGCCGATGTTGGTGTTGAAGCGCGCCAGCCGCAGGGCAGCACAGGCGCAGTACACGAATGCGGCAATCCAGCCGGCCTTGCCCAGGCCCTTCAAGGCCCACTCGTAGATGATGAGCGCAGGCGCGGCACCGAAGCTGACCATGTCGGACAGGCTGTCCATCTGCTCGCCGAACGCGCTCTGGGTGTTGGTCATGCGGGCCACGCGGCCGTCCAGACTGTCCAGCACCATGGCGCAAAAGATGCCGATGGCGGCCTGCTCGAAACGGCCATTCATGGCCATGACGATGGCGTAGAAGCCGCCAAACAACGCTGCCAACGTGAACAGGTTGGGCAGGATGTAGATGCCTTTGCGGCGCGGCCGCGGGGTGGACACCACTTCCAGCTCGTTGTCGTCGTCAGAAATTTCGGGTTCGTTGCTGCTCATGGACCAGGAAAGGTTCGATCGATGCGCTGAGGATACCTCACCGCACCAAGTAAAAAGCCGCCCGGAGGCGGCTCGAGGTCAGACCGGACAAGCCGGCTCGATCAGTTGCGGGTCTTGTCGACCAGCTTGTTGGCCTTGATCCAGGGCATCATTTCGCGCAGCTTGGCGCCGACGACTTCGATCTGGTGCTCTTCGGTCAGGCGGCGGCGGGAAATCAGGGTCGGAGCGCCGGCCTTGTTTTCCAGGATGAAGGACTTGGCGTATTCGCCGGTCTGGATGTCCTTCAGGCACTGCTGCATGGCCTTCTTGGTCTCGGCCGTCACGACGCGCGGGCCGGTGACGTACTCGCCGTATTCGGCGTTGTTCGAGATCGAGTAGTTCATGTTGGCGATGCCGCCTTCATAGATCAGGTCGACGATCAGCTTCAGTTCGTGCAGGCACTCGAAGTACGCCATTTCAGGGGCGTAGCCAGCTTCCACCAGCGTTTCGAAACCAGCCTTGATCAGCTCGACGGCACCGCCGCACAGCACGGCTTGTTCGCCGAACAGGTCGGTTTCGGTTTCTTCGCGGAAGTTGGTTTCGATGATGCCAGCCTTGCCGCCGCCGTTGGCCGACGCATAGCTCAGAGCCAGATCACGGGCCTTGCCGGTCTTGTCCTGGTAGATGGCGATCAGGTGGGGCACGCCGCCACCTTGGCGGTAGGTGCCGCGCACGGTGTGGCCCGGGGCCTTCGGAGCCACCATCCAGACGTCCAGGTCAGCGCGCGGCACGACTTGGCCGTAATGCACGTTGAAGCCGTGGGCGAACACCAGCGAAGCGCCGGCCTTGATGTTCGGCTCGACTTCGTTCTTGTAGACGTCGGCGATCTGCTCGTCAGGCAGCAGGATCATGACCACGTCGGCGGCCTTCACGGCGTCGGCGATTTCAGCGACCTTCAGGCCAGCACCTTCAGCCTTGGCCCACGATGCGCCGTTCTTGCGCAGACCGACCGTCACCTTGACGCCCGAATCGTTCAGGTTCTGGGCGTGGGCGTGGCCTTGCGAGCCGTAGCCGATGATGGTGACGTTCTTGCCCTTGATCAGGGAGAGGTCGGCGTCCTTGTCGTAATAAACCTTCATGATTCTTTCTCTCTTCAACGAAACTGGAATGTGCGGGATGAGTGAGGGTGACCGGTGAACGGTCAGACGCGCAAGATGCGCTCGCCGCGCCCGATCCCGCTGGAGCCGGTGCGCACGGTTTCAAGAATGGCGGTGCGGTCGATGCCTTCGATGAAGGCATCAAGTTTGCCGGCATCGCCAGTCAATTCGATGGTGTAGCTCTTCTCGGTCACGTCGATGATGCGACCGCGGAAGATGTCGGCCATGCGCTTCATTTCTTCGCGCTCCTTGCCGACGGCCCGGACCTTGATCAGCATCAGCTCACGCTCGGTGAACTGACCTTCCGTCAGGTCGACGACCTTGACCACATCAACCAGGCGGTTCAAATGCTTGGTGATCTGCTCGATCACTTCGTCAGAGCCGGTGGTGACGATGGTCATGCGGGACAGCGACGGGTCTTCAGTCGGCGCCACCGTGAGGCTTTCAATGTTGTAGCCGCGGGCCGAAAACAGGCCCACCACGCGCGACAGGGCACCGGGCTCGTTTTCGAGCAGCACGGCAATGATGTGTCTCATGGATATCTCCTGGGATGGCTCTTCGGCCCAGTGGCGGTAACCACTGCACCTTGACCACCCCGTGTGAACCAGGGAATCAAATGATCAGGGCTGTGAGGGTGTCCGGCCTGCAGCTGCTGGCGTCGCGGTAACGACGTCGGCCCTGCAGACCTTCAACGATCACAGATCCTCTGATCCCAGCAGCATCTCGGAGATGCCCTTGCCTGCCTTGACCATCGGCCAGACGTTTTCCGTCTGATCGGTGCGCACGTCGAGGAACACGGTGCGGTCCTTGATGCGAATCATCTCGCGCAGGGCCGGCTCCACCTCGGACGGCTTCTCGATCTTCAAGCCGATGTGGCCATAGGCCTCGGCCAGCTTGACGAAGTCAGGCAGCGCGTCCATGTAGCTGTGCGAGTAGCGGCCCTGGTAATCCAGTTCCTGCCACTGACGCACCATGCCCAGGTAGCGGTTGTTCAGGGCAATCACCTTCACCGGCGTCTTGTACTGCTGGCAGGTGGAGAGCTCCTGGATGTTCATCTGGATCGAGCCTTCACCGGTGATGCAGAACACGTCCGCGTCCGGCTTGGCCAGCTTGATGCCCATCGCGTACGGCAGGCCCACGCCCATCGTGCCCAGGCCGCCGGAGTTGATCCAGCGACGCGGCTCTTCGAAGCGGTAGTACTGCGCGGCCCACATCTGGTGCTGACCGACGTCGGAGGTGACGTAGGCGTCGGTGCCGCGGGTCATCTCCCACAGGGTCTCGACCACCTGTTGCGGCTTGATCACGTCCGGGCTGAGCTTGAACTTCAGGCAGTCGCGCTTGCGCCACTCGTTGACCTGGCTCCACCACTGGGAGATCACGGCCGAATCCGGCTTGGCTTGCGCCTCGCGGACCTGGGAGATCATCTCCTGCAGCACATCCTTCACGTCGCCGACGATCGGAATGTCGACCTTCACGCGCTTGGAGATGGACGACGGATCGATGTCGATGTGGATGATCTTGCGCTCCACCGATGCGAAGTGCTTCGGGTTGCCGATCACGCGGTCATCAAAACGGGCGCCCACCGCCAGCAGGACGTCGCAGTTCTGCATCGTCATGTTGGCTTCGTAGGTGCCGTGCATGCCCAGCATGCCCAGGAACTTCGGGTCAGACGCCGCCGTGGCGCCCAGGCCCATCAGCGTGTTGGTGACCGGGAAGCCCAGCATGTCGCACAACTCGCGCAGCTCTGCCGTGGCGTTGCCGAGGATCACGCCGCCGCCGGTGTAGATGTACGGGCGCTTGGCGCCCAGCAGCAGCTGCACGGCCTTGCGAATCTGCCCGCCGTGGCCCTTCTTCACCGGGTTGTACGAGCGCATCTCGACATGGTCCGGGTAATGATAGGGCGCGGTCTTCAGCGAGACATCCTTCGGGATGTCGACCACGACCGGACCGGGACGACCGGTGCGGGCAATGTGGAAAGCCTTCTTCAGCGTGCTGGCCAGGTCGCGAACATCCTTCACCAGGAAGTTGTGCTTGACGATCGGGCGGGTGATGCCGACGGTGTCGCACTCCTGGAAGGCATCAAGGCCGATGGCCGGCGTTGGCACCTGCCCGGTGATGATCACCATCGGGATGGAGTCCATGTACGCGGTGGCGATGCCGGTCACGGCATTCGTGACACCCGGGCCGGACGTGACCAGCGCCACACCGACATCGCCGGTGGCACGGGCGTAGCCGTCAGCGGCATGCACGGCGGCTTGCTCATGGCGGACGAGCACGTGCTGGATGGTTTCCTGCTCGTAGAGCGCGTCGTAGATGTAGAGCACCGAGCCACCCGGGTAACCCCAGATGTACTTGACGTTCTCGGCCTGCAGGCAGCGCACGAGAATCTGGGAGCCGTTGGGCTCCTTGGCGGTGGCGTGGGAATTGGTTTGCGGCTGCGCCGTGGCGGCGCGTCTGGAATCCGCGGCAGACATGTCCATTTTCGAACCTCTGTGAATTTCTCTGACGAAAAACCTTCGGTGCCCCTTCTCGCGCCCTCGTGAGGCGGAATCGGAACCTGCGCGATCAACAACTGCCGACACCCGCGGTCGGGGCGGCCTTAAGATCAACTCGCTAATTGTGCGAAGCAGCATTATTGCATTCTTATGGGCGCTTTTCGTTCCCTTGTGGTGCACGGTGACATAATCCGGCGCGTTTCCCGTCGAGCGCATCACGCCTCGCCCACCCCTTGGCCACTGACAAAGAACTCTCCGACTTCCTCAAGAGCGTCGAAAAGCGCGCCTTCAAGCGCACCGTCTACACGGTGCGTGACGAAGATGCGGCACTTGACATCGTTCAGGACGCCATGATCCGGCTGGCCGAGAAGTACGCCGACCGACCGGCGGCGGAGTTGCCGCTGGTGTTTCAGCGCATCCTGTCGAACGCCACGATGGACTGGTTCCGGCGCCAGAAGGTGCGCCGGGGCGTCATGCAGAACATGTCGGAGTTCGAAGGCAGCGACGAGGACGGCGACTTCGACCTGCTGGAGATGCTTGAAACCATCGAGGGCAGCATGGGCGCCGAGAGCGCCGCCGACACGGTCGGAAGGGAACAAATATTGCTTTTGATCGAATCTGAGATCGCTCAACTGCCGGGACGTCAACGGGAAGCGTTCCTGCTGCGTTACTGGGAGGAAATGGACGTCGCAGAGACGGCCGCCGCCATGGGTTGCTCGGAAGGCAGCGTGAAAACGCATTGCTCCCGCGCCGTCCACGCGCTCGCTAAAGCATTGAAAGCCAAGGGAATTACGCCATGACGCAACTCAAGTCCTTCTCCAGCCCGGTGGACGCCAGCGGCATCGAAGCGCGCTTTGGCTTGCGGATGGCCGCCATGCTCAACGAGCAGGCTGATCGCACTCCCCACGACATCTCCGAGCGCCTTCGGGTCGCCCGCGAGCAGGCGATTGCCCGTGCACGCACCAGCCGCCAGCTGGCCGCTGCACCGGCCACCGCCACGCAGCGCCTGGGCCGCGCCGGAAATGCCCTGATGCTGGGCGGCGGCAACCCCTGGTTCAGCCGTCTGGCCACTGCGCTGCCGCTGCTGCTGCTGGTGGTGGGGCTGATGGTGATTGACGAATTGCATGATCGTCAGCAAATTCAAGCTGCTGCCGAGGTTGACGTGGCCTTGCTGGGCGACGAATTGCCCCCAGATGCCTACCGTGACGCTGGTTTTGTCGAATTTCTGAAATCCCGGGAGTAAGGTGGTCGCTGTGTTCCGTTCCTGGCGTTTTGCCGTGACTTCGCTGGCCCTGACGGGCCTGGTGAGTGTCGTTTCGCCTGCATTCGCCCAGACGCCGGATCCCACCTGGCAAGCCGTGCCCCCCGCGAGCCAGAAGGTGCTGGCGCCGCTGGCCAAAGACTGGCCCCAGCTGACGCCCGACAGCCGACGCAAGTGGCTGGAAATCGCCCAGCGCTACCCCAACCTGCCAGCTGACCAGCAACAACGCATGCAAGAGCGCATGTCCGCCTGGGCGCGCATGACCCCGGCCGAGCGAGGCCAGGCCCGCGTCAACTTCCAGCAGACCCAGCAGCGCCCCGCCACAGACCGCCAGGCGCAATGGGAAGCCTATCGCTCCCTGCCGCCGGCTGAAAAGGCCGAGCTGGCTGCGCGCGCGCAGCCTGAAACGCCTGCCAAGCCACCGGCCACTGGAGCGCGTGCCCTGCGCAACGCCCCCCTGGACGCACAGGCACCCAAGCAGAACATCGTGGGTGCAGGCGCCGCTCCGGCAGCAGGCCCCAAGCCCGTTGCCCCGACGCTGGTGCAAGGCAACCCTGGCGCCACCACATCGCTGGTCACAGCAAAGCCCATGCCGCCGGCGCATCAACCTGCTGGCATGCCGAAGATCTCGGCTGGCTCCGGCATGGTCGACAAGGCGACGCTGCTGCCAAAGGGTGGCCCTCAAGCCGCTGGCACGCCGAACCTGAAGCCGGCCAGCGCCAAGCCCTCGCCGGTGCCCACACTGCCCGCCTTGCCGGTGGCGCCTACCGTCCCGGTCGCCGCTGCAGCCACGTCGGCGTCCTCGGTCGCCCCGTGATGGAAGCGACTGCAGCCACCCCGGCGACGGCGCCGGTGCCCACCGTTGCGCCGGCCTTGATGCGCCGCCTCGCCGCCTTCATCTATGAAGGCGTGCTGCTGTTCGGCGTCCTGATGATCGCCGGCTACCTGTACTCCAGTTTGACCCAGATGCGCCATGCGCTGCACGGCACCTTGGGGCTGCAGATGTTCCTGTTCGTCGTGCTGGCGGTGTACTTCACCTGGTTCTGGTCGCGTGGCGGCCAAACCGTGGCCATGAAGGCCTGGGACATCCGCGTGGTCGACATCCACGGCAACGCCCTCAGCCAACCCCGTGCACTCGCCCGGTACGTGCTGTCCTGGATCTGGTTCGTGCCCGCGCTGCTGACCGCGTGGGTGGCCGACCTGCATTCGGGTGCTGCCGTGTTCGGCCTGATGCTCACGGGCATCGTGGCCTATGCCCTGCTGACCCGGCTGCACCCGCAGCGCCAGTACTGGCACGACGCCGTCTGCGGCACCCGCCTGGTGACCTGGCGCCCTGCCCCGCCCGCACGCAAGTCGTGAAGGCGGCCGGGGCTGGCACAATCCAGCCCCGATGAAGAGCAATCCACACAAGGGCCGAACCGGCCTGAACCGCATCATTCACGCCGCCGGCTACTCCATGGCCGGCTTGAAGGCGGCCTACAACGGTGAAAGCGCGTTCCGCCAGGAAACCTGGCTGGCCGTCGTGCTGGTGCCGCTGGCGTTCTGGGTCGGTCAGACCTGGATCGAGGTCGCGCTGCTGGCGGGTTCGGTGCTGATCGTGATGATCGTCGAGCTGCTCAACTCTGCCATCGAAGCTGCCATCGACCGCATCGGCTTCGAGATGCACGACCTGTCGGCCCGCGCGAAAGACATCGCCAGCGCCGCCGTGCTGCTGTCGCTCACCCTGTGCGCCGGCATCTGGGGTGCGGCTCTGTGGCACAGGTTCCTGCCATGAGCACGCCGTTCACCCTCTGCGTCTACTGCGGCTCACGGCACGGCACCGATCCGGCCTTCACCGCGGCAGCCCGCGCCGTTGGCCAGCTGATCGGCGAGCGTGGCTGGCGCCTGGTGTATGGCGGCGGCAATGTGGGTCTGATGGGCGAAGTGGCAGACGCCACGCTGGCCGCGGGCGGACAGGTGATCGGCGTGATCCCCGAACTGCTGCTGCAAAAGGAAGTGGGCCATCGGCAATTGACCGAGCTGGAGGTGGTTCAAACCATGCACCAGCGCAAGCAGCGCATGGCTGAACTGGCGGATGCCTTCGTGGCGCTGCCCGGCGGCATCGGCACCTTTGAAGAACTCTTCGAGGTCTGGACCTGGCGGCACATCGGCTATCACGACCAGCCGATCGGCCTGCTCAACACCAGCGGCTTCTATGACCCGCTGCTGACCTTCATGAAGCACACGCTGGCTTCAGGCTTCATCGACGGCGAGCAGCAGCGCATGCTGACGGTCGATGCCGAACCGGCGCGCTTGCTGAGCGAGTTGGCCGCACAAAGCAAAAACGCCACCCAGTCCGACGATTTCCGTCGCATCTAGGCAGCGTTTTGTTCCGGTGGCCGCTCGGGCCAGCCGGAGTCTTCAGCCGGCTCAGCGTTCCGGCTGCAGCGGAATCAGACCGCCGATTCGTCGGTCTCGCCAGTGCGGATGCGCACCACCTGCTCCACCGGCGTCACGAAGATCTTGCCGTCACCGATCTTGCCGGTCTTGGCGGCCTTCACGATGGCTTCGATCGAGCGCTCGACGTCACCGTCCTTGACGACCACTTCGACCTTCACCTTGGGCAGGAAGTCGACGACGTACTCGGCGCCGCGGTACAGCTCGGTGTGGCCCTTCTGGCGACCAAAACCCTTGACCTCGGTCACCGTCAGGCCGGACACGCCCACGTCTGCAAGCGCCTCACGCACTTCCTCGAGCTTGAAAGGTTTGATGATGGCGGTGATCTGCTTCATGGGGTGCTCCGTCGGGGTTCAGGGAAATGAATGCGTTTGTGCCGGATTTAAGCACGGAACTTTGAGGTGATCGGGTATCGCCAATCACGCCCGAAAGCCCGGTGGGTGATGCGGATGCCGATGGGCGCCTGGCGCCGCTTGTACTCATTGATCTTGATGAGGCGGGTGACGCGCTCCACGTCGGCCCGGGCAAATCCGGCGGCCACCAGGTCCTCGATGCTGCGGTCATCTTCCATGTAGCCCGACAGGATCGCGTCGAGCACTTCATAGGCCGGCAGGCTGTCCTGGTCCTTCTGGTCGGGGCGCAATTCCGCCGAAGGCGGACGGGTGATGATGCGCTCAGGAATCACCGGACCGATGCTGCCGTCGGCACGCACCGTGGGCTGGCGGTTCTTCCATTCGCACAGGCGGTAGACCAGGGTCTTGGCGACGTCCTTGATCACCGCAAAGCCGCCGGCCATGTCACCGTACAGCGTGCAATAGCCCGTGGCCATTTCGCTCTTGTTGCCGGTGGTCAGCACGATGTCTCCGGTCTTGTTCGACAGGGCCATCAGCAGCGTGCCGCGAACCCGCGCCTGGATGTTCTCCTCCGTCGTGTCTTCGGCCAGGCCAGCGAACTGATCTGCCAGTGCGCCCTTGAAGGCGTCAAACATCGGGGTGATGCCAATCTCGTCGTGGCGCACGCCCAGGCGCTCGGCCATGTCGCGGGCATCGAGCCACGAAATGTCGGCGGTGTATGGCGACGGCATCATCACCGTGCGGACCTTGTCTGCGCCCAGCGCATCAACGGCAATTGCCAGCACCAGGGCGGAATCCACCCCACCCGACAAGCCGATGATGGCGCCGGGGAAACCGTTCTTGCCGAGGTAGTCACGCACACCCAGCACCAGGGCGGACCAGACCTGCGCTTCGGGCTCGGGAATGGCTTGCACCACACCGTGCACGGCCCCGCCTGCAGTAACGCTCAGCGCGAGCAGGTCAGGCTCGAAGCTCGCGGCCCGGGCCTGCACCACACCCTGTGCATCGACCGCGAACGACGCGCCGTCAAACACCACCTCGTCCTGGCCACCCACCAGGTGGGCATAGAGCACCGGCACGCCCAGCGATGCAGCCCGACGCGACATGCGCGCTTCGCGCTCGCCATGCTTGTCGACATGGAAGGGCGAGGCATTCAGGACACACAGCACCTGCGCACCGGCCTCACACGCCGCCTGGGCGGGCTCTTCGAACCAGGCGTCTTCGCAGATCAGCAGGCCGAACTTCAACCCGTCAACCTCGAATACCACGGGCCCATGGCCGGCATCGCGGCCAGAGGCGAAGTAGCGCCGCTCATCGAACACCTGGTAGTTCGGCAACTCGCGCTTGTGATAGGTGGCGAGCACCTTGCCCCCTGCCAGCACCGAGGCTGAATTGAAGCGCTGCGGCAGGGACAAGGACTTCGACCTAACATCGGCCGCATGCTCCCACCGCGTCGGATGTCCCACCACCACATGCAGGCCGTCACAGGCCGCCAGATCGGCCGCGAGGGCCTTCAAGGCGTCATCGCAGGCGCTCATGAACGCCGGCCTCAGCAGCAGGTCTTCGGGGGGGTAGCCGGTCAGGGCCAACTCGGGCGCCAGCACCAGGCGTGCGCCTTGGGCGTGGGCGGCACGGGCAGCGTCGGCAATCAGCCGGGCGTTGCCGGGCAAATCGCCCACCGTGGCATTGATCTGGGCCAGTGCGACTGGCACGGTAACCGGGCTTGACATGAAGCACACCGTAGACGAAGCGGCTGATTATCTCATCGGGGTGCATGCCGACCCGGCCAGTGTGGACGCTGTGGCGTGGGACGCACTGCTGGCCGCGCAGAGCGAGCCCACGCCGTTCATGCGGCATGCCTATCTGGCCGCGATGCACGCCTCCGGCAGTGCCACCGAGGCCACGGGCTGGCTGCCGCAATTCATCACCGTGCACCACGGCGAGCAACTGCTCTGCGCCACCGTGGCCTGGCAAAAAACCCATTCCTACGGCGAGTACGTGTTCGACTGGGCCTGGGCCGATGCCTACCAGCGCCACGGCCTGGCCTACTACCCGAAGCTGCTGAGCGCCGTGCCCTTCACACCAGTGCCGGGCAGCCGCCTGCTGGCGGTGGACGACGCCGCCCGCCGCCTGATGCTGGAAGCGCTGGTGGCGCTGGCGCGGCAGGCGGGTTTGTCATCGGTGCACCTGCTGTTCCCGAGCCCGGAAGATGCGCAGGCCGCCCGTGAGGCCGGGTGGCTGATGCGCCAGGGCGTGCAGTTCCATTGGCAGCAACGGCCTGAGCAGCCCTGGACCGACTTCCCCGACTACCTCGCCAGCCTGCAGCGCGAGAAGCGCAAGAAGATTCAGCAGGAGCGTCGCAAGGTGGGCGAGGCTGGCGTGCGTTTCGAGGTGTTCGAGGGCCGGCAGATCACGTCCGACCTGTGGGACTACTTTCACCATTGCTACACCCTGACCTACGCCGCGCACCACTCCACGCCCTACCTGAGCCGCGCCTTCTTCGAGCAGATGGCAGCGCAGATGCCCGAGCACTGGGTGATGTTTGTCGCCCTGCGGGGCGATGAGCGCGTGGCCGTGTCACTGGTGGGCATCGACCGCGAACGCGGCACTGCCTGGGGCCGCTACTGGGGCTGCACCGAGCACATCCCCTGCCTGCATTTCGAGGCCTGTTATTACCAGCCGCTGCAGTGGTGCATCACCGAAGGCCTGAGCCGCTTTGAAGGCGGTGCCCAGGGTGAGCACAAGATGGCGCGCGGACTGCTGCCGGTTCCCACCGCCTCAGCCCACTGGTTGGCCCATCCGCAATTCGCGCGTGCGGTGGAAGAATTCCTGCAGCGCGAAGGCGCAGGCGTTGAGGCCTGGATGGACGAACTGCGCGAGCGCAACCCGTTCAAGCCAGGCCCCGAGGCCTCGATCACTGGCCCTTGAAATCACCCGCCACGCCCAGCACCAACTGGGCCGGCTGGATGTATTTGCGCCAGGCCGCGCTGGCCTGTTCGGCGGTGACGGCGGCGATCGCCTTGTCCACCGTTTCCGACACCGCGTAGCTGCGGTTCAGGTACAGGTTGTTGGCCAGGCCACCGGCCAGATTGCCGTCTTGCGCGCGGCCCAGACGGCGGAAGTTCAACAGGCCGTTGCGCGCCTGGTCCACCTCGCTGGCGGTGAAACCGTCTTTCACCGAGCGGGCCAGCTCTTCCTGGAAGGCCGCTTCCACCTTGGCGCGGTTGCCCGGCGCAAAGATGGCGCCGGCACTCCAGCGGCTGTTGGCTTCGAGCGAATTCCAGGTGATGCGGCTACCCACGCCGTAGCTCAGGCCCTCGCCTTCACGGATGCGCTTCCAGAGGCGTGAATTGCCGCCGCTGCCAAAGGCAAAGTCCGCCACCATCAGGGCGGCCTGGTCAGCATCCAGGTCCTTGATCGGCAGGGCCAGCGAGGCCGACATCACGGCGTTCTGCTTGTCCGGCGTCTCGAACACCAGGCGCACCGGCGGCACATTCACCAGCGGGTCAGGCACGCGCTGCACAGCCTGCGGGGCACGCCAACCAGCCAGAGCCTTGGCCACAGCCGCCTCAACAGCGGCATCGTCCATCGCGCCCACGGCGGCAAACTCCGCCTGCGCTGCACCGAGGAAGCGCTGGTGGAAGCTGCGCACGTCCGCCGCGCTCACGCGCTTCAGGTCTTCCACCTGCTCGTCGAAGCCACGGACGTGGCGCACATCACCACGCGGATACGGGCTGCGATGACGCTCAAGCGCGTCACCGAGGATGGCGCCGGGCTCCTTGCGCATCGCTTCGATGTTGGTCAGCTGGGCCTGGCGCAGCTCGTTCAACACGCTGTCGGGGAAGGTTGGCTGGCGCAGCATCTCGCCGACCAGCGCCACCACCTCGGGCAAGTTGGCCTTGGTGGTGGTGATGCGCACATTGACCTTCGTGGCATTGCCACTGAAGCCGACTTCCGCCTTCAGCGCCGTCAGGCGGTCTTGCAATTGCTGACGGTCCAGGCGCGTCGTGCCCTTGTCCAGCAAGCCAATCATCAGATCGGCCGCGGCTTCGGTGCCACGCAGCGACGGCTCATCGCCCATGTGCAGGGCCATCGTGGCTTCCACCATGTCGCCACGCGAGCCCTTGGCCAGCAGCGCCAGCTTGAGGCCGGGGGCGGGCTCCGCGGTACGCGTGCGCTTGACGATGTTGGCGGGCGTGGCTTCAAAGGCTTCCACCGCAGCCAGGGTGGTCACCGGCTTGAAGTCTTTCAGCTGGGTGGCCGCATCAACCACCTGCGGCGCCGGGGCGCGCACCGGCTTTTCGGTGGGCTCGTAGATGGCCAGGGTGCGGTTGTCACGCAGCAGGCGCTGGGTGGCCACGCGGTTCACGTCGGCCACGGTGACGGTCTTCACGCGATCGCGCTGCAGGAAGTACAGGCGCCAATCGCCCAGGGCCACGGTTTCCGACAAGGCCACGCCCACGGTCTCGGGGTTCGAGAACTGCTGGTTCCAGTCGGTCAGCCAGCGTGCGCGGGCCCGCTCCAGCTCTTCCGCGGTGATCGGGTTCGCGGCAACCCCTTCCAGCGTGGCCAGCAACTCCTGGCGTGCCGCATCCGTCGACTGGCCCGGCGCAAGCTGGGTGCCGAACAGCAGGAAGCCCGGATCAAACAGCTGCGCACCGAAGGCGAACACTGCCGATGCCTTGCCGGTTTCCACCAGCCGCTTGTGCAGACGGCCCGCCGGGGCCTCGGCCATCACGCGCTCAAGCAACTGCAGGGGCGCGCTGTCGGGGTGGGCGCCGGGCGTCACGTGGTACGCGCTGTAGATCATGGGCACACCGCCCTGGCGGCGCAGCGTGACGCTGCGGTCACCGTCCTGCACGGGGTCGAGGGTGTAGAGCGTTGGCAGCACGCGCTTGGGTTTGGGCAGCTTGCCGAAGTCCTGCATCACCCAGGCCATCACCTTGGCGACGTCAAACTTGCCGCTGACGATCAGCGTGGCGTTGTCCGGCTGGTAGTACGTCCGGTAGAAGGCCTGCAGCCGGGCGATGTCGACGTTTTCAACGTCGGTGCGCGCGCCGATCGTCGTCTTCCCGTAGTTGTGCCACTGGTACATCGTGGCCGTGGTCTTGTCGAGCAATACGCCACCCGGGTCGTTCTCGCCCATTTCCATCTCGTTGCGGACCACCGTCATCTCGGTGTCGAGGTCCTTGCGGGCGATGAAGCTGTTGATCATCGCGTCCGCGTGCCAGCTGAGGAACCAGCGCAGGTTGTCCTCGTTGGCCGTGAAGCTGGCGAAGTAGTTGGTGCGGTCCAGCCAGGTGCTGCCATTGGCCCGCAGCCCGCGGCGGCTGAATTCAGCCCAGACCTTCGGGTTCGACGGCGTGCCCTTGAACAGCAGGTGTTCCAGCAAGTGGGCCATGCCGGTCTCACCGTAGTTCTCATGCCGCGAGCCCACCCGATACGTCAGGTTGACGGTGGTGGTGGGCTTGCTGTCATCAGGCGCCAGCAACACTTGCAAACCGTTGGGCAGCCGGTATTCGGTGATGCCTTCAACGGTGTGCACCGCGGCGGGTGGCTTGGCCGCAGGCGCGGTCGCGGCGATCGAGGACGTCGCCAGGGGGCTCAACGCCACGAGGCACAACAGCCAGGCTTCGGGCTGGCGCAGGGTCTTCAACATGGTCTCTCCCGTGAACAGGTTCTTCACAGAACTGACGGATGGACACAAGTTCCCCACGCAGAAATGACAACGCCGCCCGAAGGCGGCGGTGCGGGGAACGGGTCTGGCCGCAGCTCCGGCGGTTCTTCCGAACCACCAAAACCGACGATACCCGATCCGTTGTCGCTTTACTTGCCAGCCTGGAAGTTCTTCAGGCCATCAAGAATTTCCTGCTTGGCCGATTCCGGGCCTTCCCAGCCCGTGATCTTGACCCACTTGCCGGCTTCCAGGTCCTTGTAGTGCTCGAAGAAATGCTGGATGGCCTTCAGGCGCATCTGGTTGATGTCTTCCGGCTTTTGCCAGTGGGTGTAGATCGGCAGCACCTTGTCGATCGGCACGGCCAGCAGCTTGGCGTCCACGCCAGCTTCGTCTTCCATCTTCAGCACGCCGATCGGACGGCAGGTCACGACCACACCCGGGGTCAGGGCGTACGGGGTGATGACGAGCACGTCGACCGGGTCGCCGTCGTCCGACAGGGTCTGCGGGATGTAGCCGTAGTTGCACGGGTAGTGCATGGCCGTGGTCATGAAGCGGTCGACGAACAGCGCGCCGGACTCCTTGTCCACTTCATACTTGATCGGGTCCGCGTTCATCGGGATTTCGATGATCACGTTGAACTGTTCAGGCGCCTTGGCGCCGGCGGGCACGTTGTTCAGACTCATGGTTGTCTCGGGTTGAGCGGTTGGTCAGGAAAAGTACGAATTGGGATGCATTCTAAAGACAGCGCTTGCCCTGCCCTGACAAGCGCCCACGGGTAGACCCGCGCTGGAAAACACCATGATGGTGCGACAGGTGTTGCAAATAGCATGATCCGGCGACCCGGGAGAGCCCGAAGCAGGCCCCGAAATACCTGGGCGCAGATCATCCACAGGTCTGTGAGCGGAAGGAGACACCTTGATGTCAACGAGCTATGCGCTGTATGCGGCGCTGGTGTGCGGCCTGATTGCCGTCATCTACGGGTTTGTTCAACGACGATGGATCCTGGCGCAAGACGCCGGCAACGCCCGCATGCAGGAGATTGCGGGCGCCATCCAGCAAGGGGCCGCCGCTTACCTGGCCCGCCAGTACCGCACCATCGCCATCGTCGGCGTGGTGCTCACTGTCTTGATCGCCACGTTCCTTGACGGCACCACCGCCGCCGGCTTCGTGCTCGGCGCGTTTTTGTCAGGGGCCTGCGGCTTCATCGGCATGAACGTGTCTGTGCGGGCGAATGTGCGCACCGCGCAGGCCGCCACCAAGGGCATGGCCGCCGCACTCGATGTCGCCTTCAAGGGCGGCGCCATCACCGGCATGCTGGTGGTGGGCCTGGGCTTGCTCGGCGTCGGCATCTTCACCCTATTCATCACCGGCAACGGCAACATCACCCCCGACAAGAGCCTGTCGACGGTGCTGAAACCCCTGCTTGGCCTGGCCTTCGGCTCCTCGCTGATTTCCATCTTCGCCCGACTGGGCGGTGGCATCTTCACCAAGGGCGCCGATGTGGGCGCCGACCTGGTAGGCAAGGTGGAAGCCGGCATCCCGGAAGACGACCCACGCAACCCGGCCGTCATTGCCGACAACGTGGGTGACAACGTCGGCGACTGCGCCGGCATGGCCGCCGACCTGTTCGAGACCTACGCCGTCACGCTCATCGCCACCATGGCCCTGGGAGCGCTGATGGTGACGGCCGCACCGGGCGCCGCCATCGTCTACCCGCTGCTGCTGGGCGGCGTGTCCATCATTGCCTCCATCATCGGTTGCGGCGCCGTCAAGGCCACGCCCGGCATGAAGAACGTGATGCCCGCGCTGTACAAGGGCCTGATCGTGGCCGGTGTGCTGTCGCTGGTGTTCTTTGTCGGCGTGACCAAGCTGGTGATGCCCGACGACGCCCTCGGCGCCAACACCCAGATGCGCCTGCTGGGCGCGTGCGTGGTGGGCCTGCTGCTGACGGCCGGCATGGTCTGGATCACGGAGTACTACACGGGCACCAACTTCAAGCCGGTGCAGCACGTGGCGCAGGCCTCCACCACGGGGCATGGCACCAACATCATTGCCGGCCTCGGTGTGTCGATGCGCTCCACCGCGTGGCCGGTGGTATTCGTGTGTCTGGCCATCGTGGGCGCCTTTCAGCTGGCAGGCCTTTACGGCATTGCGATTGCAGCCACCGCCATGTTGAGCATGGCCGGCATCGTCGTGGCCCTGGATGCCTACGGCCCGATCACCGACAACGCAGGTGGCATCGCCGAGATGGCCGAGTTGCCGGCCAGCGTTCGCGACATCACCGACCCGCTGGACGCGGTGGGCAACACCACCAAGGCCGTCACCAAGGGTTATGCCATCGGCTCAGCCGGCCTGGCCGCGCTGGTGCTGTTTGCTGACTACACCCACGCGCTTGAAGCCCGAGGCATGCACGTGAGCTTCGACTTGTCGAACCACATGGTCATCGTCGGCCTGTTCATCGGTGGCCTGATTCCCTACCTGTTCGGTGCCATGGCGATGGAAGCGGTGGGCCGCGCGGCCGGTGCGGTGGTCGAGGAAGTTCGCCGCCAGTTCCGCGACATCCCCGGCATCATGGAAGGCACGGGCAAGCCGGAATATGGCCGCGCGGTCGACATGCTGACGGGTGCTGCCATCAAGGAAATGGTGATTCCTTCCCTGCTGCCGGTGGTGGCACCGGTGGTGGTCGGCCTGCTGCTGGGGCCGGCAGCCCTGGGTGGCCTGCTGATGGGCACGATCGTGACCGGGTTGTTCGTGGCCATTTCGATGTGCACCGGCGGCGGCGCCTGGGACAACGCCAAGAAATACATCGAAGACGGCCACCACGGCGGCAAGGGCAGCGAGGCCCACAAGGCCGCCGTCACGGGCGACACGGTGGGCGACCCCTACAAGGACACCGCCGGCCCGGCCATCAATCCGCTGATCAAGATCATCAATATCGTGGCGCTGCTGATCGTGCCGTTGCTGCCGATCTGACTGCAACGCCCTGCGAATTAGTCGGGCAATCAACGGGCCTGCGGGCCCGTTGATCGTTCCCGCCGATCATGTTCGGTTGAAACACCCACAGGAGACAAGATGATCACGTTGAACGTCAACGGCAAACCGATGTCGGTGAATGCCGAACCTGACACCCCGCTGCTGTGGGTGCTGCGCGAAGACCTGGCCCTGACGGGCACCAAGTTCGGTTGTGGCATGGCCCTGTGTGGCGCCTGCACCGTGCATGTGGATGGCCAGGCCGTGCGGTCTTGCTCGACGCCGATCTCCTCGGTGGCCGGCCGCAAGGTGACCACGATTGAAGGCGTGGGCGCCACGACCACCGGCAAGGTGGTTCAGGCCGCCTGGCTGGCGCAGGACGTGCCGCAGTGCGGCTACTGCCAGTCCGGCCAGATCATGAGCGCCTGTGCGCTGCTGGCCAAGAACAAGGCCCCGAAGGAAGCCGACATCGACAACGCCATGAGCGGCAACATCTGCCGCTGCGGCACCTACAACCAGATCCGCGCGGCCATCCAGGACGCGTCGGTCCAGCTGCGCAAGGGGGCCAAGGCATGAGCACGACCCGCCGCAAGTTTCTGCAGGCCACCGGCGCCACTGCCGCCCTGCCCGCCCTCACCCTGGGCTTCACGCTGGTGCCGCACGGCCGCCTGAGCGCCGCCACGCCCGCCAGCTTCGCCCCCAACGCTTTCCTGCGCATCACGCCCGATGACCGCATCACCGTGGTCTGCGGCTCTGCCGAAATGGGCCAGGGCGTGCTGACCGCCATCCCGATGCTGGTGGCTGAAGAGCTGGACGCTGATTGGCGCATGGTCGGGGTGGAGCAGTCCCCGGCCGATGCCGCCTTCAACAACCCGATGTTCGGCATGCAGGCCACCGGCGGCTCGACCACCGTGCGCGCCTTCTGGCTGCCGATGCGCCAGGCCGGCGCCGCAGCCCGCGAAATGCTGGTGGCCGCTGCTGCCGCGCAATGGGGTGTGCCCGTTGGTGAATGCCGCACCGACGCCAGCGCCGTGCTCCATGCCAGCGGCAAGCGCCTGCGTTATGGCGAGCTGGTGGAGGCCGCGGCAAAACAAGCCGTGCCGGCCAAGCCGCAACTGAAATCGCCCGCGCAGTTCAAGCTGCTGGGCAAGCCGACCAAGCGCCTTGACAGCGCATCGAAGATCAACGGCACCGCGCGCTTCGGCATCGATGCCCAGGTGCCCGGCATGCTGGTGGCCGTAATGGCCCGCGCGCCGCAGCCCGGCGCCAAGCCGGTGAAGGTGGACGACACCGCCGCCAAGGCCGTCAAGGGTGTGCAGCAGGTCATCACCATCCCGCACGGCGTGGCGGTGCTGGCCAGCGGCTACTGGGCCGCGAAGAAGGGCCGTGACGCGCTGAAGATCGACTGGGATCTGGGCGCGGCGGCCAAGCTGTCGTCGGCGAGCGTGACCGAGATGCTGCGCGAAGGCGCGGCCAACGCCGATGCCGTGGCCAAGGACACCGGCAACCTGAAGGACGCCGCCGCCAACAGCGCCAAGACGCTGTCGGCCACCTACGAAGCGCCCTACCTGGCCCATGCCTGCATGGAGCCGCTGAACTGCACGGCGTGGGTGCGTGGCGACGAGGTCGAGATCTGGGCAGGCACGCAGAGCCAGGGCCCGTCACAGGGCATCCTGGGCCAGGTGGCACAGGTCAGCCCGGGCAAGGTGAAGGTCAACACGATGATGCTGGGTGGCGGCTTCGGTCGCCGCTTCGCGCCTGACTTCACCATCGACGCCACGCTGCTGTCGAAGATCAGCGGCCGCCCGGTGAAGCTCATCTACACCCGCGAAGACGACATGGCGGCAGGCTTCTACCGCCCGCCCGCGCTGGTGAACTTTGAAGCCGCGCTGGACGCCAAGGGCCAGGCCACGATGCTGCGGGCCGATGTGGCCTCGCCGTCCATCATGGGCGGCTCAGGCTTCATGAAGGTGCCCGACAACGGCGTTGACAGCATGGCCGTCGAAGGCCTGGAAGACAACCCGTACGGCATTCCGAACATGCGCATTGCCTACGGCCGCCGCGAGCCTGGCCCGCAGGTCTGGTTCTGGCGCTCGGTCGGCCATTCGCAGAACATCTTCTTCATCGAAAGCTTCGTTGATGAGATGGCCGCTGCGGCGGGCAAGAACCCGCTGGAGTTCCGCCTGAGCCTGCTGGACGCCCAGCCGCGCTACAAGGCTGTGCTGCAAGCCGCGGCCCAGAAGGCGGGCTGGGGCAAGCCGTTGCCGAAGGGCCGCTTCCACGGCATCGCGGTGGCACAAAGCTTTGGCAGCTACGTGGCCGAGGTGGCCGAAGTCTCGGTGGCCGCAGATGGCACGCCGAAGGTGCACCGCGTGGTGGCGGCCGTGGATTGCGGCATGACCGTCAACCCGCAGACCATCGCCCGGCAGATCGAGGGCGCCATCGTCTACGGCCTGAGCGCGGCGCTGTATGGCCGCATCAGCTTCAAGGACGGCCGCGTGGAGCAAGGCAACTTCCACGACTACCCGGTGCTGCGCATGAACGAGATGCCCAAGGTGGAAGTGCACATCCTGCCGAGCACGGAGAACCCGGGCGGCATCGGTGAGCCGGGCACGCCGCCGATCGCCCCGGCCGTGGCCAACGCGCTGTTTGCAGCCACCGGCAAGCGCCTGCGCCAGTTGCCCTTCGACACCACCACGTTGAAGCGCGCCTGAGCCGCGGGGGCCGGGTTATGCTCAAGTCCCATGAAGCTGCCATGGCTTGACGAACTGGCCCCCTTCCCGCCCAGCGCCTCGGCGCTGGGCCCCGGCAGCGATGCGCCAGGCTTGCTGGCGGCCGGTGGCGGGTTGAGCGTTGACCGGCTGGTCAATGCCTACCGTCGCGGCATCTTCCCCTGGTATGCCGACGGCCAGCCCGTGCTGTGGTGGACACCTGACCCACGCATGCTGCTGCCGGTGGCCGACTTCCGGCTGCACCGCTCCCTGCGCAAGACCCTGCAGCGCTTCCTGCGCACGCCGGGCTGCGAAGTCCGCTTTGACAGCGCCTTCCGCCGGGTGATCGACGCCTGCGCGAACACGCCGCGGCTGGGTCAGCCCGGCACCTGGATCGTGCCCGAGATGGTCGACGCCTATGTCCGGCTGCATGAAGCTGGCGTGGCCCACAGCGTCGAGACCTGGATCGACGGCGAACTGGTGGGCGGCCTGTACGGGCTGGGCTTGGGCAGGATGGTGTTCGGCGAGTCGATGTTCGCGCACCGCACCGATGCCTCCAAGATCGCCCTGGCCGCACTGGTGGCCTTCTGCCGCGCCCACCAAATCGAGCAGATCGATTGCCAGCAGCACACCGGCCACCTGGCGAGCCTCGGGGCTGCACCGGTCAGCCGCACGCGCTTTGAAGCCCACCTGGCCGCCACGGTCGCCCTGCCCGGCCCAAATCGCTGGGCCTATGATGCAGAACATTGGACCCTGCTGGGCATTCCGCCAGGTCCCCAGGTCGCTTCGCTGTCACCGTGACCCATCCGAAAGAACTTCCCTTCGCGGCGCTGCAGTTTTACGCCACGGCGCCTTATGCCTGCAGTTACCTGCCCGAACGCCAGGCGCGGTCGCAAGTGGCCACGCCCGGCCACCTGATCCAGGCCGAGGCCTATTCGGCGCTGGTGGCCACCGGCTTCCGGCGCAGCGGGCTGTTCACCTACCGTCCACTGTGCGACGAGTGCCAGTCTTGCCAGGCCCTGCGTGTGCCGGTCGCGCGGTTCCAGCCCAATCGCAGCCAGCGGCGCGCCTTGGCGGCCCACGAGCACCTGCAAACCCGGGTGATGCGGCTCGGATTTGATGCCGAGCATTACGCGCTGTACCTGCGCTACCAGGCCCGGCGCCACGCCGGTGGCGGCATGGACCAGGACAGCGTCGACCAATACACGCAGTTCCTGCTGCAGAGCCGCGTCAACTCACGGCTGGTGGAGTTCCGCGAACCACCGGCCGAAGGGCAGACGCTGGGTGCGCTGCGCATGGTGTCGATCATCGACATCCTCAACGACGGCCTGTCGGCGGTCTACACCTATTACGACCCCGACGTGAAAGCCAGCTACGGCACCTACGGCGTGCTCTGGCAGATCGAGCAGACCCGCCTGCTGAAGCTGCCGCACCTCTACCTGGGCTATTGGATTGCCGAGAGCCCGAAGATGGCCTACAAGGTGCAGTTCCACCCGTACCAGCTGCTGCGTGACGGGCACTGGGCAGACGCCACCCCACCCGCCTGACACTGCCTGGCGCCACAGCGGCTCGTCGGCGCCAAACGCCACTGGTCGGCGAGTCAGCCCGCTCATCGCACGCCACTTCGGTTGGCGGGCTGGCAGCCCTAGCATCCAGGCATTCAATCAACGAAGCGGAGTTCTCCATGCACCCACGTCGCACCTGGCTGATCGCCACCACCCTGACCGCCGGCCTGGCGCTGCTGACCCCCACGGCGCAGGCCGCAGACGGCTGGAACTGGAGCTGGACCAGCGGCCCGCGCGTCGAGGGCTCGGGCAAGGTGGTGGAGCAGGCCCGCACGGTCACTGGTTTTCAGCGGCTCCGGCTGGAAGGCCCGTTCAACGTGATCGCCCAACCCAGCGCGGCCGCCAGCGTGATGGTGCGCGCTGATGACAACCTGCAGGCGCTGGTCACCACCGAAGTGGTGGATGGCGATGTGCTGCTGGTTCGGCCAACGTCGAACCAGAGCTTCAACAGCCGCTCACCCATCACTGTCACGGTGGGCTTCCAGGTGCTGAAGTCGGCGTCCATCAAGGGCAGCGGTGACCTCACCGTCAATGACCTCACGGGTGAACGCTTCGAGATGGGCATCAGCGGCGCCGGCGATGCACGCCTGGCCCGCGCCAGCCTCAAGCAGCTGAAGGTCTCGATTGCGGGCTCGGGCGATGTGACCGCGCAAGGCACGGCAGACAGCGCCGAATACAACATCGCCGGCTCGGGCGATGTGCATGCCGACAAGATGCTGGCCGCCCAGGCCAAGGTGTCCATCGCCGGCAGCGGTGATGCGGCCGTGCACGCCACGGAAGCGCTGAACGTCAGCATCGCCGGCTCAGGCGATGTGCGTTACGCCGGCCAGCCGAAGCAGTTGAAGAAGAGTGTGGCCGGCTCGGGCAGCATCGATCCGATGCGCTGAGTTGAGCTGAAGCGTCTGGCTGTTGCGCCGCCCCGCAGGGCAGCGCAACGCCCAAGCTCAATCGCCCTTGAAGCCGGTGGCCTTGACCACCGCCGCCCAGCGGGCAGATTCAGCCTTGACCATGCGCTCGGCATCCGCCCGCGCCGTGCCCAGCACGGTGAAGCCCGCCTCCACCAGCTTCTGGCGCACCTCGGGCGCCTGCACAGCCGCCACGATCTGCCGGTTGAGCAGATCCAGCACCGGCGCAGGCGTGCCGGCCGGGGCAAAGATGGCGAACCACGACGAGAAGTCCACCTTCGGCAGGCCGGACTCGGCGAAGGTAGGCACGTCTGGCAGCAGGCTGGACCGCACCGGCGCCGTGGTGGCCAGTGCGCGCATCTTGCCGCCCTTGATCTGCGCCACGCCCAGGGCGGTAGACACGAACGCACCCTTCACGTCACCGGCGATGATGGCCGTGACGGCGTCGCCCGTGCTGCGATAGTGAATCGGCTCCACCGGGAATCCCGCCTGCTCCGACAGCATCTCGGCACCGAAGTGTCCGGGCGTGCCCGCACCGAAGGTGGCCATGTTGACCCGGTCGCCCGCGCCCTTGGCGGCCTTGACGAACTCCGCCACCGTCTTCAGCGGCGACGTGGCCGGCACCACCAGCAGGAAGTCGGCGCGCACCACTTCACTCAGCACCGTCAATTCCCTGGCGGGGTCGTACGGCAGCTTGCTGAACGCGGGCGGCGCGATGCTGATGGAGCCCACCTCGCCCAGCAGCAGGCTGTAGCCGTCCGGGGCGCTCTTGGCCACGGCCTGCGTGCCGATCTGGCCACCCGCACCCGCCCGGTTGTCGATGACCAGGGTCTGCTTCAGGTTTTCGCCCAGTTTCTGGCCGATCAGCCGGGCCACCACATCGGGGCCGGTGCCCGGCGGGAAGCCGACGGTGAGCTTGAGTTGCCGATCCGGAAAGGCCTGGGCCCATGCCGACACGGCTGGCAAGCCCAGCAGGGGCATGGCACCGAGGGCGAGCAGTTGTCGGCGGGCTGTGTGGTGTCGTGGCATGGGTGGTCTCCGTTGTTGCACACAGTGTGAGCCCGAGCGCCTCAAGGCCTCGTCATCCCTGAGGACGACAGGCACAACCCTGATCCGACAATCGCTCAGGCAGCCACGGCGAACCGCGCGAACAACTCATTGCGGAAGTGGATGCCGAGGCGATCAAACGCCCGGGTGCGGTAGGTTTTCACCGTCGGCACGCTCAGCCCCAGATCAGCCGCCACCCCGTCGAAGCTCCAGCCCCGCAGCAGCCGCTCGCACACATCCAGCTCACGCGGGGTGAGCTCGGCACAGGCGCGCTGCAGGCGCTCACGCGGGGTGAGCGGCAACACCGTTGGCAACAGCGCTGCGGTCTCGGGCTGCAGCGCCAGCAGTCGTGCGCTCAAGGCCACATGCCGACGCACGCAGGCCACCACCACGGCGGCCATGTCGGCGAAGCGCTCAAGCTCGCCGGCTTCGAAACCAGGTTGATGGACATGCGCATACAGGTTGACGGCAAACAGCGAGCCATCGGCCTCCTGCTGTACCGCCGACAGCCGCTCGCGCACACCATGCCGGCGGTAGATGGCCTCCCGGTGGGCGGCGTTGTTCACCTCGTCGGCGCCCATGCGCATCAGGGCCATTTGCCCGGCGCGCTGCTGGCTGACCACGTCGAAGCTGGTGTCGTTCCGGTAGAGCCCCTGGCGATAGGCTTCGAAGCAATCCCGTGTGGTGTCGGGCACACCCAGACTGGCTGACAGGTGCAGCACCGGCTGACGCGCATCAGCCTGTTGACGAGCGCCGGGCTGCCACACCTGATACACCGACCAGGACGCGGCCCGCAAAGACTCGTTCAAGCGCGCCAGCGCCACCTCGGCGAAGGCGGCATCACCCAAGGCATCCACCAGCCCGACGAGGCTGGGCGTGGACGCTTGGGCGGGGCGGATGGGCAGTTCAAGAATGCGTGACATGGCGGGCCCGGCATTGGCAGACGTCATCTTCAGGGATGACCCGGCGCCAGCCCGGACGGGCCTAAGCTGGCAACGCAGATCGATGGCCTGACTATCAGCACCGGTTGAACCGCTGTAAATAGTGGTTGGCCTGCATGCCCCACCCGTCTGTCACCAGACCCACTGCGCACCCGCCCCAAGCCCCATCACCACACACGCCATGCCTGCTGCCAATACCGCCCCGCACCACGACACCCCAGCACCACCGGCCTTGCCGCTGATGACGCAGATCCGCTGCGAGGTGGCGGGGCTGGTCAGCCTCGGTGCCGGGCCGCACGGTGAACGCCGCTATGTGCCGCTCGGTGGCGGCACGGCCCGAGGGCCCGAGCTCAATGGCGAGTTGGTGCCGGGTGGCGTGGATTGGCAGGTGCTGCGTCAGGACGGCGCGCTGGACATCGCGGCGCACTACGTGATCCGCACCAACGACGGCGACCTGATCGAGGTGCAGAGCAACGGGCTGCGACACGGCCCGCCGGAGGTGATGGCGCAACTGGCCCGCGGCGAAGACGTGCCGGCCAGCAGCTACTACTTCCGCACCGTCATGCGCTTCACCACGGGTGCGCCGGCCTGGCTGCACCTGAACAAGGTGCTGGCGCTGGCCGTGGGCCGACGCGAAGCCGACCGGGTGCTGTTGGACGTCTACCGCGTCAGCTGAAAACCGCGCTCCGGCAGGAGCGTTATGTCGTGAAGTACATTACGCTCCGCCACGTGCCTTGCGCACGTCAGCCGCGGCGCATGGTGCCCGGGGCTGTTGGCCCCGACCTCGCGCCATGCCTCCACGAACGTACACCGTCGCTGCTGCCCTTGCCACGGCGCTCACGCTGGTCAGCATCACCGGTCATGCGGCCGAGCTGACCGTATCTGCCGCCGCCAGCCTGTCGAATGCCTTCAGGGACATGGCACCCTCGTTTGAGGCGGCCCACCCCGGCACCAAGCTGCTATTCAACTTCGCGGCCTCTGATGCGCTGTTGAGCCAGATTGCCAAGGGCGCCCCGGTTGATGTCTTTGCATCAGCCGATCAGGACACCATGGACAAGGCCGAGCAGCAGCGCCTGCTGTTGGGCGGCACACGGCAGAACTTCGCCAGCAACCGCCTCGTGCTCATCACGCCGCTGGCGGGTGGCCTGCCCCTGAAACAACTGGCAGACCTGCAACAGGCCAAGGTGCGACGTGTGGCGCTCGGACGCCCTGAAGGCGTGCCGGCCGGCCGCTATGCACGCGGCGCGCTGGACGCCGCCAAACTCTGGACAGCCATCGAGCCCAAGGCGGTGTATGCGCAGAACGTGCGCCAGGCGCTGGACTACGTGGCCCGCGGCGAAGTGGAAGCCGGCTTCGTCTATGCCACCGATGCGCTGACGCAGAAGGACAAGGTCGGCACGGCGTTCGTGGTGCCCACCGCCCAGCCCATCACCTACCCACTGGCGGTGATCAACGGCAGCCCAAACGCCACAGACGCCCGCAAGTTCGTGGCCTTCGTGCGTTCGCCAGCCGGCCAGGCCGTGCTGGCTCGGCACGGCTTCACACAGCCCTGAAGCCGGTCTGTGGAGACGTCTGCGCTGATTCCGCTTGCCCTGTCGCTCAAGGTGGCGGGGTGGGCCACCGCGCTCAATCTGTTTCTGGGCGTGGCCGCTGGCTGGCTGCTGGCCCGCAAGCGCTTTCCGGGTCGCAACCTGCTGGAAGCGCTGTTGACCCTGCCCATGGTGCTGCCGCCCACCGTGCTGGGCTATTACCTGCTGGTGCTCATCGGCAAACGCGGCTGGCTGGGCGCCTGGCTGCACGACACCTTCGGCATCACGCTGATCTTCAGCTGGCAAGGCGCGGTGATCGCCGCTGCGCTGGTGGCGTTTCCGCTCGTCATGCGGTCTGCACGTGCAGCGTTTGAAGGGGTAGACACCCAGCTCGAACAGGCCGCGCGCGCGCTGGGTCTGGGCGAGTGGGCCGTGTTCTTCCGCGTGACCTTGCCCATGGCCTGGCCGGGCGTGCTGGCCGGGCTGCTGCTGGCTTTCGCGCGGGCGTTGGGCGAATTCGGTGCCACCTTGATGGTGGCGGGCAGCATTCCGGGCAAGACACAAACGCTGTCGATCGCCGTGTATGAAGCGGTGCAGGCCGGGCAGGACGACCAAGCCAACCTGCTCGTGCTGATCACCTCCCTCACCTGCGTGGTGGTGCTGCTGGCGGCGGGCAGGCTGTCACGCCAACCGGAGGTGCGGCGATGAGCTTCGAAGCCCGGTTCACGAAGCAGGTGCGCAGCGATGGTGGTCGCCATTTCGAGCTCGACATCCAGTTTTTTACCACCAGCCGCAGCACCGTCATCCACGGCCCGTCGGGCGCCGGCAAGAGCCTGCTGCTGCAAGCGCTGGCCGGCCTGCTGCAGCCCGACCAGGGTCACATTCGTTTCAATGGCGCGACCTTGTTCGATTCAAGCAGCCAGCAGAACCTGCCGGCCCGCGCGCGCCAGTTCGGCTACCTGTTCCAGGACTACGCGCTGTTCCCGAAACTGACCGTGCGCCAGAACGTGGCGTTTGGTCTGCAGCGCGGGTGGCTCAACCCCGCCCGCACCACCACCGACCGACGCGTTGCACGCTGGCTCGACGCCTTCGAGCTGACGGAGGTGGCCGAGCAATCGCCGCACACCTTGTCCGGCGGCCAGCGCCAGCGCACGGCCCTGGCCCGTGCACTGGTGAACGAGCCGCGCGCCTTGCTGCTGGACGAGCCCTTCTCTGCGCTGGACCCTGCCCTGCGCGGCCGCATGCGCGACGAGTTGCAGCAGCTGCTGGCCAAGCTCGCCTTGCCCATGGTGATGATCACCCACGACCCGGAAGACCTGGAACGATTCGGCGACACCCGCCTGCTGGTGGTGAACGGACGCGTGGCTGACAGCCGCTGACCGGGCATTGACCGCCGCGACGCAGGCGCCAATCTGCCGTACCCGCCTTGGCCCGACAAGCTGTGGGTTTGTGCACCCCGTGCCAGACTGGCAGCCCTTGATGAGCCTGGAGCACCCATGTCAAACAACTGCACGGTGGAATTGAAGGACCTGGTGATCCAGACGGACATCGGCACCTACGGCCCGGGCGACATCGTGCCCGACGCCCATGCGCTGGACCTGACGCTGTGGATCAGCCCGGCCCTGGTGCTGATCGCGGAAGACGGCATGCAGCACGTCTTCGACTACGACCCGCTCATCGTCGACATTGAACGGCTGGCAGCGGACGGACATTACGAAACGCAGGAGCGCCTGATGACCCGCATCATGGGTGCCTGTGCCCGCTGCCCGGCCATCGAGGCGGTGGAGATTGCCCTGCGCAAATCCCCCGTGCGGCGAGGCTCAGGCTCGCTGGGTGTGCGGGCCCATGTGGACGGCGCCACGCTGGCGAGGCTGCGCACGGCAGCCTGACGCAGATTCAATTGGGGCCGGAACCCGCGCGGCGCGCCAGCGCCTGCAAACGCGGCCGCAGGCGAAGGAAGCCGCGGTAAGCCACCTCGAGCAAGGGCGTGATGCCGGGCACGCGGGCCAAGCGCGCCAACCAGCGCCAACCCGGCAAGCGCGCCCACATGGCCACGAACGCGGCAGCACCACTCAGGCGACTGCCGTCAGCGCGCTGCACATGGAAGCGCGCCAGCAGTGCAGCCCGCTCAGCCTCGGGCATCTGGACATCGGCCGCGCTGACATCCCGGAAACACAGGCCACTGCCGGCACTGCCCTCCGCCAAGCCCTGCATGTAGCTGATCTCGCGCTGGCACAGCGGGCAGGCGCCGTCGTAGAGCACGGTCAGCGCTTCAGGCGCGGCGGGGGCGTTCATCTCGACATCCTTGTCCAACATGACGAAGCCGAGTTTAGGACGCGGTGCGTCGCCGCCGTCAGCGGCGCCGGGGAGGCCTTGCAGGCAACAGGGCGTCGCCGCGGAACTCTTCGAAAAAGCTCGTTGATGAGCGAAAAAAAAGCCCCCAGCATCGCTGCTGAGGGCTTCATTTCCTGGTGGGCGGTGCAGGGTTCGAACCTGCGACCCCTGCCGTGTGAAGGCAGTGCTCTACCGCTGAGCTAACCGCCCGGGATTCTGGCGGTACTGGTTCCTGCAACACCCGGCGCGGTGGGCCAAGTGTTGGTGATTGGTGGGCGGTGCAGGGTTCGAACCTGCGACCCCTGCCGTGTGAAGGCAGTGCTCTACCGCTGAGCTAACCGCCCGGGAATCTGTTGGAACCAGTCGTCCCCGGTGAACTTCGAATTATGCCACAACATTTCGCCAGAGTGTCTTGCCACCACTCGATTTATCCAACTCACCCAGAACGCGGTCGTGTGCGGCGGTCTCTTCGTCCGAGAGCGCCGGCACCAGCAGCGTGAAGGTGGTGAGGTCGATCTGCTGCACGGTCAGCCCCGCGCCCTGCTTGCGCTCATCGGCGCCACTGTCCATCACCAGCGAGTGCTGGCCGCGGGTCATGTTGATGTAGACGTCCGCCAGCAGGCCCGCGTCCAGCAAGGCGCCGTGCAGCGTGCGGTTGGAGTTGTCCACTTCCAGCCGCTTGCACAGGGCGTCCAGCGAATTGGCCTTGCCGGGGAACAGCTCACGCGCCATCAGCAGCGAGTCGGTGACCTTGCCCACCTGTTCGCCAAACCGCGGGCGCCCGATGCGCCGCAGCTCTTCGTTCATGAAGCCCACGTCGAACGCGGCGTTGTGGATGATCACCTCGGCGCCGGCCAGGTACTCCATCAACTCGTCGGCCACCTGGGCAAAGATCGGCTGGCCCGACAGGAAATCGTCGCTCAGCCCGTGCACGCGGAAAGCCTCTTCGCTGTTCTTGCGCTCGGGGTTGACGTAGAAGTGCTTGTTGTTGCCGGTCAGGCGGCGGTCGATCATCTCGACGCAGCCGATTTCCACCAGGCGGTCACCGGTCTCGGGCGACAGGCCCGTGGTTTCCGTGTCGAAGAACACCTGTCTCATGCTTTCACCCCTGCACCGGCCCGCTGGCCACACCACACCCATAGTGCCGCACCGCCCACGATCATCGGCACACACAACCATTGCCCCATGCTGAGGCTGAACGTCAGCAAGCCCAGGAAGCCATCGGGCTCCCTGAAATACTCGGCGATGAAACGAAACACGCCGTAGCCAAACAGGAAAGCCGCAGCCACCTGGCCCTGCGCGCGCTCGGTGCGGGCATACAGCCACAGCAGCACGAACAAGGCCAGGCCCTCCAGCCCGAACTGGTAGAGCTGCGAGGGGTGGCGCGCGATGTCGAGGCCCGACTGCGGAAACACCATGGCCCACGGCAATGACGGATCCGCCTGGCGGCCCCACAACTCACCGTTGATGAAATTGCCGATGCGTCCGCTGGCCAGGCCCGTCGGCACGCAAGGTGCAATCAGGTCCATCAACTGCAGGAACGGGCGCTTGCGCAACCAGGCGAACAAGGCCATGGCGACCATCACGCCCAGCAGGCCACCGTGAAAAGCCATGCCGCCCTTCCACACATGGAAGATCTCCAGCGGATGCTGCAGGTAATACGCGGGCTTGTAGAAGAACACATAGCCCAGGCGGCCACCCAGCACCACGCCGAGCACACCGAAGAACAGCAGGTCTTCAACGTCACGGCGCTGCCAGCCGGCATTGGCGAACCAGGGCAGGCGCACGCGTCGGCCAGCCAGGTAGAGGAACAGGCCAAAAGCGACCAGATAGGTGATGCCGTACCAGTGAATCTGGATGGGCAGGCCCAGGGGCGTCAGGTCGAGGGCGACCGGATTGAATTGCGGGTGCGTCAGCATGGGGCGGGATCATAAGCGCCCGGCCACCGGGGGCTTGCGCCTTCCTGCGTTGATCAGGTCACCGGCTGAGCGAGAATCCGGGGGTTGCGTGCGGCACCGAGGTGCTGCACCGCCCGCACTCCCCCATCCGGTCTGAACAAGAGGGTTTCCCAATGCCTGCCTATCGCTCCAAGACTTCCACCGCCGGCCGCAACATGGCGGGCGCACGTTCGCTGTGGCGTGCCACCGGCATGAAGGACGGCGACTTCGAGAAGCCGATCATCGCCATCGCCAACTCGTTCACCCAGTTCGTGCCCGGCCATGTGCACCTGAAGGACCTGGGGCAGCTGGTGGCCCGCGAGATCGAAGCCGCAGGCGGCGTGGCCAAGGAATTCAACACCATCGCGGTGGACGACGGCATTGCGATGGGCCACGACGGCATGCTGTATTCGCTGCCCAGCCGTGACCTGATCGCCGACTCGGTCGAGTACATGGTCAATGCCCACTGCGCCGACGCGCTGGTGTGCATCTCCAACTGCGACAAGATCACCCCCGGCATGCTGATGGCCGCGATGCGCCTGAACATCCCCGTGGTGTTCGTGTCGGGTGGCCCGATGGAAGCCGGCAAGGTGCGCCTGGCCAACCCGCAAACCCAGGTGATGGAGTTCAAGAAGCTCGACCTGGTGGACGCGATGGTGATGGCCGTGGACGACAAGGTCAGCGACGCCGACCTGGCCGAAGTGGAACGCTCGGCTTGCCCGACCTGCGGCTCTTGCTCGGGCATGTTCACCGCCAACTCGATGAACTGCCTGACCGAAGCGCTGGGCCTGAGCCTGCCGGGCAATGGCACGGTGGTGGCCACCCACGCTGACCGCGAGCAGCTGTTCAAGCGCGCCGGCCGCCTGGCGGTGGACCTGTGCCGCCGCTACTACGAGCAGGAAGATGAATCGGTGCTGCCGCGCTCGATGGGCTTCAAGGCGTTTGAGAACGCCATCACGCTCGACATCGCCATGGGCGGCTCGACCAACACCATCCTGCACATCCTGGCCATCGCCCAGGAAGCCGGCATCGACTTCACCATGGCCGACATCAACCGGCTCTCGCTGGTGGTGCCTCAGCTGTGCAAGGTGGCGCCGAACACCAACAAGTACCACATCGAAGACGTGCATCGCGCCGGCGGCATCATGGCCATCCTGGGTGAGCTCGACCGCGCCGGCAAGCTGCACACCGACGTGCCCACCGTGCATGCCAAGACCATGAAGGACGCGCTGGATGAGTGGGACATCGCCCGCCAGCCGTCTGACGTCGTCAAGACGTTCTACATGGCTGGCCCGGCCGGCATCCCGACCCAGGTTGCATTCAGCCAGAACACCCGCTGGCCCAGCCTGGACACCGACCGCGCCGAAGGCTGCATCCGCTCGAACGAGCATGCGTTCTCGCAGGAAGGTGGCCTGGCCGTGCTGCGCGGCAACATCGCCATCGACGGCTGCGTGGTGAAGACCGCCGGTGTCGACGAATCGATCCACGTGTTCGAAGGCACGGCCTACGTGACCGAATCGCAGGACGAGGCCGTGGCCGACATCCTGGCCGACAAGGTCAAGGCAGGCGATGTGGTCATCGTGCGCTACGAAGGCCCGAAGGGTGGCCCCGGCATGCAGGAAATGCTCTACCCCACCAGCTACATCAAGTCGAAGGGCCTGGGCAAGGCCTGCGCCCTGCTGACGGACGGTCGCTTCTCGGGTGGCACGTCCGGTCTGTCGATCGGCCATGTGTCGCCGGAAGCGGCAGCGGGTGGCGCCATCGGCCTGGTGCGCCAGGGCGACCGGATCCGCATCGACATCCCGAACCGCAGCATCAATCTGCTGGTGAGCGATGAGGAGCTGGCTGCTCGCCGCGTCGAGCAGGACGCCGAGGGCTGGAAGCCGGTGCTGCCGCGCCCGCGCAAGGTGACGGCCGCCCTGAAGGCCTACGCGATGCTGGCCACCTCGGCCGACAAGGGCGCCGTGCGCGATCTGTCGCTGCTCGGTGACTGATGCTCAGCGCCGCTGAGCCGGCGCATTCGCTTTCACGCCGCTGAGCCGGCGCCATCATGCAAAGGGGCCCCGCGGGGCCCCTTTTTTCGTTCACTCAGCGCCGACGCTGCGTCGGGCTCATGCCCATGTTCTCCACGTTGCGTTTGCGCCGCGCCTCCTTGCGCTCTTCGTCGCGCATCATTTCGCGCTTGCGCGTCAGGCCGCTGGCATCAGACCAGGCCCACCAAGCCAGGGCCACGCCAAACGGCGACAAGACCCACCACCAGGCCCAGGTAGCCACCGCGCCCACCTCAAGCAGCTTCAGGACCAACAACAGAACGCCGATAAGCACAAACACCATCGCAACATCTCCTTGGAGCGAATGCGGTATCGCAAGCCGCACGTCAACCCTGTTACCTAGAATCAGTCAAACTCTAAACGAGTTCTCACATTTTTATCGTTACCAGCTGGAAGGAACCATGAAAGCTCTGCTCGCATTGATCGCCGTTGCCGCCGTTTCGGCGCCCGCCTTCGCCAACCAGGAACTGGCCGCGAAGAAAAACTGCCTGGCCTGCCACGCCGTCGACAAGAAGGTCGTCGGCCCATCGTACAAGGACGTTGCTGCCAAGTACGCCAAGGACAAGGGCGCCGTGGCCATGCTGGCCACCAAGATCCAGAAGGGCGGCGTGGGTACCTGGGGCCAGATCCCGATGCCTGCCAACGCCGTGACCCCGGAAGAAGCCAAGCAACTGGCCACCTGGGTGCTGTCGATCAAGTGATCGCCCCGCCAGCCGGCACCAAAAAAAGCCCCGCACTGCGGGGCTTTTTGCTGTGCGCAACCCGGACATTCGCCGGGCTTGACCCACTCAGTTGTTTTCGCCGAGCTGGTCGAGGATAGCCGGGTTCTCCAGCGTGCTGGTGTCCTGGGTGATGGCCTCACCCTTGGCCAGCGAGCGCAGCAGACGGCGCATGATCTTGCCCGAACGCGTCTTCGGCAGGTTGTCGCCGAAACGGATGTCCTTGGGTTTGGCGATCGGACCGATTTCCTTGCCGACGTGGTCACGCAGGATCTTGGCGATCTGCTTGGCTTCCTCACCCGTCGGGCGAGGACGCTTGAGCACCACGAAGGCGCAGATGGCCTCACCGGTGGTGTCGTCCGGACGACCGACCACCGCCGCTTCAGCCACCAGCTCGGTGCAGCTCACCAGCGCGGATTCGATTTCCATCGTGCCCATGCGGTGGCCCGACACGTTCAGCACGTCGTCGATGCGGCCGGTGATGGTGAAGTAGCCGGTCTTGGCATCACGGATGGCACCGTCGCCCGCCAGGTAGTACTTGCCCTTGAAGTCATCCGGGTAGTAGCTCTTCTTGAAACGCTCCGGATCACCCCAGATGGTGCGGATCATCGACGGCCACGGACGCTTCACGACCAGGATGCCGCCCTGCCCGTTCGGCACGTCCTTGCCGGTTTCGTCCACGATCGCGGCCATGATGCCCGGGAAGGGCAGCGTGCACGAGCCTGGCACCAGCGTGGTGGCGTAGGGCAGCGGCGTGATCATGTGGCCGCCGGTTTCGGTCTGCCAGAAGGTGTCGACGATCGGGCAGCGGCCGCCGCCCACATGCTTGTGATACCACTCCCACGCGGCCGGGTTGATGGGCTCACCCACCGAGCCCAGGATGCGCAGGCTGCTCAGGTCGTAGCTCTTCGGGTGCACCGCGTCGTTGGCTTCCGCGGCCTTGATCAGTGAGCGGATGGCGGTGGGGGCCGTGTAGAAGATGCTGACCTTGTGGTCCTGGATCATCTTCCAGAAGCGGCCGGCGTCCGGATAGGTGGGCACGCCTTCGAACACGATTTCCGTGCCGCCCAGGGCCAGCGGTCCGTAGGTGATGTAGGTGTGGCCCGTCACCCAGCCGATGTCGGCCGTGCACCAGAACACATCGTCGGCCTTCAGGTCGAAGGTCAGCTTGGTGGTGAGTGCGGCATGCAGCAGGTAGCCGCCGGTCGAGTGCTGCACGCCCTTGGGCTTGCCGGTCGAGCCGGAGGTGTACAGCAGGAACAGCGGATGCTCGGCATCCACCCATTCCGGCTCGCAGGTGGTGGGCTGGCTGGCCACCACGTCGCTCATCCACACATCGCGGCCGGCCTTCATGGTCACGGGGGCGTTGGCGCGGTTCACCACCAGCACGGTTTTCACCGATTCGCAGCCGCCCAGCGTCAGGGCTTCATCCACGATGGCCTTGAGCGGGAGCTGCTTGCCGCCGCGCACCTGGCAGTCGGCGGTGATGACGGCCTTGGCGCCGGTGTCTTCGATGCGGTCGCGCAGGCTTTGTGCCGAGAAGCCGCCGAACACCACCGAGTGGGTGGCGCCGATGCGGGCGCAGGCCTGCATGGCGGCCACGCCGTCGATCGACATCGAGATGTAGATGACCACGCGGTCACCCTTGCCGATGCCCAGGCTCTTCAGGCCGTTGGCGATCTGGCAGGTCTTGGCCAGCAGTTCGCTGTAGGTGATCTTGGTGACTTCGCCGCCGTCGGCTTCGAAGATCAGCGCCGTCTTGTCGCCCAGGCCGCGCTCGATGTTGCGGTCCAGACAGTTGTACGACGCATTCAGCGTGCCGTCCTCGAACCACTTGAAGAACGGGGCCTCGGATTCATTGAGCACCTTGGTGAAAGGCGTCTTCCAGCTGATCAGCTCACGGGCCTGGCGGGCCCAGAAACCTTCGTAATCGGTTTCCGCTTCCTTGCACAGGGCGTCGTACGCCGCGATACCGGCGACGTGCGCGTTGGCGCCAGCCACCATGTCAGGGGCATAGGTCTTGAGTTCTTCACTCATGGTTTGTCTCCTCGATGCTCAATGTGATCTGCGGCACTCGCGGTGCTTCCGAGCAGCACTGTGTGCCGAGCGTCTGACGACCGCCTTACTCGCTACACCCACACCACACCGCCTTGACGCTGCGCAAACCTAGAATACGCGTGTTTCCACTGACACAGAGCTGCCGGACATGAACCGACAACCCGACCAACGCACCGTCAAACTGCAACCGCTGGCCCAGCTGATTTTCGCCAGCCGCTGGCTGCAGTTGCCGCTCTACCTGGGCTTGATCCTCGCCCAGGCCGTGTATGTCTTCCACTTCTGGGTGGAGCTGGTTCACCTGATCGAGGCCGCCTTCGGCAACACCCACGCACTGGAAATCCTGGTGCGCAGCGTCGGTTATGACGCCAGCAAGGTGCCGCTCACCGGCCTGAACGAAACCATCATCATGCTGGTGGTGCTGGGCCTGATCGACGTGGTGATGATCTCCAACCTGCTGATCATGGTGATCGTGGGTGGCTACGAAACCTTCGTCTCGCGCCTGAACCTCGAGAACCACCCGGACCAGCCGGAATGGCTGAGCCATGTGAACGCCTCGGTGCTGAAAGTGAAGCTGGGCACGGCCATCATCGGCATCAGCTCGATCCACCTGCTCAAGACCTTCATCAATGCCGAGAGCTACAGCGAGAAGGCCCTGCTCTGGCAGACACTGATCCACATCGCGTTCCTGCTCTCGGCCCTGGCCATCGCGGCCACCGACCGTCTGCTGCACAGCCCCGCCCAGAACGACCACTGAATCCGGACGCTGCCGCCAGCCTGCTGCAAGCCAGCGTTGGCATCATCGGCAGTTGTTCCCGTTGTGACGCCCTTCACCGAAGACACCACCATGACCACCATCCGCCAGGCAGACCTGATCGAATCCATTGCAGCCGCGCTGCAGTACATCAGCTACTACCACCCTGCCGACTACATCGCCCACCTGGCCCGCGCCTACGACCGTGAAGAGAGCGTGGCGGCCAAGGACGCGATCGCGCAGATCCTGACCAACTCGCGCATGTGCGCCGAGGGCAAGCGCCCGATCTGCCAGGACACCGGCATCGTCAACGTGTTCCTGAAGATCGGCATGGACGTGCGCTGGGAAGGCTTCACCGGCTCGATCGAAGACGCCATCAACGAAGGCGTGCGCCAGGGCTACAACAACCCGGACAACAAGCTGCGCGCGTCTGTGCTGGCCGACCCGATCTTCGAACGCAAGAACACCCGCGACAACACGCCGGCCGTGGTCTTCATGGAGGTGGTGCCCGGCAACACGGTCGACGTGATCGTGGCGGCCAAGGGCGGCGGCTCGGAAAACAAGTCGAAGGTCTACATGCTGAACCCGAGCGACAACATCGTCGACTGGGTGCTCAAGACAGTGCCGACGATGGGCGCCGGCTGGTGCCCGCCTGGCATCCTGGGTATCGGCGTGGGTGGCACGGCCGAGAAGGCCGCCCTGCTGGCCAAGGAATCGTTGATGGACGACATCGACATGTATGAGCTGCTGGAGCGCGGTCCGCAGAACAAGCTCGAAGAGATGCGCATCGAGCTGTACGAGAAGGTGAACGCACTGGGCATCGGCGCGCAGGGCCTGGGTGGCCTGACCACCGTGCTCGACGTGAAGATCAAGACCTGGCCGACCCACGCCGCCAGCAAGCCGATCGCGATGATCCCGAACTGCGCCGCCACCCGCCATGGCCACTTCGTGCTCGACGGCTCCGGCCCGTCGTTCATGACGCCGCCGAGCCTCGATCTGTGGCCGGACGTCAACTGGGCGCCCGATTACAACAAGAGCAAGCGCGTTGACCTGAACACGCTGACCCCAGCTGAAGTGGCCAGCTGGACCCCGGGCCAGACCCTGCTGCTGAACGGCAAGATGCTGACCGGCCGTGACGCTGCGCACAAGCGCATCCAGGACATGCTGGCCAAGGGCGAAAAGCTGCCCGTGGACTTCACCAACCGCGTCATCTACTACGTCGGCCCGGTCGATCCGGTGCGCGACGAAGTGGTGGGCCCGGCCGGCCCGACCACCGCCACCCGCATGGACAAGTTCACCGACATGATGCTGGCCCAGACCGGCCTGATTGCGATGGTGGGCAAGGCCGAGCGCGGCCCGGTCGCCATCGAGTCGATCAAGCAGCACAAGTCGGCCTACCTGATGGCCGTGGGCGGCAGCGCCTACCTGGTGTCCAAGGCGATCAAGGCCGCCAAGGTGGTGGGTTTTGCCGACCTGGGCATGGAAGCCATCTACGAGTTCGACGTGGTCGACATGCCCGTGACGGTGGCGGTGGACGCCGGCGGCACGAGCGCGCACATCACCGGCCCGAAGATCTGGCAAGCCAAGATCGGCAAGATCCCGGTAGTCGAAGGCTGATCAGCCCGGCGCACTCACGCACACCTGCACGCCTGAGTGCAGCACCAAGCCGCCTCCGGGCGGCTTTTTCATGTCGGGTAGATCCTGAGGGAAATGGCCGTCGCCGTGATGCGCAGGCGACAGTCAGGTAGCGCATCGGCGGTCTAGCATGCAGCGAACAAGGAGTCCCTGATGCGCCCCATTCAAGCCTACGCCGCCCTGTCCGCAGGCGCGCCGCTGCAAGCCTTCGAGTTCGACCCGGGCCCGCTTGGCGACGAAGACATCGAGATCAAGGTCGAGCATTGCGGCATCTGCCACTCTGACCTGGCGATGATCGACAGCGAGTGGTTCCCGGCCACCTACCCGGTGGTGCCGGGCCATGAAGTGGTTGGCGTGATCACGGCCATGGGCCCGCGCGCCAAGGGCCGGCAGCTCGGCCAGCGCGTGGGCGTGGGCTGGCACACCGGCAGCTGCATGCATTGCCGCCTCTGCCTGGGCGGCGACCAGAACCTGTGCGGCCAGCGCCAACCCACCATCGTCGGCCGGCACGGCGGCTTTGCGGACCGCCTGCGCGCCCACTGGAGCTGGGCTGTGCCCATTCCAGACACGCTGGACGCGGCCAGTGCCGGCCCGCTGATGTGCGGTGGCGGCACGGTCTTCCTGCCCTTCGTGAAGAAAGAGATCAGCCCGACCAGCCGTGTCGGCGTGGTGGGCATTGGTGGCCTGGGCCACATGGCGCTGCAGTTCGCGCGGGCCTGGGGTTGCGAGGTGACCGCGTTCACCTCTAGCGCCAGCAAACGCGAAGAGGCGCTGCGGCTCGGAGCGCACCGCACCGTGTCGAGTGTCGACAAGGCCGAACTGAAAGCCGCCGCCGGCTCCCTCGACTTCCTGCTCGTGACCGCCGGCGCCAAGCTCGACTGGGACGCGCTGATCAACACCCTGGCGCCGCAAGGCCGCCTGCACCTGGTGGGCGTGGTGACGGAGAGCCTGCAGCTGCGGGCCGGCGCCCTGCTGAGCTGGCAGCGTGATCTGTCAGCGTCGCCGACACCCTCTCCGGCGCTGCTGGGCCGAATGCTGGATTTCGCGGCACGCCACCAGATCAAGCCGCAGGTGGAGCGCTTCCCGATGAGCCGCGTGAACGACGCGCTTGACCACCTGCGCTCAGGCGCTGCGCGTTACAGGGTGCTGCTCGACGCTGATTTCAGCTGATCGGCCGGGCTCGGCAGCGCCGGGCCTTCGACCCGCAGCACGCGCTGCGGGAACGGAATTTCCACTTTCAAGCGCTTGAGCAGGCGCCAGACCGCGAGGTTGACCTCGGAGCGCACGCTGCCCAGGCCGTTTTCCGGATCGATGATCCAGAAGTTGATCGTCAGCTCCAGGCCGTCGGCCGCGAAGTTCGACAACTGCACCGACGGGCCGGGGTCAGGCAGCACCCGCGCCACCTTCGCCACCTCGTCGCAGATCTGCGGCATCAGGGTGTCCACGTCGGTGTCGTAGCCCACCTGCACCAGCGTCGAGACCAGCACGCGCGGGTCGGCCAGCGAGGAGTTCTCGACCCGCTGGGTGATCAGCATCTCGTTGGGCACGATGGCCTCGCGGCCGTTCAGTGCGCGGATCACGGTGTAGCGGGTGGCGATGTCGGTGATGCGGCCTTCAAAGTTGTCGACCCGCACGGTGTCGCCGATGCGCAGCGAACGCTCGGCGAGGATGACAAAGCCCGACACATAGTTGGCCGCCAGCTTCTGCAAGCCCAGGCCCACACCCACGCCAATCGCGCCACCGAGCACCGAGAGCGCGGTCAGATCAATGCCCACCGCAGACAGCGCCAGCAGCAAACCCACGAAGGTCAGCAAGGCGCGCACGGCGTTGGCCGCGGCCTTGCGCAGAGAGAGCTGCCCGCCCGAGGCGCCCTTCAGCAGCCGGGCCTCGATGGCCGAAGACACCCACAGCGACAGCATCAGCACGAAGCCGGCCGACAACGCACCTTCCAGCAAGGTGCGCACCGAGACGTGGCTGTTGCCCATCTTCCACTGGATCTGGTCGAGCTCGTCGAGGATCTGTGGCAGCACGCCCGTGGTCCAGCTGACCATGGTCGCCCAGGCCAGCCACGAGATCGTGCGCTCAGCCACCCGCACCAGGCGCGAATCAGGAAAGGCGGCACGCAGCACCCGCACCGACAGGCGAATCACCGCCAGCGACAGCAGCACCGGAATGACGATCTTGAACACCGCCAGTGGCACGCCGAGGCGGTGCAGCAATGTTCGGGCGGCATAGGCCAGCGCCAGTGCCAGCACCGGAAACAGCACGCCGTCGATGATGTTGCGGCCGAACCAGACCGAACCGGCCTCCGCCGTGGGGCCCCGCAGCAGGCGCACAGCCAGCCAGGCCACGCCCAGGCAGGCCAGCAAGGTCGCGGCCTCCACCAGGGCGCTGGGGTGGGTCAGCGCAGCAAAAAATTCATTCAGGGTCAGCACAGGCAGGTCAGTCATCAGCATGGGCTGATTGTCACCCGCCGGGCATGACAACTCAGACGTCGGCCAATACCCGCAGGTGGGTGGCCACGCTGCGCGCCAGTGCGCTCAGGGCATATCCGCCCTCCAGGCAAGAGACGATGCGACCCTTGCTGTGGCGCTTGGCCGCGTCGACCAGGCGGCGGGTGATCCACTCGTAGTCGGCCTCGACCAGGCCGAGCTGCCCCAGGTCATCTTCGCGGTGGGCATCAAAGCCGGCGGAGATGAAGATCATCTCGGGCTTGAACTGCTCCAGCCGCGGCATCCAGTTGGCTTCGATCAGCTCGCGGATCTCGCCGCCCCGGGTGTACGCCGGGATCGGCAGGTTCAGCATGTTGGTGCCCAGCGGCACGCCGCCGGAATACGGGTAGAGCTGATCCTGGAAGAAGCTGACCATCAGGATGCGGTCGTCGCCCGCGATGATGTCTTCGGTGCCATTGCCGTGGTGTACGTCGAAGTCGACGATGGCGACACGCTTGAGGCCACGCACATCCACGGCGTGCCGCGCTGCGATGGCCACGTTGTTGAAGAAGCAGAAGCCCATGGTCTGCGACCGCGTGGCGTGGTGGCCGGGCGGGCGAATGGCGCAGAAGGCGTTTTCAGCACGGCCATCGATCACGGCGTCGGTGGCGGCCACGGCCGCACCGGCGGCGCGCAGGGCCGCGCGCCAGGTGTGCGGGCAGACCATCGTGTCGGGGTCAAGGGCGCGGTGCTCACCGGTGGCTTCGGCCTGCTGCATGAACTCGGCCAGCTCCAGCAAGTAGCTTTCGGAGTGGGCCAGCATCAGGTCGCTGTGCTGGGCCAGCGGGGCCTCCACACGCGTCAGGGCCACATCCAGGCCGGTGGCCAGGAGGTGGTCTTCGATGGCGTCCAGCCGCTGCGGACATTCGGGGTGGCCTGCACCCATTTCGTGGGCGCGGCAATCGGGGTGTGAATAGTAGGCCGTGGTCATGGGTTCATGCCGGGCAGTCGGCATTTGTCTCCGGAATCTGAGCTATCGTGCCCCTCATCATGAGCCAACAGCTGCAACATCGATTGACTCAACTCAAGAGTCAGATTAGCACGATCATCGTCGGCAAGCCGACGCAGATCGAGGACAGCATCGCCTGCCTGCTGGCTGGCGGGCACTTGCTGATCGAAGACGTGCCCGGGGTCGGCAAGACCACCCTGGCCCAGGCGCTGGCGGTGTCGCTGGGCCTGCACTTTTCGCGCGTGCAATTCACGGCCGATCTGATGCCGAGCGACCTGGTCGGTGTCAGCGTCTTCGAGCGCCAGAAAGACGCCTTCGTCTTCCACCCGGGCCCGGTGTTCGCGCAGGTGCTGCTGGCTGACGAGATCAACCGCGCCGGGCCCAAAACCCAGAGCGCACTGCTGGAGGCCATGGAAGAGCAGCAGGTGTCGATTGACGGCCGCACCCGTCGCCTGCCCAAGCCCTTCTTCGTGATCGCCACGCAGAACCCGAGCGAACAGCTGGGCACCTACCCGCTGCCCGAAAGCCAGCTCGACCGCTTCCTGATGTGCATCAGCCTGGGCTACCCCGATCAGCGCTCGGAGCGCGAGCTGCTGAGCGGCATTGATCGCCGCAGCGCCGTGGCGGCCCTGAAGCCGGTGATGACACCCGACGAGCTGATCGCCGCCATGGACGCCGTTCGCCAGGTGCATGTGTCCGAGCCCTTGCTTGATTACCTGCAGGCCCTGATTGCAGCCACCCGCAACGGCCGCTGGTTCTCAGCCGGCCTGTCGCCGCGCGCCGGCATTGCCGTGCTACGCCTGGCCCGCGCCCGCGCCTTGCTGCAAGGCCGCGACCACGTCGTGCCCGAGGACCTGCAACTGCTGCTGCCCCAGGCCATTGCGCACCGGCTGGTGCCGGTGGCGGGTGCCGGCCGCGGGCGCCGCGAACAGGTGCGCGCCATGATCGAAGCCGTGCCGCTGCCTTGAGCGCGCCGGTGCTCTCAACCGATCGCCGCCCACGCTGATGCCCGGTGTCTTTGCTTCGGTGAGCCTGCGGCTGCGCCAGTGGTTGCTGTCCCGGCGCAAGCCGGTGGACAGCTGGACGCTGACCCAGCGCAACATCTACATCGTGCCCACGCGCGCGGGCCTGGCGTTTTGCCTGACCGTGCTGCTGCTGCTGATCGCGTCGATCAACTACCAGCTCAACCTGGGCTATGCCCTGACCTTCCTGCTGGCAGGCAGCGCGCTGGCATCGATGCACATGACGCATGCCAGCCTGCGCGGACTGACGCTGCATGTGCGGCCCCCTGCCCCCGCGTTCGCGGGTGACGACGCCGCGCTCGAAATCATCGTCACCAACCCCGGCGCGGCGCGGCACGGCGTGGGCCTGGCCATCGAGCCCGTTGATCAAAGCCCGCCGGCGTTTGCCTGGGCCGACATCACCGCGCAGGGCCAGTCCAGCGTGCACGTAGCCATCAGCACCTCGCGCCGTGGCCGCCACGCCTTGCCCGCCCTCCGCGCTGAAAGCCGGTTTCCGTTTGGCCTGTTCCGAGCCTGGAGCGTGTGGCTGCCCGCCGGCCAGGTGTGGGTGTGGCCGGCCCAGGAAACACCCCCACCGCCCCTGCCTGAAGCCGAGCCCGTGGCCGGCAACCAGCGCAGCCGCAACGAGCAGAACCGCAGCGAGTTTGATGGCGTGCGCGCCTGGCGCCGCGGCGACAGCCTGCGCCAGGTGGTGTGGAAAAAGGTGGCGCACACCGGTGAGATGGTCAGCCGCGACAGCACCGAGGGCGCCGGCCACCACCTGTGGCTGAGTTGGGCGCAAACGCGGCAAGCCGACACCGAAGGCCGCCTGTCACGCCTGTGCAGCTGGGTGCTGCAGGCAGAAGCCAAGGAGCTGGCCTGGGGCCTGCGCCTGCCGGGCCAGGCCCTGGAAGTTGGCCATGGCAGCGCCCACCGTGACGCCGCCCTGCAAGCCCTGGCGGAATGGGACTGATGGCCAACCCTTCGCGCACCACCCGCGACCAGCGCGACACCTGGTTCATGCTGGCCCTGATCGGCTGGACCGAGCTGCCGCACCTGCTGCGCATCTCGCCCTGGGTCAGCGCTTTGTGCGTGGCCGTGCTGGGCTGGCGCGCCTGGCTGGCCTGGCGCCAGGCACCGCTGCCCGGCCGCGCCACGCTCATCACGGTGCTGGTGCTGGCCGCCGGGCTGACCGTGTGGACCGAGCGCACCCTGGTGGGCAAGGACGCCGGCGTGACGCTGCTGGTGCTGCTGATGACCCTCAAGACGCTGGAGCTGCGGGCCCGGCGCGACGCCCTGGTGGTGTTTTTCCTCGGCTTCTTCCTGGTGCTGACGCAGTTTCTCTACTCGCAGTCGCTGCTGACGGCCGTGGCCATGACGGTGTCGGTCTGGGGCTGGCTCACCGCCCTGACACTCGCCCACATGCCGGCAGGCCGACCGACGTTGCGCTCGGTGGCGGTGCTAGCCGGCAAGGCTGCGCTGTGGGGCACACCGGTGATGGTGGCCCTGTTCCTGCTGTTTCCGCGCATCGGGCCGCTGTGGGCGATGCCCGATGGCGGCGCGCGCACGGGCCTGGGCGGCGAATTGCGCCTGGGCGACATCACCGAGCTGGCGACGGACGACAGCATCGCCCTGCGCCTGCGGTTCCCGGACGGCGTGGTGCCCCGGCAAGACCAGCTCTACCTGCGTGGCCCGGTGTTGAGTGAGTACGACGGCGAGCGCTGGACTGCCCAGCCGCGGATGCGCGGCGCCTACGCCGAAGCGCCGGCCGGCACACAACCCATCCGTTGGGACATGACGCTGGAGCCGATGCGCGTGGCCTGGCTGCCCATGCTGGAAGCGACCATGACCCGGCCGACCAGCACGCCGCCGGTGGACGACCTGCCAGACCACCCGGACGACGCCGGCCAGTGGCGCCTGCGTGCTCCTCTGGCCAACCGGGTGCGCATGTCGGGCGAAGCCTGGCCCAACCTCAGCCGTGACCGTGACCTGCCACTGCTGCAACAGCGGCGTCTGGTGGATCTGCCGCCCGGCCAGCACCAGCGCACCATGGCCTGGGCCGCGGCCCTGCGCAATCGCCCGGGCATGCAGGAAGCCGACGCCGGCACCCTGGTGCGTGAGGTCCTCAGCCACATCCGCCGTGAACCCTACAGCTACACCCTTCAGCCGGGTGCGGCGCGGGGCGACGCGATCGACGACTTCTGGCTGGACCGCCGCAGCGGCTTCTGTGAGCACTACGCGGTGGCCATGGTCATCATCCTGCGGGCGATGGACGTGCCGGCACGCATCGTCACCGGTTACCAGGGCAGCGACGCGCAACCGGTGGACGGCTGGTGGGTGGTTCGCCAGAGCCACGCACATGCCTGGGTGGAGTACTGGCAAACCGGCATCGGCTGGGTGCGCACCGACCCCACCGCCGCCGTGGCACCGGAGCGGGTTCAACGCGGCCAGGCCTTGCAAGCCCCGGCCGGCGCCATGGCCGGCGCGTTTGATGCGATGAGCCCGGGCCTGCGTGGGCAGCTGCGGCGCTTTTTCGAGCGCCTCGACAACCAGTGGAACCAAAGCGTGCTGGGTTACGGCCGCCAGCAGCAGTTCAACCTGCTGGACGCGCTGGGCTTCGAGAAGCCCGACTGGGCGGCGCTGGCCCGTGTGCTCGTCGGCTTGATGTCGGTGGCTGCGCTGGCAGGCGCCAGCTGGGCCTGGCTGGACGCCCGCCGCATGAGCCCCTGGCAGCGCCAGCAAACCCAACTTCGCAGGTGGTTGAAGCCCTTGGGCATCGAGGCGCAGGTGCATGAATCACCCGGAACGCTGGCACGGCGCGTTCGCGAACACCATGAAGCCCGGCATGGGCCCCAAGCCACCGAACTGGCCAGCGCGCTGCAGGCCATCGAGACCGCGCGCTACAGCGCGCCCGCACGTCGCGGCAGCACCACAGCGCTGTGGCGACGTGTGCGCCAGGCCAGCCGGGCGCTCGGGGCGTCGGTCAAGCGCCGACCATAATCCGCCGCATGCTGCGCGCCCTTCTGATGTCACCTTCTTCCCCGTCCTTGCGGTCCGCCGCGTTGGCCTCGTGCTGTGTGCTGGCCGCCGCAGCCCTGCTGTGCCAACCCGCCGTGGCTGCACCCGCGGCAACCACCACAGCCGGCAGCGCCAAGGCGAGCAAGCCCAAGAAGCACACCAAGGTCGCCAAAGCCAGCAATGCGGCAAGTGAAAAGGTGCTGCGCGACGATGGTCCCGAGGTCTACACCTACGGTCGACGCGAAGATGTGACCGCCTTCGCCAAGGAGGTGTCGGCAGCGCACGGGCTCGACCCGGTCTGGGTATCAGAACAACTGGCGCAAGCCCGGTTCCAGCCGGCCGTTGCTCGCCTGGTGATGCCACCGCCGGCAGGCACCGCCAAGAACTGGGCGGCCTACCGCGCCCGCATGGTGGACGCCCAGCGCGTGCGCGACGGCCTGCGCTGGTGGCAAGACAACGAGGCCGCGCTGCAGCGGGCCGAGGCGCGCTACGGCGTGCCGGCCGCCATGGTGGTCGCCATCGTCGGGGTGGAAACCTACTACGGGCGCATCAAGGGCAACTTCAAGGTGATCGATGCGCTCAGCACACTGAGCTTCGACTTTCCCAAAGGCCGCTCTGACCGCACCGCGTTTTACCGCGACGAGCTCGCGGCCTTCCTGCGCTGGTGCGCCGCGGAAAAGCGTGATCCGCAGCAAGTGAAGGGCTCGTACGCCGGCGCGATCGGCCTGCCGCAGTTCATGCCCAGCAGCATCCTGAAATACGCGATCGACTTCGACGGCGATGGCCGCATCGACCTCGACAGCCACGGCGCCGATGTGGTCGGCAGCGTGGCGCATTACTTCGCCGAATTCGGCTGGGAACGCATGCAACCCACGCACTTCGGTGTGGCGGCCCCGGTGCAGGCCGGTGACCGCGCGACGCTGCTGGCGCCCGACATCGTGCCGAGTTTCACCGCGCAGCAGATGGCCGACCGCGGCGCCGTGCTCGACGAGGCCGGCAGCCGCTACACCGGCCCGCTGGCGCTGGTCGAATTGCAGAACGGCGACGCGGCGCCCAGCTATGTGGCCGGCACCCGCAACTTCTACGTCGTCACACGCTACAACTGGTCGAGCTATTACGCGATGTCGGTGATCGAGCTGGCGCGCAGCATGCGTCAGATGCGACCGCCCGAGGTGGTACCTGCCTCAGCCCCCCAACCCGGCTGAGGAGCCGACCTCAGGCCGCGTCCTACAATGGCACCACTCCAGTCTGAAATCACGCCAAGGACCATGTCCCGTCTGCCGGATCTCGCCGAACGCGTCGACCGCCTTGTGCTCCGCCACGAGGAACTCGCACGCACCAACGACTTGCTGAGCGAGCAGGTCAAGGCGCTCACCGCCGAGCGCGACAGCCTGAAATCACGGCTGGGTGCTGCCCGCGCCCGCGTGGACGCCCTGCTGGAACGCCTGCCCGCCGATGCCGGGCCGATTCCGGTGGCACCGGCCCCGGGGAACGTGACCGAATGAAGCAGCTTGAAGTGACGATCCTCGGGCAGAGCTACCTGCTGGCCTGCCCGGACGGCGGTGAAGCCCAGTTGCAGGCCGCGGTGAGCCTGGTGGACCACGAGATGAGCACCATCCGTGACGCCGGCAAGGTGCGCGCCCGCGAACGCATGGCCGTGCTCGCCGCGCTGAACCTGGCCTACCAGCTGGCAGAACGACCCAACGCCCGCGCTGCGGAACGCCCGGCTGCCCCGGAGAACACCGCCGCACGCAGCTTGGATGACTCGGCCATCAGCGCGGAAGACGCCTTGATGGTTGAGTACCTGATCGAGCGCATCGACCACTCGCTGGGCGACGACGGCCGCCTGCTTTGAGGCAACCGCAGATTCTGGTGCGTGCAAGCAGCACCTGATCTGCCCAATTGCGCACCGATTGCCCCGGTCAATTTGCTGACCCGACACGTGTCGTGGACAAACAAGGCGCCTAGAATTGCCACTGTCCGTCGCAATCGCGTGGGTTCTATATTTCCTTGAACCGATGCTCTCGCGAGCCTGGGCTTGGAACATTGCAAGGCTGGTGTGAGCGTCTCGCGTCAGATGAACCCGAAGCCTTGCTGACCTCGCCCACCTGAATCCCCTGGGTTCAGGAATGCGGCCCACGGTATGCGACGGACACCCCCCTTCCTCACCCGCCAGTTCGCTGGCCTGCCGAACCGCCCGCTTGCCAACGCGCACCTAGCTGGCCCAGCCCGGCAGCCCTGATCTGGCTTTGCCACACCCCACCCACCATGGCCCAGTACTGGCTGATGAAGAGCGAGCCGGACGAGGCGTCCATCGACCACCTCGCCGCCGCCCCCGATCAAACCCTGCCGTGGACCGGTGTGCGCAACTACCAGGCGCGCAACTTCATGCGTGACGCCATGCAGCCCGGCGACGGCGTGCTGTTCTATCACTCCTCCTGCCCGCAACCCGGCGTGGCGGGCTTGGCTGAGGTGGTGGGCCCTTACGCACCAGACGCCACCCAGTTCGACCCGGCCAGTCCGTACTTCGACCCCAAGTCACCCGCAGACAATCCCCGGTGGGGCCACGTCAGCGTGAAGTTCGTCCGCAAGACGGCCCTGCTGCCCTTGGCGACAATGCGCACCGAGCCCACGCTTGCCAGCCTGCAATTGCTCAAACCCGGCAGCCGCCTCTCCATCACCCCGGTCACGCCGGAAGAGTGGCAGGCCGTGCTGGACCTGCTTGAACCCTGACCCCGGAATTTTTCATGGACTTCTTCACCTGGCCCCTGGTGGCTGAACTGTTGCTGCTGGGCCTGGGCACCGGCTTTCTCGCAGGGTTGCTGGGTATCGGCGGCGGTATGCTCATGGTGCCGTTCCTGACGCTTATCCTCAGCCACCGCGGCGTGCCCGCCGACATGTCGGTGAAGATGGCGATTGCCACCTCCATGGCCACGATCCTGTTCACCTCGCTGTCCAGCGTGCGGGCGCACCACCAACGCGGCGCCGTGCGCTGGGAACTGGTACGCGGCATGGCGCCGGGCATCGTGCTGGGTGGCCTGCTGGCGGGCGCCGGCGCCTTCGCGATGCTGAAGGGCCAGGTGCTGGCCGGCGTGTTCGGGCTCTTCGTGAGTTTCTCGGCCACCCAGATGCTGCGCAACAAGAAGCCGGCCCCGAGCCGCCAGATGCCCGGCATGGCCGGGCAAACCGCAGCGGGCACGGGCATCGGATTTCTGTCGGGCCTGGTGGGTGCGGGCGGCGGCTTCGTCAGCGTGCCGTTCATGACCTGGTGCAACGTGCCCATCCACAACGCGGTGGCCACAAGCGCTGCCCTGGGCTTCCCGATCGCGCTGGCGAACACCGTGGGCTATGTGGTGGGCGGCTGGAATTTGCCCAGCGCGCTGCCGGGCGCCGTCGGCTTTCTGTATCTGCCGGCACTGGCCGTGATCGCCACCGCGAGCGTGACCATGGCCCCGCTGGGCGCGCGCACGGCCCATGCGATGGACGTGGGGCAACTGAAGAAGGCCTTCGCCCTGCTGCTGTACGGCCTGGCCAGCTACATGCTGTGGAAGGCGTTTGCGCAGTGAGCGGCGCCGTGACAACACCTGATGTGGTGGTGATTGGCGCCGGCGCGGCTGGCCTGTTCTGTGCCGCGCAGGCGGGGCAGCTCGGCTTGAAAGTGGTGCTGATCGACCATGCACCCAAGCTGGCGGAGAAGATCCGCATCTCGGGCGGTGGCCGCTGCAACTTCACCAACCGCGAGGCCACACCGGCCAACTACGTCTCCGAGAACCCGCACTTCGCGCGCTCGGCACTCGCCCGCTATCCGTCGTCGGAGTTCATCGCGCTGGTGCAGCGGTACGGCATCGCCTTCCATGAAAAGCACAAGGGCCAGCTGTTCTGCGACGACTCCGCCGAGCAGATCATCCGCATGCTGCTGACCGAGTGCGAGCGCGGCAGCGTTGAGCGCTGGCAGCCTTGCAGCGTGGCCGACGTTCAAGCCGATGAGGCCGGCGGCTGGCGCCTGCAGACCGACCGCGGCGTCGTCCATACGCCGCAGCTGGTGATCGCCACCGGCGGCCTGCCCGTGCCGAAGATCGGCGCCACCGATTTTGGGCTGAAGCTGGCCGAGCGCCTCGGACACCGCCTGGTGGCTCCGCGCACGGCGCTGGTGCCACTGACCTTCGCAGCCAACGACTGGGCGCCGTTCGTGCCCATGGCCGGCATTGCCATGCCCGTGTGCATCAGCACCCGCACGCCCACGGGCGGCAAAGGCAAGAAGGCCTTTGTCGAGACGCAGTTCTTCGAGGACCTGCTGTTCACCCACCGCGGCCTCAGCGGCCCGGCCGTGCTGCAGATCTCCAGCTTCTGGCGCCCCGGCCACGCCATCACCATCGACCTGCTGCCCGGCACCGACGTGCTGGAGCACCTGCTGAAGGCCAAGCAGCAATCGCGGCGCCAGCTCGGCAATGAACTGGCCGGCCTGCTGACCCAACGCCTGGCCGATGCCTGGCTGCAGATGCTGGGCGTGGATGGCACCCAGGCGATGCCGCAGGTGCCCGATGCGCAGTTGCGCCAGATCGCTGAAAGCTTGCAAGCCTGGTCGCTGACCCCGGCGGGCACCGAAGGCTGGAACAAGGCCGAGGTGATGGCGGGTGGCGTGGACACGCGCGACCTGAGCTCGCAGACCATGGCCAGCAAGCACCACCCGAGCCTGTATTTCATCGGTGAAGTGGTGGACGTGACTGGCTGGCTCGGGGGCTACAACTTCCAGTGGGCCTGGGCCAGCGCCGTTGCTTGTGCACAGGCTTTGAAGCAATCTCAGCAAGACACGCTATCCAAACCCTGAATTTCAGGCTAGAATCGCTGTCTTTGCTGGCAAAACCGCGTGTCGATCCAGCCCCGGGCATCCGGAAACTACCCGGCGCCGGACACCGAGCGCATTCATATCCCGAAGGATTCTTCGCTACATGACCACTATCCGCGTCAAGGAAAACGAGCCGTTTGATGTCGCACTGCGTCGCTTCAAGCGCACCATTGAAAAGCTGGGTCTGCTGACCGAACTGCGCGCACGCGAGTTCTACGAAAAGCCGACCGCTGAGCGCAAGCGCAAGAAGGCAGCCGCCGTCAAGCGCCACTACAAGCGCGTGCGCAGCATGCAGCTGCCCAAGAAGCTGTACTGATCAGCGACTGCTTCGGCAGTCACCCCAAAAAAACCCGCACGGGACGCCGTGGCGGGTTTTTTTACGTCTGGCGCCCGGCCGAATGCGCCATCGGCGCCAGCATCGCGTCGGCCGCCGCCTGCAGCGCCTCCAGCAAGGCGGGCCGCAAGGGGTGCGGGCTGCGCGTGGTCGGCAACACCGCAGCCACATGGAACGGAATCGACACCGTCAGGGGCCGCAAGTGCAGACCTGCCCCCTGCAGCGCAATCGCCGTCAGCGGGTTGACGATGGCCACGCCCAGGCCCTGCTGCACCAGCGCGCACACCGACACCGCACTCGGCGTTTCCAGCGCCAGTTGCCGCTGCACACCCGCTTGGGCAAACACCGCATCGATCTGCTGCCGATACGGGTCGGTGGCGGCCAGGCTGATGAAGGTCTGCCCTTCAAAGTCCGCCGGGCTCAACCGGGTGCGAGCAAGCAACGCATGCCCGGCCGGCAGCACCGCCACCTCGTCGGCCACCAGCAGTCGCTGCAGCTCACAACCGACCGGCGCTTCCCGCCGCTCCGTGAGCCCCAGATCAAACCGCTGCTCGCTGAGCGCCGCTTCCAGCGCTGGCGATTCCTGCGGCGTGATGGCCACGCTGGCCCCGGGTGAGGCGGCCAACAACAAGCGCAGGGCCTGCGGCAACAGCGCCTGGGTGAGCGCCGGCAGGCTGAGCACCTGCAGCCGCCCCTGAGGCGACTGGCGCAGCGACAGCGCCGTGGCCGCAATGCGCTCCAAGCCCACGTAAGACAGCTCCACCTCTTCCAGCAAGGCCAGCGCACGCGGCGTTGGCACCAGCCGGCCGCGCACCCGCTCGAACAGCTGCATGCCCAGCACCTGCTCCAGCCGGGCCAGCTCCCGGCTGATCGTGGGCTGCGAGGTGTGCAGCCATTGCGCCGCCTGTGTGACCTGCCCGCTGCGCATGACTGCCCGGAACACCTCGATGTGACGATGGCTCAGCTGCATATCAACTCAGTTTCATATCAAAAATGAATGGATAGACCAAATAAAAGTATTTTTCAGAATACACCGAAAGCACGATGATGCCTGCATGAACCCGTTCAACGACGCCCTCCTCCGCTCCCTGGCCCAGCAACACGGCACCCCGCTGTGGGTGTATGACGCCGCGACCATTCGCCAGCGCATCGCCGACCTGAAGGCCTTCGACACCATCCGCTTCGCCCAGAAGGCGAACTCGAACACGCACCTGCTGCGGCTGATGCGCGAAGAGGGTGTGGTCGTGGATGCCGTCTCGCGGGGCGAGATCGAACGCGCACTGGCCGCCGGCTACACCGCTGCCCCCGATGCGCAGGGCGCGTCCGGCATCGTCTTCACGGCCGACCTGTTCGACGCGGCCACGCTGGAGACGGTGGTTCAGCACCAGATCCCGGTCAATGCCGGCTCCATCGACATGCTGGAGCAACTCGGCCAGCGCTCACCCGGCCACCGGGTGTGGCTGCGCATCAACCCGGGCTTCGGCCACGGCCACAGCAACAAGACCAACACCGGCGGCGAGCACAGCAAGCACGGCATCTGGCACACCGACCTGGCCCTGGCGCTGGCCGCCGTGCAACGCCACGGCCTGCACCTGGTGGGCCTGCACATGCACATCGGCTCCGGCGTGGACTACAGCCACCTGCAGCAGGTGTGCGCAGCCATGGTCGATCTGGTCAAGCGCGCAGGCGTGTCGGTGGAGGCCATCTCGGCGGGCGGCGGCTTGTCGATTCCCTACCGCGAAGGTGACGACCGCATCGACACCGACCACTACTTCAGCCTCTGGGACGCCGCCCGCCGCGAGGTGGCCAGCCACCTCGGCACCAAGGTGCATCTGGAACTGGAGCCGGGCCGCTACCTGGTCGCCCAAAGCGGTGTGCTGCTGACCGAAGTGCGCGCCACCAAGCACATGGGCCACAACCGCTTCGTGCTGGTCGATGCCGGCTTCTCGGACCTCATGCGCCCGTCGATGTACGGCAGCTTCCACGGCATGAGCGTGATTGCCGCTGACGGCCAGCCACGCGCCACCGTGCCCACCGTTGTGGCCGGCCCGCTGTGCGAATCGGGCGACGTGTTCACCCAGGGCGAAGGCGGCGTGGTGCTGACCCGCGACCTGCCTGAAGCGCGGGTCGGCGACCTGCTGGTGCTGCACGATGCCGGGGCCTACGGTGCCTCGATGTCCTCGAACTACAACAGCCGTCCGCTGATCGCCGAGGTGCTGGTGGATGGCGACGCGCACCGCCTGATCCGCCGGCGCCAGACCATTGCTGAATTGCTGGCACTCGAAGCGCTCTGATCCGCACGACAATCGGGGGCACACTGACCATCGAGTTTGTCCAGAGGAATTGTCATGACCCTGAAAGAGCGCATCACCGAAGACATGAAGGCCGCGATGCGGGCCAAGGAAGTCGACCGCCTGTCCACCATTCGCCTGCTGCTGGCTGCGTGCAAGCAAAAGGAAGTGGACGAGCGCATCGAGCTGGACGACGCCATGGTCATCGGCCTGGTCGACAAGCTGATCAAGCAGCGCAAGGATTCGGTGACGGCCTACACCCAGGCCAACCGCATGGATCTGGCCGACAAGGAAAGCGCCGAGATCGTCGTGTTGCAGGCCTACCTGCCGGTGCGTCTGAGCGCTGAGGAAATCACCGCGGCTGTGGGCGCCATCGTCACCGAACTGGGCGCCACCGGCCCGGGCGACATGGGCAAGGTGATGGGCGCGGTCAAGACCCAACTGGCCGGCAAGGCCGACATGGGCCTGGTGTCAGCGGCGGTGAAAGCCGCCCTGACCCGCTGAGCGCAGCGCCATCATGAGCAGCACTTCCCTGCCCCTGAACCCCATCGCCGCGGACGTGTGCGTGGCCCCGCAGCTGCCGCCCGAAGCCATGGCCGAGCTGGCTGCGCTGGGCTTTCGCAGCGTCATCAACAACCGGCCTGACTTCGAAGGTGGCGCTGACCAGCCCACCAGCGCCGCTGTCGAAGCCGCTGCACTGGCGGCCGGCCTGCAGTACCGGCACCTGCCGGTGGCCGGCGGTTACCAGTCGCCCGAAGAGATCGCCGCGTTCGCGCAGCTGATGGCGGAGTTGCCTCGCCCGGTGCTGTGTTTCTGCCGCTCCGGCGCGCGTTCCACGCGGCTCTACATGCAGGCCGGCGCGCTGTGAAGCGTCGCTGAATCAGCCTCGGTGTTTTCCCGCAAGCCTGAGCAATTTCAGGCTGATTTCAGGCCTCGATCAGTACATTGATCTCCGACCGTCGCCCATGTCGTGCCTCCGTGCACGCCAGGGTGCCGGTCAGACCCAATCACGTGCTGGCCGGCCATCGCAGCCTTCAGCACGGCACTCCAAGGAGACAAGCCATGTTGCATGGTGACAAGAGGGGCGTCGCATGAAAGCCCTGATTCCATTTGCCCTGTTCATCGACAAGCTGAACGACCGTGTCGGTCGGTTTGCCGAGTGGGCCATCTTCCTGTCCTGCTTCGTCAGCGCAGGCAACGCCCTGATCCGCTACGGCTTCAGCATCGGCTCGAACGCCTGGCTGGAAGTGCAGTGGTACATGTTCGGCGCCGCCGTGATGTTCGGTGCCTCGCAGGTGCTGCGACTGAACGAGCACGTGCGCGTCGACCTGATGTACGCGCGCTATTCCACCCGCGTGAAGGTGTACGTCGATCTGTTCGGCACGCTCTTCTTCCTGGTGCCGGTGTGCGTGGCCATGATCTATTACTCGGGCCCGCTGTTCGTCAGCAAGTTCGTGAGTGGCGAGGTGTCGCAGAGCGCTGGCGGCCTGGTTCGCTGGCCGATCTTCCTGACCATGCCGGTCGGATTCGCCCTGATCCTGCTTCAGGGCATCTCCGAGATGATCAAGCGCGCCGCCTGGCTGCGCAATGAATACGACATGGACACGCATTACGAGAGGCCTCTGCAATGAGCATGGAACAATTTCCCCCGCTGATGTTCGCGGGGCTGATCCTGGTGATGCTCATCGGGTTCCCGGTCGCGTTTTCACTGGCTGCGTTGGGCCTGGGCTGCGGCGCATTCGCCATCTGGATGGGCTGGTTCCCGGCGGCCTTCATGGGCAACCTGCCGCTGAATGTGTTCAGCATCCTGTCGAACGACCTGTTGCTGGCCATTCCGTTCTTCACGCTGATGGGCGCCATCCTCGAGAAGTGCGGCCTGGCGGAAGACATGCTTGATTCGATGGGCCAGCTCTTCGGCCCGGTGCGCGGTGGCCTCGGCTACTCGGTCATCCTGGTGGGCTTCATCCTCGGCGCGATCACCGGCACGGTGGCGGGCCAGGTGATCGCCATGGCGATGATCTCGCTGCCGGTGATGATGCGCTACGGCTACAACATGCGCTACGCCACTGGCGTGCTGGCGGCCTCGGGCACCATCACGCAACTGGTGCCGCCGTCGCTGGTGCTGGTGGTGCTGGCTGACCAGCTCGGGCGGCCGGTGGGCGACATGTACAAGGGTGCCTGGGGTCCGTCGATCCTGCAGATCATCCTGTTCGCGCTCTACACCTTCATGCTGACGCGCCTGAAGCCGGACTACCTGCCCGGCATCCCGAAGGAAGCGCGCACCCTGAGTGGCTGGCCACTGGTGCAGAAGTGCCTGCGCGGCATCATCCCGTCAGCCGTGCTGATCTTCCTGGTGCTGGGCAGCATGGGTGGCTTGCCGGGTATCGACACCGCGGTCTGCACGCCGACCGAAGCCGGCGCCATGGGTGCGGTGGGTGCGCTGGTGCTGGCCGCCATGCACGGGCGCCTGAACTGGGAGCTGATCAAGGGCACGATGATGGGCACGATGCGCATCACCGCCATGGTGGTGTTCATCCTGATCGGCTCACGGGTGTTCTCGCTGGTGTTCCAGGGCGTGGAAGGTGGCAAGTGGATCGAACACCTGCTGTCCGACCTGCCGGGCGGCCAGATCGGCTTCCTGATCGCGGTGAACGTGTTCATTTTCTTCCTCGCGTTCTTCCTCGACTTCTTCGAGATCGCCTTCATCATCATCCCGTTCCTCGCGCCGGTGGCCGACAAGATGGGCATCGACCTGGTCTGGTTCGGCGTGATGATCTGCGTGAACATGCAGACCAGCTTCATGCATCCGCCGTTCGGCTTTGCGCTGTTCTATCTGCGTGGCATCGCCGACTCGCTGTTCAAGACGGGCGCCATTCCGCGCAAGGTCGAATCGCGTGACATCTACCTGGGCGCCATTCCCTGGGTGATCATGCAGCTGGTGCTGGTGGGTGCGGTCATCGCCTTCCCCGACACGGTGACGATGTTCATCGAGAAGGAGAAGCCGGTGGACGTGGAAGCCGCTGACCAGATGCTGCGCAGCATCGGCAACGAGCAGACCAAGAGCGCGACGCCGGACAGCACGCGCGACAACTCGATGGACGTGTTCAACGTGGCCCCGCCGGCCTCGGCTCCGAACTGATCACGCCCTGACCTGACCAAGGTGGGCCACGCCCACCCCAGGAACCCCGCCATGGCTGCCATGCGCGGGGTTTTTTCATACCTGAGCGGCAGGCACAAAAAAGCCCCGCACATGACAAGCATGGCGGGGCTGGGTGCCGTGCACTGCCGCCTTGCGGGCCGCAGTGCAGGCAGCTGATTACAGCTTCTGGCTTTGCATGAAGTCGTCGAAGCCGGCTTCTGCGAAGCGGAACCACAGGTTCTGCTCCGAACGGAAGCGAGCGTAGTCGTCGTACACCTTCTTCCAGTTCGGGTTCTTGGCCGAGATTTCGCTGTACAGCGCCATCGATTCCTTGAAGGCCGCGTCCATCACGTCCTTCGGGAAGCGGAACAGCTTGGTGCCACTGCCCACCAGCTGGCGCAGGGCCGCCGGGTTGCGGGCGTCGTACTTGGCCTGCATGTCGACGTGGGCATAAGCAGACGCGGCATCAACGATGGCCTTGTACTCGGCCGACAGACCTTCGTAGGCCTTGCTGTTGATGAAGAAGTCCAGCTGCGGACCACCTTCCCACCAGCCCGGGTAGCCGTAGTTCGGAGCGACCTTGTTGAAGCCGAGCTTCTGGTCGTCATACGGGCCCACCCATTCAGCGGCGTCGATCGTGCCCTTCTCCAGCGATTGGTAGATTTCGCCGCCAGGGATGTTCTGGGGCACACCGCCCAGACGCTCGATGACCTTGCCGGCGAAGCCGCCCACGCGGAACTTCAGGCCCTTCATGTCGGCCATCGACTGCACCGGCTTGCGGTACCAGCCACCCATCTGGGCGCCGGTATTGCCGCCCAGGAAGTTGACGATGTTGTACTGCTTGTAGAACTCGCGCATCAGCTTCAGGCCGTTGCCTTCCAGCATCCAGGCGGTCATCTGACGGCTGTTCAGGCCGAAAGGAATGGCGCAGCCCAGTGCGAAGGTTTCGTCCTTGCCGAAGAAGTAATAAGGCGCGGTGTGCGCCATTTCCACGGTGCCGTTCTGCACGCCGTCGACCACGCCGAACGGAGGCATCAGTTCGCCACCGGCGTGCACCGAGATCTGGAACTTGCCGCCCGTCATTTCGCTGACCTTCTTGGCGAACACGTCAGACGCGCCGAAGATGGTGTCTAGCGACTTGGGGAAGCTGGAAGCCAGACGCCAACGGATGTTGGCCTGGGCGTGCACCACCGCGGGTGCGGCACCTGCAGCCAGCACACCGGCCAAGCCGGCGCTGCGAACAAAGGAACGACGTTCCATGAAGAGTCTCCTGTCTCGTTAGAGAAGCGATATTGACATTGGCGCGGCTGATTCTAGGAGCCACTCGACGCCCCCCGCCGGGTACTAACCCGTGCGGAGAACGACAAGCAGCCGATCACCACGTTCCAACTTACAGGATGCGCCGTGAAGCTAAAAACTGGCTGAAATTCGGGAAAGCCCCGAGGCCGTTTCGCCGCTTCGCGATGGGCTTCAGTTGCCGGCGATCTTCATGCGCTCGAGCAGCACCGAGCCGATCGACTTGCCACCCAGCGTGTACACATCCGCACCGACCGCCACCACCTGCTTGAGCATCTCGCCCAGGTGGCCGGCGATGGTGATTTCATGCACCGGGAAAGCGATTCGGCCATCCTCGACCCAGTAGCCCGAGGCCCCGCGGGAATAGTCGCCCGTCACGTAGTTCACGCCCTGGCCCATCAGCTCGGTGACGAACAGGCCGCGGTGCAGCTTGCGCAGCATTTCTTCCAGGTGGTCACCCGGCTGGGTCAGGCGGCTGGTCAGGCGCAGGTTCTGCGATCCGCCCGCATTGCCGGTGGTCTTCATGCCCAGCTTGCGCGCCGAGTAGCTCGACAGGAAATAGCCCTGCGTCACGCCGCCCTTCACCACCTGGCGAGCCCGGGTGATCACGCCCTCATCGTCGAAGGGCGCGCTGCCCTTGCCGCGCGGCACGTGCGGGTCTTCCATCACGTCGATGTGATCAGACCAGACCTGCTTGCCGAGCGAGTCTTGCAGGAAGCTGGCCTGGCGGTACAAGGCGCCGCCGCTGGTGCCCTGCACATAGCCGCCCAGCAGGCCGGCCGCCACGGTCGACTCGAACAACACCGGCACTTCGCAGGTGGCGATCTTGCGGCTCTTCAGGCGTGACAAGGCACGCTCTGCGGCATACCGGCCGATCACCTCGGGCGAGGCCAGCTCCATCGCGTCGCGCATCGAGCTGTACCAGTAGTCGCGCTGCATGTTCGCGCCCTTGCCGGCGATCGGCGACACCGCGATCGAGTGGCGCGAGCTGGCGTAACCACCGCGGAAGCCGCGGCTGTTGCCGGCCCAGAAGTGCGACTGCTGGGCCGAGACCGAGCCGCCCTCGGAATTGGTGATGCGGCGGTCCATGCCCATCGCGGCGTCTTCCGCGCGGCGCGCCAGCGACACGGCCGCCTCGGCGGTCAAGTCCCAGGGGTGGAACAGGTCAAGCTTCAATGCCAGCGCTTCCGGGCCGGCCAGGTCTTCGGCGTCAGGCAGGCCGGCGGTAGGGTCTTCGGCAGTGAAGCGGGCAATGTCGAACGCGGCCTTCACCGTCTGCTCAAGGGCCGTCGGCGAAAAATCAGAGGTGCTGGCATTGCCGCGGCGCTGGCCGACGTACACCGACACGCCAACCGACTTGTCGCGGTTGCGCTCGATGTTCTCAAGCTCGCCCTTGCGCACGGACACGCTCAGGCCACTGCCTTCGGACACCTCCACGCCGGCATCGCTGGCACCGACGTTCCGGGCCATGGCCAGCACGTCTTCGACGATTTGCTGGAATTGTGAGAGCTCGAAGGCGAAGCCCTGGGCAGCGGATGCGGTCATGAAATACTCGGCTGAAAAGAAACGCGGCCGGGCGTGGATAACGCCGGCCGGGAGAATTGCGGGACAATCATAACGATCCCACGTTCACCGGCACAAACGCTCCCCTATCCATGCGCAACGCGCCCCCCTTCCCAGAAGCCACCGACGACGACGACGGCCGGCCCAGCAAGTCCGCCCTGAAACGCCAATCCCATGAGCTGCAATCGCTCGGGGAAGCCTTGGTGGGGCTGCCGGCCAGCCGCACCGAGAGCCTCGATTTGTCCGAGAGCCTGCGTGACGCGCTGAAGGAATACCACCGCACGCGCTCGTTCGAAGGCAAGCGGCGCCAGATGCAGTACATCGGCAAGCTGATGCGCCACGTCGACCCGGAGCCCATCCGCGAAGCCGTGGATGCCTTCAAGCTCGGCAGCGCCAAAGACACGCTGGCCCTGCACGAGGCCGAGCGCTGGCGCGAAGAGCTGCTGGCCAGCGACGACGCTGTCACCCGCTGGATGAACGCCTTCCCGGCCACTGATGCCCAGCAGCTGCGCAGCCTGGCCCGCAGCGCCCGCAAGGATGCCAAGAGCGAAGCGCCCGAGGCCCGCCATGCCCGCAGCTACCGCGAACTGTTCCAGCTGATCAAGGCTGCGCTGGCGGATGCGCGCACCACCGACACCCCGATTGAAGACAGCGACGATGCCGACGACTGACTTCGAGGCGGTGCGCATCGGCGTGGTCTCGATCAGCGACCGCGCCTCCACCGGTGTCTACGAAGACAAAGGCATTCCGGCCCTGCAGGAATGGCTGGGCCGTGCCCTGCACAACCCGATCACCTGGGAAACGCGCCTGATCCCTGACGATCAGGCCGGCATCAGCGCCACCCTGGTCGAGCTGGTGGACATGGCTGGCTGCGACCTGGTGCTGACCACCGGCGGCACCGGCCCGGCGCTGCGCGACGTGACGCCCGAAGCGACCCTGGCCGTGGCTGACAAGGTCATGCCCGGGTTTGGCGAGCAGATGCGCGCCATCAGCCTGCATTTCGTGCCGACCGCGATCCTGTCGCGGCAGGTGGCCGTGATTCGTGGCAAAACGCTGATCATCAACCTGCCCGGCCAACCCAAGTCCATCGCGGAAACCTTGCAGGGCCTGCCGCAGGCAACGCCAGCCGTGCCCGGCATCTTTGCCGCCGTGCCCTACTGCATCGATCTGCTGCACGGGCCCTACCTTGAAACCGTTGACACGGTGTGCGCGGCCTTCCGGCCCAAGTCTGCTCAACGTCCAGCCAGAACCTGAATGCCATGCGCCTGAACGCTCTCCGACCCCGTCCCCTCGCCCTTCCGGTGATGCTGGCGCTTGCAGCCAGCCTGGCGCAAGCCGCACCCGCACCGCAGGAACCGACCCTGGACTACACGGTGGAGAGCCGCGACACCCTGATCGGACTCAGCCAGGGTTTGCTCGTGTCGCCAGGTGCCTGGGCCGAAGTGGCGAAGCTGAACGCCCTGCCCAACCCCAACCGGATCCAGCCGGGCCAGGTGCTCAAGGTGCCCGCCCGCCTGCTGCGCTCGGCGCAAGTGCCGGCCAAGCTGGTCAGCGTGGAAGGCGATGTGCGCATCGACGACCAGGCCGCCAAGGTGGGCGACAACGTGCAGCCGGGCCAGCGCCTGAGCACGGCTGCCAGCAGCTCGGCGGTGCTGCAGCTGGGTGATGGCTCCCGCGTGCGGCTCTCGCCCGCCAGCGACACCCAGCTCGGCGAAAACCGGCGCTACCAGCTCAAGGCTGGCCAGGCGGGCAGCGTCGAGGAGGGCTTGTTTGCCAGCACGATGCGGCTGGTGAAGGGCTCGGTCGATGTGCTGGCCACCAAGGTCTTGCGTGCCAAGCCGCTGGAGGTGGTCACCCCGACCGCCGTGATCGGCGTGCGTGGCACCGAGTACCGCGTTCACACCGAAGCCGTGGCCAACGCCAGCACCCGCACCGAGGTGCTGGAGGGCCGCGTGCGGGCCGACAACACCAGTGCGGGCGCTGACGTCCCAGCCGGCCAGGGTGCGGCCCTGCGCCCCGGCTCGGCCCCGGTGGTCGTGGCCCTGCAGGCAGCACCGAACTTGACGAGCCTGCCAGAGCGCTTCGAGCGTCCGCTGATCCGTTTCGGCCTGGCTGGCGAAACTCTGCCGCTGCGTGTGCAGGTGGCGGCCGACGCCGGTTTTGAGCGCATCGTGCGCGACGAACGAGTGGCGGCTGGCGGCGAAGCGCGCATCGCCGGGCTGCAGGACGGCCAGTGGCACCTGCGTGTCCGTCGGGTCGACAACCTCGGCATCGAAGGCCTGAACGCCACCCGTGCGATCACGCTGAAGGCCCGGCCTGAACCACCGGCCAGCCTCGCGCCGCGCGCAGAGGCCAAGTTCCCGGTCGGCGCCGTGGCGCTGGCCTGGGCGGAAAACACCGAGGCCAGCCAGTACCGGGTCGAAGTGGCGCGTGACGCCGCCTTCAGCCAGGTGGCCTGGCGCAGCGACGACGTGACCGGCGCCGGCACCTCCGTGCCGCTGACCGAGCCCGGCACCTACCACTGGCGCCTGGCCAGCGTGCGCGCTGGCGGCGACCGTGGCCCCTGGGGCGACGCGCAGAACTTCGAGCTGCGCCCCTTGCCCACCCCGCCGCAAGGTGGCGTGCGCCGCGACGGTGGCATCGAGCTGAGCTGGAGCGGCCGTGCCGAAGACCGGCAGCAGGTGGAACTGGCGCTCGACCCCGAGTTCGCTGAGGTGACGGCGAAGGCCGAGCTCACCAAGAGTTTCTGGTCACTGCCGAGCCCGGATCGCCCGGGCACCTACTACTTCCGCTACCGCTCGGTGGAGCCTGACGGGTTCGTCACGCCCTGGAGCAGCACGCTGAAGCTCGAAGTGCCGCGCGACTGGCGCTTCCTGTGGATCTTCTCGCCGGTGATTCTGCTGGCGCTGTGAGCACCGGCGCCCTGTTTCACGAGGGCGCCACGTTCACTTGACCAAGCGGTTGAGACGTTCAGCATCGAACGTCTCGGTCGTACAGGCATCGTCCGGCACGCATTGCTGCGCAGGCAGCTCACGGCTGCCGGCCGACAGCTTCTCGATGGCCTGCCACAGCATGGCGATCTGGTGGTCATGCGACGACGCGTTGTCGATCAGGCCCTTCATGGCTTGCGCCACCGGGTCGTCGCCAGCAGTCACGCCGTAGGCCGAGAAGCCCATGCGGGCGGCGGCGGTTTCCCGCTCGGCGTCCTTTTCGGCATGGATGATGCGCGCCGGGTTGCCGACCGCGGTGGCGCCCGGGGGCACGGGCTTGGTCAGCACCGCACCTGAGCCCACGCGGGCACCTGCGCCCACCGTGAAGCCGCCCAGCACCGCGGCATGCGCACCCACGATGACGCCGGCTTCCAGCGTCGGGTGCCGCTTGGCGCCCTTCACCAGCGACGTGCCGCCCAGCGTCACGCCCTGGTAGATGGTGCAGCCATCGCCCACTTCGGCCATTTCGCCGATGACCACGCCCATGCCGTGATCGATGAACACACGTCGGCCCATCGTGGCACCCGGGTGGATCTCGATGCCGGTCAGGAACCGGCTGATGTGCGAGATGAAGCGCCCGGTCCAGTGAAAGCCGTGGCGCCAGCACCAGTTGGCGCGGCGATGCAGCACCAGCGCGTGCAGGCCGGGATAACAGGTCAGCACTTCCCAGGTCGAGCGCGCCGCAGGGTCGCGCTCAAGAATGCAGGCGATGTCTTCGCGCAATCTGGAGAACATGCAGGATTTCCGGGTTCGAGGGCCAAGGGGCCGCGCAACATCAGGTCGAGCGCGGCGGGCCGTCCAGTGTAGCGTCGGGGTGCTCGGCTTACCCGGGCGTCAGCGGTTTGGCCTTGGGTGGCCGGGGTTGCTGAACCAGCCGGGCGATGCCCCGCAGGATCTGCACCTCTTCCACGCTCAGCCGCGCGCGGTTGGCGAGCTGCTGCAGACGCGGCATCAACTTGCGCGGCGCGGCCGGGTCAAGAAAGCCGATGCTGGTGAGCGCGCCTTCCCAATGGGTCAAGGCGCCCTGCACGGCCACGGCGTCGGCCAGCGTCACGTCTTCCGTGCGCGGCGCCACCGGGAACCCACCCAGCGCCTGTCGCCACTCATAGGCCAGCACCTGCACGGCCTGCGCCAGGTTCAGCGAGCCATACGCCGGATTGCTCGGGATGCTGAGGCATGTGTGGCAGCGGTAAACGTCGTCATTCGACATGCCGTAGCGCTCGCAGCCGAACACGAAGGCCACGCGGTCACCCTGGCGGGCGAGTTGCTCAAAGTGCGGGCGCGGTGCCACGGTAGGCGGGCCAAAATCGCGGGGGGTCATGGCGGTGGCGCAGGCGTGCGTGACGCCGCCGAGTGCTTCCGCCAGCGTGGGCACGATGCGGGCGCGCACCAGGATGTCGGCCGCACCGCTGGCCATGGCCACGGTTTCCTCGCGCGACAGCACGTCTGCGAACCGCGGCGCCACCAGCACCAGGTCGGAAAAGCCCATCACCTTCATGGCACGCGCCACCGAGCCGACATTGCCCGGATGGCTGGTGCCGATCAAGACAAAACGCGTCGAATCGTGACTTGGGTCCGCCGGTGCGGGCCCGGGCTGGTTTGAAGAAATCATCACAAATGGGGCGCGTCGCGCTAGAATGCAAGGTTACACGCGGTGTGCGCTGAGATCAGCATTGTGCCCGTGCCGCTCTTTGTCCGCCGCCAGATCCTTGCCCCCATCTCGCCCCTGTGCACCGCAGTGCGCAGTTGCAGCCCCACCGATTGCCGCGCCTGTCGCCCGGCACTGCGCGTGTCGGGCACAGCGAGTTGTCTAACTTCAGGTTGAAACATGTCCCAGACCCTCCATCCGATGCTCAATATCGCCGTCAAGGCAGCCCGCAACGCCGGGTCGATCATCAATCGTGCATCGCTGGACCTGGACATCCTGAAGATCAACACCAAGAGCCCCAACGACTTCGTCACCGAAGTGGACCACGCGGCCGAGCAAGCGATCATCGAAACCATCCTCACCGCCTACCCGGGCCACGGCATCATGGCCGAGGAATCGGGCCGTGAGCACGGCGCCAAGCACAGCGATTTCGTCTGGATCATCGATCCGCTCGACGGCACCACCAACTTCATCCACGGCTTCCCCGTCTACTGCGTGTCGATCGCCCTGGCGTTCCGCGGCAAGGTGGAACAGGCCGTCGTGTACGACCCGACCCGCAACGACCTGTTCATGGCCTCGCGCGGCCGCGGCGCCTACCTGAATGACAAGCGCCTGCGCGTGTCGCGCCGCACCCGTCTGCAAGACTCGCTTGTGGGCACCGGCTTCCCTTTCCGCAAGGGCGACAACTTCCAGCGCTACATGAAGATGTTCGAGGCCGTGATGCCCCACGTGGCCGGCCTGCGCCGCCCGGGCGCTGCCGCCCTTGACCTGTGCTACGTGGCTGCCGGTTATTACGACGGCTTCTTCGAAACCGGCCTGAACCCGTGGGACATCGCCGCAGGCTCGCTGATCATCACGGAAGCTGGCGGCCTGGTGGGCAACTTCACCGGCGAATCCGACTTCATGAACCAGCGCGAAATCGTGGCTGGCTCGCCGAAGATCTACGGCCAGCTGGTCAAGCTGCTGACGCCGTTCAGCCGCGTGATTTCCGACGACGACACCCCTGCCGCTGCCAGCGCCGACGCTGACACCGACGAGGAAACGCCGGTGGCCGCACTGGAAAAGGCCGTGCGCAAGCCGCTGCGCCTGCGCAAGAAGTCTGACGACATCGCCACCGGCGACGACGCCCCGTTCTGAGCCCGGGCCCGCCGGGCCAACATCCCCAGCCTTGCACGGAGTTCCTGCGTCGGTGAGCACCCCCTCGAGCGCGCCTGCCGGCGCCGATGACTACAGCGGCCACACGCCGATGATGGCCCAGTACCTCCGCATCAAGGCGGAGCATCCGGACACGCTCGTGTTCTACCGGATGGGCGATTTCTACGAGCTGTTCTTCGACGACGCCCGCAAGGCGCACCGTCTGCTCGACATCACCCTCACCACCCGCGGCCAGAGCAATGGCGAGCCGGTGGTGATGGCCGGTGTGCCGGTGCACTCGGTCGAAGGCTACCTGGCCCGGCTGATCAAGCTCGGTGAATCGGTGGCCGTGGCCGAGCAGGTGGGCGATGTGGCCACCGCCAAGGGGCCGGTCGAGCGCAAGGTGGTGCGGGTGGTCACACCCGGCACCGTCACCGACAGCGAACTGCTGAACGACCGGGCAGACACCCTGCTGCTGGCCATTTCGCGCCAGCGCGCCTCCTTCGGCCTGGCCTGGCTGGGTCTGGCCAGCGGGCAACTCGGGCTGGCCGAATGCGGCGAGCGCGAGCTGGGCAGCTGGCTGGCGCGGCTGAACCCGGCCGAAATCCTGATTGACCGCGACGAGCAGCCGCTGGCAGTGCGCCAGTGCCGCGCCGCGCGCACCATGCGGCCGGGCTGGCAATTTGACGCCGGCCTGGGGCTGCGCAAGTTGTGCGAGCAACTGCGTGTCATCAGCCTGAACGGCTTCAATGCGCAAGACCTGGGCGCTGCGCATGCGGCTGCCGCTGCGCTGCTGAGCTACGCCGAGCACACCCAGGGGCGCGCGCTGTCGCACGTCACCACGTTGACCGTGGAGCGCGGCAGCGAGTTGCTGGAATTGCCACCGGCCACCCACCGCAACCTCGAACTCACCGAAACCCTGCGTGGCGAAAGTTCACCCACGCTGCTCTCGCTGCTGGACGCCTGCCGCACCGGCATGGGCAGCCGCGCACTGCGCCACTGGCTGACGCACCCGCTGCGCGAGCGCAGCGTGGCCCATGCCCGCCACGACGCCATCGCCACCCTGCACAGCGCCGGCTTCGAGCCGCTGCGCGAAGCCCTGCGCGGCATCAGTGACGTCGAGCGCATCACCTCGCGGGTGGCCCTGCGCCAGGTGCGCCCGCGTGAGCTGGCCGGCCTGCGCTTCACCCTGGCCAACCTGCCCGCCTTGCGGCAGGTGGCGCCCGGCGGCACCGCCCTGCTCGACCGCTGCCTGGAAGACCTGACGCCCGACCCGCAGGTGGGTGAGTTGCTGCTGCGCTCGATCGCCGAAGAGCCGGCCGTGCTGCTGCGCGACGGCGGCGTGATCGCCACCGGTTTCGACGCCGACCTGGACGAGCTGCGTGCCATCGGCCAGAACTGCGACGCCTTCCTGATCGACCTCGAAAACCGCGAGCGCGCGCGCACCGGCATCGCCAACCTGCGCGTGCAGTTCAACAAGGTGCATGGCTTCTACATCGAAGTCACCGCCTCGGGGCTCGACAAGGTGCCGGCCGATTACCAGCGGCGCCAGACCCTGAAAAACGCCGAGCGTTTCATCACGCCGGAGCTGAAAACCTTCGAGGACAAGGCCCTGTCGGCACAAGACCGCGCCCTGGCCCGCGAGAAGTGGCTGTTCGAGCAGGTGCTCGATCAGTTGCAGGCGCACCTGCGCCCGCTGGCCGCACTGGGCCGCGCGCTGGCCACGCTGGACGCGTTGGCCGCACTGGCCGAGCGCGCCCGCACGCTGGGCTGGTGCCGCCCGGAGTTCGTCAACCACCCGTGCCTGGACATCGAGGCCGGTCGGCATCCGGTGGTCGAGGCCCGCCTGGGTGAAACCGGTGGCGGTGATTTCATCGCCAACGATTGCCGGCTGGACGCGCGCACGCGCCTGCTCATCATCACCGGCCCGAACATGGGCGGCAAAAGCACCTTCATGCGGCAGGTGGCGCTGATTGCGCTGATGGCCGCGATGGGCTCTTATGTGCCGGCCCGCCAATGCCGCATCGGGCCGATGGATGCGATCCACACCCGCATCGGCGCGGCCGATGACCTGGCCAACGCGCAGTCGACCTTCATGCTGGAGATGACCGAGGCCGCGCAGATCATCCACGGCGCCACCGACCAGTCGCTGGTGCTGATGGACGAGATCGGTCGCGGCACCTCGACCTTCGACGGCCTGGCGCTGGCTGCTGCCATCGCCACCCACCTGCATGACCGCAACAAGGCGTTCACGCTGTTCGCCACCCACTATTTCGAGCTGACGGAATTCCCGCGCCAACATGAGCGTGCGTTGAATCTGCACGTCAGCGCTGCCGAAAGTGGTGACGACATTGTTTTCCTGCACGCGATCGAGCACGGCCCGGCCAGTCGCAGTTATGGTGTGCAGGTGGCGCGGCTGGCGGGCATGCCTCCGGCGCTGGTGCGCCAGGCGCGTGCCACGCTGGAAGCGCTGGAAACCCAGTCGCGGGCCGGTGACCTGCAGGTCGACCTGTTTGCACCACCGCCGGCACCCGTCGCCGTGGCCCAGTCCGAAGTGGACCAGGCCCTGGCCGCCATCGACCCCGACACCCTGACACCGCGGGAAGCGCTGGATGCGCTGTACCGCTTGAAGAAACTGCAGACCTCCTGACAAGGCCACCCCATGACCTACTGTGTCGGTATCCGGCTGAACGCCGGCCTCGTGTTCCTCTCTGACTCGCGCACCAACGCGGGCCTCGATGCGATCAGCACCTTCCGCAAGATGATGGTTTATGAGCAGCCCGGCGAGCGCTTCATGGTGCTGCTCTCCGCCGGCAATCTCAGCATCTCGCAATCGGTGCGCGAAATCCTCCAGGTCGAGAAGCTGCCCAACGGCGACGACGAGCCCATCACCATCTGGAACGCCAAGAGCATGTTCGACGCCACCCGGGTGCTCGGCAGCGCCGTGCGCCGCGTGTATGAGCAAGACGGCCCGGCCCTGAAGGCCGCCGGCATCGACTTCAACTGCAGCATGATCTTCGGTGGCCAGATCGGCGACGAAGCCATGCGCCTGTTCCTGGTCTATTCGGCCGGCAACTTCATAGAAGCCACCCGCGAAACCTGCTTCTTCCAGGTCGGCGAAAGCAAGTACGGAAAGCCCATTCTTGACCGCGTGCTGACCCCCGACACCCCGCTGGACGAAGCCGCCAAGTGCGCACTGGTGTCGATGGACTCGACGCTGAAATCGAACCTGTCGGTGGGCCTGCCGCTCGACCTGCTGGTCTACGAAGCGGGCACGCTGAAGAGCGAGCGCATTGCCGTCATCGACGACAAGAACCCGTACTTCAAGATGATCCGCGACACCTGGGGCGAGCGCCTGCGCGAGGTCTTTGAAGGCATCGACGATCCACAGTGGAACGGCGGCGACGCAGCCCACCCGCTGCTGACCGCCAGCGAGCGCTTCGAGCCGATGCGCAAGATCACCCACCTCGGTGAGCGCATTGTCTGAAGCAGGCGCTCAGCCCATGAGCCACGCTGGCACCATCGTCTTCGCCCATGCCAATGGGTTTCCGGCGGGCGTGTACCGGGTGTTGTTCGAAGCCTGGCGCGCTGCCGGCTATGAGGTGCGCGCCATCGAGCGCATCGGGCACCGCGCCACGCACCCGGTCAGCAGCAACTGGCCCCACCTGCGCGACGAGCTGATCGACTTCATCGCGAAGGGTCCGCAGCCAGCGTTTTTCGTCGGCCATTCGCTGGGGGGCCTGCTGAGCCTGATGGCGGCCTGCCGCCGCCCCGAATTGGCGCGCGGCCTGGTGATGCTCGATTCACCGGTGATCACCGGCTGGCGCGCGCACAGCGTGCAGGTCTTCAAGCAGACCGGGCTGATTCGCCGGGTGTCACCGGGCAAGGTGTCGCAAGGTCGCCGCTACCAGTGGCCAGACCGGGACGCGGTATACCAGCACTTCAAGTCGAAGCCGGCGTTTGCGCGCTGGGACGACCGCGTGCTGCGCGACTACGTGGCTTGCGGCTTTGACGACGTGGACGGCACGGTGCAGCTGGGCTTTCTGCGCGAGGTTGAAACCCGCATCTACAACACGCTGCCGCACCACCTCGGCACCCTGATGCGCAAGCACCCGCCGCAATGCCCGGTCGGCTTCATCGCCGGTGAGGTGTCGGCCGAGATGCGCCAGGGCGGCACCTTGGCGGCCAAGGCCCTGGCCGGTGAGCGTTACCGCACCATGCCCGGAGGGCACCTCTACGCGATGGAGCAGCCGGAGCAGACCGCCGCGCTGGTGCTGTCGCTGATCGACAGCTTCAAGGGCGCGCAGCCCGTCTGATCAAGGCGCCTTGAAGTACGGCTGCTCGGGCGGCAGGCCGGTCAGCGCTTGCCGCCCGTCGGCCGCAGGCTGCCAGCCCAGCACCTCGTCGATCTGCTGCGCCAATGCGGTGTCTCGCACCGTGATGCCGTTCACCTCATGGGTGTTCAGGCGAATCTCCAGCGAGCTGTAGTTCAGACGCAGCTCCGGATGGTGCCAGGCCACCTCGGCCAGGTGCGCCACCAGGCCCGCCAGCAGCAGCGTTCGCGGCCAATCCGAGGTGCGGCAGGTGCGCACCAGGCACGCCGGCTCACCCTCGGCCAGTTGCCATTGCGGCAGGTGTTTCAGGGCGTCAGCCAGCTCAACTTCAGTGAGCAGCCGGACGGCTTCTGCGGGGTGGGTGTGTGAGGGATTCATCAGGTCTTTCTGCAGGGTGTCAGGGGCATCGTCGGCAAAGTGTCGCCGGTCGGTATAATCGCGCTTTACCACCACGGCACTCCTGCTCCGGCCCAATCTCTGGGCAGTATGAGTGCCTTTTGACATGACCAAGTTTGTCTTCGTCACCGGCGGTGTGGTGTCCTCTCTTGGCAAGGGCATTGCGTCAGCCTCTCTGGCTGCGATTCTTGAATCGCGCGGCCTCAAAGTCACCCTCATCAAGCTGGACCCGTACCTGAACGTGGACCCGGGCACGATGTCGCCTTTCCAGCACGGCGAGGTGTTCGTCACCGACGACGGCGCGGAAACCGACCTGGACCTGGGCCACTACGAGCGCTTCATCACCACCCGGATGAAGAAGGCCAACAACTTCACCAGTGGCCAGATCTACAAGACGGTGCTCGAAAAAGAGCGTCGTGGCGACTACCTCGGCAAGACCGTCCAGGTCATTCCGCACGTCACCAACGAGATCCAGGAATACGTCAAGCGCGGCGCCGGCTTCGGCACGCCCGAAGCCGTGGATGTGGCCATCGTTGAAATCGGCGGCACCGTCGGTGACATCGAATCGCTGCCCTTCCTCGAAGCGGTGCGTCAGCTGAGCCTGAAGCTCGGCCAGGGCAACACGGCCTTCGTCCACCTCACCTACGTGCCCTACATCAAGGCCGCCGGCGAGCTGAAGACCAAGCCGACCCAGCACACGGTGCAGAAGCTGCGCGAGATCGGTATCCAGCCCGACGCCCTGCTCTGCCGCGCTGACCGCGAAGTGCCTGCCGATGAACGCGAGAAGATCTCGCTGTTCACCAACGTGGCACCGCACGGCGTGATCTCGATGTGGGACGTGGACACCATCTACAAGGTGCCGCGAATCCTCCACGAGCAAGGCCTAGATGAGCTGATCTGCATGAAGCTGCAGTTGCTCACCCGCCCGGCTGACCTGAAGACCTGGGACAACCTGGTCGCGGAAGTGGCGAGCCCGAAGGGCGAAGTCACCATCGCGATGTGCGGCAAGTACACCGAGCTGAGCGACTCCTACAAGTCACTCAATGAAGCGCTGCGCCACGCCGGTCTGCACAACCATGTGCGCGTCAAGATCGAGTACCTGGATTCGGAAACACTGAACGACGCCAACGCGGTTGAGCAGCTCGGCAAGTTTGATGCCGTGCTGGTGCCCGGCGGTTTCGGCAAGCGCGGTGTGGAAGGCAAGATCAGCGCCGCCCGCTGCGCCCGTGAGCAGAAGCTGCCGTACCTGGGCATCTGCCTGGGCATGCAGGTCGCCACGATCGAATATGCCCGCCACATGGCTGGCCTGGAAGGTGCCAACTCCACCGAGTTCGACCCGGACGCGCCGCACAAGGTCATCGCCCTGATCGACGAATGGCAAGACGCCGACGGCTCGATCCAGAAGCGCGATGCCAACTCTGACCTCGGCGGCACGATGCGCCTGGGCGCCCAGAGCTCGGACGTCAAGCCGGGCACGCTGGCCCATGAGATCTACGGCCCGGTCGTGACCGAGCGCCACCGCCACCGCTATGAAGCGAACGAGCATTACCTCGATCGCCTGCAGCAGGCTGGCCTGGTGATTTCGGCCATCACGCAGCGCGAGAAGCTGACCGAAGTGGTCGAGCTGCCGCGCGACGTGCACCCCTGGTATGTCGGCGTGCAGTTCCACCCGGAATTCAAGTCGACCCCGTGGGACGGCCATCCGCTGTTCATCAGCTACATCAAGGCTGCGCTGGCCCATCAGGCCGCTCGCCAGCCCTAAACCCGAGGAACAGGCATGAAGCTCTGCGGATTCGACGTCGGTCTCGACAAGCCGTTTTTCCTGATCGCCGGCCCCTGCGTGGTCGAGAGCGAACAGCTGCAAATGGATGTGGCCGGGCACCTCAAGGAAATCACCTCGGCGCTCGGCATTCCCTTCATCTTCAAGTCGAGCTACGACAAGGCGAACCGCTCCAGCGGTACGTCTTTCCGTGGCCCCGGCATGGAGCGCGGCCTGGAAATCCTGGCCAAGGTGAAGCGCGAGCTGAACGTGCCCATCCTGACCGATGTGCACAGCGAAACGGAAATCTCGGCCGTCGCGGCAGTGGTCGATGTGCTGCAGACGCCGGCCTTCCTGTGCCGCCAGACGGACTTCATCCATGCCGTTGCACGCAGCGGCAAGCCGGTGAACATCAAGAAGGGTCAGTTCCTGGCGCCGGGCGACATGAAGAACGTCATCGCCAAGGCCCGTGAAGCGGCCCGTGATGCCGGTCTGGAAACCGACAACTTCATGGCCTGCGAACGCGGTGCCAGCTTCGGCTACAACAACCTGGTCTCCGACATGCGATCGCTGGCGATCATGCGTGACACCGGCGCGCCCGTCGTGTTCGACGTGACGCACTCGGTGCAGCTGCCGGGTGGCCAGGGCACGTCGTCAGGCGGCCAGCGCGAGTTCGTGCCGGTGCTGGCACGCGCTGGTGTGGCCGTGGGCGTGGCAGGCCTGTTCATGGAAACCCATCCGGACCCCATGAACGCCCTGTCGGACGGCCCGAACGCGGTGCCGCTCAAGCACATGAAGGCGCTGCTCGAACAGCTGGTCGCGCTGGACCGCGTGGTCAAGACCCAGCCCCTGCTGGAAAACGACTTTTCCTGCTGACCGGCCCCACCCGCATGACCGCCTGCTACCTCATCGCCGACGTCACCGTCACCGATCCGGAGCGCATGGCGGCCTACCGGGTGTGGAGCACGCGCGCCATGGCTGAACATGGCGCTGAAATTCTGGTACGGGGTGGCGCGATCGAAGTCCTGGAAGGGACCTGGTCGCCCAGCCGCCTCGTGCTGCTGCGATTTGCCAGCCGGGAGGCTGCGCAAGCCTTCTACCGCAGCGAGACCTACAGCCATGCCCGTACCCTGCGCGAAAACGCCGGGGTGATGCGCATGGTGATCGCCGACGGGGTGGAGCCCGCCCCCCCGCAGCTTGAAGCACGCAGGTAACAAAATTACGGCATCCTGCGCGCACCTGATTTTTCAAAACGGAGTGAGATATGAGTGCAATCGTTGACATCGTCGGCCGCGAGATCCTCGACAGCCGTGGCAACCCCACCGTCGAATGCGACGTGCTGCTGGAATCGGGTGTGATGGGCCGTGCGGCCGTGCCGTCGGGCGCGTCCACCGGCTCGCGCGAAGCCATCGAGCTGCGCGACGGCGACAAGAGCCGCTACCTGGGCAAGGGCGTGCTGAAGGCCGTCCAGAACATCAACACCGAAATCTGCGAAGCCGTGCTGGGCCTCGACGCCAGCGAACAGGCCTTCCTGGACAAGACCCTGATCGACCTCGACGGCACCGACAACAAGAGCCGCCTGGGCGCCAACGCGATGCTGGCCGTGTCGATGGCCGTGGCCCGTGCCGCCGCTGAAGAAGCCGGCCTGCCGCTGTACCGCTATTTCGGCGGCATGGGCGGCGTGCAACTGCCGGTGCCGATGATGAACGTCATCAACGGCGGCGCACACGCCAACAACAGCCTCGACCTGCAAGAGTTCATGATCATTCCGGTGGGCGCTCCGACTTTCCGTGAAGCGCTGCGCTACGGCACCGAAGTGTTCCACGCGCTGAAGAAGATCATCGACGCCAAGGGCCTGAGCACCACCGTCGGCGACGAAGGCGGTTTTGCACCGAGCCTGCCGAGCCATGAAGCCGCCATCCAGCTGATCCTGGAAGCCATCGACAAGGCTGGCTACACCGCCGGCGAGCAGATCGCCATCGGCCTGGACTGCGCTGCTTCCGAGTTCTACAAGGACGGCAAGTACCACCTCGAAGGCGAAGGCCTGACGCTGACCGCCGCCGAGTGGACCGACATCCTGGCCACCTGGTGCGACAAGTACCCGATCATCTCGATCGAAGACGGCATGGCCGAAGGCGACTGGGACGGCTGGAAGCACCTGACCGAGCGTCTGGGCAAGCAAGTCCAGATCGTGGGCGACGACCTGTTCGTCACCAACACCAAGATCTTGAAGGAAGGCATCGACAAGGGCATCGCCAACTCGATCCTGATCAAGATCAACCAGATCGGCACCCTGAGCGAAACCTTCGCCGCCATCGAGATGGCCAAGCGCGCCGGCTACACCGCCGTCATCAGCCACCGCTCGGGCGAAACCGAAGACTCGACCATCGCCGATATCGCGGTGGGCCTGAACGCCGGCCAGATCAAGACGGGCTCGGCCAGCCGTTCGGACCGCATGGCCAAGTACAACCAACTGCTGCGCATCGAGGAAGACCTCGGCGAAGTGGCCGTGTACCCGGGCCGCGGCGCGTTCTACAACCTGCGCTGATCGCCTGCGCCGTTTAGCCGCTCCGCTCGGGGCGGCTAAACGGCCAGCTCACGCACAACGGCTCCTGCACAACAGCTCGTGCACAATCACGCCCATGCGCATCGTCCCCATCGTCCTCGCCGTGCTGGCCTTGCTGGTGCAAGCTGAACTCTGGTTCGGCAAAGGGGGTGTGCCTCACGTGATGGCCTTGAAGGCCGAATTGGCCGAACAGAAGGCCAGCAACGAGCGCCTGCGTGAAGTCAACGGCCGCATGGCCGCTGAAGTGGCCGACCTCAAGGACGGCCTCGAGATGGTCGAGGAAAAGGCCAGGCTGGAGATGGGCATGATCAAGCCGGACGAGACCCTTGTGGTGATTTCGGGCGCCCGCTGATCATCCCTGCAGCCCGTATCGTCCGCCGCCCCCGTTCCTTCTCTTCCTCTGCACCCGAGTTCCCGGATGGATAGCCTCCTGCAGGCCCTGTCGCCGCTCATGGCGCCGGCCTTCACCCTGTGGGGCAGCCCTGTCACCTGGACCGAGATCCTGGCCTTCGGCCTGTCGATCTGGATGGTGGTGTGCAACATGCGGGTACACCCCTTGGGCTGGCCGCTGGCCATGCTCGCGTCGGCCTTGTATGGCTTGCTCTTCGCGCACAGCAAGCTCTACGGCGAAGCTTCTCTCCAGGTCTTCTTCATCGTGGTGGCCGGCTGGGGCTGGTGGCAATGGCGGCGCGGCCGCGATGCCAGTGGCCAGGCGCTCACGGTGCGCTCGATGAGCCGTCTGTGGCGCCTGCGCGCCGCCGCCCTGACGCTGCTCGCATGGCCGCTGCTGGCCGCACTGCTGATGCGCTACACCGACAGCGACACCCCGTGGCTGGACGCCCTGCCCACGGTGGCCAGCGTGACTGGCCAGATCCTGCTCGGCCGCAAGCTGATCGATAACTGGCCGGTGTGGGTCGCGGTCAATCTGGTCAGCATGGCCTTGTTCGCCCACAAGGCCTTGTGGCTGACCGTGGTGCTCTACAGCCTGTTCACCTTGATGGCGCTGGCCGGCTGGCGGGCCTGGGCCCAGCTGGCGGGGCACCAGGATGCCCGCGCGGCGGCGCGTGAGGCGTCCGCCGCCAACCCCGGGCCGGCGCATGTCTGACGCCACAACGGCAGCAGCTGCGCGCCCGCGGCCACCCGGTTTGATCATCGCGGTGGTAGGCGCCGAAAGCACGGGCAAGAGCACGCTGGCGCAGGGCCTGGCCGCGCGTCTGGCGGCCGACACCGGCCTGAGCTGCACCTGGGTGCCCGAGGCCCTGCGCGAGTGGTGCGACGCGCACGGCCGCACGCCGGCCCAGCATGAACAACAGGGCATTGCCGAGCTGCAGGCCCGGCGCATTGAAACCGCGGCACAGGCCTTCGACATCGTGCTGGCCGACACCACGCCGCTGATGACGGCGGTGTATCACCGGCAGGTGTTTGATGACCGCTCGCTCGATGCCATGGCCACCGCCTGGCAACGGCGTTGCGCTCTCACCCTGTTGACCGCGCTCGACCTGCCCTGGGTGGCCGATGGCCTGCAGCGCGACGGCCCGCATGTGCGCGGCCCGGTGGACGCCACCCTGCGCGAGCTGCTGCTGGGCGCCGGACTGCCGTTCACGGTGGTGTCTGGTCTCGACGAGCACCGGCTCGAAGCCGCGGTGGATGCGGTGAGCAGCCTGGTGCGTTATCGGCGCACGCCGCTTGCCGGCCTGCTGACGCGGCTGCAACAGCGTGATGCGGCCCAGCCCGCCTGGACCTGGGCCTGCGACAACTGCGACGTGCCCGACTGCGAGCACGCGCTGTTCAAACCCGCCAGCACCGGCCTTCGCCTGCGCTGATCAGGTGAGGCGCACCCTTACTGGAGCGCGTCGGAGGCCGGCGGCAGCAAGGTATCGGGCGTGAACACGCCGCCGACATCGACCCGGTCGAAGTGGTACTTGACGCCACAGAACTCGCAACCAACCTCGATGTTGCCGCGCTCTTCGAGGATATCCAGCGCCTCGGCCTCACCCAGGCCTTGCAGCATCGACTTCACACGGTCGCGTGAGCAGGTGCAGCTGAAGCTGGGCGTGAGCGGCTCGAAGCGACGCACGTCTTCTTCCCAGAACAGGCGGCGCAGCACGGTGTCGGCGTCGAGCGTCAACAGCTCTTCACGGGTCAGCGTGGCCGCCAGGTGGGCGATGCGGTTGAACGACTCCGACAGGCCGATGTCGTCTTCATTGCGACGGCCGCCGAGGTTGCCCTCGCCTTCCACCGGCAAGCGCTGGATCAGCAGGCCGGCGGCAACGTCACCATTGGCCGCCAGGATCAGGCGCGTATCAAGCTGTTCGGACTGCAGCATGTAGTGCTCCAGCACCTCGGACATCTTCTGCAGCGGCTCACGCTGGTCGCCATGCAACGGCACCACGCCCTGGTAGGGCTGCTGCCCCGGCAGGCGGTCCTTCGGGTCGAGGGTGATGGCGCAGCGGCCCACGCCGTTCACGTTCATCATGGCCGCTACCTGGGCGTCGGGTGCCACGTCGCCCACCACGGTGGCCGTGGCGCGAAAGCTCAGGTCCGACCGTGATTCGGCCACCGCCAGCTTCACCGGGCCGTCGCCAAACACCTGCAGCACCAGCGAGCCGTTGAACTTGATGTTCGCCTGCATCAGCGTGGCCGCAGCGCTCATCTCGCCCAGCAGGTCACGCACCGGCTCGGGAAAGGCGCCACTCGCCTCACGACGACGCAACACCTCCTGCCAACTGTCGGTCAGACGCACGAGCATGCCGCGCACGGGCAAGCCTTCAAACAGGAATTTGTGGAGTTCGCTCATCGGGAAAAGGGCAAGGCGCAGCAGACGCATGCCCACCGCAAAGCGATAATTTTACGGATGGAACTGAGAACGCGCGCCCTGAAGGTCTTGTGCCTGGTTGACCCCGTCACGAAAGCAGCCGCCACACGGGCGCTGGCCTCTGACGTTCGCGCTGGCTTGGCGCTCGATCCGGCCCTGGCTCTGGCAGCGCCCGAAGGCGCCCTGCCCGGCCGCCCAGAGCTTCCGAAGCTGGTGCCTGCCGACCAGGTGCCGCGCCGCAGCCCGTTCACGCTGGCCGGCCGGGCTGCGCTGCTGCACGCCATCTGCCACATCGAGTTCAACGCCATCAACCTGGCCCTGGACGCCGTCTGGCGCTTCAGCAACATGCCCACGGCGTATTACCTGGACTGGCTGCACGTGGCCGACGAGGAGGCGCTGCATTTCAGCCTGCTCAACGAGCACCTCGAAAGCCTGGGCCACCACTACGGTGACTTTGACGCCCACGACGGCCTGTGGGCCATGACCGAGCGCACGTCCGCCGACATCACCGCCCGCATGGCGCTGGTGCCCCGCACGCTCGAAGCCCGCGGTCTGGATGCCACGCCACCGATCCAGAACAAGCTGCGCCAGGCCGGAGACCATCGCGCCGTCGAGATCCTCGACATCATCTTGCGCGACGAGATCGGCCACGTCGCCATCGGCAACCACTGGTACCGCTGGCTGTGCGATCAGCAAGGCCTCGACGCCACCGCGCTCTACCCGGAACTGGTCGAGCGCTACCTGGCACCACGGCTGAAAGGGCCGTTCAACTTTGGCGCGCGGCGCGAGGCCGGATTCACCGAGCTGGAGCTGGACTGGCTGGCTGGGATGGCCGGCGGCAAGAAGCACCATCCCGGTGCGGGTTGATACCGGGCCGCTTGGCGCGGAAGTTGCACGCCCACCGCATTACACTGCGTTCACGCCGCTGCGCGCACCCACAAATGTTCACTCACGAGGTATTCATGGCTTCCATTTCGACCCGTCGTTTTCTGAAGGCTTCCAGCGCCCTGGTTGCTGGCTTGGTGCTGGCCGCCTGCGGCAAGCAAGACGCTCCTGCTGCCCCGGCTGCTGAGGCCTCGGCCCCGGCTTCGGCTGCTGCGCCGGCCAAGGTGTACGTGGTGGGCACCGATGCTGCCTACGCACCGTTCGAGTATCAGAACGAAAAGGGTGAGATCGTCGGTTTCTCGGTTGACCTGCTGACCGCCGTTGCTGAAAAGGGCGGCTTCCAGATCAAGTTCGTCAACACCCCGTGGGAAGGCATCTTCAACGCCCTGGGCCAAGGCGACCGCGACCTGCTGATCTCGTCGATCACGATCACCGACGAGCGCAAGCAGACGATGGATTTCTCTGACCCGTACTTCGACGCCGTTCAGCTGATCGCCGTGAAGGAGGCCTCGAAGGTCACCAAGTTCGACGACCTGAAGAAGCTGAAGGTGGGCGTCCAGACCGGCACCACCGGCGACGAAGTCGTGACCAAGCTGCAAGGCAAGACCTCGGCCAACATCAAGCGCTTCGAGTCGACCCCGCTGGCCCTGAAGGAGCTGGAAGCTGGTGGCGTTGATGCCGTCGTGGCCGACAACGGTGTGGTCATCCATTACGTGGCCAACAACCCAGCCGTCAAGTTCAAGACCGTCGCCGACACCAAGTCGTTCGCGCCTGAGCAGTACGGCGTCGCCGTGAAGAAGGGCAATGCCGAACTGCTGGCCATGGTCAACAAGGGTGTGGCCGCCATGAAGGCTGACGGCACCTACGCCGCCATCTACAAGAAGACCTTCGGTACCGAGCCGGCCGCTGCTGCTGCTCCGGCCTCCGCAGCCTCGAACTGAACCTGAAAGGCGGCGCCTGTGGATTTGCGTTGGGAGATTCTGGCCGGCTACTGGCCGTTGTTCATGGCGGGCCTCTGGACCACCATCGAACTGACGATCGTGGCCATCGTGGTCGGTTTGGGTCTGGGTGCCGTGCTGGGGCTGATCAGCAGCTCCAAGGACGCGCCGCGGCCCAAGTCGGCGGCGGTGGCGCTGACCATGAAGGTGGTGCGTGGCATCACCATGGCCTACGTCACGTTCTTCCGGGGCACGCCGCTTTTTGTCCAGATCCTGCTGGTGCACTTCGCCGTCATGCCGGCGCTGGTGCACCCGGACTCCGGCCTGCTGCTGGCTGGTGAAGCCGCCCGCGATTTCCGCCAGAACCACGGAGCCTTCTTTTCAGGCGCCGTGGCCCTGTCGCTGAACGCAGGCGCCTACATCTCGGAAATCTTCCGGGCGGGCATCCAGAGCATCCACACCGGCCAGACGCAGGCCGCGTGGAGCTTGGGGCTGACGCACAACCAGGCCATGCGCTTCATCATCCTGCCCCAGGCGTTCCGGCGCATGGTGCCGGCGCTGGTGAACGAAGGCGTCACGCTGATCAAGGACTCGTCGCTGGTTTCGGCCATCGGCCTGGCTGAGCTGGCCCTGGCGGCCCGCACGGTGGCAGGCGCGTACTCACGCTACTGGGAGCCCTACCTCGCCATCTCGGCGATGTACCTGGTGCTGACGCTGCTGCTGTCGACGCTGGCCCAGCGCCTGGAAGCGCCCGCGCACCTGCGGGGACGCTGAGGTTGCCAGCCGGGTTGCCGCCCAACGCGGCAGCCACGGCCCCAACAAAAAAGCCCGCGCATCGCTGCACGGGCTTTTTTTACGCCCGCCACCGTGAGGCAGCGGAGTCTCAGTGCTGGATCAGCGCTGGATCAGCGCTTGGTTGGCGGCAGGTCGGTGCACGAGCCGTGCGCCACTTCTGCGGCCATGCCGATGCTTTCTCCCAGCGTCGGGTGCGGGTGGATGGTCTTGCCGATGTCGACTGCGTCAGCGCCCATCTCGATGGCCAGCGCGATCTCGCCGATCATGTCGCCGGCGTGCGTGCCCACCATGCCACCGCCGAGGATCTTGCCGTGGCCATGCGCCTCGGGCGAATCATCAAACAGCAGCTTGGTGACACCTTCGTCGCGACCGTTGGCGATGGCGCGGCCAGACGCCGTCCACGGGAACAGGCCCTTCTTGACCTTGATGCCCTGCGCCTTGGCTTGGTCTTCGGTCAAGCCGACCCAGGCCACTTCCGGATCGGTGTAAGCCACCGACGGGATGACGCGTGCGTTGAACGCGGCGCTGGCCAGCGACTTGTCGCCCTGCAGCTCACCTGCGATCACTTCGGCGGCCACATGCGCCTCGTGCACGGCCTTGTGCGCCAGCATCGGCTGGCCCACCAGATCGCCGATGGCGAAAATGTGCGGCACGTTGGTGCGCATCTGGATGTCCACCGGGATGAAGCCGCGGTCGGTCACCGCCACGCCAGCCTTGTCGGCGCTGATCTTCTTGCCGTTCGGCGTGCGGCCCACGGCCTGCAGCACCAGGTCATAGGTCTGCTCGCTGGTCGTGCCGTCGGCAGCCTCGAACTTCACCTTGATGCCGTCCGGCGTGGCTTCGGCGCCCACCGTCTTGGTCTTCAACATGATGTTGTCGAAGCGGTGCGCGTTCATCTTCTGCCAGATCTTGACGAGGTCGCGGTCAGCGCCCTGCATCAGGCCGTCGAGCATTTCCACCACGTCCAGGCGGGCGCCCAGCGTGGAGTAGACCGTGCCCATTTCCAGGCCGATGATGCCGCCGCCCACGATCAGCATCTTCTTCGGCACCGACGTCAGCGCCAGGGCGCCGGTCGAGTCGACGATGCGCTCATCGGCCGGGAAGAACGGCAGACGCACGGCTTGCGAGCCCGCCGCGATGATCGCCTTCTTGAACTTCACGACCTTGGCCGTGCCCGTCTTTTCCTGCGCGGTGCCGGTGGTTTCCTCGACCTGCACATGGAACGGATCGATGAACTGACCCAGGCCGCGCACGGTGGTGACCTTGCGCATCTTGGCCATGGCAGCCAGGCCGCCGGTCAGCTTGCCGATGACCTTTTCCTTGTGGCCACGCAGCTTGTCGATGTTGACGGTCGGGGCGCCGAAATCGACGCCCAGGTCGGCCATGTGGCTCACCTCGTCCATCACGGCGGCCACATGCAGCAGCGCCTTCGACGGGATGCAACCCACGTTCAGGCAGACGCCGCCCAGGGTGGCGTAACGCTCGACGATGACGACCTTCAGGCCGAGGTCAGCCGCGCGGAACGCCGCCGAGTACCCGCCCGGGCCGGCGCCCAGCACCAGCAGGTCGCACTCGATGTCGGCGGTGCCGCTGTAGCTGCCGGCAGCGCCAGCCACCACCACCGGTGCTGCGGCAGGCGCAGCAGCAGGAGCGGTAGCGGGTGCTGGTGCCGGGGCAGCCACCGGTGCCGGCGCCGCGGCTTCACCCGCGGCCTCCAGCATCAGGATCAGCGAGCCCTGGTTGACCTTGTCACCCAGCGCGACCTTCATCTCCTTCACCACGCCGGCATGCGACGAGGGAATTTCCATCGACGCCTTGTCGGATTCCACCGTCAGCAGGCTCTGGTCCACCTTCACCGTGTCGCCGGGCTTCACCAGCAGTTCGATGACACCAACGTCCTTGAAGTCGCCGATGTCCGGCACTTTCACTTCGATCATGGCCATGTCGTGTGCCTCCGGGTCACAGCGCGATGCGGCGGAAATCCGCCAGCAGCGACGCGAAGTAGACGTTGAAGCGTGCGGCGGCAGCGCCGTCGATCACGCGGTGGTCCCACGACAGTGACAGCGGCAGCGTCAGGCGCGGCTGGAAGGCCTTGCCGTCCCACTTCGGCTCGATGCTGCTCTTGCACACGCCCATGATGGCCACTTCCGGCGCATTGATGATGGGGGTGAAGTACTTGCCACCGATGCCGCCCAGCGACGAGATGCTGAAGCAGCCGCCCGTCATGTCGGCCGGGCCCAGCTTGCCGTCACGGGCCTTCTTGGCCAGCTCCGACATTTCCTGGCTGATCTGGAAGATGCCCTTCTTGTCGGCATCGCGGATCACCGGCACCACCAGGCCATTCGGCGTGTCCGCCGCAAAGCCGATGTGGAAGTAGTTCTTCAGCACCAGGGTGTCGCCATCGAGCGAGCTGTTGAACTCGGGGAACTTCTTCAGGGCTGCCACGGCGGCCTTGATCATGAAGGCCAGCATCGTCACCTTGACGCCGGACTTCTCGTTCTCCTTGTTCAGCTGAACGCGGAAGGCTTCCAGGTCGGTGATGTCCGCATCGTCATGGTTGGTGACGTGCGGAATGACGACCCAGTTGCGGTGCAGGTTGGCGCCGCTGATCTTCTTGATGCGCGAGAGGTCCTTGCGCTCGACCGGGCCGAACTTGGCGAAGTCGACCTGCGGCCAGGGCAGCAGGCCCGGGAACGCGCCACCTGCAGCAGCCGGTGCTGCGGCCGGGGCCTTGGCCTTCTGGGCAGCCGTTTGCAGGCTGCCGGCCATCACGCCCTTGACGAAGCTTTCCAGGTCGGTCTGGGTGATGCGGCCCTTGTGGCCCGAACCCTTGATCTCTTCCAGCGGCAGGCCCAGCTCGCGAGCGAACTTGCGGATGCTCGGCGATGCATGTGGCAGACCGGCCGTCGGCGTACCCGGGTTGTGCGCAGGCAAGGCTGCCGCAGCCGACACCGGGGCAGCAACGGCCACCGAGGCCGCGGCAGGCGCAGCAGCAACAGCGCTGGCCGCAGCGGCAACCGGGGTAGCCACCACCGCAGGCGCAGCAGCACCGGCCGCACCTTCGAGCACCAGCACCAGCGAGCCGATGTTGATCTTGTCGCCCAGAGCCACCTTCAGCTCCTTGACGACACCGGCGTGCGACGACGGAATCTCCATCGAGGCCTTGTCCGATTCAACGGTGATCAGGCTCTGCTCGACCTTGATGGTGTCACCGACCTTGACCAGGATTTCAATGACGGCGACGTCCTTGAAGTCCCCGATGTCGGGCACCAGCACGTCGATGCGGCCAGCGGCCACCGGCGCTGCAGCCGCGGCCACCGGGGCCGGCGCAGGTGCCGCCACCGGAGCTGCTGCAGCAGCAACCGCCGGCGCAGCAGCAGGCGCAGCAACCGCAGCGTCGCCCGCCGTTTCCAGAATCAGCAGCAAGCTGCCTTCGTTCATGGTGTCGCCGAGCTTGACCTTCAGCTCCTTCACCACACCGGCGTGCGACGACGGAATTTCCATCGAGGCCTTGTCCGATTCAACGGTGATCAAGCTCTGCTCGACCTTCACCGTGTCGCCGACCTTGACCAGCAGTTCGATGATCGCGACGTCCTTGAAATCCCCGATGTCGGGGACCTTCACTTCAACCAATGCCATGGTGTTTGTCTCCTGGCCAGCTTACGCGTAGAGCGGATTGATCTTGTCGGCCTTGATGCCGTACTTCTGGATCGCTTCGGCCACCTTCGCCGCCGGCACGCTGCCTTCTTCGGCCAGGGCCTTCAGCGCCGCAACCACGATGTAGTGGCGGTTGATCTCGAAGTGCTCACGCAGCTTGCTGCGGAAGTCGCTGCGACCGAAGCCGTCGGTGCCCAGCACCTTGAACGTGCGGCCCTTCGGGATGAAGGCGCGCACCTGATCGGCGTAGACCTTCATGTAGTCGGTCGAGGCGATCACCGGGCCGTTGTGGCCAGCCAGCTGTTGCGCGATGAACGGCACGCGGGCTTCGTCGGTCGGGTGCAGCAGGTTCCAGCGCTCGCAGTCCTGGCCGTCGCGGGCCAGCTCGTTGAAGCTCGGGCAGCTCCAGACGTTGGCAGCCACGCCCCACTCTTCTTCCAGCAGCACCTTGGCCGCCATCGATTCGCGCAGGATGGTGCCTGAGCCCAGCAGGTTGACGCGCGGCGTCTTCTTCGCGCCTTCTTCCAGCAGGTACATGCCCTTGATGATCTCTTCCTCGGTGCCGGCACGCAGGCCAGGCATCGGGTAGTTCTCATTCAGCAGGGTCAGGTAGTAGAAGACGTTTTCCTGCTTCTCGACCATGCGCTTCATGCCGTGCTGCATGATCACGCCGACTTCGTGCGCGAAGGTCGGGTCGTAGCTCACGCAGTTCGGGATCGTGCCGGCCAGGATGTGGCTGTGGCCGTCTTCGTGCTGCAGGCCTTCGCCGTTCAGCGTGGTCCGGCCCGAAGTGCCGCCCAGCAGGAAGCCGCGGGCCTGCATGTCGCCCGCCGCCCAGGCCAGGTCGCCAATGCGCTGGAAGCCGAACATCGAGTAGTACACATAGAACGGCACCATGATGCGGTTCGAGGTGCTGTACGAGGTGGCGGCAGCGATCCAGCTGGACATGCCGCCGGCTTCGTTGATGCCTTCCTGCAGGATCTGGCCGGCCTTGTCCTCGCGGTAGTACATGACCTGGTCCTTGTCGACCGGGGTGTACTGCTGGCCTGCCGGGTTGTAGATACCCACCTGGCGGAACAGACCTTCCATGCCGAACGTGCGGGCCTCATCGACCAGGATGGGCACGATGCGCGGGCCGAGGGCCTGGTCGCGCAGCAGTTGGGTCAGAAAGCGCACATAGGCCTGGGTGGTGCTGATCTCGCGACCTTCCACCGTCGGCTCCAGCACCGCCTTGAAGGTTTCCAGCGCGGGCACCGTGAAGCTCTCGTCAGCCTTGGTGCGGCGATGCGGCAGGTAGCCACCCAGCGCCTTGCGACGCTCATGCAGGTACTGCATTTCGGGCGTGTCATCGGCCGGCTTGTAGAACGGCAGGTTCGGCAGCTCGCTGTCCGGCACCGGGATGTTGAAGCGGTCGCGGAAGGCCTTGATGTCTTCGTCGGTCAGCTTCTTGGTCTGGTGAACGGTGTTCTTGCCTTCACCGATCTTGCCCATGCCGAAGCCCTTGACGGTCTTGATCAGCAGCACGGTCGGTTGACCTTCGTGCTTGACGGCAGCCGCGTAGGCTGCATAGACCTTCTGCGGATCATGGCCGCCGCGACGCAGCTTCCAGATGTCTTCGTCAGACATCTTGGACACCATCTCCAGCGTCTCCGGCGAGCGGCCGAAGAAGTTCTTGCGGACGAAGGCACCGTCATTGGCCTTGAAGGCCTGGTAGTCGCCGTCCAGCGTGTCCATCATGATCTTGCGCAGGGCGCCGCCCTTGTCGCGCGCCAGCAGCGGATCCCACTCACTGCCCCACAGCAGCTTGATGACGTTCCAGCCAGCACCGCGGAACTCGCCTTCGAGTTCCTGAACGACCTTGCCGTTGCCGCGCACCGGGCCGTCCAGACGCTGCAGGTTGCAGTTGATGACGAAGATCAGGTTGTCGAGCTTTTCGCGGGCAGCCAGGCCGATCGCGCCCAGCGATTCAACCTCGTCCATTTCGCCGTCGCCGCAGAACACCCAGACCTTGCGGTTTTCGGTGTTGGCAATGCCACGGGCGTGCAGGTACTTCAGGAAACGAGCCTGGTAGATGGCCATCAAGGGGCCCAGGCCCATCGAGACGGTCGGGAACTGCCAGAACTCGGGCATCAACTTCGGATGCGGGTAGCTCGACAGGCCCTTGCCTTCCACTTCCTGGCGGAAGTGCAGCAGCTGCTCTTCGGTCAGGCGGCCTTCCAGGTAGGCGCGGGCATACACGCCAGGCGACACGTGGCCCTGGATGTAGAGGCAATCGCCGCCGTGGTTTTCGCTCTCGGCGTGCCAGAAGTGGTTGAAGCCGGCACCGAACATGTGGGCCAGCGAGGCGAAGGAGCCGATGTGGCCACCCAGATCACCGCCGTCAGCCGGGTTGTGGCGATTGGCCTTGACGACCATGGCCATGGCGTTCCAGCGCATGTAGGCGCGCAGGCGCTCTTCGATCTCGATGTTGCCCGGGCAACGCTCTTCGTCGTCCGGGGCGATGGTATTCACGTAGCCGGTGTTGGCCGAGAACGGCATATCGACGCTGTGCTGGCGTGCTTCTTCGAGCAACTGTTCCAACAAGAAGTGCGCCCGTTCGGGGCCCTCGGCGTTGATGACGGCCGACAGGGCGTCCAGCCACTCTCGGGTCTCCTGGGCATCCACATCGTTGGTGGACGCACCCGGCAGGGAATCAGGCATGGCGGACATGAGTTGTCTCCTCTAAAAAGCCATTGGATTCTTTGTCGGGCCGGAGTTTGGCACAACTTTTCTCGATTTTCAAATTGCGAATACGCATTTCACATTGTGAATAAGTGGCATCCATGCCTAAAGTTGCTGCACCGCTGCAGACCTGTGACGGACCTCCCACCCCGGCCGGCCAGATAATGCGCCGCGATGCCTGTGAACCTCGACCTGCCACGCCCCGCCCCCTCCCGCCTGAAACGCCTGTTCGGCCGCTGGTGGCGCCAGCAATCGCCAGCCCGGCAAGACCGGCTGGCCACGCTCGCGCCGCTGCTCTCGGTGCTGATGTTCCTCTCGGCCATTACCGCTGCGTTCTGGTACCTGCGCAATGAGGAAATCGACCGGGCCACCGATGCGGTGCGGCGCGACACCGAAGTGGCCCAGCAGCAGATGCGGCTGCACCTGATCGAGAACCAGGAACAGCTGGTGCGCATCGCCCGCGAACTCGTCACGCGTGACATCAACGCCGGCGAGTTCCTCGACCAGGCCGCCACCTTCCAGCGCGAGCGCCCCGAGGTTCGCCAGCTCACCTGGGTAAACGCGGCCCGCAAGGTGCGGGCATCGCAGACCGTGATCAGCTTCCAGCAGGAAGTGTCGAACGACGGCACGACACCCGACCCCTCGCTGCCATCAGACGGCAAGCGCACGGAATCCGAGTTCACCTTCCTGGCTGCGCGTGACACCCGCCAGCCGGTGTACTCGCGCCCGTTTACCGATGCCGACGGCACGCCGGTGTTCCAGATCCAGGTGCCGCTGATCGACCGGGGCAACTTCGCCGGCACGCTGATCGTCGAGTATTCGATCGAGGCGCTGGTGCGCTTCTTCGTGCCCACCGAGGTCTCGCGCCGCCACGCCATGCAGGTGCTGGGCCCGGACGAGCAGGTGCTGGCCAGCACCGTCACCGTGATGCCCGGCCAGCCGGTGGCCAAACCATCGCTGCTGCATGACCTGCCGCTGGCGCCGATGTCGAACGGCCTGGTGCTGCGCGGCCAGGGCTACCGCACCTCCATCGGCCTGATCGGCAACACGCTGTTCTGGATGGTGGTGGCGCTGTCGGTGCTGACGGTGTGGATGCTGCTGGGCACCTGGCGCCACATGCGCCGCCGCACGCAGATCCAGAACGCGCTGGTGCAGGAAACCAATTTCCGCCGGGCGATGGAAAACTCCATGCTGACCGGCATGCGCGCGATGGACATGGAAGGCAAGGTCACCTACGTGAACCCGGCCTTCTGTGCGATGACCGGCTATTCGGAAGTCGACCTGGTCGGCGGCCGGCCGCCCTTCCCCTACTGGCCACCTGACCGCATCGACGAGAACACCCGCCTGCTGCAGCAGGAGTTGCAGGGCCGCAGCCCGGCCGGCGGCATCGAGGTGAAGGTGATGCGCAAGGACGGCTCGGTCTTTGATGCGCGCATGTATGTGTCGCCGCTGATCGACCCCAAGGGCCTGCAGACCGGCTGGATGACGTCGATGACGAACATCACCGAGGCCAAGCGCATCCGCGATCAGCTCAGCGCTTCGCATGAGCGCTTCACCACCGTGCTGGAAGGGCTGGACGCGGCGGTGTCGGTGCTGTCGGTGCAGCAGGGCGAGCTGCTGTTTGCCAACCGCAGCTACCGGCTGTGGTTTGGTGTGGACGCCCGCGGCCACACCCAGTTGGCCAATACCAGCGCGGCCCTGGCCTTCGTGCCTGAGCCTGACGAAGACGTGGACGGGCTCTCGGGCCTGCCGACGCAGGAGCTGACCGAGGCCGGCGCGCAACCGCGCGAGGTGTATGTCGAATCGCTGCAGATGTGGTTCGACGTGCGCTCGCGCTACCTGCAATGGACCGACGGCCGCCTGGCCCAGATGCTGATCGCAACCGACATCACCGCCCGCCGCCGGGTGGAAGAACAGGTGCAGCAGCAGGCCGAGAAGGCCCAGGTCACCAGCCGCCTGATCACCATGGGCGAGATGGCCTCGTCGGTGGCGCACGAGCTGAACCAGCCGCTGACCGCCATCAACAACTACTGCAACGGCATGGTCAGCCGCGTGCGCAATGAATCGATCAACACCGAAGACCTGATCGCGGCGCTGCAGAAGACGGCTCGTCAGGCTGAGCGCGCCGGGCAGATCATTCACCGCATCCGCGCCTTCGTGAAGAAGAGCGAGCCGCAGCGCCAACCGGCGCAGGCCTTCGAGATCGTCGACGACGCGGTGGAGCTGGCCGGCATCGAGCTGCGCCGGCGCAAGGTGGCCATCCACACCTACGTGGCGCAGCGCCTGCCCACGCTGATGGTCGACCCGATCCTGATCGAGCAGGTGCTGATGAACCTGCTGAAGAACGCCGCCGAGGCCATCGACAGCGCCCAGCTGCCGCCGTCGCGCCGCAACATCGAGCTGCGCGTGGTGCCGCGCCACACCCCCGACCAGGGTGGCACGATCGAGTTCAGCGTGACCGACATGGGCCCCGGCATGAAGGAAGAAGTGCTCGCGCGGCTGTACGAAGCCTTCTTCTCGACCAAGGCGGAAGGCCTGGGCATCGGGCTTTCCCTGTGCCGGTCCATCATCGAGTCCCACAGGGGTCGGATGAAGGCCGAGAACCTCTACAATGGTTCGATCGTTACGGGGTGTAGGTTTGCCTTCACCCTGCCCGTCGATCTGACCCAACGCGCAGACCTCCACAACGTGCCTGATGTGCCCGATGCGGCTGCAGCGGCCAACCCCAACGCGACTTCTTCATGAGCCTGATTCCGAAAAAAGGTACTGTCTACGTGGTCGATGACGACGAGGCTGTGCGTGACTCCCTGCAATGGTTGCTGGAAGGCAAGGACTACCGCGTCAAGTGCTTTGACTCGGCCGAATCGTTCCTCTCGCGCTTCGACCCGCGCGAAGTGGCCTGCCTGATCGCCGACATCCGCATGGACGGCATGAGCGGCCTGGAGTTGCAAGACCGTCTGCTCGAGCGCCGCAGCCCGCTGCCGGTGGTGTTCATCACCGGCCACGGCGACGTGCCGATGGCCGTGACCACCATGAAGAAGGGCGCGATGGACTTCATCGAGAAGCCCTTCAAGGAAGAAGAGCTGGTCTCGCTGGTGGAGCGCATGCTCGATCAGGCCCGCGTCGCCTTCTCGCAGTACCAGGAACAGGCCAGCCGCGACGCCCTGTTGTCGCGCCTGACCACCCGTGAGGCCCAGGTGCTTGAGCGCATCGTGGCCGGCCGCCTGAACAAGCAGATCGCCGACGACCTCGGCATCAGCATCAAGACGGTGGAGGCGCACCGCGCCAACATCATGGAAAAGCTCAACGCCAACACCGTGGCCGATCTGCTGAAGATCGCGCTCGGCGCTTCGCACAAGGGCTGAGCCCACCGGCAGCGCACTTCCCAACGGGGCCCTCGGGCCCCGTTTCAACTTTCCGAACCCGCTTCGCACCCCTTTCCAGGAACCACCCATGACCGCCCAAGTGATCGACGGCATCGCCCTGTCCCGCCAACTCCGCGCTGAAGTCGCCACCCGGGCGGCCGCCCTCACCGCCCGCGGCGTGAAGCCCGGTCTGGCCGTCATCCTGGTGGGCGACAACCCGGCCAGCCAGGTGTACGTGCGCAACAAGGTCAAGGCCTGCGAAGAGGCCGGCCTGCACTCGGTGCTGGAAAAGTACGACGCCACCATGACCGAGGCGGAGCTGCTGGCCCGCGTCGAGGCGCTGAACAACGACCCGGCCATCCACGGCATCCTGGTGCAACTGCCGCTGCCGGCACACCTCGACGACCACAAGGTGATCGAAGCCATCTCGCCCACCAAGGACGTCGACGGCTTCCACGTCGCCAGCGCCGGCGCCCTGATGGTCGGCGAGCCCGGCTTCAAGGCCTGCACGCCCTACGGCTGCATGAAGATGCTGGAATCGATCGGCATGGGCAACCTGCGCGGCAAGCATGCCGTGGTCATCGGCCGCTCAAACATCGTCGGCAAGCCCATGGCCATGATGCTGCTGCAGGCCAACGCCACGGTCACGGTCTGCCACAGCGGCACGGCCGATCTGGCCTTCCACACCCGCCAGGCGGATGTGGTGGTGGCGGCCGTCGGCAAGCGCAATGTGCTGACAGCTGACATGGTCAAGCCGGGCGCCGTGGTCATCGACGTGGGCATGAACCGCAATGACGAAGGAAAGCTCTGCGGTGACGTAGATTACGAAGGCGTGAAGGACGTGGCCGGCTGGATCACCCCGGTGCCGGGCGGTGTGGGCCCGATGACCATCACGATGCTGCTGGTCAGCACCGTGGAAGCGGCCGAACGTGGCCTGAGCGCAGCCTGATCCACGGCCTGATCCCCCGAGAACCTTTGCCTCTTTTTCGAGTCTGCCCAACATGACCACCAATCCGCTGCTGCAATTTGACGGCCTGCCCGCCTTCGACGCCATTCGCCCCGAGCATGTGGCCCCCGCCATCGAGCAGTTGCTGAAGGAAGCCGACGTGGCCCTGGAAGCCGCGGTGGGTGCTGATGTGCCGGCAGACTACGACGCACTGGATCGCACCCTGACGGTGGCGATCGAGCGCCTGGGCCGGGCCTGGGGCGCCGTCAGCCACCTCAACCATGTGGCCGACACGCCGGAGTTGCGCGCCGCGCATGCCGAAGCCCTGCCCAAGGTCACCGAGTTCTTCACCCGCCAGGGCAGCGACGAGCGCCTGTATGCCAAGTACCGCGCGCTGAACGACAGCCCGGCCGCAGCCGCACTGACCGCGCCCCGCCGCCAGGTGCTGGCGCATGCGATGCGCGATTTCCGCCTGGGCGGCGCTGATCTGCAAGGCGAGGCCAAGGCCCGCTTCGCCGCCATTCAAGACCGCATGGCCGAGCTGGGCCAGGCCTTCTCGAACCACGTGCTCGACGCCACCGACGCCTTCGCGCACTACGCCAGCGAAGCCGAGGTCAAGGGCCTGCCCGACGACGCCCTGCAGGCCGCCCGCGCGGCCGCCGAGGCCGATGGCCAGGCTGGCTACAAGTTCACCCTGCACGCGCCCAGCTACATCCCCGTGATGCAGTACGCCGAACACCGGCCGCTGCGCGAGGCGCTGTACCGCGGCTACGTGACGCGTGCCTCGGACCTCGGCCCGGCCGAGCGTGACAACAGCGCCGTGATGACCGAGCTGCTGCAACTGCGCCAGGAAGAAGCCCGCCTGCTCGGCTTTGCCAGCTACGCCGAGGTGTCGCTGGCAGCCAAGATGGCCAGCACGCCGGCTGAAGTGATGCAGTTCCTGCGAGACCTGGCCGCCAAGGCCCGCCCGAGCGCCCTGAACGACCTGGCCGAGCTGCGTGAATTTGCGGCCCGCGAGCTGGGCCTGGCCGAGCTGCAAACCTGGGACACCGCCTTCGCCAGCGAAAAGCTGAAGGAAGCGCGCTACGCCTTCAGCGACCAGGACGTGAAGGCCTATTTCCCGCTGGCCAAGGTGCTGGACGGCCTGTTCCGCATCATCGAGACGCTGTTCGAAGTGGCGATCCGCCCGGCCGAAGCGGCCGTGTGGCACCCGGCCGTGCGCTTCTTCCGCATCGAGCGCGCCGGCCAGCTGGTGGGCGAGTTCTACCTCGACCCCCATGCCCGCCAAGGCAAGCGCCCAGGTGCCTGGATGGACGATGTGCGCGGCCGCTGGCAGCGCCCGGACACCCACGCGCTGCAGACCCCGGTGGCGCATCTGGTGTGCAACTTCGCATCGCCCGTTGGTGACAAGCCGGCCCTGCTGACCCACGACGACGTCATCACGCTGTTCCACGAATTTGGCCATGGCCTGCACCACCTGCTGACCAACATCAGCGACCTGGGCGTGTCGGGCATTTCCGGCGTCGAGTGGGACGCTGTCGAGCTGCCCAGCCAGTTCATGGAGAACTTCTGCTGGGAGTGGGACGTGCTCAAGCACCTCACTGCCCACGTCGACACGGCTGAGCCGATGCCCCGCGCGCTCTACGACAAGATGCTGGCCGCGAAGAACTTCCAGAGCGGCCTGCAGACCCTGCGCCAGGTTGAATTCGGCCTGTTCGACATGCGCATCCACACCGAAACCGACGCCGCCACCCGCGTGCTCGACGTGGTGGGCGAGGTGCGCGCTGAAGTGGCCGTGATGCCCAGCCCGGCATTCAACCGCATGCCGCACACCTTCTCGCATGTGTTTGCGGGTGGCTACTCGGCCGGTTACTACAGCTACAAGTGGGCCGAGGTGCTGTCGGCCGACGCCTGGAGCGCCTTCGAGGAAGAAGGCGTGCTGAACCCCGACACCGGCCGCCGCTACCGCACACAGATCCTGGAAGCCGGTGGCAGCCGCCCGGCCATGGAGAGCTTCAAGGCCTTCCGCGGCCGCGAGCCGTCGATCGACGCCCTGCTGCGCCACCAGGGCATGGCCCACTGACCTCCCTGCCCGCGACCACTCATCCGGACACGCCCATGACCACCCACTCGATTCGACTGCTGCCAGCCGCGCTGCTGCTGGCGATGGTGCTGCCCGCAGCGGCCCAGTACAAGGTGACCGGCCCCGACGGCCGCGTCACCTACACCGACCAGCCGCCGACGCAAACCGGCGCCAAGGTGCAGAGCGTGAACCTGAGCGGTGCGGGCAGCGGACCTGATCTCTCAGCCCTGCCCACGGCGTTGCGGCAAGTGGCTTCGCGCTACCCGGTCACGCTGTACGCCAGCAAGAACTGCGCACCGTGTGACAGCGGCCGGCAATTGCTGACCCAGCGCGGCATTCCGTTCACCGAAAAGCGGGTCGATTCACAAGCCGACATCGCCGCCCTGCTGCGACAGAACGCAGACGGCACGGTGCCGCAACTGACCATCGGCAGCCAGCGCCTGAAGGGCCTGGTCAGCGCCGATTGGCAGTCGTACCTGGATGCGGCGGGCTACCCGCGTGAATCGGCGCTGCCTGCCACTTACCGCGCACCAGCCGCCGTGGCCCTGGCACCGGCCGCACCTGCACCGGCCCCTGTGGCGGCACCGGCGCCCGTCAAGAAGACGGACGAGCCGGCACCGCGCACCGACGGACCGAACATCCGTTTCTGACCGACGGACCCCTGCCGGCGCAGGGCGCAGCGCTCAGCCCGGCAGCGCGTGTCCACGCAGCAGCCGCGCCGGCCACAGCGCCAGCGCCACCAAGCCGGCCATCAACAGCAGGGGCGCTGCCGGCAAACCGGTGAGGTTGGCCAGCAGGCCGAAGCCCAGCGGCATGACGATCGTGGCGGCGTTGGTGGCCACCATGCGCACGCCCAGCGCCTGACCGTGGCGATCCGCGGGCGTGACCTGGTGCAACAGCGCCAGAATCATCGGCTGCACCGAGCCCAGCGCCAGACCCAGCAAGGCCGAGCCGGCCAACATGCCGGCCGTGCCCGGCAACCAGGCATACGACACACACAGCGCACTGGCCATCACCATGGCGTAGCGCAGCGCGCGCCCCTCGTCGACGGACGCCGACCAGCGTGAAATGCCCAGCCGCACCACCGTGGCCGCCACGGCGAACGCACCCAGCAACAGGCCGATGGTGGAGGCACTCAAGCCCCGTGCATGCCCGAGCACCGGCACGACGAAGCTGTGGGCGTCCCAGCAAGAAGACAGCGCCAGGTTCACCGCCAGCAGCGGCACGAACATCGGCAGCGCCAGCAGCGTGAGCGCCGACACCGGCGCGCGGCCCGCAGCCTGGGCGCTGGCGCGTGCACTCTGGCGCGGCAGCCGGCGGGCAATCAACCAGGCCAGCACCGGCAGCACTGCCGCAAAAACGAAGCCCGAGGCGTAACCGACGTGGTCGATCAGCAGACCCACGGTGATGGGCGCCAGCGCGTTCGAGACCGCAGGCCCCAGGGCCACCCAGCTGAACACGCGTTTCAGGTCAGCGGCGTCACGCGCCATCAGGCCGGCCTCGCGCTGGATGGCCACCGCCGCCACGGCAATCGCACCGCCGGTGGCCAGGGCCGCCAGCGCCAGCGCCGCCGGATGCTGGGTCACAGCCGCCAGGCCGGCGCCGCAGGTGGCCATCACCACGCCCACACCGAGCGGACGGTGCAGGCCGTGGCGATCGGCCAGCCGGCCGGCCCACATCGACATGACGATCGGTGCCACCGCGAACAGCGACAGCAAGCCACCCACCACCCATTCGGCATAACCCAGTGACAGCACCAGCAAGCTGGCCGCGACCCGCGTGGCAGCCATGCTGGCGTGCACACAGATCAGGGCGCCGATGACGAGCGGAAAGTCGGCCTGGCGGTGCCCGGCGGGTTCAACAGGTGCCGGCGCTACGTCCGAAGCCGATTGCGCGCTGGCGTCGGGTGGCGGTGTCGGGGGCGATGCCTTCATGCGGCGCCATCGTCATCAACGGGCGTGGTGCCCAGCAGCGCCCGCACCTGGTGCTCGGGCAGGCTTTCAACGCCCTTGAGCTTGCGGGCCATGACCCGGGTGCGCGTTTCCGCCGCGTCGATGCTCTGGCTGGCTTCGTCGAGCTTTTTCTTGGTCTTGGCCAATACATCGCCGAACTTGCCGAACTCGGTCTTGACCGCGCCCAGCACCTCCCATACCTCGGCGCTGCGCTTCTCCAGCGCCAGCGTACGAAAGCCCATCTGCAAGCTCGACAGGGTGGCGAGCAAGGTGGTGGGGCCGACCAGGCTGATGCGGTGCTCACGCTGCAGGCCCTCCACCAGCCCCGGGCGGCGCAGCGCCTCGGCATACAGGCCTTCGGTGGGCACGAACAACAAACCGAAGTCAGTCGTGTAGGGCGCGGCGATGTACTTCTCGCGGATCGTGCGAGCCTCCAGCCGCAAGCGCTGCTCCAGCGCCTTGCCTGCGGCCTCGGCGGCCACCGGGTCGGCGGCGTCCTGGGCGTTCAGCAGGCGCTCGTAGTCTTCGCGCGGGAACTTCGCATCGATGGGCAACCACAGCGGCCCCGCCGCCCCGCCCTGCCCGGGCAAACGGATGGCGAACTCCACCCGCGCATTGCTGCCGGGCACGGTTTCAACATTGGCGCCGTACTGCTCGGGCGTGAAGACCTGCTCCAGCAAGCCCGCGAGTTGCACTTCGCCAAACACGCCACGCGTCTTGACGTTGTTGAGCACCCGGTTGAGCGAGCCGACATCACGAGCCAGTGATTGCATTTCGCCCAGGCCTTGGTGCACCTGCTCGAGCCGCTCCGCCACCTGGCGGAAGCTTTCGCCCAGGCGCTGCTCCAGCGTGGCGTGCAGCTTTTCATCGACCGTCGCGCGCATCTGGTCGAGCTTCTGCTCATTGCCGGCCTGCAGTTGCTGCAACTGGCGGGCCACGGCCTCGCGCACCTCGGCCAGGCGCCGCTCATTGCTGGCCGACAAGGCCTGCCACTGCGCCTGCTGGGTGCGCGCCTGCTCGGCCGATTGCTGCACCAGGCTTTGCTGGAACAGGCTCAAGCCTTGCAACAGTTCTTCGCGGGTGCCGCGTGCGGCGGTCTGCACCTCGGTGCGCAATTCGCGCTCGAGGCGTTCGTTGTCACCCCGCTGCTGACGCAGCAGCGCGATCACCTCATCGGCCGAACCGCCTGCGCCGCCGCCCCGCCACAGCAAGGCCAGCAACAGGAGAACAACAACACCCAACAGGGACAATTGAAGGGCGTCAAGCATCGACAAGGGCATGCGGCCATTGTCGCAGCAGGCCCGCCCCGGTGTCAGCGCAGGGGCAACACTTCGGGGTTCAGGGCCGTGGGTGGCACCTGGCCTGTCAGGGCTGCACACAAGTTGCTGGCCGCCAGCTGGCACATGGCCAGGCGGGTGGGCAGGCTGGCACTGGCGATGTGGGGCGTGAGCACCACGTTGGGCACCTGCAGCAGGCCCGGGTGCACCGCAGGCTCGCCCTCGAACACGTCCAGCCCGGCGCCGGCGATGCGTCGCTCAGCCAGGGCCTGCGCCAGCGCAGCGTCGTCCACCACGCCGCCACGCGCCACGTTGATCAAGGTGGCGCTGGGCTTCATCAGCGCCAGCTCTGCAGCGCCAATCAGGTGGTGCGACGTTGGACCATAGGGCACGACGATCACCAGGTGGTCCGCCGCCTTCAGCAGGCTGGGCAGATCGAGGTAACGCGCGCCCAGTGCCGCCTCGTCTTCGGCCGGCAGACGCGACCGGTTGTGATAGACCAGCGACATGCCAAAGCCGTGCACGCCGCGGCGCGCAATGGCCTGGCCGATGCGCCCCATGCCGAGGATGCCCAGCGTGCTGCCGTGGATGTCGGCGCCGGCCATGCCGTCCACGCTCCACTGCTTCCAGTGGCCGGCGCGCAGGTACTGCTCGGCCTCGGTGATGCGGCGGGCAGTGGCCATCATCAAGGCGAAGCCGAAGTCGGCCGTGGTCTCGGTCAACACACCCGGGGCGTTGCTCACCACCACGCCACGCGCGGTGGCGGCCGGCACGTCGATGTTGTTGTAGCCCACGGCCATGCTGCACACGGCCCGCAGCGTCGGGCACGCGGCCAGCAGCGTGGCGTCGATCGGCTCGGTGCCGGCCACGAACACGCCGTCGCAGCCCTGCAGGCAGGCAATCAGCTCCTCGCGGCTCAGTGGCTCGTCGGTGTCGTGGGTGCTGACGTCGAAGTGCTCGCGCAACTGCGCCACCACTTCAGGAAAGATCCGGCGCGCCACGAAGACGCGCGGGCGTCGGGCATTCAGGGTGTCATCAGACATGGCTTGTTTCCTTGAAGAGGTGATGCGGCATCACCGGAACCAGATCAATGTGATCAGGGCAAACATGGGCAGCAGCACGGCGGCCGACCACGCCATGTAGCCAAAGAAGCTGGGCATGCGCAAGCCCCGCTCTTCGGCAATCGCCTTGACCATGAAGTTCGGTGCGTTGCCGATGTAGGTGTTGGCGCCCATGAACACCGAACCCGCCGATATGGCGCCGAGCACCGGCGCGAGCGTGGTCATCAGCCTGGCCGGGTCACCGCCGGCGAGGTTGAAGAACACCAGGTAGGTCGGTGCGTTGTCGAGGAACGATGACAAGGCCCCCGACAGCCAGAAATACGCAAGCGGCGATGGCGCGCCAGCCGCATCACTGGCGGCCAGCACCAGGCCGGCGAACGGCCCGTGCGCACCCGCCTTGAGCATGGCCAGCACCGGCATCATCGTCAGGAAGATGCCGACGAACAGCTTGGCCACTTCCAGCATCGGCCCCCAGCTGAACTGGTTGCGCGCCCGCACGCCCGCCGGGGTGATCCACAGCGACACGCCGATCACCACCAGCAGCAGCGCGTCGCGCACCAGCTGCTCCAGGCCCATCTCCACACCCGCCACATTCACTGCCACGCCGGGCTTCCACAGGCCGCTCATCAGCACCAGCGCCACCACGGCCGCGAGGGGCAGGAAGTTGACGGCACCGTCCAGGCCAAGGCGGCCGTTGTCGGGCGTCGGGTCCAGCGGCAGCAGGGCCTCATGGGTGAACCAGTAGCGATCGAGCACGTAAAAGATCGCCAGCAGGCCCAGCACCAGAAACAGCGTCTGCGGGCCGATGTGCTTCAGCGTCCAGAAGAAGTCGACGCCCTTGAGGAAGCCGAGGAACAAGGGCGGATCTCCCAGGGGCGTCAGCGCTCCGCCGGCATTGCTGACGATGAAGATGAAAAACACCATCACGTGCGCCACATGGCGGCGGTTGTCGTTCGCCCGGATCAGGGGCCGCACCATCAGCATTGACGCGCCGGTGGTGCCCATCACGCTGGCCAGCGCGGCGCCCACGGCCAGCAGCGCCGTGTTGGTCAGCGGGCTGCCATGCAGGTTGCCGCGCACATGAATGCCGCCGGCCGTGGTGAACAGCGCGGTGAGCAGCACGATGAACGGCAGGTATTCGGTGAGCAGGGTGTGGGCCAGCACGCCGCCGACCAGCCCGACGCCGAGGTGGCCCGCCAGCGGCAGCAGCAAGGCCAGCGACCACGCCGCCGTGATCTTGCCGAAGTGGCGGTGCCACACGCCGGGCATCAGCAGCGGCATCACCGCGATTGACAGCAGCATGCCGGCAAACGGCAGCGCCCACCACACGCCAAGGCTGTCGCCTGGCAACTCGGCGGCCATGGCCGGCGCATTCATCAAGGCCAGGCACAGGGCCAGGGCCCACCGCGGGGCCGACTGCAATCTCATGGAGCGAATCCGGTTCAGGCGTGCCCAGGCTGACACGCGTCAAGCCTTTGATTCTAGAAAGGTCGTGGCCGTGGCCCCGGGCTGCCCACCCCCAAAGGGAAGTCAGTCGGTCAGAAACCGGGCAAAGCCCGAGACCGGCTCACGCTGCGTGACCAGGGTGTTCTCGATGGCGCTGGGGTCAGCATGGCCCAGGGCCATGCCGCACACCACCATCTGCTCGGGCGCCAGCTGCAGTTCCTCGGCGATGACGCGGTGGAACTGGGTGAATGCGGCCTGCGGACAGGTGTCGAGGCCTTCACCGCGGGCGGCCACCATCACGCTCTGGATGAACATGCCGTAGTCGAGCCAGCTGCCTTGTTGCATCACCCGGTCGATTGTGAAGATCAGGCCGACGGGCGCGTCGAAGAAGCGGAAGTTGCGGGCGTGCTGCGCATGCATGCGGTCCTTGTCGGCCTTGCCGATGCCGAGCAGGCTGTACAAATCCCAGCCCACCTGGCGCCGCCGATCGATGTAGGGCGACACCCACTTCTCCGGGTAGTAGGCGTATTCCTCGGTGTGGGCGGCGCGGCTGGCCGGGTCATCAAATGCCGCGGAGACCTTGTCGGTCAGGCGCTGCAGCGCGGCGCCGGTCAGCACATGCACTTGCCAGGGCTGCGTGTTGGTGCCGGAAGGTGCGCGAGCAGCCACCTGCAAGATGCGCTCGATGGTGGCCCGGGGCACCTGCGTGGGCAGATAGGCACGGATGGAGCGACGGGACGTGATGGCCGCATGGACGGCGGCGGTGTCGCGAGGTTCAGGGGTCGTCATGCGGGCACTTTCAAGGCAAGAAGCACCTGGCGCAGCGGCTCAGGCAAGGGCACGGGCCGGCGCGTGGCGCGGTCCACATAGACATGCACGAAGTGGCCGGCGGCCGCACTCAGCGGCTCACCTTCGGCGAACAGGCCCACTTCGTAGCGCACGCTGGAGGCGCCGATGTGCGCCACCCGCAGGCCGGCTTCCACCGTTTGCGGAAAGGCCAGCGGCGCGAAGTAATTGCAGGCCGTCTCGATGACCAGACCGATCACCTCGCCGGCGTGGATATCGAGCACACCGGCGTCCAGCAAGTGGCCGTTCACCGCCGTGTCGAAGTAGCTGTAGTAGACGACGTTGTTGACGTGGCCGTAGATGTCGTTGTCCATCCAGCGGGTGCCAATCTGGCGGAACGTGGCGTAGGCCTCACGCCGCTGGGCCTGCGGCCGGCTCGGAGGGGCGGCAGCAGCACCCGGTGCTTGAGAGGAAGGCGATGTGCTCATGCGTGAAGATTCTTCCATTGCCCGGCCCGACACACTGTCGCAGAAGCTACGCCCGGGCCCGAGAGGAAACCCGAAGGTCTGGCCACTGTGCGGCGCTCTGGGCGGCCAGCGCCAGGGTGTTGGCCTGCACTGCCACCGTGGCGTTGATGTCGTTCCCGTAACCGCCCGCCATGCTCACGGCTACCGGAATGCCGCGCTCGCGCAGGGCACTGAACACCCGCCGGTCACGCTCGGCCAAGCCTTGTGCCGTGATCTTCAGCCGGCCCAGGCGATCGCCTTCGTGGGGGTCTGCGCCGGCAAGATAAAAGGCCAGGCCCGGTGGGTCAGCGGCATGGGTTTGCCAGATGCGGTCCAGGGCTTGGTCCAGCGCTTCCAGGTACGGCGCATCGGTGCAGCCGTCCGGCAACTCCACATCCAGATCACTGGCCTCCTTGCGGAACGGGAAGTTGCGCGCGCCGTGCATCGAGAAGGTGAACACCGACGGGTCATCGGCAAAGATCGACGCCGTGCCATTGCCCTGGTGCACATCCAGGTCGATCACCAGCACCCGGAGCAAGCGGCGGTGGCTGCGGTGCCATTCGGCCTGCATCAGCCGGGCCGCCACGGCCACGTCGTTGAACACGCAGAAGCCCGAGCCCTTGTGGGCATAGGCATGGTGCGTGCCGCCAGCCAGGTTGGCCGCCACGCCATCTGACAGCGCGCTGCGCGCCGCGGCAATCGTCGCCCCGACCGACCGGCGCGAGCGCTCGGCCATCGCGACTGACCACGGAAACCCGATCTCGCGCTGTTGGGCGTCTGACAACCAGCCCTCGGCCACGGCGCTCACGTAGGCCGGCTCGTGGGCCAGGGCCAACTCACCATCAGAAGCCGCTGGCGCCGGTGCCAGCACCACGCCGGGCAGGCCTGCCTCCACAGCCTCGCGCAGCAGCCGGTACTTCGCCATCGGGAAGCGGTGGCCTTCGGGCAAGGGCAAGACGAAGTGGTCGGAGGTAAAGGCCTGCATGGTCATCACATTGAGGTTCAAGCCATTGTGCCCAGCGTGGCTGGAGGGCGTTGTCACAGCCCTGCCATGGCCCCGCCCGAGACTCTGCGCAAGTGCGTTTGCAGGCTTTTGCTGCACTGCAACAAAAAGTGCTTGCAATCGCTGCGGCACGCCCTCATACTTCGATTCATGTTGCAGCGCACAAAAGGCTGCTGAGTGTTCCCCCACCGATTGAAGGAGATTCACATGCTGACTGCTGAACAACTGATGGCCGCACAAAAGGCCAACATCGAAACCCTGTTCGACCTGACCAACAAGGCCTTTGAAGGCGTTGAAAAGCTGGTTGAGCTGAACCTGCAAGTGGCCAAGGCCTCGATGGGCGAAGCTGCTGAAACCACCAAGGCCGCCCTGTCGGTCAAGGACGCGCAAGAGCTGATGAGCCTGCAAGCTGGCCTGCTGCAACCGGCCGCCGAAAAGGCCGCCTCTTACAGCCGCCACCTGTATGACATCGCCGCTGCCACCAACGCCGAGCTGACCAAGGCTGCTGAAGTCCAGCTGGCTGACGTGCAGAAGAAGTTCATGGCCACTGTGGACACCGCCGTCAAGAACGCACCGGCCGGCAGCGAAAACGCCGTCGCCCTGGTGAAGTCGGCTGTTGCTGCTGCCAACAACGCCTACGAAACCGTGCACAAGGCTGCCAAGCAAGCCGCTGACGTGGCCGAAGCCAACTTCCAAGCCATCACCAGCACGGCTGTCAAGGCAGCCCAGACGGCCCCCAAGGCCCGTCGCTCGGTCTGATTCAAGACGCTGTCATCGCGTACAAGCCGGGCTGACCGAACTGGTCGGCCCGTGCGTGAAGGTTGTCTCCTCGGTGCCCCAGGAAGACTGGCTTCAAGGTACCGTTCAAGCCCGGCCTCGTGCCGGGCTTTTTTACGTCTGTACAGCGGGTCTCAGTGCGTCAGCGCCAGGATGCGCGCCTTCAGCGCCGGCAGCATCGCCAGCGCGGCCTCCCGGCCGGAAGCGATGGCTTTCTGGCGCGCTGAAAAATCCGCGCTCGACACGCCCAGCAGCGCCGGGCGGATCACCACGTCAGCGTCCTTCAGCTCCAGCCGGTTGATACTGCGTCCCATGATCGAGAAGGTCTGCAGCAGCATGCGGAAGGCGTCGCCGGTGGCGGCGCCATCTGGCGGCGAGGTGATGTCGACGGCGATCACCAGCTGCGCGCCCATTTGCCGCGCCTGCCTCACGGGCACCGGCGACACCAGCCCGCCGTCCACATATTCACGCTCACCGATCTTCACCGGCTGGAACACCGCCGGCACCGCGCTGGACGCACGCACAGCCATGCCGGTGTCACCACGCCGGAAAAGAATGGGCTCGCCATCGGCCAGGTCGGTGGCCACGATGCCCAGCGGCAGCTTCATCTGCTCGATCGGCAGATTGCCCGTCTGGCTGCGCACATAGCGCGCCAGCGCCTCGCCGCGAATCAGGCCGCGGCCCGGGAACGACCAGTCGGTGAGCGCGGATTCGTCCATGCCCTGCGCCAGGCTGGCCAGCTCATGCCCCTTCTTGCCCGAGGCATACAGCGCGGCCACCAGGCTGCCGGCGGAGGTACCCGCCACCAGATCGACCTTGATGCCCTGCTCTTCCAGCACCTGGATCACCCCGATGTGGGCGAAACCCCGCGCGGCACCGCCGCCGAGGGCCAGGCCGATCACGGGCGGCTTCGGCGGCAGGCGCGGCGTTGGTGGCACCACCACCGGAGGCGGCTCAACGGGTGCGGGGGTGGTCTGGCAGCCGGTCAGGGCCCAGGCGGCGGCGGCGGCCCACACCAAACCCTGGCGGCGGCGCTGCTGCTGCGTGCTCAATTCGTCTTGCATCGGCCGCATTCTAGAAGGCCGTCAGAGCCCCGCACGGCGCCTTAGCTTGAATCGCAATAAGCAATCTATTTTTGATTTGTTTCCAAGCATATGAGGTTTTTGTACAGTCCGGGTCGGGCCTGTTTTGCCCCTTTCGAGCCATGTACCAATATTCCGCCTTTGACCGTCAATTCGTTCGCCAGCGCGCTGCGCAGTTCCGCGACCAGCTGGAGCGCAACCTGAGCGGAGAACTGGCCGACGACGACTTCAAGCCGCTGCGCCTGCAGAACGGCTGGTACGTCCAGCGCCACGCACCGATGTTGCGTGTGGCAGTGCCGTACGGCGAGCTGTCGAGCCGCCAGTTGCGCCAGCTGGCCGTCATTGCCCGCGACTTCGACCGTGGCTTCGGCCACTTCACCACGCGCCAGAACCTGCAGTACAACTGGATCCCGCTGACCAAGGCCGCCGACGTGATGGACAAGCTGGCGGAAGTCGACATGCACGGCATCCAGACCTCCGGCAACTGCATCCGCAACATCACCAGCGATGCGCTGGCCGGCATTGCCCCGGACGAAGTCGTTGATCCGCGCCCCTACTGCGAAATCCTGCGCCAGTGGAGCACGCTGCACCCCGAGTTCGCCTTCCTGCCGCGCAAGTTCAAGATCGCCGTGACCGGCGCCACCGAAGACCGCGCCGCCATCGCCTGGCATGACGTCGGCCTGCAGCTGCTGAAGAACGACGCAGGTGAAGTGGGCTTCAAGGTGCTGGTGGGTGGCGGCATGGGTCGCACGCCGGTCATCGGCACGGTCATCAACACTTTCGTGCCGTGGCAGCAGATCCTGGTCTTCCTCGAAGCCATCGTCCGCGTCTACAACCGATACGGCCGCCGCGACAACGCCTACAAGGCCCGCATCAAGATCCTGGTGAAGGCCGAAGGCCAGAAGTTCATCGATGCGGTGAACACCGAGTTCGCCAAGATCATCGACAGCGACGCAGACGGCCGCGAGCACATCATCCCGGTGTCCGAGCTGGAGCGCGTGGCCCGCAACTTCGTCGTGCCGCACGGCGTGCGCCCGGCCACCGCCGGCTTCGACCCGCACCGCACCGGCCCGGCCCCCGCCGCCTTCCTGCGCTGGCTCGAGCGCAACGTGCATGGCCACAAGGTGCCGGGCTACCGCGCCGTGACCCTGTCGCTCAAGCGCGCCGGCATCGCCCCGGGCGACGCCACCACCGAGCAGATGGAGCTGGCCGCCACGCTGTCCGACCGCTATTCGCTGGGCGAGCTGCGCGTGACGCACGACCAGAATCTGCTGCTGCCCTGGGTGCGTGAAGCCGACCTGCTGGCCGTGTGGCATGCCGCCAAGGACGCCGGTTTCGCCACGCCGAACATCGGCCTGCTGACCGACATGATCGCCTGCCCGGGCGGTGACTTCTGCTCGCTGGCGAATGCCCGCTCCATCCCGGTGGCGGCCAGCATCACCGAGCGCTTCACCGACCTCGACGCGGTCTACGACCTCGGCGACATCGACCTGCACATCAGCGGCTGCATGAACAGCTGCGGCCACCACCACACGGGCCACATCGGCATCCTCGGCATCGACAAGGATGGCGACGAGTGGTACCAGGTCTCGGTGGGCGGCTCTGATGGCTCGACCCTCAGCGGCGCGGCCGTGCCCGGCAAGGTCATCGGCCCGTCCTTCGCGGCCGAAGAAGTGCCGGACGTGATCGAAGCCCTGATCGAGACCTTCCGCCGTGAACGCGAGGCTGGCGAGCGCTTCATCGACACCGTGCGCCGCATTGGCGTGGCACCGCTGCGCTCTGCCGCCGATGCCGTGCGCCATGAGACCGCCCAGCCCGCCAACGCTTGAGATCCGCCATGAAGTTCATTTCCTCCCACACCGATTCCTGGCACCGCGTTGGTGGCGAAGACGGCCCTGATCCGCACCCGAAGGCCGGCCCGAACCGCCTGCTGACGCTCGAGCAGTGGCATGCCGTGCGCGACACCTGGCCGGCCGACGTGCCCGCCGGCGTCGTGATCCCGAACACGCTCGACGTGGAAGAGCTGGCGGCTGACCTGCCGCGCCTGGCCCTGATCGCCGTGCAATTCCCGAAGTGGGTCGACGGCCGCGGCTACAGCCAGGCCCGCGTGCTGCGTTCGCGCCTGCGCTACACCGGCGAAGTGCGCGCCATCGGTGACGTGCTGGTCGACATGCTGCCGCTGCTGGCACGCACCGGCGTGGACGCCGTGCAGCTGCGCCACGACCAGAACGAAGCCAGCGCACGCCGCGCGCTGTCGCTGGTGACCGACTTCTACCAGGGCGACGTGCGCGAGGCGCGTCCGCTCTTCGCGCGGGCCGGCTCATGAACGCCACCACCTCTGACGCCGACGACGGCGCAGTGTCGGCCCTGCCTTGGGCGACGTTGCCTGAAGCCGGCCCCGCCACGTCCAGCGCCATCTCGCTGTACGCCCGCCTGACGCCTGGCTTTGATGAGCGGCTGGCCGCCACGCTGGCCCTGCTGAAGCAGGCGGCCAGCGAGCACCCTGGCAGCGTCGTCCTGGCCAACAGCCTGGGCGCCGAAGACATGGTGCTGACCGACCTGATCGCACGGCACCAATTGCCCATCGCCATCGGCACGCTGCAAACCGGCGCGCTGAACCCGGAAACGCTGGCCCTGATCCCGAAGATCGAGGCGCGTTATGGCCTGACGGTGGAGCTCTACAGCCCGGTCGAGGAAAGCGTCGTGCACTTCGTGCGCCAGAACGGCGAGAAGGCGATGTACCAGAGCATCGAGCTGCGCAAGGCCTGCTGCCAGGTGCGCAAGCTGGAGCCGCTGGGCCGCATGCTGGCCAAGCGTACCGCCTGGGTCACCGGCCTGCGCCGGGAACAGTCGAACAACCGCGGTGCGATGCCCGACCGGGAAGTGGAAGCCAACGGTCGCGCCAAGTTCAACCCGCTGGTCGACTGGACATGGAACGACGTCTGGCACTACATCGAGACGCACCAGGTGCCTTACAACGCGCTGCATGACCAGTTCATGCCCAGCATCGGCTGCGCCCCCTGCACCCGCGCCATCGCCGTGGGCGAAGAGTTCCGCGCCGGTCGCTGGTGGTGGGAAGACGAAAACGCCAAGGAATGCGGCCTGCACGTGAAGCAGGACAGCGCCGCGGTGTCGGCCTGAAGCAGCCAGCAACATGCCCAGCGGTCATGTCCACTTCGTCGGCGCCGGCCCCGGTGCGGCCGACCTGATCACCGTGCGCGGTGCGCGGGTGCTGGCCAGCGCCGAGGTGGTCTTGTTCGACGCCCTGACCGACCCTGCCTTCCGCGACCTGGCACCGGACGCTAATTGGGTGGATGTGGGCAAGCGCGGCTTCACCCACCATGCCACCGCCCAGCAGCGCATCAATGCCTTGCTGGTGCAGTTTGCGCGCACGGGCGCCCGCGTGGTTCGCCTCAAGGGCGGTGATCCGAGCGTGTTCGGCCGCCTGGAAGAAGAACTGCTGGCCCTGGACGCCGAAGGCATCCCCTTCGACGTGGTGCCCGGCGTGACGGCTGCGCTGGCTGCAGCCGCCGCCACGGCCCGCCCGCTCACCCGCCGTGGACAGGGCCGCAGCGTGGCGCTCTCTACCGCCATGACCGAGCAGCGCGAACTGCGCGCCAGCCGCCGTGCCGACACCGAAGTGTTCTACATGGCCGGACGCCAGCTGGCCAGCTTGTCCCGGCAATTGCTGGATGCTGGCTGGCCTGCCGACACACCGGCCTGCGTGGTGTCGCGCGCGGGCTGGCCTGATCAGCTGGTCAGCGACCATGCCGTGAAAGACCTGGCTGCCGCCTGCGTGCTGCATGCCGGCCGGCCGGCAGTCGTCACGGTGGGCGTTGGCGCCACCAAGGTCGCCAGCCACCCCCAGCAACTGCCTGAACCCGGGATTGCACAAGGCCTTGCCTCGTCCAGCCTCTCAAAGCCTTAAAATCACCAATTCGCCGTGCGCCGGCTGCCGCCTTTGAGGCAGCATGCTGCAACGGACTGCGTTCCCTGCGGGGCGCACATCAATCACCAACCACTGCCCGCCCCCATGACCCACGTCGTCACCGAAGCCTGCATCCGCTGCAAGTACACCGACTGCGTCGACGTCTGCCCCGTCGATTGCTTCCGCGAAGGCCCGAACTTCCTGACCATTGATCCGGACGAGTGCATCGATTGCGCCGTGTGCATCCCGGAATGCCCGGTGAATGCCATCCTGCCGGAAGAAGACGTGCCGGGCGACCAGCAGCAGTACATCAAGCTCAATGCAGATCTGGCCAAGCTCTGGCCGAGCATCACCAAGCGCAAGGCTGCACTGCCTGACGCTGACGAGTGGAAAGACCGCAAGGACAAGCTCGGCGAACTGCAGCGCTGAAGCCATGCGCCGTGATGGCGCAGCCTCAACGCCGTGACACCGCTACTTTGATGTCACACCAAGGCCCGCACACCGCGGGCCTTTTTCATGCCGCAACGCGTTGTGCATTCAAACGCGTTGATAATGTTGGCTGTTGTAGCGCTTCCGGGCGCTGTGGCAATCCGCTAGGGGTGTTGTCGCCAGTTCTGGTGACGACTGAGAAAGTCCCTTCGAACCTGATTGAGGTAATCCTCGCGCAGGGAAGCAGCCATCGTTGAGATCGTGCCGTCGGCATTCCTGCCGGCTTTCGCGTCACGTGATCACGGCCATGCACCCTGCCATCGCCGTTCACGAAAGTCTCCGATGGCATCGATCCTTCTTGTTTCATCCGCTCTGGCCAATACGGCCCCCACGTCTGCCACGCCACGCCGTGTGCATTTCCGCCGGCATGGTCTGGCCCTGGCCGCCACGCTGGCCCTCACACCGGCCGCCTGGGCGCAAGACAGCGCCAATGTCGTGCAGGTCACGGGCCGCGCCACCGCAGCGCCCGTCAGCGTGAGCGGCTTTGGCGACGTCTCGCCCGGCCGCTCGCCCTTCCAGTCCACCAGCAGCAACGCCGCTGGCCTGGCCGATATCGGCATCGACACGCTGGGCGAGATCACCCGCCTCGACGCCAGCCTGGGCGACGCCTACAACGCCCCCGGCTACTGGGCCGCCATGCGGGTGCGCGGCTACGCGCTGGACAACCGCTTCAACTACCGCCGCGACGGCCTGCCGATCAACGGTGAAACGGCGCTGGCGCTCGATAACAAGGAACGTGTCGAGGTGCTCAAGGGCACCAGTGGCGCGCAGGCCGGCACCAGCGCGCCCGGCGGTCTGGTCAACCTGGTGGTGAAGCGACCGCGCGGCGGCAATACGAGCCAGTTCCTGGTCGGCCTGTCCGAGGCCGGCAGCATGAAGCTGGCGGCCGACATCGACCGCGTGGTCGACACGGCCACCCAGACCGGCGTGCGCCTGAACCTGAGTGCTGAACAGCTGGACCCCTGGGTGCGTGATGCCAAGGGCAGCCGCCACCTGTTGGCGCTCGCCGGCACCACCCAGCTCGGCCAGCGGGACCGCCTGGAAGGCGAGCTGGAAATCAGCCGCCAATCGCAACCCAGCATTCCCGGCTTCAGCTTGCTGGGCTCGACCTTGCCAGACGCGAGCACGGTGGATCCGCGCACCAACCTGAACAACCAGCGCTGGTCCTTGCCCGTGGTGTTCGACGGCCGCACGGCCAGCCTGCGCTGGACGCACACGCTCGACAGCAACTGGCAGGTGGTCAGTGAAGCCATGACCCAGCGCCTGACCACGGACGACCGCCTGGCCTTCCCGTTTGGCTGCAGCGCTGTCGACAACTACAGCAGCTACTGCGCAGACGGCACCTACGATCTGTACGACTTCCGCAGCGAAAACGAGCGCCGCAACACGCGCGTTTTCTCGGTAAAGCTGAACGGTGACGTGCAAACCGGCGCGGTGGCTCATCACCTGAGCCTGGGGTGGTTGAACAGCCGCTATGAGTCTCGGCTGGGTCGACAGGCCTACAACTGGACGGGCATCGGCAACGTGCAAGGCACGGCTGCCACCAGCCCGGCGCCCGAGCTGACCGACGAAAACACCAACCGCACCGAGCACAGCAACGAGTTGCAGTTGCTCGACCGCATGCAGTGGGGCGATGCGGGCTTGTGGGCGGGTGTTCGCCACACGCGCCTGGAGCGCCAGAGCGTTCGAACCGATGGTTCGCGCCCCACGGATTACGACCAGTCGTTCACCACGCCTTGGCTGGCCGTGACCTGGCAGGCCACGCCTGCAGACATGGCCTACCTGAGCTGGGGCCAGGGCATCGAAAGCACCGTGACGCCGAACCGCAGCGGCTACGGCAACAGCGCCGGACAGCCCTTGCCTGCTCTCAAGAGCCGTCAGTTCGAAGCCGGCTTCAAGCATGAGAGCCAGACGCTCGGCTGGTCCGTCACCGGATTCGACATCAGCCGTCCGCAAGTGGCCGACACCGGATCGACCTACAGCATCGACGGCCAGGCGCGTCACCGGGGCCTGGAGGGCACGGTGGACCTGCGCGAAGGTGCCTGGAGTGTGCGCGGCAGTGCGATGTGGCTGAAGGCCCGCACCGAAGACAGCAGCACTGCTGCCAGCAACAACCTGGTGCCGGCGAACGTGGCCCAGCGTGTGGCGCGTGTGCAGATCGGCTACCAGGTGGCGGCCGTGCCGGGCCTGTCGGTGCAGACCCAGATCAGCCATGAAGGCAGCCGCTTCGTGCTGCCGGACAACTCGGTGAGCATCCCGGGCTGGACCACCCTCGGGCTTTCCAGCCGTTATGCCTTCAAGGCGCAGGGCATCGACTGGCTGTGGCGCGTGGGCGTGGACAACCTGACGAACCGCCGCGCCTGGCAAGAAAGCCCTTACCAGTACGGCCATGTTTACCTGTACCCGCTGGCCGGAAGAACTTTTCGGACAAGTTTGCAGATCAACTTGTGAAAGTGATGATTTTCTGCCTATAATCTGAGGCTTCACTTCCCCGATAGCTCAGTTGGTAGAGCGCCGGACTGTTAATCCGTAGGTCCCTGGTTCGAGCCCAGGTCGGGGAGCCAGATCAAGACGCCAAGGTGCCACCGCTTGCCTTGGCCGACATAAGCAGACAATTCCTCGATAGCTCAGTCGGTAGAGCGCCGGACTGTTAATCCGTAGGTCCCTGGTTCGAGCCCAGGTCGAGGAGCCACTCTCAAAGCCGCTTCAGATGTCTGAAGCGGCTTTTTTCTTGGTGGTGTGCGCTCTGGCGTCCTTTGGAGTTGGGCGCATCCGCAGTGCAAGGCATTCGGTGCAGTGCGCCGAGCGCCACCAAAACGCAACCAAAACGCGCATCCGCCCGAATTTGGGGCGGTGGCCGCGGGAAGTTGGCGTGATCTTGGGGTTTTGCCCGAGGCCAAAGCGTATCTGTACGCTGGCCCGAAACCTGCTGATCAGCGATAATCGGTGGTTGTTGGTGGAACGGGTGATCCTCGTTGACCGGCAGCCTGTTTTTTGATTCTTAGCGTATCCGAGGAGCTCATTCTGGCCAAGGACGATCCCAAGACCACCATCGACGCAGGTGGTTTGCGATACCGCTCTAAAGTGGCGGGTTCCCCCTTCTCTGCAACCGGTGCCTTTGGCGCCGCGACCATGTCGTGTTTCCTGTGCGGCAAGCACCGGCCACGCGCGCAGTTGAAGTCCCGCAAACTGCTGGGTAAAGCCCAGGCCGTTTGTGCCCCTTCTTGCAAGGAACTGGACCAGGCGCAATCCTGATTCCGATCCCCCACAGGCCACTCATCGAGTGGCCTGTTTGTTTTCCAGCATGCCTTTTTGAGCGCCTGCTCAAATGTCACCAGGCCAGGCTTGATTGCCGCCATGTTTGCGTGAGATGAGCGACAACCCGCACGACCAGGACACCTGGCACTTCGACGCCGACCCCCGTACCGTCATGCTTGACCGTCGAGGCAAGGCCGCGGTGGTAGCCCGCATTGTTTCGCTGATGTCCTACTGGGGCATCACGCTGGACGATCTGGCCGGCGACACACCCGCAGCGTCGCCCTCCGCACCCGCCACGCCCTTGCCCGTGAAGTACCGACACCCGGTCAGCGGTGAGACCTGGGATGGTCAGGGCGCACACCCCGACTGGTTGCGCAACGCGCTGCTGAAGGAAGGCCTGCGCGTAGATGAACTCAAGCCCGAATTTCAGGCCACCGCACAACAGCCGCCCGAGCCAGACCGTTGAACGTGGGATACACCGCAGCGGCCAAGCTGGCCTGAACGACCGGACCTGATCACAATCAAGTCCTTCATTCAGAGGGACGGTTCGATGAGCATCGACAAGCTGGTGGTGACCCACCACGGCGCACTCACCAGGAAATACGGCACCGCCGGGGTGCAGCGCATCACCAAGGCGCTGCGCACGCTGATCACGGCCGACAAGCGCCGCGGGCTGATCACCGCCGTGGTTCATCTCGACATGGCCGCCGACATGACTGGCGCAGGCCAGGCCGTGGGTGCCGTGGCCGATGCCAAGGCTTGCAAGCAAGCCATCGACCGGCTTTGCAAGGCGCACGACCCGCACTATGTGATGCTGCTCGGAGGCCCCGACATTGTTCCGATGATGCCGGTGCGCAACCCGGCCTGGAGCGAGAAGGACGGCGACGGCGATCAGGTGGTGCCCACCGACCTGCCCTACGCCTGCGACACCGCCTACAGCACCAATCCCAATCGCTTTCTGGGCCCGACCCGCGTGGTGGGCCGGCTGCCCGACATCATCGGCAACACCGACAGCAGCTTGCTGGCCCAGTTGATCACCGCAGCGGCCCGCGCCGAGCCGCGTGCCCCGGAAGACTATCAATCGGGCTTCAGCATCACGGCGCAGGCCTGGCAAGGCTCGACCGAACTGAGCCTGAAAAACATCCTCGGCACCACCGACGCCCTGCACAGCGTGCCCCCTGAAGGGCCGGCCTGGAGCAAGGGGCAGTTGTCAGCGCGTGTGCACTTCATCAACTGCCACGGCGCTGATGCCTCGTCGCAGTATTTCGGTCAGCCACCGGGCGTTGAAGAGTTTCCCGTCGCCCATGATGCCAAGCGCCTGCGAGACCGCGTGTCTGCCGGCACGGTGGTGGCGGCCGAGTGCTGCTACGGCGCCCAGCTTTATGACCCCAAGGATGCAGGTGGCCAGCACGGCATCGCCCTCGCCTACCTGCTGGACGGCGCCAGCGCTTTCTTTGGCAGCAGCACCATCGCCTATGGCCCGAGCGAAGGCAATGCATCCGCCGACTTGATCTGCCAGTTCTTCCTTCAGCAGGTGTTGAGCGGCGCGTCCACCGGCCGCGCAGCGCTGGAGGCCCGCCAGAAGTTTGCGGGGGCCCGCACCCACCTGGATCCGTACGACTTGAAGACGCTCATGCAGTTCTACCTGCTGGGCGACCCCTCGCTGCACCCGGTGTCGACCAGCGGGCATGCCCTGACGCGCACGGACGCCTTCAAGAAGGCGTTTGCCAAGACACGTGATCGAAGCGTGCGCGGCCTGCGGCGCGAAAAGCTGATCCGGGAAGGCAGCCACCTGGCGAAGGCGATGCCCGCGCTGGAGCCGATCGACACCGCACCTTCCACGTCAGTCGCCAAGACCCTCGCCGCCATGGCCAAAGAAACTGGCCTGGCGCCGTCGCAGCAAACACGGATGAGCTTTGCCGTGCAGCCGACGGCAAAAACCAAGCCGTCGACGCGGCAAGTGCACGTGATCAAGGGCCCGGTACCGCAGGGCACCAACGCAGCCGGTGTGGTGCGCATCGTGGCCATCGTGGCCACCGAAGATGACGGAGAACTGCTTCATGTCCGACGACTGCACGCCCGCTGAGGCCCCGCAAACCGTGCATGGCCGCGTGGTGCTTGAACGCATTGCGGCCGGCAGCAAGAGCGAGCGCGAAGCGGTGCTGCTCGACATGGGAGGAGCCGGCAAGTTGCTGCTGCGCCGCGTGGGCGGGCACCCGCTGCGCGACGCGGTGCTGCACACCTGGGTCGGCCGGACACTGACCCTCAAGGGGTGGCGCCGTGAAGGCTTCTTTCTGGTGGATGCCCCCGAGGACGCGTCAGCGAAAGATCACGCCCCAGAATGAAAAACGGGTCACGACTTTCGGCGTGACCCGTTTTCTCTTTTCTTGTTTTTGGTCGGGGCGGCGGGATTCGAACTCGCGACCCCTTGCACCCCATGCAAGTGCGCTACCAGGCTGCGCTACGCCCCGACTAAGCAAGCATTGTATGCTGAAAACACCCTCAATTCAGGAGCAGCTCCCGAATTGCCAACAATTCGGTGCGCACCTGCGCCGGGCTCGGGTTCAGTGGGAGCGGTGACAGCGCAGCCAGCGTGCCCACCACAGCCGGGTCACTCAAATCGACATGTGCCGGCGCGTCGCTCTCGTCAAATGCAACGGCCTCAACCTCGTCCTGTGCGCCGCGGTATTGAACCGCATCACCCAGCCGGTTGCGTGCACCACTGATCGTGAAGCCCTGGTCATACAGCAAGCCGCGGATCTTGCGGATCAGCAGCACCTCATGGTGCTGGTAGTAGCGGCGATTGCCGCGGCGCTTCATCGGACGAAGCTGGGTGAACTCCTGCTCCCAGTAACGCAGCACATACGGCTTGACGCCACAGAGCTCGCTGACCTCACCGATGGTGAAGTAGCGCTTGGCCGGGATGGCCGGCAGGCTTGCGGTCGCTTCATCCATGGCGTTTGGTGTTCCGAATCAGCAGCTTCAGGCAGAGCTTTGAAACTTTACTCGAACTCCTCCGGCGGCGGTGCATCACCCTGAACAACAGCCTTCAGTTTGTGGCTGGCGTGAAATGTCACCACATTTCGTGCCTTGATGGGAATCGACTCGCCCGTGCGCGGGTTGCGGCCCGGGCGCGGGGCCTTGCGGCGGATCGCGAAATTGCCGAACCCCGACAGCTTCACATCCTCACCGGCCACGAGCGTGTCGTTGACGATGTCGAAGAAGGCCTCGACCATGTCCTTGGATTCGCGCTTGTTCAGGCCCAGCCGCTCGAAGAGCAACTCGGCCAGTTCGGCCTTGGTCAGCGTCGGTGTCTCCACCGACGTGAGCGTCAGACGCTCAGGCGCGGGCGTGCTGTCGGGTACGGCATTGCTCATCACCTCGCCCCTTACCCGCGCAGACGCGCACCAAAGGCCGTCTGCACGCGCTGCACGGCGGCAGCCACGGCCGCGTCAATGCGGTCGTCGGTCAGCGTGGCGGCGTCGTCCAGCAGGCTCAGGCGCACAGCCAGGCTGCGCTCGCCATCCGCGAGGTCGGCGGTGGCCTGCTTGGGCTTGTAGATGTCGAACAGCACGGCGCTGCGCACCAGGCCTTCGGCATCTGCCGAGAGCGCGGCCACCAGCGCATCGTGCGCCACCTGGTCCGACACCACCAGCGCGAGGTCACGCTGCACCGACTGCTGCCGCGACACCAACTGCGCCTCCGGCACGGGCTGCTGCTGCACCACATCCAGGTCAAGCTCGAACAGCACCGGCGCCTGGGCCAGGTCGTAACCCTGGCGCCACTTCGGGTGCAGCTCACCCACATGGCCAATCGTCACGCCGTCGAGCTGCACCGCTGCGCAGCGGCCCGGGTGCAGGGCCGGATGTTCAGCCGGCACGAAGACCGGCTTGCGCGGCGACAACAGCGCTTCGATGTCGCCCTTCACGTCGAAGAAGTCAACGGCGCGGTCGGCGGCCGACCATTGCAGCGGCACGGCCGAGCCATGGGCCAGACCGGACACGCGCATGGGTTGGCAAACGCCTTCCACGCTGTGGTCGCTCGACTTGATCGCAGCGTCGCGCCAGAAGACACGGCCGATCTCGAACACGCGCACGCGCGGTGCCTTGCGGGCCAGGTTGTACTTCAGCACCTGCACCAGGCTGCCCAGCAGGCTGGAACGCATCACGGCCAAAGGCGAGGCGATCGGGTTCAGCACCTTGATCGGGTCGGCGTTGCCGGCAAGCTCTTGCTCCCAGCGGGCTTCGACGAAGCTGAAGTTGATGGTTTCCTGGTAATCGAGCGCGGCCAGGGCATGGCGCACCGCGAAGCGGCTGCGCTGTGCTTCCGGACGAATGCGCGCGGTGACCGGGGCCAATGGCGGCGTGGCGGGCAGGCGGGCAAAGCCCAGCACGCGGGCCACTTCCTCGATCAGGTCTTCCTCGATCGTGATGTCAAACCGCCAGCTCGGTGGCGTGACCGTCAGCACACCGTCGGTGGCCACGAAGGGCAAACCGAGTCGGGTGAACACGCCTTCGCATTCGGCTTGCATCAGCGGCATGCCGATGACCTTGGCGGCGCGTGCAATGCGCATGGCCACGGGGGTTCGCACCGGCATCGCGGGTTGCTGGTCGTCGATCGGACCAGCTTCGCCGCCACAGATGTCGATCACCAGTTGGGTGATGCGCTCGATGTGCTCCACCGTGCTCTGTGGATCCACACCACGCTCGAAGCGGTGGCCAGCGTCGGTCGAGAAGTTGTAGCGGCGCGAACGGCCGGCCACGGCACGCGGCCACCAGAACGCCGCTTCAACATAGATGTTGCGGGTGTCGTCAGACACGGCCGTGGCGTCACCGCCCATGATGCCGGCCAGCGATTCCACCGCCTGCTCATCGGCGATCACGCCCACCTCGGCATCCAGCGACACCGTGTTGCCATTCAGCAGCTTCAGCGTTTCACCGGCCTTCGCCCAGCGCACCTGCAAGCCGCCGTGGATCTTGTCGAGGTCGAAGATGTGCGAAGGACGGCCGAACTCGAACATCACGTAGTTCGAAATGTCCACCAGCGGGTTGACCGCACGTTGGCCGCAACGGGCCAGACGCTCCACCATCCAGGCAGGCGTGACCGCCTTGGGGTTGACGCCTCGCACCACACGCCCGCTGAAACGGCCGCACAGGTCGGTGTCCTGGATCGACACGGGCAGCACTTCGCCATGCTGCTGAGCCACGGCCGCAATGGCCGGCTGCAGCATGGGCGAGCCGGTGAGTGCCGACACCTCGCGGGCGATGCCCTTCACGCTCAGGCAGTGCGCCAGGTTCGGCGTGAGCTTCAGCGTGAACAGCGTGTCGTCGAGGTTCAGGTAGTCGCGGATCGACGTGCCCAGCGGCGCATCGGCCGGCAACTCCAGCAGGCCGCCGTGGTCCTCGCTGAGCTTCAGCTCGCGCGCCGAGCACAGCATGCCCTGGCTATCCACGCCGCGCAGCTTGCCCAGCTTGATCTTGAACGGCTGGCCATCGTCGCCCGGGGGCAACTCGGCGCCCACCATCGCCAGTGGCACCTTGATGCCAACACGGGCGTTCGGTGCACCGCAGACGATCTGCAGCAGGCCGCCTTGGCTCAAGGGGCCGGCGTCAACCTTGCAGACGCGCAGGCGGTCTGCATTCGGGTGCTGCTCGGCCTCGACGATTTCCGCCACGACGATCTGGGTGAAGGCAGGCGCCACCGGGCGCATCTCCTCCACTTCCAGGCCAGCCATGGTCAGCAGGTCGGCCAGTTGGGCCGTCGACAGCGGAGGGTTGCAGAACTCGCGCAGCCAGGATTCAGGGAATTGCATGTTGAAGTCCGAAAGTGTTCCGAATGGTGGGTGTCTGGATCGCCTCGGCGATCACTTGAACTGGCTCAGGAAGCGCAGATCACCATCAAAGAACAAGCGCAGGTCATTCACGCCATAACGCAGCATCGTCAGGCGGTCAGGGCCCATGCCGAAGGCAAAGCCGATGTAGCGCTCCGGGTCGAGGCCGAAGTTGCGCACGACGTTCGGATGCACCTGGCCGGAGCCAGCCACTTCCAGCCAGCGGCCCTTCAGCGGCCCACTGGCAAAAGCGATGTCCACCTCGGCCGACGGCTCGGTGAACGGGAAGAACGACGGCCGGAAGCGGATGTCCAGGTCATCGGTCTCGAAGAAGTTGCGGAAGAAGTCGGCGAACACCGCCTTCAGGTCCTTGAAGCTGACGTTCTCGCCGATCCACAGGCCTTCGCACTGGTGGAACATCGGCGAGTGCGTGGCGTCGCTGTCCACGCGGTAAGTGCGGCCCGGCGCAATGACGCGGATCTCTGGGATGGCCTCACCGGCGGCCAGCGCAGCCGCGTGTTTTTTCACGTGCTGCACCGCGTAACGCACCTGCATCGGGCTGGTGTGGGTGCGCAGCAAATGGCCAGAGCCGTCCGGGGCCTTGGTGTCCACGTAGAACGTGTCGTGCATCGAGCGCGCCGGGTGATCCGCGGGCGTGTTCAATGCCGTGAAGTTGAACCAGTCTTCCTCGATCTCGGGGCCGTCCGCCACATCAAAACCCATCGAGCCGAAGATGGCTTCGATGCGCTCCAGGGTGCGCGACACGGGGTGCAGGCCGCCTTGGCTGCGGCTGCGACCGGGCAGGGTCACGTCCAGCGCTTCAGCCTTCAGCTGGGCCTGGAGTTCGGCGTCGGCCAGGGCGGCGCGGCGCTCGGTCAGCAGCGCTTCAACGCGCTGCTTGGTCTGATTGATCTCGGCGCCGCGGGTCTTCTTTTCTTCCGGCGACAGCGCAGCCATGCCCTTGAGCAGATCGGTCACCTGACCGGATTTGCCGAGGTAGCGTGCCTTGGCATTTTCAAGGTCGGCTGGCGTGGCGGCGCGGGCAAAGTCGGCCTGGGCGGCGGCCACCAGTTGATCGAGATCGTTCATGAAAGTCGGTGCTGAAAACAAAAAAGGCCGCACCAGAGGGTGACGGCCTTCGAGAGCCTGACAGGCCTGGCACCTTCCGCGAGCGGTCAGTGCCTGGCCTTCAAGGAGATCAAGCGAGTTGGGCCTTCACCTTGTCGACGATGCTGGCAAAAGCTGCCGGATCGTTGATGGCCATGTCGGACAGAACCTTGCGGTCGATCTCGATGGCGGCCTTCTTCAGACCAGCCATGAACTTGCTGTAGGTCAGGCCCAGGCTGCGGGCGCCAGCGTTGATACGGGCGATCCACAGTTGACGGAACACGCGCTTCTTGGCGCGACGGTCACGGTAGGCATATTGACCTGCCTTCATCACCGCCTGCTTGGCGATGCGGAAGACATTCTTGCGGCGGCCGCGGTAACCCTTGGCCAGAGCCAGGATCTTCTTGTGACGAGCGCGGGCGGTAACACCACGTTTGACGCGAGGCATGTGATAACTCCTTTTTGTCTAAGTGGATTACAGACCGGCGAACGGCAGCATTTGTGCGATGTGACCCATGTTGGTCTCATGCACATTCACCGAGCCACGCAGGTGACGCTTGTTCTTGGTGGTCTTCTTGGTCAGGATGTGACGCTTGAAGGCTTGACCGCGCTTGACGGTGCCACCCGGGCGAACACGGAAGCGCTTCTTGGCGCTGCTCTTGGTCTTCATCTTGGGCATGTAATGCTCCTTTTAATGAACCTCTGCTGGGCGGCAGCGCGAGCGCGCTGCACTTGATGGCCTGCAGTGGCCTTTTCATCTCCGTGGCCCGAGAGCCACGGGGTGAATGCTTGAACTGGCTTACTTCTTCTTCGGGGCCAGCACCATGATCATCTGACGGCCTTCCAGCTTGGGCATGTGCTCAACCAGTGCCACGTCAGACAACTCGTCACGGATCCGCTCAAGCAGACGCATGCCGATGTCCTGGTGGGTGATTTCGCGGCCCCGGAAGCGCAGCGTGACCTTGCCCTTGTCGCCGTCTTCCGCGATGAAGCGACGCAGATTGCGCATCTTGATCTGGTAGTCGCCTTCGTCCGTACCCGGGCGGAACTTGACTTCCTTGACTTCGATGACCTTCTGCTTGGACTTCGCCTCGGCAGCGCGCTTCTGCTCCTGGTACTTGAACTTGCCGTAGTCCATCAGCCGGCAAACCGGCGGATCCGCTTGGGCGGCAATTTCGACCAGATCCACGTCGGCTTCGGCTGACATGCGCAAGGCATCCTGAATGCTGACGATGCCCAAGGGCTCGTTCTCGACGCCGTTCAGGCGCACGTTCAGGGCGGTGATCTCGCGGTTCAGTCGATGCTTGCGCTCGACATTGGGCATCCGACGGTCGGCAAAGGTAGCGATGGTGCAAACCCCTCAAACAGGTCTTCAGGCAAGAGGAAGACCCAACACAAAAACAATGGAACGCAAAAAACCGAGGCAGTAACTCAGACCTTGTTCGCAATGTCGCTCGAGAGCTTCTCTTGGAAGTCTGCAAGTGACATCACGCCCAGATCCTGGTTGCCTCGGGCGCGCACCGCAACGGCCCCGCTCGCCTTCTCCTTGTCGCCAACGACAAGGATATACGGGACCTTCTGCATTGAATGCTCACGGATTTTATACGTGATTTTCTCGTTGCGCAAATCCGCCTCTGCCCTAACCCCTTGTTTTTGCAGAGCTTTCACCACATCCGTGACGTAATCGGCTTGTGCATCGGTGATCGAGGACACCACCACCTGCCGCGGAGCCAGCCAAATCGGCAGCGCACCGGCGTGTTGTTCGATCAGGATGCCGATGAAACGCTCCAGGCTGCCCACGATGGCACGGTGCAGCACGATGGGGCGATGGCGGGCGCCGTCTTCGCCGACGTACTCGGCGTCCAGGCGTTCCGGCAGGTTCGGGTCGACCTGGATGGTGCCGCACTGCCAAGGGCGGCCCAGCGCATCCTTCAGCGTGTATTCGATCTTCGGGCCGTAGAAGGCGCCCTCGCCCGGCAGGTACTCGAAGTCGCAGCCCGACGCGCGCAGGCCTTCCGCCAGCGCCTGCTCGGCACGGTCCCAGCTCTCCTCGGAGCCGATGCGCTTCTCCGGCCGGGTCGACAGCTTGTAGATGATGTCGGTGAAGCCGAAATCCTTGTAGACCTTCTGCAGCAGGGTCGTGAAGGCGATCACCTCGGACTGGATCTGCTCTTCCGTGCAGAAGATGTGGCCGTCGTCCTGGGTGAAGGCGCGCACGCGCATGATGCCGTGCAGGCCGCCGGTCGGCTCATTGCGGTGACATTGGCCAAACTCGCCGAACCGCAGCGGCAGGTCGCGGTAGCTCTTGATGCCTTGCTTGAAGATCAGGATGTGGCCGGGGCAGTTCATCGGCTTGAGCGCGTAGTCGCGCTTTTCCGATTCGGTCACGAACATGTTTTCGCGGTACTTGTCCCAGTGGCCGGTCTTCTCCCACAGGCCCTGGTCGAGGATCTGCGGGCCCTTGACTTCAAGGTAGCCGTTGTCGCGGTAGACCTGGCGCATGTACTGCTCCACGCCCTGCCACACGGTCCAGCCGCGCGGGTGCCAGAACACCGTGCCCGGCGAATGCTCGTCGATGTGGAACAGGTCCAGCTCACGGCCGAGGCGGCGGTGGTCGCGCTTCTCGGCCTCTTCCAGCATCGTCAGGTACTGCTGCAGGTCTTCCTTGTTGGCCCAGGCGGTGCCGTAGATGCGCTGCAGCATCTCGTTGCGGTGGTCGCCGCGCCAGTAGGCGCCGGCCACCTTCATCAACTTGAAGTGCTTGAGCTTGCCGGTGCTGGGCACGTGCGGGCCGCGGCACAGGTCTTCAAACGCGCCTTCGCTGTACAGCGACACATCCTGGCCTTCCGGGATGCTGCCGATGATCTCGGCCTTGTAGGCCTCGCCCATCTGCTTGAAGTGGGCCACGGCTTCGTCACGCGGCAGCACGCGGCGCACCACCTTCTCGTCCTTCTTGGCCAGCTCGGTCATCTTCTTCTCGATGGCCGCCAGGTCTTCCGGCGTGAACGGACGCTTGTAGGCGAAGTCGTAATAGAAGCCGTGCTCGATGACCGGGCCGATGGTGACCTGGGCTTCCGGGAACAGCGACTTCACCGCATAGGCCAGCAAGTGGGCGGTGGAGTGGCGGATCAGCTCCAGGCCGTCCGCGTCCTTGTCGGTCACGATGGCCAGCGACTCATCGCTGTCGATCAGGTGGCTGGTGTCCACCACGCGGGAGGTTTCACCCCGCCCGATGCGGCCACCCAGCGCAGCCTTGCCCAGGCTGGGCGCGATGGACGAGGCCACTTCCGCGACGGTCAGAGGGGCGGGGAACTCGCGCAGCGAGCCATCGGGCAAGGTGATCTTGATCATGTGGGAATCTCCAGAAACAAAAAAGCGCAGCTGTGGCAGCCGCGCTTTCTTGGGGAACAGGAACGAAGGGGACGTGTGTATTCCAGCCGCGGCCGACTAAACCTCAGTGACGAAGGTCCAAGTTCGCGGTGTCATAACCCGTGCTGCCTTTCCCGTTCTTGATCGGTTGATGTTGGTGGAATTGTAGCCGCATCGCCCGGGCTGGCGCTTGCCGCTGTCAGAGCGGCTCGGCATCGATGCCCTGCCCGCTTTCAACCAGCTGCGCGAACTCGTCGGCCAGGCGCTGGCTCTGCGCGATCGCCGCCTGCCAGGCCCGGATGCGGGCCGGCACATCATCGCCGTATTGCTGGAAGTCGGCGCGGTCAGGCAGCTTGGCACCCGGCAGGCCAGCCACCCACTCTGACTTCGGCGCCAGCACCACCACGCGGTCGAGCGCCGACGTGCTGCCGTGCCGCCACGACAGGGCCTTGTCGAGCCAGCCGGGCACCAGCGTGTGCTGGAAATGCGGGTACAGGGCCAGGCCGTGCGTCATGCGCTGGTACGGCCAGTGCAGGTGGTAGTCGGTGATGCCGCCGTCCCAGTAAGCGCCAGCTGGCCCGCCCGGGATGTCGTGCACCGCCTTCAACCAGAACGGGATGGAGCAGCTCGCCAGCACGCTGTCGACGAGGTTGCGGGCATCCAGCGGTCGCTGCAGGCTCCGGAAGTCATCCAGCGGCAGCGGCAATGGTGAGCGCGGGTCGGAAAACACCACGCGCTCCAGGCTCAGGCCCAGCGAGGCGCGGGTCAGCAGGTTGCCGGCAAACGCCAGGCCGTAGCCCAGCGGCGTGCGCAGCCGCCCTTCCCGGCCCAGCAGCCCGCGGCCGTGGCTGGTCACCACATGCAGGCGCAGCCGCGGGTGGCTCAGCAGTTCAGCGGCACGGTGGCCGAGCTGCTGTTGCAGCGTCTCGCGGAACACCCGGCTGACGAGCGCCGCCTCCGGGGCACGGCCGGGCGCGTGGTCGTAGGTCTGGTGCACGTAGGCGTCAGCCATCGCGGCCAGCGACTGGTCGGCATCGGCCGCACACGCGGCGGCCATGCGCCAGCTGCCGATGGAGGCGCCGATCAGGTGCACCTCGTGGTTGCCGCGCGGCAACCACTGGCCAAACAGGAAGCGGTCGAGCGGGTTGAGGATCAAGCCCTTCGGGCCACCGGCTGCCGCCGGGATGACCCGCACGTCATCGGGGCGCAGGCCGCGTTCACGCAGGTGGGCGCGGGCGATGGGCCCGGCCAGCACCCGCAGGGCCTTGAGCGGCGCGCGCATGGCTGGCCCGCCCCTGATCAGCGCTTGAGCTTGGCGAAGGCGGCCGCCATGGCGCTGGGCGAGTCAGCCTGGCCACGGTTGCTGGCGCCACCCGCGCTGTAGCCACCGGCACCGCGCTCACCGCGTGCGGGTGGGCGGTAGCTGTTATCGCCCCGCGCGCCGCCCTTGGGCACCGGCGCGGCATCGAGCTTCATGGTCAGCGAAATGCGCTTGCGCGACAGATCCACCTCCAGCACGCGCACCTTGACGATGTCGCCGGTCTTCACGACCTCGCGGGCATCGGTGACGAACTTGTTGGAGAGCTGGCTCACATGCACCAAGCCGTCCTGGTGCACGCCCAGGTCGACGAAGGCGCCGAACTGGGCCACGTTGGACACCGTGCCTTCCAGCACCATGCCTTCGGTCAGGTCCTTGATGTCTTCGACGCCGTCGTTGAAGCGCGCCACCTTGAAGTCCGGCCGCGGATCACGGCCCGGCTTTTCCAGCTCGGCCAGGATGTCTTTGACGGTGATGGCGCCAAAGCGCTCATCGGCCAGCAGCTCGGGGCGCAGCTTGCGCAGCACATCCGAGTTGCCGATCAGCTCATGCACCGGCCGGCCAGCGGCGGTGACGATCTTGGCCACCACCGGGTAGGTTTCCGGGTGCACGCCCGACAGATCCAGCGGGTTGTCGCCGTCGCGAATGCGCAGGAAACCGGCCGATTGCTCGAAGGTCTTGGCACCCAGGCCCGCCACATCAAGCAGCTGCTTGCGATTCAGGAAGCGGCCATTGGCCTCACGCCAGCGCACGATGCTGTTGGCCACGGCCGACGACAAACCCGACACCTGCGCCAGCAGCGGCGCCGAGGCGGTGTTCAGGTCCACGCCCACCGAGTTCACGCAGTCTTCCACCACGGTGTCCAGCGTGCGGGCGAGTTCGCTCTGGTTCACATCGTGCTGGTACTGGCCCACGCCGATGCTCTTCGGGTCGATCTTCACCAGCTCGGCCAGCGGGTCTTGCAGGCGGCGGGCAATCGACACCGCACCGCGCAGGCTCACGTCCAGGTCCGGCAGCTCTTTCGAGGCGAACTCGGAGGCCGAGTACACCGAAGCGCCGGCTTCGCTGACCACGACCTTCTCGATGTGCGTGTCAGGCGCCAACTGCTGGATGCGCTTGATCAGGTCGGCCGCCAGCTTGTCGGTTTCACGGCTGGCCGTGCCGTTGCCGATGGCGATCAGGTTCACGCCATGCGTGGCGCACAGGCGGCCCAGCGCATGGATGGAGCCTTCCCAGTCCTTGCGCGGCTCGTGCGGGTACACGGTGTGGGTGTCCAGCACCTTGCCGGTGTCGCTCACCACCGCCACCTTCACGCCGGTACGAATGCCCGGGTCCAGGCCCATCACCACGCGCTTGCCGGCCGGCGCGGCCAGCAGCAGGTCGCGCAGGTTTTCGCTGAACACCTTGATCGCGACCTTCTCGGCCTCTTCGCGCAGGCGGCTGAACAGATCGCGCTCCAGGCTCAGCGCCAGCTTGACCTTCCAGGTCCAGGCGATGGTCTTGCGGATCAGCTCGTCGCCCGCACGCTTGCCATGTCGCCAGCCCAGATGGGTGGCGATGCGGCCTTCGGCCAGCGTCGGCTGGCCCGGCACCACCTCTTCGGGCAGCACCAGCTTGGCGTCGAGGAATTCCTGGGTGCGGCCACGGAACACCGCCAGCGCCCGGTGCGAGGGCACGGTGCGGATCGGTTCGTCGTAGTCGAAATAATCGCGGAACTTGGCCACGTCGGGGTTGTTGACGTCCTTGCCGTCCATCACCTTCGACTTGAACAGGCCCTCGGCCCACAGCCATTCGCGCAGCGTCTTGACCAGCGCGGCGTCTTCAGCCCAGCGCTCGCTCAGCAGGTCGCGCACGCCGTCGAGCACGGCGAAGGCATCGGCAAAGCCCAGCTCGGCGTTGATGAAGGCCGCGGCTTCGGCAGCAGGCTCCAGCAGCGGGTCGGCAAACAGCTTGTCGGCCAGCGGCTCCAGGCCGGCTTCGCGGGCGATCATGCCCTTGGTGCGGCGCTTGGGCTTGTACGGCAGGTAGAGGTCTTCCAGCTCCTGCTTGGTGGGCACCAGCTCGATGGCCTGACGCAGCTCGGGCGTCAGCTTGCCTTGCTCATCAATGCTCTTGAGCACGGCCGCGCGGCGGTCTTCCAGCTCACGCAGGTAGCCCAGGCGGCTTTCAAGCTCACGCAGCTGGATGTCGTCGAGGCCGTCGGTGGCCTCCTTGCGGTAACGAGCGATGAAGGGCACGGTGGCGCCGCCATCCAGCAGGTTCACGGCGGCAGTCACTTGGGCCGGCCGAACCTTCAGTTCGGCGGCAATTTGCAGCAGGATCTTTTCCAAAACTTGTCGCTCAGGTGTGCGGTGAGCGCGCGAGTTTGCCAGAACGCAGCGGCCCGCCCGGATTGCACCGGGCGGGCCGCCGTGAAATCGGGCCGGAGCGCGGGCTGAGCCGCAACAAAGGCGTCAGGCCCGCCATCCAACCCGAAACAACGCCCGAGATCAGGCCCGAAGTTGCGCGCGCAACTGATCACCCAGCTCCGGGCGGTCCTTGAACGGGTCGGTCGGGTTGCGCAGCTGCATCACGTCTTCCAGACGGGTCTGCACGCCGCCCAGCGCGTGCGGGTGGCTGAACACGTAGAAGCGGCGCTCACGCATGGCGTCAAACACGAAGCCCATCACCTCGGCCGCGCTGATCTTGCCGCTGGTGACGGCCTTGTCGCTCATCGCCTGCGCGATCAGCTGGCTGCGCGTCGGGCGCACCTTCTCGCGCATGTCATCCGGCCGGTTGCGGTGGCTCTGGTGGATGCCGGTGGGCACGAAGAACGGGCACAGCACGCTGGCGGAGACCTGGTCGGTCACCAGCGCCAGGTCTTGATACAGCGTTTCGCTCAGGGACACCACCGCGTGCTTGGTGACGTTGTAGACGCCCATGTTCGGCGCGTTCAGCATGCCGGCCATCGAGGCGGTGTTGACGATGTGGCCCTCGTAGTCAGGGTCTGCGGCAGCCGCTTCCAGCATCATCGGCGTGAACAGACGCACGCCGTGGGCCACGCCCATCAGGTTGACGCCGATGACCCATTCCCAGTCCTTCTGCGTGTGTTCCCAGATCAGACCACCCGCGCCCACACCGGCGTTGTTGAACACGAAATGCGGCACCCCGAAGGTGTTGCGCGTGGCAATGGCCAGCGCCTCCACCTGATCGGCCTTCGACACATCCAGCTGGAACGGCAGCACCTGCGCACCCAGTGCGGTGATCTCGGCGGCCGCGGCATCCAGCGCGCTCTGCTGCACGTCAGCCATGACCACGTTCATGCCCTCGCGGGCGGCAATGCGCGAGGCCTCGAGGCCGAAGCCGGACGCCGCGCCGGTGATGACCGCGGTGCGGCCCTTGAAGCTTTTCATGGTGTCTCCTTGCTCTTGGAATGGGTGGGCATCAGCGTGCGGCACGCACATCGAAGCCCAGCCGGGGGAAATGCACATGCACACGGCCTGCGCGCTCGTCCTCGCGCGCCAGCACGATCTCGTCATCGGTCAGGCCCACCAGCTCACCGCTGATCACGTCGCGGCCGTAATCGGTGGCGCACACCTGCACCGCAGCACCAGCCTCCAGGCCTTGGCCCGAGGCCACTCGCACCGGCACATGGCGACCTGCCTGCGCAGCGGCGTGGGCCTGCGCAATCGCGTCAGCTGACGACAGCCGCGATGCCTGGCCTTCACCGAAGGCCGCCACGCGGTCGAACCACGCGGCAACAAGCGTGAACGGCTGCAGCACATCAGCCACCGGCGAGCCGGCCCGGCGCACGAACCACACGCTCTGCGCCGCGCTCAGATCAGCGATGCAGGGCTGGCTGCCCTGCAGGAAGCCGCCGGGGTTGGCGCTCAGCATTTGTTCCAGCCGCGCCAGGTAAGTGCGCAGCGCGGCACCCGCGTCGGCCACGGTGGGCCGGCGCATGTCGGGCGTGAAGGCCGCCCGGTCAGCAGCGAAGGCCTTCAGCACCTCGGGCGGCGGGTTGCCCAGCAGCGCGCCAATGCCGGCAGGCTGCATGGCATAGGGAATGGCGCACCAGAACAGGCTGCTGTCGGCCCACTGCGCCAGCGTTTCAGCCTGTCCACGGGTGGCTGCGGGGAACAGCGTGGCATCTGCCCGACCGTGCGCGTCAAGCACCTTGGCCATCAACGCAGAGTCACACCAGATGTCTGCGCCGCGCTGCAGGAACGGCGTCTTGCGGTAGCCGCCGGTCAGCGCCACGACGTCGGGCTTGGGCATGATGGCCGGCACGTTGACGCTGTGCCAGTGCAGGCCGTGCCAGCCCATCAGCCAGCGGATCTTCTGCGAAAACGGCGAGCCGGCGTAGTGGTGCAGCACGAAGCCATCGGCCTCGGGGGTCAGATCAGGCATGGTGGCCTCAGCATCGACAGGTGGGGAATGTTGTCCTCGAGGTAAACCTCGGAACACGGCTGGTAGCCGAACTCGCCGTAGAACTTCGCGAGGTGGGCCTGCGCACTGATGTGGTTGGCCTGGCCCGGCCAGGTGCGGTCGCAGCTGGCCACACCCTCCTGCACCAGCGCACGGCCGAGGCCGCTGCCGCGCACCGCCGGGTGGCTCACGACGCGACCCAGCGACGGCTCGTCGTACTTGTGCCCGGGGTCTACCGCCCGCAGGTACAGCACCAGCTCGCCGGCTGGCAGCCCTTGATGGGGCTGCGCCAGGCGGCCAAGCAGGTGCCAGCTGTGCTGGTCGAGCCCATCGGGGTCCAGGTAGGGCCCCTGCTCGAGGATGAACACCCGGGCGCGCAGTTGCAGCGCGTCGTACAGGCCCTGCAGGCCCAGGTCTTCAAAGCGCACCCAGCTCCAGCGGATGGCCGGCGGCGAGACAGGCGCCATGCTCATCAGATCAGCTTGACCAGCTGCTTGCCGAAGTTCCGGCCCTTCAGCAGGCCGAGGAAGGCTTCGGGGGCGGCGGCAATGCCGTCGGCCACGGTTTCGCGGTACTTGAACTTGCCGGTGGCCACCATGCCGCCCAGCTCCTTCAGCGCCTCGGGCCACACTTCCATGTGCTCGCTGACGATGAAGCCTTCGAGCTTCATGCGGTTGACGAGGATGAGCGACGGGTTGGTCATCGGGATTGGCTCGCCGTTGTAGCCGGAAATCATCCCGCAGAAAGCGATGCGGCTGAAGGCATTGGCGCGCAGCATCACGGCGTCGAGGATCATGCCGCCAACGTTCTCGAAGTAGCCGTCGATGCCGTCCGGGCAGGCTTCCTTCAGTGCCTTGGACAGCGAGCGCACGTCGTTGTGGGCCTTGTAGTCGATGCAGGCATCAAAGCCCAGCTCCTTCACCACGGCCTCGCACTTGGCCGGGCCGCCGGCAATGCCCACCACGCGGCAGCCGCGGGCCTTGGCCAGCTGGCCCACCGCACCACCCACGGCGCCGCTGGCGGCACTCACCACCACGGTTTCGCCGGCCTTCGGGTTGATGATCTTGACCAGGCCGTACCAGCCCGTCACGCCGGGCATGCCGACGGCGCCCAGGTAAGCCGACAGCGGGATGTGGGTCGTATCGACCTTCTGCAGCACGCCGCGCTGGTTGGCATTCACGCGCTGGTATTCCTGCCAGCCGCCCATGCCCACCACCTTGTCGCCTTCCTTGAAATGCTCGTTGCGGGAGGCCACCACCTCGCCCACCGTGCCACCGATCATCACGTCGTTCAGCGGCTGCGGCTGGGCGTAGCTCTTGCTCTCGTTCATGCGGCCGCGCATGTACGGGTCCAGGCTCAGGTAGTGGTTGCGCACAAGCACTTCGCCCTCCGCCAGGGCCTCGACCAGCACTTCGACGAGCTTGAAGTTGTCAGCGCTGGGCTCACCGGCCGGGCGGGACACCAGATGAATTTGACGATTGAGGGTGGTCATGATGTCGATTTCCGTTTCAGGGTTGGTCGGCAGCAGGCCCCGAGAGGCCGTCTGCACGTTGCAAAGGTTTGAGCGTGCGGCCCTTGGCGGGCAGCGCACGCAGGTACTTGAAGGTGCCGGTGGCATGGGCCACCAGCGCGCCGTCGCTGTTCACCACGCGGGCCTCGCAGAAGGCCATCGTGGCGGTGCGGTGCAACAGTTGGCCCAGGGCCCGCAATTCGCCTTCACCGGGCCGCAGGAAGCTGGTCTTCATCTCGATGGTGGCGCAGCCCGGACCACTCAGGTCCTCGCTGCGCGCCGCCATGGCCATGGCCACGTCGAGCATCGTCATCAGCACGCCGCCGTGGGCCACTTCCCAGGAATTCAGATGGGCCTCGGTCAGATCAACGCGCAACTCACTGGCGCCTTGGCCGCAGGCATGCAGCTCCAGGCCCAGCTGTTCGACGAAGGGGATGCGCACCGGGAAAGTGAGTGTGGGTGGGGCTTGATTCATCCCGCCATCATCCGGCATGGATGGCGCTGACACCGCCATCCACGGCAAGAATCTGGCCGGTGATGTGTTTGCCCGCATCGGAGGCAAACAGCAGCGCGGCGCCCTTCAGGTCGTCGTCATCGCCGATGCGACGCAGCGGCGCCTTGGCGGCCATCTTGTCTTCGCCCAGCGCGGCCAGCAGGCCCTTGGTCATCTTGCTCGGGAAGAAGCCCGGCGCCAGCGCATTCACGGTAATGCCGTGCGCGCCCCACTCGCCTGCCAGCGCGCGGGTGAAGTTCACCACCGCGCCCTTGCTGGTGTTGTAGGCGATGGTCTTCATCTCGGTGGGGTTGCCGCCCAGGCCGGCGATGGACGCCACATTGATGATGCGACCACGACCCCGCGGAATCATGCTGGCCTTGGCCACCAGCTGACTGATCACGAACAGGCTGCGGATGTTCAGGTTCATCACCTTGTCCCAGGCCTCCAGCGGGTGATCTTCGGCCGGTGCGCCCCAGGTGGCGCCGGCGTTGTTCACCAGGATGTCGATGTGGCCCAAGCGCTCCATCGTGTCGTTCACGATGCGCTCGGCGTCAGCCGGATTGCTGGCGTCGCCCGCCACCCAGCGGGCATCAATGCCCTTGGCCTGCAGTGCGGCCACGGCCTCTTCCAGGTCAGCGGCCTTGCGTGAGCTCAGCATGATCTTCGCGCCGGCTTCGCCCAGGCTCTCGGCGATCTGCAGGCCGAGGCCGCGGGAGCCGCCGGTCACCAGTGCGGTGCGGCCAGACAGGTTCATCAGGGTGGAAATGGGGGTGCTCATCGGGTGTGTCTCCTCGTGAATTCAGAACCAGGCGTCTTGCATCTCGCGGCAGACGGGCTCGCGCGCCGCCACCACGTTCAACCAGGCGCCAATCTTGGGCAGCTCATAAACATGGAAATACCGGGCCGCGGCCAGCAGGCCGGCGTTGCGGGCCGCGTGCTCATCGGTGACCGGCTGCGAGGCCTTGGCCACCAGCGCCAGCTCCAGCCAGATCCAGCTCAGCACCACATGACCAAAGGCCTGCAGGTAGGGCGTGGCGTTTGCCAGCGCTTCTTCCGGGTTGCCCGTGGCCCAGGCCGATTTGGTCGCGGCGCCCAGTTGCTGCACCGCGGCGGCCAGCCCGTTGGCCATGGCGGCCAGGCCGTCCACCTGACCGGCGCGGGTGATGGTGTCGCTCATGCGGCCGGCCAGCAGCTTCAGGCCGGCGCCGCCCTGCATCACCACCTTGCGGCCCAGCAGGTCAAGTGCCTGGATGCCGTGGGTGCCCTCGTGGATCATGTTCAGGCGGTTGTCGCGCCAGTACTGCTCGACCGGGAAGTCTCGGGTGTAGCCGTAGCCGCCATGCACCTGGATGGCCAGGCTGTTGGCCTCCAGGCACCACTCGCTCGGCCAGCTCTTGGCGATCGGCGTCAGCACTTCCAGCAGCAGGCTTGCCTCGGCGGCGGCCTCCGTCGTGCCGGTGTGGGCTTCATCCACCAGTCGGGCGCAATACAGCTCCAGCGCCAGCGCGCCTTCGCAATACGACTTCTGCGCCAGCAGCATGCGCTTCACGTCGGCGTGCTCGATGATCGGCACCTGCGGACGCGCTGCGTCCTTGGTCACCTTCGGTCCACTCTCTGCCTGCGCACCGGCACCGGCAATCGGCCGGCCCTGCGGGCGCTGGCGGGCATAGGCCAGCGACGCTTCATAGCCCGCCATGCCCAGCATGGTGGCCGCGATGCCGACGCCGATGCGCGCCTCGTTCATCATGTGGAACATGTACTTCAGGCCCTGGCCCGGCTCACCCACCAGGTAGCCAATGGCGCCGCCCCGCCCTTGCGGCTTGAACTTGCCTTCGCCGAAGTTCAGCAGCGTGTTGGTGGTGCCGCGCCAGCCGCATTTGTGGTTCAGGCCGGCCAGCACCACGTCGTTGCGTTCGCCTGTCAGCGCGCCGTCGGTGCCCACCATGTGCTTGGGCACGATGAACAGGGAAATGCCCTTGACGCCTGGCACCAGCTTGCCGTCTTCACCCGGAATCTTCGCCAGCACGAGGTGGATGATGTTCTCCGTGAGCTCATGCTCGCCGGCCGAGATCCACATCTTGTTGCCGACCAGACGGAAGCGCGCCCCGAGCGGGTCTCGCTCGAAGCCAGCGCCGTCCGGCGTGGCGCGGGTGGCCACATCCGACAGGCTGGAGCCGGCCTGCGGCTCCGACAGACACATCGTGCCCGAGAAGCGGCCGCTGAACTCGTTCAGCGCAAACACCTGTTGCTGCAGCGGCGAGCCGTGGGCCATCAGCAGGTTCGCATTGCCGGTGGTCAGCATGCCCGCGCCGATGCTCACCGAGGCCTTGCCGAAAAAGCCATTCGCCGCCGCCTCGACCACATACGGCAGTTGCATGCCGCCGATGTCGTAGTCCTGGGCGGCGCTCAGCATGCCGGATTCGGCATAGGCCTTCCACGCGTCGTGCGTGGCCTGCGGCAGCGTCACCTTCTCGCCGTCGAAGTGCGGCTCCTGGGTGTCCACCAGCCGGTTGAACGGGGCGTATTTCTCGCGGGCGATGCGTTCGCAGGTGTCCAGCACCTGGGCAAAGGTCTCGGCGCCGTGATCGGCAAAACGGGCACGCTCGGTGAGCGAGGCCACGTTCAGCCAGTCATTCAGGAGGAAGTCAACGATCGGGCGCATGGCAACCGCTTTCGTGCAAATGTGAATGTTCGAACAGGGCGGCGGCAGCGTTTCCGGCCACGCGCCCGAGGACGGCTATCTGACGTTCAGGTCGACTGCGGCACCATGGCCATCGTGGCCGACGCCTTCATCACCAAGGTGCGCTGCCCGGCGGCGTCCACCGACCAGACCATGGCCTCGGTGAAGCTCAAGCTGCGGCCGGGCTTGAGCACCACGGCTTCGCAGATCAGCTCCGGCCCGCGGGCCGGACGCAGCAGGCTGGTCTTGAGCTCGGCCGTCACCACCCAAAGGCCTTCCGGCGCCATGGTTTGCGCCGCTGCACCCATGCTGTGGTCGGCCAGCGTGGCCAGCACGCCGGCATGGGCCTGTCCGGTGTGCTGCAAATGCCGCGGCTGCAGCACCAGGCGGCTTTGAACCTCCCCCGGTGCCACACCCACGGCCTCCACGCCCAGGTCAACCAGGAATGGCGCCAGCGAGAAGAAGTGCCGCAAGGTATCGAGATCGATCTGCATGGCGGCGCTCCTTCAGGCGGCTCAGTCGGGTGTCACAGCACTTCGAAGACGCCCGCAGCGCCCATGCCGCCACCGATGCACATCGTCACGCAGACGCGCTTGGCGCCGCGGCGCTTGCCTTCGATCAGCGCATGGCCGGTCAGGCGCTGGCCCGACACGCCGTAGGGGTGGCCCACGGCGATCGCGCCGCCGTTCACGTTCAGGCGATCCATCGGAATGCCCAGCGTGTCGGCGCAGTACAGCACCTGCACGGCGAACGCTTCGTTCAGCTCCCACAGGTCGATGTCGTCCACCGTCAGGCCCAGGCGCTTGAGCACCTTGGGCACGGCGAACACCGGGCCGATGCCCATTTCATCAGGCTCGCAACCCGCCACGGCAAAACCCAGGAAACGGCCCAGCGGAGTCAGGCCCTTCTGCTGCGCATAGGTGTCGCTGACCAGCACGCAGGCGCCGCCGCCATCGCTGAACTGGCTGGCGTTGCCGGCGCTCACCACACCACCCGGCATGGCCGTGCGGATGCCGCGCACGGCTTCCACCGTGGTGCCTTCACGCAGGCCTTCGTCGGCCGTCACGGTGACTTCCTTGGTGCGCAGGCCCAGCACCTTGTCGGCCACACCGGCCGTCACGGTGATCGGCACCATCTCGGCGTCGAACAGGCCGGCCGCCTGGGCCGCGCAGGCCTTCTGCTGGCTGGCAGCGCCGTACTCGTCCATGCGGTCCTTCGAGATGTTGTAGCGCTTGGCCACGTTCTCTGCGGTCTGCAGCATCGACCAGTAGATCTCCGGCTTGTTGGCCTTCAGCCAGTTCTCCTGCAGCATGTGGGTGTTCATTTCCTGCTGCACGCAGGAGATGCTTTCCACGCCACCGGCGACATAGGCGTCGCCCTCGCCGGCGATGATGCGCTGGGCAGCCATCGCGATGGTTTGCAGGCCGCTGGAGCAGAAGCGGTTCACCGTGACGCCGCTGGCCGTGACCGGCAAGCCGGCGCGCAGGGCCACCTGGCGGGCGATGTTGGCGCCGGTCGCGCCTTCCGGCGTGGCGCAGCCCATCAGCACGTCTTCGATGACGGCCGGGTCAATCCCGGCGCGCTCGACGGCGGCCTTGACGGCGTGGCCACCCAGCGTGGCGCCGTGGGTCATGTTGAAGGCGCCCTTCCAGCTCTTGGCCAGAGGCGTGCGTGCGGTCGAAACAATGACGGCGTTGGTCATGACTATTCCTGGATTCGGGTGTTGCGAGGTGCGGCGATCAGCTGAAGGACTTGCCTTCGGCGACCAGCTTGGCCAGCAGGGGCGCGGGCTGCCAGAACTCGGCGTCGTCATGCGGGTTGGCCGCAAAACGATGCATGGTCTGCACCACGTTGTAGAGGCCCACGGTGTCGGCGTAGCACATCGGGCCGCCGCGGTGCAGCGGGAAGCCGTAGCCCGTCAGGTACACCATGTCGACGTCGGAGGCGCGCTGGGCGATGCCCTCTTCCAGCAGACGCGCGGCTTCATTCACCAGCGCGTAGACCAGGCGGTGCACGATCTCGTCGTCGCTGATCTTGCGCGGCGTGATGCCCACTTCCTTGCGGTAGTCGGCAATCATCTGGTCGACCACCGGCGAAGGAATGGCGTCGCGCTTGCCGACGGCGTAGTCGTACCAGCCAGCCTGCGTCTTCTGTCCGAAGCGGCCCATCTCGCAGAGCAGGTCCGCGGTCTTGCTGTAACGCAGATCCGGCTTTTCCACATAGCGGCGCTTGCGGATGTACCAGCCCACGTCATTGCCGGCCAGGTCACCCATGCGGAACGGGCCCATCGCGAAGCCGAACTTCTCGACCGCCTTGTCGACCTGTGCCGGCGTGCAGCCTTCTTCCAGCAGGAATCCGGCCTGGCGGCTGTACTGCTCGATCATGCGGTTGCCGATGAAGCCGTCGCACACGCCCGAGACCACGCAGGTCTTCTTGATCTTCTTGCCCAGTTGCATCACCGTGGCCAGCACGTCCTTGGCCGTGGCCGCGCCGCGCACCACTTCAAGCAGCTTCATCACATTGGCAGGGCTGAAGAAGTGCATGCCCACCACGTCCTGCGGGCGCTTGGTGAACGAGGCGATCTTGTTCACGTCGAGCGTGGAGGTGTTGGAGGCCAGGATGGCACCCGGCTTCATCACGCGGTCGAGTTCGGTGAACACGGCCTGCTTCACGCCGATGTCCTCGAACACGGCTTCGATCACCAGATCAGCGTCGCCGATGGTGTCGTAGCTCAGCGTGGTGGTCAGCAGGGCCATGCGCTGTTCGTACTTGTCCGCCTTCAGCTTGCCCTTCTTGACCTGGGATTCGTAGTTCTTGCGGATCGTGGCCACGCCGCGGTCCAGCGCTTCCTGCTTCATCTCCAGCATCACCACGGGCGTGCCGGCGTTCAGGAAGTTCATGGCGATGCCGCCACCCATCGTGCCGGCGCCGATCACGGCCACCTTGTTGATGGGGCGCACCGGCGTGTCGTCCGGCACATCGCCGATCTTGCTGGCGGCGCGCTCGGCGAAGAAGGCATGGCGCAGGGCCTTGCACTCTGGCGTGGTCATCAGGGCGAGGAACAACTCGCGCTCCACCGCCATGCCGTCGTCGAACGACTTCTTGACCGACGCTTCCACGGCGTCCACGCACTTCGCTGGCGCGGGGAAGTTGCGGGCCATCGCCTTCACGGTGTTGCGGGCGAACTGGAAGTAGCCGTCGGCGTTGGTGTGGCGGGCCTTCATGTCGCGCACCAGCGGCAGCGGACGCACAGCTGCCACCTCCAGCGCGAAGGCGATGGCGCCTTCCATCAGGTCGCCGTCGATCATGCGGTCGAACAGCTTCTGGCCCGGCAGGCCGGCCAGCACCTCGCTCTTCACGGCGTCCCCGCTGACGATCATGTTCAGCGCGGTCTCAACGCCCAGCACGCGCGGCAGGCGCTGCGTGCCACCTGCGCCCGGCAGCAAGCCGATCTTCACTTCCGGCAACGCAATCTGCGCACCCGGCAGAGCCACGCGGTAATGGCAGCCCAGCGCCAGCTCCAGGCCACCACCCATGGCCACGCTGTGCACGGCGGCGATCACGGGCTTGGTGCAAAGCTCCAGCAGGCGGATCAGCGACAGCAGGTTGGGCTCGGCCAGCGCCTTGGGCGAGCCAAACTCACGGATGTCAGCGCCGCCGGAAAAGGCCTTGCCGGCACCGGTGATGATGATCGCCTGAACCGCGGCGTCAGCCTGCGCCTGCGCCACGCCCTGGGCCACGGCCAGGCGGGTGGCATGCCCCAGACCATTGACGGGCGGGTTGTTCAGCGTGATGACGGCCACCGGGCCGCGGGTCTCGTAGCTGGCACTCATGTTGGGATGTCCTTTGGGTGAGGCGGGGTTCAAAAAAGAACGACCGTTCGATTCTAGAAAGCTTTCCCCGGCGATTGATGTCTCAGCGGCGACAACACAGGGTCAGGGAAAACACGGTACTGCTGCACTTGATGCTGAAAAAAATGGGGCGGCCGACCAACGGCACGCCCCTCACAAACCAGCTTGCCGGAAAAGGCCTCAGACCTCCAGCCATTCCTTGCGCACATAGGCGTCCGCCCGCAGTGCGGTGGGCGTGCCTTCAAACACGATGCGGCCGTGGCCCATCACCAGGCAGCGCTCCGACACTTCGAGCGCGATCGTCAGTTTCTGCTCCACCAGCAGCACCGAAATGCCGCGGCGCTTGAGCTCACGCAGGTACTCGCCGACCAGCTCGACGATCTTCGGCGCCAGGCCTTCGGTGGGCTCGTCGATCATGATCAGATCCGGGTCGCCCATCAAGGTGCGGCACAGCGTCAACATTTGTTGCTCGCCGCCCGACAGCACGCCGGCCTCGGTGTGCTGGCGCTCTTTCAGGCGCGGGAACATGGTGTACATGTCGTCGAAATCCCAGCGGCCCTTGCGCGCCCCGCTCTTCTGCCCCAGCAGCAGGTTCTGGTGCACCGTCAGCTTGGGGAAGATGTCGCGGTTCTCGGGCACATAGCCCACGCCGCGATGGGCAATCTCGAAGGCCTTGCGGCCCACCAGCTCCTGGCCCTTGAAGCTCACCGATCCGGTGGCGTCGACCAGGCCCATGATGGCCTTCACCGTGGTGGAGCGGCCCGAGCCGTTGCGGCCCAGCAGGCTGACGATCTCGCCCTCGCCCACACTCATCGACACACCGTGCAGCACATGGCTCTTGCCGTAGTAGGCATGCACATTGGCCAGTTTCAGCAATTCGGTGCTCATGCGTGCGCTCCTTCGGCCGCCTGGGTGTCGGCCAGCACGGAGCCCAGATAGGCCTCCTGCACACGCGGGTTGGCGCGCACGGCCTCCGGTGTGTCAAAGGCGATCACCTCGCCATACACCAGCACCGCGATGCGGTCAGCCAGACCAAACACGACGCCCATGTCGTGCTCCACGGTCAGCAGGGTCTTGCCCTCGGTCACCTCGCGGATGAGCTGGATGAAGCGCTTGGTTTCGCTCTTGCTCATGCCGGCGGTGGGCTCGTCGAGCAGGATGACGCTGGAGCCACCGGCGATGGTGATGCCGATTTCCAGCGCACGTTGTTCGGCGTAGGTCAGGTTCATCGCCAACTGGTCGCGGCGCTTGTCCAGGCGGATCATTTCCAGCACCTGCTCGGCGCGGTCATTCACCTCGTGCTGGTCGGCCAGAAAACGCCAGAAGGCGTACTTCTGGCCCATCGACCACAGCACGGCGCAGCGCAGGTTCTCGAACACCGACAGGCGGGTGAACAGGTTGCTGACCTGGAAGCTGCGCGACAGGCCGCGGCGGTTGATCTCATACGGCTTGAGGCCGTCGATGCGCTCGCCGTGCAGGCGGATCTCGCCGCTGCTCAGACCGAAGCGGCCGGAGATCAGGTTGAACAGCGTGGACTTGCCGGCGCCGTTGGGGCCGATGATGGCCACGCGCTCACCGGGTTTGACCTGCAGCTGGGCCCCCCGAATGATCTGTGTCTTGCCGAATGACTTGTGGGCGCCCAGCAATTCGAGCGCGTAGGGTGAAGACGAAGTCATGGTCACAGGGTCTCCCGGCGCTTGATTTCTTTTTCAATCTCTTCCTGCACATCACCCCATTCATGGGCGAAGTGCCGTCGTGACAGCTCGAACATGCCCACGCCCGTGAGCAGCACCAGGGCAGCACCGGTCCAGCTGTCAGCACCTTGTGCATTCAGCGTGGCGCCGAGGTAGCTCATCTCAGGCCCCAAGGCTGCGTTGAGCTGCAGGTGATAGAGCATTTCGATCATCGCGGAGCCGCCCAGCAGGGCCACCAGGCCCGAGCCGCCCAGCGCCAGGTAAGCCGTCCAGAGCTTGCGCAACTTGCCGAACATGGCCACCCGCAGGTTCATCATGATCAGGCTGGCGAAACCGCCGGGCGCGAACATCACCATGAACAGGAAGATCAGGCCCAGGTACAACAGCCAGGCCTTGGTCAGCTCGGACAGCAGCACCAGCGCCACCACCATCAGCACGGCGCCGATGATCGGGCCAAAGAAGAAGGTGGCGCCGCCGAGGAAGACGAACAGCAAGTAGGCGCCCGAGCGCGCAGCCCCCACCACCTCGGCGGTGACGATCTCGAAGTTCAGGGCGCTCAAGCCGCCGGCAATGCCAGCGAAGAAGCCCGACAGCATGAAGGCGAAGTAGCGCACATGCTGGGTGGAGTAGCCGATGAACTCGACCCGCTCCGGGTTGTCGCGCACGGCATTCAGCATGCGGCCGAGCGGGGTGCGCGTCAGCGCATACATCGCAACAGTGCTGATGAAGCAGTAGATCGCGATCAGGTAGTACACCTGGATCTGCGGGCCGAAGCTGATGCCGAGCACCTTGTCGCCAAACACGCGGTTGCCCGAAATGCCGCCCTCACCACCGAAGAACTCCGGCAGCATCAGCGACATCGACCACACCAGCTCACCGATGCCCAGCGTGATCATGGCGAAGGTGGTGCCCGACTTCTTGGTCGTCACATAGCCCAGCAGCGCCGCAAACAGCAAGCCGCCCACGCCACCGGCCACAGGCACCAGGCTGACGGGAATGGACAGCGCGCCGGAAGACGCGAGGTTCAGCGTGTGGATCGCTAGAAAGCCACCCAGCCCGCTGTACACCGCGTGGCCGAAGCTCAGCATGCCGCCCTGCCCCAGCAACATGTTGTAGGCCAGGCAGGCAATGATGGCGATGCCGATCTGGCAGAGCATGGTCTGCGCAAAGCTGCTGGTCCAGAGCAGCGGCGCCACCAGCAGCACCAGGGCAAACAGGCCCCAGATCAGGAAGCGGCCCACGTTCCACGGCTTGAAGTGGAAGTTGGGGCGGGTCTCTCGCGTGTGTCGCATTGATTTCATGGGTTCATTCCTCCCGCGTGCCCAGCAAGCCCTTGGGCCGGAAGATGAGGATCAGCACCAGCAGCAGGTAAGGCAGGATCGGGGCCGCCTGCGCCAGCGTGATGCGCAGCACGGGCCAGCCGGGCGTGCCCTCCGCCACATGCCCGCCAAACCGGTTGATCAGGTCAGCGAGCGAGGCATCAACGGTCAGCGGCAGCGTCTGCAGCAGGCCGATGACGATGGAGCCGACAAAGGCACCCGCCAGTGAGCCCATGCCGCCCACCACCACCACCACGAAGATGATGGAGCCCACCACTGCGGCCATGGCGGGCTCAGTCACGAAGGTGATGCCGCCGATCACGCCGGCCAGGCCAGCCAGTGCGCAGCCGCTGCCAAACACCAGCATGAAGACACGCGGTACGTTGTGGCCCAGCGCCTCGGCCATGTCGGGGTGGGTCAGCGCGGCCTGGATGACCAAGCCGATGCGGGTGCGGGTCAGCAGCAGCCACAAAGCCACCAGCATGCCCAGCGCCACCACCATCATGAAGGCCCGGGTCATCGGAAAGCGCGAGCATTGCGCCGCTGCCTCGCCGGCCACCTGGCACATCTCGGGCGGCGCCATGCCGGCGACGATCGACAAGCCGTCGCGCGCCGACTGAACCACCGTGAAGGCGGAGCCCTGCAGCCATTCCGGCGGCGTGAAATTCAAAGGGGTGCGGCCCCACACCAGTTGCACGACTTCGAGCACCACATACGACAGGCCGAAGGTGATCAGCAACTCAGGCACGTGGCCATATTTGTGCACGCGGCGCAGCGCCGTGCGTTCGAACAGGGCACCGAGCGCGCCGACCGCCAAGGGCGCCACGAACAGCGCGGCGGTGAAGCCGATCACGCCGGTCAGCGCATACGCGATGTAGGCGCCGATCATGTAGAAGCTGGCGTGGGCGAAATTCAGCACGCCCATCATGCTGAAAATCAGCGTCAGCCCGGAGCTGAGCATGAACAGCAGCAAGCCGGAGCTGAGGCCGTTCAGAAGGTTGATCAGGATCTGGTCCACAGGCGTGTCTGGCTTGAATGAAAAAAGGGCCCTTCGGAGGGAGCTCCGGCGGGCCCCGTGGGTACAGACAGGCAGGCCGTCAAGGGCCCGCCCGCGCCACTCACGGCCGCTTCATCTGGCAGGACGTCGGCGTGCTCGACACATACGAGTCGTAGGCCTTCACTTCCGCGAAGGTGTAGCCGGTGTTCTCGACGCTGTACTTGTTCTTCGCGTCGGTCTTCTGCCAGACCGAGATGTACAGCGGCTGCTGCATCTGGTGGTCGGTCTTGCGCATTTCAACTTCGCCGTTGAAGCTCTTCACGCGCAGGCCTTCCAGGGCTGCAGCCACCTTCACCGGGTCGGTCGACTTGGCCTTGGCCATCGCCTCGCCCAGCATCGCGTAGATGTGATACGTCGAGCCGGTGTACCAGTCGTCGTTGAACTTGGCCTTGTAGTCGTCAGCCACCTTGCGCGCCACACCCGTCATGTTCGAGTGGTTGTAGGCCACCTGGTAAACACGGCCGGCCGCTGCCGCGCCCATGGCGGTCGGGGTGCCGCTCACGCCGGCGTAGTAGGTGTAGAACTTGACGTTCAGGCCGGCGTCGTTCGCCGCCTTGATCAGCAGCGTCAGGTCAGAGCCCCAGTTGCCAGTGATGACCGAGTCGGCACCTGCCGCCTTGATCTTGGCAATGTACGGTGCGAAGTCACGCACCTGGGCCAGCGGGTGCAGGTCTTCACCGACGATCTGCACATCCGGGCGCTTGCGGGCCAGGTTTTCCTTCGCGAACTTGGCGACTTGCTGGCCGTGCGCGTAGTTCTGGTTCAGCAGGTAGACCTTCTGGATGTCCTTCTGGTCCTTCATGAAGGTCGTCAGGGCTTCCATCTTCATCGACGTGTCAGCGTCCAGACGGAAGTGCCAGTAGTTGCACTTGCTGTTGGTCAGGTCGGGGTCCACGGCCGAGTGGTTGAGGTACAGCACCTCCTTGCCCGGGTTGCGCTCGTTGTGCTTGGCCACGGCGTCGATCAGCGCGGCTGCCGCGCCCGAACCATTGCCCTGCGTGACGTAACGAACACCCTGGTCAATCGCCGACTTCAGCGCGTTCAGGGTTTCAGCCGGGCTCAGCTTGTTGTCGATCGGGATGATCTCGAACTTCACGCCGGCCGGGTTGTTCTTGCTGAACTGCTCAGCCAGGAACTGGAAGCTCTTGACCTGGTTCTGGCCCACCGGCGCCATCAGGCCGGTCAACGGGTCGATCCAGGCGATCTTGACCGTCTCGCCCTTCTGGGCGAAGGCCGCACCAGCCGACAGGGCCAGCATGGCGCCGATCGTCAGGGAAGAGAACTTGCGCGTGAAAGTCATCGTTTGTCTCCTGTTGGAATATCGAGGCGGTGAAACCGACCGAAGCCAACGGTAGCGGATTGGATTGCTCCCCGGTTTGAGGGAATACCTGCAATCCTTGTCGCCAGTGAGACAAAGGCCCCAAGATGCACGGCATCAATGGGGCCTTCGGGCGCGAGCTCAGGCAGCCGGCAGCTGGTGATCCTTGAACTGCTCCCGCAGCTTCAGCTTCTGGATCTTGCCGGTGGCGGTGTGCGGAATGTCGGCGGTGAACACCACGTCATCCGGAATCTGCCATTTGGCAATGCGCCCGTCGAAGAAACCGAGAATGTCTTCACGCGTGGCACTGGCGCCCGGCTTGAGCACCACCACCAGCATCGGCCGCTCGTCCCACTTCGGGTGCTTGCAGGCGATGGCCGCGGCCTCATGCACGGCCGGGTGGGCCATGGCGATGTTCTCGAGGTCGATCGAGCTGATCCATTCGCCGCCCGACTTGATCACGTCCTTGCTGCGGTCGGTGATCTGCATGAAGCCGTCAGCGTCGATGCTGGCCACGTCGCCGGTGGGGAACCAGCCCGGGTCGCCGTCGACGCTGATCAGCGGTGATTCAGCGCGGCCGAAATAGCTGCTGATGACCCAACCGCCCTTGACCACCAGGTTGCCGGTGGCCTGGCCGTCCCAGGGCAAGGCATGGCCGTCGTCGTCGGTGATGGCCATGTCGATGCCGTAAATGACGCGGCCCTGCTTTTCCAGCAAGCGCTGCTGGGCGTCCTTGTCGAGCGTGTCGTGCTTGGACATCAGCTTCGACAGCGTGCCCAGCGGCGAGAGCTCGGTCATGCCCCAGGCATGGATGACCTCGACGCCGAAGTCGTCCTGCAGGGTCTTCATCATGGCTGGCGGGCACGCAGCACCGCCGATCACGGTGCGCTTGAACGAGCTGAACTTGAGCTGGTTGGCCTTCATGTAGGTCAGCAGACCCAGCCACACGGTGGGCACGCCGGCGGAGAAGGTCACCTTCTCGTTCTCGAACAGCTCGAACAGCGACTTGCCGTCCAGGTGCGGCCCGGGGAACACCAGCTTGCAGCCCACCAGCGCCGCCGAATACGGCAGGCCCCAGGCGTTGACGTGGAACATCGGCACCACGGGCAGGATCACGTCGCGGGTCGAGCAGTTCATCGCATCCGGCAAGGCCGATGCGTAGGCATGCAGCAGGCTGGAGCGGTGGCTGTAGACCGCGCCCTTCGGGTGGCCCGTCGTGCCCGAGGTGTAGCAGATGCTCGACGCGGTGTTCTCGTCGAACTGCGGCCAGCGGTAGTCGCCGTTCTCCGCATCCACCAGCTCTTCGTAGCACAGCAGGTTGGGCAGCGTGCTGGCGGCCGGCATGTGGGCCCGGTCGGTCATCAGCACGAAATGCTTCACCGTCTTGAGCTCCGGGGCGATCTTCTCGATCAGCGGCAGGAAGTTCAGATCGAACATCAGCACCGTGTCGGCCGCGTCGTTGGCGATCCAGACGATCTGCTCGGGGAACAGACGCGGGTTGATGGTGTGGCAGACCCGGCCCGAACCGGAGGCGCCGTAATAGATCTCGAGGTGGCGGTAGCCGTTCCAGGCCAGCGTGCCGATGCGGTCACCGGCTGCGCAGCCGAGGCGATCAAAGGCCTGCGCCAGCTGGCGCGAGCGACGCTCGACGCCCGCCCAGGTGGTGCGGTGGATGTCGCCTTCCACGCGCTTGGACACGATCTCCGTGTCGCCCGAGTGGCGGGCAGCGTGCTGCACCAGCGAAGAAATGAGCAGCGGCATCTGCATCATCTGGCCCATCAAGGCGCTCATGTGTGTCTCCTGTGATCGTGAAGGTGTTGCCATTGATCATAGGGGCGCGCCGCCGCCAAGCAGGCCGGTGTTGCCCTAATGTCCCTGCGTCGCCCGCGTGACACAGCCCTTGCCTACACTCGTGGCATGTCCGCATTGTCTGCAACGCCTGCCACTGCCGCCCCGGCCCATCCGAAGGACCGGGCCTGGCCCAACCGATTCGCCACGCTCGGCCCGGCGTTTTTCACAGAACTGCCCGGCGCCGGCCTGCCCGACCCGCATTGGGTGGCGCGCAGTGACAGCTGCGCCGAACTCCTTGGCTGGCCGCAAGACTGGTGGCAGCAACACGACGCGCTGCCCGTGCTGAGCGGCAACCAACCCTGGCCCGGCATGCAGCCGCTGGCCAGTGTTTACAGCGGCCACCAGTTTGGCCACTGGGCGGGGCAGCTGGGTGATGGCCGCGCGCTGCTGCTGGGCGAAATCGACAGCCCTTCCGGCCCGATGGAAGTGCAACTCAAGGGCGCGGGGCGCACCCCATACTCGCGCGGGGGCGATGGCCGCGCCGTGCTGCGCTCGTCGATCCGCGAGTTCCTGTGTTCGGAAGCCATGCACCACCTGGGCGCCCCCACCAGCCGCGCGCTGTGCCTGACCGGCTCTGCCCTGCCCGTGCGCCGCGAACGTGTGGAAACCGCCGCCGTGGTCACTCGGGTTGCGCCCAGCTTCATCCGCTTCGGCCATTTCGAGCACTTCAGTCAGCCGGGCCGAACGGCCGAGCTGCGACAGCTCGCCGACTTCGTCATCAAGCACCATTACCCGGAGTGCGCAGCGGCGCCGCAGCCCGTGCTGGCCCTGCTCGAAGCCGTGACTCGCCGCACCGCCACGATGCTGGCGCATTGGCAGTCACTCGGGTTTTGCCACGGCGTGATGAACACCGACAACATGTCCATCCTCGGCCTGACGATCGATTACGGGCCGTTCGGCTTTCTCGATGTGTTCGACCCGCAGCACATCTGCAACCACTCTGACGAGCAGGGCCGCTATGCCTTCGCGCGGCAGCCGCAGGTGGCCTGGTGGAACCTGCATGCGCTGGCCCAGGCGCTGGTGCCGCTGGTGGGTGACGGCCAGGGCAACGATGACGACGTGGCCGCCATCCGCGCCGCGCTGGAGCCCTTCAGCAGCCAGTTCAGCAACGACATGATGGCCTTGATGTGCGCCAAGCTGGGCTTGAGCGGCAGCCACGACACCGACGGTGCGCTGGTGGACGATTGGCTGCGCCTGCTGGCCGCGAACCGCGCGGACTACACCATCGCGATGCGCTGGCTGTGCGACGTGCCGGGCACAGCGTCAGAGTCGCAGCCCCCTCCACGCCTTCGCGACCTGTTCCTCGACCGCGACGCCTTCGACGCCTGGCTTGAACGCTGGCGCGACCGCATCGCCCTGACGCCCGTCAGCGACACCGAACGGCAAGCCGCCATGCGCGCCGCGAACCCGAAATACATCCTGCGCAATCACCTGGCCCAGCAGGCGATTGACCGCGCCGAGGCCGGCGACTTCAGCGAAGTGCAGCGCCTGATGCTCGTGCTGTCGCGCCCATTCGACGAACAACCCGAACACGACGCCGACGCCGGCTTTCCGCCCGATTGGGCACAACAACTTGAAGTGAGCTGCTCCTCATGAGTCACGACCACGACGATCCGCGCTACCCCGTGCAGAAGACCGACGCCGAGTGGCGCGAGCAACTCAACCCGACCCAGTACGCGATCGCCCGCCAGGCCGCGACCGAGCGCGCCTTCACCGGCCAGTACTGGGACCATTGGGACAGCAACGGCCACTACCGCTGCGTGGGCTGCCAGACCGTGTTGTTCAGCGCCGACAGCAAGTTCGACGCCGGCTGCGGCTGGCCGAGCTACTGGCAGGCGGTTGATGACGGCCGCATCGAGCGCATCGAGGACCGCAGCCACGGCATGCTGCGGGTCGAAGTTCGGTGCGCCAAATGCGGCTCCCACCTCGGTCATGTGTTCGATGACGGCCCCGAGCCGACCGGTGAGCGGTTCTGCATCAATTCGGCAGCGATACACTTCGCGCCGGACGACCAAAACCCATGAAACTGCTGCTCGACTTCCTGCCCATCCTGCTGTTCTTCGGCACCTTCAAGTACGCGGAAGGTCACAAGGAGTGGGCGAGCGAATTCGCGACCGCCCATTTCGGGGCGATCGTCTCGGGTGGCAAGGTCGGGCCTGATGAGGCCCCGGTGCTGCTGGCCACCCTCGTGGTCATCCTCGCCACGGTGGCGCAGGTGGTCTTCCTGAAGCTGCGCGGCCGCAAGGTCGACATGATGCTGTGGGTCAGCCTGGTGCTGGTCACGGTGCTGGGCGGGCTGACGGTGTGGTTGCACAACCCGACCTTCATCAAGTGGAAGCCGAGCGGCCTGTACTGGGCGCTGGGCCTGGCCTTCTGGGGCAGCCAGGCGTTTTTCCGCCGCAACCTGCTCAAGCAGATGCTGGGCGAGCAGTTGCAACTGCCCGATTCGGTGTGGCAGCGCCTGAACTTCTCCTGGGTGGCCTTTTTTGGCCTGCTCGGTCTGATCAACCTCTGGGTGGCCTACACCTTCGAGCTGTCCACCTGGGTTAACTTCAAGGTGTTCGGTGTGACCGCGATGATGTTCGTGTTCATGCTGGCCCAGGGCCTCTACATCAACCGCCATCTGCCCGAAGAGCCCGTGGCCGATGAGCCACCACCGCCTGCCGCATGAACACGCCCTTCGTGACCGCCTCGGCTGTGGACGCCGCCCTGCGCAGCGCCCTGGCCCCCACCCACCTCGAAGTGCGTGACGACAGTGCCGCCCATGCAGGCCATGCCGGCGCGCGTGAAGGCAGCCACCTGTCGGTACATATCGTCAGTGCCCGCTTCGCCGGCAGCTCACGAATTACCCGCCATCGGCTTGTGTATGATGCCTTGCGCGAATTGATCCCCCTGGGCATTCACGCGCTGGCCATCGACGCCCGCACCCCTGACGGAACTTGAACCCGGTTTCCCGGTCCTTCATGACACGCCTGCCCCAGGCGCCCGCCCCGGATGCCCGAATTGCGGCCGGCTTCTCCTACGATCATCTTTCCCTGACGCTTCACGCATGAAACTCAAGTCCACTGTCCTGCTGGCCGTCGTGGCCGCGATCCTGCCGCTGGCCGCTTCGGCCCAGAACGTCGCCATCGTCAACGGCAAGGCCGTGCCGAAGTCGCGCGTGTCGATGCTGCTGCAGCAGGCCACCCGTGCCGGCCAGCCGGTGTCGCCTGAAATGGAAGCCCGCGCCCGCGAAGAAGTCGTGCTGCGCGAGATCTTCGCCCAGGAAGCCGAAAAGCGCGGCATCGCCGCCTCGGCCGACTACAAGGCCCAGATCGAACTGCTGCGCCAGACCGTGCTGATCCGCGAGCTGTTCAACGACTTCCAGAAGAAGAACCCGGCCACCGAAGCTGACGCCCGCGCCGAGTACGACAAGGTCAAGGCTGGCGCCACCGGCACCGAGTTCCGCGCTCGCCACATCCTGGTCGAGAAGGAAGACGAAGCCAAGAAGCTGATCGCCGAGCTGAAGGCTGGCGCCAAGTTCGACGACCTGGCCAAGAAGCATTCGAAGGACCCGGGCTCTGCTGAAAACGGCGGCGACCTCGACTTCGCCAAGCCTGACGCCTACGTGCCGGAATTCGGCAAGGCCATGGCCGCGCTGAAGAAGGGTGAAGTCACCTCCGAGCCGGTGAAGACCCAGTTCGGCTTCCACATCATCAAGCTGGAAGACACCCGCGAAGCCCAGTTCCCTCCGTTCGAAGAGGTGAAGGCCCAGCTGATGCAGCGTATTGGCCAGGCCAAGGTCCAGCAGTTCCAGGAATCCCTGAAGAACAGCGCCAAGACCGACTACAAGTTCCAGTGATCACCGGCCTTCGGGCTGATGAAAAAAGCGCCCCGCGGGGCGCTTTTTTTTGGCCGTCGTCAAACCACCAGGCGACCGGCCTCGATGCGCAGTTGCCGGTCACAGCGAGCGGCAATGGCCGGATCGTGGGTCACCATGACCAGCGTGGTGCCGGCTTCGCGGTTGAGCTCGAACATCAGGGCCATCACGGTGTCGCCAGTGGCGTGATCGAGGCTGCCGGTGGGCTCATCGGCCAGCAGCACCTTGGGCCGCACGACAAACGCGCGCGCCAGCGCCACCCGTTGCTGCTCACCACCCGACAGCAGGCGCGGATAGTGGCGCAGGCGCTCACCCAGCCCCACGCGGCGCAGCATCTCGGTGGCGAGGTTGCGCGCATCGCGCACCCCGGCCAACTCCAGCGGCAGCATGACGTTCTCGAGCGCCGTGCGGTTGGCCAGCAGTTGGAAGCTCTGGAACACGAAGCCGAGCTTCTGCGCCCGCACCGCGGCGCGGGCGTCTTCGTCCAGCGCGAAGAGGTCAACACCGTCCAGGCGCACCGTGCCGGTGGTGGGCACATCCAGGCCGGCCATCAGCGCCAGCAAGGTGCTTTTGCCGGAGCCTGAGGCACCGACGATGGCGGCAGACTCCTGCGCCTGCAGGGAGAAATCAATGTCGTGGAGAATCGTCAGGGTGCCGGTCGCGTCGGTCACCGATTTGCTGACGTGTTCAACGGCGATGATGGGATCAGACATGAGCTTGAAGGACCTTGCGCCGCGCACCCGCCGGCAGTTGTTGCTGCAGGGCGCACTGCCCTGCCTTGCCTGGCACTGTAGCGCGCTGGCAGCGCTCACGCCCGCAGCCGCGACAGCAGCCCCCACAAGCACACGGGTGCTGATCGTGGGCGACAGCCTGTCGGCCGAATACGGGCTGGCACGTGGCACGGGCTGGGCCGCCTTGCTGGCGGAGCGGCTGCGCAAGGAACGCCCGGGTGTCGAGGTGGTGAATGCCAGCATCAGCGGCGACACCACGTCGGGCGGACGGGCCCGCTTGGCACCGCTGCTGACGCAACACAAACCGACCGTGGTGGTGATCGAGCTGGGTGGCAACGACGCCCTGCGCGGCATGCCGCTGCAAAGCACGCGCGACAACCTGCGCGCGATGAGCCAGGCCGCCAAGGCCGCCGGGGCCAAGGTGCTGCTGGTGGGCATGCAGGTGCCGCCGAACTACGGCCGCAGCTACACCGAGGAATTCAGCGCGTCCTTCGCCCAGGTGGCCAAGGCCGAGGGCGCAGCACTGGTGCCGTTCATGCTCAAGGGCATCGCCGACCAGGCCGATGCCGAGCGCTGGTTCCAGGCGGACCGCATTCACCCCAAGGCCGAGGCGCATCCGCTGATCCTGGCCAATATCTGGCCCGCGCTGCAGCCCTTGTTGCGCTGAGCACGGGCTACCAGCTCAGTTGCCGCGATCGCCGTTCTCGCGGCGGTTGGTCGGGCCGCGCTGGTTGTCCTTGCGTTCGCCCTTGTCGCCGCGCTCAGGCGCATCGCCCCGCTCTGCACGATCGCGGTTGGGCATGGGGAAGGACGGCACCACCGGGCGGGCCTGAGGCACGGGCATCTGGGCCTGCGGCTGGGCCGCTGGTGAGGGCATCTGCGACGGCATTTGAGCCGAGGGCATGGCAGGACGCACCGGCTGCACCTGGCGATCCGGAAAGCCGCGCTCGGGGTTCGGGCGTTCTGGCCGTGGCGCGGCCGAGCCATCACCAAAACCGTCGCGACCACGCCAGGGGGCGGTCGGGGCAGCTTGCACCGGCGCTTGCGGTTGAGGCTGCGGTTGCGCCTGCGGTTGCGACGGGAATTGCGGCTGTGACTGCACCTGCGGCTGTGCCGCCGGCATCACCTGCACCGGCCGGCCCGAGTTGCCACGCTCCACCCGATCACCGCGCTCGAAGCGGTCATCACGCTGCTCACCGGCGCCCCGTGACCAGGGCGCTTGCTGCGCGGCCGCTGCGGCGGCTGCGGCTGGCGATGTCGCCGGCACGCCGGGTTGCATGCCCGGCTGCATGCCCGGCTGCATGCCGGGCTGCGACGGCATCTGCCCGGCACCACCACCCTGGAAGCCCGGCGTCACCGGCCGAGGACCCGGCTCACGTCCGCCACGATCACCACCACGATCTACGCCACCGATTGGCTGCGGCGGCACCACGCTGCGCCACTCTTCGCGCTCATTCGAGCGCGGCACGGGCACCGGCATGATGGTGCGGCGCTGGCCGAGGGTGTCCGCCCCCACCACCGTCACGCCACCGGGCGCACCGCGATTCACGTACTGCACCGGCTGTCCGGGGTCAGGCCGGTAGCGCGGCACGGTGCCCGGGTAGCCGTTCAGGTTGTTCTCATAGCGTGGCGATACACGGTAGTGCGGGTGATAAACCTCCCGCGGGCCCAGCGGCACCCAGCCGATATTGCCACCCGGACGGTTGCCGATCGACACCGACACGCTCACACCGGGCGAGCCCACCCAGCCCACCAGCGCCGGGGCATACACCGGGCGGTGCACGTAGCGGCCCGGGGTCCAGCACCAGCGGTTGCTCCAGAACACCCAGCGGCCGTAGTGGAACGGCGCAAAGCCCCAGGGCGCATCGTCGATCCAGGTCCAGCCCCACGGGCGCACCCAGGCCCAATGGCCATAGCGATACGGGGCCCAACCCACGGCGACCTGGGCTGGCGACCACACCGGGCCGTATTCCGGGTGCGTCTCCCAGCGGCCCTGTCCGTCCAGGTCTTCCATGCCGGTCATCTCGGGCGAGACATAGCGGCGCTGCTGGGCCATCCGCTGGTCGTCGCGCGCGTCATCGGCGCGCACCCAGCGGTCAAACTCATCGGCGGGCAAACCCACCCAGGTGTAATGCGTGGCGCCGTCTTCGGGCGCCGTCCACAGCTCGGCCCGTTGGCCTGCCTTCAGCGGCAAGGCGCTGTCGCGGCCGTCAAACTGCAATTCGCCCGACAGCACGTTCACGAAGGTGCCGCGGCCCAGCCGGTCAACCCGGTAGTGGCCGGGGCTGCGTGGCTGGAAGCTGCCATCCTGCGTGCGCAGCGAGGTCTCGAACACCACCTCGGGCTGGCGCACCCGCAGTGCGGCACTGCCGGTGTGCAGCAGCAGGTCAATGCGCTCATCGTCCAGGCGCATCACCTCCAGCTCGGAGTTTTCATCCAGGCGCACGGTGGACGAGCCAATGCGCACTTCCACGCGGCCATTGCGGTCAGAGCGCAGGCGGTCGCCGGTGGTCACGGGGCGGTTGCGCAGCAACTCGTCCCATTCGCGGCTGCCCGGCTCCTGCACCCAGGCGGTGCCGCGCAACTCGGCCACACGCCCTACCCGGCCGGGTGGATCATCTTCAGCACGCGCGGGCGCACTGAGGCCCAGCAAGGCGGCCAGCAACAGCAAGAGGCCCCCATGCCAACGCCCAATGGCCCTGGACATCAGGCCGGCAACAACAGGTAATGCGAAGGTCATGGGTGAGTCTCCTGGATGCACAACGCGCCAGCCCAAGGTTTGGCTGACCGGCGGCTGCAACCAGTGGTGTTCAATCGTCGGAGTTCGGGTCGAGGTCAGGGAAGAGCACGCTGGTGAAGCCCAGTTGCCGGAGGTCCTTCATGCGGGTCGGATACAGCCGCCCGATGAGGTGATCGCACTCGTGCTGCACCACCCGCGCATGGAAGCCCTCGGCGATGCGGTCGATCACCTGCCCGAACTGATCGACCCCGGTGTAGTGGATGCGGGCGAAGCGCGGCACCACGCCACGCAGCCCGGGCACCGACAGGCAGCCCTCCCAGCCGTCATCCATGCGCGCAGCTTGGTCCTCGTCGGCCCCTTCAGGTGGCAAGGGCGTGATCACCGGGTTGATCAGCACGGTGCGCGGCACGGCAGGGGCATCGGGGTATCGGTCGTTGCGATCGAACCCGAACAGCACCACCTGCAGATCCACACCGATCTGAGGCGCAGCCAGGCCCGCACCATTGGCGGCGATCATGGTGTCTTGCAGATCGTCCACCAGCGCGTGCAGCGCTGCGGTGTCGAACTCGGTCACTGGCTGGGCCACCTGCAACAGGCGGGCATCGCCCATCTTCAGAATTTCGCGTACGGGCATGTCTTTGCTCCTGGGCTGGCTGTCGCGGTGATTCGGCGACCGAGGCGGCCAGCTGCACACCGGCCAAGCGCCATTCACCACACCGGCAAAATAGCCGCCATGCTACCGCTCCGCACGCCCCTGCCGCCCGCCCAAGCCGTTGCAGCGCAACGCACCCTGCCCTCACCGCGCGGCCGGGCTGTGGCCGCCTTGATCGGTGCCTGTGCATGCGCCCTGCACCTGCCGGCGCTGGGGCAAGAGGCGGCCAGTGCACCCGGCGCTGAGGCACCTGCCAGTGCCCCGGCCCCTGCCACTGTCTTCGAGCTCCCGGCCGAGCGCGCGCTGCCGGTGATGATCACTCTGCTGCCCAGAGGCCTGCGCAGCGGTCGGGACGAGCCTCTGCTGCATCGCTTCCGGCCGCTGGTTCAGTTTTCGGGTGACGCCTCCCCGGTGAGTTGCGTCTTGCTGCTGCCTGACCCTGAGAGCCAGATCGCCCCCGGGCAGACCAGGCCAGCCACGCTGCGCTGCGTCTTGCCGGTGCGCCTGCGGGCAGATCAGCCAGACTTCCAGCTGAAGGAAGGCAGCCGGGTGATCGGCGCGGGCAGCTTGCGGCTGCCGGCCGCCCCGGCACCGGCTCAAGTGCCCTGAGGCGGTTCGCCCGACACTTCGTCCAAAGCTGCGTCGGACGCCGGTGCCAGCAAGGCCCGCAAACCCGCCTCATCCAGTACCGGCACGCCCAGGTCTCGGGCCTTGTCGAGCTTGCTGCCGGCTTCCTCGCCGGCCACCACGTAGTGGGTCTTCTTCGACACCGACCCGCTCACCTTGCCGCCGGCCTCTTCAATGAGCGCCTTGGCCTCGTCGCGGCTCAACACCGGCAAGGTGCCGGTCAGCACCAGGGTCTTGCCCAGCAGCGGGCGCGGCGCGTCACTGGCCGTGCCCACCACGTCTGGCCAGTGCACGCCGGCCGCACGCAGTTGCTCCACCACCTCGCGGTGGTGCGGCTGGTCAAAGAAGTGGCGCAGGCTGTGCGCCACCACCGGGCCGACATCATTCACTTCCAGCAGCTCTTCTACCCGGGCGTCCATCAGGCGATCGATGGTGCCGAAATGGCGGGCCAGGTCTTTCGCGGTGGCCTCTCCCACATGCCGGATGCCCAGGCTGAACAGGAAGCGCCCCAAGGTGGTGGCCTTGCTCTGCTCGATGGCGCTCAGCAGGTTGTGCGCGCTTTTTTCGCCCATGCGCTCCAGCGTGGCCAGGCTGGCAAAACCGAGCTTGTAGATATCGGGCAGCGCCTTGATGACACCGGCGTCCACCATCTGGTCGACGAGCTTGTCGCCCAGGCCCTCGATGTCCATCATGCGGCGGCTGGCGAAGTGCAGCAGGGCCTGCTTGCGCTGCGCCGGGCAGGTCAGCCCGCCGGTGCAGCGCCAGTCGGCCTCGCCCTCTTCGCGCTCGATCGGGCTGGCGCAAACGGGGCACTGGCCGCCCAGCCGCTTGTACAGATCAAACGGTTCGCCCACGGTATCGGGGCGGCGCTCCAGCACCACACCCACCACCTCCGGAATCACGTCACCGGCGCGGCGCACGATGACGGTGTCACCCACGCGCACATCCTTGCGGCGGGCTTCGTCTTCGTTGTGCAGCGTGGCATTGCTCACCGTGGTGCCGCCCACAAACACCGGGTCCAGCTTGGCCACCGGCGTCAGCTTGCCGGTGCGGCCGACCTGGATGTCGATGTCGAGCAAGGTGGTGGTTTGCTCCTGGGCCGGGTATTTGTGCGCCACCGCCCACCGGGGTTCGCGGGTCACGAAGCCCAGCCGCTCTTGCAGCGCCCGGTCGTCCACCTTGTAGACCACGCCGTCGATGTCGAACGGCAGGCTGTCGCGGCGGGCGCCCATGCGCTCATGGAAGGCTGACAAGCCCGCGGCGCCAGCCACCACGGCGCGGTCGTCACACACCGGCAAGCCCCAGGCCTTGAGTGCGTCCAGCAAGCCGCTGTGGGTGCCCGGAATGTCCCAGCCTTGCACCTCACCCAGTCCGTAGGCAAAGAAGCTCAAGGGGCGGCGGGCGGCGATGGCCGGGTCCAGTTGCCGCACGGCGCCAGCGGCAGCGTTCCGCGGATTGACGAAGGTCTTTTCGTTCTTCGCGCCCGAGGCAATCAGTTGGCGCTGGCGCTCGTTCAGCGCCTCGAAATCATCGCGCCGCATGTAGACCTCGCCGCGCACTTCCACCACCGGGGGCGCCACGTCGGTGTGCAGGCGCAAGGGGATCTGCCCGATGGTGCGGATGTTCTGGGTCACGTCTTCACCAGATTCACCATCACCCCGGGTGGCGGCACGCACGAGCACGCCGTCTTCATAGCGCAGGTTGATGGCCAGGCCGTCGAACTTCAGCTCAGCGGCGTAGCTGATCGGCGCGTCTGTTTCGGTCAGCGCCAATTCGCGGCGCACGCGCTGGTCGAACGCCTCGGCGCCGGCGGCCGTGGTGTCGGTTTCCGTGCGGATGCTGAGCATGGGCACGGCATGCGCCACGGGTGTGAAACCGTCCAGCAGCTTGCCCAGCACGCGCTGGGTCGGGGAATCAGGGGTGCGCAAGGCCGGGTGCGCGTCTTCCAGGGCCTGCAGCGCCTGGAACAGGCGGTCGTAGTCGGCGTCTGGAATGCTGGGCTCGTCGAGCACGTAATACCGGTGCGCATGGAGGTGCAACTGTGCGCGCAAGGCGGCTGCCTGCGCGGCAGCTTCATCAAAATTCAAGGGCATGGCTGAAGTGTACGCAGCGCCTTCTTCCGCACCAATGAAAAAGGCCACCCGAAGGTGGCCTTGGTGCGATGGGCTAAGCGCCTTGAGCGCAGGTTCAGCGGCCCAGGGCCGGCTTCATGCTGCCAACCAGCGTCGCGGCAGGCGCCGTGCCGGTCCACTCGCCGGCAACCAGAACGGTGCCATCGTACTGCTTGAGGGCGTAGGTACCAGTGGCCGAGAGAACCACGTAGACCACAGGAATACCCGTCGTGCCGTAAGCCTGGTTGTAGTCGCTGATCACGAATGCGGCGTCGCCAGCGCTCTTGGTCTTGCCGACCGCGCCCGAAGCGGGCGCCTTGCCCCAGGTGCAATAAGTCTTGGCGTCCAGCTCGCCAATCAGGGTGCCGGAGGCCTTGTCAACCTTGACGCCCTTGAAGTAGTCGCAGAAATAACCACCCGAGTCCGGGCTCAGGAGGTAGATGTCCTTCGGAAAGGTGCCCGCTTGTGCGGTGGCGCCAGCGAGGGAGAGACCAGCCAGAACAGCAGCAAAAATCGAACGCTTCATGCCTAAACTCCGTGTGCTTGTTGACAGACCCACCGCTCTTTCACTTCTCATGGAAGCTGGCGGTGTGAATTGATTCTGTTGCGCTCGGTGTTGATTTGTAAGCACTCAAGTCGAACCTAGGGGGTGGGTTCTGGCGGGGTTTGGGGCCAATTTAGGCCCATTTGGCCAGCGCCCCCCCTAGGTCGAAGCACCTTGACGCCCGAAGCAGGCCGAGGTGCGCACAGACGCCCGGGAAAGACGTCAGGCGGCCGCCTCTGGCACGCGCACGATCATCACCTGGTCGACCCGGTGGCTGTCCACGTCCACCACCTCGAAGCGCCAGCCCTCCAGCATCACCACGTCGGTGCGCTTAGGGATGCGGCGCAGCATCACCATGAGGAAGCCGGCAAGCGTGTCGTACTGGCCGGCTTGCGGCCAGGTGTCGATGCCGAGCGCACGTTGCAGGTCGGGGATCGGCGTGATGCCGTCGGCCAGCCACGAGCCGTCATCGCGGCGCACGATCTGCTCTTCGTCGTGCGAGGCCACCATGCTGCCCATCACCGTGCTCATCACGTCGTTCAGCGTGATGACACCCACCACCAGGCTGTATTCGTTGACGATGACTGCAAAGTCTTCATGGGCCTGGCGGAACTGGGTCAGCATCTCGGCCAGCGTCAGCCGGTCGGGCACGATCAGCACCTTGTGGATGAGCTGCCCGCCCGAGGTGTCACGCAGCGTCAGCGGCTCTTCACGCAGGAAGCGCTGGAACAGATCGGTCGCGTCCACATAACCCAGCACCTGATCGATACCGCCATCACACACCAGGTAGGTGGAATGCGGGTCTTGCGCCACGCGGGTGCGAATCAGGGCTTCGTCGTCGTCAAGCAGGAGGTACACCACCCGCTCACGCGTGGTCATCGCACTTTCAACCTTGCGGGTATCAAGCTCGAAGACGTTCTCGATGACCTGCTGCTCGGCCGAGGCCACCACGCCAGCCTGCGCACCGGCCTCGGTCAAGGCAAGAATATCGTGGTGGGTGATGCGGTCATCGCGCTGCGCGGGCAGGCCCAGCAACTTCGACAGCGCATCGGTCAGGCCGTTGAAGAGCCACACCAGTGGCTTGAGCAAGGCGGTGAGCCAGAGCATCGGCCCGACCGTGAGCATGGCCAGCCGTTCCGGGTCATTCATGCCCAGTCGGCGCGGCACCAGATCAGCCAGCACGATGAACAGGGCCGTGATGGTCAGGAACGAAGAGGCAAAGCCGAAGGTCTGGGCGCGCTCGGGTGTCATCACCCAGCCGAGTGCCTGCGCAAAGAACGGCGTCAGTGCGCCTTCACCCACGATGCCGCCCAGGATGGCGACCATGTTCAGGCCGATCTGCACAACGGTGAAATAGTGGCCCGGTGCGTCCTGCACGGCCAGCACCTGGGCCGCGCGGGCGTCGCCCTCATCCGCCAGTTGCGTGAGTTTGAGGCGCCGGGCGGCCGCCATCGAGATTTCGGCGGCCGAGAAAAAGGCCGCCGTCGCGATCAGCGCGGCAATCAACAGCAAGCTGGTGCCCAGTTCCACGCCCGCACCGCCTTCAGCTGAACAGGCGGCGCGCCGCCAGGCTGCCCGCTGTCAGATCGCGCGATTCCAGTGCGCGGTAGAGGCGCTGCAACTCCTGGCCGATGGCCGCAAAGGCATGCAGCGTGATGGGCTGGCCCTGGTCGTCCACCAGCGTTGCGTCGAGGTCATCCGCCAGGCGACGGGCGCATTCCTGCCATGCGGCGAACGGCTCGGCCGATTCCGGCGTCTGCGGCACGTCCAGACTCAGCGTCAATTCGCGCAGCGCGGCATGGCCGGGGTCGTCGGCCAACGCGGCCTGGTGGTCAAAGGCCAGCACCAGCATCGGCGGCGCGCCTTCCTCGTTCGAGGTCAGCACCAGGCGGCCCGGCACGGCGCCCGGCACAAAGCCATGGCGGCCGGCGCATTGCTGCAGGTAGCCCACGCTCCAGGCGATGGAGTTGGCGCGCAGCAACGAGGTGAGCTGCGCGTCGTGCTGGCTGGCGAAGCCGTCCAGTTCCCGGGCCCGCGCGACGATGTCGAGCATGTCGGGGAAGTCAGGCGCCGCGCCCAGCGCATCGGCAAAGGCCTGGATCTTCTGGACAAATTCCGAGTATTCGATTTCGTTCAGCGCGCCCAGCCGGTTGGCCATCTGCAGGCCGGCCTGGAACTCGCCGTAGCGCTGCCCGGCTCGCGGCACTTCCCACTCGCCGCTGTCGGTGTTGAGGCCTTCGATGTGGAACGGCTTGCCACCTGCACGGCGGCTGGGCGGCAGGTGCTGCAGGGCCAGCTCGCCACTGACCGGCGCGTCAATCGACAGCGTGGTGATGGCGTCGATCAACGCATCAATGCGGGCGGACCTGCGCACCGCGGCGGGGTGGCGGGGCAACTCGGCGGCCGCAGCCACCGCTTCGGCCACATCCGACGGGCCAGCGTCTCCACCCAGCACGGGCTCGACCCGACCACCCGTTGCGCCCGATTCAACCTGCGCCTGACGTGGCGCCGCCCGGCGCGACGTCCAGGCGCCATGCACCACCACCACCAGCAGCACCACGCCTGCCAGCATCGCCAATGCCACCGTCAACGTCATCGAGAGCGTCCCATTCCTTGAATTCCTGTTGGAGCCGTTGCCGCGCCACTTGGCGCGCTCAACCGCCCTCCACCATGCCGACCGCGGCTTCCATGTCGACGGCCACGATGCGCGAGACACCCTGTTCCTGCATGGTCACGCCGATCAGCTGCTGGGCCATTTCCATGGCGATCTTGTTGTGAGAGATGAACAGGAACTGTGTGCCCTTGGACATCTCGGCCACGAGGTTCGCGTAGCGCTCGGTGTTCGCGTCGTCCAGCGGCGCGTCCACCTCGTCCAGCAAACAGAACGGCGCCGGGTTCAGCAGGAAGATCGCGAACACCAGGGCGATGGCGGTCAGCGCCTTTTCGCCGCCCGAGAGCAGGTGGATGGTCGAGTTCTTCTTGCCCGGCGGCTGCGCCATCACCTGCACGCCGGCATCCAGCACCTCGTCGCCCACCATGGTCAAGCGGGCCTGCCCGCCGCCGAACAGCGTCGGGAACATCCGGCCAAAGCCTTCGTTGACCTGGTTGAACGTGGTCATCAGCAGGTCGCGGGTTTCCAGGTCGATCTTGTGGATCGCACCTTCCAGCGTGTTGATGGCGTCGGTCAGGTCGGCGTTCTGGGCATCGAGGAAGATCTTGCGCTCACGGGCCGAGGTCAGCTCGTCCAGCGCAGCCAGGTTCACGGCGCCGAGTGCGGCAATCTCGCGGTTGATGCGGTCGATCTCACCCTGCAGACCCCAGAGCTTGACGCTGCCTTCTTCGATGCTCTTGCCCAGCGCTTCGAGGTCAACCTCGGCCGCGGTGAGCTGCTCCAGGTATTGCGCGCCGCCCAGGGTGGCGGCTTGTTGTTCGAGTTGCAGCTTGGTGATGCGCTCACGCAGGGGCTCGAGGCTGCGCTCGAAACCCAGCCGTTGCTCATCCGCTGCCCGCAATTGCGCGCTCAGGCCGTCGTAGTGGCTGCGGGTGGCGGCCAAGGCCTGTTCCTTCTCCACCTTCAGCGCCAGCGCATCTTGCAGGCCCGCCTGCGCGGCCTGGTCGTTGAAGGTGCCGAGCTCCAGCTGCAGCTGCTCGCCCACCTGCGCATTGGCGCGCACCTGCTGCGACGCGGTTTCAATGGCGCGCTGCAACTCACCACGACGGGCGGCCAGCGCACGCGCCTGGAATTGCGATTCCTGGGCCTGGCGTTCCAGCGCGCGCAGCTGCTCGCGGGCACCGGCCAGCTTGCGCTCGGCCTGGATGACGCCCTCTTCCAGATCGGCGTGGCGCTCCTGGGTGTCGGCCAGCTGCAGGTCGAGCTCTTCAAAACGGGCTTCACCCGTCATGCGGCGCTCGGCCAGCTCTTCCATCTGGCCGTCGATTTCAGCCAGTTCGTCTTCAAGCTGCCCGCGGCGGCTGGCGGCGGCTTGCGCCTGCTGGCTCAGCTGCAGCAACTGCACCTGCAACTGGTGGGCGCGGGTTTGGGCATCGCCAGCCTCGCGCCGGGCCACGGCCAAACGCTGGGAGGCTTCGGTATAGGCCGCTTCCAGACGCACCAGCGCCGTGCGGGCCTCGTCGGTCAGCAGCGCCTGGGCCTTGGATTCGCGACCGAGACGCTCGATATCTTGCGCACGGGCCAGCATGCCGGCCTGCTCGGAATCCGGCGCATAGAAGCTGACGGCGAACTGGGAGACTGCATGGCCTTCGGGAGTCATGATGACCTCGCCGTGCGCCAGCTGCGCGCGCTGCGCCAGGGCTGCTTCGAGATTGGCTGCCGTGTAGACGCCTTCGAGCCAATCACCGAGCAAGGCATTCAGCCCGCCGTCGGTGATGCGCAGCAAATCAGACAGTCGCGCCAGCGTGTGGTGCGTGCTGGGCGTGGCCGCGCCGGGTGGCGAATAAAACGCCAGCTTGGCAGGCGGCGCATCCGCCGCAAAGGCCCGCACGATGTCCAGGCGGCCCACGGCCAGCGCGTTCATGCGCTCACGCAGCGCTGACTCCAGCGCCACTTCCCAACCCGCCTCGATGTGGATCTTGGTCCACAGGCCCTGCAGGCCATCGAGGCCGTGCTTTGCCAGCCACGGCTTGAGCTTGCCTTCGGTCTGCACCTTTTCCTGCAGCGCGCGCAGGGCGTCCAGGCGCGCGGTCAGGTCGGCTTGGCGGGCAGATTCGCGGTTGACGGTGTCTTGCTGGGTGCGGCGCTGCTCATCCAGCTGCGGCACTTCTTCGCCCAGGTCTTGCAGGCGCGCTTCGGCCTCGGCATTCGCCTCGTCCGCCATGGCACTTTCTTCGCGCAGCGATTCGAGGCGCTCCGTGTCCGGCGCGCTCAGGTTCTGCCGCTCGGCCGCCAGACGTTCACGCCGGGTGCGCAGGGCGCGGGTCTGCTCCTCGATGTTGCGGCTCTCGGCCGCCAACACCTGGATCTGCTGCTGCACCTGCGCCACCAGCGTGCGCTGCGCATTGGCCGTGGCCTGCGCGGCGCGCACGGCGTCTTCGTGCTGCGGCCCGGCGCCGGCTTCTTCTTCCGCCTGGGCCGCCAGGATCTCGGCCTGCTCTTCGGCCGCGGCCATCTGCTCGGCGATGGTCTCGAGCTCGGCCTCGGCACCAAACTGCCGCTCAGCCCATTGCTCGCTCTGCGTTTTCAGCTCGGCGAGGCGCGCTTCGGCGCGCTGCCGGCCTTCCACCACGTAGCGGATGCGCTCTTCCAGGCGGCTCACTTCCAGCGAGGCCTGGGCCAGGTCGCCCTGGCGCAGGTGCAGCGCGTCAGACGCCTCGTAGTGCGCCTGGCGCACGGTTTCAAGCTCGGCCTCCACATGGCGCAGCTCGGCCAGCCGGCCTTCCAGCGCATTGGTGGCTTCGAGGGTCGCCAGACGAACCCGCTCTTCCTCGGTGGTGGCGTCGCGGTGCTTGAGGAACCACAGCTGGTGCAGCTTCAAGGTGCCGCTGGCCTGCAGGTTGCGGTACTGGCTGGCCACCTCGGCCTGGCGTTCCAGCTTTTCCAGGTTGGCGTTCAGCTCACGCAGGATGTCTTCGACCCGGGTGAGGTTCTCGCGCGTGTCGCGCAGGCGCAGCTCGGTTTCCCGGCGCCGCTCCTTGTACTTCGACACACCCGCCGCTTCTTCCAGAAACAGACGCAGCTCTTCCGGCTTCGATTCGATGATGCGGCTGATCGTGCCCTGGCCGATGATGGCGTAGGCGCGAGGGCCCAGGCCGGTGCCGAGGAACACGTCCTGCACGTCACGGCGACGCACTGGCTGGTTGTTGATGAAGTAGCTGCTCGTGCCGTCACGCGTCAGCACGCGCTTGACGGCGATCTCGGCGTACTGGTTCCACGATCCACCGGCACGGCCGTCTTCATTGCTGAACACCAGTTCGACGCTGGCGCGACTGGCCGGCTTGCGGTTGCCGGAGCCATTGAAGATGACGTCCTGCATGGACTCGCCACGCAGCTCACTGGCCTTGGACTCGCCCAGCACCCAGCGCACGGCGTCCATGATGTTGGACTTGCCGCAGCCATTCGGCCCCACCACGCCCACGCGCTGCCCGGGCAGCTGGAAGGTGGTGGGCTCAGCGAAGGACTTGAAGCCGGAAAGCTTGATCTGGTTGAGCCGCATGGAACAAGGCCGGTCACGCGGGAACCGGGCGCCGGGCAAAGCCCCGCGAACGGGCCCTGGAGCCGTCCTAAGTCGTTGATTTATTTGGTTATTTAGACCCCCAGACAGGGGCCCGATCGTGCGCGATGATATCATCGGCCGCTTCGTCGTCGGGCTGGTGCAGCAGCCTGTTCGCCCCATCGACCCCGCCGCAACCCGTCCAGGTTGCGCGAAATCCAATTTCAGCCATGGCCCGCACTCCTGCCGCCCCCAAGACTGTCACCAAGACGACCACTGCCGCTGCCAAGAAGGCGCCCGCCAAGCTGGCGCCCAAGCAGCGCGACATGCCGGTGAACCCGCCGAGCGCGCCGAGCAAGGAACTGCACGCGTTCCCCAACCCGTCGCCCGACCGTGATTACGTGATCCAGTTCCAGATCCCGGAGTTCACCTGCCATTGCCCGCTGACCGGCCAGCCTGACTTCGCGCACTTCACCATCGACATGGTTGCCGACGAGTTCTGCGTCGAGCTGAAGAGCCTGAAGATGTACATGTGGAGCTTCCGTGACGAGGGCGCCTTCCACGAGAAGGTGACCAACGACATCCTGAGCAAGATCGTCGAAGTCACCCGCCCGCGGTATGCCCGCATCACCGCGCGCTGGTACGTGCGCGGCGGCATTTACACCAACGTGATCGCCGAGCACCGCAAGAAGGGCTGGAAGGGCGACAGCGTGGTGCCTGCACCGCAACTGCCGTTCGCCAGCGGCCTGCGCTGACCAGCGACATGGGGGCGCTGTACGTCCGGCCGAGTTACCAGAAGTTCGATGTGGCTGTGCGACGCAGCCCGATCGACGGCTTTGGCGTCTTCGCCCTGGAGCCCGTGCCCCGCTGGCAGAAGATCGGCGAGGTGCGCGGCGAGAGCATCACCATCGCGGAAGCCCGGCGTCGGGCGGCCACGCTGGAGCGCATCATGATCGTGGAGGTCTCGTCCAAGAAGGCCATCGATCTGGCGAAATCCACCGACCCGATGCGCTTCACCAACCACAGCTGCCAGCCCAACGGCGAGCTGCGGATCCAGGAAGGCCGCATCGAGTTCTACTCGCTGCGCGCCATCGAACCTGAAGAGGAAATCACCGTGAACTACGGTGAAACCCACCATGAAGGCAGGCTGGCTTGCCAATGCGGCGCACCCGGCTGCGTCGGCAAACTGTGAAGCCACACCACCCGGCGCGGGCTCGTCTGACGCGCCGCTCAGCCCCTTGAAGCCGCGCTTGTGAGCAGTCGCAACACACCGCACCGCCCCCAGCGCCCCTGAGGCCCCACACCCGATAATCCAGCGCATGAATCCCCTGCTCGGCAAGCTGCACCCCTATCCGTTTGAACGCCTGCGTGAGTTGACCCGCGACGTGGTGCCGAACCCGGCCCTGACGCCGATCAGCCTGGGCATTGGCGAGCCGCGTCATCCGGCGCCGACCCTGGTGGAAGAAGCGCTGTGCAACGGCTTGTCAGGCCTCTCGAACTACCCCGCCACCGCCGGTGAACCCGCGCTGCGCGAATCCATCGCGGCCTGGCTGCAGCGCCGCTACGACGTGGCGCTCGACGCGAAGACGCAGATCCTGCCGGTGAACGGCTCGCGCGAAGCCTTGTTCTCGCTGGCGCAGGCCGTGCTCGACCCGGCAGACACCCAGGCCGTGGTGGTCTGCCCGAATCCGTTCTATCAGATCTACGAAGGTGCGGCCCTGCTGGGCGGCGCCACGCCGGTGTTCGCCAACAGCGACCCGGCCCGCAACTTCGCCTGCGACTGGGGGCAGATCGACGAGGCCACCTGGGCCCGCACGCGCCTGGTGTTCGCCTGCTCGCCGGGCAACCCCACGGGCGCCGTGATGCCGCTGTCGGAATGGCAGACGCTGTTCGAGCTGTCTGACCGCCACGGCTTCGTGATCGCCAGCGACGAGTGCTACTCGGAAATCTATTTCCGCGAAGAAGCGCCGCTGGGCGCGCTGCAGGCCGCCGAGGCCCTGGGCCGCGACGACTTCAAGAACCTCGTGATGCTCTCCAGCCTGTCCAAGCGCAGCAATGTGCCGGGTATGCGCTCGGGCTTCGTGGCTGGCGACGCCGCCGTGATGAAGGCCTTTCTGCTCTACCGCACCTACCACGGCAGCGCCATGAGCAAGACGATCCAGCTGGCCAGCATCGCCGCCTGGAACGACGAGGCCCATGTGGTGGCCAACCGCGCCGAGTACCGCGCCAAGTTCGCGGCCGTCACGCCGCTGCTGGCCGAGGTGCTGGATGTGCAGCTGCCGGACGCCGGCTTCTACCTCTGGGCCGGTGTGCCCGGCGGCGATGACGTCGACTTCGCCCTGAAACTGCTCGCTCAATACAATGTGGCTGTGTTGCCGGGCAGCTTGCTGGCCCGCTCCGCCCATGGCATCAACCCCGGTGCCGGGCGCATCCGCATGGCGCTGGTGGCCCAACAGGCCGAATGCCGCGAAGCGGCCCAGCGCATCGTCGACTTCACGCGCGGCTACCAGCCCGGCGCCCGTTGAGCGCACACCCCTTTTCCACCTGATTTGACCCGCCAGAGATCACCATGACCCAACAACTGCAAACCCTCATCGACGCCGCCTGGGAGCAGCGCACCACCATCAACGCCAGCACCCACGGTGAAGTGCGCGACGCGGTCAACAGTGTGATCGCCGACCTGAACGCCGGCCGTCTGCGCGTGGCCAGCCGCGAAGCCGTGGGCCAGTGGACCGTGCACCAGTGGATCAAGAAGGCCGTGCTGCTGAGCTTCCGCCTGAACGACAACAAGGTGATGCGCTCGGGCGACCTGACCTTCTTCGACAAGGTCGACACCAAGTTCTCGCACATGAATGAAGCCGACGTGGCCGCCGCAGGCGTTCGCGTGGTGCCGCCCGCCGTGGCCCGCCGCGGCAGCTACATCGCCAAGGGCGTGGTGCTGATGCCCTCTTACGTGAACATCGGCGCCTATGTCGACGAAGGCACGATGGTCGACACCTGGGCCACCGTCGGCTCTTGCGCCCAGATCGGCAAGCATGTGCACCTGAGCGGTGGCGTGGGCATCGGCGGCGTGCTGGAGCCGCTGCAGGCCAACCCGACCATCATCGAAGACAACTGCTTCATCGGCGCCCGCTCGGAAGTGGTCGAAGGCGTGATCGTTGAAGAGAACTCGGTGCTGGGCATGGGCGTGTACCTCGGCCAGAGCACCCCGATCTTCAACCGCGAAACCGGCGAGATCAGCTACGGCCGCGTGCCGAGCGGCTCGGTGGTCGTCAGCGGTAACCTGCCCAAGACCGCGGCCAATGGCCAGGCCTACAGCATGTACGCCGCCATCATCGTGAAGCGCGTCGATGCACAGACGCGTTCGAAGACCAGCATCAACGAGCTGCTGCGCGACTGATGTGCTGAACGCCGGCGCCGCCACCCCTGGCGCCGGCCCCCTAGCTGCCCGGGAGTGAACGCATGACCACGATCAACATGGAACGCCTGCTTCGGCTGATGGCCGACAAGGCCGCGTCCGACCTGTACCTCTCGGCCAATGCACAGGCACAGCTGAAGATCAACGGCCAGCTCGTGCCGGTGACCGACCACGTGCTGTCGCCGGCCGAGCCGCGGGCCATGTTGAGCGAGGTGCTCACGCCCCTGCAGCTGGAAGAGCTGGACCAGAAGGGCGAGCTGAACATCGGCCTGGGCGTGCCCAAGGTTGGCAGCTTCCGCTTGTCGGCGTTCAAGCAGCGCAACACGGTGGCTGCGGTCATCCGCTGCATCCCGGTGCGCATCCCGAGCATCGACTCGCTCCAGCTGCCTGCGGGCCTGGCGACGATGGTGCTGGAGAAGCGCGGCCTGATCTTGATGGTGGGCGCCACCGGCACCGGCAAGAGCACCACGATGGCGTCGATGCTGGAGTGGCGCAACCAGCATGTGTCCGGCCATATCCTGACCATCGAAGACCCGATCGAATTCCTGTTCACCAACAAGCGCTCGATCGTCAACCAGCGTGAAGTTGGCCGGGACACCGCCAGCCTGCATGTGGGCCTGCGCAACGCGCTTCGCCAGGCGCCTGACTGCATCATGATCGGCGAAATCCGCGATCGTGAAACCATGACGCAGACGATCTCGTATGCGCTGTCGGGCCACCTGGTGCTCGCCACGCTGCACGCCAACAACAGCTACCACGCGCTCGGCCGGATCCTGTCCTTCTACACGCCGGAAGCCCGCCCTGCCCTGTTGGCCGACTTGTCTGCCGCGCTGAAGGCCGTCGTGTCGCAGCGCCTGCTGCGTGCCAACGCCGGCGGCCGCATCCCGGCGGTGGAGGTGCTGCTAAACACCAAGCTGGTGTCCGAGATGATCGAGAGCGGTGACTTCTCCAGCGTGCGTGAAGCCATGGAGCGCTCGCTGGCCGAAGGCTCGCAGACCTTCGAGCATGAAATCGCCCGGATGATCAACGAAGGCCTGGTCACCCGCGAAGAAGGTCTGACCCATGCCGACTCGCCGACCAACCTGCTGTGGCGCCTGCAGAACGACACCGCGCCGATGTCGCGCGTGACCCCGCCGAAGCCGGAGCCCGACAGCCCGTCGTTCACCGAAATCACGCTCGACGTGATGCCGGAATCGCCCCGCCCCAACCCCATCATCAGCGCCCGCACGCGCTGAACTTGCTGGCATACCGCCCCTGTCCGTTGAATTGCCCGCATGTCTGAAACGATTCGCCTGCTCGAAGACCTGATCGCCCGCCCGTCGGTCACCCCCGACGACCGCGGCTGCCAGGCCCTGATTGCCGACCGCCTGGCGGCCCGCGGCTTCGCCATTGAGCACATGCCTTTCGGGCCGGACACCTTCCGGGTCAGCAACCTGTGGGCGGTGCACACCGGCAGCCGCCCGGGCCCGACGATGGTGTTTGCAGGCCACACCGATGTGGTGCCCACCGGCCCGCTCGCGCAATGGGCCAGCGACCCCTTCGTGCCCAGCTACCGCGACGGCAAGCTGTTCGGTCGTGGTGCGGCCGACATGAAGACGTCGGTGGCGGCCATGGTGGTGGCGGCTGAAGAATTCGTGCTGGCCCACCCTGACCACGCCGGCCGCGTCGCGTTCCTGTTGACCAGCGACGAAGAAGGCCCGTCGGTGGACGGCACCGTGAAGGTGGTGCAGGCCTTGCAGGCCCGCGGCGAAGCGCTGGATTGCTGCATCGTCGGCGAGCCCACCTCGGTCGACCACCTCGGCGACATGATCAAGAACGGGCGGCGCGGCTCGCTCTCGGGCAAGCTCACGATCACCGGTGTGCAGGGCCATGTGGCCTATCCGCAGCTGGCCCGCAACCCCATCCATCTGGCCGCACCGGCCATGGCGGAGCTGGCCGCTGAAACCTGGGATCAAGGCAACGAGTACTTCCCGCCCACCACCTGGCAGATGTCGAACATCCACGCCGGCACGGGCGCGACCAATGTCATCCCGGGCGAGCTGGTGGTGGACTTCAACTTTCGCTTCTCCACGGCGTCGAAGCCGGCGGAACTGAAGACCCGCGTGGCCCGTGTGCTGGATCGCCATCAACTGCAGTGGCGCATCGACTGGACGCTGGGCGGCGAGCCCTTCCTGACGCCGGTGGGCACGCTGGTGAATGCGGTGCAAGCCGCCATCCAGGCCGAGACTGGCCTGACGACCCAGTTGTCGACCACGGGTGGCACGTCGGACGGACGCTTCATCGCCAAGGCCTGTGCGCAGGTGGTCGAGTTCGGCCCGGTCAACGCCACCATCCACAAGATCGACGAACACGTGGCCGTCAGTGCCATCGAACCGTTGAAGAACATCTACCGACGCACCCTGGAACAACTCCTCGCATGACGGTCATTGAACTCATCGAGCGCAGCAGCGCCCGCCTGACCGAGGCGGGCGTTTCGTTTGGGCACGGCACCCTCAACGCTTTTGACGAAGCCGCCTGGCTGGTGCTGTGGGCGCTCGGACATCCACTGGACGCCATCGACGACGTGGCCGAGCTGGATGTGCCCGCTGCCGACCTGCAGCGCGCCGAAGCGCTGGTGTCAGAGCGCATCAGCAGCCGCCGGCCCGCCGCGTACCTGACGGGCGAAGCCTGGCTGCAGGGCGTGCCCTTCACGGTCGATGAGCGCGTGATCGTGCCGCGCTCGCTGATTGCCGAATGCCTGGCGGAAGGCACCATCGACACCTGGCTGGGCCCGCACACCACCCAGGTGCTGGACCTGTGCACCGGCAACGGCAGCCTGGCCGTGCTGAGCGCCATGGCCTGGCCGGATGTGGCCGTCACCGGCGCTGACCTGAGCGCCGATGCGCTGGCCGTGGCAAAACTGAACGTGACGCGCCACGCGCTGCAAGGGCGTGTGCAGCTGTGCCACGGCGACGGTCTCTCGGCCGTGGCCGGCCGGCAGTTCGACCTGATCCTCTGCAACCCGCCCTACGTGAACGCCACCTCGATGGCCGAGCTGCCACCGGAGTTCAAGGCCGAGCCTGAACTGGCACTCAGTGGCAACTTCGCCGGCGGCAGTGACGGCATGGATTTCATTCGCCCGATGCTCAAGCAAGCACCGGCCTTCATGCGCGAGCATGCGGTGCTGGTGCTGGAGATCGGCCATGAACGTGAATTTTTCGAGGCCGCCTTCCCTGGCCTCGATGTGGTGTGGCTGCCCACCAGCGCGGGTGACGATCAGGTGCTTCTGATCGCCCGCGACGCCCTGAACGCCTGGTTGGCCAGCAGCTCCTTCTGACGGATTTCTGATGATTACTCTTCGCAATGTGACGCTGCGCCGCGGCGTCAAAGTGGTGCTGGACAACGCGTCCGTCACCCTGAATCCCGGTGAAAAAATTGGTCTGGTGGGCCGCAACGGTGCGGGCAAATCCAGCCTCTTCGCCTTGCTGGCCGGCCGGCTGGGCGCCGATGCTGGCGACTTCGAGATCCCGGCGCGCTGGCGCATGGGCGAAGTGGCCCAGCACATGCCCGAAACCGACGACCCCGCCACCGAATTCGTGCTGCAGGGCGACCTGCCATTGATGGAAGCCGAAGCTGCCCTGCGCGCTTCTGAAGCCGCCGATGACGGTGAGGCCATGGCCCACGCCTACATGCAGCTGGAAGAGGCCGGTGCGTTTGACGCCCGCGCCCGTGCGCAGACCTTGCTGATGGGCCTGGGCTTCCGGACCGACCAGCTCGACGCGCCGGTGAACAGCTTCTCGGGCGGCTGGCGCATGCGCCTGCAACTGGCCCGCGCGCTGATGTGCCCGTCTGATTTGATGCTGCTCGACGAGCCGACCAACCACTTGGACCTGGACGCGCTGGTGTGGCTGGAAGGCTGGCTCAAGCGTTACGCGGGCACCTTGCTGATGATCAGCCACGACCGCGAATTCCTGGACGCCATCACCACTGTCACCCTGCACCTGGAAGAAGCCAAGTTGACGCGCTACGGCGGCAACTACACCACCTTCGAAGAGATGCGCGCCGAGCGCATGTCGCAGCAGACGGCAGCGTTCAACAAGCAGCAGGAGCGCGTGGCGCACTTGCAGAAGTTCATCGACCGCTTCAAGGCCAAGGCCAGCAAGGCCAAGCAGGCGCAGAGCCGCGTCAAGGCGCTGGAGCGCATGGAAAAGCTGGCCCCGGTGCTCACCGCGGCCGACTTCAGTTTCGAGTTCCGCGAACCGCTGAACCTGCCCGACCCGATGCTGGCGATGACCGACGTGGTCTGCGGCTATGTGGGCGGCAACGCCGACGGCAGCGACAAGGCCATCGTGCACGACATCAACCGCACCGTGCTGGCCGGCCAGCGCATCGGTGTGCTGGGCGCCAACGGCCAGGGCAAGTCCACGGTCGTCAAGACGATCGCCCATGCCCACCAGGCGCTGGCGGGTCAGATGGTGGAAGGCAAAGGCCTGGCCATCGGCTACTTCGCGCAGCAGGAAATGGACGTGCTGCACGCCGACGACACGCCGCTGCAGCACATGGTGCGCATGGCCAAGACGCTGGGCATCAATGCGCGCGAGCAGGAGCTGCGCGACTTCCTCGGCCAGTTCCGTTTCGTGGGCGAGATGGTGCACCAGACCATCGGCACGCTGTCGGGCGGCGAAAAGGCCCGCCTGGTGCTGGGCACGCTGGTGTGGCAACGCCCCAACCTGCTGCTGCTGGACGAGCCGACCAACCACCTGGATCTGCAGACCCGCGAGGCGCTGTCGATGGCGCTGAACGAGTTTGAAGGCACCGTGATGCTCGTCAGCCATGACCGCGCCCTGCTGCGCGAGGTGTGCGACGAGTTCTGGATGGTGGCCGACGGCGTGGTGAAGCCTTTTGACGGCGACCTCGACGACTACCAGCGCTGGTTGCTGGAGCGCAGCCGCGAGGCCCAGCGCGCGATGTCAGGCAAGGGCGCCAAGGCCGCTGCTCCTGCGCCCGCCCCTGCCCCTGTGGCAGCGGCGCCCACGGCAGCCGCGCCGCCCCCCGTGGCTGCGCCCGCCGCGCCCATCGTCAAGCGCGAAGACCGCAAGGCTTCGTCACAGGCGCGCCAGCAGCTCTCGGCCCGCACCCGCCCGATGCGCAACGAGGTGGCGCAGATCGACCAGCGCGTCGCCAAGCTGAATGCAGAAAAGGCCGAGCTGGAGGCCAGCATCGTGCAAGGTGGGCTGAGCGGGCCGCAGATGGCAGAAACCGGCCGCCGCCTGAACCACATCGCAGCTGAGGTGACCATGAACGAAGAACGCTGGCTGGAGCTGACGACCGAGATCGAACAGATCGAAGCCAACGGCTGACGCAGCAAGAAGGGCCACGCGGTGGCCCTTTCAAAGCCCACATTGATTGTGTGAAATTGAATTGCGCGCAATAATTCAGCCCATGCCTCGCCGCTCAGCCGCCACCGCAAGCCTGCCCACCGCCTCCTGGCTGGCGCTGGACCACCAGCTGTGCTTTGCGCTGTATTCCACCTCGCTGGCAATGACCAAGCTGTACAAGCCCCTGCTGGCACCGCTGCGCCTGACGTATTCCCAGTACCTGGTGATGCTGGCCCTGTGGGAAACCGACGGCCTGGGCGTGTCCGACATCGGCGAGCGCCTCTGGCTGGACAGCGGCACCCTCACGCCCCTGCTCAAGCGGCTTGAGCAGCAAGGGCTGGTGCGCCGCGAGCGCCAGGCCGGCGACGAGCGCCGCGTCGGCATCTGGCTGACGACCGCAGGCACTGCACTGCAGGCCGATGCGGTCAACATTCCGAAGTCGATCGCCTGCGCCACGCAGTGCGATCTCGATGAAATTTCTGTCCTCACGCAACGTCTGAAAACGCTGCGTGGGCATATTCGCCAGGCCACTTCGGCCTGATCACCCCGCCCTCAAAGGAGCTTTCCATGGCCATCGATCAAGCAATCTACACCGCCAACGCTACCGCCACCGGTGGCCGCGCAGGCACCGCCAAGTCCAGCGACGGCAACCTGTCGGTGGATCTGAGCACGCCGCGTGAACTGGGCGGCGCTGGCGGCGCCGGCACCAACCCGGAACAGCTCTTCGCTGCCGGCTACTCGGCCTGCTTCATCGGCGCGATGAAGGCCGTGTCGGCTCGCCAGAAGATCGCCCTGCCGGCTGAAGTGTCGATCACCAGCGACGTGGCCATCGGCCCGATGACCGGCAAGGCTGGCGCCTTCGGTATCTCGGTGGCAATGCAGATCTCGGTGCCGGGCATGGACCGCGCCGCGCTGGAAGCCCTGGTGGCCACGGCCCACGAGGTGTGCCCGTACTCGAACGCCACCCGCGGCAACATCGACGTCACGCTGACCGTCGTTTAAGCGCGCGCAGCAGCAACTCGACCCGCGCCTTGCCCGGGCCGAGTTCACCCGCCGACGGCAAGGCCCCGGCGGGTGCGCCCACCACGCTGCCACCCTGGCAGCGACTGGTGCGCAAGACCTCGCGTCCGGCCGCCTTCAGGGCGGCCGCTGCGTTTTCAATGGCCACATGCAAGGTGCCATTGCCGGTGCCCTCGAACACCACCCCCGCCAGCCCCAGCGCTTGCCAGGCAGTCAGCTGCGCCTGCAGCAGCTCAGCGTCCAGGCCCGCATGGCTGGTCACCACGGCCACCTTGGGCCAGTGGGCGACATCACCTTGAAGCACGTCCACCCCCAGCGCCATGCCGGTCGGCCACGGACGAAGCGGCAGCAACTGCCCTTCCACCAGGCGAGCCACCGGGCCGTCATCACCGCCACTGAAGGCATCGATGCGGTAAGGGTGCCACTTGCGCACACCGGCCGCGTCATACACGGCGCCCGCCAGCATCGCCAGCACACCCTGCACGCCCGGTTGAGCAGCCAGGGTGACGGCATCGAGCAGGTTCTGCGGGCCATCCGGCTGCAGCGAGGTGGCCGGACGCATGGCTGCGGTCAGCACGACCGGCTTGGTGGGCATCAACACCCGGTGCAGCAGCCAGGCCGTTTCCTCCAGCGTGTCGGTGCCGTGGGTGATGACGATGCCCGCCACCTCCGGGTCATCCAGGTGCGCCTGCACCCGCTGGGCGAGTTGTTGCCAGACGGCGTGGCTCATGTCCTTGCTGTCGAGCTGGGCGACCTGCTCCAGCTGCAGCGGCCAATCCTTCAAGGCCGGCACGCTGGTGAGCAGATCGGCCACGGTGAGCTGCCCGGCCGTGTAGCCCACGTTGTCACCGGCCTGCGCCGCCTTGCCGGCAATGGTGCCGCCGGTTCCCAAGATCACGACACGGCCTGATTTGTTTTGCATTTTGTGAAAGTCTGGATAAAAATACAGATACTGGATACAACCTCAGGCCCACCCATGATGGACAGCCCCAAGCTCACGGCACGCCAACAGCAGATCCTCGATCTGGTTCAAACCACGATCGAGCGAACCGGCTCCCCGCCCACACGGGCTGAAATCGCCAACGAGCTGGGGTTCAAATCGCCCAACGCCGCGGAAGAGCACCTTCAGGCCCTGGCCCGCAAGGGCGTGATCGAGCTGGTGGGCGGAACTTCCCGGGGCATTCGCCTGCAGTCCAGTACTTTACGCGCGGTCAATGAAGCTCGCGGCAAGCAGTTCAGCCTGCCATTGGCCAGCCTGGCCCAACTCAGCCTGCCGCTGATCGGCCGCGTGGCAGCCGGCAACCCGATCCTGGCCCAGGAAAACGTGGAGCAGACCTACGTGCTGGAAGCGTCACTGTTCCAGCGCAAGCCGGACTACCTGCTCCGGGTCAAGGGCCTGAGCATGCGCGACGTCGGCATCATGGACGGCGACTTGCTCGCGGTGCAGAAGGCCTCGGAAGCCCGCAACGGCCAGATCGTGGTGGCACGCCTGAACGACGAGGTGACCGTCAAGCGCTTCCAGCGTGGACGCGACGGCATCGAGCTGCTGCCCGAAAACCCGGACTTCCAGCCCATCGTCGTCAGCCCGGACATCGAAGATTTTTCGATTGAGGGTATCGCCGTGGGCCTGGTGCGTCAGAACCTGCTGTTCTGAAGTTTCAAGCACGGCCCGGCCATGACGACGCTTGACCAGGCAGCACGCAGGCGCGTCGCCATCAAGAGCCCCAAGGCAGCCAGCGCCAGCGCCTGCGAAGCGCTGGAGCAGCTGCCCAATGTGGGGCCGGCGATGGCCGGTGATCTTCGGCAGCTGGGTGTGCACACGCCCCAGCACCTGATCGGTCAGGACGCCTGGCAGCTGTACCGCGCGCTGGAGCAAGCCACTGGCAAGCGACAAGACCCGTGTGTGCTCGACACCCTGATGGCGGTGATCGACTTCATGCAGGGCGCCGAGCCCAAACCGTGGTGGGCCTACACGGCAGAGCGCAAACGGCAACACGGGCAGTGCCTGGGGCTGCCGCCCGCCTGATCCCGAGGTCGCCTGATGGCCAAGGTCAAGCGACCTTGTGGGCAGCTGGCTGCAGCCGATCTCGTGTGGCCAGCGCCGGGAACAACTTCACCCAGGCCGCCACCACCACCAGCGTGCCCGCACCGCCCAGCAGCACCGAGCCGACCGGCCCGAGCCATGCGGCGGTCGCGCCTGACTCAAACTCACCCAGCTGGTTGCTGGCGCCAATGAACACTGAATTGACGGCGCCTACACGGCCGCGCATGTCGTCGGGTGTTTCGAGTTGAACCAGCGACTGGCGAATCACCACGCTGAACATGTCGGCCGCGCCCGACACCGCCAGCATCAGAAAAGCCAGGCCAAAGCTGCGCGCCAGACCGAAGCCCAGCGTGGCCAGGCCAAACACCGCCACCGCGGCCAGCAGCCATCGGCCTGCATGCCGCTCGATCGGCCGGCGCGCCAGGGCCACACCCACGGCCACCGCCCCCAGCGCAGGCGCTGATCGCAGCAAGCCCAGGCCTTCAGGGCCGGTATGCAGAATGTCGCGGGCGAAGATGGGCAGCAGCGCCGTGGCCCCGCCCAGCAGCACGGCGAACAAGTCCAGTGAAATGGCGCCCAGGACCACCGGGTTGCCGGCGATGAAGCGCACACCCGCCGTCAGGCTGTCCCAGCCCGGTGCGCCGGTGCCAGCGGGCCGGGCGCGGTGGCGAATGGCCAGCACCGCCACCGTGGCGAACCCCAGCAGAACCAGCGACACGGCGTATACCAGCGCGGCGCCCCAGTGGGCGGCGTCAGTGCCCTGCGACAAGCCACCCAGACGCGTCAGCAGCCAGGGGCCGGTGGCATACAACACGCCGCCCAGTGCAGGGCCGGCCACGATGGCGGCCTGCATCGTCGAGCTGCTGGCCGCCACGGCCCGCGGCAGCAAGGCAGCCGGAACGAGAGAAGGCGTGAGCGCCTGCAGCGACGGCATCTGGATGGCACGCGCCACACCCAGCAAGGCCGAGAGCCAGAGAATCCATTGCGGGCCGATCCAGTGGCCAGCGCTGGCGGTCATCAACAAGCCCGCCACCACGGCCTGCAGACAGAAGCTCAGCGACAGCAGATGCCGGCGGTCGTGTTGGTCAACCAAATGCCCGGCCGGCAGCGTCAGCAACAAGGCGGGCAGGAACTGCACCAGCCCCACCAGGCCCAGCTCCCAGGCACTGCCCGTCAGGTCGTACATCTGCCAGCCCAGGGCCACCATCAGCATCTGATTGGCCGAGGTGCCCCCCACGCGGGCCAGCAGCAGCCGCAGGTAGTCGTGCTGGTCGAGCAATCGAAGGGAGGGGACAGGGCCGGCGGGGTGCAAGGTGGCAGATTCATCACTCATGCCGCCAGCGTATCTCACACGCCCGTCAATGCGCTGTCTTCAGGGCCAGCAAAGCCTGGTTGCGCAGTGCGCGCAGCAGGCTCAACTCGGCGTGGTCAACCTGCAGGGTATGCTCACATTCGATGAGCAGAAAGCCCACCGGCGCGGCCTTGAGCATCAAGGGCAGCAGGGCAAACGACACCGGCACCTGATCGCGGTACCAGCCTGGCAATCGGGGCCGCAAGTCAGGCGCGCGGGCGTCCGTGATGAGCGTGTCCAGGCCCTTGATGCAGGCGGCGGCAAAGACGTCAGCCGGGACCTTGGCGGTCACGTCCACCGTGCAACGTCGGCTCAGCGCGTCGGCGCCCTCGCCCATCGCAAGCCGACCTGCGAGCTGCCCGGTGCGGGCATCGCGCAGGGCCAGCAACACCCGTTGCGCCTTGAGCGCCCTGAGCAGCGACTCCAGCAAGGACCGCAGCACGTCATTGAGTTTGGGGCTGTCAACCAGCAGGGCCTGTGTCACTTCGGCCAGCCCGGCCGACAGCAGATCCGCCATGCGGGCCGGCGGCGGTGGCATCACCATCGTGGTGTCACCCGCCGGGTCTTCGCCCAGCAACCGGCGCGCTTGTGAATGGGGTAAAGGCTCGATTTGCAGATCGCTCGCCAGGCCCGACAACTGCACGCGGGTGAGCTGCACGGCCTCGATCACGGCATCGATGCCCAGGCCCAGCGCAGGCGCCACCGACGCCACGTACTGGCGCAGGGCAGCCTCGGTGTGGGCGGGCTCGTGGTTGAGCAGCAGTTGCACCATTTCACCGGCGGCTCTCACCCGCCAGCGCAGGCGCTCGTCGGCTTCGGGCACCAGGCGGCGCGGCCAGTCGCCTTCGGGCCGGTGCATGGCCAGCCGCAGGCTGTCAGGCAGGCCCCAGGAGCGCGCCACACCCTGGCCGAGCTGGTCCAGGCTCAGGCCCAGCACCTGCACGGCGGCTCGTGTTTCGCTGCGCAGATCGGTGCCGTCAGAGCGCTCGCGAATGGCCTGCGCTTCATCCGGAAAAAGGTAAGCAACGAGCAGGCGACCGAGGTGGCTCAGCATGCCGGCCAGGAAGGCGGTTTCGCGCTCGGCCGACGGCGGTGTGAGCTGGTCGGTGAGCATGGCCGTCAGCAAGGCCTGCAGGAACAGCTCCTTCATGCGCCGGGCCCGCGACTGGTCGCGCATGTGCTCCAGCAGCATCACCGACATCGCCAGATTGCGGATGCCCGAGAAGCCGATCAAGGCAGCGGCGCGCGACACGGTCGACACCTCACCCGCGCCCGAGTGCAGGAAGCCAGCGGTGTTCACCAGGCGCAGCAACTTGTTCGTGAGCGCCACGTCCTTCAGGATTTCCGCTGCCAGCACATGCACGCTGTCGCTCTCGGACGCCGTGATGCGCTGGATGCGCACGACCGAATCAGACAGGGCCGGGAAGTCGCCGGTCTGGCGCATGCGGCGCAGCAGGAAAGCCAGCGTGTCGGCCCCCGGCCCCTGGCTGGCATCACCGGGCAGCTCCAGCTGGGCCTGGGACATGGGCTGCCACCAGGCCTGCAATGCGGCCTCGAAGGCGCTGACGCTGGCGAAGCGCTGGGCCGGGTCATGCGCAACGGCGCGCAGCACGACGTGCCGCAGGCGGTCGTCCACGTCCTGCCCGCAGTTGGCGGGCCAGGTCACGGGCACTTCGCGGGCGCGCGCCATCGCCAGTTCAGGCAGCACCGCCATGCGCAGCGGCTGGCCACACAACATTTCGCCCAGCAGCAGGCCCACGGCAAACAGGTCCATGGCCGGCTCAGGCGCGGCGCCAGCGGCCGCTTCGGGGGAGATGTAGCCCGCGCTGCCCACCAACACACCGTCATGGCCGGCGTGCGAACGCGCGGCGATGCCGAAGTCAGCCACATGCGCGTGGCCTTGGCTGTCGAGCAGGATGTTCGATGGTTTGATGTCGCGGTGCACGATGCCTGCCGCGTGGGCGCAGCCCAGTGCCGAGAGCACCTCGCTGCACAGGCGTACCGCCTGCTGGGCCGGCAACGCACCACCGCGCAGGCGTTCGGCCAGCGTGCAGCCGTCAATGGCGGTCATCACGAGCCAGGCCAGGCCGGGCTCCACATGCGCTTCGTGCACGGGCACGATGTGGGGATGGCGCAAGGCGCCCATGGCCCGCGCCTCTTGCAGGGCATGGTCGAGTTGCTCTTCCGGCAGCAGGACCTTGATGGCCACCTCGCGCTGCAGCATGTCGTCCCAGGCCAGCCAGACCGAGGCCTGTGCACCCTGGCCGATCTGACGTCGCAGCTCGAAGCGCCCGAGTTGCCCACCGGGCCGCAAGGCGGCAGGCACGGCGCCCGTCACGATGCGCGCGCCGAGTTTCCAGTCCGCCCCGTGGCGCCAGCGGCATGCCCGGGCGGCATCACGCCCGCAGCCTGCTGCACCGTCTGGCTGGAGGCCGACTGCAATTCAATCTGCAGCGCTTCCTGCATCTCCCGCGGGCTGATGGCCAAGGGGCGCGCATAACGCTGCGCCACGTTCTTCAAGGCCGCAGGCACCCGGCGGGCGGGTTGGGTCAAGGCATCGACCAGGTCGTTGGCGCAACTCGCCGTTGCGCGGAGGATGTCGTTGTCGCCTTCAGGCTGGCGCACGGGCGAATCAGGCGCGATGCGGCGGATCAGGTGCTGCACGCTGTCGTCCAGACCCCAGTGCTGCGCCACCGCCAGACCCAATACTTCCACGTCCACACCCAGCACCGCAAAGGAAGCCGCTTCGGCGCTCATGCCGGGGTCGTCAGCCGTGCCGGCCTGCAGGCTTTCAGCGGGCAACATCAGGCGCCGGATCTGCGCTGATTCTTCCGGGAAGTGGTACTGCACCACCAGCCGCCCCAGGTTCTGCAGCATGGTGACCAGGGAGATCACCTCGCCGTCGTAGCCCGCCGGGGCCAGACGCACGGCGATGCGTGCGGCACGCTGAACACGGCGGATCAGGGTTTCCATTTCGGCCGCAGCGGCCTCATTCATCGGGCCGGGCCAGGGGCGCAGTGACAGCGCCGCGCGCCGCACACCGTCCACACCCAGCATGGCAATCGCCCGACGCAGCATCAGCACAGGCCCGTCGGTGCTGGCCACCTGGTCGCCATGCACCTGCGCCGTGTTGACCATGCGCAACAACTCAAAGGTCAGGGCCAGGTCACCCAGCACCACTTCAGCCAGCTCGGACGTGCGGCAGCGTTCCATCAGCGCCAGACGCGCCGCCCGGTCGGCACCACCGGGCTGGGCGGGCAGCACGCCCACCGAGCGCAGGCGGTCCAGCAACAGGGCGAGCGGGCCGCCGCTTTGCGCTTCACAGGTCTTGAGCCAGCCTTCCAGCGCGCGCTGCAGGGTGCGGGCGTTGCGGTAACGCTGCCGCTGCTGGCGGTCACTGGCCCGGTTGACGATGGCCCGCAAGGGCTCAGGGATCGGGCGTGGCACGGTCCAGGGCAGGCGAACGATGTCTTGCCCTTGGGGAGGCATGCGCGCCACCACCTTGCTCACGTCGGCCTCATCCAGCGCAGGCTGCCCGACCAGGCCGTGGTGCATCACCAGGCCCAGGGCCAGCACATCGACCTCGGCGGCGTCGCGCACCGCGCGCAATTCATCCATGGCACCGTCGCGGCTGGCCAGCAGGCGGCGCCCGGCCACCTCCAGCCCCATCACGGCCACCTTCTGATCCTCATCCACCAGCAGCATCCAGGGCTGCAGGTCGTGGTGGGCCAGTCCGGCTTCATGCACGAAGGCCAGGCCCTGCGCTGCCTGAGCCGCCCACATCGCCACATCAGCGCCCGGCACACCCTGACGGGAAAACCGTTCTGCCCAGGTCACGAAAGTGCCGCGGTCATAGGCCACATAGGGCCAGCGCTCATGCTCGCCGATGTCAGCCACCCGAGCCAGGCAGGGGTGGTTGAGGCGACCCGCCCGCTTCACCGACAACTGCCAGGCTTGCAGCGCTTCGGCCTGCGGCGCCTTGCGCGGCATCGTCAACATGTATTCCTGCTGGTCCTGGGTGTTCATCACCAGCCAGGCCATCGTGTGGTCGCTCTTGCCCAGCAAACGCATCAATTGATAGCGGCCGAACATGCGCACGGCCCCTGCCGGCTTTGCAGCCGGTGCATTGCCATCCAGTGGCATCGGGGTGGTGAGACTGACCATTGGGATCGAGCGAAGTGGATCGACAGATTCGGACAAGCGATTGAAGCGCAGCCGGCCGGGTCTCGATTTCGGGAAGAACATGCCAATCCAGATGCAATTCCGGCCAGCCACGCAGCGAACGGCTTTGTGTCAAAATTGAGTTCACACCGACTCCGGCGTCGCCAGCAACGTGCTGGTGGGGCCTTCTGGAGGCGGCTGCGCTGGACCGATACGGTCACCCCCCTTAGGAATTTTCATGAGCAGCGAACTGATCAAGCACATTTCCGACGCGTCGTTCGAAGCGGACGTCCTGCAATCCGACAAGCCCGTGCTGGTCGATTACTGGGCGGAGTGGTGCGGCCCTTGCAAGATGATCGCCCCGATCCTGGACGACACCGCCAAGGAATACGGCGAGCGCCTGCAGATCGCCAAGATGAACGTCGACGAGAACCGCGACGTGCCGGCCAAGTTCGGCATCCGTGGCATCCCGACGCTGATGCTGTTCAAGGGTGGCCAGCTGGCCGCCACCAAGGTTGGCGCCCTCAACAAGGCCCAGCTGACCCAATTCATCGACGCTCATCTATAATCTGCCTCGTTGTACCGGTTGAGTGCGTGGCGACACGCCTCAACCGCTGCTACACCCAAGGCGACAGGCCCCTCACGCCCGGATCCTCCCGGATCCCCGGCGCGTGAAGTTCACGGCCCCCAGCTCCCACCAACAAGTTTGTTGTTCCACACTGTCTCGGCACTCCAGCCTGCAGACGGTCTGTGACGCCAGGTCCGGCCTTCGCCGTACCCGACACCCGAGGGTGATCAGATGCATCTTTCAGAACTGAAAGCGCTTCATGTCTCCGAGCTCATTCGCATGGGCGAAGAGCTGGAAATCGACAACGTCGCTCGCCTGCGCAAGCAGGAGCTGATGTTCGCGATCATGAAAAAGCGCGCCAAGGCCGGCGAACAAGTGTTCGGCGACGGCGTGCTTGAAGTGCTGCCAGACGGCTTCGGTTTCCTGCGCTCGATCGACAGCAGCTACATGGCGTCGACAGACGACATCTACCTGTCGCCGAGCCAGATCCGCCGCTTCAACCTGCACACCGGCGACATGATCGAAGGTGAAGTGCGGGTGCCCAAGGACGGTGAACGCTATTTCGCGCTGGTCAAGGTTGACCGCGTGAACGGCCTGTCGCCCGAGGAGAGCAAGCACAAGATCATGTTCGAGAACTTGACGCCGCTCTTCCCGAAGGAAGCGTTCAAACTCGAGCGTGACGGTCTGCGCAGTGATGACAACATCACCGGCCGGATCATTGACCTGATCGCCCCGATCGGCAAGGGCCAGCGCGCCCTGCTGGTGGCGCAGCCGAAGACCGGCAAGACCGTGATGATGCAGAAGCTGGCGCATGCGCTGGTGGCCAATCATCCGGACGTGCACCTCATCGTGCTGCTGGTCGACGAGCGCCCGGAAGAAGTGACCGAGATGGTGCGCACGGTGCGCGGCGAAGTCATTTCCTCCACCTTCGACGAGCCGGCAGCCCGTCACGTGCAGGTGGCCGAAATGGTCATCGAACGTGCCAAGCGCCTGGTCGAGCTGAAGAAGGACGTGGTCATCCTGCTGGACTCGATCACCCGTCTGGCCCGCGCCTACAACAACGTGTTGCCGTCGTCCGGCAAGGTGCTGACAGGTGGCGTTGACGCCAACGCCCTGCAGCGCCCGAAGCGCTTCTTCGGTGCTGCACGCAATGTCGAGGAAGGCGGCTCGCTGACCATCATCGGCACGGCCCTGATCGACACCGGCTCGAAGATGGACGAAGTCATCTACGAGGAATTCAAGGGCACCGGCAACTGCGAAATCCACCTGGATCGTCGCATGGCCGAGAAGCGCGTGTATCCGTCGATCCAGATCAACCGCTCCGGCACGCGCCGTGAAGAGTTGCTGCTGAAGCCGGAAATCCTGCAGAAGGCCTGGATCCTTCGCAAGCTGCTCTACCCGATGGACGAAATCGAGGCGATGGAGTTCATCCTCGACAAGATGAAGTCCTCCAAGAACAACCACGATTTCTTCGACATGATGCGTCGGGGTGGTTGAGCAAGGCAGGCACCGCCCATGAAGAATTCATGGGCACCGGCGCAGCTCGCTGCGCTATAATCCACGTTTTTCCGCTGTCGGAAAGTGCGCTGTGCATGGGGCCGGCGTGGCTACTGGCTCATTCAGCGATGAAGGAAGGCGCTCAGCGCCAAAGAAAGCCATGAAAGAAGGCATCCACCCGAACTACCGCGACGTTGTGTTCGTGGACCAGTCCAACGGTTTCCAGTTCGTGACGCGTTCGTGCGCCCCGACCCGTGAAACCATCACGCTGGAAGGCCGCGAGCTGCCGCTGTTCAAGCTGGAAACCTCCAGCGAGTCGCACCCGTTCTACACCGGCCAACAAAAGAGCGTGGACACCCTGGGTGGCCGCGTCGAAAAGTTCCGCAACAAGTTTGCGCGCGTCGGCATCAAGAAGTAATGGCGGTGCCGGCTGCCCTAACGGGCGTTCGCCGGTCCTCCCGTACTCCGCAGAAGGCAGCCATCCGGCTGCCTTTTTTATTGCCCGCTCACCTCTGCGCGGCAAGGAAGTCACGCCTGTCTTTGGCATCATCCTGACGTGAACCAGCCTACCCCCGCCCTCGTCACCCAACGCGCCGCCGGGCGACTGCCTCGCCTGGCCCTGCTGCTGTTCTGCGCTGCCTATGTGTTGCCCGGTCTCTTCGGCCGCGACCCCTGGCGGAATGCCGACCTCACCGCCTTTGCCACCATGCAGGCAATCGCCGAAGGCCGCACGTCGTGGTTGGCCCCGGCCCTCGGTGGGGTGGGTGTCGACAGCGCGCTGCTGCCGCACTGGCTCGGCGCTTTGGCCATCCAGTTGTTCGGCTCCTTCATCGACCCCGCCTTGGCAGCACGCCTGCCTTTCGGCGCCCTGCTGATACTGACGCTGGCCCTGGTCTGGTACGCCACCTTTCACCTGGCCCGCACCGAGGCTGCGCAGCCTGTGGCCTTTGCCTTTGGCGGCGAAGCGGACCCCGTTGATTACGCACGCGCGCTAGCGGATGGTGCCCTGCTGGCCACCATCGCCACCCTGGGCCTGCTGCAACTGGGCCATGAAACCACGCCGGAGCTGGTGCAGCTCAGCGAAGTGAGCTTGCTGATGTGGGGGCTGGCCGCAGCCCCGCACCGCGCCTGGGCCGCGCGCATCGCCATGCTGGCGGCCATCATCGGCCTGGCGGCCAGTGGTGCGCCCAGCCTGGCGTTGGCGCTCGGCCTGTGCGCCATGGTGATCACCGCCAGGTCGAGCTTTGCCGGCGTGCGGCAGATGCTGCCGTGGTTGATGGCCGCCACCGGCCTGGCCGCCCTGCTCAGCACGTTGACCCAAGCCTGGCACTGGCGGGTCGACCTGCAGGCCCATGCCGACGACGTGTTTGGCCAGCTCCGGCTGCTGCTGTGGTTCACCTGGCCCACCTGGCCCCTGGCCATGTGGACGCTGTGGCGCTGGCGTCGCCATTGGGGGCGGCGCCATATCGCCGTGCCCGCCACGATGGCGGCCATTGCCCTGCTCGCCTCGATCATCATGGGCGGCTCCGACCGCGCCCTGATGCTGGCCACGCCCGCACTCGCGGTGCTGGCGGCCTTCGCCCTGCCCACGCTGCAACGCAGCGCCAGCGCCGCAGTCGACTGGTTCTCGGTGTTCTTCTTCAGCGTGTCCAGCCTGGCCATCTGGATCATCTACGCCTCGATGCACTGGCAGGTGCCTGCCAAGCCGCTGGCCAACATCCAGCGCCTGGCGCCGGGGTTTCAACCGTCGTTTTCGCTGCTCGCGCTGGTTCTGGCCGCTGCTGCCACCGTGGCCTGGATGTGGCTGGTGCGCTGGCGCACCTCGCGCCACCGCCACCCTTTGTGGAAGTCGATGGTGCTGCCCGCCAGCGGCGTGGCGTTGTCATGGCTGTTGACGATGACCTTGCTGCTGCCGGTGCTGGATTACGCGCGCAGCCCGCGGCCTTTGGTAGCCCAGCTCACGCGTTTGGTGCCGGCCGGCAGTTGCGTGCGCGCACCCGGCCAGTCGCGGCCGCAAGTGGCCGCGCTGGAAGTGTTTGGTGACTACGACGTGCGCCTGCGGGCAGACGCACAAACCAAGCTGGACGGCTGCCCATGGCTGTTGCTGCAAGGCAAGAACCAGAGCCCACCGGCCACACCGGAAGGCTGGACCTTGCTGGGCCGCCTGCGCCGCCCAACCGACCGCGCAGAGACCACGTCGGTCTACCAGCAAGCGCCCTGAAGGACGGAGGCGCTTGCGCCTCGCAGCCGTCAAGCGCTCGCTGGGTCAGCCGGCTGCCAGCGCTGCCGATTCCGCTGTCACCCGCACCCGGCTGCTCGGCAGCAGCAAGGCGAAGCAGGAGCCCCGGCCCACCTCGCTGGTGATGAGCAATTCGCCCCCGTGGCGCTGCGCCACGTGCTTGACGATGGCCAGGCCCAAGCCCGTGCCGCCGGTGTCGCGTGAGCGGCTGCCGTCGACGCGGTAGAAGCGCTCGGTCAGGCGTGGCAGGTGTTCGGCTGCAATGCCCGGGCCGGTGTCTCGCACGCTGACCAGCAGAGCACCGTCCTCACGGACGTGTGTATTCACCGACACGGCACCGCCCTCGGGCGTGTAACGAACGGCGTTGTTGACGAGGTTGGAGACGGCGCTTTGCCACTCCGCCTCGATCACGGCCAGATCGCACTGCCCGTTCCAGTCGAAGCTCAGCTGGTGACGGCCGGCCGACAACTGACGCGCTTCCGCTTCCACGCCGTGGCCAATGCCTTGCCACGCCACCCATTGATCAAGCGGTGGACGCGGGTTGCCTTCGAGGCGCGCCAAGGCCAGCAAGTCGCCCACCAGCGCCTGCATGCGGCGGGTCTGCTGGTTCATCAACGTGAGCACGCGCTGGCGCTCTGACTCTGACAGCGGCAACTGCGTCATCGTCTCGACGAAGCCCGACAGCACGGTCAGCGGTGTGCGGATCTCATGCGACACGTTCGCCACAAAATCGCGGCGCGTCGCCTCGGCACGCTCACGCGCGGTCACGTCCTGGGTCAGCAAGAGCCGCAGGCCGTCACCGTACATGCGCACCGTGACCGACAGCAAGCCCTGGCCCGCCGGACGCGGAATCAACACAGGATGGTCGAACTGGTTGGCATGCAGGTGGGTGACGAACCCCGGCGCACGAACCAGGTTCGTGATGCGCTGCATCAGGTCGCGCTGCAGGTTCAGGCCGAGGTGCTCGGCGCCAATGGCGTTACACCAGGTGATCTGCTCCTGGGCATTCAGCAGCACGATGCCGTTGGGCGACGCCTCGATCGCCGACAGGAACTCGGCAAGACGCTCCTGCTCCTGGCGCATGTGCTTCTCGCGGGAGCGCAAGGCGCGCTCCGTGCGCAGCGACAAATCGCCCCAGAAGCCCTTGAGGTTCGGACTGGCCTCGTCGGGCTCGCTGCTCAGCCAGCCCAGCACCAGGCCGCCGCGCCAGCCATCCAGGGCCGCCAGCAGCAGCGCCGCGATGGCAGCACCCAGAACGGCACCCAGTTCAGGCAGACCCCAATGCAAACCAATGCGCTCGCCCAGCCATGCGCCCAGGCCGGCCATCACGGCCGCCAGCAGCACCCTGGGCCAGAACCAGAACATGGCGGCCTTCTCGCGACCCGACGCTGGCATCAGGCAGCAGAGGCGGTGAGTTGCTGGGTCAGGCGATAGCCTGCACCACGAACGGTCTCGATCATGTGCGAGCACTGGGCAGGCAGCAGGGCCTCGCGCAGGCGCTTCACATGCACATCCACCGTGCGCTCTTCAATGAAGACATGATCGCCCCAGACGCGGTCCAGCAACTGGGCACGGCTGTGCACGCGCTCGGGGTGCGTCATGAAGAAATGCAGCAGGCGGAACTCGGTCGGGCCCAGCTTGATGTCGACGCCAGCGCGGCTGACGCGTCGGGTCGAAGGATCAAGGCGCAGACCGCCCACGTCCACTGCCGAATCCAGGGCCTCCGGCAGGCGGCGGCGCAGCACCGCACGGATGCGGGCCAGCAGCTCCTGGGTGGAGAACGGCTTGGTCAGGTAGTCGTCGGCGCCGGCATCGAGGCCAGCCACCTTGTCGGCCTCGTCGGCACGGGCAGTCAGCATGATGATGGGCAGCTCGCGGGTGCGCGATTCACTGCGCCACCGCCGAGCCAGCGCCACACCGGATTGACCCGGCAGCATCCAGTCGAGCAGCGCCAGATCGGGCAGCACGGCGTCGATGGCCGCCTGCGCCTGGTCTGCAGTCTCTGCCAGCGTCACCTCGAAACCGGCGTGACGCAGGTTGATGGCGATCAGCTCGGCAATGGCCGACTCATCTTCCACCACAAGCACATTGGGCATCGTGAACTCCGGGGTTGGCGATCAGTTGCGCTGCAGAGCAACCTGCTCGACAGCCTCAACCGGGTTGTGGCGGACGTCGGTGCCCTTGACGATGTAGATGATCTGCTCAGCCAGGTTCTTGGCATGGTCACCGACACGCTCGATGGCCTTGGCCACGAACACGAGGTCGATGCTGGCCGAGATGGTGCGCGGGTCTTCCATCATGTAGGTGATCAGCTTGCGCATCAGACCGTCAAATTCCTGGTCGATCTGGTTGTCGCCCTTGATGACGTCGAGGGCCTGCACCGTGTCCAGGCGTGCGAAGGCGTCCAGGGCCTTGCGCAGCGAGGCGGTGGCCAGGTCGGCTTCGAAGGACACATCGGCCACCGGCAGACGCAGGCGGCTGAAGACGCCCGTGTTGATCAGGCGCTGCACCGTGCGTGCGATGCGGGCAGCTTCGTCGCCCACGCGCTCGAGGTTGCCGATCGTCTTGGAGATGGCGATCAGCAGGCGCAGGTCACGCGCCGTCGGCTGGCGGCGGGCGATGATGGTGGACAGATCGGCATCGATCTCGACCTCCAGCTGGTTCACACGCTCTTCGATCTGCAGGACCTGGGTCGCGGTTTCAGCGCTGAAGTTGGTCAGCGCGTAGATCGCCTGGGCCACCTGGGACTCCACCAGGCCGCCCATTTCCAGGACGCGGGTGGAAACGCCGCTGAGTTCGGCGTCGAACTGCGTGGACAAATGCTTGTCGCTCATTGATCTGCTCCCTGGCTCAGCCGAAACGGCCGGTGATGTAGTCTTCGGTTTCTTTCTTCTGCGGCTTCATGAAGAGGTCGCGCGTCGGGCCGAACTCGATCAGGTCGCCCAGGTACATGTAGGCGGTGTAGTCGGAGACCCGAGCTGCCTGCTGCATGTTGTGGGTGACGATGGCCACGGTGTAGTCGCTCTTCAGTTCCTGGATCAGCTCTTCGACCTTGCCGGTCGAGATCGGGTCCAGCGCCGAGCATGGCTCGTCGAGCAGCAGCACTTCAGGCTTGATGGCGATGCCACGGGCGATGCACAGACGCTGCTGCTGACCACCCGACAGGCCGGAGCCGCTCTGGTTGAGCTTGTCCTTGACCTCGTTCCACAGCGCAGCCTTCTTCAAGGCCCATTCAACGCGCTCGTCCATCTCGACGCGCGAGAGGTTCTCGAACAGCTTCACGCCGAAGGCGATGTTGTCGTAGATCGACATCGGGAACGGCGTCGGCTTCTGGAACACCATGCCGACCTTGGCACGGATCAGCGACACGTCCAGGCCGCGGTCCAGCACGTTGGTGCCGTCCACCAGGATCTGGCCTTCAGCGCGCTGCTCGGGGTAGAGCTCGAACATGCGGTTGAAGGTACGCAGCAGCGTCGACTTGCCACAACCCGACGGGCCGATGAAGGCGGTGACCTTCTTGTCGGGGATGTCGAGGTTGATGTGCTTCAGCGCGTGAAAGCTGCCGTAATAGAAGTTCAGGTCGCGCACCGTGATTTTGGATTTCTCGGTCACGGGGAGGTTCACTTTGGCGTCCATGGCTCAGGATTCCTTGATATTTCAGTTCTGCTTGCGGAACATGACCCGCGCGAGGATATTCAGTGCGAGCACACCCATGGTGATCAGGAACACGCCTGCCCAGGCGAGCTTCTGCCAGTTTTCATAGGGGCTCATCGCGAACTTGAAGATGGTGACCGGCAGGCTCGACATCGGCTCCGACAGGTTGGTCGACCAGAACTGGTTGGACAGCGCGGTGAACAGCAGCGGTGCCGTTTCGCCAGCGATTCGGGCCACGGCCAGCAACACACCCGTCACCACACCCGAGCGTGCCGACTTCAGCGTGATCGACAGGATCACCTTCCACTTCGGGGTGCCCAGCGCATAGGCCGCTTCACGCAGGGCGTTCGGCACCAGCGCCAGCATGTTCTCGGTGGTGCGGATGACCACCGGGATGACGATCAGCGCCAGGGCCAGCACACCAGCCCAGCCGGAGAACGACTTGAAGCGCGACACCACCACGGCGTAGACGAACAGGCCGACCACGATCGAAGGCGCCGACAGCAGGATGTCGTTGATGAACTGGGTCAGGCGGCCCAGCCAGGTGCGCTGGCCATACTCGGCTAGGTACACACCCGCCATGATGCCGATCGGCGTGCCGATGAAGGTGGCCAGAGACACCATGATCAGCGAGCCGTAGATGGCGTTGGCCAAGCCACCGACCTCTTCCTGAGGCGGCGGGGTCATCTCGGTGAAGACCTGCCAGCTCAGGCCACCCACGCCGAGGCGGAAGGTTTCCCAGAGGATCCACAGCAACCAGAACACCCCGAAGGCCATGGCGGCCAGGGACAGCACCAGAGCGACGGCGTTGACACGCTTGCGGCGTGCGTGCATGGCCAGGCGGCCAGCATCCATCGTGACAAGACTCATGACCGGGCTCCTTCACTCTTCTTCAGGCGGCTCAGCAGCAGCTTGGAGAAGGACAGCACCACGAAGGTGATGAAAAACAGGATCAGGCCGAGGTAGATCAGCGAGGCCTGGTGCAGGCCGTCGCCCGCCTCGGCGAATTCATTGGCCAGCGCAGACGTGATGCTGTTGGCCGGCTCGAACAGGGAGATCGAATTCAACTGGTTGGTATTGCCGATCACGAAGGTCACGGCCATGGTTTCACCCAAAGCGCGACCCAGACCCAGCATCACACCGCCCACCACACCCGTCTTGGTGAAGGGCAGCACCACGCGCCACATGACTTCGGTGGTGGTGGCACCCAGACCGTAGGCGGATTCCTTCAGCATCGGTGGGGTCACCTCGAACACGTCGCGCATCACCGAGGCGATGTACGGAATGATCATGATGGCCAGGATGATGCCGGCCGACAGCAGGCCGATGCCCACCGGCGGGCCCGCGACCAAGGCACCCAGCACCGGCACGCCCTTGAGCGCAGCCTGCAGCGGCTGTTGCACGTAGGTGGCCAGGATCGGGCCGAACACCATCAAACCCCACATGCCGTAGACGATGGAGGGCACGGCAGCCAGCAGCTCGACGGCCACGCCCAGCGGGCGCTTCAGCCAGTTCGGCGAGAGCTCGGTGAGGAAGAAGGCGATGCCGAAGCTGACCGGAACAGCAATCACGAGCGCGATCAGCGAGGTGACCAGCGTGCCGTAGATCATGACCAGGCCGCCATAGCTGTTGCTGACCGGATCCCAGTCAGAGCGCCACAGGAAGGACAGGCCGTATTCGCGGATCGCAGGCATGGCGCCGTAGATCAGCGACAGCAGAATCCCGAACAGCAGACTCAAGGTCAGCCAGGCGGCGGCCTTGGCCGTGAGCGCGAACACGCGGTCCGCCCAGGGCGACGTCAGACGACGGTCTTCAGGTTGGCCGGCCGGCAGGGTGCGGCCGGAAGAAGCGTTGGAGGGCAGAGGGCTGGCAGACATGGTGGCAGTCACTAGGGGGGACTCCCGATGTTGAATCAAAAAGGCGCCGGTCCGTCAACTCAGGGCAGACCGGCGCCTGTTGGGCATCACGCTTGACGCGCGACGATCACTTGTAGGCGACGGCCTTGCCAGCGGTGTCCTTGATCTGCGCTTCCCACTGCTTGCGCACCAGGCCCTTCACGGCGTCCGGCAGCGGCACGTACTCCAGATCAGCGGCGGTCTTGTCCCCGTTGAGGTAAGCCCACTCGAAGAACTTCAGCGCGGCGCTGGCGGTGTCGGCCTTGGCTTGCGACTTGTGCATCAGCACGAAGGTGGCACCGGTCAGGGGCCAGGATTCCTTGCCCGGCTGCTCGGTCAGGATCTGGTAGAAGGTCTTGTTCCACTCGGCGCCGGCAGCAGCGGCCTTGAAGTTCAGGTCGTCCGGACCCACGAAGGCGCCGTCCTTGTTCTTCAGCAGCACGTGCGACATCTTGTTCTGCTTGGCATAGGCGTACTCGACGTAGCCAATCGCGTTCGGCAGACGCTGCACGTAGGCGGACACGCCTTCGTTGCCCTTGCCGCCCACGCCCACCGGCCAGTTCACGGCAGTGCCTTCACCGACCTTCGACTTCCAGTCAGCGCTGACCTTGGTCAGGTAGTTCGTGAAGATGAAGCTGGTGCCCGAACCATCGGCGCGGCGAACCACGGCGATGTCGGCGTCCGGCAGCGGCACGCCCGGGTTCAGGGCAGCCAGGGCAGCGTCGTTCCACTTGGTGATCTTGCCCAGGTAAATGTCAGCCAGCAGCGAGCCGGTCAGCTTGATCTGGCCACCGGTGATGCCCTTGATGTTCACGACGGGCACCACGCCACCGATGACGGTGGGGAACTGCACCAGGCCGTCAGCAGCCAGTTGCTCGTCCTTCAGGGGCATGTCGCTGGCACCAAAGTCGACCGTCTTCGCCTGGATCTGCTTGATGCCGGCACCCGAACCCACCGATTGGTAGTTGATGCGTGCGCCAGTGGCCTTGTTGTAGCCGTCGGCCCACTTGGCGTAGAGCGGTGCCGGGAAGGTGGCGCCAGCGCCGGTCACATCCTGGGCTTGAGCGCCCACGGCAAACGCCATCAGGGCGGCGCTGAACGAAAAACGGACTGCGGTGCAAACCATGGTCAAACCTTTCTTGCGTATGGAGACAACAGCCAAATGACTGCACTGACGCCAATGTAGAAAGGTAATGTGACACCTCTATGACATCTATGACAACCCTGACCCCCACAGGTCAGGGCTGTCACGAATCAGTCATTCGGCAGCCGTTGGGGGCGCTCAGCCCTGGTTGACCGCCGCCACCAGCCGCTCGGCCAGCGTCTTGGCGCGCACGGCGTCCTGCGCTTCCACCATCACGCGCAGCACCGGCTCGGTGCCGGAAGCGCGGATCAACACGCGGCCCGTCCGGCCAAGCTCCTCGGTGACGGCACGGGTTTCGTCCGCCAGCCGCGCGTTGCTGCGCCAATCGGTACCGGGCGCCATGCGGACGTTGATCATGGTCTGCGGGAACAGCGTGACGCCCTGAAGGAGCTCCGCCAGGCTCTTGCCGCTGCGCTGCACGGCCTGCAGCACCTGCAGGGCACTGACGATGCCGTCGCCGGTGCTGTGGCGGTCAAGTGCCAGCAGGTGGCCGGAGCTTTCGCCGCCCAGCAGCCAGCCACGCTGACCCAGCTCTTCCAGCACATACCGGTCACCGACCTTGGCGCGCACCATGTCGATGCCCTGATCAGCCAGCGCCACTTCAATGGCCATGTTCGTCATCAGCGTGCCGACGACGCCCGGCACCGCCTCGCCCTGGGCGCGGCGGTCCATGGCCATCACATAAAGCAGCTCATCGCCGTTGAACAAGCGCCCGGTGTTGTCCACCAGCTGCAAACGGTCGGCGTCACCATCGAGTGCGACCCCCACGGCAGCGCTGTTGGCCCGCACGGCATCTACCAGCGCTTGTGGCGACGTGGCGCCAAAACCGGCGTTGATGTTCGTGCCATTCGGCGCATTGCCAATGGCGACCACTTCGGCGCCCAACTCGTGGAAGACCGCCGGCGCGACCTGGTAGGCGGCGCCATGGGCGGCGTCCACCACCACTTTCAGGCCCTTCAGCGTCAGCTCACCCGACACCGTGCTCTTGCAGAACTCGATGTAGCGGCCCTGGGCGTCGGTCAAACGACGCGCCCGGCCCAGCCGTGCTGAATCCACCCACTCGGGCGGCTTGGTCAACTCGGCCTCGACGGCCTCTTCCCAGGCATCTGGCAGCTTTTCGCCCTTGGCCGAGAAGAACTTGATGCCGTTGTCGGGGTAGGCGTTGTGCGACGCACTGATCACCACCCCCAGATCAAGGCGCAGCGCGCGGGTGAGGTAAGCCACACCCGGCGTCGGCAGCGGGCCGGTCAACAGCACGTTCACACCGGCAGAGGCGAAACCAGCCTCCAGCGCCGATTCCAGCATGTAGCCCGAAATACGCGTGTCCTTGCCAATCAAGACCGTGGGCACACGCCCGGACTGGCGCTGCTGGAGCACCCGCCCCACCGCATGCCCGATGCGCAGCATGAAATCGGCGGTGATGGCGCCCTGCCCCACCGTGCCACGAATGCCGTCGGTACCGAAATATTGTCTTTTCATGTTGTCCTCCTGAATTTGATTGGTCGGCGCTCAAGCCTGACCCAGCCCGGCGGCCTGCCAGACTTTCACCGCGTCCACGGTGGCGGCCACGTCGTGCACGCGCACGATGCGCGCGCCGAGTTGAATCGCGGCCAAGGCTGCAGCCACGCTGGCCACCATGCGCTCACCCGCCGGGCGGCCGGTGACCTGCCCCAGCGCGCCCTTGCGTGACCAGCCCACCAGCAAGGGCCTGCCCAGCGACTGCAGCTGCGCCTGGGCGCGAAACAAGGTGAGATTGTGGTCGAGCGATTTGCCGAAGCCGTAGCCCGGGTCCAGCGTGATGCGCTCGAGTGCGATGCCCAATCCGGTCACGCAGGCGAGCCGCTCCGCCAGGAACTGCCGCACCTCATCCACCACATCAGCGTAGGCCGGCGCCACCTGCATGGTGTCGGGCTGGCCCTGCATGTGCATCAGGCACACGCCGCAGCGGGCATGCGCGGCCACGGCCTGCAGGGCACCGGGCCACTGCAATGCGCGCACGTCGTTGATGATGTCAGCGCCTGTATCCAGCGCTGCGGTCATCACCTCCGGACGGCTGGTATCGACTGACACCGGCACACCGAGCGTGACGGCATGACGAACCACCGGCAGCACCCGCGCGAGCTCGTCCTCCACAGCCGGCGGCAAGGAACCAGGCCGGGTCGACTCACCACCGATGTCCAGAATGTCCACGCCCTCGGCGATCATGCGGTCACAGGCCTCGATGGCTGAGCGTGCGCTCAAGTGCAAGCCGCCGTCCGAAAACGAATCGGGTGTGGTGTTGACGATCCCCATCACCTGCGGGCGGGTCAGGTCAATGCGGAATCGGCTGGTTTGCCAAACAGAGCCCATGGATGCTTCGACGGCTATGGAAACAAGGCCGCCAGCAAGGGCGAGCCGGGAATGAGGAACGGGGCCTCTCGGCCCCGTCGCGGGCGATTCAACTCGCCCGAGTGTGGTTGTGCAGCGTCAGGCGGCTGCCGGCGCGCTTTCCGGATTGACCGGCGGGGTCGGGCCGCCGCCGCCCTTGTTGTTGGACGGCGTCCAGTCCTTGGGCGGCCGCGGCGGCTTGCCGTTCATGATGTCCTCGATCTGCTCGCCGTCGATGGTTTCCCATTCCAGCAAGGCCTTGGCCATCGCGTGCATCTTGTCCTGGTTGTCTTCGATGTGCTTGCGGGCAATCGAATACTGCTCGTCGATGATGCGGCGGATGACCGCGTCCACCGTGCGCATCGTCTCTTCAGACATGCTGGTGGTCTTGGTCACCGAGCGGCCCAGGAAGACTTCGCCTTCGTTTTCGGCGTAGACCATCGGGCCCAGCTCGTCCGTCATGCCGTAGCGCGTGACCATGTCGCGGGCGATGGCCGTGGCACGCTCGAAGTCGTTCGAAGCACCCGTGGTCATCTGATGCATGAACACTTCTTCGGCGATGCGGCCACCGAACAGCACCGAGATGGTCGAGAGCATGCGCTCCTTATCCATGCTGTAGCGGTCGCCTTCGGGCAGCTGCATCGTCACGCCCAGCGCGCGGCCACGCGGAATGACCGTCACCTTGTGGACCGGGTCGGTCTTGGGCATCAGACGCGCCACCAGCGCATGGCCTGCTTCGTGGTAGGCCGTGTTGCGGCGCTCTTCCTCGGGCATGACCATGGACTTGCGTTCCGGGCCCATCATGATCTTGTCCTTGGCCTTCTCGAAGTCGACCATCTCCACGACCCGGCCATTGCGGCGGGCGGCGAACAGGGCAGCTTCGTTGACCAGGTTGGCCAGGTCGGCGCCGGAGAAACCCGGCGTGCCGCGGGCCAGGATGTCAGCACGGATGTCTTGTCCGACCGGCACCTTGCGCATGTGCACATTCAGGATCTGTTCACGGCCGCGAACGTCCGGCAGCGTCACGTAAACCTGGCGGTCAAAGCGGCCCGGACGCAGCAGCGCGGGGTCCAGGATGTCCGGACGGTTGGTGGCCGCCATGACGATCACGCCAAGGTTGGTTTCAAAGCCGTCCATCTCGACCAGCATCTGGTTGAGGGTCTGCTCGCGCTCGTCGTTGCCGCCGCCCAGGCCAGCACCACGGTGGCGCCCCACCGCGTCGATTTCGTCAACGAAGATGATGCACGGGGCACTCTTCTTGGCTTGTTCGAACATGTCGCGGACACGGGCGGCGCCCACGCCGACAAACATTTCAACGAAGTCAGAGCCCGAGATGCTGAAGAACGGCACCTTGGCTTCACCGGCGATGGCCTTGGCCAGCAGGGTCTTGCCGGTGCCCGGAGGGCCCACCAGCAGCACGCCACGCGGAATGCGACCGCCCAGCTTCTGGAACTTTTGCGGGTCTTTCAGGAAGTCGACGAGCTCCTTCACCTCTTCCTTGGCTTCGTCGCAGCCGGCGACGTCAGCGAAGGTGGTGGCGTTGTTGGCTTCGTCGAGCATGCGGGCCTTGGACTTGCCAAAACTGAACGCACCGCCCTTGCCGCCGCCCTGCATCTGGCGCATGAAGTAGATCCACACGCCCACCAGCAGCAGCATCGGGCCCCACGACAGCAGCAGGCTCGTCAGCAGGCCCTGCTCTTCGCGGGGGCGCACTTCGAACTTCACGCCGCTGTTGATCAGGTCGCCCGACAGGCCGCGGTCGAGCATCGTGCCCGTGGTGCGGATCTTCCTGTCGTCGGTGGTAGTGGCAGCGATTTCGATGCTGCCAGCACCTTCCTGGATCACGACGCTCTTGATGCGCCGGTTGCGCACTTCGTCGAGGAATTCGGAATAGCCGATCTGGCCAGCCGGCACCGATGTCTTGTCAAACTGCTTGAACACAGTGAACAACACAAAAAGGATCACCCCCCAGACGGCGATCTTCGACATCCACTGATTGTTCACCGCGGCTCCTTCAATTGATCCATGTACGCTGACGCAGACAGAAACTTCTGTGCATCGATACACCGCATATGGGGGCGATTCTAGACGAGTCAAGCCCCCGCGATGCCCGGAACTGGCCCCTGTGCAGAGTCAACTTTCACAGGTCAAGCCTCAGTCTCAGCGCTTCTTGAGACCCAGCCCGATCAAAAAGGTTTCAGACGAACGATCCCGCGAGGACTTCGGCTTGAACGTCTTGACGACCCGGAATGTGCTCTTGAACAAGGCCACGCAAGGCTCGTAGGCCCCGCCGTGGAAGATCTTGGCGACCAGCGCCCCCTCGGGCTTGAGGTGGTTGGAGGAGAAGTCGATCGCCAGCTCAATCAGGTTCTGGATGCGCGCAGCGTCGGTGCTGGCCACGCCCGACAGGTTCGGCGCCATGTCGGACACCACCACGTCGACCGGCCGGCTGGCCAACTCGGTTTCCAGCTTCGCCAGGACCTCATCCTCGCCAAAATCGCCCTGGATGAAGATCACGCCGTCGATCGGCGCGAAGTCCAGCAGGTCGAGGGCGATGATGGTGCCGTCAAGCTGGCCCGTGGCGGCGCCACCCACACCCGCCACCTTGGGCGCAAACCGACGTCGGAGATACTGGCTCCAGGCGCCGGGGCTGGCACCCAGGTCGACCACCACCTGGCCAGGCCGGAACAGGTTGAATGCCTCGTCAATCTCCTTGAGTTTGAACGCGGCACGGGCCCGGTAACCTTCCTTTTGCGCCAGGCGCACCCAGGGGTCTGTGACATGGTCGTGCATCCATGCCTTGTTGACCTTCTTGCTTTTTGTGTCGATTTTCATGTTGAGGGGATAATACGAGGATGTCTGCGATACAACTCACGCCTGCCGAACGCAAAGATAAGCGCGGCGACGCCCACCACCTCGATCCGGTCGTCATGATCGGGTCCGAGGGACTGACCCCCGCCATCATCAAGGAAACCGATGCCGCACTCAAAGCGCACGGCTTGATCAAGATCCGCGTTTTCTCCGATGACCGCGTCGCCCGCGAAGCGATGCTGGTCACGCTGGCCGACCAGCTTGATGCTGCGCCGATCCAGCACATTGGCAAGTTGCTGGTGCTTTGGCGGCCCATGCCGCCGAAGGAAAAAGCTGAAAACCCCGAGCGCAAGCCCGGCTCACGCTCCGTGAAGCTGGTGACCTTTGCCAAGGGCAGCCCGCGCCCCACCGTCAAGACGGTCACGGTGCACGGCAACCAGCGGGTGACTGTCGGTGGCCAGATCAAGCGCACCCGGGTGCGCGCGACCAGCGTCAAGAAGAAGGCCCAGAGCCGCTGACCCGCTGAGCCCTGGCGCCCTCCGGCGCTGAGCATCACCCAAGCGCCCACCCGGGCGCTTTTTTTCGTCCGGCCGTGGGGCAACCACCGGCCGCAGGTGTCAGCGTGACGTGTCTGGGGGACGCACAGCCAGCACGGCGAGCCAGCACACGGCCAGCATCTTCACGCCGAACAAGCCCAGGCTGATGGCATGCAGCTGGCCGAAGCTCAGCGCCCCTTGCCCGAGGCGCGCCTGCGCCATCAAGGGCTGCAAGGCGTAATAACCAACCACCGTGCAGGCCAACGTCAGCAGCGACAGCATCACAGGGGCGGTGAACGGGCTCGCCACGTCGCCGTTGGGCTGCGCCAGCGTGCGACGCCGCTCCAGCATCAGCACCACAACCGCCAGCAACAGGCTGAGTGGCGCCTCACGCGCAAACATGTGGCCGACCACCCGTCCGGCATCCGCGCTGGCCAGGGTGGCGAAAGGCGCCGGCGTGGCCAGAAAGGCGATGCACAACAGCACCCCGGCCCACACGGGCGGGGTCAGGCGTCGAACGGTGTCGTGCCAGGTCGACATGTGTCTCAGAGGTAGCGAACGGTCACCACTTCGTAGTGGCGCAGGCCACCGGGTGCGCGCACTTCGGCGACGTCGCCTTCAACCTTGCCGATCAAGGCGCGGGCGATGGGCGAGCTGATCGAGATCAGGCCCAGCTTCAGGTCAGCCTCGTCGTCGCCGACGATCTGATAGGTGACCTTGGCACCGGTGTCTTCATCTTCCAGATCGAGCGTGGCGCCAAACACCACGCGACCACCGGCATCCAGCGTGCTCGGGTCGATGATCTGGGCGGCAGCCAGCTTGCCTTCGATCTCGAGGATGCGGCCTTCGATGAAGCCCTGCTTGTCCTTGGCGGCGTCGTACTCGGCGTTTTCAGACAGGTCGCCCTGAGCGCGCGCTTCGGCAATCGCCTGGATCACGGCATGCCGCTCGACGGTCTTCAGACGATGCAGCTCGTCCTTGAGCTTTTCAGCGCCGCGCTTGGTGATGGGAATGGTGCTCATGGGGAATGGATCACGTGACTCAAAATGCAAACCGCCGCCACCGGTCCGGAAGGACCGCATGGGCGGCGGAGCGCTGAAGGCGGCAGTGTAGTGCAGATCAGAGGAATCAGGCCTCCAGCCTGACCCTCATGCCAGCACGCCTCAGCCCAGCGCCTTGTGGAGTTCCTGCAGCGACAGGACCTGCAGATCGTCCTGGTGCTTCAGGGCTTCGGTCGCGGCCTCGCAGCCGGCCATCGTGGTGTAGTAGGTCACGCGGTTGGCCAGGGCAGCCGTGCGGATGTAGCGCGAGTCGGCGATGGCCGTGCGCGTTTCATCGACCGTGGTGAACACCAGCTGGATGTCGCCGGCCTTGATCAGGTCGGCGATGTGCGGACGACCGTCCTTGACCTTGTTCACCACCTTCACCGGCACGCCGGCTTCGGCGATGGCCGCAGCCGTGCCCTTGGTGGCCACCACGTTGAAGCCCAGATCGACCAGTTCGCTGGCAATCTTCACCGCGCGGTCCTTGTCGTTGTTCTTCACGGTGATGACGACCGTGCCCTGCTCGGGCAGGCGCGAGCCCGCACCCAGCTGGCTCTTCAGCATGGCTTCGCCGAAGCTGTAGGCCACGCCCATCACCTCGCCGGTGGAGCGCATTTCCGGGCCAAGGATCGGGTCAACACCCGGGAACTTGTTGAACGGGAAGACGGCTTCCTTTACGCTGAAGTACGGCGGGATGACCTCATGGGGCATCTGGCCGTCCTTGCCGCGCTGGTCCACCAGCTTCTGGCCGGCCATGCAGCGGGCTGCGATCTTGGCCAGCGGTTGGCCGGTGGCCTTGGAGACGAACGGCACGGTGCGCGAGGCACGCGGGTTCACTTCCAGCACGTAGACGATGGCGTCATCGCCTTCGCCCTGGATGGCGAACTGCACGTTCATCAGGCCGATGACCTTCAGGGCCTTGGCCATCTCGGCGGTCTGGCGGCGCAATTCGTCTTGCAGCGACTTGGACAGCGAATACGGCGGCAGCGAGCAGGCGGAGTCGCCCGAGTGCACACCAGCCTGTTCGATGTGTTCCATGATGCCGCCGATCATCACGTCGACGCCGTCGCTGATGCAGTCGACGTCGACTTCGATGGCGTCATCGAGGAAGCGGTCCAGCAGCACCGGTGACTTTTCCGACACGCGGACGGCTTCGCGCATGTAGCGCTCCAGGTCCTTGTCGCCGTGCACGATTTCCATCGCGCGGCCGCCCAGCACGTAGCTCGGGCGCACCACCAGCGGATAGCCGATTTCCTGGGCCAGCTTCAGCGCGGCTTCTTCGGTGCGGGCCGTGCGGTTCGGCGGCTGCTTCAGGCCGAGCGTGTGCAGCAGTTGCTGGAAACGCTCACGGTCTTCAGCCACGTCGATGCTGTCAGGCGTGGTGCCGATGATGGGCACGCCGGCACGTTCCAGGTCGAGCGCGAGCTTCAACGGGGTCTGGCCGCCGTACTGCACGATCACGCCAACCGGCTGTTCCTTGGCCACGATTTCCAGCACGTCTTCCAGCGTCACCGGCTCGAAGTACAGGCGGTCGGAGGTGTCGTAGTCGGTGGAGACCGTTTCCGGGTTGCAGTTGACCATGATGGTCTCGTAGCCGTCTTCGCGCATGGCGAGGGCAGCATGGACGCAGCAGTAGTCGAACTCGATGCCCTGACCAATGCGGTTCGGGCCACCGCCCAGCACCATGATCTTCTTCTTGTTGGTCGGCTCGGCTTCGCATTCCTCGTCGTACGTGGAATACATGTAGGCCGTCTGCGTGGCGAACTCGGCCGCGCAGGTGTCGACACGCTTGTAGACCGGACGCACACCCAGCGCATGGCGCTTGGCGCGCACTTCATGCTGGTTGGTGCCCAGCAGCTTGGCCAGGCGGCGGTCGGAGAAGCCCTTGCGCTTGAGGAAGTACAGCTCGGCCTTCGACAGGCTTTCCAGCGTGCGGCCGCCCAGGGCTTGTTCGGCCTGGATGATCTGCTCAATCTGGGCCAGGAACCAGGGGTCGATCGCCGTTTCCTCGAAGATCTCTTCGAGGGTCATGCCGATGCGGAAGGCGTCACCCACGTACAGGATGCGCTCCGGGCCAGCTTCGCCGATTTCCTCGACGATCTCTTCGCGGTCGGTCGAGCGCTCGCTCAGGCCGTCGATGCCGGTTTCCAGACCACGCAGGGCCTTCTGGAACGATTCCTGGAAGGTGCGGCCCATGGCCATCACCTCACCCACCGACTTCATCTGGGTGGTCAGGTGCGAATCAGCGGCCGGGAACTTCTCGAAGGCGAAACGCGGGATCTTGGTGACGACGTAGTCGATCGACGGCTCGAACGACGCCGGGGTCACGCCGCCGGTGATGTCGTTGCGCAGCTCGTCGAGCGTGTAGCCCACGGCCAGCTTGGCAGCGATCTTGGCGATCGGGAAGCCGGTGGCCTTGGAGGCCAGCGCCGACGAGCGAGACACGCGCGGGTTCATCTCGATGACCACCATGCGGCCGTCGCGCGGGTTGATCGAGAACTGCACGTTCGAGCCGCCGGTGTCGACGCCGATTTCGCGCAGGATGGCGATCGAGGCGTTGCGCAGCAGCTGGTATTCCTTGTCGGTCAGCGTCTGGGCCGGGGCCACGGTAATGGAGTCACCGGTGTGGATGCCCATCGGGTCCAGGTTCTCGATCGAGCAGACGATGATGCAGTTGTCCGCCTTGTCGCGAACCACTTCCATCTCGTACTCTTTCCAGCCGATCAGCGATTCTTCGATCAGCAGCTCCTTGGTCGGCGACAGGTCCAGACCACGCTTGCAGATTTCTTCGAACTCTTCCGGGTTGTAGGCAATGCCGCCACCCGTGCCGCCGAGCGTGAAGCTGGGGCGGATCACCATCGGGAAGCCGGAGCCGCCGATGTCGGCCAGGATGCTCTTCTGGACAGCCCAGGCCTCGTCCATCGAGTGGGCGATGCCCGACTTCGCGGAGCCGAGACCGATCTTGGTCATCGCGTCCTTGAACTTCAGGCGGTCTTCAGCCTTCTCGATGGCGTGCTCATTGGCACCGATCATCTCGACCTTGTACTTGTCCAGCACGCCGTGCTTGTGCAGATCCAGCGCGCAGTTCAGCGCCGTCTGACCACCCATGGTCGGCAGCACCGCATCCGGGCGCTCCTTGGCGATGATCTTCTCGACCACCTGCCAGGTGATGGGCTCGATGTAGGTGACGTCGGCCGTGTCCGGGTCGGTCATGATGGTGGCAGGGTTGCTGTTCACCAGGATGACGCGGTAACCCTCTTCACGCAGCGCCTTGCAGGCCTGGGCGCCCGAGTAATCGAACTCGCAGGCCTGGCCGATGATGATCGGGCCGGCGCCAATGATCAGGATGCTTTTGAGGTCGGAACGCTTAGGCATGGTCTTTTCTTTTCAAATTGTTCGAGCGCGGGCTCAGCCGATGCTGGCCGTGGCGAGCTTGGCACCGAAGCCAAGGAACAGCGCTCCGACACCGGAGGCCGCCAGGCTGGCGGTGCGGCGTCTGGCAGCGAACGCTGCGGACAACCGGGCACCAGCAAAAATCAGCACCGACAGGTAGACGGCGCTGCAGGTCTGCGCGATCAGCCCCAACCCGAGGAAGGTCAGCGCAGGCTGCGGGTAGGCAGGATCGACAAACTGGATGAAGAACGACACGAAGAACAGGATGGCCTTGGGGTTCAGCAGGCTGATGAACAGCGCCTTGCGGAACGGCTGGCTCAGGTCCAGCGCAGCGGTGGTGTCAGCAGACACCTCCCCGCGCCAGCGCCGCCAGGCGCCGATCAGCAACTGCACGCCTAGCCAACCCAGGTAGGTGGCACCTACCACCTTGATCACCAGGAACAGCGCCGGCACCGCCTTCAGCAGCGACGCAGCACCCAGGGCCGCCAGCAGCATCAGGATGGCATCGCCGAGGAACACGCCGCAGGCACCGGCATAACCGGGCCGCACACCGCGCCGCGCCGCCACCGACAGCACGAACAAGGAGTTCGGCCCCGGCAGCAGAACGATGGCGATCGTTCCCAGCACGTAGGTTCCAAGGTCAGTGATGCCCAGCACAGCCGCGTGTCCTTCGATGTCGCTCGGTGTCGTTCAGCGCTTGTTGTCCGCCATCAGACCGGTGAACCGGTCAAACAGGTAGGCAATGTCGTGCGGGCCGGGCGAAGCTTCCGGGTGACCCTGGAAGCAGAACGCCGGCTTGTCGGTGCGGGCCAGGCCCTGCAGCGTGCCGTCGAACAGGCTGATGTGCGTTGGGCGCAGGTTGGCCGGCAGCGAATCAGCGTCCACCGCAAAACCGTGGTTCTGGCTGGTGATCGACACGCGCTGGTTGTCCAGGTCCTTCACTGGGTGGTTCGCACCGTGGTGGCCGAACTTCATCTTGAAGGTCTTGGCGCCGGAAGCCAGCGCCATGATCTGGTGACCCAGGCAGATACCGAAGGTCGGGATGCCGGTGTCGATCAGAGTCTTGGCGGCTTCAATGGCGTAGTCGCAAGGCTGGGGGTCGCCCGGGCCGTTCGACAGGAAGATGCCGTCCGGCTGGTACTTCAGCACGTCGGCAGCAGGCGTCTTGGCCGGCACCACCGTGACCTTGCAGCCGCGCTCGGCCAGCATGCGCAGGATGTTGCGCTTCACGCCAAAGTCATACGCCACGACGTGGAACTTCGGGTTGGTCAGCGTGCCGTAGCCGGGCGTGCCGTCTTCACGGGCCAGCTTCCACTCGGTCTCCACCCACTCGTAGGGCTGAGCCACCGTCACCACCTGCGCCAGATCCTGGCCCGCCATGTTCGGCGCGCCCTTGGCACGCGCGATGGCGTTGGCGATGTCGGCCTCGGTCACTTCGTAACCAGCAGCGAACGTCGCGATGCAGCCGTTCTGTGCGCCCGTGGTGCGCAGAACGCGCGTCAGGCGGCGCGTGTCGATGTCGGCGATGGCCACGGTGCCTTCGGCACGCAGGTACTCGGACAGCGTCTGCGATTGGCGGAAGTTCGAGACTCGGACCGGCAGATCTTTGATGATCAAGCCAGCGGCATGGACTTTCTGCGCCTCGACGTCCTCGAAGTTGACGCCGTAGTTGCCAATGTGCGGGTACGTCAGGGTGACGATCTGCTGGCAGTAGCTCGGGTCAGTGAGGATTTCCTGGTAGCCGGTGAGCGCGGTGTTGAACACCACTTCACCGACCGTGTGGCCGGTAGAGCCGATCGAGGTGCCGGAAAAGACCGTGCCGTCTGCGAGTGCAAGGATTGCGGGGGGCAGTACGGGCAGCAAGGGGGAACTCCGGTGTTCGCACGCCCAGCCCGTTGCCCGCGCGCTGTCCGTCTCACGTCGGAAGCGTCAACGCCGGGCTCGGCAAGGAAGGTCAAAAGCGAGATTTCGCTGGGCGGCTTATGTTTTGGGGTAAACCCGCTGAGTATAGCCGACTCCACTTCATGACGCCAGTCTGACACCGATCAAAGGCCCTCTGCCCGACGATTCCGCACTGCTCGGGAACTAGAATCAGGCTAGCGGTGTCTCACACCCCATGGCATGGCATCACTGCTATATGCCGGATCATTTCTGGAGGTTCCATGAATCAAGACCTGCACCTGGTGCAAGACATCTCCGTCGGCGGCTCGTCGACGGCACAGCGCAACCGTGTGCTGCGCAATACCTACGGCCTGCTGGCCCTGTCGATGGTGCCTACCGTGCTGGGCGCCTGGCTGGGTGTGGCCACCGGCTTCGCGGCTGCCATGGGTTCGGGCATGAGCCTGGTGCTGTTCATGGTCGGCGCATTCGGCTTCATGTTCGCCATCGAGAAGACCAAGAACTCTGCTGCCGGCGTGCCGGTGCTGCTGGCGTTCACCTTCTTCATGGGTTTGATGCTCGCCCGCCTGCTCGGCATGGTGCTGGGCTTCAAGAACGGCACGTCGCTGATCATGATCGCCTTCGGCGGCACGGCTGGCGTGTTTTTCGCCATGGCCACGTTGGCGTCGGTCATCAAGCGTGACCTGTCGGGCATGGGCAAGTTCCTGATGATTGGCGCGGTCGTGGTGTTCGCGGTCGGCCTGATCAACTTCTTCTTCCAGTCCACCGCGCTGATGCTGACCTTGTCGGCAGTGTGCATCGCGCTGTTCTCGGCGTTCATGCTCTATGACATCAAGCGCGTGATCGACGGCGGCGAGACGAACTACATCTCTGCCACGCTGGCCATCTACCTGGACATCTACAACGTGTTCCAGAACCTGCTGGTGCTGCTGGGCGTGCTGGGTGGCGAGCGCGACTGATCTCGGCAACGGCTGAAAATCAAAAAGGGGCTCCTCGGAGCCCCTTTTTCATTGGCGCGGCAAAGCGGCTCAAGCGCGCTCGAACACCGCCATGCTTTCGACGTGCGCCGTGTGCGGGAACATGTTCACCGCCCCCGCCATCACGCAGCGATAACCCGCCACATGCACCAGCAGACCAGCATCACGGGCCAGCGTGGCCGGGTTGCAGCTGACGTACACGATGCGCGACGGCGGCGTCCAGCCCTCGCGCGGCTCGGTCTGCAGATCCGCAAGTGCCTTGACCAGCGCAAACGCGCCTTCCCGCGGCGGATCAACCAGCCACTTGTCGGCCTGGCCGTAAGACACCAGATCGTCGGGCGACAGCTCGAACAGGTTGCGTGCTTCGAAACGCGCCTTGTCAGCCAGTCCGTTCAGCGCAGCGTTCTGGCGTGAACGGGCCACGAGCGCTTCGCTGCCTTCGATGCCCAGCACCGACCGGGCGCGCGTGGCGATCGGCAAGGTGAAGTTGCCCAGGCCGCAGAACCAGTCGATCACGTGTTCGGTCGGCTGAGCGTCCAGCAGACGCAGCGCGCGCCCGACCAGCACCGTGTTGATGTGGTGGTTGACCTGTGTGAAGTCGGTCGGCTTGAACGGCATGCGCAGGCCGAATTCCGGCAGCGTGTAGGCCAGCTCCGGGCCACCTTCGTCGAGCAGATGCACCGTGTCCGGACCCTTGGGCTGCAGCCACCACTGCACACCGTGCACGGCAGCAAAATCGCGCAGGCGCTGCTTGTCGGCGTCCGACAGCGGCTCGAGGTTGCGTGCCACCAGCGCCGTCACACCGTCACCGATGGCCAGCTCGATCTGCGGCAGCAGCTCACGCGCGTCCATCGAGCCGACCAGCTCGCGCAGCGGCATCAGCATATTGCTGACATGGCGCGGCAGCACCTCGCACTGCTGCATGTCGGCCACATAGCGTGACTTGCGCTCATGGAAGCCCACCAGCACCGTCTGCTTCTTGGCCACCCAGCGCACCGACAGGCGCGCCCGGTACCGGTAACCCCAGGTCGGGCCTTCGATCGGGCGCAGCAGTCGCTCGGCTTTCACCTTGCCCAGGTGCGACAGGTTGTCTTCCAGCACGCGCTGCTTGATGGCCACCTGGGCGGCGCCATGCAGGTGCTGCATCTTGCAGCCGCCACAGGCACCTGCATGCAGACCGAAATGCGGGCACCCGGGCTTCACGCGCTGGGCGCTTTCCTGGCGCAACTCGCGCAGGGTGGCCTGTTCCCACTGGTTCTTCTTGCGGCCCACATCCACAAGTGCCTGCTCACCCGGCAAGGCGCCTTCGATGAACACGACCTTGCCTTCGGTGTTGCGGGCCACGCCCTGGGCGTCCATGTCGAGCGACTCGACGGTCAGCCATTCGTCCTTCAATGTCATGGGCGTGATTATCCGTGGTTGGATCTGCAAACAGGAAAGCCGCCCGCAGGCGGCCTTGAGTAGAGGTGGCCGTTGCTCAGCGCGCGGGCAGGAGCTTGGCAGGATCGATGGGCTTGCCCTGGCGGCGGATCTCGAAGTGCAGCTGCACGCGCTCCGCATCAGACGAGCCCATCTCGGCGATCTTCTGCCCACGCTTGACGGTCTGGTCTTCCTTGACCAGCAGCGTCTGGTTGTGGGCGTAGGCCGTCAGGTAGGTGCCGTTGTGCTTGACGATGACCAGGTTGCCATAGCCGCGCAGGCCAGAGCCCGCGTACACCACGCGCCCGTCGGCAGCCGCCAGCACGGCGTCGCCGGCCTTGCCACCAATGGCCAGGCCCTTGCTGCGCACCTCATCAAACGAGGTGACCACCGGGCCGGATGCAGGCCACGCCCAGGGAATGTCGTCTTCGGCGTCCTTGGGTGCGGCCACCGGCGCTGGTGCAGACGCGGATGGCGTTACTGACGAGGCGGCACCGCTGGCCGAACTGGCGGTCGAAGCGCTGGCGCCTGCGGCACCTGGCTTGGCATCCAGCGGCTTGGCGTCAACGCGCGGCGCCGTCACCGGCTTGGTGCTGACCACGGCTTCGCCCGCAGGCGGCACCACCTTCAGCACCTGCCCCACCTCGATGAGGTTGGGGTTCTCGATGCTGTTCCAGCGGGCCAGATCACGCCAGCCCTGGCCGGATTCCAATGCGATGCGCATCAGCGTGTCACCGGGCTTCACGATGTAGGTGCCCGGCTTGGCTTCCACCACGGGCGTGGCGGCGGTCGGCTTCGACGCTTCCGTCGACGCAACCGGCTTGCTGCCCGACTGCCGCGCGGCCCCGGAGCGCTCCTCAACCGGCGCCGGGTGACGGGGTGCCGCGCAGCCGGTCACCAGCAACAGCAATGCCATCGCACCCCAAACCCCTGCCGATCGACGCGCGTTCACGGTCATGCCCATGTGTTGTCCCTGTGATTCATTCAACGCCCGATTTTAAGGGGACGAACTGCACCATCTCGCCAACGGAGCGGTGATAGCCCTCAGCGTGGCGGTCAATGACCACCAGCACCTGACCGCGACCGTCCGGCGTGCGCGCCGGCGCCACCAGCCGCCCGCCCACCGCCAACTGCGCCAGCCAGGCGGCAGGCACGTCTTCACCGCCCGCAGCGGAGATGATCGTGTCGTAGGGTGCCTGTGGCGGATGGCCCAGCATGCCGTCGCCATACAGCAGCCGGCAACGGGGTACCTGCAGGGCCGTGAGGTGCTTGACCGCCAGCTCGTGGAGGGGCTTCAGGCGTTCGATCGACACCACCTGGGTGGCCATCTGCGACAACAGCGCGGTCTGGTAGCCGCAACCGGTTCCGATCTCCAGCACCCGGCCAAGGTGGCCGGTCTGCCGAGCTCGCTCGCCGAGGAAGGACCACTCGATCATCCGCGCGACGACGGACGGCTTGGAGATGGTCTGCCCGAGCCCGATCGGCAGGCTGGTGTCTTCGTAGGCCTGGGTGGCCAGCGCAGAGTCGACAAACTGGTGGCGTGGCACGGCCAGCATGGCGTTGAGCACCGGCTCGCAGTGCACGCTCTCAGCCCGCAGGCGGGCGACCATGCGCTGACGCATCGCCGGGTTGTCCAGACCGAGTCCGCTCGACACCGTCAGACGCCGGGCGTCTTGTGCCGCTTCCTGCAACAGCCGCTGCGGCCGTAGAGGCTCGGGCCGGGCCTTGGCCCTTGGTGCCACCTGGTGCAGCGTGGCCGGAAACCGGCCCCGCGGCTTGTCTGAAGAATCGTTCATGGACGCCGCGTGCCCAGGCGCTGCGCCCAGTCGCCCATGCGGGCATGGTCGGTCAGGTCGGTTTGCAAGGGGGTGATGGAGATCAGTCCATTGGCCACCGCATGGAAGTCGGTGCCCTCGCCGGCTTCGCGTGCATCACCCGGCGGGCCGATCCAGTAGATCGGCTCACCGCGAGGGCTGAGCTGGCGGATCATCGGTTCGCTGGCATGGCGCCGGCCCAGCCGCGTGGTGGCCCAAGGCAGTTGCGCTGCATCGGCCCGGTTGGGAATGTTGACATTGAGCAGCCAGGGCGCGGCCATGCGTTGCCCCGGCACGATCAAGGGCAGCACCGACTCCACCACCTTGCGCACCACCGCCGCGGCTTCGTCCAGATGGGCCCAGCCCTTCTCGACCTGCGAGAAAGCGATGGCCGGCACGCCAAACAGGAAGCCTTCCATCGCGGCGGCCACGGTGCCGGAATACAGCGTGTCGTCGCCCATGTTGGCGCCTTGATTGATGCCGGACAAGACCAGGTCCGGGCGGTGCGGCATCAGGCCCGTCAAGGCAATGTGGACGCTGTCCGAGGGCGTGCCGGTGACGTACTTGAACCCCTTCTGCGGGCCGCTGTGCGCTTCATGCACCGACAGCGGACGCCCGAGCGTCAACGAGTTCGAGGTGCCGCTGGCATTCTGCTCAGGCGCGATCACGTCGATCTCGCCGAGCCCATGACAAGCCTGCACCAGGGCCGCAATGCCGGGAGCGAGGTAACCGTCGTCGTTCGCAATGAGGATTCGCATGCGACCCATTGTAGGGAGCGACGCCCTGCCCTTGACGCCACCCCCGACAAACCCGCAAGTCGTCGCATTGGTGACGACAGGCGACCCGCACGGCTGCGATCATGCGCAACATTCCAGACCGACCGAGGAGACCCGACATGCACGCCTGGCTTTGCAGCACCACCGACGGACCTGACAGCCTGGTCTGGCAATCCATGGCACAGCCGGAACCCGGCCCCGGAGAGATCCGCGTGGCCATCCAGACGGCCAGCCTGAACTTCCCCGATCGACTGATCACGGAAGGCAAATACCAGATCAAGCCACCGCTGCCGTTTGTGCCCGGCTCCGAATTTGCCGGCGTGGTGGACGCCGTCGGTGAAGGCGTGCGGCACCTGAGCGTGGGGCAGCCCGTGGCGGCCATTTCCAGCACCGGCGGGTTTGGCACCCATGCGGTGGTCAATGCGCTGCAGGCCCTGCCCCTGCCGCCGGGCTTCGACATGGTCGACGCTGCGGCGTTTGCCTTCACCTACGGCACCTCGCACCATGCCTTGATGGACCGCGGCGCACTGCAAGCCGGCGAAACGGTGCTGGTGCTCGGCGCTGCTGGCGGCGTAGGCACCGCCGCCATCCAGATCGCCAAGGCCGCAGGCGCCACCGTGATCGCGGCAGCCTCCAGCGATGCGAAGTGCCAGCTCTGCCTGGACATCGGCGCCGACGCGACCATCAACTACACCACCACCTCGCTGCGCGACGCCCTCAAGGCGCTCACCAACGGCAAAGGCCCTGATGTGGTTTATGACCCGATTGGCGGCGAGCTGGCGGAGGCCGCCTTCCGCTCCATCGCCTGGCGCGGGCGCTACCTGGTCATCGGGTTCGCGGCAGGCGGCATTCCTGCCCTGCCCTTCAACTTGCCGCTCCTGAAGGGCGCGTCGGTGGTGGGCGTGTTCTGGGGCGACTTCGTGCGGCGCGAGCCCAAGGCCAATGCCGCATCGCTCGGCCAGCTGGTTCAGTGGTACGCCCAGGGCAAGGTCAAACCCGTGATCGACACCGTGCTGCCGATGAGTGAGGTGGCCACCGCCTTCGCACGGCTGTCTGCCCGAGATATCCGGGGCAAGATCGTGCTCAAGAACCCGGCCTGACGGTGTTGTATGGCCCCCTGTTCGGGGGCTACCGGTCAGGCACCCCCGCTGCTAGCATGGAAAAAATGACCACGCCAGCACCAAGGGACCAAGCATGACCGTGAAAGTGTTGATCCTCGAAGACAACCCCGTCGCCCGCGACTTTCTCTCGCGGGTCTTGCGGGAAGCTTTCAGCGATCCCATCACCATCACCGAAGCTGGCGACCTGGAAACCGCTCGTGCCCAGATCTCCCTGACCGGCCCGCAAGGCCTGCACGGCGCTGACCCGTTCAAGCTGATGCTCGTCGACCTGGAACTGCCTGATGGCAACGGCCTCGAGCTGCTGGCCGAGCTGACCCAGTACCCCGCCACCAAGGTCGTCACCACGCTCTATTCAGACGACGACCACCTGTTCCCGGCATTGCAATGCGGCGCCGACGGTTACCTGCTGAAGGAAGACCGGTTCGAGGTGCTGGTGGAAGAGTTGCGCAAGATCGTGCTTGGGCAGCCTCCGCTGTCGCCCGCCATTGCACGCCGCCTGCTCACCCACTTCCGCCAAGGCTTGGCTGCGGGCTCGGCGCCGCCCTCGCCCGTCAACTCGTCGCTCACCTCGGCCTACCTGCCCGGCAGCAGCAGCAAGCCGGTGCCGATGGAGCGCACCGTCGAACTTCCGCACCTGACCCCTCGCGAGATTGAAGTCCTGACCTACCTGAGCAAGGGCTTCACCATCAAGGAAATCGCCAACCTGATGGGCATCAAGTGGTTCACCGTGAACGACCACATCAAGTCCATCTACCGCAAGCTGAACGTGTCCAGCCGAGCTGAAGCTGCCGTGCTGGCCAGCAAGCAGGGCCTGGTCTGACCGCCCTGCCTCCATGAGCGCGCAGCAGTACCCAGGCCCCGCGGAAGACGAGACCCCCGCTACCGCGAACGACATCAGCGACCTCCCGCCTCCGCGCCAGCCGGCACCATCTGGTGCGCCGCGACCGGACGACGCAGGCTTGGAGGACCCAGGCCAGGCTGGCCTGCAGCCCGGTGCAGCCGGCCTGGAATCCATGGTTCGAATTGGCTGGCGGCGACAAGCCTTGCTGCTGGCCGCGGTCATCGGCTGCCTCACGGTGTTCCTGCTGGCGCGGGCCATGGCCAACCTGCCCCACCTGCCCGCAGAGTGGCGCAGCAGCCCGGAGGGGCGCCTTGAATTGATCGCCAGCCCGGTGCCGGCGCTCCAGGCCCACATCGGCGCCGAGCTGGACGGCATCCGCGAACCCGACGGGCAGATCACGCACCTGAACGTGCTGGCCCTGGCTCACAGCGCACGCTGGATCACCGAAGACGCCTTGCGGCACGATCTGCTGGCCGCGCGCGTGGCCAGCGCAAAGGCGGTCGAGGCCGGCAAGGTGACGCTCGTCTTCTGGGACGGCAGCGAAGTGCCGGTGGCCACGCGGCCGCGCGGCTACGGCGCCCTCGGCGCCATGTTCTGGCTGATGTGCGGCTTTGCGATGGTGCTGTTCCTGGTCGGCTGGATCGTGCCGCTGGTACATCCCCGCTTCAGGAACTGGCTCTACGCCGTGATGGCCCACGCACAAGCCACGCAACTGCTGCTGGGTGCCGTGTCTTCCGTGCCGGCGCTGGCATTGCCGGTGGCGCTGGTGGCACACGAAAGCGTCTTCCGCACCCTGCTGGATCTCGTCACCTGCGGCGCGATCCTGCACGCTGCGGCGTCGCGCAGCTCACTCTGGCAAAACCTGCTCGTCGCGGGCATGTGGGTGGGCGTGGGTACCTATGGTGCGCTGACACTCGGCGGCATGCTCGCGCATGAATGGTGGTGGGCACAGGGCCTGATGCTGCTGACCGGCCTGCTCTGCATCGGGCTGTTGAGCCGGGCGAACCGGGTATCGCCACACCCGTTTGCCGTGGTGATGCGCCGCTTCTGTCTGGTGACCGAAGCCTCTCTGCTGCTGCTGTCGCTGGCCGTGGCCATGATGCCGCTGATGCCGCCGGAGATGCAGCCCGTGGCCGCCGTGGCGCCCGTGATCTGGGGCGTGTTCTTCGCCTCTCTGATTCTGCTCGTGCCGTTCATCGCCCGCTCACAGAACGTGATGCGCGAATTCGCGATGCTGGCGGGCATCAGCACCGTTGCCACCTCGGTCGACCTGCTGTTCGTGGCCGCGTTCTCGTTCAGCCAGTTCGCCTCGCTCACCCTGTCGCTGTTCCTGGCGCTGGGGGCGTATGCGGCGCTTCGGCAATGGCTGGTGTCGCAGATGATGGGTGCGCGGGCGCTGACCACCGAACGCATGTTCGAGCACCTCTACCGCATCGCGCGCGAGGTGGAAGCCCGCCCCGAACGCGCCGCCGACCGCATGATCGAGCTGCTGCGCAATGTTTTCGAGCCGCTTGAAACCAGCCGGGGCGAAGGCCGTGCCCAGTACAGCCGCATCCTCGGCAACGGTGCCGTGCTGCTGGTGCCGCTGCCCAACCTGATGCACGGGCCGGCGGTCGACGGCTTGGTGACGCTGCGCTTCGCCGAGCGCGGCAAGCGGCTGTTCACCCCGGAAGATGCCCGCCTCGCTGACCGCATCCTCGAGCAGTTGATGCGGGCACTCGCCCACGACCGTGCAGTGGAGCGAGGTCGCAGCGAAGAGCGCGTTCGCATCGCCCAGGACCTGCACGACGACATCGGCGCCCGCCTGCTGACCCTGATGTACAAGGCGCCCAGCAAGGAAATGGAAGACTACGTCCGCCATACCCTGCAGGATCTGAAGACGCTGACGCGCGGTCTGGCCGCCAAGAAGCACGCCTTGACGCTGGCGTCCGCCGAGTGGAAAACCGACATCGCCCAACGGCTGTCAGCGATCGGCTGTGAACTGGTCTGGCAGGCGTGTTACGACGACGACATCACGCTGACGATGGTGCAGTGGTCATCGCTGACGCGCATCCTGCGGGAGCTGGTGAGCAACGTGATCTCGCACTCGAACGCAAAGAGCGTGCAGATTCATTGCCGACTGAACCAAGGGACCTTCACGATCGACCTGATCGATGACGGCAGCGGACGAACACCGGAGAAGTGGTCGCATGGTCTGGGGCTCGGCGGCATCCGCAAACGCGTCAAGCTGATGGGCGGCACAGTCACCTGGCGGGAGCGCGAGGAGCGCGGCATCGTCTGCCAGGTCGTGATCCCGGAGCTCACCTCACCGGGCAGCAAAAAGGCTGCGGCCTGTTGAGGCTCAGTCAAACCCGGCTGCCAAAGCAAAAAGGCCCGCATCGCTGCGGGCCTTTTTACTGATATTGGGTGGGGTGGCTAATGGGACTCGAACCCACGACAACCAGAATCACAATCTGGGACTCTACCAACTGAGCTATAGCCACCACCGAATCAAGACCATGATTATAGCCTGAATTTCAGGCCTTTGGTCAATTCTTTGCAGAACTTGCGGCAGCGTCCGCAGCAGCCGTTGCGGCAGGCAACTTGACCTCCACCTTGAAGCGCTTCTTCAGCGCCTCCAGGAAGGCAGCCGACTCGGCAGCCGCCAGCGCCTGCGCCACGTAAGGACGTGCACGTTCAACGTCAGCGTCCGTGGCTTCCCGCGGCACCTGACGCACCACCTTCATGGCCACGAAACCTTGGTTGCCCATGTCGACGCCGACGGCGACGGCACCCTTGCTGACATCAGCGCGCAGGGCAGCATCGATGATCTGGCGCGGCAGGCCTTGGGCGCCGGTACGCGACACCATCAGGCTTTGCGGCAGCTTGTCTTCAGGCGACTTCTTCAGCGCCTCCACGCGCGCCTGGCCATCCTTGCGGGCAGCACTGGCGGCCTGCTCGATGCGGACCTGCTCCAGCACCTGGGCACGCACTTCAACCAGCGGCAGCACGCGCTCGGGGTGGTACTCCACCACGCGGGCCGACACCAGTTGGTTCGGGCCGGTTTCCACGGCTTCGGTGTTGCGCTTGTTCTTCAGCGCATCCGGAGAAAACAGCGCCTCGAGCAGCTTGGCCGAGGCCAGCGGACCGGTGGCGCCTTGCGCTGCCTGACGGCGAACGGTGGCGGCCTGGCGGCTCAGCTTGAGCTTGTCAATGACAGGCTGCAGGCTTTCCGGCATTTCGTAAACCATGTTGCTGAACTGCTCGGCTGCTTCGGCATAACGCTTCTGCGCCAACTGCTTGCTGACTTCGTCCACGATCTCGGCCTTGACCGATTCGAACGACTTGCGCTCACCACCACGCGCACCCGTCATCTGGATGATGTGGAAGCCGAAGTCCGACTCCACGACGTTCGAGATTTCACCGGCCTTCATCGAGAAGATCGCATCTTCGAACGGCTTCACCATCGCGCCGCGACCGAAGAAGTCCAAGTCGCCACCCTTGTCGGCAGAGCCCGGGTCGTTCGAGTTCTTCTTGGCAACCGCAGCAAACGTGGTCGGAGCCTTGCGGACTTCGGCCAACAGGGCCTCGGCCTTGGCCTTGGCTTTTTCACGTTCAGCGGCCGGCGCATCCTTGGCTGCGTTGATCAGGATGTGGCTGGCACGGCGCTCTTCCTGGCTGGTGTAGCGCGACGCGTTTTCAGCGTAGTACTTCTGCAGGTCGTCGTCACTCACCGTGACCTGCTTCTTCAGCGCGGCCAGGTCCAGCACGACGAACTCGATGTTGGCGTCTTCTGGCGAGCGGAACTGGGCCGTGTGCGACTTGTAGAACGCCTCGATATCGGCATCGCTCGGCGAGACCTTGGCCAGGTAATCCTTGGCGTCGAACTTCTGGAGTTGCACGTCGCGCTGATCAAGCAGCGCCAGCACCGCACCGTCGGTGACGGTCTTGCCGCTCAACGGGGTGTCGGTCACGCCGGCCAGCACCTGGCGCATGGCGTAGTCCTGGCGAAGCTGTTCAGCGAACATCTCGGAGCTCATGCCGCGGGCGGCAAGGAAGGCCTGGTTCACGTAGCCGTCAGCATCACGCAATGCAGCGTACTGCGGGTCGGTCTTGAACAGGCGCTGCAGGCGTGTGTCCGAGATCACCAGATGGTCCTTCACGACCGAGGTCATCAGCACCCGCTCGCGCACCAGGGCATCGAGCGTCTGGCGCTTCATCTCAGGGGTGTCGAACATCTTGATGTCGGCTTGCGGCATCTGCTGGCGCAGCCGCTCGATCTGCTGGCGGTGGGCCGCCTCGAGTTCGCTCTGCTTGATCGACAAGCCGTCGATCGACGCAACCGAGCTGTTGGCCTTGTCGGTGAAGCTCGAATAGCCCTGCACCCCGAAAAACACGAAGGACGGGAAGATCAGCAAGACCAGCAAGCCTTGCAGGAGACGGGTGTGTGCGCGAACGAAATCGAACATGTATCCAAACCTTGTAGGAGGCGGGCTGCCCAGAAACGACAAAGGCGAACGGGTGTTCGCCTTGCTTCCGGGTCTGCGTGCGCCGCGCGCGATTCTAATGAAAAAGCGCTGACATTCCGCGGTGGTGGGTGCTGAGGGGCTCGAACCCCCGACCTACGCCTTGTAAGGGCGCCGCTCTACCAACTGAGCTAAGCACCCGCGGAACAATCAGTTCAGTGCGTCTTTCAGGCCCTTGCCCGGACGGAACTTCGGCACCTTGGCCGACTTGATCTTGATGGCTTCGTTGGTGCGCGGGTTGCGACCAGTGCGAGCGGCACGCTTGGTGACAGCGAAGGTGCCGAAGCCGACGATCGAGACACTGCCGCCCTTCTTCAGGGTAGTCTTCACGCCGCCAATGATGGCTTCCAGGGCGCGGGCTGCAGCGGCCTTCGAAATGTCGGCCTGCTGTGCAATGTGTTCGATCAGCTCTGACTTGTTCACGAAAGTAACCCTCTTACAAAACTAACGCGTGGGATGAGTAACCGGATCGTTGCCGGGAGGTCTCTATCGGACCAAAAATCATTACAGCGTTGCGAGCACAGTGCTGTCAAGCGAGAGGGCGGATTCTAAGCGCAAACCCGGGGTGGGTCGGCCGTTCGGGGCGCCAATTCGGCCACGAATTGGCAGCGGCCCGCGTGCAGAGACTTACCGCGCCTTGGCGCGAATTTCGGGCAGGGCCTTCTGCAGGTAATACACCATCGACCAGATGGTGAGCACAGACGCAATGATGATCAGGCCGGTGCCCCACCAGCTCGTGTCGATCACGCCGAACAGCACGCCATCGAACAACAGGAAGGGAATGGCCACCATCTGCACGGTGGTCTTCAACTTGCCGAGCATGTGCACTGCGACGCTGCGGGAGGCACCGATCTGCGCCATCCATTCACGCAGCGACGAGATCGCGATTTCACGCCCGATGATCACCAGCGCAATCAACACATCAACGCGTTGCAGATGCACCAGCACCAGCAGCGCGGCGCACACCAGGAACTTGTCCGCGACCGGGTCCAGGAAGGCGCCGAAGGCAGAGGTTTGATTGAGCTTGCGGGCCAGGTAGCCGTCCAGCCAGTCGGTGGCGGCAAACACCACGAACATGACCGTGGCCACGAGGTTGCGCGTGGCCACGTCCACCGAAGGCAGGTAGAAGACACCGACGATCAGAGGAATGGCCACGATGCGGGCCCAGGTCAGCAGCGTCGGTATCGTGAGAAACATGTCGCGATTCTGCCTCTGATTTAGGACGCGCCGCCGCGCCTCCACACCGATCACTCAATCGTCCAGCGTGCGGGGCTTGAAATGGCGGTCGTCGTTGAACAAAAAGGTCTCGGTGAACTTCCAGGGTTTGGGCAGTTTCGAGACATCGCCATACGGCGCGGCGCGGTGCACGGCGTCAATCGCCAGCTGCGCCGCATCGCGGGCCTGCTTCGGGTAACGCAGCACGTCTACCTTGGCCACGGAACCGTCGGCACGCAACTCCACTTCCAGCACAGGCACGGCCAGCAGCGGCTCTTGAACCTTGCCGGTGTAACTGCTGTCCGGGTGCGCGGCCACCAGGCGCTGGGCCGCCCGGACCTGGTATTCGCGCCAGCTGCGCAGCTGGCCGGTGGGAGGCGCCAGCGTCGGGCGGCCAGCTGGTGCCGCCGCAGGCGGGCTGGGCGCGCGCTGCGGGGCCGGCGCCTGGGTCGGCGCGGACGCAGGTGGCGGTGCGCCGCATCCCGTCAACACGGCCGCAAGGCCGGCCGCACAGGCCGCAGCACCCCGGGCACGCCAGACTTTGACCGCCCCGTTCCGGGCAACGCCAGACAACCGCTCGTCAATGAAGCGCACGATAGATCTCCTCTGCCAATTCACGCGAGATGCCTTCCACGGTCGCGAGGTCGTCGATGCCCGCATTGGCAACGCCCCGCACACCACCAAATCGCTGCAGCAGTTTCGCGCGTTTTTTCGGGCCCACGCCGGGGATGTCCTCCAACCGGCTGCCACCGGTGCGCACACTGGCACGTTTGGCGCGCATGCCGGTGATGGCGAAGCGATGGGCCTCGTCGCGGATCTGGGCCACCAGCATCAGCGCGGCGGAGTCAGGCGGCAGCGTGAGCTTGTCGCGGCCGTCCGCAAACACCAGCTCCTCCAGCCCGATCTTGCGGCCCTCGCCCTTCTCAACGCCGACGATCAGATTGACATCCAGCCCGAGGGACTCGAACACCTCGCGCGCCATGCTGACCTGGCCCTTGCCGCCGTCCACCAGCACGATGTCGGGCAGGCGCACTTTGGCCGTGGCAGCAGGCGGGCCGTCGGTGCGCACCACCTCGGCCAGCTTGGCATACCGGCGCGTCAGCACCTGGCGCATCGCCGCGTAATCGTCGCCGCCGGTGATGCCCTCGATGTTGTAGCGCCGGTACTCGGCGTTCTGCATCTTGTGGTCCTGGAAGACCACGCACGACGCCTGCGTCGCTTCGCCCGCCGTGTGGCTGATGTCGAAACACTCGACGCGGAAGGTATCGAGGTCGTCGACCGCCAGGTCCAGCGCATCCACCAGCGCGCGGGTGCGCTCACGCTGCGAGCCCTCTTCGGCCAGCAGGCGCGCCAGCGCGAGGTCACAGCCAGTGATCGCCATGTCGAGCCAGATGCGGCGCTGGTCACGCGGCTGGTGCTGTGCCACCAGCTTCACACCGGTCTGGGCAGACAGCGCCTGCAGCAGCGCCTTGTCCACAGCCAGGCTGGTGACCAGCAGGGGCGGCGGTGTGCCTTGCAGGTAATGCTGCGCGATGAAGGCCTGCAGCACCTCGCGTTCGGCGCGCTGCATCAGGCTTTGCGCGGTCTGGGGCTCGTCGTCGTTCTCTGTGGTCAGGGTCGCTGGCGCTGCGGGGTTGTCTGCATCGCCATCCAGCGCCAGCGCTTCCTCGGCCAGTACGGCGGTGGCGTCTTCCACATGGGCCGGGAAAAACGCCCGGTCGCCCAGGTGACGACCACCCCGCACCATGGCCAGGTTGACGCACGCACGCCCGCCAGCCACCTTGACGGCCAGGATGTCGACATCACGCCCGCCCACCGACAGGCTGCTTTCGTCCATCGACTGCTGGTGCTGCACCTTGGCCAGCGCGGCAATGCGGTTGCGCAGCTCGGCCGCCTTCTCGTACTCGAACACCTCGGCGTGGGCCATCATCTGGCCCTGCAACTCGTCCACCACCTGCTGCTGCTCACCGAGCAGGAAGCGCTCGGTGTCGCGCACATCGCGGGCGTAATCGGCCGGAGTGATGAAGCCGACGCACGGCCCGGAGCAACGGTGGATCTGGTACAGCAGGCACGGCCGCGTCCGGTTGTTGAACACCGTGTCTTCGCAGGTCCGCAGGCGAAACACCTTCTGGATCAGGTGGATGGTTTCCTTGACCGCCCAGGCGCCCGGGTAGGGGCCGAAATAGCGGTGCTTGCGGTCGACGGCACCACGGTAATAGGCCACCCGCGGAAAGCCGTGGGACACCAGTTTCAGGTACGGGTAGCTCTTGTCGTCGCGGAACAGGATGTTGAACTTGGGGTTCAACGTCTTGATCAGGTTGTTCTCAAGCAGCAGCGCTTCCGCCTCGGTGCGCACCACCGTGGTTTCCAGCCGGGCGATGCGCGACACCATCACGCCGATGCGGGTGCCGCCGAGGTCTTTCTGGAAGTAGCTGGACACGCGCTTCTTCAGATCCCGCGCCTTGCCGACATACAACACGGTGCCATGCACATCGAAGTAGCGGTAGACACCCGGCAAGCCCGGCAGCGCTGCCACCTCGGCCAGCACACGTTCACGGGCGACCACCGCCGCGCGCACCGCAGCCTGGGCATCGGCCTCGATGGCATCAGCCCGGGCCGCCTCCGCGCGCTCGGTGTCGGCCCGCGCAGCGTCGGCAGCCAAGGCGGCCTTGGTGTGCTCGTCGGGGGAAGGGGTCTCAGACTCAGCGCTCATTGGGGCGGCATTGTGCCGCTTCGATAATGGCCGCCATGCCTGCGCCCGCAACAACCCTGCCAACCGCCCCGCTCCGCTGGGACATCTTCTGCCGTGTGATCGACAACTTCGGCGACATCGGCGTTTGCTGGCGCCTGGCCCGTGATCTGCACACGCGCGGCCACCGGGTGCGCCTGTGGGTCGATGACCCCGCCGCACTCGGCTGGATGGCTCGCGGTGACGGGCAGCCGGGCATCGAGGTGCGCCGCTGGATGGATGCGGCCGATGACCCAGCCGCCAACACCACGCCGGGCGATGTCATCGTCGAAGCCTTCGGCTGCGAACTGCCAGCCTCATTCATCGCGGCGATGGCGAAGGCCGCAAGCACCGGCCCGGCGCCCGTCTGGCTGAACCTCGAATACCTGAGTGCCGAGCCTTATGTCGAGCGCTCGCATGGCTTGAAATCGCCGCAGTTCAGCGGCCCGGGCGCCGGCCTCGACAAGTGGTTCTTCTACCCCGGCTTCACCCCGAAGACGGGCGGCCTGTTGCGCGAACCCGGCCTGATCCAGCACCTCGATACGCTCGACCGCGCCGCCTGGCTGTCGCGTGCCGGCATCCACTGGCAGCCCGGCGAGACGCTGGTGAGCCTGTTCTGCTACCCGGACGCGCCGATCGCCGAATGGCTCCAGGCCTTGCCGCCGGAGCCGACCCTGTTGCTCACCGCACCAGGCGCCGCCACGCAGTACGTCGAGGCGCAACAGCTGCCCAGCCACATCCGCCAGCACGCCCTGCCCTTCCTGCCGCAGCAAAGCTTTGATGAATTGCTGGCCGTGTGCGATGTGAACCTGGTGCGCGGCGAAGACTCCTTCGTGCGGGCGCAATGGGCCGGCCGGCCCTTCCTCTGGCACATCTACAACCAAGACGACGGCGTGCACGCCGGCAAGCTCGACGCCTTCATTGATCGCCACGTGGCCGGCGCCCCCACCGCCGTGGCCGAACAATTGCGCACCGCCATGCGACGCTGGAACGGCCTGGACGCCTCGCCCATGCAGTGGCCCGAGCGGGTCGGTTGGGCAAATCTGGCCCGCGCCTGGCGACAGGATTTGCTGACCCAAAACGACCTCGTGACCCAGCTACTTCAATTCGTCGCCGAAAAGCGATAAAATTCAAGGCTTTGCGGAAAACAGGCCCGCGACCATTGCCCTTTTGCCGGGCTGGAGACCACTGTGTTGACTGAAGCCCTCTGCTGTCTGCCTTTGAGCACAGCACAGAGCAAGGCACAGCGAATCCATCTGGCCAACCGGCGACGCTCATGGCCCTTTTAGGCGGGTAGCCCACACGGGGCAGCCCCAGCCGGCCGCTGACACACCCCAGGCCGCCCATGTGCGGCGGCCTCGTCCACACCGGAAACTCACCATGAAACTCGCTCAGGAAATCCGCGCCGGCAACGTGATCATGCAGGGCAAGGACCCGATGGTCGTGCTCAAGACCGAATACAGCCGTGGCGGCCGTGGCGCTGCCACCGTGCGCATCAAGATGAAGAACCTGCTGAACGGCGGCGGCGCCGAAGTGGTCTTCAAGGCTGATGACAAGATGGACCAGATCATTCTGGACAAGAAGGACTGCACCTACTCGTACTTCGCTGACCCGATGTACGCGTTCATGGACGCCGAGTACAACCAGTTCGAGATCGAAGCCGAAAACATGGGCGACGCCCTCAGCTACCTGCAAGACGGCATGGAAGTTGAAGTCGTGTTCTATGACGGCAAGGCCATCTCGGTGGAACTGCCGACCAGCGTCGTGCGTGAAATCGAAACCGACCCGGCCGTCAAGGGCGACACGTCGGGCAAGGTGCTGAAGCCTGCGAAGATCGTTGGTACCGGCTTCGAAATCATGGTGCCGATCTTCGTTGAAAACGGCGACAAGATCGAAATCGACACCCGCACCCACGAGTACCGCAAGCGCGTCTGATCGCGCACGGCGCTCACCCGGCTGCACTGCGGCCCGGGTACGGCATCATGGGCACCTTCGGGTGCCCATTTGCATTTCTGAACCATGGCTTTTGATTTCGACCACGCCGTCACGGCCCCCTTCCGCATGCAGCCGGGCTTGCGCAAATGGGAAGGCAACGCGCCGCAGCTGACGCCCAACCGCCCCGGTGCGCGACATCTGCGCGAGAAGCTCGCCATCCTCATGACCTGGCCCGAGCGCGCCTTGCAGCAGGTCGACGGTTTTGATGCCACACACGCGCTCGACGCGCTGGCGGCACAGGCCGCCCACGAGCACCCGGCGGCGTTCCAGATCGTCCATGGCCACACCTGGCAAGCCACCTGGCTGGGCTGGGCGGTAACGCCGGCCGGTGAGGTGCGCGACATCGGCAGCACGCTGCCGGAGGTGGGCGCCTGCCTGGCTGCGCTGCCCGTTGAATGGCGGCGTGCCGGTCTGCTGGTGCTGGCCTTCGCCGAAGACTTCGCCATCATCGACGGGGCCAACGCCACGCTGCCCTGGCTGGCGGTGTGCCTGCCCTCGCACTGGGCACCACAAGACAAGATCGGCCGCCACTTTGCGCAGGTGCATGCGCCCGTCGCCGACAACGCCGTGCTGATCAAAGCCGGTGAGCACCTGATGCGGCTGGCCTGCGGCGTACAGCGCTGGGAGCGTTTCGTCTGGAACCTCACCCGCCATCCGCGCCTGAACAACCACCCTGCCACGCTGGACCCCACGCCCTGGCCCGCAGAGGCCGACGCGAATGCACTGGCCGCACTCACCTGGTTCCGCACCGAGCAGCAGACCTTCATTCCGCTGCCGGAGCGCCAGCAGGCGGTGTTCACCATCCTGGTCGACACACAGCCGCTGCCCGAGGCCATCACCACCGCCGCACAGGCCCAGGCCCTGGCTGAGGCCGTGGCCACCATGAGTGAGGCCGTGCTGGACTACCGCGACATGGCCGACGCCCGGGGTCGGCTGCTGGACTGGCTGAACGCCCGCGCTTCGTTGTGAGCGAGCCCACCATCGCCACAACAACCGCCCCCGTGCTCGACGACACCTGGCGCGCCCACGACCTGCCCGCACGCTGGGCCGGCCGCAGCCACTTCGTCGCGCTGCTCACGAATTTTGGGACCGGCGAGGCGTTCCTGTCGCTGCGGCGCGCCTGGCTGAATGACCCCGGTCGCAGCCGGCGGCTGACGGTGGTGGCTGTCGCTGCCCAGCCGCCTGACGCGCACGTCCTGCTGGCAGAAGACACCGCGCTGGCGCCGCACTGGCTGGCCGTCCAACCGGGCATCACCCCGGGGCTGAACACCATTGAGTGGCCCGACCAGCCGATTCGCCTGCTGCTGGCCGTCGGCCCCTTGGCCGGCTGGCTGAGCGAGCTGACCCTGCAAGCCAACGCAGTGCTCATCAGCGATGGCCCGGAAGAGGCCCGATCGGCCAATCAGCCAGTGGATGACGACCGGCTCGGCAAGGCCTTGGCTCGCTTGTGCGCACCCGACGCCACCTTGACAGCGATGGCCGCCAGCGAGCCGCTGCGTCGTGGCTTGCGGCAGGCTGGGTTTGTGGCGACCAACCCGGAGACGAAACACACACCGCTTGCCAACATCTGGCACGCCCATCGCGTGGCACGCCCCGGCACCACAACCGCGCCCGTCGGCCGACGCGCCGCGACGCAGCGACGTACCGCACTCGTGCTGGGCGCCGGTCTGGCCGGCGCCAGCGCAGCGCGCGCCCTGGCGCGTGAAGGCCTGCAGGTGACGGTGCTGGAGCGCCGCGACCAGGCCGCACTGGAAACCTCAGGCAACCCGGCCGGGCTGTTTCATCCGGTGGTACACCCGCAAGACGGCGCCCACGCGCAGTGGCTGCGCGCGGGCGCGGCGCGCACGGCCCACCTGCTGCGCCCATTGGTGGGCGAACAGGCCGACGCCTTGGTGCCGGGCGCCGTGGCGGGTTTGCTGCGTGGCGCGCACGGCCAAGACCCCGCTGCCATGGCCGCGCTGCTGGCGCAGCAACAACTGCCAGCAGCCTGGGCACAGGCACTGCCTGAAACAGCTGCGCACGATCACTCAGGCGGCGTGCTCAACGGCCCCGCATGGCTGTTCCAAAACGCCGGCTGGGTCAGCCCTGCTGCCTTGGTGCGGGCCTGGCTGGCAGAGCCCGGCATACAGCTGCGCACCGGCCAGACCGTGGACCGCATCGCACCCATCAGCACCGAGGTTGATGGCCAAACCGACAACCAAATGCACGGTTGGGCCGCCTGGAACGCCAATGGCCAGCTGATCGCTGAGGCCGATGTGCTGGTGCTGACCAACGCCCATGACGCACCGAGGCTGCTGGCACCGTGGACCGACGCTGCTGACTGGCCGCTGGATCGCCAGCGTGGCCAGATCAGCCAGCTCACGGCCGCGCAGGTGCAATCGCTTGACGGCTTGCCAGCGTTGCCTGAGCTGCCTCTGGCCAGCGGCAGTTACCTGATCAAGCTGCCAGCGGCCCAGGGCGGCGGCATGGTGTGCGGTGCCACCCACCAGTTCGATGATGACGACGCCACCGTGCGGCCAGACGACCACGCACAGAACCTGGCGCAAGTCGCGGCATTGGCGGGGCGGCCGGAAGCTGCTGCGGGGTGGGCCATGACGGCGGACGCCATGCAAGGGCGCGTCGGCTGGCGCCAGGTGTGCGCCGACAAGCTGCCGGTGCTTGGCCCGGTGGCAGCCACAAAGCTGGACGGCCTGCAACGGCTGGAGCAACCCCGGCATGTGCCGCGGGTGGCAGGTTTGTACGTTATGGCCGCGTTGGGCTCACGCGGTTTGTCACTGGCACCGCTGATGGGTGAAGTGCTGGCGGCTTGGGTGTGTGGCCAACCGATGCCGGTGGCCTCAAGCCTGCTGGATGCCGTGGATGCTGCCCGGTTCACCGCGCGCGCACGTCGGCGCGGCGGTTGAAGCGGTGCACGGCGTGCCCTGAAGCGTCAGCTCAGGCAGCCGGGCTGTCGCCGGCAGCAGGCGCATCTTCAGAGGCGCCCGGCTCTTGGCCTTCGGCCAGTTGTTCGTCGGTCAGCTCAGGCAGACCGGCGGCCTTGCGTGCAGCTTTTTCCTCCTTCTTGCGTTTCTTGGCGAGCTCGCGCTGGCGCTTTTCGTAGCCGTAGTTGGGCGTGGCCATGGGCCGTCCTTTGCATGAAGGGAAAAAAATGGCGGTGTCGGAAGACACCGCCTTGGGCTCAACGATACACCCACCGGCTCATCGGCTCGGGCAGTGCAGCGCAAGTTCAGAAGTTCAGGGTGCGCACACCTTGCGACGTGCCGAGCAGGCAAACCCGCGCCTTGTGGTGACCGAAGATGCCCACGGTGACCACGCCGGGCCACTGGTTCACTTCGTTCTCCATGGCCAGCGGATCGCTGATCTGCAGACCGCGCACGTCGACGATCACATTGCCATTGTCGGTGGTCACACCAGCGCGGATGCTGGCTTGGCCGCCGTACTGGCTGGCGAAGCGGCGGATCACCTGTGCAGCCGCCATCGGAATCACCTCCACCGGCAGCGGGAAGGCGCCCATAACGTCCACCAGCTTCGATTCATCGGCGATGCAGATGAAGCGCTCGGCCAGATCGGCGACGATCTTTTCGCGCGTCAGCGCGGCGCCGCCACCCTTGACCATGTAGCCGTGGTGATCGATCTCGTCGGCACCGTCGATGTAGACCGGAATGGCCGTCACCTCGTTGCTGTCGAGCACCGGAATGCCGTGCGCCTTCAGGCGTTCCGTGCTCTTGATGGAGCTGGACACCGCGCCGGCAATCTGGTCCTTCATCGTTGCGAGGGCATCGATGAAGCAGTTCACGGTAGAGCCCGTGCCCACGCCCACGATGCTGCCAGGCACCACGTAGGCCAGAGCGGCCTGGCCCACCAGGGCCTTGAGTTCGTCTTGCGTCATGCCGTGATTATCGCCTCTGAGACAATGCAGGCTGACACCCCGAGACGCACGATGGCCCTGATTCCTTACGCACTGACCCGCCCCTTCCTGTTCGGCCTGGACCCGGAAGCCGCCCATGACCTGACGATGAACAGCATGGCCCGGCTGCAGAACACGCCGGCCCAATGCCTGTGGGCGCAAACGCGCGTGGCCGATCCGGTCACCGTCGCCGGGCTGAAATTCCCGAACAAGGTGGGCCTGGCCGCCGGTCTCGACAAGAACGGCCGCTGCATCGACGGCCTGGGCGCGATGGGCTTCGGCTTCATCGAGGTGGGCACCGTGACGCCGAAGGCGCAGCCGGGCAACCCGAAGCCGCGCATGTTCCGTCTGCCGCAGTCGAATGCGCTGATCAACCGTCTGGGCTTCAACAACGAAGGCCTCGACGCCTTCCTGGCCAATGTGCGCAGCGCCCGCAGCTTCCGCGCGGCCGGTGGCGTGCTCGGCCTGAACATCGGCAAGAACGCGGCCACGCCGATCGAGAACGCGGTTGACGACTACCTGATCGGCCTGTCGGGCGTGTATCCACATGCCGACTACGTGACGGTGAACATTTCCAGCCCGAACACCAAGAACCTGCGGGCCCTGCAGAGCGACGACGCGCTGGACGCCCTGCTGGGCGCCATCAATGAGCGCAAGCAGCGCCTGGCCACCGAGCACGGCAAGCAGGTGCCGGTGTTCCTGAAGATCGCCCCGGATCTGGACGACGACCAGGTTCGGGTGATTGCCGCGACGCTGAAGAAGCACGCCATGGACGGCGTGATCGCCACCAACACCACCATCGCCCGCGATGCGGTGAAGGGCCAGATGCATGCCGAGGAAACCGGTGGCCTCTCGGGCAGCCCGGTGCTGGCGGCCAGCAACCGGGTGATCCGCGCGCTGCGCGGTGAGCTGGGTGCGGGCTTTCCGATCATCGGCGCCGGTGGCGTGCTCAGCGGTGCCGATGCGCGCTCGAAGATCGAAGCCGGCGCAGACCTGGTGCAGATCTACAGCGGCCTGATCTACCGCGGCTCCGAGCTCGTGCCCGAAGCCGCCCGCGCCCTGATCAAGCGTTGATCAATCACTGATCAGCCGAACAGCCAGCGCACCAGCCCCAGGCACAGGCTGGGAAAAAACAGCATGGCCGTGGTGCGCAGCACGTCGGTGGCCAGGAACGGCATGACGCTGCGGTAGGTGTCGTTCATCGGCACGTCCCGCGCGATGCTGTTCACCACGTACACGTTCAAGCCCACCGGCGGGGCCGTCATGCCGATGCCCACGGTCATCAGCACCAGAATGCCGAACCAGATGGCCTTCATCTCGGGGGCCAGGCCCCACAGGTCCAGGCCCATGATGGCCGGGAAGAGCACGGGGATGGTCAGCAGCATCATCGACAGCTCGTCCATCACGCAGCCCAGCACCACATAGAACAGCATCACCGCGCCGACGATCCAGAGTGGCGCCACGTGCAGGTGCGTCACCCAGTCGGCCAGCAGCCTGGGCATCTGCGTGAGCGCCAGCGCCGCGTTCATCATGTCGGCGCCCAGAAAGATCATGAACACCATGGCCGAAGTTTCGGCGGTGCCCACGAAGCTGCGGCGGATGCCTTCCGCGCTGAGTTCACGCCGGGCCATCGCAGCGACAAACGTGCCTGCGGCCCCCACCGCCGCGCCTTCGGTGGGCGAAAACACGCCGCCGTAGATGCCGCCGAACACGGTGATGAAGATCAGCACGATCGGCCAGATGCCGGCCAGGGCGCGCCAGCGCTGTGCCCAAGCCAACGGGGCGCTGGGCGTGGCCAGTTCGGGCTTGAAGCGGCACACCAGGGCAATGACGATCAGGTAGCCAAACATTGCCAGCAAGCCGGGCACCAGGGCTGCGGCGAAGAGCTTGGCGATGTTCTGCTCGGTCAGGATGGCGTAGACCACCAGCGGCACCGATGGCGGGATGAGGATGCCCAGCGTGCCCCCCGTGGCCAGCGTGGCCGTGGCCAGGCCGCCGTTGTAGCCATGCTTGCGCATCTCGGGGTAGGCCACCTGCGTGATGGTGGCCGAGGTGGCCACCGATGAGCCGCACACTGCCCCGAAGGCGGCTGCACTCAGGATGGCCGCCATCGCCAGGCCACCGCGGATGTGCCCGACAAACGCTGCCGCCGCCTGGAACAAGGCGCGAGACAAGCCGCCCTGCGTGGCGAACTGCCCCATCAGCAGGAACAGCGGAATCACCGACAGGTCATAAACCGTGAGTCGTGCCACCGCGCTGCCCTTGAGCAGGTTGAGCAGCGCCATGTCGTTGCTCATGCCCCAGTAACCCAGGGCGCCGGGGATGAACATCGCGGCTGCAATGGGCACCCGCAAGGCCATCAGCACCAGCATGCCTGCAAACATCAGCAGGCCCGTCGTCATCGCATCCATTTAATTCCCTTCGGCGGGTGGCAGCAGGTCGGTGCCGCGTGCATGGGCCGCAGCCTGCATCAGCGCCACCAGAGCAGAGAGCGCCAGGCCCGGCGCCAGCGACGCATAGGCCCACCACATTGGCAGGGACAGGATCATCGAGGTCTCGCTCACCTCGCGCGCACCCACCGCCCCCACCGAGGTGCGCCAGGCCAGCAAGCCGCACATCAGCGCCAGCAGCAACGCGCCCAGCGCGTCCAGCCAGTGGTTGCTGCGCGCGGCCAGGCGCTGGGTGAAGAAGTCAACAATGATGTTGGCCTTCTGAAGCTGGCACCAGGGCAGGCACAGCGAGATGCACAGCGCGATGCCGAACTGCGTGATCTCGACATCGCCCTGCACCGGCATGAAGCCGGTGGCGCGCTTGATGATCGAGACCACGGTCATCACCGCCACGGCGCTGGCCACCAGCCCGCCCAGCCAGGCAAACGCCTGGGCCACATGCTGCAACCAGCGCGTCATGCGAGCCTCTTGCTCTTGAAGTGAATGCGCGGCATGGGGCTGCCTTACCTGGCGGTGCGGTACTTGGCCAGCAGGTCGCGGGCGTCCTGCAGCATGGCCTTGCCGGGCATGCCGCGGCCATCCATGTCGGCGATCCAGCCGTCGTACAGCGGGGCCGAGGCCTTTACCCAGTTGTCGAGCTCGCTGGCGGGCACGGTGTAGAAGGTATTGCCACGCTCCTGGGCTGCCTTGCGGCCCGCTGCCTGCGAGCTGTCCCAGACCTTGCCGATGGCCTGCGAATAGGCGGCGCCGCTGTTGTTGTCGATGACCTTCTTCAGATCAGCCGGCAGGCTGTCGTAGCGCGCCTGGTTCATCGCAAACACGAACACCGCGCTGTAGAGCGCCGGGCGGCTCGGGTCGGTCTCGGAGTGGAACTTCACCATCTCCTGCAGCTTCAGCGAAGGCATCACTTCCCAGGGCAGCAGGAAGCCGTCGATGGTGCCTTTGCTCACGGCATCCGGAATGGCCGGCAGCGGCATGCCGACAGGCGATGCGCCCAGAGCAGCCAGCAGGCGGTTGGTCTGGCGCGTGGGCGCGCGCATCTTCAGGCCCTTGAAGTCAGCGAGCGTCTTCACCGGCTTGTCGCGGGTGTGCACATAGCCCTCGTCATGCACCCAGCTGGCCAGAATGCGGGTGCCCGGGAATTCCTTCAGCGCGTACTTCTGCAGGTAATCCCAGCTGGCCCGGGCACCGGCCTCGGCCGAGTTGGTCATGAAGGGCAGCTCGAACACTTCCATCGCGGGGAAGCGACCGGCCGTGTAGCCAGGCAGCGTGATGACGACATCGTCAACACCATCCTTCACGCGATCAACCAGCTGCTGTGGCGTGCCGCCGCCCGACATCGCGGGCAGGATCTGGCACTTCATGCGGTTGGCGGATTCCTTGGCGATCTTCTCGCACCAAGGCCCGATCACGTTCACCGAGGCCATGGCCTGCGGGTTCCAGATGTGGTGGAACTTCAGGGTCACTTCCTGGGCCTGGCTGGCGGTGGCCAGGGCCATCAGGGCCGCCGACGCCGACAGCGTGCGGATCATCTTGGATGCAATCACGGTAAGTCTCCGATGAAGGGATGGAACAGCTTAGGCGCGGCAGGCTGGCCGGGCCATTCGGGGATACCTGCGCACGCGCTGGATCGGGCTCACACGCCGTCGCGGGCGGCGGCCAGCGCTTCGCGCAGCACGCTCAGGTTGCCCACCTGATTGGCCAGCAGCAGCACCAGGCGCGCATTCAGCAATTGGCTCTGCTCGTCGCTCAGGCCCTGGTGGGTGGCCACCAGCGCTTCGTAAAAATCATCGCCGGCTTGCCAGGCGTGCACAGCCTGCTCACCCGGTTGGTGAAAGTTCGATTGGGTGATGAGGGTGGTCATGGATGAGCGGCGGTATCGGGTTCGGTAGATGCCATCAAGGGCAGGCCGAGCGCCCTCGCCAGGGCGGCCTGCACCGCGGCCACGTCCAGGGTGCGCCAGCGCGCGGCCACATGCTGGTCCGGGCGAACGAGGTAGATGGTGCCGTCGCGTGCATCGCAGCGCGCCGCAGCCAGGCCCGCCACATCCAGCAACTCGCCGCCCAGCACCCAGCCGCCCGGCGCCTTGATGCGCAGCACGCGCAGCGGCACGCCGGGCTGGCCTGAGCCGGCCTCCAGCAAGTCGAGCAAGCCGGCGGGGTCCGCGCCAAACACCAGCAGAGTGAAACCGTCTCGCACCTGTGCCAGCAGCCAGGCGTCCTGGCCGTTCACCAGCAGCGGGGCATCCGGCAGCGGCGCACCGGGTTGCAGCAACCCGACGAACTCCTCAACGTCGGGTGTTTGCAGCGCGCCCGGGGCATACCGGGTGGGCTGGCTCAGTCGGCCCGAATTCACCAGCGAACGGGCGAACGGGTGTTGCGCTGCGAGGCCCAGCACCGCATCACGGAACAAGCCGCTGACGGGCGACTTGGGCGTGATGAAGTCGGTCGACCGGGTGGAGTTCTGCAGGTTCTCGTCGGCCGCCTGGCCTCGCTCGACGTGATAGCTGTCAAGCAAACCCTCCGGCGCGTGGCCGGCCAGCACCGCCTGCAGCTTCCAGCCGAGGTTGTCGACGTCCTGGATGCCGGAGTTCGCACCGCGTGCACCGAAGGGCGACACCTGGTGCGCGGCATCACCCACGAACAACACGCAGCCGTGGCGCAGGTTCGCCATGCGCCGGCACTGGAAGGTGTAGACGCTGACCCATTCCAGCTCGAAGGGATGCGCCTCACCCAGCATCGCCTGGATGCGCGGGATGACGTTTTCCGGCCGCTTTGCTTCTTCCGGGTCCGCGTCCCAGCCGAGCTGGAAATCAATCCGCCAGACGTTGTCGGCCTCGCGGTGCAATAGCACGCTCTGGCCGGGGTGGAACGGTGGGTCAAACCAGAACCAGCGCTCGGCGGGGAACGGCGCCTGCATCACCACGTCGGCGATCAGGAAACGATCCTTGAACACCCGGCCTTCGATGTCGGCGCCGAGCTGGCGGCGGATCGGGCTGCGTGCGCCATCGGCCGCCACCAGCCAGTCTGCATGCAGGCGGAAGCTGCCGTCGGGCGTCTCCACCGTCAGCAGCACGCCGTCGTCCATCGGCTGCACCTGGGCCACCTTGTGGTGCCAGCGCAGGTCGAGGTTGGGCAACTCGCCGGCCCGGCGCACCAGAAACTCTTCGAGGTAGTACTGCTGCAGGTTGACCATGCCCGGGCGCTGGTGGCCGGGCTCGGCCTGCAGCTGGAACTGGAACACCTCAGCGTCGCGGTGGAAGGTGCGCCCCACATTCCAGCTCACGCCCTTGTCGACCACCGCCTGGCCGCAGCCGAGGCGATCCAGCACCTCCAGCGTGCGCTGCGCATAACAAAGCCCGCGCGAGCCCACGCTGACGGTGTTGTCCTCGTCCAGCAGCATCACCGGCAGGCCGCGCTGCGCCAGGTCGATCGCCATGCACAGGCCCACCGGCCCGGCGCCCACCACCACCACGGGCACGCGACGCACCTCGTCAGACTGGCACTCCGGGGCGGGCGCAGACGAGAACTGCGGCCAGGTGTAGCTCTTGAGCATGGCAGCCGCCTTCAACCTTCGAGGGCGCGCCACATCTCAATGTCGCGCTCGGCGGTCCAGATGCGGGGGTCGGGGTAGCCGGTGGCTTCGTCGTAGGCGCGGGTCACGTCAAACGGCATGCAGTGCTTGAAGATGACCCAGTGGCCGTACTCGGGCGCCAGCGCGGCCATCGTGGCCTCGTACACCTGGCGCAGCGGCAGGCCCTGCTTCGCGCCGGCCTGCACGCTGGCGTACAGCGCGCTGACGAAGGCCCGCGTGCCTTCCAGGCCGGCGCGCACATCGTCGGGCGTGGTGAGGGCCGGGCCGCGGCCGGGCACCAGCTTGTCAGGCGCCAGGGCGGCGAGGTTGTCGAGCGTGGCAGGCCAATCCCGGAAGTAGGCGTCACCCGCGTAAGGGGTGGCATCAAACTCCACCAGATCGCCCGAGAACAGCACCTTGTCCTGCGGCAGCCAGACCACCGTGTCGCCCTTGGTGTGGCCGCGGCCGAGTTGCAGCAGTTGCACCTCCAGCTTGCCCAGCCACAGCGTCATCTTGCCGGTGAAGGTGAGCGTGGGCCAGGTCAGGCCGTCCGGCACGCTGTCCACGGCCTGGAACAGGCGCGGGAAGCGGCCGATCTCGCTGGCCTTGTCCTGCTCGCCGCGCTGCACGATCAAATCGTACGTGTCCTGGCTGGCAATCACGTGCTCACAGCCTTCAGCCTTGTAGGCCGACGCGCCCAGCACCCGCACCGCGTGGTAATGGCTGAGCGTCACGTACTTGATGGGCTTGTCCGTCACCTCGCGGATGCGCCGGATCACGTCTTGCGCCATCACCGGCGTGGCCTGGGTGTCGATCACCATCACCGCGTCGTCGCCGATCACGATGCCGGTGTTCGGGTCACCTTCGGCGGTGTAGGCCCAGGCATGCGCCGAGAGCTGGGTGAAGCTCACCTTTTTCTCTTCGAGGTCTGCCTGCGAGGCAAAGGTCTTGCTGCTCATCACGTGCTCCGGTTCCTGATTGAAAGCTGGCCGAAGATTAGTTAATGTCTAATTCGTTCGTTAGCGTATAAACCCGGACTCCTCCCATGACTGGCCTTCCTGACACCCCGCCCACCCTCTCCCGCGCGCCGCGCGGCATCCAGAGCATCGAGGTTGGCGGGCAGCTTCTGCACGCCTTGGTGAACGAGGGCCGCGCACTGCCACTGACGGAGCTGGCACGCTGCGCCGGCATGGCACCGGCCAAGGCGCACCCGTATCTGGTGAGCTTCCAGAAGGTCGGGCTGGTGGAGCAAGACCTCGACAGCGGGCGCTACGGCCTCGGGCCATTGGCCCTGCAGATGGGCTGGATCGGCCTGCAGCAGGTCGACCCCGTGCGCTGGGCCACCCCGGTCATCGAGCGGCTGGCCGAGCAGACCCTGATGACCGCGGCACTGGCCGTGTGGGGCAACCAGGGTGCCACGCTGGTGCGCCTTGCCCATGCGCCCACGCCCGTGCACGTGGCCATGCGCCACGGCACCGTGATGGGCGTGAGCGAAACCGCCACTGGTCGGCTGTTTGCCGCGCTGCTGCCCACCGAGGTGCTGCAGCGCACGCTGGGGCCGAAGACGGCCCGTCAGGTTCAGAGCAGCTTGTCAGCGGAACTGGAAGCGATCCGCCAGAGCGACATGGCCCGGGTGGACGACACCGTGGTCAACGGCGTGAGCGCGCTGGCAGCACCGGTGCGCGATGCACAGGGCGAGCTGGTATTGAGCTTGACCTTGATCGGCCCGGGCGCCACGCTCGCATCCCGCGAGGGTGGCGCCATTCCGGGCCTGCTGCAGCAGGAAGCCGCAGCCTTGTCAGCCCGCCTGGGTTGGCGGGCTCGGGCCTGAAGATCAGGCGTTGGCGGCCACGGCAGCCTGGGCAGCCAAGCGGCGGTCCAGCAGGCGGCGCATGTTGCCCATCGAGATCTGGTGCGCTTGCAGCAGGCCCATCAGGCCGTTGCGATGCAGTTCCAGGATTTCGGCATCGGTCAGGGCGTTCAGGCGCTCTTCGTCGACGGCGAAGAAGCCGTCCACCGACATCGGCTCGCCGTTCGGCAGCGTGGCTTCAAAGCGCTTGGGCGCCAGCAGCTTCAGGGCCATCAGGCGTTGGCCGGCCAGGCGGGTGCGCTCGATTTCAACTTCGAGCTGTTCCACGAACTGGCGCACGTCGTTCAGAAGCGGCGTGGGTTCGCCTTTGTCGTCGAACAGCGGCTTGCCTTCGGTTTCCGACATGCCACTCCAGGCACCGTCGAAGCACACGGCGTAGCGGTCTTCCTCGATGCGCGCCATGGTGAACGGGTAGGCCCGCAGCACGGCCGGAATGTAGAACGCGTCCCAGCGGCCATCGGCCTTCAGGAACAGGTTTTCACCCTGGGTGACACCGAACACGGCGACCGGAGCCACCTGTTCCTGGCCCTGCTCGTCCTTGCCTGCGCCGAGGAACAGGATCGGGTATTCCTTGCACGCGTCGGCAAATTCAGCCGCGGTGAGAAAGAAGGCGTTCAGGCCGGCAGCGGCTTGCAGATTGCTCAGCTCGGTGCGGACCTTCAGGTTGCGATGCTTCTCGCGGTCCAGGGCGACAGGTTGTTTGTGCAGTTCAGGGTTGATCAATTGGGGTCTCCAGATTCCATCAAGGGCATGGCAAGCACTTTATCGACGCGCTTGCCATCGAGGTCCACCACCTCGAAGCGCCAGCCACCCCACTCCACCTTGTCGGTGATCGCAGGCAGCCGGCCCAGCAGCAGCATGATCATGCCCGCCAGGGTGTTGTAGCGCCCGCGGTCTTCCTCGGGCAATTCTTTCAGCGCCAGCCGGTCTTTCAGCTCGGGCACCGGGATCAGGCCGTCCACCAGCCACGAGCCATCGTCACGTTGCACGGCCCAGGCGTTGTCATCAGACGGGGTACCAAATTCACCCGTGATGGCCTCGAGCACGTCGCGCACGGTGATCACACCCTGCACGGCGCCGTACTCGTCCACCACGAACACCAGTTCGGCACCAGACGTCTTGAAGTGCTCCAGCAACTCCATGCCCGACAGCGTTTCAGGCACGAACACCGGCGGGGTGATGTGCTCGGTCAGCAGGCTGGCCGGGTTTTCCGACATCGGCTTGAGCAGGCTGTGCGCCGCGACCACGCCGATCACGTCGTCCAGGCCGCCACGGCACACCGGGTAGCGCGAATGCTCTTCGGCCGCCACCACGTGCAGCACTTCGGCCATCGAGGCGTTGGCATCGATCCAGCAGATTTCAGCGCGCGGAATCATCATCGAGCCGATCTGGCGGTCATCGAGACGGAACACATTGCGCACCATCTGGTGCTCCTGCGCCTCGATCACACCAGCGTCCAGGCCTTCTTCCAGGCTGGCGGCAATCTCTTCTTCCGTCACGCTGCGGCTCGGGCCACCCTTGATGCCCAGCAGGCGCAGGATGCCCTCGGTGCTGACCGACAGCAGCACCACCAGCGGACGCGTGGCGATCGACAGCCACTCCATCGGCTGCGCCACCAGGCGGGCCACGGTTTCCGGGTACATCTGGCCGAGGCGCTTGGGCACGAGCTCGCCGAAGATGATGCTCAGCACCGTGATGATGATGACCACCACGGCGGTGGCACTCACCTTGGCCACTTCAGGCGAGGCGTTGATGTTGAGCTGGAACCATTCCGACAGCGGTCCGGAGAAGGCGGCATCGCCGACGATACCGTTCAGCACGCCGATGGACGTGATGCCGATCTGCACGGTCGACAGGAACTTGGTGGGGTTCTCATGCAGGTCCAGCGCTGTCTGCGCGCCCCGCTCCCCGGCCTCCAGCATGACTTGCAATCTGGCTTTGCGGCTGGCCGACAAGGCCATTTCCGACATCGCAAAGACAGCGTTGAGGAGAATCAGGAATACAAGTAGAGCAACGTCCATGAGAGGCGACCGCAGTTGTCCGCGTCGCGAATGTGAGCAAAATCGAGGCCAGAGCGTAGCAGAATCCAGCCATGCACTACCTTATCGGAGACCTGCAGGGCTGTTGTGATCCGCTCAACCGCCTGCTCGCCGAGATCAACTTCTCGCCATCGCGTGATCGCCTCCATGTGCTGGGCGACCTCGTCAACCGCGGCCCCAGCTCACTCGAGACCCTGGAGCGGCTGCGCAGCTTCGGCGACGCCGTCACCTGCCTGCTGGGCAACCACGACCTGCACCTGCTGGCCGTGGCGGCCGGCGTGCGCAAGCCGCACCGCAGCGACACGCTCGACCCCATCCTCAACCACCCGCAGCGCGAGGCCTGGCTGGACTGGCTGCGCCACCGCAAGCTGGCCGACATGGCCGAAGGCTGGCTGACCGTGCACGCCGGCGTGGTGCCGCAATGGGACACCACCACCACCCTGGCGCTGGCAGGCGAAGTGGAAACACTGTTGCGCAGCGACAACCTGCACGAGTTCCTGCAGGTGATGTACGGCAACGAGCCCAACCGATGGAGCGACGACCTGGCAGGGCCGGCGCGCTGGCGCTTCATCATCAACGTGCTGACGCGCATCCGCTTCTGTGCCGCTGACGGCACGCTGGAGTTCGCCACGAAGGACGGCAGCGACGGCGCACCAGCCGGCTTCGCGCCGTGGTTTTCGCAACCCGGGCGCCGCAGCGCGGGCCAGCCCATCGCGTTCGGCCACTGGTCGACGCTCGGCCTGATCAACCGCCCTGACCTGCTCTCGCTGGACACCGGCTGCGTGTGGGGCGGCCAACTCACCGCCGTGCGCGTGGACGGCGGGCGCCGCGAAGTGACGCAGGTTCAATGCAGCCAGGCGCAAAAACCAGGCCCGGCCAAGGCATAATCCATCGCTTCCGCTGGAGACGTGGCCGAGCGGTTTAAGGCAACGGTCTTGAAAACCGTCGAGGGTTGATCCCCTCCGTGAGTTCGAATCTCACCGTCTCCGCCAAAGGACATCACAAGGGTTGCACCGCAAGGTCGTGACCCTTTGTCGTTTCTGGCGTGCTCGTTCCGGCGGCAGCGATGGATGTGGATGCAAGGCAGGTGGTCCGCACGAACCCATGTTTGAATGCGGGGCCGCTGCCACCGGCACCCAACTCAACCTGGCCGTGACCTGAATGCCCGTAGAGAACTTCAAGCCTATCCCTGTGGTGCCCGCCTCCCGGAGCAGGGTGATGTGGGCTATCAGGTGCTTCCTGGACTTGCAGCTGTGCACCATCGTTGAACACCTGCAACCGGCAATGGCCCAGTTGCGGGGACGCATGCTGGACATCGGTGCCGGCCAATCCCCGTGGAAGGAGTACCTGCCCGGCGGCTGTGTCTATCAAGGCCTGGACGTGCAGGACGCGGCCGAGTTCGGCATGAGCACCCGCGACGACATTGCCTACTACGACGGCACCGTGATGCCCTTCCCTGCAGGGGCGTTCGACAGTGCCATCTGCATCGAGGTGATGGAGCATGTGCCAGATCCGGAGGCCTTCCTCGCCGAAGTGGCCCGCGTCTTGAAACCCGGCGCGCCTCTGCTGCTGTCGGTGCCCTGGTCGGCGCGGCGGCATCACGTTCCGCATGACTACCACCGGTTCACCCGAGAGCAGCTGGCGGCGTTGCTGGTGCGGCATGGCTTTGCACACATCGACATCCGCGAGCGCGGCAATGATGTGGGTGTGATTGCCAACAAGCTGCTGGTGCTGGCCATTCGCATGCTCAGGCCATCGACCTGGCCACGGGGCATCTGGTCGCTGCCGCTTGGCGTGCTGGTGGCGGCCTGGGCGGTGCTGATGGTCGTGGCGTTCCACGTTTCGCAGCGACTGGGCGCCGGCGGTGTCGAGGACCCGCTGGGCTACTTCGTCCGGGCCACGCGAGCCAACGATCCTGCATCATGAGGCTGTGACAACCAGCGGCCCAGCACTCAACTGGCCGCCGCGGATGCCGAAAACACACCATGCAGCCGCGCATCCTGCCGGCCAAGTGCAACAGCAACAAGGGGGCAGCTCGTGGCCATGGTCAGAACGGCACTGGTCATCGAAGACTCCCGCACGATGCGCACGCTGGCCTGCCAGGTGCTGAAACAGCACGGTTACAAGACGCTGGAGGCCGAGAACGGCCAGACCGGCCTCGAGATCGCGCTGGACAAGCACCCGGACCTGATCCTGTGCGACATCCACATGCCCGTGGTCGACGGCTACGGCTTCGTCGCCCAGGCGCGTCAGCAGGACGACCTGCACGCCGTGCCCATCCTGATGCTGACCGCCCGCACCGACCGCGAGAGCCTTCGGCGCGCGATGTCGTCCGGTGCCGATGATTACCTGACCAAGCCGTTCACGCCGGAAGAGCTGCTGGTGGCTGTGCGCGGCCTGGAGCACAAGCGCACGCGGCAAGAACTGACGACGCAGAAGTCGATGAACCAGCTGCGTGGCGCCATTCTGGCGACCGTGCCGCACGAGTTGCGCACCCCGCTGACGACCATCCTGGGCATGTCGCAGTTGCTGGTGCACCGACGCAAGAACTACAACGAGGCGCGCCTGGACGACATGCTGGGCAGCATCCACGACGCCGCCAGCCGGCTGTCGCGCACCATCACGCGGATGATGGAGTGGTCGGAGCTGACGGCCCAAGGCGCCTGCGGGCCTTCCGGCACGCCCACCCACCACGGCGTCACGGACCTGGCTGAGCTGCAGCAGCGGCTTGAATCGAGCGACTTTCTGACCGAGCTGCGCACCGCCATGCCCCCATCCGGCGTGGCCGACGAAGGCGAGCTGGTGGGCGGGCACCCGGTGCGCGTGAAGCTCGCCCCCGGGCGGGTGCAGGTGGAGGCGCAAGACCTGCGCCGGATGGTGATCGAGCTGGTCTCCAATGCCGCGAAGTTCTCGATGCCCGGCACGCCGGTCGGCCTCACGGGCAAGGTGCTCAACGGCACGCATTACGCCATTGAAGTCGCCAACCTAGGCCCCGCGCTGCCCCCGGAATTCCTGCGGCAGATCGGTGCCCTGTCACAGGTCAACCGTGACCGCCACGAACAGCAAGGCACCGGCCTGGGGCTGTCGATGGTGACGCTGTGGGCGCGCCGCAATGGCGCTCAACTGCAATGGCCGCGCAGCGATGGCCAACCCACCATCGCGCGTCTGTTGCTGAAGTTGGCTTGATCGCTGGCGATCAACCAATGCACGTGCGGTTCTTGCCCGTGCGCTTGGCTTCGTAGAGCGCTTCGTCCGCCCGCTCGAGCGCTTCTTCCAGCCGCTCACCCAGGCGATAACTCGTCACGCCGGCCGAGAAGGTGACGAACACCTCCTTGTCCTCGTGCATGAAGAGGCTGGCGCTCAACAGGCGCTGCAGCCGCGTCAAGGCGCGCTGCGCCTCGTCCACGGGCGTGCCCGGCAACAGCACCACGAACTCCTCGCCGCCAAAGCGGGCCACGGCGTCTTGCGGGCGCAGCGACTGCCGCACATGCTGCGCCAGCGCCACCAGGGCCTGATCGCCTGCGGCATGGCCCAGGCTGTCGTTCAGGCGCTTGAAGTTGTCAATGTCGAGCAGGCCCACGGCCAGCACCGTGCCTTCGCGCTCGAGGCGGGCCCGCTCGGTGTCGAAATGCTGCATCAGCCCGCGGCGGTTGGCGATCTGGGTCAGGGCATCAGTGGCCACTTCGTCTGACAGCCGGCGCAGCTCGGTTTCAAGCTCGCGCACCTTGGCTTCCAGCCCGGTTGCACGGCTGTGTTCGTCATTCAGGCGGTTGCGGGTGTTGCTGACCAGCGCATGCACGCTGCGGCTCTCATCCACCATGTCGCGCACCACGCTGGCCAGGCTCTCCAGAGAATCCGCGCGCTCGATGGTGTCGGCATACCGCAGCATGCCGTCGCTGAAGCGTCCGGTGGTTTCATCGAGCTCGCCGAGCTCACTCAGCATGCGCTGGATCAGCGCCTTCAGTGCGTTCCGCGCCTGGTCACGTTCCACGCGCAGGCCGCGCTGCCGGCTGCGGGTACTGGCCAGAAAATCACTGGCTGACTGCACGGCGCGGGCGCTCGGCACGTCGTCCAGCGTGGCGCGCAGGCTGGCCAACTGGCCCTGCACCCAGCTGTCGTCTTCGGCCAGCTCGCTCAAGCCCCCGGCCAGCTCCTGGCTGAGGCGATGCACCTGGTCGAGCAGGTGGTGTCGGTGGGCCAGCAGGCGGCGGGCGCGCTCACACACATCGGCCACGCTGCGGGCGATCTGCGGCGTGGCGCCATCGCGGCCGATCTGCCCGGCCAGGGACGACAGTTCATCGGCCAGCTCGGCCGCGCGCACGCCATCAGGCGGCAGCGCAGCCCGGACGGTGGTTTCCAGCGGGCCGATCAACTCCACCCAGTTGGACAGCGCCACGGCCAGATCGGGCTGCGCAGCGGCGGCTGCCGAGTTGGCCGAGGACGCACTCAATGCAGACGTGGATGCGGCGTTGGGTACGGCGTTGGGTACGGTTGGGGCGGCTGCGTTTGGTACAGCGTTCGGCCCCTCCGCAGCCGGGGCTTCAATGGGCGGCGCCGAGGTGTCGGTGGCCTCACCCTCCCCGTCCCAAGAGCCCACCAGCTGGGTCAGGCGGTGCTGCAGCCGCTGCATGTCACTGCGACTGGAATCGAGCACGCGCTGCAGGCTGTCTTTTTTTCGGGCCACGCTCCACTGCTTGCCGCTGCGCTCCAGGCCGCGGGTGATGCGCTCGATGAGCTGCGCCCAGGCTTTGGATTGGGAGGCCTGGCCACCGGCGGCGCGTTCAAGCGCGCGCACAGCCTGGTCCCACTGGCCCTGCTCCATGTGCTTGAGCAGCGCCTGGCGTTCTTCGGCGTTGTCCACCACCCGGCTGGCCAGCTTCTCGATCAAGGGCCGGGCCCGGCCAGGCATGACCTGGTCAGGGGGCGGCTCACCGGATTCTTCGGCCCAGGCGCGGGCGTAGTTTTCCGGGGTGGGCTCTTGTTTGGCCATGGCCAGGCGTCGCAAGGCCGCCTTGGCCAGTTCAGCAGGGGTGGCAGCAGGGCGCGAAGTCATGGGTGCAGGAGCATGTGGCGGCTAGGGGCACGTGCCCCTCGGGCACGCCGGTCAGGTCACGCCGGGCAGTGGCGTGGTCGCAGGCAGTGCGGCCGTCGCATCGTCGGCCACCAAAGGCATATCGGCATTTTGCAGATGCCTTATAGCCCAGGCTTGCAACTGATCACCAGGCACCGGGCGGCTGAAGTAATAGCCCTGCATCAGGTGGCAGCCCAGGCTCATCAGCTCACGCACCTGGCTGGAGGTTTCAACACCCTCGGCGATGACCCGCAGGCCCATGTTCCGGGCGAGCGCCACGATGGTGGCGATCAGCATCGCGGGCTTCGGGCCGGAGCCCAGGTCCACCACGAACGACCGGTCGATCTTGATCTCGGCGATCGGCAACTCGGCCATCCGGCGCAGGTTGGAGTAACCCGTGCCGAAATCGTCCACCGAGAACTGCACGCCGATGTCGTTCAAGGCATGCAAGGTCGAGAGGATGCGCGACTCTTCCTCGCGCAGGCTGTTTTCGGTGATCTCGAGCTGGATGGTGCTCGGTGGCAGCCCGTGGGCTTCCACCGCGCTGCACAGGCCGCTGAGCAGGTCCGAGCGCATGAAGACGCGGGCCGGCACGTTCACGGCAATGGTCTCGGAGAAACCGAAGGCATCCCGCCAGATCGCTGCCTGGCGAGCGGCTTCCCGCAGCGCCCACTCGCTCATCGGCACGATCAACCCGGTTTCCTCGGCCGTGTCGATGAAGGAGGCCGGCGGCACGATCTGGTCGCCGCGCTTCCAGCGCATCAGCGCTTCCACACCCACGAGGCGGTTGTGCTGAACGTCGATCTGCGGCTGGTAGTACAGCAGCAGCTCGTCGCGCTCAAGGGCCTTGTGCAGGGCCGTTTCCAGCTCCAGACGTTCCAGGCCGCGGCCAGACTGGCTGAGGTGATACACCATCGAGGTGTTGCGCCCCTGATCCTTGGCCGCATACATGGCCACGTCTGCGCTGCGCATGAGCTCGTCCACCGACCCGCCATCACGCGGGTACAGCGCAATGCCGATGCTGGCGGTGGCAAACACTTCCTGGCCGGCAGCATGAACCGGCTCACGCAGGCTGTCCATCACACGGCGGGCCATGCACACCGCTTCGGCCTCATCGCTCACCACGGGCAGCAGGATGGCGAATTCGTCGCCGCCGATGCGGCCCACGGCGCCCGGCAAACTGCCGCCCAGCATCGGCGACACATCAAGGGCCGGCTCGTCAGCGCCTTGCATGCAGCCGCGCAGGCGGTGCCCGACTTCCAGCAGCAACTCGTCGCCGGCACTGTGGCCCAGCGTGTCGTTGATCTTGTTGAAACGGTCCAGGTCGATCAGCAACATCGCCGAGCACTGACCCCGGCGACGCGCCGACTCCAGGGCCCGGTCCATCAGGTCGCGCATGTGCTGGCGGTTCGGCAACTCGGTGAGCTTGTCGTACTGCTGCACGCGCTGCAGGTTCTTTTCGCTGTTGCGACGCTCGGTGATGTCCTGAACGATGCCGCCGTAGTTCACGCAGCGCGAGAACTCGTCGAACTCGGGCTCGGCCACCACCTGGATGTGCCGGTACTTGCCGGTCTGGGCCTGCGCGTTGTAGACGGTCACCGTCACGTCGATCACGCTGGTGTTGTGAACCATCCAGCGCAGGCTGCGCAGCAACTGCCGACGGTCCTTCTGCACCACCAGGCGCATCATGTCGCGCAGGCTCACGATGACGTCGATCGGGAAGCCGAGCACCTGCAGGGCCTGCTCCGACAAGCTCACCGAGCCGAGCGGATTGTGTTCATCCTCGAGGTGCCAGTCGAAGCTGCCCATGGCCGCCAGATGCTGGGCCATCACCAGCTTGTCCTTGCTGCGCTTGAGCTCCAGCGTCGTGCGCGACGAGCGCAGCATGTAACGCAGGCGCCCCGCCAGCAGGCTCCACTGATTGGATTTGACGAAGAAGTCGGTGGCGCCTACCTGGTAGGCCCGGTTGATCGAGGCTTCATCGTCCAGGCCGGTCAGCATCAGCACAGGCACGTTCTCGAAGCCGTACATGCGACGCAGCTCGCGGCAGGTCTCGAAGCCATCGAGGCCGGGCATGCGCGCATCCAGCACGATGAGATCCGGAACCCAGCGGCCCAGCAACATCAGCGCACTCTCGCCGTCGGTCGCGTCCGTCACGTCAAAGCCGAACTGATGCAGCGCGGCGTGCACCAGCATCAGGTTGACCTCGTCATCATCGACGAGCAGGACTTTCGGACGGTCGGTCGAATCAGGACCGGGGGAGGCGCCAACAGGCGTCATGAGGCTGAAGTTCCCAGTGTGAATCGGATGGCGTCCCGCACGCGGGCCGCCTCCATCAAGAAGTGATCCAGCAAGGGTTCGAGGTTGTCGACCTGCCCACCGCGGATCCGGGTCTCGAGGTCTTTGCAGGCCTCGGAGAAAACCATCGCGCCCACACTGGCGGACGCAGCCTTGAGTGTATGTGCTGCACGGCCGATCTCGGGGGTATCACCCCGCTCGCGAGCGACATTCACTGCGGTGAGTTGCCGCTCCAGCGAGCCGAGGTAGGTGGTGAGCACACGATTCACGAACAGATCGCCGCCCGCCGGGTCGAGGGACTTCAGCAACTCCAGCTGCGCCAGATCAAGGGCCATGGTGGGTGCACCGCTTTCGGCGGCGGTGGCACCAAAGCCCGCGCCCGCGCCGTCCGAAGGCTGCGAGGCAGCCTCGCGAAACAGCGAGCCAGTGGGGGAGCCAAATGTCGACATCCCCAAAGCATGTGTCGGTCGCCCGAATACGTCAAGCCGGAAATGCAAGGTGATGACGGGCCGGAACGACAGACGAGTCACACCGACTGCCCCCTCGAACAGGGGCCAGCGCTCCTTACAATGGCCCGATGCAGCGTCTGCCTTCAGTGCATCGGGTTCAGGGTCGCGGCCAGGTCGCGGCCTTGGCCGTGACGGCCGTACTCGCATTGCTGCTGGCCTGGTGGCTGCTGGGCCGTGGCGACGTGGCCGCCCTCTGGCTGGTGCTGCCCTGGCTGGGCTTCGGCGCGGCCTGTGCCGCTGCTGGCGCCCTGTGGGGCCGGAACCAGGGTGCGTTCGATCTGCGCGAAGCCCGCCTTGACCGGCAAGTGCTGGGCGACCTGGCCGACACCTGGATCTGGCAGACCGATGCCAGCCATCACCTGACCCAGTGGCGCCCACCGCAAGGCGCACCGGCCGAAGCGTGGACCCCGGAGCACACCGGCCAGGTACGCCTGCATGAACGCTTCGAGCTGCTCGGCCCCACCGGCCCGAGCCACGCCCTGCGCACCCGCCTTGACACCTACAGCGCGGTGAATGACTTGGTGGTGCAGTGGGTGGGCCAGGGCACGCGCTGGCGCCTGCGGGCCCAGCCGCTGTTTGATGCGGACGGCCACTTCTGCGGCCACCTCGGCAGCGCAGTGCCTCTGGACGACATCGAACAGCAGCGCTTTGACCAGGCCCTGCTGACCAGCCTGTGGCCCGACCTCGACGTGGTCGCCATCGCCTTGAAGCCCGCCCTGCCCGGCCATTGGTGCGTGGCCGCGCTGAGCCCCGAAGCCCATCGCCTGATGCGCCTGGACACCCGCGATGTGCGCGGCATGGACTGGGACGCGGCCCTGGCGCTGCTGCCTGAAGGACTGGCGCAAGGCGCGGCCAGCCTGTCGGTGGGCCAGCAACGCGAAGCCGGTGACTGGCAACTCAGCCTGCGCGCCCTCGGCCCCGAGGCCGCGCACGGCCGCTTGCTGGTGCTGCGCCTGAAGTCAGCTCCGATGGCGGTGGCCGACACCACCACCGCCGCCGACCAGGACTCGTTCGTGTATTCGGTGTCGCATGACCTGCGCGCCCCGATCCGCGTGGTGGAAGGTTTTGCGCGCATCCTGAAGGAAGACTACGGGCGCTTCCTGGACCGCATCGGCAACGACCACCTCGACCGCGTGCTGGCCGCTGCCGCCCGCATGAACAGCATGATCGACGCGCTGCTGGCCCTGTCGCGCCTGCAGTCGCAGCCGCTGGTCCGCAAGCCGGTCGACCTGTCGCAACTGGCCAACTACATCCTCGAAGACCTGCGCCGCGAAGCGCCCGACCGTGCCGCCGCCATCAGCATCGAGCCCGGCTTGATCGTGAATGGCGACCCCACGCTGCTGCGCATCGCGATGGAGAACCTGCTGGGCAATGCCTGGAAGTACAGCGGGCAATGCGTGCACACGGTCATCGAATTCCGCCGCGAGCAACACGACGGCAAGCCGGTGATGGTGGTGGCTGACAACGGCGCCGGTTTCGACATGCGTTTTGCCGACCGCCTGTTCGGCGTGTTCCAGCGCCTGCACAGCGCGAAGGACTTTCAGGGCACCGGCGTGGGCCTGGCCTCGGTGCGACGCATCCTGCGCCGGCACGGCGGCGACATCTGGGCCGAATCGGAAGTTGGCAAGGGCGCGCGCTTCTACTTCACGCTGGCCTGAGGCCATTGAGGCCGCTGGGGCCTCGCAGATGGCCTGGGCGGCCCAGTGTCAGAGGTCGCCAGGGCGCGACAGCAATTCCACCGCATCCAGCATCGCGGCCGCCTGCGCATGAAGGCTGCGGCCTTCCTGCTGAGCCTGTCGGCGAAGACGCTGCAAGGCGTCCACGCGTTGCAGCGAATAGCGGTGCATCAGCACCCCCACGGCCACCGGCACCGGGTCTGCCAGCGGATCACCCGCTGTTGGCGCGGCCATCCCGCCACCTTGAACGCCGCCAAGTGCCGCTTCAGCAACGGCCGGTCGCGCCATCTGGCCCGGCACCGGCTGCGCTGCAAAAGCAGGCATTGCCGCCGGCTGCGTGGCAGCCACTGCCGGCGCGGCAGCGCCAGACGGCACCACCCGATCCCGCCGTGCGCGCACGCTGGCCACCGCGGCTTCCACCGTCGGCACGATCTGCGCAATGTCGAGCGGCTTGACCAGGTAGGCCACGGCCCCCAGCTCTTTCACCTTCGCCACCGTGGCGTTGTCTGAAAACGCCGAGAGGAACATGAACGGGGTGCCCAGCGATTCACGCAGGTAGTCGGCCACGTCGAAGCCCGACTTGCCTTCCATGCGGATGTCGAGCAGGGCGAGGTCCGGGCGATGCTGGCGGGCCAGCAGGATCGCGTCATCGCCGTTGTCGGCGTCGATCACCTCGAAGCCCGCGCGCGACAGGCCGTGCGTCACCGTGGCCAGCACCAGGCGGTCATCGTCGACCACGAGGATCTTGCCCTTGTGACTGGAGTTGCCGGTACTCATTGCTGCAAGCTCGACCATGCGCGGGATTGTCGCTGATGAATCACAAGGGCTCCAGCACGGCCACGCCGGGCGGTTGCAGATGCAGCGTGGCCACCACCAGCACGCCTTCCTGGGTCAGCGTGATGCCGGCGCCCTTGCGGGGCAGCAGCGCGCGCACCAGGCCTAAGCCAGAGATGCCGGACGGCACGTCGCTCAGCGAGAAGCCGGGTGGCAGCGCGCCATCGTTGGCAATGGCGATGCGCACATCCTGCGGGCCGCAGATCATGCGGCACTGGATCACGCCTTCGCGGCTGTGCTTGATGGCGTTGGTGAGCAGCTCGTTCACCGTCAGCGCCACCGGAATGGAATCGGCCTCGGTCAAGCCGAAGCGGTGCGGCGCGGGCCCTTGCACCTCCATGGTGATGGGCCGGCCGAACATGCGCTGCACGGAATTGGCAATCGCCTCCACCACACCGCGCACGCGCAGCGGGCCGGTCATGCCCACCTGCAGGCCGTGCACCTGGGCAATCGCATGCACATGGCCCACGGCCTCGGCGATGGCCGAGGCGGCTTCCGGATGGCGCTGCGCGTTCTGCTGCAGCAGGCCGGCCACGCCCTGGAGGTTGTTCTTGATGCGGTGGTGCACTTCCTTGACCAGCATCTCGCGCTGCACGATGGCGGCGTCCAGGCGGGCCTGGTCGGCCGCGCGCTGCTCGGTCACGTCGCTGGCCACCAGCAGCAATTGCTCGCCGTCATCGCCACTGGAGCGCAGCGACACGATGCGCACGTCCCACACCTTCACCGAGCCATCGCCGTCGGCGTCAGGCTCACGGCGCCATTCGGTGCTGAGCGTGTCGTGCGTGGCCATGGCGCGGTGCAGGTTGGCACTCAGGTTGGCGGCCTCGGCGCCGGGCAGCCACAGCGAGGGCTGCCGGCCTTGAATCTCTGCCGCCTGCCGCCGGGCAAACGCGGCCATCATCTGGTTGAGCTGCAGCACCTGCTGCGTCGCACCGTCGAACAGGGCGATCGCCAGCGGCGCGGTTTCGATCATGCGCTGCAGGCTGGCCTGGGCCTGGGCGATCTGGTTCTCTGCCAAGCGCCGCCGCTCGATGTCGAGCAGCGCGAAGGTCAGCTGGTTGCCACCGTTGGCGGTGGTGGTCATCAAGGCATTGCCCACCACCCAGAACTCCCGGCCATCCCGGGCCGTGAGGCGGCACTCGAACGTCTCCGCCTGGCCCTCTTCCAGCGTCGCCATCCAGTTGGTGCGGCGCAGCGGATGGTCGGCATCCTGTGAGGCCACGACCGCAATCGGCTTGCCGACGAAGTCCGCCAGCTCGCCCCCAAACATGCGACGCGCCGAGCGGTTCATCCACTCGATGCCGTCGTCGCCCACGGTGACGATGCCGACCAGCACCGAATCGAGGATGGCGCGCGTGCTGTCGGCCTGCATCAGCAGGGTTTCGTGGGCGCGACGGCGCTCGTCCACGCTCACCACCGAGCAGATCACGCCGGCAGAAATATCGGCGGCGTCCACCAGCCGCTGGCTCATCAACACCCACAGCGGGCTGCCGTCGCGGCGCAGTATGCGGCGCTCGCTCCGGCTGCGGCCCTGGGCCGCCAGTTCGCGGCGGTCATGCGCGTTGAACTGCAGCGCCACGCGCTCGTCTTCATACAGTTCCGCCAGCGGGAAGCCGCGCAACTGCGATTGTTCATGCCCCAGCAGGTCGGCCATGGCCTGGTTGGCGCGTTCGATGCGGCCATCGCGCTGGTAGAAGATGCCCACATCCGACAGGCTGAACATCAGCTCGCGTTCACGCGCCAGCTCTTCCAGCTCGGCCTGCTGGCCCCGCAGGCGGGTCACATCGGCCAGCACAGCCACGATGTCGGCGCTGTCTTCGCCTTCACCGGCCTGGCCTTCTGCACGCCGGAGCGCGAGTGAATACCAGACGGCCGCACCACCGGCTTCGCCTTCCAGGCGGAACTCGGTTTCGTGGTGGCCCTGGCGCACCAGCTCATCAAGCGCGGCATGGGTGGCGGCCGACGAAATACCGACGCGCGCCAGCAAGGTGTCAATCGCCACGCCTTCGCCGGCGGCGGGAGCCAGCTTCAGCAGATTCTCGAATTCACGGTTGCAATGCAGCAGGCGCTGGCCTTGCAGGTGCGCGATGCCGGCCGGGCTCAGGTCGAGGATGGTCTGCATCTCGCGCAGCAAGGCATCGCGCCGCTCACGGGCCACTTCTTCCTCGGTCACATCCAGCGTGACCACGCTGAACACCGGTCGTTCCGGCCCGAGGCGGGCGGGCTCCACGCGGGTCAGCAACCAGCGGCGGCCCATGTCGCGGTGGCGAACGGCGTAGCGCACCGAAATGCGCTCGCCCTTGCGCAGGGCGAGTTGCAGCCGCTCATAGGCAGGCATGGAAGCCGGCTCCACCACGTCGCGGCCGATCGACAACAAACCTTCATTGCCCGACGAGGCATTGCCGCCGCTGCCGGGGCCATAGCTGGGGGTCGTGCCCGCTCCCGGCGGCACGGCGGTCACCCACACACGCCGCTGGCGGTCATAGGTGGCCACACCCACGCCGGCCGTGCCCATCAGGGCGCCGATCTCGACGCGTGCCAGCTCCAGCTCGTCCACCACGGCCATGGATTCAAGCTGCGCCATCCAGCGCATGCCGCCCTGCGGCGCCAGGCCGCGCACCCGCACGCGCATGCGCTGGCTGCGCCCGGCGGCGGCGTCCATCCAGCCCTGGCTTTCACGGTGGCGGCCAGCGCCCGGCAGGCCGTTGGGCCAACCCAGCAACTGGGCCAGCACCGACGGCAGGCGATTCATCTGTTGGGTGTGCGGGCCGAGCAGGCTGCGCGCCGGGCCATTGGCGCGCTGGATGTTGCCGGCCTCGTCCCAGATCATCAGCGCCAGCGGCGAGAGATCCATCAGGCTGGCCACGTCGTCGTCGATGCCCGCCGTGGCTGTCACCTCCCGGGAAGAAGGGTCAACCGGGGTCGGGAAACCGGGGCGTGGCGGCAGCGAAAAAGACATGGCGATGGCGAACCTGGGATGCCGTCGCAGTGTACGCCGCCCCCACCTCCCGGCGGGGCGGTTTCAGCTCACAGGGACTGCAACTGGCGCGCCGCCGTCAAGGTGTGCAGCACGGCGCGGCTGAGCTCACCCGGAGTGATCATCAAATCGCCCAGCGCAGCTTCAATGTCCATCGGCAATTCCGATTCCACCGCCCTGGCCAGCGACAGCGGTCGGGCGAACGGCCCTTCGTCGTCGCGCAGCGCCTGCGCCACGCGCTCGGGCACCGGCAGCGTCTCCAGCAACTGGGTGAAAGGCTGCCGCATCATGCGGTCAAGCAGCGAAAACACGCCGCAGATGAAGGCCTCGCCGCGCAGCGTGTCGTCGCCCTGCGGCGCGGCCAGCGCTTCCATGAACAAGCCTCGGCGCACCGCCAGGAACATCAGCGGCTTCAGATCGGGGTCGTCCACCGCACTGGCCAGCAGCAGCGCCAGCCAGCGCTTCAGGCGCCGATAGCCGAGGATCATGATGGCGTGCTGGAAGCTGCTCACCTCCACACTCAGGCCGAAGCCCGGCGAGTTGATGAAGCGCATCAGGCGGAAGGCCAGCGCCGGGTTGGCGCGCAGCGCGTCTTCGATGCGGTTGGCGGGCTCTTCGCGCTCCACGCGCTGGATCAGGTCCATCACGGCCTGCACGCTGGCAGGCACATCGCGGCGCTGGGACGTGCCCTGCGGCGCATCGCCCAGCGGCCAGCCCTGCACGGCCAGTGCGCCACGGCGGAAGCTGTCGTTGGCCTCCACCAGGGTGTGCACACCGCCCTGCACAAACGGCAGGTGGCGCGGACGAACCGCATCAGGCGCAGGGCCCAGGCGACGGTCATCTTCAAGGTCAACCACCGCATGGCGGAAGGCCTTCAGCAGCGGCTGCGACAAGGCCGACAGCGGCCGGCCCTTGAGCACCATCGCATTGCCGCGCTCGGCCGCCGCCATCACGCGCGCAGCGCCGGCTTCGTCGGCCACCAGAAAGGCCGGCACTTCCAGCACCAGGTGCGGCGGCAGGGCCTGGTTCAGCCAGGCCGTCAGCAGACCTTCACTGGTCGGGTTCAACAGCAGCTGGCCCGATTCTTCGGGCCACACTTCAGCCAGCACACCGGCCAGCTCATGCGCCTGGGCGGGGCCGGCGCCATACATGCTGTGGCAGGTCAGACGGGCCGCGTGCACCTGGCGGCGGGCGTCCACCAGCACGCCGTAGCCGAGGATCAGCTGGTCAAGAACGGAATGGTCCATGGACACTCACTTGATGTAATCGAACAGGGACAGGCGCTGCACCGCTGCATAACTCTGCATGGCGGCCTGGTACCCCGTTTGCTGGTTCTGGAAATTCGAGATGGCCTGGATCATGTCCAGGTCTTCGGCGTCCGAGCGGGTGGTCTCGCCAAACAGCTTCAGGTCACCCACACGGGTTTCCACGCCGTCCACGCGGTTGAGCACTTCACCGGTCATGCTGCGGGCCGATTGCAACTGGTTGGCGCAGGAGTCCAGATCACGCAGGCCACTCTGGATGGTCTGCGTTACCTGGGCGCTGGTGCGCAGCGGCGTCTTCAATTCGTTCACCACCTTGTCGATGGCATCGAACACCGACTGGTCGGGGCCGGACGGCGTGATGCTGAAGGTGTCACCGTCCTTCGGCGAGCCACTCAGCGTGAAGGCCATGCCGTCCAGCTCAATCGCCTGGCCCGACTTGAAATCGGCGCCCGAAATGGAGGCGGTCACGCCGTCGCGGATCACCGAATAGGTGGTCACGCCCGCGTTCACGCTGAACTGCACTTCGTACGATGAGCCGGTGATGGCGGAGGGGTTGGTCACCCGGCCCGCATCGATCCACGCGCCGCCGCTGCCCGCACCCGGCGCAGTGGTGAAAACGCCGTTGCCGCTGGGCGCCGACAGCCACACCTGCTCGCCGTCGAGCGTGAGTGGCAAGGGCTCATCGGTGGCCACCTTCACGGCACCGCCCACGCCCACATAGCCCACACCACCCGGGCGATCGAGGAAAGGCGGCTGGCTGGAGCCCTGGCCGGAAAACACGAACCCGCCGGTGCCATCACCGCGGTTGGCCACCCCCATCAGCTGCTTGCGGATTTCCGCCAGCTGGTTGGCCACGTCGCGGCGCTCTGCGTCGCTGTAACTGGCGTTGCCGGCGGCCACCACCAGCTCGCGCGCCTGTTGCACCAGGCTCACGCCATCGCCCAGGGCAGATTCGGTGAGCTTCATCGAGTTGCGGCTGGCGTCGATGGCACGCTGGCTGGCATCTGCGCGCTGGATGAGCGCGCGGGCCCGCTCGGCGCGCGCGGCCGAGGTCGGATCGTCGCTGGCATTCAACACGCGCTTGCCGCTGGTCAGCTGCGTCTGCGCCGTGTCGAGCGAGCGTTGCCGCTGCTGCAGGTTGTCGATCGAGCTGTTGAAAGCGTTGGCCGTGGTGATGCGAATCATGGATCAGCTCCTGGAAATCACGCGCCCAGCTGCAGCATGGTGTCGAACACCTGCTGCGCCACTTGAAGCACCTTGGCCGCAGCCTGGTAACCCTGCTGGAACTGGATGAGGCGGGCGGCCTCTTCATCAAGGTTCACGCCCGTCTTGGACGTCAGGGTCTTCAATGCCGAATCAGCCGCCGTGCCCGAGATTTCCGCAGACGTCTTCGCACTTTGCACGCGCACGCCGATGTCGGCCATCACGGAAGCGTAAGCATCGGTAATCGTCGCGCCCTCGGCGATCGAGCCGTCCTGCTTGATGGTGCGGCCCACGAACTGCTCGTCGCGCAGCGCGAACATCTGCAGGGCGTTGCCGTTGTTGGTCGCCGGGAACTGGGTCTTCGACACCGTGACCTTGTCGCCGCTCTTGGGCACGCCGTTGAGCGACAGGGCAAAGCCGTTGACCTCGATCGGCTCGCCGGCCGTCCAGGTGGCTGAGCCGCTGGAGAGCAGCGCGCCGGTGTCCTTGTCGCGCAGCTCCCAGTCGTAGTCGCCGGTGTCGGAGCTGAAGTTGATCGTGGCCGTCTGGTTCGGATCGATGGTGTTGTTCAGTACCTTCAACGAGCCGACCGTGGCCGTCCCCTTGTTGGCCGGGCTCAGCACCGCCGTCACCGGAGACGACGCCGCGATGCCGGACGGATCGTCCAGGATGCAGCGCATGTCGGTGGCGCCCATGCCGCACGGGCGCAGCAGCAGGCTGTCCGTCGCGGCCAGGTCGGGCGAGCCGATGTTGATGGTGAAGCCGTCAACCTCATCGCCGTCAGCGATGTTGCGGGTCAGGCCATCCGACAGCCGCACCAGCGTGTACGAGCCACTGACGCCAGAGCCATCCGGCTTGAGCTGGTAGTCAGAGGCCTGCAGCAGCGAGGCGTCGGTCACCGCCAGCGTGGCCTGGGCGGCGAAATTGCCCGTGGCGTCACGCGCGTTGTTCAGGTTGGCAATCGACACCGGTGCGCCAAAGGCGAACAACGGCGCGCCGGCGCCGGGCGGGTCGCCCAGGTCCAGGCCCAGCGACTGGGTGGTGTTGACCTTGGTGGCAAACGACACCGCCATCTGGCCGAGCAGGTTGCGCGCGTCAACCAGGTCCTTGTTCTGGAAGCGGATCAGGCCGGCCATCGAGCCACCCGTCAGCATGTCCTGGCTGATCATCAGCGGCTGGTTCGGTGTTTCCAGCGCCAGGGCCGAGCGGCTCGGGTCGGCCGGATCCTGCATCACCAGCATCTTGTTGGACTCGATGCCCAGCACCAGGCGCTGGCCGCCGGCCACGAACACACCCATCGTGCCGTCAGTGGCATCGATGGTGCTCACCTGCACGTACTTGCCGATTTCGGCGACAAGCTGGTCGCGCTTGTCGAGCAGGTCGTTCGGTGCCTGGTCCAGGCCGTGGGTGCGGGCGATCTCGGCATTCACCTTGGCCACCTGCTCGGCCAGCGCGCTGACCGTCTTGGCTGAGGTCTGCAGATCAGACTGCACGCCCTGCTGCAACATGGCCAGGCGCGATGCGGCGCTGCTGTAGCGCGCGGCCAGGTCATTGGCACGGGCCAGCACCACCTGCCGCGCCGAGCTGTCGGCCGGCGTGTTGGCCAGGTCGACCATCGAATTGAGGAAGTTGCCCGTGGCCGAGCCAATGCCCTGCTCACCGGGCGGAAACACATCCTCCAGCTGGCTCAACTGGCCGGCCCGGGCAGAGTCCATCGACGACAGCGACTGCGCCGCGGCCGTCTGCATCGTCAGGAACTGGTCATGCGCCCGCTTGACGTTGGTCACCACCACGCCCTTGCCGAAGAAGCCGGCGCCGTTGAACTGGCCCTGGGCCGTGGCCAGCTCGGCTTCCTGGCGGCTGTAGCCGGCCACGCCGTTGTTGGCGATGTTGTGGCCGGTCACGTTCAATGCCGCGGTGTTCGCAAACATCGCGCGCATGCCGATCGACATCAGGGCTGAACTGGCCATGGCGTGTCTCCCTGCCTCAAGCCGTCAGGCTGCGTTGCAGGCGCAACGTGGTGTTGATGACGCGCGACAGCTTGTCGGCGTAGGCCGGGTCGGTGGCGTAGCCGGCCTTTTGCAGGCCCTGGGCAAAGCCCTTGGCATCGGCGCCGGCGGCCACCACCTTGCTGTAGCGCGGGCTTTCAGACATCAGCTTGGCGTAGTCGGAAAAGCTCTCGGCGTAGCTGCCGTAGGCGCGGAACTTCTGCGTCATCTTGCGCGCCACGCCGCCCACGTATTCGGTGGTGGTGATGTCGGTGGTCGGGCCCTTCCAGTTCGCCCCGGCCTTGATGCCGAACAGGTTGAACGAGGTGCTGCCGTCCGCGTTGCGGATGTCCTTCTTGCCCCAACCGGTTTCATGCGCCGCCTGGGCGATCATGAACGAGGCCGGGATGCCGGTGGTGCTTTCGGCCGCCTTGGCGGCCTGCGTGTGCTGCTGCACGAAGGTGGCAGCGGCCTTCTGCGGCAGCTTCACCGCAGCAGCCGGGTCCAGCGACACCGGCGCCTTGCTGTTGGCGCTGTCGTTGCGCGGGATCGGTCCGGGCGTCAGGCCCATCTGCCGCTCGAGCTGCTTGGCGATCACATCCGACAAGCCGCCCGGCTGGCCGGCCAGCTTGGTCGACCACTGCGTGTCCAGCATTTCCGAGCCCAGCTTGGTGGCCTCGTTGTCCATCATGCCGCTGCTCTGCGCGGATTCGCGCATGGTCTTCAGCAGCTGCTGCATGAACAGCGATTCGAACTGCTTGGCGGCCTCGCGCACCGCAGCCTTCGGGTCTTTGCCCGCCTGAACCTTCAGCGATTCAATGCCGCGGGCATCGCCGAAATTGGTGCTGGTGGCACCCAGCGAAGAAGCAGGTACGGCAGGCATGTCAGATCACCTCCAGCTCAGCTTGCAGCGAGCCAGCCGATTTCATCGCCTGCAGGATGGCCAGCAAATCCTGGGGCGTGGCGCCGAGCGAGTTCAGCGCCTTCACCACGTCGGCCAGCTGCGCGCTGGCGGGCAAGGTGATGAGGGCGCCGCCCTGCTGCTGGATCGAGATGTCGGTCTTTTCGGCCTGCGCCGTGGTGCCGCCCGACAAGGCGTTGGGCTGGCTGATGACAGGCGTGGTGTTGATGGTGACGGACAGGCTGCCGTGTGCCACGGCGCAGGGCGCCAGCGTCACGGCCTGGTTCATCACGATGGAGCCGGTACGCGGGTTCAGCACCACGCGGGCGGCGGGTTTTTCCAGCGCCAGCGAGAGGTTTTCAATGTCGGCCATGAAGGCGACACGGTCCGAGCCCTGCGGCGCCTTCACGCGCACCACGCGGCCGTCGAGTGCGGCCGCCGTGCCTTCGCCCTTGGCCTTGTTGATGGCATTGGCCACGGCGCGGGCGGTCGAGTAATCGGCCGAGTTCAGATCCAGCTGGATGCTGTCGCCCACATTCAGCGGCGTGGGCACCGAGCGCTCGATGGTGGCGCCCTGCGGAATGCGGCCGCCACTCAAATGGTTGATGGTGACCTTGGCGCCACCGGCCGATGCGCCGGCACCGCCCACGATCATGTTGCCCTGGGCCACGGCATAGACCTGGCCATCAGCGCCCTTGAGCGGCGTGGCCACCAGCGTGCCGCCGCGCAGGCTCTTGGCATTGCCGATGGAGGCGATGCTCACATCGATCTGCTGGCCGGGTTGTGCAAAGGCCGGCATCTGCGCCGTCACCAGCACCGCGGCGATGTTCTTGAGCTGCATGGCCGTGCCGGGCGGCACGGTGATGCCCATCTGCTGCAGCATCGAGTTCAGGCCCTGGGTGGTGAACGGCGCCTGGGCCGTCTGGTCACCCGTGCCGTCCAGGCCCACCACCAGGCCGTAACCCAGCAGCTGGTTGGTACGCACGCCTTGAACGGCGGCGACTTCCTTGATGCGCTGGGTGCTTTGGGCTGCCACCGGGGCCATGAGTGCCGCCAGCATCGCAGCCAGCGCCACCATCACGGTGGTGCGAATCGACAGGCGGCGGTGTTGGAAGGTGGTCATGGCGTTGGTCAGGTAAAGAAGGGCCTGCCAACGATTCTGGGCAAACTTAAATGGGTAGAAGATTCAAAAAGAATCGTCCCAACCAGCCAATTCCCTGAGCATCAGCCATCGCGCCTTGACCTCGATGCTCCACACGCACGTTGGCGATCTGCGCGCTCTGCACGCTGTTGCCCGGAAGAATGGCGCGCGGATCCACCTGGCCGGTGAATCTCAAGACGTCGACGTGCTGGTTCAGGCCGATCTGCTTCTCACCGGCGATCAGCAAATGGCCGTTGGGCAACACACCGACCACGGTGGCCGTGATGGTGCCGGAGAAGTCATTGCTGCTCTCGGTGGTGCCCTTGCCTTCGAAGGTATTGCTGCCCGACGCATCGGCCGTGGCCTTGCGGAAGGCATTCACGCCGAAGATCGGCAAGTTGCTGATGCTGCCCTTGGCTGCACCGGTCTTGTCGATGGTGCTTGTGGCCTTCTGCACCGCGCTGATCTTTTCAACGATCTGCACGGTCAGGGTGTCGCCCACCATGCGGGCGCGGTGGTCCTCGAACAAGGGCCGGTAGGCCGCGCTCTGGTAGATCGAGCCCGTCAGCACCGGCTGGTACGCCGGCTGCAGCGGCAGCGGTTGCAGATCAGGCATGGCGGGTGGGCCGCTGGCCGGCACTTCGGGCGCGGTGGCGCTGGCGAACTGCACCTGCGGCAGCGGATAGATGGTGCTGCAGCCAGACAACACGGCGGCACTGAGGGCCGTGACGGCGAACAAGGCGAGGGGCTTGCGCATGGTCAAACTCCGGAAGGGGCGCGGCCGTGGCCACGCCGGACAAACAAGCAGGCCAATCTGGCCCATCAACGATCAGAGCTGCGCGAGGCGCTGCAGCATCTGGTCAGAGGTGGACACGGCCTTCGAGTTGAGCTCGTAGGCGCGCTGGGTCTGGATCATCGAGACCAGCTCCTCCACCACGTTCACGTTCGAGGTTTCCAGGAAGCCTTGCTGCAGCGAGCCCATGCCGTTGGTGCCGGGTGCCGACTGGTTGGGCGCGCCCGACGCAGCGGTTTCCGCATACAGGTTCTGGCCCCGCGGCTCCAGGCCAGCCGGGTTGATGAAGCTGGCCATCTGCAGCTGGCCCACGGTGGCGGGCAGGGCCTGGCCGGGCAAGCCGACCGTGACCGTGCCGTCGTTGGCAATCGTCACGCTCTGCGCATTGGCCGGAATGGTGATGCCGGGCTGCACCAGGTAGCCATTGTTGGTGACGATCTGCCCCGCGTTGTCCAGCTGGAACGAGCCGTCACGGGTGTAGCCCGTGGTGCCGTCGGGGTTGTTGATCTGGAAGAAGCCATTGCCCTTGATCGCCACGTCCAGCGTGCCGCTGCTTTGCTGCAGGTTGCCCTGGCTGAAGTTGCGCGAGCTGGCCACGGCGCGCGTGCCCAGACCCACTTGCAGGCCGGTCGGCAACTGCGTGGCTTCAGAAGAAGCCGCACCCGACTGCCGCAGGTTTTGATAGATCAAATCCTCGAAGGCGGCATGCGAGCGTTTGTAGCCGGTGGTGGCCACGTTGGACAGGTTGTTCGAGATGTGGTCCAGCTGCATCTGCTGGGCTTCCATCCCGGTCTTTGAAATCCAGAGTGAACGGATCATGGCCAGGCTCCTGAGGGGTACTGCAAGTCGAAACCGATGATCCGCCGAACTTGAGCCCGGCAAGGGCATGAAAAAGGGGCCTCGAAGGCCCCGTTTTTCAATCTGCGCCGACGCTGTGCATCAACCGCCCTGCCCCAGCAAACGCGAGGCCTGCTGGTCCTGCTTTTCAGACAGCTGCAGCAGCTTCATCTGGTGCTCGAACTGGCGCGCCGCCGAGATCATCGCGACCATCGTCTGCACCGGGCTGACGTTCGAGCCTTCGAGCGCGCCGTCCTGCAAACGCGCGTTCGGATCGGCGTCCAGATCGTTGCCGTCGGCGCCGCGGAACAGGCCGTCGTCACCGCGCTTGAGCGCCACCTCCGGCGTCACCATCTTGATCTTGCCGATGGCCTGCGGGCGGCCTCCGGGCACGGTGGTTGAAACGGTGCCGTCGGGTGCAATGTCGACCGACGCATTGGTGGGCACCGTCAGCGGGCCGGCATCGCCGTTCACCGGCAAACCACCACGCGCCACCAGCAAGCCTTCGGCATTCACATCGAGTGCGCCCGCCCGCGTGTAGGCCTCGGTGCCGTCGAGCGACTGCACGGCCATCCAGGCATTGCCCTTCATCGCCACGTCCAGGTTGCGCCCGGTGGCGGCAATCGGGCCGGCATCGGGGTTGTAGCCCGTCGTGGTTTCGAGCGAATACACCCGGGTGGAGGCGCCATCGCCCCGCACGGGCACCGCGCGGAACGCGGCCATCTGCTCGCGAAAACCGGTGGTGGCCACGTTGGCCAGGTTGTGCGAGAGCACTTCCTGGCGCTGCATCGCGGCCTTGGCCCCGGCCATCGAGAGGTAGATCATGCGGTCCATGGCGGCTCCCGTTCAGCTCAGTCGGTGAAGAAGATCAACGCAGGTTGACCAGCGTCTGCATGACCTGGTCCATCGTCTTGATGGTCTGCGCATTCGCCTGGTAGTTGCGCTGCGCGGTGATCATGTTGACCAGCTCGCCGGTCAGGTCGACGTTCGACTCTTCCAGCGCGCCCGATTGCAGATCACCCATGTTGCCCACGCCCGGCGTGCCCACCACCGGGTCACCCGAAGCGAAGGTGCGTTGCCAGCCGTTGCCGCCCATCGGCTGCAGGCCCTGAGGGTTGCGGAACGAGGCCAGCTCGACCTGGCCGGCCGGCTTGGACTGCCCGTTCGAATAACGCGCCATCACGATGCCCGTGCCTTCGATGACGATGCTGGTGAGTGAGCCCGGCGCGTAACCGTCCTGCGCCACGTTGGTGGTGGCGAAGTTGGTGCCGTACTGGGTCGAGCCCGACAGATCAATTTCCACACCGCTGATCGGCAGCGTGACGGCGCCGTTCACGTTCGTGGATGCCGGAATGTCGACCGTCAACTTCGACGGCGTGATGGTGGCGCCGTCGGTGGTGAAGCTCAGTGCGTCCGTGCCGCTGATCGGCTGCGGATCACCGTCGACGCCGCCGATGGTCTTGCCGTTGGCGGTGGCGTAGACGTTCCACTTGTCGGTGTCCGTCTTCTGGAAGTAATACGTCAGGGCCACCGGCTGGCCCTTCTGGTCAAACACGGTCACCGAAGTGGCCTTGTTGTAGGTGTCGGCGTCGGTGAAATCGATGCGCGGCGACACGGTGGCGCCCGGGTCACGCACGCCCTCGCGCGAATCGAGGTTGAACTCCAGGTTCACCTTGTTGGTTTCGGCAGGCGAGATGCCGGCGGTCGGCAGGCGCAGTGGCACGGCCAGGCCCGGCTGGATCACGCCGTTGCCATCGGCCTGGTAGCCCATCAGCTGCAGCTTCTCGTTGTTGACGATGTAGCCTTCCTTGTCGACCTTGAACTGGCCGTTGCGGCTGTAGGTCAGCGGGTTCACGCCGTCGGTCAGCTGGAAGAAGCCGCCGCCGTTGATGGCCACGTCCATCGGGTTCTCGGTAGACGTGATGCCGCCCTGGGTGAACTGCTGCGACACCGCCGCCAGCCGCACGCCAATGCCGATGTTGTTCACGCCGGCGCCGTTGAGCGCATTGGCATACATGTCGGCAAACTCCGCCCGCGACGCCTTGGCGCCGTAAGTGTTGGCATTCGCCACGTTGTTGCCGATCACCTCCAGGCTCTTGGAGGTGACGTTCAGACCGGAAAGACCTTGTTGAAAGCTCATGGTGTGCTCCTGGCGAATTCAGTGGGGGTGTGCGTGTGCAGCACGGTGTTCAGAGGAAGGCCCAGATGGCGTCGTAGGCGATGCGGTTGCCATTGCCCAGCTCCACAGCCAGCTGGTTGCCGAAGGTGCTGACGGCGCTGATGCGCTCGTGCTGCAACGTCATCGACTGCACGGCCTTGTCGCCCGCCGTGGCCGTGACCTTGTAGGTCAGCCCGGTGCCCTGCAGCGACGACGGCACATCCCAGTTGAAGGTGTGGCGGCCGGCATCCAGCGAGGTTTCATTGATGGTCTTGACCACCGTGCCATCGGCCGTGGTGATCTCGATCTTGACCTTGTCGGCCTTGCTGCTCAGCTCGTAGCCGCCATCGCCCTTGCCCGCGGTTTCACGCAGGGCATTGCCCTCGATCGCCACATCGTGGCCCACCAGCGCCGCGCCCTGCATGGCCTGCAGCTGGGTGAACTGGCTGCCCAGCCCGCCGATGGTGGTGTTGACCTTTTCCAGCCCGTTGACGGTGCTGATCTGCGCCATCTGGCTCGTCACCTGCGCGTTGTCCAGCGGGTTCAGCGGGTCCTGGTTCTGCATCTGTGCGACCAGCAGCTTCAGGAAGCGGTCGGACTGCTCACTGGCCGAGGTGGCCGACGAGCCCGTGGCCGTGGCGCTGGACGACTTGGTGGCAGTGTTGGTGGCCGTGGTGCTGGCCGTGTTGTTGGCAATGGTGGTCATGTCGAACTTTCAGAAGCGGGTGTGGAGGCCGGGCTCAAACGCCCTGGCCCATCTGCAAGGTCTTCTGCAACAGCGACTTGGCCGTGTTCATGACCTCGATGTTGTTCTGGTACGAACGCGAGGAAGAGATCATGTTGACCATCTCCTCCACCGCGTTCACGTTGCTGTAGGTGACGTAGCCGTCCTTGTCCGCCAGCGGGTGCGCCGGGTTCAGCACCTTGCGGCCGGGGGTCTGGTCCTCGGTCACGTCAGACACCCGCACGCCGGCGCTGGCCAGCACCGGGTTGTCGGCCTCGCCGCGCGCGGCGCTGCCGGCGGTGTCCATCATCACGGTCTTGAAGACCACGTTGCGGGCCTTGTAGACCTGGCCATCGGGGCCGGCCACGGTGTCGGCGTTGGCCAGGTTGGAGGCCACCACGTTCAGCCGCTGGCTCTGTGCGCTGACGGCGCTGCCGGAAATGTCGAAGACCTTGAACATGCTCATGACGTGCTCCTAATCAGCCCTGGCTGGGGCTCTTCATGGCATCGAGCATCGAGCGCACGCTGCCGTTGATGAAGCGCAGGGTGGCTTCATACTTGACCGAGTTCTCGGCGAAGGACGCGCGCTCGCGGTCCATGTCCACCGAGTTGCGGTCGAGGTTGGTTTGCGCGGCCGCCGCGTACTTCAGGCCCACCGGCCCGCCCAGGCTGCCAGCCATCGGCTGGATGTGGCCGGACTGCGTGGTTTGCATGCGGGCGGCACCACCTGCGGCCAGGCTACCGGTGGCTTCCCGCAGGGCCTGCGAGAAGTCCATCTCGCGAGCCACATAGCCTGGCGTGTCGGCATTCGCGATGTTGCTGGCAATCAGACGCTGCCGCTCGGCACGCAGGGTGAGCGCCTCGGTCTGAAAGTCCAGGTTTTGCGTCAATCGGTTCAGCATGGTGAATCTCCCCTTCAGGAGTCGCTCTGGTGTGCCGACAACAACACGACACGGGCACACGGATCAGAACGTGGGGCGATTGTGAAAGTGCGGGCGGCCACCGGAAGGGGCGAATAGACCCCGCCGGGCAGCGCATTTCTGCGCACCCCGGCGAACCTGCGTCCCTACATTGGCGGCATCCCTGAATGACGTTGCCACCATGCCACCCCGCCCCCTTGCCCGCACCGCTGCCCTGCTCCAGGCGCTGATGGCCAGCTTGTTGATGGCCCAGGCCAGCCTGGCCCAGACCAACGACCTGCCGGTGCAAGACATCGAAGCCCTGGCCCGCCAGGGCGCCACTCAATTGGCCCGCAGCCCGGAAGCCGATGCCGCCAATGGCCGCATTGAGGTGGTGGTCGGCACGCTCGACAACCGCCTGCAGCTGGCGCCCTGCCGCAAGATCGACACCTACCTGCCCGCTGGCGTGCCGGCACTTGGCCGCAGCCGCATCGGTCTGCGCTGTGTGGACGGCCCGAAAAACTGGAACGTGACCCTGCCCGTGACCGTGCGCCTGTGGCGCCAGGCGGTGGTGGTGGCCAGCGCCCTGCCCGCCGGCACCGTGCTCGACAGCACCCACCTGGGCCTGGCGGAGGTCGATGTGTCAGATGCCCCTGCCACCACGGTGGCGCTGCCCGGCCTGGCGCTGGGCCGCAGCCTCAACCGCCCGCTGGCGGCCGGGGCCACGCTGCGCAGCACTGACTTGAAACAACGCCTGTGGTTTGCCGCCGGAGAAACCGTGCGTGTGCTGGCCATGGGGAACGGCTGGCAGATCGTGACCGAAGGCCAGGCCATGGGCCCGGGCCTGGAAGGACAGTTCGTGAAGGTGCGCACCGAAAACGGGCGGACTCTCACCGGCCGCCCAACTGCTGATCGACAGGTCGAGGTGAAGCTGTGACCCTCAAGCGTCGGCACCAGACGGCCGACATAAAGGGTGAAGTACAGACCAAACACCCATCTAAACGACCGCCATCTCCACGATGAAAACCATTAAAGTTCTTTCGTGGCCCTCCGATACTACGATCATGTGTACCGGGAGTTCTGAGGCCCTCAGGCCCCGCAGGAGATCATCATGAAAATCGGCTCACCAGACGTTTCCAGCTTGGCGACCACGCTGAACGCGGATCGCAAAGCCCAGACTGCCGACAAGAAAGCCGGTGCCTCCGAAGCGTCGGAGAACGGCACCAAGGTTGCCCTGTCGGCCACCGCCAGCATGCTGACCAGCGCTTCCGGCGAAGGCAGCTTCGACGCGGCCAAGGTCGAGCGCATCGCTGCGGCCATCCGCAACGGCGAGTTCAAGATCAACCCGGAAAAGATCGCCGACAAGCTGATCAGCAACGCCGACGAGCTGTTGCAGCGCCGCCGCTGAAATTACGGCCTGCTGCGGCCACTCGGTGGCCGTGATCCTCGTTGACGTTTGAATTCGCCTCTTTGCCGGCGCCGGCCGGCAACAAGCCATCATGTTGAGCTCGTCCTCCGAACAAGCGGCGGTGCGTGAAACCGCCGAACTCGAAACCTGCCTCGGGCAGGTCGAGCTGCACCTGGCAGCCCTGGGCACCGCCCTGAAACAACAAGACCCCGCCGCCACCGAGCAGGCGGCGTCTGACCTGCACCGCGCGCTCGCCGCCGCCGTTGACCGCTTCAGCAGCGCAGCCCGCCACGGCGGCGTGCCGCCGACCCTGCGTCGCCGACTGGCGATGACCGGTGGTCAGGTGGCCGCCCAACGCGAAGCCGTAGCCCGCGCCACCACTGCGCTCGACCGTGCGATTGACGTGCTGCTGCCCGACGCACAAGCCGGCCGCCCGGGCCTGTATGGCGCACAGGGCCAGGCGTATCGGCCGCCGTCACAAGGTGGCGTGCTGCAGGCCTGAGGCTGCGGTTGATTTCCCCAAACAAAAAGCCCACTCGAGTGGGCTTTTTGCATTTCTGGGCGAATCGCTCAGCCGCCAATCCCCGTGATCTTCAAGCTCACGCCCGTGTCCGAATACACCGCCACGGCCTTGTAGCCGCTGACGGTGATGCTGCGGAAGTTGCTGAAGCGCGCACCGTGGGTCAACACCGGCAGCACGTCGCCCACCTTCGGGGCCATGCCGGCAGCAAAGCTCACCTGCAGGTCGCCTTCGATGCGGGCGGTGCCCGCCACGTTCAGGCTGCCCTGGCCCTTGGCGCCCAGCACCACCTGCAGCGTGCCGGTGGGCAGTTGCGTCAGGTTGCCGCTGACCTGCACCGGCTGGCTGGCCGCCACTTGCAGCGCGCCTTGTTCGATGTAGACATCGCCGGCACCCAGTGCGGTGGAGGTGTCGGCGGCCAGCGTGCCGCCCTGCAGCCAGATGCCGCCGGTGAAGGTGCTGGCCGCACCCGCCAGGCGCAGCTCGCCGGAGCCGGTCTTGAGCAGTCGGCCCGCGCCGGTCAGGTCATTGCGCCAGGTGTCGCGGGCGTGGAAGCCGCCCTGGGCTGCGTCCATCTGCACCGTCACGTCGCCTTGCAGTGCGCCGTAGCCTTGTGCGGCGGCAAACAGGTTCAGGCGGCCCCAGCCTTCGGCGTCGTCCATCGCGGGGTAGCCCGAGGGCAGCGCGGTCGACTTCAACACCACCCGGCGCTGCGTGGCGCTCAGGTACGGGAAGCGGGTTTCCAGCAGCAGCTCCGCCGCCTTGGGCACCACCGCAGCCTTGTCGGTGGCGGCAATCGGACTGAAGCCGAAGGTCAGGCGACGCAGAGCCGCTGCGCGCATCGCGGTCTGGTCGGCAAAGCGGTCGTTGCTGCTGGTGCCCGATTGGGCAAAGGTTTGCAGCGCCAGCGCGTCCTTCGCGCCCACGGCCGTCATCAGGGCCGTGCGGGCCTGCGTGCGGGCGGCGTCGCGCTGGTCAGCCACCACCAGCGTGCCGCCGGCCGGGTTGGGCACCTGCTTGTTGGCCTGGTTGTACAGGGCTGCGGCAATCACGGCTTGCGCCTGGATGCGGCCACCGATCACGTCGAGTGGTGAGTGCATGCCGGCCATGATGCGGTTCTCGCCCAGCTCCAGCGAACGAGCCACCAGTTCGGCATAACGCTCAGGCACCACGTAGGCCATCATCAGGCCGCTGCGCACCGCCTCGGCCGAGTGGCCGCTGATGAAGCCGCCGTCGGTGGCGGGCGTGCTGCTCTTGGCGGGCACCAGGCTCGGCACCACGCTCACGCTGGTGCTCCAGCGCCATGGGCGGGCGTACTTGAAGAAGCGCTTGGCGGGCTCGGTCGAGCCGTTGGGCGGGCTGTTCACGAAGTCGACCACGGTGCCGAATTCGGTGTTGCCGCCGGCCACGCCCACGCCGATGTTGTTGCCGCCATCGTTGTAGAGCTTGGTGGTGGCATCGGCCGGCACGCCGGTGATGGTGGTGGTCTGGCGGGCCACCGTGCGCCAGGCATCGGTCAAGGGGCCGAGGCCGTCGGTGACGCTGTAGCCCTTCTGGCGGCGGTCATCAAGATAGGCTGCCGTGGCCTGCTCGGCCGTGCGGTTGGCGGTGAGGTTCACCACGTACTGGATGTTGGCGTCCAGCACAGCAGCGTTCACCTTCTTGCCGTCGGTGGCGTCACCGGGCATGCCGCTCCAGGTTGAGGCCGTCACCGCCGGGAAGTTGCCCGTGGCAGGCGCGGTCTGCCCGGCATCGACGATCAAGGAGCTGGGGGTCCACAGATCAAGGAAACCAGACACCACGCGAACGCCCGCATTGGTGCTCAGCGTGGCGTACTGCGCCATGCCGCGCTGGTTGGTGTAGGCGTGGTCCACATAGGGCAGCACCTTGGTTTCATCGGGCACCGGGGCGGTGTCTTCACGGCCCAGGCCCACGGGCGGGTTCGACAGGCTGCTGTCACCAGAGCCACCACAGGCAACGAGGGACATCGCCAGTGCGAGCGGGGTCAGGCGGAGGGCAAAAAACTTGATCACGAGGGCATCCAGGCTGGCTTCAGGCGGGCCGGCCAAAGGGGCTGACCCGGAAAAGCAGCGGATGCTATTTACACCTCGTGACAGTGCAGTGAAGGGGGTTGGTAAAGCTCAACCGGCATCAGCCGATGAGCTCATCGAACGGGCAAGCCAAAACAAAAAGGCGCCTCCAGGGCGCCCTCTTTTCAACCGCAAGCGGCGCGTCTCACCAGCTGCGCAACTTCGAGCGCAGGCGGGCAATCGACTGGCTGTGCAGCTGGCACACCCGCGATTCGGTCACGCCCAGCACGGCGGCAATTTCCTTCAGGTTCATGTCGTGCTCGTAGTACATGCTCATCACGTACTGCTCACGCTCGGGCAGGTGCTTGATGGCCTCGACCAGCGCCTCGCGCATGCGGTGGTCCTGCAGCAGCGACAGCGGATTGGCTTCTTCGCTGGCCACGTGCCGATCGAGAAAATCGTCGCTGCCGTCATCGCCGGTCATGTCTTCCAGGTAGACCAGCTGCGTGCCACGCACCTTGGTCAGGATGTCCTGGTAGTCGCCTAGCGAAATGCCCAGCTCGCCGGCGATCTCGCTTTCCTGCGGCGGACGGCCCAGGCGCTGCTCCAGCTTGTGCACCGCGCCTTCGATTTCACGTTGCTGGCGGCGGTTGCCTCGGCTCATCCAGTCACTGCCGCGCAGCTCGTCGAGCATGGCGCCGCGGATGCGCTGGGTGGCGAAGGTCTCGAACTGCACGCCCTGGCCCAGATCGAAGCGGCCAAGCGCATCGTTGAGGCCGATCATGCCCACCTGGATGAGGTCGTCGATCTCGACGTTGGCCGGCAGCTTGGCAATCATCTGGTGGGCCAGTCGGCGAACCAGCGGGCTGTACTGCTTGAGCAGGGCGCTGTTGTCGAGTCTTCCTGTGGCGGTATACATCTGGGTCTCCCGGCAAGGCTTCAGTAATGTGCAACCGCTTGCGGGCGCATCGAGGCGTCCGGCAGCAGCGCAAGTTCTCCCGCTCCGGCCAGGCCCAACATCTGTTGGGCGGCCAGGCGGCTCAAGGGTTCAGAGGCCGGCTGGTTCAGCGGCTCGGTGCGGTCCACCGGTACGCAGGCACGCAGCACGGCGCCCAGAAAGTTGTCGGCACAGGTGGCCAGCCGCTCGCCTACCGCCGCAGCGCGGCGCGGACGGGCCTGCATGCCCACCAGCAAATCAAAAACTCGCAGCCCCAGACGCTGCGACAGCAGCTTCATCGACGCGTAGGCATCGGTCAAGCTGGGCGACTCCACGGTGGCCAGCAGAATCGGGCTGATTTCACGCGGGCCGCACATGCGTGCCAGGTCACGCGCGCCGGCATGCAGCACGATGACGTCGGCCCAGGGCGCCGCCTGCTCCACCGCGGCCAGCCAGGCCTCGCTGGAGCCGCGCATGTCCACATGCCGACGCGGCAAACCGCGGGCGGCGAGGTAAGCCACATGGTCGTCCAGGCGTTCGATGCAGGCCGGCAGGTCGATGTCGACCAGTTCGTGGGCAACGGGCGCGTTGTCAGCCGCGTCCACCACCAGGATGCGGGCACCGAGCTCGGCCATGGCCAGGCTCAGGCGTTCCATCAGCACGCCGGAACACACGACATGCGGGTTGTGCACCACCGGCACCAGGCGCTGGCTGCTGCCGCCAAAGAGGCGTCGCAGGCCGTCCGCCTGATCGGTGGCGTGGAGAGCGTTTGAAAAGGCCGCCATGGTGATCAGATGTGCAGGTTGCCGCTGCCAGGCACGGTGGGGCGCTGGTGCATGGCCGAGAAGACCAGCTGCACATCACCCGCTTCCATGCGCCAGGTGGCGCTGCCGCCGCCGCGCATGGCGCGGTGCATCAGCGCGTTCGATGACAGGCGGTGCCAGTCTTCCGGCACGCGCTGGCCGTTGGCCACGCCCAGCACCTTCAGGCGGTGACGGATCACGGCGTCGAGCGCCGGAGCCAGCTTCACGGCTTCGTCGATCTTCGACAGGATCACGCCCTTGCACTGCGCGGCGCGCCAGGCGGTGACCACGTCGTCAATGGTTTCGCCCTGGGCTGCGGCATCCACCACCAGCAGGCGCTGGATGGAGCGGTGCGAGAGCATGTCGAGCAGCTCGCGGGTGCGGCTGTCGCGCTGGGCCATGCCGGCGGTGTCGATGAGCACCATCTTCTTGGCCGACAGCAGCTCCAGCAGGTCTTCCAGCGAGGTCTTGTCGTGGGCGGTGTGCACCGGCACGCCCAGGATGCGGCCATAGGCGCGCAGCTGTTCGTGGGCACCGACCCGGTAAGCGTCCAGGGTGATCAGGCCGAGGTTGGCAGCGCCGTGCGCGGTGGCGAAGGCGGCCGCCAGCTTGGCGGTGGTGGTGGTCTTGCCCACGCCGGTCGAGCCGATCAGGGCAAACACGCCGCCCTGCTCTTCCAGCGCGGCTTCATGCTCACCGGTCAGCACGTTGCGCTCGAGCACCGTGGTGGCCCAGGCCACTTCGTCGGCGGCGGTGGCCGGCAGTGCGTCCACCAGCTTGCGCACCAGGCCGGGCGAGAAGCCGGTGTCCATCATCTTCTGGGCCAGCAGGGCCTGGCGAGGCTCACGGCCCAGCTTTTCCATGAAGGCCAGGGCGCCGAAGCGCTCTTCGATCAGGCCCTTCATGGCGCGCAGCTCGTTGACCATGTCGTTCTGTTCGCGACGGCCGCTGGCAGCCAGGCCGGCTTCGCTGAGCACCGGCAGGTCGGCCGGGGCCATGTCGTTCAGCGGCCGGGCCGGGGCGCGGCGCTGCGGCATGGCGGCTGGGGCGCGGGCTGCCGCTGCGGGGGCAGGTGCAAAGGCAGGTGCGGGGGCAGCAGGCGCCGGGCGCTGGAACTGCGGTGCCAGCACCGGTTCGGCATACGCCGTCGGGGCCGGCTCGGCGTAGGCATCCGCTTCCGGTGCGGCTTGCTCAGGCGTGCCACCCAGGGCGGCGTGGCGGCGCTTCAGCATGCGTTCACGCACATAGTCCTGGAAGGACAGCGTGCTCATCGCCAGCTGCTCCACATCGTCTTCCACGTTGGTCGGGGCCGGCAGGCGATCAGCCAGGCGGCGGCCCGGCGCAGGGCGCTCGGGCGTCTGGCGTTCCACCCGGGCGGCCAGGCTGTCGGCGCGCGGTGCGGCAGCACGGGCCGGTGCAGGCGCTGCGGTGCGGCCAGCCGAAACCTTCTCCAGCTGGTCGACACTGTCCGGCGCCATGGCCAGCACTTCAACGCCATCGGGCGATGGTCGGGTGGAGAGCACGACGGCATCTTCGCCAAAGGCCTGGCGAACCAGGGCAAAGGCCTCACGCGACGTCCGCGCGGTGAATCGTTTGACGTTCATGCTGCACCTCCGATGATCGAGCCGATCCGGATCGAATGGGTCTCAGGAATCTCGCTGTGCGCCAGCACCTTCAGGCGGGGTGCTGCGCGCTTGAGCAGACGGGCCAGCGGCGCACGCAGCGCATCTGGCACCAGCAGGCAGGCCGGGTGGCCCAGGCTCTCCTGCTTGTTGGCGGTTTCGGCGGCCTGGCGGGTCAGGGTGTCAGCCACACCCGGGTCCAGCACGGCGCCATGGGGCGAATTCAGGGCGTTGTTGACCAGGCGTTCCAGGTCGGGCTCCAGGGCGATCACGTCGAGCTCCTTCACCGGGCCGTAGATCTGCTGCACGATGGCCGGGGCCAGGTGGATGCGGATGCGGCGGGCCAGCTCGGCCGGGTCGGTCACCACGGCGGCATGCTCGGCCAGGCACTCCACGATGGAGCGGAAGTCACGGATGTGCACGCCTTCTTCCAGCAGGAGCTGAAGGACTTTTTGCAGCGTTGCGATGCCAACCATTTTGGGAACCACGTCTTCTATCAACTTCGGGGCCAGTTTGGTCACATGCTCAACCAGGGCCTGGGCTTCGGTTCTGCCCAGCAACTTGGCGGCATTCACCTGCATCAAGTGTGAAAGGTGCGTGGCCACGACAGTCGAGCAATCAACCACCGTAAATCCGGCCATTTGGGCCTGCTCCTTGTGGCGTTCTTCGATCCACACCGCCGGCAAGCCAAATGCCGGGTCGATGGTGCGGGTGCCGGGCAGTTGCGGCACGCCGCCGCCCGGGTTGATGGCCATGAACATGCCTGGATAAGCCTCGCCCTCGCCGATCACGGCGCCGCGCAGCGTGACGCGGTACATGCTGGGCTTCAGGTCGAGGTTGTCGCGGATGTGGACTGAAGGCGGCAGGAAGCCGACGTCTTGAGCGAACTTCTTGCGCACGCCCTTGATGCGGCCGAGCAGGTCGCCCTGGCGGGCCTTGTCGACCAGCGCAATCAGGCGGTAGCCCACTTCCATGCCCAGGGTGTCCACCGGCTGCAGGTCGTCCCAGCTGGCTTCGGCATTGGGCTGCGGTGCGCCGGTGTCTTTCGGCAGCGCGGGGGCGGCGGCAGCGGCCTTGTTCTTGCGGGCCAGCCACCAGGCGTAATAGCCGATCAGGCCGCCCATCAGCAAAAACACCACATTCGGCATGCCCGGAATCAAGCCCAGCAGGCAGATGATGCCGCCGGTCAGGCCGAGCGAGCGCGGCGAGCTGAACATCTGGCTGCGGATCTGGCTGCCCACGTCGGTCTCGCTGCCCACGCGCGACACCACCATGGCCGCGGCCACCGAGATCAGCAGGCCTGGAATCTGCGCGACCAGCGCATCACCCACCGCCAGCAGGATGTAAGCATTCGCCGCTTCATTCACGCTCAGGCCGTGCTGGGCCACGCCGATGATGAAGCCGCCGACGATGTTGATCACCAGGATCAGCATGCCGGCCACCGCGTCACCGCGCACGAACTTCGAGGCACCGTCCATGGAGCCGAAGAAGTCGGCTTCTTCGCCCACTTCGGCGCGGCGCTTCTTGGCCTGCTCTTCGTTGATCAGGCCGGCGTTCAGGTCGGCGTCGATCGCCATCTGCTTGCCTGGCATGGCGTCCAAGGTGAAGCGCGCACCAACTTCAGCGATACGCTCGGCACCCTTGGTCACCACGATGAAGTTGATGACCACCAGAATCGCGAAAACGATCAAGCCGACCGCGAAGTTGCCGCCGATCAAGAAGTGGCCGAAGGCTTCGATCACCTTGCCGGCCGCGCCTGCGCCGGTATGGCCTTCCATCAGCACCACGCGGGTCGAGGCCACGTTCAGCGACAGGCGCAGCAGCGTGGTCACCAGCAGCACGGTCGGGAAGGCCGCGAAGTCCAGCGGCTTGATCATGTTGGCCGCCACCAGCATCACCATCAGCGACATCGCGATGTTGAAGGTGAACAGCACGTCCAGCGCGAAGGCCGGCAACGGCAGCACCATCATCGCCAGCACCATGACGATGAACAGTGGCGCCATCAGCGCCTTCAGGAGCACGGCGTTGTCGCCGAACAGGGCCTGGAGTTGTTTGTTGAAGCCGTTCATGGACTACTCGGACGGACGTTGTGGGGGTCAAGCTCTGGCGGCACCACCACCACCGGGGCCGGCAAGGCCAGGCGGGGCGAAGCACGCAACTGATACACCCAGGCCAGCACCTGGGCCACGGCCGCGAACAGCGCGGCGGGCACTTCCTGGTCAACTTCCACATGGGCGAACAGGGCCCGGGCCAGTGGCGGCGCCTGCAGCACGGGCACCTTCGATTCACGCGCCAGATCACGGATCTTCAGCGCCAGCAAATCACTGCCCTTGGCAATCACGCGCGGTGCGCCCATGCGCTGGTCGTCGTACTTCAGGGCCACGGCATAGTGGGTCGGGTTCATCACCACCAGGTCGGCCTGCGGCACCGCGGCCAACATGCGCTTGCGGCTCATCTCGCGCATGCGCTGCTTGATCTTGCCCTTGACCTCGGGGTTGCCTTCCGCTTCCTTGTGCTCCTGCTTGACTTCCTCGCGGGTCATCTTCAGCTTGCCCAGCCAGAGGTGGCGCTGCAGCGGCACGTCAATCAAGGCCCAGGCGCCCAGCACCAGCAGCAGCAGGCCGAAGCCGCCCGCCATCGTGCCGCCCAGCATGTCCACGGCCACCGGCAGCGGCGAGAGCATCAGCGACGCCAGATCACCGAAGTGCGCCTTGAAGTAGTAGTAGCCCACCGTGCCCAGCAGCAGCGCGGTGATGGTCATCTTCAGCGCGTCGATCAGGTGCTGCTTGTCGAACAGGCGGCCAATGCCCGTGATCGGGTTGAAGCGCGAGAAGTTCGGCCCCAGGCTCTTGAAGCTGACATTCCAGCCGCCGGTGAGCATGGCGCTGAGCACCGCCACCGCGATCATCACCAGCCCCATCGGCACGATGAACAGCAGCGCCTGGCCAAACAGGCCGGTCAGCCGCTCACCCATGGTGGCCGGGTTGGTGACCACCGCGTTGTCGAACCGCAGCGCATCGGCCAGCAGGTTCTGCAGCCAGGCCGACACCGGCCGCGCGCTGGTCATCAGTAAGGCACCGCCCACGGCCAGGGCCGTGAAGTGACCCAGATCACGCGAACGCGGCAGCTGTCCGTCCTCACGGGCACGGCGCTGCTTCTTCGCTGAAGCGGGTAAGTTGCGGTCTTGGGCGGAATCAGCCATGTTGAAGCCGATGTTGCCCGGGCGTCGCCCAAACTTGAGCGGGAAAAGAGGGGTGAAACAGCCGGTGATCAGGCTTGGTGGCCATGCCAGCCAAAGGCCCCCCAATTGCCACTCACCGTCACCACGCCGCCCTGCGGTCAAGGGGTGCCGCGTATCCGACCGTGACAGCAAGATGCGTTTCGTCACCAAATTGTCTTGGCAGGCACCTACCCTGCGGAGCTTCCACAGCCGAATACTCAGGAGTCACCATGGGCCGCCCCAGCCAATTGCCACCCGCCCGCCCGGGCCCGCATCGTCGCGATTTTTTCAAGCGCTCTGGCGCCGCCGCCGTGGCGCTGGCCGCTGTTGGCCCGCTGCTGCCAACCGCGGCTGATGCCGCCAAGGGCGAGTTCCAGCATGGCGTGGCCAGTGGTGATCCGCTGTCCGACCGCGTCATCCTGTGGACCCGCGTGACGCTGACCAAGCCGCGTGAGCGCTTTGCCGTGAACTACACCGTCGCCCTCGACCCCGCCATGACGCAAGTCGTGCGCAGCGGCACCACCCGCACCGACGTGGGCCAGGACTGCACGGTCAAGATCGACGTCGACGGCCTGCAACCTGGCACCACCTACTACTACGCCTTCAGCGTGGGCAAGTCGGTCTCGCCCATCGGCCGCACCCGCACGCTGCCGGTTGGCACGGTGGACCAGCTCCGCATGGCCGTGGTCAGCTGCTCGAACTTCGCCTACGGCTACTTCAACGCCTACCGCCGCATTGCCGAGCGCGCCGACCTGGATCTGGTCGTGCACCTGGGCGACTACCTATACGAATACGGCAGCGGCCAGTACGGCAGCCTGCGCGCGTGTGAGCCCGCGCACGAAATCATCAGCCTGGAAGACTATCGCCAGCGCCACGCCCAGTACAAGCGTGATGCCGACGCCCAGGAAATGCACCGCCAGCACCCGATGGTTGCCATCTGGGACGACCACGAAACCGCCAACGACGCCTACAACGCCGGCGCCCAGAACCACACCCCGGGCACCGAAGGCGAATGGCCGGCCCGCGTGGCTGCCGCCCTGCAGGCCTACTTCGAGTGGATGCCGGTGCGCATGGTCAGCAAGAAGGACCCGCGCAAGGACAACCGCCGTTTCCTGTTCGGCGACCTGGTCGACCTGACGATGCTGGAAGAGCGCCTCGGCGCCCGCAGCCAGCAATTGCCGGCGACCATTGATTCACCGCTGGGCAAGGTGTTTGTGCAGGCCGGCCCGTTCACCGACCCGACCCGCACCCTGCTGGGCGATACGCAAGAGAAGTGGCTGATCAAGGGCCTGCGCAACTCGCCGGCCCGCTGGAAGCTGCTGGGCCAGGGCGTGATGTTCGCGCAGCTGAAGGCCCAAGGCGCCCCAAATTCGGCCGGCGGCGGCGCCTTCCTGAACTCTGACCAGTGGGACGGCTACCAGCCTGCCCGCGACCGCATCTACGCCGCCATCAAGGGCAGCGACGGTGGCGCCCCCATCGGCAACCTGGTGGTGCTGACCGGCGACATCCACAGCTCGTGGGTGGCTGAGCTCACGCAAGATCCGAACAACGCCGACGTGACCACCGGCGGCTACAACCCGGCCACCGGCCAGGGCGCACTGGCGGTCGAGTTTGTCGGCACGTCCGTCACGTCACCCGGTGTGAATGACCCGCAAGGCAGCACGGCCGCGTACCTGAAGAGCCAGAACCCGCACTTCAAGTATGTCGATCTGAACCAGCGCGGCTACATGCTGCTCGACATCAACCGCGACCGCGTGGTGACCGAGTACTGGCACCTCGACACCGTGACCAGCATCAGCTCGGCGCAGCACATGTCCAGCGCCTGGCAAGTGCGCAATGGCGTGGTGCAGGTGACCACCGCCAGCCAGACCCCGGCACGCCCGTCGGCACCGGCCCCCGCACCCTGATCGGGTGAGGGCTTCAGGCCGCTGCCGCCGGGATGGCGGTGGGCGGCCTGCCCACCTGGCGGCGGTGGGTCGGGCTCTTGGTGCGCAAGCGCAGGCGCCCTGCCCCATCATCGTCCAGGCCCACGGGCACAGCGGTGCTCGGGCGCTGTCCGGCCTGCTGCCGCACCGCCTGCAACTCCTGCTGCAAGGCGGGCAGATCAGGCAGGGCGTCAGCGTAGTTGTTGATCAGACCCTGCGCGGTTTCCAGGAACTTCAGGTTCAGCGTGCTGCGGCCGTGCGCCAGCATGGCAGCCACCGCACGCTCAGGCGCGCCGGAGATGCTGAACATCATGGCCTTCTCGGACAGCGTGGCAATGTGCTGGTGCTCGATCCGCATCACTTCCGCATGCGGCGGGTGCGATTGCGACACCGTCACCAGCAGCTCGGTGATGCCGCGCGCACCAACAAAGCGGCGAGCAATGCGCTGCACCCACAACTCGGCATCGGGCAGGGTCAGCTCGGCCTCGGCCAGCTGTGCCAGCAGGCTGAGCAGGTTGCAGGCCGCCTCGATGTCGAAATCGGGCGCGTGGATCTCCGCTGACATGCGCTTCAGGCGTTCGATCACCTGGCCCACCTGGCGTTGCAGCATCAGGTCCAGCACCTCCATCACGCTACGGAAGCGCTGCAGGCGCGGGCTGCCCGGCACGCGGTCCAGCACGCGCTGCAATTCGGTCTTGCAGCGCGACAGGCCCTTGGCATCACGCTGGCGAAACCGCACGACGGCCAGCAGCACCAGCACCTGCAGGTCGAACAGCTTGGAGTCCTGGCCCAGCACCACGGCCTTGTCCAGCGACTTGGCCGCTGTCTCCAGATCGCCGTTGTAGAAGGCGAGCATGCCGAGCTTCTGCTGGCGACGAATGGCCCCCGGGGTCAGGTCTGCGGCGCGCTGGTAGGTGGCCACGGCCGCATCGATCTGGCCCATGGCCATCTGGGTGCGGCCCATCACGTCGTAGGCATCGGCAAAGGTCGGCTCCGCGGCGATCAGGCTTTCGAGCGTGCGCAATGCGGGCGTCACTTGTTGCTGGCCCAGCTGGGCGCGGGCAATGCCCAGGCGCGCCCACGGCAAGGCCTGGTGCTTCACCACTTCGTCCAGCAGGTGGCGGGCGGCGGCGTGCATGTCCAGCCGCAGCAGCAGCTCGGCGCCCAGGCGCGCGGCATACAGCCAGTACGGCGCCCGCGCGTGGAAACACACCGTGCACAGCTTGGCGGCCTGCTCGAAGTCGCCCTTGTCGACCGCGGCATAGATGGGCTCCAGCGCCTGCTTGCGACGGCGCGACTGGGCCACCCGGTCTTGCAGCGCCTGGGCTGTGAAAGGCTTGATCAGGTAGCTGTCGAGCGCGGATTCGGCGGCCTCGGCCACCTTGGCATACGTGCGCTCACCAGTCACCATGATGAACACGGTGGACCACGGCAGCAGGTTGGCGCGGCGCAGCTCGTCCAGCAGCTCGGGCCCGCTTTGCGCGCGTGAGCCATCACCCACGTTCACGCTCTGGAAATCCATCTCGCAGAGCACCACGTCGTAGGTGTGTCGCTCCAGCAGCTTGCGCGCTTCGCTGGCCCGGCCGCACTGGGCGGCCTGGGCCATGCCGAACTCGCGGAGTTGCGTGGCCATCACGCTGCGGGAGGTCGGGCTGGAATCAATGATCAGGGCGGAGCAGCCGCGCAGGTCGGTCATGGCTGGAAGATCTTCAGCATCTTCTCCAGCGTCACGATGAACGGTGTCTGCATCATCGGCAGCATGGCCATCATGCCGACCAGGCCCACGCCCATGGTGATGGGAAAGCCCAGCGAGAAGATGTTGGATTGCGGTGCCACGCGTGAGATCACGCCCAGCACCAGGTTGACGAACAGCAGCATGGCGATCATCGGCATCGCGATCCACAAGCCCATGCTGAAGATCTGCGCGCCCCACTGGTGGGGCATCGTGGCCTTCAGGAACGCGAAGGGCTCAGGCGACACCGGGAAGGCGATCAGGCTTTGCACCACAGCCTGGATGACCGTGAGGTGGCCATTCACCACGATGAACAGGAACGCCACCAGCGTGCCGAAGAAGCGGCTGGAGGCCGTGGCCTGCGTGGCCGAGATCGGATCGAAGAAGCCCGAAAAGTTCATGCCCATCTGCAGGCCGGCAATCTCGCCAGCGAATTCGACCGCCGCGAACACCAGCCGCACCGCAAAGCCGATCGTCACGCCGATCAGCACCTGCTGCACCGCCAGCAGCACGGCCACGGCGGAATCGAGCGGCACCGACTCAATCGGCGGCACCAGGCCGGAAGCCGACAAGGCCACCAGCATCGAGAGGCAGATGCGCACCCGCGCCGGCACCGTGCGCTGGCCCAGCACCGGCATGGTCTGGAACAGCGCCAGCACCCGCAGGAAGGGCCAGATCACCGGCGTGATCCAGGCCAGCAACTGGGCTTCGGAAATCGTGATCACCCGGCGCGGCCTTCGCTGGTTCAGCCGGCCGCGGCCGTCGGGATCGACAGCAGCATGCTGCGCAGGTAATCGATCAGCGTGGTCATCATCCACGGGCCGGCAATGGCCATCACCGCCACCGCCGACACCAGCTTGGGCACGAACGTCAGCGTGGCTTCGTTGATCTGGGTGGCGGCCTGGAAGATGCTGACCAGCACCCCCACCACCAGCACCGCAATCAGCATCGGGGCCGACACCGTCAACAACATCCACAGGCCATGCTGGCCGATGGTGAACACTTGGGAGGAATCCATGCGGGCCTCGTCTCGTCAGGTGGCAAAGCTGGCGGCCAGCGAGCCCAGCAGCAGGTTCCAGCCATCGGCCAGCACGAACAGCATGAGCTTGAAGGGCAGCGCCACCAGCACGGGTGACAGCATCATCATGCCCAGCGACATCAGCACGCTGGCCACGATCATGTCGATGATCAGGAAGGGAATGAAGATCAGGAAGCCGATCTGGAAAGCGGTCTTCAGCTCGCTCGTCACGAAGGCCGGCACCAGCACCTTCAGCGGCACGTCCTCGCCCTTCACGGCGGGGTCGAGCTTGGCCAGCGAGGCGAACAGCTGCACATCCGACTGGCGCGTCTGCTTGAGCATGAAGGTGCGCATCGGCCCCTCACCGCGCTTGAGCGCTTCGGTGAAGTCGATCTGGTTGGTCGAGTACGGCGCCCAGGCGGTTTCATACACCTTGTCCAGCGTGGGCGACATGACGAAGAAGGTCAGGAACAGGCTCAGGCCGATGATGACCTGGTTGGGCGGCGCGGCCTGCGTGCCCATGGCCTGGCGCAGCAGCGACAGCACGATGACGATGCGGGTGAAGCCCGTCATCAGCAGCAGCACCGCGGGCAGGAAGGACAGCGCCGTGAAGAACAACAGCGTCTGCACCGGCACCGAGTAGCTGTTGCCACCGGCGCCCTGCCCCACCATCAAGGGCAGCACCGGCCCGCTTGGCGGAACAGGCTGTGCACCGGCGTGCAGCGGCAAGGCCACGGCCACGGCGGCGAGCGCCACCACAGCCAGGCCGCGGGCGATGTGTCCGGTGGTCTTCACGGTGTCAGCGCGCGTCGTCATTTGCGCCCCCGGGGTGGTTGCTGGTGCGCCAGCGGTGGATGAGTTGCTGCACCGGGTCGGCATGCGGGCTGCGCAGCGCTTCGGGCACCTGGTCGGGTGCGGCCAGCGTGGTCAGGTTGGTGATGCGGTCGGGGCTGACGCCCAGCACCAGCCACTGGCCGGCAGGACCGGTGTTGAGCTCGACGATCACCACGCGTTGTGAGGGCGACAGCGACAGGCTGGCCACATGGCGCAGCAAGCCGGCCTGGCCCGGGCCGCCCAGGCCGCCGCGGCGCAGCAGCCACAGCACGGCCGGAATGGCCAGCACCACGGCCACCAGGGCGAGCAGCGGGGTCAGCGAAGAGAAGTTCATTCGAAGCTTTCAGAGTTCAAACGCAGCAGACAGATCACAGCCGGCTCAGGCGGCGCATGCGCTCGCTCGGCGTGACGATGTCGGTCAGGCGGATACCGAACTTGTCATTCACCACCACCACCTCGCCCTGGGCGATGAGGAAGCCATTGACCAGCACATCCATCGGCTCACCGGCCAGTGCGTCGAGCTCCACCACCGAGCCCTGGGCCAGTTGGAGGATGTTCTTGATCGGGATGCGGGTGCGGCCCAACTCCACCGTCAGCTGGACAGGAATGTCCAGGATCATGTTGATGTCGTTGGCGTTGCCCGCGCTCACGCCGGTGGGCGAGAAGTTGGTGAACGAAGCCGGCGACACCTGCTCGGCCGGGGCGGCCACTTCACTAGCCGCGTCCGGGCCCTTGGATTCAGCCAGGGCCGCGGCCCAGGCATCGGCCATGTCGTCTTGTTCGGAAGGTGCGGCGTCATTGGGCATTGGTATCTCCCAGCCAGCTCAGGGTCGAGCCGGTCAGCATGCGATCGATCTTGATGGCGTAGTTGCCATCGGAGGTGCCGTAGTGGCAGTCAAACACGGGTACACCGTCCACCTTGGCCTGGATCATGGGTTCGAGGTCGAGCTCGATGAAGTCGCCGGGCTTCAGCGCCAGCAGCTGCTCCACCGTGGCCGGGGCGGTGCCCAGCTCGGCCACCAGGTCCACTTCAGCCGACTGGATCTGCTCTTTCAGCAAGGTGATCCAGCGGTGGTCAGGCTCGACGGAGTCGCCCTGCATCGACGAATACAGCACGTCGCGGATGGGCTCCAGCGTCGAGTACGGAATGCAGAAGTGCACCGAGCCCGAGGTGTCGCCGATTTCCAGCGTGAACGAGGTGGCCACCACGATTTCGCTCGGCGTGGCGATGTTGGCGAACTGGGGCTGCATCTCCGAGCGCTGGTATTCCAGCTCCAGCGGATAGATGCCGTGCCAGGCCCGCTTGTACTCGGTGATGATGGTCTCGACCAGGCGCTGGATGACGCGCTGCTCGGTGGCCGAAAAATCACGGCCTTCAATGCGGGTGTGGAACTTGCCGGCGCCGCCGAACAGCGAGTCGATGACGGCGAACACGATGCTCGGATCACACACGATCAGGCCCGAGCCGCGCAGCGGTCGCACCTGGACGATGTTGAAGTTGGTGGGCACCACGATCTCTCGCAGGAAGGCGCTGTACTTCTGCACCTTGATGCCGCCGATCGAGACTTCCGGGCTCTTGCGGATGAGGTTGAACAGGCCCACGCGGATGTTGCGTGCAAAGCGCTCGCCGATGATTTCCATCGTCGGCATGCGGCCCCGGACGATGCGCTCCTGGCTGGCCAGGTCGTACGTGCGGATGCCGCCCGTGGGCGCTTCTTCCTGCTCGAGCTTCTGGCTCTCGCCGGTGATGCCCTGCAGCAGGGCATCCACTTCATCCTGGGAAAGAATTTGCTGGTTCATGGGCGGGCACCCTGTGGTCGCTGGATGCGGGCGCTGCCGTTCACTGGATGATGAACGACGAGAACTGCACGGACTTGATCGGCGAGTCGTCGATCGAGTCGTAGTTGCGCTTCTTCTTCTTCGACCCTGGCGGCGGCGGCTCCTCGTCCTCGTCTTCGAGTTCGATGTGCATCGGCTGCACCGACACGCGCAAGATCTGGCGGGCCAGCTTTTCCTTGCCGTCGGCCTGCGTCAGGTCGGCCGAGCTCTTGTGCGAGAGCAGCAGCAGGATGTTGTTGCGGATGGCCGGCATGTAGGCCTTGATGGTGTCGCCGGCATGGGCGTCTTCCACCTCCAGCGTGATGCCGATCTGCGCATAGCGGTCGGCGTCGCGGTCGGCCAGGTTCACCACGAAGTTCTCGAGCGGCACGAAGGCCGGCAAGGCGTGCTTGTCGTCCTTCTTCTTCTCTTTCTTCTTTTCCTTCTTCTCGACGTGTGCGGTTTCTTCGCCGTCTTCGCCGGCGGCCGCCTCTTCGTCAGCGGCCTTCTTCTTCATCATGAAGAACGCACCACCACCCACCAGTGCCAGCACGAGCACGGCGGCAATGATGATGATCATCTTCTTCTTGCCCTTCGGGGGCGCGGCATCACCGGCGGGTGCGGCGGGTGCGGCTGCAGACATGGCGACTCCTTGCGTAAGTGGGATGCCCGCCCGGCCGAGTGCGAACGATTTGGCATCCTGATGCGCTGATTATTGGGAGTCGCCCCCTTGGGCGAAGCCGTGAAAAGCGGGGTAAACCGGGCCACTCTGTGGCCGGCTCACCCGGCGTCAGGCGTAGAGATCGAGCAAGCCCTGGCGCCTCACGGCGGCAGCGGGCACGGCGGGCAGGCCGCTGAAGCCACCCCGTCCGCCCAGGCCGTCCCGGGCGTCGCGGTTGTCAGAGGCGGCACGGGCCTGGGCCGACGACTGGCCCTGGCCCTGCGCGTTCTGCCGGCTCTGGTCGCTCACGCTGCCGCCACTCAGCGACAAGCCGACCTCGCCCAGCGCTTCCGCCAGTTGTGAAAAAGCCTCACTCAAGGCGGCGCGGGTGCTGGCCACGTCAGCGCCCAGGTCGATCCGGGTCTGGCCGTCGGCCACCGCAATGCGCACTTCAATCGGGCCCAGCTCACGCGGGTGCAGCTCCAGGCGCGCATGCTCCACGCCGTCCTGCAGCCAGGTGCTGAGCTGCACGCCCAGCGCCTGCGGAAAGGCCGGGTGCTCGGGCGGCATCGGCAGGCTGGCCTCAGCCGTGGGCTTCGGCGACTCCACGGCTGGCGTGCTGTCGTGCTGGGCACGGGCGGACGGGTCCACCACGGCGCCCAGGCTGGGCAAGTTGCCGTCGCTGGCGGGCAGGCTCACCGGCTGCTCATCAGTGCGGGCGCGGCTGGCCTCTGCCGCAGCAGCGTCGCCGGCCGCCTCACCCGCGTCAGGCAGGCGGAACACGGGTTTGTCGCGCTGCAGGCTGGCCTCTTCCGTGTCGGCTTGGCCACGGGCTGATTCCAGAGCGGCATCGGCCCGCACGCCATGCCGGCCGCCCTTGCCGTGTGCGGCGGTGTCTTTCAGCGCGTCCAGCGTGTCGCCCTCGCCTTCGGCGGTGCTGGTGCCGGCCTGCGCATCAACCGGCGGCAGCTGCAGGCTGCGCCACCAGGCGGGCTGTGCAGTCGTGTCATCGGGCTTGGCGGCGTCGGCGGGCTTGGCGGCGTTGTTGGCGGCTTGCGCGTCGGGGTTGATGTCACCCTCGGTGTCGCCCTGCGTGTCATCGGCCTTGGGCTTGGCACCCTGGCCACTGTCAGCGCGGGCGTCATCGGCTGCGGCCGCGTCGGTGTGGCCCTTGAGCAACTTGGCGAAGCTGGCGGCCTGGGCGGCGTTGTCAGCCCCTTCCTGGCGGCGCGGGCCATGGCGGTGGCTGGCGGGCTTGACGGGGGCGATGGGGGAGCTGGCGTCGACGGGCATCTCGTGTCCTCGGTACTGCAAGGGGTTCAGTTGGCAGCCAGGCCGCCACGGGCAGCCCAGCCCAGCCGCTGGGCGGCTTCATCGAATGTCTTCTGTTCGCGGCGCTGGGCCACCTGCAGCGCGGCCTGCTGCCGGCGCTCGATCAGGCGACGCACGGTGGCGAGCTTCATCTCGCGGTGGCGCAGCACCTTCAGCGCGGCGGCCACGCGGTCGGCCGACTGGCGCGCGGTGGCTTGCTGGGTGGTGATGGCCTGGTCCAGCCGCTGCACGAAGCCGTGGTAGCAGCGCACGATCTCGATCGGCGCTGACTTGGCAAATTGCGCCGACCAGCGGGTGCGGTATTCCTCACGGTACTGCACCAGCGAATCGGCCTGCTGACTGGCGTTCTCGGCCGCACGCTGGGCGTCGCGCCAGGCCGCCAGCGCGTCGTCCCGCTTGCGGGTTTCACGCTCGATCAGGATCTGCATCGTGTGCTGGCGGTCCATCACGGCTCCTTGGTGAATTCAATGACCATGTCGGGCCGCACTCACGCAGCCGGGTTCAGCCGCAGCAGCTGCTGGCTGCTGGCGATCAGGCTGGCGCCGTCGTGCATGTCTTGCTGCAGCAAGGTCATCAGTTGCGGGTTCACGCGCACGGCGGCATCCAGCTCCGGGTCAGCGCCGGGCACATAGGCACCCAGCTGGATCAGGTCGCGGGCGCGGTTGAATTTCGAGAGCCACTGGCGGGCGCGCCGGGCGCCTTCGAGGTGCTCACGCGGGGCCACGGCGTTCATCACGCGGGAGATGGATTTCTCCACGTCGATGGCCGGGAAGTGGCCGCTTTCAGCCAGCTCGCGCGAGAGCACGATGTGGCCGTCGAGAATGCCTCGGGCCGCGTCGGCGATCGGATCCTGCGGGTCGTCGCCTTCGGTCAGCACGGTGTAGAACGCGGTGATCGAGCCCACGCCGTTCAGGCCGTTGCCCGAGCGTTCCACCAGCTGCGGCAGCTTGGCGAAGCAGCTGGGCGGGTAGCCCTTGGTGGCGGGCGGCTCACCAATGGCCAGCGCAATTTCACGCTGGGCCATGGCGTAGCGGGTGAGGGAGTCCATCAGCAGCAGCACATGCTGGCCACGGTCACGGAAGTGTTCGGCAATGGCGGTGGCGTAGCTGGCGCCCTGCATGCGCACCAGCGGCGGCGCATCAGCGGGTGCGGCCACCACCACGGCGCGCTTCAGGCCCTCGTCACCGAGGATGTCTTCGATGAATTCCTTGACTTCACGGCCCCGTTCACCGATCAGCCCGACGACGATCACGTCGGCGGCGGTGTAGCGCGCCATCATGCCCAGCAGCACCGATTTGCCGACGCCGGTGCCTGCGAACAGGCCCAGTCGCTGGCCACGGCCCACGGTCAGCAGCGCGTTGATGGCCCGCACGCCGGTGTCCAGCGGCTGGCGCACGGGGTCGCGGTCCATCGCGTTGATGGCGCGGCGCACCATCGGTTCGTTGTGCACCTGCTCGATCGGGCCGCCACGGTCCATCGGCTGGCCGTGGGCGTCCACCACGCGGCCCAGCAGGCCGTCGCCCATCGGCAGGTGCAGGCCGCGGTCTTCGCTGCGGCGCCAGGGGTGGTTGTCAACGCCCAGGCGCGGGGCCACCTGGGCCACCGGCAGCGGCACCACGCGGGCACCGCTGGCCAGGCCATGCAGCTCGCCGGTGGGCATCAGGTAGGCGCGGTCACCGTTGAAGCCCACCACCTCGGCGGTCACCGGCTTGTCGCCGGGCATGTTGACCGAGCACACGGCGCCCACCGGCGCTCGCACGCCAGCGGCTTCCAGCACCAGCCCGGTGACGCGCACCAGCGTGCCTTCCATCTCCAGCGGGCGTGGCAAGGCGGCGTAGTGGCGCATGTCCTGCAGGAAACGCGGCCAGCGCTCAGCCGGCGTGACGGGGTTGTCGGCGCGACGCTGGGCGCTCATGGGGTGGCCTCCAGCGAGGTGTCGGGGGCGGTGACATTCGCAACGTCGTTCACAACCTCATTCACACGCTCATTCAAAACGACCGGCACCGCTTCAGCCGCCGCCATCGGCGCCTCCCAGGCCACCGGCGCGTTGAACACGGCCGCGGCCTGCATCCAGCGTTGCTCGATCCGGGCATCCACCAGGCCCAGATCAGATTCCAGCAGGCAGCCACCGCGCTCCACCTGCGCGTCGGCCAGCAGCAGCACATCACGCGACTTCAAGGCGTCGGCCGCGCCCTGCGCCACCAGCGCCACGTCGTCGGGGTGCAGGCGCATGCGCAGCTGGCGGGCCGACAACATCAGCGCGGCCACGGCGTCCTGCGCCACCTGCGCCACCAGCTCGGGGCGCGTGGCAAGCTCGCTGCGCACCACCTGGCGGGCCAGCATCACGGCGCTGTCCATCAAGGCCTGGGCCATGTCGATTTCGAGTGCAGCCAGGCGGGCTTCGGTGCTCGCCAGCAGCGCGGTCATCTGCGCGCTGGTCTGCTGGGCGAACTGGCGCTTGGCGGCTTCCAGGGCCTCCAGGCCGTCGCGGTGGCCGTCGTGCCAGCCTTGCTGGCGGGCCTCTTGAACGCGGGCGAGCCAGTCGGCTTCGGTCGGGCCTGCGGCCTCGGCCACGGGCTCAGGCGCCACCGGCTCAGGTGCGGGCGGGGCCGGGGCGCGCAAGCCGCCTTGCTGGCGTGGAGCGCCGGCAAACGCGTCAGGCGTCCAGCTGGCGAAGTCCTGCAACTCTTCGCGCGGAATGAAGCGGGCGTAGGCGTTGGCTGCCCGTGGCGTCGTGCCTTGCGGCGGCGGCACCTGGCGGGGGCCGTAGGGTTTAGAGGAAGTCATCCGCGCCTCCGGACGCCAGCACGATCTGACCTTCGTCCACCAGACGGCGAACGATCTTCAGCATTTCCTTCTGCTCGGCTTCCACTTCAGACACACGCACCGGCCCGCGCGATTCCAGGTCTTCGCGCAGCGTTTCGGCGGCACGGCTGGACATGTTGCGGAAGACCTTCTCGCGCAGGTCGGAGGTGGCGCCCTTGAGCGCCAGGATGAGCGAGTCGCTCTGCACTTCCTTGAGCACCGACTGGAAGCCCTTGTCGTCGAGCTTGTTCAGGTCCTCGAAGGTGAACATGTTGTCCATGATCTTCTGGGCCAGGTCGTTGTCGGCTTCGCGGATGTAGTCCAGCGCCGAGGTTTCCACCGACGAGCCCATCATGTTGATGATCTCGGCCGCCGCCTTCACGCCGCCCAGCGACGCCTTCTTCAGGCGATCACCACCGGCCAGGATCTTGCTCATCACCTCGTTCAGGTCTTTCAGCGCGGTCGGCTGGATGCCGTCGAGCGTGGCGATGCGGATCAGCACTTCATTGCGCTGGCGCTCGGTGAACAGCTTGAGCACTGACGAGGCCTGGTCCTGGTCCAGGTGCACCAGGATGGCGGCGATGATCTGCGGGTGTTCATTGCGCAGCAGCTCGGCCACCGAGCCGGCGTCCATCCACTTCAGGCTTTCAATGCCGCTCACATCGCTGCCCTGCAGGATGCGGTCGATCAGCATGTTGGCCTTGTCGTCGCCCAGCGCCTTGCGCAGCACGGCCTTGACGTATTCGTCGGTGTCGGCCACCAGGCTGTGCTGCTCTTTCGCCAGCTCGGTGAACTTGTCGAGCACCTGCTCCACGCGCTCGCGCGGAATGATCTTCATCTTGGCGATGGTTTCGCCCAGCTTCTGCACTTCCTTCGGGCCGAGGTGCTTGAAGACGGAGGCCGCCTCCTCCTCGCCCAGCGACATGAGCAGGATCGCCGCGTTTTCCGCGCCTTCGTCGTCGTTGTTCTTGCCAGCCATGTGGTTGCTCGCCTGCTTTGTCTTCGTCTGGATCAGGCCGCCGGCTCGCCGGTGACCCACTCACGCATGATGTTGGCCACCGCCACCGGGTTCTCCCGGGCCAGCTTGCGGGCCGCTTCGAGCTTGCTGTTTTCCTTCGGTGCCTCGAGGGCTGGCAGGCCGCCCTCGGCGCCTTCGAGCGCCGGCAGGCCGGTCTCGTCGTCGATCACCGCATTCAATTGGCCGCCCTTGTTCTCGATGGCGGTCAACTCGGTTTCAGCCGGTGCGGGCGGCGGTGGCGGCGGGGCCAGCGCGCTCATCACCGACGGCTTGATGACGCCGAAGATCAGGCCCAGGGCCACCAGCGCCAGGGCCAGCGGCACGGCACCGGTGCGCAGCAGGTCCAGCAGCCAGGCTTGCTTCCACCAGGGCAGCTCGTCGCCGGCGGCCGGTGGCTCGATCTGGAACGGCGCATTGATGACCTTGACCGAGTCACCGCGCTCCTTGTTGTAGCCCACCGCTTCCTGCACCAGGGCGGTCAGCTTTTCCATTTCCTCGGATGACAGCGGCACGGTGCTGGTCTTGCCCTTGGGGTCGGTGCTGGTGCGATGGTTCACCACCAGCGCGGCATTGATGCGGCGCACGTTGCCGGTGGCGTTGCGCGTCACCCGCACGGTCTTGTCGACCTCGTAGTTGGTGACGTTTTCCTTCTTGGCACCACCGCCCGAGCCCCCGGTTTGCGCCGGTTGCAGCGGTGCGGCCGCGCCGTTCACCGGGGCCGTGGCAGGCACTGGCGGCTGGTTGGTGGCGGCACCCGGCACGCCGGCCGGCACAGCCTGGCCCGGCAGGGTCGATTCCATCGATTGCTGGCTGCGCACGGCGGCCGGCTCGTTGCCCTGGTTGGGCCGGTATTGCTCGGAGGTGGCTTCGCTCTGCGAGAAGTCGATGTCGGCGACCACGGTGGCGCGCAGGTTGTCGCGGCCCACCACCGGCTCGATGATGTCCTGCACGCGCTTGAGGTAGCTGGCTTCGATCTGGCGCACGTACTGCAGCTGCTGCTCGTCGAGCGACTTGCCGGCGTCCTCACCCGGGCCCGACAGCAACTGGCCGCGCTGGTCGAGCACGCTGACCGACTTGGCATTGAGTTCCGGCACGCTGGACGACACCAGGTGCACGATGGCGGCGGCCTGGCCACGGTCCAGCGTGCGGCCGGGGTGCAGCGTCAGCATCACGCTGGCACTGGGCTTTTGTTGTTCGCGGAAAAAACCGTTCTGGTTCGGCAGCGCCAGGTGCACACGCGCCTCTTCCACGCCGTCGAGCTTGGTGATGGTGCGCACCAGCTCGCCTTCCAGGGCGCGCTGCATGCTCATGCGTTCCTGGCGGTCGGTCTGGCCGAACTTCGTGTTGTCGAGCAGTTCGTTGCCAGCCACCTGGGCCTTGGGCAGACCGGCCGCGGCCAGCTTCATCTTCACGTCGTACATGCGCTCGGCCGGCACCAGCAGGGCGCCGCCGCCTTCGCTGTGCTTGTACGGCACGTTCATCTGCGTCAGCTGCGCAATGATGGCGCCGGCTTCCTTGTCGGGCAGGTTGGCGTAGAGCACCTTCCAGTCGCCCTTGTTGGCCCACAACACCATCGCCACCACCGTGGCGAGCAAGGCGGCCACCGCCACCCCGAGCTTCATCTTGGAAGCGGGCGGCAAAGCAGTCAGCTTGCCAACCACCGTGGTCGGCGCATCCGCAGGCACCAGCGGAAGAGGGAGAGAAGCAGGAACGACAGCTTGGTCCATGGTCGGGGCAGCAACACGACCGTGATTCAGACGGCCGATTGGATAGGAACGCCTCGATTGTTCGACAGCCACCCGTTTCGCCATGGGGCGAGAAGCCCCGCGAACGCCCGGCAGTTCCAACCATCAGGCGCGCCACTGCTGCCTAAGATGACGACCCATGCATCCCCGACCCTTCGGAGGCGCCCCATGGACCTGAAACTCAAACCTTTCGACTTCTCCCAAGCTGTTGCGCGCGCCGGCCTTGCCCCGGATGGCACGCCGCTGGCCAAGGCACGCCCGGTCGAGAAAGCCGACTTTCAGAGCGCTATGACTCAGGCGCTGAAACAGGTCAGCGACAGCCAGCTGGAGTCGTCCCGGCTGCAACGTGAGTTGCAGCTCGACAACCCCTCCGTCAGCTTGGAGCAGACGATGGTGGCGATGCAGAAATCACAAATCGGCTTCCAGGCCGCGCTGTCGGTGCGCAGCCGGCTGGTGCAGGCCTACACCGATGTGATGAACATGCAGGTCTGAGCGCGCTTCGAGCGCCCTGCCCTCAGTCAATCCAGCGACAAGGTACGCCGGCGCTTCTGCGTCTGGTCGATGTAGAGCTGCAACTGGCGCGTCGCCACCGGCGACAGGTTGCGCAGCTCGCAACCCAGGCGCACGCCCTTGGATTCCGGTTGCAAACCCGTCACGTGGTGCACCACGAGCCCAGAGCGGAAATCGGTATCCGCGTCCAGCTCCATGCGCGCATCGTTGATCAGGCCACCCGGCTCCAGCATCGGCATGTCGCTGGGCATGAACAAGGCACAGCCGCCCATGCTCACATCCACGACCCGCAGCTTCAGCTGCATGTCGGGCATGGCCGGATGGCGGAAAGTGGCGGTGGGAGAGCTGCGCTCGATCGTGCGCACCCGGTAGGCATTGCGGCGCTGGAAGCGGTAGACCTCGCGCGGCATCGCGGCCTGCAGCACCGTGGCCTGGCGGCCATGCACCAGCACACGGTCATGCACGTCGAACTGCACCTTGATCTGGTCGAGATAACACACCGCGGCCACATCCTCGGCTTCCACCAGGTACTGCACCGACGGCGAGAGCTTGTCGGCCGTGAAGGTGATCTTGCCTTGCTGGGCGTCCACCGCCCAGAGGGTGGAGGTGTAGCCCGAGCCATCCGAACCACTCAAGTTCACCAGCACCTCGCGGTCCTGAATGGTCTTGAGCAAGGCGCGAATCTCGAACGGATCGTCGACCCGGAACTGCGCGAAACTGTCGCCAGAACCCAGGGGGTCCAGCGAAGCCGGTTGGGTGTCGGAAAACATCGCCGTGGCCTCCTTCAATGCAAGGTCTTGGACTTGCCCGACATCATCATGTCGAGGTCTTCCAGCCAGGGCTCGGCCAGGTGTCGGATCTCGGCATCGTTCAGCAAGATGCGCTGCATGATGCGGGACTTCACCTTGCTTTCATCCTGTTGCAAGGCCTCGGTGTGGGCGGCGTTCTTGAGCTGAGCGATCAGCACCGCGCAAGCACCCTCGAGCTTGACGACTTCATCCCATTGGCCATTGCGGGCGGCTTCCAGCATGTCTGCACTGGCGCGCTCGATGGCCTCGTAGTAGTTCAGCAAAGTATTGTTCATGGCGCTGGTCCCCAAAGACATCCGATTCCCCGATCAGCTCTTGGTGCCGTTGACTTGGGGGGCGATGTCACGCCAGGCCTGACGCAGCGGCTCGATGAGGCGAACGCACTCATCCAGCATGCTTTCGTCATTGCGCACATTGGCCAGCGTCAGGCGCAGGCCCACGTACTCATAAAGTGCGGTCAGGTCTTGCGCCAGGTCGCCGCCAGCCGTCACGTTGAGACTGGCCTTGAGGCCTTCGTCCACGATGCGTGCGGCACGCGACAGGGCCTTGCCCTTGGCTTCGATCTCACCGGTCTGCATGGCACCACGCGCCTGGGCGATGGCGGTCATGTAGCCGTCGAACAGCATTTCGATCAGGCGGTGCGGGCTGGCTGCCTCGACACCGGTCTGGACGCCCACTTGATGGTAGGCCTGAGCAAAGCTGCCGCCACGGCCGAAGGGGGAGCTGACACTGGGGTGGTTGTACATCTTGGTTCTCGCAAATCAGTGACCGTTGAGAAGTTATCGGCTCGCCCACCGGCCCACTTGAGCCGACGAATGACCCGGTTTACCCCCCGGTTTCTCACTTGAAGACGCAAAAACTCCCGTCCTGGATGCAAAAAAGGCGCCCGCGGGCGCCCTTGTCGCTGCCTGTGACTCACGTCACAACAAGCTGAGCTGCTGCGACACGTAAGACGACAGGTTGCTGAGCTTGGACATGTTGGTGTCCAGCGTCTGGTACTGGGCACGCAGCCGGGCTTCTACGCTGGTGATCCGCGTTTCCATCTGGGCCTGCCGGTCGTTGTTGCGCTTGACCTGCTCATTGAGTGCGTCTTCGCGCTGCTGCAGGCTGCCGTCGACATCGAGCACGCGTTTGCCCAGGTCACGGAAACGGTCCATGAAACCGGAGTTGGCGGTGGTGCTGCCGTCGGTGGCCAGCAGCTTGCGCAGCTCGTCGGGTTTGGCCAGGGCGTCCGACAACTTGGTGGCGTCGGTGCCCAGGGTGCCGTCGGCCTTCATCGCAATGCCGATCTCGGACAACCTTGACCAGGTGCTGGAGGCCGATGAGTTCTGGTTCAGCATGCCGCGCAGCTGCCACTGGAAGCCAATGGTGGCCTGGTCGCCCTGCAGCACCCCGCCCTTCTTGGATGCGGCGTCGTACTTGGTCTGGTCCTTGATGAAGGTGGCCAGCTCGTTGAACGCCTTGACGAAGTCCTCGATGCCGGTCTTGACTGCGCTGTTGTCAGCCGTGATCGTCAATTCCACCGGCGTGGCACTGGCCTTGGCCACGGTGAATGACAGCCCGTCCGCCACGCCATCGAAGGTATTGGTCTTCGACTCGACCTGGATGCCGTTGACCATCGCCTTGGCGTTGTTCGACCACTGGTTCAGCGTCATCGTGGTGCTGGCGGTCAGCGGACTGTAGGCCAGGGCCGACAAGCCGGTGGCGGCGTCGCCGTCATCGGTGGTCTCGGCCGCCGAGATCCGGAAGCCGTTTTCTTCACCCGTGGCGGTTGAGCGCAGCGACAAGCGCGCGCCGGTGGCGTCGTTCACGATGGTGGCCGTGACGCCGGAGCTGGCCGCATTGATCTTGTCGCGGATCTTGCTCAGGCTGGTTTCACCGGCACCGATGGTGATGGTGGTGGGCGACGCGCCGCTCTTGGGCGAGAACTGCGTGGCGGGCGGGCCGTCCCAGGCGCCCAGCTCGATCGTCAGGCTGCCCTCATTGAGGGCCGCACTCGACGATGAAAAGGCATTCGACGTGACCGTCTGGCTCGACGCCAGCTGGCCTACGGTGACTGAATACCGCCCGGCCACGGCCGCCGAGGTGGCGCTGCCGGTGATGGCGGTGGCGTCCCCGGAGGCAAATGCCTTCTGACCCCACAAGGTGACCGACGACAGGGCATTGGCCTTGTCGGTCATCGTGGAGGTGAGGCTTTGAAGCTTGCCGATGGACGACAGCTGCGTATTCGTGTCGGTGGTGCGCTGCTTGAGCAGGTCGATCGGGCGACGCTCCACAGCCAGCAGCGCAGAGATGATCCCCTCGGAATCAAGACCGGACCCTACACCCAGTGAACTGATGGCTGCCATGACTATTTCCTCGCGTCGTCTGTCTGGGTTGTCGGCCTGGTCCGGAAGAACTTGAGGCCTTTCCAGCAAAAACGCCGCCGCCGGCCAGCCCCGTCAAGGGTTGGCGCCGCGGCGGCCTGATCGCATGCCTGGTCCGGACTTACTGGCCCAGCAATCGCAAGACCTGCTGCGGCAACTGGTTGGCCTGGGCCACCATCGCATTGCCGGCCTGCTGCAAGATCTGCGCTCGACTCATGTTCGCCGTTTCCTGCGCGTAGTCGGCATCCATGATCCGGCTGCGCGCCGCCGCCTGGTTCTCCACCGACTGCTGCAGGTTGGAGATGATGGCGTCGAAGCGACTCTGCGTGGCACCGAAGGTGGCTCGCGTGTCATTGACGGTGTTGATCGCCCCGTCGATGTCACTGATGACCGCGGCAATGGCGCTGGCGTCTGCCGTGGCACCGATCGTGGCGCCGGTGGTGACCGCCGAGATCGAAGCGTCCGAGCCCATGTTGACGGTATCGATCTCGATCACGTCGTCCACGGTGACGTTGGCGCCGATCTGGAAGGTCAGCGTCGTGGCGTCAGCGCCCAGAATGTGTTTGCCGTTGAAGGTGGTACCACCCAGCACCCGGCTGATTTCCTTCTGCAGCTGGGCGAATTCCTTGTTCAGGGAATCCTTGTCCGAGCTGGAGTTGGTGGCATTGCGGGCCTGGACAGCCAGCTCCCGCATGCGCTGCAGTGAGTCGCCCACCTTGGAGAGGGCGCCTTCTGCGGTTTGTGCCAGCGAGATGCCGTCGTTGGCATTGCGGACTGCCACGTTCATGCCGCGCACTTGCGCGTTCATGCGTTCAGCAATCGCCAGGCCGGCGGCATCATCCTTGGCGGAATTCACCCGCATCCCCGAAGACAGTCGCTGCATCGAAGTGGCGAGTGACGACTGCGAGGAATTCAGGTTTCGCTGCGCATTGAGCGAAGCGAGGTTCGTGTTAATCGTCTGTGGCATGCGAGCACTCCTCAAGAATCAACCACACCCGGCGAACGTGCCGGACCTTCGAGGCCACGCCGGAACTGCGCGTGGCTTCCAAGCCCGGTACTGGTCACCGTCGAACGTGGAACCTCTCAGTTCCGCGCGTCTCGGCAGTGATTCCGGACGACGCCTATCCCAAATGGAGAGGCGTTGGAGTGATTCTGAACAGGGTGCCCCCTGTGCAAAGCAGCGAAATAAAGCAAATTCGCCCGCCATCTTCGATCGATGGCGGGCGAATCAGGCGCTTGTGGCGCCTGGGGATTGCGTTTACTGCAGGAGACGCAGGACCTGCTGCGGTGCCTGGTTGGCCTGGGCGATCATCGCGGTGCCGGCCTGCTGCAGGATCTGCGCTCGGCTCATGTTCGAGGTTTCCACCGCGAAGTCCGCATCCATGATCCGGCTGCGGGCGGCGGACTGGTTTTCCACCGACTGCTGCAGGTTCGAGATCACCGCCTCGAAGCGGCTCTGGGCAGCACCGAAGTCGGCACGCTGGTCGTTCACGGTGTTGATGGCCGTGTCGATCGCGCTGATCACGTCACCGATGTCCGAGACCGTGGCATTGCCGTCGATCGCCACCCCGGTGGTCACGGCCTTGATGTCCGTGTCCGAGGTCATGTCGGTCGTCTTGATCTGGATGATGTCGTCATCCGTCACGTTGGCGCCGACCTGGAAGGTCATGTTGGTGGCGTCTGCACCCAGCATGTGCTTGCCGTTGAAGGCCGTGCCACCCAGCACGCGGGTGATTTCCTTCTGCAGCTGACCGAATTCCTTGTTCAGCGAATCGCGGTCCGAGCTGGAGTTGGTGGCGTTGCGGGCCTGGACAGACAGCTCACGCATCCGTTGCAGCGAGTCACCCACCTTGGCGAGGGCGCCTTCTGCGGTCTGCACCAGCGAAACGCCGTCATTGGCGTTGCGGATGGCCACATTCATGCCCTTGACCTGGGCATTCATGCGTTCGGCGATCGCCAGACCGGCGGCATCGTCCTTGGCCGAGTTGATGCGCATGCCGGAAGACAGGCGTTGCATCGAAGTCGACAGGGAGCTTTGCGACGAGCTCAGGTTGCGTTGAGCGTTCAGCGAAGCGATGTTGGTGTTGATGGTTTGCGGCATGTTGATACTCCTATTACAGGTTCCAAAAGTCTCCGGTTAAAGCACCGGCGTCGTTTCATCGACCAGCGCCAGGTGCTCCTCCGATCGGGTGGAGAGCTGTGCTCGCCGCCTGACCTTTGGCCGTCTCACCGGACCGCAGAACTGTGTAAATCACGTCCTGTTGTGTTGGGTATCGGAAAGCCGCTTTCTCAACTTGAGAACTTTTTTAAAAGAACCTGCAGGCTGAAGGTCCCTTGCGGGTCCTTCAGCCAGGTGCAGTCACGGGGGGTCCCCTGCCAAGGGACGATCCAGGCGACCCACCTACGCGGGTCGCCGCAGAGTCATCGAAGCAATGACAGGACGTTCTGCGGCAACGCGTTCGCCTGGGCGATCATCGCCGTGCCGGCCTGCTGCAGGATCTGCGCCCGGCTCATGTTGGCGGTTTCCTGGGCGAAGTCCGCGTCCATGATCCGGCTGCGGGCGGCGCTCTGGGCTTCCACACCTTGCTGCAGGCTGGAGATCACCGACTCGAACCGGCTCTGGGCGGCACCAAACTCGGCACGCTGGTCGTTCACCGTGTTGATGGCGGTGTCGATCGCGCTGATCACGTCACCGATGTCCGACACCGTGGCATTGCCGTCGATGGAGACACCCGTGGTGACGGCCTTGATGTCGGTGTCCGAGGTCATGTCGGTGGTCTTCACCTCGATAATGTCGTCCTTGGTGACATTGGCGCCGACCTGGAACTGCAGCGTGGTGCCATCGGCGCCCAGCATGTGCTTGCCGTTGAAGCTGGTGCCACCCAGCACGCGGGTCATTTCCTTCTGCAGGGCCGAGAACTCCTTGTTCAGCGAGTCGCGGTCCGAGCTGGAGTTGGTGGCGTTACGCGCCTGCACCGCCAGCTCACGCATGCGCTGCAGCGAATCGCCCACCTTGGAGAGCGCACCTTCCGCCGTCTGCACCAGCGACACACCGTCGTTGGCATTGCGGATGGCCACGTTCATGCCCTTGACCTGGGCTTGCATGCGTTCGGCGATCGCCAGACCGGCGGCGTCGTCCTTGGCGGAATTGATCCGCAAGCCCGACGACAGCCGCTGCATCGAGGTCGCCAGCGAGCTTTGAGAGGCCGAGAAATTGCGCTGCGCATTCAGCGAAGCAACGTTGGTATTGATGGTTGCGGGCATTTGAGCTGCTCCTTCACGGGGTGTTGAACAGGACCCGGGTTCGGGCCCGGAGATTGCGCCCCCGTCAAACTTTTGGGGCCGTACACTGGATTTCGGAAAGGTGATCGTTGAACTTGAGGGTTTTTTTTGCCTCTTTTCCTTCGATCACTTTTGGGCGAGCTGGCTTCTTGAGTCAGGCCGGGGCACTTGAGCCCCATGGAAGCCCTCCTCTACCCTGCTTATCGGCCTTTAAGCGCAGAACCTCAGACCTAAAGTTCCGCGCATGCCTGCCGACATCCCGCCCCGCCAAGGCCCGCGCCGCGTGGCGCTGGTGATGATCGTGCGCAACGAAGCCGCACATCTGGGCGCCGCCCTCGCCAGCGCCCGGCCCTGGGTGGACGACATGCTGGTGCTCGACACCGGCTCCACCGACGAAACACCTGAGGTGGCCCGCGCCGCTGGTGCCCGCGTGGCCCACCTGGCCTGGCCGAATGATTTCAGCGCTGCCCGCAATGCCGCCCTGGCGCTGGCCGGCGCCGACTGGCACCTGGTGCTGGACGCCGACGAGCGCCTGACCGACGGCGGCCCCGCCATTGCCGCGCTGCGCCACACCGCCCCCGACCACGTCGGCTGCGTGCGGGTGGACAGCAGCTACGACCAGGGCGGCGCGGTGGCCACCTCACCCAGCTGGATCAGCCGGGTGCTGCCCGGCCACGTGCGCTATGCCGGCCGGGTGCATGAACAACCGCAGCACCAGCTGCCCGTGGTGCGGCTGCCGGTGCGCATCAGCCACGAGGGCTACCGCCAGCAGGCGCTGCAGGCCAAGGCCGGCCGCAACACCGCGCTGCTGCAGGCCGCGCTGAAGGACGATCCGCACGACGCCTACCTCTGGTACCAGCTTGGCAAGGACCACGACGTGTACGAGCGCTACACCGACGCCCTGCACTGCTTCCGCCGCGCCGAAGCCCTGCTCGACCCCGACCCGGACGCCCCGACCGCCGCCCTGCCCGCCTGGCTGCATGACCTGGACGTGCGCAGCCTGCATGCGCTCAAGCGCTGCGGCCGCCATGCAGAAGGCCTGTGCCGCGCCGAGCGGCAGCTGCAGCGCTGGTCCCAGTCGCCCGACTTTTTCTTCGCCCTGGGCGACCTGCTGCTGGACTGGGCCGCTGACGAGCCCGCCCGTGCTACTGATCTGCTGCCGATGATCGAAGAAGCCTGGCAGCGCTGCCTGCTGATCGGCGAGCGGCCTGAACTGGAAGGCGCCGTGGCCGGCCGCGGCAGCCACCTCGCCGAACAAAACCTGGCGCTGCTGAGCGCCTGCCTGAATGACAGCGCCCCGGCGCACCCTGAACTGAGCCCCACGCCATGAGCAATGCCACCCTCCAGCGCGCCGAGCGCCACCTGCAAGCCGGCAAGAAGGCCCTGCAGGCCCGCCACTGGCTGCAGGCCTGCACCGAGTTTGAGCAAGCCGCCAGCCTGCACCCCGGCAACCCGCGGCTGTGGCTGCAGCTGGCTGGTGCGCTGGCCAAGGCCGGCTACCCCGAGCGGGCCATCGACCACGCCCAGCGCGCCGTGCGCATGGCCCCGAAAGACGACATGGCGCGGCGCCTGCTGGCCGAATGCCTGATGAAGATGAACCGGCATGCCGAAGCCGCCCAGGTGCTGGACGAGCAGGACGCCGAAGCCCCGCGGGATTTCGCCTGGCATGACCTGCACGCCACCGCGCTGTTCCAGTGCAAGCGCTTCAATGACGCCATCCAGGCCAGCTTCGCCGCGCTGTCCATCAAGATGGACGCGCCGATGGTGCATTACCGCCTCGGCCTGATCTTCAAGGACATGAACATGGCCAAGGAGTCGGTGGAGTGCTTCCGCACTGCATCGCTGCTGGACACCGGCTCGGTGCGCGCGCTGGCGCTGTCGCTGCTGGTGCATGAAGGCCGCCAGTGCTGCGAATGGAGCCAGATCGAGGACGACACGGTGCAACTGCTGGCCGCGCTCGACAGCGCCGACACCAGCACCGGCGAGCAGCTCTCGCCCTTCGCCCTGCTGGCGGTGGACGCCTCGCCGGCCCAACAGCGCCGGATTGGCGAGCTGCGCACGCGCCAGCTCACCCGCCACATCAAGCCCTTCGACAAGCGCGGCGCGCGCCAGCCCGGCCCGATCCGCGTGGCTTACCTGTCAGGCGACTTCCACCACCACGCCACCGCTGTGCTGATGACCCAGATGCTGGAACAGCGCGACACCAGCCGCTTCGAGGTGCATCTCTTCTCCCACAACGGCGACGACAGCTCGGCCACCGGCACCCGTGTGCGCGCCGCCTGCGAGCAGTTCCACGACGTGACGCACCTGACGAGCGAAGCCATTGCCCGGCGCATGCGCGAACTCGACATCGACATCGCCGTCGACCTCAAGGGCCACACCCGCAACAGCCGCTTCGATCTGCTGGCCTTCCGACCGGCCCCGGTGCAGGTGGCGTTTCTGGGCTACCCGGCCACCAGCGGCGCTGACTTCCTCGACTACATCGTCGGCGACCCGGTGGTCACCCCCATCGAGCACGCCGGCCACTACACCGAGTGCATCGCCCAGATGCCACACAGCTACCAGCCGAATGACCGCCACCGGGCCCTGCCCCCGGCGCCCAGCCGCGCATCACTCGGCCTGCCCGAAGACGCGGTGGTGCTGTGCTGCTTCAACCAGACCTACAAGATCTCGCCGCACATGCTGGACCTGTGGGCCCGCGTGATGGCCGGCGCGCCCACCGCCGTGCTGTGGCTGCTGGCCTGGAACCCCACCGCCAAGGCCAACCTGAACCGCGAGCTGGTCGCCCGTGGCGTGCCACCCGAGCGCATCTTCTGGGCCGGCACCAAGCAGATGAACGACCACATCGCCCGGCTGCGCCAGGCCGATCTGTTCCTCGACACCTGGCCCTGCAACGCCCACACCACCGCCAGCGAGGCCCTGTGGGCCGGCGTGCCGGTGCTCACCGTGCCGGGCGCCACCTACGCCTCCCGCGTGGCGGCCAGCCTGGTCACGGCCTGCGGCTTGCCTGACCTGGCGGCGGGCGATGAAGACAGCTACGTGGCCCTGGCCACCGCGCTGGCGAACGAGCCAGAGACACTCAGCGGCCTGAGCGAGTACCTGGAGCAGCACCGCCTGGAGCTGCCGCTGTTCGACTCGGCCCGCTACACCCGCGACTTTGAAGCGATGCTGGTGCGCATGTTCGAGCGCGAGCAGGCGGGTGAGGCACCGACGGCGTTGCTGGCATCAAGGTAGCCAGGGGCCGCGGCAGCGTCAGCCTGACGCGCTGACCGGGCGGCAGCTGAACCTGCCACCCCGGTTCCCGACTCGTTCACAAACGCGTTTCCCAACGCGTTTCCAAACTTGGCGCCCGCTCAAGGCGCCAGCAGTTCCAGCGCCGCCGGCGTGTTGCGGGCCACGGCACGCGCCACGCGGCGGCCGATCATGGCGTTGAAATGCTTGGGCAAGGCGCCGAAGCCCGGGCGCACCACGCGGATCGCATCGGGGGTGATGAGCTCGCCCTCGGCCAGGTCTTTGACGAAATAGATCGAGCGCCGGAACTTCACGTTGCTGCGCTCACTCGGCGCCGGGCCGTAACGCACCTGGCCCAGTGCGCTCCAGGCCACGCGGGCGCTGCTGCACAAGGCGGCGAGCTCAGGCGGCTCGAGCGAGAAGGTGTCGTCCGGCCCACCACCCTGGCGGTCGAGCGTGAAGTGCTTTTCGATGATCGAAGCCCCGAGCGCCACGCTGGCAATCGCCGTGGTGTTGTCGAGCGTGTGGTCAGACAGGCCGGTGACCAGGCCGTAGCGCTCGCGCATGTCCAGAATCGTGCGCAGGTCGTAATCGGCCGCCGGTGCGGGGTAGCCGCTCACGCAGCGCAGCACCGCCAGCTGCGTGCAGCCGGCACCGAGGGCGGCGTCCACCGCCTCGTCGATTTCCTGCTGGCTGGCCATGCCGGTGGAAATGATCATCGGCTTGCCCACCGACGCCACGTACTGGATCAGCGGAATGTCGATGGCCTCAAACGAGGCGATCTTGTAGGCCGGCGCGTCGAGCGAGGCCAGCAGGTCCACCGCCGAATGGTCGAACGGTGAGCTGAAGATCGTCAGGCCCAGTTCGCGGGCGCGCTCGAACAGCGGGCGGTGCCAGGCCCAGGGCATTTCGGCTTCGCGGTAGAGCTCATGCAGGCGGCGGCCGTCCCACAAACCGCCGCGGATCATGAAGTCTTCGTTGTCGCAGTCCAGCGTGATGGTGTCGGCGGTGTACGACTGGATCTTCACCGCGTCTGCGCCCGCCGCCTTGGCCTCGGCCAGGATGCTGAAGGCGCGCTCCAGGCTGCCGTTGTGGTTGGCCGACATCTCCGCGATCACGTAGGGCGGGTGGTCCAGGCCGATGTGGCGGCCCTGGATGGTGATGCTCGGGTTGGCGGTGTTCATGGCGCTGACTCTTTCACGTAATGCCGGGCAAATTCAAGGCCCTGGTGGGCGATCACATCGACCACCGACAGGTGAGACACGAAGGCCGGTGCCTTGCGCTGCGCGTAGGGCGCGGGCCGGTAGGCCTGAAAGCGCAGCGACACCCGCCCGTTGGCGGCAAAGTTGTCCTCCGCCAGGTAGTCGGCCGAGCCCACGGGCGAGAGGTAGTCGTCACAGCCCAGCGCATCGCAGAGGGCCAGCACATGGGCCGAACGCTCGCCGCCGCAGCCCAGCGTGGAGGCGCGCACCAGCGGCGTGTGCAGGCCCAGCGCGGTGGCAAGGGTGCTGATAAGCTGCTGGTTCCAGTCGACCAGGTGCGTCACTTCGCCAGCGGTTTCGTACAGCGGCGCCAGCAGCGCCAGCAGTTCAGGCCCATGCGGCGCCTTGGCATAAGCCGCCGTCAGCGAGGCCAGGTGCTTGCGCGGCCACGGGCCAGGCGCCAGCCGCACGGCCTCGATGCGGGTATCCAGATGACCGGCCAGCACGGGCACGGTCAGCAGTTGCTCTTCACCCTGCACGAGGATGCGGTTGCGCGTCTGCCAACTGGTGCGGTTGTACTGCACGTCGTCCAGCAGCACGAACACATCGGCCTGCGCCATCAGGTTGAAGTAGCCCGACCACGGCAGGTAGGTGGGCTGCATCACGACGCAGGTGCTCACAACACCCCCACCTGGGTCAGCTGGTCGAGGATGTCGCCGAAGCGGCGGTCGCGGCCGTAGTGCTGCCAGCCGCCCGTCACCACACCCAGCTTGGCGGCCTTGCGGGCGAAGCGGGTCATGCAGGTCAGGTCGTGCTGCGAGACCAGCGCATAGCGCTTCTCGGGCTGCACTTCAGCATGGGTGATGCGCACGGGCCAGCCGAGGTCACGCAGGATCTGTTCGGTGACGGCCACCAGTTGCGCCGGTGTCCAGCCCTCGTCCAGCGCTTCGATGGTCAGCTTGCGGCCGTCCAGCTCGTAGCTGAACAGGCGCATCACCGGGTGGTCATGGCCAAAGGCCTGGTAGTACAGCGGCTGCTCGGGCAAGGCGCCGTCCACCGTGGCGTACAGGTACACGCAGCGGGTGGCGGGAGATTCCAGCCGGTCGCCAGTCAGCACCTGCAGCAGTGGCGTGGGGTTGGCGCACCACACCACCCAATCGGCCGCCACCGCCTCACCGCGCAGGCTCAGGCCGCAGCGGTCATCGGCCTGCCGCACAGGCTTCACCGGCGCGTTCAGCACGGTGCGCACACCGAGGCGATCGAGCGTGGCTTGCAGACAGCGCATGTAGTCATCAAAGCCGTGGGTGGGCAAGGCGCCGCCCTGCACCGGCAAGGGTGGCTCGAACAGGCTGCGGGGCACACCCAGGGTGCTGTCGAGCAGCGCATCAGCCTGCTTGGCGGCGCGCACGGCCGCCAGGTCGTCGGGGTAAAAAACGCGGCTGAGTTGCAGCGGAATGGCGTTGATGGCCGCCAGGCTGTTCACGTCGCCCACGCGCTCGGCCCAGGTGGTGAGCACGCGGCCCACGCGGGGTTCGTGCAGGGCGAGGTAGTCGGCCACCGAGCCGGCCCACAGGGCGGTGGTGTCACCGGTGGCGGCACCGTCACCCAGCGGGCCGGGCACCACGGGCTGCGCAAAATCATGGTGCACCATCACCGGGCCGAACAGGTTGTTCCAGGAGCCGTAGTGGTGGTCAAAGCGGGTCAGCGCCAGGTCGTCGATGTGCGGCCACAGGGCCTGGAAACTCGGCGCCAGGTTCATGTAGTGGCAGCCACGCAGGAAGCGGCCGTGCGGCAGGTGCACGTCGCGCACGATGCCGCCCAGCTCGGTGCCGGCTTCATAAATCGTCACGCCGTGGCCCTGGCGTGCCAGTGCCAGCGCCGTCATCGCGCCGCTGAAGCCCCCTCCCACCACGGCGATGTTCATGCTGCGGGCTCCTCGGTCTCCTCCGGGCCAGCCACCAGGGGCGCCCGGTAGGCGTAGGCGGCGAACTCGAACGGCACGGGCATGCGCTTGACCACGTAGTCGTTGCGCAGCGTGATGTAGGGCGTCAGCGTCTTCAAAAACGCAAACACCTTTTCAGGGGCGATGTACCAGAGGCCGGGGTCCTGGAAATCCACCCAGGTGCTCATGGCATTGAAGCTCAAGGCGCCGTCGCAACGCTCGAACAGCCGCTTCACGGTGTTGGTGAAAAACGCCTCGTTGTCGGGCATGCGGTTGTTGAAGACGCCGCTGACGAAGATGTAGTCGAAGCGCTCGCCCTCGAAGTCTTCCCAGCGGCCGAAACGGTGGTCCGGGTGCTTGGCGCGGGCATAGGGGAAGAAGTCTTCGACGATGTCGATGCCGGTGTACTGGCAGTCGACCCCCCGCTCTTTCAGGTAGGTGGCGAGGTGACCGGTGCCGCAGCCGAAGTCCATCACCCGGGCGCCTTGCAGATCGGCCACCTGCACGAGGATGTCGTAGCGGGCTTCCTGCGAGGCGCGGGATGAATACTGCGCGGCCTCGAAGGTATCGCCATGGCTGTTCAGCAGCGAGCGGTAGTGTTCGATCAAGGTCTGGTTCGACGGCTCATTCAACGCGGTGCTCATGCGGCGATCTCCAGAAGTGTGTCCACCACCCGCTGCGCGCCGTCCAGCGCCATGAAGGCGCGGCCGGTGCTGTGGTGGTTCAGGGCCAGGGTGGCGGCCCAGGCTTGGTCAAAGGTGTGGGGCTGTTGCAGCCCCGATGTTTCCAGCACCACGGCGCGGCCGCGTTGCGCAAAGTCATGGGCCACCGCACGCTGGATGCTGGAGAGTGGCACCAACAGGCTTGGCACCTCCAGCGCCTGCAGCTCCACGGCCAGCATGCCGCAGGCGACGATGGCGGCCCGCGACCCCGCCATCACGTCATCGAGGCCGCGCACCGCCATTGAAAACTCGACGTGTGCCGCCTCGCAGGCCGCCGCCACGTCGCGCCAATGCGGGTTCATCGCGCCGCACAGCACATGGGCATGCAGGTCAGCGCGGGCCGGTTGCCGCACCCACTGGGCCAGCACGGCTTCGGTCCAGCGCTCGGTATCGGCCCCGCCCAGAAAGATGGGCACGGTGCTCGTGGTGCCGGTGGCACGCCGGTGGGCGGCAGCCTGAACGTCCCGGCGCAGCAGCGTGTAGCCGGCGCCGAGCAGGTGCACGCAGTGCGGCGGGGTGAGCGCCGGGTAGCGATGATGCAGGTGGGGCAGCGCGTTCTGGTCGATCAGCACATCGGCCTGCAGCGGGCGGTTGGCCAGGTCATCGAGCACCGCGATGTGCAGGCCGGGTTGTGCCACGCGGGCGTGCCAGCGGGCATCCAGTTGGTAGTGGTCGACCAGCAGCCAGCTGGCGTGTGATGCGCTCGCGAGTTGGGCAACGAAGGCTGCGGTGGCTGCTGCATCGGCGTCCTGGTCGGCCACGCTCCAGGTGGGCTCAAGCTCAGGCAGGGGCAGGCTGTGCACCGGCCAGCCGCGCTGCTGCAACTCGCCCGTCAAATTCCCGAGCAAGGGCCGGCAGATGAAGTGCACCGCGTGCCCGCGTGCCGCCCAGGCTTCGGCCAGCGCCAGGCAGCGCATCACATGGCCCGAGCCCATCTGCTGCGACGCATCGGCGCGGATGAGCAGCACCGGCGCGGTGTTCGGCAGCGGTGTGTGGGCAGTGCCCAGGCTCATGCGCCCTCCCCGGCTGCCTGCATCGCCTTGAAGAGCCACTCGGCACGCACCCAGTCTTCGGGCGTGTCGATGTCTTGCACGCGGTGGTCGGGCAGGCGCACGGCCAGGCAGGCAGGCGTGAATACATTGCTCACCGTCAGCCAGGCCTGCGCACGGCCCCAGCAAAACTGGCCGGCGTCATGGAAGGCCGGCTCCAGGTCTTGCGAGCGCTTGGGAAATTGCTCGGGGTCGAACATCGACACCCGCTGCTCGGCATCGAGCCGCAGCGCGCGCTGGATGGGAGCGCGGAAGGCCGCCACCGACAAGGCGAAATCAGCCTCGGGCCGCTGGCCAAGCTGCGCCCATGCGGCCTGCAAATCAGCCGGATGCAGGAAGGCCGCCGTGGCCAGCAGGTTGCACACCCAATCGTCCGGGCCGGGCTGTGGCAGCAAGATGTTCACGGCATGGCGGATGACCGCGATCACGCCGGTGTGGTCATCGGCCAGGCTGGCAGGCCGGATGAACGGCACCTCGGCGCCGCAGCGCACGGCCAGCTCGGCCACTTCGGGGTCGTCGGTGGACACCACGATGCGGTCGAAGCAGCCGCTGCGCTGGGCAGCGTCCACCACCCAGGCCAGCATAGGCCGGCCGCAGAACGGCAGGATGTTCTTGCGCGGAATGCGCTTGCTGCCGCCACGCGCGGGAATGAGCGCGATCTTCATGCGGCGCTCGAATCAACGGGGGTTTGACACATCGCGGGCCTCTGGCGTTTTGACGGGCGCGCGCGTGGATGGCACAGCGCCCTGTCAAGCCAGTGTGGCCGAGAAACCCAGGAACTAAAGCACAAAAATCGGCAGGTTCAGGGCCGCTTATCGCGCCTAGTCGCGCCGCTTGAGCAGCAGCATTTCCGAGTGGAAGCCGTCGACCGTCTTGTAGCCGAAGGGCAGCGTGCTGCGCTCGATCAACTCATAGCCGGGCAGCATGGTGATGTAGTCATCGCCGAGCACCGGGGTATCCACGCCGTGCTGCTGGCCGGGCACGCGCTTGGGCTTGCCTTCACGCAGGTTGCGCAGCAGCACCCAGCGAGCCTGCAGGCGCTCGGCCTGGGCCAGGTAGTTGCGCACGATGTGCGGCTCCATTTCCTGGAAGGAAATGAAGTTGACGAACAGATCGACCTGGCCTTGCAGCTGCTCGATCTGCCAGGCCGCCAGCACCGCGGCCTGCGGCAGGCTGCTCACTGGCAACGCGCTTTCCGCATGGGTCTGCGCCCAGCCGGTGACGTTGGCCTCACCCAGCACCTGGCGCAAATACCACTCGGCCACGAAGCTGGTCGGCGGAATGTCGACATCGATGTATTGCCAGCCCGGCATGCCGCTCGCCGCCAGCAACTCACCCAGCGTGCCGAAACCGCCGCCCACTTCCAGCACCACGCGGGGCAGCTCAGCGCCGAGGTGCTTTTTCAACAGGGCCATGCCCAGCAGGTAGTTCATCGACGAGCGGCTGAAGCGCCGGCCCTCGAAGCTCATCTGGCCCACCGGCGTGCCCACCTCGCTTTCGGTGAAGGTGTGCAGGTGCGGCAGGCGCGTGGGGTCGTCCGCGGCCTTGAGCACGCGGTAGTCGGCCTGGGCCGCCATCTCGCCCGACAAAAACTGCGCCAGCGCCAGATGGGCCTTCTTGGCATTGGGGAAGTCGCCTTGCAGGCCGTCGGTCAGGGCCTGCACCTGCTCGGCCGTGAAACCGCTGACGGGCACGCCCCAGGTCGGCACGAAGTAGCTCAGCGGCGTCGACAAGCTGCGGAAGCGTTCGATGCCTTCGGTCTCCAGCTCGGTCACGATGGTGGCCGAGGCTGCATCCCAGAACACCGCCGGCCGGTACAGCTCAGGCGCCTGGTGCATGGCCGCGCACACGGCGCGCAAATCGTTGTAGGCAGGCATGGTGTCTTTCCGCGAAAGGGGTCAGTCCAGCAGCGCCAGCATCTGCTCGGGCGCCACCAGTTGGTTGTCGATGAGCCACTGCACCAGCGGGGCGCTGGTGCCCCCGGGAGGCGGGCCGGCCTGGCACAGCACGGCGTCGATCATGGCAGCCGGCATCGTCAGGTGAAAAGTGCTCAACACGCCGGCCACGCGCTGCGGCAACAGGCCGGCCATCAGCAGCACCTCCAGCGGCACCCGCTGCGGCAAGGCGATCACATCGTCGCCAAGTGCCGCCTGAATGGCCGCATCGTGGTCGCAGTTGGCCGGGTGGCCCTTGTAGCCAATCGCCCGCAGGCCGTCGAAGCAGTGGTGCTGGTGCAGCGTGGCGATGGCACGCAGCTGGCTGTCGCGCAGGCGCAGGTTCCAGGCCTTGTCCCAGGCGCCGGTGCCGGTGAACAGCACGGCATCTGCGGCGCCGGCCAGCGGCACCAGGGTGTCAGCCACCTCCGGGGTCAGGCCAAACAGCGCGAGGTAATGGTCGCTCTGCGCCTGGGTCAGGTCGGGCAGGCCATCAAACACCATCGGTTGAATGTGCTGGTCCAGCAGCGCGCACAGCGCTGCGCCCTCGGGCGTGCGCAGCAGCGCCTTGGGGTGCAGCCAGTGGAAGGTGGTGGGCAGCACCAGCGGCCACGCGTGGCTGTGGGGCAGCGTCCAGCTCAGGGGCTGGCGGCTGAAGAGATGGGCTTCCAGCTCACGCGCGGCCACGGCCAGCGCGCTCGACAGGTCAGGCCAGCGGGCCAGCTCGTCGCGTTGCAGCGGCCCCACCGAGCCGTCGTCATACAAGTGCAGGCGCACCCGCACAGCGCCACTGCGCAGCACCGGGGCCAGCGCCTGCAGCAGCGGCGCCACACCGCGCCAGGCGTGGAATTGGTTGGAGTGAATCTCGATGTCGCGGTGGCCCTGCTTGACCAGGTTGCACACCTGGCCCACGAAGGCCGAGCTGATGGCCGCCATCTGCGGCAGGTACAGCGCGCCGGTGCCAGCCAGCTGCGCTTCGCTCAGGGGCAGGCGCAGCCAGGTGATGAGCTTGGTGATGCCCGGGTCGTCAGCGCAGCGCACGAAGTCCGCCATCTGGTGCACCAGCGGCAGCGACGTGGAATCGATGTAGAGCTTGAGCAGCCGGGCAGGCATGGCGAAGGCCTCGTGCGGTCAGCCCGCGAACAGCGCCTGGCGCAGCACGGCCACGACCTGGTCTTGCTGTGCGTCGGTGAGCGACGGGTGCAGCGGCAGCGAAATGGCCCGCGCGTAGTAGCGCTCGGCCTCGGGGAAGTCGCCCGGCGCAAAGCCCCGCGCCGCATAAAACGGCTGGGTGTGGATGGGGATGTAGTGCACGTTCACGCCGATGTCTGCGGCCCGCATCGCCTGGAACACCTGCGCGCGCGGCGCCGTGCCGGCTTCCAGCGTGACCGGGTACAGGTGCCAGGCGCTGCGGCAGCCTTCGGGCTCCACCGGCAGGCCCAGGGGCAAGTCGGCCAGCAAGCGGCCGTAACGCGCGGCCAGCTCGGCGCGGCGCGCCTGCATCGCATCCAGGCGTCCCAACTGCGAGTGGCCCAGCGCGGCCTGCAATTCGGTCATCCGGGCATTGAAGCCCAGGCTGTGCTGCTCATAGACCCACGGGCCTTCGGGCGCGTGATGCATCTGCGCGGCGTCGCGGGTCAGTCCGTGTGAGCGCAGGGCTTGCAGACGCTGCGCCAGGGCGGGGTCTTGTGTCGTCACCATGCCGCCCTCGGCGGTGGTGATGACCTTGACGGCATGGAAGCTGAACACGGTGGCATCCGCCCAGGCGGCGCCCACAGGCTGGCCCAGGTAGCTGGCACCCGTGGCGTGCGAGGCGTCTTCCAGAATCTTGAAGCCGTACTCGTTCGCCAAGGCGCGCATCTCGCGCAGCTCTGCGGGCAGGCCACCAAAGTCCACCGGAATCAACACATCGGGCAAGCAGCCTTGCGCACGCGCGCTGGCCAGCTTGATACGCAGTGCCGCCACGCTCAGGTTGCGGGTGGCGGGGTCCATGTCCACAAAGCCAACCTCGGCGCCGCAATACAGCGCGCAGTTGGCTGACGCCACAAAGCTGTTCGGCGAGGTCCACACCACACTGCCCGGGCCTACGCCCAGCGCCAGGCAGGCCAGGTGCAAGCCGACGGTGGCATTGCTCACCGCCACCGCATGGGCCACGCCGTGGCGGGCGGCAAAGGCGGCTTCAAAGGCCGGCAGCACAGGGCCCTGGGTCAGATATTCAGAACGCAGCACCGCCGTGACGGCGGCAATGTCGTCTTCGGTGATCTGCTGGCAGCTGTAGGGAATCACGCGCGGACCGGTTTGAAAGGTGGAAAGCAGGCTCAGGTCGGGCGGCGGCGCTCAACCATCGAGATGCCGTCCACATGGGTCTCGATCAGGTCACGCAGCTGCGGCACGTCCAGGAAGTCGGGGTTCGAGCCGCTGTCGTAGGTGAAGCCCACGGGCACCGGCTTGGCGTTGTAGTGCGCCAGGTAGTCGTCGCGGCTGAAAGAGCCACCGGTGGGCAGGATGGCGTAGTAGCGGCCGATGTCCACCGTGTTCAGGCTGTCGCTGGCGGTGATCATTTCCTCGTGGATCTTTTCACCGGGGCGCACGCCGACGATGCGCTGCTCGCAATCCGGGCCAATGGCGGTGGCCACGTCGGTGATGCGGTACGACGGGATCTTCGGCACCAGCACCTCACCACCCCAGGCATGACCCAGTGCCCACAGCACCATGTCCACGCCTTCTTGCAGCGAGATGTTGAAACGGGTCATCGTGGGGTCGGTGATGGGCAGCACGCCGTCCGGGCGGCGTTCCAGGAAAAACGGAATCACCGAGCCGCGGCTGCCCATGACATTGCCGTAGCGCACCACCGACAGGCGCAGGTCACGTGTGCCGCGGATGTTGTTGGCGGCGACGAACAACTTGTCGGAGCACAGCTTGGTGGCGCCGTACAGGTTGACTGGCGCGGCGGCCTTGTCGGTGGACAGGGCCACCACGCGGCGCACCTGGCTGTCGAGGCAGGCCTCGATCACGTTCTGCGCACCCAGCACGTTGGTCTTGATGCACTCGAAGGGGTTGTACTCGGCGGCAGGCACCTGCTTCAGGGCGGCGGCGTGCACGACGATGTCGATGCCTTCCATCGCGCGGCGCAGGCGGTCAGCGTCCCGCACATCGCCGATGAAGTAGCGCATCGCGCGGTAGCGCTGTTCGGGGAACTGCTGCTGCATCTCGAACTGCTTGAGTTCGTCCCGCGAGAACACCACCAGGCGGCGGACGCCCGGGTAGCGGGCCAGCACCGTCTTGACAAAAGCCTTGCCAAAGGAGCCGGTGCCCCCGGTGATCAAAACGGATTTGTCGTTCAGCATTTGCGTGGCCCTGTTGGATCGTCTGTCAATCCAGTGTGGCCGACGGGCTGCGGAACTAAAGCACGAATATCACCGGTTTAGGGGCGCCTTTTTGCGCCCTGTTCGTCTCAGCCCAAGGCCTGGACGCGCGCCAGCACGTCAGCCTTCAGCTCGGTGGTGGACACCCCTTCCGTGCGCGGCAGGTAGACCACGTCGCACAGGGTCTTGAACTCGTTGAAGCGGTCGGTCCAGTCGCTGCCCATCACCAGCGCGTCCACGCCGAAGGCGCGGATGTCGCGGGGCTTCTGGTTCCAGGCTTCTTCGGCGATGACTTCGTCGACGTAGCGGCAGGCCTTGACCATCGCCACGCGGTCTTCAAATGGCACCACCGACTGCTTGCCCTTGATGGCATTGAACTCGTCGGTGGAGACGGCCACGATCAGCCGGTCGTAGCGCTGGCGGATGCGCTCGAACAGGCGCACATGGCCGATGTGGAACAGGTCGTAGGTGCCGTAGGTCAGCGCCACGCTGCGGTGCTCGGTGGGCAGGCGGGGCGCGGCACCCAGGGCCGGACGGGCGAGCAGGTGGGCAGGCAGGGGCAAGTTCATGGGCACTCTCCTTGGGCGCTGTCCAGCGCCAGGTCCAGCTCTTCCAGCAACAGGCTGGCAAAGCGTTCGCCGGCACCGCCGTCGACGTGGTCAAACAGCCGGCCGCGCAGCGCAGCCCGGTTCGGGGCAAATTCGGGGCCGTGCGCGTCATACGGCTTGAGCAGGCTCAAAAGGCCGGCCACATCGCTGGCCAGCGGGCCCGGCTTGGCCTCGAGCTTGTCGTCGAACAGCTGGCGCGACTTGGTGATGTAGTCCTGGTGATCGGGTCGGAACAGCAGAACGGGCCGGTCGAGCAGCAGGTAGTCGAACATCACCGACGAGTAATCGGTGATCAGCACGCTGGCTTCACGCAACAGCGGGTAAATGTCTGTGCGCGGCGTGACAAAACGTGCCGTGGGCAGCGCCTGCACCAGCTGCGGAATCATCGGCGACTCCACCGGGTGCATGTTGATGATGAGCACGTCACCGCGGCGGGCCAACTGCGCGGCCAGGGTTTCCAGGCCGGCCTCGATGATCCAGCTGCCGCGCTTGGCATTGCGGAAGGTGGGCGCATACAGCACCACCCGGCGGCCGGCGGCGCGGGCGGCGCGGGCTTCTGCCAGCACCACCATGTCCACGTTCAGCAAGTCGGCGGCATCAGGCTCGCGCAGCAGCACGTCGTTGCGCGGGTAGCCGATGGGCGCGTAGCGCTCGAAGCCGAACCAGCGGCGGAACTCGCCCTCCTGGCTGCCCGAGGTGCCCACCATGCGGGTGAACGGGCCACAGGTGGCCAGCACGCGGGCGAACTGCGGCGTCATGTTTTTGAGCGGCGCCAGGTTGCGCAGGCCGATCTCCTTGATGGAGATGCCGTGCCAGAGCTGCACATGGCGCGCGCCGGCCAGCAGCGACGCGGCATAGGGGTTTGGGTTGAGCAGGTGGTCGCAGGTCACCACCACCGCCGCGCTCAGCGCCGCCGTGATGTGCTCAGGCCCCCAGTCAGAGGCCTTGAGCGGAAAGCAGGCTTCGTCCAGGCCGGTAACCGCTTCAACTTGCTGGGCGGTTTGCGGCAGGAACCAGGTCTGGATGCCGGCGGCGCGGGCCTGGGCCCGGAACGCCAGCCAGGCGTATTTGACGTTGCAGCCGAAGTAGCTGGTGCCCACGAACACCACGCTGCGGGTTTTTTGATGGAAGCGCGAGGTGGTGGCGAGATCAGTGCAGGCGGCGGCCAGTCGGCTTTGCTGCTCCAGCGCCGCGACGCGGGCGGTGAGTGCGGCCAGGCCAGCGGCGTCGGTCTCGTCTTCCGGGTTCACCTGGGTTTGCAGACCCACCACGGCGTCCACCAGGCTTTCAATGGCCTGGCTCATCTGGCCGCCAAAGGCTTCCACCGCGTCCAGGCGCTCGGAGAGCAGCGTCAGGTCGGGGGCGGTGTCCAGCACGGGAGCGTCTTGAAGGTTCATGGCGGCGTCGGGCGCTGTGGGTACAGCCGGGGCTTTTTTGCGTCTTGCCATGGTCGCAAAGCAGCCGCACACCCAACCCCTGAAAAGCAGCCACGTGGCCTGCCTGTTCGCACTGTCAGGCGCTCAAGTGCCCTGCTGACGCCCGGTAAAGCAGCGATGACACCAGCTTGCCTGACACGCCGTGTAGGAATTTGTCTGACACGGCTGACAGAAAACAAGGGACTCAAGCTTGAGAAGTAAACCGATGTTGCTGCCCAGTTCAGATCCTTAAAGTTCATCTCACGCCAACACCGAATCACACCCCAGGAGAAGCACCATGGAAACCACCCAAATCCTCGCCGAGATCCGCGAAGCCAACCTCTCCTACCTGATGCTGGCCCAGAGCCTCATCCGCGTTGACCGCGAACAAGCCCTGTTCCGCCTGGGCGTCTCGGAAGAAACCGCGAACCTGCTGAACACGCTGACCCCGGCGCAGATGATGAAGATCGCCACCGGCAATACCCTGCTCTGCCGCTTCCGCATGGACGACGACCTGGTCTGGGGCCTGCTGACCAGCCACGGCAAGTCCTCGGCCAACGACAGCGTCTCGCGACTGCACGCTTCCATCCTGATGGCCGGCCGCCATCAAGAAGCCGCCTGACCCGCCGGTCAGACCGCTTCAGACACCAGCCACCACACATAGAAACAGGACGGAGAGAACACCATGGCCCGCACCAAGAGCATCCTGACCGAAGCCCGCCAGATCGAACGCGCCGTGACGCTGATTCAGCTGGGCGCCCGCTTGCAAGTGCTGGAATCGGAGACCGATCTGTCGTATGAGCGCCTGCTGCGCCTGTACAAGGAAGTCTCCGGCCGCAGCCCCTCCAAAGGCCAGCTGCCGTTCTCTACCGACTGGTTCATGACGTGGCAGCCGAACATCCATGCCAGCCTGTTCCTGAACATCCACGAGTACCTGAACAAGACGTCGGAGCTCGAGGAAATCGACACCGTCATCAAGGCCTACCAGCTCTACCTGGAGCAGACCGCTGAGCAGGGCCTGGAGCCGATGCTGTCGGTGACCCGCGCCTGGCGTCTGGTGAAGTTCGTGGACAACGGCATGCTGACCATGACCAAGTGCACCAAGTGCAGTGGCCACTACGTGACCCACCCGCATGAAATGGCCCGCCACTTCGTGTGCGGCCTGTGCAACCCGCCGGCACGCGCTGGCAAGGGCCGCCAAGCTGGCGCCCTGCAACTGCCGAATGCGGCTGAACGCCTGGTGGGCACCACCGGCCTGGCCGAAGCCCTGTGATTTTTTTGGCTGACCGTTGAACTTTGGGCTGGAGGGGGCATCTACCCTCTCAAGCCGGGGTTGAACGGGCCGACAACCTGTTGAGATCTCCGGATTTCGAGTTTTTTGTTCATGCTTGTCTCCTCCTAGCACACCCCTGTGCTTTCAGGCGGGCTCTTGCGAGAGTCCGCCTTTTTTCTTTCTGGCGCTGCACTCCGCAGTCGCCGCCGTCCAGCAACGGCAAACCGGTGAGCGCCCCGCTTTTCCGGCGACCAAACCACTCAAGACCGCGTCAAAGTGCACCGATATGCCCAACAAGGGCTCGTGCAGTTCGGTTTTGCTTGTGCCGCACCCCAACCGTTAGCTGGAACTCCTCACCATGTTTGTCATCATCGGCTGGCTGCTTGCCATCGGTTGCATCTTCGGCGTGTACATCGCCCACGGCGGCAATATCGCCGTGATCCTGCACGCCCTGCCGTTCGAAATGCTCACCATCTTCGGTGGCGCCATCGGCGCCATGGTGGCCAACAACCAGCCCAAGGTGCTGAAGGCCACGATGAAGGGCCTGGGCGCCTGCTTCAAGGGCAGCAAGTACTCCAAGGCCCGCGCCATGGACCTGCTCGCCCTGCTGTATGAAATCCTGCAGAAGGCGCGCAAGGAAGGCCTGATGTCGATTGAAAAGGACGTCGAGGATCCGCACAGCTCGGCGCTGTTCCAGAAGTTCCCGGTGGTGGGCAACGACCACCACGTCACCGAATTTGTCACCGACTACCTGCGCATGATGGTCTCGGGCAACCTGAACGCCCACGAGATCGAGTCGCTGATGGACACCGAACTCGAAACCCACCACCACGAGGCCCACGGCGCCGCCGCCGCCATTGCCCGACTGGCCGGCGCCCTGCCCGCCTTCGGCATCGTGGCCGCCGTGCTGGGTGTGGTGAACACCATGGGCTCGGTGGGCCAGCCCCCTGCCGTGCTGGGCGGCATGATCGGCTCGGCCCTGGTGGGTACCTTCCTGGGCATTCTGCTGGCCTACGGCTTTGCCGAACCGCTGGCCGGCCTGCTGGAGCAGAAGATCGACGAAGACGGCAAGGAGCTGCAGTGCATCAAGACCACGCTGCTGGCCTCGATGCAGGGCTACGCGCCGCAGGTCGCCATTGAGTTCGGCCGCAAGGTGCTGTATTCCACCGAGCGTCCGACCTTCGCCGAGCTCGAAGCCCACGTGAAGAAGAAGTAAGCAGGAGCGCAGACGTGGCAGGCGACGCAAAAAAGCTCCAACCGATCATCGTCAAGAAGATCAAGAAGGGTGGCCATGGCGCCCACGGCGGCGCGTGGAAGATCGCGTACGCCGACTTCGTGACGGCCATGATGGCCTTCTTCCTGCTGATGTGGCTGCTGGGCTCGACCACCGAGGGCGACAAGAAGGGCATCGCCGACTATTTCGGCTCGCCGCTGAAGATTGCGATGCAGGGCGGCTCAGGCGCCGGTGATGCCTCCTCGGTCATCAAGGGCGGTGGTGAAGACCTCACCCGCAGCGGTGGCCAGGTCAAGCACGGCGATGTGGAAGCCCCGCCCCGCACCCTGAATCTGGCGGCCTTGAAAGCCGAGCAGCGCCGGGCCGAGGCCTCGCGGCTGCAGGAGCTCAAAGGCACCATCGAGGAGAAGCTCGGTGCGTCGGAAAAGCTCAAGGCGATGAGCTCGCAGCTGCGGCTCGACATGACCCGCGACGGCCTGCGCATCCAGATCGTCGACGACAAGAACCGACCGATGTTCGACTCGGGCAGCGCGGTGGTGAAACCCTATATGCGCGACCTGCTGCAGACCATCGGCGAGGTCTTGGCCGAGGTGCCCAACCTGCTCACGCTGGAGGGCCACACCGACGCGCAACCGTTTCCGGGGGGCGACCGCGGTTACAGCAACTGGGAGCTGTCGGCCGACCGCGCGAACGCCTCCAGGCGCGAGCTGATGCTGGGCGGCCTGGCCGAAAACCGCATGCTGCGGGTGCAGGGTCTGGCCTTCAGCCAGCCCTTCAACAAGGAAGACCCGACCCACCCCAGCAACCGGCGCATCAGCATCATCGTGATGAACCGTGAAGCCGAAGACCGTGTATTTCGCACGGCACCCGACACGATCGAGGACGTGACCGACACCCCGTCCCCCTCAACTTCCCCCACCAGCGTCCGATAACGCCTCAAGACCTTCCGAGGACAGCCATGAGCAACCCTAGTGACCTGAAATTTCTTGTCGTTGACGACTTCTCCACCATGCGGCGCATCGTGCGTGGCCTGCTCAAGGAGATGGGCTGCAACAACTGCGAGGAGGCCGAAGACGGCCAAGTCGCGCTGAACATGTTGAAAGGCGCGAAGTTCGACTTCGTCGTCAGCGACATCAACATGCCGAACATGAACGGCTTTGATTTGCTCAAGGCCATCAAGGCCGACGACACGCTGAAGCACCTGCCGGTGCTGATGGTGACGGCCGAGGCCCGCAAGGAAGACATCGTGCTGGCCGCCCAGAGCGGTGCTGCCGGCTACATCGTCAAGCCTTTCACCAAGGCCACCCTGGAAGAAAAAGTCCAGAAGATCATGCAAAAGCTGTCCGCCACGGCGTGACGCGAACCAGGGAGCAATGGCCATGAAAATGGAAGACCTGTCGACCCTGACGCCGTCAGAACCGCTGATGGTGGCACCGGAAGTGTTCCAGCAACTGGGCAGCATCACGCGCCTGTTGCACGACACCATGCAACAGCTCGGCGTGATGCCCAAGCTGCAGAACGCTGCCGACGGCCTGCCCGACGCACGCAGCCGCCTGAACTACATCGCCACCAAGACGGCCGACGCCGCCAACAAGGTGCTGAACTCGGTGGACTCGGCCAAGGCCGACCACCAGCACATCAGCAACGCCACCCGTGAGCTGGCCGCAGCCCTGGTGGCTGACCCGGTGCGCGCCGTGGCATCCGGCAAGGTGATGAACTTCGTGCAGGACGTGGAGCAATCCACCGCCCGCATCGACAACCACCTGACCGACATCATGATGGCCCAGGACTTCCACGACCTCACCGGCCAGGTGGTGGCCAAGGTGGTGACCCTGGCGAATGATCTGGAAGATAGCCTGGTGAAGCTGCTGGTGCAGGTGATTCCTCCGGAGCAACGCGACAAGGTCGAGTCCTCCGTGCTGCAAGGCCCGGTGGTGAATGCCGAAGGTCGCACCGACGTGGTCAGCAACCAGGGCGAGGTCGACGACTTGTTGGCCAGCCTGGGTTTCTGAGGACCTACAGGACACTGTCGTCATGCCGGTTGCAACAGACACCAACGCTGACCTGGATACCAGCCTGCAATGGCTGCTGCCCAACCAGCACGGTGACCCGGTGACCTGCCTGCAACGCATCCGCATGATCTGCCTGAGCAACCCCGACCTGTTCAGTACCCTGCTGACGGTGGTGGCCACCCACCAGGGCGTGCCCCGGGAGCGACTCGCTGCCGCGGTGCAACAGTTCAGGCCGGACTTGCGCAGCTTCAGTCAGGAGGACGTGGTCAGTTTGTTCAACGGTTTGTGGAATGGCGGCCGCTCAGGCTTCGATTCGGTTCTGCGCACCCGCAAGAGCGGCGAACGCAAGGCCTCCGCCATGCCCTTCCTCCGTCCGGACTGACCCCGCCTTCAATGCCTTCAACCCGATCGAACCCACAGGCCCAGCATGTTTGCCGATCCGGAACCTTCCACCATTGAAGCCAAGGCTTTGCCCAGCAGTTGGGTAAAACCTGAGCTGCGTCATGTCGTGCGCGAAATGCCCGATGCCTGTGAACGGCTCGAGTACGTCGGCAAGATGACCGAAAAGGCAGCCAACCGCGTGTTGGCCCTGATCGACGATGCCAAGCCCGCCTGCGACGAAGTGCGCAGCCGTGGCCAGGAGATCGCCGACGCCATGACGCGCCTGGCCGACTCCCCCGACTTCGACGCTGCCCGCGCCCGTGTGCTGATGCGCATGTGCGCCGAGTTCGCGACGCGCGCCGCCACCTTCGCAGACAAGCAGAACAGCGTGTTGACCGAAGTGATGATGGCCCAGGACTTCCAGGACTTGTCCGGACAGGTCATCAACAAGGTGATGGCCATTCTGTGGCGCGCCGAGGAAGAACTGCGGCACGTGCTCGACGACGGCGCCTTGCCCGAAGTCGCACCGGCCCAGGCCACCGGCCAGACCGAAGAGCTCAAGGGCGTGCAGGTGCCCGACCGCGCCATGCAGCAGGACGACGTCGACGACCTGCTGGCGTCGATGGGGTTCTAGCGCCGCGGTTGCGGCTGCTGTCGCCAAGACCGGCAATCCGGCGTTCAGTCCGGCATCTGCCCCGCTTATCAAGGCCCGCCCCGTGCGGGCCTTGTCACAATCTGCGCCATGACTTTGTTCTGGCCTCTCCCCGCGCTGCTCACCTGGGCCACCTCCTGGCTCGCCTTCCTGCTCTTGCTGGGCCTGGGGCTGCCGGGCTGGCTGGCCTTCGTGGCGGCACTGGGTTGTGCGGCCGCCGTGGCCCTGCGCGCCCGAAGCCGCGGCCAGAGCCGCTGGCGCAGCGGCGTGATCCTGGCGGGGTTTCCGCTGAGCGTGCTGCTGCTGGGCACCGCCCTGCCCGCCTGGGTGTGGCTGCTGCCACTGGCCGCGCTGCTGGCCCTGTACCCGCTCGGCAGCTGGCGCGACGCACCGCTGTTTCCCACCCCTTCCTGGGCGCTGCTGGGCCTGGCCAAGGCCACCGGCCTGCCGCCCACTGCCCACATCGCCGATGCCGGCTGCGGCCTGGGTGCCGGGCTGGTGGAATTGCACGGCGAGTTCCCTGACGGGCAGCTCACAGGCTGGGAATGGAGCTGGCCCTTGACGCTGGCCTGCCGCCTGCGCTGCCGGTTTGCCCGGGTGCAGCGGGCCGACATCTGGGCGGCCGATTGGTCAACACAGAACCTGGTGTATCTGTTCCAGCGGCCTGAGAGCATGCCGCGCGCGGTGGCCAAGGCCGCTGTCGAACTTCCGCCCGGGGCCTGGCTGGTCAGTCTGGAATTTGAGGCGCTGGAGCTGCTGCCTCAGGCCACCTTGAACAACGTGGAAGGCAAGCCGGTGTGGTTGTACCGGGCGCCTTTTTTGAGGCGATGAGTCAGGCAGTGATTCTGCAGCGCCTCACTCGCCCACCAAGCCGCTGCGGATGGCGTAGACGGTGAGCTCGGAGTTGTTGGCCAGGCTGAGCTTTTCCAGCACACGGGCGCGGTAGACGCTCACCGTCTTCGGCGACAGCGTCAGCTCGGTGGCGATGTCTGACAGGCGCTTGCCTGAGGCGATCATCACCAGCGTCTGCAACTCACGGTCAGAGAGCTTCTCGTGCGGGTTCTCCACCTCGGGCGTGGTCAGGCTTTCGACCAGCATCTGCGCAATCTCGGGCGTGACGTACTTGCGGCCCTGAGCCACCGTGCGCACCGCCTGCACCAGCAGCTGCGGGTCACCGCCCTTGTTCACGTAACCGAAGGCGCCGGCCCGCAGGGCGCGGATGGCGTACTGGTCTTCCGGGTACATGCTGACGACCAGCACCTTCACCGGCGAGCCTTCGTCCTTCAGCACATGCAGCACGTCCAGGCCGCTGCGGCCGGGCATGTTGATGTCGAGCACCAGCACATCGGGCACCTGGGCGCGCAGCAGCGTGCGCAGCTCGCCGTAATCGGCAGCTTCACCGATCACCTCGATGTCGGCGGCGTCGGACAGCGTGTCGCGGATGCCCCGACGGATCAGGGCGTGGTCGTCACAGATGATGACCCGAGTCATAGATTTCCCCAAGCAGAAGGATCGTGCGGCGAATCGGCGTCATCGTCCATCGACAAGCCGGCAGCAGGATCCAAGGGGATGGAGAGTATCAGGGTCGTGCCGGTGGGCGCGCTGGAAAGGTCAACCCAGCCGCCCACGGTGGACGCGCGCTCATGCAGCCCGCGGATGCCGAAGCTGCGTGCCTTGGCCAGATCGGCGTCACACAGGCCCACGCCGTTGTCACTCACCTCCAGCGAAAGCACCCCCTGCGCCAGCGAAAGATCAATGCCCACCCGCGTGGCCTGGGCGTGCTTGCTGATGTTGGTGAGCGCCTCCTGCGCGGCCCGGTAGGCCACCAGCGGCACACCGGCCGGCAGCTGCGGGCTGTCGTGGCTGGTGCGGAAGGAGCAGGCGATGCCGGTGCGGCGCTCGAAGCGGTTGGTCATCCACTGCAGCGCGGCCACCAGGCCTTGATCGAGGATGGCCGGGCGCAGGTTGTGCATGATGCGCTGGCTGGCTTCCAGGGCATGCGTCACGGTTTCGGCGGCACTTTCAATGCGCAAGCGCAGCTCGGGCGAGATGCCGGGCTGGCGGCCCATCCAGGCCAGATCGAACTTGACGGCCGACAAGGAGCCGCCGACGTCGTCATGAATTTCGCGGGCGATGGCCGTGCGCTCCATCTCGACGCTGGTCTGCAAGTGCTGCGCAAGCTCTGACAAGCGCTGGCGCGACGCCGCCAGCTCGCGGTCGGCCTGTTGCCGGGCGCGCAGGCTGTCATGGGCCTCGATGGCGTGCTGCACCGCCGGCGCCAGGCGCGCCAGGTTGCCCTTGAGCAGGTAGTCGCTGGCGCCGTCGCGCATGGCCTGCACGGCCACGTCCTCGCCAATTTCACCTGACACCAGCACGAAGGGCAGCTGCAGGCCGCCACCGCGCACGATGTCGAGGGCGCGCAGGCCAGAGAAGCCCGGCACATTGAAATCGGACACGATCAGGTCCCAGTCTTCGTCCAGCGCCGCACGGAACTCCCCTTCGGTGTCCACGCGCCGGGTGTCGATCTGCATGCCGCTGCGGCGCAGATGGGCCATCGCGAGCTCATGGTCCAGCTCCGAATCTTCAAGGTGGAGCACGCGCAGCACGCGATCGGCAGACAGGGCTTTCATGCGTTTGAGTATCGCCGAGCCCGACCCGGCCTCACAGCCCCCCTGAAACAGGAAATAGGCCCGAAATCCCGCCATGATCGGGTCAACTAAGGGCGCCTTCGTGCCGAAAAATCCCTGACAACTTCCCGCGGATCGTCCGCGATGGGTCGTATCAGGGCTGGCAGCAGTTCTGGTCGGGCCTCGGGAAGGGACAAACACTTGTGCCTTGGAGCAACGATGCCCACTACCGACGCGAATGTGCCGGACCCTGGCGGCCAACTGCCACTGCTGATGGCGGCTGATCTGCAAGATCACCTCATGGTGGCCGGCCACGATCTGGAACGCCTCCAGCGTCTTCTGGATGACGCCAGCGAAACGCTGTCCGGCCACTTCTATGGTGCCAGCCACCAGCTCAACGAGGTGCTGAGGACAGCGGCCAGCGTGGCCGCCGCCGATGACGGCGCCATGCATGACGCCATGCAGAAACTCGCCGGTGCCATCACGGCCCTGCAGTTCCACGACATGGCGACCCAGCTGATCACCCACACCCAGAAGCGCCTTCGCAACTGCGTGGATCGCATCGCCCGTGACGCCATGGGTGACGAGGACGACGACGGCAGCGCCATCGTCGAGGAAGGCCCCGGCCGTCCGAACCCCGTTACCCAGGACGAAATGGACGCAGGGTCCATCGACCTGTTCTAAGTCCCGCCCAGTCTCAAACACCCCGCCCCCCCCAGATTTCCGGAGCAAAGCAATGCACTCGATCCTCGCCGTTGACGATTCGCCCTCGATGCGCCAAATGGTCGCCTTCACTCTCAAGAACGCCGGCTTCAACGTGGTTGAAGCCGTCGACGGGCAAGACGCCTGGGAGAAGGCCAACCAGCGTGACTTCAACCTGGTGCTGACCGACCAGAACATGCCCCGCATGGACGGCATCAGCCTGACCAAGAAGCTGCGCGAGAACCCCAAGTTCAAGGCCACGCCGATCCTGATCCTGACCACCGAGTCCAGCGACCAGATGAAGCAGGCCGGCCGCGCCGCCGGTGCCACCGGCTGGCTCGTCAAGCCGTTCGACCCGGCCAAGCTGATCGAAGTGATCGGCAAGGTCATCCGCTGATCCCGCTGGCGCACCGACTTTTCCGGCACCGACCGCAACGAATCAGGAGTTCACAGACATGGGCGAAACGACGCAAAACAACAGCAACGTCGGTGACGGCATCGATCTGAGCCAGTTCTACCAGGTCTTCTTTGAAGAAGCTGGCGAGAACCTCGAACAGATGGAGCAGAAGCTGCTCGAGCTGGACATCGAAGCTGCCGACGACGAGGAGCTGAACGCCATCTTCCGTTGCGCGCACTCGGTCAAGGGCGGTGCAGCCACCTTCGGTTTTTCCGATGTGGCCGAGCTGACGCACCAGATGGAAACACTGCTCGACAAGCTGCGCCGCCACGAACTGCAGCCCACCTCCGCGATGGTGGACGTGCTGCTGAGCGCCGGCGATGCGCTGAAGAGCCTGCTGGCCCGCCACCAGGGCTCCGGCGGTGCGGCCCTCGACACCTCCGAGCTGGTGGCGCACATCCGTGCCCTGGCCGAAGGTGCCCCGCCGCCCGTGGCCGCTGCGCCCGCCAGCGCCGGTGCGCCGTCTGCCAAGGCAGCCGCACCCGCCCCGGCCGCCGCCCCGGCCCTGCCCGCTGGCACCCGCCTGCTGGAGCTGACGGTGGGCCCGCTGGAGCGCCCGGAGCAGGCCGACAGCCTGGCCGAGCTGTTCCAGGAAATCACCAACCTCGGCACGATCGAACCGCTGGACGCGGGCAAGTCGGCCGACGGCATGCGTCGCTTCAAGATCGTGACGGCGTCGAGCGACAACGACCTGCTCGACCTGTTCACCTTCCATGTGGCGCGCGAACAGATGAAGCTGGCGCCGCTCGGCCCGGGCTATGGCTTCCACCACGATGCACCGGGCGCCCCTGTCGAATCGGCCGCCGAAGCCAAGGACCTGGGGTACGGCTTCTTTGAAGACGCACCCGGCCTGCCGACCGAAGGCGCCGCTGTGGCACCGGTCGTGATCGATGCAGCACCGGAACCGGTGGCCGTCGTGGCTGCACCGGTGGCTCCGAAGGCTGCACCGAAGGTCGAGAAGGCCGCCACCCAGGGCCTGGATTCCAGCACCTTGCGCGTGTCGGTGGAAAAGGTTGACCAGCTGATCAACCTGGTCGGCGAGCTCGTCATTACCCAAGCCATGCTGGCGCAGAACAGCCGCAGCGTGGACGCCCAGATCAACCAGCAACTGCTGTCTGGCCTGGCCGATCTGGAACGCAACACCCGTGACCTGCAGGAAGCGGTCATGTCGATCCGGATGATTCCGATGTCGATGGTGTTCAACCGCTTCCCGCGGATGCTGCGCGACCTGGCCGCCAAGCTGGGCAAGCGCGTCGAGCTGGTGACCCAGGGCGAAGCGACCGAGCTGGACAAGGGCCTGGTGGAAAAGATCACCGACCCGCTGACCCACCTGGTGCGCAACTCCTGCGACCACGGCATCGAGCAGCCGTCTGATCGTCTGGCCAAGGGCAAGCCGGAGCACGGCACCGTCACGCTGGTGGCATCGCACCAGGGTGGCTCCATCGTGATCGAGGTGCGTGACGACGGCCGCGGCCTGAACCGCGGCAAGCTGCTGTCGAAGGCCCGCGAGCGCGGCATCGACGCGCCTGACACCATGACCGACCAGGAGGTCTACGGCCTGATCTTCGCGCCGGGCTTCTCCACCGCTGACGCCGTGACCGACGTGTCGGGCCGAGGCGTGGGCATGGACGTGGTGAAGAAGAACATCACCTCGCTCGGCGGCACGGTTGAAATCGATTCGGCCGAAGGCTACGGCATGAGCGTGCGGGTGCGCCTGCCGCTGACGCTGGCCATCATGGACGGCATGAGCATCGGCGTGGGCGACGAGGTCTACATCCTCCCGCTGTCGTCGGTGGTCGAGTCCTTCCAGATCTCGCCGGAGATGGTCAAGACCATCGGCGGCTCGGGCCGCGTGGTGGAAGTGCGCGACGAATTCATGCCGGTGATCGACCTGGAAAAGGTCTTCCAGGTGCCGCGATTCGACTTCGAGAAGTCCTCCAACATCATGGTCGTGGTCGAGGCCGAAGGTGGCCGCGTCGCCCTGCTGGTGGACGAGCTGCTCGGCCAGCAACAGGTGGTGGTGAAGAACCTCGAAGCCAACTACCGCAAGGTCAACGACGTGTCGGGCGCCACCATCATGGGCGACGGCCGCGTGGCCCTGATTCTCGACATCGGCACGCTGGTGCGCCGCACGCGTCATTGAACCCCAGCCGCCACCCCATGCACCGCCCCACTCTCTCCTGAAGCAGTACTCCCCATGGCATTCAAAGACATTCCTGTAGGCAAGCGACTCGCCATCGGCTTCGGCTCCGTGCTGGGGCTGATGGGCCTGATGAGCGTGGCCGCCTTCATCCGGTTGCATGAGGTGGACCGCCTGCATGCCGAGGTGGAAGCGAGCGAACACCAGGCCGCGCTGGCCGAGCAGTGGAGTGGCCAGACCCAGGTCAACCTGGCGCGGGCGCTGGCCATTGCCAAGTCCGGCGGCAACGCCGACCTGCAAGCCCATGTGGACCCGCTGATCAAGGAAACCAGTGCCCGCATCTCGGCGCTGCAGAAGGACCTGGAATCCACCGAGCTGAACGACGCCGAGCGCGAACAACTCGCGAAGATCGGCGCGGCACGCAAGACCTACGTCGACATCCGCGCAGCGATCTTCAAGGGCCTCAAGGAGCAGGACGCTTCGGTGACGGCCCGTGTGGACACCGAGATGATGCCCGCCGCCCAGGCCTACATGGCGGCGATGGAAAAGCTGTCGACGATCCTGGAGAACGAAGCTGCCAGCCTCGTCACCACCGGCCACACCATGCTGGAGACCACGCGCAAGCTGCTGATCGCCAGTGCCGCCCTGGCCATTGCGCTGGGTGCGTTCATTGCCTGGTCGCTGACGCGCTCGATCACCGTGCCCATGCACCGCGTGATTCAAACCGCCCAGCACATCGCCGAAGGTGATCTGTCGACGGACGTACGGGTGAGCCGCGATGACGAAATTGGCCAGCTGCAACGCGCCATGCTGAAGATGCGCGACAACCTGCATGGCATGGTGTCGGGCATCCGCTCATCAACTGACGGCATCACCACCGCCAGCAGCGAGATCGCGATCGGCTCGCAAGACCTGAGCGCACGTACCGAACAAACCGCCTCGAACCTGCAAGAAGCGGCTTCGTCGATGGAGCAGCTCACCGGCACGGTGCGCCAGACCGCCGACTCGGCCCGCACCGCCAACCAGCTCGCAGCCACCGCTGCCGAAGCCGCCCGCAAGGGGGGTGAGGTGGTGGGTGAGGTGGTGAGCAACATGGAAGGCATCGCCACGGCCAGCCGCAAGATCGCCGACATCATCGGCGTGATCGACGGCATCGCCTTCCAGACGAACATCCTGGCGCTGAACGCCGCGGTGGAAGCCGCCCGCGCCGGCGAACAAGGCCGCGGCTTTGCCGTGGTGGCTGCCGAAGTGCGCAGCCTGGCCCAGCGCAGCGCCTCGGCGGCCCGTGAAATCAAGACCCTGATCGGCGCCAGCGTCGAGCAGGTGGAGTCGGGCTCACGCCTGGTGGAAACGGCCGGCCAGTCAATGACCGACATCGTGGGCAGCGTGCAGCGCGTCTCCGACATCATTGGCGAAATCACTGCGGCAGCGGCCGAGCAGAGCGACGGCATCGCCCAGGTCAATGGCGCGGTCACGCACCTCGACCAGATGACGCAGCAGAACGCCGCGCTGGTGGAAGAAAGCGCCGCCGCCGCCGAAAGCCTGAAGGACCAGGCCCAACGCCTCGCGCAGGTGGTGAGCCGCTTCGAGCTGGGCAGCGGCCCGGCCGGCAGCCCGGTCAGCCCATCGCCTGCACGACGTGCCCAAACACATGGCAAGGTCTCGGCCCCCGCCTTGGCCAAGCCCGCAGCACCCAAGCCTGCCGCCAGCCCGCGTCCGGCTGCAGCCGCCAGGCCGGCCCCTGCCCCGGCACCGCGTCCAGCCATGGCGGAAACCGCCGGCAGCGACAACGACTGGGAAACCTTCTGATTCCAACCACGGCTGACGACCCGTCAGGCCGCAGGGAGCGCCTTTCATGAGCTTCACGACGAAGTCAATGCGTCAATTCTCGATCAGGCTGCGCATGCAAGGCGCCATCCTGATGGTGCTCGGTCTGTTTGGCCTGGTGGGCCTGACCGCCATGTTCGGTGGCCGGCACATGCAGACGCTGAACGAGAACTTCATGTCGCACTCGATCAAGGAGATCCACAACGTCGGGGCCATCCGTGAAGGCCTGGGCGAGGTGCGACGCCACGAGAAGGACATGGTCATCAACTACGAGGACGGCGTGGCCGTGCTCAAGCACCGCGAGAGCTGGAACGCCGCCATCGGCCGCACCGAGGCGGCGCTGAACGGCCTGCTCGAAGGCGAGGAAGACGAAGACAACCCGATCGCCCGCGACTCGCTCAAGGCCCTGGCCGCCTACAAGACCGACACCGAGAAGGTGCTGGCCAGCATCCAGGACGGCGCCTACGACAACGCCCGCGGCGCAGACAAGATGCTGCAGCGTGCCAAGGAGCATGTGCAAACGGTGGAGACCAATGTCGGCAAGATCGCGGACATCGTCGACAGTGAAGCGACCGAGACCCAGGCCGCATTCAACGCCCAGATGAAGCAGACCAGCTACGCCTTCGTGGGTGTGCTGGCCCTGGTGATGCTGGTGGTGATTCCTCTGACGCTGTTGAACTCGCACTCCATCACCGCACCGATCGAGCAGGCCCGTGCCGTGGCACTGGCGATTGCCGAAGGCGACCTGACTCACAAGATCGATGTCGAAGGCAAGGACGAAACCGCCGACCTGCTGAACGCGCTGTCGCGCATGCAGGGCTCACTGGCTGGCCTGGTGGGCGAAGTGCGCCGCGCCTCCGAAAGCATCCATGTGGCCTCGAACGAAGTGGCCTCGGGCAACCAGGACTTGAGCAGCCGCACCGAACAGGCCGCCAGCAGCCTGGAAGAAACCGCCAGCTCGATGGAAGAGTTGACCGGCACGGTGCGCGAAAGCGCCCAGTCGGCCCAGCAGGCCTCGGGCCTGGCCACGTCAGCCTCCGATGTGGCCCGCCGCGGCGGCGAAGTGGTGGCCCAGGTGGTCACCACGATGGATCAGATCAACCACGCGTCGCGCAAGATCGGCGACATCATCAGCGTGATCGACGGCATCGCCTTCCAGACCAACATCCTGGCCTTGAATGCCGCGGTGGAAGCCGCCCGCGCCGGTGAACAAGGCCGCGGCTTTGCCGTGGTGGCCGGCGAGGTGCGCAGCCTGGCGGGCCGGTCGGCCGAGGCTGCCCGCGAAATCAAGACCCTGATCAACGCCTCGGTCGAACGCGTCGACAACGGCACGCGCCTGGTGCAGGACGCCGGCCAGACGATGAACGAGATCGTGGATTCGGTGCAGCGTGTGACGGACATCGTCGGCGCCATCACCGTGTCGGCCTCGGAGCAAAGCACCGGCATCGGCCAGGTCAACAGCGCCGTGAACCACCTCGACCAGATGACGCAGCAGAACGCCGCGCTGGTGGAACAAAGTGCCGCTGCGGCTGAAAGCCTGAAGGACCAGGCCCAGCGCCTGAACGCGCTGGTGGCCCGCTTCCGTCTGGATGACCGTGCACCGATGGCCAGCGCGGCCCCGGCACACACCCCGGCTGCTGCACGCTTTGCGTCGCCCGCCCCGGCAGGCAAGGCAAGCGCACCCGCCAAGAGCGCCCCCGCCGCAGCTGCCAGCCCGAAGGCACCAGCGGCCTCCCCGGCTCCGCGCCCACCCGCCTCCGTGCCCACCCTGACCAACGTGGCCAGCGCCAAACCGGCGGTGGCTGCCCACAGTGACGACGACTGGGAAACCTTCTGATCGTCTGCCTGCCTCTGTTGACCGTCGACACCCCCTTTTCGACCAGGAGTTCCCCATGCGCTCAATGATCCGACTGACCCTGCTGACCAGCTGCCTGCTGGCCGCCAGCCCCGCCCTGATGGCCGCCGCCGGTGGTGCCACCGAGGCCGACGCCACGGGCATGGTGAAAAAGGGCGTGGCCTTCATCAAGGCCAACGGCAAGGACAAGGGCTACGCCGAAATCACCAGCAAGACCGGCCAGTTCCGCCACGAAGACCTGTACCTCGTGGTGTACGGCCTGGACGGCGTGGTGCATGCCCACGGTGCCAACGAGAAGATGGTGGGCAAGAACCTGATCGACTTGAAGGACGTGGACGGCAAGGCCTTCGTGCGTGAGCGCGTGGACATGGCCAAGACCAAGGCTTCGTTCTGGCAAGACTACAAGTTCACCAACCCGGAGAACAAGAAGGTCGAGCCCAAGGCCATGTACTGCGAGAAGCTGGACGACACGGTCGTCTGTGGCGGCATCTACAAGTAATTCCCATACGCCGCCCACACCCACCCGATCTCCAGGAGTTCTCGATGAAGCTCTCGACCAAGTTGCTGCTGCCGCCGGTGGCCATCGCCTTGGTGGCCCTCAGCGGCGGGGGCATCAACATGGCCTTCATGGACCGCGAGGCCAGCCAGACGGCCGCCACCCACGGCACCGACATTGACCAGCTGCGCACCATCACCAGCGTGCAGGCCCAGATGGGCCAGATGCATGCCTTCGTCTACCGCACCATCACGCTGGTGGGCTCGATGGATGATGCAGCGATCAAGGCCGCCCGCGCCGACCTCGCCAAGCAAGGCGACGGCATCCAGCGCGTGGTGGCCGGCGTCGTCGACGGCGGTGAGCATGGCGACGCCCTGCAGCAGAAGGCCGGCGAGCTCAGCCAGCACCTGAAGACCTACATCAAGAACGCGGACGAGGCGCTGGACCTGTCCTCGGTCGATCCGAACACCGGTGTCGCGGCCATGCAGGGCGCCAACGCCGCCTTCAACACCGCCGGCCTGACGCTGAACGGCCTGGTGGACAACATCGAGACCGCCTCACGCGCTGCCAGCACCGATTCAGCCCGCCGCAACCACCAGACCGGCATCGTGCTGGGCCTGGTGAGTCTGCTGATGACCGCCGTGGCCGTGGCCGTGGCGGCCGTGCTGCAGCGCAAGATGATGACCGACCTGCGGGCCGCCACCGATGTGGCCGCCGAAGTGGCGAAGGGCAATCTGGCAGTGACGGTGCAGCAGGACCGCGACGACGAGATCGGCGCACTGCAACGCTCCATCGCCCACATGGTGACGCAGCTGGGCGACTCGCTCGGCACCGTGCGCCAGGTGGCCCGCACCATCGGTGACGCCGGCAACGAGATCGCCAGCGGCAACCAGGACCTGAGCAGCCGCACCGAGCAGGCTGCCAGCAGCCTGCAGCAAACCGCCAGCTCGATGGAAGAGCTGACCGCCACCGTGCGCCTCAGCGCCCAGGCTGCCACCGAAGCCAACACCCTGGCCCGCACGGCCTCGGAAGTGGCCCAGCGCGGTGGTGCCGCCGTCGGCCAGGTGGTGACGACGATGGACGAGATCAACCTCGCCTCGCGCCGCATCAGCGACATCATCAGCGTCATCGATGGCATCGCTTTCCAGACCAACATCCTCGCCCTGAACGCCGCGGTGGAAGCCGCGCGTGCCGGTGAGCAGGGCCGCGGTTTCGCCGTGGTGGCGGGCGAAGTGCGCAGCCTGGCGGGCCGGTCGGCCGCTGCTGCCCGCGAAATCAAGACCCTCATCAACGTGTCGGTTGAAAAGGTCGACAACGGCGCCCGCCAGGTGAGCGAGGCCGGCGCCACGATGAACGAGATCGTCAGCTCGGTCGAGCGCGTGACCCACATCATCAACGAGATCACCGTCTCGGCGAATGAGCAGAGCCAGGGCATCGGCCAGGTCAACAGCGCCGTCGGCCACCTCGACCAGATGACGCAGCAGAACGCCGCGCTGGTGGAACAAAGCGCCGCCGCGGCTGAAAGCCTGAAGGACCAGGCGCAGCGACTGGGCGAAGTGGTGAGTCGTTTCCGTTTTGGCGACGACACCGCACCGGTCAGCTCGGCCAGCCCGCGCAAGGTGGCGTCCACGTCGGCCGCAGCGCACCGACCGGTGTCGTCTGGCACCGCCGCCGTGGCACCGCCCAAACCCGTCGCACTGCGCCAGCTTGCCAGCCAGCAAACCGCCAAGGCCGCAAGTGCCACCGCGCCCAGGCCCACCCCTTCACCCGCCCCCTCTCCCGTGACCTCTGCGGCCGCTGACGCCGACTGGGAAACGTTCTGACCGGCCCTTCTCCAAGCAGTATTCAGGCCCTCACACCATGAACTCTTTCCTGCGCAATTTCAGTATTCGACAGCGTCTGCTGGGCAGCATGCTGGTGCTCAGCATCCTGGTCATCGCACTCGGCGTATGGGCGGCTGTCGCCTTCAAGTCCAGTCAGGCCCGCGGCGAGGCCTTGCTGGCCAAGCAGACGGCCCTGTCCGCCGAAAGCAGTGAGCTGAGCAGTGCGCTGGAGCGCGTGCAGCGGCTGGAGCAATCGGTGCTGCTGACCGCCAACAACGCGGTGGAAGCCGGCGACCACCTGGCCGCCTGGACCAAGGAAACCACCAAGCTGCGCGCCCTGCTGCAAGCCAACCTGAGCGAGGACGTGCGCCAGGGCGTGATGGCCGAGGGCATGGCCGGCTTCGACACCTACGCCAAGGAAGTGGCCCCCGTGCTGCAACAGGTGGTGGACGCCAAGATGGACGCCAGCGCCGGCTTTGCCTACGCCAGCCGCAACTGGCCCGAGCTTGAAAAGACCCGCGCGGGCTTCGCCACCTGGCTGGGCAACACCCGCGAGACCATGGCCGCTGAGCAGGCCGAGGCCAAGAGCCACGAGGCCGCCCAGTCGCTGTTTCGGCTGATCGCGGTGTCGACCATGCTGATCGCCTTCTCGGCACTGAACTGGGCCATCGTCAAGTCGATCGCCCGGCCGCTGGACGACGCCAGTGCCGCCGCAGGCCGCATCGCCAAGGGCGACCTGTCAGAGGCCGTGCCGAACACCGGGCGCGACGAGGTGTCGCGCTTCGTCGATCGCCTGAATGAGATGCAAAGCGCGCTGCGCGAGGTGGTGAGCCAGGTGCGCAACAGCGCCGACAGCATCCGCACCGCCAGCGACGAGGTGGCCACCGGCAACCTCGACCTGAGCCAGCGCACCGAACACACGGCCAGCAACCTGCAGCAAACCGCTGCCTCGATGGAAGAGCTGACGGGCACCGTGCGCCACAGCGCTGACTCCGCCGCGCAGGCCAGCCAGATGGCCGCCTCGGCCACGGCCGTGGCCCAGCGCGGTGGCCAGGCCGTGACGCAGGTCGTGCAGACGATGGATGCCATCAACACCGCGTCGCGCAAGATTGCCGACATCACCGGCGTGATCGACGGCATTGCCTTCCAGACCAACATCCTGGCCCTGAACGCGGCCGTTGAAGCCGCCCGCGCCGGTGAGCAAGGCCGCGGCTTTGCCGTGGTGGCCGGCGAGGTGCGCAGCCTGGCGCAACGCTCGGCCGAGGCCGCCCGCGAAATCAAGAGCCTGATCGGCGCCAGCGTCGAACAGGTGGAAAGCGGCACCCGGCAGGTGGCCGAAGCCGGCACCACGATGAGCGACATCGTCAGCTCGGTGCGCCGGGTGGACGACATCATCCAGGAGATCTCCACCGCCACCACCGAGCAGAGCAAGGGCATCGGCGAAGTGGGCGTGGCCGTGAGCCAGCTCGACCAGATGACGCAGCAGAACGCCGCGCTGGTGGAAGAGTCGGCTGCAGCTGCCGAGAGCCTCAAACAACAGGCGCGCCAACTGGCGGAGGTGGTGGCCACCTTCCGGCTGTCGAGCCATGACGCCCCACTGCTGACCCATTGACGCGCTGACCCTGGCTGGCCCGCGAACCCCCTGAAACCACGAAGACTGCACCGCAGCCGGAGACACCCCCCATGAACCTCAGACTCGCCGGTCGGCTCTGGACGCCGACCCTGATCCTGATCACGATGATGGCCGTGATGGCCGGCGCTGCCGCCGTGCGCACCAAGGGCCTGATCGAAGTGGCCGGTGCTGCGCAGCGTGACCAGCAAACCCGCCTGGCCGTGGCCTACCAGTGGCAAGGCCAGCTGGAAGCCCAGGCCCTGCGCCTGGCCGCCAACCCGGACCATCCGGAGCTGGCCCAGGGCGCCGCCGGCATGAAGGAGCTGCATGAGCGCATGGGCAAGCTGGTCGATTCCAGCGAAGAGCGCCAACTGCTGGCCCAGCTGGCCGACCCGCTGAAGACCGCCGCCGCCGTGGCCGCACAGCGCACCGCCGTGACCGCGCTGGTGAAGAACGAAGAAGCCAAGGCCGCCCAGCTGCATGAAAAGACCAGCGCCGAGCGCATGCGCACGGTGTGGGGCGTGTCGGGCGTGATGGGCATCGTGGCCATCGTGCTGGCCATCATTGCCTCGTTCCAGGTGCGCACCATCTGCCGCCCGCTGGGTGAATTGGCTGAAGCCGCACGCCGTGTGGGCGAAGGCGATTTGACGGTGGCCCTCGACACCAACCGCCCCGACGAGATCGGTGACGTGATGCGCTCGGTGGTGGCCATGCGCGACGGGCTGCGCCAGATCGTCGGCCAGGTGCAGGAATCGGTCGATTCGATCCATGTGGCCAGCCGTGAAGTCTCTGCCGGCAACCTCGACCTGAGCCAGCGCACCGAACGCGCCGCCAGCAATCTGCAGCGCACCGCCTCGGGCATGCAGGAGCTGTCGGGCACGATGCACCACAGCGCCAGCTCGGCCGTGCAGGCCGACCAGCTCGCCAGCAGCGCGTCCTCCGTGGCCCAGCGCGGCGGTGATGCGATGTCGCAGGTGATGTCGACGATGGACGCCATCAACGCCAGCTCCCGCAAGATCAGCGACATCATCGGCGTGATCGACGGCATTGCCTTCCAGACCAATATCCTGGCCTTGAACGCCGCCGTGGAAGCCGCCCGAGCGGGCGAGCAAGGCCGCGGCTTTGCCGTGGTCGCGGGTGAGGTGCGCACGCTGGCCGGCCGCTCGGCCGAAGCCGCGCGCGAGATCAAGACCCTGATCAATGCCTCCGTCGAGAAGGTGGACAGCGGTGCCCGCCAGGTGGCGGACGCCAGCACCACGATGACGGAAATCGTGCAATCGGTGCAGCGCGTGTCGCAGATGATCCGCGAGATCACGGCCGACACGGCCAGCCAGAGCCAGGGTATCGGCGACCTCCATGACGCAGTGAACGAGCTTGACCAGATGACGCAGCAGAACGCCGCGCTGGTGGAGCAGAGCGCCGCCGCCGCGGAGAGCCTCAACGACCAGGCCTCGCGCCTGAATGGCGTGGTCAGCACCTTCCGCCTGCACAGCCACCATCGACAAACTGACACAGACCGCTCAAGCCCCCTGGCTTTGAGCCGATAACCCGTTCAACCCGGCACGATATTGCCCACCTTCACCCTCAGGAAACCGCCATGGACATGATGACCGAAGCCAGCCAAGTGGCCCGCCACGAAGCCGAACGCGCCATGCAGGGCGCCAAGAAGCGCGCCGCTGCCGCTGCCACCAGCCACGGTGAATTTCTGACCTTCCGCCTCGGCGGCGAGGAATACGGCATCGACATCCTGCGCGTGCAGGAAATCCGCTCTTATGAGCAGCCGACCCGCATCGCGAATTCGCCCGACTTCCTCAAGGGCGTGGTGAACCTGCGCGGCGTGATCGTGCCGATCATCGACCTGCGGGTGAAGCTGAACTGCGACACCGCCGAATTCAACGACTTCACCGTCGTCATCGTGCTGAACATCAAGGGCCGGGTGGTGGGCGCCGTGGTGGACGCGGTGTCGGACGTGCTGGAGCTGAACAGCGACACCGTCAAGCCGGCCCCGGCGATGAACGCCCAGGTCGACATGTCGTTCATCACCGGCATTGCCAACGTGGGTGAGCGCATGCTGATCCTGATGGACATCCAGGCCCTGATGAGCGCCTCCGACATGGGCCTGATCGACAGCGCCCAAAGCTGACACCAGTCGCCCCCAAACAAAAAGCCGCAGGTGTGATGCCTGCGGCTTTTTGCTTTTGGGGTGTTGCCCCGGGCTGTCCGGCTTACTGCGACGCCTGCCGCAGCGTCACCATCACCGGGCGGCGCAGCACGTCACGCAGGCTCCACCAGCCCGCCCCCAGCGCCAGCAACGCGCCGGCCAGCGTGCCCGCCACCGGCACCCACCAGGCGGCGGTCCAGCTGAACTCGAAGACAAAGCGCGCCAGCGCCCAGCCCACGGCCATCGCCGCGCTGGTGGCCAGAAAGCCGGCCAGGGCGCCCACGCCCAGCAACTCGGCCTGCTGCACGCGTGAGAGCAGGCGGCTGCCTGCACCGCAGGCGCGCATCACGGCGTAGTCACGCGCCCGGGTGTCGCGGGTGGCGCTGACGGCCGCAAACAGCACCGCCAGGCCCGCCGCCACCGTGAAGGCGAACAGCGTTTCAACCGCCTTCACCACCTGGTCGAGGATGCCCTGCACCTGCGCCAGCGAGGCCGACACATCCACGTTCGTGATGTTCGGGAATTTCGCGGTGAGCCGGTTGTCGAAGCCCGCGTCACCCACCGGTGCGCGGTAGGCGGCCAGGAAGGTGGCGGGCAGCGTGGGCATCTCAGCCACCGGGTACAGCACGAAGAAGTTGGCCCGCATCGAGCCCCAGTCCACCTTGCGGATGCTGGTGATGCGCGTGGTGTGGATCTGCCCGCCGATGTCAAACGCCAGCTCGTCCCCCAGCGCCACGCCGAGGGCGGTGGCCAGGCCCTGCTCGATGCTCAGGCCCTGCGCATCACCGCTGCCCCACTCGCCCGCCACCAGCCTGTTGTGAGCCGGCATCTCGGCGCTGTGGCTGAGGTTGAGTTCGCGGTCGATGCTGCGGCGCGCGCCTTCGTTATCGGCATAGCGCGGCCCCACCGCCTCGCCGTTGATGGTGATGAGCCGGCCGCGGATCATCGGGAACCAGTCGTAGCCTTCAGCTACGCCGGCCGATGCCAGCGCGGCGCGGAAGTCTGCTGCCTGGTCGGGCTGCACATTGATGACGAAGCGGTTCGGTGCGTCCGGCGGCGTGGCCTGCCGCCAGCTGCTGATGAGGTCGGTGCGCAGCAGCACCAGCAGCGCCAGCGCCATCAGGCCCACCGCCAGCGACGACACCTGCAGCACCGCAAACGCCGGGCGGGCCGCCACCTGCCGCGTGGCCAGCACCAGCCAGTTCGGCACCCGGCTCTCGGGCATCCAGCGGCCCAAGGCCATGACCACCAGCGCGGCCAGTGCGGCAAACACGGCAATGGCCGCCGCAAAACCGCCGACCGAGATCAAGCCCATCGTCAGGTCTTGCGCCACCGTCAGCAGCAGCGCCGCGAAGGCCACGCCGCCCATCAGCCACACGCCCAAGGAAGCAGCGCGCACCTGGCCCAAGTCGCGGCGGATGACGCGCAGCGGCGGCACGCGGGCCAGTTGCAGCACCGGCGGCAGGCCAAAGCCCAGCAGCAGCGTCAGGCCGGTGGCCAGGCCGTACAGCGCGGGCTTCAAACCGGGGGCCGGCAGCGAGGCGGGCACAAAGGCGCCCAGCAGCTCGATGAACACGGTGTGCAGCGCCAGGCCGCCCAGCACGCCGCCCACGCTGGCCAGCAGCCCGAGCAGCAGAAATTCCAGCAGAAACACCGTGGCGATGCGGCGTTGCGACAGGCCCAGCACGCGCAACATCGCGCAGTCATCCAGATGCCGCTGGGCGAAATCACGCGCGGCAATCGCCACGGCCACGGCCGCCAGCAAGGCCGCCAGCAGCGCCACCAGGTTCAGGAACTTCTGCGCGCGGTCCAACGTCTGGCGCATTTCGGGGCGGCCGGCTTCCAGCGATTCCACGCGCATGCCGCGGTGGTCATCGGTGCGGATGGCGGCGCGGGCCCACTCGGTCAGGGGCTTCACTGCGGCTTCCCGGCCCAAGGGTGCGGCCACGGCCAGGCGGTAACTCACGCGGCTGGCGGGCTGCACCAGGCCGGTGGCGGCCAGGTCGGCCTCGTTCAACATCACGCGGGGGGCGAAGCTGAGAAAGCCGGCGCCACGGTCGGGCTCGATCACGATGAGGCGGGCTACGCGCAGGCGGGCATCGCCCAGCAGCAGCTCGTCGCCCATGCGCAGGCTCAGGGCGTCCAGCAGGGCCACGTCGACAAACACCTCGCCGCGAGCCGGGCGCAGTGCCACGGCTTCGTCGGGGCCGGTGGGGGCCGAGCGCAGCGTCAGCTGCCCGCGCAGCGGGTAACTGGCACCCACCGATTTCACAGCCACCAGCTTGGCGGCGCCGCCGCGCTCATCGGGCGCCCGCGCCATGCTCGGGAAGGACGCCGTCAGGCTGGTCTGCATGCCGGCCGTCTGGGCCTGCTGGATGAACACCTCGGGCACCGGGTGGTCGCTCTGCACCACCAGGTCACCGCCCAGCAGCTGGGCCGCGTCGCGCGTCAGCCCGCCTTGCAGCCGGTCGGCAAAAAAGCCCACCGCGGTCAGTGCGGTGACGGCCAGCACGATCGCCACCAGCACCAGGCGCAATTCGCCGGCCCGGAAGTCGAGCCAGGTCTGGGAGGCCGCCAGCCGCCAGACCGACCAGGGTTGCAGGGGGGCGGCGGCAGGAACTGGGGGATGTGAAGCAGAAGCCATGTCTGCAACGCTACACGCTTTCGGATACACGGCGCAGACGACGGTGAATGCTGCATGCAAGACATCCGAACGACGCCGCCCTGCCCCGCTGATGAAATACAGGTCATGAACACGCACCACACCGCTTTTCCACCGCTCTATGTCTCTCACGGCTCGCCCATGACGGCGCTGGAGCCGGGGGCAGCGGGCGCCTTCTGGCAACGCCTCGGCCCGGCCCTGCAGGCCCGCTTCGGCACGCCCAAGGCCATCCTGGCCGTCTCGGCCCACTCGCTCACCCGTGAGCCGGTGCTGCTGGGCGCCGCCCGCCACGAGGCCGTGTATGACTTCGGCGGCTTCCCTGACGCGCTCTACCAGCTGCGCTACGACGTGGACGGCGCCCCGGCGCTGGCCCAGCGCGTGGCCGGCCTGCTGCGCGACGCCGGCCTGCCCATCCACCTGAGCCCCGAAGGCGGCCTGGACCACGGCATCTGGACGCCGCTGCGCTCGATGTTCCCGGGCGCCAACGTGCCCGTGCTGCCGCTGGCCTGGCCGCCGGGCTGGGCGCCTGAGCGCCTGCAGGCGCTGGGCGCGGCCCTGGCGCCACTGGCCGCTGAAGGCGTGCTGATCCTGGGTTCGGGCTCGATCACCCACAACCTGCGGCTGTTTGCCTCGGGCCGGGGCGAGATCGACCAGCCCGAATACCCGGAAAGCGCCGCCTTCCGCCAGTGGTTCCAGCAGCACACCGAGGCGGGCGACCATGCCCAGCTCGCCACCTGGCGCACCCAGGCCCCGCACGCCGTGCACATGCACCCGACCGACGAGCACCTGCTGCCCTTCTTCGTGGCCGCCGGTGCGGGTGGGTTGAGCCACCCGGGCCTGCGCCTGCATGAGAGCGTGACCTACGGCCACCTCGGCATGGATGCATATGCCTTCGGCCCCGGTGCAACCGAGTTGCAGGCCGCACTGGCCTGACAGGCCCTGCGGCACCGGGCGGTTTTGGTAGGCTCAGCGCATGGACCTGAGCCCCGCCCGCAAGACCCTGCACACCCCGCACCTGCTGCTGCAGGCCGGCCACGACGGCCTGGCGGGTGCGCTGCTTGATTTCCAGCAACGCAACCAGGCGCACTTCGCCCGCTGGGACCCACCCACCCCGCCCGGCTTCTACACCGAGGCCGTGCAGACTGAGCGCCTGCGCACCGCGCTGAAAGCCTTTGGCGAAGGCCAGGGCTTTCGCTGGTGGATCAGCCCGGTGGATGCCCCCGACCAGATCATCGGCACGGTGAACTTCAGCCAGGTGTCGCGCGGTGCCTTCCACAGCGCGGTGCTGGGCTACGCCATCGACCGCGAATGGCAGGGCCGTGGCCTGATGCACGAAGCCCTCGTGGCCGCCCTGGCCGAGGCCTTCAGCCCCCGCATCAACCTGCACCGCGTCCAGGCCGCCTTCCGGCCGGAAAACACGCGCAGCGGCGCCTTGCTGCAGCGCCTGGGCTTTCGCCCCATCGGCCTCTCGCCCGACTACCTCTTCATCGACGGCGCCTGGCGTGACCACCAGCTCTGCGCGCTGCTGAACCCGGCGTTCCACACCCCGTCGGGCTGGTAGGCACCCCGGGCAAAACCCGCACGTCAACACCGCCGCAACACCGCCGCAACCCCGGCGGCACCGTTCTTGCTGAGCACTTTGGATGACCGCGCACCTGCTGGAAACCCGAGGTCGCCCTGCACCGGGACAGGGCATTTTCGGACGTACGATGCGCGGCATTGCCGCACCCTGGCACCCGAACTCGACGGCACAACTGTCCTGGAGGAACCCGATGACTGCATCCTGGCCCAAAGCCACTCACCGCTCTGCACTGGCCCTGGCCGCCCTCGCCCTGTGCGCAGGCGCTGCCGGCGCGAAGACCCTCGTGTATTGCTCCGAGGGCTCACCCGAGAACTTCACCCCGGCCCTCAACACCACCGGCACCAGCTTTGATGCCGCCCGCCCGGTGTATGACCGCCTGACGCACTTCGTGCGCGGCAGCACCCAGATCGAACCCGGCCTGGCCGAAAGCTGGACCGTGGCGCCCGGCGGCAAGGTCTACACCTTCAAGCTGCGCAAGGGCGTGAAGTTCCACACCATCAAAGACTTCACCCCGACGCGCGACTTCAACGCCGACGACGTGGTGTTCAGCTTCGAGCGCCAGTGGAAGGCCGATCACCCCTACGCCAAGGTCTCGGGCGGCAAGTACGACTACTTCGCCGACATGGGCCTGAAGGACGACCTCGAAGCGGTGGAAAAGGTCGACGCCTACACCGTGCGCATCGTGCTGAAGAAGCCGAACGTGACCATGCTGCCGAACCTGGCCATGGACTTCGCCGCCATCCACTCGGCCGAATACGCCGACGCACTGGCCAAGGCCGGCAAGCAGGGCCAGTTCGACCAGGCCCCGGTGGGCACGGGCCCGTTCAGCTTTGTCACCTACCAGAAGGACGCCGTCATCCGCTACAAGGCCAACAAGGCCTACTGGGGTGAAAAGGCAATGGTGGATGACCTGGTCTTCGCCATCACGCCAGACGCCACCGCCCGCTACGCCAAGCTCAAGGCCGGCGAATGCCACCTGACCGGCTACCCGCGCCCGGCCGATCTGCCCGAGATGCAGAAGGACAAGTCGCTGCGCGTGACCAACCTGCCCGGCCTGAACATCGCCTACTGGGCCTTCAACACCCAGAAGGCCCCGATGGACAAGAAGGAAGTCCGCCAGGCCTTCACCATGGCCATCGACAAGGCGGCCATCCTGAAGGACGTGTACCTGGGCGCCGGCACCGCCGCCAAGAACCTGATTCCGCCGACCCTGTGGGGCTACAACGACAAGGTCGCCGAATGGCCGCATGATCCGGAAAAGGCCAAGGCCCTGCTGGCCAAAGCCGGCGTGAAGACGCCGATCGAGGTCGACCTCTGGTACATGCCGGTGCAGCGTCCGTACAACCCGAACGCCAAGCGCATCGCCGAGATGATGCAGGCCGACCTGGCCAAGATCGGCGTCACCGCCAAGCTGGTCACCTTCGAGTGGGGCGAGTACCGCAAGCGCCTGCAGCAAGGTGAACACCAGACCGGCATGCTGGGCTGGAACGGCGACAACGGCGACCCCGACAATTTCTTCTTCCTGCACGGCTGCGACGCCGCCCGTGCCGGTGGTCAGAACCTCTCGAAGTGGTGCAACAAGGCCTACGACGAGAAGCTTGAAAGCGCCCGCACGCTCACCGACAACAAGGCCCGCGCCAAGCTGTACGAGGAGATGCAGCTGATCGAGCGTGACGAAGCGCCGGACTTCAAGATCGCCCACTCGGTGGTCTATGAAGTGATGCGCCAGGAAGTCACCGGCTACAAGCAAAGCCCCTTCAACTCGCACCAGTTCAACGGCGTGTCCTTGAAGTGATCGCGAGCGGCCGGCCCACCCGGGCTGGCCGGTGACCGCCGCTGCGGCTTGCTGCCGACGGCGGCGTTGCCCATTTTTTTCACATCATCTGCAGTTCCCCATGACCCACCCATTGCGCTTTCTGGTGCGCTGCTGCCTGCTCGGCGGCATTGCCTTGTTGTCTGCCTGCCAGCCCACGGTGCCTGAAGTCATCAAGATCGGTGTGGCGCAGCCGCTGTCCGGCCCGCTGAAGGCGCTGGGGCAAGACATGCTCGATGGGGCGCAGATGGCGGTGAACGACATCAACCGCGAAGGCCTGCGGATCGACGGCAAGACGGTCAAGTTCGAGATCGTGGCGGAAGACGACAAGGCCGATGCCGAAGCCGGCAAGGCCGCGGCCCAGAAGCTGGTGGATGCCGGCGTGGTGGCGGTCATCGGCCACCTGAACTCGGGCGTCAGCATGGCGGCCGCACCGATCTACGCCAGCAAGATGATTCCGCAGCTGGCCATCTCCACCAAGCCCGAATACACCCGCCTGGGCCTGCCCACCACCTTCCGCCTGGTGGCCAGCGATGCGCTGCAATCGAAGGCCGTGGGCTCGTTCGCCGCGCAACTGCCGGGCGAGCAGGTGTATGCCGTGGTCGACGACAATACGCCTTACGGCAAGGGCCTGGCTGAATCGGCTGCCGAGCAGCTCAAGGCCAAGGGCCGCAGCGTGAAACTGCGCGCCTCGCTCGACGACAAGACCACCCAGTTCGCCAAGCTCGTGGCCGACATGAAGGCCGCCCAGGCCACCGTGCTCGTCACCACGCTGGCCGACTTCCAGGTGATTGCCCTGACCGACCAGCTGCTGGCCGCCGGCGTGCGCAACCTCAGCATCGTGGGTGGCGACACCATCAAGACCGAAGGCCTGTTGAAGATCAACCCAGCCATCGGCCAGATCTACGCCACCTCGCCCATCGTGGCCGCAGGCGAATTCAACGGCGGCAAGAACTTCCTCGGCGCTTTCCGCACCGCCCACAAGCATGAGCCGATCTACGCGGCCCACTATGCCTACGACGCGGTCTATGTGCTGGCTGCGGCCGTGCGCCAGTCCCGCAGCGTGGAAGGTGCCAAGCTGGTGACGGCGCTCAAGTCGGTCGACCCGCTGGCGCCGGTGACGAGCAGCATGCGCTTTGCCGACGACGGCGAGCAGCGCTACGGCGTGGTCAGCGTCTACCAGGTCACCAAGGGTGAATGGTTCCTGCTCAACCGCAGCGACGTCTGGTAATCACACGGGCCACTTGCCATGTTCCTGTTCCTGTTGCGCCGTCTGGCGCTGACCATCCCCACCTTCATCGCCCTGATGTTCGTCACCTTCGTGGCGATCCGCATGGTGCCGGGCGACCCGGTCGAGGTGCGCGTCGGTGAGCGCGGCATTTCGCCCGAACGGCTGGCGCAGTTCCGCCATGAGCTGGGCCTGGACCAGCCGGTGTGGAAACAGTTCCTCGACTACGCGGGCCAGCTGGTGCAGGGCGATTTCGGCACCTCGCTGGCCACCAACCAGAAGGTGCTGACCGAGTTCGCCACGCTCTTCCCGGCCACGCTGGAGCTGAGCTTCTTCGCGATGCTGTTTGCCGCGCTGGTGGGCCTGCCCGCAGGCGCGATTGCAGCGGCCCGACGCGGCACGCTGTTCGACCAGACGCTGATGGGCCTGAGCGTGACCGGCTACTCCATGCCCATCTTCTGGTGGGGCCTGCTGCTCATCATGTTCGTCGGTGAGCGCTGGGGGCTGACGCCGGTGTCGGGCCGCATCGACCTGATCAATTTCTACTTCGAGCCGGTCACCGGTTTCATGGTGATAGACGCGTGGCTGAGTGACCAGTCCGGCGCCGTGCTCGACGCCCTGCACCACCTGGTGCTGCCGGCCGTGGTGCTGGGCACCGTGCCGCTGGCGGTGATTGCCCGCATGACGCGCTCGGCGATGCTCGAAGTGCTGAGCGAAGACTATGTGCGCACCGCCCGCGCCAAGGGCCTGTCGACCTGGCGGGTGGTGGGCCTGCATGCGCTGCGCAACGCGATGATTCCGGTGGCCACCGTCATCGGCCTGCAGGTGGGCGCCCTGATGGCGGGCGCCGTGCTGACCGAAACCATCTTCTCCTGGCCGGGCATCGGCAAGTGGCTGATCGAATCCATCTCGCGCCGTGATTACCCCGCCCTGCAAGGCGGCGTGATGCTGGTGTCGCTGGTGGTGATGTTCGTGAACCTGCTGGTCGATGTCACCTACGGCCTGATCAACCCGCGGATCCGTCATGGGTGAAATGCATCCCCTGCGCGCCTTCTGGGCCGCCTTCAAGGAAAACAAGGGCGCCGTCGCTGGCTTGGCCCTGCTGGTGATCGTGGCGCTGCTGGCGATCTTCGCCGACGTGGTCGCGCCGTATTCGCCGAACGAGCAGTTCCGTGACGCCGTGCGTGCGGCGCCGGCCTGGGCCGAGGGTGGCTCCAGCCGCTTCCTGCTCGGCACCGACAGCCTGGGCCGCGACATGCTTTCGCGCCTGATCCACGGCGCCCGCATCTCGCTGTTCATCGGTACCGCCGTGATGAGCGTGTCGTTTGTCATCGGCGTGGGGCTGGGCCTGGCCTGTGCCTCGCTCGGCACGGCCGTTGATGTGGCCATCACCCGCGTGATGGACCTGATCATGGCCGTGCCCAGCCTGGTGCTGGCCATCCTGGTGGTGGCGGTGCTTGGCCCGAGCCTGGCCAACACCATCATCGCGGTGACCATCGTGTACCTGCCGCGGTATGTGCGGCTGCTGCGGGCCTCGGCCCTGACCGAGCTGCAGAAGGACTACGTGACGGCCGCGCGCGTGGCCGGTGTCGGCAAGTTCCGCCTGATGATGTTCACGGTGCTGCCGAACTGCCTGGCCCCGCTGATCGTGCAGGCCGCGCTCGGGGTGTCGGACGCCATTCTGGAAGCCGCTGCGCTGGGCTTCCTCGGCCTGGGCGCACAGCCACCCACCGCCGAGTGGGGCACGATGCTGGCCGACGCCCGCGAATTCATCCGCTCTGACCCCTGGCTGGTGACGATGCCCGGGCTGGCGATCCTGATCACCGTGGTGGCCATCAACCTGGCGGGTGACGGCCTGCGTGATGCCCTTGACCCGAAGATGCGGAGGTCCTGAGCATGAGCACGACTCCCTTGCTTGACATCGAAGGCCTGTGTGTGAGCTTCGCCACCCGGGGTGGCAGCTTCAAGGCCGTGGACGGCGTGAACCTGAAGGTCGCGCCAAATGAAGTGCTGGCCATCGTCGGCGAATCGGGCTCCGGCAAGTCGGTGGCCATGCTGGCCATCATGGGCCTGCTGCCCTGGACCGCCACCATCACCGCCAAGCGCATGATGTTCGACGGCCAGGACCTGCTGACCATGCCGGCCAAGCAACGCCGCACCCTCATCGGCAAAGACGTGGCGATGGTGTTCCAGGAGCCGATGAGCTCATTGAACCCCTGCTTCACCGTGGGCTGGCAGATCAACGAGGCGCTGGCCGCCCACACCACGCTCGACCGCGCGCAGCGCAAGGCCCGCGTGGTGGAACTGCTGGAGTTGGTCGGCATTCCAGACCCGGTGCGGCGCGTCTCGGCCTTCCCGCACCAGCTTTCCGGCGGCATGAGCCAGCGCGTGATGATCGCGATGGCGCTGGCCTGCAAGCCGCGCCTGCTGATTGCCGACGAGCCCACCACTGCGCTGGATGTGACCATCCAGGCGCAGATCATGGACCTGCTGCAGACGCTGCGCCGCGATACCGGCATGGCCCTGGTGCTCATCACCCACGACCTGGGCGTGGTGGCCGAATGCGCTGACCGCGTGGTGGTGCAGTACGCCGGCCGCGCGGTGGAACAGCAAGCCGCGGCCACGCTGTTCAGCCAGCCGCATCACCCTTACACCGCCTCGCTGCTGTCGGCCCTGCCGGAGCGCGCCGTGGGCGGCCGCCTGACGGCCATCGACGGCCTGGTGCCCGGCCAGTTTGACCGCCCCGCCGGCTGCCTGTTTGCACCGCGCTGCCACCTGGCCACGGCCAAGTGCCACAACGAGGTGCCGGTGGCTGCCGGCCCCGCGCTGGGTGAAGCCCTGTGCCACACGCCGATCATCAGCGCGGCCCCCTTGATGGAGATGCCGGCATGAGCGCCGTGGTGACCGACCCCAACACCCACCCGATCACCCCCGATGCCGCCGAGCCCGTGCTGCGGGCCGTGAACCTGCAGCGGCGCTACGCCGTGGCGCGCAGCCTGTTCAAGGCCGGCGCCACCGTGAAGGCGCTTGACGGCGTGTCGTTCAACGTGTCCGCCGGCCGCACCCTGGCGGTGGTGGGTGAATCCGGCTGTGGCAAGTCCACGCTGGCGCGCCTGCTCACGATGATCGAGACGCCCAGCGACGGCCAGTTGCTGATCGACGGCGTCGACGTGGCCACGGCCGATGAAGTCGCCCGCCGCACGCTGCGCCGGCAGATCCAGATCGTCTTCCAGAACCCGTATGGCTCGCTCAACCCGCGGCAAACCGTGGGCAAGGCCTTGATGGAGCCGCTGCTGGTGAACGGCATCGGCGCTGACCACGCGGAGCGCGAAGCCATGGCCCGCGCCATGCTGGCCCGCGTCGGCCTGCGGCCGGAGCACTTCGAGCGTTACCCGCACATGTTCTCGGGCGGGCAGCGCCAGCGCATCGCCATCGCACGGGCCTTGATGCTCAAGCCGCGCGTGCTGGTGCTGGATGAGCCGGTGTCGGCGCTGGATGTGTCGATCCGCGCGCAGGTGCTGAACCTGCTGGCGGATCTGCAAGCCGAGCTGAACGTGGCCTATGTGTTCATCTCGCACGACCTGGGCGTGGTGCGCCATGTGGCCGACGACGTGATGGTGATGTACCTGGGCCGTTGCGTGGAACAGGGCCCGCGTGATGCGGTGTTCGACCAGCCGCGCCACCCCTACACGCAGGCGCTGCTCTCGGCCACGCCGACGGTGGACCCGGCCCTGCGCCGCCCGCGCATCCTGCTGAAGGGTGAGCTGCCCTCGCCCATCAACCGGCCGACCGGCTGCGCCTTCCGCACCCGCTGCCCGCAGGCCATGCCGGCGTGTGCAGAGCAATCGCCCGAGCTGGTGCAGCGCGGGCCGCAGGCGGTGGCCTGCATCGCGGTGACCAGCTGACGGACAGCGCCCGGCGCTTCAGCCGCCGGAGCGCTTGATCGTCCAGCCGCGGCCGGCGAGTTTTTGCAGCAGCAAGGCGACGTGATCGCCTTGCACCTCGATCACGCCGTCTTTCACCGTGCCGCCGCTGCCGCAGGCGGTTTTCAGCTCCTTGGCCAGGGCGGCCAGGGCGGCGTCGTCCAGCGGCACGCCGCGCACCACGCTCACGGCCTTGCCGCCGCGGCCCTTGGTCTCGCGGGAGACGCGCACCACGCCGTCACCGGCCGCGCGTGCGGCGGCGGCCTGCAGCGCCTTGCATTGGCAATCGGCGATCGGCGCCCGGCAATCGGGGCAGGTGCGGCCGCTGTCGGTGGAATAAACCAGGCTTGAGAGGCCCGCCAGGCCGGACAAACCAGTGTTTCGTTGTGAGGGCATGTTCAAGTGTGCCGGGACTGCGGCTAAGCTTGCGGCCCATGATGGCCGCTCTCTGGATTGTCACTGCGATTGCCCTGCTGCTCTGGTCTGCCCTGGCAGCGGGTTTGTGGGCCCTGCTCAGCATCGACCCCGCCTGGGTGGCCGAGCTGCACACGCGCATGGCCGACACCAAGCTGGGCGATTTGCTGGACGTGTGGCTGGGCGGCTGGGACGAGTGGCTGGCCTGGGCCATCGAGCTGTCGCAGGGCCTGCTGCGCAGCCTGCAGGGCTGGCTGGTGTGGATCCTCGGGGCGGTGTGGGGCCTGGGCACGCTGGTGGTGCTGGGCATCACCGGCCTGCTGCACCTGGCCATCCGCGAGAGCCAGCCCAAGCCTTTGTCATCATGATCGGGCATCGGCCTTGCTAGCCTTGGTCGCATGCAATCTGATTCCACCTCCCATTCACGGCGCCGCCCCATGCGCGCCCCGGCCCCGTCGCGCTGGCCGGGTTATGTGACGGCCGCCTTGATCGCTGCCGGCGCGGTGCTGATGCTGGCTGCGGCCCCTGCGGAAGCGGGTAACGCCGCAAAAGCCAACACTGCCGCCACCACCGTCAACAAGCGCTGCCTCAGCGAATGCACGCCCCGCATCGGCATCGTCTCGGCCTTTGGCGCCGAGGCGGACCTGCTGCTGGCCCGGCTGAAGCAGCGCAAGAACTGGCGCATTCAAGGCAAGCTCGTCAGCACCGGCGTGCTGGAAGGCCACCGCGTGGCCGTGACGCTTTCCGGCGTGAGCATGGTGAACGCCACGCTGGCCACGCAGCAGCTGCTTGACCACTTCCACATTCGCCGCCTGGTGATGAGCGGCATTGCCGGGGGCGTGAACCCGGCGCACCACGTGGGCGACGTGACCGTGCCCGACCGCTGGGCCATGCCGATGGAGGTGTACTGGAGCCACGACAACCAGCTGCCCGCGCCCTGCGGCAAGCCGGGTGACGGCAGCTGCCTGGGCCTGCACTTCGCCAAGCCCGACGGCCGCGACGTGCCCGCCTTCAGCCTGAAGGGCGACGCCGGCAGCAGCGTGCCCACGGGCCTGTTCATGCGTGAGAACCATGTGCTGAACGCCGCCAATGCACCGGCCGGTGAATTCCGCTTCGACTACCCCGTGGACACCGCCATGCTGGCCACCGCCCGCACCCTGCAGCCCACCTTGCAGCGCTGCGGCCCGAAGGCCCGCCAGACGGACGGCACGCTGGATGAGCGCCAGTGTGTGCGCCAGACGCCCAAGCTGCATGTGGGCGGCCGCGGTGTCTCGGCCACGGTGTTTCTGGCCAACCCGCAGTACCGCCAGTACCTGTTCGAGCACCTGCAGGCCCAGACCTTCGAGATGGAAACCGCGGCGCTGGCCCATGTGGCCTATGCCAACCAGGTGCCCTACATCGCCTTCCGCAGCTTGAGTGACCTGGCCGGCGCCGAAGCCTTTGATGCCGACGTGGGCGCGCTGTTCACCAGCGGCCTGGCCGAGCACAACGAAGCCGAGGTGTGTCTGAGCTTCCTGCGCGCCTGGCGCGACACGGCCACGGCGGTGCGGCGCTGATGCGGTGCCAACACGTCGCCGAGCCAAGCCCATCAGCCCGTTGCGCCCTGCCCCCACCTTCCTCCATCTCGTTCATGCCCAACCCAACAACCCCCACCACCCACCGCACCGCCCTGGCCCTGGCCACCTGCCTGCTGGCCGCTGGCAACGCCCATGCGGCCACTGAAGCGCCTCGCCCCGTCAAGGTGCTGATCGTCAGCATGTTCGGCCCCGAAGCCGAGCCGTGGATCAAGCCCTTCGCGCTGAACGAGAGCATCACCGTGCCCGGTCTGTCGCCCGACTACCCGGCGCTGCGCTGCAACACCGACGACGTGTGCCTGCTGACCACCGGCATGGGCCACGCCAATGCGGCAGCCAGCACGCTGGCCACGCTGCTGGATACGCGCTTCGACTTCCGCCAGAGCTATGTGCTGATCGCTGGCATTGCCGGCATCGACCCCCAACGCGGCACGCTCGGCAGCGCCACCTGGGCCCGCTGGCTGGTGGACAGCGGCATTGCCCATGAGCTGGACGCCCGCGACATGCCCGCCGGCTGGCGCACCGGCTACTACGGCATCCTCACCAAGGGCCCGGGCGAAAAGCCCAAGCTGGAATACCGCACCGAAGTGGCCCGGGTGGATGAAGCCTTGCTGCAGAAGGCCCTGGCCGTCACGCGCGGCGTCAGCCTGAACGACAGCCCCGAAGCCAAGGCCTACCGCGCCCGCTACAAGGAAGCCGCTGCCCGCGCCGCCCCCAGCGTGACGCAATGCGACACCCTCGGCGGCGACACCTGGTGGCACGGCCACAAGCTGGGCCAGCACGCCCGCGACTGGACCCGCCTGATGACCGACAACCAGGGCACCTACTGCACCACCCAGCAGGAAGACAACGCCACGCGCAACGCGCTGGAGCGTGCGGCCGCGGCCGGCAAAGCTGATCTGAAGCGCCTGGCCGTGCTGCGCACCGCATCGAACTTCGACCGGCCGTATCCGGGGCAGACGGCCCATGCGTCATTGACGGCCTCCACCACCGGCGCCACCGGCGGCTTCATGCCCGCCACGCAGAACCTCGTGCTCGTTGGTGGTGCACTGGTGCGTGACATCGTTGCCAACTGGGGGCAGTGGCGCAACGGCGTGCCCGCTCCCTGAGCATGAAACGCACCGCAGCGCGGCGATAGCCGGGCATGCGGGTTGCACTGTCAGTGCATTCATTCACTGACAGGGAAGACCCACATGTCTCGACCACTTCGCCGCGCCCAGCGCGACATCGCTCACCCCCTCGTTCGCGCCCTGCCACTCGCCGTGGCACTGGCCTGGGTGCCGGCACTCAGCCAGGCCCAGGAAGCAGCACCGACTGAAGCCGGCAAGCTCAGCACCGTGACGGTGACCGCCGAGCGCCGCACTGAAAACATCAAGGACGTGCCCATCAGCGTGTCCAGCCTGAAGGGCGAAGCGCTGGATGTGCTGAACGCCAGCGGCGAAGACCTGCGCATGCTGGCCGGCCGCGTGCCGAGCCTGAACATCGAATCGTCGTTCGGCCGCGCCTTTCCGCGCTTCTACATCCGCGGCTACGGCAACACCGACTTCCACCTGAACGCCTCGCAGCCCGTCTCGCTCATCCTCGACGACGTGGTGCAGGAGAACCCCGTCCTCAAGGGCTTCCCGATCTTCGACACGGCCGCCGTGGAAGTGCTGGCCGGCCCGCAAGGCACGCTGTTCGGCCGCAACACGCCGGCAGGCCTGGTGAAGTTTGAATCGGTGAAGCCGGGCAAGACCTTCGGCGGCTATGCCAGCGTCAGCGCCGGCACCTACGGCACCATCAACCTGGAAGGCGCCGTCAACCTGCCGATCAACACCGACTGGCAAGCCCGCGTGTCGGCCCAGGCCCAGCACCGCGACAACTGGGTGACCAATGCATCACCCGCCGGCCTGCAGACCAAGTTCCTCGAAGGCTATGACGACAACGCCGTGCGCGCCCAGCTGCTGTATGGCGCCGGCACCGCCTTCAGCGCGCTGTTCAACGTGCATGCCCGTGACCTGGACGGCAGCGCCCGCCTGTTCCGCGCCAACATCCTGAAGGCCGGCACGAACGATTTCATCGACGGCTTCGATCCGAAGGTGGTGCAGTTCGATGGCAAGAACGAACAGCAGATCCGCACCAAGGGCGCCAACGCGCACCTGACCTGGAAGTTCGACGGCGTGACGCTGCACAGCATCACCGGTCTGGAAACCGTGCGCTCCTTCAGCCGCGGTGACGTGGACGGCGGCTACGGCGCGGCCTTCCTGCCCACCGGCGGCGGCCCGGGCCTGATCCCCTTCCCGTCTGAAACCGCTGACGGCATGAGCGGCCACAGCCAGTGGACGCAAGAGCTGCGCGCGGAGTCGGCCATCACCGGCCCATTGAGCTGGCAAGCCGGCGTCTACCTGTTCCGCGAGAAGTACACCATCGACAGCAGCAGCTATGACTCGCTCGGTGGCGGTGCCCTGACCGGCGTGACCCACACCCACCAGCGCAACAACGCCTGGGCCGTGTTCGGCTCGGTGAACTACGCGCTGCGCCCGGACCTGACCCTGCGCGGCGGCCTGCGTTACACCCACGACGCCAAGCGCCTGAGCACCGACCCTGATGCCTCGCTCAACACCACCAACGGCTTGAGCGCCGACACCAGCGACGGCAAGGTGACCGGCGACGTGGCCGCCACCTGGAAGCTCGACAAGGACGTGAACCTGTATGCCCGCGTGGCCACCGGTGTGCGCGGCTCCAGCATCCAGCCGGCCTCGGCCTTCGGCCCGCAATCGAGCGCCGGCCCGGAAACCAGCACCTCGTATGAAGTGGGCGTGAAGGCCGATCTGTTCGAGCGCCGCGCCCGCATGACGGCCAACCTCTTCCACTACGACGTGAAGAACCAGCAGCTGTCGGCCGTGGGTGGCAACAGCAACGTCACCACCCTGGTGAGTGCCAAGAAGGCCAGCGGTGAAGGCGCCGAGTTCACGCTCGAGGCCTACCTGACACCCAACCTGTTGCTCGGCCTGAACGGCAGCCTGAACTTCACGAAGATCAAGGACCCCGACCTGACCGTCTTCGGCTGCGCGCAGTGCACCGTGACCGACCCGGCCGGCACCACCGCAGGCACCTTCCACATCGACGGCAACAGCCTGCCGCAGGCGCCGCGCCAGGTGGCCAACGTGAACCTGCGCTACGGCATGCCCACGGCCGACGGCGAGCTCTACGTCTACACGGACTGGACCTACCGCAGCAAGATCAACTTCTTCCTGTATGACTCGGTGGAATTCACCGGCAAGTCGCTCACCACGGGCGGCATGCGCGTGGGCTACATCTGGGGCAATGGCAAGTACGAAGTGGCTGCCTATGGCCGCAACATCACCAACCAGGTTCGTGCCACGGGTGGCATCGACTTCAACAACCTGACCGCCTTCATCAACGAGCCCCGCATGTGGGGCGCGCAGTTCAAGGCGACGTTCTGACGTTGAAACGGCGGGCGGCCTTCACAGGCAGCCCGCCGCGTTTTGCTGGTTGAAACCGCTCAGGCCGCGATGGCTTGGGTAAAGGCCTGGTCGAGCGATGCCGTCCAGGCCTTTTTCATGGCGTCATCCACGAAGCTGGCTTCGAAGCTGTTGGCGGCCAGGGCGTAGGCCTCGGCAGCGCCCAGCTGCGGCAGCGCATTGAAGGTGGCCAGGAAGTTGGCGTTCATGTAGCCGCCGAAGTAGGCCGGGTCATCGGAGTTGACGGTGGCGCACAGGCCGGCGGCCAGCAGCGCGGGCAGCTGGTGCTCGGCCATGTCGCCGTACACGCACAGCTTCACGTTCGACAGCGGGCACACGGTGAGCGGCATGCGGCTGGCGGCCAGGCGCTGCATCAGCTCGGCGCTTTCAATGCTGCGCACGCCGTGGTCAATGCGTTGCACGTGCAGCACGTCGAGTGCGCTTTCGATGTAGGCCGGCGGGCCTTCTTCGCCGGCATGGGCCACCAGCTTCAGGCCCAGCTCGCGGCACTTGGCAAACACGCGGGCGAACTTCTCGGGCGGGTGGCCGCGCTCGGAGCTGTCCAGGCCCACGCCGATGAAGTGTTCACGGAAGGGCAAGGCGGCTTCGAGGGTGTCAAAGGCTTCGGCTTCGCTCAGGTGGCGCAGGAAGCACAGGATGAGTGCGCTGCTCACACCCAGCTTGGCTTGTGCATCGGCACAGGCACGTGCAAGGCCGTGGATGACGGTGGCCATCGGCACGTTGCGCGCGGTGTGGGTTTGCGGATCGAAGAACAGCTCGGCGTGCACCACGTTGTCGGCCTTGGCGCGCTCGAAGTAGGCCCAGGCCATGTCGTAGAAATCCTGCTCGTGCAGCAGCACGCTGGCGCCGGCGTAGTAGATGTCGAGGAAGCTCTGCAGGTCCGTGAAGGCGTAGGCCGCGCGCAGCGCCTCGACGCTGGCGTAGGGCAGCGCCACGCCATTGCGCTGGGCCAGCGCGAAGATCAACTCGGGCTCCAGCGAGCCTTCGATGTGGATGTGCAGCTCGGCCTTGGGCATGGCGCACAGCAGGGCCGGCAGCGCGGCGCGCGGAATGCGGCTGAAATCAGGGGTGTGGGCAGAGGTGGTCATCAGCAGGTTCCGAATTGAAGAGAGATCAGGCGCAGGTAACGCCGGTAGGCGGCCGAGCTGCGGTCGGCCGACGAGTGCACTTCGCGTGCCACGGTGTCTGTCAAAGGCAGGCGGCGGGGTTGTTGAGACTCCAGCACCGGCTGGTCTTGCGTGAAGATGGTGTGCTGGAAGGCGCGCAGCTCGTCGTCAGCCGCCGCACCGGGCGGTACGGCCAGGCGGAACCAAACCCGCGAGCGCTCTTCATCGACCGGGCAGATGAACAAGGCAATCGACTCGCGCCAGTCTTGCTGGCCCTGTGGCTGCTTCGAGAGCACCGCCGCACCGGGCGCTGGCACCGCATAGTCATAAGCCACCCAGGCGCCGCCGCTGGCCGTGACATTGCTTTGCGGCTGCCAGGCCTGGCAGCCCGTGGCGTGCACGCCGTGCTGGGCGCTCACCTGCACGTCGTAGGCGGGCACCTCGGTGTGCTGCGCATCACCCAGCCAGCCTTCGTGCACGAAGCTGAAGTGGGCCATGTCGAGGAAGTTCTCGATGATGCGGGGCGCGCTGGTGGCCACGTCATAGGCCACGGTGTTGAGCTTGTGCAGGCGGTGGTCAGCTTCGGCTGGAAAGGCCGGCAGGTGCGGCTCACCGCCATCGGGCCGCAGCCACAGCAGGCCGTGGGCGGGCGTGAGCGCCACCGTGTTCAGGCCATGCGTGGCCGGGGGCACAAAGCCGGGCACGGCCGGCACCTGGGTGCAGCGGCCGTCCGCCGCAAAACGCCAGCCGTGGTACGGGCACTGCAGCTCACCCTGGCACACGCGGCCAAGTGACAGGCGCGTGCCGCGGTGCGGGCAGCGGTCAGGTGCTGCGTGCGGGGTGCCGTGGGCATCGCGCCAGAGCACCCAGTCTTCGCCCAGCAAGCGCACGGCCAGGGGCTGCTCGCGCAGGTCTTCCACGGCGGCCACCGGGTGGCTGAAAGAGGCGGCAACGGCGCAGGCAGGCATGGCCGTATTTTGCCTGCTGCCGGGCGCACGGCGGGGCGGTGGTGCAGGCGTTGCGGTGCGGGCGCTCTACTTCGACCAGCCCCGGCATTTGTCAGTGGCCAGGGCGATGGGGATGGTGAAGATCGCGATCAACGAGCCCCCCGCGGCCATGCAGCCCGGCTTGACGGCCTGGGCGACACCCGCCTCCAGCTTTTCACGCTCGGTGACGGGCGCATCGCCCGCGTAGGCGCCGCTGGCCTCGGCCATCTGCTGGAAGCGGCTCTTGCTGGCCTGGTTGGCAGCGCGGATCACGCTGGCATCCAGCCGCAGTGGGGGCGCGCTGGCGGATGAGGCGGCCGGCGCGGCGGCGGCTGTGGTGATGGGGGCGGTGTTGGCACTGGGTGCTTGGGGCGCATCAGGCACGGGGGCTGCGGTGATGGCTTGCGGCGCTGCCGGCGTGGCGCTGCTTGCACGCTTTGGTTTGGCGCTGGCAGGTGCGGCCGTGGCTGTTGGCGGTGCCGGCGCGGGCTGCTTGTCAGCATCAGCTGGCGAGGCAGGCGCCACAGGCAAAGCCGCTGCCAATTGCAGCCACACCATCACGGCGGGCTCCGCCTCCCCCACCAGCACCACCTGCGTCAGCGTGCCCAGCCAGAACGGCGACAGCAGAAGCACGGTCACCAACACAGCCCCCAGGCGCGCCAGCCAGCGGCTGGTGTGGGTGTTGGCGTTGGCAGCGGGCCAGGCTGGGCGAGGTGCGGCAGCCACCTGTGGCATCAAAGGCATGGGCAAACGCGCACGGTGCGCCGAAGCGGAGACTGTCCATGGAGCCCCCAAGGCCGATGAAGGTTCCCACCGACAGCGCCCAGCAAGGGCATCACCTTAGGGGCAAGGCGCTTCAGGCGCTGCCTGAGGGCCAGCGGTGGCCCAGCACGGTGTTCAGCGGATAGGCCCACTCGCGCACGGTGCCTTGCTGGTTGCCGCCGAGCAGCCAGACGTGTTCATCGTCATGGCGCACATAAAAGCCCACATGGCCTTGCCAGCTGTTCGGGTCTTCACGCCACAGGACCGTGATGCAGCCGGGCCGTGGCGCCTCCAGCGGCTCACCCCATGCCAGCCATGAGCGGGCCAGCGCACTGGCCGTGCCCTGCACGCCGGCCTGGCCCAGACACCAGTGCACGAAGGTGGAGCACCAGTTGCACTTGTCGTCATAGCCGTGGATGGAGGTGCCGTGGTGATACGCGGTGATGCGCGGGTTGCAGCTGCCCGGCCCGTGCGGCACCACACCCAGCTCGGCCCGCGCCGCATGCAGCCAGGGCGTGTGGCGATCAGCCGGGTGCAGCACGCCGTCGTTGGTGGGCACATCACCCAGCTCGAACGGATTCACGCCCTCAAGACAGCCCACGTTGTAGCCATATTGCTGCGGGTTGGAGCGGCGCTGGTGGTGGGTGTAGATGCCGCACACGCCGCAGAAAAAGTGCCGCGCCGTGTGGGTGTTGAAGCGGTACTCACGCAGCACATCAGCACCCTGCTCCACCGTGATGCCATCAAGCGGCACCGACGCCACGATGGCCCCACGGCGGCGGCACATCGAGCAATCGCAGCGCCGCGCATCCTGAATGCCCTCAGGCAAGCTCAGGCGCAGCACCACCGCGCCGCAATGACAGCTCAGGCGGTGGCTGGGCTGAATGGGCGTGGCGCCCACCAGGCGCACCGAACGTGGCGCGTGTACGTTGCTCATCAAGCCTCCGGTGAATCGGTGTCGATCCGGCCCAGAACCAACTCTGAGCGGGCAGCAGCCGCCAGGGCGGCGTAGCGGGCGCGGAAGGCGTCCAGCGCGTCCTGCTCCATCTCCTCCAGGTCCATCAACGCGTTGTGCGCGCCGTGGGTGGCGCGAATGAGCTCATCGAGCTTCACCTGAATGGCTTCGGTGTCGCGGTTCTGCGTGTTCTGGATCAGGAACACCATCAGGAACGTGACGATGGTGGTGCCGGTGTTGATGACCAGTTGCCAGGTGTCACTGAAGTGGAACAGCGGGCCGGTGATGAGCCACAGCGCGATGACCGCCACCGCCAAGGTGAAGGCCGGTGGACGACCGCACAACTGCGCCGTGACCTTGGCGAAGCGGGAATAGGCGTTGGAGGGGCGCATGGGGTGGCCACGCGGCGCAGGCTGCGGGGCTGGGGTGGTGGGCAGGATGTGAGTGTGCACCGGGAGTGCAGCAGCTGACTGACCCACCGGAGCTCACCCGTGGGGTGGCGCGCTGCAACTTCACCCCTCGCGCTGCACCACATGCCGGAAATGGGGCAGTGGCTGCAGCAGCGAGGTGCGCAGGAACGACGGGCGCACATCCAGGTTGGCAAGGCTGTCGTCGAGCGGGAACCACTTGAACTCAAGCGCGCGGGCTCCCTCCACACCGGCGTGGGTGCGGGCGGGGTCGAGCAGGGGCGAATCCTCAAGGAAGCTGGCTTGGAAGTAGAAGCCAATCTCGTGATGCGGCTTGCCGCGCGCGGTGAAGAAGTTTTCTACGACGTAGCTGAGCGGCCCGCACACCACGTTTTGCCCAAGCTCCTCGCGCATCTCGCGCACCACCGTGGTGGCAGCATCTTCGCCGGGCTCAACACGACCGCCCGGCAAGGACCAGAAGGTATCGCCTTCCAGGCGGTGCAGGAGCACAGCGCCTTGGGAGATGAAGATGGCTGCGGCTCTGACTTGGAAGAAGTGGGTGCCGAGTTGGGTGGCGATCATGGGTCAGCGATGGGGACGGACGGAGGGAGTGCGCAGTTTTGGCTGGTTTGATCAGCAAAAGGGCACTGTTGGTAGCCGGGGCCTATGACACCAAAGCGCCACGGCAGTCGGACTGAACGCCACTTTCCCTCGACACACATTCTTACGGCCTGGCACTCCCATGGCTTTAATAATCGGAAACGCCGAATCACACTCAGGACCAAAAAAAACCCCAGCTCCTCGGACGAGTGGTTATCGATCATTGCGCTCGCGAACGCGACCCTAATTAAAACGGCTGAAATCTTTATAGACCGCCTCAAGAGTGGGTGCGGAAATTACCCTGGCTGTTCCATAGACTATTCGCCTGAGTGCTAATTGACGGACGATTGAGTGCTAATGGACGGACGCCTGAAATTGTCATTGCTGTGACATAGTCAGTAAATTGATGGGGGTGGCCCTTGAAAACGTGTGAGGATCCACCCGCTGGCCTGCCCCAAAAAGGAACCTTTCCCTGAGCGGATAGCCGTTCACGGTCTTCAAAGTCTAATCTACGGACTGAACCTCCGGCTTTTGATAGCCGTACGTCGTGAGTTCGCTCTCGGCTTGATCCCGACCTAACAGGTTGACTTTGTCAATTTGCGAGGCATACGTGACGCCGGGTAGAGGAATGATAGAACCGAAGCTCCTACCCTCCTTGAAATAATAGGTTTCCCCCGCGACGGCTTGGACGGTGATCAACAAGCCTCGATACTCCGGGGTACCTCCATAGTGAAGCTCCCGGGTGCCAGGTTTGACGTAAACGAAAGTGTAACCACGAGTAGAAAGCCTGGCGACTAGTGTCTTGTCGATATAGTAGCTGTGTGGCCTGGCTGCGCCTGCCAGACCGGGCTCTCGCATAAAGACAACAGTGGCATAACCATCTGGAGCTGGTAGCGGTCTCTCATACCGAGGGCCCGTCGATGCGCAGGCGGCGACAAGAACAGCAAGAAAAAGTGAGATAAGGCGTTTCATCTGAATGGACTCTGACGTCAGAGAGATAAGTAGAAAACGAGTGGTTACCGTTAGACTGGCCTGCCGAGCTCGGTGTGGCCGAAGCACTACATGCAAGCCTCGTCAGTGTCGAGAAAAGTCGCTTGCATTATGGCCAAATTTTTCTCTCGGCATCAACACTACAGCGAGACAGCGACATCTGCCGCCCCAACACGGAATTGCTGGCCGGCATCAATATCGCGCCTCGCTTGATTCTTCCATACGCAGGCTGAACCTCCATCCAGTGATAGTTTTCAGCGAATAGCAGTCGCCAGCGGCGGCGTGATATTTGATGCAAACCAAACAAATCCGTCAACAGCTCTTTCAACCTCGAACACTATCGTTTCGACAGCCGCAATTGCAGTCGCCGCCAAAAAATAAAAAAGCCACCTGACCTTACGGCCGGTGGCTTTTCGCATATCAGCCTATTCAGCTGATATCAGCACTCATCACTTGTCGCCAGGCACCTTGCCTTCAACGCCCTTGACGTAGAACTTCACGCCGCCCAGGAAGGCGTCGTCAGCAACCACGTCCTTGGCCAGCACTTCCTTGCCGGCGTTGTCGACGATCGGGCCCTTCCAGATGGAGAAGCTGCCGTCCTTCAGGCCGGCCTTGATGGCTTCAACCTTGGCCTTGGTTTCTGCGGGCACGTCGTCGGCCATCGAAACCAGGTCGATGGCGCCTTCCTTCACGCCCCACCAGCTTTGGCCGGTGGCCCACTTGCCTTCCAGGGCGTCCTTGGTGGCCTTGATGTAGTACGGGCCCCAGTTGATGACGGCGGAAGCCAGGTGGGCCTTCGGGCCGTAGGCGGTCATGTCGCTGTCCCAGCCGAAGGCGCGCTTGCCCTTTTCCTGGGCGGTCTTCAGCACGGCCGGCGAGTCGGTGTTCTGCATCAGCACGTCAGCGCCGCCGTTGATCAGGGCGGTGGCGGCTTCGGTTTCCTTGGGCGGGTTGAACCATTCGTTGACCCAGACCACCTTGGTCTTGATCTTCGGGTTCACGCTTTGCGCGCCCAGGGTGAAGCTGTTGATGTTGCGGATGACTTCAGGAATTGGGATCGAGCCGACCACGCCCAGCGTGTTGGACTTGGTCATCGCGCCTGCGATCACGCCAGCCATGTAGGCACCTTCGTAGGTGCGGCTGTCGTAGGTGCGCATGTTCTCGGCCGTCTTGTAGCCGGTGGCATGTTCGAACTTGATGTCCTTGGAGTCAGCGGCCACCTTCAGCATCGGCTCCATGTAGCCGAACGTGGTGCCGAAGATCAGCTTGTTGCCCTGGCCGATCATGTCGCGGAACACGCGCTCGGCGTCAGCGGCTTCAGGCACCTTCTCGACGAAGGTGGTGACGATCTTGTCGCCGAATTCCTTTTCCAGCGCCTTGCGGGCGTTGTCGTGCGCGAAGGTCCAGCCGCCGTCGCCCACCGGGCCGACGTAGGCAAAAGCGATCTTCAGCGGCTCGGTCTTGGCCACGGCAGCAGATGCGGGCTCGGAGGCAGCGGCCGGGGCGGCAGCAGCTTCTTCCTTCTTGCCGCAGCCCACCAGGGCGGCGGTGGCGGCCAGGGTGGTCCAGCCGGCCAGTTTCAGCAGGCGACGTTTTTGGAACAGCGATTTGTCGTTCATGAGCTCTCCGGTGGGTAAAAAGGGGAAGGTCAGTTATTGAGGCGGGGCACGCCAGCGCGCACGATTATGGTGCGAACACGGCACCCCTGGGGAGACGGGAATCAACTGCCGGGGAAGAAGGGCTTGCCCAACGACGCCGGCATATTGACGCGGATCCAGGTGGGGTTGCGTGAAATCAGCACCAGCACCACGATGGTGGCCACGTACGGCAACATCGTCAGCCACTGGCTTGCAATTTCCACGCCCTCACCTTGCAGGTGGAACTGGAGCATCGTCACGCCCCCGAACAGGTAAGCACCCAGCAATACACGTGCCGGGCGCCAGGTGGCAAACGTGGTGAGCGCCAAGGCGATCCAGCCCTTGCCGGCCACCATGCCCTCCACCCACAGCGGCGTGTACACCACAGACAGGTAGGCGCCCGCCACGCCGCACAGCGCGCCGCCCGCCACCACGGCAGCCAGGCGAATGCGCCGCACCGGGTAGCCCAGCGCATGAGCCGATTCAGGCGATTCACCCACCGCGCGCAGCACCAGGCCCGCGCGTGAGCGGTACAGGAACCAGGCCAGTGCCAGCGCCATCAGCATCGCGCCGTAAACCAGCGGGTGTTGCTTGAACAGTGCCGGGCCGACGAGCGGAATGTCCGCCAGGCCGGGGATCTCGAACTTCATGCGGTCGCCCAGGCGCTCTTGCGTGTAGCGAATGCCCACGAAGGCCGAGAAGCCGGTGCCAAACAGGCTCAGCGCCAGGCCGGTGGCGTACTGGTTGGTGTTCAGCCAGATCACCAGCACGCCGAACACGGCAGCCAGCACGGCGCCAGCGGCGGCACCCGCGGCAAAGGCCAGCACGTCGCTGCCCGTGCCCACGGCGGTGGCAAAGCCGGCGATGGCGGCCACCAGCATCAGGCCCTCGGCGCCGAGGTTGATGATGCCGGCGCGTTCGTTGATGAGCAGCCCCAGGCCCGCAATGGCCAGCACGGTGCCGGCGTTCAGGGTGGCTGCCAGCAGCAAGGCAAGTTGGTCCATCAGCGGGCTCCCTTCGCGCTGCCCGAGCTCAGGCGGATTCGGTAGTGGATGAGGGTGTCGCAAGCCAGCAGCGCAAACAGCAGCAGGCCCTGGAACACGCCGGTCAAGGCCTTGGGAAGGCCCAGGCGCGATTGCGCCAGTTCACCACCGATGTAGAACATGCTCATCAGCACCGCCGAGAACACGATGCCCACCGGATGCAGGCGGCCCACGAACGCCACGATGATGGCCGCGAAGCCATAGCCCACCGGCACATACGGCGTGAGCTGGCCCAGCGGGCCGGCGGCTTCCAGCGCACCGGCCAGGCCGGCCATGCCACCCGACACCAGCAGCGCCGTCCACAGCGAAGCGCGCGACGAGAAGCCCGCATAGCGCGCAGCCGCCGGGGCCAGCCCGCCCACCTGCAACGCAAAGCCCTTGTAGGTGCGGAACATGAAGGCCCACAGGCCCGCCACGCCCAGCAGCGCCACGAACACGCCGGCATTCATGCGCAGGCCATCAATCAGGCGCGGAATCTTCGTCACCGCATCGAACGTGATGGTCTGCGGAAAGTTGTAGCCCTTCGGGTCTTTCCAGGGGCCGTAAACCAGGTAGCCCAGCAACTGATCAGCCACGTACACCATCATCAGGCTGACCAGAATTTCGCTGGCACTGAAGCGGTCACGCAGCAGCGCCACGATGCCCGCCCACACCATGCCGCCCAGCACACCGGCCACCAGCACGGCCAGCACAATCCAGCGGCCCGTGCCCGGCCCGGCCTGCATGGCCACCCAGCCTGCCGCCAGCGCGCCGACCACGAACTGGCCTTCGGCACCGATGTTCCACACGTTCGAGCGGAAGCACACGGCCAGGCCCAGCGCAATCAGCACCAGCGGCACGGCCTTCACGCTCAGCTCAGACAGCGCGTAGGCGTTCTTCACCGGCTCATAGAAAAACACCTGCAGGCCCTTGACGGGGTCTTTGCCCAGCGCCACGAACAGCACCACGCCAATCAGCACGGTGATCAACAAGGCCAGCAGCGGCGAGGCGATGGACATCACCTGCGAGGGCTGCGGACGGGTTTCAAGCTTCAGCACGCGGGGCTCCCTCGGTGACAGCATTCGGGGTCGGCACGGAGGTGGCCGGTGTTTCCCACAGGCCCGACATCCACGCGCCGATCTTCTCGACGGTGGCCTCGGCCGTGGGCAGGCTCGGCGAGAGCCGGCCCTGGGCAATCACGAGCAGGCGGTCGCTCAACTCGAACAACTCATCCAGCTCTTCGCTGACCACCAGCACCGCGCAGCCCGCGTCGCGCAGCTTCAGCAGCTCGCCACGGATTTGCGCCGCAGCGCCCACGTCCACACCCCAGGTGGGCTGGGAAATGATGAGCAGCTTCGGCTTGGCGTCAATCTCGCGACCGACGATGAACTTCTGCAGATTGCCGCCCGACAGGCTGCGCGCAGCCGCATCCGGCCCGCCCGCCTTGACCTTGAAGCGGTCAATCAGATCAGCCGCCAGCGCACGCGTGCCGGCCAGGTTCAGCCAGCCGCCCGCGCCCACATTGCCGGTGCGGGTGAGCAAGGTGTTCTGCGCCAGTGACAAGGTGGGCACGGCACCGCGGCCCAGGCGTTCTTCGGGCACGAAGTGCAGGCCCAGGGCACGGCGCTTGCGCGGGCTGGCCTGGGCGATGTCAGAGCCGAACAGCGTGACGCTGCCGGCCTTGGCGCGCGGGTCTTCACCCGACAGCGCCGCCATCAGCTCCTGCTGCCCATTGCCCGACACACCGGCCACGCCAACAATCTCACCGGCGCGCACCTGCAGACTCATGCCCTTCAGCGTCACGCCAAACGGGTCTTGCTGGGGCAGATCAAGCTGCTTCACGTCCAGCACCACGGCACCGGTGGTGGCGGCGCGCTGCGCCAGGGCCGGCGGCTCGGCGCCGATCATCAGGCGAGACAGGCTCGCGTTGCTTTCCTTCGATGGGTCCACCTCGCCCGTCACCTGGCCGCCGCGCAGCACGGTGCAGTGGTGGCACAGCGCCCGGATCTCGTCGAGCTTGTGGCTGATGTAGAGGATGGCGCAGCCTTCGGCGCTGAGCTGGCGCAGCGTGACGAACAGCTTGTCGACCGCCTGCGGCGTGAGCACCGAGGTGGGTTCATCCAGGATGAGCAGCTGCGGCTTGGTCAGCAGTGCGCGAACGATCTCCACGCGCTGGCGCTCGCCCACGCTCAGCGTGTGCACCGGGCGGAGCGGGTCCACCGGCAGGCCGTAGCCTTCGGCCACTTCGGTGATGCGGCGCGTCACCTCGGCCAGCGGCAATGATTTGTCCAGGCCGAGCCAGACGTTTTCGGCGGCGGTGAGGGTGTCGAACAGCGAGAAGTGTTGGTAGACCATGCTGATGCCCAGCTGGCGCGCCTGCGCCGGGCTGGCCACCTGCACCCGCTCGCCGTTCCAGAGCATCTCGCCGGCGTCAGGCTTGGTGGCGCCGTAGATGATCTTCATCAGCGTGGATTTGCCGGCGCCGTTTTCACCCAGCACGGCATGGATCTGCCCCGGCGCCACGGTGAGGTTCACGGCGTCGTTGGCGCGCACGGCCGGGTACTGCTTGGTGATGCCGGTCAGGGCCAGGCGAGGCGGTGCGGTCATGGCGTGTGGGCGGGTTGGTGTTCTCAGGCTGTGAAAGGGGTGGCCGGTCGCTGGTAACGCAGCTCGCCAGCCACCACGGTGGCCACCACATGGCGCTCGTCGCCCAGGGTGAGCCACGCGAAGATCGCATCATGCAAGTCGCGGGCCACGGCCTGGCGACGTTGCTGCACGGGGTCGGCGGCCAAGTCCCAAATCACGAGGTCGGCGAGTGTACCGGCGTTGAAGCTGCCAATTTCGTGAGCCAACCCCAGTGCGTTGGCGCCGCCCAGCGTGGCGGCATGCAGCAAGGCCCAGGCGGTGATGCGGCGCCCGGCCATGGCCTGCACCTTGTAGCCGTCGGCCAGGGTGCGCAGCATCGACAGGCTGGTGCCGCCGCCCACGTCGCAACCCATGCTCACGGCGGTGCCGGCCGCCTGCGCCGCCGGCCAGTCAAACAGGCCGCTGCCCAGGAACAGGTTGGACGATGGGCAGTGCGACAGGGCCGCGCCGCTGTCAGCCAGCAGCTGGCGGTCGGCGTCATCGAGCCAGATGCCGTGGGCCAGCATGGCGCGTGGCCCCAGCAGGCCGAAGCGGCGGTACACATCCAGATAGCTGCGGGCCTGCGGGAAGAGCTGCGCCACCCAGGCCACCTCGTCGGTGTTCTCGGCCACGTGGGTCTGCATGTAGAGGCCCTCGTGGCGGGCCATCAGCTCACCGGCCATGGCCAGCTGGGCGTCCGTCGAGGTGGGGGCAAAGCGCGGCGTCACGGCATAGGCCATCCGGCCCTGGCCATGCCACCGGGCGATCAGCGCTTCGCAGTCAGCGCGGGCGCCGGTCACGTCGTCGCGCAGGTAGTCGGGCGCGTGGCGGTCCATCAGCACCTTGCCGGTGATCAGCCGCATGCCGCGGGCCTGGGCGGCCGTGAACAGCGCGTCCACCGACACCTTGTGCACCGTCGGGAACACCATCGCCGTGGTGGTGCCGCTGGCCAGCAGGCCGTCGAGGAACAGGTTGGAGATCATGGCCGCATGCGCGGCATCAGCCATGCGCGATTCAGCCGGGAAGGTGTGGGTCTCCAGCCAGTCGAGCAGCGCCGTGCCCCAGGCGCCCAGCACGTCAATCTGGGCGCTGTGCACGTGGGTGTCCACAAAGCCGGGCAGGATGAGCCGGCCGGGATGGCGCTGCTTCTGCCAGTCGTCGCCGGGCTCATCGGCCTGCACGGCCACCACGCGGCCGTCGCGGGCCAGCAGCCAGTGATCAGCGCGCCAGCGCACGGCGGCGTCGGCGGGGTCACCCAGGGCGGGCAGCCCGGTGAAATCAAGGAAATTGCCGTGGATGGCGATCTGGCTCATGCGGACACCTCGGGGCCGTCCACCAGTTCGCGGGCGGTGCTGCGCACCTGCTCACGCAGCCAGCGCTGGGCGGGTGAATCATGGGCGCGGTCATGCCAGAGTTGGTAGTAAGCCATCGCCGGGAAGCTGACCGGGCAGCGCACGATACGCACCGGCAGCTTGCCCACCTGCCGCAGGCAGAACTGGCGGCCGGTGGTGAGCACCAGCCGGCTGCCCGCCACCATCATCGGCGCCAGGCTGAAGTGGGCGGTGCGCACGGCGATGCGGCGCTTCAGGCCCTGCAGCGCCAGGAAATCATCGATCACGCCCTGGGCGCCGGGGTGCAGCGGCGTGGGGGCGAGGTGGTCGCTGTCGAGGTAGCGCTCGGCCGTCCAGCTGCGCGGGCGCAGCACGGCGGGGTGGTCTTCGGCCACCAGGCACACCACGTCGTCGGTGATGAGCCGCCCGAGGTGCAGCTCTTCCGGCGGTTGCAGCCAGTTGCCGATGACGAGGTCAAGCTCGCCCTGGGCCAGCTTGGCGCGGTAATCTGAATCAGCGCTGAGCGGGTGCAGCGACACCTTCACGCGCGGCGCCAGGCGCTGCAGGCGCGACACCAGTGCGGGCAGGAACAGCGGGTCAAGGTAATCGCTGGCGGCCAGGTTCAGGGTGAGGCTGGCGGTGGCGGCATCAAACCCGCGGCCGCTGCGGGCAGCGCCAAACAGCACGTCGGCTTCACGCATCAGCCGCTCGGCCGGGGCCAGCAGGGCCAGCGCGGCGTCGGTGGGGGCCATGCCGGCACCGGCGCGCACCAGCAGCGCATCGCCCGTCAAGCCACGCAGGCGCTTGAGCTGGGCGCTCACCAGCGGCTGTGTGCTGCCCAGCTTCAGGGCGGCGCGGGACACACTGCGTTCAGCGATCACGGTATGCAGGACCTTCACGAGATGGAGGTCGATGTTCGCGAAATCCGGGGCCCGCGTCATACGGCATGGAATATGCTGGTCATTGCCTATATCGTATACACAATTTCACGCCACGGAGTACCGTTGCGCCCATGCACGAAGACCTGCCCACGCGCCCGGTGCGCTTCATCTTCCGCGGACAAACCACGGCGGTGGCCACGCCTGAGCCCACCCGCAGCGTGCTGCAGTGGCTGCGCGAAGACGCCCGCGCCTGCGGCACCAAAGAGGGTTGCGCCGAGGGCGATTGCGGTGCGTGCACCGTCATCGTGGCCGAGCTGGCTGACACCCTGCCCGAAGGCCACAACGCGGTGGTGAGAAACGGCGTGGCCCTGCGGCCGGTGAACAGCTGCATCCGCTTCCTGCCCACGCTGCACGGCAAGGCGCTGCTGACCGTGGAAGACCTGGCCCAGCCCGACGGCGCGCTGCACCCGGCGCAGCAGGCGCTGGTGAACTGCCACGGCTCGCAGTGCGGCTTCTGCACCCCCGGTTTCGTGATGAGCCTGGCCGTGAGCCATGAGCGCCAGCAGGTGCAAGGCCGCTGCGCCAGCCGCACCGAGCTGGCCGATGACCTGGCCGGCAACCTGTGCCGCTGCACCGGCTACCGCCCGATTCTGGATGCCGCCGAGCAGATGCACACCCTGCCCGGCCCGGGCTTGCCACTGGCGGGCCTGCGTGAGCAGTTGCTGGCCTTGCGGGCATCGATGCCCGCAGAAGCAACGGCCGCTGCACCAGCCACCGTTCATTCAAACAATGTTCGCTACCACGCCCCCACCCAGCTCGCAGAGCTCGCGCAACTGCGACAAGCCTTGCCCGACGCCCGCCTGCTGGCTGGCGGCACCGACATCGGCCTGTGGGTGACCAAACAGTTCCGTGACCTGGGCACCGTGATCTGGCTGGGCGACGTGGCCGAGCTGCGGCGCATCACCCACACGCCTGACCAGCGCCTGCACATCGGCGCAGCGGTGACGCTGGAAGATGCCTGGCAAGTGCTGGTGCGCCACTGGCCCACCTTGAGCGAAATGGCCCGCCGCTTTGCCGGCCCGCCCGTGCGCCACGCCGGCACGCTGGTGGGCAACCTGGCCAACGGCTCACCGATCGGCGACAGCGCCCCGGTGCTGATGGCCCTGGGGGCCACGTTGCACCTGCAATGCGGCAGCACCGAGCGCAGCTTGCCGCTTGAAAATTTCTACCTCGGTTACATGAAAAACGCGCTGCAGCCGGGCGAGTTCGTCAGCGGTGTCAGCGTGGCCCTGCCCGCCCATGCGCAGCAGCAAGGCTGGGTGCACCGCGCCTGGAAGATCAGCAAGCGCTTTGACTGCGACATCTCGGCCCTCAGCGCGGGCTTGGGCCTGCAATTCAACGGCGACACCATCGTGGACGCGCGCCTGGCGTTTGGCGGCATGGACGCCGTCGTGCGCCGCGCCGCCGGTGCCGAAGCCGCCCTGCGTGGCCAGCCCTGGCACGAAGCCACGATGCGCGCTGCCAGCCAGGCGCTGCTGACCGACTTCACGCCCTTGAGCGACCTGCGCGCCACCGCCGCCTACCGCCAGCGCGCCGCCGCCGGCCTGCTGCACCGGCTGTGGCTGGAAACACGGCTGCACGATCCCCTGCCCGCCAGCGCCACCCGCGCCGCGCCGGTGCTTTGACGAGGCCCGCCATGTCCTCCTCCGTAACAGCCTCCTCCACCGCTTCCACAGCAACGTCGGCCCCCACCGTCGGCGCCTCGCTGCCGCATGAATCCGCCCTGCTGCATGTGGCCGGCCGCGCCCACTACACCGACGACATCCCCGAGCCCGTCGGCACGCTGCATGCCGCACTCGGCCTGTCGCCCGTGGCCCATGGCCGCCTGACCGGCATCGACCTCGACCTGCTGCGCGCCCAACCCGGCGTGGTGGCCGTGTTCACCGCGGCCGACATTCCCGGCCCCAACGATTGCGGCCCGATCATTCACGACGACCCCATCCTGGCGGACGGCGTGCTGCGCTACCTGGGCCAGCCGGTGTTCGTGGTGGTGGCGCGTGAACGCGAGCAGGCCCGCCGCGCAGCGGCGCTGGCCAAGTCAGCCATTCAATTTGAAGCCTTGAAACCCGTGCTGAACCTGCGCGACGCGCACGAGGCCGGCGACTGGGTGCTACCGCCCATGCACCTGGCGCGCAGCCAGCAGCCCGGTGACGCCGCCACGGGCGTGGCGCAGGCCATGGCCACGGCACCGCACCGGCTGCAGGGCAGCTTCAGCGTCGGCGGGCAGGAGCAGTTCTATCTGGAAGGCCAGATCTCGTTCGCCCTGCCGCAAGACGACGGCGGCCTGCACATCCATTGCTCCACCCAGCACCCGAGCGAAATGCAGGCCCTGGTGGCACATGCCCTGAAGCTGGCCAACCACCAGGTGCAGGTGAGCTGCCGGCGCATGGGCGGTGGCTTTGGCGGCAAAGAGTCGCAATCAGCCCTGTTTGCCTGCGCGGCGGCCTTGGCCGCCCGGCGCCTGGGCGTGCCTGTGAAGCTGCGCCTGGACCGCGACGACGACTTCCTCATCACCGGCCGGCGCCACGGTTTCGAGTTCGACTGGGCCGTGGGGTTTGACGACGCCGGCCACTTGCTGGCGCTTGAGGTAAGCCTGCTGGGTGACGCCGGCCACAGCGCTGATTTGTCTGCGCCGGTGCTGACCCGCGCCATCTGCCATGTCGACAACGCCTACTGGCTGCCCGAGGTGTCGATGCACGGCTACCTGCCGCGCACCAACCGCCAGAGCAACACCGCCTTCCGCGGCTTCGGCGGCCCGCAAGGCGCGCTGATCACCGAGATCGTGATCGACCACGTCGCCCGCGCGCTGCACCTCGACGCCCTCGCGGTGCGCCGCGCCAACTGGTACGGCACCCAAAGCCACAACACCACGCCCTACGGCCAGGTGGTGACCGACAACGTCATCGAGCCGCTGACGAATGAGCTGGCCAGCAGCAGCGACTATGCCCAGCGCCGCAGCGCCATCGCGCAGTTCAATGCCACCAGCCCGGTGCTGAAAAAAGGCCTGGCGCTGACGCCGGTGAAGTTCGGCATCTCGTTCAACGTGAACCACTTCAACCAGGCCGGCGCGCTGGTGCATGTGTACCTCGATGGCTCGGTGCTGGTGAACCACGGCGGCACCGAAATGGGCCAGGGCCTGAACACCAAGGTGGCGCAGGTGGTGGCCCACGAGCTGGGTTTGCCGATGGCCCGGGTGCGCTGCAGCGCCACCGACACCAGCAAGGTGGCCAACACCTCGGCCACCGCCGCCTCCACCGGGGCCGACCTGAACGGCAAGGCCGCGCAGAACGCCGCCCGGCAGATCAAGGACCGGCTGGCGGCGTACCTGGCGGCGCAGTGGCAAGTGCCCGCGCAAGACCTGCGTTTTGAAGGTGGCCAGGTAGTGGCCCCGGACGGCCGGCAGATCGGCTTCGAGGCGCTGGTGTCGCAGGCCTATGTGGCCCGGGTGCAGCTGTGGAGCGACGGCTTCTACGCCACGCCCGGCCTGCACTGGGACCGCCAGACCCTCACCGGCCGGCCGTTTTATTACTTCGCCTACGGGGCGGCCTGCGCCGAGGTGCGGCTCGACACCCTGACCGGCGAGTGGCAACTGGCCCGGGCGGACTTGCTGCACGACGTGGGCCGGTCACTCAACCCGGCCATCGACATCGGGCAGATCGAAGGCGGCTTCGTGCAGGGCATGGGCTGGCTGACCACCGAAGAGCTGGTGTGGCACCCGACCAGCGGCAAGCTGCTGAGCCACGCGCCATCAACCTACAAGATCCCGACGGCGAACGACGTGCCGGCAGCCCTGCACACCCGGTTGTTCGACAACACCAATGTCGAAGACAGCATCCACCGCAGCAAGGCCGTGGGTGAGCCCCCGCTGCTGCTGGGTTTTGCCGTGCTGCTGGCCCTGCGCGATGCGGTGGCTGCCTGCGGCCCGGCCGGCTCCCAGCCGCCCTTGAACGCGCCCGCCACGCCGGAAGCGCTGCTGCGCGCCGTGGACGCCGTGCGCGCACCGTGATGCACAGCCTCATCGGCCACCGCAACGCCGACCGGGCCGGGCACCTGCAGGCGGCTGAGGCCACGCTGGCCGTGGCCCGCCACTGGGTGGCCAGCGGTGAGCCGGCGATGCTGGTGCGTGTGGGCCAGACCAAGGGCTCGGTGCCGCGCGAAACCGGCACCTGCATGCTGGTGAGTGCGCAGCATGTGGCGGGCACCATCGGCGGTGGCCACCTGGAGCAGCAAGCCATCGCCCGTGCCCGCGAGCAGCTGGCGCGCGGGCACGACACCCACCCTTCCACCTGGCCCGTGGCCCTCGGCCCGTCGCTGGGCCAGTGCTGCGGTGGCGCCCTGACGCTGCACTTCGAGCCGCTGGACGACACCCGCCTGCGCAGCTGGACGGCACCGGCCCCGCGCTTCACGCTGCAGCTGCACGGTGCTGGCCATGTGGGCCGCGCGGTGGTGCAACTGCTCGGCCAGGTGCCCTGCCAGGTGGAATGGATCGATGAGCGCGAGAGCGAATTCCCCACCGGCCCGCTGCCCGAACACATCCGCCGGGTGTGTGTGGAACCGGTTGAGGCCGAGGTGCCGCTGGCAGCGCCGGGCACCTTCTACCTGGTGCTGACCCACAACCACGACCTCGACCTGCGCCTGGCCCACGCCATCCTCAAGCGCCGGGACGCGGGTTGGTTCGGCCTGATCGGCTCAGCCACCAAGCGCGCCCGGTTTGAACATCGCCTGCAAGAGCGCGGCATTTCGGCCGACGCCCTTGCCCGCATGCACTGCCCGATCGGTTTGCCGGGCATTGACGGGAAGGAGCCCGGGGTGATCGCGGTGTCCGTCGTTGCCCAAATGCTGCAGGCGCATAAGTTAAGTCAAAAAATGTTTTAGGGGTGCAAAGGGCGGGTCGCTTATGCGATTCTCGTTACAGCGACAATGTTTCAGCCGCCCACTTCGGGCGGTTTTTGCTGTTTCCCCGGGAGTTACCTGATGCAGATGGATGGCCTGACCGCCCTCGCCGGCTTGATCGTCGGCGTGATGGTGGGTGTGACCGGCGTTGGCGGTGGCTCCCTGATGACCCCGATCCTCGTGCTGCTCTTTGGCGTGGCCCCGCAAACCGCGGTGGGCACCGACCTGCTGTATGCAGCCATCACCAAGGTGTTCGGCACCGCCGTGCACCACAACCACGGCACCGTGGACTGGCAAGTGGTGCGCCGCCTGGCGCTGGGCAGCCTGCCCGCCGCAGCCCTCACCCTGGCCTGGATGCACTTCTCCGACGCCGCCCGCGTGAAGGACGGTTTCATCATCAGCGCCGTGGGCGTGATGCTGCTGATCACCGCGCTGGGCATTTTCATGAAGGACTGGCTGCACGGTTTGGGCAAGCATCTGCGCGTCACCAACACCGACCAGTTCAAGCACCTGCAACCCCCGCTGACGGTGGTGACCGGCATGGTGCTGGGCGTGCTGGTCACGCTCACCTCCATCGGCGCCGGCGCCCTGGGCACCGTGCTGCTGCTGTACCTCTACCCGCTGCGGCTGAACGCCAGCAAGCTGGTGGGCACCGACCTGGCCCACGCCATTCCGCTGACGCTGATCGCAGGCCTTGGCCACCTCACGCTGGGTAACGTGAACTTCACGCTGCTGCTCAACCTGCTGATCGGCTCGGTGCCGGGCGTGTTGGTGGGCGCCGTCATCAGCACCCGCGCGCCGCTGGCCCTGATCCGCTACGCCATCGGCGCCGTGCTGGCGGCCGTGGCGTTGAAGATGCTCACCCTGTGAAGGGCTGAGGGTTCAACCGTTCGCCAGGCGTTCCAGCGCCGGCACGTCCAGCACGTGCACGGTGTAGCCCGCCACCTGGATCACGCCCTGGCTGGTGAAGCTGCGCATCAGGCGTGACAGCGTTTCCGGCGTGATCGCCAGCTGCGACGCGATGTCGCGCTTGCGCAGCGGCAACTGCACCATGGCCTGCGCCGCGCTGGGGCCGTCGGGCACACAGTGTTCACGCAGCCAGGCGGCCAGCCGGGCGGGTGCGTCCTTGTGCATCAAATCCTGGGTACTGCCCGCCAGCAGGCGTACTTCGCGGGCCAGCATCAGAATCAAACGCCGGGCGAGGCCATGCTGGCGCTCCAGCAGCACCTGCAACACGTCGCGCGGCAACTCCAGCACCGTGGCGGTGCTCAGCGCACGCGCATCCTGCGGCGGCGCTTCGCCCAGCCAGGCAGCAGCCACATCCAGCCAGGCCGGGCCGTGCAGGTGGCGCTCGGTTCTGAACGCCCCCACCGATTGCCGAACCCCCAGCGCCACGTCGCCTTCCAGCACCGCCACCAGCGCGGTGGCGCGCTCACTGCGGCTGAACAAGGCGGTGCCGGGGCTGACGCGGCGGGCGCGAGCCAGCTCGTTCAGCGTGGCGCATTCGGCCGCGGTCACGGCGGGGCCGCCAAACAGGCCACCCCAACCCACGGCATCGGGCAGCAGCGACGCCACCACCGCATCGCCGGGCAGCGCGGTGATCAGCACCGCCCGCGACGACGCACGCAGGCGCGTCAGCGGGGCGCGTTCAGGCGGGGTGCCGGTGGCGGTGTGGAGGTGGGCAACTGGGTCCATGGTCGGCGGTCGGTCTCGTTGTGGAGGCACTGTTGCCCAGCACCGGCGCCGGTGTGTTGCGCCAGATCAAGACCGGCCGCGGGCTGGCCACCCGGCAGCGCCACAATCAGACATGGCTCAACTTCCGCTCCCTCGCAGCGCCTCGGCCCCCGCACTGCACGCCGGCCCCACCGCGGGTATCGAGGCCCCGTTCGAGTTGCTGGCCGCCTGCCACGAGCGCCTGCAGCGCAGCCTCGGGCTGCTGCAGCGGCTGCTCAACCATGTCGCCCAACTGCCGGGGCAAATGCCTGATGAGCAGGCCACCCGCGCCGCGGTGGACGTGATGCGCTATTTCGACGTGGCCGCGCCGCTGCACCATGAAGACGAAGAGAGCCACATCATTCCTGCGTTGCAGGCCAGCGATGACCCACAGCTGAGGGCAGCGGCACAGCAGATGCTGGCCGATCACGCGCAGTTCCGGGCGTTGTGGCTCACGCTGCGAGCCGGGCTGGCTGAGGTGGCTGCGGGCCGTTCACCTGCCGCTATGGCGGCCTTGATGGTGACCGGCGACGCGTTCATCACGCTGCACCACAGCCACCTGGGCCTGGAAGACGGGCTGGTGTTTCCAGCCGCTCAAACCCGGCTGACGGCCGAAGCGCTGGCAGCGATGAGCACCGACATGGGCCGGCGCCGCGGCCTGGGCTGAGCACCGACCGTCACGCGGCCTCAAGCCTCGCCGTCAGCGCCGCCGTTGTTCAGGCCATGCTTGCGGATCTTGTCGTTCAGCGTGGTCTTGGGAATGCGCAAGGCCTGAGCGCTGCGGGCGATGTTGCCGCCCTGGCGCCGCAACTCTTCGCGGATCAGGCTGCGCTCGAAGTCGTCCACCGTTTCTGCCAATGACAGGCCAGCCGGCGCGGGGGCTGCGGCCACCGCATCGCCCAGTACATCGTTGCGCACGCCCAGCACCAGGCAGTCAGCCACGTTGCGCAGCTCGCGCACATTGCCGGGCCAATGGTGGGTCATCAAGGCGCGCAGCTGCACGGTGGACACGGTGGGTTGCGGAAGGCCGTAGCGGCTGGCGGCCAGCAGCAGGAAGTGCTCGAGCAGCATCGGAATGTCTTCGCGGCGCTCACGCAGCGGCGGCAAGTCGATCGTCACCACATTGAGGCGGTAATACAGGTCGCTGCGGAAGGTGTTCTGCTGCGCGCGCTGCAGCAGGTCGTCCTTGGTGGCGGCCACCACGCGGCAATCCACCGGCACACGCTGGTTCGAGCCCAGGCGCTCGATGACCCGGTCCTGCAGCACCCGCAGCAGCTTCACCTGCACGCCCATCGGCATGCTTTCCACCTCATCGAGGAACAGCGTGCCACCGTGGGCATGTTCAATCTTGCCGATGCGGCGCTTCTGCGCGCCGGTGAAGGCGCCGGCCTCGTGGCCGAAGAGTTCGCTGTCGAGCAGGTTGTCGGGCAGGCCGCCGCAGTTCAGCGCCACCAGCGGCGCCTGGCGCCGGCCCGACAGCTCATGCAGTGCCTGCGCCACCACTTCCTTGCCAGTGCCGGTTTCACCGCGAATCAGCACATCGACCGACGACGACGCCACCCGACTCACCAGCTGCCGCACCGCTTCCATCTGCGGCGAGCGCCCGACCAGCTTGCCGGCCACGCCTTCCTTCAGCGCCAGCGCCTGGCGCAGGCTGGCCACTTCCAGCGTCAGCCCTCGCTTTTCCATGGCCCGGCGCACCACTTCCACCAGCACCTCGGGCGAGAACGGCTTGGGAATGAAGTCATAGGCGCCGCTGCGCATGGCTTCCACGGCCAGCGTCACGTCGCCGTGGCCGGTGATCATGATGACCGGCAGGTCGGGGTCGAGCTCCTGGCAGCGGCGCACCAGCGACAGGCCGTCCGCCTTGGGCAGGCGCATGTCGGTCACCACCACACCGGCAAAGCCCGGCGTGATGAGCTTCAGCGCGGCCTCGGCCGACTCAACAGCGTCCACCCGCAGGCCAGACAGCTGCAGCGCCTGCACGCAACCCAGCTGCATGTGCAGGTCGTCTTCCACCAGCAGCACGGACAACTCGAGACTCATGATGGGGTGTGTTCCTGTGGGTCTTGCGATCGAGGCGCGGCGGGCAGGCGCAGCACGAAGCAGGCGCCGCCTTCCGGTGCATTGCGGGCGTCCAGCTCACCGCCGGCTTCGCGGGCGATGTCGCGTGAAATGGCCAGGCCCAAACCCAGACCAACGCCCGCTTCCTTGGTGCTGAAGAAGGGCTCGAACAAGCGCTCGAGCACGTCGGCGGCGAGGCCGGGGCCGGTGTCGCGCACGGTGATCACCACGCGCGGTGCGGCGGTTTCACCAGCGGTTTCATCAGCGGCCTCATCGCCGGGTTCGGGCAGGTCGGGTCCGGCGTTCAAATGCAGCTCGCGCGGCTGGCCTTCGGGCAATGCCGCCATGGCGTCGGCGGCATTGCCGATGAGGTTGATCAACACCTGCTCCAGCCGGTTCGGGTCACACCAGGCCAGCGTCTGGCCGGGCTGCAGGTGGTTGTGCACCTGCACGCCGCCCTTGCGCAGGCGCTGGTCATACAGGAACAGCGCATTGCCCATGGCCACGGCGGTGTCGGTGCTGGCGGGTTGCGCAGCCGACTTGCGGGCGAAGCCCTTGAGCGGCTGGATGATGCCGCCCATCTGGTCGGCCAGCCGGGTGAGGATATTCAGGTTGCCCTGCACGGCGTTCATGTCGCCGCGGCGCATGAACTCCAGCGCATTGCCCGAGAGCGTGCGGATGGCGCCCAGCGGCTGTGTCAACTCATGCGTGATGCCGGTGGCCAGCTGGCCCAGCGCGGCCATCTTGCCGGCATGCACCAGCTCGTCCTGCGCGCGCCGCAGCGTGAGCTCGGCCTGCTCGCGTTCGGCCACTTCCTTGCGCAGCCGGTTGTTGGCTTCGCTCAGGGCGCCGGTGCGCCGGGTCACCTTGTTTTCGAGTTCGGTATTGGCTTGCTCCAGCCAGCGCTTGGCCTGCAGTTTCTGGCTGAGGATGCGGCGCCGCTGGTTCACGAACAGCGCCAGCAAAAGCAAGAAGCCGGTGGTCACGGCCGCCAGCAGGCTGTGCAGCACCGCCTGCTGGCGCACGCGCTGCAGGTCGGTGAACATCATCAGTCGCCAGTCCATGCCGTTCAGCGTGCGGCCCAGCACCAGCATGCCGCGGCTGGCCGGTCGTGGCCGCGCGCTGTTGGCATTCAAGCCATTGGGCAACACGCCCTCGACGATCTGGCTGTCTTCATCGATGCGCAAATCCACCTGCAGCGGAAAGCGCCCCAGCCGCTGCTGGTTGTACATGCGGGTCAGCTGCAAATCGACGCGGCGCTCCAGCGGCAAATCGGCCAGCGTGGTGTAGCGCCATTCGGGCTGCGACGACAGGATGACCACCTGATTCGAATCGGCCAGCAGCGCCGGTGCGCCCAGCATGGCCCAAGCCTGGTTGATGGGCTCCAGGCTGATCTTGATGGTGGCCACACCCGCCACCCGCGCGCCATCATGGATGGGGTGCGAGACGTAGTAACCGGGCTGGCTGTCTTGCGTGCCGATGGCGAAATGCCGCCCTACCCGGCCCGACAACGCTTCAAGGAAAAACGGCCGGTAGGCCAGGTCTTCACCGACCATCGACGCGTCACTGGCCGCCAGCACCGTGCCGCGCTCGTTCATCACGAACACCGACAGGCTGCCTAGGTGGGCATTCAGCCGCCGCAGGTACAGGCTGGCTGCAGCCACGCGCTCGGCCTGCCCCGGCTGGCGCAGCAAGGCCACCACGTCCTGGTTGAGCTGCACCGTGGCTGGCACATGCTCCAGGCGCTTGATCATGCCCTCGACCGCCGAGGCAAACAGGTCCAGCTGGTGGTTGGATTCCGCCCGCAGCGCGTCGGTGCCCTGGCGCTCGCTGGCGCCGAAGCCGGCCCAGCCTGCGGCAAGCACCAAAGACAAAGCGGCCGCAGCCAGAAGCAGCGGCCGCAGCATCAGCCGCCATGGCCTTCGAGGCCATGACATGCTGGGCGGGTCTTGCGGTCCGAACAACGGCAGGTTCAGTGCTGCAGGATCTTCGAGAGGAATTCCTTGGCGCGCGGTGCACGGGCATCCGGGTTGCCGAAGAATTCGTCCTTCTTGCAGTCTTCAACGATCTTGCCGGCGTCCATGAAGATCACGCGGTTGCTGACCTTCTTGGCGAAGCCCATTTCGTGCGTCACGCACATCATGGTCATGCCTTCGTTGGCCAGTTGCACCATCACGTCCAGCACTTCGCCCACCATTTCGGGGTCGAGGGCCGAGGTCGGCTCGTCGAACAGCATCACGATGGGGTCCATCGACAGCGCACGGGCGATCGCCACGCGCTGCTGCTGACCACCGGAGAGCTGGCCGGGGAACTTGTCCTTGTGCGCGCTCAGGCCGACGCGGTCCAGCATCTTCAGGCCGCGGGTCTTGGCTTCGTCGGTATTGCGGCCCAGCACCTTGATCTGCGCCAGCGTCAGGTTCTCGGTCACCGACAGGTGCGGGAACAGCTCGAAATGCTGGAACACCATGCCCACGCGGCTGCGCAGCTTGGGCAGGTCGGTCTTCGGGTCGGAGATGCTGATGCCGTCGACCACGATGTCGCCCTTCTGGAAAGGCTCGAGCGCGTTGACGGTCTTGATCAGGGTCGACTTGCCCGAGCCCGACGGGCCGCACACCACCACCACTTCACCCTTCTGGATGTTGGTGGTGCAGTCGGTCAGCACCTGGAAATTGCCGTACCACTTGGAAACGTTCTTGATGTCGATCATGGCGTTTTTGTCCTGCTGCTCTCAGCGGATGATGGCGATTTTCTTCTGCAGACGACGCACCAGCATCGACAGCGAGAAGCAGATGATGAAGTACACCACAGCGGCGACCAGGGTGGTCTCGACCGGGCGGTTGAAGTTCTTGCCTGCGACTTCGAAGCCCTTGAGCAAGTCATAGGCGCCGATGGCGTAGACCAGCGAGGTGTCCTGGAACAGGATGATGGTCTGGGTCAGCAGCACCGGCAGCATGTTGCGGAAGGCCTGCGGCAGCACGATCAGCTGCATGGTCTGGCCGTAGGTCATGCCCACGGCGTAACCGGCATGCACCTGGCCACGCGGCACGCTCTGGATGCCGGCCCGCATGATCTCCGAGTAGTAGGCCGCCTCGAACACCGTGAAGGTGATCATGGCCGACAGCTCGGCGCCCATCGGACGGCCGATGAGCAACGGGATCAGCAGGAAGAACCACAGGATCACCATCACCAGCGGGATGGAGCGCAGCGTGTTCACGTAGGCCGATGCCGGCAGCACCAGCCACTTCTTGCCCGACAGACGCATCAGCGCCAGCACGGTGCCCAGCGCAATGCCGCCCACCATGGCCACCAGCGTCAGCTGGATCGAGAAGAAGAAGCCCTTGACGACGAAGCTGGAGATGACACCCCAGTTCAGGAAGGAAAAATCGAGTTCCATCAGCGTGCTCCCCCGATCATGCCGGGCACCTGCACGCGCTGCTCGATGAACAGGGCGATGCGGTTGATGGCAAAGGCGGAGATGAAGTAGAGGCCGGTCACGGCCAGGTACACCTCGATGCCGCGCGAGGTTTCTTCCTGTGCCTGCATGGCGAACATGGTCAGCTCGGCAATGCTCACGGCGAAGGCGACCGACGAGTTCTTGATGATGTTCATGCTCTCGCTGGTCAGCGGCGGGATCACCATCCGGAAGGCCATCGGCAGCAGCACGTAGCGGTAGGTCTGCGGCAGGGTCAGGCCCATCGCCAGGCCGGCATAACGCTGGCCCTTGGGCAGGCTCTGGATGCCGGCACGCACCTGCTCAGCCACCCGCGCAGAGGTGAAGAAGCCCAGGCCGAACACCACCAGCACGAAGCTGGGAATGGCGCGCAGCGACGGGAAGATCGAAGGCAGCACGTGGTACCAGAGGAAGATCTGCACCAGCAGCGGGATGTTGCGGAACAACTCCACCCACGCATTGCCGATGCCCACCAGCCACTTGTTCGGCGTGGTGCGGAAGATGCCCATCAGGGAGCCCACGCTCAGCGCAACGATCAGCGCCAGCAGCGCCACGCTCAATGTCCAGCCCCAGGCGGACAACATCCAGTCGAGGTAGGTGATGTCACCGCCGCTGCCAAAACAGCGCGGCACCACTTCACCGTCGATGGTGTTCTTGCAAAAAACTTCCCAGTCCCAGCTCGCCACGCGCGCCTCCCGAGTTCTCGAATCTCATGTGTGGCTGGCGTGTTGCCACGCCAGCCCCCGAGCGGCAGCAGCCCGCAGGCCACCGCCGCATCGGCGTCTTACTTCTTGGCGTAGTCTTCCATCGGCTTGTCGTTGGGGTTGGCCCACGCAGCCTTGGTGTTGTCGTTCGGGGGCATGCCCACCTTCACGTTCGCCGGCGGGATCGGCTGCTGGAACCACTTGTCCCACAGCTTGGCGATTTCGCCCGACTTCATCATGCCCTTGATGGAATCGTCCACAGCCTTCTTGAAGGCCGGGTCGTCCTTGCGCATCATGATGGCGATCGGCTCGACCGACAGCACTTCGCCGACGATCTTGAATTCAGCCGGGTTCTTGGCCTTGGCGATGTTGCCGGCCAGGATGGCGCCGTCCATCACGAACGCGTCAGCGCGGCCGCTTTCCAGCAGCAGGAAGCTGTCGGCGTGGTCCTTGCCGAAGACTTCCTTGAAGTCGACGCTGGCGGCGCGCTCATGCTTGCGCAGGGTCTGCACCGAGGTCGTGCCCGTGGTGGTGGCCACGTTCTTGCCGTTCAGCTGGTTGATCGTGGTGATGCCCGAGTTGGCCTTCACAGCGATGCGCACTTCCTCCACGAAGGTGGTGACCGCGAAAGCCACGTCCTTCTGGCGGGTGGCGTTGTTGGTGGTCGAGCCGCACTCGATGTCCACGGTGCCATTGGTCACCAGCGGGATGCGGTTCTGCGAGGTCACCGGCTGGTACTTCACCGACATGCTGGACAGGCCCAGCTGCTTGCGCACGTCGCTCAGCACGCGTTCGCAGATTTCAACGTGGTAGCCGACGTACTTGCCGTCGCCCAGGGTGTACGACAGCGAGCCCGAGGACTCACGCACGCCCATGGTGACGCTGCCGCTTTCCTTGATCTTGGACAGGGTGTCGGCCTGGGCCACACCGGTGGCCAGCAGGGCAGCCAGAGCCAGCGCAGCGCGCGGCGACGGGGAGAAACGGGTCTTGGACATCAGAGCTCCTGGAAGGTCAAGAAATGCCGCTGTTGAATCGCGGCGGTGGAAAACGTGGTGATCTTCAACTGCCTTCATGGCAATGGTTGGTCACCCGGGTGACGGTACAACGAGAGCAGGGCCTCCGAAGGGGCCCAGTTCAAGTTCAGGCCCCGCGGCGGGATCGGACGCTGGAACCATCGGCCGTAGATCTTCATCGCTTCGCCCGAAGTGAGCAATCGGGTCAGGCACCGGTCAACCAGCGCCTTCAGCGCCGGCTCGTTGCGGCGCATCATGCAGCCGTAGGCCTCGGACGACATCGGCGTGCCGGTGACGATCCAGTCGTCCGGGTTGCGGGCCTTGGCGCGCTCGCCATAGAGCAGCGCGTCGTCGAGCATCATCGCGTCGACCTTGCCGTCTTCGAGCAGCACGAAGGCCTCGCCGTGGTCGCGCGCGGTCACCACCTGGATCTTGCCGCCACGGCTCTCGTTGTAAGTGCGCAGCAGGCGCTCGGAGGTGGTGCTGGCCGTGACCACCACGCGGCGGCCACCCAGATCCGGGAAGTCTTTGATGCCGGCATCGCGGCGCACCAGCAGGCGGGTGCTGACCACGAAAAACGAGGTCGAGAACGACACCTGGCGGGCGCGCTCGGTGGTGTTAGAGGTGGAGCCGCACTCGATGTCGACAGTGCCGTTCTGCACCAGCGGGATGCGGTTCTGCGAGGTGACGGGCACCAGACGCAGCGTCAGCGCAGGCAGCTTGAGCTCGGCCTTGACGGCGTCGGCCACCTTCAGCATCAGCTCGTGCGAGTAGCCCACCACCTGGCGGCGCTGGTCGTAAAACGAGAACGGCACCGACGATTCGCGGTGGCCGAGGTTGATGGTGCCGGTTTCGGCGATGCGCCGCAGGGTGTCGCTGGCCATCTCGGGCTGCGATGCGGGCACGGCAGGCGGCGCGGCCACGGCCGCTTGTGGCATCACCAGGCACAGGCACAAGCTCGTGCCCAACACCGAAGCGGTGGTGCGGAGGATGGCGGCTGGAACGCGGTGCATGCCCTGAGCAATGCAGACAACGTGCCAGATCGGGTTATCCCTGATCAAGTGGCCCCAAGTGCTTGATTCAGGGCCTCGGGGCGACGGAATACCGGACGGATTTCCGACGCACCCACCAGGCAGGTGTCGGAAATCCGTTCGCGCCATGTTTCACCCGGAGGCGGGTGAAGACGACGCTCAGTCCGGCTTGATCTGCGCGCGGGCGATGACGGGCTGCCAGCGCTTCTGCTCGGCGGCGATGAACTTGGCGAACTCGGCCGGCGTGCTGCCCACGGCAATGGCGGCGTCCTTCGCCAGCATCTCCAGCGCAGCGGGCTCACGCATGGCGCGGGCGGCGGCGGCGGCCAGCTTGTCGGCGGCCGGCTGCGGCAGGCTGGCCGGGGCCATCAGGCCGTACCACTGGGTCATCTCGAAACCCGGGTAGCCCTGCTCGGCCACGGTGGGCACGTCTGGCAGTTGCGCCAGGCGCTGCGGCGAGCCGGTGGCGATGCAACGCAGCTTGCCCGCCTTGATGAACTGCATCACGGCCGGTGCGCCCACGCAGGCGGCGTCAAGACGCCCGGCCAGCAGGTCAGTCAGTTGCGGGCCGGTGCCACGGTAAGGCACGTGCAGGATGAAGGTCTCGGTGGCCATCTTCAGCACTTCCATGCCGAGGTGGCCGGCGCTGCCATTGCCCGCCGAGCCGTAATTCAGCTTTCCCGGCTTGGACTTGGCCAGCGCCACGAATTCCTTCAGGTTCTTCACCGGCAATTCAGCCGGCACCACATACAGGCTGGGCACCTTGGCCAGCAGGCTGATGGGGCGAAAATCCTTGTTCGGCTGGTAGGGCAGCTTGTCGAAGATGTAGGGGTTCACGGCCAGCGTGCCGATGTGGCCCAGCACCAGCGTGTGCTGGTCTTCGGCCCGCGCCACCTCGGCCATCGCCACATTGCCGGCGCCGCCCGGCTTGTTGTCGACGAACACGCTCTGGCCCAGCAGCTTGCCCAGTTCCACCGCGGTGGCGCGGGCGACGATCTCGGAGCTGCCACCCGGCGCAAACGGCACCACGAAGCGCACCGCCTTGCTCGGCCAGGTGGCCTGAGCGCGGCTGGTGCCATGCAGCATCGGCGTGAGGCTGGCTGCCGCCAGTGCCAGGGTTTGACGACGGGTGAGGGGTGCGTTCATCGGTGTTGTCTCCGGAGGCCGGTTGCAGGTGTGCTGGCATGATGCCCGGCTGCCCTGTCCATCACCTGTCATGTCCCTGCACAACGCCCCCGTTCCGACTCAGGAAGAACCCTCGCATTCGTCGAACACGGCCTGGCGCCGCGGCCTGGTGGCCATCTTCGCCGCCACCTTCTTCGAGCTGACCGGGCTGTTCCTGTTCAACCCGCTGCTGCTGTTCACGCTCAAGGGCGCAGGCTGGTCAGACGCCGCGGTGGGGCTGGTGGCGGCGTCGAGCTGGCTGGGCCTGGCCCTGGCCACGCCCTTCACCGCGGGCTGGGTGGCGAGGCTGGGCTTGCGCGGCGCGCTGATTGCCAGCGGCATCGTGCCCTTCTTCGCCCTGCTGCTGATGGCACTGACGCCGTGGCCGCTGGGCTGGGCCGCGCTGTCGATGGCGGCTGGTGCGGCAGGCGCGCTGCGCTGGATCGTGGCCGAAGCCACCGTGGCCGAGCTGGCGCCGGACCACCGGCGCGGCCGCATCGTCGGCCTGTTCGAAACCATGGTGGGCGTGACCTTCATCGCCGGCCCGGCCCTGCTGGCCTGGCTGGGCACCGACGGCACGGCCGCCAACACCGCCCGCTGGCTGGCGGTCGGCCTGAGCGGCACCGGCTTGCTGCTGAGCCTGGCCGTGCCGCACCTGCACACCCACAAGCCGACCGATGGCAGCGCCGCCCCGCGCCTGGGCCTGCGCGGCATCGCCGACGCGATGCGCGCGCAGCCGGTGCTGATGGTGGCCGGCGCGGTGGGCGGCTTCTTCGAGGCCGGCACCTCGGGCGTGCTGCCCTTGTACGGCCTGTCGATGGGCTTTGCTGCCGCCGCTGCGGCGCTGCTGGTATCAGCCAGCGGCCTGGGCAGCGCGCTGGCGATGGTGCCGATCGGTGAGCTGAGTGACCGCTGGTCGCACCGCAAGGTGTTCCTCGCCTGCGCCAGCCTGAACCTGCTGGCCACGCTGGCCCTGCCGCTGGTGCCGCTCTGGTCGCCCGCTGCGGCGCTGATCGCCTTTGTGTGGGGCGGCGCCGGTGGCGCGCTCTACACGCTGGCCATGATCGACATCGGCCACCGGCAGCAAGGCGTTCAACTGGTGACCACCACCGCCGTGCTGGTGCTCAGCTACACGGTGGGCGGCATGTGCGCGCCGGTGCTGGGTGGCCTGGCGCTGACCTGGGCGCCGGGCTGGGGCCTGCCCGTGCTGATGAGCACGACCGCGGCAGCCGGGCTGCTGGCCCTGCACCACCACCTCAAGCGGACGGCACCTCTGCACTGATGTGCTGCAACAGGCGCTGCAGCGCTTGCTGCAGCTGCGCCTGACCGGCAGCCAGTGCCTCAGCATCGGGCTGCGCCACCTCCAGCACCTGCTCCAGGGTCTCTGCCGCGGCATGCACCTCCATCGCGCCGATGGCCGAGGCCGCGCCGCGCAGCGAATGCAGCGCCAGATCCAGCCGGTCGGCCTGAGGGTCACACAGGCTCAGCCAGGCGTCACCACCTTCGCGGTAGTGCTCGGCAAACCGGGCCAGCACGCGGCCATACAAGCTGGCCTCGCCGTGCAGGCGGGCGATGCCGGTGTCGCGGTCGAGCACGGCAGCCACTTGATGGCGCAGCGCCAGCTCTGGCTCAGCCGACTCGGCCACAGCGTGGTCGGCTGGCTGGGCAGGTGCACCGCCCAGCCAACGCAACAAGGTGGCGTACAGCACGTCCGGCTCCACCGGCTTGGCGATGTGGTCGTTCATGCCGGCAGCCAGGCACACCTCGCGCACATCGCTGAAGGCATTGGCGGTCATCGCCAGGATGGGCACGTCGCGCCGGTTGTGCAACTGGCGAATGGCCTGCGCGGCTGACACGCCGTCGAGCCTGGGCATCTGCATGTCGAGCAGGATCAGGTCGTAGTCACGCGTGGCGGCCATGGCCACGGCTTGCTCGCCGTCTACGGCCAGCTCGGGCTCCAGGCCCACCAGCTGCAGCAGTTCCAGCGCCACTTCCTGGTTGATCGGGTTGTCTTCAGCCACCAGCACATGCCGGCCGCGGTGCTGGCGAATCAGCTCGGCCTGGGCGTCGACCTGCAGCAGCGGCATGCTGCCGGGCGCCGGGTTCACGGCCAGCACGCGCAGCATGGCGTCGAGCAACGACGACGGCGTCACCGGCTTGGGCAGCGTGCCCTCGAAGCCGGCTTGCCGCGCCTGGTTGGCGAGATCACCAACATCGCCCGGCAACAGCGCGATGGCGGGCACCGGCAAGCAGCGGGCCGACTGGCGCACGGCCGACAGGGTCTGGGCGCCACTCAGGCCGGGCATGTCCACATCCAGCAGCAGCAGGTCGGGGCATTCATCGGGCGCGCCATCGGCACCCAGCCAGTCAACCACGGCTTCACCACTGGCCAGCGCCGTGACACGCGCACCGAGCTGGCCGAGCATGCCTTGCAGCGCCTGCCGCACTTCGGGCCGATCATCAGCCAGCAACACATGGCGACCACGCACCAGTGACACGCGCTCCTGCGTCAGCCGTTCGGCGCGTTGCAGGCGGGCGGTGAACCAGAAGCGGCTGCCCTGCCCCGGCGTGCTGTGCACACCCACCTCGCCGCCCATCAGTTCGGCCAGGCGGCGGGTGATGGCCAAGCCCAGGCCGGTGCCGCCGAAGCGGCGAGTGGTCGAGCTGTCGGCCTGCTCGAAGGCCTGGAACAGGCGGGCCTGTTGATCCAGCGGAATGCCGATGCCGGTGTCCTGCACCTCGAAGCGGGCCAGCAGGCCTTGCTCATCACGCTGCAGCATCTCGCAGCGCAGCACGATGACGCCGCGCTCGGTGAACTTCACCGCGTTGTTCAGCAGGTTGAGCACCGCCTGCGCCAGCCGGGTGGCGTCACCGCGCAGGAAGTTCGGCAGGTGGTCGGTGTCGATCACCAGCTCCACGCCCTTCGCCCGCACCCGGTCACTGACCATCGCCACGATGCGTGACAACACGGCGTCCAGCGAAAAATCAACCTGCTCCAGGCCCAGCTTGCCGGCCTCGATCTTGGACAGGTCCAGCACGTCGTTCAGGATGGCCAGCAGATGGTCGGCTGCATCGTCGACCTTGGCCAGGCGCCGCGCCAGCGGTCCGGCCGGCACCTCGCGCCGCATCAGATGGGTCAGGCCGATGATGGCGTTCATCGGCGTGCGGATCTCATGGCTCATGTTGGCCAGGAACACCGACTTGGCCTGGTTCGCCTGGTCGGCCTTGTCGCGTTCGGCCTGCAGCTCGGCGTTCAGCTGGCGCAGCTCGGTCGTCCGCTCGGCCACCGTGGCTTCCAGCTGCTCGCGGACACGCTCCTGCGCCAGCGCCGCACGCTTGCGCTCGGTGATGTCGATGCAGATGCCGGCGAACAGCAGGCGGCCGTCCACATCGATGCTGCGGACCTTCACTTCCGTGTCCACGGGGCTGCCGTCAGCGCGAATCAGCACAGTCTCGAACACATGGTCGCCGTGCAGGAAGCGCGACAGCACGGTCATCGCCGAAGCCTCATGGAAACGGGGATCCCAGGTCCACACCGGCCAGTTCGCAATGGTCTCCAACGGGTAGCCCAGCAGGTCGGCGAAGGCCTGGTTGGCCTCGACGATCCAGCCGGTGTTGTCGAGCACCACCATGGCGTCGATGGCCTGCTGCATCAGGGCGCTGCGCAGCTGGTCACCCCGGTCGATCTCGGCGCGCAGACGACGGTCTTCGGAGATGTCACGCATCACGCCGAACAGGCCGACCAGCTGCCCCTGCGCATTGCGCAACGGCCCCTTGGTGACCTGGTAGACGGGGCTGTCAGGCCGCAGGCTCCAGCGCTCCTCGTATTTCAGCGTGTGGCCGCCCTGCAGGATGTGGCGGTCCTCGGCCATGATCTCTTCGGCCCGCCGGTATTGCGGCAGCACCCGGTCGTCCTTGCCGATCAGGGCCTCGGCGGTCATGCCGTAGGCCTGCAGGCCGCGGGGCGACATCAGCAGGTAGCGGCCGGCCAGATCCTTGGCGAAGACGATGTCAGCGCTGCCGTCGGCGATGGCGGCGTAGAGCGCCATGGTCTGCAGGCGCTGCTGCTCGGTGGCCAGTTCATGGGCCAGCGAGGTTTCCCGCAGGCTCTGCAGGGTGCGCGAGCGCAACCAGACCGCACACCAGCCGATCAGCAAGGCGAGCAGCACCGGGCCGAGCGAATCTCGCAGCACGGCCGACAGCAGCTCGTCCTCCTCCATCGTCAGCACCAGCACCCAGTCGGTGTCGCGCAGCACGCGCGCCACGCTCAGCGTGCGCTGGCCCCGGGCGTTTTCTGCCCAGCCGGCCAGGCCCACAGGCTGGCCGCCCGCAGACGCCGGCTGCACCGGCTCCGGGCCCTCGGTGGTGGGGCCGAGCGGCTGCCAGCCGGATGGCCCGTAGCGCCACAACCGCGCCGTGGTGGTGTCGGACGACCACGGCCCCTCGCTCAGGCGGCTGTAAAGCACGTCCTGCGCGTCCATGCGCAGCACCACCAGCGCGTTCGACGGCTCGGCCAGGCTGTTGTTGGGTACCACCAGGTCGACCTGTTCGCGGGCACCGGCGCCCTGCCCCTCGGTGCGCAAGGTGAACTGCGGCAAACCGGTGCGCAAGGCCGCATGCACGGCCGCCTGAGTGCCGGGGCCGATCAAGCCGGGCACCAGCGGGGCGTTGGTCACCAGCACCCGGCCGTCCGACTCGACCACCAGCACGGCCATCGGGCTGGATTCGTGGCGCACATCGATCAGGCGTTGCAGCAGGCGATCAGCCGCCACGGCGTCGCCGCGACGGATGGCCAGCACCTGCTCGGCCATGAAACTGCTGCTCAGGATGAAGCGGCTTTCGGCCACCACCTGGGACAGCGTCATCTCGATCTGCCCGGCCTGCCAGCGCGCCATCAACTCGATGCGCGACACCATCTCGCTGCTGCGGGCCTGGTAGCGCCAGAGTGTCCAGGCCCCGGTGGCCAGGGTCAGCACCAGCGCCAGGGCCATCAGCCCGCGCCGGCGCAGCCACCACGGCAAGGCCAGGTCAGCCGCGCTCACGGACGCGCCCCTGCGCCGGGCGCGCAGGCATGCTCGATGGATTGGGGGCGGGAACGACGGGAGGGCAACAACACAACACGCAAGTTAGCGGATGACTGTCTGGCGGTCAACGCGCTGATTATCGACAGGCAGGGCTGGTGTGCGCTTGAGGGTAAATCCGCTTTGGGCTGCGGTGTGGCGCCGAGGAGCGCTCATCCCGGCGCGAGAGGATTCGCAGCAACACAGCTCCGAAAGCCGTTGCACACAAGAAAGCGAAGGCACAAAAGCAAAGGGCCACCGAAGTGGCCCGTGGCTACCGTGCTGCGTTCAGCTGCGCGGGGTTCTGCAACGCCGGTGACGGGTTCCGGTACTCTGCCCATTGGTGCAGTCGGTTGGTGTGTCGCAGTGATTCCCATTGTGGCGAGCCCGCGTGACAGCGATATGACAAAGAACAAGGTTTTTGCACGCCAATTCGCCGGCGCGCCAGAATTGGCCCATGCACATCTTCTACAGCGATGCCCACCGCGCCCATGCCGGGCAGTTCGAATTCTTCCGCGGCGAAAAAGTGCCCTGCTTCGAGAAGCCCGAGCGGGCCGACTTCGTGCTGAAGGCCGTCCAGGCCGCCGGCATCGGGCCGGTGCTGCCCGCCAGTGAGGTGTCACTGGCGCCGCTCTCGCGGGTCCATGCTCCCCGCTATCTGGCCTTTCTGGAGCGTGCCTGGGAGCGCTGGACGGCACTCGGCAACCAAACCGACGCCATCCCCTCCGTCTGGCCCATCCGCGGCTTTCGCAGCGATGTGGAGCCCGACAACTACCAGGCCCAGCTAGGCATGTATTCGTTCGACAGCGGCACGCCTTTCACGGCCGGCAGCTGGCAGGCAGCGCTGAGTGGCGCGCAGCTGGCCCTGAGCGCGCAGGCCCACGTGGCTGCAGGCGCACGCGCCGCGTTTTCACTCGCCCGCCCACCCGGCCACCACGCCGGGCCTGACTTCTTCGGCGGCTACTGTTTCATCAACAACGCGGCCGTGGCCGCGCAGGCCGCCATCGACCAGGGCGCACAACGCGTGTCCATCCTCGATGTTGACTACCACCACGGCAACGGCACGCAGAGCATCTTCTATGAGCGCGCCGACGTGCAGTTCCTCAGCCTGCACGGCGACCCGCGCACCGAGTACCCCTTCTACCTCGGCCACGCCGATGAGCGGGGCGCAGGCGCCGGACTGGGTTTCAACCACAACTACCCGCTGCCCGCCGGCAGCAGCAATGAGCGCTGGTTTGATGCCCTCGCGCAAGCCTGCACGCAGTTGCAGGCCTACGCGCCTGAGCTGCTGATCATCTCGCTCGGCGTGGACACCTACGTGGGCGATCCGATCTCCAAGTTCCGGCTCGACAAGCCCGAATACCTGCGTCTGGGCGCCGCCATCGCCGCCCTGCAGCGCCCCACCTTGTTCATCCTGGAAGGCGGCTACGCCGTCGCAGAGATTGGCGAGAACGTGGCAGCCGTGCTGACCGGCTTCGAGCATGGCTGACGCCGCCTTGCGCTGGTTGCCGGAAGACAGCGAACTGGCGCAGGCTGCGCTCAACGCCGAGGGTGACACCCTGACGCTGACCTTCAGCGCCGCGGCCGTCACCCGGGCGAGCGGCGTGCATGAAGAAGCCGGCTGGGTGCGGCCGTTGGTGGTCGACCTGGCCCTGAACTTCACGGAGCCTGACGGCGCCAGCACCCCGATCGATTGGGCGCTGCTGCGCGGGCGACTGCGCAGCAGCGACCTCCGCACAGCAGACGGGCAACAGCTGCACCGCCTGATGCTGCCGTTGCAGTTGGACGGCCCGCTGCAGTGGCAGTTGCACATCGGCCAGGCCGAACCAGTGGTGCTGCGCGCACGCAGCCTCCGCACGTGGCCTCTCGCAGCAGATGCCTTCACCGACAGCTGGGCCTGCTGAACCGCAGTTCGCCCGGGTGCTTCACACCGCTGGTGCCACCACCGATGCACGCCGCTGCAGGCGCAAGGGCAATGGCGCCGCCGGACGCAACGTGACGTACATCCGCGGCTGCGGCGCAGGGGCACCCGCCGGCGTGTGCAAGGTGTAGCGCTGCAGCAGCAAGGCCGCCACCAGCGTCATCTCCAGCTGCGCGAAGTGCTGCCCGATGCACACCCGCGGCCCGACGCCGAAGGGCAGCCAGGCGCTGCGCGGCATATCGGGGGCATCCGCCAGGAAGCGCTCTGGCCGGAAGGCCTCTGGCTCGGCGAACCAGCGTGCATCGCGCTGGATCACCCACGGCGTGACACGCAGCAGCATGCCAGCGGGCACCGTGCGGCCAGCCAGCTGGAAGGGCGTGCGCACCCGGCGGGTCATCAACGCCGCCACCGGTGGATACAGGCGCATCGCCTCCTTCAGCGTGGCGCCCAGCCAGGGCAGCGCCGGCAGGTCGGCAGGCGACGGGTCACGGCCGCCCAGCACCGCATCCACCTCGGCCTGCGCACGTTGCACGGCCTCCGGGTGACTGGCCATCAGCCAGCTCCACCACAGCAGCGCGGTGGCGCTGGTCTCGTGGCCGGCCTGGAACATCACCATGCACTGGTCATGCAGCTCATCGCTGCCAAGCGCACTGCCATCCTCGTCGCGCACGGCCAGCAGCATGGCCAGCAGGTCGTCGCCAGGGCGCTGCTCAAGCGGCAGCGCCTGGCGCGCGGCAATCTGGCCGTCGATCAGGCCGGTCAGCACCGCCATCGCCCGGCGCTTGGCGCGCTTGTGCGGCAGCGGCAACCAATCGGGCAGCGAGAACGGCCAGAACATCTCCTGCATCGCGCTGCGCGACAGCACCTGCGTGGCCTCGGCGGCAGCGCTGGCCTGCGCCGGGGCGCGGCTGCTGAACAGCGTGCGCATGATGACGTCCATCGTCAGCGCATTGAACAGCGCCTCGGCTGGCTGCTCGGCGCTGCCTTGCCCAGCAGGCACAGCCGCATCCAGCGCGGCGCGGGCGGCATCCACCATCAACGCCGCGTAGCCCTGCACCCGGCGGGGCAAAAAGCCCGGCGCCAGCATGCGGCGCTGGCGTCGCCAGGAATCACCTTCCGCCACCAGCAGGCCCTGGCCGAAGGCCTGCGAAAAAACCTCCACGCCACGTTCCCAGCGCACCAGATGATCGGCATGCTCGACCATCGCGCAGCGCACGTCGTCGGGGTGAAACAGATCCCAGCTGGGCTCGTTGCCCAGGCGCATCAGCACGACATCGCCATGGGCGCGTTGCAGGCCGGCGGTGAAGCCGAGGTAGTCGCGGTACATCGCGCGCAGCAGGGGCAGGCCCCACCACGTGCTGGGTGGGCCGGGAGGGGGTGTTTCGGTGGGGTGCATGGGGGGCCAGATTAGGCGACGAACAGCGGGCTGTGTTGAACGATCACGACACCAGCGGGGCTTCAGCCTGCATCCCGTGGGGCCTCGGCCACAACGGGCCCGAGGCTCGGCACGACAACCATGTCCCGGCCTCGCCACTGTGCTCAAGTAGCTGGGTCTTCAGCGGCCATTCAGCGCTGCTGCAGCCGGTCACAGAAGTCTACTTCGCGAGGCCAGTGACGCGGCCGTGCATCTCACCCAACTCGCCCGAAGGGCCCGGCATGATGTTGATGCTGCTGCCCGATGCGGCACATGCCCTGACCGGACTGGAGCCAGGTCATCCACGAGGACGAGAGCTTCTGGGTTTATCGCTTGTGGGCGTGAGGTGCGGGGCGATACAGCCCTTGCCCCTCACGACACCAGCACCGCCCGAAAGTCGTTGACGTTGGTGTAAGTCGGCCCGGGCACCACCAGGTCGCCGAGGGCTTCGAAGAAGGCGAAGGCGTTGTTGGCGTCGAGCATCTCCACTGCGCTCACGCCGGCTGCTGCTGCGCGGGCCAGCGTGTCTGGCGTCACCAGCGCGCCAGCGTTGTGTTCCACGCCGTCGATGCCGTCGGTGTCTGCCGCCAGCACCCACACGCCGGCCTGGCCCTGCAGGGCCAGCGCGCAGCCCAGCAGGAATTCGGTGGCGCGCCCGCCACGCCCACGTGGCTGCCCGGGCGCACGAGGCCGCACCGTCACCGTCGTTTCGCCGCCTGACAGCAACACGCAGGGGCGGCTGAAGGGCTGGCCTGATCGGGCCACGGCGCGCGCCAGTGCAGCATGCACGCCGCCCACGGTGCGCGACTCCCCTTCCATCTCGTCAGACAGGATGTGCGCCGGCAAGCCCGCCGCCCGGGCCGCGTCGGCCGCCGCCTGCAGACTCATCTGCGGCGTGGCCAGCATGCGCCACTGGTGACCGGTGAACACGGCATCGCCAGGCTTCGGGGTTTCGAACGCGCCGCTCTGAAGCCCGCGCAGCGCGGCCTCGGGCACGTCGATCTTGTAGCGCCGCAAAATAGCCAGCGCGTCAGCGCAGGTGGTGGCATCGGGCAAGGTGGGGCCACTGGCGATGACGGCCGGGTCGTCGCCGGGCACGTCGGATATCAGCAGCGTCAGCACCTGCGCGGGGGCGCACATCGCCGCCAGCCGGCCGCCCTTCAGGGCCGACAGGTGCTTGCGCACGCAGTTCATCTCGTCGATCGCGGCGCCCGAATGCAGCAGCGCGCGGTTGATGGCCTGCTTGTCTTCCAGCGTCAGGCCGGGTGCCGGGGCGCTGAGCAACGATGACCCGCCGCCCGAGATCAGGCACAGCACCAGGTCATCGGCCGTCAGGCCCTGGGTCAGCTGCGCGATGCGCTGGGCAGCGGCCAGGCCCGCGGCATCGGGCACCGGGTGTGCGGCTTCCACCACCTCGATGCGGCCCGGGCGTGCGCGGTAGGCGGGTGGCACATGGTCGTAGCGCGTCACCACCAGGCCGGTCAGCGGTGCATCAGCGGGCCACAGGGCATCCACCGCTTCGGCCATCGCGCCGCCGGCCTTGCCGGCCCCCAGCACCACGGTGCGGCCACGAGGCGGCGGAGGCAACTGGCCTGCGGTGATGTGGCCGGGCAGCGCGCGGGCCACGGCCACGTCATAAAGGTGCCGCAGGAACGCGGCCGGGGCGGCCTGCCAATCGGTGGCAGCAACGGGGATGACGGGCATGTTGGCGTCTCTCTGGGCAGGGTCATTTCAGCGTTGCAGGGCAGCGCCCAAGGCTGGCATGGGCCGTGCAACACTGTCCGGGTCTGACGATAACAGCGCGCCTGCAGCCACCACCATGCCCTCCACGCTCACCTCGACCACGCCGCCCACGCCGCCAAAAACCCTGCTGATCCACGATGCCGACGTGATCGCTGCCATGGACGAGCAACGCACCGAGTGGCCACGGGCCAGCGTGTTCGTGCGGGGCGGCGTGATCGAGGCCATCGGGCCGGCCAGCGAACTGCCCACCACCGCAGACGAGGTGATCGACGCGCGCGGCCTGGTGGTGGTGCCGGGCCTGGTGAACACGCACCACCACATGTACCAGTCGCTGACCCGGGCGATTCCGGCGGCGCAGAACGCCGAGCTGTTCGGCTGGCTGAGAACGCTTTACCCGATCTGGGCCGGGCTGACGCCCGAGATGGTGCATGTGTCTACCCAAGTGGCCATGGCCGAGTTGCTGCTCTCGGGCTGCACCACCAGCTCCGACCATCTCTACATTTATCCGAACGGCGTGCGGCTCGATCACAGCATCGAGGCGGCGCAGCAGATCGGCATGCGTTTTCATGCGGCGCGCGGCAGCATGAGCGTGGGCGAAAGCGCCGGCGGCCTGCCGCCAGACGCGCTGGTGGAACGCGAAGACCACATCCTGGCCGACACCCAGCGCTTGATCGAAACCCACCACGACGAGGGCCGCTACGCGATGCTGCGGGTGGTGGCCGCGCCGTGCTCGCCGTTCAGTGTCAGCCGCGACCTGATGCGGGAATCGGCGAACCTGGCCCGGGCGCTGCGCACCCGCATGCACACCCACCTGGCCGAGAACGACCACGACGTGGCCTACAGCCGCGAGAAGTTCGGCATGACCCCCGCCGAATACGCCGAGAGCCTGGGCTGGGTGGGCGACGATGTGTGGCACGCCCACTGCGTCAAGCTCGACCCCGCCGGCATTGCCCGCTTTGCCGCCACCGGCACCGGCGTGGCCCATTGCCCGTGCAGCAACATGCGGCTGGCCTCGGGCATTGCGCCCGTGCGCCGCATGCTGGATTCCGGCGTGCCGGTGGGCTTGGGCGTAGACGGCAGCGCCAGCAACGACGCGGCCCACCTGCTGGGCGAAGCCCGCCAGGCCATGCTGCTGGCCCGCGTGGGCCGCTCGCTGGAGCCCTTCGGCTGCGACCACGGCCCCGCCGAGATGACCGCCCGCCATGCGCTGGACGTAGCCACCCGTGGCGGCGCCCGGGTGCTGGGCCGCGACGACATCGGCCACCTGGCGCCAGGCATGGCAGCCGACATGGCCCTGTTCGACACGCGCACCCTGGGCATGGCCGGTGGCGCGGTGCATGACCCGGTCGGCGCGCTGCTGCTGTGTGCCCCGGCACAAACCCGTCACACCATCGTCAACGGGCGCGTGGTGGTGCGGGACGGGCAACTCACCACGGTCGATCTGGGCCCGCTGCTGGAGCGGCACAACGCGCTGGCGGTGCAGTTGGCGAACCACCGCCACTGATCAGGCACTGCGCCGGCGCACGCAGCGCCAGCAGCAACGGCTGCCCTAAAGCGCTCAAGCCCGCGCCAACAGCAGCTCGAAGGTCACGCCATCCCCGGTGTTGCGCGCAGCGATGGTGCCGCCCATCTTGGCCATCCAGGTGCGGGCCACGAACAGGCCTTGCCCGCGCTGGCCGGGGGACGCCGCATCGGCCTCGCCCGACACACCGTATTCGAAGATCCGCTCCAGCATGTCGGGTGCGATTTGCGGGCCGGGGTTGTGGATGTCCAGGCGCACGTGGTCATGGCCGTCATGCCCTTCGAGCGTGATGGCGAGCGTGATGGGTGCACCCGCAGGCCGGAAGCGCGCGGCATTGCGCAGCACATGCGTCACCACATCTTCCAGCGCATGTTCATCGGCCTGCACCAGCACCGGCTGGGGCTTCGGCGCATACACCACGCCGTCGATGTCAACGTGGTGCGCGTTGGCGGCCACATGCTGCAGGAACTGGTTCAGATCCAGCGTGGCCAGGCCCAGCGTGGTGGCGGCAAAGGCCTCGGCCGGTGAAGCCTGCCCGTACAGCACCTTGATCGCCTGCTGCATGCGCTGGATGTAGCGCCGGCTCGGGTCATCCGGGCTGCCGTGCAGCACCATCAAGGACTGCAGCGGCGACATGATTTCATGGCCCACTGCATGCCATTGGTCCTTCTCTTGTGCAGCCCGAATCTGCTCACGCCGCGCGTCGTCATTCACCCGCTGCAACAAGTCAGCCAGCGTGCCCGCCAGCACACCCAGCTCGTCGCTGCTGCGCAGGTCGGCCACGTCCAGCGCCACCGGCTGGCCGCCGGCGGCACCCGGCGCCTTCACGCTGCGCGAGAGCGCCGCGGCGCGTTTGGTCAGCACGGTGATGCGCCGAATCACCCGCAGCTCGATGGCCGCCCAGGTCAGTGCGATGGCCGCCAGCAAGGCGCCCACGAAGCCCAGCATGCGGGTGGCCACCCGGCCCAGTGCCCGCTGCACACCATGCACATCACCGGCCAGCGTCAGCTCATAGCGGCCGAGCGGGGTGTCGATGGTGTCGACCGAGCGCAGCGCGTCTTCGCCGCCCTCCACCGGCAACTGGCGAATCAGACGATCAAGCAAGGGCGAGAGTGGCTCGCTGCGGTCTTCCTCACCGGCCAGCAATGCCACCTCGGTGGCGCCGCGGCGGATGCGCAGCGTTTCACCCGGCAGCAGCAAGGCATTCAGGGCCGACAGGCTGAACAGCGGCATGGCGCCGGGCTGGGCGCTGTCAAACGCCGGCGGCGCGCTCAGGCCCGGCGCCAGCAGTTGCAGGCGCACCTGGATGCGGTCAAGGTCCGCCGGTGGCCACACCAGCTGGCCGCGCGCGGTTTGCAACTCGTCGCGGAACAGCTCCACCGGCAGGCGCACCGAGAAGAACGTCTGGCGTTCGCAGTCGTCGCGGCGGCTGCCGTCCACGCAGCGGTCGTCCTGCCACAGCCAGCCTCGGAAATCACGCACCGGTTTGTCGGCGGTGCGGCCGTCTTCCGCCTGCGCAAAACCGGTGAGGCGGCCGCGCGTGGCGCCGGTGGCTTCACTTGGCGTGCCGGCTTCAAACGGCGCCAGCCATTGCCAGTGCTGGCCGCGCATGGTGACGCTGATGTGCAGGCGGTGCGCCGCGCTCAGGTCACGCTCACCCAGCCGGCGCGGCAGCAAATCGCCCATGGCCACCTGGCCGATGGTGTAGATGAAACCGCCGGCCCGCGGGTTGTTGCCCACCGCCACGCACAGCCGCGCACGGTCTTCGCCCTGCCGCACATACGGCACCAGACAGCCGGCCATTTCCACGGCCTGCTGGGCCTTGGCCTTGTCGTCGAAGTCGATCGCCGAAAACGGCAGCACCACGGGCGACACGGTGGCAGCACCGTCCACCTGCCGCACGCCGGGGTTCAGCAGCGCCAGCTGGCCGGTGGGGTGGCGCAGCCGCGCGGCGATCTGCGCCTGGGTCTTGGCGAAGCTGTCGCGGTAGGCGTTCCAGCTGCGCTGTTTTTCTTCCTGCAGCACCGACAAGGCCAGCGCCAGCACGGCCAAAGCCAGCAGCAGGAAAGCGCCGCGGAAGAACACCCGCAGGCGCAGCGGAATGCGGCTGCGCAAGGGGATCAAGGGCCGCATCACGGCGTCCACTGAAAGCCCCGCATGGGGATGTTGGCGATGCCGTCAAAGGCGGGGTCGATGTCGCGGAAGGCTTCGCGGATGGTGCTGACGTGCTTGCGGATGTTGTCGCGGTTGCGCCCGCTCTTCACCACCTGGTAGAGCTCTTCGTAGCTCACCACCTCACCCGACCGGGCCACCAGCGCCGCCAGGATGCGCTGCGCGGTGAGCGGCAGGTTGATGCGCTGGCCGCGCCAGATGGCCGCACCCTGGCGCAGGGGGTCGAGCAGCAGCTCGGACGCCGGTGCGGCGGGGCTGGCCGCAGGCGCTGGCGCCACCTCACGCGCGGCACGCGGCTCACGCGTCGTGGTGCGCAGGATGTCTAGGAAGGTATCGACGAAGTCGGCTTCCTCGAAGGTGGTTTTCTGCAGGTAATCCCAGGCGTCCAGCGCCTTCATGATGCTGCGGTAGATGGCCGCCGGCATCGCAGACACCACCAGCACCGGCGTGCCCGCCCGCTGCTTGTTGATGGCATTGATGATGGCCACGCCGGCATTGCGCTCGCGGCCCAGTTCGATGTCGAGCACCACCAGGTCGTAGTGCTCGCGCAGCACTGCCGCTTCGGCGCTGTCGCGGTCGGTCCATTGGTCAACCTGGATGCCCGGCCGGGCCGCCTCGATCCAGCCACGCAACTGGGCGCTGGTGGGCGGGTCGTCCTCGATCACGGCAACGCGGTGCATGGGCGGCTTTCTTCGCTGGGTTCTGTTTCAGGGTGCTGCTGGCGATTATCTGGCGGCCAATGGCCGCGGCCTCGCCGCCCGGTGTGAAGGTTTCTTCCGGGGGGCGGAGCGAAGTCGCCCGCCGCCGCCAGCGCAAGCGCCCCGCGGCGCCCTGTTGCCTTCCCGGCGCTCCCGGAAGAATTCATTCCAGGCCAACACAGCGTCCGCTGAAGGCCCGGAGAAACAACACCGCCCACCCTGCAGCCCAACACCCCGCTGCCCACCGGAAAAGGAAAGACCATGACCCCGCGCCTCAACCAGATCACTGCCGCCCTTCGTGAACGCCTGGGCCATCGCCTGGGCCAGGGTGGCCGGCAGCTCGGCGGCCTGGCCCGCAGCCTGGGCAGCCAGGCCTGGGGTGTTCGCCGCACCGCGCTGTGGCTGGCCGGCCTGGGCGCCGTGACCTGGGGCCTGACGCAAGCGCCGCCGGTGCACACCGTGGGCCGCGGCGAAATGGCCATCCGCACCAATGTGCTGACGGGCGGCACCAGCGCCTTCACCGAAGGCAGCGTGTGGCTCGTGCCAGGCGTGCAGCAACTGCGCCGCTACACGCTGCGTGACCAGGTCTGGCGCCCGGCCGACAGCGCGCAGGCCGATGGCCCGTCGCCGTTCCAGTCGATCGAGGGCTTGTCGCTGGGCGTGGATCTGTCGGTGCGTTATGCCCTCGACCCCACCCACCTCGCCAGCCACGCCAACCAGCTGCCCGACGACCTGGCCCGCGACGTGGTGCAGCCCGCCGTGCAGGGCGTGGTCTACAAGGCATTTGCCCGCTACACGGTGCGCGAAATCTTCTCTACCAAGCGCGCCCAGATCCAGAGCGACATCGACGCCGAGCTGAAAACCCGCCTGGCCAGCGACGGCGTGCTGCTGCGTGGCGTGCAGATCGGCAAGGTGGATTTGCCGGCCGACTACCGCCGAGGCATGGACCGCCTGCTGTCGGAAGAACTCGAAGCCGAGAAGATGCGCTACACGCTGGTGCTGAAGGAAAAGCAGGTCGAGCAGACCGCGCTGGAAGCCGAAGCCGACAAGGTGCGCCGAGAGAAGGACGCCGAAGCCGCGGCCCGCGAACAGATCATCGCCGCCAAGGCGCAGGAAGAAGCGATGAAGCACGTGCTGCCGTTCAAGCAGAAGCAGATCGAGCAGCGCCAGCTGGAAGCCGAGGCCGAGAAGGTGGCCCGCATCCGCGGCGCCGAAGGCTCGGCCCAGGCGCGCCGCATTGAAAGCCAGGGGGAGGCCGACTCTCGCCAGAAGCTGGCGGACGCCGAGGTGTACCGCCTGCAGAAGGTGGGCCAGGTGAATGCCGAACAGATGGCGCGTGAAGGTGCGCTCATCACCCGCCACCCCTTGCTGATCCAGAAGACCATGGCCGACAAGCTCAGCGACAAGATCCAAGTCATCATCGCCCCGCCCCCGGCCAATGGTGATTTCATCGGCGCCGCCCTGATCGGCGGCATGCAGAAGACGGCCGCGAACAACGCCGCCGCCGCCACTGACGCCAACAACGGCGAGGTGCAGTGATGGTGATCGCCCTCAGCCTCTCGGCCCTGGCCTCGCTGGCCATCGTCACCCAGGACGCCAGCCCGCTGCGCGCCGCCCCGCGCGACAGCGCCACCACCCAGGCCCAGCTCACCGCCGGCGATGCGCTGGAGGTGCGCGGCCAGCGGCTGGACTACCTGCAGGTGTGGGACCACCGGCGTGAGCGCGGCGGCTTCATCCGCGCCAGCCAGGTGAAGCTGACCGGCACCACCGCCGCCGATGCGCCCGAGTTGCTGGCCTGGTTGCGCTTTGTGCGCGACACACCGGGCCAGGAAGCGCTGGGCACCGGCCTGGCCGCCGCCTGGCTGAAGGCCGCGCCCGCACAGACCCCGGCCGCAGACACCGTTGAAGCGCTGGACGCGCTGGGCAGCATGGCGGACCGGGTGGCGCGCCGGGCTTCTTCCAGCAATGCCGCGGGCAATGCGCAGCCCACGGCCGGCACGAACACACGCCTGACCGCCCAACTCGACGGCATGGCCACCTACGGCGTGCGCTGGATCAGCCTGGAAGTGGCCGGGCAGATGCGGATCTGTTACGACGGCGAGGCGTTTCGCCGTGTGCTGGCACAACCCGCCGCCACGCCTGAGCAACGCGCCCGCGCCGCGCTGGGCCTGACGCGCCACGACTGCGTCGACCCGGCCACGCCGGTCAGCCAGCGCGACGCGCTCGACCGCTGGCGCGCCGACGTGCTCGACCGCGTGACGGATGCCGACATGGCGACGCTGCCAGAGCTGTGGCGCCAGCGCATCTTCATGCGTCGGGCCGGTGTGTGGGCCAGCGTGGCCTTCGGGCAGGCACGGCGCCAGGAAGCTGCTGCGCTCGCGGCCAGCGCACAAGCCGGCCAACGCGCACTCACCGCACTGGCGGCAGTCAACAAGAACGAGCTGACCGACGACGACCTGATCGAACTCAACGACGCGGCGATGCGCGTAGGCGCTTCACGCTGGGCAGCAGAGCCGGCTGTGGCCGTGACCACGGCAGGCAACCAGCGACTGCGTGTGCTGACCACCCCCGGCAGCCAGCCCGGCGAAACCTGCGTGCTGCTGACCGACGCCGGCCACGGCCCGCAACAACCGCTGCTGCGCCACTGCACCTTCAGCGTGGTGTGGCCCGCCTCGGCCAGCGTGAATACCGCCGGCACCGCCGTGAGCCTGGCCGTGCAGCCGCTGGCCACCTGGCGTGAACTCTGGCTGATGAAGCGCACGCCCGACGGCTGGGTGCTGGACGTGCTGCCGCCCGCGACCGGCAACCCGCTGGGCACCGACATCGGCGTGGTCGAGTTTGCAGGCTGGGTGGGCGACGGTGAGCCGCGCGTGCTGGTGAGCCGCGAAGCGCGGGTGGACGGCCGCTACAACCGGCGCTTTGAAGTGAGCCGCATCGCCACAGGCGAGATCGACAAGCAGGCCAGCACGCCGCAGCTGCTCAGCGCCTTCCAGCGCTGGCAAGATGCGGGCTGGAAACGGCAGACCGTGATGCTGCGCTGAGCCGCAATGGCTTGCCCGCCGAACTCGACGAGCCACCATCGCCAAGTTCTTCACTACCCCCACAGGAGCCCCGCATGACCGCGCCCACCCCGCAACGCTCAACGGACGACAGCCTGCACACCGTGCATCGCATCACCGCGCAGGCGGCGGCCGATGACGGCACCCTGGCCCATTCATTGGCAAGCGGGCTGGCGGAAGTCCTGTGCGACTGCGTGGCCGGTGGCGCCTCGGTGGGCTTCATGTCCGACCTGACCGCCGCGCAGGCCCGGGCCTTCTGGCAAGGCGTGCTGCAAGGCGTGGCCCGGGGCGAGCGGGCGTTGCTGGTGGCACAAACCGCTGACGGCCGTATCGACGGCACCGTGCAGCTGGTGCTGGCCCAGCCGCCAAACCAGCCGCACCGGGCGGATGTGGCCAAGATGCTGGTGCACCGCCGGGCGCGCCGCGCCGGCCTGGGCCAACGGCTGCTGGACGCACTGGATGCCCAGGCCCGGGCGGAAGGCAAAACCGTGCTGGTGCTGGATACCGTGACCGGCGGCGATGCGGAGCGGCTCTACCAGCGCGCCGGCTGGACGCCTGCCGGCGTGGTGCCGCGCTACGCCCTCTTCCCTGACGGCACCTTCTGCGGCACCACCTTCTTCTACAAGCACCTCTGAGCCACGGCCTCGGGCTTGAACCACTGCACGAGGAACTCCACCGCCGCGCGCAGTTTGGCGGAGCGCTCCAGCCGCACCGGAACCACCGCCCAGATATTGGCCGGCTGCTCCCAGCCCGGCAGCACCGGCACCAGCGCGCCAGACGCCAGCAGCGGCGCCACCTGCCACATCGAACGCAACAAGATGCCGCGGCCGTCCAGCGCCCAGCGCAAGGCCACCTCGCCGTCATTGCTCGACAGCGGCCCCTGCACCTTGACCATCTGCTCGCGGCCTTCGCTCTGCAGACGCCACACGCCAAACGGATGGTCGCGCTCCTTGATGGCCAGGCAGGCGTGGGCTTTGAGCTCATCGAGTGAGCGCGGGGTGCCGTGCTGCGCGAGATACGCCGGCGCAGCACACAGGATGCGGTGGTTGTGGGCCAGGCGCCGGGCGATCAGGTGCGGGGCGATGTCATCACCCACCCGCACGTCCAGATCAAAGCCTTCGGCGGCCACGTCCACCAGGCGGTCAAACAGATCGAGCCGCACCTGCAGCTTCGGGTAGCGGGCCGTCAGCTCCCCCAGCGCCGGCGCCACCTGCTGGCGGCCGAAGCCGAAGCTGCTGCACACCCGCAGCACGCCACGCGGCTGGGCCCGGGTGCCGCCCACTTCCTGCAGCAGCTGGTCAAGGTCGTCGAGGATGCGCTGGGCCCAGCGGTACACCCGCTCGCCGTCTTCGGTGAGCGCCACCTGCCGCGTCGTGCGGTGCAGCAGCTGGGTGCCCAGCTGGTCTTCGAGCACCTTGATGCGCTTGCTGATGTAGGCCGGCGAGGCGCCGAGGTCTTTCGCGGCAGCGCTGAAACTTGATTTCAGCACCACCGCGGTGAACACCCGGAGGTCGTCGTTGGATGGGGCTGGATTGCTCACGATCCGTGAACTGAGGCTTCACACATCGGGCCATTGTGCATGCAGAGGCAGCTCTCTACGATGCCGCACATGCCCAGCAAGGCACCCCTTCACCCCGGAGACCACCCATGAGCCCCACCCCGTTCCGCATTGCAGTCATCCCCGGCGACGGCATCGGCAAGGAAGTCATGCCCGAGGGCCTGCGCGTGCTGCAGGCCGCGGCACAGCGCTTCGGCCTGCCGCTGGAACTCACCCACATCGACTGGGCCAGCTGCGAGTACTACCAGCAGCACGGGGCGATGATGCCGGCCGACTGGAAGGACCAGCTCAGCGGCATGGACGCCATCTTCTTCGGGGCCGTGGGCTGGCCAGCCACCGTGCCCGACCACATCTCGCTGTGGGGCAGCCTGCTGAAATTCCGCCGCGAGTTTGACCAGTACGTGAACCTGCGTCCGGTGCGCCTGTTTGAAGGTGTGCCCTGCCCGCTGGCCAACCGGCGCCCCGGCGAGATCGACTTCCTCATCGTGCGCGAGAACACCGAGGGCGAATACACCAACCTGGGCGGCGTGATGTTCGCCGGCACCGAGCGTGAGGTGGTGATCCAGGAATCGGTGTTCAGCCGCCACGGCACCGACCGCGTGCTGAACTACGCCTACGCCCTGGCCGACTCACGCCCCCGCAAGCACCTGACGGTGGCGACCAAGAGCAATGGCGTGGCCATCAGCATGCCCTGGTGGGACAGCCGGGCCGACGAGGTGGGCCGCGGCTACCCGGAGGTCACCAGCGACAAGCAGCACATCGACATCCTGACCGCGCGCTTCGTGCTGCAGCCGCAGCGCTTCGACGTGGTGGTGGCCAGCAACCTGTTTGGCGACATCCTGTCGGACCTCGGGCCGGCCTGCACCGGCACCATCGGCCTGGCGCCTTCGGCCAACCTGAACCCGGAGCGCACCTTCCCGTCGCTGTTCGAGCCGGTGCATGGCTCTGCGCCCGACATCTACGGCCGCAACATCGCGAACCCCATCGCGATGATCTGGTCAGCGGCCCTGATGCTCGACTTTCTCGGCCAGGGCGCAGGCGCCGGCCGCGCCGCGCACGACGCCATCGTCAAGGCGATCGAGACGGTGCTGCGCGACGGCCCGCGCACGCCCGACCTGGGCGGCCAGGCCAACACCACCGAGCTGGGCCAGGCGATTGCAGCCTTGATCTGAGAGGGCTGCGCTCAATACCCCGCGTACCGACCCGGCTTGTGGTTGATGGCCAGGAACAGGCCCATCACCACGGCGCCCAGCACCGAGTACGCGGCGCGCTCCAGCGGCAGCACCGTGGCGGCTGCCGCCAGCACGCTGATGTCGATCATCAGCTGCACCTTGCCGGCCCGCCAGCCCCGGGCGTGCTGCAGCCAGAACGAGATGACGGTGGCGCCGCCCAGGCTGGCCCGGTGGCGCGCCAGGAACAGGCAGCCCGCACCCAGCAGCAGCCCGCCGAGCACGGCGGCGTAGGCCGGGTGCAGGCGGTCAATCGCGAACAAGCGGGGCGACCATTCCGTGAAGGCCGTGAGCAGGCAAACGGCGATGAAGGTCTTGAGCGTGAACTCCCGGCCCATCAGCCGCCAGGCGAAGAGATAAAACGGCAGGTTGATGACGAAGAACCATTTGCCGAAGCTGATGCCCGTCAGGTAGTGCAGCACGAAGGCCACGCCCGCCGTGCCACCCGTGATCATGCCGACCTGGTTGAACAGGATCAGCGCGAGCGAGACGAACAGCGTACCGGCGAAGATCGCCTGCGCGTCTTCGAAGGGCGTGTGGGCAATCGGCAGGTCGGACTCAAGAGGTTCAGGCATGGGCAGGCAGCGAGCAATAAACAGGCCCGATGCTGGATGGTCACACCGGGCTCACATCCCTCACTCAGGCCAGAGCGATGGTGCACCAGCCTGCTATCCTGAGTTGCATGAAAAACATGTCCCGTTCAGTGCTGTTGTTGTCCTGTGTTGCGGCCCCTTTTCTGTTGGCCGCCTGTGCCTCGCCGCAGCCATCGGCCGCCGGCCGCATCGGTGACGCCGCCACGGCGCCGCTGAAAGACCTGAACCTCGTCAACGCACCGATCCCGGAGGTGTTGCAGGTGGCCCGCCAGGCGCCTTACGCACCGCCGGCCACCAACACCTGCGACGGCCTGAAGGCCGAGATCAAGGGCCTCGACGACGTGCTTGGACCTGACCTGGACGCCCCCGCCAACCCCGAACATCCGGGCCTGGTGGAGCGCGGTGGCCAAGCCGCCGGCAATGCCGCTGTGAATGCCCTGCAGGGCGCTGCCGAAGGCGTGGTGCCGTTCCGCGGCTGGGTGCGCAAGTTGACCGGCGCCGAGCGTTATTCGCGCCAGGTGGCCGCCGCCATTGCCGCGGGCACCGTGCGCCGCGCCTGGCTCAAGGGCATCGGGCACCAGCAAGGTTGTCGCCCATGAGTGGCCAGCAAGCCTGGCTGCTGGTGGGCAGCGCCAACACCCGCAAGTCCACCCTGGCGCGCTGCCTGACGGGCTGCTTCAACCGCAATGTGCGCGACATCGACCTGAGCAGCGGTGGTGCGCTGAAGCTGTATGCCCGTGTGTCTGCGCTGCAGGAAAGCCGCACTTCACCGCAAGACTTCATGACCGAAGTGGCCCGCAGCCGGTGCGAGCATGTGCTGTTCAGCCTGTGGCCGCAGCACAACCCGACCGACCCGCAGCGCTGGCCCGATGCGCAGCAGTATGTTGATCAACTGCGACAGGCCGGCTGGCAATTTCCGAAGGTGGTGGTGCTGGGCGCTGACCCGATCCGCCTGCAAGGCACCGGTGAGGTGCTGCGCATTCCGGTGGTGAAACAGCAGGGCGTGAACACCACGGCCCAGCAGGTGCGCCAGCACTTCGGCTGGCGTTGAGCGCCCCGCAAACTCAGCGGGCGCCGCGGCCTTCCAGCACGTTCTGGATGCGCTGCTCACGCAGGTCAGGCTCCTCCACCGGGGCCTTCTTGGCGCTGGCCGGCACACCGCCACCCACCACATTGACGTTGCCGCCGATGTCCATTTCCTGCGTGCCCGGCGGGCAGATACGGTCGGTATAGACCACCGTGCTGCCCTTCTTGCACTTGCGCATGCCGCCAGGGCCGGTGGGCCTGGATTGCGCCACGGCCGACGCGGCTGAAGCCGGATCAGGCTGCTGGCGCACGGTGCCGTTGTCGAACTTGATGGCGGGTGCGGCGGCCGCCGGCTGACCGGCGCTGCCCATGAAGATCGGGGCGTTGCGATAACGCCAACCCAGGGCGACGACAAAAACCAGGCCGATGGCCAGCAACAAGCGTTGAAATGTCATGTGATGTCACGGTGCGCCTCCCAGCTACACCGCCTCCGTGCGGGGCTGAAGCCCCCTGTTTTTGATGCACGGATTTTGACTCAAGCGCCGTGAAGGCGGCGTGACCACCCGACACGAAATCTGGAGGATCCCCCGAGGGGTGGAGGGCCTGGGCCTTGCGTGAGAGCGGTGTGGCTCAGGGCGTGGCCTGGCGCGCCTGGAACCAGCGCCCGATCAGGGCCCGCTCCTCATCGGTGATGCCCGTGGCATTGCCCATCGGCATGGCCTTGAGCACCACGGCCTGCTGGTGCACCTGCACGGCATGGTGCTGCAGCAATTCCGGCGTGTGCAGGGCCACACCCTTGTTCTGCACCTGGGCGTTGTGGCACATCACGCAGCGTTGCTGCACCACGGCCTCGACCGAGGTTTGCAGCTGCGCCAGGTTGGCGGCCGGCACTGCCGCAGCCGACGAGCCCGCTGCACCCCAAGGCGCCGCCAGCGCAATGGCCGCCACCAAGGGCACCAGGCCGGCCACCACCCAGCCCCAGGGCGAAGGCTGGTGGTTGACCTGGGTCTTGTGGCGGGCCACGAAGAACTGGCGGATCAAGGCGCCGCACAGCATCAGCAGGATGAGCAGCACCCAGTTCCAGCGGTGGGTGTAGAGCTGGCCGTAGTGGTTGCTCAGCATCGCCACCAGCACCGGCAGCGTGAAGTAGGTGTTGTGCTGGCTGCGCTGCTTGCCGCGCTGGCCATGCACCGGATCCACCGGCGCGCCGGCCTGGATGGCCGCCACCACCTTGCGCTGACCCGGAATGATCCACATCGCCACGTTGGCGCTCATCGTCGTGGCCATCATGGCGCCGACCAGCAAGAACGCGGCGCGGCCCGCAAACAGCTGGCACACGCCCCAGGCCGACACAGCCACCACCAGCGCCACCAGCACACCGACGATGCGGTCGCCGCCCGGCCGCTGGCCGAACACGCGGCAGATCAGGTCATACACCAGCCAGAACGCCACCAGCAGGCCGAGCGATGCACCGATGGCCGCCGCCGGCCCCCAGGCGTAGACGCTCTTGTCGATCAGGAACGTGCCGGCGTTGAACAGGTACAGCATCGTGAACAGCGCAAAGCCCGACAGCCAGGTGGAGTAGCTTTCCCAGTAGAACCAGTGCAGCTCGGAATCGATGCGCGGGGGGGCGCCCAGGTACTTCTGCGGGTGATAGAAGCCGCCACCATGCACGGCCCAGAGTGCACCGCCCACGCCCTTGTCGCGCAGGGCCGGATCAGCCGGCGGGACAAGGTGGTTGTCGAGCCAGACGAAGTAGAACGAGGAGCCGATCCAGGCGATGGCGGTGATGACGTGCAGCCAGCGCAGCAGCAGGTTGGCCCAGTCGAGCAGGTAGGTTTCCATGGCGGGGTGTGGCCTCAGCTGCCGCGGTAGGTGGAGTAGGCCCAGGGGCTGACGAGCAGGGGCACGTGATAGTGAGGCGCCTGCTCGGCATTCGCTGATCCTGCGGCCAGGCCGAATTCCAGCGGCACCTCATCAAGGAACGGCGGCTCTGGCAGCGTCACGCCCAGGCCCCTGAAATACGCCGCCACGCCAAACACCAGCCGATATTTGCCGGGCACAAAGGCATCACCTTGCAGCAGCGGCGCATCGGCCCGGCCGTCGGCATTCAGCTGCAGGCTGCACACCGCCTCGGGCGGCTGGCCCGGCAGCAGGCGCCACAGGCTCACGGACATGCCCGCAGCCGGGCAGCCGTTCATGGTGTCAAGCACGTGGGTGGTGAGGCGTCCCATGGCGGCGATCTTTCAAAAAATGGGCTGCTGCCGGCGCAGGCATTCAGACATGGTGGATTGGCTCTGAAGTGTATACACTTTGGCATACACCGCAAGCAGCGGCCTCGTGCAGCCACCGCCCTTGATGCTCCCACCGCCCAGCCGACCCGTCGCCCACACCATGCCGCCCCCCGTCGCCCCTGCCCCACGCCCTGCACGCAAGCGCCGTGCCGGGGGCTCCGCTGAATCGGCCCCGGCCACCACACCGCCTGACGAAGCCCTGGCCGCAGCCAGTGCCGAGCCCCACGGTGAATCGACCACCACCCAGCGCATCGTTGATGCCATCACCACCGCCATCGTCGAGCGGCGGCTGATGCCCGGCACCAAGCTGGCTGAGCAGCAGATCGCCGACATCTTCCAGGTCTCGCGCACCGTCGTGCGCCAGGCCCTGAACCAGCTCTCGCGCGACCGGCTGGTCACCCTCGCCCCGGCCCGCGGCGCCTTCGTGAGCGAGCCCAGCGTCGACGAAGCGCGGCAGGTGTTCGAGGTGCGCAGCATGCTGGAGGCCGCGATGGTGCGTGAGCTCTGCGCCCGCATCACCCGCGCCCAGGTGGCCCAGCTGCGTCGCCACCTGAAAGACGAGGCTGCGGCCGTGGCCCGCACCGACGTGTCAGGCCGCACCCGGCTGCTGGCTGACTTCCACACCCTGCTGGCCGGCATGCTGGGCAACCAGGTGCTGGCCGAATTGCTGGGCGACCTGCTCTCACGCTCATCGCTGATTTCGCTGATGTACCAGAGCGCCCACTCGGCCGAGCATTCGCAGGCCGAACACGTGGCCATCGTCGATGCCCTGGCCCGCCGCGATGCCGACGCCGCCGTCGCCTTGATGGCCGACCACCTCGGCAACGTGGAACGCAACCTGCGTCTGCACCCGCGTGTGAGCAGCCTGGCCAATGCGCTGCAGCCGCCATCGCCCGCCTGAAGGAGCCCACCCGTGACCTACCCCCGTGACCTGCGCGGCCATGGCCGCCACCCACCCCACGCGCAATGGCCGGGCCAGGCGCGCATCGCCGTGCAGTTCGTGCTGAACTATGAGGAAGGCGGCGAGAACAGCGTGCTGCACGGTGACGCCGGCAGCGAGCAGTTCCTCTCCGAGATGTTCAACCCGGCCAGCTACCCGGCCCGGCATCTGTCGATGGAAGGCATCTACGAATACGGCTCCCGCGTGGGGGTGTGGCGCCTGCTGCGCGAGTTCGAACAGCGTGGCCTGCCGCTCACCGTGTTCGGCGTGGCCACCGCCCTTGAGCGCTGCCCGGAAGTGACGGCCGCCTTCGTCGAGCTGGGCCACGAGATTGCCTGCCACGGCTGGAAGTGGATCCACTACCAGCAGATGCCCGAGAGCGAAGAGCGCGAGCACCTGCAACTGGCGATGGACAGCTTCGCCCGCCTGCTGCAATTGCCGGCCGATGGCAGCCGCCCGCTGCACGGCGCCGGCTGGTACACCGGCCGCGACAGCCCCAACACCCGGCGCCTGCTGGCCGACCACGGCGGCTTCACTTATGACAGCGATTACTACGGCGACGACCTGCCCTTCTGGCTGCAGGTGCGCAAGACCAGCGGTGAGCTGGCCCCGCACCTGATCGTGCCCTACACGCTCGACACCAACGACATGCGCTTCGCCCTGCCCCAGGGCTTCAGCCACGGCGATCCGTTCTTCCAGTACCTGCGCGACAGCTTCGACGTGCTGTACGCGGAGGGCGAGGAACGGCCTGCCATGCTGAGCATCGGCATGCACTGCCGTCTGCTGGGGCGGCCCGGCCGCATGCGTGCGCTGCAGCGCTTTCTGGACCATGTGCAGGCCCATGACCGCGTCTGGGTGACCCGCCGCATCGATATCGCCCAGCACTGGCGCACCACGCACCCCTTTGATGCCACCACCGCCTTTGTCTGGGAATGACGCCATGAGCGCCGCAAGCCACTCCGCCTCACCGTCAGCATTGACACTTGAGCAGCTGAACCAAGGCTCCGCCGATGAGCTGGCCGTGCTGCTCGACGGCATTTATGAACACTCGCCCTGGATTGCCCGCCGCGCCGCAGCCGCCCGCCCGTTCACCAGCCTGGCCGGCCTGAAGCTGGCCCTGGCCAATGTGGTGCGTGAGGCCTCGGAGGACGAGCAGCTTGGCCTGATCCGCGCGCACCCGGAGCTGGCCGGCAAGGCCATGGTGGCGCGCACGCTGACTGCCGAATCGACCGGCGAGCAGCAACGCGCCGGCCTCACCGATTGCAGCCCGGCCGAATTCGAGCAGCTGCAGGCCCTGAACGCCGCCTACAACGCCCGCTTTGGCTTCCCGTTCATCCTGGCGGTGCGCGGGCCACGTGGCACCGGGCTGGGGCGCAGCGAGATCATCCGCACCTTTGCCCGGCGCCTGCGCAACGCACCCGATCTGGAGCGGGCCGAGTGCCTGCGCAACATCCACCGCATCGCTGAAATTCGCCTCGACGACAAGCTGGGCCACACGCCGCAAGCGGGCGCACAGGTGTGGGACTGGGCCGCAGCGCTGGCCGTGCACAGCGAGCCAGGCTACCTGGAACGTGGCGAGCTCACCGTCACCTACCTGACCGACGCGCACCGCGCCTGTGCCGCGCAGCTGCAAGGCTGGATGCAGGCCGCCGGCTTTGACGAAGTGAACCTGGACGCCGTGGGCAATGTGGTGGGCGTGTACCACGGGGCCGAGCCTGGCGCCCGCCGGCTGCTCACAGGCAGCCACTACGACACCGTGCGCAATGGCGGCGCCTACGACGGGCGCCTCGGTGTGCTGGCGCCGATGGCGGTGGTGCAGGCCCTGCACGCCGAAGGCCGGCGGCTGCCCTTCGGCATCGAGGTGGTGGCCTTCGCCGAGGAAGAAGGCCAGCGCTACAAGGCCACCTTCCTGGCCTCGGCCGCGCTGGTAGGGCAGTTCAACCCCGACTGGCTGAGCCAAGCCGATGCGGACGGCATCACCATGGCCGCCGCCATGCAGGCCGCCGGCCTGCCCGCCACGATGGACGCGATCAATGCCCTGCAGCGCGACGCCCAGCGCTACCTCGGCTTTGTCGAAATCCACATCGAACAAGGCCCGGTGCTGACCGAGCTGGATTTGCCGCTGGGCGTGGTCACCTCGATCAATGGCAGCGTGCGTTTGCTGGGTGAGGTCTTCGGCGTGGCCAGCCATGCCGGCACCACGCCGATGGACCGCCGCCGCGACGCCGCACCGGCCGTGGCCGAGCTGGCGCTTTACCTGGAACAACGCGCTGCCGCGGTGCCCGACCTGGTGGGCACCATCGGCCAGCTGCAGGTGCCGAACGGCAGCATCAACGTGGTGCCCGGCCGCTGCCAGTTCAGCCTGGACATTCGCGCCACCACCAACGAGGCGCGTGACGCCTGCCTGGCCGACGTGCAGGCAGAGCTGGCGCGCATCTGCAGCCGCCGCGGCCTGCAATGGCAGCTGGAAGAGATCATGCGCGCCGCCGCTGCGCCGAGTGACCCCGCCTGGCAGCAACGCTGGGCCCGGGCAGTGAACGCCCTCGGCCTGCCGGCCTTCACGCTGCCCAGCGGCGCCGGCCACGACGCGATGAAGCTGCACGACCTGATGCCGCAGGCCATGCTCTTCGTGCGCGGCCAGAACGGCGGCATCAGCCACAACCCGCTGGAATCGGTCACCCACCACGACGCTGATCTGGCGGTGGCCGCCTTCACCCAACTCATCGAACAACTTGCCCAGGAGCTCACCCCATGAGCCAACACACCGACATCGACCGCTGGATCGACGCGCACTTCGACGAGGAAGTGGCTTTTCTCCAGGCCCTGGTGCAGGTGCCCACCGACACCCCGCCCGGCAACAACGCGCCCCACGCCGACCGCACGGCTGAGCTGCTGGCCGACATGGGCCTGCCTGCCGTGAAGTACCCGGTGCCCGCCGCGCTGGTGCAACAACAGGGCATGCAGAGCATCACCAACCTGATCGTGCGCCGCGACTACGGCACGGCTGATGACAACAAGCCGGGCCCGACCATCGCCTTGAACGCCCACGGCGACGTGGTGCCGCCGGGTGAAGGCTGGTTGCACGACCCCTACGGCGGCGAGGTGGTGGACGGCCAGCTGTATGGCCGCGCCTCGGCGGTGAGCAAGAGCGACTTCGCCACCTACACCTTCGCCCTGCGCGCGCTTGAGGCCGTGGCCCGGCCCCGGCGTGGTGCGCTGGAGTTGCACTTCACCTACGACGAGGAATTTGGCGGCGAGCTCGGCCCGGGCTGGCTGCTGAAACAAGGCCTGACCAAGCCCGACCTGCTGATCGCCGCCGGCTTCAGCTACCAGGTGGTGACGGCCCACAACGGCTGCCTGCAGTTCGAGATCACGCTGCATGGCCTGGCCTCGCACGCAGCCTATCCGCACACGGGTGTCGACGCGCTGCAGGCCGCGAACCAGCTGCTCACCGCGCTCTACGCCCACAACGACGTGCTGCGCCAGCGCCTCTCGGCGGTGTCGGGCATCACCCACCCCTACCTGAACGTGGGTCGCATCGAGGGCGGCAGCAACACCAATGTGGTGCCCGGCAAGGTGCTGCTGAAGATCGACCGGCGCATGATTCCGGAAGAGAGCAGCGCCGCGGTGGAAGCCGAGGTGCGCGCGCTCATCGAGCAGGCCGTGGCCGCCTGCCCGGGCATCCGGGTGGAGATCAAGCGCATCCTGCTGGCCGAATCGCTCAAGCCGCTGGCCGGCCACGAGGTGCTGGCCAGCCGCCTGCAGGCACATGCGCAAGCCGTGTTCGGCGAGGCCATTTCCACCTCGGGCACGCCGCTCTACACCGACGTGCGCCTGTACGGCGAGGCCGGTGTGCCGGCCGTCATTTATGGCGCCGGCCCACGCACGGTGCTGGAGTCCAACGCCAAGCGCGCCGACGAGCACCTGAATCTGGACGACCTGCGCGGCGCCACCAAGGTGGTGGCTCGCGCACTGGCCGACTTGCTGGCCTGAACGGCAGCCAGACCTGCGGCTATCCGCGCACGGTTCTTGCAAAGGTTGGTGCAACCCTTTCCCCACGCTGAACTTACCCTTTTCCCGGAGACCGCCATGCCCCAGTTTTCGCTGACGCGCCGCACCCTGATCTGTGTCGCCACCGCCCTCGCCACGCTTGGCGTTGCCGGCACCGCATCGGCCCAGGAAACCGCCATCAAGTTCCAGCTCGACTGGCGCTTCGAAGGCCCCAGCGCCTTCTTCCTGCTGCCTGCCGCCAAGGGCCAGTTCAAGGCCCAGAAGCTGAACGTGACCATCGACGCGGGCAATGGCTCGGGCAATGCGGTCAACCGCGTGGCCTCGGGCAGCTACGACATGGGCTTTGCCGACCTGGCCGCGCTGATGGAGTTCCACGCCAACAACCCCACCGCCCCGAACAAGCCGGTGGCGGTGATGATGGTCTACAACAACACGCCATCGGCCGTGTTCTCGCTGAAGAAGACGGGCATCAAGGCCCCGACGGACCTGGCTGGCAAGAAGCTGGGCGCGCCGGTGTTCGACGCCGGTCGCCGCGCCTTCCCGATCTTCCAGAAGGCCAATGGCGTGGGCAAGGTGGAATGGGTCAGCATGGACCCGCCGCTGCGTGAAACCATGCTCGCCAAGGGCGACGTGGACGCCATCACCGGCTTCTACTTCACCAGCCTGCTGAACCTGGAAGCCCGCGGCGTGAAGTCCGAAGACATCAACGTGATGCTCTACCCGTCCTACGGCGTGAAGCTGTACGGCAACGCCATCATCGCCAGCGAGGAGTTCATCAAGAAGAACCCTGAAGCGGTGAAGGCGTTCCTGCTGGCCTTCACCGAAGGTGCCAAGGCCGTGCTGGCCGACCCGACCGCCGCCACCGCCGTGGTGAAGGAGCGTGACGGCATCATCAATGCCGCGATGGAGGAAAAGCGCCTGCGCCTGGCCATCGACTCGGCCGTGAACACCGCCGATGCCCGCGCCGAAACCTTCGGCGACATCAGCAAGCCGCGCCTGGCCCTGATGGCCAGCCAGGTGGCCGACGCCTTCCAGACCAAGAGCCGCGTCAACCCCGACGCCGTCTGGAACGGCAGCTTCCTGCCGCCGGCCGCCAGCCGCAACATCCTGGCCGTCAAGAAATAAGCCCAGCGCCACCGGAGCACACCCATGGCGTTTGTCGATTTCCACCAGGTCTGGCTGGCCTACAACGACGAGCTGATGGCCCAGGGCCAGTACGCCGTCGAAGACATCAACCTGCAGGTCGAGGAAGGCGAGTTCATCGCCATCGTCGGCCCGTCGGGTTGCGGCAAATCCACCTTCATGAAGCTGGCCACGGGCCTGAAGCGCCCGAGCAAGGGCACGGTCATCATCGGCGGGCAGGAAGTGACCGGCCCGCTGAAGATCACCGGCATGGCCTTCCAGGCGCCCAGCCTGCTGCCCTGGCGCACCACGGTGCAGAACGTGATGCTGCCGCTCGAGATCGTCGAGCCCTACCGCAGCCAGTTCAAGCAGAAGAAGGCCGAGTTCGAAGCCCGCGCCCGCAAGCTGCTGCAAAGCGTGGGCCTGGGCGGCTATGAAGACAAGTTCCCGTGGCAACTCTCGGGCGGCATGCAGCAGCGGGCCAGCATCTGCCGGGCGCTGATCCATGAGCCGAAGATGCTGCTGCTCGACGAGCCCTTCGGCGCGCTCGACGCCTTCACCCGCGAGGAGCTCTGGTGCATCCTGCGTGACCTGCAGGCGGCGCAGAAATTCAACGTCATCCTCGTGACGCACGACCTGCGTGAAAGCGTGTTCCTCGCCGACACGGTGTACGTGATGAGCAAGAGCCCGGGCCGCTTCGTGGTCAAGCGCCACATCGACCTGCCCCGCCCGCGCAACCTGGAACTGACCTACACGCCCGAGTTCACCGCCATCGTGCACGAGCTGCGCGGCCACATCGGGGCCATGCGCAAGCAAGGCGCGGAGGTCGCGCAATGAACAGCAGCAAACGGCTTGAAACCTGGGCTCCGTGGGCGCTGCTGGTGCTGACGCTGGTGATTTGGCAGGTGCTGTGCACGGCCTTTTCCGTCAGCGAATTTGTCTTTCCCAGCCCGCTGCGCATCTGGGAGCAGCTGGTGGAGTTCAAGGGCGAGATCGCCAAGCACGCCTGGCGCACCTGGTGGGTGACGATGGTGGGCTTTGCGCTGGCCATCGTGGTGGGTGTGCTGCTGGGCTTTCTGATCGGCAGCTCGCGCCTGGCCTATGCCGCCATCTACCCGCTGATGACCGGCTTTAATGCCCTGCCCAAGGCGGCCTTCGTGCCCATCCTGGTGGTGTGGTTCGGCATCGGCGTGGGCCCGGCGATCTTGACCGGCTTCCTGATCTCGTTTTTCCCGATCACGGTGAACATCGCCACCGGCCTGGCCACGCTGGAGCCCGAGCTGGAAGACGTGCTGCGGGTGCTGGGCGCGCGCCGCTGGGACGTGCTGGTGAAGGTCGGCCTGCCGCGCTCCATGCCCTACTTCTTCGGCTCGCTGAAGGTGGCCATCACGCTGGCTTTCGTGGGCACCACGGTGTCGGAGATGACTGCCTCGAACGAAGGCATCGGCTACCTGCTGGTGTCGGCGGGCTCGGCCATGCAGATGGGCCTGGCGTTTGCCGGCCTGGTGGTGGTGGGCGCGATGGCCATGGCGATGTACGAGTTCTTCTCGATCCTCGAGCGCCGGCTGACCGGCTGGGCGCACCGGGGCTCGCAGGGGCACTGATCGCACCGCTGACGCTCACCGCGGTAACACCTGGCAGGGGCTGCTTTCAGCGGGGGTTTCCAGTCGTATCCGCGGCTGGAAACCCTTGTCTGAAATCGCTGCAAAGCCCGTGGCCGCGGGGCACAATCCCGGGCATGGTGGCCCAGGGGGGCTGCCCTGAGCTTGAGCCTGCAGTTCCATGAGCCCACTCGATCCCGAACTTCTTTTCCCCGCTTGGCGCCAGCACTGCTTGGAAGTGGCCATGGACGTGGTTGACCGGGTGCTGTTTGCCAGCGGCCAGGCCACCCAGCCTGGCCTGCGCCTGGCCTGGCAAGACCGACTCGGCGGTGCGATCGAGAACCCGCAGCGCCCGAAGCCCCCGCCCTCCAACTTCGCGCAACTCGACATCTCCACCCTCAGCGGCCTGACGCTGATGTCGGACGACGAGGTCAGCGAGAACATCGTCGCCAACCGCATGGTGCTGACGCTGGAAGGCACCTGCGAATGGCTGCTGCGCGAGATGAAGGCCCGCACCTTCGTGTGGCGCATGCAGGCCGAGCAGGCCTACTTTGAATCGCCGCAACTGCTCAGCCCGAACACCCTGGTGCAGTGCCTCAGCGAGGCCCTGCACGACTGCGTGCCCGTGGGCCACCGCCGCCTGGAGTTGCTGCGCGAGCTGAACCGCCCCTTGAGCGACGAAGCGCGCCGGCTGTACGAAGGCCTGGTCGACTGGCTCGACCGCCACGGCATCGACCCCCAGCATGTGACCGTGCGCACGGGCCCGGTGCTGGGCCTGCCGGTGGGCGACCCCGCCCGGCCGATGCAGCACTCGCTGCGCGAAGCCGGCCGGCCGGTGAACGTGACGCCTGACCAGATCCCCGCGCTGCTGGCCCAGATCTCCAGCGAAGCCGGTCTGAGCCTGGGCATGGCCACGCTGATGCAGCGCCTGGCCGCGCCCGTGCAGCGCAGCGTGCGTGCCGATGGCCGCCTGCTGGCCTCGGGCGACAACCCGCTGTGGAAGCTGATTGACCGCATGGCCTCGCTCGCCCAGCTCGACCCCGGACGCAACGAGCCCGGCCGCCCGTCACTCGACCACCGCCTGAAGCCCCTCGTGGATGCGCTGGTGAATGTCAACGTGCCCCTGACCGCCGACAACTACGAGAAGGCGCTGGCGCATGCCGAACGCCTGGCGATGGCCTCGCTGCCGGAGTCGGTGGTGAGCTCGGTGCGTGACCAGGAAATGCTGGATGCCGCGGCCCGCCGCTCGGAGCTGGAGCCGCTGATCCACAGCCAGATGATCGAGCGGCTGCGCAAGCAGGAACTGCTGCCGGGCATCCGGCAATTCCTGCTCGGCCCATGGGTGCAGGTGCTGGCCCTGTTCAGCGCCACCGACGGCGTGGATGCCGAGAGCACCCGCCGCTGGTCGCTGCTGATCGACCAGATGATCGACGCCGGCGACCGCCTGCGCGAGAAGCCGCTGACCCCGGCCGAAGTCGACTGTCTGGTGCTGGAAGCCCGTGACGGCCTGGTCGAGGCCGGCCAGCTGCCGGACCGCGTGCGCCAGCACGAGGAAGATCTGCAGCTGGAGTTGTCGCACTGGCCGCGTCTGGCCTACACCGGCGCGATGCCGCTGGATGAAGCACCGACAGACGCCGAGGCCCGCAGCGGAAGCACCGGCAGCAACGGCCGAGACGCGATGGAGACCCTGCCCCAGGCGCTCGACCTGCCCGAGCTGCCCCCCGTGCACGGGGAAGGCTCGCTGGACGCCGACGACTCCGACTGGGCCCACCACGGCGAGCTCAACACCGTGCCCATCAGCCTGCACGATGACGACCACGACGGCGTGGCCAAGAAGGCCCGCGAGGCCTGGCTGAACCAGCTCAAGCCGGGCGACATCTGCCGCATCTTCCTGCAGAGCCGCTGGACGAGCGTGCGGCTGGACTGGGTCAGCGACCGCAACCAGTTCTTCGCCTTCAGCCGCAACCGCGAAGCGCCTTTGTCCACCACCCGCCGGGTGCTCGAGCGCATGCGCGCCGAGGGCCTGGTGACCACCATCACCCCGGGCCAGTGGGTGCAACGTGCGGCTGACAGCCTGCCGATGCCCCTGTGACGCTGCCGCCCTGACATTCCCTTCATGAGCCTTCACCCGAGCGGCGGCTGGCATGGCCACCTGCAACTGAACTACCAGCGAGATGGCCAGCGCACCGTGGCCCATGACCGCCACCACGGCCCGCTGCGCGTGTTGCAGCGCCTCTACCCCGAAGGCGATGCGGTCTGCCACCACGTGCTGGTGCACCCGCCGGGCGGCATCGTCGGCGGTGATGTGCTGGAGATCGACATCGACCTCGCCGCAGACAGCCACGCGCTGATCACCACGCCCAGCGCCACCCGCTTCTACCGCAGCGCGGGTGCCACCGCGGTGCAGCAGGTGCACGCCCGCCTGGCCCCCGGCGCACGGCTGGAATGGTTGCCGCTGGAAGCCATCGCGTATGACGGCTGCCTGGCCCAGAACCGCCAGCGCTTCGAGCTGGCACCAGGCGCGCAGATGATGGGCTGGGACATGCTGGCCCTGGGCCTGCCGGCCGCCGGCCACGGCTTCAACCGGGGCAGCGTGCTGCAGGAGCTGAACCTGCCCGGCGTGTGGCTGGAACGTGGCCTGATCGACGCCGCTGACCACGCCCTGCTGCAATCGCCGCTCGGGTTTGCCGGCCACGGCGTGATGGGCACGCTGTGGGCCGCCACGGGCAGCGCCTACAGCCGCCCAGAGCGCGAAGCCCTGCTGGACAGCGCCCGCGCGGTGATGGACGCCTCGCCGCTGGTGGCCACCGCCGGCGCCACCGCGCCCGACGGGCAGGTGGTGGTCTGCCGGGTGCTGGCCCACCGGGTCGAGCCGGTATTCACCTTGCTGAGAGAGATTCGGGCCGCCTGGCGCGAGGTGCTGTGGCAGATGCCGCCAGCCGCCCCGCGCATCTGGGCCATGTAAGCATCTGGTTATCTATTGGTACTAATTCGAGACTGGGTATTTACCCCGTAAATTTCACGGCTCCCGTTGACCTCTGCGCTCATCTGGTACTACACTGGTATCAGACCAATCAAGAGACCAGAGGCTATTCGCGTGAGCATGCGCTTCATCATCGGCGTAGATGGCGGCGGCACCGGCACCCGGGCCCGCCTGTGCAACCTGCAAGGGCAGGTGCTCGGCTTCGGCGAAGCCGGGCCGTCCGGCCTGTCGCAGGGGCTGGAGCAAGCCTGGCGGCATGTGCTGCAGGCGGTGCGCGCCGCCCTGGCCCAAGCCGGGCTGGCCGATGTGCCCTTCAGCGATTGCGCCCTGGGTGCTGGCCTGGCCGGTGCACACGAGGCCGGCCTGAAAGCCACCTTCCTCGCCCGGCAGCCCACACAACCCGCCTTCGCCCGCCTGGTGGTCGACACCGACGGTTTCACCGCCTTGCTGGGCGCCCACGGCGGGCAAGCCGGCATGGTGCTGGTGGCCGGCACCGGCAGCGTGGCCGAGGCCTGCTGGCCGGACGGCCACCGCCACACCGTGGGCGGCTGGGGCTTTGGCGTGGGTGACGAAGGCAGCGGCGCCTGGCTGGGCCTGCAGGCCGTGCGCCATGTGCACCACGTGCTGGACGGCCAGACCGCCAGCGGCCCGCTGGACCGCGCCGTGCTGGCCGCCACCGGCCGCGACACCGACGGCATGCGCAGCTGGTGCGCCCAGGCCGGCCAGCGCGCCTACGCCACGCTGGCCCCGCTGGTGTTTGACCACGAGGCCACCGACCCGCACGCCGCCGCACTCATCAACATCGCCGTGGTCTCGCTCACCGAGCTGGCCCGCGCGCTCGACCCCGCCGGCGAGCTGCCCATCGTCTGCGCCGGCAGCATTGCCCAGCGCCTGCAGCCCCGCCTGCCGCCCTTCCTGCAACACCGGTGCGTGCCCAGCCAGGGCGACGCCACCGACGGTGCCCTGCACCTGATCCGCCAGCACCTGGCGTCGGAGACTGCATGAGCACGCCAGACCACCCCACGCGCCACCGCGGCGCCATCCTCACGCCGCACGGGTTCGTGCTGGGTGAGGTGCACCAGCAAGGCGGCCGCATCAGCGCCATCCAGGGCGACCCGGTCAGCGAGGCCCAGGCCCGTGACAGCGGCCAGCCGCTGATCCTGCCGGGCTTCATCGACCTGCATGTGCACGGCGGTGGCGGCCACGACACCATGGACGCCGGCGATGCCGTGGGCCATATCGCCCGCACCCATGCCCGCCACGGCACCACGTCGCTGCTGGCCACCACCATGACCGCGCCGGCGGCTGAAATCGAAGCCGCCTTTGCCGCGATGGGCGCCAGCTGCCGTGAACGGCCGGCCGGCGCCGCCCGCGTGCTGGGCGTGCACCTGGAAGGCCCGTACATCAACCCCGGCAAGCTCGGCGCCCAGCCCGACTTCGCCCGCGAAGCCTCGATCGACGAAGTGCGCCGCCTGCATGCGCTGGCGCCCATCCGCCTGATCACGGTGGCGCCGGAACTGCCGGGCCACCTCGCGCTGATCGCCCAGATGGTGGCCGAAGGCTGGCGCGTGCAGATCGGCCACTCGGCCGGCTGTTATGAAGACGGCGTGGCCGCGCTGCAGGCCGGTGCGGCCGGGTTCACCCACCTGTTCAATGCGATGACCGGCCTGCACCACCGTGCGCCCGGCATGGTGGGCGCGGCGCTGGCGCATGCCGAATATGCCGAAGTCATCCCCGACCTGCTGCATGTGCACCCGGGCGCCTTGAAGGTGGCCCTGCGCACCATTCCGCGCCTGTTCAGCGTCACCGATTCCACCGCCGCCGCCGGCATGCCCGATGGCGATTACCGCCTGGGCCGCCACACGGTGCACAAGTGCCTGGGCGGCGTGCGCCTGGCCGACGGCACCCTCGCCGGCAGCGCGCTGACGATGGACCAGGCCCTGCGCAACTGGGTGGGCCTGGGGCTGTCGCTGGCCGAAGCCTCGGCCCGCACCGCCACCCATGCCGCCGATTACCTGGCCCTGCCTGACCGGGGCCGTCTGGTGCCCGGCGCCATGGCCGACCTCGTGATGTTCGACCCCGCGCTGCAGCTGCAGGCGGTGGTCATTGAAGGAGAAGCCATTGAGCTCCAGGATGCTTGAAGAAACCCGCGAAGCCGCTGATGCGGTGACGCGCCAGCTTAGCCGCGACGAAGCGGTGTACAGCGCCCTCGGCGCCGACCTGCGCCGCGAACCCTTTGGCGGCATGCTGACCGTGGCCCGCGGCAGTTCGGACCACGCCGCGCACTACATGGCCTACCTGGCGATGGCGCGCATGGGCCGGCTCGTCACCTCGCTGCCGATGTCGCTGCTGACGCTGCACCAGTCCAGCCTGCGCTGCGAAGGCATCACCTCGGTGGCCTTCTCGCAATCGGGCCAGAGCCCGGACCTGATCACGCCCACTGCGTTTTTCCGTGCCGGCGGTGCCCGCACCCTGGCCGTGGTGAACGACGAAGCCTCGCCGCTGGCCCGCGCCGCCGAATGGGTGCTGCCGCTGCATGCCGGCCCCGAGCGCAGCGTGGCCGCCACCAAGAGCTACATCGCCCAGCTGGTGGCCGGTGCCCGGCTGGTGGCCCACTGGCAAGGTGACGAGGCGCTGCTCGCCGCCCTGAGCGAGCTGCCCACCGCGCTGCGCCAGGCCGCCGCGCTGGACTGGCAACCCGCCGTGGACACGCTGGTGAACGCCGACAAGCTGTTCGTGATCAGCCGTGGCACCGGCCTGGCCGTGGCCATGGAAGCCGCGCTGAAGTTCAAGGAAACCTGCGGCATCCAGGCCGAGGCGTTTTCGGGGGCCGAGGTGAAACATGGCCCGATGGCCCTGGTGGGCGCCGGCTACCCGCTGCTGGTGTTTGCACCGCGCGGCCCGGCCCAGGAAGGCCTGGTGGCCCTGGCCGCTGAAATGCGCCAGCGCGGCGGCACCGTGCTGCTGGCCGCGCCGCAAGGCACGCCAGGTGCTGACCTGCCACTGGCCACCACCCATGCGGTTGACCTCGACCCGGTGGCGGCGATCCAGAGCTTCTATCCGATGGTCGAAGCCCTGGCCCGCGCACGCGGCCACAACCCCGATGAGCCACGCCACCTGAGCAAGGTGACCCGCACCCACTGACCCCGCAGGGCGGCCCGCGCCGCCCTCGCCGCGAGACGCCGCATGAGCATTCCGTTCCAACCCGGCCACCTGGTGATGGTCGACATCGAAGGCACGCGCCTGACGCCCGAGACCGCGGCGTTCCTGCGCGAGCATCACATCCGCGCCGTCTGCCTGTTCCGCAAGAACCTCGGCAGCGAGGTCGAGGTGCGCCAGCTGCTGAGCGATCTGCGCGAGGTGCTTGGGCCCCGCGCGCTGATCGGCATCGACCAGGAAGGCGGCTCGGTGGTGCGCGCCACCTTCCTGCCGCAAGCCCCCGCCGCCATGGCCCTGGGCGCGATCGAGGACACCGAGGCGGCCGAGCAGGCCGCTGAACAGGTGGGCGCCGCCGTGGCGCGCGGCCTGCGCAGCCTGGGCATCAACTGGAACTTCGCGCCCGTGCTGGACGTGAACAACAACCCCGCCAACCCGGTGATCGCCGAACGCAGCTTCGGTGCTGATCCGCACCGCGTGGCACGCCTGGCCGGTGCCTGGATGCGCGGCTCGCTGAGCGAGGGCGTGGCCTGCTGCGTCAAGCACTTCCCCGGCCATGGCGACACGCACGTCGACAGCCACCACGCCCTGCCCAGCGTCGACAAATCGCTGGCCGAGCTGGAAGCGCTGGAGCTGGTGCCCTTTCGCGCGCTGGCGGCCCACGCCCCGGCCGTGATGACCGCCCACATCGTCTATCCGCAGCTGGACGCAGAGCACCCGGCGACGCTGTCGCGGCGCATCCTCGGCGGCATCCTGCGTGAGTCGATCGGCTACCGCGGCGTGGTCATCAGCGACGCGCTGATGATGAAGGCCATCCATGAGCGTTACGGCCATGCCCGCGCGGCCGTGATGACGCTGCAGGCCGGCGCCGACATGCCGCTGGCCCAGGGCAGCCGCGAGGAACAGGCGGCCGCCATCCGCGCCATCCAAGACGCCATCTTTGAAGGAGACCTGCTGCCCGAGCAGGTGCAGGCCAGTGCGGCGCGGCTCGATGAGCTGGCGCGCCGCTACCCGGCCGCCCCTGCGGCCTACGACGACGCGCAGCGCCGCGCTGATGACATCCTGATGCGCGCCACCTGGCGCCAGGGCCTGTGCGTGCTGGGCGCCACCGACGCACTGCCGGGCGGCTTGCCGCTGCGGGTCGTCACGCAAAGCCGGGTCGATTGCGACGGCGTGTCTGAGGCCGGCCTGGCCGGTGCGGATGTGCGTGCGCTGTTCCCGGAGGCGGCCGACATCGAGATGCAGCTGGTGCCCGACCTGCTGGTGTTCGAGCCCGCCAGCCTGCCGGACGACGGCCGCGCGCTGGTCATCGTCTCGAACCACCGCCGCCGCTACGGCGCCAATGCCGGGCACTGGCGGCCGGCCCTGCATGTGGCCATCTGGAACCCGTTCCAGGTGCTCGACATCCCGGCCCCGTCCGTGATCACATGGGGTTATGCCGACGGTGCGCTGCGCGCCCTGCAAGGCTGGCTGGCCGGGCGCGGTGCGGCCACCGGGGTGCCACCGGTGCCCCTGCCAACCCGCATGCCCTGACGCCCTGCTATCTGCTTCAACTGCCCGATGCCCATGACCACTTCCGCCCCGACCAGCAGCTCGCCGATCCGCTGGGTGCCCAGCCTGTACTTCGTGCAGGGCATGCAGTTCTTCGTGGTCATGCTGATCGCCGGCCTGATGTTCAAGAACATGGGCGTGTCGAACGAGGAAATCACCCGGGCCACCGGCGCGCTGGGCCTGGCCTGGGCCATCAAGCCGCTGTGGAGCCCGTTCCTCGAATTGTTCCCGAGCAAGAAGCGCATCGTCGTGACGATGCAGGCCTGCGGTGCGCTGTGCCTGGGCGCCGTGGCCTTGACGCTGCAATCGCCGTCCTTCTTCGCGCTGACCATCGCCGTGCTGTTCCTTCTGGCCTATGCCTCGGCCACCCACGACATCGCCTGCGACGGGCTCTACATGGCCTCGCTGAACAACAAGCAGCAGGCGGCCTACGCGGGCTGGCAAGGTGCGTTTTTCAATGCCTCCAAGTTCCTCACGCTGGGCGCCTTGATTGTCTGGGCGGGCCACCTTGAAAAGTCGGTCGGCGTGTTCAACGCCTGGTCCACCATCTTCATCGGCATGGCCGTGTTGCTGGCCTGTCTGGCCACCTACAACGCCTGGGCCCTGCCCTCCCCCGCCAACACGGCCGGCGGCCCGCTGAACAAGGCCGACGTGGCCCGCACGCTGCGCGAGGTCATCGCAGCCTTCCTGCGCAAGCCGGGCATCGTCGGTGCCATCGCCTTCATCGTGCTGTTCCGCTTTGCCGAAGGCCAGGTGCAGACCATCGGCCCGCTGTTCATGCTGGAAGCGCGCGAGAAGGGCGGCCTCGGCCTGGGCACAGAGCAGCTCGGCGCCATCTACGGCGGCATCGGCACACTCACTTTCCTGATCGGCAGCATCCTGGGCGGCCTGTTCGCCTCGAAGCTGGGGCTGAAGCGCGCCATGCCGGTGCTCATCCTCGCGATGGCTGTGCCGAACCTCGTGTTCGCCTGGCTGTCGCATGTGCGCCCGCTGATCGACGCCGGCATCGCCCTGCCCTTCGCCGTGCCTGGCCTGGGCCACACCCTCAGCGACATCGCCGTGGCCGTGGCCATCGAGATGTTCGGCTACGGCTTCGGCTTCGTCGGCATGATCCTCTACATCATGCAGGCCGTGGCCCCGGGCCCGTTCCAGACGGCGCACTACGCGCTGGGCTCGGGCGTGATGCAGCTCGGCTTCATCCTCTCCAAGACCATCAGCGGCGACATCCAGGCCGCCCTCGGCTACGAGCGGTTTTTCCTCTGGACCGTGGCCTGCGGTGTGCCGGTGTTCGTGCTGCTGTGGTTCGTGCGCTTGCCCGGCGCGCAGGCAACGGCCGATGAGACGCAGCCGCACGAAGGCGCACCGGCATGAGGCCGTGGATGGGGCGGTGGCTGGCAGCCCTGCTGGCCTTTGGCGGTGCGGTGGCTGCTGGTGGTGCGGCTGCGGCTGCTGTTGCGCCTGTTCCGGCTGGCGCCCCCGGTGCCCCCCTGCCAGCCGGCCTGTGGTTCGATGACTTCAGCGACGCCGATGTGGCTGGTCTGGCGCTCGGCGGCTGGCGCCAGCGCAGCGCGGCAGGCCACCCGGGTGTGCCGGGCGCCAGCTGGGGCACCGAGCCCCTGACGCTGATTCGTGATCCACAGCATCCAACGCGCCAATGGCTGCGCCTGCAGGCCAGCACCGACGGCACGCCGCAAGGCACCCGGCAAACCCAGCTCTGCCATGAGCGCAAGCTGCTGCGCGGCACCACCGCCGCGCGCGTGCGCTTCACCGATGCGCCAGTGCAAGGCGCTGACGGCGATCCGGTGATCCAGACCTTCTACAGCGTGGCCCCGCTGCGCCACGATTTCGCACCCGACTTCAGCGAAGTCGACTTTGAATACCTGCCGAATGGCGGCTGGGGCAGCCCGGCCACCCGCCTCTATGCCATCTCCTGGCAAACCGTGCAGCTGGAGCCCTGGCAGGCCTGGAACAGCAGCCATGAAGCACCGGGCAGCCTGGATGGCTGGCATGTGCTGATGACTCAGGTGACGGACACCGCCGTGCACATGTACCTGGACGGCCGACTGCTGGCCACGCACACCGGCCGCAATGTGCCGAGCGTACCCATGTCAGCCAATCTGAACCTGTGGTTCTCACCCGGCGGCCTGCTGCCGCCCAGCCCGGGCCGGCCCCGCCTGTGGCAACAAGACGTGGACTGGTTGATGCACTGGCAGAACAAGCAACTCAGCCCGGCCGAGGTGCTCGCCACGGTCGAGCAACTGCGCAGCGCCGGTGTGGCACGCCACGACAGCGTGCCCAGCGCCGTGCCACCGCTGCCCAGCCCCTGCGATTTCTGACGCGTCCGCGAGGACGCCACGCCCCCATGACGCCCTCTCTGCCCACCTCCCCCCGCCCGCCACGCCTGGCCTCGGTGGATGCCGTGCGCGGCATCGCCGTGGCCGCGATGATTCTGGTCAACAGCCCCGGCGACTGGGGCCATGTCTGGTGGCCGCTGGAGCACGCCGAGTGGCACGGCTGCACACCCACCGACCTGATCTTTCCGCTGTTCCTGTTCATCGTCGGCGTGTCGCTGGCGATGGCGACCGGGCCGCTGCTTGACACGGGTTCCGCGCGCACGGCATCTCTGCGGCCGTGGCTGGCCCGTGCGGCGCGGCTGGTGGTGTTGGGCCTGGTGCTGCATCTGGTGGCCCACCTCGCGTTGGGCACGGCCCACTTCCGGCCGATGGGCGTGCTGCAGCGCATCGGCTTGTGTTTTGGCGTGGCGGCGGTGTGCCTGCTGCGCTGGCCATTGACCAGCCCGGCACGGTGGCTGGCGCCGCTGCTGGCGGTGCTGGCCGTGTGGGGCACGCTGCTGCTGACCGGCGGCACGCTGGCGCCGCTGCACAACCTGGCCGCCCGCGTCGACGTGGCGGTGCTGGGGCCGCTGGTGTGGCAATACGACACCGCCGCCGGCCTGGGTCATGAACCCGAAGGCCTGCTCAGCACGCTCGGCGCCTTGGGCACCTGCTGGCTCGGGGTGATGGCGGGCGAGTTGCTGCGCCGCGGACACGCCAGTGGCGCCGCCACCCGGCAATTGGCCGTGATGACCGCGGTGCTGCTGATCACCGGCGCATTGACGCAGTCACTCTGGCCCTGGAACAAGGCCTTGTGGACGCCGTCGTTTGTGCTGTGGACAGGCGGCTGGGCCACGGGGGTGCTGCTGGTGGCCCACCGGCGCATCGACCTGCACGGCGCCCCTGCGGTGGGCCGCGCATTCGGCATCAACGCCATCACCGCGTATGCCGGCAGCTGGCTGCTCACCTGCCTGCTGGACGGCACCGGCTGGGGCCCCGCCGCTTATGCCCACCTCGCCGCCGCGCTGCCCGGCCACTGGCCGCTGGAGCTGCCCTCGCATGCCTGGGCGCTGGCCCAGGTGCTGGTGTGGTGGCTGGTGGTGCGCTTCATGCAGCGCCGCGGCTGGATCATCTCGGTCTGAAGCCGGACCAGCTCATGAAAAAAGCCGTGCCCCGCAAGGGGAACACGGCTTCTTGATCGGGGCCCTGAGGCTCAGCCCGTGAGCCCGCCGGCGCAAGCGTCGGCAGACAAACGGCTTGATCAGTTCATGAACTGCTCATTGCCCACGATGCCGATCTTGGTGACGCCCAGGCGCTGCGCCTCGGCCATCACCATGGCCACGTACTTGTACGTCACCAGCTTGTTCGGCCGCAGGTGCACCTCAGGCTGATCCGGCAGCTGCGCCGTGCGGTACAGCTTGGCTTGCAGCTCGGCGCGCGTCGGCACGATCTCGCCGTTCCAGCCGATGGTGCCGTCGAAGTCCACATCGATGCGGACGATTTCGGGCGGCTTCGGCGGCGGTGCGCTGTTCGAGTTCACCGGCATGTTCAGCTTCACCGCGTGTGTCTGCGGCGGGATGGTGATGATGAACATGATCAGCAGCACCAGCATCACGTCGATCAACGGCGTGGTGTTCATCTCCACCATCATGTCGTCGTCGGACGACCCTACGCTCATGGACATGTTGTTCT
>NKIH01000019.1 GCA_002255925.1 Burkholderiales bacterium PBB6 | reverse complement strand
GGGGTGGACGCGGAAAATCGCGCAGAGGGCCTTCTCGCTCGAAACAGGGGCATTCCCAGCGGCAGGGGTGAAGAAGGACACGGACTTCGCCCAGCGGTGGGAATGGGTCTGTGCCCAGGCTGCGCCGACGCTCCTGGAGGCCATCGAGGTTTTCGGGGACTGGGAGTCGGTACGCCGGAACCTGATCGAGGGTCACAGGGCCAGGCTGGCCGGCAAGAGGGGGTGTTGATGGCCTATCGGCTCAGTATTGGCGGCAAGGTGGTGGGTGAGTTAGAGACCTGGAAAGGCTGCTGGGAGTCTATCGATTGGTCCTATGAGCAGTTTCAGGACAGGTATTCGGGAGTCCTTCGGTACAGGGTCACGGACCTGGATTCTGGCAAGTCGGTGCGGGCTGCGATGCCTGGTGGCATCTGGGATGCGTGCTGCGAGGACCCGAGAGCGTTCGGGATGTACATGCGCATCGTCGGCTGGCGGTAGCGATTTGCGGGGTATGGGGGCGCTTTAGCCCCCATGCAAGCAGGGGATAGGCCAATGCTGCTGGTCGGATTCGCGGCTTCCGTACCCGAATCGCGACAGGGCACCCCGCGCCATGCGGGCCATTTCTGCGGTGCACCTTGCGAAAAGTGGTGAACCTGGCTACCTTACGGTGCATCAGCCAGGAGTGCACATGCCTACACAAAACCCGCGTCTCACCATCACCCTGTCTCCGCCTCTGGACGCGGCTATCCGCCGCTTGAGCGAGCTGACAGGGCAGAGCAAGTCCTCCCTCATCGTTGAACTGCTGGACCAAGCCAAGCCCGTCTTGGAACGTATGGCAGAGGTCATTGCACTTGCGCAGACTGCCACCCAGGAAGCCAAAACCCGTATGGCGGCCAACCTGGATGCTGCGCAGTCCAAGCTGGAGGAGCACCTTGGTCTGGTCAACGACCTGTTCGATGAGCAAACCGAGAGCCTCCTGGGGGAGATTGAGCAAGTTCGTCGGCGTAGCGCGAAGGGTGCGTCTGGGCGAGCGGACGGACGCACGGCAGCGCAGCGACGCGCGCCCGCCCGCTCGTCTGGACGCACCTCTCCTGTGAGCACTGCGAAGGGTGCTCAACCCCCCCATGTAACACGGGGGTCGGGATCCCCGGTCACACCCCAGAAACGGAAAGGCAAATCGGCCGCAAAGCCAACACCCACGCGGGTCGGGAGGAAAAATGGCTGAGTTCGATGCGTACTCGGCCACGTCCAGGGCGCTGAAGGTCGAAAAGGCGCTTGGCCTGGTCTGGTTCCCAGGGGGGCAAATCCGGGAGGGGAGGGGCTTTCATGGCTTCGAGAAACGGTGGTCCGTGACCTGTGAGCAGACCAGGGAAGAGGTGGGCTCGGTGAGCAGTGGCGGCACGCACGGGGACCTGGTGATGCTGGAGGTGAAGGGCTTGCGCACGCGGGAGGTGGTGCCGGTCCTGCGCGAGGAAGTCCCGGAACACGCCTGTACGCGGGTAGATGCCTGTGTCGACTTCGATCGCCCTGGTGCCTGGGACGATCTCCTGGGCATCCTGGCCGAGGTCAAGCAGGAGCAGGGCCTCAAGGGTGAGAAGCGAGGGGACTGGGATTTCCCGGAGGATGGTCGGACGATGTACCTGGGTGCCAACAGCAGCCCCGTCCGGTGCCGCCTCTACGAGAAGGGCAAGCAACCAGGCTACCGTTCCGCCTGTCGATGGGACTGGGTTCGCCTGGAGGCCCAGGTAAGGCCCCAGAAAGACGCTAGGAGGGTCTTCAGCACGCTTTCCGCTGACCAGGTGTGGGGTGCATCGGGGTGGACGCGGAAAATCGCGCAGAGGGCCTTCTCGCTCGAAACAGGGGCATTCCCAGCGGCAGGGGTGAAGAAGGACACGGACTTCGCCCAGCGGTGGGAATGGGTCTGTGCCCAGGCTGCGCCG
>NKIH01000018.1 GCA_002255925.1 Burkholderiales bacterium PBB6 | reverse complement strand
AGCACGAGAAGAAAGAAGTGGCCGCGGTTGAAGGTTCTGACACGGGCTCGCATTCAACTGCTGGGGCAGAGGAGTAAACGATGTTTGGTAAATTAAGTTGGGATGCGGTCCCGTTCCACGAGCCGATCGTAATGGTGACCATCGCCATGATCGCGCTGGGTGGTCTGGCACTGTTTGCAGCAATCACGTACTACAAAAAGTGGACCTACCTGTGGACCGAGTGGTTGACGTCTGTCGACCACAAGAAAATCGGTGTCATGTACGTCATCGTTGCCATGGTCATGCTGCTGCGTGGTTTTGCCGACGCCATCATGATGCGTACCCAGTTGGCCATGGCCACCGAGGGTTCGCCTGGCTACCTGCCGCCTGAACACTATGACCAGATCTTCACCGCTCACGGTGTGATCATGATCATCTTCATGGCGATGCCTTTCTTCACCGGCCTGATGAACCTTGCCTTGCCGCTGCAGATCGGTGCCCGTGACGTTGCCTACCCGTTCCTGAACTCCCTGAGCTTCTGGCTGCTGGTCTCCGGCGTTGTACTGATCAACCTGTCCCTGGGCGTCGGCGAATTCGCCAAGACCGGTTGGGTTGCGTATCCGCCGTTGTCGGGTATTCAGTACAGCCCTGGCGTGGGTGTGGACTACTACATCTGGGCGCTACAGTTATCAGGACTAGGGACGACACTGACGGGGGTCAACTTCCTGGCCACCGTCCTGAAAATGCGCGCCCCTGGCATGAAACTGATGGACATGCCGATCTTCACCTGGACCTGCACCTGGGCAAACGTCCTGATCGTGGCTTCGTTCCCGATCCTGGCCGCTACCATGGCGCTGCTGTCGCTTGACCGTTACCTGGATTTCCACATTTTCACCAACGAACTTGGTGGCAATCCAATGATGTACGTGAACCTGTTCTGGGCATGGGGTCACCCTGAGGTGTACATCCTGATCCTGCCAGCGTTCGGTATCTTCTCCGAAGTGATCTCGACCTTTACCGGCAAGCGCCTGTTCGGTCACCACTCGATGGTCTACGCATCGGGCGCGATCTCTGTACTGGGTTTCATGGTTTGGCTGCACCACTTCTTCACCATGGGTTCGGGGGCCAGCGTCAACGCCTTCTTCGGCCTGGCGACGATGCTGATTTCCATCCCGACGGGGGTGAAGCTATTCAACTGGCTATTCACCATCTACCACGGCCGTCTGCGTATCACCAGCCAGGTTCTGTGGACCCTGGGCTTCATGGTGACCTTCGCCATCGGCGGTATGACCGGCGTACTGCTGGCCATTCCGGGTGCTGACTTCGTGCTGCACAACAGCCTGTTCGTGATCGCTCACTTCCACAACGTGATCATCGGTGGTGCTGTATTCGGTTACATCGCTGGTTTCAGCTTCTACTTCCCTAAAGCGTTCGGCTTCAAGCTGCACGAAGGTTGGGGCAAGGCTGCATTCTGGTTCTGGATCTCTGGCTTCTTCGTCGCGTTCATGCCGCTCTATGCTCTGGGCTTCATGGGCATGACTCGTCGTCTGAACGCCACTACCAACCCTGAGTGGGTGCCGTACCTGTACGTCGCCATGTTCGGTGCGCTGATGATCGCTGTCGGTATCGCCTGCCAGCTGATCCAGCTGTACGTGAGTATCCGCGACCGTAAGCAGAACGCTTGCGACTCCGGCGACCCATGGAATGGCCACACCCTGGAATGGTCGACTTCGTCGCCACCTCCGTTCTACAACTTCGCCGTGATCCCTACTGCGAACACCATTGATGCGTTCACCGAAGCCAAGGAAGACGGTACTGCGTACCAGAAGCCGGTTAAATATGAACCGATCCACATGCCGAACAACACCGCCACTGGCGTGGTGATGGGCGCGCTGTTGACCGTGTTCGGTTTCGCGATGATCTGGCACATCTGGTGGCTGGCAATCGTTGGCCTGGTGGGCACCATCGGCTACTTCATTGTCCACGCAGCACGTGATGATCAAGGCTACATGGTCCCGGTCGAAACGATCGAGCGCATCGAAGCCGAGCAGCACGCTCGCCTGGTCGCCGAGAAGAAAATCCCGGCCAACCGTGTAGAAACCTCGTTGGAACAGGCTTAAACCATGTCGAACTTAGTGACCA
>NKIH01000017.1 GCA_002255925.1 Burkholderiales bacterium PBB6 | reverse complement strand
CATTGATGACCAAGGTGCCGACACCAGCGATGGTGGCGGTCTGGCCAGCGTTGAAGGTGCCGGCGACACCGGCCACCGTGAAGGTGGTGACCGTGACAGGGCCGTCGACGCTGGAGGTGCCCGTCAACACGGAACCGTTCAGGATCGTGTCTTCGTTGACCGACACAACCTCGTTGGCATCCGTGAACGCGTCATCAACGGCGTTAACCGTGATGGTCAGCGTCGACGAGTCGGTGCTCGAGCCATCCGTCAGGTTGTAGGTAGCAACCGGCACAGGGCCGTTGTAGTTGGCAACCGGGGTGAACGTGTAGCCACCGTTGGCATTGATGACCAGGGTGCCAACACCGGTGATGGTGGCGGTCTGGCCAGCGTTGAAGGTACCAGCCACGCCAGCCACCGTGAAGGTGGTGACGGTGACCGGGCCGTCGACGCTGGAGGTACCCGTCAACACGGAACCGTTCAGGACCGTGTCTTCATCCACCGACACAACCTCGTTGGCATCGGTGAACGCGTCATCAACCGCGTTGACCGTGATGGTCAGCGTCGACGAGTCGGTGCTCGAGCCGTCGGTCAGGTTGTAGGTCGCAACCGGCACAGGGCCGTTGTAGTTGGCAACCGGGGTGAAGGTGTAGGTGCCGTTGGTGTTGATGACCAGGGTGCCGACACCAGCGATGGTGGCGGTCTGGCCAGCGTTGAAGGTACCAGCCACGCCAGCCACCGTGAAGGTGGTGACGGTGACAGGGCCGTCGACGCTGGTGGTGCCCGTGAGCACCGAGCCGTTCAGGACCGTGTCCTCATCCACCGACACAACTTCGTCGGCATCCGTGAACGCGTCATCAACGGCGTTGACCGTGATGGTCAGCGTCGACGAGTCGGTGCTCGAGCCGTCGGTCAGGTTGTAGGTCGCAACCGGCACAGGGCCGTTGTAGTTGGCAACCGGGGTGAAGGTGTAGGTGCCGTTGGTGTTGATGACCAGGGTGCCGACACCAGCGATGGTGGCGGTCTGGCCAGCGTTGAAGGTGCCGGCCACGCCAGCCACCGTGAAGGTGGTGACCGTGACAGGGCCGTCGACGCTGGTGGTGCCGGTGAGCACCGAGCCGTTCAGGACCGTGTCTTCATCCACAGACACAACTTCGTTGGCATCCGTGAACGCGTCATCAACCGGATCAACGGTGATAGTCAGCGTCGAGACGTCGGTGCTGGATCCATCGGTCAGGGTGTAAGTCGCGACCGGCACGGCGCCGTTGTAGTTCAGGCCAGGGCTGAACGTGTAGCTGCCGTTGCCATTGATGACCAGGGTGCCAACACCAGCGATGGTGGCAGTCTGGCCAGCGTTGAACGTGCCAGCCACGCCAGCCACCGTGAAGGTGGTGACCGTGACGGGGCCGTCCACGCTGGTGGTGCCCGTCAACACCGAGCCATTCAGGACCGTGTCTTCGTTGACCGAGACCTTCTCGTCGGCGTCGGTGAAGGCGTCATCCACCGGATCCACCGTGATGGTCAGCGTCGACGAATCGGTGCTGGAACCGTCGGTCAGGTTGTACGTCGCAACTGGAACCGGACCGTTGTAGTTCGCAGCAGGCGTGAAGGCGTAGCTGCCGTTGGCGTTGATGACCAAGGTGCCGACACCAGCGATGGTGGCGGTCTGGCCAGCGTTGAAGGTGCCAGCCACGCCAGCCACCGTGAAGGTGGTGACCGTGACAGGGCCGTCCACGCTGGAGGTGCCCGTCAAGACAGAACCGTTCAGGACCGTGTCTTCATTGACCGAGACCTTCTCATCAGCATCGGTGAACGCGTCATCGACCGGCGTGACCGGGCCGAGCGTCAGCGTGGCGCTGTCGGAGCCGCCCAGGCCGTCGGTGATGGTGTAGGTCGCCACCGGCACCGGGCCGAAGTAGTTCGGCGCCGGGGTGAAGGTGAAGTCGCCGTTGGCGTTGATCACCAGCGTGCCCACGCCCGTGATGGTGGCGGTGTCGCCAGCGGTGAAGCTGCCAGGCACGCCTGCGACGACAAACTGGGTCACCGTCAGCGGGTTGCCGTTCGGGTCGGTGTCGTTGCCGAGCACGTTGCCGGTGGCCGGGGTGTCCTCAGTGACGCCCTGGGTGTCGTTGATGGCATCGGGCGGCGAATTCGCGCCCA